>NZ_JARBFY010000005.1:0-2654083 GCF_048957795.1 Chitinophaga sp. CC14
GTTTATCCGATTACGGTTACCAATGGTGCATTATCAGCAGCTAATTACGACTTCAGCTTTGTGAACGGATCACTTACTATTACGCAAGCTTCACAAACCATCACCTTCCCGGCTATCACCGGTAAAACATATGGTGACCCTGCCTTTACACTCGGCGCCGGTAGCGATGCAGGGTTAACAGTAGCCTATGCCGTTACTTCCGGTCCGGCTACCGTAAACGGTAATACCGTCACTATCACCGGCGTGGGCAATGTAACCATCAGCGCCACACAGGCAGGAGATGCTAACTATACCGCAGCAGCGGCGGTGAGCCAATCGTTCCAGGTAACGCCGGCCACGCTGATGGTAACTGCAGATGATAAACAGAAAGTATATGGCGCTAATAATCCTGCACTCACTTACACCATCAGCGGGTTTGTGAACGGGGAAAACAATAGCGTGATTACTGGCGTTGCTGCTCTCAGCACTACTGCAAATAATAGCAGTGCATCAGGTACCTATCCTATTACAGTGGATATAACACCACTCACCGCGGCGAACTATACTTTCACTGCGGTTAATGGCAACTTAACCGTTGGACTGGCACCACAAACCATCACCTTCCCGGCCATCACCGGTAAAACATATGGCGACGCTGCCTTTGCGCTCAGCGCCGGTAGCAGCAGTGCGTTAGCGGTGAGCTACAGCGTGGTAAGCGGGCCCGCCACTATCAGCGGCAACACCGTTACCATTACCGGCGCAGGCAATGTAACCATTGCAGCTGACCAGGCAGGTAACGGCAACTACTCGCCGGCCACACAAGTCACGCAAACATTCAGCGTTGCCAAAGCGACGCTGAATATTAAAGCCAAAGACGAAGTACGCACCTATAGCGGTAACGGCTATACGGGCGGCAACGGCGTAGATTATACCGGATTCGTGAATGGAGATGCAGCAACCAGTTTAACCGGCACACTTGCCTACACAGGTACGTCGCAGGGAGCCATAAATGCAGGCACTTATGTCATTACGCCTTCTGGCTTAACCAGCAACAATTATAACATCTCCTTTACAGATGGTCAACTGACAATTGCAAAGGCACAGCAGCAAATTACCTTCACTCAAACAGGTAATAAAAACCAGGGAGATCCTGATTTCATACTCACTGCCACTGCCAGCTCCGGACTACCGGTTACGTTTACCAGCGACAATACCGCTTCCATCAGTATCAACGGCAATACGGCACACGTGGGAGCAGTAGGCACTGCCAACATCAGCGCTTCACAACCGGGTAACAGCAACTACGAGCCGGCGCAAACGGTTACACAAACTATTGTCGTTACTGCATGGACGGCGCCGGTAATCACGGCCCAGGGCAGTACCACTTTCTGCGAATCCAATACGCTCACGTTACAATCCAGCAGCACAACCACCAATGAGTGGTACCGCAACGGCATCCAGATACCCGGAGCCAGCGGCCAATCGCTGACCGTGAGCGAAAGCGGCAGCTATACCGTAAAAGCGATTTACGATAACAATTTCGGCGTACTCTCCGCAGCAGTGATAGTAACTGTAAACCCATTACCTGTGGGTAATGTACGGGCAAATGGAAACACTACAATCAGTAAGGGAGAAACGATCACACTCACGGCTTCCGGCGGCCATACCTACTTATGGACCCCGGCAACAGGACTGAATGATCCAACTACCGCTTCGCCCGTAGCCCGCCCGGCGGTTACCACCAACTACCAGGTAACTATCACCGGCAGCAGCGGTTGCAGCGTTACGAAGGATATCACAATCACTGTTAAAGAGGACTATAAACTGGAAGCCACCAATATCCTGACTCCTAACGGCGATGGCAAAAACGACCTGTGGGTGGTAAAGAATATCGATATGTACCCGCAAAATGAAGTAAAGATATTTGACCGTTCAGGACGCATGGTATTCCATCAGCGCGGCTATACCAACAACTGGAATGGTACCGTAAATGGTCAGCGGCTGGCAGAAGGAACCTACTATTATATTATTGATCTGGGCGGTAACACACCGAAGTTTAAAGGGTTTATCACAATTGTCAATGCAAATTACTAAGCAAACGACTATGAAAAAGTATGTGAGATATATCACGCTGCTGGGAGCTTTCGCTCTCAGCAGTCAATATGCAGGCGCACAAACTGCGGGCAATCCTACCATGATGTATGAGCCATTGGCGGCGCAATACTTCCTGGATCAGTACATGGCCAATGCAGCAATGGCAGGTATCGACACCGGGTTACATGTGTACGCGGCTTACCAGCGGCAATCGTCAGATATACCGGGGGCGCCGGTGGCCAAAGCCCTTACGGCCGACTATATGCTCGGAAAGCGCGTAGGCATTGGCATGAATATTTTTAACGATAAAGCCGGCTTGATCAACAGTACAAAAGTAGCCTTCACTTATGCTTACCACCTTCCATTGAGTTTAAGCGGCGCAGGGGTATTGCATTTTGGCCTGTCGGCCGCATTTATAAACCGCCGGCTGGACACCAAAGGGGTCAATGGCGATATAACCGACACCTACATCAACGCCTTCAACAGAAGGGATAATTACTTTGAAGGCGACTTCGGCATGGCCTACACCCGCAAAGGGCTTACGGTGCAGGCATCTGTCCCAAACCTGGTTAGCTTTGTTAAAAACAAAGCCGAAGACGATGGAATAGATCGCGCCCTGTACTTCGCTGCAGCGGGATATAAATTTGAAATGGACGGGCAGTTGAATTCAATAGAACCTAAAGTGTGTATGCGTGGTGTGAAAGGGTATGATAATATTATTGATGCCGGCGCTAATTTCATCTTCTTACAACAACAACTGAATGCGTTTGCCATGTATCATTCTTCGAAGAGCTTTAGTGCCGGCGCAGGCGTAAACTACAGGTCCATAGCCGGATTCCAGCTGGTATACAACTCGCAGACGGCAGGTTTGAGCAACTACACCAATGGAACATTTGAAGTAAACCTGGTCATTCATCTTTTCAAATAAAATCTGTTATCATACTTTTTTAAAAGCCTTCGGTCAGGATGATCCGAAGGCTTTTTTTCATGCACCTACCTCTTCTCCGGTATATAAAAAATCGTATCTTAAGCCCTTAATCAGATACCCTAAACGGAACACCTGCAAAAAAATAAAGCATGATCAGAAAAATTAAACCCCTGGCCAGCACGCTGGCATTGTTGTTAACTTTTACCGCCACAGTTAAAGCCCAGTCCTCTCCTGCTATATTAGCGGTATATGACGACTATTCCGGTAAAGAACCTGGCCTTACCTATTGGAAAAATGGAAAAACAATCCGGCTAACGGATGGCAAAACAACCGCAGGAGCGGCTGCTATCGCAGTATCCGGCGATGATGATTATGTTGCCGGTCACGAATATAACACCGCCGGAGAGCCTGTTGCTACCTATTGGAAAAACGGGAAAGCTGTAACGCTCGCCAACGGGGAAACATTTTCCAAAGCAGTTGGCATCGCTATATCCGGCCCGGATGTACATGTGATTGGCAGCAATGGCGGCGATGCAGTATACTGGAAAAACGGCGCCCCCACCTCGTTGGGTGCAGACGCTGAAATACATGCCATTGCACTCAACGGCAGCGATGTTTATATAGCCGGTTACCAGCCAAATGATCAGGGCAACTATGTGGCCACCTGCTGGAAAAACGGCGCCGCCATCTCGTTGTCGGACGGACAGAAGAGTGCGGAAGCCCATGCTATTGCCATATCCGGCAACGACATTTATGTAGCAGGTTTTAAAACGGATGAAGATGGAAAGGAAGTGGCCATGTATTGGAAAAACGGTGAACCGGTGATACTTCCCGGTGGCTGCAGGGCCAATGCTATTGCGGTATCCGGCAATGATGTATACGTAACCGGGATCGACAGGAATGCGGAAGGCGCCAATATCATTGTTTACTGGAAAAACGGGAAAGCGGTGAGGCTCACCGATGGCAAAGAGGCCTCCGGCGCCGGCGCAAGTGTTATCACGGTTGCAGGAAACGACGTTTATATAGCTGGTTATCTTGATGGCAAAGCCACTTACTGGAAAAATGAGAAACCGGTGGGTTTGAATGATATCATCGGGGGGATAACGGGGATGGTGGTTAGATAGCCATCATTTCAAAGCGGGCTTGTCATGATTTTACATCATTTTATAACCCAAATGATGTAAATTACGATATATGATATAATCCAATCCCTCATATTATGTCACATGAAAACCAGTATAGCGGGGTGATACATTCACCATCCTCCGCTGCAGCGTACAACCATAGTATTTCAGGAATATCGAAGCCCGCTGTTCAGCCAGTTCAAAGAGCATCTGATGAAAAGGATCATGAAGAAGATCCGTTACAAATGCGTAATGGGCCTAAGCCATTTCAATTAAAGTCCAATAATACCGGTTTGCCTGATAACCTTAAATCCGGCATTGAAAACCTGTCGGGTTATTCAATGGATGATGTAAACGTACATTACAATTCAGGCAAGCCTTCACAACTACAGGCGCACGCTTTTGCCCAGGGAACGGATATACACCTGGCATCCGGCCAGGAAAAACACCTGCCGCATGAAGCCTGGCATGTTGTACAGCAGAAACAGGGACGGGTAACGCCCACCATGCAATTGAAGGGTAAGGTAAATATCAATAATGATTCAGGGTTGGAAAAAGAAGCGGATGAAATGGGACAAAAGGCCGTACAGTTATCGAAAGATCCTGCAACCGGGCCTTATAAGGGATTCAAACAGCAGGCGGCTGCTTCGGTTGTACCTACGGCTCAACTGATGCAGATCAACGGCGTGGACGTCACCGAATCGTCGAAACTGGCAGACCTGAAGCTCGCCATAGGCTGGAGTCCGCACCTTGGAATAACCAAGCCGCTGAAAGACAACGAGAAAACGGAACTGCTAAGGCTGATCCGGCTGCTTAAAAGCGACGATAGCAGCGTGAGTGATATAGTTGAAGACCTGGAAAAGGAATCATCTGAAGAAGAGGAAGATGGAGGATATGGAGAAGGTTTTGGAGAGGAAGCAGGATTCGGAGAGGAAGATTTTAAAGGACTGCAAAGCTTTTCATTACCCGAGGTAAGCCAGCAGCCAAAACGTCGCCAGTCTCCCGAAGACTTTGGCTGGGAAAACTTTCCTGAAACCTACAAGGGGCTGAAAAAACTCGGGGTGCATGAAACCGATTTCGCAAACCTGGAAAGCCTCGTGGCGAAGGGACCTGCAGTGGAAAAAGTGGATTCAGCTAATCATATCGGTAAAGGACGCGGGTTTTATGTAACACCCGTAGGAAAAAAGAAACTGGCAACCGTTGTTGACGGTATTGTATATGGCGACAGTTTTGTTGCTATATATATCAAATCAAACATTGGAGCGGTAAGGTCACCTAACGAAGAAAGTAATCATACTGAGATCCTTGATAAGGAGCATGGGAATGAATTATGTTACTATATCATGTCCGGAGGTGGGGAAATTGTTATTCCGGAAAGATGCTTTCCTTATGTAAAAGCAGTATCGGTACTGGAGCAGCTACATCAAATCAGGGAGGAGAAGAAAAAGAAAACGGGGAAAAAGGAGAAAGAAAAAGAAGTAGATGAAGATCATGGCCGTGGCGAACATGAAGTTGGGTTGAACCCGGACCATCAGTTAGCGCTGGCCATTTACAATGATGAGGTGGACTTTGTACGGAGACTGAATAAATTATCAGATGATTACAACAGTGCCACATCGGTGAGTGTTAAAAAAAGAATTAGGCAAAGATGGATGTTCCTCGAAGCGAGATTATTTAACAGATGGCAGACGAATGGCCGTCAATATACACTCTGGTTAGATGTAAGGCCGATTGGTACCCATACTGATTTTCCACCGCATCCATAATGTGCCTTCTCCGGCTGCTGTTATTACCAGATCCGGAAAAGTAAATTGTGCCATGAAGTGATAACAAAAAAATACTATTTTTACGGATAGACGCCGTTGTTATCAACTACAACGGGCTGCTCAATATGTAAATAGTCATCATCCTTTCAACTATGAAACATTCTTTCTTTTTTAACCTTCTGCTTATCACCTGCATTGGTGTGACCAGTAATATCTATGGACAAAAATGCCCGGGCCATCCCTTGTTCAGCAACATGTCCAATTTTGAAGTATCGGATTGCGTTAACCGGGAGTTCGACAAGCTGGAGTTTACGCTGAACGACAAATCCCCAAACGGTTATAGCGTTGTGGAAAAATCCGGAGAATTCCTGGAAGTATCCTTTCGCTGGCTGGGTGACTTTGAAAATCGACCCGCACCCGTTCAGATCTATCAAAATTATAAGAATGCCATTGTAAAGGCAGGTGGTGAGCTACCGGATGCCTATAACAAAAACAGCACGCTGTATGGCAAAATCAAAAAGGGAAGCGACATATACTGGTTGCAGGTTTATACAGACGGCAGCGGCTATTATACGGTAACCAGTGTAAAAGAAGGCGCTATGCGCCAGGATGTGGAAGCCATCACCGCCGAGCAGATAAAAAAAGGAATGAAAGAAGAAGGGAAAATGGCCTTTTACGGTATTTATTTTGACACCGACAAGGCAACTATAAAACCTGAATCTACTCCCAGTTTGAAAGAAATAGCCAGCTTTTTAAAAGCGGATCCCTCTCAGAAAGTATTTATCGTTGGGCATACCGATAATACCGGGGATTTTCAGCATAACCTTACACTGTCAAAACAACGGGCAACCGCTATTGTAAATGAGTTGACCACCAAACATGGTGTGAGTGCCGGACAATTGACGGCGGAAGGGGTCGGCCCCTTATCACCCATAGGCTCTAATGCAACGGAAGCAGGTAAAGCCAGCAACAGAAGGGTAGAATTGGTACGCAGGTAAGCGCAGGATGATCCGACTATGAAGATAAAAAAAGCAGCCGGAGGATTAATCTCCGGCTGCCTGAAAATTCATTCTGCAATAACTATAACGTCTTCTTCAATTTCACTTCTACCGTCTCTCCTTCTTTTTCTATCTTCACTACCTTTTTAACAGTGGCTGAAGTGTTACCAACATAACTTCTGACAGTTGTATTCTCAGAGGTTCCCTGGTACAGGCCATTTACATAAGTATCCGTATAACCTACCACTTCAGTTCGCCTGGACGTATGTACATAACCAATTTCCGCAAAAATCAGGTAGTCGCCGGGCATCAGGTTTACAAATTCAAAATGGCCCTTGTCATCATATACAGTTGTTGTTTTGATACATTCCGCCGCTTCTTTCGGAAGTGGTACTGCTCTTCCCTTTTTCCTGGATGCTTCATTTAATTTTATCCATTCTTTAAAGAAATCGGTATAGGGGATCAAAACAATGGATGTACCTGCACGGGCGTATTGTTTTTTATTTATATTAATCACTGCAATACCACTAAGCATTCCTTCATTTTCATTGTCTTTTGCATACACTTGTCCACTGATAACCGCACTGCCCGACTTTATCAGTTTCATGGTAGCCACTTTATCAAAAGTGCTCTTGAAAGGATTAAAATCTGTCTCTCTGTCAACCATCAGAATATGCTGGCCGGCATTGGAAAATATATCCACCTTCCATAACCTGCGTGTTTCTTTGTCGATGTAATACACATACTTATCGTTGGTGGCCTGTTCAAAAACAGTCACCAGCCAAACCTTATGCGCACCGGTAAGACTGCTGGTATACATACCGCTGGTTACTTCTTCAATAATCGCCTTTTTCAGATTAACGGTATTCTCCGGTCTGTAATCATACACCGGCATGCTGGCACTGTATCCGGAAGCAAGGGGAAGTAATCCAAGTAAATAGGGATAGCAATAACCATCAAAAAAAGCTTCGTTTACCGGTTCTTTGATGACGCGTTTCTTCCGGCTTTGTTTGTCGTAATGATACCCTGTAACTTCCTTTCCATAGTTGAGCATCAGCTCATACTTATCGTTGAATGAGGACCTGTAAAGAGGCGTGAAAGTTTTCCCATCAGAAATAATGGTGTCAATCCGTGGGTCACCAGCGCCAACCAGGTTTAGTGTGGTAACGATAGACATCGTTTCTTTGTTCGCATTAATATCAATGATAAATGAGCTGATCTCCGTCTCCCTGCCCCCATCTACAATATAGCAGCCCATTTCATACTTCCCGGTTTTGAGATATTTTGTTTCAAAAGGAATCTTTCCCGGTGTTAAGGCAACTTGTGCATTACACAAACCCGCTGTAATAAGAAGTATCAGCGTAAAAAAGATGCCCGGTACCCGGGAATACTTAAAAGGATGAATGATCATGTTGGTTTAATATGCTTTGTCCAAAATACAGGTAGCCGGTTCTGAAACGGTCTTTTGCCTTGTAATCTGCAATATACTTAGATTACCATCTTTCATCATCAAAAGTAAATGCTTTTCCGGCTCATTGATCTACTGGTAAGCAGGTATTTTTTCTACTGGTTTACAGGTATTTTTCTGAGTTCCTGCGTGATGTAGGGGATGTTTTTATTTTTTCTGTTAAGAAGAATTTTTATACTTTTCCTGATCCTTATAAATCGGGTAACGCTACTCCATCACCAGGATAAAAGTTATTCTCTAAGAAAAAACAATATCTTCTCAGATCATATTCTGCATCCGAATTGAGGTAATCTATATAAAGCTGTTCCCTTCCCCTGTTCATTTCTTTTAGGGCGGAGTCATTTAACTGGTATATTAAATCGGCCTTACCGGCCCACCAATTTTTACATTGACTATACGTCCAATATTTATTCCCGTTACAGGAATAGCTGTCGAACACCTCTACAGCCCCGGCATCGATAACGCACAACAATTCAGCATAACTTTGGGGTTGTTTAAAAACATACTCCTGGCAATTGGCGTCAAACAGTACATTAAAAGGCGCTTCTGTCTCCCCTGTACCACAACTATCAGACTCTCCGGTATAAAATGTTCCGGGGAAATTAAAAGGATGCTTTTGGGGCCAATGATCGTTATCCAGGCAATCCAGGCTTGACGCTGAAAATTCAAGTACTTTTAACAGCTCCCTGCGTATCATTTCATCTGCATCATGCCTGTAAAAAAAAGAGAAGAAATCCTTGCCATACCTCTCTTCCAGCATGGGAACCTTATCATTTACTTCCTTTAAATGCTTCTTAATATATACTTCAATATTGAATTCAGTTCTTCCTCCAGCCTTTTTGAAAATGTTCCTTAAAAAGTTCATCATTTTAAATCTTTGATATTTACATTTCAAGATATCGATAATGCCGTTAACAATCGCTGAAAAAATTCTCCGTACAAAAGTCCCCGATTTCCCTCCTCCACCACCTCATTATCACCCCCTATAGGAATTCCCGCATTTATTTATTTAAATTGCCGGTGTAAAACGCCACGTTGTGAATACTATAGCTGCTTTGAAACAAGGTAACCTTTTGGTATTTAATGAAGTATACTATTCGTGCCACAAAAGGATCTACTATTTTATTCTCCGGAAAACAAAGTCTCCTTTCATCGCAGAGGAGGTGGCGCAGCTTACATTCATCAAGTTCTGGAACTACCGGGAAAGCCTGGCAGACGATCTCGACGTACAGCTCCAGCTGTTCCGGATTGCCCGTACCACCCTGATCGACTTTCTCCGGAAGGAAACCGTGTACAAAGAAAAGGTGATCCACGTAATTGAGCAGTACACCCTGCCGGCAGATGACCTCTGGGGCCGGCTGGCCGAAAAAGAGCTGCAACATAAACTGGCCCACGCACTGGAAGAAATGCCGCCGATGCGCCGCAAAGTATTTGAAATGAGCCGATTTAAAGGTATGAGCCATCAGCAGATAGCGCATGAACTTTCCTTGTCGTCCAGAACTGTGGAGTCACATATCTTTCAGGCCATCAGGCAAATAAAACATTATCTCCGTCTGCTGCTTCCCCTCATAGCCTGGCTTTTCCCGTTTTGAAAATATTTTTAGGTTTCAACTAAGTAGTCTGTCTTTCACAAACGTATTACTTATCTATCAGCCGTACATAACATGATAAATGACGAATTACTGGCGCGGTTCTTTAGCAATCAATGCACACCGGAAGAAGCCCGTGAGGTAGCCACCTACCTGCAGGAACATCCGGATATGCTGGAGAAATACCTGCCGGAAGAAGAATTTCTGCAGATACAGGACGATGGCAATTTTCCGGAAACGGTTTCCCAACAGTGGCTGAAAAACATCCACCGCCAAACCGTATTTGCCAATAGCCGTACAAAATGGGCGAAACGACTGGCCATCGCGGCAATAACCGCAGGCGTGCTGATAGGAGGAAGTTTGTTACTGGTAAACCGCGACCAGGAAAAGGAAACAGTTGTTGCATCCGCAACAATCGCATCTATTCCGCCGGAACAACAGGAACGCAAAGAAAACACCAGTGGCAAAACTATCACTACCGTGCTGCCGGATGGATCAGTGGTACAGCTTTTCCCGGATGCCAGCATGGTGTATAATAAACAGTTCAGGGACAACAGGAATATATATCTTACAGGAGAGGCAGATTTTACTGTAGTAGCCGATAAACAACACCCCTTCGTGGTGTATAGCAGCGAACTGTATACTACCGTACTGGGTACCTTTTTTCACGTGAAAGCGATCCCCGGGGAAGATATGATTACCGTACGGCTGAACACCGGTAAGGTGTTGGTACAGGGAGCCCCCAACAATAAGAAGGTAGTACTTACACCAGGAAAAGAACTGCGGTACTACCGCAAAACAGGAAGATCCATCGTGGCAGATTTCAATACTACGGGCACGGGTATATTAGTAAAAGCAGGAAACAACAACACCGGGAATGCAAAGCCGGACTGGTATAAATTTAATAATCAACCAATGGCGCAGGTCCTCGATCAGCTGAGTAATTATTACGGTGTAGCCATCTATTATTATCCGTCGGATGTAACAGAGATCTACTTCGATGGTAAATTTGAAAAGACCGACTCGCTGGTGAAGATACTGACCGATTTAACGCTTCCCAATAATCTGAAGCTGATCAGAAACGATAGCGGATTTATTATTAAGAAGAAATAATTCAACAACTATAGTTCTATTCCACAAAAGGCGCAAAGGCGCCCGGGGCTTGCTATGCCCCGGATTTTTAAAAAACACGTCCCAGTTATGAAAATGTTTTATCGACCAAAATGGCATTTGCCCCTGCTGCTATGCATGCTGATAGCAGGCGTTTCCATGTCCTCTCAGGCGCAGGGTCGCCTGCAGGTAACCGGCACCGTGCGTACCGATCAGGGCGAACTCCTCCCCAATGCCTCGGTAGTGGCGCTGAATGAAAAAACAAAGTATTCCGCCGGCGTAGTCACCGACAGCAACGGCATATTCCGTTTCTCCGGACTGCCGCCTGAAGGCAAATATCTACTCAGCATTTCTTACATGGGTTTTGAAACACAACAACTCAACAACGTCAGCCTGAAGCCTGGCGCCACATTAACTTTTTCTGTACGCCTCGTGAAAACGGTAGCAGCCCTGAACGATATCATCGTTATCGGCTATGGCTCCGCCCGGAAAAAAGATGTGGTAGGCGCCTTCAACGTGGTAACGGTAAAAGAAGCAGGCGCTGTAAACGCTACCAACCCCTCACAGCTGCTTATCGGTAAAGCTGCCGGTGTACAGGTAGTGCAAAACAGCGGCGCCGCCGGTGCAGATGCCCAGATCATTATCCGCGGTACCGGTAGTTTCACCGACATCAATCCGCTGTACGTGGTTGATGGTATCCAGGGAACCAAAAACCTGTTCAATACGCTCAATCCGCAGGATATAGAGAGCATCACCATTCTGAAAGATGCGTCTTCTACTGCTATCTACGGCTCTGCAGCTGCCAACGGCGTGGTGATCATCACCACCAAAAAAGGGAAGCCCGGTCCGCCCCGTGTTAACTTTACTTCCCAATGGGGCATCGCCAAAGCATGGAAACAACTGGACCTCCTCAACGCAGTACAGTACGTTGATGCGTTGAAAGATCTCGCCGCTACCAAAAATGCCGTACTGCCCGCGAAATTCAATACCCCGGCGGTATTACAGGACAGCACCAACTGGCAGGATGCCATTTTCCGCAACGCCCTTGTATCCGAACACGATCTGAACATCAGCGGCGGCGGTGAAAAAGTAAACTACTCTGTATCTGCCACCTATATCAATCAGCAGGCGATCATAACCAACGCTACCAACAAAAGATTCCAGGCACGCGTGGGGCTGGAAGAAATCCTGGGACGCTTCCGGTTTACCCAGAACCTGATATTCAGACAGTATGTGAGCAACGGCAACTATGCCAGCATCATCAATGCCATTCAGTATGCTCCGTATAAACCCGTGCTGGACGCATCTATACAGGGCGGTTATTCTATCATGTCAAACATCGACGACTACAGCAACGCCAGTAATCCGCTTCAGGATATTTCCATGAGAAGTCAGACGACTAAATCACTGGCCTTTTTCCCGCAGCTGTCGGGCGAAGTACGTATCATCGACGGACTGAAATTCCGCTCACAGTTTGCAGCAGAAGTGAACTCCAACCGGAACAACAGCTACCAGCAACAGTACCAGTCGTCCAACTTCCTGAACCAGGCCCGCCAGTCGATGCTGGGCTTTACAGAGAACTCCTATTACATGCTGGAAAACTACCTGTCGTACGACAAAATACTCGGCAAACACCAGCTCTTTTTAATAGCAGGACAAAGTTATATCGATCCAGGTATCACCAACGGCTCTACTATAAGAGGTACCGGCCAGCCCAATGATAATATTCCCAACGTAGGCGTAGCTTCTTCCCAGTCTGTTACCAACTCCTATTCCAACTATGCCCGTCCTTCCGTGATCTCTTACTACGGCCGGCTGAACTATACTTTTGATGATAAATATATCCTGACCACCAGCTACCGCAGGGATGGCGCCTCCAACTTCGGTATTAATAACCGTTATGGTAACTTCGCCGCAGCGGGCTTGTCGTGGCGCTTTTCAGAAGAAGGATTTATGAAGAAGGCATTCCCTGTATTGTCGGATGGTAAACTCAGCGCCAGCTGGGGACAAACCGGCAACAACAACATTCCTAACTTCCTGAATACCGCGAAAACGTACCAGGGTACACCCGGAGGTGCACTGGTATATTCCTTTGGCAGCACGGAAACATTTGTATCCGGCACCACTATCACCACTTTAAGTAACCCCGATTTAAAATGGGAACAAACCGCCCAGACAGATATCGGTATCGACCTGGCATTTTTAAATAACCGCCTCACCATCGAAGCCGATTGGTACAACAGGAAAAGTACCGGCCTGCTGGTTACTACCCTTCTGCCGGGAAGTATTGGCGTAAGCCCTACCGGCACGCAGCCGCGGAAAACAGTAAATGCTGCAGATGCGCAAAATAAAGGCTTTGAACTCACCGTCGGTTACAGGGATAAGATCAATAGTAACTTCAGCTACAACGTAAGCGTGAACGGATCCATCAACAGCAACGAGGTACTGTCATTAGGCGACCAGTTCTCCGCGCCTATCCAGGCAGGTGCTTTCACACCGGTACCAGCTACTACCTACACTGCTGCCGGCTATGCCATCGGTTCTTTTTATGGCTACCGTTTGGATCATGTGGCCCGGGATGCCGCGGAAATTACTGCGCTTGACCAGGAAGCCGCTAAAAAAACAGGCGTGGCAAACGCTAAATTCCAGGATGGATTGTTACCGGGAGATTTTATTTATAAAGATATCAACGGCGATGGCGTAGTTAACGCGAAAGACCAGGAAATACTGGGCAACGCCATCCCGAAATATATTTATGGCATCAACGCCGGCGTAACGTATAAGAACTTCGACCTGAACGTGGTACTATCCGGTATCAGCGGATTAAAACTTCTGAACGGCTTAAAATTAAATACCAGCATTATGGCTACCGGTCATAACGCTTCTACCGACATACTCGACAGATGGCGCAAACCCGGTGATGTAGCGGCTTTACCAAGAATAGGCCAGAATGCTACGGGCAATGGCAACCTCCGTCCATCCGACTGGTGGCTGGAAGATGGCAGCTACCTGCGTTTGAGGAATATTACCATCGGTTACAATGCACCGGTGTCGATGTTAACCAACATCACCAAAGGCACTGTTAAATCGCTCCGCATTTACGTAGCAGCGCAAAACTTAGTCACCATCACTAATTACACCGGTTACGATCCGGAAATAGCCGGCGATTACCTGTTTGCGCGGGGTATTGATCAGGGACAGGTACCACAGCCAAAAACCTTCCTGGCAGGTATTCAACTAGGGTTTTAATTTTTAAAAAGTATTTTATGAAGAAGTATATATATCAATTGCTCCTGGTAGCCACACTGGTCGCCATCGCACCCGGATGTAAAAAATCCCGTCTCGAGCTGGTGGATCAAAGCGCCTATGCGTACGATACTTATTTTACAAACATAGGTGCGCTCAACCAGGCTACTGTAGCCAGTTACGCCACGCTGCTGCATCCGGGGTTATGGGCACGGGAGTATTATTTTATTTTTGACCTGATGGGACACGATGCCAAACGTGCCAGCTTTTTGCAGGGCCCGGAACAGGAACTCGGTGATTACAGTTTTGGTTCCAACAACTCAAATCTCAGCGCATTATGGGGCTCCCTGTACCGCATGATATTCCGGACCAACCTCGTGATCGACCGTGCTGCAGCCTGGAATCCTACCGCTACCGCCGATCGCGCCAAACTGAACCAGTACCTCGCAGAGGTAAAGTTCCTGCGGGCGTATGCCTACTTTCACCTGGTAACATTATGGGGAGATGTGCCACTGTACACCGACTATCAAACCACACTTAATAACAACTATTTATCCCGCAGCCCTGCTGCTGATGTGTGGAAACAGATAGAAAAAGACCTCACAGAAGCCCAGGCTACTGCCGAACTGCCTGCCGTATATCCCACCGCAGAATTGGGCAGGGCTACCAAAGGCGCTGTCACAGCCCTTCTTGGCAAGGTATACCTGTACCAGAAAAAATGGGTACCTGCACAAACAGAATTCGAAAAACTGATGGGCGCCCCTTATGCGTATCAACTCGATCCTTCCTTTGATAATGTTTTCAGTACCACCAACCAGAACTCACCGGAAAACATTTTCCAGATCATGAACCAGCAATGGACCGACTGGGGCATTGGTTCACCCTACTATATGTTTGGCAACGGTGCAGAACAGGTAGGCAAACAAACGCATTCCGGCCGCGCAATGGAATACGGCTGGAACGATTGGAAGAACGTGTACATCAGCAATGCGGCCGTAAAAGCATTCACCTATACCAACCCTGCTAACGGTCAGCTCTATACGGATCCACGCGCCAGATCCACTTTCTACGGCACTGCCGCTTCCGGCGGAGACACGCTGTACTGCCAGCAATGCGCTGCCGGTGCAAAGGCATATCCCTTTGATCCAGCCGATCCCCAGGGCGATTATCGCTGGAAGAAATACGAATACTATAACCTCATGGAAAAATATGGCGATCCGAAAAGCCCGATCAACGGACAGGTGATCCGCCTGGCAGATGTAATGCTCATGCTGGCTGAAGCGCAGATCCAGCAAGGGAATACAGGCAATGCTCCCCTGGCACTGATCGACAGTGTACGTTCCCGCTCGCACGCATTTTTATATACCACGCTGGGCGATAAAGAAAACGCCATGAAAATACTGATACGCGAACGCCAGCTGGAATTGTGCGGTGAGCAGTCCCGCTACTTCGATCTGCTGCGCTGGGGTATTATCAAACAAACCATCAACGCAGAAAAAGCCGCAGAACCCGGCACCGGCACACAGCCGTTCCAGGACAAACACCTGCTGCTGCCTATTCCCGATGCAGAAAAAAATTACAATCCTAATGTAGCCAGGGCTGTCAACAATGGCTGGAATTAATCATATAAAAACAGCCAGAATTAACGACCGTCAGGAAATACTAATAAAAAGCCCGGGGCAATGCTCCGGGCTTTTTATATGGGAATTCTTCTGCTGCAATTAAACAGGGAAACTATTCCTTTCTCAAACTTATCACCGGGTTTATTAATGCCGCTTTAATAGCCTGGTAACTTACTGTTGCAACGGCTATTACTACGGACAGGATACACGCAACTGCGAATACCCACCAGTGAATGGCAACACGATATTCATAGTATTGCAGCCATTTATACATCGTCCAATATGATAATGGCGCCGCTATTACAAATGAAATAATAACCAGCTTTACAAAGTCTTTAGCCAATAAGGCAGTAATACCGGCCACTGAGGCGCCTAATACTTTCCGCACACCTACTTCCTTGATCCTGCTTTCTGCCATATATGTAGCAAGACCAAACAACCCCAGGCAGGAAATAAAAATGGTAAGCCCCGCAAATAAAGCGGCTAAAGTGCCCTGGCGTTGTTCATTATCAAATTTCCGCGCGTAGGCTTCATCTATAAACTTATACTCAAACGGATAATCCGGGTTGTATTTTCTGAAAATAGATTCCATTTTTTCAAGGTTCTTCGCAGTAGCATAATCTCCATTTAGTTTTATCTGCACCACTTTAAAAGTCATAAAGCTACTCTTCGCACCGCATATCAATATTGGTCTCGTTGGTTCATAAGGACTGGTAAGAATAAAATCTTTAATGACTCCTACAATATGCCAGTCAACCCCAAGATCACTTACTACTTTACCAATCGGATCTTTAAACTTCATTACTTTCAACGAGGATTCATTTACAATCAGCGCTGATGAATCAGTAGGGTATTTTTTCAGATCGAAATCACGGCCTTCAATAAACTGTAACCCTGCAGTAGCGCCCAAACCTTCATCCGCTAAATACCGGTCGAAAGATGTTTTATCATTCGGATCCTTCCCTTCCCACTTCTGTCCCCATCCATTACTCCACCTTTCAGTAAGCGGGGAATTTGTTCTTGTAACTGATTTCGCAACACCGGATTCAAGCAATTCATTTTTTATCAGCGCGTAATTCTTTGATATATCACCTGTCATAAAATGATACACCAGATTATCTTTATTATATCCTGTTTCCCGCTCACGGGCATAGTCTATCTGTTGCTTTACAATAATAGTGCAGATGATAAGAACGGTGGCAAATGTGAACTGTAGTACCACCAATACTTTTCTTGGCGTTACCAACGCGTTTGCTTTTTTAAAGGTGCCCTTTAATACTTTAACAGGTTGGAAAGACGAAAGAAAGAAGGCGGGATAGCTGCCGGCTAACAAACCGGTAAACAGGATAAACCCGATAAACGCCATCCAGGTATAAACATTGCTAAAATCGAGAAATAGTTTTTTATCCGTAAGCTGGTTATAGGCGGGCAAACTCAGCTGAACAATAAGGATCGCCACCATACCGGCCAGAAAGGCAATAAAAACGGACTCCCCGATAAACTGACTGATAAGTGAACTCTTCTGTGCCCCCACTACTTTTCTTATTCCAACTTCCTTCGCCCGCTTTTCACTTCTTGCGGTACTCAGGTTCATAAAGTTGATGCAGGCAATCAATAATATTAACCCGGCAATAATGCCGAATATTTTTACGAATGTACTACGGCCACCGTTGTCTTCCCCACCATTGCTGAAGCTTGAATACAACCGCCAGCGGTCAAGCGGGTAAATAAACATCTCCCATTTCATCGTTTTTGCCTCATCACTATAATGCTGCTTCAATTCTTTTATTTTAGCATCAGCGGAAGCATAGCTTACATTTGGTTTCAGCATTACATAAGTAGGGGTACTGTTATCGCTCCAGCCTAAATCCGTTCCTTCCCTGTATTTTAAAGATGACATGGGCAACAGGTATTCAAAATCAAATCTTGTATTGCCCGGCAAATCTTTTAAAATACCGGTAACCGTAAAATTATCTTTATTCTCAATTTTTATAATTTTCCCCATTGCATCTTCATTGCCGAATAAACTTTTAGCAGTTCTTTCGGTAAGCACTACCGAATGGACATCATTCAGCGCTGTAATGGGATTGCCTTTCAGCATCGGGAAGGTGAACATCTGGAGGAAACCGGTATCTGCCAGCATGCCCGACTTTATTAGTTTTTTATCGCCCACTGAAAGAAGACCACTACTGGGACCTACCCTTACCGCACGCTCTACCTCAGGCAAATCTTTTTCCACCGCGCGGGCCGTTAATGCGGATACGGTATTCCAGTACGAAAGCTCACCCTCAAAGGGTACACGATTCCATACTTCGTATATCCTGTCCTTGTTGGCATGAAACCCGTCGTAGCTTCGTTCGTCCTGTATCCACAACAAAATAAGTATCGCGGCAGCCATGCCTACAGCAAGCCCCGTAATATTGATGGCTGAAAACCCTTTGTTACGCCACAGGTTGCGGCAAACGACCTTGAAGAAATTTCTGATCATAATAGATGGATGATTCCCGGACTGCAACGTACGGGATTTGCGGGAATGCTGCGCCAAGACAATGCCGGATACCTATTTAATTGATTTACAACAAAGTAGCTGTATCATAAATATGGTTTTGTTCATTTTCGATACAAAAATTGTCCGCTTTTGAACACAAAAGGCCGGGCTTCCCACTTATGATAATATAATATCAAAATCGGGTAATACTGCATAGTGTACCTATCTAAAGATAAGTTAACTTGGTTTGGTCATTATTATGAGCAGTCAAAACCACGATTATACTTCTTTTTGGGCAACAGGGGATCTTTCATCGTTTAAAGAAATGATGAAAGCGTTCACTCCTTCCCTGAAGCATTTCGCCGGTAATATTGTAGGTAATGAGGCAGAAGCCGAAGAAATTGTGGCAGATGTATTTATCAAAATATGGCAACAACGGCTACAAGTCACCTCCCCTGACGATGTCCGGTATTATCTTTTTAAAGCCGTTAAAAACACCGCGCTCAATTACCTGAAAAGCAATGGCCGCCGCATTACGCACCATACCGCCTGGGAAATACAGGTAAACCGCGTTACTTCCAAAAACCCGGAAGACATCCTGATCAGCAAGGAACAGCTATCGCACATCAATGCCGCCATCAACTCCTTACCCCACCGCTGCCGCCAGATCTTCATCCTCGTAAAAGAAGAAGGGCTCACCTATGAACAGGTGGCCACGCTGCTGGACCTCTCCAAGGCTACTGTAAATGTACAAATGACCATCGCCCTCAAAAAAATATGGGCAGCACTGGGTTCCTCCATCCAATATTCCTACTCCTGACTTTTTTTTCGCCCACCTTAATTGTTTTTCTTTTTTGCGTTGTCTTAATAGGGAATCAACTGAAATCATACTTTCTGTAAATGACCAAACGATTATGGGAATTACTGGCGCTGCATTGGAGCGGCGAGATTTCCACGGAAGAAAAAACGGAACTGGACAAGCTCCTGCTGGAGCATCCGGGAGACTGGCTCAGGACGGGACAGCTGGAGCAGCTATCTTTTAAAAAGATACCGGCTGCTGAAGAAGACGCGCATACCGATGCCCTGATAGACAAGGTGATGGGAACCATTACTGCGGAACCGTCTTTAACCGGGAAAAGCTCCCGGAAAAAGTTCCTGCACGCCTATAAATACCAACTATCCGTAGCCATCGCCATGCTGGGTATAACGGCCATGCTCACCTTTGTGTACCTGTACCGGCAACATCCCGGGTATAAGATCGTATCCACCGACGCCGGTATGAAAACAAAGATCCGTTTATCTGATGGCAGCATTATCTGGCTCAATGCCGGCAGCACTTTAAGGTATCCGGAAAAACTGGATAAGGCTAAAAGAGAAGTATACCTGAGCGGGGAAGCATATTTTGATATCAAACAGGCGCCTAACCGGCCATTTATCATCCATGCACAAAAAATGGATATACGGGTACTGGGCACCGCGTTTAATGTCCGCTCCTATAAAGATGAAGATTTTGAGGAAACCGCCGTGATTTCAGGAGCAGTGGAAGTAACGGCAACGGACGAACGTAAAGTGATGAAGGTGATGCCCAACCAGAAAGTAATTCTCCGGAAAACAATAAACGATCATACCGGAACAAACAACAGCATTGCCGGATCAGGTAATAAAGAACAAACAAAAATTGAACGTCAGCCACTGTCTGTCCTTTCATCAACAGACACCATTCATGTAATGGAAACTGCCTGGATGAACAACCAACTCATATTCCGCAATGAATCACTGCTGGCGCTTTCGCTGCGACTGGAACGCTGGTACGGAGTGAAAATCAACATCGAAAACCAACAACTGGCCACGTTAAGATTTTCCGGACGGGCAGATAATATTTCTATTGAAAAACTGCTGGAGGTACTCCAGAATATTCAACCATTCAATTATTCCATTCAGGATGATATAGTGACAATCAAGTAAACCAGAAGTTATGAAAAATAGTATCATGATCGGGGAGCGACCTCCCTAGCGGCATCGCTATGCCCGGAATCTCCGTTATGGACCTCCACAGATTTTCAGATTTATTGATTTTATAAGCTCACTTCCAGGTTATGAAAATAGCATTGAAACAAACCACGTTCGCCTTACGTTGTAATAGACGAAAATTATTTCTCATGATCAAATTTACCGGAGTATTGTTCCTGCTGTTTTTCCAGGCCACTGCAGCAGGATTTTCGCAGAATACGATATCCGTGTCCTTCGTTAATGCAGATATCGAGAAAGTGTTCCGCTATCTCGAGAAAAAAACGACCTACACATTTTATTACAGCAACAACGAAACAGAGAAAACACCCAAACTCAGCCTCACCATGGAAAAGGCTGATATCCGGGAAGTACTGGATGCCGTAGCACTCAAAACCGGTCTTCATTATACTATCCTCGATAACAGCATGGTGGTATTTAAAAACGCCGGTGAACGGATTCAAACAAAAAAAATTACCGGGAAGGTAGTGGATGAAAAAGGCCAGCAACTTCCCAACATTACGGTGCAGGTAAAGGGTACCACCATCGGCACATTAACAACAGTAGACGGGTTGTTTACGCTACAGGTGCCGGAAAATGCCGTCCTGGTAGTATCTGCCATCGGTTTTCTCAAACAGGAAATACCCGTTGCCGGTCAATCTTCCTTCAACATCATTCTCAAAGAAGATGTATCAGGATTAAATGAAGTAGTGGTAGTAGGTTACGGCACACAGGAAAAACATAAACTAACCAGTGCAGTAGCTACTATTTCCGGTGCAGAGCTGAACAAACGGGTAGCCACCAACCCCGTGTCCCTGCTACAGGGACAACTTCCGGGATTACAGGTTACCCAGGGCTCCGGTGAACCGGGAAATGAAAACATTCAATTACGCATCCGCGGCATCAGCACTTTTAGCGGTGCGGGCAACGATCCGCTCGTGGTAATAGATGGTTTACCGGGAAGCCTGAGTGTTTTAAATCCCAACGATATCGAATCTATTTCTGTGTTGAAAGATGCCGCATCCGCAGCCATCTATGGCTCCCGCGGCGCCAATGGCGTAATTGTAGTGAAAACAAAAAAAGGACGCGCCGGTTTTTCTCTCACCTATGGATATAATCTCGGTGTTTCAAAAGCAGCCAAACTGCCGCAGATTATTTCCAACTCAGCAGAGTACATGCAGCTGTCCAACGAAGCCCGGACTAATTCAGGTCTTGCACCGCTTTATACCCAGCAGCAGATCGATCTGTACCAACAGGCTACCGACCGGGTGAAATACCCTAATCACAACTGGCTGGACGATATCTTCCGCACGGCTTATACCCAGAACCATTACCTGAATATGAGCGGCGGAAAAGAAGGTACTACGTACAGTCTTGGTTTAGGCATCAGCAACCAGCCAGGCGTGTTAATCGGCTTCGACTATAAAAAATATACCCTGGACCTGGGCCTCAGCTCCCGGATCAACAAAAGGGTGACCATTGGTACCAATGTGCAGATGCGGTACGCCGACAGGAAATATCCTGAAAACGGCGCAGGCGATATGTTCCTTTCAGCCCTGGCGCAGTCGCCCCTCTACCCTGCCTCCAGCGATGGAAAATGGATCAAGAAAGCCTACTCCAATGAACTGGGTAATAAAAATCCCGTGGCCATCGTGGATGAAGATGTCCGGGTTAAAACAAACGACTACTACGCGCAGGGAAACCTCTCCCTCGATGTGGACATCGTGGATGGATTAAGATGGGAAAACAGGGCAGGTATGAACTACGACAACTACAAATACAATGACTTCAGGCCCGTTGTACCTACCTACTATTTCAGTGACATGAGCCCCGCCGGATTGCTCGACGACGGTACACCCGGGCTGACTGTAGGCAACACCGGCAACATCTACACCGTTTATTACAGCCAGTTTACCTACAAAAATAAATTCGGTGACCATAACCTCTCCGCGCTGGCAGGTTATCAGCAGGAACAAAATAAAGCCGATACCCTCAATGCCAGCCGCACACAGTTTCCAACCAACCTGCTGAGGGAACTGAATGCAGGCCCCACAGAAGGACAGGCCAATAACGGAACCTCCGGTACCTGGGCTATCCGCTCTTTTTATGGTAATGCGAATTATGATTATAAAGATAAATACCTGCTCGGCGCCAGCGTAAGATACGACGGTACTTCGCGGCTGCCTTCAGATACCCGCTGGGGATTGTTCTATTCCTTTTCCGGCGCATGGCGTGCATCAGAAGAATCATTCCTGAAAAATGTTACCTGGATAAACGACCTGAAGCTACGCGCCTCCTGGGGCCAGCTGGGCAACCAGAACATCGGTACCTATCCGTATCAGTCCACGCTCGATAACAGACCTTATGCCTTTGGCTCCAATGTTTCCACCGGCTTTACCGGCAGCCAGATCATAGATCCTACTCTTACCTGGGAAACTACAAGGGTATTGGACCTCGGTCTTAATCTCACTGCATTTGATAACCGGCTTACCTTCACCGGCGACTGGTTCAATAAATATACCTTTGACATCCTCCGCAGCTCCCAGGTACCGCTGTGGCTGGGATTAGCAGCCCCTATTATCAATAACGGAGCCGTAAGAAACAAGGGATTTGAATTCAATGTACAATACAACGATAAGATCGGGAAAAACTTTACCTGGTATATTGGCGCCAATTTCCAACGCTACAAAAATATACTGGAAGAATTTGGCAAGCGTGAAATCAGCGGTACCACCATCCGGGAAGAAGGACACCCTTTGGATGAATACTACCTCTATCAGTGGGATGGCATTTTTCAGAGCGCAGATGAAATTGCCAAATCGCCCAAACAGCCTGTAGACGCCACTCCCGGCGATCTGAAAATAAAAGATGTGAATGGAGATGGTGTGATCGATGATAAAGACCGGACCTATACCAAAGGAAAATATCCCACTTTCCAGTATGCTTTTAATCTTGGTGCATCATGGAAAAACTTTGACCTGAGCGCACAATTCTATGCTTCACAGGGACAAAAGATCTATGTAAACGGATGGGGAATAGAACCTTTCCGGCAAGGCTCCGTACCTACTACAGACTGGCGCAACCGCTGGACACCGGAAAACCCCAGCACCACTATGCCTAAAATATATGTAGCAGATGGCTATGCTCCCGTTCAGAACTATGCCTCCACTTACTTCCTGAAAGATGCCTCTTTCCTCCGGCTCAGGAATGTGCAGCTGGGCTACAACCTGCCGGCAGCCACTATTACCCGGGTAGGTATAAAATCGCTGCGGGTGTTCTTTACCGCTGAAAATGTATTCACCATCAGCAAATTCCCGGGACTTGATCCCGAACGCGTAGGAGACGGTAACTATGTTACCTATCCGCAAACCAAAACATACACTTTTGGCGCTATGGTTCAGTTTTAATTTCTTCTGTTAAAAGTTCAGTTATGAAAAAGATTCAGCAATTAATATTCACGATAACCGCTACGGCTTTTATATTGTGCAGCGGATGCAACAAAGATCTGCTGGATGTAACGCCTCCGGATAAACTGTCGTCTGCTTTTTTCTGGAAAACACCCGACGATGCGGACAAGGCCCTCACCGGCCTGTACAACTACCTCTACGCCGGCAGCGGTGGATATGCTACCTCACAGTTTACCGTTTTCGCGTGGGATAATTTCACGGACGACTCTTACGGTCAGTATAACTACGGCGGCGGTTTGAACGCCCTCACTTCGGGCATCACTCCACAGTCCGGCGATTTTGTATACTCCTACTACAGCAACTGCTACCAGGCCATCGCCGCGGCCAATTCTTTTCTTGCCAACGTAGATAAAGTACTCAGCGGCGATCAGCTAACAAAATATAAAGCAGAAGCATACTTCCTGCGGGCATTTCACTATTTCTGGCTGGCGCAGCTCTATGGCAATACCGTCATTTTTACGGATGATCCTTTCAAAGAAGATTATAAATCGACCCGGGCTAAATCCGACAGGGCCGAAGTATTGAAACTGGTACTGGCCGACCTCGATCTCGCCATCGCCTCCCTGCCCGATGCAGGTTATACAAATGGCCATGCCGTAAAAGCTACTGCCCAGGGATACAAAGTAAGAGTGCTCCTGTTTCAGAAACGCTACGCTGAAGCCGCCGCGCTGGCAAAGGAAATCATGACGGCCAACAAATTCAGTCTGTTTGCAAACTACGCTGCTAACTTTTATAAGCCCGATCAGAATAACAGCAGGGAAATCATGTTCTCTGTAAAATACCAGCGGCCCAATATCCTGCACCAGGATGTGGCCATTTCTGTAAATCTCCAGCGCTGGAAAGGAGAACAGGGTACACAGGACCTGATCAACGAATACGAAGCCGCAGATGGCAAGGATACCGCTTCCTCAGCCGTATACGTAAAAGGGAAACCGTTTGAAAACCGCGATCCCCGCATGCGCCTCACCTTCTTCTTCCCCGGCGATACCAAAGCACAGGGATGGCCCTTTACCGGCGCCCTCTCCATAGCCACACCCGGAAAAGATAGCTGGACCGCCGGCTACTACGCCATAAAAAAATGGCTGGATCCCAGTCTTACTGATCCCGACTACGGCACCATCGACGACAACGACTTTGTGCTGCTCCGCTATGCCGATATCCTGCTCATGTATGCAGAAGCGCAGAATGAAGCAACCGGGCCCGATGCTTCGGTATACGCCGCCATCAAGCTTGTCAGGAACCGGAGCAATATGCCCGACCTGCCTGCCGGACTATCCCAGGCTGAAATGCGCACCCGGATCCGGCATGAAAGAAGAGTGGAGTTTGCCCTGGAGGGCATCCGCTATTTTGATCTGAGAAGATGGGGTATTGCCGTTCAAAAACTGGATGGTTTCGTACCCAATCCACTGCAACCTACCATCAAAACTAAATACAAAGCCAATTATGAGTTCTGGCCTATTCCACAAACGGAGATAGACCGGAACGCGCCGGTACTGATCCAAAACGATGGATATTAAACCATCATAAAACAGCAAAGCCCTGGAATTACTCCAGGGCTTTGCTGTTTTATGATAAAGAACTATCTCACTTCTTCAAAAGGTACGTCTGTAACATCTTCCGTTCCACCCGCCGGTTGCGCATGGGTTTGTGCGCTCTCATTAGCGGTCTGACCGGCTTTATACATATCTTCGCTGGCAGCCGTCCACGCCGTGTTCAGGTCGTTAATAGACCGGTCGATGCCCGGAATGTCCTGTTGTTCATGCGCATACTTTAATGCCGCTACGGCGCCGGTGATGGCCTCTTTCTTATCTGCCGGAATTTTGTCTCCATACTCCTTCAACTGCTTTTCTGTCTGGAAAATAAGACTATCGGCCTGGTTCATTTTTTCAACTTTCTCCCTGGCTATTTTATCGGCCGCTTCATTTGCCTTTGCATCGGCTCTCATTTTTTCCACTTCTTCCTTACTTAATCCACTGCCCGCTTCTATCCGTATCTTTTGTTCTTTGCCACTGCCTTTATCTTTAGCGGTTACGTTCAGAATACCATTTGCATCAATATCAAATGCCACTTCAATCTGGGGCATTCCTCTCGGAGCAGGTGGGATGCCGTCCAGGTTAAAGATTCCCAGGCTTTTATTGTCCTTTGCCAATGGGCGGTCGCCCTGCAATACATGCACCTGCACACCGGGCTGGTTATCGGCGGCAGTTGAAAACACTTCCGATTTTTTTGCGGGAATGGTGGTATTGGATGGGATCAGCGTGGTCATTACACCACCCATTGTTTCAATCCCCAAAGAAAGCGGGGTAACGTCCAGTAGCAATACGTCTTTCACCTCACCGGTTAATACCGCTCCCTGGATCGCCGCCCCGATGGCTACTACTTCATCCGGGTTCACGCTTTTATTGGGCTTCCTGCCAAAGAATTTTTCCACGATCTCCTGCACCTTTGGAATGCGGGTACTACCGCCCACAAGGATCACTTCGTCAATATCAGCAGGCTTCAGGTCCGCATCTTTCAGGGCTGTTTCACAAGGTTTTAAGCAACGGCTGAAAAGGCTATCCGCCAGCTGCTCAAATTTTGCGCGGGTTAGTTTCCTGACCAGGTGTTTGGGCACGCCATCCACAGCGGTAACATACGGCAGGTTGATCTCCGTTTCTGTGGCGGACGACAATTCCACCTTGGCCTTTTCTGCCGCTTCTTTCAGGCGTTGCAGCGCCATCGGGTCTTTCCGGAGATCGATGGATTCATCTTTCTTAAATTCATCTGCCAGCCAGTCTACAATAACTTTATCAAAATCATCTCCTCCCAGGTGGGTATCTCCATTGGTGGATTTTACTTCAAATACACCGTCGCCCAGTTCCAGGATGGAAATATCGAAGGTGCCGCCTCCGAGGTCAAACACCGCCACCTTGTGATTTCTGTCGCCTTTATCGAGCCCATACGCCAGCGCCGCAGCGGTAGGCTCATTTACAATGCGCCGTACCTTTAAACCGGCTATTTCACCCGCTTCTTTAGTCGCCTGGCGCTGTGCATCATTAAAATAAGCCGGTACTGTAATAACGGCTTCGCTTACCTCCTGGCCTAAGTGGTCTTCCGCTATCTTTTTCATTTTCTGGAGGATGATAGCAGAAATTTCCTGCGGGGTATACAAACGGCCGTCGATGTCAATACGGATGGTATCATTGTCGCCACGCACCACTTTGTAACTGACATGTGAAAGCTCGCTTTGTACTTCATCATACTTACGGCCCATAAAACGCTTTACAGAAATAATCGTGTTTTGGGGATTGGTGATCGCCTGCCTTTTAGCGGGATCACCTACTTTACGTTCCCCGTTTTTCAGAAATGCAACAACAGATGGGGTGGTACGGCGTCCCTCATCGTTGGCTAAAACCACCGGCTCGTTGCCCTCCATTACGGCAACACAGCTGTTGGTGGTTCCCAGGTCAATCCCAATAATTTTACCCATAGCATTAAATTTTTTTTTTGAATAAAAAAAACAGCAACTGGTTATATACAGGAGAATAGCTGAAAATGCATTAAATTCCGTTACAATAATAAACAACTATCGGATGATGATTTGTTTAGAAAGCTGTTGAAAATGGTGAAAAAATTGACGAATATTATTCATCAAATCACCACGCAATAGTTGCTATCTGCAACATCTCCTAAATTTGAAAAGAAGTCAGTTAACATAATTTATTAAATTCCAATAGCCTAACTAAATAAATATGAGCAGAGCAATACACCATGAATCGCAGAATGTTACCGATTACCCCAACAATAACACCATCTTCACCGTCTGGAAGTTTAAGGAGGGAGCGGAAATAAAACCTGTTTTTGAACAGCTTTGCGGCCTGGTAGCCAATCTTAATCATACCTTTATTATACGGGCACCCGGTGGGCGCGCCACCTGCGTAATGGGGGTTGGATACGAAGCATGGCTGAAGCTATCCCTACCCCGGCCCATCCCGAAAGAGCTGAGAAATTTTGAACCGGTGGCGGGCTCAAAACATACGGCAGTGGCCACTCCGGGAGATCTGCATTTTCATCTCCGGTCAACTGATATGTCCATTTGCTTTGACATGCTTACTGCTATCACAGCGGTGTTATCACCGGTGGCCGATTGCCTGGAAGAAGTACATGGCTTCAGGTATTGGGATGGCCGTTCTATTCTGGGCTTTGTGGATGGCACGGAAAACCCCATCGGTAACGAGCGGCAGCACTTTGCCCTGGTGGGTGATGAAGATCCGGTTTATAAAGGCGGAAGCTATCTTTTTGTGCAGAAGTACCTGCATAATATGAACGGGTGGACAAAGCTCTCTACCGAAGACCAGGAGAAAGTAATTGGCCGTTATAAGATCAGCGATATAGAGATGCCCGACGATGTAAAGCCCGATAACTCCCATAGCGCCTTAGCCAGCCTGGATGACGATAACGGGAATGAGCTGAAAATAGTAAGGGACAACATGCCTTTTGGCAACCCCGGCAAAAATGAAGTGGGCACCTACTTTATCGCATATGCAAACACGTTCAGTACCACCTTTAAAATGCTGGAGCGAATGTTTATCGGCGTTCCGGCAGGCAATTACGACCGGATCCTCGATTTCAGTACGGCCCATACCGGCAGTCTCTTCTTTGCTCCGTCGATGGACATGCTGAAGCAGTATACCGCAGATGGCGCAGCATGATTTTATCTATCAATAAGTAATATTTAAACGGAATGGATTATATCGATTACTATAAGATTCTGGGCGTCCCCAAAGATGCTTCTCCGGAAGACATAAAAAAGGCATACCGGAAACTCGCGCGTAAGCATCACCCGGATTTAAACCCGAATGATCCGCAGGCCGGGAAAACTTTTCAGCAGATCAACGAGGCGAATGAAGTATTAAGTGATCCTGAAAACAGGAAGAAGTATGATCAGTACGGCGCCGACTGGAAACATGCCGATCAGTTTGAAGAAGCGCGCCGGCAGCAGCAAGCTTCGGGAGGCGCCAGGGGCAACCCTTTTGGAGCCGGTGGCAGCGGCGGATACCAATCGTTCAATGAAGAAGACGGCGACTTTTCCGACTTCTTCAACTCCATGTTCGGCAACCGCGGAGCAGGCGGCCGGCAGGCCCGCTTTAAAGGACAGGATTACCGCGCATCCATGCAGGTGAATTTGTCGGATGCCTACAAAACCCACAAGCAAACATTTACGGTCAACGGAAAAAATATACGGATCACCATCCCCGCAGGGATCGAAGACGGACAGGAGATAAAAATTGCCGGCTTCGGCGCGCCAGGCGCAAACGGAGGCCCCAACGGCGATCTCTATATTACTTTTGCGATCCATAACGATACGGCCTTTGTGCGCAAAGGGAACGACCTCTACACCGATATCCCCCTGGATCTTTACAAGGCCCTCCTGGGCGGAGAGGAAACCATCGATACGCTGGACGGAAAAGTAAAACTAAAGGTGGCCCCTGAAACGCAAAGCGGCACCCGCGTGCGTTTAAAAGGGAAAGGATTCCCGGTGTATAAACAGGAAGGAACATTCGGAGATCTCTACATCACCTACCAGGTACAAATTCCAAAGAACCTGACAGAAAGAGAAAAAGAATTATTTAAAGAACTTGCTGAAGAGCGCCAAAAAAGGTAGTTATGGACACTTCAAAAAATATATCTGTAGAGCAATGCTGCACTTATTATAAGATTGAAACAACCTTTGTTCAATCGTTAAACGATTATGGCCTGATAACGCTGACGCAAACAGAAGAGGAATATTTTATTGATTACGACCAATTGGCCGATCTTGAGAGATTCGTGCACCTGCACTACGACATGGACATCAACCTGGAAGGCATAGAAGCCATCACCCATTTACTAAACCGCGTCCATGATCTGCAGCATGAAGTAAAACAACTCCGGCGTGAATTGGGACATGGCAAATAAAACAATAAAGATCAGAATTTCTCCGGCTGAAATTCATTTTTAAAAGCCTGTATAAAAATAAAAAATGATCATAAGACAGCGCGCCAATTGGCTCAGAATGTTATTTATATGGGAAGGCTCTGTGCTCAAGAAAATCACTGTCCAGCTGTCAATTATTGCTGTATTCTCCCTCGTTATCCTTTATTTCGACGGAATAATATATTATCACAAGGTACATCTTAACCCGACCATCTTTACATTAATTGGCCTGGCCTTAGCCATTTTCATGGGATTTTGTAACACCGCCAGCTACGACCGGTACTGGGAAGGGCGCAAGCTGTGGGGGGCATTACTGATAGAATGCAGGTCTTTAACACGCCAGGCATCCACATTGGTTAACGCGCCTGATGAAAGTAAAATAGCTTTCACCAAAATGCTGGCAGCCTTCTGCTGGTCGCTTAATTACCAGTTGAGAAACAAGTCCGGCGCAGAACATCTTTCCCGCTTGCTATCTGCCGAACAGGTAAATTATCTGAAAGACAAAAAACATCCTCCTGTTATTATCCTTGATTTCATCGGACAATGGATCAGCGAACAAAACAAACAGAAACATATTGATACTATTATGCTGGCTGCTATGGATAATCATCTTAGCCAGTTGTCGCAGGTAATTGGCGGATGCGAAAGGATTTCCAATACGCCATTGCCATTTGCATATAGTGTGTTATTACATCGTACAGTTTACTTTTATTGCTTCTGGTTACCTTTTGGTTTGGTGGATATTTTAGGGTGGATGATGCCTATCATTGTGTTGCTGATCAGCTATACGTTTATAGCGTTGGATGCTATCATTTACGAGATAGGGGAACCGTTTGGAGAAGAAGAAAATGACCTGCCGTTAAATACTATCTGCAGAAACATTGAATACTCCATCTTTGAACAGGCGCAAATTCCGCAGGAGCTGCAGGAAAGTAAACCAGCCAGTGCCTACGTGATAGACTAGGCTGGTTTTCCTTTATTTTTTTTCTTTAGATGGATCATCAAAACCTACCATCCAATTAATAGCAAACTGGTCTACAATCATTCCAAAATAAGAACCCCAGAAGGTATCGGCCAGCGGCATGGTTATTTGCCCGTATTTCGCCAGTCCGTTAAACAGTTTTTCTGCCTCTGCTTTACTATCTGCCGAAACAGACACCGAAAAATTATTACCCTGCGCAAAAGAGGTAGCCCATTGTTCTCCTGTGTCACTGCCCATTAGCACCGAACTTCCTATGGGTAGCGATATGTGCATTATCTTATTCTTCTCTGCTTCAGCAACCTGGTAGCTTTCGTCCGGCGGCATTTCGCCAAACCGCGCAACGTGGCTAAACTCTCCGCCAAATACGGATTTGTAAAAATTGAATGCTTCTTCGCAATTACCATTAAAGGTGAGATAGATGTTTGTTGTTGCCATTGTTTTGGTTTTATTATTTTATGTAAATAATATTTCGCCTGCGGCAATCCGGGGAGATAGATTACTGTAAAAGTAAAGAATATATACGCTTTCACACCGTTTTTTCCACACCGCATTTTCCATTCCGGCTCACCTGGCTTCTGTTATTTTACCATCATCTCATCCCCGGACAAATAAATCTCCCTGAAAGGGATCTCCCGGTTCTTTTAAAATAAAGTGTTAAATTGACAATTATTATTCAAAATGATTATTTTCAGCTCTCAATAGTCAGATTCCACTTTATTCATAACAACATAGAGATTTATTACCATGATGCGATTAACTGCGCTTATCATCCTTACCACGATATTATTCGGACAACACGGTTCTTCCCCAATTTTGGTGGTCAATCCGGTGCTAATACTAATTTTTTCCTGAGTAAATCGAAGCTTGCTCTTCCATACATTTGACGTTTAATAGCTATGGAGTTTCTTTGAAGGACTTAGGCAATCCGGACAACGGCAGATCTTTTGCCTGCTCTGTACATAGATATTAACAAAGTCGGCCTGGTTATCTACTGAAACTACTTTAAAGGGATCAATTGATGAGAAAATCAATTTGGTAAGATTCATTATTTCTTAACGAATAACAACCAGACTTATCATGGAAAACCACCAAAATTGGGGAAGAACCACTTTCGCTGAAATATACAGTACGGCAACGTAACCCTTCATTTTAATACGGGTACGCTCATAAACCCGATTATATAAATCCCAGAATTGTGGCTGGTCTGATCTAGTTGCCACTAAGGAAGGCATATGAAGTATTCTTCTAATTCTAGGGGTTCCCTCTTTTTAGATTCTTGTTCGTCCTATGTGTTTTCCAGATTGGTTATCAATAACATCAAGGCCGGCATAGCTTATCACTTGGGCAATATTTGTAAAAAGTGCAAACCCATTTGTTTCTGCAATTATAACAGCGAACGTAAGATCTGATATCCCTTTAATACTACATATGCATTCTCTCTTTCTGTTAAGTTTGACGTCATTTTTAATCAGGTCATTAATAGCTGCTTCTAACTCATTTATTTGTTTTTTGATGAGTCGACAGGATGCTTGCAGTTGCTTAATTACTACCTTACTTGGATTCTGGGAGTGTTTAATGCTATGTAGCTGGTTATTGGTTGAGGTATGTAATTCGTTCAAACTCTGATGTTGCCTGGTATAGGCTCGCAGAATGTATATTTCTTCTGAAAGCGGCTCCCATACAACCAATTTTTTCTCTGCCCCCATCCTCGATAATCCTCTCGAATCAATAATGTCATTTTTAGATTTTGAGCCATTTCCCTGGAGATAGCGTTTAGCAGTTGTGGCCAAGACCACGCTTACCGTTTGTTTAGCTTTAAATAAGTACCATGCTAATTGTTCATGGTAAATTCCAGTGGCTTCCATCACAAAAACCAATGGTAAATACTATTTCTTATTTTTTATAGCCCAGGATAATAGAGCAATGAAGCCTTTTTGGGTAATGGCGAATAGATGACTTGCCTTAACTGAAACACATTGTTCCTCATCAATAACTGACAGACAACAATGGAGAGAATCTTTTGACACATCAATTCCTACTGAATACTTTAAGTGGGTGAGGAAGAACCACTTTTAGCGCCCCCTCAATTAGGCATATCTTTTACTTAATTAACTTAACAAACAGCATCTATTATGATTCTAAGAGCTTCCCGTCCCTCTGGTGTGGGGAATGCAGGATAATTGTGAGGTTGTCCTTTCTTTAGATGTAGGTCAACAGCTACACCAGCTAATTCAGCCTTCCTTTTTAATTCGATGCTATTTGGATAGAGAAAATCTAGTGTACCTGAAAACACAAGCATGGGTGGTAATTTGTGAAAGTTTCCATTTAAGGGACTGATAAAAGGATGACTTATATCTAAATCACCAGCATAGAGACTTGCTCCATAGAGTGCCCCATCAATATCGAGCAAAGGATCTTTCTCAGCGATTATGCGCTGCTCGTGACTAATGTGAGAAGCATCCAGCCCAGCTGATATTAAGACTAATTTATCTGGTTGACGAGAATGACGATCCCGAAGCCATTGTGATGTTGCTAAAGCCAGTGCTGCTCCGGCAGAATTCCCTACAATACTCACCTTCGCTAATCCAACCTCATCTAATAGTTTCAGCATTAATTCTCCCATGCCAGGAACAACATCATTGGCCGTTGCCTTGGGGGCTAAAGGATAAATAGGGATAACACATCGCACATTCGCCTTTCGAGTCAGTTCTCCAATAATTTTCCAATGACCAGGTACAATTTCATCGATATACCCGCCACCATGGAGGAAGACAACATAATTGCGATTATCAGACCCTGAGGAAGGATTGGTATAGTAAACAGGCCACCCATCAATATGTTTCAGAGTTACCTCAAGTCCGGAACCTAAACCTTTAGGTTCATAAGATGCGGGGTTGCGCTCCAATTTAGATAAGCGGTTCTTGACCGCCGTAACTGATGCTTTTCTCTGTTTAATTCGGAAAATCCTGAATATGGATATTAATAATCGAGTTTTCCAACTTAGAGCAGTCTCGTCAATCCCGGATTTTTCTTGTTTAGTTTCTCTTTGCATTCTGTTTTTTTTTGAACAAGAAGACTTACAGCAGCTTTTTATTTTATGAACCGCATCTTCTGGCTTCATTTTTACTGAAAGCAAAATTGGAAATTAAAAAATTAGAAAAATTGTACAATTCTGCTAATTTCTAAATTCTGTTGTTAAATCAATGGATACCTTTTTTGACCGCTTTTAGCAATGGCATTATAAGCTCACCCGACATAATCGGTCGCGGTTCATTGCAGTTTTGAAATTAAATTAGCAAAGTTTTTTCAGCGCGAAGTAAGGAGAGGTCCCAAACATATTTTTAAATGTTCTATTGAAATGAGAAGAGTCAGTAAATCCCAGGGCGTGTGCACATCTCGTAAGTGAAATGCCCTTTTGCGACAGTAAAGTAGCCTCCTTTACTTTTTTCCATAAAATATATTGATGAATTGAACTACCTATTTGTTCCTTAAAAATATGAGCTAGTCTACTGTTAGATAATAACGCTATTTCTGAAATCATTGCAACGTTAATGTCTTCCCTTGAATAATTTGTTTCAATCCATTTTAGACAAAAACCGATTCTCTCTTCGATCCTACTATCAATGATGTACTTCTCATTACTTTCTGATAGATATTTTCTTTTAAATAATTCAATGGAAAACATCTCATCAATTAGAATTTGTTGATCGTGCAAAAACTCTTCCAGAATTTGACGGCCTTCAATACTGGTTGGATCAAGGAAATACAATTGACATTCGCCATTCAAACAATCAAAACTATGTTTCAGATTTGAATTTAATATAACCGATTTAACATTCCGGTATTCTTTTTCGACGGTTTTAATATTCAAATACCCGGATAAAGCAAAACCTACTTCAATATAAAAATGACTATGCCATTTTGCTTCGTAATTCTTTTGTGTGAATCCAACAATCCCATTGGGAGTATTGATATAATTTATGGGCATAGCAATAGTCAAAAACGGTTACATACTAAATCGCGTTGATAATATTTGACTCAATTAAATAAAAGTACTTACCAACATTTATCGATGTTTCAAACGATAAAGTTACGAAATATTTTGTTTCATAGGTGATTGTCTTTAAATATCCTGATGTCTCGAAAAAATTCATAGACGACTGCCGCGCTGATTTATCTGGGTATGAAGATAATGAAATGATCCCTGGTATACCGGAGAAGATCAGCCTTAGGGCAGGTCACGAAACTTTCTTGAAAAATAGCTATGAAGCTTTTTTGAGGTGCTTAAGCAATCTGGACACCGGCAGATTCTTTGCCTGCTCTGTACATAGATATAGATATTAACAAAGTCGGCCTGATTATCTACGGAAACGACGGGCGAAAAATAGTTTTAAGCACCTCTCCCGGCGAAACGCCCATTGACCATGCAGCTCATGTTCAGCAGTATGCCAATATGTGGCGGACTGTAGGCGATTTCTGGGATAACTGGAAACAGTTAAAGGAACACTTCCAGGTATTTGAGCGCTGGAATAAACGGAGAGCGCCCGGCGCCTACCCTGATGGGGATATGCTGCCGCTTGGCCGTATCGGGATACGTGCGGAAAGAGGGCATCCCTGTATGAGCGGGTTCACAAAAGATGAGCAATACACCCTGATAACATTATGGTCCATTTTTAAGTCGCCCCTGATGTTTGGCGGCAACCTGCCTGACAACGATCCTTTTACACTTTCCTTACTCACCAATAAAAACGTACTGAAAGTATTAAACACCAGCACCGGCAACCGCCCTCTTTTTACGGAAGATGATAAAGCCGCCTGGATGGCAGAAGATCCCGCGACCGGCGCCAAATACCTGGCCGTATTTAATACCGCGGATCAGCCGTCAACACCCAACGCGACTATTCCAATTGACCTGGGCACTTTAGGAATTACCGGCTCCTGCAAAATCATAGACCTCTGGTCGGGAAAACCCGCCGGCAGCTTCTCCGGCACTTTTTCACCGGTTATTGCCAGTCACGGTGCAGGGTTATATAAAATTGAAGAAAAGCGTAAATAACGTTAGCCATTTCTTAAAATGCGGGATCGTTCATTTTGGGATTTATTAAGTAACTTCCGGCACACTAAAATAATCTCCTATGAGTAAATTTGTTGTCTCCAAAAGCAGCAACGGTGAATTCCGTTTTAAATTAAAAGCAGGTAATGGTGAAGTAATCCTTGCCAGCGAAGGTTATGCCGCCAGATCAGGCTGCGACAACGGCATCGAGTCTGTGAGAACCAATTCCCAGATCGATGAACGGTTCGACAAAAAGACTTCCACTAATGGAAAACATTATTTTAATCTCAAGGCCGCAAACGGACAAATTATTGGTACCAGTGAAATGTACGAGAGTACTTCCGGCCGCGATGGCGGCATTGCTTCCGTTAAGAACAATGCTCCAACTGCAACGGTGGAAGAACCTGCTGCTTAATAGTATTTACATGTAAGAGAGGGCTGGCCGGTGTTTGATCTGGCCGGCCTTTTTTAAGCACAGCAGCTCCCCGCTTTCCCCTTATCCCCATACTCATCATGGCGGCGGAACCACATCGTATTCCCGGTTTCATTACGGCCCAGCGGCGCACGGTCCAGCCACTGATACATCCCCCAAAGTCCGTCGAGTCCGCGCTCATAGGTGGAGTACGTGTGATAAACAACCCCGTCTTTCAGCACAAAGGCGCTCATGCCCGGCGCTTCACGGGTATAGGTAGGCCAGTCTGTGCCCACGGTGGCAGCAATCTTCTTTCCGGCCTCCGGTGCTTCCTGCAACGCCTCAATTTCATTGGCACGTGAGCTTACGTTTCCTGTACGATAGTTATATGCCACCGCCCCTGAACGTTGCTCCTCCTCCGTGAATGAAACCTTGAAATCGTAGTTGAAATCACTTCCAAACGAGGAGGCCCAGGGAAAACGCCAGCCCATCCGTTGCTTGTATTCCTTCAGCTTTGCCAGCGGCGCCCGCGATACAGCCGCGAGCATTACGTCGTGGTGAGCCAGGTGAACCGCGAAACCATTGAAATCGTCTGCTATCGACGAACAGGACGGACACCCCGCTTCGTACTCCGGCCCAAACATAAAGTGATAGATGAGCAGCTGCGACCGCCCGCAAAAGAGATCAGCAAGCGACGCCTTCCCGTTATCTGTATCAAAAATGTACTCCTTATCCACCCTCACCCAGGGCAACTGCTGACGCTGCCGCGCCACTTCGTCGCTATGCCGGGTAAGCTCCTTCTCTGCCTTCAGCAGCGCAATACGGGCTTTCAGCCACTCCTCTTCTGAAACTACCGGATGATTTTTAATTTCTTGCTCCATAACGTTCTTATTTATTTAATAAATACTAACCGTTATCCTATGTTCTTTGTTTACCCGCTCTTTTGTCCCGTACTAACGTTAATTACTAAGAGGTTTCATGCCTTCAACACCGGATTCACCATCTAACCTCCCTGCCCGAAATACGCACCATAGTCTTCCCGCCCGCCTTCACCGGTACTTTCGGCCAACGGAGAAAAGCAGTGTAACCTAAAGGATGCTTAGCCTCCGCACTGGTTTCCGACATCACGGCCACGCTGGCATCATACGCTGTTGGATTGTATACCTCTATCACCAGTTCCTTATTATCTTTCTTAATGATTGTAGCCTCCACGTGGTCGAAAACATAGCATTTGGATTTGTCGCTGATCACATAAATACCTGTCAGTTCAAGTGCCATCAGCATGCCGTTGGTTTCTGTCCAGGAGTTACGGGTATGTATAAAATTTCCAATGCTCTCCTTCCCTTCTGCATCGCTTGGCTGAATACGCTCCATAGAAGAGCCTATGAGATAATTGCTGGTAATATGCCCTGGCATGTTAACGGCCTCTGTGTGCGCATGCTGGATGTCCCTGATCAAATCAGCATACAATGAATTTCCGGTAGCCCTGAACAACTTGAAAAGATAGTCGCCGGAAGAAGTGCAGATACCCGGTGCTGCATGTTTGTTTTGTATGCTGGCCCAAACGGCTCCCGTCATATTGCATTGTAATTTCCCGATGGTGCTCGACGGAGGAAAAACCGGTGCGTAAGACAGTGTCCAGGTACCGCAAAGAGCGGCCTGTACTTCGGCCATCGACAACCACCTGCGATCGCCTGTATAATCATATAATGCCATTAAAGACTCCAGGAATCCAAAAGCTGATTCTGAATTGGCATCCTGCGAAATATCCCCGCAATCGCCGCCGGTAAGCCCCTGTCCGGCCACATCGCGCCGGTAGTAATAATCCGCTGCGGCTGCTGCTGTTTTCATCCAGCCGACCCTGTTAAAATAGTGCGCTGCCAGGGCCAGGCCCGCCGGGGCAATGGCGCCTGCAGTAGAGTTGAATACCGCAATCCTGCCCGTTTCCGGCGCTATATACTGGCCAAACTGACCATCCTTCTCCCAGGTTTTTACAAAAGCAGCAGCCAGTTTTATAGCTGCATCTTCCCAATCTTTGTTAATCATATCAGCATGCCCGCTTGCCCTGAACAACAACAAGTGCTTCATCAACCAAAACAAAGCGTCTCCGTTCTTTCTCACCATTGCCTGAACTTCCGGGAAATCGGGCGACATCTTCTCCCCGATAATTTCCCCGGTTGATTTTATGCCTCCATAAAAATAGCCGCTTTTACCCTGCAATCTGCGCACTACAAAATCAAGTTCCTCGCCTACCCTTTTGCGTTCCTTCTCATCGTTCAGCGACAACATCGGGTAGGTGTTAATCATACCGCTTACCCATCCCAGCTGGAAGTCGTTGTTGTTTTCCGGTTTATAATAATTGCCAATCTGCTGTTGTGTAAAATTACTGCTGCATATGCCCGTGCCCAGCTCCAGCAACTTGCTCATAGGTACCAGGTTCCGGGGAATAGAAGGACCGGAAATATCTTTCCGTACTTTAAAAAATTTTGTAAGCAAAGCCGGGATATCCGTTGCTTTAAACACATACAGCCGGAAGCGTAGTGATACTTCATCGCCGGCCTTCCAATCCGGCGCCTTGTCCCCGCTCAGATGGAAGTCGCCGAAGCCCGCAGCCAGTTTACGGATGGCGGGTGCTGAAATGTCAAAAGACAACTGATCTTTATGGGCATTCTCCGTAATGGTAACCCCGTTGTTTCCCCATTTTGTTTGTTGTTCTGTTAACAGGATAAAGCCCGTTTGTGTTACCGGAGAAAAAAAGCAAACGGCGGGAGTAGCCATATTCCCTGTTTGTAACGCTACCAGGGAAACCTTATCCTGTTCTACCGACAAACGGGGGTTATTTGAAATCGTTAGCGGAACCTGCGGATTATAATACATATCACGCGGATAACCGGGATTATAACCGTCTCCTATGGAGCGATAGCGGTTGCCGTTATAAAGCGACGCCGGCACCAGCACATAATTGGCAGCACTCCAGTTACTAAAATCAAACTTCACTGCCACGGCGGTGGAAGTTGCCTGTCCTGCTGCCAGCCTGAAAGTAGCCTCCACATCTATCGCATCGCTGCATCCTTTCACCGGATCGGCTTTCATCTCAAGTTTCCAATTACCCGGCAATTCGCCGGAGCGAAAAACATTTTCAGTCACCAGGTCGGTGCCCTTATATTGTCTTTGCAAAAAAGTAACGGATCCGCTTACCTGCTGCAGCATCCTGTTCAACTGCAGATCAGGGAGTTGGGAGAAAGATGTATTTGACGTGGCGACAGCTACCAGGAATAATAAGAAATACTTCGTTTTAATGCGATACATACCTGTTGTTTAATACGGCTGCACTAAATCCGGAAGGGATATCTGCCGCAGGGCATAAAGTTCTGATTCCCTTAAAAGGAACGCAACCCTTAATTTGACCATTATGGATACTATTTTTGCCGCATTAAACTTCTCCCGTATTTTATTATCTTTGAATCGCCTGTAACACACAACCAGACTTACAATCCGATGCAATACATATACGAGAATTTTACATTTCCGGCGGACCAGTCATTTACGGTAAGATCAGAGATTCTTGAAATAAAAAAATATACTGCCTTAAAATCGCATGTCAATTTTGAGATCGCGTTGCTGGAAAACTGTAGCGGTAAAAGATTTATCGGCGATCATATCGAGGATTTCGACGGACCGGAGCTGGTGTTGCTGGGCAGTTACCTGCCGCATTGCTGGCAGTATTACAAGGCTGCAGATCCGCTTATCCCTACCCAGGCGGTGGTCATTCATTTCTTTCCCGACTTCCTCGGAAAGGAACTGCTCGAAAAACCGGAAGCCAAACAATTGAATGTGCTTTTCGCCAAAGCGGCAAAAGGGGTGCTGTTTACCGGCAACACACTCCAGGACGCCAAAATGATTATGCACCAGATGCTTTATGTGTCGGGCTTAAGCAGGGTGGCGCTGATGATCCGGCTGCTGGATGTGCTCGCACAATCCGAATCATCAAGCGTATTATCATCCCCCTATTACAATACCGTTGAAAACTCCGGAGAAGCAAAAAAACTCAACAAGGTATTTGATTACATCTTTCAGCATTTCAGAGACGATATCCTGCTACAGGACGTGGCAGATCTTATTCCCATGTCGTCCGCAGCCTTCTGCCGCTTTTTCAAACGCAATACCAACCGTACATTGATCGATTTTGTGAAAGAAGTACGCATCGGGCATTCCGCCAAACTTTTACTGGAAGGACATCACAACGTAGCAGAAGCCTGTTATAACAGTGGCTATAATAATATCTCGAACTTTAATAAACACTTCAAAGAAATCAAAGGATTATCTCCCAGGGATTTCATCAGGCAATACGAAGACAAAGAGAAAAAGAGCGTGAACACGCAAAGCCTGTAATCACTCTTTTATAAAGCGGTAAAAAGGTGTTGCCTCCACCCATTTTTCCTGCTGTCCCGCGCCGGGAACACCGGTTTGATAGCCATCCATTAAACGGTTCCACTCCGCGCAACGCTTATCATAAGATTCAGCCGTTTTTCCCATTTGCCCCAGATCCGCTCCGGCTGGTACGGTGATGGCCATTACCAACAGGTATTCATACCGGTAAAGCGTTATTTTCCGGTAACCCGCTTTCTTAAAACCAGCTTCCACTTCCGGCCATATATGCTGATGATAATCGAGATATTCTTTCAGCTTCTGCGGATCCTGTACAATGTTCACTACAAAAACATGCTCCTGCAGCTTTTCTTCTTTTTGGGACGCATTACATGCAGTCAATATAATAACAACAGCCGGCAGTAATATCCTGCAGGCAGCGGACAATATTTTATTCATGATTCGTTAATTTAATACTATATAGATCGCTGCCATTATCAAAGCCAGCGCGCCCCAGCCTGCCCATAACCACTTATCCATGCCCGATCCGGCCTTGTCCGGAAAAGTAAATGATACCCGGTCTTTTTCGGGCACTTTAAAAACCAGGGTTATCAGCACCATTAAAATTACCAGGGAAATAAAAATATAGATAGAAAGAAATAAAAAGTGTGGCCAGAATCCTTTATACGGATAATTCAATACATAACAAACACCCATCACCAGGCAAAGAAATCCGCCGCCAAACAACACTGTTTCTGCTGCTACCCGGTGCGTGCGTTTCCAGAATATGCCGCCTAAAAACACCACCGATAATGGTGGCGCCAGGATAGACACAAGCCCCTGCGTTAATTCAAACAGGCTTTTATCTGAATAAGAAAACAATACGGCGATACCTCCTCCCAGGAAAGCGCCTACAGCAGTCATCCATCTCCCAACCTTTGTTTTATCCTTTGTTTCCAAAGATACAAACTGCGTCACCACATCCAATGTAAAAACAGTGCTGAAAGAGTTCAGACCTGAAGATACGGTATCGATCAGCGAGGCGACAAGCGCCGCTATACAGAGCCCGCGAAGCCCGTCGGGCATCAGGTTTTTGACGAGCGTAATGTAAGATTTATCCGGCGTGGTACTATCTCTGTATAAAAGAAAACAGATAATACCAGGCAACACAAAAATAAAAGGCGTGATCACTTTGAGCGCTGCCAGGAAAAGAATACCCCGTTGTCCCTCTTTTACAGTTTTTGCAGCCAACACCTTTTGTACAATCGTTTGATCTGCGCACCAGTAATAAACAGCTACCACGGGATAACCCGCCACAATAGCGAGCCATGAGTATTCCGGGTCAGACCTGGCGTGAAACAGCTTCCAATAGTCGGGAGGAATTCCTTTAGCCGCATCTGCCACATGACCAATTTTTCCTATAGCCAGTACCGTTAGTATCAGGGAAGAAGTAATAATGATCAGCGACTGGAAAACGCCGGTTCTCACCACAGCCTTTAAACCGCCGATAGCGGTATAACTGGTGGAAATGAGGGTTATCAGCACTACCGCTTCTATTAACGAACATTGGAATATCTCTGAAATAACCAGTCCGCCTGCATACAATGCACTGCCAAGCCACACAAATAATATCGACATCAGGCTGTAAACAACCAGGAAATTATAAGACCTGCGGCCATAACGCAAAAGCAGAAACTGCGGAATAGTGCTGATCCCTGCTGAAAGATAACGTGGAATAAAAAATGCAGACAACAACATCAGGAATATCCAGGCCAGCCACTCGAAATTACCTCCTACCACACCCTGCGAAAAACCCAGGCTGGATAAGCCTATCAACATCATTGGGCCCACATTGGCACTGAACATGGAAAAGCCTATCTGCCACCATTTCAAAGAACGCCTGCCCAGAAAAATATCTCCTCCCGATTGTACACCGGAAGATTTAAGATAGAAACCAAAAGTGAATAGCGCAATTACATATACAACGAGGACCAGATAATCAATACCAGTTAAAGTTATCTTCACGGAAAAAGCTTAAGAATCACAAAGATACAACCGGCTTGTATTCCCTGACATTCTTTTTATTCCATACCCGTGTTTTGACTAGTTGACCGGTAGCTTCACAATGATTCCAATTTATCCTGACAGGAAAACCGGGCAACTCCGGCAGCGTAAATTTCCCGTTGCCCCATGCCGGTTTTACATTGAAATAAGTTTCCAGCCCCGACATAATTGAATACAGGTACTCCACCTCACATTGTTCAGATGCGGTAGTCATCAGGGAAGCCGTGAACAATGAATATCCACCGGATGAAAAATCTACCTGGTGTTTCGCTGCCAGGTCCCTTACAGCCATCCATTCTTTCACACCGGCCAAATGCCCGGGCACCGGCTGCAAATGGGCTACGCCTATGTTTACCAGCGTAGGAAACACCCTCGCAGTACGTTCCGATTCTCCGAAAGCAATTTTCAATGGTGTTTGTTTACACAGCGCTTCGATCTGGTCAAAAGATGCTGAATGGGTAGGTTCCTCGAGCCAGGCCAGGTTTTCACCTGCTGTTTTATCAATAAACCGGAGCGCCTGTTTACAACTCCAGATCTGGTTGGCATCTACGGCAAGCCTGATATTTCTTCCCAGGAGACTACGTACAAACTTTACACGCTTTATATCTTCTGTCATGTTCATCCCAAAATCCTTTCCCACCTTCATCTTATAACAATCTACACCCGCTGCGGTAAAATAAGCGATCTCTTTTTCCAGTTCTTCATAAGTATAGTTTGTACCACCTCCGCTGCCATAAACTTTTACCTCATTCCGGTCAGCGCCCATATATTTATGCAACGGAACGCCGAGCCGGCGGGTAGCCAGGTCGTGCAATGCCATATCCACCTGTCCCAACAGCGCAGATGCAGGGCCTCTGAAGCCCTCGTTGCGGATAGACCAGTACAACCTGGAATATAACTGGCTATAGGAAAGGTTTTGGGAATACAGCAAATGCGGCAACAGGCATGCTTCCAGGATATTGGTATAACTACTGTACACCGGTGCTTCACCAATATTGTTATTTTCATCTTCAATGGTGATCATGGACAGCCCAAAAGCCGGGAACGGCCCCATAGTGGCGTCCTGAAACGGCGTAACCACCTGCACCGGCGCTAATTCCCTTATTTGTATACTCCGAATATTAAAGATCTCGTTGTCGATATTACACATCTTAACTTCTTTTACCCGTTACTGCAATTCAGGATTTCTGCCTGGATGATTTCCGGTAGTTTACCCTGATTAAAATTTTCAATGCTGGCCGTCAGCTCCGATATATTGGATGGCCCCAGTACAATATTAAAATCATAGGGTAAAGACAGTAGGAACCGGTGCGCCATAGCCGGTAAGGCGAGCCGGTGTTTTACCGCTATCTGCTCCAGGCGTACGGCCATCTCCAATGCCTCCGCGGGTAGCCATTCCGGGCGCATTTGTTTAAACGATCCGATGCTTCTTCCCAGCAGCCCCATATTTAAAGGACTCGCCGCGTAATATTGTATGTTACGGGACAGGCAGTAAGGCAACGAATCCTGCAGGGCCGTTACATTTGAGGCATTAAGACGGTTAAACTCCATCATTACATCAAAAACGCCGGCATCCAGGTATCCTTTCAACCAGGAAGGCCAGTTCCCTCCCACGCCTAACCGTTTCGCCAATCCTTGCTCCCTGAACTTTATTAGCGTATCAATGATCCGCTCTGCTTCCGTTTCCGGGATGGCATGAGGATCGTGTAAAAACAGGATATCGAGAGAAGGAATACCAATGGTGCGGAGACTGTTCTCCAGGCTTTCTGCCATCGCCCTGTCGGTAAAATCGTAATAAGCTTCATCGGCAGCGTAAGATTTCAGTCGCCCTGCTTTGGAGCTGATAACGGGCACGTCCCCACGCCATTGCTGTAACGCCTGTCCCAGGTAGCTTTCAGCATCTCCGTAAGCCGGCGCAGTATCTATGGCAGCTATACCCGATTCCAGTGCGGATAAAATTGCCAATACAGATTGATGCGGATCAACCTTCCCCCAAACACCGCCTAACCCGGCGGTACCAAGTACCAAACGTTCGCTGACCATAAACAAATGTGTAGAAGTACCAAACAAAAGTAAAATATTATCAACCTGCTTTGCTGCGTGTCAGTGTTTGCGGGCTACCCAAAGCTCCATCTGATGCTACTTTGTAAAGCTTCCAGCTGTTATCGTCCAGTTGCTCCAGGTGATACCTGTTCTTTTCTTCCTGCATTTCTTTTTTCAACGCATCTCCAAATGCACCGGCATTTTTTGCATTTTCCCAGGTCCGGAAAGCTTTGAAGATAGCCTGCTTGTCGGTTCTTTTTTCTACGGCATCCTGGCTCAACCCCAGCATGTAGGTAGCATCCCAGGCAATGGATTTGCACTGGAGATTCTCTATCACCTGTACGGTCCAGTCGCGCTGCAGATTTTGTATCCCAAAAGTAGACGGAAAATAGCTTCCGTTGAAAGAATAACGTATGTCTTTCCCTTCAATACCCCACTTATTATTTACCGGATCAAACATATGGTTACCGCCTCCCACATTACATACGCTCATATAGTGCCAGTTTCCTTCAAAAACGCAGGAGCCCATTACTCTCAGGTAAGGCACCCCCATTTTTTCGAGATGGCCAAACATGCCTTTCAGAAAGCGTTTGAAAGAGTATTGTCCATGTCCCTGGTAGGTAAAGCTTTCGAAGCCGTCAAAGTCGATATAGTTCATACCACCGTCGTGCAGCAGTTTGGCGTAATATTCAGCATAATCATCCTGCAGCGTAATATCGGGGATAAAGCCACCATAACAATTTACCTGGAGTTTCGCCAGTTGATCACCGGCATTATGTGCAGCAGCATTGGTTTTGAGGGCGCCGCGTTCCACGCCGGTAAGTGTATAGGGTTTTGTGGTGGTTACTCCTTTATACCTGATCAGCTCTTTCCCGATCTTTAATACATTCACCTTATTGTCGTCCCACCCGCCAAATTCGTTCAGATAGCTGGTGTCTGCCACCTGTATCAAAGTATCATTTGCACCAATAGCTTTAGTGATACGGGTTTTTAACACGGTACATAAACCATCATTGGGTACCGGGTGTACATCGCTGCTGAATGGCTGAATAAATTCGGTTAACGTATGCAGGCCATAGGCAATTCCTTCTTTATTGGTTAAAGCGGTTAAGTCGCTGATGGGGCGTTTTTGTTGATTGAGTGTCACTTTTTTATCCCCCCACCGGTTGGCCGGATTGGTATAATATTCTCCCAAACCTTCATCCTGAACGGCTTTCAGACCTAACTGGCCGGCGTATGATACCAGGCTGTCGTGCGGCCCTGACCAGGCTATATCCGTTTGATAATTAGATGGATCCTTTACCCATTTCCCATTCCGGGTAATATAGGGCAAGCCTTCATTTTTCACAACCTGTTCAATTGTCCGCAGGCCCAGCGAATCAGGGCAGGCATAAAAGGCGATGGCAGAGCCGATGTAGTCCACATCAACCGGCGTCAGCTCCATATGACGGGGCGATTTAACACCGGGAAAATCATTAAAATGCGGATAAAAAATAGTGTACGGTTTCTTCCTGTCGCGCGAATGCAATACGATAGAAGAGCCGTAGTCCGGCTCCAGGCTGGCGCCGTTGCCATTCATATACCGGTAATATTCCTCCGGATGCGAATAAAAGGCCACATCATTTATACCATCTCCACCGATACGGAAGCGTTGGCCTTCTTTGAGATGAGCCGGCAGCGGGTACTTCACCGGATCGGGCGAATGGATAATATAGCAAGCCTGGTACATATCGCCATTACAGGGCGGGCCGCTGGTAGTATTGTCGTTAAGTGCCAGTATGCCAATGGCGAAATTATCACTTCTTACTACTGATAATATTTCGCCGATGGTTTTAGAGATATTGGTTTTATAAGGTCCCCATATAACGTTGTCAACACCATTCCGCGGAAACAGCGACAGCAATTCAAAGCGCAGATAATCGTTTTTCTGCTCCACCGTTAACGTAGCAACCGAGCCGTTGGGGTAAGTTAGCTTTAACTGTTTGCCCTGTAGCTTCGCTTTTGCCGGGTATATATTTTTCCCTTCCTTTTCCAGCGTCAGCAATGGAGAGCTTAGTCCTTTGGGATTATATTCCGTATTTGTTTGTTTATCCCTGATACTGGTAATAAACCCTTTTTCATTGATACCAACAGCTGAATACTTTGTTGTAAACGCCATGTGCTGAGCACCTGCATGCATGCTAAAAGTCAACAGTGTACCAATTATTATCCCGGCGGTTAAACACTTCCCGTTACGCTTATTTTTTCTCATTGTGTTGCTATTGATTGAGCCTTGAAGACTGCGCTGAAACAAGCGCGTTAGGTTGTACGATAGTAAAGCAAAATTACTATAAATCAATACATATAAACATCCGCTAATTTTGCAGTGGCCGATGTTTTTTTTGCCCGGGGAAAATGGGGAGGCGTTACACGCCTCCCTTTCCCTGGTTACCGGTCAAATCATTTACCTGAAAATTTATTGCAGGGGGTCAAAGTCGCCGCCCCAGTTATTATTTTGCTTTAACAAGGGGTTTCTGTCCAAAACTGCTTTAGGAATGCCATAAATGTAGTACTGATCTTTAATTGCTATATCAACGGCATCTGTTGGAATAACGGTAGTGGTAAACCTGTTCCATACAGTATTGATATCTGACATCGGACTTACATCCGGCTGACCAGCCTTCAGCAATACAGCTATTCCATGGCGTTGGGTAAGCCCTCTCAGGTAACCAAACATTTTCCAGCGGCGCAGATCACTCATACGTTTTCCTTCAAAACAAAATTCAACAAAACGCTCTTTCTGATACGCCTTGCGTATATCTGGCTGCAACACCGCCGTAATACCATAGTTACCGGCAACACCTGGCTGAACACCTGCACGGGCCCTGATTTGTTTTAATACATCCAACGCTGCTGCTGTGTTACCTGTTTCATTGGCGCATTCTCCGTAATTCATCAATACTTCAGCATAGCGGATTTCAACCCAGTCAACACCGGCATTATAAACGCCTCCTTTATCAATGGTTTTATCAATGGCTTTTATGCGGTAAAAACTTGAGTTAGACCATAAAGGATCCAGCGTAATGGAATTATGCACGCCTTCCAGTCCGGTGTTACCGTTATAATTTGTTATCGAGGTAAAATAGGTCCACAGGTACGTTTTGCTATCGCGCATCCCCTTCAGGTATTGATTAGGTGAACCGTTATAATAGATGTTAGCATAGAACCGGTCGTCCCTGTTAAAAAACAGCGTATCATAGCTTCTTGATTGCGATTCCCAGCTGGAGCCATCTTTCATAGGGAAAGTATTCACCAGTTCCAGTGAGGGCCGGTCATAGCCTACGTCATCTTTAGACCAGTCCAAAGGAATTAAGCCTCCCTGGAAATAAACCGCCTGTGGATAGTTATACCGGCGAACCATTACTACTTCTTTATTCAGCTCATCATCCCAGATTTTACTGTAAGGGCTGTACAATCCTTTACCACGGGCATCCAGGAACTCTTTGGCCGCCTTATTGGCATCGTAGGCTTTTTGCCAGGTGGCAATGCCTCCCAAACCATTAAACAACGGGCTGGCATAAAACAATAACACTCTTCCTTTAAAAGCCATCGCCACGCCTTTATCCACCCTGCCCATATCATCGTCCGTAAAAGCGTTGGGCAATAATTTGGTGGCATCATCTATATCTTTTAAGATCTGCGTTACACATTCTGATGTTTTATTGCGGGGCTTCTGCAGCGTTGTTAAATCAGTAGTAGGCTGCTGTGCTTCCAGGATAAGCGGCACACCGCCATAATTACTCACAAGATTATGATAAGCCCAGGCTCTCCAGAACAATGCCTGTCCTTTAATTTTATCTTTATCCGCCTGGCTGAAGGTCGCTTTGTCGATATTCCCTAACAGGATATTAATGGTTCGTATATTGTTATACGTGTTAAAATTGTTTTGTGAGTCGAACGTGGCTGTACCCCTGAACCATTCATTGGTTTGTTTCTGATAGGGCACGCCTTCGTCTGTATTGTTGCCACCACCGGATGTATTGCCCGGCATCAGCGATGAATAGATCTGGTTTAAATAGGCGGTGGCGATATTTACATCCGACCATACCTGGTCCGGGCCTACGGCGGAAAGGTTCGTTTTATCAAGTACTTTATTGCAACTCATCAGCAAAAAAGGAACGAAAAAGATGAGTGTTGCTATATTTAACTTATTCTTCATTTTCTTGTTTTTTTAATTTAAACACGCTTTTCTACAACCTTATGTCAATTCCTGCGGTAAAAGTTCTCATGGTTGGATAACTCATGAATTGAGACACTTCAGGATCATACAACTTAAATTTGGTGATATTAAACAGGTTTGATCCTGCCAGGAAAATCCTGGTATCTTTAATCGCCAGTTTATTTAATACGATATCGGGCAGTTTATAATTGATGTTCAGGTATTTCATCCGTAAAAAACCGCCGTTGTATACGTTGAAGGTAGAAGTCCATGTATAGCCTGCTGAGTGCGGATCTCCCCACGGGTATATTTTAGGAGTAGAACCATTAGGGTTTTCTGTACTCCAGGAATCAGCATGGTATTGGGGAACTTTTCCGCCGCCGCCAAAATTCCGGCCCCAGGCATCGTTGTAACTTATTTTATATCCCGTGAGCCCTGAAAACAATGCATCTACTGTAAATCCTTTATACGATAAGGAGATGTTTAATCCGTATGCCATAGGGGCATTATCTGCTCCAAAATATTTGCCCAGCACTGTTTGGTCGTAACTGTCTACTTTATTATCGGGCTTACCATCAGGGCCACTCAAATCCGCCAGCAGCATATCTCCCAGGGCAGGAGCAACTCCATTGATAGTATAACCGGCCGGCAACTTATTTAAATCTTCCTGTGTGCGTATTACGCCCAGCGCCTGGTAGCCATATCCATATGCCAGCGTTTTCCCGATTGGATTTGCATAATCCTGGGTATTGGCGGCAACATCTTTCCTGATAGCTTTATTGGTAGCATAGGTGAATACACCTTTTACATTGTAGCTAAAGTTTTTGCCGATAGTATTGTTATAGCCAAGCTCTATTTCAATACCATTGGAACTAACTTTCCCGTAGTTTTCAGGTGGTAAGGATGCTCCAAACTCGTTGGGAATAGCCAGGATGCGGCTACCTAATATATCATAGGACTGACGTTTCCAGTAGTCGAAGCTGAGACGTACATTTTTAAAGACCGTTGCATCCACACCAACACCTGCGGAGTTTGACTTCTCCCAGGTTAAATTGCTGTTAGGCAATCCACCGTATGCAAGGCGTGATGCCGGGGTGCCGGAAGCGCCAAGAAAATAAGTACCTCCCTGGATAATATACTGCTCCATCCATCTCCATCTGCTGTTAGGATCGTCTTTATCCAGGATATCATTACCGGTGGTAGCATAGGATGCTCTTAATTTTAAGAAATCAACAGCATGACCAATTGCCGACGACTGGAAAAAACCTTCCCTTGAAATCACCCAACCTCCGGACACTGACGGGAACCAACCCCAACGCTTATCCGGTGCGAAGTTGGTAGATCCGTCTCTCCTGACAGATGCGCTAAATAGATACTTGGCATCATAGTCATAGTTGATCCTTCCGATATAAGACAACCTTCCGATCTGACCTTCGTTACCATTTGTTGACCAGTCCGCATTGTTGGCGCTGGTATATAAAAACTGGTCGGTGGCAACTAGCGGGAAATTATACCGGTACATGCTGAAAAAATTCGTGTATCCCTCATACTGCTCATAAACAGCCAGGGCGCCAACCGTATGTTTTCCAAATGTACGGTCGTAGTTGATCTGCGCGTTTAACTGGTAAGTATTGGATTTGTTGTATTCATTACCTAAATACTGGGTGCCGGGATCTCCGCTTAAAACACTACCTACCAACGTATCAGTATAGATCAAACCATTGGGGCCTGTTTTCTTAAAATTATACAGCTGTTGTTTTTTGGCAAAGGTTTTTATATAGCTATTGTCGAAATTTTTGCTGTAAGTACCTTTTACACTCAATCCTTCAATCGCGGGTATTTTGTACTCGGCAGTAACCAACGCATCTATCTGTTGGTTGTTGTTACGCCAGTATCCGCCGTTTTTCATCATCTCTATTGGATTTCCCAACCAGCCGGGGTTGTTCGGTTTGCCATCTATATACGGGCTGGCAAATACATCCCAGTACAGTAACTTACCCCAAAGATTATTCAGGTCATCGGAACCATAATCATAGGTAAAATTGAAACGGTTACGGGTACCATAACTTGTTCCGAGGTTTAAGCCGAGTGTAAGATTTTTCACCAGGTTGGCCTGCACATTTCCACGCAGGTTATATTTCTTATAAGATACCTGTGGCAGGAATCCATCTTCTTTAATATAAGAACCTCCTATATAAGCTCTTATCTTTTCATTACCTCCTGAAACGCTTAATGCGTAACGTTGGCTGGAAGGATTGGTGTAAGCGGCTTTGTAATAATTGTCGCCGCCAGGATTATTTTTAAGCACCCAGTTAATTTCTTCATCGCTTAATCCTCCGTTCACTGCTTTGCTTAAATTCAATCCATCTTTAACAGGCATATATTCCGGCAGTTTACCTACACGTTGCGTATTGTAGGTGGCGTTAAAATTGATAACTGCCGTACCGCTCTTACCTGTTTTTGTTGTTACCAGGATGGCGCCGTTAGATGAGCGGGAACCATAAATAGCTGCGGAGGAAGCGTCTTTTAAAATGGTGATATCCGCTACTTCATTGGGATCCAGTGCATCGAAACTGGTTTTATCCCGTACAATACCATCAATTACATACAGCGGTTCCACGGCACTGTTACTGAAGGAAGAAGTAGACCGTACTTTAACCTTAGAGCCAATACCGGGTGTACCCGTAGGTGAACTGATAAAAGTGCCCGACATGCGTCCTGCCAGTACATTTGATAAATTGGTAGCAGGAATAAGCTGTATGTCCTTTGCATTAATAGAGGAAACAGCAGAAGTCATTTTGGTACGTTTCTGTGTACCATACCCTACTACCACTACATCTGTCAGTTCTGTGGCAACGGGGTGTAAGGTAACGTTCAACTGTGAAGTACCGGAAACAGCAAACGCGGTACGAAAGCCGGTCATCGTAATTCTCAGACGGCTGCCGGGAGGCATGTTTAATTCAAAGCGGCCCTCCGGACCGGATACCGTTCCGTTTTTCAGATTCCCTTCCTGGCTGACAGTTGCGCCAGGCAACGGCGCTCCCGTGGAATCGGTGACAATACCTTTAACGCTAATCTTGTTTTGGGAATAAATACGCGTAGATTGCAGCAATATGCACAATAACGCAATCGCCCATAATAACGACTTAGTTTGGCTCATAAAAAAAATTGTACAGGTGGCAAATTTGTGGAATAGTAATTCATTGTTCGGCTGATGACATCTCTGGTCTACCTAAAGATCTTACAATCCTGCCCCGTGTACAACGCTTAATTTGACCATTACAAATGCTATTTTTGCAGGGACGATATTCACGCAGACAGCACCCTGCCAGTGTAACAAACAAGAATAATCATTTATCTTTCAAGATCTTATAATTATACCAGGGGTTAAAAAAGGTGGGGTTACAGAAATTGATACCACTATGGTGTTGCCCCTTATACCTAAAAAGACATAGGAAGTACGTAAAATATTTTTTTATTCTTTAAAAATAATTAACCTTTGTATCAGCAATTAAATATATCAACCAACTGGCTTTGCAAATAGTGTTTTGTTCAGAGAATAATTCAGACAAGTCTTCAAATTTTCTTCTTTCAGTTTTATTTTAGCGATATCCCTGATCTTCCTCTTTTAACTATATTCCTGGATCTCCCAACAATCAACGTATCAGGCAAATAATATGCGTGTGCAGCAATAGCAGACCTGTTCCCGCTGTTTAATCTGCCCCCTGTAACTACGTGTACCTCACTACACGCAATCAACTTCTTTTTGTCCAACGCTAAAATTTGTGTTTATGAAAGTAGTAGATTTACCCTCAAACTTCCAATGTACACGATCCTTTTATTTCAAATCACCCACGCTTCTTCTTACCCTCATTCTCCTTATCATGGCGGGATTTCGCGGTATGGCGCAATCAGCCAACTTAGACCAGGGCGCCAATGGTAAAGCCACGGCGCCCACTTCTCCGGTTGACTGGATTAACGGTAACCTGAACAGCAACCAGGCACATTTTCTGGAGGGATATTCTGTTCCATACCGGGCCATACTAACGAACCTTGTTGTGAATAAGACGTATACCCTCGTGGTTGGATTAGATATCATGAACGGAGGTAAACATGCACTGGATTATATTACGCAATTTCAGCGGCTGGAACCACATGGCGTATTCCTCCATACAACGGAAACGGTGAATCCAATATTAAACATTACCGGTTTCCCGGTAAGCTATTTTACATCTACAGATGTTGAACCCATTCCGGCTCCGTCCAGCGCCGGATCGCCTGTTTCCGGGCAGCCCGCCACCAGCTTCAATGCGTTACCTGCCGCTGAGCGGGTAATGACCGGTTACAACGCAGACCTGACCAGTGTGGTGTATGCGTCCGAGGGAAGTCTTACTGCCTCCCAGTCGGAAACAGTAATCAACATCACTTTTAAGGCGTTAAAAGAAACAGTGGTACTCGCCTGGGGCGGACATATAGCCAGTATTATCGATTGGGGAAAAGATCCTGTTACCGGAGAAACCAACTCGGCTTCTTCTATCAACGGATCTCCCTATCATATGCGGTTAAAAAACTGGATCATCGATGGTAATGTAGTCAGCATTGGCAACCAGGACAGATCCCTGAAAACAGATGCTGTTTTTATTCCTCCCAAATGCACGGTTAGCGGCCCTGCTACAGGTTGCATGGAAACGTCTTCATTAAGCTACACCTCAACTGTAGATGATGCTACAGGGCTTACCTATCTGTGGAGTATCATTGGTAGTAATACGGCCAATGCAAAGATCGTAAATAATACCCTTGCCAATATACAGGTAGTACCGGTTGGTGCTGCATTTACAGCAGGCACGTTCAACCTTCAACTGATTGTTACCCGCGACGGACTTTCGGATACCTGCTACCTTGGTTCTCATATTAACCCAGGGCAGACGATCACCATCACAAAGGTAATGGCCAACGCAGGAGCCGACCAGTCTATCACCCATCTTGATACTGCTTATCTCAGCGCATCCGCCAGTGGAGGTACTGCACCTTATACATTCAGCTGGAGCCCTGTTACAGGACTTTCAGATCCAAATATTTATAATCCTGAATTCATCCCAACAGGTACCGGAACATTCCAGTTTGTTGTAACGGCTACTGACAACAACGGCTGCTCCGGAAAAGATACGGTAGTGATTACGGTGATCCAACACCCTGTATCGCCCTGTGTAATTGACGGCCCTGATCCCGTTTGCCCGGGTTCAATCAATGTTTACAAAGGTCCGTTGCCCTCCGAGGTGGGCTCCTATAGCTGGAGTATTACCGGCGATGGCAGCATCACAGGCTCGATCAATAAAGATACCGTAACCGTACTGGCAGGAAGCACCTGTGGCTCCTATAAGCTGCAACTCATTACCACTACGCCTGATGGTAAGGTAACAAATACCTGTGAACGGATCTTATATGTAAAAGATACGATCGCACCGGTTCTTTCCGGCACCGCCCCCGATGCCTCCATTACCTGCTCAAAAGACCTTCCGGCGGCACCCGCAATCACGGCTTCCGATAATTGCCTCGCCGACGTGAAAGTACAGATGAGCCAGGAAACAACCGACAGCACGTGTGTGAACAAGTTTACAGTAGTACGTAAATGGTGGGCTGCAGATGCCTGTGGTAATACCTCCGACACCATTAAGCAAACCATTACCGTTAATGATAACGTTAAACCGGTTATCAGTGCAGATTTTGATAAAGAGGTAAACCTGGAATGCTTAAAAGACATCCCTGCATTGCCTTCCCCGACCGCTACAGATAACTGCGACGTTGCGCTTACACCGGTATATAGTGAAACCGGCAGTGGTACCGCATGCGACTCTACGATTATCCGCACCTGGATATTTGCAGATGTTTGCGGCAACAGCGATTCCGTTAAACAAACCATCCATATTAAAGACAACACAGCACCGGTTCTTTCCGGCACCGTTACCGACCTTCAGTTAAGTTGCGCCAAAGATATACCTGGTCCGCAATCAATAACAGCCAGTGATAACTGCAGCCATGCAACGGTATACTCCTCTGCTGTAATAACAGACAGCACCTGTGTGAACAAATTTACACTGGTACGTAAATGGTGGGCAGCAGACGCCTGTGGTAATACATCAGATACCCTTAAACAAACCATTGTAGTAAATGACAACATTGCTCCTGTGGTGATATCCAAAGGGAATGATAAACTGGTAAATTGCGGCGCTGCCGTCACTTTTGACACGCCAACATTTACTGACAACTGCGGCAATACATTCAGTGTAACTACCAGCGACAGAAGAGAAGGAACCAGTTGTCCGTTCAAATATATCAGACGCTGGACTGCCACCGACACCTGTGGTAACTCCACCTATGTAGAGCAGGGCATTACCGTAAGCTGCTGCGTGAGCTATTGCACTTATACCCAGGGATTCTATGGCAACAGAGGCGGCGTGGGATGCACTCCGGGAGGAGGATCATTTACCGCGCAACAAATGATGGCAAATGTAACAGATGCACAGCCAGGCGACTCTGCCATCTTCGGACTGAAATCGACCGGTAAGTTCTTCACGCTTTTCCTGGGCGATATTACCAACAGCAGCATATTCAATATGCTGCCCGGCGGCGGTACCCCTGTTGCATTGAAAGGATATGCTACCTACAGTAAAACGGCTACCTGGCCAAATGTTCCGATATCCACCGCAAAGACAACATTGGGTAAAATCAACAATGTTCTCCTGGCACAAACAATGGCCCTGTTCTTCAATATGGGCGTTACACCTACATTGCCAGGACTCACTATTGACGGGGACACCCTGTTCACCGCCCAACTCACTACCTGTGGCAGCAGCACCCCTGTATCCAAAATAGATACATTCAGGTTGCCTTCCAGCGTAGTAAACTACCTGTCGTCTACCGGGCAGTCTACTGTTCAGGGATTATTTATGCTTGCCAACAAATACCTGGGAGGTCAAACTGTCAGCGGAGTGAGTATTTCCGATGTAAATGCGGCAATAAATGCCATCAACAATGGATTTGATAAATGCGCTGTATTGATAGGATGGGGTAAATCTGTGGCGCCTGTCAGCAATGTTACCAATATATCATACAGCAATGCTGACCAGGCAATCCTTAGCAAGGAACCGGCTCCACAGAAGTTAACAGTTACCGTATTCCCGAATCCGTATTCAGAGGTGATCACGTTCCGCTATGTAGCGCCTGAAACAGGTAAAGCACAACTGATCCTTTATGATATACAGGGACACCAGGTAGATGTTATCTACAGAGGAGTAGTTAGTAAGGGTAGCACACAGCAGATAGAATATCATGTAGCAGATAATTCCAGAATATTACTCATCTATAAATTAATAGTAGGGCAATCTTCCGCCAGCGGAAAAATTGTACCTGTAAAATAATTTTGCTTGTTGTTGTTTGATCTGTTGAGAACAAGAGGGCCCGGATTAATATCCGGGTCTTCTTTATTTTCAGCCAAAATGATGATAGCACCGGTTGTCTGAACCGCATCTTGTAATATTGTTGTGAAATCTATTATCTTGCCGGTATCCGCCTACAGCTGTCAGCAGAAAGACGACATATTATTTGAAAAAACGAAATACAGTGATCAATGAAAAGAACGTTAGCATTATTTACGCTCCTGTTGAGCGTCACCACTATTTTCTCACAAACTACCAAAAGCTGGACACCCGATTTGGGCAACGGATATTTTAAAAATCCCCTCATGTGGGGCGACTGGCCAGATCCGGACATTATCCGGGTAGACGATAAATTCTATTTTATTTCCACCAGCATGCATTATGTGCCGGGCTGCCCTATTGCTGTTTCCCGCGACCTGGTAAATTGGGAGATGGCAGGGTATGCAGTTTCAAGATATGAGGAAGATCCCCGTTATGATATGAAAGGGGGAGATATGTACCTGAGCGGCTCCTGGGCCGCCACCATCCGCTATCACGACAGCACCTTTTATGTGGGATTCTGCACACCCCGGATGGAATCAAAAGAAGGACATTTTTCCATTTGTACCGCCAAAAATATAAATGGCCCGTGGACAAGAACAATATTCAATGAGTACCTATATGATCCGGGACTCTTTTTTGATGATAACGGCAAGGTATATGTTGCGCATGGACAGCAAACGCTTTATATCACTGAATTAAACAGCGATGCGAAGTCTGTAAAAGTTCCCCGGAGGAAGATTTACGACAATCCCGGCTTTCCATATCTTGAAGGATCACATCTTTACAAAATCAATAATAAATACTATATACTCGGCTCTACCGGCGGTACACGGGGCCGCGAGGTTTGTTTACGTTCAGATAGTATCTATGGTCCTTATGAATCGAAAGTAGTGATGCAGGATGATCATACCTATCCCGGCAATGGCTTGCATCAGGGCGGTATGGTACAGTTGAAAGACGGCTCGTGGTGGTTTATTATTATGCAGGACCGCGGTCCTATTGGCCGTGTGCCTAATCTCGAACCTGTTACCTGGATTGATGGCTGGCCCATACTGGGCAAAAACGGGATAGGCGTGGATACCTTCCCTAAACCTGTGACCGGAGTAACCTCCCCTATTACTGTTCCTGCCAGTTCCGATGAATTCAACTCCCCCGAACTCGCATTACAATGGCAATGGAACCATAATCCCGATAACAGCAAATGGTCGTTGCGTGAACGGCCGGGGTATCTTCGTTTAAAGGCAGGTAATGCTTCCACACTATTTCATGCCATCAATACTTTGAGTCAGCGGGTAGAAGGTCCGTTTTCAGAAGGCACTGCAGAAATAGATATCAGTGGAATGAAAGATAATGACATAGCAGGTTTGGGTATATTCCAGGTTCCTTATGCGTATGTGGCAGTCCGGCAAACCGGTGGCAGAAAGGAAATTATAATGGCTAAAAATGACAGCGTTGTAGCAGTTGTTAATTTAAAGCGTAATAAAATCTGGTTTAAAACCAGTGTAAGGGAGAAAGACTTTACTGCAACTTTTTCCTATAGTACAAACGGCAGAGATTTTCTTCCTATTGGAAACGAGTTGAAAATGGGTCTGGGGCTGGACTGGACAGCCAACCGGTTTGCATTATTTAATTTCAATACCGGCGCCTCTGCAGGTGGCCATGTAGATATTAATTGGTTCCGGCGGTAACTTAGGATAGTATAAAAAGGAGAAGACCTGCATAATGCAGGTCTTCTCCTTTTGGTATCTGTATTTTACTTAGATCGTTTTTCTTCCAATTCTTTTATCCGGTCACTGAGCGCTGATAGCAATCGCTCCTGATTCAATATCAGTTGCTGCTGCTTCTCCAGTTTCTTATTCTGATCAATCAGGTACAATGTTAGTTCCTCAATTTTCCTCATTTGATTTTGTTGCATCTCCCCTGCATCTAAACCATCCTTAATAATTTCAGCTTTGGTTGGTATATCAGGCAGATGTTTATTACCGGCAATATGCATTTCCAGTTCTGACAATGACGGCAAAACTTAACCTGGCTGGTTAACCTCTGATCTGTTACATGAAGAACTGTTCTGAAATAATTTTACCATCTTTCACGTGATATACGCAAAGCTCATTCATCTTTGTACGATCCCTGCCAATCAGTTTTATATCCATTGTGAGTGTGAAAGCAATAACATTTCCCGCGATCAGTGGCGGCGAAACAACAGTACCATACCTGGCTTCCACCATAGCGCTGAACTTCTTATCTTTCTCAATTAAAGCCTCCAACCCCCTGGTTTCTTTTTCAAAGCCCGGGATAGCATATGGCTCTATGCTGACTGCATCATCCGCATACAGTTCCTTTTGTGCCACATCAAATTTTTCTTCCCGGCAAAGCCCGGCCAAACGTGCCGCAATTTGTTCTACTGTCATGAAATAAGGTTTTTATTGATGAAAATAAAAATACATCTTGTTTATGCATAACTAAAATATTTCTATGGCTATGCCTGTTAAGTTTCTCCATCTGATCATACAGGATTGCACTTCGATATACGACACGAAATTACTCCCTGGCGGAACTACGGAAAAACAAATCCGCCGCTTTTGCCGCTTTTTGCCGGATTATGTCGGTAAAATATCCCCAAAAGAGTGATATTTTACATCGACGACATTCAAAATATCTTTAGAAAGAGACAAGATTTTTCCAGGACCCAACCAATAATTTGGAATCCTAAGTGTATGGGGAGTGTATGGGAAGTGTATTGTGAGTGTATTGTGAGTGTATGGGGAGTGTATGGGGAGTGTATAGGGACTGTATGGAGACTGTATAGGGAATACGACACATACACGAGTCCTAAGTAACTGAGAAGTAACTGAGAAGTATCCGATAAGTATTATAGCACCTTTTGAAAGCCCAACAAGATCTGGCGATGCCCTCATTTTATTTATTACTGAGCCTGACTACGTATTTTTTCAACTCATCACCGGTTTCAGCTTCAGCCAATATAAGGTATTCATCAAGCAGTGCCGGGTCTTTTACATATTCATCAATGGCCTGCAGGCACCCAATCTTATGATATTGCTCCTCAACTGTTTCCCACGATTGCTTCAATAATACTCTTATATCCGGATAACCCAGCTTTGCCAGCGCCAGCAAGGATATCCGGCGGGTATATTCATCATTGCTATGGTAAAGGTCTAAAAGTATGTGCTCTATTTCGGGTGTCAGGGTATCGAATTTCTTTTCGAAACAGGCTGCAAACTGATACTTTGCATCATTATACTCAGCTTGGGATAGTTTAGATACCGCCCTGGCAAGAATCATAAAATCACCGGCCGACAGATCACCGATGTTTGACAATGCCGGCGCATGGGATAACCATGCAATCATTCTCCCGATATCCCAATGCCGGGCAATAAGATAAAGCAGATGAGCCAGGTCTTCATCATCCAGCTGATTGATTTGTTTGGCAGCAAGCAGGGTTGAAAAATACGCTTCTATCGGTTTCCACTCCGGGTAACTGGCATCATCAATTTGCAGATCATGGATCTCTTGCGGAGAATAGTTTTCCAACAGCCATTTTTTGAATGAGGTGACAAAATTTTTAAGTATGGTTTTATGATCTGTCATGTTAACAATTGAGAAACAGGGAAAAATTTAATTCTTTCTCTCCTTATATTCAAAAAATAAAATAGTCAGGTCAAAAGATTATTCTGCGCAGTAAATCTTAAATTACATAAAACCCTGATCATGCTTAAAGCTGGACTCGCACATCCTGGTCAACCGGTCAACACCACTTCACTGGAAAATTTCTTCCCTGGTTATTTTGCGCTGATAATGGCTACTGGTATTGTTTCCATAGGAATGTTCCTCTGGTCTTATACCCGGATGGCCGGCATTTTCCTCGGTTTAAATGTATTTTTTTACCTCCTGTTATGGATCATCCTTATTCTCCGGATTATAAAATTCCCGGTAGTGGTTTAGAACGATCTTCATCATTCGGCCAGGGGCGTTACCTTCCTCACGCTGGTGGCGGGTAACAATGTGCTGGGCAGCCAGGTGGCGCTTATCACCGGCCGCATGGATATTGCGCTGATATTATGGATAGCGGGGTTTGTACTCTGGATATTGTTGTTGTATACTTTCTTCCTTGTAAATATTATGAAGGAGCCCAAACCTTCCCTGGAGCAGAGCATCAATGGCGCCTGGCTGTTGATTGTTGTATCTACAGAGTCGGTGGCTGTTTTGGGCGCCATCATTGCCAACAGCAGCGCGCTTCATTGGCTCATTGCATTTATTTCACTATGTACCTATATGATAGGTGGCATGTTTTACTTTGTGCTTATCGGGCTAATTCTTTATCGCTGGCTGTTTTTCAGTATGAAAGCAGAAACCCTTATACCACCCTACTGGATCAATATGGGTGCGGTGGCCATCATTACACTGGCCGGCTCCCGACTTGTTATGTATGCGCATACACACCAAACACTCAGTGAGTTCTAAAAAAAAACGCAAAAGCATTTGGAATATTACTTGCAAACCATTTATCTTTGCATCCAAGATACTTGGCACATGAGTAAAAAACAACCAGACGACCTGCTTAACAAGTTCGGAGCTACAAGCCGGCTGTATTCCGACGCTTCCATTTTTATGCACGAAGCTATTGCGCGAAAGGCGGGACTTTCAGCCACTGACCACAAGTATTTGGGGTTCCTTGTTCAACATGGCTCAATGACAGCAGGTGAACTGGCAAAATATACGGGCCTGACCACAGGCACAGTTACAGGGTTGATAGACAGATTTGAAAAGAAAAAATTTGTATCCAGGGAGTTTGACAAAACAGATAGGCGTAAAGTTATTATCGTCCCCAATATACCGGTAATTATGAAAGAACTGGGTGGCATATTTAATGAAATAGAAACCAAAATGACTGCCCTTTTTAACTCCTTCAATAAAAAAGAATTGGCACTGATTGAAAATTATATGCAGTCAGCCATTAAAATCATGCAGGAAATAACTCACAAATTAAACAACCCTATATAAAATGGAATTACAATCAAATAATAAAGTAATAATAATAGGCGGTGGCATTGCCGGTTCATCAATGGCTTTATTTCTTAAAAAGATAGGAATAGCGTCCGCAATTTTTGAAGCCAACGAAACAACATTTTCAAACGGTGCAGGATTAAACCTTGCACCCAATGGAGTATCTGTATTAGCCGAATTAGGTTTGGCTACTAAAGCGATTGAAAGCGGAAGTATTGCGGTAGATGGAATATTTAAAAACGCTAAAGGAAAAAAACTGGCAAAAGTAGGGTTTTCCAATGCAGCAAAGTATAAATATCCAAGTGTGAATATTAAAAGAGCAACGCTCGCTGATATGATGCACGATGAGCTGGTGAAACAAAACATACCGGTTTATTTCAGCAAAAAACTACAAAGTATTTCACAAACCGAAAATGAAGTAACAGCAACATTTGAAGATGGCAGTCAGGCTACAGGAAGGATTCTTATTGGAGCGGATGGCGTAAGAAGTATTGTTAGAAATTATGTATTAGACACGCCTATGAAGCCCGGTTTTACAGGTGTTGTTGGCGGCGGTGGCTTTGTAGATAAAAATAAAATTCAAAACTTAACGCCATCAGATAGCAACAATATAAATTTTATTTATGGTAAAAATGGATTCATTGGCTACACAGGGGTGAATAAAAATGAGTTAATGTGGTGGACAAACATCATGGTAGCTAATCCATACACCAGGGAAGAACAAATAAATTTTAACAAAGAAGCAGAAAGAAAAAGTTTGCTGAATCAATATGCGGCTTACAGTTCCCCGATTACCGACATCATAAATAATTCTTCAGATTTTATCCGGCTCAATGTTTTTGATATTCAATTTTTACCCAGGTGGTTTAAGAAAAACTGTATACTCATTGGAGATGCGGCACATGCCGTAAGCCCAAATTCAGGACAAGGAGCTTCCATGGCTTTAGAGGACGCCATGCTTTTAGCAAAACTCATCCGTGATGGGAAGGAGTTGGAAACTATCTTCTCTACCTTTGAAAAAATGCGCAGACCACGCGTTGAAAAAATTGTGCTGGAAGGAAGAAAAAGAGGAAGCGACAAAGTAATTGTAAGCGCATTTCAGCAAAAAATAAGAGAACTTATGATTAGAATATTTGTAAACGCATTTGCCGAAAAAAGCAATCACTGGTTATTTGATTATAAAATAGAATGGTAACTAAAAAATAAACTGCGGGTTTTATTTTTACGTGATTTCCCCGTCACTTTCCATCAGGTAAGTATGTACATTTTTAGAAAGTATCACCGTAACTTGTATAACAAGACAAAATCTTGTATCTATGTTAAACAGGAGATCTTTTCTAAAGTCTACCGGCAGTTTTAGCGGCTTATTCCTGCCTGTGATGTCATTTCCCCAATTTAATATGATTGCCGCAAATGACCAGCCATTACTAACAAAGGCTACATTAAAAAATTCTTATTGGTATATCGGGCATTTACTGTCTGTCCTGCTCAAATCAACAGACACAAATGGACTTTTCTCGCTTTTAAAAGTGACGGAAATAAAAGGCTTGGAACCGGTGCAAATCCTGGCCAGATAAAATTTCAGTTTTATTTTGACGACTAAGTATTTATTATTTATCTTTACAATTAAGATAATTAATAATCAAGATATATGCCTGCTAAAGAAGAAATCAGGAAACTAAGGAAGCTAAGTCAGCAATTTGCCTATACTTCCATCCAAATGCACGAAGCCATTGGCAGAAAAGCAGGCATGTCCGGCACGGACCATAAATATTTAGGGTTTTTACTGCAGCAGGGGCAAATGACAGCCGGGGAGTTTTCTAATATAACGGGCCTGACCACCGGCGCGGTTACGAGCTTAATAGACCGTTTTGAGAAGCAAAAACTGGTAAAACGACAAGCTGATAAAGCAGACCGCAGAAAAGTTATCATCGTACCGGATACAGAAAAGATAACGGCGCTGTTCAAACCCCTTTATGGAGATTTTCAAAGCAACACCGAAAAACTGTTTGGTACATTTTCATCAGGAGAATTAAGAGTTTTGGAGAAGTATTTCTCGGAAGCAATGGAAATAATGGACCGTAAAATACAAACGATAAATCAAAAACAATAACGCAATGAGTACAACCGACACCCAGGCACCTATTCTGAGTCTTTTTTCTCAGACCTTCTTTCATGGCACCAAAGCGGATTTAAAAATCGGGGATCTTATAGAAACCGGTTTTAACTCAAATTTTGTGGACAGGCAATTAAAACACATTTACCTCTCCGCCACCCTGAATGCAGCTATCTGGGGCGCTGAACTGGCCGCGGGAGACGGACGGGAAAGAATATACCTGGTAGAAGCAACAGGCCCGCTGGAAGATGATCCCAACGTAACCGATAAAAAATTCCCGGGCAATCCTACAATGTCCTACCGCTCCACACACCCATTTAAGGTAGTTGGTGAGGTTACGGTATGGCAAAAACATTCACCGGAGCAAATCAAAGCGATGAAAGATGGGCTGGAAATGCTGAAACAGCAAGGGATTATGGTGATAGAGGAGTAAATAACCGGAGAAGCGCGCCAGCGCTTTTAAATGATATGGTAATCCCGCCGGACTTCCTGCTGGTGGGTATCAAAGACTTATATGAGATTTTGAATTAACACTCTCCCAATGGTTTGAAATGTAAAACATTTTTAGCACCTTCGCACATAAGCCAAACTGAATCGTGCAGGATTTATGACCGATGACAAAGATATATGGGATGGTTTTCGTTCAGGAGATGAATCTTCCCTGCAAATTATCTTTGACAGATATTATACCCCGTTATTCAACTATGGTCACAAGTTTACGCAGGATGACCACATCATAGAAGATGCCTTGCAGGACTTATTCGTTAAGCTCTGGAAACAACGGGAATCCATTAATGCCACCGAATCAGTTAAAAACTATTTATATAAGTCGTTCCGTAGAGTATTGTTGCGCATGCTGGATATACAGCAGCGCAAATACAGTTTCCTGGTCCTGGACCAGTGGATGGACGCGGATCAGGAGCTGGCTTACGACCAAACAATGATCAGCCGCGAAAGGCTGGAGACCATACGCACCAACCTGGGTCGTGCACTGGAAAAAATGACACCGCGACAAAGAGAAATTATCCACCTCCGGTATTACGAGGAAATGGAATATGAAGAAATTGCTGCCCTGATGCAGATTTCCGTTTCCAGTACCTATAAATTGGTATATAAAGCAATAGATGTACTACGGACTTATCTGTCCAAAACTGATCTCCTTATTTTGACTGCTGTTATATCCTTGAAAAAAATCTAAGATCGCCCTGTTTTTTAAAGTCGTAATTAGAAATTATTCATTTTATCGTCCTTTAAATAAAATTATTATTTATTTAATACAGGAAGGGATAAAATTTTAAAGGGTCGTGTATATATAATCAGGCATGGAACATCAGCACAGCGATTACAATCATTATACCACTACGTCTTTTTTTAAAGATGAGCAGTTCATTCAGCATGTGTTGAAAGCGGATGATCTGTCTGTGGCTTATTGGGAGCGTATTTCCGGTGAATACCCGGACAAAAGGGCTGCAATGGAAGAAGCCCGTGCCTGGATACTGCTCATCAACAAACAAAAGCCGTATCAACCAGCCACCGGCAAGTTGCAGCTTTGGGACAAAATTGCCAACCAGATAGCAGCTGATGAACAAAGGCAGCAACGGGTGTACCGGCCGCTGAAAATTGCTTCCAGGTGGATAGGCGCTGCTGCAGCAGCCCTGATACTATTAGTCGCCTTACGGGAATGGTCCTCATTGGGAGAAAAGAAATTCAGTACCACTTTTGGTAAACGGGAACAGGTAGTATTACCGGATGAAACGGTTGTTACCTTAAACGGCAACTCAGCCATCCATTATGCACGCACCTGGAAATCAGAAAAGCCAAGAGAGATCTGGCTGCAGGGGGAAGCATTCTTCGAGGTAAAACATGTAGCCATGAAGAACCGCCTGCAACAATCAGACTCTTTCCTGGTACATGTGAGCAACCTGGAACTAAAAGTATTAGGTACGAAATTTAATGTCCGCAACCGTCGCAGCATCACTGAAATCTCCCTGCTGGAAGGTAGTCTGCGAATTGAAAAAAACGGCACCGGAGCCTTTGTCAAAATGCTCAAACCGGGAGACGCCTTCATGTACGACAGCAGCAAACAGGTATTGACCGCCATGAACAGGAATCCACAGGCCAACAAGGCATGGACCAACAACGAAATGGACCTGGATGGTTACACACTTTCTGAAATACTGAATGTGCTGGAAGATACCTATGGCTATGAAATCAGCTTACAAGCGCCGGAACTGGCACAGAAAAAGCTTTCGGGAACTGTGCCCGCTGCCAATGCCGACGACATCCTTTTTGTTATCAGAAAGGTGTTTAATCTTAAAATCGATCAAAAAGCAAATCATTTAATTATCAGCCAAAATTAGGAGAATGAATAAACGAATATTATTTGTCATGTGTTTCCTGCTGGGAACACTGCCAGGAAGTTTATTTGCCCAGCAACAAGTGAAATTAAAAGCTGCTTTAGAAGAAGTAAAGGCCGTTTACGGTACTAAATTTTCATATGAAGCTCATCTGCTGGACAACATCTATGTTAATTTTAAAAGTCCGCTGACGAAGAAAGAACCGGTAGAAAGTGTCCTGAAAGATTTACTCTACAAAAAAGGATTCATCTTCCTTTACGTACAGGAAAACTACTACACCATCATCAGGGATACCCGGCCCGATAAAGGAGAAGAGGCGCGGGAAGCAACAGGCAGCGTTGCATCTGCCACTGCGTCCGATGATTATGTACAAACAATCACCGGCGTAGTCACGGATAAAGATGGTCACCCGCTGGTAGGTGTCACCGTGATCCCGGAAGGCTTTGCCATCCGGTTCGGTTCCATCACCAGCAGTGATGGCCGCTATACCCTTCGTTTGAAAGAGAAAACAAACGCCATTATCTTCACCTTCGTGGGCATGAACCCGTTGAAAGTAGACGTGGACGGCAAAACCGTGATCAACGCCAGACTGGAAACAGATGTACGTCAACTCCAGGAAGTAAGTGTGGTGTCTACCGGTTACCAATCTATACCTAAAGAACGCGCTACCGGCTCCTTCAGCCAGATTACCGCGAAAGAAATCAGAAGCGTACCTGCCGTTAACCTGATGGAACGCCTGGAAGGGGTAACACCCGGCGTACGCTTCGACGTAAGAAACAACCAGATTACCATACGCGGCGTCAACACCCTTAATGGTAGCGGAAGCCCGCTGATCGTGGTAGATGGATTCCCTGCGCTTGACCAGGAGCTGTCCAACCGGCTCAACAATAACGCCAGCGGCGGCGCCATACTGAGCAGGTATAACCCGGAAGATATTGAATCCATTACCGTACTGAAAGATGCTGCCGCCACCTCTATCTGGGGAGCCAAAGCAGCTAACGGTGTGATTGTGATCACTACCAAAAAAGGAAAAAAGAATTCTTCTTCCCTGAACTTCAGTACAAACCTGAGCGTTTCCAACCCCGCCAATATGAAAAATCTGAACCGCATGAGCAGTGCAGAATATATTGACCTGGAAAAAGAAATGAAAGGCCTGGGTTTCTTCAGCGATCCCGCCCAATGGGATAACAGCTGGATGACTTTCAACCAGAACAAGCCGGTAAGTGAAGCCCTGGAATGGATGTTCAAGGTAGACCGCGGCACCGCTACCGCTGCGCAACGCGATTCAGCCCTCACCGCGCTCGGCAATATGGATAACCGCGGCCAGATCCGCGACCTGCTGCTGCAACGCGCGGTTTCACAACAATACAATCTCTCCTTCTCCGGTGGCGGACAAAACAGCACCTACTATGTATCTACCAACTATACCCGCGACCTGCCGGTATTCAGAGGTAATAAAGGTGAAAACTACTTTGTTACAGCCAACATGAGTAACGAACTATTTAATGACCGTGTAACAGTAAATACCGGTATCAATTATAACTATGCCAACGGCCTGTCCAACACCGCTGCGCTGAATGCAATCGGTGAAGGCCGCCAGGGCCTCCGCCCTTACGAAATGCTCGCGGATGCCGCCGGCAACCCTATTGCCCGGTCTATCGATTTCCGCGATGAAGTAGCCGCCGACTTCCTCAACAAAGGCTACCTGCCCTGGACCTACAGCCCCCTGCAGGAACTGAACTACGGCAATACTACCGACAAGGAAAACCGTATCCGCCTGAATGCAGATATCAATACAAAAATTACCGACTGGGTGAATGTAAGTGTGGCCGGCTCCCTGCAACGTAACAACGGGGAAGATGTATATCTCTCTAACCTGAACAGCTACGAAACAAGAACGCTTGTAAACACCGGTACTACTGTTGGCGCCAATGGCCGCTTGATATATGGCGTACCATACGGCGGTAAAATGATCAGTCATAACCGTACGGAAACCAGCTATGGATTACGCGGACAGGTAAACGTAAATAAATCCTGGGGCACTCTTTTCAGTCTTAATGCACTGGCAGGTACTGAAATCCGGGAAAACCAGGCTACCAGCTACCAGCAAACCAGGTTTGGATTTGATGAAGATACTTACTCTTCCGCTTCCTGGAATCCAACCACTCCCTATATGACCGTGATGGGCTGGAGCACCAGCCTGGGATATAGTGATGGTAGCATTCTCCGGTCTATCAACAGGTTTTTATCGTACTACGGTAACGGCGCCTTATCCATCCTCAACAACCGTTATGTGGTGTCCGGAAGCGTAAGATTTGATGATTACACCCTTGCCGGCGCCTCCCGCAGTCAGCGCGCCAAACCGCTATGGTCTGCCGGTGTGAAATGGGATATTACGTCTGAAGACTTTATGAAAGATGTAAACTGGATTAACAAACTCGGACTTCGTCTTACTTACGGAACAGCCGGATCTGTTCCCACCAGCGCCAGCAATGCGGCCATCCTTTCATTAAACGGCCTGGATCCCATCACCCGCGAACCTTTTGGCAGTGTAATATCCCCCGCCAATAACCAGATCAGCTGGGAGCTTACCCGCACCACCAACCTGGGGCTTGACTTCAGCGTATTAAACAGTCGCCTGAATGTGACCTTGGATGCTTACCGCAAACGCACTACTGATCTGCTCTGGACATTCCCGATCAATAGTACCTATGGCTGGTCCTCACTCGCCTATAATGCCGCCAGCATGACCGGTCACGGTTTTGATGTAGGCATCCGGGGAGAAATCATCCGGGGACATAAATTCGGATGGGCATCTACCTTTAACTTCTCTTATAATACCAACAAGGTAACTGATTCCCGCTTCACCAAACCTACCAGCAGCCTGGCCGTAAATGGCAGTACCCCTATTGTGGACATGCCGAATGATTATGTATATGCTTACCGTTGGGCCGGACTGGACAACAAAGGCCGTTCCCAACTATATGATAAAAATGGAAAGATCATTTCAGCAGATGCGGGCAACAACACCATCACCCAGGAAGACCTGGTGTACATGGGCCGTACCACACCTCCTTACTTTGGTGGCTTCTTCAATGACTTCAACTATAAGTCATTCACTTTCGGTGTGCGTATTACCTATGAAATGGGCCACGTATTCCGCCGTCTTTCTATTGAGAATTATCCGGACTACGCCACCAACAATTACTACGGCGTGATAGGCACCCAGAAGGACCTTGCACTGCGCTGGCGTAAACCCGGCGACGAACAGTTTACCAATGTTCCGGGTCTTCCCAATGTAACTACCAACAGCAGTAACCGTTACAAAATGTCTGATCTGCTGGTAGAAAGCGCCAGTCATATCCGCCTGCAACAAATCAATATCGGTTACCAGGTGCCATCAGCAGCACTCTCCCGCCTGATGGTAAAATCGGTAGGGGTCAACTTCTCGGTTAGAAACCTGGGTATCATCTGGCGTGAAAACAAATCAGGACTGGATCCCAGCTATGTGATGAGGAACAACTATTCCAACCTTCCTCCATCACCCAGTTATTTCATGAGTTTGAACGCTTCTTTCTAACACAGAAAAAATGACCAAGATGAAAATGAAATTTGTTTATATATCGCTGCTGGCTTTTTCAATGGGTGCTGTTTCCTGCCGCAAATATGTGGAAGTAGAACAACCCAACCAACGCCAGTTTAAATACACAGCAGATTTTGAAAAACTGCTGAACAATGTGGATGTAATGGAAAAATCGGCCAGCATGCCGATTCTTTCCAGCGACGACATTAACCTCGAAAGCAATACCAGCATGCAGAACCTCCTGACCAACGAGTTAGGAAACATATATACCTGGGCCGACACTTATTATACTTCCGATCAAGGCGACGCCGGCTGGGATGCACTCTACAATCTGGTGTATGTATGCAACCAGGTTACTTCTTTCGTCATGGAAAGTGAAAACGGTACCACGTTGCAAAAGCAGCGTATTTATGCAGAAGCACAGGTACAACGTGCCACCACCTATCTCACGCTGGTGAACATCTACTCCCGTGTGTATAACAGCAGCAGCGCGGCTTCTGACATGGGAGTACCGCTGTTGTTGTCGCCCGATCTTTTTGTAAGCTTACAACGCCCATCCGTACAGGCCGTGTATGATCAGATCATCAAAGACCTGACCGCCGCCATTCCTGTGCTGCCGGACGTAACCACCAACAACCTGCATCCTAATAAAGCGGCCGGTTATGCAGTACTCGCAAGAACGTATCTCTACATGCAACGCTATCCGGAAGCAGCAGAAAATGCAGCAAAGTCGCTCTCCTACCAGTCAACCCTGCTCAACCTGGGCGACTATGCAGATGGCGCCAAAGCATATCCGAGAAGACTGGAGAATCCCGAAGTACTCATGTCGAAAGAAGCTACCAGGCCCGGCTATCTTAATCTGCCGCTCAGCAGCAAGCTGGTGAACCTGTTTGATACCCGTGATGTACGGTACTCCCTGTTTACCCGTAATGGCAGCACCTTCCAGCCGGCCTTCACCGGACGCGGTTCTTACCGTGATATGGTATTCCAGTACGATAACATCGCCGTTGGCGTATCGATACCGGAAATGATGCTCACACAGGCAGAAGGTCTCGCAAGAGCAGGTAACACAAACGATGCCATGACCCTGGTCAATTCCCTGCGTCAGCATCGCTTCAAAGCCGCAGATTATACCGCACTCACCGCTGCCGATGCGCCCGCCGCATTACGTATAGTCCTCGACGAAAGAAGAAGGGAACTGTTTGGTACCGGTCTTCGCTGGTTTGATCAGCGCCGGTTAAGCAGGGAACCAGCTTTGGCGGAAACCGTTACACGCGACTTCAAAGGCACCACTTATACACTCACTGCCGGCGACCGTTACGTGTATCCTATCCCTCCAAAAAATATTGAATTGAATCCTGAATTATTGCAGAACCCAAGATAAAATTAAGGATATGAGAAGAACAATAGGTTTAATCGGATGTGGTCTTTTACTCGGTACTGCTACCGTATTTGCCCAGCAGATCAACAAGGAGCAATACAGGGATGCAGCCCCCAAAGACCTCATCAAACAAACGGCGCTCAACGAGCAACAGCTGAGTACCATTCAGCGTTATTTCCAGTTTGAGCTGAAAGACACAAAAAGAGGACAGGAACTACAGGAACTGCTGCTTCAGAAATATCCCAAAGGAGCCACCGCCCGCCTTGCGGCCTTTCATAAAGCTTCCGGTGCGAAAACAATGGAAGCCTTAATCGCGCAATCCGAAGATTTTCTGAAAGCATTTCCATATGACGAGTGGCACAAAGAGCCAATTGGACAAGAGTTTATTTACTATACCACTTATCGTACATTAGGCAGTTCCTATTTCGATACCAAACAGTTTGATAAATTCCTGGAGTTATCATCTCCCCTGAACTTCAAAACAGAAAATGAGCTGTATCGCTGGAATGTGATGAGGGCCACTGTTTTCAAAATCGTGGGCCCTGATACTCTCTTCAACATCTCCACCCGGATGATCAATGAACTGGTGAAGAAAGTGAACGACGGGTCTTATGAGGAGCAAGGTGTTTTCAATAAAGAAACCGCCGCCGCCAATGCCGCCGAACAACTCGATAATGAACTCACCAACCATATTACCCTGCTGCATAGCATGAAAAAATATGCGGAAGCAAAAAAATACTTCCCGCATCTTTCTGCAAAGGGAGCCTATGGCAAAGCTGAACTGAATGTGCTCCACCTGGACATCCTGCAGCAAACCGGCGATCAGCAAGCCATTCAGCCATTCCTTGAAAACTGCGTAAGGGCCAATGCCATGACAGCCCCCATGTTCGACAAGCTGAAGGAAATATATACCGCCAAAAACAAAGATGGCAAATATGATCAATACCTCGAAAGCCTGAAATCCGTGAAGGATCAGGAAACACTCATCGCCGAAGTAAAAGCCGGCATGACCAATAAAGAATATGTGCCTTTTGCCATGCAGGACCCGGAAGGGAAAACGGTAAGATCCAGCGAATGGGGCAACAGAATTGTGGTCCTGGACTTTTGGGCAACCTGGTGCAAACCCTGTATCAGCGCGTTTCCCGGCATGCAGATGCTGGTAGATAAATACAGCAACGATCCACAGGTAGCTATTTACATGGTAGGTACTATGCAGTACGATAATTACAAAGAAAAATCAGAAGGGTATATCAAACAACAAGGCTTCCGTTTCCATTTGCTGCATGATAACATCGATAAAGCAACCGGTCACCAGGATGCTGTTTTCAGAACTTTTGTACCCTTCTTCAACTCTTCCGGTATCCCGAGAAAAGTAATCCTGAAAGATGGGGTCATGCGCTATACCGCAGAAGGCTATTCCGGTAGTCCGAGTAAACTGGTAGATGAACTGACCTATGCGATCGAACTTTTAAAAGCAGAAAAATAATTTATGTTGCTAAAAAGATATTCCCTGGTTACGATGGGTTTGGTGGGGCTTTCATTCAGTTTGAAAGCACAGGTAAATCCGAAAGAAAAACTCTGGCAGACACTAAAAACTATCCAGGGCAACTACGTGGATTCGCTGACAGATGAAACATTGGTGAATGCAGCCATTGCCGGTATGATGCGTGAGCTGGATCCCCACTCCCGCTATTTCTCCGGCGTTGAATCTGCACAGATGCAGGAAGCGATGAAAGGTAAATTTGCGGGCATAGGAATCCAGTTCCTGGTGGAGAAAGACACCGCTTATATCACCCAGGTTATTAGCGGTGGTCCGGCTGAAAAAGCAGGACTGCAGGCCGGCGACAGGATCATCTCTATAGATAACATACCCGTTACCGGCACTACCAACTTTGAGGTGATGAAAAAAATACGGGGAGAAAAAGGTAAACCACTGACACTGGTAGTACGCCGTAGAAATAACCCGGCAGATATTACCAAAGAGATCGTCCGTGACGTGGTAGCCGACAGGTCTGTAAGAGCCGCCTATATGGTCAACGACAGCATCGGATACATTTCCCTGCGCATCTTCAGTGAAACCACCCGTAATGAAATAGATAAGGCCATCACCGATTTGCAGGCAAAAGGGATGAAAAGCCTGATCCTGGATCTTCAGGGGAACGGCGGCGGATATGTAGAAGCAGCAATCGGCGTGGCAGATGAATTTCTTCCTAAAGACAAACTGGTATTTTACAGCGTTGGCAGGGACAAAGGCAAGGACTATTATTATACCGGCGGCTTCGGCAGATTCATGGAAGGCCGGTTGGTAGTGCTGATCGACCAGTATACCGCCTCCGCCAGTGAAATACTCACCGGCGCCCTGCAGGATTGGGATCGCGCCGCCATTGTTGGCAGAAGAAGTTTTGGTAAAGGACTGATGCAGCGTCCGGTGCCCGTATTCGACGGCTCTGTGCTGGAACTGACCGGCGCCCGGTACTACACGCCTTCCGGCAGGTCTATTCAAAAGCCCTACCACGGCTCCTCCTACAGCGACAACGTATACACCCGGCTGGCCAGCGGTGAACTCACCAATGAAAAGGTAATTCACTTCCCCGACTCTTTAAAATTCACTACGCTGACGGGTAAACGAACTGTTTACGGCGGTGGTGGTATTATGCCGGACCGTTTCATCCCGCTGGATACCGTTGAATACAACGGCTGGCTGCAGGATGTAGCAGATCATCAGCTCACAGGCAAAATCACTTTCGATTATCTCGATACCAATCGCGCAAAGCTGCTGGCCGATTACAAGGATTTCAAGGCATTCAATCAGCAATATAACGTTCCGGATTACCTGGTACAGGAAGTAGTTGGCTCCGCACAAGCGGCTGGACTTCCATTGCTGCCGGGCAGTAAAGACAGGATCCTCCCCCTGCTCTCTCTCGAAATAAAAGGCCAGCTGGCCGCGCAGCTGTTCGCCGGCAACGACTACTACCTGCAGGTATTAAACACCGACAACGGCAGCTTTAAAGAAGCAATGCGCCTGCTGGAACAGCCCGCGCTGATGAACAATTTGCTGAAACCCGCCCCGGTAGCAAAAGAGAAAGTAAAGGAAACACGGAAAGCAAAGAAAAAGTAATCATCTTCAAAAATCATAACATGAATCTGAATAAGTTGATAATGGTAGCGGGCATGTGTACTCCACTGGCAACAGTAGCACAACAGTCTTATACCATTAAAGGTAGCGTGAGTAATATCAAGGAGCCCGTAAAAGTGTTTCTGACCTATAAAGTAGATGGTGAACGCCTCATGGACTCCACCATCATGAAAGGTGGCAGATTCACTTTCAAAGGCAGTGTACATGCACCTAAAGAAGCTCACCTGGTGGTGAAACACAACAATCTTCCTCCCGACCCGACTACCCGTCCGGTAGAAGATATTCTTGCCTTCCTGATTGAAGACAAAACCATCACCATCACAGCAAAGGACTCGATCAAAAATGCAGTTATTACCGGCAGCGTGACCAACGACGACAACACAAAAGTGAATGCCATGCTGAAACCCATCTATGATCAGTACGAAAAACTGAATGAGGAGTTTAAGTCGAAGCCACTCGAACAGCAAAAGGATACCGCTTACCTGAACAGTCTCGACAGAAGAGCCAATATCATCAAAGACGAGATCATCGCCGCCAAGATGAAGTATGTAAAAGCCAATCACAACAAGTACATGGCACTGATGGCTTTCAACTCTACCCTGCCGCCTGAATTTGATGCGATTGCAGCAGAAAAGGAATTTAACCAGTTTGATGAATTACTGCGCCAGTCGGATCTGGGTAAGGAACTGGGCACGCGCATTGCAAAAGTGAAGAAAACCCAGGAAGGCGCTGCGGCTCCCGACTTTACACAACTGGATGCCAGCGGTAAGCCGGTGAAACTTTCTGATTTCAGAGGTAAATATGTACTGCTCGACTTCTGGGCCTCCTGGTGCGGCCCCTGCAGAAGAGAGAATCCAAATGTGGTAAAAGCCTACAATACTTTTAAAGACAAAGGCTTTACTGTACTGGGTGTATCGCTGGATAAGCCGGATGACAGGGAAAAATGGCTGGCAGCCATTGAAAAAGATGGTTTACAGTGGACACAGGTAACTGATCTGAAAGCATGGGATAATGAAGCAGCCAAGCTGTACGAAGTAAACGCTATTCCAATGAATTTCCTCATCGATCCAAACGGAAAAATCATCGGTAAATATCTCCGTGGCGAAGCTTTAGAGGCTGCGTTGAAGAAAGTAATGCCGTAAATACGTTTTTATTCCAATCATTAGATAATGGTTTGTTGTTTCCTCCAGCTGATGGAAATGACTATACGCGTACCGGGATTGTATCCTGGTGCGCGTTGCCATTATAGGCGGCTTCGTAGTCAAATTACATTTTCATACAATCTTCTGAGATTTGAACACTTTTCCTCCGGCATCCCGGTGGACCTTTGAGTACATTAAACTACTGAAAATGAAAATCGTACTTACAGGTTCCCTCGGGAATATCAGTAAACCACTCACTGAAATATTGGTGAAGGCAGGACATCAGATCACACTCATCAGTACAGATCCCAATAAACAGGCCCGGATACAGGCTATGGGCGCCCAACCCGCTATTGGCAGCATTCAGGATCTCCCTTTCCTCATTAAAACCTTTACAGGAGCTGATATTGTTTATTGTATGAACCCGCTGAACTTCACGATGCGGGACCTGGATGCCTGGGATAGCAATTTGGATAATTATATCCGGGCTATCAGGCAAACCGGGGTAAAGCGTGTGATTGTGCTGTCGGGATGGATAGCACACCTGCTGAATTCCGTCCGGCCGGAGAAAAAGTTTGAGGCACTTCAGGATGTGTCTATTACCTTTGTGCGACCGGGACCTTTTTACAGTAATTTCTACCACCTTAAGGATATGATCCGCCAACAGCGTATGATTGTATCCAATTATGGCGACGAGGATATGGTGGCTTTTGTAGCTCCTGAAGATATTGCTGCTGCTATCGTGGAAGAGATCAATACCCCGGCGATGGCAGGTACGAAGGTGACCTATGTAGCCAGCGAGGAACTTACCTGTAACCAGGCGGCACAAATTATAGGAGAAGCGATTGGAATACCAGACCTGCAATGGAAAGCAATTCCCGGAGAACAGGTAAAACAAGGACTCGAAGCTACCGGCGTATCGCCTGAAGTTGCCGGATTACTGGTAGAAATGCAGGCAAATATGCATAATGGAAAAGCGCAGCAGGACTACTACCTTAACAAACCTGTTTTAGGGAAACGAAAACTGCGGGATTTTGCCAGGGAGTACGCTACCTGGTACCATCAAAACTAAATATTATGGCAGGAAACCTTCCTCTGAAAATAAAAAGCATCCATGAGCTATTGCAACTGAAAGGTTTGCCTGATACAAGACATCCGCTTATCAGTGTAGTCAATATTGCCGAACTAAAGCAGCTGCCTAAGTATGTAAATATAGTGGCGACCACTAATTTCTATTTTATAGGTATGAGCAAATACACGCAGTATTGTTTGAAAATGAAGTATGGGCAACAAGAGTATGATTTTGATAAAGGCGTGATGAATTTTATAGCACCAGGACAGGTATTTAATTTTATTGCCGATCAGGTGGAAGAAATAAACCGGTCCGGATGGTTGCTGCTGCTCCATCCGGATTTTCTCTGGGGCCATCCCCTTGCGTTGAAGATAAGGCAATACGAATTCTTTGATTACGCAGTAAATGAAGCCCTGTTCCTGTCTGATTATGAAGAGCAGACAATTAGCGGGTTGTTCAGGAACATTGAACAGGAATACAGTACAAACATTGATAAATTCAGCCAGGGGATTATTATTTCCCTCATCGAAACCCTGCTGAAATATTCAGAGCGCTTTTACCAGCGGCAGTTTATTACCCGTAACATTACCCACCACGGTATTGTGAGCCAGCTGGAAGCATTGCTGGAAAAGGCTTTTTCCAAAGAAGCACTGGAAGAGAACGGGGTGCCAACGGTAAAGGATATATCCGGCCAGTTGAATATTTCGCCTAATTATCTGAGCGGCTTGCTCAAAACACTTACAGGCAATAGTACCCAACAACACATACAGGAGAAGATCATAGAAAAGGCGAAGGCAAAACTCACTATGACAGATTTATCTGTAAATGAAATAGCTTTTGAACTGGGTTTTGAATATCCGCAGTCTTTTTCCAAATTGTTCAGGACTAAGACAAATATCTCTCCGCTGGAATTCAGAAAGTCCAGCAGGTTTATTGAACTTCATTAGAAGAGGTAGAACAGTGGAGAGGTACCACGGATATAAAACCCGTGCCCGGAGGCAATAAAAAGAAAACCCAATCACTCATCCATCCCATCCGCATCATTCCCCGCGGTCTTCTTACTATTCGCCACCAAAGCATTCAAATTACTCACTTCTTCCTTCGTAAAATACCGCCAGCTTCCCTGTGCCAGGTCTTTCAGCGTCATGTTCATAATGCGTGTCCGTTTCAGCGCCACTACATCATAGCCCAGTGCTTCGCACATCCGGCGTATCTGGCGGTTGAGTCCCTGCGTTAAAATGATCCGGAAACGGTTGGCGCCTTCCTGCTGTACAAAGCATTTCTGCGTCATTACGCCGAGGATGCGCACACCGTTGCGCATGTTTTTGAGGAACTCGATGTCTATGGGTTTGTCCACGGTAACAATATATTCTTTCTCATGCTGATTACCGGCTCTCAGGATTTTATTCACGATGTCGCCATCGTTGGTGAGGAATATCAGTCCTTCGGAACGCTTATCCAACCGGCCTATCGGGAATATGCGGGAGGGAAAGTTCACGTAGTCGATAATATTGGTTTTATCCTTGAGGTCTGTGGTACAGGTGATCCCTTTGGGTTTGTTCAGGGCAATATACACGGTAGCTTTTTTCTTTTTGAGCGGCTCCCCGTCTACTTCTACCACGTCGCCATCTTTAACGCGATTCCCTTTGGAGGCGATGTTGTCATTGATCGTTACGCGGCCCTGTTCAATATATTTATCAGCTTCGCGGCGACTGCAAAAGCCGGTTTCACTGATGTATTTGTTAACGCTTATATCCATAATCAGGTGCAAATTACTTAAAACCGGGCAAAAATGCTTCCACTGCTCCCGTATCCAGGTTCAGCAGTTTCATGGTATATAAAAGTACGTGGTGATGAAAATAGGCGCCGATAATACGTCCGCGGCCCTGTTCAGACTGGATGATATTACGGACAGCCCCGGTTTTCCGGTCCAGCACATATTCCACGCCCCACCCGTTGGCTTCGGTGGCGCCGGCGCTCAGGCATATCAGTGCATCGTCTTCCGTTACCAGGATATCCGTGCCATGCACCTGGCCACTGTCGCCGCCCAGGTCGGAGAAGTTGCGCTGCCACAGGGGCTGGAACTGCTGATCGCAGCAAAACAGGATGTTGCCATGTGTAAGTACCAGGTATTGCCCGTTCCACCAGGTGATTTTGCTCACCAGGTCGGGGTAAGGTGTTTTTACTTTAGTGCATGTAAAGTCGGCGCCGTCCACGCGGATATATGCCTTCTGTTTCTCCATCGGAAAATAAAAAACATCCTGAAAAGGATCGTAAGTACCATCGCCCAGGCGTACCGCGGAAGGCACTACTGCTACAGTTTCACCGGTGGCAATATCCACCCAAACGGGTTTCTGGCTGTAGGCCTCCAGCAGGATATGCGTGCCTGCTGCATTAAAGAGGGCGTTATAATACAGGTGCCGGTTGATGCTGTACAGTTCTTCCTGTGTATCGATGTTCATCACCACCATCCTGCTCACCAGTTTGCGCGATCCTATGATCATCGGGGAATTCAGCACCAGCCAACGATTGCCGGGATGCCATGCCACCACGCTGTAACCGGGATACTGCACCCACAATTGTACCCGTTCGTTGGGCGTGTCGTACCACAGCGGAGCTGCTCCCTTCTCATCAATACTGGAAAGGAACAGCTGTCTGTTTTTATAATCTGTAATGATATTCATCTGGTTAGTTCATGTTTAACTGCGACAAAATCGTCGGGTCCTGGATCTCAGTATCTCTCGCCAGCAACAGTACTTTGGAGATCAGCTCGGCCGATTTCGGGTCATCATCTATAAACGGTAAAAATATCCGGCCGCGGTGCTGCGAATGCACCGGCAAAACAGACAGGTATTTTCCCGGCAGCTGGTGCGCCACGGCGCTACCCAGGTGCACGCTATATTCGCCGTGATGCCCTTTGATCCGCGCGTGACTGCCACTGATGGTCACGTTATCTACCTTAAACAAACGCAGCGTTTCCGCCAGCAACACACTCCGCATTTCAATGGACGAATGACTCGCCTCCGGATCCACTCCGCCGGCATGCGCTACACTCACCACCAGGTCAATATCCCGCATCACTTCACTGAATATCAGTGGAGAGATCTGCTCAAAGGCCACTGGCTTCCCGGTTTTCAGGTCATGAAATATGATGGTCTCCAGTGTAGGAGGCTCCACATCTGCAGGCGAAAACCAATCAGCCATCGCGTATATCTTCGCTACAAAACCTTCTTTATGGAATACTTTCTGCAACCCTTCTTCATAGTCCACTTTCCAATGCCGGTTTTTCAACAACGCTACGGTTTGAGCCGGCTGCACCTGGTGCCCCGCGTAACGGCGGGAGATAGATTTCTCCGCCAGCTCATCTGCCAATGGAATATACAGCTCACGGAACACCTGTTTAAATGGTTGCTGCCACTGTTTCTCAAAAAGATACCGCTGGTAGTCACTCCATACACGCAACCGGTACAGGTCTGCGCTGTGGGCAATACGGATCTCATCTCCTTCCGCCAAAACAAATTCCTTTCCTCCCGGTGCATGTAATACACCGTTGTGGTAAAACCCATGCCGCTCTCCTGCTACATACACCAGCTTCTCTAAATGTCGCGCAATTACCGGGTGATCAAATAAATTAGCCAGTTCTGAATATAAAAATCCATCGCCCCGTACCATCGCATCTTCGAGCGATTTCTTCGACCGGCTGAACTGCTCCCTTAATATCTTCCGGTAATCATGCAGTTCTTCTACTTTTGCGTCTTTCTTATATTTCGGAGGAACTGCCTTCAGGGCCTTATCTCCTTTGAAGGCTATCACATCGGCCACGCCGGTGTCATCGATCACCAGCCCGATGGTCACATCATCATACTTCACCTGTGTTTCTTTTGATAAAATCCCTTGTACCTGCCGGGTTTCCATCGCCCAGGTCAGTCGCTGCGGATCGGCATAACCGGCATTGCGGGCCAGGTTCTCCAGCGCTACCCGGATGGCCAGCGCTTCACTGGTTTGCTTCTGCGCACCAAACTGCCGGCTCTCTTTCTTAAATTGCTGCAGGTACTCATAACGTCCCAACACATCTTTACCGGCGTTGGCCTTACTCAACGGAATCAGGCCATACATCCGCAGATAATCCTGGTCGCGCTTCTCTTTTATCTTCTGGGTAACTTCTTTTAATTTAATATCCCCGGTAATAACGTCAGCGTATAAACGCGCTCTCCGGTGCTCATTACCATCACTGATGTATTTGGCGGCATCATATACTACCTGCCAGCGCACTTTCCCTATCTCTTTATATGCTTTCAGGAACCAGTCTTTGTCAACAGCACCAATCTTAAAATCAGCCAGGTCCACCGCGCTGTAACGCGCTATCTCACTCTCTGCCTCTGCATTCTGTTCCGCCGCACCGGACGATTTGGTATGCGCATGCATCCACCAGATGGCGGCATCCAGTCCTTTCCAGTTCAGGTACCTGCTCACAAATTTTTGCCACTGCGGGGCATACACCGCCGCTTCAATCAGCTGTGCTTCCGTTACAGTCAGTTGCTGCATAGCGGCATTAAAAAGGTCCTGTGTATCTCCGGGCAATGGATAACATTTCTTCAGCAATGTACTAAACTGTTGCTGCCGCGTAAAGGTATCGCCCCAGGTATAAATGTAACCCCGGTATAAAGAGGTCTTCCCTAGTCCCGTTAATATTTCCGCAAACCGGCTAATACCATACACCTGCTTGAGCTGCGGCACAAACTGCGTTACTGCCGTGGGTGTATCACCCCGCTTCAGTTCTATATCCAGGAAATGTTCGCGCATACGTGCAAACATCGCTTCCAGGAAAGAAAACTGTTCAAAGTAATCAAACGCATTTTTATGCGGCTTACCCTGCGATAACAACCGGATATTTTCCTTGCTGATCAGCCCACGGTACATTTCACTTTCGCTGATAAGCCCTGCCTGGTAAGCATAACAGAACACCTCCAGCGGTGGTAAATGATCACCCGCGCTATCCGGTAATCCTGTAAACTGCCGCCAGTGGTACAACTGCCAGCAATCGTTAATCAGCTCAGGCGCCAGGCGAGAACTCACCAACTCCAAAGGTTTATTCAACACGGCAAGCAATTGCCACCCGCCACGCACATACGGATAGGTTGTACCATCCGACCGGTAAGTAAACACCTCCGGCGTAAAAGACGCAAATAACCTGCTGGCAACGCCAAGCAGAAACGCATTCCGTTCTTCAAAAGGATGGATCAGCTGCAACGCCGTAAGCGCCCGCAACACTGGATTCGACCATTTATAAGGATGCTGCTTTCTCGCTGCAGCCGGTAACATCACTTCTGCAGCAGGATAAAAAACATCCGTTAAATGCCGCCATGCTGCCACCTGCTCCTGCTGCTCCAGCATCAGCGTATTCAACAAAAACAAATCCCGTGGCTGTATGTTGTTGGCCTGGTACCACTGTTCCCACACCTCCGGCAACGGGTAAGCTGCATACTCTGCTTCAGGTGTTTCAAAGCGGTAACTATAAGGTTTGTTCTTATTAAATTCATTCGCCAGCAACACCTTGGCACGACTCCCATCATACTGCTCCACTTCATATTCGTAATCGCCATGCGACAATATCAATGTATACAACGCTTCCAACGCCTGTTGTATAGCAGCTATAGGTTTGGAAAAACCAAACTCCCCGGTTTGCAAACACTGCGCATAATAATCATCAGTCTTTACCACAGGCGCTACCACCGGCGATATCAGCGCCGGATCATATAAGCCGTAACCATTCTCCACTGTAAAATTCAGCGCCTCATTCTCCGCGGATAATTGTGACAACAACACTTCTTCACGCTGCGATATATTTTTTCTTTCCTTGAAAGATGCCTGCCAGTCGTTGATTTCTTTTGTCAAGCGGTTTGTCTTTTTCAGCTGTACGGCAATATCCAGTCCGGCTAAACGCTGCTCTGTGTCTCCTTCCAGCAACTGCGTGGTAACCGCCGCTATCACCGCTTCCGGCTGCCGTAAAATCAATGCAATGGCCTTGCTCCTGCCGCCGGCGCTCTTTCTTTTCAGTAACTCTATAAACACTGCCATCTCTTCCGTGGTAAACTGCTCTTTCCCCAATGCCCGGAAAGCCACATCTACTACAAGTTCAGCCCGGTCTTTCAACAGGCGTATCGCAAAGTTCCGCTGAAACGCTGTCAGTTCCGGGGCATCTTTCGCAGTCTGCTCATTCCAGCCCCAGGCCGCATGATAAGGAAAGGTAAGATGCGTCAGCTGCTGCCGCAGTGAAACATTCATCTCATCAAAATACAGCAACATTGTATCCAACCGGTCCTGCCGGTCCAGCACCAGGTGCGTCATCACCTGCAATGCCGCATTGCGGTCGAACTGCACATTCATCCACGAAAACACCTGGCCGGTAAACGTTTTTTCTTTGCCGCTGCTGCGCTGAACAATAGCATGCAGCCGGTCAAATAATTCCGGGAAATATTTATCGTAATGCTCTCCACGGTTATAGATCAGCAAATTAATACCTGTCAGCGCCATGCCCAGCACCACTTCTTCCTTATCTTCCAATGCCTGGTAAAACAGGGGCATGTCTATGTTATAATATTTTGTTTCTCCCGCAAACTTCAGCGCAAGGCAACGCTTCTCTGTAGTGCCATTGGTAAACAACTCATCCAGGTAAGGTTTTGTCAGCTGCACATCCAGTACGCCCTGCGCCCACAGTGCCATGTATACCTCCATGTTGTTTTTGCTCTGCACTGCTTCCGGTATCAGCGCAGGTGTTTCGAGGTATATATGCGCTTTTTCAAGGAACTGCTTCACGGTGGTTTCTTTCTCCGCTTCCCAGCCGAGGCCGGCCCATACGTCCACTGCGCGCACTACAGAAGAAAAACGGGTCATGTTATTATCCAGCAACACTTTCATCATATACTTCAGCGCGCCAATACCTGTTTCATCCAGCGATTCCAGGATGGTTTGCCGCAACCCTTCCTGCCGTTGTGCGGCCAGTAACAACTTCTCTACCAATACCCATGCAGGCTGTTTTTCACTGTTCAGCAACGCTTTGATAATGGCCCGCGTAACTTTACCAATGCTGTCTTTATTAAAAATAATATCCTCCATCACCTGCAGCAACGCATCATTGCCAAGATCAATGGCTGCTGCCCAAACCCGGTACAGCTGATGACTTTGCAGCTCCTGGTCGTAGCGCACCTGCTCCACTACGCTCAAATCAAAACAGTTAAATTTCACTACCGGCGCATAGGTAGTTTGTGAAGCCTGCGGTACAGCATGAATAATAAAGTTCAACTGGTTTACAAAATACACTTCCGGATCATGCGGCGCCCGGAAAGAACGACGGGCCGAACTTACCTGGTACATCTGGTAAGGAATCCGCTCCCACGCATATTTTACATAGACCGCTTTTTCTTCTCCAAAAAAATAAACAAGTAAATTCCATGCGGCAGGATCATTCCAGTGATTTGCCGGGAGCAGCGAGGCGATAAGATTATAACGTGTATCCTTATACGTTACATTTCTGCGGTAAGCAAAAGAGTGGTCTTTCTCTTCTTCCGGCGATTCCAGTAAAAACAGTAATCCCAGTGCGGCCATCTCTTTCGTTAACAAAGGATGGGTAATTTTGTTGGCATTAATGGCTTCCAGCTCCTCTGCCATTTTCTTCAAATGATCAGGGATTTCCCGGCTCTCCAGGAACTTTTTTGCATCCATAAAAGGTCTTTTACTAAACGTTGACGGGTTAAAACAATTTTTCTTTACCAGATGCTTCCGGCGAGAAAGGTTAACCTGATAAAGGTAATAATTGTGAGACTATCTAACGAAAAAATGGCTGTTAAATTCTCTATTTCTTTATCATTGACAAACACCGCAAACAGGCCGTCTTCAAACGCCTGTAAGGCTGTAGTCTGCGCCTTTTCCGCATCAGCTTTATGTTCGTTGTAAATACTGCCAAAACCGGCTTTACCCGTAGCGGCAAGGTCGTCCGTTTGCTCCGGGGAAAGGAAGGGCAATAGGTTTTTCTCCGGCAGCTTATTGTTATACGCAGTTACCTGTTGTTTCACCACCGCCACCAGCAATTCGCGGAGTGACGGATGATCCGTTATATCGTCTATTTCCAATACCTGCCTGTCTATAATCGCATGTTTCCGGCCGGCTTGTTTTACACTGATCGTAATTTGCATGTCTCCGTCTCTTTGGGTCCGGCAAATCTAACGGAAAAACCTATGTCGCCCAATAATTATGCTTTGATCTTAATCACTAAGAATGTAACTTGTTACCGGCAATCTGTCCCGCTGCCCGGCTCCCCGACATGAAAAGAATACTATGCCTGATCACCGGTCTACTGCTGCTGAAAAGTTCCCCGCTCACGGGTCAGACAGCCCTGCCATACATACTCAATGGCGCAGCTGCCCAGCGCACGTGCAACTGCTATGTGCTCACACCGGATCAGCAATTTACCAGCGGCACCGTATGGAATAAAAACAAAATCAACCTCAACCAGTCGTTTAATTATGTGTTTGATGTAAACCTGGGTTGTAAAGATGCAACCGGTGCAGATGGTATTGGTTTCATCCTGCAAACCAAAGGCACTAATCTCGGCGGTACCGGTCAGGGCATCGGTTTTAAAGGCATTTCACCGTCTCTCGGTATCATTATCGATACCTGGCAAAACAGCGATGAAAATGACCCTCCCTATGATCATATCGCCATACAGATGAATGGCATTACGGATCACAGCGATCCCACCGGCAATCTTACCACACCGGTAACTGTGCTGGCCAACAGCGATAATATTGAAGATTGCAACTGGCATCTCTTCCGCATCCGGTGGGACGCGGCAACAAAGCATATGGAAATAAGCGTGGATAATGAACTGCGCCTCACACTCGATAAGGACATTGTAAACGATATTTTCGGCGGGGATCCCAGCGTGTTCTGGGGCTTTGCCGGATCTACAGGCGGCAGCACCAACAAACAGGAATTTTGCGCCGCCCTCCGCCCGGAATTTAATTTCAATCCCCAGCAGATTTTCTGCGATGGTACTCCCATCCAGTTCAGGGACAATTCCAGCTCTTTCGGCTCTATCACCCGCTGGTGGTGGGATTTGGGAGATGGAACCTTTTCCACCGCTCCCCTGCCGCCCGCTCACGTATATCCTGCGGCCGGTCATTATGAAGTAAAACTGGTGATTGAAGATAACAGCGGCTGCATGTCCGACACCTTAAAAGCGCCTTTCACCGTAGGTGCGTACCCGGTAGTGGACTTTGGCCCCGACCCACTTTGCCTCAATGCCAAAATGCAGATGGAAGATCGTACTACCATCACCGTTGGAACACTCCAAAAATGGGAATGGAACTGGGGCGATGGCACTACCGCTGCCGGTCAGCAACCAACAGCGCCCTACACCACACCCGGTACCCGGCAAATACAACTCTCGGTTACCTCTGCGCAGGGCTGTGGCAGCAACGCCACCAAATCTGTCCTGGTCAGCAACACCCCGCAGGTAAGCGGCAGGGGTGAAGATGTATGCCTGGGCGTTCCTACCGGCTTTGAAGGAACCAACCTTACACCGGCCACGCCCATCAGCCAGTGGCACTGGAACCTCGGCAACGGCTACACGCTGTTGCAGCAACAGGGCACCTTCCGCTTCGCGGATACCGGCTACTACCCCGTACGGCTATACGCCGTTAGCAGCGACGGCTGCATCTCGCCCGAAGTGGAAGTTCCCGTCAGGGTTACTTCCGTATTCGCACAGGCCGGGAAAGATACTATCGTTGCCAGCGGCCAGCCCCTGCAACTCCAGGCGGAATGGCTCAATCCCCGGATCCGCTATGCCTGGTCGCCCACCACCGGCCTCAATGATCCCTACATACCCAACCCCGTCGCCATCCTGCAAAAGGACCAGACATACCGCCTCACCCTCACTTCCCCGGAAGGATGTGAGGACCACGATGACGTAAGCATAAAAGTGTATGAAGGACCGGAATTCTACGTACCAAACGCATTCACTCCCAACAACGACGGGCGCAACGACATCTTCCGCGTAATTGCCGCGGGCGTACCCAAACTGGATTTCTTTTGTATCTGGAACCGCTGGGGCCAGGAAATATTCCGCAGCGCCGACCTCCCCGGCGGATGGGACGGAAACTGGCAGGGGCGCCCCGCTCCCGCCGCCACCTACGTATGGATGGTGCAGGGCGTGGATTACACCGGGCGCCGCTTCAGCAAAAAAGGTACGGTAACGCTTATACGATAATTACATCCGGTAACAAATCGCATTGATGTTCATGCCCGCTCCCACAGAAGCAAACAGGATCACTTCGCCGGCATGTACCTCCTGGTTGGCAATATGCCCCTTACGTACCATGTCAAATAAAGTAGGAACCGTGGCCACAGAACTGTTGCCAAGCTCGTGGATATTCATAGGCATAATATCCACCGGTATATCTTTAATACCGTATAATAAGTAGAAAGCCTTGATGATGGCAATATCCATCTTCTCATTGGCCTGGTGTATAAAGATCTTTTTTACATCTGCAATGTTCACACCTCCTGTGTCCAAACAAGCCTTCATTGCCTCCGGCACATGCTTCAGTGCAAACTCATATACCTTGCGGCCCAGCATCTTGATATAACGTACACGCTTATCCGCTTCCGGTGCATACGACTTACCCATATAAATATAATTGAGCTCGTCCATCGCGTACGATTGTGCGCTCGCACTGATAATTCCTGCCGTACCTTCCGTGTCTTTGAAAGCCTCTACAATCACGGCGCCGGCGCCATCACTGAAAATCATGCTGTCACGGTCGTAGCGGTCAATCACCCTGCTCAGGGTTTCTGTTCCTATCACCAGGCACTTCTTCGCCAGTCCTGCTTTAAAAAACGCATCTGCCTGGATCAATCCCTGGATCCATCCCGGGCAGCCAAACAAAATATCGTAGGGTATACAGGAAGGATTGCGGATACCCAATGCCTGCTTCACCCTGGAAGCCAGCGATGGTACCGCGTCCGACTGAATCGTATCTGTTAATACATTCCCGAAATTATGCGCCAGGATAATCTGATCCAGCGTTTCCGGGTCTACTCCCGCATCTTTTATAGCTGCTACTGCCGCCGCTACTGCCATCTCCGTGGCGTTCATATCTATATCGGCATACCTGCGTTCAGAAATCCCCGTTACTTCCTCAAATTTGCGGATGATGTCTGCCGCCTCAGATGGGATTCTTTCCTGCCGGTCACTGTAGAATTCCTGTTGCAAAAAATCTTTATTTAGTTTTTTGTTGGCAGGAATGAAGCTACCAGTACCGGTTATAACTGTTCGCATTGTTTGAACCATAGATCGTTTTTTAAGCTGCCACCTGACAACCCATTATATAAAGATACAATAAAAAGCTACCCTGTATACACCCTCCCAACCTTCACCAGCCTGTAAACACAAAAGGCGCTGTCAAAAACAGCGCCATTATTAATATTGTTCTTTACTTAACTTATAAATTATCAACGATTCCCTTCAATAATTCGTACGACCGAAGCCGTGTGTCCTGGTCGTAAATGTGCGCAGTAGCCATCAGCTCATCTACCTGTGTTTCTTCCAGGAAACGCTGCAAGCCTGTTTGCACAGTAGCGGAACTACCAACAAAGGAACAACTCAGCATCTGTTGTGCATGCGCCGCCTCATACTCATTCCACACTCCCTCCATACTGTCTATCGGTGGTCCCAGTCTCCGCAGATTACCACGGATGATACCGAGGAACAACTGGTAAAACGAGGTGGCCAACCGGTTGGCTTCCGCATCGGTATCCGCCGCAATTACATTCACACAGGCCATCGTATACGGAGCAGATAAAAATTCTGAAGGCTTGAATTGCTGCCGGTATATTTTCAGCGCGGCATGCAATTGTGCGGGTGCAAAATGACTCGCAAAGGCATAGGGCAAACCCATAGCAGCAGCCAGGTAAGCGCTGTCGGTGCTGGAACCCAGTATCCATATCGGGATATCAAGGCCCTCACCAGGTATCGCCCTCACAGCGCTGGTATGGTTATCGAACGATAAGTATTGTTGTAATTCCTGTACCTGCTCCGGGAAATCATGCCCCGCCCCTAGCCGGTCGCGGCGCAATGCCCGCGCAGTTACCTGGTCGGTACCCGGCGCCCTTCCCAGGCCCAGGTCAATCCGGTCGGGATACAGTGAGGCAAGGGTGCCAAACTGCTCGGCCACCACCAGCGGCGCATGGTTCGGCAGCATAATACCGCCCGAACCTACCCGGATCGTGTTGGTACCACCGGCTATGTATCCCAGCAATACCGCTGTAGCCGAACTGGCCACGCTCACCATATTGTGGTGCTCAGCCATCCAGAAACGCTTATATCCCAACTTTTCTACGTGTTGTGCCAGCCGCAGGCTATTCCGGAATGCATCTGCAGGCGTACTTCCTTCTGTTACCGGTGCCAGGTCCAAAACCGACAGCGGCCGTCTTAATCCATGCTTACTCATGGTTACAAATTTAGGTCATTGCGGCCCACCGAAACGGGGTGATATACTTTAGGTAAGCACTTCCCCCGTTAAGCATGCTCCAGCATATGTATAAATTCCGTGGAAAAACGGTAGGCATCGCCCGGCCAGCGGGCAGATAGATAGTGCCGGTCCCGTACCGTAAATCCCCGCTCCGGATGTTGGGCATCATCCCTGGCCAAAGGTAGCGGCCCGGACAGGAACTGCGCAGGATCGCCCAGCGCCGCCGTCACCTCGGCCTGTACGGTAACAGGATACGTGAGATAATAATCTTTTAACCACCACCGGGTAAGATGGTAAGCCATGCGCTCCTGGCTGGCCAGCAAGGCAGTGGTTTTATAGGAATGTAAAACGGATAACCCCGTCCGCGGGTCTTTGCTTCGCGCAGCCAGCACCACACCATGACAAATAGCCCCCACCGGCTTCTGCGCCATAAAAAAATGAGCAACCACCTCCTGTAACAGGGATGATTCAAGGTAAACCTTCACACCCTTATCATGGCCGCCAGGCAGCAAAAGCGCGTCATATTCCTCCGGACGGATTTGGGTATATTTTAAAGGGGTACAAAAAGATTCACTGTTCGACATCCGGTGATAAGCCATCACCGCGTCTTCACGCGCCTGCAACAACCATTTCCACACACCCAGCTGTTCTCCCCTCAGTATCCGGAGATCCGCCATCCCGCTGTAACCACCCGGCGTGGCAAACTGCACGTCGTATCCCTTTGCTGTCAGCAACAACCAGGGTATAGCCGCTTCAGTGGGATCGAAACCATAATCAGGTAGTGGCACCAGTACCTTCTTCATTCATGAACGTTTATGTGCAGGCAGTAACTTAAAAAGAAAGATAACAAAAAAAGCATTCTGCTGTTAGCAATTGCCTATTTTCAGGCATATTATGATCCGCGATATCGACATTTGGTTTGAATCCCAGCCGGAGCCGGCCAAAGGCTGCCTGCTGGCGCTGCGCACCTATCTGCTGCAATACAATCCCCATATTACAGAAGCCTGGAAATACCGCATGCCCTTCTATTGCTACAATGGTAAAATGTGCTGCTACCTATGGGTTCAAAAAGAAAACAAACATCCCTATCTTGGTATTGTGGAAGGCAAAAATATCCGCCATCCCCTGCTGCAACAGGATAAACGCGCCCGCATGAAGATCCTTCCCCTCGATCCTTCAGAAGATTTGCCAATGGAAGTGATCAATGATATTCTCAGCAAAATGGTTCGCTGGTACGAACAATCAGGTAAGTAGGAATTTATTATTTTATAAAGATCAATAACGATAGTAATATAAGATAGATGACCAGCTTCGTGATCCGCCACCGGTTGGTGCGGAAGTGACGGGGCCGCGTAAAATCAACATTGATCCGCTTCATAAAATACGCCGGTTTACCCTGTCCTATCATGGTTTTAAACATACCCCACTCTGTACTGCACCGCAGCAACGTCATGTAATACGCTACTTTCAATTCACGATATCCCATGCCGGCAGCCCTTACGTAGTTAATACCCATGTCAATTAAAGGAATAGCCGCTAAAAAGATCAGCCATTTCTGCCAGCTGAGAAATATAAAGAACAAAGGTGCACAAAGCAATGCCAGCACCCATCCTTCTATGGGATTAGGAAACGCATACCAGGTAAATTTTTTAAACCGCGGCAGCAACAACGCCATCCCTGCACCATAACGGGTAAAGCGATCGAAATGCGGTTGCGCATGGTTCCACCACGGATGCGTAACACGTGCTTCCTTAACACACATAAATTGCGTACCATGCAACATACTTACCCTGGCCCCAAGATCAATGTCCTCTCCCCCGCCAATAGCCGACAACAGCGGGGAAAACCGCAAATCCTGCAATGCGCTCCGCTTAAACATAATGTTAGCCGTTACCCCCCACATGAATTGCTCCTTTCTTTTCGCGATAGTAAAAATACTGGTGAGGCCCGCTGCATCCAGCGCCCGCGTAAACGCATTTACCGGTGCAGGAAAATCTGTTAATCCAATAAAACCAATCGCAGTTGCTTTCTCTTTAGTCGCTTTTACATATTGTAACAACAAGTCGCTGTCCGCCACAATATCATCATCCAGGAATAGAATCCAGCTTCCGTTTCCCGCCTCAATGCCCCTGTTACGGGTTTCACCCGGACCTTTGTTTTCGGAATTTATAAAAAGATGAATTACGCCTTCCTTCGCCAGCCGCTGCAATTCCGCTCCGGGCTTTACCCCCGGATTATCCGCAATAATGTAATAGTTAAATTGCCATCCACCTGGTTTCGGCAAATGAATCAGGGGAAGCAAATATTGCTCATCCAACCGGAAAGTAGGAATGATAATATCGATAGAATCAGGAACCGCTAACATAGGGCGCGAAGATAAATAACATTTTATTTGCTTTCATAATGCAAATGAAATATATATTTGAAGCTAAACATATTGTTAACAGCTGCTTATAACGGTGAGGGATAAACGAAATTAACTGAAAGAAACAGCACGCAGCATACCAGACATAAAAAAAAGGGGTGGCAAGACTACCTCCCCTTTAATATTTTAACCATATCCTATGAAAAACCTGATACAAAGATATACTCATGGCCGTTAGTTGCCCACCTTATTTTGTGAACGCATAATTATTGCCCGTGAATGCAATGAATCTGCCGTTGTTAACCGGCGGTTAACAAAATAATAAGTGTGGCCTCAACGCTTTCATTAGTTACCTAAAGTCTTCAGTGCGAGATAAGACATCAGCCCGGCGCCGGTTTCCAGCGCTTTTTCGTCGGCGTCAAAAGTGGCGGTATGCAAACCGGATACAATGCCCCTGTTTTCATTGCGTATACCCAACCTGTAAAAACAGGCATCCGCCACCTGTGAATAAGAAGCAAAATCTTCTGCCGCCATCCAGATGTCCAGGTCAGCTACCTGTTCTTCACCCAGGTAGTCAACGGCATATGCCTTGCTGGCAGCCGTCAGTTTATCTTCGTTTATCAGTACAGGATATCCTCTTTCTATTTTAATATCGCAGGACCCTTCCATACTTTCTGCTATGGAGATGGCCATCTTTTTAATCTTCTCATGTGCCGCATTACGCCAGGTTTCGTCCAGCGACCGGAACGTACCCTCCAGCTTCACTTCATCCGGGATCACGTTACTGGCCCCGTTGGCATGCATCTTACCAAAAGTCAATACTGATGGCAGCAACGGGTTGGCACGGCGGCTCACAATCTGTTGCAGTGCTATAACCATATGACAGGCAATCACTACCGGGTCAATGCCCAGGTGCGGCATCGCTCCATGACCGCCCTTCCCTTTCACCGTAATGGAAATTTCATCGTTGCTGGCCATATAGCGCCCGGAACGGAACCCTACCTTGCCCACCGGCAACTCCGGCATCACATGCTGCCCCAGGATATGGTGCGGCCGTGGATTTTCCAATACCCCTGCCTTAATCATCAAACTGGCCCCGCCGGGGATCACCTCTTCCGCCGGCTGGAAAATAAACTTCACCGTACCGGAAAACTCCTCCTTCATCCGGCTGAGGATCCCCGCCACGCCCAGCAAGGACGATGTATGCACATCATGCCCGCAGGCGTGCATCACCCCCTCATTCTGCGAACGGTAGGGCACTTCATTCAACTCAATAATGGGCAGGGCGTCTATATCCGCCCGCAGCGCCACCACCTTGTCCGATGGGGCGGCCTCCCCCTGCAATAAAGCAACAATCCCGGTATCAGCCATCCTTTCAAACGGAATATCCAGCGCACGCAGCTTCTCTTCTATAAAAAGCGCCGTCTGGTATTCCCGGTAGGAAAGTTCTGGATTCGTATGCAGGTGGCGACGGTTGGCCGTTGCCTCCTCCAGCAGTCCGCTGGCTAATTGCCGGATTCTTTCTTTAAGCATGTAGCAGAAGTTTTTTATTGCGCTCCTGTTCCAGGAACGTTTTTACTAAATCGTCATCAGTCAGGTGCGGATACGCCTCCTTATAATCCTCAAGTATACAATTTTTTATCCGGCCAAACACCTGCCACCCTAATAAACGACCGCCCTATGCCTACGACCTGCGCCAGCTTCTCAGTTTATACCCGTAAAATGCGTAGAACGCCAGGTACAGGTAACACGGAAACAATACCCAGTAAGCCAACCGTACATTGTACATATCCGCCACCAGTCCGTATATCACCGGCAACATCGCATTACCGCATAACCCCATAATCATCACAGACGCTCCCAGTTTGGTGAACCGCCCCAGTCCGTCCAGCGCCAGCGGCCAGATGCCCGCCCACACCAGCGAATTGGCAAAACCCAGCATCACCACAAACCAGATAGAGATATCCGTTACATGCCCCAGCAGCCTCACTTCGCCATGCATATATACAATTGCCAGCGTAAACACCGCGCCCAGTATGGTACATACCCTCAAGGCATTAGCCTGACTGATCACACGCGGTATCAGCGATATCCCCAGCAGGTAGCCGCAAATGGTAACGAATAACGTATAGGAAGGAAATGTTTTTGCCTCCAGCAAAGGGATGTGCATGGATCCCGCATAACCAATAATAGTGTCAATGGCCACTACCTGCGTACCCACATGTAAAAATATCGCAAGCGCCCCCAGGATCAGGTGAGGAAACTGGAAAATGCTCGTTTTACCCGCATTGGCACTAGCGACGGCTGCATCTTCATGCTCTGTGTCAATTTCAGGCAAAGGAGAAAAACGCACCATGCAACCCAATGCAAACAATACCACCGATACCACCGCATAGGGCGCTATCACCCTTCTGATCAGCGCATCCAGCACGGCGTTGCGGGCATCCCCCGTCATATGGGCAAGCTCCTTAAACAGGTCGCCATCGGTAGCCTTCAGTATCACGGCAGCAAAGATCAGCGGCGCCACTATACCCGCCCCCTTGTTGCAGATCCCCATAATACTGATACGCGCAGCCGCACTCTCTTTAGGGCCCAGGATAGTGATATAGGGATTGGCCGCTGTTTGCAGCACGGCCAGCCCAAGACCAATAATAAACAACCCCGCAAGAAATATCTCATAAGTGCGTGTATACGCCGCTGGTATAAATATCAGCGCTCCCAGCGACATCACCCAGAAACCTATCATCATCCCCTTCTTAAAGCCCGCTACCTTCAACAGGTATGAAGCCGGCACCGACATAAAGAAGTAGGAGATGTAAAAGGCAAAGGCCACCAGGTACGACTGGAAATTGCTTAGTTCGCAGGCAATCTTGAAATACGGTATCAGGATGGCGTTCACCCATGTCACAAAACCAAATACGAAGAACAGTAAACCCACAATGAGTATGGATATTACGGTGTCCCGCCTGCTGAGTGATCCCGCTGTTACAGTAGCTGTCTGTTGTTTCATTCGGTTGATTTTAATTGCCCTGATATCATTACGCTAAACGCTTTGCTATCAACAGCGCCTGTGTGGTGGTATAATATTTTGCCAGCATACCCGGTACTTCCCAGGCCGGCATCTGACCGGATTGCACGTATACCAGGAATTGTTGCATCACTTTTGCAAACAACCGCTCATGCCCTTTTACCAGTGCCTCCGGTATCACCACTTCCCAGCCTCTCTCACATTCCTTTAACGCAATGCCGGGATACTTTTGCTCCAGTGTCAGGAAGGCCGCTTTCATTTGCACCGTATCTGCCGGCAACGGCTGAATATATAACACCGGTTGGTACTGTTGCTCTTCATCCTGTAGTATTATCAGTTCCGCTTTGCTGCCGCGCAGCAGCGAATAATGAGTATCACCGGTACCAGCAGGCGCTTCGTAATTCCATTGCACAGAAACACGCGCATGTACGCCACGGATGATATAATCAAAAGCCCCGTTGGCATATACTTTCAACTGACCATCCGCGTCAGTCAATGCTTTCAGGGCAGGCGTAAACTGCAGCTCCCCGGTGATGGCGCTGTACTGCGGCAGGCTCATTGCGGTGGGCCAGGTAGTAGCCGTATCTATATGAATATCTTTCTTATAATCCAGCACCTGTTCAGGAAAACAGGTCCATTGTACCAGGTCAACAAGATGCGTGGTTACATCTGTGATCCCTTCGCCCTGCTGCGTTACATCCATATACCAGGATGGACGGATCAATGTTTTGCCTGCTACCGTCTTCTTAAAATGATGCACACTTTTCTTAATCACTGCAGGGTTCTGCCTGGTGCCTTTCTGTAACGTACCAAACAATCCCGGTAACTGCGACAGCTCCCTTTGCAGCAGGTTATGGATTTCATAACGCTCCGTCATGATATCATATAACTGTACTTTATTGACAGCAGCCATTGCAAAGGAAGATTGTAACGAGTCAAAACCAGCAGCATCAATCGCCATAGGCTTATCGGCCAGCACATGCATACCAGCCCTCACAGCGCTGGCAATATAGGTGGGTTTCAAACGGTTATTACCCGCCAGCACTACAATATTCCCCGGATCACACAACAGCATCTTTTGCAGATAGTCGTTACCGGTATATACATTTGTGCTCCAGCGTACTACCGGGCTGCCCTGTTCATTAAAAGCAGCTACCCGCTGCAGGTATTGTTTTACTTCCGGTCCGTCCGGTGCATATACCCGGATTACGGGATCTATCCCCGGGTACAGTTGTTGCTGCACCAGCGAAGCGTGGAAATGACCAGGATCAAGCACAATCAGCTGCATAGGCTTCTGCATTTTAGATGGATGCCGATAAAGATAAAGTTTTGCCTCATCCGTTTATTTTTTTTCATTGAGAACGTTACCGGTTAAATTTTTCGTCGTTTGAGATCACAAAGTCATTATATTTGATCCGCAACCAAATAGCTAAACTCCAAAACATACCCGCTATGAGAATTATTTTCGTACTCCCGTTCCTGTTAATTTCTTTTTTCAGCTACAGCCAAACGGCTAGCATTAAATCCATACTGCTGGACCAGTTACGTACTACCCACGATAAGGCCCATGCACAATGGTTTGTAACAGTGAACACCGCTATAGAAGGACTTACCTCTGAAGAGGCCAACTGGAAAGACAGCTCCGGTAACCACTCCATTGCGCAACTGGTGAACCACCTCATTTTCTGGGACCTGGGACTGCTGGAGAAATTCAACGGGAAAGCAAAGCCGGCTGCTAATATCAATAACGACGATACCTTTTCTCCCGCCACAAAGGAGCAATGGGAGGCTTCCGTTAAACGGATCGACAGCGTGCTCACTGCCTGGGAAACTGCTATTGAACAAGCCGATGAAAAAAAGCTCGCATCACAATACAGCACTATTGCCAATATCAACACACATAACGCCTATCATATTGGCCAGATCCTTTATATCCGTAAATTGCGGGGCAACTGGAATCCTGAAAAAGGAGTGAAATAAAAATCAGTAACCTGTATTTATGAAGATAAATCCGAATAGAAAGGGTCTCGTGATCGGGGCCCTGTTTACCGCCATCTCACTGATGCTGGTAGCCACCGTAATAGCACCGGCCCTCGCCGTACTCCCCGGCTATCCGGTTGAAAAGATGATGGCCCTCATGGTAAGTGGCGCATCTGATCATCACCTTCAATTACTCACCATCCTGGTACTGGCGGTCATCTTTCTTTTAATATTAATACCCGCTTTAATACTCATCCGCTCATCCACCCCTCCCAACGAATCCATCGTCAGTGGAAAAATCATCCTCCTGATGGTACTTCTGTACATGGTGGTTCATCCCCTGGTTTTCTATATCTTTTCCTATGCGAAAGACTGGAACCGGAAAGACGCGCAATACCTGATGGCCGCTTTGGTGACCGTTCCGTTCAGCAGCTTTGCCTTTGTGATCGTTGGCGCTGTAATCGACGCCGTAAAAAAAAGGGGCTAGCTGTACCAGCCACCACAAAAACCTTGTAAATACTCCCAGATTCCTTTATATTTAATCCTTATTTCCAGCCGGAGCGCCGGGAAATAAGGATTCGCAGCGTATAAGATTTGAAATAATGCAGACCAATTCCCGTTTTACTACAATAAATTCCGATCAATGGAAGTGACAAGAAGAGCTGCGCTCAAGCAGCTGCTGTATGTGTCAGCCGGCATGGCCATATTGCCTGCCTGTTTGCAACACACCAGCAGAACATCATTAACATTAAAGAACATCCAGGTAGATGGCGACCAGGAGAAAATGCTGGCCGAACTCGTGGAAACGATCATCCCCGCTACTACCACGCCAGGCGCTAAGGAGCTGTCCGCCCACTTATTTACCCTCATTATGATGGACGATTGCTATAAAAAAGAAGACCAGCAACGCTGGCTCAGCGGCATGAAATCATTTGAACAGGCATCTAAAAAACTAAGCGGACATACCTTCCTGGACAGCACTCCCGCACAACGGGAAGCCCTGCTCAAAACCCTTGAAGCCGTAAAAGACGACAAGGACGACGTTTCTTTTTTCTACCGCGCTACCAAACGCCTTACCATCAAGGCATATACCAATTCCAAATATTTTCTTACCAAAGTAAATATCTACGAACTGGTACCTGCCAGATACCACGGTTGCGTACCGCTGAAACCCATTACCCGGAAGCTTGCCTAACTACTAATTGTATGAGTAAAGATAATACCAGCCTGCAAAACCGTACGTTTGATGCCATTGTTATTGGTTCCGGCATCAGCGGCGGATGGGCAGCAAAAGAATTCACAGAAAAAGGTTTAAAAACACTGGTGCTGGAAAGAGGCCGTGATGTTAAACACATAAAAGACTACCCCACTACCAGCCAGTTCCCGTGGGAATTTCCCCACCGTGGCCAGATACCGGAAGCCATTAAGGCTGCCAACCCGGTGATCAGCCGCTGCTACGCCTATAAAGAAGATGCCATGCACTTCTTCGTGAAAGATACCGATCATCCTTATGGTCAGCCCAAACCGTTCGACTGGATCAGGGGATACCAGGTAGGCGGGAAATCACTGATGTGGGCCAGGCAAACACAACGCTGGAGCGACTTCGACTTTGAAGGACCCGCCCGCGACGGCTTCGCCACCGATTGGCCTATCCGTTACAAAGACATTGCCCCCTGGTACAGCCACGTGGAAAAATTTGTAGGCATCTCCGGAAACAAAGATGGCCTGCCAAACCTCCCCGATGGAGAATTTCTGCCACCACTGGAACTCTCCTGTGTAGAAAATTATTTTAAGGATTTTGTAAAAGATAATTATAAAGACAGACAGGTGATCTACGCCCGTTGCGCCCACTTAACGCAGCCAAAGCAGATCCACCTGGACCAGGGCAGAGGACAATGCCAGAAGAGAGATCTTTGCCACCGCGGATGTCCGTTTGGCGGCTACTTCAGCAGCAACTCCTCCACTATTCCCTGGGCAGAAAAAACCGGTAATCTTACACTCCGCCCGTTTTCCGTAGTGCATTCCATCATCTTTGATGAACAAAAAGGAAAAGCCACCGGCGTGCGTGTAGTGGATACCAACACCAAAGAAATGATGGAGTATTACGCAAAAGTAATTTTCGTAAACGCCGCTGCCATAAACACCAACGCCGTACTGCTCAACTCCACCTCCCACCGCTTCCCCAATGGCCTCGGCAACGATAGCGGTGTGCTGGGAAAATACTTTGCCTTTCATAGTTACCGCGGACGTATCAGCGGACAATACGAAGGATTCAAAGACTCTACCACCGATGGCCGTACCCCTACCAGCGCGTACCTTCCCCGCTTCCGTAATGTACACAAACAGGAAACAGATTTCCTCCGTGGATATGCAGCAGGGTTCTCCTCCGACAGAGGCTCGCATACCAACACCGACGGATTTGGCAAAACGCTGAAAGACCAGCTCTTCAACAGCGAAACAGGACCCTGGTATGTAGGCTCACACATGATGGGTGAAACTATTCCGAAAGAAATCAGCACCGTTACATTGGATACTCAGAAGAAAGACGAATGGGGCATTCCGCAAATCAATATCAACGTAGACTACGACGACAATGATGAAAAGATGCTGAAGGATTTCTTTGAGCAGATGACCGACATGTTTACCAAAGCCGGTTTCACCAATATACATACCAGCGACTCCAAACAGGCGCCCGGACTGGATATCCACGAAATGGGCGGCGTACGTATGGGCAACGATCCTAAAACATCTATGCTGAATAAATGGAACCAGATGCACGCATGCAATAACGTATTTGTAACAGATGGCGCCTGCATGACTTCTACTTCCACACAGAACCCGTCGCTCACCTACATGGCGCTGACCGCGAGGGCGGTGGACTATGCCGTGCAGCAACTGAAGAAGGGGGAGATATAACCAGGTTCAATATTTTTCTTAAAGACCGGCTGCAACATTGCAACCGGTTTTTTTATGCCCTGATCAAATTAAAATGTTATTTTGATAATAAAATAAACCCTGTATTTTTGTTTTTGTTTAAAACCTATATGTATGAAATTCATCCAGTTACCCGGCCTCCTATTGGCCTGTTTATTAACCCTCTGTTGCTTTCCATCACAGGCTCAGGTACGTGGCACCTTTGTCGTAAATGGCGATATCGACAAATATTATCCGGTTATATTTACGGACTCCGCATGGAACTATCATGAAGCCTCGGAACTTCAGATAGGTCGCTCCAGCGTACATCAGGACGGTGCAAATAGTTGGAGAGGCAGTATTATCGCCACGTTCAGGTATCATACAACCAACTGGGGCAATGGTTCCCAGTTTATTGAGGCTGATATCCGGCAATATATTAACCCCGCGTTGCCCTTCAATAAATTTGTAGCAGGTTGGAAAGATGCAACTTTTGGAAATGCCTCAAAGATTATCATTATATGGTTAAGGGGGAGTACCAGCTATAATTATAGCTCCCGTTACAACGACAACGTCGCCGTATATGATGGTACTGCCGGAAGGCCGCTCCCATACATCGAGCCCAATGGCCCTTCCCATACTTTCAAAACTTCCATCGACAGCTATGTAAATACCAATGGGAACACCTACACAGGTAGTACTTATTTTCTCGGCGGGATTAATTATTTTTCCGGGAATATTGGTATTGGCACCCCTGCTCCTACCGCAAAACTTGAAATCGCCAACGCCGCTGCGTGGACTGCAAACGGCTGGGGGAAAGCGATCAAACTAAAAGCCGCCCAATCCATTGAACTGGAAGCAGGCATCCGTAAATTTGGAATTGGCGCCACCAGTGACACACTACTTTGCTTCTTTTCTACCGACACAGATACTACAGCGTTGCCTGTGAGATATAACTTTGTAATGACCAACAGCGGTAACATCGGCATCGGCACACTAACACCTAACAATTACAAACTCGCCGTAGAAGGTACCCTGGGCGCCAGGCGCATAAAAGTAACCCAACAAGGCAACTGGGCCGACTTTGTTTTCCACCCGGAATATAAATTACCTTCTTTACAGGAAGTGGAAAACTTCATCGCAAAAAACGGTCACCTTCCGGAAATCCCAACAACAGCAGAGGTAAAAGAAAATGGTGTTGACGTTGGTGAAATGAATAAACTCCTGTTGCAAAAAGTAGAGGAGCTGACCTTATACCTTATCCAACAACAAAAAGAAATCGACGAATTGAAACGTAAGATAAAGTAACCAGCCTACCGGTTGTTTAAAACGCGGATGAACACCTCTTGTTCACCCGCGTTTTTTATTTAATTTGCACAGATGAAACCTGTTAATGAACTGATTAATACAAAAGAACCAGGCTGGGACCTGGTAAAGGAATGGATTAAAGATGGTAGCAACCACATAGAAATTCTTCCGAAAGATAGTGCCCGTGCAGAGCAGGCTTTATATGAAACCCAGGTAACCACCCGCTCCCCCATGGGCGCCATCATCTATGAAACCGGCGGACTGCTGGTAGACCATGGCTGGATCCGGGTACTCGGTTCGGGCCACGAAAAGCTGGACCGTACACTGCCTGCCTGGAATAACGGAAAATCGTATATGCATTCCGGTGAGCAACCCGGCTTTTTATTAATAGCGGACGATGTGGTAGGCGGCTTCTTCGCCATCAATGCCGGCAGCATCGCGGCGCAGGAAGGAATTGGCAGCATATTTTACTTTGCACCTGATACACTGGAATGGGAAAATATGGAGATCAGCTACAGCGATTTTATTTCCTTTTGCTGCTCCGGCGACATTGAAGGATTCTATGAAGCTTTCCGCTGGAAAGGCTGGCGCGAAGAAGTAGCTGCATTAAACGGCAACCAGGCATTCAGCTTCGTACCATTCTTATTTACAAAGGAAGGAAAAGACCTGGATAACATCAGTAAAAAAGCCGTACCGGTAGAAGAACTCTGGTTTTTGCAAATGGATCTGCAGAAACAATTCGGGCATTAAAATACCGCCGCCGGATAAAATGTTAAAATTTCCGCACCCGCTCCCTACGGAGGAATAATTAGGCTACATTTAATCCCTGTAGCAATTAATCCTTACACTAAAACTTCGTCATGTCTCACAATTTATTAAAGGGAAAGAAGGGAATTATTTTTGGTGCGCTGGATGAAAGATCCATTGCATGGAAAACAGCACTACGCTGCGTGGCAGAAGGTGCGGAAATCGTTTTAACCAATGCTCCTGTTGCCATCCGGATGGGTGAAATAAACGGACTGGCACAGCAATGCAACGCACCGGTTATCCCTGCCGATGTTACCAACATGGAGGACCTCGATAACCTTTTCATCAAAACAAAAGAACACTTTGGCGGCGGCGTGGACTTTATCCTCCACTCCATTGGCATGAGTGTAAATATGCGTAAAGGCAACGACTATACGAATCTCAACTACGACTACATGCATAAGTCGGTAGATATATCCGCCATGAGCTTTCACCGGGTATTGCAAACGGCTATTAAACACGATGCCATCAATGAATGGGGTTCTGTAGTGGCGCTCACATTTATTGCCGCGCACCTCGCCTTTCCCAACTACAACGAAATGGCCGATATCAAAGCGATGCTGGAAAGTATTACCCGCAGTTTCGGTTATCAGTATGGTATCAAAAAACATGTGCGCATCAACACCATTTCACAGTCGCCTACCATCACTACCGCCGGACAAGGCATTGCAGGTTTTGATGGCTTTGTAGCCTTCTCTGAAAAGATGTCGCCGCTCGGAAATGCTACTGCCGACCAGTGCGCGGAGTTTACCGTTTCCCTGTTCTCTGACTACACGCGGATGGTTACCATGCAGAACATCTTCCACGACGGGGGCTTCTCCAGTACCGGTGTTACAGAAGCCATTATTCAGCAGATGTCTAAATAAAATAATTATAAAAAGATAAGCCTCTCCGGTAACCGGAGAGGCTTATCTTTTTATAAACGGCTTCTACCGGAAAAGCCAGTACAGCACTGCCATCATCAGCAGTAACACAGCAGACAATACTTTATAATTGGCCAGTCCCGGCCAGCCTTTTACCCGCAATGGCGCTAACGGACTTTCCCAGTAAAGACGGCTGCTTTCAGCGGTATGCTGCACCGGGAATACAAATGACAACACCACTTGCAACAACGCACAAACCACAAACAAATAGAAAGCCACCATCAGCGGTGGTATGTTAATCGGATATAGTTTTCCGGTAAGATATACCCCCGCACCCAGCGCGGATCCTATCCACAAAGTATATTGCGCCGAAAGGGAAGATGCCTTTTTCCAGAACACACCTAACAGGAACACGCAGGTGATGGGCGGTGCAATATGTGATATAACGTCGTTAATGCCGTTAAAAAGACTCTCATACCTGTTTAGCAATGGTAGTAGCCCAATGGATAAGATAAGCGCTAAACCGGCCGCAATACGGCCCGTTTTCACCAGTTGCCGGTCTGTTGCCTGCGGGCGGTTCCGTTTATACAGATCGTAGCTCACCAGCGTGGCAATAGAGTTCAGCGCGCCGGAGATCTGGCTCATCAGGCCCGACAACAACGCCGCTACCAGCACACCTACCAGCCCGGTAGGCACCAGCCGCGTAATCATTACGGAATAAATGCCCTTCGTATGCAGCTGCCCATCAGCCTGCCGCAATACTTCCAGGTCCAGGTGTCCTTGCTTGAATAACACATACGCCAGTAGTCCCGGGAGAATGAAAATAAAAACAGGCAACACTTTTATAAAACCACAGAACAGCGCGCCGGTACGCGCATGATTTTCGTCCTTTGCTCCCAATACCCGCTGCACAATAGTCTGATCCGCACACCAATACCAGATACCAATAACAGGATAACCCAGGAACACCGCATACCAGGGCAACCCATTCGGATCGCCCGCCGGATGCAACATCGACAGCTTATCCATCTGATGGCCCTCCTGCAGCACCTGCACCACCGGCTGCCAGCCACCTACCTTCCACCACGACAGCACCGTGATGATCACCGCGCCGGCCAGCAACACTACCGTTTGTACGGACTCTGTTACCACCACGGCCCGGAGCCCGCCTACAATAGTGTATGCGCCCGTTACCAATGCAATGAGGATAATACTGGTAAACATGTTTATGCCAAACAACGTTTCCAGCACAATGCCGCCCGCCAGGAAAGAAAACGCAATATGGATCACAATTGCCGATACTACGGAAACAATCGCCAGCCAGTCGCGGCACGCCCTGTTGTAACGCCGCTCCAGAAAATCCGGCAGCGTGGCCACTCCCGAACGGATATAAAACGGAATAAAGAAGAGTGCCAGCAATATCAATGTAAAGGCGGCCATCCACTCAAAGTTACCTGCCAGCAAGCCGGTATCAAAGCCGCTCTGGGCAAGACTAACCAGGTGCAAACAAGAAATATTGGTGGCAAACAATGCCATGCCTATCATGGGCCAGCGCAACGATTTACCGGCCAGGAAATATTCTCCTGCTGCGGAATCATTCTTCTTGCCGGATAATCCCGCCCAGAAGCCCAGCCCCACAATAAAGGCCACATAGCAAATGCTGATGATAATATCGGTAGTAGCTATCATCCCGGGAAAGTATTAAGAGACAGCAGATCGCAACTGCTGCCCGGTGTTTCAGGCGTCTTGTAAAAGCCGTCTGTAATGAGTGCAGGATGAACGAAGTGCTTACGCAGGTGCGGTATATGCTCCAGGAATAAGGCTTCATGTCCCATACCAATGTGATTGAACAACACCAGATGCTGATGCAGCTGTCCCATATCACCTACGTGCGGTACCACCGGCACACCAAACTTTTTACATAACAGGCTTACCGTAATAAATTCGCTGACGCCTCCTACCCTTACCGCATCTACCTGTATAAACCCGGCGCTGCCTGTTTGCAGGTAATTCTTGAAAATCACTTTATTGGGTACATGTTCTCCCAAAGCCAGCTTCACGGGGTTCAGCGCATCCGCCAGTGTTTTGTGCGCGAGGATATCGTCCGGGTGCGTGGGCTCCTCTATCCAGTAAGGATGAATAGCTGCAAGTCTTTTTCCAATAGCAATTGCCTGCGGCAGATTCCATTGCTGATTGGCATCTACCATTACTTTGATCTCATCGCCAACGGTATTTCTTACAATATGCGCTCTTCGTATATCCGTGTCCGGGTCTTTTGCACCTACCTTTAATTTCAGCGCGCGAAAGCCGTTATCCAATGCGCGTTTACAATTAGCTTCCAGCTGGTCATCGGAATAATTAAACCAGCCGGCGGAAGTATCGTAGGCGGGGTACCCCGTGCGCAGCACACCTTCGCGCGAAGTTCTGGAGGTCTGCATTTCCGTTAACATACGGACCGCTTCTTCACGGGGCAGTACTTCTTCAAGGTACGAGAGGTCCAATGTATTCACTACCTGTTCGGGTGTGAGGTCCAGCAGCAATTTCCATAAAGGCACCTGCTGTTGTTTGGCCCACAGGTCGTAGCAGGCATTGGTTACGGCCGCGAGGGCCAGGTGCACCACTCCTTTGTGAGGGCCCAGCCATCGGAACTGCTGCTCATCGGAACGTTGTTTAAACCAATCGCCGAAGGAAGCCATCACTTCGGTAAGTTCTTTTCCTACCAGCTTTTCGCCGTAGAACCGCGCAGCAGCGCATACCAGTTCATTGCCTGCTCCCAGGGTGAAAGCCAGGCCGGTACCGCAATTACCTTTGTCGTCGTACAAACAGGCTACCGTGTACGAATATACGGGGTTCTGATGTATGGCATCGCTACCGGCGCCACCTGTTAAAGGGAACCGGGCATCTTTTACAACTATCTTACTGATCATTTTATGTTATCATTTTATAGGAGCAACACTAAGCGCCGGCTTATCCGTTTCCAATACCACTACGGTGTCATTGGCATCGGGCAATACAGCGGGCAATGTTATCGTGAACCGATCGGCGGCTGTAGTCAGCTTCACTGCAGCGCCTTTCAGGAGATATGCTTTATTAACTTTTACGCCCGGCATAGCAGGCAGTTCAATAGTTGGCTGCGACTGATCAAAAACGTGCACGTATACTTTGTTGCCGCTCCGCGTAGCAGCATACTTGCTGTTAGGGTTGTAAGGACCGCCATGCGTATTATAAATAGCGGCGCCGTACTTACGAAGCCAGTCGCCCATCTCTTTCAAACGGGCTACCTGTGCGGGTTCTATGGCTCCATCGGAGCGGGGGCCTACATTAAATAACAGGTTGCCGTTACCACCGGCCACTTTCGCCAGTGTTTGAATACAGGTTTGCAGCGATTTCATTTTATCATCCGGCTTCCATGCCCACTGTTCGCAGATGGTCATGCAGGTTTCCCAGGGCGTATTCATGTCCAGGTCGCCGATACGTTGTTCCGGCGTATCAAAATCGCCCAGGAAGGTAGACGTACCCGAAGCGCCGGTGCCGGAAAACGCTTTACCAAGACGGTTATTAATGATAAGATCTTTCTTCAGCGTTTTGAGATAAGTGTACACGTCCACCGCCATTTCCGGTGTCCACGGCTTTTCCCAGGGACCGTCAAACCACAGCATATAAGGATCATAGCCGGTTACCAGTTCTTTCAGCTGGTTCTTCATATACACCACATACTGGTCCATGCGTGCATCTTTTCGTATACCCTTTGCCGTTGTATCATCCGGATTATCAATAGGGTATTCCGGATGGTGCCAGTCGAGCACCGAGTAATAGATACAGAACTTAATGTGATACTTCTTACATGCCTTTGCCAGCAGGCCCACCACATCTTTCTTAAAGGGAGTGGCAGTAATATTATAATCAGTATAGGCAGATGGCCATAAACAAAATCCGTCATGATGCTTGGCAGTGATGGTCAGGTATTTCATACCGGCATCGCTGGCTGTTTTCACCCATTCCTCTGCATTAAATTTCACCGGGTTAAACTGGCGGTACAGGGTGTCATATTCTGCAGCCGGCACCTTGCTGTGGCGCGACCAGCCTATTTCCGTACCTCTCAGGGAAACAGGCCCCCAGTGGATAAACAGGCCAAAGCGCAGGTCCATAAACTGGTCCATCACTTTTTTACTGGTCAGTATTTTCGGATCCAGTTGTGCATTGGTCTGGGCTTTGCCCTGGAGTGCCAGCAACAACAAACAGAAAGCAGCTAATTTTTTCATTGTTCACTTTATTTTATAAGGTATGCTTATATCCAAGTTCTGCCCCGCCACTTACGGGCATAATACAGCCGGTGATAAAGCGCGCCTGTTCAGATAACAGGAACGCACACACGTCGGCAATTTCATCTGCCTCCGGGCAATATCCCAACGCGTGGATACCATCGAGGTATTGAGCTATATGTGCGGGTTCCGGCTGTTCACTGCTCCACCGGCGCAACATGGGCGTCCATACGCCTGCGGGGGCCACTGCGTTTACCCGGATACCGTCGGCGGCATAGTCGAGCGCCATTGCTTTGGTGAGTGCATTTACCGCTCCTTTACTGCCCGCATAGGCCGCATGGTTTTCCTGGCCAATGTCCCCTACCATACTGCTGGTGTTGAGGATACAGCCACGGGAAGCTTTCAGTGCAGCAATGCCATAGCGTGTGGTGTAATAGATGCCACGCACATTTACATTCATGACCAGTTGCCACTCTTCTTCGGTGGTATCATGTAAAGGTTTCGAAGGACTGGCAACGCCTGCATTATTGTGGATGGCATTGAGCCGGCCGTAGGTTTGCAGCACCCTGTCAATGGCCTGTTGTATAGCCGCGCCACTGTTAAGATCTGCTGTGAGGAAAATATGCGGCGTGCCCATCTGCTCCTGCAGACGTTGCAATGCCGCGGCGTCTTTATCAATCACCGCCACGGTGGCGCCTTGCTTTGCATACACCTGCGCACAGGCTTCACCAATGCCGGATGCGCCGCCGGTAATCAGCACTATTTTATCTTGCAGTATCATCGTTTTTCATTTTCCGTGGATAATTCAAAAGTAAGCAGGGATAAGGTAGGTCATCCCGGTGAAATTGACTTAAATCAACACTATTTTGACTTATTTACTGAATTTACCTATTTTAGTCGGATAATATGAAGCCTCTTTTTGCCATACCGGGCGATAAAGCCCTCGAACAAAGTGTATACCTGATCAAGGAAATTACACAGCCGTACTTTTCCACGGAGTTCCACTTCCATCATGAATGCCAGCTGGTATACGTAGTGGAAAGCGCCGGGCGACGCATCATTGGCGACAACATCAGCTATTTTGAAAGCGGGGAACTGATATTTGTGGGCTCCGGTACCCCGCATGTGTGGCACAACGAACAAAAGTATTTTGAAGGGAAAGACAAGCTCCAGGCAAGGTCGCTGGCGTTGTATATTTCGCCGGATCTCCTGGTAGAACATCTTAGTCCCTTTACCAATACGAGTGCCGTTAAAACCTGGCTCAAAAAGGCGCAGCGGGGCATCCAGTTTCATGGCAAAGCCAAAACGGAAATACTGGCATTGATGCAGCAAATGCTTACACAGCACGACCTGCTGCAAACCATCTCCTTTATGACCCTGCTACAGAAAATGATGGCCACCAAGGAATATAAACTTCTTGCCGGCACTAACTATGTAAACCTGTATAACGATAAAGATCAGTCGAGGATGGATGATATCTTCAAATATATTTTCCGTCATTTTAAAAGAGATATCCCGCTGTCGGAAATAGCAGCGGTGGCAGGCATCAACGTACACTCCTTCTGCCGCTTCTTCAAAAGCAGAACACAGAAATCATTTACTCATTTTGTAAATGAATTAAGGATCGGTTACGCCTGCAGACTATTGCAGGAAAAGGAAATGTCGATGGCAGAGTTATCGAATAAGTGCGGATACAGGAATACCACGCACTTTAACCGCTTCTTCAAAAAGATCAAAGGGAAAACCCCGAGAGACTACAAGAGAGACGTTACTTCACTGGATTAATTTACCAGGAAATACACCACCCGGCAAACAGATCCATCCCCCTCCTTTTGCAGGCTGAGCGTATGTTTTCCGGGTTTCAGATCATCACCCAATATAAGATACCACGGCAGGTACAGGCTTTTACTCCACTGCGTGCGCAGATCTTTTTGCTGCACAGCGCCGCCATCAATACGGTAGGTGATTACACCTGCATCCGGACCGGAAACAATGCCAATACCAATAGTACGCCCGGTGAATGGATACTCCACACTGGCACGCGCCGTGTCTGATACCAGCATAGGCACTTTTACAAATCCTTCGCGGGTACCCACCTTATCAGCGGGCTCCCATGATTCAATGACAGAGAAACCATTTTTATTAACAGCTTCATGTATATTGCCATAGGCGCCGTTTTCATAATTGAACGGGTCCGCTGCGCGAGGCAGTTTCACTGATGATAAATGCTTTGGCGCCGCTGCGCTGAAATCCTCTTCCAGTAACCGTTTGATCGCATCAAAATATAACTGCTGCCCAAAAGGAGAAGGATGCAGATCTTTAAAATCATCTTTCCAGGTAAACTCACGGCCATCTATGCGGGTAGTAATTTCTTTAGCGAGATTGATAAACGGCAGATGATACTTTTTGGCAAGCTCTTCATGCACCTGTACTTCTACCGGCACTTTACCAGCGTGATAATCGGCCATCTTGTCTTCATCCACAAAAGCCATCAGCACAATATTCACCTGCGGATTGGCTTTCAGCGCATGACGGATAATCCCTTCCATAGCCCTGCGCTGCGTTACTTCATTGGTACCATTCACCCGGTCGTTTACCGCCGCTTCCAGGAATAGCAGGTCGGTTTTTCCTTTGCTTAATACATCGTGTTCAAACCGGAACGCATGTGGTAAGCTGCCAAGCGAAGGAATCCCGGCATTGATAAAACGGAAATCAGTAGCAGGGTATGCAGCAGTGAGATAGTCGCACACCTTACCACGCCAGCCTTCCATATTGGTGATAGAGCCACCCATGAAAGTAATGGTAGCCTTTTTATCTGCTTTGATATGATACCTTACATTATCGAGGCGGCCATAACGGGTGATAAATTGCTCCTGCGCCAGCGCACTAACGGTAACGGCTATACCTAATAATACCCCTGCTAATTTCCTGATCATATTTTCGTTGGTTGTATCTCTTTTATTACCCCGTTGATTCTTACTTTTACTTTATGCGTAGCGGCGCCGCGTATTTTATAATTGGTAACGAGGCCGTTTTTCCAGGTCATATCTACGGTATAATTGCCTCTTGCTTTCAGCCCCTTTACCGTACCAGACGCCTTCCACGCATCAGGCAGTGCAGGCAACAAATCGATAAAGCCCGCATGACTTTGCAGCAGCATTTCTGCCAGTCCGGCTGCGCCACCGAAGTTGCCATCTATCTGGAACGGAGGCCCTGCAGAAAACATGTTTGAATAAATACCGCCACCGGCGCCGTAGTTAATGTCCGTATTATAAGTGGGCTTGATTAATCCGGCGAACAATTTAAACGCGCGGTTGCCATCATGCAGTCGTGCCCAGAATAACAGCTTATAGGCGATGGACCAGCTGGGGCCATCATCCCCTCTCACTTCCAGCGTTTGTTTGCAGGCTTTGGCCAGTTCCGGCGTGGCTTCCGGTGTAATCAGTGAGGCGGGGTATAATCCGTATAAATGTGAAATATGCCGGTGCGTGGGTTCTGTCTCTTTGTATTCTTCCAGCCACTCCATCAGTCGGCCGTCTTTACCTACCCTGCCTGCAGGCGGCAGCTGTTTTAATTTCTCCGTCAGCGTGGTGGTGAATGCAGCATCCTTACCGAGTGTTTTGGCAGCGGTGATCACATTCATAAACAGCTCGCGGATGATCTGGTTATCAATAGTAGGTCCGTTGCAGATGCTGGCAGTTTGGCCGTTGGGCAGATAAAAAGAATTTTCCGGAGAAGAAGAAGGGGAAGTAACGAGCCACCCGGTTTTATCATCCTTTATCAGCATGCTGCTGTAAAATTCAGCAGAGCCTTTTAACACCGGGTATATATCTTCTAAGTATTTTTTATCATTGGTAAAAGCATAATGCTCCCAAAGGTTATTACACAACCATCCGGACCCTGACTTGGTAACGCCCCACGATGCGCTTTCTCCTGGCTCTGTAAAGCCCCATATATTAGTAATCACGTGCGCAACCCATCCTTCTGCATTATAATAAGCTTTGGCGGTTCTTTCACCGGGTTTCACCAGTCCGTGTACCAGCTCCGCCAATGGCAGGTTGAGTTCCGGCAGGTTGCTCACTTCCACCGGCCAGTGGTTCATCTGCACATTTACGTCGAGGTGGTAATCCCCATTCCAGGGCGTCTGGATCTGGTTGGCCCACAGCCCCTGTAAATTAGGTGGCAGCAAACCCACGCGGGTGCTGCTGATGCTCAGATAACGGCCGTATTGATAAAATAGTACGGGTAATCCGTTGTCTGCCGCGGGCGCCTTGTGAAAATCAATAAGCCGCTGATCGGTAGGCACCTGTGTTGCACTGGCGCCGCCCAGCTCCATACTAACGCGGTTGAATAAACGCTGATAAGCGGCTATATGCTGTTGCTTCTGCTGCGCATAACCTTTACGCATGGCTGCAGCGAGCAGTTGTTTCGTTTGTTCCCGGTAGCCGGGATTCCTGAAATCGGTAGCGGTAGATACATACAGGATCACTTCCGTGGCATCTTTAATAACCAGTGTATCCTTGTCCGTTAGCAGCTGACCACCTTTCAGTTTTGCCTGTATCCTGGTCAGGTATTTCATACCGGGATTGGCGGTACCGCTTTTCAATTCGCCGGACATTTGCAGCTCCTGTCCTTCGGTGCGTATGGTGGCTCTTTCCGGGCGACTGATAGCAACCCGCATATTGAGTTGTCCGCCTTTGCCGGCCGTTAAACGGATCACGCCTACATCGCCGTTGAAGTCCGTAAAATATTCGCGCGTATAGGCGACCCCGTTAATTGTATAATTAGTAGTGGCTATCGCCTCATTCAACGACAAGTCTCTTTTATAACGGGCAGGGCTATCCGCTTTGGGATAGCTGAACTGCAGCAATAATTCGCCCAGCATCTGGAAACATCCGAACGGAACGTCCCCGGAGCCTTTGCCGGTACATACAAATGATTTGTCCATCAGCGCCTGGGCCTCGTTATTCTTTCCTTCGGCCAGCAGCTGCCGGATAGCGGGCAGTTGTTTGTAGGCATCGTAGTTGTTGGCGTCCTGTGGTGCACCGGACCAGAGGGTGATATCATTTAAAACAATCTTCTCCTGGCTGACCCCGCCATCCGGCATCATGCCCAGGCGGCCATTCCCAAGTGGCACAGTTTCCTCCCAAACCTTTGCCGGTTTGTTATACCAGAGCCGTAATGGTTGCTGCTGCGCCGCAGCTGTACCGGCCATCAACAGGGCGCCGGCTATTGCAATATGCCTGAAAGAAAAAAGTTGCTGATCCATGTTTTCCGGATAACGTTTTTGATGTAACAGGCAGGTGCGCCTGTTATGTATTAATAATCTCCGACTGTGGCAGACCATAGGTATATGACCTCTTCCGTGGAATTTGTATACCATCAAAATTAACGGCAATGGGGCAACAACTCTCCCTGAAAATTGACTAAAACAGACACTATCTTGACTTAATAAGGCATTTATTATTTATTCCTCACCAGCGCCCGGATCTTTAAACAGGTGGGTAGAGTGGAAAGATAACCGTTGCTGGCAATAAAAGTAAAGATGAAACCCGTGCGCTTTTTATCGCGGTTTATCCACGGATGACTGCCAAAGGCGCCCGGGCTGCTGTTTTCAATCAGTGCGCCACCGGGAGCGGTTACATCCCTCCAGTTGCCGATACCGTAGAAATCTTTTGTATTGAGCAGTACTGCGGGATAAGGGGTGTAAGTGACGGTAACATGGCCGGTTTGACTCTCCTCCATTGCTGCCACTGCAGCTTCGCTGAGCACACGGGTACCATTAGCGGCTACACCTTTGTTCATGATCATGTCGAGGAAGCGGATATAATCGTCCGGCGTGCTCCGGGCGCCGCCGCCAATCTGCGGATTGGCCGTAAGTCCGAAGTCGGTGCTGGTCATGCCACAGGGCGTAAATATTTTATCTGCGGCCAGGGCGCTCCAGCTCTTACCAGAGGCCACTTCACAAATGCGGCCGGCAACCTGCATACTTACGCCGCCATAATAAAAGGTGGTGCCGGGCCGGTTCAGCAGCGCCACATTCCGGGCAATACCATCTGCCGCCTGTGTGAGCGTGATCAGCACATTGGATTCATATCCCTGGGAAGAATTTCCGGGAAAACCGGATGTATGGGAGAAGAGTTGCGCAATGGTAATATCTCCCTTATGATAAGTAGTAAAAACGGGCAGATATTTCCCCACACTATCGGTGAGCTTTATTTTTCCTTCATCTACCAGGCTCATAACCACTGCCGCCGATAACCATTTGGAACAGGAAGCAATGAGCTGGCGTGTGCTGCCGGTATAGCCGCCGAATCCTTTCGCATATACGGTTTTGCCATTTTCATGAATCACTGCATAACATTTGCCATCAAAGGCAACAGGTACGGAGTCGTTCAGCACCTGATCCACATCACTGTAGCCGGTGGCGATAATGGTTTGGGATTCACTTTTACTGCATCCAGCGAGTAGAAAAATGGCGATAATAGCGGACAGGGAGTTCCGGAAGAAATCATTCATGTGACAGTTGTATTCAGTTGTAAGCTAAGAAATAACCTGAACCTATTCAACGTCCTCTTTTTAATTTATATTGCAACCGTTATGAAATACGCCAATATTTTATTTGACCTCGACGGTACGCTTACAGATCCTAAAACCGGTATTACCAAATCCGTTCAGTATGCATTGGCAAAGGCAGGTATTGCCGAGCCGGACCTTCAGAAGCTGCTTCCGTTTATTGGTCCGCCCCTCCAGCAGTCGTTCATCGAATACTATGGCTTTACCGAATCGCAGGCATGGGAGGCGGTTAGCGCTTACCGGGAGTACTTCAAAGTAACCGGCATTTATGAAAACGAGCAGTATGCCGGCATTCCGGAATTACTCACTGCGCTGCGGTCACAGGGGCGACGGTTGTTTGTTGCCACCTCCAAGCCAAAAGTATTTGCCGACATCGTGATCCGGCACTTTAACCTGGAGCCTTACTTTACGGCGGTATATGGCAGCGAGCTGGATGGCACGCGGGCCGACAAGGCGGAACTGATCCGCTACGTGATGTCCGAACAACAATTGGATGCCGGCAACACCGTTATGGTGGGCGACCGCAAACACGACATCATAGGCGCACAGAAAAACCAGCTGCCCTCCATTGCAGTTGGCTACGGTTACGGCAGTACGCAGGAACTGCGGGATGCCTCACCCGATTATATCTTTAATACGGTGAATGAATTACATGCAGGATTTCCCTGACCACTACCGGTAATGCGGGTACCCGGAGACCGTAATACGGCTCCGGGTGAAAAAAAAGTCAGCCCTAATTTGTTTATTAGCCCTTTATTAATGCACTGATTAGTGCCTCTCCCCTTAATTGCACCAGAAAACTTCCACGTTTCATTATCCATAGCCCGGCATTGTTCTAAGAAAACCACGGTAGCAAATCCGATAGTAATTCCTAATCATCATCAATTGTTCCACACATGAAAAACAAGTTGCATCTTCTCTTCGCAACCCTTGTTGCATTGTCTGTTGGCTGCTCCAAAAAAGAGGCCGTCAATTCACTCCAGTCGCTCGATGGCAAGAAGTCCGGCATCAGCGCACTGGGCTCTCCTGTTGGCGACGTAGTCGGCAAAATCACGGTAGGCTACCAGGGCTGGTTTGCCGCCAACGGCGATGGCTCCCCTATCAATGCCTGGTGGCACTGGACGCAGAACTGGGGCGCGTCGCCCTCTTCCACGAATAATGGTATTAAGTCCTGGCCCGATGTAAGGGACTACAGCAGCACCTATCAAACCGCCTGGGCAAACCTCGGCAATGGTCAACCTGCGAAACTGTTCTCTTCTTTCAACGACCAAACCGTGAACACCCACTTCCTGTGGATGCAGCAAAACGGTATCGACGCCGCAGCGTTGCAGCGCTTTAACCCAAATGGCACCGAAGGACCGGTACGCGACGCCATTACCGCCAAAGTAAAAACGGCTGCGGAAAATTATGGCCGCAAGTTTTACATCATGTATGATGTCAGCGGCTGGACCAACATGCAATCTGAGATTAAAACCGACTGGACCACCAAGATGTCGGCCTACACCTCTTCTTCCGCTTATGCCAAACAGAATGGCAAGCCGGTGGTATGTATCTGGGGCTTTGGCTTCAACGACTCCAATCACCCGTGGTCTGCCGCGGTATGCCTGGATGTGATCAACTGGTTCAAAAACCAGGGCTGTTATGTAATCGGCGGCGTACCTACGCACTGGCGTACCGAAACCAGCGATTCCAGACCCGGCTTCCTCGCTACCTACAGCGCGCTGAATATGATTTCACCGTGGATGGTAGGCAGGATCGGTAATGTTGCTGACGCGGATAATTTCTACACCAATGTAAACACACCGGACCAGGCGTATTGTAACAACAACGGAATCGACTACCAGCCCTGCGTACTGCCGGGTGATTTACAGGAACACCAGCGCGCGCATGGCGACTTCATGTGGCGCCAGTTTTACAACATGGTACGGGTAGGCGCCCAGGGCATTTACATCTCTATGTTTGACGAGTACAACGAAGGTAACCAGATTGCCAAAACAGCAGAAAACGCCTCCTTTATTCCCGCAGGTTCCAACTTTGTGACCCTGGATGAAGATGGCGTGGTTTGCTCCGCAGACTACTACCTGCGCCTCACCGGCGATGGCGGTAAAATGCTGAAAGGACAAATCGGTTTAACAGCTACCCGTCCTACTGCGCCTGTGGTGGGCGGCGGTGGCGGCGCTCCCATCGGGCAAACCATTACCCTTAAAAGCTCCAATAACCTGTACGTGTGCAGCGAAAACGGCACGCAGGCCATGAATGCCAACCGCACCGTGGCCCAGGGATGGGAACAGTTTTCCGTGGTAAGCGCCGGTAGCGGTAAAGTAGCGCTGGTAAACGGCGGCTTTTATGTATGTTCAGAAAATGGTACCCAGGCCATGAACTGTAACCGTACTGCTATTGGTCCGTGGGAACAGTTCGACTGGATCAGCAACAGCGACGGCACCATTTCACTCAGGGGCAGCAATGGCAGCTATGTTTCCAGCGAAGGCGGTACACAGCCTATGACCTGCAATCATACTACTATCGGGGCTACTGAAAAGTTCAGGGTAAACCAGTAATGATTCCCCTGTTTTAGTATTTGGTTATTTGGATATGGCGTTACATCATGCCGGGCTATCGCAACAAAATATCCAAATAACCAAATAAAAAAACAAACAAATAGCCCTAATTTTAGCCCCGGTAATCAACTAGTATATCGAATGAATGAACGACCCGGTGATGTATTGATCAGCATAATTATCGCAACGTATAATGCCGGTCAGCACCTCAGAGAATGCCTGCAATCTGTTAAGGAACAGACTGTGAAAGGAATGGAGGTGGTGATTGTAGATGGAGGCAGTACCGACAACACCCTGAGCATTGTGCAGGAATCCGGCCTGGAACTGGTGAAATGGGTGAGTGAACCGGATAAGGGCATCTATGACGCACTCAATAAAGGCATCGGGATGGCAAGCGGAAACTGGTTATATTTCCTGGGCAGCGACGATCGCCTCCTGCCGGGCTTCAGTGAACTCTCCTCATATCTCCGCGATGACCACACTATTTATTATGGCAACAGCACCGGGTTCAATACAAACGGCCCCGTTGAATATCCGCTTTTACAAGGCAGTTTCAGCGAATACCGGCTCGCCAAATATTGTATGAACCATCAATCCATTATTTACCCGAAAAGCGTTTTCCGGAAATATTCCTATGATCTGCAATATAAAGTGCTGGCTGATTACGCGCTTAACCTCCTCGTTTGGGGCGACCGCAATTTTAAGAAGCAGCATTATCCCATTACCATTGTATTGTATAACATGAGCGGGTTTTCCTCGGATAATAAAGACCGGCAATTTTTGAAAGATAAATTACAGCTGATCCGCAGGGGAATGGGCTGGTGGATGTATGTGCGGATGTTGATGAAACGTTACAAGAAAAAACTGCTGCGCGAAGAAGACCTCTGGGCGCCGTAAGCGTTGATGTAGTGCTACCTGATTTATCTACCGTTATCTGCTAAGTATGAAACTCACTATAGATGTTGTAATGCCGTCCTTCCGGCTGGAGGAAAAATATGTACTTCCTGTGCTTCGCCTGCCGAGGCCGGATAATGCTGTCATTAAGTTTTACCTGATGGCAGATAATCCGGATATAGTGCCTGCTGAAAGCATCCGGGCGCTGGCGGATAACAACGATGTATTTCTTTATATCAATGAAAAAAACCTCGGTGCTTCCGGCACCCGGAACCGGGGCATATCTGTTTCAAAAGGCGACTGGATCCTGTTCCTGGATGATGATGTTACGGTAACAGATGATTTGTTGTTCAGGTATGCAGCAGCTGCGGCAGAACATCCCGATGAAATTGGATTCATTGGTCTTATTCATTTTCCACCGCCACCCAGTGATTTTGCCAGGGCGTTGATGGTCAACGGCAATGTAAATATCTTTTCTGTGGCGGCGAATAAGCCTTCGTTTACCTGGGGCGCCACCGCGAATATCATGGTAAAAAGAAGTGCGGTGGGCGATGTGCGCTTCTCTACCGATTACCCGAAAGCCGGTGGTGGTGAAGATGTTGATTTCTTCCTGCATGTGCGCGACAGGAATAACGAACAAAATTTCAGATCGTTGCCGGAAGCGGCTGTAACCCATCCGTGGTGGGATGATGGCCGTGCTAACTACAAACGGCCTTACCGGTATGGAATTGGCAACAGCCGTTTGGGAAAGTACAATCCAAACTATACCTACCGCAATTTGCCCAATACGCCCGAAACTGTATTGTTTTGTGGCATCACAGCACTCGTGCTGTTGTTTACGGCTCCTGGTTGGGTTATCCCCGTGTTGTTATTTGCTGCAGGTAGCTTACCTGTAGAACTGGCGGCAACGGCGGTAATGATCAAAAAACGTTTTCCCGGCAGCTCCTTTGGAGTGATGTTTCATGTTACCATCCTGAAGCTGGTAAACGATGCCGGGGAGCTGTGGGGAAAGCTCACCCACGGAGAGTTCTCCAGGATCACCGAACGTTTTGATGATACCGGCACCATTAAAAAGAACACCTTCTTCAAAACCAATACCTACAAAATAGTAAAGTGGGTGTTATATCTGCTGTTGCTCACACTGCTCATTATTATCTGGCGTAAGCCCTGATCTGCAGGGACGAAGGATTTGGCAGGGTTACCTCCACGCCTGTTTTCTTCAGCAGTCCGCTTTTCTGATCTCTTTTAAAAACAACAATATTCCCTGTTTTCTGATTGGCCACCAATAGAAACTTACCTGTAGGATCAATCACAAAATTCCGCGGATGTTTACCCTGTGTGGATTCAACGCCTATTTGTTTCAATCGTCCGTTTTGTTGGTTAATGGAATAGATAAATATACTGTTGGCGTTTTCCCTGGTGGAGGCATACAGGAAGCGGCCATCGGGTGAGATATGGATATCGGCGCTGCCATAATCGGCCTGGGAGGTGGCCAGGCGGGCATCTACCCGCTGGAGGCTATCCAGTTTACCGGCATGATACTGGTACGCCGTAACGGTGCCGCTGATTTCTTCAATGCAGTAAGCCATTGGCAGCCTGGGATGAAACGTGATATGCCGGGGACCGCTGCCTGGAGTGGTACGTGTGAACGGCGGATTGGCCGGCTGTAAAGGTGCTGCAGCATCCGGCGCCAGTTGGTAGGCATGGATTTTATCAGCACCGAGATCCGGGAAAAAAGCATACTGGCCATCCGGGGAAAAAACCGCCGCGTGAATGTGTGAGCTGAGTTGCCGGCTTCGTACAATACTGCTGTCTTTAAAAGCAATGGTTTGTTTGGCGGGAGCTATATGTCCACCGCCGGTGAGCGGGAAAATGGACAGGCTGCCGCCGCTGTAATTGGCGCAGATGAGCCATTTGCCGGTTGGGTCTACGCCTACATATGCGGGGTTATCGCCACCGCTGTCCTGCCGGTCGAGCAGCGTTACCGTTTCTTTCACACTGTCGAAAGCAAAGCTGCTGACACCGCCCACATTAGGCGTTTGGGCTTCGGAGCAGGCGTAAATATATTTTCCATCGGGCGATAACGTAAGAAAAGAGGGATTGAGAATGCCTTTGGTGGCAGACACCTGCTGCAACGCACCGGTCTGGTAGTTGAACCGGAACAGGTATACGCCATCTTTGTCTTTATCGCGGTTATAACTTCCCACGAAGAGATAGTATTGCTGTGCATGTGTAATGAAACCGCTGAAAAGCGTAATAACGAAGGCAAAGAATAATTTACGTAACAATGTGATGATGATTTAAGCATGAAGATATCGGCTAAGATAATTATCTCCCGAAAAAAAACGGGAAAATGATCACGGGGTTATTTTAAAGATTTTGTAAAAAAAGGACGGTTCATCCACCTGGCAGGATAGCCGTCCTTATTACGGATTTAAAGCGGTAATTTTGGGTTATTGTATTATTCACCAGTATTTTTTTTGCGAGATGAGAATAATATTTCTTTTAACACTGATCCTGGCCACACAGATTGCCTGCCATAGCCAGAATAGCAACAATAAACAAGCGCCAGTGAAAAATCCTTACTATTCCAGAACGGATACACGGAAACTGCATATTACCAACGCCGAATGGAAAAGAATACTGCCGCCCGACCTCTATGCCGTAGCCCGCGAAAATGCCACCGAACGGGCATTTACAGGCAAATACTGGGATTCCGAGGTAAAAGGCAGTTACTATTGCGCGGTTTGTGGCAATCCCCTGTTCAGATCAGACGCTAAATTTGCCAGCAGCTGCGGGTGGCCCAGCTTTTTTGAACCACTCAAAGCCAACAGCGTGATCTACAAGGAAGATAATTCCTTCGGTATGCAAAGGACGGAAGTGATCTGCGAACGTTGCGGTTCGCACCTCGGTCATATCTTTGATGATGGCCCCCCTCCTACGCACAAGCGGTTTTGCATGAACTCCGTGTCGCTGGACTTTGAACCGGATCCCGGCGCGCATTAAACCGGGATTCACTCCAGGAAATGATCCAGGAAGGCTTCGCCAAACGCGGAAGCCCTCAGCGTTTTGTTTAAATTACGCCGGAAAGGATTAAACATCCCAATGCCCGGCAAGGGTTTCACCAGGTGATAAAAAGGCCGGCTCAGATCCTGTGAGTTAGCCAGGATAATAAATGTCAGGTCCCGTTCCGGGATCTTTACAAACAGGGCAGAATAGCCGGTCCACCAGCCGGTATGCCACATTACCTTTACGCCTTTGTAGTACTTCACATACCATCCCAGCGCGTACTGGATGGTTTTGCCTTTGGGGGTAACATAAGGCGTAAACACTTTCTCCCAGGTACTATCTGCCAGGAACATTTTCTGATCAATGGCGGTGGAGTAAACCGCCAGATCGGCCACATTGCTCATGATGCCCGCCGCCGGGCCAAAACCGTATGAAAAGGTAATGGGCTGCAACTGCTTGTTTTTCCAGTCGTACGGTTTGGCTACCCGCTGCATAAACGTTCCTTTGTCATAACCGGTTAATGCAAAGCTGACACTATCATCGGTACTGGGCGCCGTACTTTTCAGCGACAGCGGCCTAATGATCTGTTCCATCAGCAATTCCCCGAAGGTATGCCCGGACGACTGCGCAATTACCTTCCCCAGTTCATTATACCAGCTGCCATTGTAGCGGAATACGTAGCCGGGTTTATAGCTGTTAAACATGCTGCCCATGGCGGTATGTGTAAGCAGATGCTTTACTTTGATCCGTGGATCGCTGCCCCAGCGCGCGCCCAGGTTGATGCCGTATTTACCGATAGGATCATCCAGGCTTACCTTCCCGGCCTGTACCTGCTGCATGAGAATTATGGAGCCAAACGTTTTGGTAACCGAAGCCACCTGGTAAACCGTGTTTTCATCGGGCGCTGTTTGTTTTTCCAGGTCGGCATAGCCGAAGCCTTTTTTCCATACCAGTTTTTGTTCATTTACCACGCCCACAGAAATACCGGGGATGTGATATTTTTCCCGGAGATATTCCAGTTTCTTTTCAAGACGGGTCATTGCTGCAGCATTCCAAACTGCATCGCGGGAGGTGACCGGTGCATTGTTTTGGACCGGCCGGCTGGCGCGGCAGGCAAATAAAAATAAGGCGATGATCAAAAAGGAGAAGTTAGCGCGATGTACCATCCGGGTCATTTATTTTGATGGCAAAGCTCCCTGTTTACCATGTTGTCACCTACTCATATCCGGATTTGAGACATATTAAAGCGCTGATTTCTGCGCGTCCGGGGCGCTTTTCCGGAATTCGGAGGGCGACATACCGGTGAGTTGTTTAAACACCCGCTGGAAAGTAGCCGGTGAAGAAAAGCCGCAATCATATGCAATGCCCGTGAAGGTAAGCTGATCAGCATCCTCCTGTAACAATTTTTCCTTGAACAGGTTAACACGGTAGCCGTTTACATACTCATTAAAATTTTTATGCAGATGCTGGTTCAACACCGCAGAAATAGTTTTGGGCGGTAAACCGGTATGCTGCGCCACCATTTGCAGGGTAAGCGCCGCATTCAGAAACAGCTGGTCTTCTTCCATTGCTTTTTTCAGCAACGTTACAGCCGGTGTTGTAGTAGATTCCGGCAATATAGTTTCGGCCTTTTTAGCCGTAACCAGTTCCTGGTAGGAAATAATATACCCTTTAATCCCCAGCCAGTAGATCAGGAAAGTCATGGGTACATAAATAGGATACCAGTCGAATTTATCGAGTATCACATCGGTATAACGGGGAATAATATACGGCACCAGGTATACCAGCCAGATAGCAAGAAAGCCCGCAAACATCCAGGTGAGCTGTTGCAGCCAGCGCAATCCGGCGCCAGGTGGGTGACTACGTTTATATGCCGCCAGGAATTTAAAAGACAACCACGTATAAATGGCCAGTGACACCCATCGTGGAATGTCTGAATATACATTATAGGTATCTATAAAGATGATCCACGGCTGCGGATTATTCTTCAATACGCCCGTCAGCACGCCCACCACAAACACATCGGCTGCAACCGGTGCTCCCAGGTCGATGACCACCGGCCAGAAGTGCCTTCGCCGTTGCGGGGTGAGTTTAAATTCCGGATCGCAAAAAGACTGTATGTAGAAATACATCAGCGGCCCCACCGGCATTACCACAATGAGCGGCAATAACTGCGACAGCAAATTGAGCAATGGCGAGTTAAACCAATGATAATAGGAACCACACAAACAAAAACCGGCCATGCTGAGCAGGAAAATCAGCGCCGCTAAAAAACGGTTTACCGCCCGTTTCCTGGTGGAGAAAAACAGCAGTCCGCTTACAATGAAACCCTGGATTACGCCCAGTAAAATAATCGTTTGGAATAAACGCCCCATAGTATCAATTCCCCGGCAAAATAAGACAAAATATTTTCCCTTTGGAGCAGTGGCCCCGCTAGAAAAATTTCTCTATGGTGAGGCCGTAATTCATCAGCAGGTTTTCGCGCTCAGTACGGTTTAATTTATTGTAGGTCATGGCAGCGGTGATAGCCAGCCAGGAACGGAGTTTCACGGAAAGGGCATTATTGCATTTAATGATATAGTCGTTTCCGTGAGACAGCGAGTTTTGCAGGTAATTGGAGCCTTCCAGCACAATGATGTCTTTGATCACCCATTTATAATATACCCGGAAGGAATTCCGGAAAGTATGATACACGTCGGGGATGGTGTCGTGCAGGAAAAGATCGCTGTTTTCAAACAGGAGTCCATCGCTCAGGTTGAGGGTAGCGTTCTTCCGTTTAATGACGTCATATGCCGCGCCGCCACCGCCCTGGAAGCGATCATTGATCTTTAAGGAATAACTTTTATCATAGTTGGCCAATCCCCAGAAATACACTTTCTTTTCTCCCCGGTAAATATTAAAATCCATTGCGGTAGACACATCGTTATTGGTAACGCTGTGGTCCTGCTTTCCATATACATAACTGGCGCCCATGTTCAGGGTCATCTTCTTTTTACTGATTTTAAAGCCCATGTTATTATTGAGCAGGAAAGAGTTGCCGTCGTTTGTCCTGTTCACCGAACCAGTAGAAGCGTATTTAATGTAGTAATGCACCGAGTCGCTGAACTGGGCGCTGGAACTTAAGCCGTAAAATAATACCATCCATAGTAAAACTAATCTCTTCATGATCACTTGCTTAGGTGTTATAATAATGCGTTCCGGGCGCCGCAATTAACGTGCCTGAACATTCAACGGCTATTATTATAAAAAACAACATTTTTTAGAGATCTTAGCCTATTGTACTGCCGGCGCATATTTTCCGGGCAGTGTATTTTGCTAAAACCACGTAAACAGTTTACAATATGTCATCAAGAAGAAATTTCCTGCTTCACACGGCATTGGGCATGGCAGCTACTACTATGGCGCCTTTCACCGTTGCCGCAGCTGCCGCTGTTCCGGCAAAAAAAGCGCTGCTGCCCATCGGGATGGCGGGCTATACCTTTGCCAAATTTGATCTCGACCAGGCCATCGCCATGATGAACCGGGTGAATATCAAAAACATCTCTGTAAAAGATATCCATCTCCCCTTAAACAGTTCTCCGGAAAAAATAAAGGAAGTGCTGGGTAAATTTTCCGCAGCGGGTATTAACGTGTATGCCGTAGGCGTTATTTACATGAAAACAGAAAAAGCAGTAGACGAAGCTTTCGATTACGCCAAACGTGTAGGCGTTCCGTTGATTGTAGGCGTGCCTAATCCGGAGCTGCTGGACTATACCGAGAAAAAGATAAAGGAGTATAATATCCGCCTGGCGGTGCATAACCACGGTCCGGAAGACAAGCTGTATCCCGGTCCCAAAAACGCATACGATCTTATTAAAAACAGGGACGAACGCCTGGGCCTCTGCCTGGATATTGGTCATGCCGCGCGCGCCGGGGAAGAGCCTTCCAAAGCCATCCTGGCTTATAAAAACCGGATCTTCGATCTGCATATCAAAGATATTTCAGCAGCAGTAAAAGATGGCAAAGCCATTGAACTGGGCCGCGGCGCCATTAATTTCAAAAAGCTGGTTACAGCGCTGGAGAAAATCAACTATGCAGGCGTATGCAGCCTGGAGTTTGAAAAAGATATGAGTGATCCGCTGCCGGGCATTGCCGAATCCGCCGGCTTTTTCAGGGGTGTGATCAGTACGGTCAACAGCTGATCATGATCACTGCAACAAACGCAGGTTGCCGGAAGATATACATCCGGCAACCTGCTTTTTTTTTAGAATTTTAAAGTGACGCTTGCCAGGAAGTTCACCGGCTTTTGCGCGATACCATTGGTATCCCAGTATTTTTCATCCAGGAGGTTATTGCCTTTCAATGCCAGCCGGTATTTCGGTTGATCATAAAATACGGAAGCACTCAGCAAGGTATATCCCGGCAACAGAAAAGTATTGCTGGATTCAAACCAGGAGTCGCTTACATAGTTTCCGCCGGCGCCAAAGCCCAGTCCCTTCATCTTTCCGTAAGGCATATGATAGCTTACCCAGATATTAGCTACATCTTTAGGACTGCCCACAATCAGCTTTCCCTGTATAGCAGCAGACGCTTTCGTATACCTGTTCTCGTTATGAGCATAACCAGCAACGATATTCAGCCCTGCTACCGGGTTAGCCGCCAATTCCACCTCGTAACCCTTGCTGCGTTGTGTACCATCCTGGAACATAAATGTTTTTCCATCAACAATCTCCGTGCGGGTTACATTGGTAACATCAATGTTATAATAACTGGCGGAACCGCTTAATTTATTGTCGAGCAGTTCCACTTTTACACCACCTTCCCACTGGTTGCCCTTTTGCGGCTTCAGGTTCAGGATGGTATTATCCGGTTGTACAAGCGGCGCCAGGTTTACAAACCCATTCATATAGTTGGCAAATAAAGATACCTTGTCTTTCCACACCTGGTATACTATCCCCAGCTTGGGCGACAAAGAGGTCTGATTATAATCACCGGCATATTTACCGGTAGCCACCGTGTAAGTTCCGCCGGTAGTGAAGCGATCCACACGCAGGCTCAGCATGGTCATCAACGCCGGGGTGATGTTCAGTACATCAGAAGCGTAAACGCTGTAGCTGTTGGACTTTGTACGGGTAGCAGAAAATCCTTTCTGATAAGACAGGTCATCAATCAAATCAGGATTCAGTTCTTTTACCGGCTGATTTATATTCACCACATCATAATTCACCGTAACCCGGTTCAGGCTATTATAATTATAGTTGTAGTCGATGCCAATCACCAGGCGGTTTCTCAATGAAGCAATCCTGAAATCGCCGATGAAATTCTGTTGCAGCTGGATATTACCAAACGTTTCGGGTTTCTGGTTCCTCACGCTGCGCGCCATCGTAGAATCGGTGAGCAGGGTCATGTTGGTCCAGTAGAAATGTTTATAGAAGCCTTCAGAAAACAGGTAGTTGGTTTGGGAAGTCCAACTGTCCGATATTTTGTATTCGATCTGGCCCTGGATGTTGTTGATGCCATTGCTGATATCCGCTCCATTATTGATGTATGAACGCTTATACCCGATCTTAAGATCTTTAAAGCTTCTGGCGGTCACGTTTTTAAAATCATTTACGGCGTAGGTGCCGGTGGCGAAGTTGCCCCGGGTAATTTCCACATCTACCAGGAATTTCAACCGGTCGTTCACCTGGTAGGAGAAACTGGGAGCAATGGTATAATTTTTTGCATATCCCTGATCCTGGAAAGAGCCTTCCGTTTGCGCGCCGGCATTGAGCCTGAACAGCATGGAGTGGTCTTCATTCAGCGGGGTATTGATATCTGCAGTAAAGCGTGCAAACTCGAAGCTGCCGCCTGTGAAGCTTACGTTTCCGCCAAACTGTTCGTACGGTTTTTTGGTTACATAGTTATAGAGGCCACCGAAAGTGATGTTACGGTTGCTGCCAAACAAAGTACCGGAAGGGCCTTTTATTACTTCAACACGTTCCAGGATAACCGGGTTCAAAGGCACGATGGCGCTTGTAACCATGCCGTTCCGCATACCTGTGGCATTGGAAAAACCGCGGATGGTCATACCCTGGGAGCCGCCTACGGCGAAGTTGGGCACTGCACCGGGAATATTCCTGTAAATATCCGTACGCTCGGTGATCAGTTGTTCCTGCATCAGCGCCTTGCCTACTGTTTGGTATACCTGTGGGTTCTCCAGGTTTTTCAGCGGAAGCCGTGCTACCTGGTCCGTATTCTTATCAACAAATTTGTTACGGTTAGTATTAACTACAATTTCCCGCAGCTGTGTATCAGACAGTTCCAGCCGGAGGGATACATTTGTGGTTTGCCCCTTTTCCACGGTTACGTTTTGGGTAAGCGTCTGGTAACCGATCAGTGAAATTTCCAGTTGCCAGTCGCCGGCAGGTACCCGGTGAATGATGAATGTACCATCATTCCCGGTGATGGCATTTCTCGAAGTTCCTTTTATCACCACGGTTACCGAGGCGGCGGTTTGATTATCGCTGGTGGTTATTTTTCCTTTAATGGTACCGAAATCAGTTTCTGTATTGGATAAAGCATACAGCGGCAGTAATAAGATCAGGCAGTACAGCAATTTCTTCATGGTTGGATGCGAAAATTTTTGCAAAAATAGAACAAGGGAAACTGCATCGTTTTAACATTCCGGAAAAAAATCTGCTGGAAAAGAAAATTTTGATATTAGCTTAGCGGGCAAAGATCCCTTACATGAAAATTAAGCTTATCAGAAAATTCCTGGAATACGTTTACAATAATTATGTGGGCAATTTTTTAGGATTCGTTATCGGCATGGCGTCTACTCGCCTGGTATCCCATTACTTTACCACCCGCAGCATCCGGAATTTATGGGGACTTACCGCCCATAAAACCGTGGTAGACAAACACACCTACAATACAATGGAATGGACCATCTCTATCGTGATCGGTTTTATTGTGTTTGAAATTGTTTCCAAGTGGCTGAAGAAAAAGCTGAATGAAATATTGCCGAAATATAAATTCACGCAATGGATGGTGGATGCTGAGGAGAAAGCGCCACCGGCCAATAATACTACTACTGCTGCGTAACAAAGAAGCCGGCACAAAAAAGAGGATGTTCAAAAATGAACATCCTCTTTTTTCTTATGTAGTATTGTATTTAGAACTTATAGGTTACGTTTCCGGAAAAACGTCTGGGCATCTGTGGCTCAATGGTGCTCCAGCCTTTGTAGTATTCTTTATTACCAATGTTATCCAGTTTGAAGGCTACATTGAATTTGTTGGTGTTATAAAACAGGGAACCATTTAACACGGTGTAGGACGGTAAAGTGAATACGCCGGTGGTGAGCCTGTTCAGGATCATGTTTTCGCTGGCATAGTTGCCACCGAAGCCGATACCAAAGCCTTTCACAGGGCCGTTCTGGAATTTGTAGGTTACCCAAAGGTTCGCCAGGTTTTTAGGGCCGGCTTCTTCGGGGCGTCTGCCTTCATAATCTTTATCATCTGTTTTCACGAATTTGCTGTCGTTGTAGCTATAGCCTCCGGTGATGTTCAAACCGGCTACCGGGTTAGCCACGATTTCCGCTTCCACGCCGCGGCTGGTTCTTTCGCCGCCTTGTGTATAGCCGGCTGTAGGGCCGCCGCCTACCTGCATGATGATATCTTTCACTTTAATATCGTAGTAGCTTACAGACCCCGTGATCATACCACCTAACAGGTTTACTTTCACACCGCCTTCCATTTGATTGGCCTGTTCAGGACGGAAAGTTTGCCAAACATTATCGCTGGCGCGTTGTCTTGGTGCGCTGTTGGTGAAACCGTTCATATAGTTCGCAAAAACAGACAGCGTATTCAGGATGGGCTGGTACACGATACCGAATTTAGGCGACAGGGCGGTTTGTTCGTATTTCTCGTTGGTACCGGCAGTAAGACCACCATTCTTGAAATGATCTACACGCAAACTGGCCATTACAGATAAGCTGGGCAGGATGTTAAATACATCTGACACGTAAGCACTGTATGTTTCCTGTTTGAGGTTGGAGTTATCTATTGAGGAAGCGTTCAGCAATGAATCGGTATGTTGCCTGGAAAGAATGCCGTTGTCGTTACCAGCCATATCTACCAGGCCGTTCATTACATACCCGGTGCTGTTGCCTTGTGTCTGACGGCTGAAATAATCCAGTCCGGCTACTACCCTGTTACGGAACTGGCCTATCTTAAAGTCGCCCATAAAGTTCTGCTGGATATCGGTGGTATTGGTACTACCGTTCTGGTAGCTGATATACCGGGCAAAGGTCGGCGAAATGTTAGGGAAACCTGGTATGGCTGAAGAAGCCTCATACAGGTAAGAATAATATCCCTCTGATTTGGCGGTTCCTCTTGATACGATGGTTTGTGAGGTCCAGGTATCGGACAATTTATAGATAGCCTGCGCCTGGATGCTACTGGTAGGCGTTTTGATGCTGAGGTTATTGCTGGTATAAGAGCGTTTGTTGTCGTATCCCAGCTCCTGCAGGTTCTTTGCAAACAGCGCGGTGCCGCGGTCGAGGAACAGCATGGTAGGGTTAGTACTTTCTGTAGAAAGGAATTCGGTGTTCAGCATCAGCGTGAGGCGGTCGCTTGCATGGTAAGTAAGCGATGGTGCGATGTAGCGTTTCTTCACGAAGCCGGCATCCTGGAAGCTGTTTTCATCATGATAAGCGCCGGTTACGCGCAGCAGCACTTTGTTATCTTTATCCAGCGGGGTATTGATATCAGCGGTAATACGGTTGAGGCCATAGCCGCCGCCGGTGTAGCTGATTTCGCCGCCGAAGTGGTCGTATGGCTTTTTGGTAACCGTGTTGATCAAACCGCCGTAGGAAATTACGGAGCTGCCGTACAGTGTACCGGACGGGCCTTTCACTACTTCAATCCTTTCCACGTTGGCTACATCCAGGCCGCCATTGGTTAAGCCGGGCAAGCCGTTTACCAGCGTAGGTTGTACTGCGAAGCCACGGAGCGAGAAGTAACCTGCGCCATCACCGGCACGACCGGTAGATGACCATAATTTGCTGATACCAGGCGCATTGTTAAGCGCATCTTCATAGCGGGTTACCACCTGGTCTTTTATCAGTTCGCTGGAGATAACGCTGTATACCTGCGGATTCTCAATATTCTTTAATGGCAGTTTTGCCACGTATTCACTGCTTCTTTTGGTATACTTGTTCCGGGAGGCGGTTACCTCCACTTCATTCAGGTTCTTTTCTGAGATATTCAGCTGAAGATTGATGGTAACGGTTTTATCTTTTTCCACCGTTACCTGCTGACTGGTAGTTTCATATCCTGTGAGAGATACCTGGATGGTATAATTTCCCGGTGTGATGTTGCGGAGTAAATAAGTACCGTTATCGTCTGTGAGGGTTGTTTTTTTAGTGCCTTTTAACACTACTACCACGCCTGGCGCCGGTTTATTGTCCGATGTGGTGATGAGTCCTTTGATACTGCCGCCGTTGTCTATTTCTTCGGCGAATGATGTGCCGGATACGATTGTTGACAGGAACAGTAAACACCATGCTGTTCTTTTTAAAAATTCCCTTATCATAGCTTTCTCCATTGTCTGGTTCCTTAAAATTTGCTGGCGCAAAGTTCGGGGAGGGAGGTATGCGGAGACAGACGGATACGGAATTTGATTTACGCAATCGGGAAAAAATTATCACTAACTGGCTTTTTCTAACGCAGGATTACGTTTAGGCAAAGTAACAAAAAACGTTGTGCCGCTGCCAGGCACGCTTTCAAACCAGATGCGGCCTTTATGTGCTTCTACAATTTGCCTGGATATGGCCAGTCCCAGGCCGAAAGATTCTTCGCCGGCAGTGCCTCTCCTCTTCGTTTCTGTAAACATTTGAAATATTTTACCTTGCATTTCAGCAGGAATACCAATCCCATTGTCTTTTACAACAATCTCCACTTCGTCCTGTTTTTCCTCCAGCTGTACGCCAATATTAGCTCCATCGGGGCTGAATTTAATGGCATTGGTAATCAGGTTGCTTATTACCCGCCATATCTTTTCCCTGTTCACATACGAGGTTGTATGGGACGCATGCAAATTAATTTTTTGATTTTTTATTCCTGCTTTGAACTGCAGCAGGTCCACACAATAATGAATCAACTGATACATATCTACTGCTTCTTTTTTTAATTCTTCTGCGCGGCTGTTTATCAATAAAAGATCTGAGGTCAGCTCCAGCGAGTTCTCTCCCGCAGTTTTGATAAGGTTCAGCATCATCTCGTCATCCTCAGAGCGTGGCGCTTCCTGCAGCAGCAGTGTAGCGATGGAGGTCATAGCGCCAATGGGGCTGCGGAGATCGTGGGCTACTATTCTCATTATCCTTGTGTTTTCCTCCTGGCTTTGCTCCAGCACGGAGAGCGTTGTTTGCAGGTTGTTATTCTGCTCGGATATTTTCTGATTCAAACGGTGTAATACACGGTATTGCCGGTAAATAAAAGCTACCAGCAATGCGCTGACACCACATAAGGCGATTAACAGCCAGATTTTCGCTTGCTTGTTACGGTTGCTGATTTCCAGTAGTTTATTATCCTCCTCTACCATATTATATTTAACATAGTCGCCGATGAAATTTTTCAGGTTTTCGTTTTCTTTTGTAAGCGCTTCTTCCAGTACCCCATGCGCCTGGTCGATCTTTGCGGCATTGCCGGTTAAGCGGGTAGTCTCCAAAATTGCACGGGACGCTGGTATCATCATATTCATGTAGCCCGATTCTTTTACCAGCTGGTAAGCCTGCTGATAGTATTTCAGCGCACTGTCTGCATTATTCTTATGGTAATCGCCCAGGGAGACCAGGCTATTCATTTCAAGGAGTTCCATACTTATAGCCCTGGACCTGTGCAGGGTTTCCTCAATTAATGGCAGTGCCTCCTCCCTGTGGCCCTGTTGAAGCAGACGGGTTGCCTGTATCTGCATAACAAGAATGGGGATCCATTCCATTTTATACCGGCGGGCAATTGCTGATGATTTGCCCAGGTAATAGCTGGCGCTATCATTGCTGAGCAACGGGGTAAACATACAATAATTAACATAGAGTAAACTCAGGATACTGTCTTGCTTTAGATGCCGACCCGCCTTCATGGCTTGCCGGAAGAATGATTCAGATTTTATGCTATCAGGTATTACTGCATATACCAGCGCCATATTCATGAGTACCTGGACAATATTGGAGGTATCGTTCAGTTGCCGGTAACCGGTAAGTGCCCCGCTATACACTGCCAGTGCTTCCCTGTATAGTCCTCTACAGCTGAAGGCTGTACCGATAACGTTATCCGCATCTATTTCGCCTTTAGCATAGTGCAGCCTGCCGGCGAGCGCCTTTGCTTTCATCCCGTAATAAAAACAACTGTCGATGCTTTTAGCCTGGTAAAGCAGCCCAACGCGATTCATGCCATCCACCAGTTCGATGCTGTCACGGATAGAGGAAAGCCGCGCCTGTTCTTCCCATATCAAAGCAGACTGGCCACAGGCTTTAGGATATTGGAGGAAAAGTAGCGCAACAAACAGCAGGAGTATGGTTAATTTTGCAGGTGTATTCATGTTATGGGGAAAAAATTCATATATACAATTTACACTTTTTTTTAAGTAATTTATTGAGAAGGACTTTCGGCCTATATGCGGACAGCCATAAAAAAAAGCCACCCCCTTGCGGGAATGACTTTTCTCTTCATCCACTATCTATCTACTTAACTTTTACATTTGGAGCGGGTGCATCATTCCGTACTTCTTCAGTGGCGGTAGCCACCAACGTATCGCCGACGTTCAGTTCCCCAAACACTTCGGTTTTACCGTTTTCACTGCGACCTGTAGTTACTGGTACCCATTTTGTTTTCTTGTCCTGTATTTTCACCACGAATACGCCGGTGGTAGAATTGAGGACAGCAGAAGAAGGTACCACGAAGTTGCTGGCATTGCCGGTGAGCGGAATGGCTACTTCTGCCACCATACCGGGCAACAACGATTTATCATTATTGGCTACATCAATTTCAATATGCTGGGAACGGAGCTTGCGGTCCAGCGCGCCTGCAAGGCGGATCACCTTTCCTTTAAACTCTTTGTTGTTCAGGGATCTTACTTTAAAAGCCACTTCACTCTGGTTAGTGAGGTAGCTGGTATAGGCTTCCGGTACGCTTACCACCAGCCTGAGTTTCTTTTGCTCCTGTAAGGTGAAGATGGGCATTTCAGAACCCTTTCCGGAAGGGCCCACATAAGCGCCGGCGCTTACATTACGCGCGGTGATCACCCCGCTGAAAGGCGCGCGGATCTCGAGGTAGTTGCGGTTATCGCCTACTTCGCGGTGTGCGGCTTTGGCGGCGTCGAGCTGGGCCAGGTCGGATTTCTGGCGGGCAAAGGCCAGGTCCAGGTCATTCTGTGAAACGGTACCGGGGGTTTTGCTGGTTTCGAGCAGGCGGTCGTATGTAGCCTTGCTCGATAAATAGATGGCCTCCTGCGACTTTAACCTGGACTCTGCACCGGAGAGCTGTGAATTGATTTCAGGCGCTTCCATAGTGGCCAGCAGCTGGCCGGCAGATACTTCACTGCCCACGTCTACACTCATCTTCTTAATAAAACTGCTCACTTTGGCATAAAGATCTACCTGCTGGAAAGCGATCAGCTCCCCGGGGATTTGTATAGAGGAAGACAAGCTACCCTGGGTCAGGGAGAAAACTTCAACAGCAGGCGCTGCTGCAATGGCGGATGTTTCTTTCCCCTCTTTGGCGCCGGAGGTACTGCAACTGTACAGTCCTGCGATGATCACCATTGCTGACAATAAAGGAAATGTAATACGGAAACCGCTGTTCATAAAATATATTTTAATAGAATTAGATAATGGTCAGGCTTTTTCGTCTGATGGGATATAGTGAATACTTTCTTCGTCTCTTGGATGCAGTGATACGCTTTGTGTGCCTGCTTTACCTTGTCCCCATGCAAACGCAAGCGGCAAAATAAACAGTGCGGCAAAGGTGGAAGCTATCAGTCCGCCTACTACTGCCCTTCCCAATGGCGACGACTGATCACCGGCCTCACCCAGTCCGCTGGCCATAGGAATCATACCTACCACCATGGCGAGGGCTGTCATCAGGATAGGCCGCAAACGCAATGCCGCCGCTTCTGTGGCAGACAAGAGCGCATCGCCGTTATGCTTGCGCAGCTGCTCTGCATTTGTGATCAGCAATACCGCATTGGAAATAGATACCCCTACCGACATGATCATACCCATGTAAGATTGCAGGTTCAAGGTAGAACGGCACAACATCAGCAACACCAGTGATCCCAGCAATACCGCCGGCACGGTGGCCAGTACTACAGCAGATACTTTGAACGACTGGAAGTTGGCGGCCAGCATCAGGAAAATCACCACGATAGCTACCAGCAAGCCACTCTGCAAACTATCCAGCGTATCGGTGAGCGTATTGCTTAACCCGATCAGGTCCACGTTCAGGCCACGCGGCAGCGTTCCCAACCCGGCAATGGCTTTCTTTACATCCTTTGCCGCCGAACCAAGATCGGTATTATTCAGGTTAGCCGTTACCGTTAGTGTGGGCATGGCGCCGAGGTTATCAACCTCGCCATAAGTGGTATCTACCGACATGGTAGCCACATCACTCAGCAACGGACGGGAATTATTTCTCAGCAACGGAATTTCACCAATCTGTTCTTTGCTGTTCATCTTACTTTCCGGTACCTGTACCTGTACGTTATAACTCAAACCGGCTTTTTCATCTACCCATATATTCTTTTCCGTTAACCTGGAAGAAGAAGTAGACGCCACGAGTGAACGGGAAATATCGTTCATATCCACGCCCAGCTGCGCCGCCCGGATACGGTCTATATTTACATTGATAGAAGGGTACTTAATAGATTGCCCTATTTGTACGTCGCGCAGGTAAGGCAGCTTATTTAATTCCGCAATCAGTTTCTGTGCATATTGCTCACCCAGTTTACGGTCACGACCTGCGAACCTTACTTCAATGGGTGTTGGTGAACCCTGGCTAAGGATCTTATCCGTTAGTTCTATAGGTTCAAAAGAAAGTTTCATCGTTGGATCAATCATCTTTGCCTTCTCCCGGATCTTATCTTTTAACTCATCCAGGTTGGTGTGATAATGTTCGCTGAGTGATACCTGTAATACTGCTTCGTGCGGGCCTGCCATCCAGAGGAAGATAGGCGCGGTGGAAAACAGCTGCGGGTGCATGCCGATGTAGGCCGAAGTAATGGATACATTTTCTTTTCCCACGATCTGGTTAATACCATCCAGTAATTTGATGGTTTGTTGTTCCGTACGTTCAATACGGGTACCATCCGGCACGCGCATTCTTACCTGGAACTGGCTGCCGTTCACTTTTGGCAGTACATCACGGCCAATGTTGGCGAGCAGCAATACCACGATCCCGCAAACCACCACCAGGTAGCCAATCACAATAGGTTTACGGTAAGGCATCATTCTTTTGATAAAGCGCAGGTAGCGGTTTCTCAGTTGTTCGAAGCGGCTGATTTTTCCGTTACCGTTAAAGTCTCCGCGCTCTACCAATACTTTTTTCTGTTCCCAGGTATCTTTCTCCCCGGAAAGACCAGCAGCTGCAAATTCCTCCGCGTCGGTCATCTCCCCTCCATCTGCTTTCTTGTGATGTTTTACTTTCATCACCCAGTTGGCCATGATAGGTACAAATGTTTGTGCCAGGAAGTAAGAGATAATCATGCTGAATCCTATAGCCAAAGCCAGCGGCAGGAACAGGGAGCCGGGGATACCGCCCATTGTAAAGGCCGGCGCAAATACCGCGAGGATACAGAACAGGATCAGTAATTTAGGGAATGCAATTTCCTGGCAGGCATCCCAGATAGCCAGCGCTTTGGGTTTCCCCATATCCAGGTGCTGGTGTATATTTTCTATGGTCACCGTACTTTCATCAACCAGGATACCGATGGCCAGCGCCAATCCGCTCAGCGTCATGATATTGATGGTTTGCCCGAACAGGCTCAGGAAAAGTACTGCTGAAATAATGGAGGTGGGAATGGTGAGGATCACAATCATTGCGCCGCGCGGATCACCCAGGAACAACAGCACCATCAAACCCGTGAGGATAGCGCCGATGGTACCTTCTGTGAGCAAACTTTTTACGGAGTTGATTACGTAGGTCGACTGGTCAAATTCATAGCTCAGTTTCACATCTTCCGGCAACTGCGCCTGCATTTTCGGCAATGATTTCTTCAGGTTCTGCACTACTTCCCAGGTAGAGGCATCCGCGCCTTTGGCGATGCTCAGGTATACCGAGCGACGGCCGTTTACCAGCGCATAACCAGCCGTAACATCGGCGCCGTCTTCTACAGTAGCTACATCTCTCAGGTAAAGATTTTGTACATCTCCCTTAAACAAGGGAATATTTTCAAAATCTTTTACGTTACGGATCGTCGTGTTGGCGGGTGTGATGTAGTTATTATTCCCGATACGCACGTTACCGGAAGGAGCGGTTTGGTTATTGAGACGCATAGCTTCCACCAGTTGATCCGGTGTCATATTATGCTGACGGAGCAGTTCAGGATCGGCTTTGATTACCACGGTACGCATGTTACCACCAAATGGCGTAGAGCCTATCAGCCCCGGAATGGAGGTAAAGGAAGAACGTACGTACACGTTCGCCATATCCAGCAATTCGTTGTTGGAGCGTTTATCACTGCTCAATACCAGTTGGCCTACCGGTAAGGTAGAGGCATCAAAGCGGATAATAAACGGCGGGTTGGAACCAGGCGGAAAAATGGCCTGGATCCTGTTGGAAAAGGCGCTCACTTCAGCGGCTGCCTGCGCCATATTGGTACCAGGGTAAAAGTTGATCTTCATCAGCGTAAGCCCCTGGATATTTTTTGTTTCTATACTTTTAACACCGTTTACAAACAGGAATATGTTGATATATTGTTTGGCAAAGAAGGATTCCATTTGTTTGGGAGTATATCCCCCAAAAGGGTGCGACACATAGATCACCGGCATGTCCAGCTTCGGGAAGATGTCAATCTTAATCGTATTGACTGCTTTGATCCCGAAAAAGAACAGGCCGGCAACAAGTACCAGGATGGTAATAGGTTTTTTTAATGCAAAACTGATTAAGTTCATGGTAATGAAGTGTTGATAAATAAAGCCATCAATGGCGTCCGTTTAACGAAAAGCTAATTTTCAAAGATGCTGAAGTCCCCTACTGCGGCGGCTTTCAGCAATAGCGCCTGCCATACATTACTATATGCAATATCCTTGTCTGTTTCTGCCCTGATCAATGCGTACAGCGCCTGTGTTACATCTACCAGGTTGGTCAGTCCGTTTTTATACAATACTGATTTCTGGAGATAGGCGTCTGAAGCGGCTTTCACCTGTACGGGCGATTCCAGGTAGTTATCCAGTGCGTTTTTGATTTTTATATCAGAGAGGTTCAGCTGTGCGCGGATCTGCTGGTCTGCCAGGTTGTATTCGTCCTGTAAGCCCTGGCTGATGAGCTGTTGCGACCTTACCTGCCGCGAAATGCGGAAGGGCTGTGTAATATTCCAGGTAACGCCTACACCGAGCAGGTAGTTGGTGCGGGTAGGTTTTATACCATCCCAGTAGTTATGCGTAAAGTCTGTTTGATCGGTAGCATAGCCGCTGTTAAACCCGGAGCCTCTTGTCTGTAATACGCCGACCAGCGTAAACGCCGGGTAATAAAAGGTTTTAGCATACTTTGCCTGTTCATCACTGAGGGCGATCCTGCTTTTGTACCATTGCAGCAGCGGGTGACTCTCCGGGGAAAATGTTTGCTGCGGCAGTGCCGGGATGCGGGCTACATAAGAGGTATCCAGTGTAAATTCCCGGGGGCTGATGCCCAGCAGTTGTGCCAGTTCATTGCTTTGTGTTTGTTCAAAATCCCTTGCTTTGGTGAGGGCAATTTTTGCGTTGGAGTATTCCGCGTTGGCCTGTGAGGAGTCAACTCCTGCTATCAGTCCGTTTTTCACGCGGGTTACCACTACCCTTCTGATAGTATCTGCACGTTCCAGGTTTTCCTGGTAGGAGCGCGTGAGTTGCTGCGCTGCTACGAGATTTAAATAAGTGGCCGCCACTTTTATTTTGTGCTTAAAAATCTCCTGTTGCCAGTCTTTATCGTTCTGAGCGGCGGCCGCTAATGCTGTTTTAACTTTTTCCTTTGCCCTGCCGAAAGCAAAGAAGTCCCAGTTGATATTAGTAAGGTATAATGCGCCGAAAGCGGCATTCCAGTTCTGATGATCGAGTGGTAAGCCGGAGGAAGCCACGCTTAGGCCTCCGAAGCCGTACAGGGGGCCGTTCTGGCCGTTTACAGTACCATAGTCCTGCTGTGCTGCCACATTGAAATTAGGCAGGTAATCGCGGCGTGCCTGGGACACCTGTTCCCTGGAAGCTGCGGTGTAGCTGGCTTTGGCACGGATAGTTCCATAGTTGGCAATGGCCGTGTCAATAGCCTGCTTTAAGGTAAATACCTGTTGTGCATATAAATTGTAGCCTGAAAACAGGGATACAACCGCCAACAGCAAATATTTCTTACTCCACATGAATAAATAGATTTTACGGTTGAAATGTCCTGAAGGATATTCAACTGCAAAATTTCTGTATCATTTTGAAGTAAACTTGAAGGAAAGTGGAAATATGGATTTTTTTTTGTGAGATGGACAATTAAACGGCTACTGCGGCCGCTGCGGGCAAGGCATCGCTGTTTACTGTCTGTTTTTTGTAAAAACACACCTGTATTTTATGCCATCCATCGGCATAGTTGTAATCCACATCATAGCCGTTCACCTCGCAGATCTGTTTTACGATGGCCAGTCCGAGCCCGATGCTGTCGTTGCTCTGGTTACTTTTCTTAAACCGCTGGAACAGTTCACACGTAGGGATTTGCGGCGGTATGCCGGTGTTGCTGATGCTCAGCTCCCGGTGGGTGAGCAACATCTTTATTTGTCCGCCGTCACGGTTATGCCGGATGGCATTGCTCAACAAGTTGCTGATGAGCATTTCGGCAAGGGCCGGGTGGATATTGAGCGGAATATTTTTATCGAGATTAGTAGTGAGGGCAATTTCGCGCATGCTGATCCAGTCATCATAAGTGGCAATCACATCTTTTACCACGCGGCAAAACTTGAGGCTTTCCGTTACTTTAAACTCCTGGTTTTCCAGTTTGGTGAGCAAAATGAGAGAGCGGTTGATATGCGACAGCTTTTCAATGGCATTCTGCATATCCCCTATCAGCGCGGCCTGCACGCCATCTATATTGGTTTCAGATAACAGTTCTATTTTGCTGCGGATCACGGCCAGCGGTGTTTGTAATTCGTGCGATGCGTTTTCGCTGAATTCTTTTACGGCGGCGTAATCTTCCATTGCTTTATCGGTCATTTTGCCGAGGAACACATTCAGCTCTTTAAATTCGGTGGTGCTGGTTTCCGGCAGCTGCAGTTTATTCTTTTGTTTCAGGTCGAAGTTGTGAATGGCTTTCATGGTGCGGCGCAGCGGGGAAAAGATTTTCCCGGAAAGCAACCTTGCGGTAACGGATACTGCGAAGATCATGAGCAGCATTTTCCATACTACGGTGCTGAGCATACCACGGAATATTTCTTCCGACTTGATCACATAATTATAGGAGGAAATTTTATATTGCTGGTCGCCGATTTTGTACCAGGAGTCTACCGTGATGCGGCATTCCTTCTTCCCAAGATCTTCTGCTATAAAATTGTCTTTTGTTACAAGCACTTTCTTTTCCGGCAGCGGGCCTGCTACAGTAGTAATAGCAATGGGGCGGCCGTGGGTGTAGCGGTCGGGCTTTTCGCCGGCCATCATTTGTTGTGCCACGCGGTCGTTCACGGCGGTCATGCGGGCCACTTCTGCTTCATCGAGATGTTTCTTGATATTATTACGCGATATCACCATTGTAACCGGTGTTATCAGGAATACGATCCCTATAAACCAGAGTGTTATTTTATTAAGCAGCTTCATGTTTTGGAGGTATTAAATTTGTACCCTAATCCATAAACCGTTTCTATATAGTCTACTCCTTCTGCGGCGCTGATCTTTTTTCTCAGATTTTTTACGTGCTGGTAAACGAAGTCGAAGTTAGCCAGGTTATCGGTATAGTCTCCCCAGAGGTGAGCGGCGATGGCCTGTCGTGACAGTACACGGTTCTTATTTACCACAAAATACAACAACAGGTCGAATTCCTTGCGTGTTACATCCAGGAGGGAGTTATTAATAAGTGCCTCCATTGTGTCGGTATTGAGTTCTATTTCGTTAAAAACAACGAGGTTATTGCCGTCCAGCTTCTTGCGGCGGTAGATAGCCCTCAGGCGGGCATGCAGCTCCGGCAGGTGGAAAGGCTTGGTAACATAATCGTCTGCGCCGCGTTCGAGGCCATTTACTTTATCGTCGAGGGCATCTTTCGCGGAAATGATCAGTACCCCGCTGCTGATATTCTCCTGGCGGATAAAATTGAGGAGTTCCATGCCGTTGCCATCCGGCAGCATGATATCCAGCAGGATACAGTCGTAAGTGAAAAGAGAAAGCTTTTCCCGGGCTGTTTCCACATCATAAGCCAGTTCGCTGATATACTTTTCCCCGTTGAGGTAGTCGGAAATACCGCTGGCCAGTTCCTTGTTATCTTCTACAATCAATACTTTCATAAAAACACACCTGGGTGCAAAGTGCGGAGTAAATTTATAGCAAATTTGAAGTTTTTGCGGATTTTGTCTTTAGCGGATTTTGTCTTTCCCCGGATTACGCTGATTTTGCTGATTTTACTTTTTCTTTTGGAGATGGGGTGTTGAAAGATACGCCTGGAGATGATATAGGCTATACTTTGCAGTTGCTTTGCACATGCTTAGGAGATACATTGAACATGCCTTTGACATGGAGAGAACGTGGAGGTGACGTGGAGGGGATGTGGACTTGATCGGTAACGTATTGGGTATCAATGCGCTATATAGAGTCCGCTTGCGTTCTTTGTGAAGATGTTGCGGAGAAAGATATTGTATATCAATGTTTTACGCATACCATCAAAGATAACCCTGACCGGCGGAAATACCAAAAAAAATCCCCGCAGTTTTGCTGCGGGGACGTTTTTTGTTTATGCGCCAAAAATCTCTTTCAGTTTCTTATTCATGGCTTCATCGTCTTCCCCGCCACCGCCGTAGCGGCCGATGATCACGCCATTGGGATCGATCAGGATTTTGGTGGGGAGAGAATGGATGCCGTAGTAGTCGCTTACATCTTCAGGGTTGGGCAGGTTCTTTTCGCGCTTGCTCCAATCGAGCCCGCGGAGTACATGCCGCCAGATGCCGATACCGTCCTGGTTAACGGCTTTCTTCCAGGCTTCATGGTTGGAGTCGTCGTCGGAAATGCCGATGATTTCAAAGCCTTTGGCGCTGTATTTACTATATAGCTCCTTCAGGTGGGGATTGCCTTTGCGGCAGGGACCACACCAGCTGGCCCAGAAGTCGAGCATCACGTATTTGCCTTTGAACTCCGCCAGGCTGATACTTTTGCCATTGATATCGGTTTTGGTGAACTCGTGGGCAGGGCTGCCGGGGGAGCCGGCACGCAGGCCATCCAGTTCCTTTTTGATTTCGAGGCCATCGGTGCTTTGCTGCATGGCCGGCGACATTTTTGCATAAAAGGCTTCGCCTTCCTGCAAAGGCATGTTGCTTATGCGGAAGCGAAGCAGCTGTGCAGATACATAGGCGTTGGGATGCCGGGTGACAAAGGCTTTATCTGTTTTTTCCATGGCCTCATAGTAAGGCTCCATCTGGTCTTTCAGCTTATCCAGCTTTGTTTTATAGGATTCCAGCGTTGCCTCCGGCTTCTTTGCTCTGATGGCGGCAATGTATTCTTTATTCAGCTTATTAAAAGCGTCCGATAACGGCTGGAGCTTTTTCTGGATAGGTGCGCGGGCAGCGGTGAGCAGATCCTGGTCCAGCTGGGATTTGGAGCCGGTGAGTTTTGCTTCCTTCAGCCGCCCGGTGGCGGATGTCAGCTTCATAGAGGCTGCTTCCATGAAGAAGGAGGCCATGTCTCCTTCGCCGTACCTGGCGGCGTTTTTATCTAAATAAAGACGTCCTTCTACCGGCTGCACCAGTTTACCACTGAAAGTGAACTGCCCGTTTTTCGACAATGCGCTGTCGGTCCGGTATTCCTTGTCGCCTTCCGCATAACTGAGGTACACGTAGCGATTGGGCAGGCCCTTAATATCTCCCGTAAGGGTAAATGGTAACTTTTCCTGCGCCTGTGCCCCGAATTGCAGGGCTATAAAAGGAAGGGCAATGAGACTATATTTCATGCTGCTGTTTTTTTGAGATGATTATAACACTTCCGCGAGTTTCTTCTCCAGTTCCTCACCGCGCAGATTTTTGGCGATAATTTTACCGGTTGGATCTACGAGGAAGTTAGCCGGAATACCATGGATATCATACTGTTTGGCTACGGCGTTGTTCCAGAATTTCAGATCAGACACGTGTGTCCAGGTAAGGTTATCCTGGTGGATGGCGTTGAGCCACTTTTCTTTGCCATTGGGCTGGTCCAGCGATATGCCGAGTACGGTGAAATTTTTACTGTTGTATTTCTTAAAGGCTGCCACTACGTTTGGATTTTCTTCCCGGCAGGGGTGGCACCAGCTGGCCCAGAAATCCACGAGTACATATTTACCGCGGAAATCTTTTAAGGAAACGGGGTTGCCTAATGTATCATTTTGGGTGAAGTCGGGCGCCATGCTGCCAATGCCGGTGAGTTTATTCACGCGGATGCTGTGGGCAATCCGTTTTGCAGGGCCGTTTTCCTTTGCGGCGGCAGACAATTTATTAAAGATACTTTCTTGTTCATCGAGCGGCACATCGTTGAGGTGCGACAGCAACGATGCACTGATCCCGGATTTGGGATGTTGCAGGATCCATTGTTTGGTGAGGTTTGCGCTCTCTTCCCGCATCCTTTTCAATTCGGGTTGCAGGGCAGCCAGTCCGGCAGAATCCCTTGCTTCATATAATTTATTAGCCTGTTTGTAAAGGTCTTCCTGGCCTTTTAGTCCGGGCGCCTGTTTCAGCATGGCCTCGTATTCGTTGTTGTCCTTTACGTATTGCGGGCCGGAGAAAGTAACCTCCTTAAACATAGGCCCATCGCCTTTTATGGTGAGGTTACCTTTATCCAGGTAATACAGGAACAGGCTATTGGGTTCATACTTTTTCCCGATCTGGATTATGTAGAAGTCGGCTTCGCCGGGGGCGATGTTTGTTTTGATCGTGAATCCGCCGGCGGTAGTTTGTACCGAATCGCGGCGATCGTCGTTGCCCTGTGAGCGCCAATACACCCATTGTCCTGCTGGCAGGTCTTTGATAGTAGCGGTGATGGTCGTGTTTTGCTGTGCATGGGCCGCTGCGGTAATTAATGCAGCTGCCAGTAAGGTGGTTATTTTTTTCATACCTGCGTTGTTTTTTACTTTAATATTTCGGCCAGTTTGGTATGTAGTGCAGTTCCTCTTAATTCTTTGGCGATGATGATGCCCTGCGGATCTATCAGGAAAGAAGACGGGATGGCCTGGATACCGTATTCCTGCGCTACCTCGTTGCGGAAGCCTTTCAGGTCGGATACCTGCATCCAGGGCATGCCATCCTGCTTAATAGCTTCTTTCCATTTATCGGCCTTATCATCGAGCGATACGCCGAGAACGGTGAAGTTTTTGTCTTTGAATTTGTTGTAAGCCTTCAGCACGTTGGGGTTTTCTGCGCGACAGGGCCCGCACCAGCTGGCCCAGAAATCGAGCAGTACGTATTTGCCTTTGAAGTCGGACAGGTGAATGGGTTTACCATCTACATCACCCTGGGTAAAATCGATCATCGGCTGACCGATAGCACTCTTTTTCAAAACGGCGAGACGCTTTGCCAGTCGTACGCCGGTAGCGGTTTGTTGTGCTGCGGGGGTGAGTGTACGGAACATACTATCTACCGGTGCGTATTCTCCCATCACCGCCATATCGGCCACCATACTTACGCTCAGCGCACTTTCCGGATGCGCTTTGATATATGCTTTGGTACGGCCACGGCGTTGATTGCGCAGGGATTCGAGCGTTGCTTCCAGCGCTGCTTTCGCGGTATCATTATCTTTTACCTCATCATACTTTGAATAGAGGGTATCTTCCTGGCTGGTGATATCCGTGATCGATTTTTTAAAGGCTTCGTAAGCATCCTGTGTAGCGGAGCCGGTGATCTTTATCTGGTCTGTTGAATCCATATTTCCGTTTACCTGTATGGCGGCATTTTCCATGAACAGTTCCAGGTAGCGGGTGGAGGTGCCGATATATATTTTTTGTGGCTCCGTGATGTTACCGGTCCAGGTGAAGCGCCCATCTTTTACCGGCACCGTATCTGTTTTAGCCGAATCGGCTACCGGTATGGAGATGAAAACAACGGAGTCTTTCAATCCGCGCAGTTCCGCTGTAATACTGGCAGACGGGGCTTTGGGCTGACTGCAGGCGGCGGCCAGCAGCAGCGTTGTAAACATGGTGGGTGTGTGGATCTTCATACTGAATATTTAAAGGTTATTATTGCTGATAGCCTGGGTTTTGCTCACCGATGGCCGGGTTGTTAAGAAATTCAGTGTGCGGGATAGGCATGATATATTTTACCTTATCGTTTGCCGTGGGCCTCAGTTCCTGTATCAGTGAAGAAGGGAGGCGCAACAGCGACAGCCACTCCTGGCCGTCTTCCCCCACAAGGTTGCGGGCCGTTTCGAGGTACAGCTGTTTGAGCATTTCATTTACGCTTGTAGCGTTATCGGCTGCGGAGAAATCTGTTACGCCGGCATGGCCCATGATATTTTTCAGGATATCGCGGGCGGCGGCGAGGCTGCCGCCGGAACGCACAATGGCTTCTGCTTTCAGGAGGTATACTTCTGTTAAGCGGAGCGCATAGGCTGTTTCTGATAATGGTGTGGGCGTGGATCCTTCCTTGATATATTTCAGGAAGTAGAAGGTACCGGCCGCATACCTGTTGGCGGAACCTATCATCCAGGCGCCGCGGGGATCGTTCGCAAGCAGGGTTTTCAGCGCTGTTTTGGCTACATAGAGAAAAGATGCGCCTGGCCAGTACTGGCGACTGAGCAGGTAGTAGTAGCTTTCCTGGTTCTGCTGTGATTTAATGCCGAGTATTACTTCCGGGCTGGTGAGTCCTTTTACGTAAAAGATATCTTTCATCTGCGGCTCCAGGGTGTATGGGCTGTTGAGGATGATACTGTCTGCCATCGCGGTTATCACGGGGTAATCAGCAGGTTGGCCGTGGCTCATGAGCACTTTCATTTTCAGGGCCATTGCTGCCCAGCGGGTAGCGTAAAATGCTTTGTTTTGTGCCGGGGCGTTGGCGATGGCATCATCGAGGTCTGCGAGGATAGCGGTGTAGCTGTCTTTCACAGAACTACGTGCTTTTGCGGTGGCTCCTACTGTTACAAATTCATCGCGCAGCAGTGCGCCATACGGGCTGCTCAGATCGAACCACTGGCCGAAGTAGCTGAGTATTTTAAAATGGCCGTAAGCGCGCAGGAACCGGGCTTCTGCCAATACTTCTTTTTTACGGTTGTTGGTAAATGCTTTGTCTTCCAGCAGGGAAACGCCTTTTATAAGACCGTTTGCTGCGTTTATTAATTGATAGGAGGATGTCCAGTAAATGCTGCTGAAGAAGGAGTTAGTATAATTGTTGTTTTCCGCGTCATCTTCCCCGTAACCATATCCCATGTACCCCGCAAATACGGCAGGTGGTACTTCGTGTTCAAACCAATCTGTTACGTTATTGGCGGCGTCCACATTGGCAAAGCGGTAATAAACGCCATTGAGGGCGATTTCCGAGGTCCGTTGATCGATGATAGTATTACCATCTACCTTGGCATTTTCCGGTAATTTTCCCAGCTCCTTTTTGCAGGAAGTTCCTGCTATTAATATTGTGCCGAGCAGGGTATATATGATCCTTTTCATAAAATCTTTTTTGTTGTTTTAAAATCCAAAACGAAGACCGATGTTAAACTGCTTTGTTGTGGGGAAGGTGCTTACATCCGTGCTGCCATTGATAAGGCTGTAGGGATTGTTGCTTACTTCCGGATCGGGCCCCGGGTACTTTGTGATGGTAAACAGGTTGGTAGCAGATGCGTACATGGAAGCATCCCTGATGTGCATTGAGGAGGCTATTCTTGCAGGCAGCTGGTAGGTAAGCGTAATGGATTTTAATTTGAGATAGGAACCATCGTAGATATCGTTGCTGGAAGGGCCGGTGGCATTTTCACCTAGCATGAGGCGCGGCCGGGTATTACTGTGGTTTTCCGGTGTCCAGCGGTCTTTTATGCTCACCCCTCTGTTGGCATAGCTATCGAAATATTTATTCTGGATATCTGTGAGATAAAGCAGGTCTCCGCCATAGGAGAAGGTCAGTAAGGTGATCAGACTGAAATTCTTAAAGGTAAAAGTGTTGGTAAAGCCGCCGAAGAAGTCGGGCTGCGACTTTCCTATCACATCGCTTTTAAAGAATCCGTTGTCGCCGATTTCATACATCGGATCGCCGATACCGAGGTATGGGGCAAAGTACCGGGCCAGCGTGAATTCTTTTTTATAGTCTTCCAGTTGCTTTGCATCCTGTATGATGCCTTTCATTTTATAGCCGTAGAAGAGGCCCAGGGGTTCCCCTTTTCTTACGATGCTGTTGCCCTGGATGTAGGAGCTGATTTCCCCGGCATTGGTAAAATCGTCGTTGATGTCGGTTACTTTGCTCCGGTTCCTGGAAATATTGATGGCGCCTGCCCACTGGAATTGTTTGCCTTTGATGAAATCCATGCGGAGGTCCAGTTCCAGTCCTTTGTTATTGATGGTGGCGAAATTGGAGATCACGCTGCTGTAAGATGAGCTGGGCGCCAGTTGTGTAGCCATTAACAGGCCGGTGGTATTTTTTTCATAGTAGCCGAGCACACCGCGCAGGCGGGAGCCAAACAGTTCAAAGTCGAGGCCCAGGTCTTTCTGCAGGGTAGATTCCCATTTAATTTTTTCATTACCCAGCTGTGTTGGAACGAGTGCGTTCACGCCGCCGTAGGAGCCGGGTGTATACAAGGTATAGTAGAGGTTATCGCCAAAATTCTGCGTACCGGTATAACCACCACTGGCTCTGAGTTTCAGTTCATTTACCCACGTTGCTTTTTTCATGAAGGGTTCCTCAGAAATGCGCCACGCTATACCGCCGGAGGGGAAGTAACCCACGCGGTTATCTTTCGGGAATTTGGAAGATGCGTCTGAACGGCCGGTGAAGGTGAACAGGTATTTTTCTTTCAATGCGTAGTTAGCGCGCATGTAGAAACTCAGCAGGGAGTTCTGGCCGGAGATACCGGTTCCGGGTAAAGTAACTGCTGCGGAGGAAAGGTTGTTCAGGTATTTATCGTCCGGAAAACCCTGTCCGCTGGCGGAAAAGGAGTTGTAACGGTATTTCTGCCAGGAGGTACCACCGAGGAGATTTAGCCGGTTATTTTTATTGAACTGTTTATCCCAGGTAAGGGTATTTTCAAAGAAGAGGTTTACATCTTCTGTTTGCGACTGTGAGCCGGTGCCGCCATTGGAGTCGTCTACTCCGCTGGGGGACGCGATCACTGCCGAACTGGGTACATAGTTCAGCTGGTGGTAGTTGTTATAATTGACAGATACCGTAGATCTGAATTTCAGGTCTTTCAGTACGTCGTAGTCGCCTGAGAGAGATCCCAGGAGGGAAGATGTTTTTCCTTCGTTGATCCCATCCAGGAGGATCATCGGATTTTGATTGCCCTGGTAGTCGTACCCACCTATCTGCGAACCCAGGAAGCGGTAATAAGAGCCGTCGGGGTTGCGCTCAGGCAAGGTAGGCGGTGCAAAGAATGCCGCCGGATAAATACCGTTGGTGATGTTATTTTTCGTGAAGCCGTAGTCGAGATTAGTGATGATCCTGAAGCGGCTGGTGATTTCATTATCGAGACTGATTTTACCGGAGATACGGGAGAAATCAGTTCCGAGCACTACGCCCTGCTGCTTGTTATATCCCAGCGAAGTATAGTACCGGGAGCCGGAGCCACCGCCACGCACGGAGATATCGGCGTTCTGCGAGGTAGCGTTACGGAGTACGAGGCCGAGCCAGTCGGTGTTAGCTGTACCAAGACTGGATGGGTTCTTAATGATATTATCCGCCTTTGTGCTGGAGGCCTCGCCTGCTGCTGCGCGGGCGGTATTCAGGTTTACCGCGGCTTCTGTAAGCAGCGAGATATAATCCGTAGCGTTGAGCAGTTTTTCTTTGATGGGCGTGCTGACGCCTGCATAGTAATTGGCTTCCAGCACTGGTTTCTGGTTCAGTTTACCTTTTTTGGTGTTGATGATAATAACGCCGTTGGCTGCTTTGGAACCGTAGATAGCGGTAGCAGAAGCATCTTTCAGGATATCGATGCTTTCGATATCGTTGATATTTAACCCGGCGAGGCTGTTGAGGCCGCGGGAGAATGAACCGCTTACCGTGTTATTGGGATCATCGCTGCCGGCTCTTTCGATGGGGTTTACCACTTCCGCCTGGTTCTGGATGTACCTGTTTTGAATGGTTACCTGTACGCCATCGATGATGTAGAGGGGATCGTTGCCGCCGAGCAGGGAGGTACCGCCGCGGATGCGGATTTTTGCCACGCCGCCGGGGGAGCCGTCGGACTGGGTAACCTGTACGCCTGCAGCTTTACCGGCGAGCGCCTGGTCGATGCTCACAAAAGAGATGTTCTTTACTTCGTCCACATTTACCGAGGCCACCGAGCCGGTGAGGTCTTTTCTTTTAGTGCTGCCGTAGCCTACTACCACGTATTGGTTCAGGTCATCTACTTTAGCTTTCAGTTCCACTTCGATGGTGAATTTGCCGCCCATGCTGACGGTTTTGGACTCAAAGCCTACGCATGAAATGAGCAGCACTGCGCGCGCGTCGGTGTTACGAAGAATAAAGAACCCTGTTTGATCGGTGATAGCAGCCGTATTACTGCCTTTTACACGGACCGATACGCCCGGTACAGGATTACCTTTACTGTCCACTATTTTACCGCGCACATCTTCCGGGGGGAGTGCTTCCTCGTTGCTTTGGGTGGTTGCTTTCCTGGAAATAACGATGGTGTTGCCTTCTATGTCGAAGGTTAGCGGTTTATCCTTCAGCAATTTTCCCAGTGCAGCTTTTAGCGGAACTTCCCGGATCTCTGCCGACACAGGACTCACATCTGACAGATCTTTACTCCGGTAAAAAAACACGTACCCGGTTTGTTGTTTGATTACACTGAACAGTTGCTGCAGCGGCATATCCTTGCAGGACACTGTAACCGTTTGTGAAACTCCACTGGCACAAACGTGTAAAGCCAGTACCGTTAATAAAACTGCGGTCATTCTCATTACTCGCCAGATTTTGGTGACATAATTGGTCCCTGGTTGTGGGTACCTTCCAATAACAAGTGAACGAACCAATGACATGGAAAACCCATGCGGGTTGCGAACAACATTAATTTTCATACCTTAGATTGGTTTTTGGTTGACAAAATGTTTCTCATCCGCCTTTGCAGGCAGTGAAAAGCTTTCCTGAACAGGGTTAACCATTGATCAAAACCTGGTGCGGACGCCAATCTTGACACCAGGTTTTTTTTATGGATGAAACATAAGATCTCCGCGTCCGGTGGACCTCATCAATTCATAACATGATATTACTGGATAGCTATCTGTGCAGGCGTTGGTAAGCCTGGCAACATTGGTTGTTTCGCTGACGTTGGTGGTATCAGCTATGGTTGGTTATTGATTTAGCTTATGGATAAATAATGATCCGTCTCCCCTCCTCTACTTTAAAGTTTATTTTTGCCTGTGACAATACTTTTAACAATTGTTCCTGTGTAAGACTTCTTCCTATTTCCCCGGTAAATGTTTCTCCGGGTATTTTATCGCTGTATTTTACTTCTATATTATACCACCTGGATAATTGCCGCATTACGGTAGGGATATCCGCCTCTTCAAAAGAAAAATACCCGTTCTTCCAGGCGATGGCACCGTTTACATCTACCCTGCCTACTTTTATAATCCCGTCGCCTGCCGGTGTAGCCTTTGCCTGCTGACCAGGGTTGAGATGGCGCATCGCACTGCTTGTTTTTACCAGCACCGCTCCTTCCAGCAGGGTGGTATTGATGGTGCTTTCATCTGCATAGGCATTGATATTGAAATGTGTGCCCAGCACCAATACTTCCATGTTGTTTACCTTTACCGTAAAAGGGCGTTCCACATCGCCGGCCACTTCAAAATACGCTTCACCTGTGATACTCACCGTTCTCTCCTTTCCCGTAAACGCCGTGGGATAGCTGATAGATGAGCTGGCATTCAGCCATACATCTGTGCCATCCGGCAGGGTGATTTTATACTGCCCGCCGCGGGGCGTGCGTAATACATTATAAGCTACTGCAGATGCTGTTGCCTCCTCGTTTTTATATACGATTTGTCCGTGCGTGGTTTTCTCTACTTTACTATTCCCCTGTACTGTGAGTACTCCCGTACCGGCACTGTCGAGGTTTACCACCGTTCCATCTGCCAGCGTGAGCGTGGCTTTATCGCTTCCGGGCATGATGGTCGCCGCTTTTTCTGCGAGCACCTGTTTTTTACCTGACTGCCATACATAGAAGCTGGCGCCTGCCGTTACCAGCAATAATACGGCCGCTGCCACTTTCCATCCCTTGCGGCGTTGCATGGGCACTACCCGCGACGCCGGCGCTGTAGCCGCTATCAGCCGGTGGCGCATCCGTTGCTCCATTGCTGCTTCGGTTTCTGTTTCAGCTACGGTTAAGCGAGCCGTCAGGCTTTGCTCATCATACGCATTGTACCATTGCAGCAAACGGTCCTTCTCCTCGTCACTGGCCGCTCCGGCAAGGTACTTTTTTGATAGTATGGCCAGTTCATTCATTTCCATCCGTGATAATAATTTACAGGGTCCTATATAGTAATGTCCGGAAAGAAGGGTGCTACCCTACCTCCGGTAAAAAAAATTTATGGGTATTTTAAAAAAGGGCGTGAAAGTAGTTCCGGAACTGGAGCCGGAGTCGATGCAGGGCTTTGGTGATATGCTTTTCCACGGCTTTTTCGGAGATCTTCAGCTCGGTGGCGATTTCCCGGTTGCTCATGCCCATATTGCGGCTATAGTCGAATACGATGCGGCATTTTTCGGGCAGTTGCTTTAATTGTTCCTGCATGGATTGCTGGAGGAAATGCAGCTGGGCGGTGTCGTCTGTAACAGCCTGTACGGCTTCCGGGAGGGTTTCCACGGCTGCTACGGGGATCATTTTTGACAATTGTGTAAATACGGCGTACCTGTTGGCAGTAGCCAGGTAGGCCGGCAGCGACCGGATGATGGTTTGCGATCTGCGTTGCCAAAGGCCGGTAAGTACGTCCTGGACCACATCTTCCGCCAGTTCACGGGAACGCAGGCGGTCGTAGGCCAATACGTACAAACGTTTCCAGTAACGGTTGTAAATTTCTGTAAAGGCGTTGTGATCATCTTTACCCATCAGCTGAACCAGCTCATCATCAGCATAGTAGGAGTAATCGCTCATCATCTCTTATAAAAATGCCTGCAATTGGTTGATATTTCCGGAGATTGTTATGAACCCAAAGCTAAGGTATAAGGGGATGAGAAACAAGGGGTAGGGAGAAATGGGAGGATTTGGGGGATGGGATGGACGTCTTTGTCATCCTGGCTGGTCACTAAGGATTATTTGCCTTTATAACCTCCCATAACAGCCTACTGATTCTTTCCTCATCTGTTACATGGAAATAGGAGGCCAGTTGTTTAATAATCTCAGATGTCCAGACTATCCGCTCCACAGGTGATGAACGTTTCGCAATAAAATCCCGGATAAATATGTCATTTAACTCAGGAATCAGACCTTCAAACATGGCACCCCAATAGCGTGGTTCTTCCTCCAAACTGATAGGGGGAAGTATTGAATATCTCTCGTAACTATATCGTATATCATTAATGTTGGGCGTCCGATCTTTGAAACTAAAGGATATGCGATTCACTAATACATATGTTTGTAGCATTCCCAAAGTATCCGGATATGCCTCGGTTATTGTTTTAATCAATCCTGCAATACTTAATGCTTCTTTGCCTAAATTGCTCATTTACGTTTTTTATTGGAGTTAAGACTATACAAAAGATATATTTGGTAAAATATATTTAGTATTTGTTACAAAGATAAACCGCAAAGTGGTTTCCAAATTTATCTTTGACAACATGGACAGGTTGAAGAGGCTGAAGGACCTGTAACTCGTTTAGTTTCCTCGTTTAATTTTTCGCGTTTCTGAAATCGATCATTTTCCCACATAGACTGCTCTTCCTTAAGAAACTTACGAACTTCTTCTTTCTCATTTGGAGAGAGATTCATAAATCCGGCTAAAACGGCATTAACTGATTTACTCATACTTTAACTTTAAGAGGTTAAATTTATATTTACCACATAGATTACATTGCGTTGATTCCATTGAAACCGGGATTTCATCACACTCCAAACACTTTAATCTCACCTGCCGGAGGCCTGCACGATGAGCAATTCTAGTTTCATGATCATCAAATGGGTATTTATCATCCTGATTGTTCTGCTGGGAGTCTAAATTTAGAAGCTCAATATATTCCCCAGTTATATCTCCATTTTTTTCTGTCAATAACGTATATCCTTCAAATAACTTCCGATTACCTAGTGTACTTTCCAAATAGCTTGATCTTCGCTCTTCCCAATTGTACGTGAGAGATAGAACGGATAAGACGACCTGGAACAGTCCTAGAGGCCCGGCTATCCATATAGCAATTATCGTTAAATTCCCAGTGCCGTACGTAAGTACGATTGATCCTATTAATATTGGCACCATGACACCCAATGTCGTATTGAATCGAATCCACTTCTCCATTCTACGCATACGTTTAGAATAAACATAATGCGTCCCATAGGCATATGCCGCCTTAACCTTGCAATCGTTCTTAATTGTTTCAGGGTTCATAATGGTATTGTCTAATTCCAATAGCCAAGGAAGCAAAAAAATATGCCATCTTCATTACGATTGCTGTTTCATGGTGGATAAATCATTGGTCAATGCTTGTTCATCATAAACCGACAGGCTCCCTCCTCTTAAAAATGAATAATACTCCCTGCCCAACTTAAGAGCTAACTGCCGATCATCTGTACGCAATGCTTGCTGATAAACTGCATGTTTTGCCGATAATGCAGCTTCGTATTCAGCTTTTCTGGTGTCCTCTTTTTTCTTTTTAATATTATCATGTCGAAAGGCCAAGTAGACAATAACAATTACAAAGACAATTAGAAGGAAGGCGTTCAGTGTCATAGTTTAGGAATTATTGTTATTCAACTTTTTTTCCTCAGTGATCTTGTATAGCTTTTCATTTATTTTGTCCAAATAGAATACAATATCATTAATTCTCAATACCCATCTGATAATCACTATCTGGACTGCGAAAAACAAGACTCCTATGATAAGGAAAAGTATGGGGTCGCTGAGATTGTTCATAAGTATAGATTTACAGATTGTTTATAATAATTCATAGTAATACCCACCGTGGGAACGAGAAGTACTATAATTAATACAGAAAAACTATTAAAATGACAAATAAGAAGCTTTTCATATAATGATTTTGGCCATTGCAACTTTCCTCTACCTATAGTTTCTTTGATCTATGATATTGTACCTGCATCTTCAAGCATGTCATCGCCTTCGAAAATCTCATGAAGCTTTCTTTATCAAATATTTTTATTGGAAAGCCTAGTTTGATATTCCGCAATAAGGAATGGGCAACGTTTAGGATGAATTTCTCTCAGCAGTGCTGAGAGTTTTGTACACCATCAACGGCCGCCATTGCATATAACTAATAACTAATATAATAATACTTTTAACAACATCGTGATAGATAAATAGTTATTTAATTGTCCTTTTTAACTGGATTTATGGCTGAAACTTATACAATAATATGGAATGGAAATGTAATCGGAAGTATATCCGATTTAAGAGCTGACATGTCCTTTTCCGAAGGGATATATACGCCTGCGATTTCGGCGGAAGCGAAAACATTTACAGAACTGATAACTAGTTTTGATATCCAGGTTACTTTCAAGGATCCTAATAAAGGAACCAACATTACTTTAGTTTCTAAAAACGATTCCACAATCAGTATGAACTTTATTGTGCTTGCACTTTTGGATAATCTTTTAAGCTTACGAAAAATTAAATAAACAAAAAAGCCCCTGCAGCATTCACTACAGGGGCTCTCCTATCATTAACCCATTTTATTTAATTTCCTGCAACATCTCCTTCACCGCAGCTTCCAGCTGGGCATCCTTACCAGCCAGGAACTCTTCATAACGAAGCGGCACCCTGATGTCCGGTTCTATCTGGAGGTTTTCGGTGGGGCGGCCTTCTTTACCGATAGTGCCTACCATTGGAATACCGAATACCATTGTTGGATCGATCTGTGTTTCCCACCAAACGGCGGTACCGGTGCCGGGTACGGGCATACCGATGAGTTTACCGATGTTACCCTGTTTGTAAATGTATGGGAAGATGAATGCATCGCTGTAGTTGCCTTCGCTCATGAGTACGCAGCTCGGCGCCTGCCATTGGCCGGTGGGTTCACCGCCTTTGAGCTTTTCGCCCTGTGGCGCAAACTCGAGGTACTTTTTACCACTGAGGAAGTTGTACAGGTCGTCGTGCAGCCATCCGCCGCCGTTGAAGCGGGTATCTACGATGAGGGCTTTCTTATCGCGGTTGCGGCCCATTACTTCATCGTATACGGAACGGTAGCTGGCGTCGTTCATGCCTTGTACATGTACGTAGCCTACTTTACCGTTGCTGAGTTTATCTACCATTTCGCGGGTATGTTCTACCCAGCGTTTATACATGAGCGTAGTTTCTTCGCCGGCGGATATGGGTTTCACGGTTTCTTCCCAGCGGGCTTTGGTATCCGGGTTGTAGATGCTTACCAGGATGTTGTTTCCTGCTTTGCGGTTCAGTAACGATGCCCAGTCGGATGCAGCGGTGATGCTTTCGCCATCGATTTTTTCGATGATGTTACCTTTCTTCAGTTTGCTGGCGGCTTTATCAAAGGGACCACCGGCAATGATGTCGTCTACTTTGAGGCCATCGGCAGTGGAGGTTTCATCATACAGTAAACCTAAGGATGCGGTAGCGTCGCCATTCAGCAGCTGGGGAGAGTAGCGGCCGCCGGTATGGGAGCCGTTCAGCTCTCCGAGCAGTTCGCTCAGCAATTCTTCAAAATCGTAGTTGTTGCTGATGTGCGGAAGGAAGCGTGCATAGTTATCGCCGTACATTTTCCAGTCGATGTTACGGATAGTTGGATCATAAAACTTCTCCTTTACCTGTTTCCATGCGTGCCAGAAAATATATTTACGTTCTTCGTCCTGGTTGAGTGATAGTTCCGTGCTGATAGACACCGGCGTAATTTTGCCACTGTTGGCGTCTACTTTTACCACGCTGCCACGGTTGCTGACGAAGAGGGTGTTACCATCTTTGCTTAGTTCAATGCCGCCGGGTGTGCCGCCTAACTTAGCGAGGATCTTTGTTTCGCCGGTTCTTGGTTCTGTTACCCAGAGGTCGTATCCTTTTTCGAAAGCAGCCATGTAGTATAGCTTACCGGCATCTTTGCTCAGCACATAGTCGCTGATGGAGGCGCTGTTGATGGTAAGTTTTACTTTCCTGTTTTCGAGATTATTGAAATCAGGATGGAATGCTTTTTTTGTGTCGGCAGAATCTTTGGCTTTCAGCGCAGAGTCTTTCGCTGCTTTGCCACCGGCTGCTTCTTTTTCTTTCAGGAGATTGAATTCATCTTTCGACAGCTTATAATTGTCGTATGCTTCCTGGTCGAAGAAGATGGCGTAGATATCTACTTCCCGGCTGCCTTGCTGGGCGAGGGATTTACGCCCTTCGCGGCTGCTGGTCCAGGTGAGCATTTTTCCGTTGACGGCCCATTTGGTGTTGCCTTCGCCGAAGCCGCTGTTCACAGGGTAAATGGATGTTCCTTTACCATCGGCAGGGATGAGCGAAGCATTCTTTGTGATGAAATAACCCTGCTGGTCATCTGCGGCTATCCATTTACCGTCCGGGCTCCATTCAAAGCTCCAGTCGCCATCCGAGTAGGAATGGTTGCGGCCTGCGGGCAACAACGTGCGACTTTTACCGGAGGCGATGTTAAATACTTTGAGGATATTACGGTTCTCGATATAGGCAATTTCTTTTCCATCCGGTGAAAACAGCGGCTGGAATTCTTCTGCTGATGTGGCAATCACCGGTTCTTCCTTCAGCAGGGTGGCGGCAAAAAAGTAGGGTTCTTCTTTGCGTACTTTGGTAGTCTGATAGATGTCCCAGTTACCGTTGCGCTCTGCTGCATAGATGAGGCGTTTACCATCGGGCGACCACTGCACCATTCTTTCCTGTTGAGGAGTGTTGGTGATGCGTTTGGTAAGATTGCCCTCCACACTGGTAACAAACACTTCCCCCCTGGCCACAAACGCCATTTCCTTCCCGTCCGGGCTCATGGCAAATTCGGTGGTGTTGCCACTCACTGGTACATTTTTTACGGTACCGGCCCTGCCGTCGTTGAAGATGCTTACTTCCAGTTTACGTGGTTGTTCGCCTTCTTTCAGCGTATATATTTCACCGTTATAGGTAAAGCAAAGGGTGTTGTTATCTGCCCTGGATAGGTTGCGCACCGGGTGTTTGGTAAAGGTGGTAAGCTGCTGCATGCTGGCTTTATCTGTGAGCGCACCTTTGAAGAGGTTCTGTGAGATACCGCCTTTTTCGCTGAGATAATAAATATCGTTGCCATTACCGAATACGGGTTCCCTGTCTTCCCCAACATATTCTGATACTTTTTCGTAGCTGCCTTTTGCAAGATCCATTACCCAGATATCACGGGTAACAGAGGACACGTGGTGTTTACGCATCGGATCTTCATATCCTTTCCGGTCCTGGAAAATTACTTTATTGCCTGCTTTGTTGTAATGCGCTACGTCGGCTCCTGCGGCGCTAAGCAGTGTTGCGCGGCCACCGGTTACCGGAACGGTATACATGTTCCTGAAGAGGCGGTAAGGAAACCTTACGCTGGCTGCGGGCGCGTTTCGTGCACTTCCGAAAAGCACCTGCTTATTGTCGGTGGTGAAGTCGTACGGGAAATCGCCGGCGCTGTTGATGGTGAGGCGTACCGGTGCGCCGCCTGCGGCGGGCATCACAAATACATCGAAGTTGCCATAACGATCGCTGGCAAAGGCAATGTATTTGCCATCGTGACTCCATACCGGGAGCATGTCGTGGGCTTCATGAATGGTAAGTGGAACGGCCACTCCACCTTTGGTATCTACCCGGTAAATATCTCCTTTATAACCGAAGGCAATGGTGTTACCATCGGGAGAGATAGCGGGGTTCCTGAGCCATAGGGCATTTTCCTGGGCATAGGCAGTAGCGGCCATGAGGATGGCTGCACATCCGAATAATAATCTCTTCATAAGCGGTGATTAGAAATCTGTTGTTAACCAACTAAAGAAGCTGGTGCGCCAATGTATAAAAATAACTGCTTTTTATCAAGGGAGAAAGTGACCAGTGGTTATTTGAAGGTAAAGAGGATAAACCGTGGGCAGTACAAATGGGGCTGTAATACCAGCAGCGTTATCATCTCCCGTAAATTAGTATATATTTTGGGAGATAGTTTAATAAAAAACCTTGCAGTAATAAGATACTGCAAGGTCTTCAGTAATATTACTTATTGCTACCAGGCGCGGTTGCGGCCAACGTAGATATTTTTAGCATTGTAATAAGTATCTCCGGCAGGGCCGCTGCTGCCGCTGGAGCCTTCCATCTGCATGTTGATGATAATATACATAGGCTTGTCTACAAAGTTGGCCACATGCATTCCTTTCCATACGTTGTCGATGTAATAATGAATGTTCACATCAGTAGCGCTTACTTTAGTAATCCAAACGCGGTAATTGTGCCAGTTGCCGGGGGATGAAACATTTGTTAAGATACTGGACACATCCTGCCAGGTTCTGAAAGTATTCTGCCAGTTGGTGGCATTTCCTTTGAACTCCAGGATATCGCTTTCCGGAGGCCAGCTGTTAACGCCGGTAAGCCAGAAGGCAGGCCAGGAACCGGCTACAGACGGCGCCTGAAAATCACCTTTTACTTCCCACTCAGGAAACTGGTCGTTGATCAGTACCTGTGCTTTGGCATGTACAGCACCGCTGTGATAATGAATAGGAAGGTACGGATCGCTGCTACTGTTGCCTTCGTTCCAGTTGATGCGTGTGGCCTTAATAGTAAGGATTCCTGCGTTCAGGTAAATGTGATTATGATCAGAAGTGCTGCCGTACATACGTGCGGTACCGTTATGATCCGAACCCCAGGGATACAGGTAGTTCCAGGCTGCTTCAAATGCACTGTAACTGGCAAATGAACTGTTGTCCAGCACGGTTTCCCAGGTGAGTGCGGCAGCTGCCTCCGTTTTTGTACGGGCTGATTCAACCGGCTGGAGTTTGTCGGCCGCCTGTTTTCCGCAGGACAGGATCATGGAACTGGTGAGCGCCAATAGGATTTTCATACTTGGTTTCATAAAGTGGAGTTTTTATGGTGAATAATAGAATGCTTCCTTATTTCCCATCTACGCCTATATTGGGGGGTAACGATAACGGGGTCCCGTACAGGTCTGTTGCTATTTTATCCGGTAGTGCAGCGCCTTTTCTCAAAGCGGGTGAACCTGGCTGCAAACGAAAAACTTCCAGCGCTTCCATGCCAGGCATGCCGGTTAACGGGGCTGCCTGGAATTGCGGATCTTTCGTAACAGCCGTTTTGTCGGCCGGCCGGTTAAGGTGTGTGCCGAAATAGAGATTGTTACTGTAGATATTACGTTTGCTTTTATTCATTATGTAATCTGCCGTGCTGCGGGTATAAAAAATGTTGTTGGCGAACCAGGTGCTGTCGGCATAACCAAACCAGTTACCCATTTCCACCAGGGTGCTGTCCATTTTAATGTCTCTTTCCGGCAGATAGATAATGTTGTTGTATATACGCGTATTTACTACGGGGCCGGTTATATGAAAAACCGGCGCGAAGCCGGCATGTTTACCGGTAGTGCGCAAGCCATCGTTCATGCTAACGTTATAACGGATGATGGTTCCTTTATTGCCGCTGCTCTGTGAAGCACCAGCGCTTCCGTCGTTACATACCAGTACAAAGCCGCCATCGTTATCATGACTGTAATTATATTGTATCACGGTGTTATTGCAGTTCCAGTCGGAGTCAAAACCTTGTCCGTCCCACGGCGCTTTGTGATCGCTTACTTCATTGTATTGAATCAGTGCATTATCGCAGCTCCAGGGCCATATGCCTGCAGCTGATTCCGTATCGGGTAATAAGCGGGGGCAATCCCGCATGATATTGTACTCCACCAGTACGCCATCGCAGCCGGTGGGCACAATGCCATCGCCGGGTACGCCCTCTATCAGGTTGCCGCGGATCACTACATGCTCGTTGGGGAACCAGTCTGTTCTGGACCAGTTGCCGTTAACAAGGATGCCGTTGCGCTGACAACGTTTGATAGTGCAATCTGCCACCAGGATGCTATCGAATTTTGAGCGGGTATGCCGGCCACCGTTACTGAAAATGATCCCTGCGCCGCCGCCGTCATTCTTCACCAGGCTGCCGTTTACATCATGCACGTCTATATTTTTGAGATAGATATTAGAGGCGACACCATAGTCAGATAACTGTACCTGTACTCCCGCGCGGTGCGCCTTAATATCTGCGCCATAGTTGGAAATATCCAGGTTGCGGATCTCCCAGCCTTCTGTATTCAGCAGGTATAACGTTGCAGGCATTACACCATTGCCCTGGATGCGCGGTTTGTATCCGTCGCCATACTGATCAATGGTGATCAGCTGCTGCGCGTGGCCGCTTCCCTGTGGCTTTAGCTGCCCTTCGTAGATGCGGCCTGCGCGGAAGCAGATCTGATCACCCGGTTCAAAAACGTGGCTGTTCACCTGCTGTAAACTGCGCCAGGGTTGTTGTTCCGACAGTCCGTTGTTCGTATCTTTACCGGTCAGCGCATCTATATAATACGTGCGGGGTATGGCCGCAACAGCAGGTAAACTTATTATCATGGCGAATAGCACCGCGCTCTGAAAAACCTTTCTGATATTCATTTCAGTTATCTTTTAAAATACATTTACCAGCCAGGTGTTTGTGTAAGGGCAGATGATTTCATTTTCTCCGCCTGTGGTATCGGATACCAGTACATTTTGGGCTGAAACACCCTTCCTTCCACCTCTACTTTTTCATACGTAAATGTAGCAGCGTTGGTGCGGGTAATGTTTACGCCATATACCGGTGTATTAAACAATGCCACACCCAGTTCCCAGCGGCGCACATCCCAATAGCGGTGTTCTTCAAAGGCCAGTTCCACTCTTCTTTCATTGCGCAGTTTATCGCGGAGAGTGGCTGTGTTCCATTGACCGGCCAGCAGCAGCGGCATCTTTACCGATGCGCGGTCACGTACTTTGTTAATGGCTTCAATGGCGGTTAAGCCAAAGCCCTGCGGGTCCTGATCGGGACCGTATGCCTCGTTCATGGCTTCCGCGTAATTGAGGTAAATTTCACCGAGGCGGAACAGGATCCAGGTGTGTACGCTGGTTTTATTCTGTACCAGGTCGAGGTTTTCATCCACGTACTTTTTCAGGTAGTAGCCTGTTTTAGTAGCGCGGTCTACTCCCCTCCCTTCGCGGCCGCCGGTATATGCTTCCACGGCGCGGCCTTTCCACTGGGAATTATTGAGGATCACGGTCATGACTAAACGCGGATCGCGGTTATCGTATGGATGCGCTGCCTGATCGGGGTTACTCCAGTTAAAAGTGCTGCCATCAGCCATTTCATAGGCATCCACCAGGTTTTGCGTAGGTGTGGTGCCGCTGCCGCCGCCATCATAACCGATGGGATAGTTGGCCCGTTCAAAGCCATTGCCGGGAGCATAGCGATGCGCAAAAATGATTTCTTTACTGGTGGTGCTGCGGAACAGTGCGCGGTAATCATTTTCCAGCTGATAGGCATTCAGGTCTATCACTTCCTTTGCTGCTTTTGCGGCAGCTATCCAGCGCTCCTGTAAGTGTCCTTTATTATTGAGAGTACTTGCATAATAGAGAAGCATACGACTTTTCAGCGCCAGTGCAGCACCTTTTGTGGCCCTGCCAAGATCGTTATCAGACACGGTTACCGCCAGATGCGCTGCCGCGGAATCGCATTCCGAGGTGATAAACTGTACGCATTCATCGTAGGTATTACGTGGCAGGTTGAGACTATCTGACAACGCCAGTGTTTTGGTAATGAGCGGTACGCCGCCATAGCGTGTTACCAGTTCAAAATAAAAGTAGGCGCGCAGGAAGCGGTTCTCATAGCGCCAGCGCTCCAGGTCGGCCGTCATGTTGCGGTACGTTTGCTGTGCGGTGGCGTCGGGGTTGAGCTTATACATGTTGAGATCCACATTACCGGATTGTTCCAGGTAAAGATTGGTACGACGTATAGCCGTGTAAGTGGTATTCCAGTTATCGTCCGGGTTTATGTAGGGGTTCCAGCTGCCGTTATTGTAGCGTTGAATGGCGCTGCCTTCCCAGGTAAACTCAGCGTCGTCTGTGGCGGCGTCCAGCATGGCATTATCCAGCCGGTTAAAGCCATCGGGCAGGAAGCCGTAGGTACCTATGAGGAAGTCGCGGGTTCTGGCGTAGGAAGTAAATACTTCGTCTTTCGTCAGTTCTGTACTAATCTGTCTGTCCAGGAAATCTTTTTTACAGGAGGTTGTGATGAGTGTAACTGCTCCTGTAAAAAATAACCAAAACTTATATTTCATAACCTTGAAATTTTTTGTTGAGATGATGATCATAATTGCACACGTACACCTGCGTTCATGGAGCGCATAGCGGGATACCCGCTGAGTGTTTCAGGATCGGCAAAATGAATGTGGTCCAGTGAAAACACGTTGGTTGCGTTCACATACAGGCGGAGCTGCTGCATCCTGATACGCGACAACAGCGAGGCCGGGAAGGTGTATCCCAGTTCGATGTTGCGCAGTTTTACAAAGCTGCCATTGCGCTGCCAGAAATCGGTAGAGCGATAGTTATTATCATTCGCCGCAGTAGTAAGACGCGGATAAGTGGCGGTAGCCGCTGTTTCCGGCGTCCATCTGCCCATAGCGATGGGCGCTGCTTTCGCATCATTTACAAACGCCCATACCAGCGGACCGGATAACATAACGCTGCGGTTAGTGACGCCCTGGAAAAATGCATCCAGATCGAACCCTTTGTATTGTACGCCCAGGTGCAAACCAAAGGTCCATTCCGGTAGTACGGGTTTACCGATGGCTACTTCATCATAAATATCGATGATGTGATCGCCGTTCTGGTCTTTGTATTTGATATCACCGGGTTTCACGGGTGCAAAAATCTGTTGCGGGCTGTTACTCACATCTGCCTCATCTTTGAAAAACCCGATGGCCTGTAAGCCAAAAGGCTGCCCGATGCTTTGACCGGTGCGGTTGAGATAGGCATAGGGCTGTTGCGCTTCTGCCATGTATAATATTTTATTCCGGGCGAAGGCTGCGGAGGCGGTGGCAAAATAACTGAAGCTATGTTTTACTTCGCTCTGGTATCCCAGTTGTAATTCAAAGCCCCTGTTCCTTACGCTGCCTACGTTTTCAGCCGGCAGTCCCACGCCTATATAGCCGGGAACAGCGCCATATCTTTCCGCCAGGATATCTGTTCTTTTTTCGTCGAAGAGGTCGAGCATAACGCTGATCCTGTTGTGCAACAGGGAAGCGTCTATCCCGATATTGGCCCTGCGGTTTTTCTCCCAGGTGATATCGGGGTTAGCGAGGCTGCCTTCATCCATGCCACCGGCGTAGCGGTTATCCTTACCAAAGTAATATCCTCCACCGCTGCTGTAGTACTGGTTGTAAGGGAAGCGGCGGCCACCTACCTGGTCGTTGCCCACCTGGCCATAGGAGGCCCGTAGTTTCAGGAAGCTGATCCACTGCGCCTCTTGCAGGAAGTGTTCTTCAGACAGGATCCATCCGGCGGATATGGCGGGGAAAAAGCCAAAGCGTTTGCCCTTGGGGAAATTTTCGGAGCCGTTGTAGCCGAAGGAAAAGTCGCCGATGTATTTTCGTTTATACGCGTACGTTATCCTGCCGGCGGTACCCTGATGCGCATAGGGAACGTTGTTACCTGATATGGTATAAACATCCTGCTGGTACAGCATCAAGGCATCGATGCTATGTTCACCGAAGGTACGGTTGTAGGTAAGATTGAACTGGGTGTTGGTGCGTCTCCACTGATCGTTCACCCCATCATTTTCTACTATGGTAGTGTTGTCGCCAAACTTATTGTAGATGGTATCTCCTGCCGGATTTTTGAGCAACTGGAATACCGCAAACTGTTTGGTTTTATCATCATTACCCTGGAACCAGTTATTGAAAGATACTGCTGCACCGGCTTTTAATCCCGGTGTAATCTGATCCAGGGCATAGCTGAGGCGCATGGTAGCCTGCAGGCTGCGGGCGTGCGTGGTAGCTACGCCACGGCCCAGTACCAGTCCTACGGGGTTACCGCGATACACAGAGGTGCCTCCGTAAGAGTTATCGGGGTTGCGCACCGGGAAGGCATTTGGTGGTATAAGCATCATATTGCTCCAGATCTCCGGGGCGCCAACGCCGGGATAGCTGCGGTCTTCCACCCTTCCGGCGAGGTCCAGTGAAGTGCTTAAACGCCTTGTTACTTTAATATCCACATTGGAGCGGAAGTTATAACGGAGGAAATTGGCGTTGGAGCTTTCTTCTCTTTTCTTATCTGTGTTCTTATACAGTCCTGTATTTTTCAGTACGTTCAGCGATACAAAATAGGTAGCGTTGTTGTTACCGCCTGTGAGGTTCAGGTTGTATTCCGACATGGGCGCCGACTTCTTCAGTACTTCATCATACCAGTTTACGTCAGGATGAAAGTATTTGTCGTTGCCGCTTTTATACGCATCCAGGTCGGCCTGTGAATACCTGTCTGTTTTACTTTCATTCCTTAGCGCCTCGTTGTAGAGCGTGGCATAGTCGTACGAGCCGAGGAAATCCGGTAGTCGCTGCGGGCGCTGGAAGCCAGTTTGCGCGCGGAAGGAGATTTTAGGTTTTCCGTTGAATCCTCTTTTAGTGGTAACAAGCAATACGCCGTTGGCGCCGCGGATACCATACATGGCTGTAGCCGTAGCGTCTTTCAGCACCGTGATGCTTTCAATTTCATCTGCCGCCAGCTGGTCAAAAGGGCTTTCAAATCCGTCTACAAAAGTAAGGATTCCTGACCCGCGATAGGAGCTAACGCCGCGTATAGTCATGGACGGTGCATCATAGCCCGGTTCTCCACCGCCCTGCATAACGGTGAGCCCTGGTATACGGCCATACAAGCCATTGCTGAGGGTAGCGGCGGCTGATTTCCGTAATACGTTACCGTTCACTCTTCCATAGGCGCCGGTTACTTTCCACCATGCCTGTTCTCCATATGCCATGGGCACCTGCAGGGTGGTATCTGCTGTTACCGAGGCCGAGTCGGGAGCGGATTGTGCCAATGCTGCAACGGCGATTAGTGTACCCGTTGCCGTTAGCAAAGCTGTTTTACTTATTTTATATATGCGGTTCATTGTTTCAGTATTGAAGTTTACAATCGGGTTACCAGCCTGGGTTCTGGATCATGTATTGTTTGTAGATTTCCACATTGGGGAAAGGATACAGGTACATTTTATCGTTCCACACCCGTTGTTCAAACACTACCTGGTCAAAATGAAATTCGCTGCTGCCGGCGATGGGCTTTAATCTCAGCCCATACATCTTTCCATTCATCACGCCTTCGTCGCCCGCAATTTTCCAGCGGCGCACATCCCAGTAACGATGTTCTTCAAAGGCCAGTTCCACGGCGCGTTCATTTCGTATAGCCGTTCTCATTTCTTCTTTTGTTTTACCCGAAAGTGCGGGCATACCTGAGCGGGCGCGAACCGTATTAATAGCGGTATACACTTCCGTTACGGGGCCTTGCGCTTCATTCAATGCCTCTGCGTAGTTGAGATAAAATTCTGCCAGGCGGAATACCGGCCAGTTGATGGTAGCGCCGTAGGAAGACCAGGTAACGCTGCGGGGCAGGAACTTATGCAGCCATTGTCCGCCGCCACGGTCGCCACCATGCAGCGCGGGTTTGCCATCTGTTTTAATGTACATCTGCACCGCACCTATTTCACTGTTCCAGTTGGCGCCGTTGTATCCTATTGATTGTGCAAAGCGGGGGTCCAGCGAAGCGTACATGGCGTTGGCGTTGTCGCCGGATTCAGGCCAGGTTTGGGCACCGCCGGTTTTCTTCTCATAAAGTTTTACGAAGTTCATTGGCACGGAAATACCATACCATCCTCCATACATATTCACCGGCATGGTGAAGTTGAAGTAGTCGCTGTAAATACCCCACCAGCCGTTTGATTTATTGGCGAGGATAATTTCCGCGTTATCGGGTTGCGACCATACATACTCGTAGTTTCTATCTGCCCCAAACTCTGTGATGAGACGGCAGCTGCCGGTGGGCGCCCAGTCGAGCACCGCTTTAGCGGCATCCGCTGCTTTCTGCCATCGGGTGGCATCATAGTTATGATAGCCTACCAGTGTAGCGGTAGCGTCGGTAGTAGGTACATAAGAGGTGGCGCTATTGAACAAGGGACTTGCCGCATATAACAGCACGCGCGATTTCAGTGAAAGTACCGCGCCTTTGCTGATGCGGCCCCGGAGGAAACCTTCCTGTGCAGCCGGCAACCCGGTTACGGCGGCATCGCAATCAGTGATGATAAAGTTGATACATTCTTCCAGTTTGTTACGCGGCAGTTTGAGGTTGTCGCTGTTAAGCAAACGCTTGTCGACGATAGGCACACCTCCGTAACGTTTCACCAGTTCAAAGTACTGAAGGGCGCGCAGGAAGCGGGCTTCCGCTTTCAGCTGTGTTTTATATTCCGCGGTGGCATCTGGTACGCCGTCGATGCGTTCCATAAAAATATTGGCCTTGCGGATGGCTTTATAATGCGTATTAAAATCGTCTTCCGGGTTATCGTTAGCGTTCCACTGTCCTTCGTTAAACCGGTTGGTGCCGGGCCAGCTGTCGGCGATATCGCCTTCATCGCAAGCGGCTGCCAATACGCCGGCTACAATGCCGCCACTGCTGGAAACGCTCCAGCCGGTAGGTAATCCTGAAGGCACGCTGTTGCCGTATACATCATACAGAAATGTTTCTGCATTCCTGATCTTTGAAAAAATAGTATCTTCTGTAATATCCACGGATGGCGGCTTTTCGAGAAAATCCCTTGTGCAGGAAAAGAATGCGCCCAGCAGCAGACTTAATATGATATAGTATTTTACTTGTTGCATAGTTTGTATTTTTTAGAACTGCAGATTCAACCCCACGTTATATACCTTTTGTTGCGGATAGAACTGGCCGCGGCCGTCCGGCGCTTCAGGGTCGTATGTTTTCAGGGACGACCAGGTAATGAGGTTCATACCATTGGCATATACCCGTATGCTGCCGATCTTTGCACGTTTCAGGATACCATCCGTAAAGGTGTAGCCTACTTCCACATTCTTCAGGCGCAGGTAGCTGGCATCTTTCAGCCAGTAGCTGGAGCGCTGATAGTTGTTACCGGCGGGGCTTTGCGACAAGCGGGGAAAAGTGATTTTTTCACCGGCCTTGTACCGTTCTTCATTCCAGCGTTCCATATGTACTGACATAGCATTGCGCCAGTCGGTATCAAATGGCCATGCTGCCATTTGCTCGAGGTATACAGATGCTTTATCAGCGCCTTGGAACAGCACTGAGCAATCGAATCCTTTATAGGCGGCGCCGAAGGAGAAGCCATAAATGATTTGCGGGAACTGGGAGTAGCCGATGGGCATCTGGTCGTCGTTGTTGATGACACCATCGCCGTTTACATCTTTATAGCGGATATCGCCGGGCTGGAGGGCATCCCTGCCGTTGGCGCCGGGCGCGTAGGAAGACTGTGGTCTTTTTGTATCATTGATTTCGTCCCAGGTATTGAACAGTCCTTCTGCCACCAGGCCAAAGTACTGACCTACCGGGTTACCGGTTTCATTTTGATAAGGATAAGAGCGCGGGGCTTCATCTTTAAATTCTATTTTATTACGGGCAAAGGAATAGTTAGCCTTTACCCAGTAGTTCAATTTGCCAACATAGTCGTTATAACCGGCATCGAGTTCAAACCCTTTGTTGCTAACCCTTCCCAGGTTATAGGCCGGCAGGTCGTTCACACCTACAATGCCCGGTACAGCGCCGCGCATGGCCAGGATATTATTACGCTTTTCCTGGAAATAGTCGCCGGTGAAAGAGAAGCGGTTGTTAAACAATTTCATTTCAAGACCAATGTTGGATTTCTTTGCTCTTTCCCAGGTGATATCGGGGTTACCGAGTTTACCTTCGTAGGAGCCGCCATACCATTGGTAGGAAGAACCTACTTCGCCGAAATTATATCCGCCACCGTATGCGAAAGCAGAGGGAAGATAGAGAAACCGGGAGCCGCCATTGAAGATGTCGGAGAGTTTATCGTTTCCTACTTCTCCATAAGATCCTCTTACTTTCAGGAAAGTGAGGTATTTATTTTTTGGGAAGAAGGGTTCATCTGAAGCTACCCAACCCAGGGAGTAAGCGGGGAACCAGCCAAATCTTTTGCCTTCGGGGAAGTTTTCCGAACCATTATAGCCCATATTAAACTCCACCAGGTAGCGGCTTTTGAAGTTATAAGCAACACGCGCTGCCATTCCGAGGTAGGCATTGGGTACTTTATAAGTAAGCGAGGGTGCATAGGCTTTACTTTGATTATACAGCAGTAAACCGGTTACGTTGTGCGCACCGAAGGTGCGGCTATAATCCAGTGCCAGTTCACCATATATTTTGCGGCGCTTGTCGTAGCTTTCGCTAAAGCCCAGGGTGGTTTCTTCCCCTTGTGGTATATAGAGAATATTATCTGCGTTGGCCGGGTCTTTTACGGCGAGGTAGGTGACGTTGTTTTTAGAACGCCTGATAGAGTGGCTGTACCAGCTATCGTATGCGATGGTACCGCGGGCCGACAAACCGGCTGTTATGAAATCCAGTTTGTGGTTGAGGATAACGGAAGAATTCACGTTACTCTTGAACAATTGCTGGTAGCCTGCGTTGAGCATGGTGAGCAGCGGGTTTCTGCCATTTACGGCGCCGGAAATCGTTACCAGTTTGCCGTCTACAATACCGGGGCTGCTGAAAGGATTGGCAGAAAGTACATCGAAGAAGATGTCACCGGCGGATTTGGCCGGGTAGTTCTGGTTCTCTACCTGTCCGCCGAGGTTTACTTTTACGGTAAACAGGGGCGTTACATCAAAATCGAAATTAGAGCGGAAGTTGTACCGTTTGTATTTTGGGTTGGCGCTGAACTCCGGGTTATAGTCCGCGTAACGGTAAGCCCCGTTCTGTTCAAAGTAGCCACCTGAAATAAAGTATCTCGCCAGCGAGGTACCGCCGCTGATATTCAGGTTGTGTTGTGATTGAAGGGAGTAAGGTTTCAGCATCATATCGAACCAGTCAACGCTGGGATGAAACACGGGGTCCTTTCCTGATTTAAACAGTTCCAGGTCTTCTGCTGTGAAATAAGGCTCCTTTCCGTCGTTTTTGAGCGCTTCATTTTTCAGGGTGGCATACTCATAGCTGCTCACCATTTTGGGCAGCTGTGTAGGGCTTTGCCGGCCCAGGTTGGAAGTTAAGCTCAGTTTGGGTGGTCCCATTTTGCCGCGGCGGGTAGTGATCAGGATAACGCCGTTGGCGCCCCGCACCCCATATACCGCCGTAGAGGAGGCGTCTTTCAGGATATTGATGGTTTCTATTTCGTTGGGATCTATCTGGTTGATATTGGATCGTTCGATGCCATCGACCATGATAAGCGGGTCTGACCCCGAGCCGGCATCCAGTGTACCGATACCGCGGATTTTCAGGCTGGAGCCATCCTGACCCGGTTCACCGCTGCGTTGTACCGCAATAAGGCCCGGCAGGCGGCCTACCAGCATATTGGATACGTTGGCCACTGGGGATTGCAACAGTTCTTTGGTGCCGATAGACGCCACGGCGCCGGTAACGGTTACCTTTTTCTGGACGCCGTATCCCACTACTACCACTTCCCCGAGATTTTTTTCGTCCGGCTGCATCTTTACATTCAAAACCGACCCGCTGCCCAGCGGTACTTTGCGGGTAATATACCCGATACAGGAGAACACCAGTACCCGTTTGCCATCGGGCACGTCTATACGGTAATTGCCATCTGAATCAGCAGAGGTGGACTTCTGGGTACCCTCTACTACGATGGTGGTACCTATCAGGGCGCTTCCTTTTTCATCCGTTACCTTACCGGTAATGATGACGCCGGCCGGTTTTACGGCGGCAAAAGTAAACAGAGGTAATGAGGTCAGGGACAAGAGGACAACATAAGTTATCCGTAAAAAAGACCGCACACTACAGTAGCTTTTTTTCATAACGTTGGGTATTACTTTTGAAAATGAAGGTGGCTGTATGCCCCTCATTGCGTTGGTTGACAGGGGTAAAATTCGGATGAATCATCCTGAATCATGGGGGAGAGATTCGCCTATTTAGGGGGAGGAATTGGGAATAAGGCACTAATATTCAAGGGATTTTGATTCCGGGAGACAGGAATGTGCATTTCTATCTCCCGAAAACTTATACCTGCTTCTGATTATCAAATTTTTTACGGTATTTCCGGATGTAGGCAGATGGGTTCATCTCAAACACCTTACAAAATTGTTCCCGGAAATATTTCACGTCATTAAATCCTACCTGGAAGGCGGCTTCACTTACATTGCAACCGGTATTAATGAGCAGTTCTGCGGCTTTCCTCAACCGGATGAAGCGGATAAATTCATTTACCGAGTGGCCGGAAATGGATTTTACCTTTTTATAGAGGGTGGAGTGGCTGATCCCTATTTCGAGGGCGAACTGTTTGATGTTAAAGTCGGGGTTATCGAGATGTTTCTCCGTAACCGCAATACAGCGGTGCAGGAACTCTTTATACTCCGCCGATATTTTCTGGTTACCGGTATTGAGGGTAATTTCCTTGTAGAAATATTGCTGCAGGGTGTTGCGGCTGCGGATAATATTGGTGATACGGGCAACGAAGAGGTCTTTATCAAATGGTTTACTAAGGTAGTCGTCGGCTCCGCCTTCGATACCTTTTAGTTTTATTTCCGGAGAAGAACTGGCGGTGAGTAATACTACGGGGATATGCCCCAGCGCGGGGTCTGACTTTATCTGCCGGCACAATTCAATACCGCTTTGTCCTTCCATTAATACATCGCTGATAATGATATCCGGCAGGTGGCGGCTGGCCAGCTGGTAGCCCTCCCCTCCTTCAGACGCTTCGTAGATATTGAAGGTAGCTTTAAAAATGCTTTTGATATAATCGCGTATCTGGCCGTTATCGTCTACAATGAGCATGCTGGGGCGGGGCGACAACAACACATCCAGGGTATCTTCCGCGGCCGCTTCCTCTGCTTCCATCAGTGCCAGGTCGTCTTCTTCCACCAGTTCCTCCAACAGGGACTCCATCCCGGCTGTTTCCTCAAAAACCGTGTAGCCATGCAGGTGATCTTTTCCTTTTTGGAGGGTGATCGTAAAGGTAGTACCATTGCCTGGCTCACTTTCGTATGCCACGGTGCCTTTGTGCGCCTGTACAAATTTCTTCACGAGGTACAAACCGATACCAAAGCCATTTTTCAGGGTGGTATCTTTTTCTGATACCTGGTAAAAGCGCTCAAAGAGCTTGTTGCCCACCTGGCCGGGGATGCCACAACCGCTGTCGGCAACACTGATGACGATGCCTTCCGGGAGATCTGACAGGGAGAAATGGATGCTGCCTCCGTCGGGCGTATACTTAAAGGCGTTGGACAGCAGGTTAAACAGGGCTACTTCAATTTTTTCACGGTCGGCGTATGCCATCACCTGTTCCGCGTTGCAGCTGAAGTCGAACTGCAGTTTTTTCATGCCTGCCTGGTGTGTAAAGCAGAGATATACTTCCCGGCAGATAGCGGCCATATCAAGTGGCACAATTTTCAGCTGATCTTCTTCCTGGTCGGCTTTCCTGAACAACAGGAGCTGATCTACCAGGCTCAGTAGGCGGCGTGCATTGCGGTATACGATGGTGAGGTCTTTACTTTCGATCTGGCGGCCATCGCTGTAAAGGAGTTCTTTTACCGGGTTGATGATCAATGTGAGTGGTGTACGGAACTCATGGGATACGTTGGTAAAGAAGGAGAGTCTTTTTTCATGCACTTCTTTCTCTTTTTCCGAACGGATATGCGACAGTTCTATTTCATACCGGAGGCGGGCCTGCCGGCGCTGGTAAAAGCGATAGGCGTATAAGAGGCCGCCGGTGAGCAGTGCGTAAACGATATATGCCAGCCAGGTACGGTACCAGGGAGGCAACACTTTAATTTTTATGATGCGTTCCTGCGGGTTCCATATACCATCTGCATTGGTACTTTTTATACGGAAGCGGTAGTTGCCTTCATGCAGGCGGGTATAGTTGGCGGTTCGTTGGGTGTTCACATAGTTCCAGTCGTTATCCCACCCCTCCATATAATATGCATAGGCGATTTTATCCGGGGACGAGTATTCCAGCGCTACATAATCGAGCGAGAATACGGCCTTGTCGTAGGGCAGTACCAGTTCCTCAAGGTAGCAAAGCGGCTGGTGGCTGCTTTTGACGTGTTCCTGATCATAAGGAGTATTGGAAATGCGGAGGCCCGCGATGAGCAGCGGCGGGAAATCGTTTTTTTCCGCGATGGCTGCCGGGTCAAAAATGTTGAATCCTTTGATGCCGCCAAAAAGCAGTTCCCCGGATGAGAGTCGTAATGACGCGTTGTAATTGAACTGGTTACTTTGCAATCCATCCGACTCATAAAAATTTTTGCATTGCCCGGTGGATGGGCTGTAACGGGCGATACCGTTGTAGGTGCTCATCCAGAGGTTTCCTTTATTATCTTCTTCAATATTCAGTACCGCGTTATTGGGCAGCCCTTCCTGTTCTGCGATGGTGGTGGTTTTACCGGTAGCGCGATCAAACTGTACGAGTCCTCCTCCTTCTGTGCCTATCCAGAAATGATGGGCTTTATCTTCATAGATAGCGCGGACGTTGAAGTCCATATTATAATACTGGTGCTGGCGGTTTTTTGTATCTGCTTTTATGAGCCTATTGAAAGTGCCGAACCAAAGGTCGCCGGCTTTATCTTCCGAGATGGTGATGATATCGCGGAGGCCCGGATCAAAACATTCGAAACGGTTGGTGGCTTTATTCAGGCGGTAAATGGTACCTCCCATGCAGGCGCCGGCCCACAGGGTATTCTGGCTATCGAGGTATAGCTTCCACACAAACTTATCTTCATAGCCATTCAGGCTGCACGTGTATTTTTCAAAAGTATGGTTTGCCCTGTTGTAGCGGTTGATGCCGCCGCCGAAAGTAGCCACCCAGATATTATTATCCTGGTCCTTTACGATGCTGGTAACATTGTTATTACTGAGTGAACCGGGGCTGTTTGCTTTGTGGGCGAATGCGGTGTAGCAGTTTTGTTTCCGGTTCCATATAGAGATGCCGCCGCCGTCGGTGCCTATCCAGATATCTTTATTCCCGTCTTCACAAAATGAAAAAGCAAAATTGGCTGCCGGGCTGTTACCTGTTAAAGGATTAGGGGTGATGGTGGTAAAGCGTGACTTTTGTTTATCGATGATATTAACGCCACCGCGCAGGGTGCCGATCCATTTACGCTGATCACGATCTTCATACACGGCATACACGGCGTTGCTGGTAAGGGACGATTTATCTTTACCGGTTTGGAGTTGCCAGGCGGTATCTCCGTGTTCCGGCATTACAAAAATGCCATCGCCATCGGTAGCTACCCATAGTTGCCGGGTGGCGTCGATGGTTAAGCTGATCACTTTACTATCCTGCTGGCGGGTGGCTGTGAGCGACCGGGAGAGCATGTTGGTGGCGGGATTGTAGCAATATACGCCTTCGTCTGTACCCATCCAGAGTTGCCCGGAGGCGTCTGCGATGAGGCAATTTCCTCTTTTCTGTTGTTCATTTACCCGTACGATCTGTTGTTTTTCTTCATCATACCGGCAGAGGCCAACGTTTTGTACAATGAGCCAGCACCGGCCCTGCTGATCATTCACAATAGCGGGAACATTGTTGGCGATGATAGTGTTTGCACCTGTCAGCGGAATTTGCCGCGCGAGGCTTCCGGCAGGCGGATAAACGAGCAGACCGTGACTGGCAGTGCCCATGAGCACCAGTCCTTTCCGGTTTGTGACGATGGTATATACTTCTGAAGAAACAGGCAGGGTGTCGCCCTTCGTTAAGCTGCGGTAATAAACAGGTTGAAACACGCCTGTGGGGCCATTCAACCGGTTTGCACCGTGTTTGGTACCTACCCACATGTAGCCGGAAGAATCTTCTGCGATGGTAACGATGCGGTTGTTGGTGAGGGAGTTGGGCGCTTTGAGTTGTTGCCGGCTTACTTTGAAGCTGTATCCGTCGTAGCGGTTTAATCCGTCGTAAGTGCCAAACCACATGAAACCATAGCGATCTTTATGGATGCAGGTAACGGAGTTATTGGACAGTCCCCGTTCAATACCGAGATGACTGATAGGTTGTTGCTGTGCGTGCGCATCACTCCGTGTGAGCAGCATTGCCAGGAACAGGTATATTACACTAACCGGGATATTGATGCGTGGATTGGTATAGATCACTACTTCCTTCTTTGAAGATGCTATTTAACAGGCGTCTTTAACTAAGGTAATAATTAAATGTAAACCCGACAATAATTCAGATTACTTTTATTTCCGGTGATTCCCTATCAAAACATAGTACCAAACACGCGGTCCCACAAAGTAGAGCTTACGCCAAAACCCAGTTCCTCATTTTTATAGTGATGCAGGTGGTGGTTACGCCATAAGGGTTTCAGCCATTTGAAGGGTGGCGCCCAGGCGTGGATGGCGTAGTGCATACTTCCGTAGGCGAGGTAGCCGGAAATGAAGCCCGGGAAAAATACCCAGGCTGCATTGTTCATCAACAGATAAAAGACAGCAAAAAGAAAAGAAGAGATGATAACGCTTGGCACCGGCGGCATAAACAGCCGTTGGCGGTCGCGCGGATATTCGTGATGATTGCCATGCATGGTATAGGTAACTTTCTTTGCCAGCGGATGCTCGCTGACCCAGTGAAAGATGAACCGGTGAGCGAGGTACTCGAAGAGTGTCCAGCCGAGCACGGCTACCAGGTAGATAAAGCCGATCTTCCACCAGGAGAAATGTAAGGAAGTGCGGCTGTAGTATAACATATAGCTGATCACTGGCAGATATATCCCGAAGATAATGATGGGATGGGTTTTTGTGAGAAACTCCAGGTACCTGTTACTGAAAATCTGCGCCTGGCCTTTGTTATGCACTTTTTCAAATTTCATATGCGGCTGTTTTTATGCGTAGCATCCGGTGTAAAAATGCAACAGGCATGGGTTACAGCCATCTAATTTTTCATGAACTGCGGATTTAACGGGTTGAATTGTTGAAAAAGGGGGTTTACCCGGATGTTACGTTTGAATTGCATAACTTTACCGGATGAAAGCAAAAGAAAGTGTGGCATCCTTTTTTGAATTACACGGGAAGGAGTATTCAAGCGGACAGTTCAGTGTAAACCGGCTGGAGGAATTTGGTTGCAGTGCTACCAATTTACCATCCAACAGGAGGGATTTTTATAAGATCTCGCTCATTGTAGAAGGCGGTGGTATTTTATCTTATTCTGATAAAAGCATCCGGATCGAAGGCGCCTGTCTTTCTTTCATGAACCCCATGATTCCTTATTCCTGGGAACCCACTACCAACCTGCAAACCGGCTACTTCTGCCTGTTCCAGGAAAGCTTTATAGACGCTCACTTAAAGAATGGCAGTCTTGCGCAATCACCGCTGTTTAAAACCGGCGGCAATCACATCTTTTTTCCTGATAAAGAGAAAGTGGATTTTCTCCGGCAGATATTTGAAAATATGCTGCGGGAGATGAATTCCGGCTACGCCAATAAACAGGAATTGCAGAAGAGCTATGTGCAGATCATTATGCATGAAGCGCTCAAAATGCAGCCACCTGAAACCTATTACCAGGCGGGTAACGCGTCCCAGCGGATCAGTGAATTATTTATAGAGTTGCTGGAAAGGCAATTCCCTATTGATCCGCCGCACCAGGTGATCCGGTTGAAAAACGCCAATGAGTATGCCGAGCATTTATCTGTTCATACCAATCATTTGAACCGGGCATTAAAGGAAACCACCGGGAAAACCACTACCGAATGGATTTCGGAGAAAATAACCGCCGAAGCAAAGGCGCTGCTGCTGCACAGCAACTGCGATATCGCGGAAATTGGTTACTGCCTGGGCTTTGAGCATGCTTCTAACTTTAATATCTTCTTTAAAAAACAAGCTGGACAAACACCCAACCAGTTCCGGAAGGCGACTGTTTCCATTTCATAACTACCTGTTTGATTCGCATAATTCCGGGAGTAATGCGCCGGCTATCTTTGTGTCATAAATAAAAAATATATGGCACAGGAAGTATTAAAAGACAAAGTAGCCCTGATTACAGGAGGCACTACCGGTATAGGTTTCGCAACGGCTGAATTATTTCTGCGCAATGGCGCCAAAGTGGTGATTGCAGGACGCCGGGAAACAGAAGGACAAAAAGCATTACACGCATTACAGCAAATCAGTTCCGATGTACATTTTATTGCGGCCGATGTATCGCAGGGTGCGATGGTGCAAAAGTTGGTAGCGGATACGGTAGCACGTTTCGGGCGACTGGATATTGCGTTTAATAACGCCGGTATTGAAGGCCAATTCGGGTTGATTGAAAACACGCCGGAAGAAGAATTTGATAAAGTAATTGGCATCAACTTAAAGGGTGTGTGGTTATCCTGCAAATATGAAATTGAACAATTCAAGAAGCAAGGCACCGGTGGGGCGATTGTAAATACCTCATCATGGCTGGCCCGCGGGGCCGGCGCCGGTTCTGGCGTTTATTCCGCCAGTAAAGCAGGTACCGATGGTTTGATCCGGGCACTGGCTATTGAAGCTGCGCCGGCGGGAATCCGGGTGAACAATGTTCAGCCTGGCTATATTCATACCCCGATGTTTGACCGTTTCTTTCCAACAGAGGGCGCGGAAGCACTACAGGAGCCTTTTAAGAAACATGCGCCTCTTGGCCGTTTTGCGAAACCTGAAGAGGTGGCAGAACTGGTGTTGTGGCTGAGTAGTCCGGCGGCATCGTTTGTTACCGGGGAGAGTATTTTGGTAGATGGTGGTTTGGCCATTGGTGGTCAAAGGTTCTAAGCATAAAAGGGCTGTCTTAAACGACAGCCCTTTTTTATACCAGCGTCGACGGCGCCACGCCAAACGTCTTCTTAAAAGCAAAAGAAAAGTGCGACAAATCTTCAAACCCTACTTCAAGATATACATCTGATATTTTCCTTCCTTTTTCCTTAATGAGATAGTAAGCTTCCTGGAGCCGCTTCTGTTGCAGCCAGCGGCTGGGCGAAGTATGAAAAATCTTTTCAAAATCGCGTTTAAAGGTGGCGAGGCTTCTGCCGGTCAGATATGCAAAACGTTTTATTTCTACATTGAAGTGATAGTTTTGCTGCATAAAAGCTTCCAGGTCTATTTTGCCTGGCTCTGTAAAATCGAACAATATATTTTTGAGTGCAGGATTTACTTTCAGCAGGATGAGAATAGCTTCTTTTAGTTTCAGGGCTGACAGGTTATCGTTATCCGGTTCGTTCAGCTTTTCGTAGGGCTGCAATGAGGTCACATAACTTTGCAGCAGCGGGTGGGGTTTCAATTCCATCACGGTTTCACTGTCCACCTGTTTATCGGCAGTGTAGCCATATTCCATACTGAAATTCCGCAGGGTGGTTTCATCGAGGTAAACGGAGATTGTTTTAAACTCACCATTTTCCGGAGGTTGTTTAAAGAATTTGAGCAGCTTGTTCCGTCTGCAGAAACGGAATGTTCCTTCATCAAAAGTTTGTGTGCGTTGCCCGTCGTTGAAGGTAATGGCACCGGCGATCTGATAACTAAAAACGTGTACCGGAACAAACTGCTCTCCTTCCCTGCTCCTGTTCACATAACAGGAATAAACAATTTCCTTCGACATAATATTATAGAATGATGGTTTTCGGTTCAAGGTATTCTTCCAGTCCGTACGCGCCAAACTCCCTTCCGATACCTGATTGTTTAAATCCTCCGAAAGGCGCCAGGGGATCATGGTTCAGTGTATTGATCAACACTCTTCCTGCTATAATTTTTCCCGCTATTTCCCTTGCTTTCTTTTCGTTGGATGAGCTTATGTACGCCATCAGGCCATATACGGTATCATTAGCAATATCGATGGCTTCATCGGTTGTTTTGTAAGTTATCACGGACATAACCGGCCCGAATATTTCTTCACTGGCGATCCGCATATCCCGTGTAACCCCTGTAAACACCGTTGGCTGTACGAAGTTCCCGGCTTCCAGTCCTGCGGGCTGTCCTACCCCGCCTGTCAGTAATTCCGCGCCCTGATCGATGCCCAGTTGAATATACTGCTGTACGCGGTCGTATTGTTTCCTGCTTACGAGCGGGCCTATGGTCGTTATTTCGTTCATAGGATCGCCTGTTTTCACGTTTGCCACAGCTGTTTTCAGCAGGGCCTTTACTTCTTCCAGTCGTGCTTCCGGTACCAGCAGCCGTGTGCCTGCGATGCATGCCTGTCCGTTGTTCATAAAGCAGGCCGCTACTGCCATTGGAATGGCGGTATGAAAGTCGGCATCATCGAGGATGATATTGGCCGACTTGCCGCCGAGTTCCAGTGTGACCCGTTTCATGGTATCTGCTGCGCCGCGTGCGATCATTTTGCCTACGGCAGTAGAGCCGGTGAAAGAGATCTTTGCAATATCGGGATGCAGCGTAATTGCTGATCCTACCACGTTGCCGGGGCCATTTACGATATTGAATACACCCGGCGGCAATCCTGCTTCATGAAGCGCTTCTGTTACAATCTGCGTTTGAATAGCGCTCATTTCACTGGGCTTGATAACGGCTGTACAACCAGCCGCGATAGCCGTAGCCAGTTTATTGCAAATATAGCTGGCATTCGCATTCCAGGGCGTAATAATTCCAACTACGCCTAATGGTTCCATGACCACTTCGGAGGTTCCTGCTTTGCGGGTGAATGAGAAATCTTCCAGTACTTTTTTATAATGCAGGAAGCTGTCGGCTGCCAGTTGATTGCTGGACAGCGCCCGTTGCCTGGGTGCGCCGTATTCAATGATGGATGCTTCCACTAAATCCGGCAGTCTTTTTATCATTGCGTCGTGCAGGCGTTGGAGGTAGTTGCTCCGTTGCTGCACGGTAGTTTTTGAGAAAGTGGTGAAGGCTGCCTTTGCCGCGGCGATGGCCTTGTTGACATCTGTTTCATCGCCCAGTGTTACCCGTCCTATCTGTTGGTTGGTAGTGGGATTAATGAGATCGAAGGTAGTGGCCCCATGTGGTGTCACAAAGGCGCCGTTGATATAAATCTGATCTATTATTTTCATGATTGTGCTGTTTTTGTAGCGAACTTATCTGCTGCAGTTGTTCCGAAAAAATCTACTGCATCGTTGTGATCAGTAGACCTGCTAACGGGCAGCCATTTTTCAAATTCCGTTTGTCGTGTAGCATCTGCCTGTTTTAAAATTCCTGCTGCTTCGCTGCCTAAAACGAGATGTACCGGTGGCGCGGGATGATCGGCCAATTCCACCATTACTTTCGCTGCTTTTTCAGGATCGCCTACCGGTACATAATTGCCTTCGCGGAGATATTTTATCATCCAGCCAACGGTAGGTTCATAGTCTTCGATAGGTGTGGCGAAGGTCATGGAGGCGCCGCCCCAATCTGTGCGGAAGCCGCCGGGTTCCACAGCTGTAACGAAGATGCCCAGTGGGGCTACTTCTTTGCCCAGGGCTTCCGTGAATCCACCGAGGCCAAACTTCGCCGCCTGGTAGATGGTGAGGCCGGGGTTTCCTACGCGACCACCAATGGAGCTGATCTGGAGAATACGGCCGGCGCGTTGTTGGCGCATGTGCGGCAATACCGCCCTGGTAATAGCGATGGGCGCATAGAGATTTGTTTCCAGCTGACTACGCACCTGTTCTTCCGTGAAGGCTTCCGCTGCGCCGGTGATACCGAAGCCGGCATTGTTTACCAACACATCAATTTTGCCGAAGTGTGCGATGGCTGTATCTACCGCCTGTTGGATCTGTTTACTATCTGTTACATCGAGTTGTATAGGCAGTAGCTGACCAGGGTATTGTGCGGCAAGGTCGTTTAACTGTTCGGGGTTACGGGCGGTACCAGCCACCAGACCACCATTTGCGAGGACTGCCTGCGTAAGACTGCGGCCGAGGCCCCGTGAGCTTCCTGTGATAAACCAAACTTTTGTCATGAGTATTGTTTTTGTTTAGGCAAAGGTCGGGGGGAAATGGTTGCGGGATTTTGTTGCAGGGCTCAAATGTAGTTTGTCGGGAGGCTCAGGTATTTCTTATTTTTTCCAATGCAGCGGCGCTGCCTTTTCCCAGTCGCCGTAGCATGGTAATGGTTTCTGATACGCTGATGGGCAGGTAGCGAACATCCTGTTTCTCCCTGGCGCAAATCGTACCTGAAGAAGGAGTTGGCGCCGAAGGAAAGAATATAGAACAGTAGTGCTCTGTTTCGTCTACCACAAAACAAATAACTTCATTACCATCTATCAGTACGGTAGCAGGTTTCCAGGTAGAATCATGGCTATTGGTAAGTTTGTCGGTGGAGAGTGCCTGCAGATAAGAATATCCGGGGATGTGTACCAGGATATCATCTTCCAGAATTCTTTTAAAACGCCGGGCAATGCTGGTATGCATAAAGATACCGGCGAGAAAACAAAGTAACAGGAGGATGAGAATGGCTAGCAGGGTTTCCTTCCCGATGCCGGGGATCTGAACAGGCAGCCTGTGGGCAATGGGCGTAACCACCCGCTTTATGAGGCTGCCTGCTTTAAGAAGCACTGCTATCACTACAAACAGGGGGATCAATAATAATGCCCCACCGACGATAGTTACTTTTATGTAGCTGATGAAATTTTTCATTGTGCACCATCTTCCACCTGTACTACTTCATACTGGCTTTTACCATCGAGATTTACCGGCTGGTAGTAGGTTTCTCCTACCTTGACATAGGTTTGATCGCCTACTTTTACCTCCTGTCCACCAGATGGCAGGTTCTGCACAACTGCGCCTGCGGGCGGAGGAACAACCTTGTACTTACTACCGTCTTTCTCATAATATGCCCCACCGTAATAATAGTTAGTTACATTATTCACCACTACCGGCTGCGCACCTGACGGCACAGTGGTGATGGTAGCTCCTACCGGCGCCTGTACAACAGTGTAACCATTATTGGCCTGCTGATACCACACGCCCTGATCGTAGTGGTACTTTGCATTATTAAGGCTCACAATGATCGCAGTAGTAGCCAATGTAGCAATAAAGAATCCCCACGGATGCCAAACGGGTCCCCATACATAGGGTCTGTAAGGATGATAATAATAAGGATGGTATGCGTAATATCTCCGTCCGCCGTAGGCATATGGCGGCCTGCGGTAGGTATTGATATTATTGCGTCGTACTACGGTGTTGCGGTTGTTGTGTACATTGATATCCCGGCTGTTATCAATATTGATATTTACATTCCGGCTGTTATTATTGACACGGTTGCCGTTATTGCGGTTAACGGTATTGTTTTGTGGCCTGTTGACCGGGCGGGTTTGTTGCTGTGCGGGCCTTGCCGGCCTGGCCGTTTGCGCGGGTCTTGCCGGCTGAGCCGGGCGGGTTCTGGCTGGTGCATTTTGCGGTGTGCGGGCAGGTCGGTTCCTGGCCGGCGCCCCTCCCCGTCTCCTTTCCTGGGCAAAGCCTTCAATGGGTTGTATAGCCGTAAAGGAAATGAACAACAGCCATATGGTGAGGTTCCTGATAGCTTTCATATGAGTGGTTTATTAATGAGGGAATATTATTTTGAGGGTGCTGTCTTCTTACTAACACCGGAAGTGATCAATTTGTTAATGGCAGATTGTTAAGGGGGTTTTATGCGGGGAGAACAGCCTCCCGTATTCCTCCACCCCGAAACGGATGGAGGAAAGGGAGAGCTTACCACTTTAATTGCACGCCCAGTACAATCAAGAGCGGTGAAGTGGGTTGTTTGGTTGGTTGGGTTATTTAATGGATGAATGAAATTCTTGTTCCATGCGATTGCCTCTTCAATATCTGGTATTGAATCAATGTCCTGTTAATTGGAAGTAAAGATTGATTGTAGCTACTACGGGATTTCGTCTTTTAAAAAGATAATGGATTTGTTGCTTTGATAATGCTTGATAAGTGTTTAGCGCTTCGGGATCAAAATTAGGGGATTTGGATTGAATTGTCGTGTGACAAATGTCAATAAATTATTCTCGATGAAGATCTTATTCTTGAGAGCGTTTCCCTCGAAATCCCAAGATAAGAAGCTATATATGCCGATGGAACTCTCTTAATTAATTCCGGATGCTTTTGAAGCAGGAAGTCATATCTGTCAGAGGCTTTCTGTTTTCTCATTGCCAATAAACGTTCTTCACTTCTACAATAATAGTATTCAGTAAGCTTTCGTCCGATAATATTAAACTCAAGAGAGTGCGCATAAAGATACATGAGATCATCATAATGGATGTATGCCAATTCACAATCTTCCAATGCTTCAATTGCTTCATGACTCTTGCTCCTCTCAAAGAAAGATAAAACTGATACAATAAAATCATTGTCCATCATAAACCAGCTTGTAACGTCTTCTCCATCCTTATCATAGTAAGCCCTTAAAAGTCCCTTTGATACAAAAAAGAGATGATCACAAACATCCTCCTGCTTCAACACTATCTGTTTCCTTTTAAATTCCGCGAACTGTAGCTTGTTGGATATCTTAGCTTTTAAGTCGTCAGAAACAGGCCCCAACTGCGAGAGTAAAGTGAACAAGGCTTCCATTGTGGTCAGTTATTTTGAGGTGAGTGATAATTTAGATTATAAATATAATAAAAATCAGGGCATTACACCTACCGGATATATCAATGGAAATCATTTAACCTGAGTTGTAATCCAATCACTCCACCTTCAAACTCGCCACCGGATTCGCCATAGCTGTCTTAACCGCCTGGGAACTCACAGTTACCACAGCAATAAGCATCGCAGACACTCCGGAAATCATAAACGCTCACCAACTTACATGAATACGATAGGAAAACTAATACCTGCCCGTCATGCTATTATTTATTATTTAGCTACTCTGCCTTCAACGACCTCACAGGATTCATCCTTGCAGCTTTCAGCGCCAGCACTCCTACCGTGAGCAAAGCAATAATCACCGCTGCCAATCCTGCGAGGCCAAATGTCCACCAGTGGATATCTACCCGGTAGGCGAAGCCATTCAGCCAACGGTGCATACCCCACCAGCCCAGCGGCGTTGCGATCACGATGGCAATGAGTACCAGCTTAATAAAGTCGCCGGATAATAAACCGACGATGCTGGTGACAGATGCACCCAGCACTTTGCGGATGCCTATTTCTTTCAGGCGTTTTTCGGTGGAGAAAGTAGCCAGTCCAAATAAGCCAAGACAAGCGATCAATATAGTAAGCGTTCCAAAGGCGGCAAAAATTTCTCCGAAGCGGAGGTCTTTCAGGTATTGTTCGTTGAACGCCTGATCCAGGAAGCTGTATTTAAAGGGCCTTTGTGGTTCCAGCTCATTCCAGGTATGTTCCAGTTCCGAGATGGTTTTGTTTACCTGTGCCGTTTTAATACGCAGGGAAAGCCTGTTCAGTACATAAGACGGCGCCATTCTCAACGCCAGCGGCTCTACTTTTTTGTGCAGCGACTGGTAATTGAAATCCTTTACAACGCCGATAACGGTGCCTTTACGGCCCCATTGCTCGAATTTTTTCCCGATAATTTCCTGCGGATTGGCATAGCCCCATTGCTTTGCAGCAGCTTCGTTAATAACCAGCGACTGCTCCAGGTCGGCCGGGAAATCGCGGGAGTATGCCCTGCCGGCGGCCATCTTCATTTCATATGCGGGTAAAAAATCTGCATCTATTTCATATAGCCCCGGGGCAAAAGATTGCATTTCACCACTTCGGGAAGCGATGAAAGTAGTTGCATTCGGAAAAAATTCTCCCGGTACAGCACGGGAAGCGGTTACAGTTATTACCGCCGGGTTGTTGGCCAGCGTAGCTTTTACAGCCTCTATGTTCTTATTTACTTTGTTATCGCCACCGTAATCAATCACCAGCATCTGGTCCTGCCGGAAGCCCAGGTTATGCGACCGCAGATGATCCAGCTGGGAAAATACAATCGCGGTGCATGCAATCAATGCAATAGATAAACTAAACTGGAATACCACCAGGCCCTTTCTCAGATGAATACCTTTCCCGGATGAATGGAACTTTCCTTTTAACACAAGGGCAGGCTTGAAACGCGACAGCACCAGCGCCGGGTAAATACCTGCGGGGATTCCCACCAAAAAAGGTGTGAATATCAGAACAATCATCATCTTCCAGGACATGAGATCACCATATGGCAAGGGCTTTCCTGAGATATTACGCACCATCGGCAGTAAAAGAAATACCAACGCAAATGCTAATACTGTGGCTAGCATGGAAATTACTATTGCTTCTACAAGATACTGGAGGATTAAACTCTGCTGATGAGCGCCCACTGCTTTTCGCACACCGATTTCCTTTGCCCTTTCCATAGACCGGGCAGTGGTAAGATTGATGAAGTTAATAGCTGCAATAAACAGGATGAAAGCGGCTACCAGCGAAAAAATATACACATTCGATAAGCTGCCGGTAGTTCCGGGCTGCCGCATTGCTTGTGAACGGAGATAAGCATTTTTCAGGGGTTCGAAAGCGATCATATAACCGATCTGGCTGGGAATACGCCGTTTTAAAAATTCAGGCACCTTTGCCGCCATCATTTTGATATCGGCATTTTCATTCAGTAAGAAATAAGTGTAGAAGTCGATATACCCCCACTCATTAAAGATATCCGGCCTGAAGCGATAAAAAGTACTCATCGACAACAATCCTGAAAACGTAAAGTGAGAATTGGAAGGCACATCTTCCATTACACCGGTAACTGTTAACGAGGTACTATCCTGATCGGTTTGAAATACCTGCCCTACCGGGTTACTGTCGCCAAAATATTTCTTTGCAATACGCTCGGTGAGTACAATACTATTGGGTGCATTTAATGCCGTTTCCCGGTCGCCGTATAACAGTTTCCAGCTGAAGATGTCAAACGTAGTAGAATCAGCAAACATCAGGTTACCTTCCTGGAAACGTTTATCTCCATTCTGCAGTAACAGGGTTATTGGGCTGGTGAACCTGGCTGTTTTTTTTATTTCCGGGAAGTCTGCCTGTAAAGCCGGTGCTACAGGTGCATTGCCCCATACCTGGTATTCATCTGGTGACGGCGGGCGCAAGTTCTCTCCGGATATCTCACGATAAGAATGCAACACCCGGTAAATCTGGTGGTAGTTTTTATGATATTGGTCGTACGACAATTCATCTTTCACATATAACACTATCAGGATACAACAGGCAATACCTACGGTTAACCCAATAATATTGATCAAAGAGTACATTTTACTCCTTGAAAGGCTCCGCCAGGCAATTTTAAAATAGTTGCTGATCATAGTTTCAGGTAATTACGACGATATAAATATACCTCCTGCCCGGCCAAAACAAATGCCACATAGCTGAAACCAGTACCATAGCGGATTTTAATAATCTGCCCACTCCTTTTTGTTCAAATATGGACACTTTTCTGTACAAAAATGGACATTACCAGCCTGGCGTCCGATTGTTAATTTTCACGGAACATAAGGTTCCTTCGATTGTTCATACAGTTATTGGCAGTAATTTCGTACTAATCTGTTTGCACCAAAACACATGCATATGAAAACAATGCTCATCCTGACGGATTTCTCAGAAAATGCCTTCCGGGCAACGGAATATGCAGCCCAGCTGGTGGATCCTCTTCAAATCAGCCGGATCGTTTTGTATCATGCTTACCAAAGCACCATTATAGGTACCGATTTACCTGTAGCCAATACCGCCAATGACCAGCAGATATATCTCGAAAGTATGGAAAACCTGGGCCTGCAGCAGGACCGCTTATCCGCGCTCACAAAAAATGTAAGGATCGACCTCATGGCGGAAGATGTTTCCCTGCCTGTTCATATCAGTACTTTATGTAAAAGTGAAGAAATAGATATTGTGGTGATGGGGGTTTCCGGCCGGTCGGGCCTGGAGAAACTATTACTCGGCAGCACTACTTCCATGATGATACAGGAAAGTACCGTACCTGTACTCATCGTTCCCAACAGCACACTGATTGGCAAACCCATAAATTCCGTGGTATTTACTACCGACCTGAAAGACCATGCCTCCATACCGGCGCATCAGCTCTATGAGTTCCTGGATGCTTTTCCCGGAGCTGCCGTACAGGTGATAAACGTTGATAAAGCCGCAGGTGAAAGTTATACCATAGAAACAAAAGAATCTATTGCCACACTGCATGATATTTTTGATAAATACAATGCTACATTTGACTATATCAATAAAGATAACACGGTGGAAGGCATCTTATCATATGCCAATAGTCACCATGCTTCCATCATTATTGTAGTGCCTAGAAAACTGGGAGTGGTCGCTTCTTTCTTCCATAACAGCATCTCCAAAAAACTGGCGTATGATTCCAATATACCATTGTTATCCTTACCGGCGGTAAAGGCATAAAAAAAGCTCCGGTTGTGGCCGGAGCTGTTAGTTGTTTCGTTTTCCCTACGCTGGCATTACCCAGATCAGGTGCTTGGGTTTGATCTCAGATCTGTTTTACCAGACCACCCCATTCTGAAACATCTGATAATAAATGTCGAAAAATCGTGCCAGTGAAAAAGGGCTGTTTTCCGGTATTTTCCTGGTAAAAATCTCTACAGGATGTAAAAAATGTGCTGCACCACCGTGAAAAAAATCCCTGTTTATATGCACGAGCCTGGCTCAGATCAGCACTTTATTATCTACGGCACATTTTATGAGCATCGCGGTATTCCGTGCGTTAAATTTGCCAAGCAGGTTCCGGCGATGACTATCTACCGTATCTGAACTGATAAATAGCTTTTCTGCAATTTCATGATTGGTATGGCCGTTGGCAATGAGCCATAACACTTCCTTTTCTCTTTTGGTTATATGTAACGGCAGCAGGTCTTTTTTAAGCACCTGTTTTAATTCTGCAGATAGATAGGTGCGCCCGGAATATACGTCGTGTATGGCCCGCAGCAGTTCTTCTTTATCGGCATTTTTCATCAGGCAGCCACTTGCACCGCTGTCCAGCATCCCGGCAATACCGCTGTCGTTTTTATGGTAACTTAATCCCAGTACCGCCACATCGGGGTACCGTTTTTTAATGCAGGCACAAAGTTCTGCGCCACTGATATCGGGCAACAGGGTATCCAGTAGTACTACGTCGGCGGTGTGCTGATCGAGGAAATGAAGACAGGATAATCCGTTCCTGGTTTCACCTGCCAATTGAATATCTTTTTCCCTGCTGAGTAAAGATCGCAATCCTTCGAGTATCAATGGATGATCATCAACGAAATATAAACGGATCATGGTTTTTCTGTTTGCTGTAACGTCTGTATGCGATGGCATAAATAATATCGGGCGAACAACTGAAATGCTCATTTACTATGTATGTAATATAGTAAAAAAATCAAGACAAGTTTAATCTATCAGCATACACTCTCCCCATGCAGGTTTGATGGAGGTATCTGCAAAGCTGATCAACGACAATCCGATGCCCGCAATACCTTCCAATACATTATGACTGTTGATATAATCGGGATGATGATAAAATTTATATCCTGCGGGCCCATCATCCCAGGTATTCATTTGCAGGGTATTTTGCAGCCAGTATCGGGAAGCATTGAGCAGTGCGGCATCGCCACCGGCGGCCAGTCCCGCCTGTTGCAGGATATGGGCAATACCTGCGCTGCCATGACATAAACAGCCATCATGCACGGCGCCGTTTTTTACATTCCTGTGCGCGGCAATATGTTTAAAAAGTTGTTGCGCTTCCTCCTGGTAATCTGTTCTGTTTAACCGCTTGCCGGCGCCCTGCAAGGTGAGGGCAATACCAAGATCACCGTAGCACCAGCCAAGCCTGCTGTGCGCATCGCCCATTACTTTATTGGCGGTGTTTACAATAGTGGGATAGCGTGAATGCGTAGCTTCAGCTGCGTTATTTTTTGTACGCAGCAGCCATTGAACACTTTGGTCTATTAACCGGCGGGAGCGTTCCTTTGCGATCCCTTTTTCATAACACCGCGCCAGCACCGAAATGATGGCAGGCACGCCATGCGCCAGCCCGAGATTGAAGAGGTCTTCGTCGGGATGCTCCTGGCTTCTGCTGGAGAAATGATCCTTCCAGGCGATGCCGCCCGGTAAAGAGATAGCGCTTTTTTCGAGATGCGCCACCAGGTTTTCCAACTGGGTAACTGCTGTGGTGGCCGGCAATCGTTCCAGGAAATAAAGCGCGGTACCAAGACCGTGATGCAGGAAATCATTCCTCCCTTCCGCCAACTCTGATGCCATAAAATCCGCTACCAGCAGATCGATGTCTGCAAAGGTATCGTCCGTATCATCTGCTTCAATAAACCCCATCGTACCCAGGTGCTGGATACACCAGGATACGCCTGCAATGCCGCTGCAGTGAGAACCGTTCATGGGTTCTTCGGATAGCGCCTGCAAACATTTTTCAATGATGTGATGTACTTTGTCCAGGTGTTCTTCATTGCCGGTAAGCTGGTAGTAGTAGGCATAAAACAAAGCTACGCCGGTATATCCTCCCAGCAGGCTGGTATTGGTATCTTCCAGGATAAATGGGTCCAGCGCTGCGCAGATCCTTTGCAGTGCGGAGGTAGCTTCTTGCTGTTGATCCATAAAATAAATTGCCGTTATAAAATATATAATGGCAAAACACGTATGCATACTGCAATACATGTTTTGCCATACAGTCAGGTTGCTGTGAATATTATCGATCCGTTATTGATCAGTAGCGACAGGAGTCGAGGCTGCAGATAGGTGCGCCCTGGCTGATGTTGTCAGTACAAATCCTGAGCGAGCACAGAACGGAACAGGTGCCGACAGTAGCCGCCATCTGTTGTCCTGTTGCATTGGAAAGACTGGCCACTTTTATTTTACCCAGACTGAGTTTTTTGCCTGATGCTTTTTTCATGACACAATTTTTTAAACAGTACAATGATGAAATTAGAAAATGCAGGAATCTTCACTGCAAACGGGTGCACCCTGGCTAAGACAGGTGATCTTAATGCTGGGCACACAAGCCAGTGACTGGATAAACTGAGCAGCTTCCCTGTTTTCAGTATTTACTTTGCTGAGGTCGGCCACTTTGATTTTACCGAGGCTCAGTTTCTTACCGGATTTTTTCATGGTTGTTCAGTTTAATTAGAAGCAAGGATCTTTGGAAATAGGTGGAGTACATTTCATAAACAGGCTGCAGCCGGTATATGTAGGTGCTTTACCATCGGCCTGTTCCTGGCTGCTGATACTGAGTTTAGCCACTTTTAATTTACCGAGGGCCAACTTTTTTACAGGTGTTTTTCTCATTTCGCAAATGTTTATGGTTGAAAAATAAATAGACAATAAGATTTGGCAGGTGTAATATTATAGGGTCATCCGAAATACAGGTTTTTATAAGATTACAGGATTGATGATAAATGTAGGGAGAAAGTAAGAATATCGGGATCACGTAAAAACGTGATTTTTCAGATAACCATGTTTAAACATCTTTTTTACCGGTTTTACGTGATACTTTGCTGTGGCAGAAAAAATTACCTTCATTTTTTTAATGTTGACCTTGCGCCATGATCAGAGCTGAAAACTTCTATGTGGTAAGAACACCGTTATTACCGGTGAATATTGTCACTCAGTTACACCATATCTCTCACGCCTCCCTTGCTCCTGTTATCAAAGCTATTTTCCGGGACGAATTCCTGCAGGAAGCTATCTATATCGCCTCTCCGGAGTTATACCAGGAATTGCAGAAGTGGCTGGCCACCGACAGCGAAAACCAGAAGCTGGCATCCGCACTGTACCGCTACCTGCTGCGGATGAGCAGCCGGTGCACGCCTTACGGCCTCTTTGCAGGCTGCGCCACCGGCGGGTTATCTGATCATACGGCTATTCAACTGAACGATAAACAGTTACATAAAAAGCATTGCCGCCTCGACATGAACTACGTGGCAGAGCTGACTGCCGCCATTACCGCCGTACCCGCTATCAGGGAACAACTGTTGTATTATCCCAACAACTCTTTATACGCTGCCGGCACCCAATACCGCTACGCGGCCTACAGCGTTAAAAATAAGATCCGCAATTATTACCTCACGGCCGTAAACTATAGCAGCTACCTGGAAAAAATGCTGGAAACAGCCAGTACCGGCGCTACGCTAACGGATATACGCAATAGCATTGTAAGCGAAGAAGAAGATATCAGCGCTGAAGAAGCCGCGGCCTTTACGGAGGAACTATTACAGAACCAGCTGCTGGTAAGCGAACTGGAACCCACCGTTACCGGCGAAGAGTTTTTTATACACCTGGTAAACCGGCTGAAAAACCTGGATCATACAGAGGAAACAACGGCCCTGCTGACAGCCATACAAAGTATGCTTAACCGGCAACAAACAGGCACCGCCAAGTATACCACCACACATGAACTGGTGCAGTCGCTGTTAACGGAAACCAGCAACAAAGACCTGGTACAAACCGACCTGTTTCTTTCCACCGAAAAAAACACCCTGAGCCATACTGTGATCAATGAATTGTCGGCCCAGGTGGCACAGCTCTGGAAACTGGCCAGCAACGACAACAACAGTGACCTGCGGCAATTTTGCGATGCCTTCCGGCAACGGTATGAAGAACAGGAAATTCCGCTCAGCCTGGCGCTGGACAGTGAAGCCGGTATCGGCTATGGCGCCCACAGCCAGAGCAATACAGATCATACACCGCTGGTAGATCATATACACGTTCCGCCGCGTAATACCGCAACGGCAAGCACCCGCAGTAAACTGCAGGACTTCCAGCTGCAGCAATTGCACCAGTGCCTGAAGGAAAATAAAAAAGTGATCACCCTCACCCGCGACCACCTGGAAAGCTTCCGGGAAAAGGAAACGCCTTCCCTCCCACACAGCATGTACCTGATGGGAAGCATTTTAAGCAACAGCGCCGCCGCTATTGATAACGGCGACTACCTCTTTGATATGAATGGCTGCAGCGGCCCTTCAGCGGCTAACCTGCTGGGTAGGTTTTGTCATGGTGATGAAGAACTCGCCGCCCATGTAAAAGCCTGCTTAAAAGCAGAAGAAGCCAGCGACCCGGAAAAAATCTATGCAGAAATTATTCACCTGCCCGAATCACGGACAGGCAATATCCTGATGCGGCCACGGCTACGGGAGTACGAAATTGTATATCTCGCCAACAGCCTCGCGCCGGAAGAATACCAGCTGCACCTCTCCGACCTGATGGTGAGCGTACAGCGTAATAAAGTAGTACTGCGTTCCCGGCGGCTGAATAAAATCATCGTACCACGGCTCAGTACCGCGCACAACTACCGGCAGGGACTACCGGTATATAAATTCCTCTGCGATCTGCAATTCCAGGACTATCATACCGGCATCGGCTGGCACTGGCAGATCCCCGGTGAGGTTTCCTTTTACCCGCGCGTGCAATACGGCAATATCATCCTCAGCAAAAGCACCTGGATGCTGCACAAAAAAACATACCCGGCGCTGGCTAAAGCAACCCCGGAAAAGTATATGGAAATTTTCCGGGAGATCCGCACCCAGCTGGAACTCCCCCGCTATGTAGTAGTGAAGGAAGGCGACAATGAACTGCCCGCCGACCTGGAAAATGAAGTGGCAGTGCAGCTGCTGGTAACCACTCTGCTTAAAAAAGAACAGGTAACCCTGCAGGAATTTCTTCATACACCTGAAAACTGCTGGATCAACGGGCCCGATGGCGCGCATACGAACGAATTTATTATTCCGCTCAGGAATATATCTTCCGAAAAAGAAAAAAAACAAACAACTGAAATAATTACCGCACATACGGCTACCCCTCAACGAAAATTCAGTACCGGCAGCGAATGGCTGTATGTTAAACTATACGCCGGCACACGGAGCGCGGAAAATATCCTGAAAGAAAAGATCCTGCCGTTAACGCAGGAGCTGATGCAGGAAAACATCATTGACCAATGGTTTTTTATCCGGTACACCGATCCCGAACATCACCTGCGGATCAGGTTCCATCATAGCACTAACCCGCATTTCTGGAGTACGGTGCTGGAAAGATTGCACGCGGTACTGGCTACTGATAGTATATACCGGATTCAAACAGATACTTACGAAAGAGAAATTGAACGCTATGGTGCCAGTACTATGCTATTTAGTGAAGCGGTGTTTCACTACGACAGTACCTGCGTAATCGGTATCCTGGATCTTTTGGAAGAAGAAGAAGGCGAAAACTACCGCTGGATGCTGGCGTTAAGAGGTGTGGACATGCTACTGGATGATTTCGGGTATACGCTCGCTGCCAAATCAGCCCTGTTAAAAATGCTCCAGAAAAGTTTCTTTGATGAATTTGGTGGTGAAAAGACCCTGCTGGTGCAGCTCAACGACAAATACCGGGAAGAGATGCGGAAAGTGAGCAGTGTGCTTGATCCCCTGCAGGATGGCGAACATGGTATTGAAGCAGCGGTGGCTTGTTTTCAGACCCGCTCTGCCCAAATACAGCAACAGCTTGCGGGTGTACAGCTTGCCAACCGCGACGACCTCCTTTGCAGCTATATTCATATGTTCCTTAACAGGATCCTGTTATCCAACCAGCGTAAACATGAACTGGTGATTTATCATTTCCTCAGCAGGTATTATGAATCAATGCTGGCCATCTCTAAAAAACAACTCAAAGCAATTACTCACTAAATACATATTCGTATGAAAAAGAAGAATGAGCAAAAAATGAAGCTGGGCGCAATTAAAGTGGCCAGGTTAAATGCCGGTGTTACACCCGTTGATCAACAGCAGAAAAAGGCTACCCATCCTACCACTACGGTAATCAGGACTTTTGACTGCTAACTGTTCCTTACGGGTACCGGGCAGTTTTTATCACCGGTACCCTGTTTAGTATCTTTCCACTTCGCTTAAAGGCAACCTGATTTCCCCCACCGGGTTCACCAGCTTCAGCATCAGTTCTCCGTAATGCAGGTAAAGATCGGCCACTATAGCCCCATCTTTTACTTTCCACTTGGTGTTTGTTTGCAGGTAACTTTTAAGTTTCTCCTGCAACTGCGCGGTACCTTTCCATTTCCTGACTTTCAGCAAAGCCACATACACTTTATATCCTTTGGGTTGCGTGGCGGCAGTCATCAGCTTCTCCATTTCTTCCGGGTTGGCGGCATGATAAATGCCTTTTCTATGATCCGCTGAAATGTGCAGCAGGTGCTCATTTGCCTGCGCAAGAGTTTTATAGGGCGTGATAAGAAAGGTTTCTATGGTATCCGGATCAAAATGATCTTTCCCACGCGGATAGCTTTGCCTTATGAAAGCAATGAAGCCATGCTTTGCTAAGGACATCACTAATTCGGGAGAGAGCAGCGCCAGGGGATTATGCATGAACTGAATTTAACGTTCCAGGGAAGATACTAAGATAGTTAGTACCCACATAAAATAAAAAAGCCCTGATGGCCACTACAGCATGGTTCTCAAGGCTTTTTTACATTATTCATTTGCTTTCTGAAACAAAAATACTAATATTTTTAGTAAATCCTAATTTATTTTTCCGCCGGCTTTAACTCAGTCCCACGTAACTATCGTGTTTAGTCCATATAAGCGCGCCGGTATCATATCCCAATGCTGCAGCCGTCGCCAGGAAACGGATTTTAATGTCTTCAGGAATCGTTTTGGTGCGTGATAAAATCCAGATATAGTTCAGGTTATTTCCCGCTACCAACGCATACTGATATTTTTCATCGATATCAATTACATTATAGCCTGCGTAAAACGGACCGGAGGAAGATACTTTCAACCGGGCTTCACCGGGACCGTTTACGAACGCGGCTTTCCCTTCGCTTTCCTTCCAGCGGTATTTCTTCGTATCATATCCTTTGTTATCCACTTTTATTTCTCCGTTTTCCTTTAATGAATAGGTAGCTGAAACATTACTGAGATGATATTCAAGCCGGTAATCCAGCCGGGCAATTTCATACCAGGTGCCCAGGTACTTCTCCAGGTCAAAAGGAGAAACGGCTTTGGCCCCTTTGGGAATGGATACTTTAGTATTGTTGTATAGCAAATATGCCGCGGCAGCAGACGCAGCTGCTCCCAGAACCAGCAATTTTTTATTCATAAAGCATGATTTTAAATAATGTGCCTGAATTTGCGGGTGGTACCGCAAAAAGGCTGCCTGACCGGAAGCGCCTGATGGTAGTGGGTTTATGAAATAAAAAGGAGACCGGAAGTGTTGCAAAATTGCTACAAATAGAGGTGGGAAGAAAAAAACCTTTCTCCGAAGATGTAATAACATCATTCCAAACTGTTATGCGTACATTTTGTCGGAATTCATCCCTCAAGTTGTCGTTTTCCCCCCGGGTCAAATCCTGAAGCGGATGCTAGTTTTGTATTGTCAATAAAATTCAAACTATCAATTAAACGACCTTATGAAAAATTTACTCCGCACACCTCATCTTCTTAAATCAATCATACTCATTGCGATTACTATGTTTGCAGCATCCTCCTCAAACGGACAATCCCAATCTTCCGACAGTGGTTACGTGCCTGTTAATGGCATCAAAGTGTATTATGAAGTGCATGGCGAAGGCCAGCCTATAGTTTTATTACATGGCGCCTTTATGACCATTGGTACCAACTGGGGCGAATTAATCCCTGAGCTGTCAAAAACCAGGAAAGTAATTGCCATTGAATTGCAGGGCCATGGACGTACACAGTATTCAGATAGAAAATTATCGCGTGCTACTTTGGCCAGTGATGTAGCAGGAGTAATGGATTACCTGAAAATTGACAGTGCTGATGTAGCTGGATATAGTTTTGGTGGCACCGTGGCTTATCAACTTGCTATACAAAGCCCTAAACGGGTAAAAAAATTAGTAATCATTTCTTCTACCTATAAAAGTGATGGCTGGCTACCCGAAGTAAACAATGCGTTTAAAGCAATGAAGCCAGAACTTTTTGCAAATACGCCTATGAAAGCCGCATACGATGCAGTGGCGCCTGATAAAACAAAATGGACCAAGTTCCTGGAACAGATGATTGCTCTTAGTAATGTACCATTCAATATGGGTGACGCCAATATTGCGAAAATCAGTTCGCCTGTATTACTGATCTCGGGCGACAATGATGGCCTGGACAAAATTGAGTTGATAAAAACATATCAGCTACTGGGAGGCGCCATCTGTGCTGATTTTGGAGTAATGCCTAAATCGCAGCTGGCCGTTGTTCCTTCGCAGAGCCATGTCAGCCTGATGATGCAGACCAAAACAATATTGGGTTACCTGGATAGTTTTTTGAAGTAACTATAATAAGAGATGTTGCCAGGCATTTTGAAAGCAAACCTTAAATCATAGCAAAACCTTTTTTTAAACAATAAACGATAATAGTATGAGAAGAATAACTGTTTTATCAATGATTACCTTAGATGGTGTAATGCAGGCCCCGGGCGGCCCCCAGGAAGACACATCAGGCGGCTTCAAATATGGCGGCTGGACGGTATCTTATGGTGATGAGGTTTTTGGTGAGATCATGAAAGAAGAAATGAAACCGGCAGCATATCTTTTAGGTAGAAAAACATTTGATATTTTCGCATCCTACTGGCCTCAACATGCCGACTTCTGGCCAGGCATCAATGATGGCAACAAATACGTACTGTCGGAAACCCTGGAAAAATCAGATTGGGAAAATACCTTTTTCCTCAAAGGCCTGGCAGACATCGAAAAGCTTAAGAATTCGGAGGGTGCTGACATCCAGGTTTGGGGAAGCGGTAAGCTCATTCAGCTGTTACTTAAGCACGACCTGGTGGACGAATTCCGGCTCAAAATTTACCCGGTGATTCTTGGTGAAGGAAAAAAGCTGTTCGAAAATGGCACGATCCCGGCAGCATTTACCTTAACAGAAAGCCATGTGACACCAAAAGGGGTTATTATAGCCAGCTACAAGCGCGCCGGAGAAGTCGTTACAGGCGATGTTGGACCTTGAGCGAAAAGCTGGGGCTTTCTCCAGGCCTGACAAGTGTCTTTATTAAAATCCAATACCCCTGCGTAACTGGCCAGATGCCACTCCCGGGTTCTGTGGATCATTTTCTTTGGCGGCTGTTATGCGGATAAACGCCGTTACGCCGCTAAAGACATCGGTTAAAGCCTGGGGAAGCCGACCCAACCTGATCGCCCTACTGAAGCTGGCGGAGGCCTGACCACATTTGCCGCTATCTGATATTCTCAAAAACCGATATATGAGCCGGTAAAAATGACCCTAAGTGTATTGGAAGTGTATTGGAAGTGTATGGGGAGTGTATGGGGAGTGTATGGTAACAGTATAGTGACTGTATGGGGACTGTATAGGAACTGTATGGGGAATACAACGCATAGACGACTCCTAAGTATCCAAGAAGTAACCCAGAAGTATCCGGGAAGTAACCCCGCACTACCAGGAATACATATTAATTTTTAACTACGTGATTTTATTTCAGTATTTAGCTGACTCAATCTGATTATGCTACCAAACTATACAATTCCGGCTATGCTCCAAATATTCATTCTTCCATCCTCTGCTGAAACCCATCCAGGAACTGCGCCACATGAAACCCATCCATCAGCGCATGATGCACATGTACCGACACCGGCATCATTTTCCGCGCTCCCACTTCTTTCACTTTACCGAAAGTAATTTTAGGGCAGCTATCTTTAAACGAAAAGCTCCGCGCATGGGATACTGCGGTAAAATTAATCCAGGGCAGGGAGGAATAATGGATCACATTCTCTCCTGACACAGCGGGGATCAATCCTGTACTTTGACGTACTCTTTCAATTTCCGCTTTGCTGCTGGCTTCAAACGCAGCAGCATCTTCATAAAAATTCATATATGCGAAACCAAAAGTACCGTCGGGCCGGTTAATGGTGGGCGATGCGTGTACCTGGTCGTACACCCATACTTCGTCGCCGGCAATGCGGTAACGGAAAGGGGTAATTTCATTGGCGGCTGCCAGTGATTTGTGCAGGTAGCTTAGGAAGAAGGAATCCCCGCTGGCTTTGGCCTTGTTAAAGGCAGTGGTGCAGTCGATATCTGTGGTGACCCCAAAAAAAGGTTCCTCAAACTGGCGGAAAAAATTAAAGTGTTCTTTTCTCGCCCAGGTATCCAGGTCTAATAATTGTTTCATGATATTAAGTGCGGCAGGATGTCTGCCATTGTATTAAACTGGTAAAAACGGGGATCTTCAATGGTATGGTCAATGTGTTCATGCTGCCAGGTGGTATGATATGGAATATGGATAGCATGACCGCCCAATGCCAGCACCGGCAACACGTCCGATTTCAGCGAGTTGCCCATCATCAGGAATTCTTCGGGGCGGCAGTCGAGGTGCTTTATTAATTTGCTGTAGTCGCGCTCCTTTTTGTCGCTCATAATTTCAATATGATGGAAATAATGTTCCAGGCCCGATTTCCTCAGTTTGCGTTCCTGGTCCAGCAGATCGCCTTTCGTGGCCACTACCAGGCGGTATTTGCCGGAGAGCGCCTGCAGCACGTCTTCCACCCCGTCGAGCAGTACAATGGGTTTATCCAGCATTTCTTTTCCGTACTGGAGCACTTTATGGAATACTTCCGGGTTGGCGGTATTTTCAGATACGCGCAACACGGTTTCTATCATGCAGAGCATAAAAGATTTTATGCCATAGCCATAGAGTTCCAGGTTGGCCATTTCCGTTTTAAACAGTTCCTGCGACACGGTATGATGCGGCAGATAATCTTCCAGCAGGCCGCAAAAAAGGGCTTCTGTTTCCTGGAAGTATGGCTCGTTTACCCAAAGGGTGTCATCGGCATCAAATGCGATCACGCTAATATCAGAGATCATTGTTATTTTTACATTTTTCCGGGTGCAAAAATAGAAACCGGCGGTTTATAAATCGGGACATTTGTCTCACTCTTAAAAATATGTTACGGACTAATCCTGCTTTTCTTCATTTCATGGAACGGTTCACTGCCAGCGGCAGGGAAAGCGAAGCGGTGGCGATAAAAACCTTCACTGCCGGTACGCGGCTCATCCGCCAGGGCGATACCATCAGCCATGTTTATATTATACGGGAAGGTATTACAAAATGTTATATCGAAGAAGATAACGGGAAAGACTATATTTTCGAATTCCTGGGCAAGGGCGAAATTACGGGGGACCTGGAAGGGATCAGGAAAGAAAAATGTCTTTGTAATATTGAAGCCATTACGCCCGTAACGGTGTATGCCATTCCGCATACCTTGTTTAGCTGGCTGCTGCTCAACAATACGGAGTTCAACGGGTTGATGCTGGAAGAACTGGTTATCCGTATCCGTCAAACCTGTATCCGTGCGTCTTACCAGCAGCTATACCCGGTGGAGTATGCGTTGCTTCGCCTGCTGGCGCTGGAAGCGGAACAGGATATTGTTATTCCAAAAAAGGATATGGCGGCTTACCTGGGTATTACTACCCGGAGTTTTAACAGGACATTGAAAGAACTGAGGGCCAAAAATATCCTGGATCCGCAGGGGATGAATATTGACCTCACCAGGAAGCAACTGGAAGAAATACTGCGCCGGTTTGAGGATATGAAATAACGGTTACCCGCCTACGAAAATAAAGGGCTGTTCCTTTTTACAGCAACAGCCCTCTCCTGTTTATTTAAACAATCTCCATTCGCTTAGCTGAAAATCCACGCTGCCATTGGTGGCGATTACATACACCGCATAATACTTATACGCCGTGGTATTGGGAATAACAAACTGCCTGGTTTGATTCCTGGCGCTGAATACCTGGTTGGTTTGCGTATCCAGTACAGTCCAGGTAATACCATTATCAGAGCCTTTCAGCTGCCAGTTTTTGGGATCGCGGTCTATGGCGTCGTTACCGGAAGTGAGGGTATATGATTTTACGGTTTGCCCGGTGGCGAACTGCAGCTGCATTTTGAAATCAGTAGGCACGGCGTTTACAAACAACTTGGTGCTGTATACATTATCGGTGAGCTTCAGGGAGCCTTCTGCTGCGGAGGCGCCGCCGTTGTTTTCCTTGCTCACGGTAATAGTGCCTGAACCGGTGACGTCGTCCGACGGATAGGTGATGCCCGGGAAATCTGTTTTTGCCTGCTTCAGTTGTGCCGTCCAGTCGTTGCCCTGTTCGTCTTTATTGCCAAAGGCGGTGAGTGCAAGTTGCTTCAGGTCTTTATTGGCTGCGCCGCTCCAGTAATGTACAAACTCCCCGAAGTTAAGCCCGCGGGTGTATTCGGGGTAAGTGGTGATGCCGTTGTTGAAGGTTTGCTTGGGGAAGTGCTGCGCCAGCAGTGCGAAAAACTTATTCAGTGCAGTTACACCGCCGTAGTTATTATAGATCGGATAAAACCAATCCCTGAACCAGTAGGTACCTGCGCGGGGGTAAGCATCTGTTTGGGTGATCTTCATGTTGTACCAGCGGGTCACATCAGCGCTGCGGCCCAGCGCCAGGTATACATCATACTGGTAAATCTCCATCCATTTGCTGTCGTGCCAGATGCCGAAGGCCGGGGAGCCGTGTACGCCTTTGGAAGCCCCCTCCACGATATGTCCCACTTCATGGGTGGTGAGGTCGATGTCGTTGCCGGCACCGGAGATCCAGGCATTGGGATCGGAGGAACCTACATCTATTACGTTGCGGTAATCATGACCGGCATCCATATACGTAGAAGGGTGGCCACCGGAATATTTACCGGAATGCAGGATTACAAAAAGGCGGGAATCATCGCCAAAAGCGCCGTAGGTACTTTTGGTATAGTTCCACACCTGCGCAAGATAGGTATTGGGCCAGGTGATGCTGCTGTTTACGTCGTTATCGAAATACACGGCTACGCTGGTATCATAAAAAACGCGGTTCAGCAACTGCACGTGTTCAAACCAATGTTCCTGCCAGGTGGCGGGTGGCGTGGCTAACACCTGCAGGTTTGTTTTTCCGGGAACGGGTTGAAGATCACTGCCGGGAGCGCTTTTCTTTTCGCATCCGTACAGTATGCCCAGCACAATGAATGCTGCAGCAAACAATGAAGTTTTCATACATTTTTTTTTAAGATGAATTAATGAAAGGGGGTTTCGGGTTTTCAATTATAAGCAACTGCCCCTGGTGAGGCAATTGCTGCTCAATGTAGTTTTGGTTGTTCTGGTAGATAAGTTAACACATCTTTCTACGGTAACCTGTCAACGGATTTTAAACAATTGTAAACGGATGTTAAAATGGTGGTACCGTGGCAGGCAGATAAAGACAACAGCCTGGCATTCACCGTGGGCGGGCTCACAGAGTATGCCAAATACAGCACCTGCCGCCTGAGAATTTCCACAGGTGAAGAATAGCTGCTTTTTGGTAGCTTAGCCGCATGAAATTGCATAAAGAATACTAGATAACTTAAAAACCAACTTACTTTATTACCAATACATTAACAGATCGTTTTGGGTTTTTGTGAAAGATAAAATCCTATATTAGGAGCTTGAAAAAAAGCAATATGCTGGCTTTTTTTAGTATTAACCCATAACAAACTGATTTGGTAACAAAAAGATTAAACGGGAGCAACTAAATATTACTTATATTAATGTTACGCTACCACATTGGATTAACCTTTACAGGTATGCTGCTACAGGGAACCGAACCAACTAACAATTACCGGCGTGACGTAAATGCTATAAAAAGTACATGAACATATACCAACATTATTCTTTTGATCTATGGTTAACTTTAATAAAATCGAATCCTTTATTTAAACAGGAAAGGACGCGCTTTTTTTACAACCATTTCAATCAACACCAAAAAACGCTGGAAGAGGTAGGCCGTATTTTCCGCAAAACAGATCTGCTATGCAATGCCATCAATGAAAAAACAGGCGGCAATATTGATGCGGAAGAAATGTATCTCATGGTGATCAGTGAAATAAATGATTACGGTAACGACTTCGGAAACATTGATCTGGCCGGACTTTACCAGGAGATGGACGCCTTGGTGCTTAAATACCTCCCGGTTATTTATTGCTCGGAAACAGTGAAAACATTGCGCAGGATAAAAGAATCGTCCGATAGTACCATCAGTTTACTCAGTAATACGGCCTTTATAAAAGGCAGCACGTTAAGACGCGTATTACAGGAGCTGGAACTGGAGCGCTTTTTCGATTTCCAGTTGTATTCAGATGAAACCGGCATGTCGAAACCCAATGAAAAAATGTTTCGCCTCATGCTGGAAAACGTGGCAACAGTAAGAAATGATACAGCAATCCCGCTAAGTAACATCATACATATTGGCGATAATGTAAAAGCAGATATCAACGGGGCGCAGGTGACAGGCATTCGTACTTTACTGGTCAACTCCAATAATCAATGTATTTCAAGTTTACTTAACTGATGACAACAACCTATTCACTTCATAAGATCACCCATCCTGGCCATTTCGGGTTTTGCCCCGATGACTACAGCCGTTTTAAATTCGGGGACGATGCCGTTGCCGAAAAATTCGGGACCAGCCTGGCGGAAGGGTTTATTGAGCATCACCTGAAAGGACAGGAAGTACCGCAGTTTGTAGTGGTTTCCAGTCCGTATTCGTTCATTCCAACGGCTACCTTTGCCATGAAAAACTATTTCGTTTTTCATCTGAACAGGTGGCTGGCGGCGCATGGGCATCCCGTTTTACAGGAAACCAAAGTGCATCGTACCATTACTTACAAGGAGGATTACGGCGAACTGGATGCGGAGCAACGGCTAAAGCTGATCGGCAACGACAGCTTCCACATCGACCGTCAATTCCTTATCGGGAAGAAAGTAATTTTCCTGGACGACATCAAAATTACGGGCGGCCATGAAAGGATGATCCTGAAAATGGTAGATGCATACGACCTTTCCAATGATGTGTACCTGCTTTATTATGCGGAACTGCAGAATAAAAGCATTCATCCCAACATTGAAAACCACCTGAACTATCATTTTGTAAAGTCAATATTCCACCTGGAAAAGATTATTCAGGGGGAACACTTTTTCATTAATACACGGATTGTAAAGTATATTTTGAACTACGATTTTGATTCATTTTGTATTTTCCTGCAAAATCAAACAGATAAATTCGTAAATCTTTTGTATAATATGGCCCTGGGAAACGGTTATCATACGATAGAAGTGTACCAGAAAAATCTGAATTTTATTAAAAATTACTTATTTAACAGAAAACATAAAAGCATACAACATGGCAATTAATTTGCAAAAAGGTCAGCGGCAAACAATTAATGCGCCCAAATTCGTAATTGGCCTGGGCTGGGACGCGAATGCTTCATCTACCGGCACCAGCTTCGATCTGGATGCTTCCCTGTTTGTAATGGGAGAGAATAAAAAGATTTTATCCGATCAGCACTTTATTTTTTACAATAACCTGGTATCGCCCGATGGCAGCGTAGAGCATACCGGCGATAACCTCACCGGCGATGGCGGTGGCGACGATGAACAGATCAAGATTGACCTGTCCAAAGCAGATTCAAAAATCACCGAAATATGCGTGGTGGTTACCATCCATGATGCGGAAGCACGCCGGCAGAACTTCGGCCAGGTAAGGAATTCCTTTGTACGTATATTCGACCCGGTTACCAACGAGGTGTTGCTGAAATACGAACTGGAAGAAGATTTCTCTATTGAAACAGCCGTTGAATTCGGAAGAATTTACAAACGCAACGACGAATGGAAGTTTGAAGCAGTAGGCGTTGGCATGAAAGGCGGCCTGCAGGACTACCTGAATAAATACAACTAATTATACACCACTATATCTAAAAATATTAGCTTACTATGGCAATCAATCTTCAAAAAGGTCAGCGTATAAATCTTGAAAAAAGCAATGGTGCCAAACTCCAGAATATCTGTGTAGGGATCAACTGGGGCGCCATTGAAAAGAAGGGCCTGTTTGGCCTGTCTAAAACCAAAGAAGCAGTAGACCTGGACGGCAGCTGCGCCATGTTCACAGAACAGAAACAGCTGCAGGAAGTGGTTTACTTCGGCAACCTGAAATCCAAAGACAACGCGGTAAAGCACAGCGGCGATGATCTTACCGGTGACCTGAACGGCAACGACGGCCTGGACAACGAGGTGATCACCCTCGATTTTTCCCGGCTGGATGCCAATACCAATTACGTGGCGTTTGTGCTGAACAGCTTCCGCGGACACGATTTCGGTACCATTCCTTTTGCGTCTATCCGCATCTATGAAGGCACCCCTGCCCGCGTGAATGAAGTATTTGCCACCTATGATATTGCCAGCGGCCCCGGCTTTGCAGGACACGTATCTATGGTGATGGGTGTTTTTTACAAGAAGAACGGCGAATGGAAATTTAATGCGATCGGTGAACCTACAAAAGATAAAAAGCTGCAGGAAACCGTGAACACCGTTGCGCAGAACTACCTGTAGGATTTACTTTTGATAAGATAATATCAATTTATAATCAGATACCTTATGGAAGCAAACCCAAATATCACCGACCAAACCCTTCCCGCGGTGAGGCTCGACAAAGAGGGAAATGTGGATCTGGCGGTTATTACGCCGGACGACGCCAAGAAATACGGGGAAATAAGTAAAACACTGGTGATCACCGATGTAAATTCCATCCTGAATTACGGTACAGAAGTACAGAATTCAATGGAAAAATACAGTAACGAGTTCCTGACTTCTGTACGTACCTATAACTCCGGCGAAGTAGGCGGATTGATCAACGATCTGCTGACCGAACTGAATTATATCGACGTAGATGAGCTGAACCAGGGTGCTTTGCAGAGTTTTATCTCCAAAATACCTTTCCTGAAAAAGCTGGTATTTGATGCCAAAAAGCTTTTCCAGAAATACGATACCGTTATCAGCAACATCGATAAGATCACCAACAAGATCAAAGCGGGCCGTATTAATTCACTGAAAGACAACAGTTCTTTGCAAACCATGTTTGATAGTAACGTATCTTACATCAAGCAAATGGAAGATCTCATTATTTCAGGTCAGCTGAAATACAATGAGCTTAGCCAGAAGCTGGCTGAAATGGAAGTGAATGCCGCCAATTACAACGACTATGAGATCGCTGATTTAAGGGATTTCGTTACCCGCCTGGATAAAAGACTGGCCGACATGAAGATTGTACGCTTTATTATGCTGCAGTCTTTAGCCCAGATCAGGCTGGTACAAAATAACAATACTTCTATTGCGGAAAAGGCGCAATCAATCATTTCCACCACGATCCCTGTCTGGAAAAACCAGCTCACCATTGCGGTGGCGTTGCAAAGACAGAAAGCCAACGTGGAAATGCAGAAGAAAATTTCCGATACCACCAATACCATTCTCCAGAAGAATGCCGACCTGCTGAAACAAAACAGTATTGAGGTAGCGAAAGAGAACGAGAAAACGGTAGTATCCATTGAAACATTGAAAAGAACTACCCAGTCGCTGATTGAAACTTTACATGAAGTGAAGAAGATCCACGAACAGGGCACCGAAAGCCGGAAAGTGCTGAATGGTGAATTGCAGACGCTGGAAACAGAGCTGAAGAAAAATGTAACAAACGTTAGCTAACGGAGGATAAGTAATGGAGGATAACCTGGCAATCATATTAAATGACTCAAATAAAACTATCAGCAAATTACAATTGCTGTCCACTTTTTTTGAAGAAGAGATAATATACAAGATCTATCTCCGAAGCCAGGTTGTCCATAAATTATTTGAAACCAATCCGGAACTCGATATCAATAAGCTGGAACTCTTCCATCTGCAATACACCACCACAGTGATCGAGCTCCTGCGGAAAATAAAAGCCAGCAACGAAAGGAACGTGAGTATTTTGTATGATGAAATCCAGATCAACAAAGACCTGATCGAAAATATAAACGACTCCGTTTTTTCAGAGAAAAATTACCAGCTGGATAAACAGAAACAATCCCTGAAGATCAACCTGTCTTTGCGGAAGCTGTACCAGGTACTGTCTGACAACTCTGAAGACTACCCCTTTTCCAAAAATATCAATGCTTTCAGCGCCCGCTTCTCCCAGGATTTTTATTTTGATATTTCTACTGAAGCGCTCAACGAGCTGATTAAATTCAACCCGGCAGACGTGTACCGGAACAACTCCGCCATCATACAACGCAAGCTGATGGGATTGTTGTGCAAAATGGATTTTAAAACCGAGTTCTTTTGCGGGCTCAGTGCCGGTAACCTCATCCTGGAAGTGTACCGCTTCCTTAATATGGACCGTTACTTTCTCTTCTTTCCCGCAAAAAATTTATTCCTGTTCTGCGATCTTTCAAAAATTACGGATGTTGACTGGTCCAATACCCTCTCCAAAAAAACAAGGATCGTACAGGAACTAACGGATAAGAATGATAACCTGATGAGCCGCGCCAATGTACTGAAAACGGTGATCCCGGACAATGTGCAGGCGTTGCTGAAAGAATACTATGAGAAGATTTCCGATGTTGATTTCCTCCAGCATATTGGTCGCTTTGACGTACAGACCAACATCCTCAAAACGATGCTGAATACCAATGTCATTTAAATAAAAAGGCACCAGTCCGGAGACTGGCGCCATAGAAACCTTTATTAAGTTGATCCGGTTTGTGACCGGCATCATTTTTTCTCCAACTCTGCAGCAGGGGTCTTTTTAGGGAAGTTTAACAGCGCCGAAGTAATGATCGGAACAATAAACACGCCTACGGTGATGATCGACGTAATGATATCTGCCTGTGAACTTTCCAGGAAATGCGTGATAGGCGATTCCGGGAAGAAGTGTTCGTAGATAGACAAGGTCAGTTTAATACCGAGAATAGCAATAACGATATACGCCGCTGATTCCAGGAAGGTAAACTTCGTCATCAGTTTCACGAAAGCCTGCGCCACAAAACGCATGGCGAGGATACCGATAAACACGCCCAAACACACCAGTAATATATTATCGGTAAAAGCTACCGCAGCAAAAATATTATCTATAGAGAAGGCCATATCCATCAGTTCCACCAGTGCCACTGTAGCCCAGAAAGGCCCGATAGCCCCCACGGTGGCCTTGTATAGCCAGTTCTGGCCTTTATCGATGCTCTCTTCTTCTTTCTCCCCTTCTGTTTTCTTATTTTTCCACCAGCTGAATACCAGGTACAGGAGATATAAACCGCCCAATGGTTTCAGCCACCAGATCTTGATCAGGAAAGACGCAAACAGCATAGCCAGACCACGGAACAGGTAAGCGCCGAAGATCCCGTATTTAAGGGCGCGGTCGCGTTGTTTTTCGGGCAGGTCCATTACCATTGTAGCCAGTACGGCGGCGTTATCTACCGACAGTAAGCTTTCAATGATAACCAGGTTCCCGACAATGATCGCCGAAGGTATTGGGTTGTCAATAATTTGTTGGATTAATTCATTCATTTCAGTTTATTTTTTTATATAGGTTTCTACTTGTTGGCAATTGTTATGATCACTACTCTTCCACCCTCTTCCCTCGACAGCAGCAGTCTTTTTCCATCCGTTAATTCCACCATGGCGCCGATGGGAATTTCTTTGTCTTCCGTAAGATCTTTTAAAGAAGTGAGCTGCTGGTTTACCAGCACCCATTTTCCCTGGTGAAATACAAAATACCCGACCGGCACTTTCTGCGCGGCGGTGATCCTTTCATTGCGGATGGTATTCCTGTTTACGTGCCACTGGAACAGGTATTGATTATTATACACCATCAGCCGGTGGTTTTCCGGTTTCCATACCGTTGGCTTAAACTCGTAATAGAGGTCCAGCACGGGCAGGGTACCTTTATGCGGTGTGCCGCAGAAGGGGCATTTGGGAGAATGGGTGTTATCAAAAACATACCATTTCTGTTCACAGGCCGCATTGCTGCAGGGCTGCATGAGGTCTGTTGTTTTTAACAACGCCTGTTCCCACATTTCTGCCGGCGGACGTTCGGTTGGCTGGTGCAAACCGGTTACAAACGCCTGGTAGAACAGCTCCTTCAGGTAAGGCCCTGTAATGGTGTATGGCAGCTTATTTACATCTGCCCAGGGCAATTCCTTCGGATTAACGTGATTCAGTTTTGGCCGGTTGGAAGTATCCTGCGGATGTTCAATAAACAGCGCCTTCTCTCCCATTGCCAGCAGGTCGTCTTTTTCTGCGTCGAGATCGTGGATCTTCCCTCCTTTCAAGGGATGACGGTATAAAAGATACATGTAGATCATTACCGCCAGTGCGTGCAGGTCGGTAAGGCGGTTGGGCAGTTTCCTGCCCGGATCTTTCAGGTCCAGGTGTTTGGTGGCCAGTACTTCCGGTGCGATGAAATCGGCGGTGCCAATTACATCGGGTGGAAACAGGCCCGGTACCACGAGGCCATCAATATCAATGATCGTAGCCGATTTACTTACCGGGTCTACCAGCACATTTTTATACGACAGGTCGGAATGTGCGAGTCCGGCGGCGTGGAGGCGTTTCACGCCTCTGGAAATATTTACACCAATCTGGAAATAGCTTAACCAGTTGCCCAGTTCTGCTTCATCCAGGCGCAGGGTAAACTGTTTATTCCTGAATTTGGGTGAAGCAAACCATTTCCCTTCTTTTTCCTTTCCTTTAATCAGGTCGTTTGAGGCGTATCCCTTCTTGAAAAAAAAGTTAGCATGGTAACATGGTACTACGAGGCCCACCTTTTTATCCGCTTCCACCATATCTGTGGGCCAGCAATAAAGAGCCCGGTAGTAGTCGCCGCCTTCGCGGTTAAAGAAGCTGTTATAGTAATCCGTTACAATTTTCCGTAACCGTTCTTTCGAAGCGTAGTCCTGCGCATCACGATAAAATGCCACCACGTATGATTTATCCGGGCTGAAGTAAACGTCCTTCATACCGCCACGCATAGGTTCTCCATTATCAACGTACTGATAACTTTTTCCTGCATTGATGACGGAATTCACCGTTTTTGTACTCATATAGTCCGCATACTTAACTGATGATCATTAAAGTTCTGTCGTCATGATTCCCGGGGCTCCAGAAGTCCATCCAGGCAGATAGCTGGTTGGCGGTTTCCGTTGTATGGCTGGCCAGGTCTACTTTTACGTTGTCATCGTTCTTTCCGCCGAGGTCTTCCAGCAGTGCTTTCCACGCTGTCAGCTTCTCCAGGTTGGCTTCTACTTCAAACTTGGGGTCATAAATACCGTCTGTCATCAGCATGAGGTACGAAAAATCCGGCACCAGCCTGAACCCGAAGCGGGTTGCAAATGTATCACTTTTAAAGATTTCCTGCATGGTAATAAACCGGGTTCCCCCGCTAAATTCCCCTACATCCAGGCGGTTCAGCAACGCAATATCTGAAAAGTCCTTATTTATCAAAGCAATGGGGCAGTCGCCTACGCCAAAGCTCATGATCACATAGCCTGATTCGTACTTTTTTAAAAGTACAAATATAAGTGTGGAATGAAGATCTTTCACCGGTGCGGCGGCGGTAGCGGCAAATTCTTCCAGCTTTTTATGTATAGTGAACGCTGCTTTGCCGAGGTTATCGTATACAAAGCGGGTGAGCTCTTTTTGTGTTTTATCGCCTGGGGCGGCGGTGTGTGTGGCGATCAGCGCATCAAATGTGCTTCTCAGTTCAGGCGTAAAGTGCTGTTCAAAGTATTCCACGATGCCGTTGCAGGCGATCCTGGACCCTGCGCGCGACAGCCGCGCGCTGCCGGCGCCGTCTGAAACGGCCAATACACTCCAGCCGGTGTCGGTGAAGTGTTTAAAGGCAAAATCATCTTCCCGGAAGCCGCCGGTATTGGCGTGTGAGCGGCCCCTTTTGGAGGCTGCCAGCAGATGCCGGTCGCCCAGCGGGGCATATATGGCTACATTGTCTTCTTTCCAGTAAGGATCGTTTTTATCGCTCTCCATATTTTTCCAGAGCGACTTTGGATTGGGGTTGATCACCAGCGGCACCTTTTTTTCGTTTGGTGCGGAGGCTTCGTCTTCCCCTTTGATGCGGTATTTCAGCGTGAGTTTAAAGTCGCCGCTTTTAACGGGTGTACCGTGAATCACCTTTGTTTCCGGGTCGTATTGCAGACCGGATTCCTCGAGCCCGTCGATATGGAAATAAGAAAAGTCGTTCCAGTTCAGCTGCGCGAAGTCCAGTTTCACCTCGTAAGGCTTTCCGGCAGTGGCATTCGGGATGCTGACGGGTTGTTGCTGAATGTCTGCTAACCGGTTTTTAAACTGCCAGGTATCCATTAGTAGCTTTTTATTTTCCATGATCAGCTTCACTGCCAGCCTGTTTTTCTCTTCGTTTACAAATGCGTCGAACAGGTGCTGCCGGTTAGTGCCAACCGTAATATTATTTGCTTTAAATAATTCCTGGATAAAGGATTTGTCCATGTTGATCTTTTGTCGGTTAGCCTTGTGCCCGGTTTACATCGAAACCGCCTTCGCTGGCGCCGTAGGCTGCGGTGTTGCCGCAGGTGGGGCAGGTACTGAGCTTTTCTTCGCCGATGCAATGGATCTGGCCACAGGAGCAGAGTGCAAATCCCCACTGGTTGCCGCAGCAGGGGCAGGTGGGATTGCCAATCAGTTCTTCACTGTTGATGCTGGCTGGTTTGGCGTTGCTATCGGACAGTTCGTGATAGGTTTTATCCACCTGGAACGCCCCTACCAGCCGGTAATACAGCCGGTTCAGGTTCAAACCGTATATTTCTGCGTCCTGTTCTGCGCGGCGGTATTTCATGAGATAGTCGCGTTGCATGTGCTGGCACTTCCCTACCATTACCACGAAGTTGCTGTCGGTATAACTGGCGGGCGGCAATGGTTTGGAGAGATCTATTTTCGACAATGTATCCGTGTCATGTATTTTCGACAGTTCAAATCCGGAAGCGTTTTTCTCTACGCTTTCGCTGCTGGTTTTGATTGAGTCGGTGATCCATTTGAAGAACTGTTTGTACGCTGCGGGAGAGCTGTTTTTAAAATGCACCACGTTTTCTGTCAGTTCTTTCAGCACGTTGGTATCTGCTTCGTTACCAAAGGAAACGGCCACCATATTGGCGGTGCGTTGCCAGTTCTGTTTCCATTCCGTGATCGCTGCAGTGGTATCGTCGGTAGGTACGCCATCTGTGAAAAGAAAGATGATGGGTTTCCAGTCGCCTTTCATATCATAGGTGGTTTTCACCTGGTTTTTTCTCAGTTCGTACATGAGGTGTCCCAGTCCCCTGCTTAAAGAGGTACCGCCGCCGATGGGAAAACGTGGCGGATAAAAGTTGATGATTTCCTGCAGGGGTACCAGTGTTTTTGCCTGGCCGGCGAAAACAATAATAGAGATCCACGCTGTTTCTATGGCGTAGGGATCTGTTTTCAGCGCCTGGATGATTTGTCCCAGGCCTTCTTCCACCTGTTGAATGGGTTCTCCTACCATTGATTCGGAGACGTCTATGAGGAAATAAACAGGAAGTCTTCTCATTATCCAAAATTTACGGAAGTGATATATACTGTACCCGGACCGGTAATTTTCAACATACTTAATCCTTCTCCTCCCAGGAGATTATTTCCTGAGAAATGTGACGACATCCGGTTTACCATATCTGCATTCATGCAGATGAAACTTTTTTCATCCACAAAAACGGTTTGCCCGGGTGCGAGGTCCAGCGTGATGGGTGTGCCAATCACATCTAAAAAAACAGTACAGAATCCTGTTATTTTCTGCATGATCAGGCCCGTGCCGCCGATGAGGGAGGTGAGGTTCATTTTTACATCAATATCAATTTTGTCGGAGGAGGCTACATACGCGCCTGCTTTACAAACAATGCCGGTGGTGACTTGCTTGAGATTAATGGGCAGCAGCCCTACTTTACCGGCTACCACCAGTTTGCGCGGATTGAGATTGGTATTGCACAGTTCTACCTGGAAAATACTTTCGCCGGTGAGTTTTCTTTTTATCAGTCCGGCTACGCCTTTATCGAATACGTTGACCTTTGAAGTAATTCCTTCTTCATGATAGATCAGTGCGCCTTTCTCACAGAAGAATTTCTCCTGTTGGGATAATTCTACTTCCAGACATTTAAAATCATGTCCGATCAATTTTACGTTCATTCTTTTTATTATCAGATGACTAAATTCACTTCATTGGGGGGCGGCGGCAATGTTACCTGCTCGGTGGTGCCCATGCTTTTGTTTCCCTGTTCTATGGTGTCGGATACCCACTTAAAAAATTGTTTAAGTGTGGCGCTGTCGGCGGTATCGAGATGTACCACGGTATCTGTCAGTTCTTTGAGCATGCCGTTGTCTGCTGCTTTGCCGGCCGCGCAACCTACGATGGTGGCGAAGTTCAGCTCCTTTATCAGCGGGATCATTTTGCGGTACAGCTGCAGATCCGAGGGTTTACCATCGGTGAAGAGGAATAACAACGGGCGCCAGTCGCCTTTTTGTGTGGGGGTACCTTTGCGTACTTCGCTATTCACTTTTGCGTGGAGGAATTCCAGTGCATAGCCGGTGTGCGTGGGGCCGCTCTGGGGGCAGGTAATTTCCGGCAGCTGGAAGTTGGCCAGTTCCACCAGTGGTGTCAGTTCTTTTACTTCCCGGTCGAAAGTGATGATGCTGAGCCACAGGGAATCCATTGCCTGGGGGTCCATCCGCAAAGTGTTTACCATGCCGCTCAGGGCGTTGTTGAGCGCCTGTATGGGTTCACCGTACATAGATCCGGAGGTATCCAATAAGAAAAAAACCGGTAATCGTCGCATATCAGTATTTTAATTTCTTACACCACGATATTCAGTTCTGCCGGTGGTGGCGGCAGTTCGTTTAAGCCTATTAATTCTTTGCCGGCATCTTCCACTTTTGTGGAGGTGACGCCGATAGAAGCGGTTACCCATGCAAAGAAGCGGGCGATGCTCTGACTGTCCGCAGTATCCAGGCTGAGTACATTATCCGTTATTTGTTTCAGGATAGCGGTATCGGCACCGGAGCCGGCGGCACAAGCGATTGTATAAGCAACTTTGCGTTGTTTAAATGCTGCCAGTCCGCTTTGCCAGCTATCGGTAGGAATGCCGTCCGTCATGATGAACACGAGTGGTTTCCAGTCGCCTTTCTTTTCCGTAGTGGTTTTAGCCACTTCATGATCGATACAGTTGCTTACCAGCTGCAGGGCTTCTCCCAGTGCGGTGGTGCCGGTGGCTTTTATATCCACCATCTGGAAAGACGCAAGATCGGTAAGGGGTACTACCTGTCTTGCAGAGCTATCGAAAGTGATGATGCTGATAAAGGCGGTTTCAATGGCCTGTGGGTTTTGGCGTAATGAGTTAATCATTATCTGTACACCATTTTTTACAGCCTCAATAGGTTCTCCATTCATAGAACCGGAAGTATCTAACAAAAGATACACGGGTAATCTTCTCATACTGCATTAATTTAATACCAGTGTTGGCATGTTGAAAATGGGTAACATTTCATCCTGCGTTTTCCGCAGGATGAAGGTATGCTGAATATAGGTTTTTTGTTATCAGGAATAGGTTAACTTTTTCAATTCATCCACAAAGCTATCGGATTGATGTGGAATACCAATGGCCCTGAATTTCCAGGCGCCATCTTTACGATAAATTTCCGCAAATGTCATGGAGCACATACCGTTGTAGGTGCTGTCGCCCGACAGGCTGAATTTTGCAATTTCCTTTCCCCGGTTGTCCACCGCACGGATAAAGGCATTATCGATCATACCAAAGTGCTGGTTAGTGGCGCGGCCATTGTAAATGGTGACCATAAACAGGATCTTTTCGTATTTACTTTCCAGCTGATCCAGCTTGATGATAATTTGTTCATCATCGCCGTCGCCTGCGCCGGTGCGGTTATCGCCGGTTAACCAGATATTGCCGGAAGGGTGGCGCATGGAATTGAAGAAGATCACATCTCCTTCAAACAATCCTACTGACCGGCCATCCCTTGTTTGAACGGTTCTGCCGAGATTAGCCACTTTGCCGCTGCTGTCCAGCAACATGGCTACTGCATCCAGGTCGTATTCTGCTTCTTTTTTTTCGCCGCCGAATAATTTTCCGAGGAAGCCTTCCTTGCTTTTTGTTTGCCGTACATCCCAGCCCAATCCGATAGTGACCGTTGATAAATCGAATTCTTCTCCTTTGTCGTTTTTACGGAGGTCGATAGTTTGACCTTTTACTAAATTGATAGCCATAGGTGGTAGTTTATCAGGGATTATTTAATAATCTGACCTTTGAAATATTTGGATAAGAAGTAAGCTAGATCTTCCCTGTAGCCAATACCGGATGCTTCAAATTTCCATTTACCATCTTTCAGGTAAAGGCGGCCAAATTCCACGCCTGTTTCAATGGAGAAATCTTCTCCCAGTTCATACTTTGCAATTTCATTGCCGGTGCCTTCATCAACAACACGGATATACGAATCTCTTACCTGTCCGAAGTTTTGTCTTCTGCTGATGGCTTCATGGATGGTTACCACGAATAAAATTTCCCTTACGCGGGGATCTATTTTTGTGAGGTCTACCTGGATGGTTTCATCATCGCCATCGGCGCTGTTGCCGCCGGTAGGGTCATCGCCGGTGTGATGCAGCGCACCATCGGGAGAATCAGTATTTCCGTAGAAGATAAAATATTCTTCCTGGAGAATGTGCCGGGTTTCATCGATCATAAATGCAGAGGCGTCCAGGTCGAAAGCCGAGCCTGTTCCTTCATTAGGATGCCAGCCTAAACCAATACTGATTTTTGAGAGGCCGATGTCGATCCTTTGTCCCTTTTGTAAGTTAATCGCCATTATTCAAAATTTAAACCAGGGGTAATATAGCATATTTATTTCAGACGATATATAGTGTTAATGTTATCAGCACTTAACCAACTTTTCAAGTGTCAGAAAGGAGGCTAATACCGCTTCATTATTTCCACCAGCATATCCGCAATTACGGCAAATCCTTTATCGGAAGGATGCAAACCATCGTACGTCATATCGATGGCGGAAACGGGATAAGGGTATTCGTCGGTGTCCGGGTGAAAGGGAATGTCTTTATACTCCGGCCAGTGGTAGTCCTTGTATTCGCCGGTGGCAGGGTCTTTCAGGCGTTTATACTTCACCATATTTTCCAGGGTGATACCGCTGTTATGATACAGGTCTAATTTATCGAAGTGCTCGTAGCCGGCAATAGAATCGATGGCAGCCACCACCTGTGAAAGCTGCTGTCCCTTCTTTTCTTTGTAAGAACCCCAGGCGTTGTTATGCATATCGGCGATGTATACAAAATCGCCGCGTTGCAGTGGGGTGATCAGGATAATGTGCGCGTTTTTATTCAGCGACTTCAGCTTATCAATGATGGTCCGGAATGCACCGTACACGGTGCTGTTGCCGGTTTTATGAAGATAGTCGGAGAAAGTACCAACCGGACGGCCGCCCCACCAGTCGTTGGTACCGAGGAATACGGAGTATACATCTGCTTTTACGAGATCCAGTTTTTCAATGGCATCGGCGATACCGCCGGAAGTCCAGCCGTTATAGCCCTTATTGATGTACTGTATTTCCGGGAGCTTTTCTGTTACGCGGGTCAGGTATCCTTTGGTGATCCTGTTCCCGGTTTCATCGGGGTGTTCATTCAGATACGTAATAGAGTCCCCGATGGCCACCCAGGTGATTTTCCGGGGCGTAAAAGCGGTAACGGCCACTATTGTAGCGATGAGCAGGACCGGCAACCATTTCTTCATAATAACATTTTTTTGATCCCTGAAAATAGTAAATAGCGGGGAGATTTACAGACCGGGTAACGATAATGGATATACGGAAGTTAGCTGGACTATCCCCTGATTATAAACTGGACTACCTGCAGCAGCGGAATCTGCGTTATTTTTGCCTGTCAAAAATACCAGGCGATGAATATTAAACAGGATCTCATTCAGCTCTTTTTGCGGGTGGCGTTAGGCGCCAGTTATTTGTGCGCGGGGCTCGACAGGTTCGGCGTGTGGGGGCCTCCGGGTGCACCTAATATCGGCTGGGGCGACTGGCAGCATTTCATGCAGTATGCACACAAGCTGATGTTCTTTCTCCCCTACTCCGTAGCGGAAATCTTTGCCGCATTGGCATCGGGCTTAGAAATACTTTTTGCGGTAATGCTGATCGCGGGCTTTTGGACACGATGGGCGGCCATTGGCAGTGGTGTTTTGTTACTGGGATTTGCACTGGCCATGACTGTAGCGCTGGGTGTAGCCGCGCCATTGAATTATTCTGTATTCACCGCCAGTGCCGGCAGCTTTTTATTATCTACCTTACCTGCATACCGCTGGAGTGTAGATCAGCTGCGGAGATGAATCAATCCCGCTTCCCTTTGAAGTATGCGAATATTGCCATCGCATGACCGTGGCCCAGTTCATATTCTTCTTTCAGCCAGTTTACAATTTCGCCGGCTTTTACTTTTGGATCCAGTTCCCCGTTTTGCAGGAACTTTTTCTTCTCTGCCAGCTTTTTAAAATCGTCACCTGTTTTGCCGGTTTTCGCTTTGATATTGTCTAAATAAGCCTGGAATGACATAACACCTGTTTTTTGTTTTGAATAATCTTGTAAGATGTATCTCTTAAAACAAAATTATTCATTCCGGAGCATACTCCGGGGGTGTGGTTCCGACAATCCAGGGGGCTATTTGCGGCTTCTTTTCGTCGGGCTTCTTTTTTACAGACCCCATGATCCACCTGGCCAGCCAGTTCATTTTCTTTATGCGGCAATTGTGAAAGGCGGACATCTGCCATTGTCCTTCGGGGCTTTTCACCCATACGGTGGTGTTCACCGACTGACGGCTTTCAGGTACTCTTTTCTGCCAGCGGAAACGGATGGCACCGGTGGCTACCACGATGGCTACATTTTCATTCAGGAAACGTACCTGTTCAATGTGTCCATGTAACCGCGCGCCCCTGAACATAAAGTTATTCATCAGCCGCTCATGCAGCATGATGTATTCCTCCCGCCCTTTTAAGTGCATGCCGTTAAAGGTAATGTAGTCGCAATCTTCCGTGAGGTATACGGAAGCCCCGCGGAAATCCAGCGTACGGAAGGAGTGATAGATGGCGTTGTTCGCCTGCGTGATCGCATTAATTTCATATGCCTGGTTCATACGATAGCTGTTTAGATATGAATACGAAAATAGGCAGCCGGGCTACTGCAGCATAGTTAAAATGGGTTAATGACAGTATCATGCCGGTAAAAACAACTTTTTTACCGGTAAAGCGGCGGGTGGGGCAATAAAAAAAGGACCGCCTGTAAAAGACGACCCTTCTCTATCATTCACTATCTATTTCTTCTGATCCCACCAAACCTTCGACAGGTAGGAATCTCCATTGCTTAAACCGGACACGGCAGCCTTATAATTATCTGTATTCAGCAACGCTTCCAGCGATGAGTATACCGCCCTGCGGGGAATGGTACCATTGGTAGATCCCTGGTTAGGCCCCGGTGTTAAAACGGGGTAGCCCGTGCGGCGCCATTCAGCATAAGCTTCATAGTCGCGGCCAAACAACAGTATCCATTTCTGGGTCATAATCTTCTCCAGCTGTTTTTCTGACGTAAGTCCGGCGAGTGAAAACTCCGCATCAATATACGCCTGCGGAATGGAAGTAATATTGTACGGCTGCATGGCCATTGCCGCCCTGATACCATCCTGGTAAAATTTCTCTGCCTCTGCCGGTGTGGCGCCCCATCCCATCAACGCCGCTTCTGCCTTGAAGAAACATACATCTGCATACGTGAATACATATGCAGGGATAGGCGTAGCCAATGTTTTATTAAAGTAGGTAGTCATGGAAGCGGTAGAGTAATCATCCTTGATGATGCCAGACAACAACGCATCGGTTAATGCCACGCCAATACCTTTGTACACGGGCGTTCCACTGTTTCTTGAATTTACGGTAGGCGCCGCAATAAAGGTAAGGCGTGGATCATGTTTATCATTCAGCGTAGCTACAAAAGCCGATGCCAGGTAACGCAGATCGGGGCTGCCGCTGATAAACTGCGCCAGGATAGGGTTTGCGTTGGTGGTTTGTGCATCGTTGAAAGTAGGTACAGCGGCATTGTCTTTATTATCTGAAAAAAGCGGCTGGCTCATCGCTTCGCGCACTGTTTTTTCTGCCAGCTGCGGCGCGGCATATTTAATGCGCATGCCTAAACGGAGTTTCAGTGAGTTACCAAATTTCTTCCAGTTATCGGTAGCGCCTTTGTAATAGAAATCGGCATTGCCGTACGATACGTCGCTGGCGTTGATACTGGCAATAGCAGCATCGAGGTCGGCAATGAGGTGTTCATAAACCGACTGCTGGCTATCGTACACCGGTTTGTTGTTTACATCAGTAGCATCTTCTGTTGTTTGCGAAAATGGTACTGCGCCAAAAAGATCCGTTAACCGTTGCCATATAAATATTTCGAGGATGCGGGCAATAGCGAGCTTCGTTCTTCCTGTGGGATCATTTTCTTTTCCTTTCAATGCCTGGTTGCGGATCTGGCCGAGGTTGCGCAGCAAGGTATAATGCGCCGCCCACATGTTATTATCCGGCTGTTGGATGTAGCGGGAAGTAGGCGCCACCAGGCCACCGGCCCAGTATTGCACCCAGGACCCTACCTGTATATTGGCGGTTTCTGTGCCTTCAGAAAAGGCCGCATCTTTCTGTACTTTCGACAACAACAGGGCGGGATCAATGTTGGTAACCGTTGTTGGCGGCGTGTTTAAATCGCTGAAGTTTTTGGTACAGCCGCCCAGTAACAGTCCCGCAGTTAACACCAGCACTTTTCTATATATCGATGATTTGTTTTTCATATGCTTCGTTTTTACAGATTAAAGATCCAGGCTTACGTTCACACCAAAGCTCCGCATCATCGGCAGCGCCGTTGATTCCAGGCCGAGGGAAGAGTTGTTTACGTTGAAGGAAGAGGCTTCGGGAGAGAAGCCATCTGTTTTCCGCTGGAAGTAAAAAAGATTCCTGCCATAAATGCCTACATTCATTCTGCGGATAATTTTACCGGAGAATAATTTCGACGGCAGCGCGTAACTCAAACTGATTTCCCGCATGGCTACATAGCTGGCATCGTTCATCATCTCCTCTGACACCACGTTTTCTTTATCGCTCGCCACTACGTTCCAGTAGTCCTGTGCCAGTACTTTCATGGTATTTTCTTTACCGGTGCTAACCCAGTTGCCGCTGCTGTTTTTCTCTGCAATCATACCGGAAGCTACATAGCTGCCATCCCTGCCGGCCAGCGTTTTCTTTGTGGTGCCATAGATCAGCTCTTCGCGGTTGCTTTGGGAATATACCAGTCCGCCCTGGCGGATATCCACCAATGCTGCTAAGGCAAAGCCTTTATAACGGAAGGTGTTGGCGAAACCGCCGGTCCAGTCGGGCATGGCATTTCCCAGCTCCGTAAGCTGGCGGCCCTGCGTGCGCAGTGGCAATCCTGTAGCCGGATCTATCAACCGGTTGCCGGCTTCATCTTTCAGCCAGGCGAAGCCGGTTCCGATCATGGTACCGAAAGGCTTACCTGGTGCAGCAATTACGTTGATCCCCCTGTCGCTGCCCAATACAAATGTTTCCACTCCTTCGGTCAGTGATACCACTTCATTTTTGTTGCGGGAAAAAGTAAAAGTGCTTTCCCAGGTAAATCCATTCGCCAGCTTCACTGGTGTTCCGTTTAACGATAGTTCGATTCCCTTGTTCCGGATTTCACCGGCATTGATCCTGCGCGCTTCAAATTTGCTGGAAGGCGGTAAGGGCACATCCAGGATCTGGTTTTTCGTAGCGGCGTTATAGTAAGTAAAGCTGATGCCCAGGCGATTATTCAGGAGACGTACATCGGTACCAAATTCTACCGAGGTAGTCAGTTCATTTTTCAGGTTAGGGTCCGGGATGATGGAGGTAAACGCGGCCAGCGGCTGACCGCCATGTGTGAACTGATCCAGGCTGTAGGCGCCGGTGAGCTGGTAAGGATTACCGGAGCTGCCGGCCTGCGCCAGTGATCCGCGCAGCTTCCAGAAACTTACGATATTGCTGTTCATCTTCAGCAGATCAGTCATAATTAAACTGGTGCTCACAGAAGGATAAAAGAAAGAATTGTTGCTGGCAGATAAAGTAGATGACCAGTCGTTTCGTGCGGAGAAATCTACAAACCAGTAGTTCCGGAAGGCCAGCTGTCCGAAGCCATATACGGAGTTGATTTCAGATTCCTGTAAGTCGAAAAGATAGGAATTGGTCAGCGTGTTATTGATCACGTGCAGGTCCGGCACAATAAATTCTTTCCCGGTGTTGCCGGTCATGCGCATAAACTTTTTCTGGTGACTGGCGCCTGCATTCAGCCCCAGGGTGAAGTCCTTGCTCAGTTCCAGGTTACCGTTCAGCAATACATCATAGTTATCTTCCCGTACTCTTATTACCCGGTCTTCAATATCACCATTCCTGTTCTGGCTCTGGTAAGTGCCTTTGGCTCTCCAGCGCAGGCGTTCTTCTGTATAAAAATCGGTACCGCCGCGGGCTGTTAATTTCAGCCATTTATTAAAATCGTACGACAACCGCAGCATGCCCAGGAGCCTGTCGCGGTGATCAGTATTTTGTGTTTTATGGATGGTCCAGTAAGGATTGGCGGTAGAACTGTTGGTAGCGTATGTTTTCTCCAGTCCGGGTGTTACGCCGCTGTAGCCAAATTGCCGGGCCACGTCCTGGGCGGTCCAGGTGTAATCTGCAAGGATACTCAGCGGCATGCTCCGCGGCTGACTGATAAACAGGTAAGCCGGGTTATCGGATGCATCAGAAAGTGTAGGCCTGTTTTTACCTTTCTGGGAGATGTAGTTGAGCTTTACGTCCAGCTGTAATTTAGGCGTAATAGACGCCTGTGTGCGGAGGGTAAATGTGTTCCTGTCCAGCGTATTGGTGGGCACATATCCGTTTACATGCGTGTTGGAATAAGAGAAGCGGTAGTTCACTTTATCGTTTCCACCATCCGCGGCGATGTTATTAACGAACTGTTTTTCCTGGTTAAAAAAATCTTTATAGGTATTAGGTTGCGGCGTTAGCTTCAATACGTTTCCCCACTGGTCTTCATACTCCTGCCCTTCCATTTTTGCGCCCCAGCTGCTGCGGGCGATCCTGTCGCGGCCGGCGCTCATTTTAGGCATGCCCTGCAAGCCTTGCGCTTTGGCCTGCGCCATCGTATACACCTTACCATCTGTAGCGCGGAAGTGCGTAAAATCACCGTTCAGGCCCTGTCCGTATTCATCCTGGAAATCGGGTGTTACCAGTGCGTTGCCGATGGCGTAATCGCTGCTGAACTTCAGCCCGATACCTTTGCGGGAGCTGCCGGATTTGGTGGTGATGAGCACTACGCCGTTGCTGCCGCGCTGGCCGTACAATGCCGCAGCATTCGGTCCTTTCAGGATGGAAATGCTTTCAATGTCTTCCTGGTTAATATTGGAGATGCCATCGCCATAGTCCACACCGCCGGTGCTGCCGGCAGCGCCGATGTTCTGGTTATCGAGGGGTACTCCGTCTACCACATACAGCGGCTGGCTATTTCCCTGCAAAGAGTTGTTTCCGCGGATCAGGATCTTGGAAGATCCGCCGGCGCCGGAGGCAGGCTGACTCACCTGTACACCGGCCACTTTACCGGATAAGGCGTTGGCCACATTTACTTCTTTCCCTTCCGACAGGTCGGCGCCTTTCAGCTCTGCTACGGTATATCCGAGCGATTTGCTTTCGCGTTTGATACCCAGTGCCGTTACCACTACCTCCGACAAGCCCTTTGAGCTTTCTGTTAATTTTACATCCAGCGTGGTGTTGCCGGCGGTTTCCACGCGTTGTTTGTTAAACCCGATAAAGGAGAATAACAATGCATTAGCGCCGGATGGCAGCTGGATGGTGTATTTGCCCGTAGCATCTGTTACGGCACCTCTTGCGGAACCTTCTACTGTAACGGTTACACCGGGCAATGGCACGCCTTTTTCATCGGTTACCCTGCCGGTAATCAGTGTATCTGCTACCAATTCCGAAGTGGATTTTTTCACCGGCACTTCCTTCAGGGTGATGGTGCGGTCGATGATTTTATATTCCAGCGGCTGGCCTGCCAGGCATTGATTCAGTACCGCAGTTACTTCCGCATCCTTTACATTTAAAGAAACGGGCGTGGTATTTTTCAGGATATCGTTGTTGTACAAAAAGTAATAGCCGGTTTGTTGTTTGATGGCGTCAAACACCTGCTGTAACGGTACTTTCTTTACCGACAACGTAATTTTCTGCGCGTAAGCAGTGGCTGCGGCACTTAATGCGAAAAGGAAAAGCAGCAGGGTGGTCAGCTTTAAGGCCACCTTCGTTTTTACAGGCAATGGGAGTAGTATACCCCGCCCGAAAGCGGAAATAAATCTTTTCATCATCGGTTTAATTTTAAATTAATAGCGATTGATTCGTTTAAATTCTGGTCTTTGTTTATTACAGGTACTTATATTTCGTGCATCCGTTCCAGTTATAACTGATTTTATTTCGACAGTGTTATAGTAACGTCTTTTCCATTTACCCTGAAGTTGGCGCCGCTCACGAAGTTGAGCATTTCCAGCACCTGCGACAACTTAGCCTGACGGCTGATATTACCGCTGATAAGTTTTGCGGGCAGCGGACCTTCGTAGTGAACATCCAGGTCGTACCAGCGGGCCACCTGCTCCATAATTTCCCGGAAATCATCATCTTTAAAAAAGAAGATCCCTTCTTTCCAGGCGATGGCTTTTTCCGTATCTGCTGCGGAGATACGTACCTGGTCGCCCTGTACATTGGCCTGCTGACCTGGCGCCAGCTGCCAGGAGCGTTTATCCTTTACCTGGATTTTTACTGCGCCGGTGATCAGCGTGGTTTTCACCACTTTGCTGTAGGCGCCTACGTTAAAGTGGGTGCCCAGTACCAGTACTTCCATGTTCTGCACCATTACCCGGAAAGGTTTATCCGGGCTGGCGGCCACTTCAAAATATCCTTCACCGGTGAGTTCCACACGGCGTTCACCATTGGTGAAGTGTACCGGGAATCGCAGGGAGGATGCGGCGTTAAGCCATACGCGTGTGCCGTCTTCCAGCGTGAGCTGGTATTGCCCGGCCTTTGCGGTAGACAAGGTATTGAATAACGCAGCCGTGTGCGGTTCATTTGTTTTATTGTATACAAGGCCGCCTGATTGCTGTGCAATAGTGGTTCCATCTTCCTCTTTGATGGCTCCTTCCGGCTGATTGCCCAGGTGTATGGTTTTCCCGTTGCCCAGTTGCAGCGTGGCGTTGTTGCTGCCGGGGAGTACGTCGTTTTTTATTGGAGGGGAAGTGGCCGCCATCATTTTTACGGGCTTTGTTTCCGTTGTGCGCCAGTTGTAGGCAAGGATCACGCCTCCCAGTATGGCGGCAGCGGCGGCCGTCCACCCGACGAGGCGGCGCCATGCTATGCTCCTGCCGGAAGTGGCCGGGGTGGCGCGGGCCAGCACGGACTGCCAGTCGGCATCCACATCGATGGCCTCATGAAACGCCAGTGCATCACGCAGGGTTTCCTGGTCTTTCAGGGATTCCAGCAGCTGCTGATGCCGCACATCTTTTTCCAGCCAGGCTTCCAACTCCCGCTGTTCTGCTGCGGTAGCCTGTTCCCGGAGATATTTTAAAATTAAATCGGCGTATTTATACAGATCCTGGTTTTCCTCCATAAAGGTTGCTTACCAGGTAAAGAAACGCGGGATGAAAAAAGGGGTGAAAGAAATAATAATATTTTTTTTGAGAGAAGGATTTACAGGAACAGCACGGCGTAGATTTCGGGGTTAAGACGTTGCCTTAACAGGTGTAGTCCCCTTTTCTTTTGTGTTTTAACCGTATTAATGCTGATGTTCAGCTGGTCGGCGATTTCCTGGTTTTTGAGCCCGGAGATATAGCCCATCCTGATAATCACCTGGCAGGCTTCCGGCAATGTTTCCAGTGCGCGGTTGATTTCCCCGATCACTTCAGACCGGATCATTGTTAATATAACAGAAGGATCGTTTTCAGACATTCCTTCCTGTGCTGCCGCAAATTTCTCTACTACTTTTTCATGCCGGATAGCATTTAAACAGGCGTTACGCACGGTGCTATACAGGAAATTTTTGATTGCCACGGGATGCGCGGTCACCTGCCCCTGTTGCCCCAGGTAGCTTACAAAGGCTTCCTGGGCAATATCCCTGGCTTTGTCTTTATCACCGGTAAACTGAAAGGCAAAGTAGCAAAGCCTGGTATAGTAAGTTTTGAAAAGTATGGCTGGCTCCAGTGCTTCGGATGGCGTTGACATAAAATATACCTTTCGTGATCAATTCTGACAATCCGGAAACCATAGATAATGGCATCTCACCTGAAAAAATAAGACATTTATTCCGAAAAAACCAGGAAAACAATATTTGCGCCTGCCAGTGGGCATTGGGCATTAAAAAAGGCCTGCGTATGATGCAGGCCTTCTCATTTATGCTTATGATGATATTAATCACGATTTATCTTCCGGATTATTATCCGCTGGCGGTGCATCTACTGGAGCGTCAGCCACCTGCTCTCCGGCATCATCTGGTGCTGTATGATCATCTGTAACCGTATTAAAAACAACACTTTCCTTCTCCGCCTTCTTCCGGCTGAACATCCGTCTGAAAAAACCGATAAGCGCCACAAACCCGATAGCAATAAACTTCCATCCGGCCGCCAGGTACTTTAACAGGATAGCAAAGAACCCAACTTTCGCCAGCAATTTACCCGCTACGAGGCCGCCGATAGACCATGCCGCCACGTTATCCACTTTCGGATCAAAATCGAAATAGGTATTGCCCTGTGTGAAAGTGGCCATGTGTAATACTTTGCTGATATCCGCCTTTACCACCGGGAGTTCACTCATCTTACAAACAGCATTCAGCGACAATACACCATGACGCCCCAGGATACGGATCTCGTAATTCAGCGTATGACCGCCTTCCTGGTCATCGAAACGGATCTCCTTTGCCCAGTGCAGTACTTTATTTTTTTTATCGTAGAAAGGCTGCTGCGCCCATCCAATCAGATGGATGCCGGCGTAGCCCTGTTTAGCACGTTCTTCATTGGTTTCCTTCTCTCCTTCCTGCATTCCTTTCATCATTTCATTGTAGTCAATCTTTTCAGCGTCGTCATCTTTTACATAGCCGATGTCCTCAAATTCGATGATAAAAGCATAACTGCTATCCGCAAACGGATCAGAGTTTTCCGGGAAAATCATTCCCAACGTATTATTGGCATTTTCCGGCGGATTGCCCCAGAGCGTGGTGAGCACATACTGGCTTTTTTCCTTGTTCAGGAACTTAAAACCGGCAGGTACATTAATTTCTACTTTCCCACCCGGCAACAGGATAGTGCCTTTCTCATACTTAAAAGATTTGTTTACAGAGTCAACATAATTATCAAGCTCTTTCTGGTAAAGCTCCGTTGAATCTTCAATGGGAGCGGCTTTGGGGATAGCCGGGGTTGCATACAAACCCAGGGCTGCCAACAGCAACCCTGACAGGTACAGGTACTTGAACATAGTTATTATTATTTACGGGGACCAATTTGCGATAAATATTTCATATCCGGAAGAGAGGGGGGAATATTACAACTAATGTTGGAGCGGGGATTATCTGATCGTGCTTTTCGGATAATTCTTTAATTGCCTCAAGGCTCTCTTATGCCCTTCCTTTCCTGCTTTTTCAAAATAATATTTTGCCCACCGGTCAGACTGTACCACACCATCTCCCCATTTATAACACAGGGCTAAATTGTAAACCGCTTTAAGGTCTTGTTTCCCGGCTGCCATTCGATACCAGTAAACAGCTTTCTGATGATCTTCTGCCACACCCTGACCATAGAAATAACTATACCCTAATTCTCTCCAGGCTTCGATGCCTCCCTGTTTTGCTGAACGCATAAACCATTCTATTGCCTTTCCATAATCCTGGTTCACATATTCTCCGGTCTTAAAAAAGAGTCCTACATTAAACTGTGCATCCATATGTCCCTGCATAGCGGCTTTCAGGTACCAGTAAAATGCCTCCTCCGTATTCTTCTCCACTCCTTTCCCATAATCATAGCAGGTACCTACATAAAACTGTGCTCTTTTATGACCATTTGATGCAGCCGGATACCATAAAGCAAAAATCTTCTTCCAGTTACGCCTTTTGGGCGAACCATCAAAAGCATAGCTGTATCCTGAAAGGAATCTTCTTTGCTGTTCTTTTTTGCTTAATTCTTCAGCCATTTACCTAATATTATTATTTTTTTTTGCTTTCTGAAACAATTACTTAATTTAGTTTACCTGAATATGTGAAACGCCAACTGCGTAACCTGGAAAACCGTAAACCAAAATCTGTCGATTCTTACTGTCTTTGTTAATCAATAAATCCGAACAATGAAAAGGAAAAACCTTCATTCCCTGTTAGCAGGTATGCTATTGCTGCCTACCCTTTTTATGGCCTGTAAACGATCCCCCGGCGGGGAGTTGCAGCCCGTAGCAGATAAAACCAAATCCGGCCTGCAAAACTTTGTACCCAGCGCGTACGCCTTAAACGTTGTTTACTTTGTGCCTTCCGATGGCGACACCATCGTGAACTACCGGGCACGGCTAAACGGCATTTTACAACAGGGGCAACGCTTCTACGGAAAGTGGATGAACTACTACGGCTATGGCGACCGCTCCTTCGGACTGCCACTGGACTCCACCGGTAAAGTAAAGATCACGGTAGTAAAAGGCGCACTGCCAAAAACCGGCTATCCCTATGAAGGAGGCGGCAACACTGCCATCGGTGAACTGAACACCTGGTTTGCCGCACATCCGGCAGATAAGCACAGTGAACACACGTTGGTTATTATGCCCGCCAGCACCTATGCTTCTGATGGCGATCCCGGCGGCGTGCCCTTCTATGGTTTGGGCCGGTGGTGCTTTGCACTGGACTATGCCGAAATGGATACCAGCTATCTCGGTCAGAATACCACGCTGGGCAACCGCGCTACCAAATGGATCGGTGGCCTCATGCACGAATTGGGGCACGGCCTTAACCTGCCACATAACAAAGAGAAAGTATCTGAAGCCGCTGATCCGGCCAAAGGCACGGCACTCATGGGCAGCGGCAACTACACCTACGGCAAAAGCCCTACCTTTCTTACTGCCGCCAGCGCTGCTATCCTCAACAACTCACAGGTATTCCGCACCAGCACCGCCACCGGCATTTACGGCGGAGGAAACACTACTATCAATATCATCAAAGCCAGCTATACCGGCGGCAACATTGAGCTGAAAGTGAAATTCTCTTCCACACAAACGGTGAACAATGTAAACGTATATAATGATCCGGAAGGAGGAAATGATTATGATGCCGTACCGTGGGTGGCTGCGCCCTCCGGCGATAGTTTCCAGCTGAGTATGCCCATCAGTGAATTTCATAAGAAGACAGGCAACTACGCCCTGCGTATCCGTTTCCTGTATACCAATGGTTCTTCTACAGAAATCTCTTACCCGTATACTTTTGTAAACAATGAACCCGTACTGGATATCAGCACCAAGGACGAACTGAACAAATCTTCCTGGAGTATCACGTTTGTAAGCAGCCAGGAAGACGATGGCCCCGCAACCAACCTGCTGGACAACGACCAGGCAACAGTATGGCACACGCAGTGGAAAACGGTACAACCCGCGCATCCGCATACAGTGATCGTAAATATGAATGCAATAAAATCCATACAGGGATTGGCATTCCTGCAACGGGCAAACCTGAATGGTTCATTAAAAGATATTTCGGTATTCACCAGTACCGATAATGTAACGTATACATCGAGGGGGAACTATACGCTGACGAATGTAAACAGCAAACAGTATATCTCTTTCGGGGCTACCATTTCTGCAAAATATATCAAGATCGTAACCGCCTCTAATTACTCGGGCTCGCATTATGCGGTGCTGTCGGAATTGGGCGCGTGGTAATCATTTCTTTCTAAAAAATAAAAACAGGGTACGGTGATAATACCGCACCCTGTTTTTATTCTTTGCAGCTTTTCCGGTGCATAAATCCGGAGGCCTGTTGCATAAAGCTGCCAAAAGCCTCATTCCTGTAAGATTCACCCGGCGTTTATCACTGCTCCCAGCTGAAGCAACAGCCCAAACATATCCGGCATACCATGCTCCTCAATAATCTGTCCTTCTTTAAAATAGTAAAAGTTCATTGCTTTTATCTCAATTGACCTTTCCGTTGCAGCAATCCCAAAGAATATGTTTTTATGAGTTCCCTTCATCGTGAAACGTACTGCTACCCTATCATTATCGATAACGATGTCGTCGGGGCTCCATTGAATATCGGGAAACCCGCTACGCATCATACCAATAATCGCCAGATAACCTTCCGGACCACGCATAGGCTCAGGGTTACCAGGTACATGAAAGACCGCATCAGGGCTAATCAATTCATCTGCCAGTTGAGGGTTTGCTGTATTTATAAATTCCACAAACCGGTTCATCAATTGTATTTTTTCTTCCCTTGCCATACTATATGTTTTTTACCTCTTTTAATGTAACCGTTTTACCCAACGCACCAAATTCGTGAAGATCCCCAAATACCTCGATCCTGATGGATTTGTCAAGTCCGCCAATACGTACCGGTTCGAAACCATTATCGATGATCAACTGCTCCACATCGGCATTAATGCTTGTATCATCTGTTGCATAGAACAGTATGGCCCTTTCCGGCGTTTGAAACGCAGCGTTTGCCAGCGAACCGGCGCCTAATGTTCCCAATGCTTTTGCCAGCCAGGTATTTTTCGGTAAAGCCGCTGCGTTTATTGCGCCGGCAGATTGGTTTTCAGCGATGATTTTTTTGAACCCGCCTTTTTCATCCGGAGCAATTGGATTGGATGGGTCCACAATAATCTTACCTTCCAGATCGGCAGCATATTGATTTATAAAATCAGCAATCGCGCCAAATGGAATGGCTAGCACCACAATACCCGCTTCTTTCACTGCATAATGAATATCCCCTGCCTGAGCTGATGCGCCCCATTTTCCGGCAAGTTCTTTTGCCTTGTCAACATTCCTGTCGGCTGCAATAAAGGGGCGGCCAGCTTTAGCCAGGTTTGCGGCAACTACCTGTCCTATGTTTCCCATACCTATGATGGCCACTTTCGAAGTTGTTTTCATACTATCTCTTTTTAGAATTTGATAGCACAAAGTTCAGCAACGTCTATCTGCAGGCCAATAAACTACATCAAGAAAAAATATTGATCTGGTTTAAGAGTTCTTTGTGCGCTTGCTACGCAAACGGCTCAGGAACTCGGGCGTAATACCCAAAAAGGATGCTATCTGGGTCTGGGGAAGGCGGTTAGACAAATCGGGGTAAACCTCTAAAAACGAGTTGTAGTGATCTTCTGCAGAGGAACTGAGGTTTTGCAGCAGTCTCTTCTGAAGGGTAATAAAACTGTTCTCAGTCAAAACTCTGAAAATACGATCAAATTTCGGAGCCTCTATATAAAGTGAAATAAGGTTATCGTAACTGATCTGCAAAACCATTGTATCTTCCAGGGCATCTATGTTTAATTCTGAGGCTTTTCTGCTGTGGAAGCTTCCAAGATCGTTGATCCACTTGTTTTCCGCTGCAAACTGTAAAATATGCGTGTTTCCCTTTTCATCTACTTTATACATCCGGAGGCAACCACGTATTACGAAGCTGAGTTGCGAACAAATATCGCCTTCCTGGTGCACATATTGTCTTTTGCGATACAGACGGGGCTGAAACCTGGCTACAATGAGCTCCCTTTCCATACTGTTCAGCGGAATAAGATCATTGAAATACTTTAATAGTGGGGCCAGAGAAATCTCTGATAAATCCTGTTTCATAAATATTCAATATCAATCAGGCAAATTTAACGATAATTAATTCTCCTGCCAGTAATCCAAGTAGAAAGGGGGACCAGCCTGTAACGGCGATCCCCCTTTGTATTGTTTTCAAACAGTTATTTCGCTTTAACCCGTTTTTATTAAAAACCGTAACGGAGCCCCAGCTGAATCTGCCACGGGTTACCGCCCGGCACTACTACACCTGAGTTCACGTTCACGTTATATTTATAAGTGGAGGTAACAGGATCGAAACCACCTAAAGAATAAATATTCTGTTTGCCCAGTAATTTACTGGTACCCCATTCTTTGTTAAACATATTGGCGAGGTTAAAGAAATCGGCAGATGGCTCCAGGTACTGCTTCTTACCAAACCGGATCTTTTTAGCGATCCTCAGATCCCATACACCATAGAAGCCATTTACACCACCATTTCTTTCTGCTACTTTCCCGCTGCTTCTGCGGATGTAATCTTTCACGCTTTCATCGGCTAAAGGATTATCTAAAATCGCCTGGAGATCGGTACGGATCTTCTGCGGCACATTGGCATTGTTCACGTCAAATACATAGGCCAGGTCGTTTGAGTTTACGAAGTCGCCATTTACGTTACCGCCTACAGCCAGCGAATAACGTGTACCGCCTATACCGGAATAACGCACACCTACATTAATTCCCCAGAAGGTGGGCAGTGTACCGTATACCACCACCTTATGACGGAACTGGTTATCGGAATAGCTCATAGTGCTGAGATTACGCGGATCGTCTTTTACCATCAGCGACAAAGTAGCCGTGTTGGCTACGTCGCCGTTATAAGAGGTATTATCTTTTGCATCGTTCCAGGTGTAGCTAACAGAAACTTCCCCGTCTCTGAAATAACGGAAAGTACCATCTACCACAAAGGCAAACTGGTTCACTTTACCATCGCTGTTCAGTTCCAGCACACGGCCTACATTGGTGCTCTTACGGCCTTTGGTCCAGTCGGTAGCGCCATTGGTTACGTTGATCGTAGATGCAGGCACATATACGCCGCGGTTACCTTCATTCGACAAACGGAAGAAAGGCTGATCCGCCATGTTACGATCTACATACATATAGTTGTGACGCGCAATAGTGGTGAAGAAAGTCACGCCCATTTTAAAGCGGTCGGAGAACAGGTGATTATAGGAGATGTTCGCTTTGTACACAACCGGGATCCTGGCATCTTTACCATTCATGTTAATGGTACCCTGGCGTGGCAGTCCGAGCTTATCGAACATTTCCTTACCCGGTGCGGTAGAAGGATCTTTGCGGTATGCCGGGAAATCGGGAACGGGTACACCGGCGCCCTGTATATCCACAGTAAGTACTTTCGTACCATCAAACAACATGTTGTTGATCATGGCATAGTTGTTTATGTCTGATCCGAAGATGGCCGCACCGAAGCGCAGGTAATCTGTATGCTTTTCCTTGATGTCCCAGTTGAACTGGATACGTGGCTGCAGCTGGAAAGTTTTCAGCGAGTTATCAGTGCTCAGTCCCAGCTCGTCATACACGGTTTGATTGAAGTTGGGCTTGTTCAGGTAAGTGGTATAATCGGCACGGAGACCGGCAATCATTTCAAAACCAGGGAACAGGTAGGTTTGCATCTGTGCGTATAAGGCGCCGCTGAGAATATTCTGGTTCACGCTGGGATCATCTGCCAGTGCTACTTCGCGGGCATAACGGTAAGGTTTCAGGTTATTGAAATTATCCATACCGGTGAAATAAAAACGGCCGTTCATTTCACTGCCATACAGTGAGTTCATGTGACTGTACATCACATCGGCGCCAAAAGTATAGTTTGCTTTATTGGTATTGTAATAAAGATTGTCTACCAGCTGGAATACGTTATTGTAGAAGTGTTCCGGCGAGTAACGTTGTCCACCGAGCTGGATGGAGGTAAACACGGATTTATTGTCAATGCTGGACTCCACTCTCTCCACGATAGCACGTGGAATATTCTGTGCAGGCAGCTGGCTGCCGGGTGAGCTTTCTTCAAAAGTATACAGATGTTGCAGTTTCAGCTCATTCGTAATCCTGGGATTCACCACGGTACGCAGGGTAGCCAGCAAGCTGTTGTTGATGGCATGCGCATCTGCATATACTTCATAGAGATTGATGGCGGTGTTATCGTCACGACCCAGCGGTGCGCGGTCGTTTACATAGTTATCGCGGATGGTGAGGAGGTTCCGTTCGTTAAGCTGCCAGTCGATACGTGCAAAAGCCGCATCTGTACCGCGTTTCTTGTTGAAAGATCCGAACTGCGGCGTGGAGGCTACGCCGTATTTGCCGCGTGCAATACCGAGGTAAGTATCCAGTGTCGACTGTGTAACGTTGAACCGTTTTTCATCTGCCGGTGTTTTGATATCCGCCAGTTGCAGGGGGCGTGAATCGGCCTGGTGATCCCACGCTACGAAGAAGTGTAGTTTATTTTTAATGATAGGGCCGCCTAAAGAGAAGCCGTATTGATAGGTGGAGAAGTCGTTCTGGCGCCTGTTACCGCGGGCGTCGTATTTGCTGGATAACGCATCGGCCCTTACGAAGGTGAAGGCGCTACCTGAAAAAGTGTTGGTACCTGATTTGGTTACCGTGCTGATGGTACCGCCACCGCTGCGGCCAAAGGTAACATCGTACTGGTTGGTAACTACTTTGAATTCCCGGATGGCTTCCATTGAAATAGCGTATGGGCCGCCGATACGGGTGTTGGTGCCACTGCTGGAAGTCGGGTTCTTTGCGGAGGTACCATCAATGGTGATGTTGGTAGAAGAGCCGAGCTGTCCTGCCAGGTTGCTTCCGCTGCTGAGCGGCGAAAGATCTATGAGGCTGCTGAAGTTACGGCCATTCACCGGCAGGCGGGCAATATCCCTTGCCGTTACCGTGGTGGCTGCGCCAAAGTTTTCTGTTTTGTTGCGGAGCGCTGCGCCCGACACCGTGATTTCCTTCATGGCTACCGCGGTTGTCTGCATCTGGAAGTTGGCGCGGATCACATCGCCCTGGTTGAGTGAGTACCCGGTGCGTTTTTGTTCGGCATATCCCATCGCTGTTACCTGGATCGTATATGGTCCGCCGAGTGGCAACTCTTTAATAAGGTACTCTCCTTTGGCGTTTGAAATAGTACGGCTGCTAAAGCCGGTTGATTCGTTGCGCACCAGTACAGATGCACCCGGAATCAGTTGTTTGGTATCATCAGAGACAATCCCCGAAATCGACGCCTGCGTTGTTTGTGCAAGCAATGGCTGCCTGATTATGCAGCATAATAACAGTACTGACAGAAGTGTGAAGATAGGTTTCATGAGCGCGAAAATATTACAGGATAATTTGAATATTAAGTGTTCACTGCATTCGTAACATAAAGTTCATATCCGGGAGGATATGTCTGCATCACACTACTCGGTCAAGTAGTTAATCAATAACGTGGGTCCTGTTCAACTGGTTCTTCTGAATGAGCGATATGGTTGAATGCTGCTCTCTGCAGGAATTAAGATACGCAAATAGTTGGGTATTCACCTAATTACCGGGACTTTTTTTCGCGGATTTCGTGAACTGGTCCATCAGCTCCATTGATAAAATAGCCTGCTCTGCGGAACAGGGATTAGCGCCTTTGCCCAGGAAATAGGCCGTTACCTTTTCTATCATGGGTTGCTGCACATGTTGCAACGGGTCAAAAATAAATTCTTCTGTATGTCCTTCTTTGCTCAATGTTATTTTACTGCCAAACACGGGGAAGCTGATTTTGCCGGATGATCCGGTTATTTCGCAACAGTCCTTCTGATCAGCGGGCGACACCGTAAAGCACCACATGCCGTTAAACACTACGCCGTTTTCAAATAAGATATGCCCGGTTACCAGGTCATCTGCCTGGTTGACTCCCGCCTGGTTCGCGGCGATCCCGGCAGCGTGCTTTGGCTTTCCGAAGAAATAGATCATCAGGTCGAGCTGATGCGGGGCCAGGTCGTGAAACAGGCCGCCACCGGAAACAGCGGGATCTATCCGCCAGTTGACCGTCGAATCAGCTATCAGGCTGGAAGCCGGCGGCTGCAGCATTTGCAGCGATACAAAACGGATATCACCGATGGCGTTATCCGCCAGCAGCTCTTTTATTTTTAAGAATACCGGCTGCTCGCGCCGGTAGTGCGCCACGCTTAGTTTTACGTTGTATTGATCCGATGCGGCTTTCATCCTGATGGCTGATGCGGCATCCAGCGTCATTGGCTTTTCCACGTACACCGGTTTTCCTTTCGACAAAGCAAGGAGGGTGTATTCCTCATGTTGCAAAGGCGGTGTGGCAATATATATGGCGTTGATCTCCGGATCGTTGATCAGCTGTTCAGCATTGCTGTACCATTTGGGCACGCCATGCCGCAGGGCATAGTCCTGCGCTTTTACAGCGTCTCTGCGCATAACCGCTACCAGTGACGAATGCGGCACTTTATTAAAAGCCGGGCCACTTTTGACTTCCGTCACATCTCCACAACCTATGATTCCCCACTTTATTTCTTCCATAATGATGTTTATAATTATGCAAATAACATAAATTCATTTTTTAAAACAGGGATATTTATTTCGATGGCTAAGTTAAAGCATGAATTTTATCAGCAGCACGAGGTGACAACCATTGCGAAACAATTGCTGGGGAAAATACTGGTTACCTATATCAATGGCGTTCGCACCGCTGGTATGATTGTGGAAACAGAAGCCTATGCAGGCAGCGGCGACCGGGCCTCGCATGCCTGGAATAACCGCCGTACCAAACGCACGGAAGTGATGTACAAGCCGGGCGGATTTGCGTATGTGTATTTATGTTATGGTATTCACTATCTTTTTAACGTGGTCACCAACATTGAAGATACGCCGCATGCGGTATTGATCAGGGCGCTGCAGCCTGTTGATGGTATAGAGATGATGAAGCAGCGTTATAACAACAAGCCCTCCGCCAAACTCACAGCGGGCCCGGGTAGCCTCTGCAAGGCAATGGGTATCGATGCCGGCCTGAACGGGGAAAGCCTTACCGGGAAGAAAGTATGGATTGAATCCGGCAAGGATATTCCGGAAGATGCGATTACGGTATCTACCCGTGTAGGCGTGCAATATGCCGGGGAAGATGCCTATCTCCCCTATCGTTTCAGTATTAAAAACAATGACTGGGTAAGCAAAGGGAAAGGCTTGTGAAGATCATTGCCCCATCTTCCTGTTAATTTTCCCCTCCAGTGAAGCGATGATATTCACACAGTCTCCGAGGCGCGAATAAGCCGTGCTGCCATCCAGTGCCAGGTCCTTTTTAGTGACCTCCAAACCGCCCAGGAATGCTTCCAGGTAAGATAAATACTTAGGCTGGTCGCTGTATAAAGCATTGTAAATTTCTTCATTGAGTTTATCTCCTTCCGCCTGGAGTTCAGGATTTACCAGGTCAGTAACCTCTCGCAGTTTTTCCATCACCGCGCTCATTTTTACTTTAAGCGCTTCCAGGTTATAGTCGTCTTTTTTACCGGGGGCAATATTATTCCGGAACAAACTGTCTGAAAGTGTTTTCCTGGCTTTGCGGTAATTATTCAATTCCTGTTTCAGGGCTTCCAGCTGTTGGTTCAGCTGTTCTCCTTTTTCACGTTTGAAATATTTATCGACGTCGTTATCCAGGTGTTTCACCCAGGTGAGCATGTGGAAGGTGATATCTGTAACGCCTGGTTTTCCCGATTGTGCCAGCACGCTGGCAGAAAAGAACAGTATACAGCAAAGCGCTGCCCCGGTGAGTACTTTTCGTAGTTTCATTATAATCGTTTAATGGCCTGTGCCATTGAAAATAAGCAATTTTCTTTTATGTCCGGGAAAATGAAGATACTATCCCCCGGCTGCATAAGTTTCTGATTTTATATTATATTCGGTTTCGTGTTGTAAGTAATATATTATATTATACCTGGTGAATGCTTAAGAAGATTTGTTTTCATGCTGCGTTGCTCACTGTCCTTACCGGTTGCCTGTCGTCCCCTGCTCCGTTGCGTAAGGGCAAGGTTTACATCGGCAAACAGGGCGACCAATACCAGTTATACCGCGAAGGACAACCCTTTACAATAAAAGGGGCAGCTGGTTTTGAAAATCTCCGGGAACTATCTGCGGCCGGTGGCAATACCATCCGTACCTGGGATACCTTACACCTCGGTAAGATACTGGACGACGCGTACGCCAATCATATAGCAGTGATAGCAGGTTTTCCCATGCCTGTCAGCGGATTTTTACCCTACTATAACGATACGGCTAAAGTAGCCACCCAATACACGGCTTTCAGGAACGTGGTAAACCGGTATAAGTCGCATCCCGCATTGCTGATGTGGTGCCTTGGCAATGAAATTGATTTCCCCTACAAACCGCAGTACAACAGCTTTTACACGGCTTATAACCGCCTTTTGAAAATGATCCATACGGAAGATCCCGATCACCCGGTAACTACTGCGCTGATAAATTTCAACAAACGGTGTATCTATAACATCCGGTTAAAAGTAACGGGCCTCGACCTTATTTCGATGAATATTTTTGGTGAGCTGCGTGACCTGCAACGCAACCTGGACAACTTTTCGTGGTTCTGGGATGGTCCTTTCCTGATTACGGAATGGGGTATCAACGGCCCGTGGGAGTCGGCGGCGTTCACCACATGGGGAGCGCCGGTTGAGTACAACAGCACCCAAAAGGCGGAAGAATACCTGCAGCGTTACCAGGAGTACATGCCGGTGAAAGATCCGCGCTTCCTCGGCGCCTGCGTTTTTTACTGGGGCAATAAACAGGAAGTAACACATACCTGGTTCAGCTTATTTACAAAAGAGGGTGAAGCTTCGGAAACCGTAGCCGTGATGGAATACCTGTGGACCGGCAAATGGCCTCCTTACAAGGCCCCGGCATTAAGGTATGTATTACTGAACGGCAAAGGCGCCAGGGACAACATCTTATTAAATCCCAACAGCCTGCAAACCGCGGAAGTCCTGTTACGGGACACCGCCGGTGGCCCCTTACGGATTACCTGGGAGATACTGGCGGAAGACTGGCACACCAAAAACCAGGACGAGCCCAACCTGCAGAAACCCGTTGCTTACAACAACCTGTTGCTGCCTCCGCAGGGAAATAAGATCACGTTCCGTTCTCCTGTAAAAGAAGGACCTTACAGGATCTTTGCCACCGTTTCTGATAATAAAGGACATTTTGCTACCGCCAATACACCATTTTACGTAGTCAGTCGATGATAGATAGACCATCACCTATTTTACCACCTTCGCGCCGGGAACGCTTTACGCTACGGCTCATGATCCTGCTGGGCGCCTGCAGCATGATTTACCTGCTGTATTGTCTTTTAAACAAGGCACAGATAGGTTATGCTCCTTTTTACTGGATCCTGATGGCTGGTCTTGTTTTTAACTGCCTCACCATACTCCATGAATGGTATCACTATTTTTCCATTTCAGTACCGGAAACGCCGGAAACGCAACATCCCTTTACGGTTGACATCTTTACTACCTTTTGTCCGGGCGAACCCTATGCCATGATCGTGGAAACGTTAACGGCTATACAGGCCATCACCTATCCGCATACCACCTATCTCTGCGATGAAGCCAACGACCCTTACCTGATTGAAGTATGTAAACAACTCGGCGTAAAACATGTAACAAGATTTACCCGTGAAGATGCCAAAGCCGGCAACATCAACAATGCCTTGAAACAGGCTACCGGGGAGCTCTGCGTGGTGATGGACCCGGATCATGTTCCTTCGCCGGACTTCCTCGACGTAATTGTATCACATTTCAATAACCCGGAAGTAGGGTTTGTGCAGATTGTTCAGGCATACAGCAACCTGGGCGACAGCCTCGTGGCCAAAGGTGCGGCCCAGCAAACCTTCCAGTTCTACGGCCCTATCATGGCCACCATGAATAGTTATGGCACCGTGCTGGCCATCGGTGCTAACTGTACCTTCCGGAGAGCCGCGCTGGATTCTATCGGAGGACACGCCAGCGGTCTTGCGGAAGACATGCATACCGCTATGCAGCTGCATGCCAAAGGCTGGAAATCGGTGTATGTACCAGCTGTACTCACCAGGGGCCTGGTACCGGCCACCATGTCGGCCTATTACGCCCAACAACTGAAATGGGCCCGTGGCACCCTGGAATTACTGGTTACCTCCTACCCGAAATTATTCCGGTCTTTTACCTGGCGGCAACGCCTGCACTATGGCACCATTCCCTTTCATTATTTATCCGGCATTGTTTTCTTTATAAATTTCCTCATCCCTGTTCTCTCCCTGTTTACCGGGCTGATACCTTTGCGGGTAGACTTTATCAACTTTGCCCTGCTGGGATTGCCTACCGTTACAGCAATTATCCTGATCCGTCATTTTGTACAACGATGGGTGATGGAAGAAACAGAAAGAGGCTTTCATGTGGTAGGCGGCCTCCTGCTGATCGGTACCTGGTGGATCTATATCCTAGGACTCGTGTATACTGTTATCCGGAAGAAGGTTCCGTATATTCCCACTCCTAAAGACGACAGCGGAGCTGATAACTGGCAGCTGAACATACCTAATATATTGGTGCTGCTTACTTCACTGGCGGCGATTGCTTACGGGCTGTCGTACGACTGGAATCCCTATTCCCTTGTGATGGCCGGCATCGCAGGCGTGAACTGCCTGATCATGATGTTCAATATTATTGCCAGTCTGCGCCTGCGCCGCCTGGCGGTAAAATATCATTGGCTAAGGATCGTGCTCATATACCCGTTACTGTTAAAGAAGCAATTATGGCTTTTCCGGCATCTTCATTTGTACGCGGCCTTCCGTAAGCTGGGGTTGCCCTTACTCCTGGCAATTGTTATATTAACGGGGTATATGATTGGAAGCAATCCCGAACCCGCTGCTGTTTTGCATCCGGCAACACATAAACAAAAAACATTTTACACCGGGATATTCAGTCCGGATGAAACAAACGGTCTCACTGCCATTCAACAGGTAAAGGACTACCAGCAACAGTTTAACGCCCGCTTCAACATCATATCGTTGTATCTGCCCTGGGGAGATGCGCCGCAATGCAACTTACCCGACTCGCTGATAACCGCCATTTACAACAACGGGTCGCTACCCATGATCACCTGGGAACCCTGGACCTCCCTGTTTAAAAATGCAGCACTGCATAAAGAACAAAAGGTGTTTGCGCGTATCAGCGCAGGCGCTTTTGATGAATACCTGCTGCGGTTTGCTGCCCGGATTAAATCATTGAACCGGCCGGTATACCTTCGCTTTGCGCATGAAGCGGATAACCCCGCCTATCCCTGGTCGCAAACCGGTAACAACACACCGGAAGAGTTCAAAGCCGCCTGGAGATATGTATATGACCTCTTTCAGCGCAATGGCGCCGGCAATGTTATCTGGGTGTGGCACCCGTGGCGCGCCACAGCGGCAACGGAATATTTTCCCGGAACATCGTATGTCGACTGGATCGGGGTGACGGGGCTTAACTATGGACCGCAAAATGAAAACGGGCAGTCATATGCTTTCCGGGAATTGTATGCGCCGTTTCATCAGCTGCCGGTATTCCGTTCCGGCCTGCCCGTGATGGTAGCTGAAATGGGCTCGCTCGCCGCCGCCGGCAACCAACAGCTATGGCTAAACGATGCCTTTAACGCAATTGATCATTCCTTCAGTGAAATACACGCCTTCATACTATTTAACAGCGACCAGGATAAAAACGTATTACGCCCCGTTGCAGGAGACAAGCTTAACTGGAAATTACAGGAACCCGGAAAAGTATTTGCTGCAGCAGAAAAGTATACCCGTATCCGTGAGTCCGGGAAAACAATCCCTTACGGCAATATCATCACAACGCCGCCATCCGGCCGGGTAACGGCTGCTATACCACTGCCGGACAGCATCCGGGGAATAAATTATCAGAAAGGAGAAAACTGGTTCAGGAATTTACACGCCCTTACCCGCCGGGAGATCACCAAAGATTTCACGGGCATGAAAGCACTTGGCGCCAATACCATCCGCCGCTTTGGCCCTGGTGTATACGACAGGAACATCCTGCATGTGGCAAAAGAACTGGATATAAATATTCATTATGGCTTCTGGATTCCTGCCATAACAGATATGGATAAAGATGCGGCCATGCTTTCCGATCTCCGGAAAACTATCCTTCACCGGGTAGCAGCACTGAAACACGACCGCAGCATAGTAGCCTGGAACATCGGCGACACCGTATGGCAGCAGCTTTTAAAAGAGTACTTTAAGCCGGAGCTACTTTATCAGCAACAGAACTTTATCATCTGGCTCGGCAACCTGATGACCGCCATTAAGGCCATAGATGCTACCAGACCACTGACAATAGACGTGGCCATGAACAGCCATATAGCCGGCGACCTGGAAATGCTGCATCAGCAGTTACCACAGGCAGATGCATTCGGCATTGTGATGGGGAACGATACCACCGGTTTGTCGCAACTGGCATCCGTTACCCTTCCCCATTATTTCAGCCAGATACCGGTAGCGGCTTACGCCCACCTGCCAGGTAACCGGCAACCAGCTTTCATTACCAGCTGGCAGGACCTGGAAACACGGGACTATGTAACATTTGACGGCCTCACCGATCATTGGGGAAGATATAAATCATCCTTCTACCAGCTGGGATACTTATGGAGCAACACCTTCCGCGAACCGGCTATTCCGCGTATCCATATACTACGACCAGCCAGAACCACCTATCCGGACGACCGGCTCACCTATCATGCACTTATTTACAACAACAATGAATGGAAACCCGCTGCTAACAACTCCGGTGTAAAGCTTGAATGGTATCTTGTAAAAACAGATGGTGATGGCAACAACATCTTTTTAAGAAAACTGGGCACGGGCGCCTTCATTACTATCTCCATACCTGAAAATCCGGAACACTACCGGTTGTACCTCGAAGCCGTGAAAGATGATCATGTGGCTACGGTGCAATCAAAGCTGAATACGCCGCTCTAACGTGTAATTATTACCACTTGTAAAGTTTATTATAAATTACATAGTACTATGTATTGAATAGTACCATGTAATAATCTATCTTTGTACCAGACAAGCCGTCATTCTATTACATAAACAATTTCCCTAATGAAAAAACAGCTTATAGTCGCCACCCTGGTACTGGTAAGTATGCTCTCCTTCCGCAGCATATCCGTGGCACAGAACAACGATCAACAACTGTCTGCCGTCATACTGCATCACGATAGTCTTTTCTGGCAGGCGTATAATAATTGTGACGTATCAAAAATGATGAGTTACTTCTCGGAAGACATAGAATTCTATCACGACAAAGGAGGCATCACGCTCGGTATACCCGCTTTGGCGCAATCATTTGAAAAAGGAGTTTGCAGCAACAGGGATAGTTTTACTTTAAGAAGAGAAGTGATCGACAGCAGCATCAAAGCATTCCCGCTCAAAAAAGATGGCGTGATATACGGCGCCATACTTACCGGCAGCCACCTGTTTTATGTACAGGAAAAAGGAAAGAAGGAACATGCAGAAGGACTTGCAAAATTCACCCATCTGTGGCTGCTGAAAAACGGTAGTTGGAAAATGACGCGGGTGCTGAGTTACGACCACGGCCCGGCGCCTTATATCAATAAAAGAAAGGCCCTTACATTACCGGCTGATGTACTGCGTAGCTACGCCGGTAAATATAAAGGCCCGCAAACCGCTGCTATGTATATAAAGGCGGAAGCTGGATCACTCCTTATGCAGATAGGCGATAAAAACTTTTCGCTTTATGCAGAGAAAGAAAATCTCTTCTTTTCGAAAGACCGTGACCTCACTTTTGAGTTTATAAAAAAGGGAAATGAGGTGATGAAACTGATCGTACGTGAACGCGATGAAATAGCGGAAGAATTACAACGGGATAGCCAGGGGACGGACGGGCGCGCCACTGGCGCCTCTCAGCTTTAGAGGCTGCCCGATAAAAACAAACTCCTTTATCTTTGCAACAGACAATTCTTCGAGATACAACAACTCAATAAACATCACGCCTTTTTGTGCGAGCAGGTAAGTATGCCCCGGCAACCAGTTTTTATCGTTGCCGGAAGGCATTACCTCTACGCTCAGGTTATCAGCGCCCAGCGTCATCACCCCTTTTTCTTCTATCAGCCATTTTATGGCTTCCATGCTCATGCCTGGTGTGTTGCTCATGAACCGTTCCGTGTCGGTGTAGAAATATTTCATGAGTCCTGTTCTGATCAGCACAATGTCTCCTTTTTGAATGTCGAGGTGTTGCGCTTGTAACAGTTGCCGCAGCTCTGCCAATGTGATCACGTAGTTTCCGGGAAGCACCTCCACGCCTTTCCAGGCGGGAATGTCGATCAGCACAGCCCTTCCGATAATGGGCGGAATATTTTCTGCACCACCTTTATCCCAGCCACGGTCGCCCAGGTGTTCATCTGCCGAGTATCCGTTCCAGATCCTGCCATTCAAACCAAAGTGGGAAAGTGCGTCGATGTGTGTGCCGGTATGCGTGTACATGGATACGGCATCACCGGTATAACTTACTTTCCTGTTCATCTCATCGCCTTGTTTGGTAACGTTGCCAACAACAGTACCGCGGGGTGTATGTGTAAGCCAGTATTGATAGGGAGGGTCGCCCAAGGCAGTGAAGCCGGGCATTCCCGTAAAGTATTCCACACCGAGATCATAAACTTTCCCCGTTCTTATCCTGGAGAACAGGGAAAGATTATTACTGTCGCTCATCATATTCAGTGTGCCAATTTCGTCTGATTTTCCCCAGGGACTGATCCCTGCCTGTTCCGTTGCATGTGTATTTTGTCCTGCTGCGGTGATGGCTCCTGCTAATGGCATCGCCAGCAATAACTGCTTATACCAGCTGTACCTGTTTCGTGTATTCATCTTCGTTAGTTTTTATGTTACTCACACAAAAGTAAAGAGGATGATAACCACGCCACAGGTACAATGCGGGGATTGTGCTGTAATTTCAGGGGTATGTTATTACCAATAATATCCGTGATGATAATAATGATGATGATGACGCGGATAATACCCTGGCCTGTCGCGCACAACCAGGCAACTGCTTAACCCGGATATGAGTGTAACTGTAACGATAAGATATTTTAACGTTCTCATGATGACAAAATTTGAATGTGTGATGAATAGATGGAAGTTAAGCGACTGCAGGCGGTTTAAGCTTCTTGTTCATCTACCATAAATGATAAAACTATGCCAGAGTGATAGGAGAACTGTTATCTATTGTTAACGCGTTATTGATACCGGCTTACACGAGGCTGTACAACGCTTCCCTGTTGAATCCCTGCAGTTCGCCCAACCGGTTTTCTTTTACTTTTTGCACCCAGTAAGGATCTGTAAGAATAGACCGCCCTACTGCCACCAGGTCAAATTCGTTATCGTCCATCCTGCGCACCAGGTTTTCGAGAGATGCCGGCGCGGAATCCTCTCCCCGGTGCAATGAAATAATATCTTTATCCAAACCTACAGAACCCACGGTGATAGTGGCTTTGCCGGTAAGCTTTTTTGCCCAGCCGGCGAAGTTCAGTCCTGATCCTTCAAACTCAGGTTCCCAGAAACGGCGTGTAGAACAGTGGAAGATATCGATCCCTGCATCTGCCAGTGGTGTTAACCACGCGGCCATTTCCGCCGGCGTTGCGGCGAGTTTACTATGCAGGTCTGTAAGATGCCATTGCGACAGCCGCATCATAACAGCAAAATTATCTCCCACCTGCCTGCGTATTTCTTTGGTAACTGCTATGGCAAACCGGCTGCGTTCTGCCAATGTTTTACCGCCAAAAAAATCGGTCCTTGTATTGGTGTTGCTACGGAAAAACTGGTCGATTAAATAACCATGCGCGCCCTGTACTTCCACGCTGTTAAATCCCATGCGTTTGGCATCGGCGGCGGCGCGGCCAAAGGCCATGATCGTATCGGCAATAGCTGCATCGGTCATGGCGATACCATTGCCTGCTCCGGAAGGGCCTTCAAACGGCGCCGGCGGCAGCCATCCGGATGCGTGATTTTCCTGGATGCCGCAATGCCAGAGCTGTGGCGCCATCTGGCCACCGGCAGCCAGTACACTGTCGATCACCTGCTGCCATCCGGCCAGCGATTCCTCTCCATAAAACCTGGGAACATTGGCTTCATTAGCCGAAGAAGGCCGGTCAATCACCGTGCCTTCCGAAATGATGAGGCCCACTTCTCCTTCGGCCCGCCGTTTATAATAACCGGCTACGTCGGCGGCAGGAACGCCGCCCGGAGAACACGACCGGGTCATCGGGGACATTACAAAGCGATTCTTTGTATGCAATGATTTCAGGGCGAATGGCCTGAATAAGCTGCTGGTATTCATACTGCGTTGTTTATATCCTATGACGATCGACATCGCCGGACGGGGACAACGCGCTTATTCTTCCGGATATAAATCTTATACGTGGTAAGTATGTGCGATGATTCCTTTCGGGAAAACCTTTACCTCTGCCAACTTCAGGTAAACCGGTGTTTTCAGCGCGCTGAAGATGGGCAATCCCGAACCTAATGCAACGGGATGAACAGCCAGGTGATATTCATCGATGAGCCCCGTTGCTATGAGATTTTGCATAAATCCCGCGCCGCCAATTGCTACAATTGGCTTCCCGGATTCCGCTTTAAGTGCCCTGATTCCTTCAGCAAGATCGCCGTCGAAAACCCGCGCCGCTGCCCAGGATGCCGTGGCGGGCGACTGTTCCGCAAAATCAATACCCTTGAATCCCTTTTTTGTAAAAACGGCCTTGGGAATGTTGTTCATCGGCTCAGCAAAAGGCCCGGTGGCAGTGGGCCAGTAAGGGGCCATTGTTTCAAACGACTTCCGGCCCATGATAATCAGCCCTGCCTCCCTGATTACCCCGGCACTCCAGGCCAGTGACTCCTCGTCGCCGGTTTTGAAAACCCAATCTTTCTGGTCATTGGTGTCGGATACGAAACCGTCGAGTGAAGCCGACATCTTCATGATTAACTTCCGCATAGTGAATTAATTTGTTTCACAAATGTACCCAGCGCTTCCCGAAGCTACGAGGGGGAAAGACGTCAATCTGAGGGGGCGGTTGCGTCGGGCCGGCAATTGTTCTGGTCTTTCTGGTTGCGGACTAAAACGCTCAATATTCGCTGAACAGTGTATTGATCTCTCCATAAGGTTTTGCTTCCTCCGCATAAGCGAAGGTGCCTTTATGCAATACTTCCTCCGCTGCCCGGAACATGGCGCCATAGGCGGCTCTTATCAGGGAGGAGCCAAGGCTTACACGTTTTACGCCCAGGTCTTCCAGCTGCTGCAATGAAAAGTTGCCGCCGGAAAGTCCCATCACCACGTTTACAGGACGGGGCGCTACGGCTTTTACCACAGCGGTTATCTCCTCCGGCGTTTTCAGTCCGGGGGCAAACAGCACATCGGCGCCGGCATCTGCAAAAGCTTCCAGTCGCTTTATGGTGTCTTTAAGATCGGGGCGGCCATAGATAAGGTTCTCTGCTCTTGCGGTGAGTGTAAAAGGATAAGGTAAACTCCGCGCTGCCGCCACAGCAGCTTTCACGCGCGCTACCGCGAGGTCGAATGGATAGATCGGATCATCCGGCTTACCGGTGGCATCTTCTATAGAACCTCCTGCCAGCCCGGATTTTGCCGCAAGCAGTATCGTTTCGACGCATACGGATGGCTCATCGCCGTAACCATTTTCCAGGTCGGCCGCCACTGGCAACGCAGTGGCGTTAATAATGTCCCGGACGTTTTGCAGCGTTTCCTCCCGGGTTACGGCCGCGTGGCCATCGGGTTTACCCAAAGAAAAAGCAAGACCGGCGCTGGTGGTAGCCAGCGCTTTGAATCCGAGTAGTTCCAATACCCTTGCGGATCCTGCATCCCAGGGGTTGGGAGCAATAAAAATACCGGAACGCTGGTGGAGCGCCTGAAAGGCTTCGGCCCTGGCGCGTAATGAATTGTTTGCTGATGGTTTCATATCGGATATTTACGGGGGTAAATATAGTAACTCCTACTCTCCCAGCATGTGCGCTAATATGGCCGCACATTTTTCACGGCAGGGAGCGTAAAAGTGACCATGCTGCCAGTAGTCTGATTTAGGCGATTGCCCCCACCAGAATTCAGCCAGCGCCAGTGGCTCCATTGCATGCCGGAAAGCGTATTGCAGTAACTTGGGCGCCGCGCATTCGCCAGCCCCGGCAGGTGGCTTACCGGAGGGCGTGTGCTCAAAAATCTCGATTAAGCTTTTGGATGTTCCGGCTTTATTCAGGAAATGATACTGTTCAAAAATTTTATGTTGCAGTGCAGTAGAATGATTTTTCCGTAATATTTTGAGAAGACGGACCTGTTCTGCGCTTGCGTCATCATCAAACGCTTCCAGGATGCCGATTTCTTCATTGATTGCTGTGAGTTTCAGCATGCCGGTATTCACAAACCCGCCGGGTTCCAGTCCGTCGAAAATGGGCGGCACAAATTTCGCATGGTGGTTGCCACCCGCCAATTTGCCGGAGAATGCCGCCAGGTAACCCAGCTTATCATCTTTCGTTCTTACAATCAATACGCCGAACATCTTCCCGATAATTGTGCCTGCCGCATTACCCGGTAAACCAAAATTATGCTCCCACTCCTGCTGTTGCTGCAAATGTGCCTGTAAATGGCCTGCTGCCAGCAGGCAAAGCGGATGAGGCGCACCGTTCAATGAAAAGGTAAGCCCTTCAGCTAATTCATTAACGGCTGTTGACTCGTCGAAAGGGCTGAACACAGACGGCTCATAAACCACACTATCCATTACCAACGTTGTGAATTTTAATATAAAAAGCTTCAGAAAAGATCTGAAGCCTTCTATTGATGGCCACAAAGGTACTAAAATACTGGTCGTTTACCACCATTTTCCCCAAGCCCCCCGCAATGGCAGCAGGAATAAAACGCCCGCCATTTTCACGTTAAAAGACCTTATTTTTGGCAAACAGATCAACCGCCAGGCCACAACACACCCCAAACACCTGGTTGTCAGCAAACATAAACGTCTGGCACTTTCATTATCAATGGCACAAATGCTTCAACAGGAGTTAAGCGTAATTATTTATTGTAACCTTTTAATTAAACCCCACATTATGGAACAAGTACTTGAACAAATCCGCGATCAGCAAAAGGATGCCTGGAATAAGTTCTCTCCCGGCTGGAAAAAATGGGATGAACTTACGATGGACTTTCTGCAGCCAATGGGCGATGAAATTATCCGGGCGCTCCACCTTAAAGAAAACGATGTGGTGCTGGATGTAGCCGCAGGCACCGGTGAACCGGGGCTCACCATTGCATCAAAGCTGAAAAACGGCAGGGTAGTAATTACTGACCTTGCTGAACACATGCTGGAAATAGCCCGTGAAAATGCTGCCAGAAGAGGCATACAAAACGTGGAAACAGTTGCCTGTGACGTTTGTGAACTCCCCTTTGCCGACAATACATTTGATGCCATCAGCTGCCGGTTCGGATTTATGTTTTTCCCCGACATGCAGCTGGCAGCAAATGAAATGGTACGGGTGCTTAAACCCGGTGGCAGAATGGCCACATCGGTATGGAATGTGCCGGAGAAAAACTTTTGGGTGACCGCTATCATGGGCACCATTAACCGGAATATGGAACTGCCGCCGCCACCTCCGGACGCACCGGGAATGTTCCGTTGCGCGAAAGATCAGCTGATCGCCGGCTTATTCGAAAAAGCAGGACTGAAAAACATCTCCCAGAAAGAAATTACCGGGAAACTGAACTGTAAAACAACAGATGTATACTGGAATATGATGACCGAGATAGGCGCCCCCATTGTGGCAGCGCTCAGCAAATGCGATGATGCCATGAAAGAAAAAATAAAGAGAGAAGTATTTGAAGCAGTGAACCAGAAATACCCTTCCGGAGATGTGATGATTGAATCCAGCGCGCTGGTGATTTATGGAGAGAAATAATGATTGCCTTATTAAGCCCGCACAGCATGGCTATGCGGGCTTAATGTTACTACCAGCCACCTTTTAGGTCCCTTCTACCCCCTCCGGAGCGGAAATAAATCCACTGACATAATATTTTCGTATATTCAGGTGTGGCTAACGTTAAGCATACGTTAATCAGGTAATTTTAATTACCGGGAATGCATTATCCAATTATACACTCCTATCTTTCTATAACTATTGAAAAACAAAACCGAAACACGCACCGGGAAACAACTGTTCATTATTAATACACGTATTTCTTCCCACTATCACAGGCGCTTCATCATTAACCAAACAGGTAGAAAAACATGAAACAGGGTCATGTGTTATTGCTATTTGCCGGCCGGTTAAAAAAGAAGGCTCATTTTCCTGGACGCAACAGCACCGTGTGGAAAATATCTGTGGCAGTATGCCTGCTCTGTTATGCAGGAGCAGTACAGGCCGGCGTTATTCCGGCAGACAGTATGCGGTATGTAGACCAACTCAATCGCCAGGCTATTTTATTTCAGCAAAAAGAACTGGACTCCGCTTTTCATTATGCCACACAAGCCAGGGAAATTGCTACCCGCCTGGATTATACCAAAGGAAAGGCAGACGCCTGGCATGTTCTCGGCAACTACTACGGACTAAATACCAACAACTACCTTTGTATCCGCTATTATATAGACGCCCTCCAGGCATATAAAAAGCTGAACGACAGCAGCGGCATTGGCCAGCTGTATGCGCGTATCAGCGCGTATTACCAGCAATCCGGTCAGCACCCTTCTGCGGTACATTATGTCAATAAAGCAATGGACATAGGGCGCCGCCTCCGCAACGATTCCATGTACGCCATCATATTAAGCCAGTACGCAGACGTAAATATGGAAGACGCTTCCAAACAAGACTCTGTTCAATGGGCACTGGCAACTGCCCGTCCTGTTTTCAACCGCTATCATGATAAGCCTGCACTGTTTCAGCTGGAGCTATTGAACACAAGGCGCCTGCTGCTTGAAAAGAATACGGCCGCTGCCCGGGAAAAATTGCGCGCCCTGATTACCACCGCTTCTGCAGATGGTTACTATTACCCCGCTATGAATGCGGCCCGCCTGATGGCCGCCACCAGCGCCGGTATGCACCAGGCAGATTCTATTCAATACCTGGCGCAGATGATCGCATCATCTGTAAAGGGTGGCTACCGCTCACTCATGCTACCCTATGCTATCCAGCTATACGATTGGTATACAAAGCAAGGAAAACCAGATACCGCGGCCTATTACAGCGGTGTGCTGCTGGACATCCTGCAAAAAAGAACCGCTGTTAAATCCGATGGGGAAATGGATTACATCTCCTTTTATACCCAGCAACATGATATACATTCCCTGAAACTCAAACGCGCCATACAGGAGAAAATACTGGGTAAACAACAACTCGAAGGCAGGATCCGCCTTTTCCTGGTAGGATTCCTTTCTATATTACTGGTGCTGGCTACTTTAACAGGCATCTATTTCTTCCGCGCTTTCAGAAAAACAAAAAAGAATGCCATCCTCCTGGCCTCAAAGAACCGGGAGATTAATGAAAAAAATATCCTGCTGCGTGAACACGACGATTTCAAAAACAAGCTGGTATCCGTAGTGGCACACGATTTCAGGTCGCCGCTCAGCAATATCATTAATATTGCTGTTTTTTTGAAAGAAGAAGTGTTAATGCCTGAAGAAGCAAACGAGTGGATGATGGAAGTAGAACGCACCGCCGGCTATACCCTGCAGATCTTTGATAACATACAGGCGTGGATCAGCTCTCAGTCGTCCGGGTTTGTATATACCCCGGAGCCCTGTACACCTGCCGATATGATCCCGGAAGTGCTCCAATACCTGGAAAAAATGATCAGCAGCAAACAGCTGCAGATAGTGGTGGATACCGGGTCTTCAACCGTTTGGGCAAACCGGGAAATGCTCCAGTTTGTACACCGCAACCTGATTCACAATGCTATAAAATTCTCCCCGGAAAAAGGCGTGATACATATAACAGCGCACACAGATCATGATAGTATGACCTTATCAATAGCAGACAACGGGCCGGGAATACAGGAAGATATTTTACCACATCTTTTTGAATACAGTAACAAAAAAGAGAATAGTGGCGGGCACGAAGGCGCCGGCCTTGCATTGATCATCTGCCGGGATTTTATTGATAAGATGAACGGGCAGCTAAAAGCCGGTAACCTGCCGGAAGGAGGCGCGATATTCTCTTATAGCCTGCGGCTGGCTAAGCCTAACCAATTGCAATAAACTATGATAAAAGGTTACTTAAAATATTTGCATGGTATCCTACTGCTGATGGCGCTCACCGGCAGTATGACAGCGCTTGCCCAAACAGATAACTTCCGGCAGCTGCATGAAAAGCTGCAACAGGAAAAAGACAGCGCTAAGTATGTTAAATTATTAAACAGCCTTTCCTTTTATCATCACCGCAATAACCTCGACAGCTGTTTCTGGTATGCCACCAAAGCGCTGGAAATAGCCCTGCGCCGGCAGGATGAGAAAGGTAAATCCTACGCCTATACGAATTTCGCCTTGTTCTACACAAAAAAAAGAAATCTTAAACTGGCCATCATCTATAATTACAGGGCACTGGAAATAGACTACGCACTGAGCGACTCCGCAAATATCAGCATTGATCTCAGCAACCTGGCCCTCGCCTACCGGGCGGAAGGCAATCTCGGTAAAGCACAGGAATATGAGCAGCGGTCGTTGCAGCTGGGCAGCAAATACCCGGAACTGGGCGACTATAAGGTCGACCTGATTAACTACCTCGAATACTACTGGAATAACCCCGCGAAAATTGACTCCGTAAAATGGGCGCTGCGCGAATTGCACACCATCTCTTCAAAGAAGCCTTACAGCATGGAGTGGTACGAATCCCGGATCTATGAAACGCTGACATCCATCAAAACAAAACCCTTCCGGCAAACAGAAAAGCAGCTGAAAGACCTTGCCGCCGACGCCTACCGGAGAGGGCTACCCGATGAATCCTTAACCGCCTATGTGCTGATGCTCCGCGATGTGCTGCCAATGGGATACGATGTAGACTCTATTGCCTATGCAGAAAAGATTTTCCTGCTGGCAAAAGAAATAGGAGACGATGAAGTGATTATGAAAATGATCCCTAAATTATATAAACATTATTTACCGGGGAAAGACTGGCGCCGGATAGCCCTTTATGGCGCATCCATCCGGCAGCTGGCCATGTTTGAACAATCCGAAGCGGGTAAACTGCCCGTAGTGGATCATATCAGCTACTTCCTGAAAGAACAGGAAATGCAGGAACTGCAGATTGCCAGCCAGCTGCAGCAACATGCCATCGGGCAAAGCAACCTGCAGCGGACCAGTCACCGGATACTATTGATATTCCTGCTGGCACTCCTCATACTGTTACTCATCTTCACCGCTATCTATTGCTTTTCCTATTATGCTTACCGCCGGCATACCAGGGCACTGGCCGCGCTTAATGCAGATATAACGGAGAAGAACATACGATTACAGGCCGGGGATGATTTTAAGAACAGGTTATTATCATTGATAGCGCATGATTTCCGCGCACCGATCAATGATATTCTCCACACCGCGCGGTTGTGGCAACGCGGCACAAACAACCAGCGTGCCATGCTCGACAGCATCGGGCGCGTGGAACTCGACTCCCGCAGAACCCTCGACAATTTTGACGGCATCCTCCGGTGGATAAAATCGCAGTTCTCCGATTTCGCCTATCATCCCGTGTCCTGTGATATTAATGAGATGATCGCGGAAGTAATCACCGGTATAGAAACAGAAGCCGGCAACCAATCATTCCGCATTACCACCAGCATCCCGGACGCAACCGTGGTAGCTGCAGACGCTGAAATGCTGCAATTTGTGCATCGTACCATCCTGCGGCAACTGATTACGCTCACAGGAAATAATGGCACTATTGATATACAGGTACAACAACATGCCGGGCAAACCACCTTTACCGCAACGGGCAGCCCTATTGCGGTTACGCCGCCACTGCTCCGGTTGCTGGATCTGCCGCAGCAGGAAGATAAACTGATACTGGTTACCTGTAAAGACTTTATGAATAAAATGGGTGGCAGCCTACAGGTAAAATCAGACAAGCCGGATACTTTTGCATTTATCTATCAGCTATGATGCTTCTTTAACGGGTCACTCTTTTAAGCTGTTCAATATTATTATTGCCCCATTTAATCATGGCCATCATCATGGGCATAAGGGTTAAGCCAAATTCAGTTAACTGGTATTCCACTTTAGGCACGGTTTCGTCAAAAACAGTTTTGCTGATAATTTCATGCTTCACCAGTTGCGTCAGCTGTGCATCCAGCACTCTCCTGCTGGCGTGAGGAATTTTCCTTTGCAGTTCGCCGGGGCGGCTTACACCGTTGGCAATGTAATAAATCAGGGGAACCTTCCATCGCCCGTATAATATTTCCCGGACATATTCATGTCCGCAATCCAGTATTGGAATTTTTCGCTGGTATGTCATAAAAAAAATTCAAAAGTATATGTTCTCTTTCAGGCTGGCGGTATAGATAAATTTATCCGTACTTGCTGGCTAACCCATTCCTGCTGACTTTTGTGTTCAATAAAAAGAACAAGTTATGAAATATAAGACCTTTGGCACAAATACCGGGTTGTACGTAAGCGAGCTGATATTGGGAGGCGCCAGCTTCGGCGCCACTACCGGCTATGGCGCAAGCAAAGCGGAAGCAACTAGCATCCTGGAAAGTTATGCGGACGCCGGCGGAAATTTTATTGATACCTCAGACGCCTACCAATACGGAGAATCAGAAAAAGTAATTGGTGAATTTATTGCGGCAAACCGGAACGACTTTGTGATCTCTTCAAAATTTACCCGGAGCGCAAGTGCTACGCCGGCCATCAGTGCGCTGGGAAATAACCGCAAAGCCATGATCCAGTCTGTGGAGCAAAGCCTGAAACGCCTGAAAACAGACCGTATTGATATTTACATCGCGCATTTCGACGACGGTGTAACCCCTGTAGAAGAACTGGTACGTGGATTTGATGACCTGGTAAGTGCGGGAAAAATTATATACGGCGGGTTATCGAACTTCCCGGCGTGGAAAGTGGCTACCGCTGTTACAAGTGCTAATCTTCATTTTAAAGCACCCGTTATTGCGTTACAAACGGAATACAGTCTCATTCAGCGGGTGCCGGAGAAAGAGTTGCTGCCAATGGCGGGCAACTTTGGTTTGGGCGTTATGGCTTATTCGCCGTTAGCAGGAGGCTTGCTTACCGGCAAATACAGGAAGAACGGCACCGGCCGGATCACCCGTATGAACAATGAAAAGCAGCTTCACAACGGGCGCAATGAGGCCATACTGGATCGTGTTATTGCTATTGCAGATGAAACAGGTAGCAGTCCTGCCAATGTGGCCGTGGCCTGGATTTGTTCAAAAGGCATCTTCCCGGTAATTGGTCCCAGGGCAAAGGCACATCTCGATGAATACCTTGCCTCGCTACAGGTTCATCTAACAAAAGAACAAATCGCTTTATTGGACGAGGTAAGTGAGATCCCGATGGAATACCCGCACGACCTGATCAAAACGCAACGGGAGCTGTTGTTTCAATAAGACTGCCACTTCAATGATGGCGGGAGATGTTCCAGGCAGGCAAAATTATCGGACGCAAATTCATTGGGCGTGATACCGAGGAAGTGCTGAAAGTCCCTGATGAGGTGCGTTTGATCCGTATAGTTAAATTCATAGGAAACGGCAGGCCACTTTATTGCAGGGTATTGCATCTTATAATAAAGCATATTGGTGAAGCGGATCATCCTGCTGTAATATTTCGGGGTGATCCCTACTTCTTTAGTAAAATTCCTTTCCAGCTGCCGGTGTGATAAGCAAACTTTTTCCTGCAATCCTGTAATAGCCGGCGGGATCCTGTTAGCAGAAATAAGCATAGCCATATGATCTACCGGCGCTGATATGAGCGTAGTACCGGCCATTTTCATGAGATAAGGTTCAACAACAGCCACACAGCTGTCTATATCATTACAACCCATCAGGCGCTCTGTTATTTCAGCAAAAAGCGACGCCCGGATCAGCGTGCAATCAATCAGCTGATCTTTAAACTCAATAGCCGGGATGCCCAGCAAGCCGTATAGTCCGGCGGGTGTTAACCTCAAAATAAAAGCGGTAAAATTCCCGGCAACACGGATAAAAGATTTCTTACGGGTACGGATTCCCCTGATTATACAGGGAGAAAAAGGAATTTCCCTCCCGGAAGAAAAATCTACACTTTGAATTTGTCCGTCCAGGTAGAAGTCGATTGTACTCTGGCACCATAACGGCATTGCCTTCTCCAGCAAAGCTCCCGCAGGAATTGCTACTTTCCTGTAAACATATTCCATCACAAAAGGTCGTAGTGATGCACAGGGAACCCTGGTTACTATTTCCAATGAAGACGACATGAAAGGATTGTTTGAGATATTGGTTACAAATCAGCTATTTCCAGTACAGCATACTATACGAAGGTAGCATTTTCAACATTCGGCGGTATATAAAATGTCGATTTTCTCCTATACCGGTATTTCTTTTTGAGATAATTTCACCCCTAACCCCATAAAAGAGATGCCCCTGCATAATCAGGACCCCTGAAGCAGAAAATATAAACATTCAAACATCATGAAACAGAAACCCTTTCGTTGCTATCTTCTTCCTGCTATCCTTTTTACTATAGCGGGTATTTGCAGTTGCAGCAAAAACAATAACAATCCCTCTCCTCCGCCGGATCCGGAATTGAAGCTCACCCACACTGGTACGATGCAGTTATCAAAGGCCAGAAGTGGGCTGGCAGCAGCTGCTGCAGGCAATAAGATCCTGTTTGCCGGCGGCAATATCAGTATAGGCAGGCTGCCAACAGTGGATATTTACGACGTATCTACCGGCAAATGGGAAACAACCGACCTGGTAGAAGCCAAAAGTAATTATGCCGCCACCGCCGCCGGCACTTACATCTTCATAGCTGGTGGCACCGGCGACCTGGGCTTATCAAAAAGGGTAGATATTTATAACACCGCCAATGGTCAGTGGTCCAATGCACTACTCAGTGAAGCCAGGTACGATCTGGCGGCTGCCGCTTCCGGAAATAAAGTGGTGTTTGCCGGCGGATTCGCCTACAACTCCCTCCCCACTGCTACCGTAGATATTTACGACATCGCCACAAAAACCTGGACTACCGCCACGCTCAGCGAGGGCCGGGGAAAGCTTTCCGCCACCACAGCGGGAAGCAAAATTATCATTGCCGGTGGCGTAGGCTCAGGCAATTCCAACAAAGTAGATATTTATGATGTTGCTACCGGCTCCTGGAGCACCGGCCAGCTGAGTGAAGCAAAGTTCATGATGGCGGCTGCCGGTGCGGGTAACAAAGCCATGTTTGCCGGTGGTGTTCTCACAAATATTGCCACCTCCGAAAAAATTGACATCTACGATGCCGCCACCCAAAGCTGGTCCACAGTACAAATAAGCAAAGTAAGAAGAAGCATCACTGCCGGCGCCATTGATACTAAAATCCTGCTGGCGGGAGGCTTCGTCGCAGGATTCGCGGTTGTTCCGGATGTAGATGTATACGACGTTAAAACCGGCAAATGGGAGAAGCTGGAACTCAGCGAAGCAAGAGCAAATGCAGCCGCTGCAGCGGCAGGTAATACCCTGCTTATTGGCGGCGGCGGTGGCGGAGTAACCGGGTATTCAAAAGTGGTGGACGTGTTTAAATTATCAAAATAAAAAAGGGGACCTGGTGAGGTCCCCTTAAAAAATAACTATCTTCTTTTTCTTCTTATCATCATGATCACTACGCCCGCTACAATAAGCGCAGGCAGCAATCCTACAAGGCCTGTTTTAAGATAGCTTACACCGGTGGCACTGATCCGCAGGTCGCTGTCTGTTAAGGGCGGCCGGGAAGTATCAACCGGGAACAATCCATAAGTGAACCAGCGGAACAGCTCCGTGGTAAAGAGGAAATTGGCCGTGCGGATATTATTCCGCAGCAGTTCAGCATTGCTCATAAAGTCGGCATCCGCGGAAACGATGATCCGTTGCTGGCGACCGTTATGCTCCCGTGTTAAAGCTACCGTCATCGGGAAAGCGCCGCGCGCATCGTTCAGTTCGGGCCTGAATATGGCGGTACGCAGACTATCATCGATTGGCGCCATACGTTTGAAAGTATTGGCCGTATTGCTTACAATCAGCGGCGTAATATGATAGGCATTATTGGCATTGCCGGAAATACTGCCTGCTCCGGAGAAACCAATAACGATATCGTCCTGGCGGAATGCCGGGGAATTACCTAACAGTTTAAGTCCCGGTGCAGAGAGCGCAGACTGGATAAACCGTGGCGCCATATCTTCTGATTTCTGCAATATGGTACCGGGTTCAATGCTCATGCCCAGCGTTGCCAGCAGCGGGTTGATGTACTCACGCCTGGAAGGCTCTCCGGCAATGAGCACGTTACCGCCGCCATTGATAAACGTAGTTACCTGCTGCAGCTGTTCCGGTGAATACGGCATCCCTGGATCTGCAATTACCAGCACCGCTATATCTGACGGAATACTATCTTTCCCCAAATAAATTTCCTGTACGGAAAAGCCCTGGTTGAGCAAAGCATGCCGGAAGGTTTTTTCTATGGTAGAGAGTTTGTAATCATTATCCGCCATACGTTTAATGCTTCTTTCATTCTGCCCTGTTACAAAAGCTACTTTAGCGGGTTCTGTAACCAGTCTTTTTATAGCAGCAGTAATTTCTTTTTCCTCCGGCTGACGCATCAGGTCTTCGTAAATTCTCAGGAAAGTGCTTTTACCATTGTATTCCAGCAGGCGCAGGGTTCTGTTGCCTTCTCCTGATAAATCAATCTTTTTATGGATCTGCGCCGGCGTAAGGAAATCGTTGATGTCCAGCTTATACGACGATGCCACACGTTTCGCCAGCTGCGCGGTGTTCAGCCCTTTATTCCTGCCGTAAAGATCAGGGTTGTTGGTGCTGTCGTAATAGTAAATATATTTCATGCGGATATCCGGCCTGAAACGGAAATACTTATCAAATCTTTCCAGATCGGAATTGCGGAAAATGGGCGACAAAGAAAAGTAGTTGGCATCCAGCAGGTTCACATAAGCGGTGATCGTCAAAGGACTTTTCATTTGACGCAGTACATCCTGACTACCTTTGGTTAATGTACGGCTGTTGTTGGCCGTCATGTCCTTGTAGGCTACTATGCCCGGGCGGCTGGTAGCATACCCTGCCAGCAGGGCGCATACAACCAGGGCGGCATAGCGCGACACTTTCACCAGCAATGGTTTCGATTCTTTACCGGCGCGGAGTTTTAATATCGTTAACCCCACAAATAAAAGTATCACGATGATAAAGTAGAAAACATCCCTGCTGGTAATTAATCCTTCTACAAAATTTTCTGCCCTGCCGGAGATAGAAAGAAAGTAGGTCAGGTCACGGACAAAATCCATGTCCTGCCATAACTTACCCACGTAGTTCAATCCTCCTAAAAGTGCCAGTGTACTGATAGCCGCTACCACCTGGTAGGTAGTAAGCGAAGACATAAACAATCCAATGGCCGAATAAGCGCAGATAAGCAGGAACAAGCCAATGATCCCGGAGCAAATAAATGACAGGTCCGTATCTTTCAGGATAAAGGAAGTAACAATACCTAAGATCACAAGACAGCACATGAGCAACAGGCAATAAAATACCATCGCCAGGTATTTACCCCATACTACTGCACTTAATTTTACGGGCGATGAATATACCAGTTTGATAGAGCCGCTGCCCGTTTCCCGGCTGATAAGGCCCATCGTTAATAAAGGAATATACAGGTATAAGTTTTCCTGCATCTTTGTAAACACGCCTGAAAACCCTGCAAACAGCGAGTGGGTCATACCGCTGCGGTTCATGCCCAGCTGCTGCGCCCGCTCGAAACGTTCCAGGAGGCTGGTGAACTCCCAGCCCGACTGCACCATAAAAATGACCAGCACTACCCATGCAACGGGGGAATAAAACAGATTGCTTAATTCCAGTTTTGCAATCCTGAATGTAAGTTTCATATGTACTGATTATTATGATTTAACCTTGTTTGATAATTTTGCGAAGATTTCTTCCAGGGAACTTCTTTCCAGCTGGATTTCCCGCAGCTTCCATCCGTTGCGGGCGCTGAGTTCCACTACTGTTTCCGCGATTTCGGGTGCTGCATCAAAATGTAAACGCCACCAGCCGTTATCTGTGGGTAATGCGCCGGTAATACCCGGTATCGCTTTGAGCGCAGACAGCCCCGGTGCATTGCTGAAATAAAGCAGCATGGAGTTAGGCGCGATATAATTATTGAAGTCGTTTACCGTACCGGTAAAAACCACCCTGCCCTGTTCAATCATTTTGATGGTATCGCAGGTAGCCTGTACTTCCGATAGAATATGCGATGAGAAAATCACCGAACGTTCCTCCCCGATTTCTTTGATGAGCAGGCGCACTTCCGCGATCTGGTTGGGGTCCAGGCCATTGGTGGGTTCATCCAGCACAACCAGTTTGGGTTTATGAATGATGGCCTGCGCAATGCCCACCCGTTGTTTATAGCCACCGGAAAGATTTTTGAGCAGTCTTTTGCTGAAGTGTGCGATACCGCATCGCTCCTTTGCTTCCGTCATAGCTGCTTTGATCCGGTCTTTCGGAATCAGCCGCATATGCGCGCAGTGCGTGAGGTATTCATCTACGGTGAGATCCAGGTAAAGCGGCGCATTCTGTGGCAGGAAGCCGATCAGTTTCTTCGCGGCGATCGGGTGTTCGCGCAGGTTGATATTATCGATCAGCACCGATCCTTCCGTTTGATTGAGCACGCCGCAAAGGATGTTCATGGTAGTGGATTTACCCGCGCCGTTAGAGCCGAGCAAACCCGTTATTCCTTTATGCCTGATGTCCAGGTTAATGTCTTTTATCGCCCAGGCGGTACTGTACCTGTGCGATAACTGCTCGATTTTAACAATACTTGTATTCATAAATAATTGCTTAGCATGGTAAAGACAAAGTATGGACAGGGGCGGCCGGAACCGCCCACAGGCACATACTTTGGAATGATCAATATTGGATCTTAGTTGTAATCCGGGTTTTGTATCAGGTTAGGGTTAGCATCCACCGCAGCCTGCGGCAGCGGGAAATAAGCAGCGCGCGCCTGCCAGGTGCTTTTTTTGGCGCCCAGCACGGTGTTGATCCGGCCGGTGCGGCGTAAGTCCATCCAGCGGTGACCGTACTCATTAAAAAACTCGCGGCGGTTTTCATCTTCGATTTCAAGCCGGAGTACATTTTCCGCGGTGGCCACACTGCCAGCGGTGTTGGCACGTACCCGCACCACATTTAGATCGGCCCTTGCTTCGGGCAGTTTCTGCTGGTTAAGCCGGGCTTCTGCACGGATCAGGTATTGCTCCGCCAGCCGCAATGCGGTGGGCGCTTCCTGTTTGCCGGCCGCTGTTGCTGCAGCGATCGACACCAGGCGGTATTTATAGGACTGATGATTTAAAACACCACTGAAAGTAGTGTCCTTTATCCATTTTGTTCTGCGCGCATCTGTAACATCGAAGATACCGGCCAGGTCTTCTGTGAGTGAATACTGGGAAGTATTGCTGACAAAAGTGGAACCTTCGTAAGTATAACCGCTGGTGATGCTGAGATAAGGTCCGAACTGGAAAATAGCTTCGGCGGAGGCTTTTAAAAAGGTATTCTCCAATGCAGCGGCGGGCGTCATTGCATAAAGCGCACCTGCGTCATCTATTACTTTGGAGGCTTCCTGTTCTGCCAGCGCCCATTGTTTATTGTACAGGTAAATCCTTGCCAGCAATGCACTTGCAGCCCAGCGGGTTACACTGGTACGGAAACCTGGCGAGGCGCTGTAATCAGCCGGTAAACGGTCGCGGGCTTCCTGCAGGTCGGTGATAATCTGCGTGTTGATAGCCGCTATACTGTTTTTAGGCGCCAATGCTGTTTTGCTTACATCTGTTTCCAGTATCAGCGGCACTTCCCCATAAAGATTTACAAGATAAAAGTAGCAGTAGGCACGCATGAATTTCGATTCCGCAATAACGCGTTGCTTTACCGCATCGGTTAAAGCCGTACTCTCTGCCGCTCCTTCTATGTTACTGTTGAAACGGTAAATACCCGCGTACAGGTCAATCCAGATACCATTGAGGTTACTTACCGCAGATGTACTGGAGCCAGGCGCATACGTATTTTTGGTAAACTCATCATAGTTTGTATTGGCCAGAAAGCTCATATCGTCGGACACAAGCGACGTTATGGAGGTAAGGTTCACGGCAAGCGTTTGCGAGCCGAAGGTGCTGCTGAATGCACCGGATAAAGCCGACAACGCCAGCTTATCAGATGTAAACACACGTGCAGAAGAAATTTCCGTTACCGGTGCAGGAATGTCTATCAGCTTTTCGCAGCCGGTCATTGCCAGCGTTGCTGTCAAGCCTGCGATTATTTTTATAGAATTTATTTTCCTTAACATGTCATCAATCTTTTTAAAGCGAAAGTTTAAAACCAGCAGACAGCGTGCGCAAAGGAGGCAGCGAGGTACCTCTTGATTCCGGATCAAAGCCTTTGTAGGATGTAAGCGTAAAGAGGTTCTGCGCCTGCATAAACAGCCTGGCCTGATTAATCCGCGCACGTTTCAGCAGTGACGGTGAAAAATCGTAGGAAAACGAAAGGTTCTTCAACCTTACAAAAGAGGCGTCTACCCAGGTAGCATCGGAGCCAAAATAATTATTGGCGACAGCGCTATAGGCAGCAAGCACGTGCCGTTGACCGGGACCTCCATCCGCCAGGTAATCATCCAGTACATCTCTCGAAAAATTATAACTGAATCCCGGCGGGTAAATCATGGCAGAACCAAGACTGCGGCCTTTCTGTTTTACAAACTGGAAGGTAAAGTCCAGCGTAAAGTTTTTATAACTGAGGGTATTGGTTAAGCCACCGAAAAAGTCGGGATAGGTAGTACCTGCATAATACCTGTCGCCCCTACCAATTGCCTGCAGGCCAAAGGTGATGGCTTTATCATTATTTAAATCTGCTACAATGGGAAGATCAGTAGCAGGGTCATATCCTGCGTATTTATACAGGTACACGCTGCTTACCGGGTTACCTACTACATAACTGGTGTAATAGGAAGTTTTCTGAAGATTCGGGAATGCTTTCAGTTTATTTTTGTTGGCGGAGAAATTAAAGTTAGATGTCCAGCTGAAGTATTTATTCCGGAGGTTCACCGTATTCAACGAGATTTCCCATCCTTTGTTCTGCACATCTGCTGGCAGGTTTGCCTGGTAGTTGCTGAAGCCGGCCTGTGTACTGACGGTGTAGCTAATGAGCTGGTTACTGGTGATGTTGCTATAGTAAGCGGCGGTTAACTGCAGCTTATCGTCCAGGAAGCCCAGTTCCAGCGCCCCTTCCAGCTTATCCGTTTGCTCCCAGCGGTAGTCGCTGTTGGCAATCCGTGAAGGCACCAGGCCCGTAACGCCGTTAAATACGTAGCTAGTGGTGCTGTAGGAATCGAGATAAGCATAGTTGCCAATATTATCGCTGCCGGTGATACCATAGCTGCCGCGCAGTTTACCACTGCTTAACCATTTCAGGCGATTTTTGAAAAACGACTCTTCTGTAAACAGCCAGGCAGCGCCTACGGAACCAAAATTACCAAAACGGCTGCTGGGGCCAAAGCGGGAGGAGCCATCTCTCCGGAAGATCCCGTTGATCACGTAACGGTCGTTGTACACGTAATTCAAACGTGCAAAAACCGACGCAAACTTATAATCCGTAGAGCTGGAGCGGGTAAAAATACTTGCCGCAGATGCAAGGTTCTCTATAAAATCATCCGAAGTAAAATCCGATGCAATGGTATAGTAAGGCTGCCGCGACATCCGGTATTGCCAGGAGCCGCCCGCCAGGCCGGAAAAATGGTGGGCGCCGATTGTTTTAGTATAACTTACCTGCGGCTCAATAATGTAGTTATTGGTATAACTATACACAAAAGCAGCGCGCGCAGCGTTGGTCGCATTCACCTGGTCCTGCGACGACTGCGGCGTAAGCTGCACCTGGTCCATATCCGAACGGCCAAAGCCAAGCAGGGTTTTAAACTCCAGCCCTTTCACAGGCGTATAGCTCAGGTTAAGGCTGCTGTTCAGGTTGGACGACTTATTACGATTGGTACGCATCATCACACCGAGGGGATTCTGCGAAAAGAAGTCGGTGGACCAATACAGGCTGCCATCCGGGTTGTATAAAGGAAAGTTTGGCGCTAACTGGTATGCACGGCTCGTAAGGTCCTCTATCGCCAGCGTATTATTATCTGCCAAATACATCGCAGAAAAAGCGAGTTTGAATTTTCTGTCGAAACTGCTGTGATTAATGCTCAGGTTGGCCGCGCCACGTTTATACGATTTATCCAGGTAGTACACCGTGGTTTCCTTGTGGAAAGTGCCACCCAGCAGGAAGTTCGTTCTGTCGTCGCCACCGGATACACTCACACTGGCATCTGTAAAATTCGCGGTGTTACCGATCAGCAGCTTCTGGAAATTGGTATATGCGTGCTGGTCCCATACCAGCAGATCCTGCGCATTCGCAGTGGTGGGCGTAATATTTGAGTTTTTAAAACCCTGTTTGCGGATCGCCAGGAACTCTTCTGTATTCAAGGTGGGTGCAAAATGCGCCACCTGCGACATGCCTGTATTCAGGTTCATATCGATCCGGGTTTTACCGGCACGTCCTTTTTTGGTGGTGATCAGTATTACACCATTAGCGCCACGGGAACCATAAATAGCGGTGGCATCGCCATCCTTCAACACTTCCACGCTTTCGATATCTGCGGGGTTGATACTGTTTAACGGACTGGTAGGCCCGTTGGCGCCATTGAGCACATTCCCTGTTTGCGCATTGATGGCATCAGACAAAAACGGTACGCCGTCTACAATGTACAATGGCTGCGAAGTGCGCAGCAGGGAGTTTACGCCCCTCACCTGTACATCGATTGATGCGCCGGGATAACCATTGTTCTGTACAATGGATACGCCGGGCATACGGCCCTGTAAAGCCTGCAATACATTGGTGACCGGTTGCTGTTCAATTATTTTAGATGTTACCCTTGTTACACTACCGGTAGATAAACGCTGCGACTCGGTGTAATAGCCTTTGTTGATCACTATTTCTGAAAGCCTGCTGGTAAATGGTTCCAGCGCAATGATACCCACGTTGGTGCTGGTGATCTTTACTTCTTTCGTAGTAAATCCTACGAAGGTGATCATCAGTACATCCCCTATTTCCGCTTTAATGGAAAACCTTCCGTTGGCATCTGCCGCTGCGATGATCTTTTGCCCTACAATATGCACCGTTGCACCTTCCAACGGCTGGTTGGTTTGCGCATGTACCAGTGTGCCGGATATTTCCGTTGCTATGTACGGGGCTGTTGTTACGCTCACGGGAGCAGGAAGCGGGTTTTCTGTAATGAAGATCGTGTTGTTCTGAATTTTAAATTTCAGCGGCTGGTCCTTTACCAGCAAACGCATAAATTCTTCCAGCGGCATATTGCGCACATCAATGGTAACCGGCTTTGCGGCGGCCAGCACTTCCCTGGAGTAAGCCGCTATAAAGTTGGTTTGTTTTCTTACCGCGTTCAACGCCTTTTCCACCGGGATGTTTTTACCGGACAATGTAACCAGCTGACCGTAACCTTTTGCCGCAACATTCAGGATGACAACGGTCATGAGTACAAAAGTTAACTTCATTGCATTCACAATTGTTTTGTTCGCCGGGCCCGGAACTGTTTGGAAAAGCCTTGCAGCAGAGCATCCGATTTTGGTTGAGCACCTGTACAAAAGGGGTGGAATTGCCTCGCTGTGGGCATGAGCAGTCCCCTTCTCACATTGGTAGCAATGTGGTTTAATTTGCATAGATTTGCAATGTTTGGGTTGATGTAAATAATGATTAAGCCAATTGTTGTGACACAGCATCCCAATCTCTTTTACGGTGGCGGGTCCAATCGCCGCCGTTTTTTATTGGAACCCCGGGAGCATTCTTTTAACTACGTTGCATTCATCATACATAGATCTGGTTGATAGTGTTTTAAAAAATAATGGTTGGTATCTGGTTGGTTTTTGATTGATAATAGTATAGGCTATTGTGTGATGATCAGTTTTTTGCCATTGCTTTCCAGCTTATAATGTACCCGCGAATCCCGGAGAAAATCGAGTACCTCTTTCAGATTTACGTCCCTGCTCATACCTCCCCCAAACGATATATCCGGTACTTTGCCAGGGAAAACCACATCGATATCGTACCACCGGGAAATCTGTTTCATGATCTCTTCCAGCGTTTGTCCTTCAAAACTAAAAGCGTCTGAACGCCACGCCATTTCCTGGTCCAGGTTTACCTGTTTAACCAGCTGCATGGTTTCGTCCGCGGCGCTCACCTGCGCCTGCTGACCGGGCTGCAGCTGTACTTCCTGTACCTTCCCGATGCTGAAGGTTACCTTCACCGCTCCATCGAGCAAAGTAGTTTTTGCGATCGCGTCGTCATCGTACGCTTTTACGTTGAAGCGTGTACCCAGCACTATAATGGAATGATGCTTACTCACTGCAACCCGGAATGGCCGGGCCGCATCTTTTGCCACTTCAAAAAAAGCCTCGCCGGATACCTGTACCAGCCGTTCCGTTCCGTTGAAATCGGTGGGATACCTGAGTGAACTGGCCGCATTGAGCCATACATTGGTGCCATCGGGCAACTGTACTTTGAACTGGCCGCCGCGGGGAGTGCGGAGCGTATTAAATTCCGGCTGATTGCTATTCCTGGCAGCAGTATATACCAGCTGCCCGCCCTGTTTATGTATAGAGGCGGCGCCTTGCTGCATGGTTTGTGTGCTGCTGCTGTCCAGCGCTACCACGCGGCCATCGGCCAGTGTGAGCAATGCTTTATTGCCGCCGGGTTGTACATCTTCCACTTTCACCACCGGTGTTCTGCCGGAACGCACCGGCCAGTAATAATAAGCGGTTGCTGCTACTGCTATGAACACTGCGGCAGCCGCGGCTGTACGCAGCCAGCTACGTCTGTGGCTAACGTGTAACGCCGGTTCGCTGTCGGCAAACCGGATAGCATCCAGCACCTGCCGGGTAGCCTGGTCATCCATCCGGTGCTCCACCGGGGCGTCTTCCAATGCCTGCTGGATCAGCTCTTCAAGCGGCGCATCGTCCTGCTGCTGCTCTATCAGCATGCCCAGTTCCTCTTTTTCCGCCGGGGATAAAGACTGATCTAATAATTTTTTAAACAGATATGATAACCTGGTTTCATTCATATAAAAAGGAGCAGCGTTAGTGCTTCTGTTATATGAGAGGCCGGAAAAAGAAAGATGGGGGTATAGCCCCGGAAAAAAATTTATGAAATAAGCAGGTATACCAATACGGGAATACCAAGACGCATCATGCAATAAGCCCTGATGCTGCGCATAGCCAGCGCCAGGTGGGCTTTAACCGTTTCGGGGGAAATGCCCATGATGCCGGCTACTTCTTCCCTTTTCAGTCCTTCCTGTTTACTGAGGCGGTATACTTCGGCCTGTTGGGCCGGGAGCCTGGCAATGGCCTGTTGCAGGATGCCCGCGTACTCTTTTTCCCGGAGCAGCCGGTCGGCGGCCTCCTCGGGTACGCCATCGTTTTCGGATGCCTGGGTAAAAATAAGACGGGCATTGCGCTTTATATAGCGGGCAATATAATTCCGGGAGAGCGTGAACAGGTAAGCCTTGAAGTGCTGTACATCGGCCATGATGCTTCGTTTCAGCCAAACCTGCAGAAAGATATCCTGTACAATATCATCCGACATTTCGCGGGAACCGGTAAGCTTATAAGCAATGTTGAATACTTTGTCGCGGTAATAACGGAACACCACTTCAAACGCCAGGTGGTCACCATTGGCGATACGCCGAAGATATACGGCTTCGTGCTCTATGTAAATGTTGGCTGCGATCTCCTTCTGTAGCTAGGTAAGGAGGTAAAAGTAAGGAAAAAGTGTTTAACGCGGTTTATCAAAAAATCAGCTATTTTTATCAGCAACCCGTTTCCGGCCGGATACCCATCAGATGATACCCTGATCTTTTAAAATAAAAATCATGAATAAAGAAGTATATAAAATTACAGGCAACGACGCCTCCAACTATGAGGAACACCTGGGTCCCCTCATCTTTGAACCATCGGCCCATGCGTTGCTGCCACATATTGTTACGCTTCCGGCACAATCCATCCTGGAAATAGCATCCGGCACCGGCAGGCTCACCAAACATCTCAGGGAAAACTTTCCTGCATCAACCAGTATTACTGCTACGGATATTAACCCTGATATGCTGGAACTGGCACAACAGCAATTGGGGCATTCTGCTATAACGTTTCAACTGGCCGATGCGCAGGCATTACCCTTCGCGGATCAGTCGTTCGACCTGGTGGTAAACCAGTTCGGGTTAATGTTCCTGCCGGATAAACAAGGCGGTGTAAATGAAGCATACCGTGTGCTGAAGCCCGGCTGCCATTTTGTGTTCACCACCTGGGACCATACAGCAAGCATGGGATTATTTAAACTGCTGATCGACGAAATAATGATCCCCCTGTTTGAAGGAGAAGATACAAGCCGCTTCCATACGCCGTTCGCCTTACATGATCCCAACCTGTTAAACGCCTATCTTAAACAGGCCGGATTCGCCCATCATAAAGCAGTGTACCTGAAATTTAAAGGACATGCCAATTCAGCCAAACATATTGTAACCAGTTATTTTCATCAGCATCCCCTGGGCAGGCAGGTAAAAGAAAAAGCCCCGGCGGACTATGATCGCGTGGCCAATGAACTGGAGCAACAACTTATTCAACGGTTCGGACCAGGCGCTTTTGAATTTGAATTAAGCGCGCTTGCAGGGATCGGGCAAAAATAAGCCCCCGCTATTTTAACAGGTCGATTAACTCCGTATCCGTTTCATCAAGAAACTCCAATGGAGTGGTACCGTCTATATTTGGAACCGTTTTATCGGCGCCGGCCTCCAGCAACAACCGCACGCATTCAACCTGGTGATGCCTGTTTCCCACGCCGCCATGTTTGAGCCCGTGAACAGCCCATAAAAGAGGGGTGCCTTTAAAATCAACACATCGTTTATGAATGTCTGCTTTTTCCCGGATCAGTTTTTCCACCAGCTTGTCTCTTCCCACCCAGGCAGCCCAATGCAAAGCGGTTCCGCCATGACAGCCTGCATGATCAATAGCAGCGCCGTTTTCTATATACAAAATGCCTGTTTCCTCCGCATGCAAACTGGCAGCTGCTGTCAGCGGCGTATCCTGTCCATCGGTTAATTCATAGCCGTTGACGTTTGCCCCATGCGCTAAAAATATCCGGGCCATTTCCACCGCTTCTTTATCAGTGTAGGTATGGGCAAATACGCCATCACAGATCCGGTGCAGCGGATGTGCCTTAGTAGTGTTCTTTTCATCAAAAGGAATTCCTTCATTGGCCAGTGAAGGATTTTCAGTAAGCGCCCTTTTAATTCCCTCGTAATCTTTGTTGGTGATCAGTTCTTTCATGATAGTTTAAAATAAAGTTACTGAAGCAATGGCACCAGGTGTTCCCAACCTACCTGCTTTGCAAAATCCAATGCTGTTTTTCCATTACCGGTTTTAATAGCTTTATCCGCACCCAGCTGCAACAAAATTTCAACGGAACTCCTGTTACCTGATATTGTTTCCCTGTGTAAAAGCGTATACCCGGCTTCGTTCTGATTAGTTATTTCATCCGGATGTTCTTTTAGAAATTTTATCAGGCTATCCTTCATATTAATACTCATAGGGTGATCAATAAGATGCTCCGGGTGTTCCTTTTGTCCATAAACGAGCTGAATATTATGGTAGTCCCCAAAATTCAATCCCCAGGCCTCATCATGTTCCTTACGTTCCGCCTCCCCCATGGTAGACCTCAACTGCTGTATGGTAAATCCTCCATAGGTATCTCCCTGGCTGCTAAATAGCCAGTCACTGACCTGACTTAGTGGTACTTCAACAAAGTCGCCATTCTTAATATTTGTCAGCTCTGTTGGATCATTTATGAGCACACCGCTAATCATATCTCCATCAAATTCCACTTCATTAATCCACATATGCTCTACCGCAGGAGTTGTTTGATGTGCAACATTTTGCATGAAGGCTATTTTTACGCAAGCCAGATCCAATGCAGGAACAATTCTGCGATACTCCCAGGAAAGCTCTCTCCAGAAATACCTGAATGTTTCCTGGGCTTTATGAAAGGCTTTAATCATTTCCGGGTTATCTGATTCGGAATAAAAAATGGTTTTCTCGGTCATATTTAAAATATTAATGGATTCAATATTTAAAAAATCGTTTCTCCGATAGTTATTGGACGGCCTGTTTCTTCGTGCCAACAGTATCCATCAGCTGAACGGAGTCTACTGGTGACTGAATAACTGTATCTTTCTGATATCCTTCAGGATTGGGTACCAGTTCGCGGCTTTCATCATAGCTTTCTGTACTATTGTAGCAGCTGCTGAAACCGGTTAACGTTAGGGCTATCAATAATATTTTCATACTGCAATATAGGAAAAGATTGATTTGAACTAATTTCACAAAAAGTTATATTACTGCCAATGGAATCCTTTCTTATCAATACGCTGCAACAATTGATACCCATCAATAAAGAAGATAAGACGATTTACCAGGACCGCTTCCAGGTAAAACATTACAAAAAAGGTGATTTTTTTCTGCAGGAAGGACAGGTGTGTAAATATATGGGGCTGATTGAATCCGGCCTGATGCGTCATTATATCAACCAGGACGGCAGGGAACGGACTTTTTCCTTTGTGAATGAAAAACGGTTTCTGTGTAACTATGAAAGCTTTAAAACACAATCTCCTTCTTCGAGAATAATACAGGCATTGGAGGATACCACGGTGCATGTGGCCACCTTTGACAATTTTGAATACCTCTATGATCACACCCGGTCCGGCGACAGGATCGGGCGTTTGGTACTGGGAATGGTACTGATAAAACTGGAGAAGGAACTCACTTCTTTCTATACCGATACGCCGGAACAACGGTACCAGAAATTTATCGAAGAATACCCTGATCTGCAGCAGCGCATTTCTCAATACCATATTGCTTCTTTTGTAGGTGTGAAGCCGCCTTCCCTTAGCCGCATCCGTAAAAGAATAATTGAAAACAGGTAATTTCTTCACCGGGGTGAATAAAATTCTATTTTTTCCTGCAGAACTTTGTAGTATAAAATGATAAGGATATATGACAAATTCAGCACCGGACCAAACGGTAGCACAGGCTGTCCAGGATTTCTACCAACAACACCAATACGGCGAAGAAGGCGGCATACATGAGAAATTCGCCTGGATAAAATTTGGCTTCCTGTCGATCCCCATTCCCAATGTAAATGGCCGCCGCAAAAATGTTTACCTGCACGATATAAACCACATCATTACCGGCAACGATACCACCTGGAAGGGCGAGAGCGCCATCTCTGCCTGGGAAATTGCTTCGGGCGGCTGGAAAGATATTTACGTTATCTGGGTGATGGCCATATGGGCAATGGGCGTAGGCGTGCTGCTTTACCCCGCCAACACGCTAAAGGCATTCAAACAGGGACTGACCATGAAAAACGCAGCTACCTGCGGGCTCACCAAAACCGATATGTACAAATTGCGTGTCACAGAATTGCGGGATATATTGAGTAACCAGCCCGTAAGCAATAGGAACCCATTCGTTTGGATGGCTATCAGCTTCCTGTTTTTTGCGCTTCCTTTTATCACCGGGATCTGGGCAATTGTGTACTTATGCTGACATTCGGGAAATGACGTTTTAAACAAAGTACTTTGACGTTTTAAACAAAACGGTTTCATCATGCGGTCACTAGCTTTGTCTCATAAAATTTAAAACTATGAATTTAAAAGACAATTATAGTGGCGCTCTTCAGCAACCTGTCCACTCCGGATTCAACGCTACCTCAACGGTGCATGATGTTATAAAAGGTATTGATCTTACCGGTAAAACAGCTATTGTTACCGGCGGTTATGCAGGTATAGGGCTTGAAACTGTGAAAACGTTTGTTGCCGCCGGGGCAAAAGTAACCGTGCCGGCCCGCGATATCCATAAAGCAGCCAATAATTTAAAAGGGATAAATAATGTAACCATCGACACAATGGATCTTATGGACCCGGCATCTATCGATGCTTTTGCAGAAAGATTCCTCACCACAAATGATACCCTCGATATACTGGTTAATAACGCCGGCATTATGTGGGTGCCTTTGCAGCGCGATAAACGGGGCTATGAATCACAACTTTCCACCAATCACTTAGGTCATTTTCAGTTAACGGCAAAACTCTGGACCGCTTTGAAAAAGGCCCGTGGCGCGCGTGTGGTAAATGTATCTTCTTACGGTCACCAGATGGCGCCATTCGATTTCGAGGACCCCAATTTTACAAACCGGGCGTATGAAACATTGCAGGGCTATGGACAATCCAAAACTGCCAATAATCTTTTTGCAGTAGAACTGGACCATCGCGGCAAGGCTTTTGGTGTACGCGCTTTTTCCGTGCATCCCGGATCGGTAAATGGAACCGACCTGGGTCGCGTTGCCCCAATGGCTTTGTTTCAGCAAATGGGCACACACGATGAAGCCGGGAATATACGACCGGAGGTGGCCGCCAAACTCAAAAGTATCGAACAGGGCGCCGCTACACCGGTATGGTGCGCCACTACCCCTCAATTAAATGATTTGGGCGGCGTATATTGCGAGGATGCCGACGTAGCCGTACTGGATGAAGGAAATATTGTACACAACTATAATGAACCATCGTCGCTGAGAGGCGTACAACCTTACTCGGTTGATGCTGAAAATGCCAGGAAGCTGTGGGCGCTAACGGAAAAACTAACGGGCGTTGCGTTCCCTGTCAACTGATTAAAATCTTCTATCACAAGCCGAATTCATATATTCGGCTTATTTTCTTTCATAAATCTATCGTTCGAAAAATGGAATTTGAAACGAAATATATTACGCCGGATATTAAGCTGTCGGAGTTTAAAGGCAAGGGGTTCAAAACAGAAGTGATCTTTGAGCACCATATCCTGGTTTGGTTTATCTCCGGTGAAACAAAAATTATACAGGCCGATGCGACCTATACTTTCCATTCCGGTGATATTTTTCTCATTCCGCGTAACCAGCTGACCACTGTTATCAATTACCCGAAAGATGGCGCGCCGCACAAAGCGGTAGCCATGCATTTAACCAAAGAACGGCTGAAGGACTTTTATGCCAGGCATAAAGCAGTGGGCAGAATAGTATCTCATCCAAAAGTATATCGTTTCTCCAAACACCCGTTGCTGGAAAGTTGCCTTGCTTCACTGATCCCCTATTTTGATCTTGGTGAAAACCTGCCGCCGGATATCGCCGCTATTAAAATTGAGGAAGCTATCAGTATCCTGAGGTCCATTGACAAAAGCGTGGATGGCTTGCTGGCCGACTTTGAAGAGCCGGGCAAAATAAATCTCTCCGACTTTATGGAGCGGCACTTTATGTTTAACATGACGATGGACCGCTTTGGCTACCTCACCGGCCGTAGTCTGGCTACTTTCAGAAGGGATTTTAAAAAGACCTATCATACCACACCGCAAAAATGGCTCACAGAAAAAAGGCTGCAACTGGCGCATTACGAGATGTCGGAGAAGAAGCGGAAGCCTATTGATGTTTATTTTGAAGTGGGCTTTGAAAACCTCTCCCATTTTTCAAGTGCGTTTAAAAATTACTTCGGGTATCCGCCCAACTCTTTATTCAATAAATAGAACACTTCGTTGACTTGCTGTTTTTCAGATTGTCCGTTTCCGGACACGCAGCGCCCGCGCATGAACAATTACAGAAAACAGTTATACATAAGTGATATATGTTGCATACTGCCCGGATATGGCAACCTTCTTGTGGAAGCGCTTGTATAACATCAATACCATGAGCCACATTGTCATTCCAATTCCACCACTCCCGGGTAAGCAGGAGATAGAAGTTGAAGTAACCATTAACAACCAGAAGCAACAACTGCATTACCGGGTGGAGTTGTTTTACTGGGACGATTGTTCCAATCCGATGGGGCACCGGGCAGATTGTATCAGTGAAATGTTGTCGCACCACGATCCGGAGTGGACCGTGTATTATATCGGCGCGCCTACAGACAAGTTTGTGCCGATCACCTTTGTGAGTAAGGAAAGCAGGAAATTATTGCAGCGGGTGAATGTGTAAAGGAAGCTAAAGCAATCGTTCCAATACGCCTTTGCGTTTAACGATGTTTTTATAATCCCACTGGATCTTTGCGGCTTTCTCAAGCCAGCGTTTCAGCAAATCTGTGTTTACCTGTTTCACATCTGTGTAGCGGGCCTCAGCAGCCTTGAAGGAACCTTCCGGTTGCAGCCCTTCTTCATCAAACGACTGGCCGCTCCAAAACAACAGGCGTATGCTGTCTTTTAATTTGCTGTAGCCAACAACCGGGTTTCCGTTCAGGAACCACACCGGGTGCCGGTGCCAGATTTTATTTTCTGCTTCAGCCAGGTGTTTGTCAATTTCCCGGGCCAGCTTTTCGCATATAGCCTTATCTGCCGCTGACATTGAATCGTTGTAGGCTTGTATTTCTTTGTTCATATTGCAGGTGTTGTAAACAAAAAAACAATAGGATCAAACTAAAAATATAAATAAATTATTCAACAAAATGCCAGCATACACCGGCTATATCAATAATATTCACTTCTTTTCCATAAGGCTGCTGTGTTACTTCCCCGATCCGTATTCCAAACCGTTCCGGCAGTTTTTTTTCAATCATCTCACTTCTGAATTCACTTGCATTTTCAACCCCCACAGTGATCATAAAATTCTGCGCAAAATCGGGAACATCATAGTGCTGTAAAATAAACCGGCAGCCATCTTTCTCAAAACCGGCATAACCTGGTGCTTCAAAACTGATGTTAAAACCTAACGCTGAAAATAGCTGCTTTGATCTTTCAAAATCACTTCCCGAAGGAACAAATGGTTGCAGGGAAAGAAATTTCATACGTTGCTTTTTATAGTGCTATCCGTTGTTACAGAAAATTACCCTAAAAGCGCTTTCAGGTAACTCTCTTCCATTTTCACATCTAAATATAAGATTATCTGGAAATTACCAGCTTCTCTCTGGAAGATTTAATTGCCCAGCAACTCCTGTAATGCACTCACAGGCAGAGTATCCTTTATCACCATTTGCTGATGCCCCGTAACATTACCGGCATCATCTTTCACAACGGCTCCCAGCGGCAGTGTGGAGGAAACTATCCCGATAAGATTACCGCGTTTATCCAGTACCGGTCCTCCGCTTGAACCCACGCCATAGTCTGCTGTAATCTCCATCCGGATGGGCGGTTTACCCAGGGGATTATAACCCGCCGCAGCCTGCCGGGCACCGATGGTCACATTTCTTGCTACAATACCCTTACTGAAGTAGTAGAAATAACCGGTAGGATGGGAAATGCAATAAACGGCAGTTCCCACTTCTGCAGGCTTCCCTACTGGTATTGGTTGGAACGGCGTACCATTGGTGTTCACCTTAAAAATGGCCAGGTCATTATTTTGAGAATAGGCAAGTATCTTTTCTATGAAATAAACCTGTTTATCATGGGCAATAATAAAGTAGACACTGTCTTTCGCAGCTTCCGGGTTATCATTTACAATTATGCTTTTCAACACGTGATAGTTGGTTACGCATATTCCATCCGGGTTCAGCGCAAAAGCGGTACCTGTTAAACCGAATGATAGTGCGTCTGTACTGTCTTTTGCCTTCTGCAGTTTTCCTACAATGAATACGCTGTTTTTTCTCCTGGCATAAATCTCTTCATCGGCCAGTACTTTGGTGGTGGCGGAAAGAAGTTTGATTTTATTACCGGCCGGAGGTGTTTCGTCTGTGAGCAGGGCCGCGCTGTCCTTCAGGTCCTGCACTATAGCTCGTTTACCGGGAGACCCGAATTTTATATCGCTGAAGTAATGCTGGTAATCGGTATATATATCGGAAGCAGCGGAAGTTTGCGCCACGGCAGGTAGCAGTCCGCCCAGTATAGTGATACCTGTTAGTAAGAACGTACTTTTTTTCATGATGATTTGTCCGGAGTTTTGTTGTACAGCAGTTCGAGGATACCTTCGTTGCGGATGATCATCATCCCCTGCCGGTCTTCCGTAATTCCTTCCTGTAGCTGGTAAGTATAGCGGGGATACGCTCCATCCATTACCGTGGGCATATACACGAAGTGAACATTGTGGCGGGGTTTCAGCGCTTCGCCTACTTCAATAATATGCGTGGAAACAATGAACAGGCATTCCTGGTAATCGGAAAAACCCTCTGTTACAGCGAGCGTACCGTCGTAAGCATCTTTTACATTCGTGCCTTTGAACAGCTCATCAAACATGAGCAGTAATCTTTTCCCGCTTGCTGCCGCCTCTGCGGCCTGTTTCACTCTCACTACCTCGGCGTAGAAATGACTGTAGCCAAGACCGATATTGTCTGCCACATTGATGGAAGTATACAATCCTTCCCTGACGGAAAATTCCATTTTCGCAGCCGCCACCGGGAATCCCATATGCGCCAGGTAGCATCCGATACCCACCGATTTCATCAGCGTGGATTTGCCCGCCATGTTGGCTCCTGTGAGGAATAATACATTACTGTCCGCATGCATAAAAATCCGGTTGCCCACGGCTCCGTCGATACATGGATGGGCAAGCCCTGAAGCCGACAGCACATTTGTTTCCGGCGGCAGTGCCCGGGCATAGCTGAATGATTTCTCCGCCGCCACCGCGCTTACCGAAATGTATACATCTGTTTCGTAAATAAATTGTAAGATGTCTTCCATTTGCTGGTACAACCTTCCCTTTAATAAATGGTCGTAACTGGCTAAGGTTTTTATTGGCAATGCCTGGTAGATGTCGATATTGCGAAGGAGCGCTATCCGCTTATCAGATAAGATGTTCTTAATTGCCTGTATGCGGGGGTAATAGGGGTTTCCCTCCGCACGCATGGCTGTTACAAAAGCATAGCACTTGTTGAGGGTGATAATAGTAGCCTGTAATCCCTGCACATTTTTTTTATACTGTTCGTCCCTTGTGAGCGTAGAAAGCCATTTTTTAATAAGCGTGCCGGCCAATACCAGCGCAGCATTTTTATTTGCGCCCATGTCGAGGTACTCCCGCATCAGGCTTACCTGCTGCACATCGAAGGGGAAAGAGAGCTTTGCCTGCTGGAAATATTGAAAGATACTGCTACGCTCATTGATCGTGGCTTCATTATCTAAAGGAAAGCGGAACATGTTATCAAGCAATTGCTCTCCGCCGCGTGTTTTTACCCGGTTAAATAAATGATACACTGATCCCTGACGGTACTTGCCCAGCAGGTTCAGTTCATCAAGGGTTTGTTTGTCAATTCCAAAACTCATACGACTATTATTTTTTACCAGTACTACAAAGCGCCTCTATGGTAGTTGCCTGTTGTTTCTCCTGCTTACCATTACGCAGATGGGGTGAAAGCATTTCATACTGGTTTCACCTGGCGGGACGCTGATTCCTGCGCTCTTTTTTTCTTTCCTTTCTCCAGTATGTTCAGGATATCTTCATTACGAATAATCACCATGCCGTGCCGGTCGTCTGTAATGCCTTTCTCCAGTGTGTAGGTATATTCCGGCACATGGTTGTTCATTCGTGTAGGCAGGTAGAGAAAGTCGATATTGCTTTTTTTCTTTAGCTCCTCTCCTGCTTCCACTATATGCGAGGAAATAATGAACATGCTGTTTTGTTTTGTTGCAAAGCCATTTGTAACAGCAACAGTGGCTTCATGAGCATCTTTTACGTTGGTACCGCGGAACAGCTCATCAAACAAAATAAAAAATGACTGGCCGGTGCTTAACTCGGTCGCCATTTTTTTAACCCTCAGCACTTCCGCATAAAAATGGCTGGCGCCAATACCCAGGTTATCGGGCAGGTTCACCGTAGTATAAATACCATCCATCACAGAGAACGTCATGCCCTTTGCGGCCACCGGAAACCCCATATGGGCCAGGTACAGGGCGGTACTCAGTGAACGAAGGAAGGTGGATTTACCGGCCATATTGGCCCCGGTCAGAAAAATAACATTCTGTGTGGCGTTCATCATAATATCATTGCCTACCGGGTTCTTTAACGCGGGATGGTATACACTTTCAAGTTTAAGTTCACACAGTCCTTTATCTAATGCTTTGGGGAAGATAAAATCCCTTTCTGTAGCTGTTCCGGCAACGGACATATATACATCCAGGTAGTAGATATGACCTAACAGTTTTTCTACTTTGGCCCGGTCGCTTACCCTGAACAAGGCGTCATACGCCGTTACCGCACCATAGGATAATTTTCCTTTGGGCTGTTCTTTGAGTACAGGTTCAAAAACAGGATCGGCCAGCAGCCGGGTAATCGCTTCACACTCGGCTGCGTAAGCAGCTATGTTTTTCACATCGTGCTGCTCTACGAATTTTTTTGTAAGACGAATAAGTTCTATTACCGCTCCCACGCCGTTTTGTATCTCTTTTTCACCGAGTAAGGTTGGATCGTTCTTGCTTTTTGAATTCTTTTCACCGCTGATAAGATACTTTTCCGCCATGTCAAACAGCGAGGCATTGTAAGGAAAGGGCATGCCCAGTCGTGCAAAATCTTCGATGATACTGCTGCGCCTGTTGATGGCGTCCTTATCGGACAAGGGGCTGCGGAACATCTCTTCCAGTAAGGCTTCGCCGCCCCTGGTATGTGAGCGGTTGTAGATATCATAAATCCCGCTGCCGCTTTTTTTCCCAAATATCCCCAGGTCTTCTATGGTTTGTTCGTCGGTTCGTAACATCTTATTTGTATTTAGTAAGCGTATCGTTATTTCCGTTTTCTGCGAATCAATAATATGATGCCTATTAACAGTATCACACCCGGCAGCACCCATATGTAGATGATTTTCTGCAAACCGGCCACTTCCGCATTAACCTGCAGACGGGTATCCTCCGGTTGCGGACGCGGTGTATAAACAGGGAACTGGTTATAGTTTAACCAGCTATAAAGCGCATTGCCGAAAAAGCTCTCCGCCAACCGGCGGTTACTCAAAAAATCAGCATCGCCACACACAATGATCCGTTGTTCTTTCCCGCGAACGGACCTTGTTAATTGCACAACGGTGGGAAAGGAAGCCTGTTTGATATCTCCCTCCAGCGGATTAAACGGAGGAAGCGTGGAATCCGTCACCAGGTTGCCCGCTTTCAGCCATACGCGATCCGGACTGGTCATAGCCAATGGCGCCACCGTAAAGGCACTATCCCTGGTGTAGGAAATTCCCGCAACACCCGGCATGAGTATTTTTATCGAATCGCCTGTCAAGTGCGCCTGTAGTCTCTCCCGTAATACCAGCATCGCGGGTTCTTCAGCAAGACCGGCACTCGTTGTTGTCAGATAGGGTTTTACCTTATCCGGGGTTTCATTATAAGTTGGCTGTACCAGCTGCCCATTCATCAGCTGCACGCCGATTTGCTGAAGCAGCGGGTTAAGTACATATTGTTTGCCGGGTTCACCGGTGATCAGCATATTACCACCTGCATCGATATATTTTTTAAGCTTTTCATACACAGCCGGGCTCAGGTCCATTTTGGGGTCGGCCAGTACAAGCGCCGTAATCCCGGCCGGAATGTTCTGCGTGGTAAGGTTGATGGTATCCACATTAAAGCCCACATTTATCAAAGCACGGCGGGCTGGTTTTGAAATGGTATGATAAGCATATTCCCGCTCCCCCATTTTATAAATATTGCGTTCGAGTTCACCGCTCACAAATAATAACTTTGGTATATCTCCATACAATAAGTGTTTAAGGGCTGCATTCATGTTCTGCTCGTCGGCCCATACAAAATCATCCTCAAAAGTGCGGAGGTATTCGGTGCGTCCCTTGTATTTTAATTGCATGATCAGGCGATAGCCCTCCGGTTTAAGGTCGATCAGCTTGCGCATTTCTTCCGGTGTTTTAAACATCGACAGATCCAGGTCCATCGCATCCGCATATTCCGCTGCAATCTGTTTCAGGTTTTTACCCGGAAGCATTTTATACAATGCACTGTCTGTTCCTTTCGCATCCGTATCGTAATAATATTCATACTTAAATGAGATGTTTGGTTTAAAACGTAAATAGGCTTCCCAGAAATTGCCCAGATAACTTACGTTCCGCACCTCGGGAAGTCCGTGGGCTACCAGGCGGTCTACCAGGTTGGTATACAGCGTAACTTCCAGCGTGGTATCACCCATTTCCTTCAGCAGCTGTTGTGTGCGGGGATGTATGGTATTCATTTTGGTGGCGGAGGTGTCCCAGTAACCGGTGAGTGCAGGGCGGGAAGTGATGTAGCCGGTCATAAGGGTTAATGCAAAAACGCCTGCAAACCGGCCCGCTTTTATGTACCAGGGCTTAACTTCCCGGCCATTCCGCAGTTTTATCAGCGTAAAGCCAACGAACATCCACGAAACCACTATAAAATAGATAACATCTTTCGTAGTAATCAGCCCCTGCAGCATTTTTCCTGTGCGGTTCTGAAGAGACAGGAAATAGGTAAGGTCCCTTACAAAATCATATTTCTGCCACAGGCCACCAATCCGGCTGAGAATAAAGATCACGGTAAAACTGGCGAGCGCTGATACGATCTGGTAAGTGGAAAGACTGGACATAAACAACCCGATGGCCGAATAAGCACATACAATCAGGTAAAATCCCAGGGCGGCGGAAAACAACACGCCGTAATCAGCATTTTTAATATTGAAAAAACCGGTGATCATAAAAATTCCGATGATCGCTATCAGCAGCAGGCTGTAAAGCATGATGCCCAGATACTTTCCCAGCACAATCTGCCTCAACTGAACCGGCGAGGAATACAATAACTTAATAGTTCCGTTATTGATTTCCCGGCTGATCAACCCCATCGTGAGCAAAGGAATAAAGAGATACAGATTTCCAATTGCACGGAGAAATATACCACCCGCCAGGAAAACCTTCAGGGTTAATGAATCCGCCGCCATCGATATTGTTGGCCTGGGATTGTTTTTCAGCACCATGTCCTGGTAAAGTGCCAGGTCATAAACAGGGCTCGTATAAACGAGCGCGCATTGCACTAAAAACACGATGATCAGAAACCATGCAATGGGTGAGTAAAACAAGTACCGGAATTCATTCTTTGCAATTCTAAATAATAACTTCATTGGTGCGCTTATTTATTTCCTTTTTCTCCTGATCAGCAATACGGTGCTCAGGAATAATAATATACCAGGCAATACCCACAGGTATGCTATTCTCTGTACCGTTGCCCTGGCCGGGCTAAGACTAAGCATATTGTCGCTGGCATACGGATAGTTTGAGTAAATCGGCATCCGGCCATCATTCAGCCAGCAGTAGAATGTCCTGCTCACCCAACTGGAGTATGATTTTTGGTCGCTGAGGAAGTCGGCATCTCCACACACAATCATCCGTTGTTCCCTGTTATTGATGTGCCGCGTTAGCTGAATACAGGTAGGGAAAGAGTTGATCTGAATGTCGCCTTCCTGCGGACTGAATACCGGGGCCACCGAGTCCGTCACAAATTTTCCGGCTTTTGACCATACGGCTCCGGGAACCGTTGCAAACAACGGCTTTGCGGCAAAACCACTGTCCCCGGAATTAACAATTCCCATAGCGGAAGGCATCTCTAATTTCAGCGAATCATCATACACCCCGTTGGTCCATAAACGATTCATCGGCAAGGCAGGGTTTTCCTTCGCCATACTGAGCCCTGTCGCCGTCATATAAGGCATCACCATATCCGGCGCGTTATTATAGCCGGGTTGCGCCAGCTTGCCGTTCACGTACTGAAAGCCTGTCTTTTGAAGCAGGGGGTTCAGAATATGCTGTTTACCAGGTTCGCCCATTATCAGCATATTGCCTCCCTTATCTATATAACTTTTAAGTTTGTTCAATACAGGGGCGCCTAAATCCATTTTAGGATCGGCCAGCACTACGGTGGTCACATCAGGCGCAATGTCCTGTGTAGCCAGGTTAACGGTGTCCACATCAAAACCGATATTCACCAATGCACCGGAATTATCTTTGCTTATTGTCTGTTGGAAAAACTCCCGTTCTCCGTTTTTATAAATGCTACGTTCCAGTTCTCCGCTGATGAAGGCTATTTTCGGCATTTTAGTACCCAGCAGCCGTTCCAGTGTGGCATCCATGTTCGGGGACCGGGGCCAGTCGCCATTGCCGTATGTCCGCAGGAAAACAGCGCGTTCTTTATATTTCAATTGCATCACAAGGCGGTAGCCTTCCTGTTTAAGATCAATGAGCTTGCGCATTTCTGCCGGGGGCTTAAAGTTGGATACATCCACCTTTAACACTTTTGCTACCTCACGGGCTATTTGTTCCAGGCTCTTTCCCGGAAACTCTTTAAAAATAGTGCCGCCCACACCGGTGCTGTCAGCGTCGTAATAATATTCATACTTAAAGTGGATGTTCCGGTTAAAACGAAGGTAATTTTCCCAGCAGCGTTCCAGGTAAACATTGCGCCATTCCGGAAGGCCGGCCTGTGCGCCTGCGCCAAGTAAGTTGGTGTAAAGCGTTACCTCGAGCGGGCCGTCGTCGAACGATTTAATAATTTTTTGTGAGTGTGGAAGGAGTGTGTTCGTTTTCCCGGCGGTGGTGTCCCAATACCCGGTAAAGCGGGGACGTGAACTAATGTAACCGATCAACAGGCCGGACAGAACCACCGCCACGTACCTGCCGGCTTTTACAAACCAGGGTTTGGCTTCCCTTTCGCCCTGCAATTTTAATAATGTAAAACTGACAAACAGGTAGATGATAGTGATGTAGTAGATCACATCTTTGGTAGTAATCAGGCCGGTCACCATTTTTTCGGTACGTCCCGCAATAGACAGGAACCAGGTAAAGTCTCTTACAAAATCATACTGCTGCCATAAGCGCCCGATATTCATTAATGCAAAAAACACCGTAAAACTGGCAATCGCGGACACAATGGGATAAGCCGTTAAACTGGACATGTAAAAACCGATGGCCGTAAAAGCGCACAACAACAGGTAAAACCCCAGCAGTGTCGATAACAGCGGGCCATAGTCCAGCGATTTGATATCAAAAAACCCGGAGATAATAAAAATGCTGAGGATAAGCACCAGCAGCAGGTTATAGATCATAAGGGCAAGATATTTCCCCAGGATAATCCGGCTTAGTTTAACCGGTGAAGAGTACAGCAGTTTAATGGTACCACTGTTGATTTCCCGGCTAATGATACCCATCGTAAGAAGGGGTACAAACAAATAGATACTTTGCAATACATTAATCAGGATGCCGTCGTTGTCCAGGAAAATACTCGAAGTTACAGAGTCCGTGGCACGGTAAACCCAGTTAGGATCATTGGAATACGCCAGGTGGGCGAGTTTCGCCCAGGAATAGGTGGTGCCTGTATAAAAATACGCGCACATCACCAGGAAAACAATCAGCAGAAACCAGGCTATTGGTGAATAGAACAGGTTACGAAGCTCATTCTTTGCTATTTGAAATATCGTCTTCATTAGTTACGCTTTATTGTGGAGACTGGGAGGATAGTTGTTTGAAAACATCATCGAGCAGCCCCTTATCAAGCGCTATCTCTTTTAATTTCCATCCCTGTTCCACGCTCGCTGTGATCAGTCGCTCCGAAATATCTTCATGACTGCCATCGAAATAAACCCTCGCTTGTTTGTTCGTCAGAAATTCCACCTGGGTAACACCCTGTATTTTTAACAGGTCGCTTTTCGGCGGCGGGTTTTCCATGCGTAAGAGCATAATTTTTGACTGCACGTAATTATTGAATGCGTCCATACTGTCTGAAAACACCATCCGGCCGGCCTCTATCATGATAATCTCTTTGCAGAGCAAATTGATTTCAGACAAGATGTGCGAGGATAAAAGCACGGAATGGTCAATGGCTATTTCCCTGATGAGTTTTCTCGCTTCAATCAGCTGGTTGGGATCAAGTCCGTTGGTGGGTTCATCCATCACCACAAGTTTTGGCTTATGAATAATCGCCTGCGCAATGCCTACCCGCTGACGGTAACCACCTGACAGGTTTTTGATAAGCCGGGAGCTGAAGTGCGTGATACCACAACGCTCCTTCGCTTCTTCCACGGCCGGTTTGATCTTACCTGTATCCATCAGCCTGAGTTGCGCGCAGTAAGTCAGGTATTCGTCGATAGTAAGATCTGTATACAACGGAGGATTCTGTGGCAGAAATCCTATTTCTTTCTTCGCTGCTTCCGGATATTTTCTGAGATCAATACCATTGATATACACGCTTCCTTCCGTTTGATTCAACACACCGCAAATAATATTCATGGTAGTGGATTTTCCCGCGCCATTTGAGCCCAGTAAGCCTACAATGCCTGATTGTTCCACCTCAATATTGATGTCGCGTATGGCCCATGTGCTGTTATACCGGTGAGAAAGATTCTCCGTTCTTAAAATGGAAGTCATAAAATATTCGTTTGACAATTTGCTTGTTAAATACTCCGCGCAACAGCGGCGGCTTATACGGTAAACTAGCGGCTCTGAGGACCGCCGGCAGCAGGAGCATTCAGTTTATTCAATTCTTCTGCGTGTGCCTGCAGGTTGGCGCTCATCATTTGCGCGGATTCCATCTGTAACTGGGCGGCAGTGGTCAGCTGTTTCTTTCCGGCCGATGTTTTGTAAAATGCGGTCAGCACCTCTATTTCTTCCGTGGTATAATATTTTGCATACAACTTCAGCAAGTCATTTTTGCAGGCAGGATACGACGCATACCTGATAAAAAAAGCACGTACATCTTCCTTCTTGCCAGCCAGCTGCGCTGAACCCGCAGCAGTTTGGTCTGCCGCTGCAATAGCTGATTGCATATAGGCTTGTTCCAGGTTCATCGCAGCAAACAACTGCTCTATTTTCTGATATTGTTTTGTGCTATCCTGTTGTGCTTTTGCAGCAAATGTTCCGCAAATCATCATAGCGGCCAGTAAGAGCGTTCTTGTTTTCATGTTTTTTATTTAATTGTTGAATAATTTCTTTGTCAACAGACATAGCAAGTTCCTTTTCATGAAATGCTCCATGAATTCATTCACCCATCCGGATTAATGACCTGCCTTATTTCAGCTTCAGTTTCATTAATTCAGACGCACCTGATTTTAAAGGGAATATTGGTTTGCTGTTTGCCTGTTGCTGTATAGTATATAAACTATCAGACGCTGCTTTTGTACTAGTGCGATTAAAAAATATATTGTTAAAAACAAAAAATAAAAAGAAGAGGGTAACACCGCCGATGTTTTCTTTTATAAACTGAACGGCCCTGCTCAGATGGTTTTTAACCGTATGTGGAGAGATCTTTAAATGATGCGCAATTTCATCCCTGGTGAGCCCGTCCACTTTGCTCAGATGGTATACGGCCTGTTGTTGTTCAGGCAGGCGGGCGTATATTTTATTAAAAACGACCCTGGTTTCTTTTTGTACCAAACGTTCTTCCACTTCAGTGGCAAATTCCTGCTGTGATGTGCGCAAAGAAGCATACACCCTGGTTTTGAAGGATTCTCGTTTCAAATGCCCCATAGCTAAATTAGTGGCTACTCTGTACAACCAACCACCCAGGTTATCAGGCGTTATTGTCACACGCTTTTCCCACAACCTCAGAAAAGTTTCCTGTACAATATCTTCTGCTGTTTGCCGGTTCCTGGTGATATAAGTAACAATGGTGAGCAGCTTGGCAGAATGATGCTGTACGATTGCACTAAATCCTGCCTCGTCTTCAAAACACATACGATCTGTTCCCGTTTCTTTGATGGAAAATAACTGATTCTCTATCGACTGGTTCATCGTTATCATGACGCTTATTTTACCGTGGGTTCTGTATAATAGAGGGGTTATTAGCAATAATGAGAGGAGAAAAAGGCATCAGGTAACGCGGTGAATTAGCGGCTAATGTGGCCTTCAACGTAGTACCGTTATCGGCGAACCTTTGCAGGGTTTGTGCAAAGCGGCTATCCCTGTTCAGCCGTTTCAGGTCAAAAAGCCGTAGCCCACCATAACAGAAGAGTTCTCTTCTTCTTTCCTGTAATACCGTGGTCAGTACATCTGTGGTGCTGCCCAGCGGCTCATAGGTAATCAGGCGGTTTTTTCTGAGCTCATTGACTAACGCCAGTGCCCCTGCTGCATCTTCCTGCCTGGCGAGGCATTCGGCTTTTATCAGCATTACCTCCGGCACACCGAGGCTATAATTAAATGCCACTGCACTAAAGTTGCCGCCGTTGATATAAAGACCGCCATCTGCGAAATTGCTGAGTAACCTTATATCATTGCTATCCAGTACGGCACGAAGTGTAGGGCTAATATGAAAAGCAGTATGCCGGATATTGTAGAAATCATAATCCACACATAGCCTGGCAAGTAATATTTCAGGATTCTTCGACAGATCCAGCAAACTGGAAGGCGCTACATAATCCCGGTTGTATTTCAGCAGCTGGCTGTTAATCGTTAATGCTGATTGCGCGGCGTTGAGTGCGTCGGGGTATTTAGCCATATTCAGATAAATTCTTGCCAGTAATGCATACCCTGCTGCTTTACCGGGATGCACCACATTCTGCCCCATACCGGGTAAACCGGGTGTAGCTACTGCAGCTGTCAGATCCGCGATGATCTGGTCGTACACCTGTTGTACAGTGGCCCTTACCGGCTGGTCACTGGCATCAGGAAGCAATACCAAAGGAACAGCCAGATCAGTGGCGGCTGTTGCCGCCTGGTAATCTGATCCATACAAACTGGCTAATTGCAGATAATACCATGCGCGGTTAATTTGCGCCTGCGCGCGGATCACACTTTTCTGTTCTTCACTCCCCGTTGCCCGGCCGATCCGCTCCAATACAATATTCATTTGCAGAATACGGGTATATGAAGCGTTGTACATAAAGTCGGACTCACCTGGTTTCCAGATGGTTTGTTCCCATAAATAAGACCGGGTATAGGATGAAACGGCGTCGGCAGACAGGTGTACATCTTCCAGCCGCACATCATCACTCATAAAGTCCGCCAGCAGATAATTGCATAGCGCCAGGGAATCACTGTTCAGCATCTCTTCAAAGTCCCTGATGGTGGTAGGATTGATGCTGGTGGTGTTGGGACGCACATCAAAGAATTTTTTGCAACCAGGCAACAGGAACAGGAGTACGCAAAGCGCAGCCATCATCACTCCTCTTACATCCATGCTTCGCAGCAGGAAATCTGACAGGTTACTATGCCGGAGAAATTTTCTTTTCATATTTGTTGTCGCTTGTTTAAAATTTCATATTAACAGTGAACATATATTGCCGGGTATTAGGTAGTTCTATCTCCCCTGTATTGGCCACGGTTTCAGGATCTACATGCAGCCTGTTGCTGGTCCATAAAGCAGCATTCAACATTTGCAGGGATACGGTGAGATCCTTGATAAAATAACGCTGCAGCATTTTACCGGATAGCGCCTGCCAGCCTATCTGCACTTCCTGCAAACGGATGTTATCTGCAGACATAATACTGTTGGTAGAATTTTGAATGATGAATTTCCGGGTACTGCCTTCATCTCCATTACCCGACATCGCTGCGATATCTGTAAATGCCTCGTCTCCCGGCTTCCGCCAGCGATCCCGGATCAGGAGGCTGTTATCCTGGGTTCTCGACGGAGACGGCAGGTATTCCCGCATCACATGACCAAAATTGAGCAGCAGTGTTGCCCTCAGAAAAAAACCTTTATAGTCCCATTCCTGTATAAGGCCACCTGTAAAAGGCGGACGGGTAACGCCGCTGTAGACCAGTGAAGAAGCCAGTGTGGCGCTGTCAGGACTGGCAGTACTTTGCCCCTTGGCGTCATATATCCTGGGGCTCCCGGTAGCATCCAGTCCGGCCCAGCGATAGCTCCAGAGATTCTCTGTGCTGTAACCATTACGATAGTCTGTGAGGTAGCGTGAGGTTTGTGAGAAATTTACCAGGGGTACATCTTTCGCAATATTTTTATTATAGGCGCCATTAAGGGTAATCACATACTTAAAATCTTTCTGCTGCAGTACTTTTATTTGCAGGTACATCTCCACTCCTTTTTTGACGATCTCACTATAACTGATTTTTGTTCCTAACCCTGTAGAAGGATCGGTAGGAACAGGAATAAAATTATTGAGCCCGGCCGTGTTTGTCTGGTAATAACGGATATCGAAAAGATAACGGTCATTGGCTAATCCCAACGTTGAATGCACTTCCATGTTTTTTACCGTTGGCGGAAGCTGCCCGAAGCTGTTATTTACCGCCATGGTGAATCCGCCACCGGATAAAGGAGCGTTGGTACCTGCCATTATTTCCATACCCTGGTAGGCACTGATATTTTGCAGGGTAAAATCCACCAGCAATTTGCTGATGGCGCCGGCATGAAAATAGGATTCCCTGGCGATGTCATAAGCAACCCTCATATTTGTTTGGGGATTCCCGTCCAGCGAATAGCCATAACCTGCGTATAAATGCAGGAGCCCCTGCCTTAGCCTCACCCGTGCGTTTGCACCCACATAATTTTTTATTTCGTAGCCGCTGGTGGTTTTGTCTCCGCTATTGTTATTATTGATGCGTAAACTATTATAGCTGATATCAAAAGTATAACGATCCTCCAACAGGCCTATCCCCAGTTTCTCATACACGTTGTATGAACTTTGCCCGCTTTGCTGGGCTGGTGTGAAATTGACAACCCAAACCCCGTAGTTATTCCAGTTGCTTTGAAGATCCCGTTGTGCAGTAATTTGCGTGGGTAAACCGGGAAGGCTGATTCCATCCACGCCGGCAGTCAGGGCTACATTGGTGATCCAGGAAGGAACCTGGAAAAAAGGCTGCCTGCTTAAACGCCAGGTAGCATCCGCGGAGTAGTTGGTAAGGTTGGTATAGGGACGGGGATTGCCATAGTTAGGACTTAACGTTGTATTGTACTTGCCATTTAGTATATAGGTATCGTTATAGGAATAAGAAAAGCTGCCGTTCCAGTTGAGCCCCCGTGAGATGATGGTATCGCCCGCTGCCGGAGTCAGTAATGTATTTGGATAAACCATCCTGCCATAGGTACCTTCCCAATACCTGTCGGGCAGGCTAAACAAGTTAAGAACACCTGCTGTGGGGTCCGGAGAGGGCAACAGCACCGCCTGGCCCTGACGGGTTTGTTTATTATAGCCATAGATGGTGGCATAAGAAGGACTACGTGACGCATTACCAAAACCGCCGCCGCCAATTGATGCAGAAAAGTAATGCTTCCCGAAATTCTTGTTAAACAGCAAAGCGGATCGCAGGTTCCAATCCTTGTTTTTTAAAGATGATTTTTTCATAATGCCGCCGCGGGGCACATAAAAATCAATGCCGGTAACGGCGCCATAGTCGTCGAATGCAGGGCTTCCATATTCATTTACCAGCTGCCTGGCCGGGCTGGAAACAGCATCCAGCAGGTTTTCTGTTCTGCCATTCAGCAGATCATATTGCAGTGAAGTGGACCACCGGAGAGATGGCAGGATATCCCAGTCGGTATTCAGCCTTGACTGCACCTGGAGGTTTTTGCTGATCTGGCTGTTTATCCGTGCATCCTCCAGCACATTGGCGCCATAGTCTTCATACCCGTATTTCTTAAGGGCGGTATTGGCATCCGGGTTAAAGGTGGAATAATCGTATACATACTTTCCGCTTACCGGATCAACGAGCAACTGGTAAGGTTGCAAACTGCGAAAGTCGGAGTTAGCACCGGTCCTGGCTGTGTTTTGGGAAACATTTATATACCATTGCGCGCGCAGTTTGTTTTTAAATAATAAGAAGTCATTGTTCATATTCAGGCTGAACATCCGGCTGTAGTTACCCAGGGCGGTAGAACGGGTGGTATTGTAAATGCCGGCCGCCCTGAAACGCCAGGCATTGCTGCCTCCTGAAAGGGTGAGCATCTGGTTTTGATTAAAGGAGTTTTGTTGCAGCTGCCTTAACTGGCTTTCATTGGATAGCCTGCCCAGCGAATCCAGTTGGGTATTATAGTCATGCTCAGACAGGGCGCCTATCTGCCACCCATAGAATATACGCTCAGCAGAATTGAGACTAAAAGCTGTACGTGGATCATTTTTACTTCCCAGCACCATAAAACCCGAATCGGATGCGGACTTTAAATAGTCCACGATATCGGCGGAAGAAGCAAGACGTAGCTTACTGCGGTTAAACCGGGGCGCCGCTGCATAATTTAAGTTGGAACTATAGCTGAGCTGTAGTTTTCCCTTCACAGCGCGCTTGCTGGTGATCATAATAATGCCTCCCGTGGCCCTGGGTCCCCATTTGGTCAGTTCTTCCGGATCTTTGATCACTTTAACAGATTCTATATTGGTCATCGGGTAATTGGCGGGGAATCCATCCTGCGCAAAACCATCAATGATGATCAGCATACCCGACGTGTTACCACTAAATCCACTTACTCCTCTTAATTGGGGAATCAGGCCGTTATTACCAACGGAAGTGCTGTAATTAAAACGAACGCCATCTACACCTTTCATAGAATTGATCCACGAATCAAAGGTGGGATAACCTGTTGACGCATAGATGCTTTGATATTGGTTATAGTGTGCCCGCAAAGCGGCTATGGTTGGCGTGTAGGTACCTGTTACAGGCACCCCCCTCCCGGTAAAATCGATGGATTGCAATGTCTGCTGGCTTTGAGAAGAATTTTGCAAAGTGAGACCGGGGATGCTGCCCTGTAATAACTGCCCCAGGTTCAGGTGCGTCCGGTGCGTCATGTCGATGGTGTCCGTAAAAGGTATTCTTTTCCGGCTCATGTCAATGTCATCGATCACTACGGCATTCATCTCTATGGGCGCCACTTTCATCGTTACTTTCAGACTCACTTCCCCATTGTATTTTACTTCCACATTCCTGTGTCCAATGGCGCTGAATACCAGCTTATCGCCCTTTTGCCCATATACTTCAAAAGTTCCGTCTGCATTGGTAACCGCAAATGTTTTCTGGTGCGACCCGCCGGATATGCTGGTAACAGTTACACCTTGTTTAGGATTACTAACTGAATCAACCACCACCCCCCATATAAGGATGTCTTCGTCGGGCAATGCTGCCGGCGCCGCAGTTTCACCACTGGCGCCTTCTGCTCCGGCAGTTTTTCTTTTAATGCCGATGTTATTACCGGAGATAATGTAAGATAATGGTTGGTTTTTCAGGCAAATTTCAAGTACGTCACGGATACCGGCATTGCTCACATTGATGGTTACCGGGGCTGTTTTATCCAGCACACCTTTCTCATAAAAAAAGATATAGTCGCCTTGTTTTTTGATAAGATTGAATATCTTTTTCAAAGGCGCATTCTTCTCATTCAGCGTAATTTGTTGCGCCGTTGCTGCAGTACCTGCGAAGATGCCCGCAAATAACAATACTGATACCGTAATTGTCTTTAAGAGAAAAATCTTAGTCAGCTTTTTGTTATGTTTAAAAAATACAGGGACCTGTAATGAATAAAAATTCATAGTTTTGAACTGTTTTGGGTTCATAATTAATTTACTTTTTCAAACGCCTTGTTGGAAAAAGGGTTGCCCAAAGCCTTGCCGGATGCGCCGCGAACGCTTCCGGCTTTTTTTTGCAAGCCTTTTGGTTGATATTAGTTATTCACATGACTTAAAAAATACTTCCTTAAAATATTCGTGTTACCGGAGAAGGGAACGGCAGCGAAATGTATGCTACGGTTTTACGACAATCTTTTTCCCTTCCACTACAAAGTTTACATTGGCAAATTCCAGTACCTTTAAAAGTTCTGCCAGGCTGGATTTCCGGGAGATGCCCCCTGCGAACTGCCTTTGAGGGATGTTCCCTTCAAAAACAACATCTACATTATACCAGCGGGATACCTGCCGCATGATAGTCCGGATATCGGCATTTTCAAAAACAGTATACCCGTTTTTCCAGGCAATTATATCTTCTACGTTTACATTTTCAATGACGCTGAGCGTATTATTTTTTTCTAACTGCGCCTGTTGGCCCGGCGCAAGTATTTTCATTTGGTTGCCGGCGCTTACTTTTACTGCGCCTTCCAGTAATGTTGTTTTAGCATCGGGTTCGTCGCTGTAAGCATTGATGTTAAAATGCGTACCCAATACTGTTATATTCATTTGGTTCACTTGTACATTAAAAGGTTTGCCGGGATCTTTTGCTACTTCAAAATATACTTCCCCCGTAATGGCAACATCCCGCTTCCTGCCTGTGAAAGCAGTGGGGTAGCTAATGGAAGAAGCCGCGTTCAGCCACACATTGGTGCCATCCGGAAGCTGCAGCTTGTATTGCCCTCCCCGTGGTGTTGACAACGTATGATATTCCGCCACATTCGCTTTTCCCTCGTAATTCAGCATACCACTGTCGTTGTTCACTTTAAAATTCCCATGCTGAACAATATTACCGTGGGCACTATCCAGGGTGATCTCCTGCCCGTTGGCCAGCGTCAGTACGGCACGATTGCTGCCCGGAGGTATATCAGCCATGGCTAACACCGGGGGAGCAACTTTGGTATTGCCGGAGCGATAAAACCACCACCCTGCCCCCAGCAGTATGGCAAGCATAGCTGCCACAGACCACCATCTTCTGAAAAGGGGTACCACCCGCGTCGTTTTCTCCACTGGCGGATACTTCAGAATAGTATCCAGTACCGGCTGCCACTTTTCAGGTGTAAACCCTTTATCAGCACCGGCTTCTGTAAACGCAGGCGCCAGCAGGGCATACCAGTCCACCTCAGGGCGGGAGTCGATGATATCCAATAGCTGTAGCCTCTCCTCTTCCGTGGACAGATCATTTATATATCGTTCTAACAACTGTTTTATATGGTCGTCCTGTATCACAGTGTACGTTTTATCCCGGCCAGGCCAGGTCGTTCTTAGTAATAGACACAAAAAATGGATACCGGTACTCCTCCGGGTTACATTTTTTTTTAAGAATAATACATAGGAAGTGTTTGTTGCAGGCGCCGTGCTAAAAACAGGCAGGTAGATAGGCGTTGGGAATATGGCGTTAATGCATGATGATCTCCATAAAAAAGATGCCTGCTATTAAAGTTCCCTGATCTTTTAGTATAGACTCCTGTATATGCCGCAATGCAATACGCAGCTGGTTTTTTACGGTATTCTCTGAAATCTGGAGCAGGTCGGCAATCTCTTTTCGTGACAACCCCTTTTCCCTGCTTAACTCATAGATCCTGCGGCGTTGCTCGGGTAGCCCGTCTACCGCTTTGTGGATCGACTTTCTCAGTTCCTGTACAGTAAACTGTTCTTCAGCGGTGGCTTCATGGCTCGGTACATCCAGGTACATATCCTGTAATACATGCGCCTCCGTTTTATTACGTTTCAGGTGATTGATAGAGAAATTAGTTGCCATGCGGTAGATGTAGCCGGAAAGGTTGGTAACAGCGGTCAGCCCTTTTCTATTTATCCAGAGCTTTAGAAATACTTCGGCTACCACATCTTCAGCAGCGGCTTCATCTTTTACTATTTTAAGTACAATGGGATGAATAATAGCACCGTAATGGTAAAACAGACGGGTAAAGGCCTCTTCGTCTCCCTCCGAGATCTCTATAACTAGCTTCTCTTCATCATATGAAAAAGTACCCGGCAGCAAAGTGGCTTTAGATGTTAAGATAACAAGATAATCCTTTGCGGGAAAAATATCAAACTAATTTTACCGGCTCCCGCAAACCAGCAAACAAAAAAGCGTGATACAATCCGAAAGAATGTATCACGCTTTTTGACCTGTATGGTGCTGATATCTTACTATGTTATGATTTGATAAATGCCAGTAGATCCTTGTTGATCGTGGCAGCTTCAGTAGTGGGCATACCGTGCGGGAATCCCGGATAGGAAATGAGTTTTCCATTTTTTAACAGGCCCACCGCCTTTGCTCCGGAAATGGGGAACGGAACGATCTGGTCATCTTCACCATGCAGTACCAGCACGGGAATATCCACACTTTTAAGATCTTCCGTAAAATCTGTTTCAGAGAATGCCTTAATACAGTCGTAATGTGCTTTGATGCCTCCCATCATGCCCTGGCGCCACCAATTGTCTCTCACACCCTGCGATATCTTTGCTCCTTCACGGTTGTACCCATAAAATGGCAGCGTAAAATCCTCGAAGTATTGGGCGCGTTGTGTAGCGGTATTTTTTCTGATTTCATCAAATACCGATAATGGTACGCCATCGGGGTTGTTGGCTGTTTGCACCATCAGCGGAGTTACTGCGCTGATGAGGACCGCTTTTGCCACACGGCCTTTACCATGTTTCGCAACGTAACGGATTACTTCCCCGCCGCCCGTTGAATGGCCAACGTGGATGGCGTCTTTTAAATCAAGCGCTTTGGTAAGCTCTGCTACATCGGCTGCGTAAGTATCCATTTCATGGCCATTGGCGGTTTGACTGGATCTTCCGTGACCTCTCCGGTCGTGAGCAATAACCCGGTAGCCCTGCTCCAGGAAAAACATCATTTGCCCGTCCCAGTCATCACCGGACAATGGCCAGCCATGATGAAAAACAATAGGCTGGCCTGTTCCCCAGTCTTTGTAATAAATTTCGGTACCGTCTTTTACTGTGATTTTACTCATTTTGTTTGGCTTTATTTATTTGGTGATAAGTTTTTCAGCTGTTATCAATTTAAGCCTGTTTAGCTGGAATTCTTACCTGCTAACAAAGATTTAATAAATGTTGTTCGTCTGACACCCAAAAAAATATCAGCCATACAGCTGGTGTTTATCTCGCTCTTCTGCCATCTCTAAAAAAATATTTGCGTAACTCAAAAGTTACACATACTTTTATGTAACCTTAAAGTTACTTATTATGATAAAGACAATTAAACACCAGTTCTTCTTCCCGCATCCGGCTGAAACGGTTTGGAACTACCTTACCCAACCGGAGCTGATGGAGCAATGGTTGATGAAGAATGATTTTCAGCCCATCGTGGGACTCGACTTCCAGTTCAGAACAAACCCGGTACCCAGCCTCGATTTCGACGGGATCTTTTACTGTAAGGTATTAGAGGTTGTTCCTTTTAAAAGGCTCTCCTATTCATGGAAGTGCGGCCCCGGCGATGGCAAAATCACGCTGGATTCTGTAGTACTATGGAAACTGGAAGCAAAGGACAACGGCACGGAGCTTTTCCTGGAGCACAGCGGTTTCACGAAAGAAGAAAACCTGAGTATGCTCAACGCACTGACTGATGGCTGGCTTAAGAATATTCACAAAATCGCGGAACGTATAAACAAGGCACAACATGACAACACCAACGCTTGACGTATTCCAGGTAATCGGCGATCCGAGCAGGCGGAAGATGCTGATGCTGCTCTCGGAAGATAGTCTGACCATCAACAGCCTGGCAGACAATTTTGACATGAGCCGTCCCGCCGTTTCAAAGCACATTAAAATATTGCACAACGCAGGCTTTATCTCTATCCAGGATATTGGCCGGGAACGGTATTGCACGCTGAAACAGGATGGGTTTAAGGAATTGCAGCACTGGATCTCCTACTTCGATAAGTTCTGGACTACGAAACTGAAAAAATTAGAGACTTTATTAAATAACAAGTTATCCAATTAAAAATCAACAAAATGACTGCATCAGATTTTAACACGATACTTCTGGCAGATCAGACGCCGGCAGAAGTATTCAATGCCATCAACAATGTTCGCGGATGGTGGTCCGAAAATATTGAAGGCGGTACCACCCGGCTCAATGATGAATTTACTTATCAGTTCAAAGACGTTCACAAGTGTACCATGAAGTTAATAGAAGTGATCCCGGATAAAAAAGTCGTTTGGCTGGTACTCGACAACTACTTCAATTTCACGGAAGATAAAACAGAATGGACCGGTACAAAAATTGAATTTGAGATCTCTGAAAAAGAAAACAAAACACAACTTCATTTCACGCACCGGGGACTGGTACCGGCCTATGAATGTTATAATATTTGCTTTGATGCATGGACCCACTATATCAACGATAGTTTGCGCAACCTGATCACTACGGGCAAAGGTCAGCCGAATCCCAAAGAAAATATCCCCGCATAAAATACAACGCTATGAATATAGGAATTATCGGCGCGGGTGCTATCGGAAGCTGGCTGGCATCAAAACTGGTTGCATTGGGACATACCGTTTCCATCGCCAACTCCCGTGGCCCCGCATCGTTAAAACAACTGGCTGAAAACATTGGGGCAACCGCAGCTACGGTAGAAGAAGTCACCCAAAATAAAAAGGTGATCATCGTTACCATCCCTCAAAAAAGTATCCCCGATCTCCCCAAAAACATCTTTAAAAATCTACCCGATGACGTGGTGGTTATTGACACGGGAAATTATTACCCCACCCTGCGCGACGGAATCATACCGGCGCTGATTCAAGGCGGTATCGATAGCCTGTGGGTGCAGGAGCAACTGGGCATTCCCATTATCAAAGTATTTAATTCCATCGTGATAGAAAGCCTGGAAAGCAAAGGCCAGCCCAAAGGCGCTAAAAACCGCATCGCACTGGCGGTTTCAGGCGATGATACCGCTGCAAAGGAAGTAGTATTTAAACTGGTCAACGACATAGGCTTCGATTCTTTCGACATCGGTACTATTGCCCAATCATGGAAGCAGCAGCCCGGTTCAACTATTTATTGCAGGGACATCACGCTTGAAGAATTAAAGAAAAGAGTGGACGCTATGGGAACCGCATGGTCCGATATGCGTAATGTGATCATCACCAAACGGAACACCGACGAACTACTGATGAAAACAGACTATCCGGCTTACCTGAAAAGCCTGCAGGATTAAACGTAATTTTTAGCGGCCTCTGCCTGCCTGAGTGCATTGATAGTGCATTAACAGTGCATGAGGAGTGCATGAGGAGTGCATGCGAACAGTATAGATAGTGCATGGATAGTCCATGCGCTACCCATGTCCGACGCACCGGAGAAGTATCCGGGAAGTAATAGATAGCCCCCACCCCGTTAATAAGTCACCCACCCACAAATAGATTTTAACTATTGAAATATAGAAATTAATTGATTGTGATTATTCTTTCTATATCATAACTTTATCATTATGCACAACTAAAAGGTGCAGGTAAGTGTTCTTTCAATACCATAAAAACTTCTAAAAATGGGAACAGAATCAAACGACATCAGTAAATGTCCGTTTCATAATGGCAGTATGAAGCACAATGTTGGCGGTGGTGGCACCAGGAACCGGGACTGGTGGCCTAACCAGTTAAAGCTGAGTATCCTGCGCCAGCATTCCTCCAAATCAAACCCGTTGGGTGAAGATTTTAACTATGCCGAAGCCTTTAAAAGCCTCGACCTGGAAGCAGTGAAGAAAGACCTTCATGCACTTATGACCGACTCACAGGATTGGTGGCCGGCCGACTTCGGGCATTATGGCCCCCTGTTCATCCGCATGGCATGGCACAGTGCAGGTACCTACCGTGTAGGTGATGGCCGTGGCGGCGCAGGCTCAGGACAGCAACGTTTCGCGCCGCTTAACAGCTGGCCCGATAACGTGAGCCTCGATAAAGCCCGCAGGTTGCTTTGGCCCATCAAACAAAAATATGGTAACAAAATTTCATGGGCGGATTTAATGATCCTCACCGGCAATATAGCGCTGGAATCAATGGGCTTCAAAACATTTGGTTTCGCCGGCGGACGTAAAGACGTATGGGAACCGGATGAAGATGTATACTGGGGCTCCGAAACCACCTGGCTCGGCGGCGACATACGCTATGCACATGGCTCCGCCGGTGTGGAAGAACATCACGGCGTAGTAGTATCAGATGATAATGCAGATGGCAATATCCACTCCCGCAACCTGGAAAAACCACTCGCGGCCGTGCAAATGGGACTCATCTATGTAAACCCGGAAGGCCCCGATGGCAACCCCGACCCAATTGCGGCTGCTAAAGATATCCGTGATACTTTTGGCCGCATGGCCATGAACGACGAAGAAACAGTTGCCCTCATCGCAGGCGGCCACAGCTTTGGTAAAACCCACGGCGCTGCACCTGCTACCCATGTAGGCAAGGAACCGGAAGCCGCCGACCTTGAAATGCAGGGCCTCGGCTGGAAAAACAGCTATGGCTCCGGTAAAGGCGCCGATACAATTACCAGCGGACTTGAAGTAATATGGACGAAAACACCCACCAAATGGAGCAATAACTTCTTTGAAAACCTCTTTGGTTTTGAATGGCAGCTTTCTAAAAGCCCCGCCGGCGCGCACCAATGGGTAGCTAAAGATGCAGATAGCATTATTCCTGATGCATACGACAGCGCTAAAAAACATTTACCCACCATGCTCACCACCGATCTATCTTTAAGATTTGATCCGGTTTATGAAAAAATATCCAGGCGCTTCCTGGAAAATCCCGATGAATTTGCAGATGCTTTTGCCCGCGCATGGTTTAAATTAACGCACCGCGATATGGGCCCCCGCGCCCGTTACCTGGGCCCCGATGTGCCACAGGAAGAACTGCTTTGGCAGGATCCTATCCCTGCAGTTGACCATGCATTGATAGATGAAAAAGATATTGCAGCCCTGAAAGCAAAAGTACTGGCATCAGGATTGAGCGTATCAGAACTGGTTTCCACAGCATGGGCGTCTGCCTCTACCTTCCGTGGCTCCGACAAACGCGGTGGCGCCAATGGCGCCCGCATTCGCCTGGCTCCCCAGAAATACTGGAAAGTGAACAATCCAACACAGCTGCAAAAAGTACTGGATACATTGGAAAGCATTCAGAAAGAATTTAATAACGCCCAGTCCGGCGGTAAAAAGGTTTCACTGGCAGACCTCATTGTACTGGCCGGCGCCGCTGCGGTGGAAAAAGCAGCGAAAGATGCTGGACATACCATCACAGTTCCTTTCACCCCCGGTCGTATGGATGCTTCCCAGGAACAAACCGATGTTGAATCAGTAGGCTTCCTGGAACCTGTTGCAGATGGCTTCCGCAACTACCGCAAATCAAAATTCCCCGTATCTACAGAAGAATTGCTGATAGATAAGGCGCAACTGCTCACGCTTACTGCGCCGGAATTAACCGTATTGCTGGGTGGTATGCGTGTGCTGAACACTAACTTTGATGGTTCTAAACATGGCGTTTTCACAACGCGCCCGGGCCAGCTTACCAACGACTTCTTTGTAAACCTGCTCGACATGGGCATTGCATGGAAAGCAGTTGCTGAAGACAGGGAACTTTATGAAGGCAGCAACCGCGCCACCGGCGAAGTAAAATGGACCGGTACCCGTGCAGATCTCGTGTTGGGCGCTAACGCAGAACTCAGAGCTAATGCAGAAGTATACGGAAGTGCAGATGGTCAGGAAAAGTTTGTGAAAGACTTTGTAGCAGCCTGGAATAAAGTAATGAACCTCGACAGGTTTGATCTTGCTTAATTAGTGAGAAGAATAACAGGAGCCTCCGTCACCGGGGGCTCTTTTTTTATGCAAACACGTTAAAGATACTGCTGCAGCCACTCCTTCGCCTCCGCATCATTCGTAAACGACTTCATCGGGATAGGAGGCGTTTTCAACTTAAATAAAATATTCATGATCAGCTTTGACAAGCCTGGTTTTGAAACCATCGCCATGGCAGTATAAACATGAGGCAGCTGTTCTGCTGAAAACTTCCTGGTCTCTTTATCGGGAACAGGGGAATTAGTAAGATAAATCAGCAACGGTACTTTTTTATTCCCGGTAATCTGTTTTACCAGTGCAATATTGCGTGAAATATTCTCCACCGTTCTCAGCGTGCTTTTTGAGTAGGAATATAAAATACCGGTATTATCATAATAATAGTCCGCTATTTCTCCCTCAATAAGTTGAATGTTGTCAGGCGGGTTCATGTTATTATAATTGCTGTTTTATTTCACCGTGTAATTTACTTTTTTAAATCCATCATCAATAACCACGATTACGGACACCGGTTGAATTCAACCGTTAAAACAAACTCCCCTGTATCACCGCCGGCGGCATAGTAGGATGAAACAACCCAACAATGGTAAACGGCTGCCTGGAACCGGCGTGTGCATTTTGCGTAGTACCCAGGAAGAAATACAAATCGGTATTCCTGGCATATTCCTGCAGGTATTTCTTCCTGACCTCATGAATGGCTTTCTGCTCCTTATCAGCACCACGCTGCTTTTTCAGGCTTTTCCAATACAGTGATGCCAGCTCCCAGTCTTCCACCGGCAGGGTAATTTCTTCATTTCTGCTATCGGTAAAACGGAAGGAAAATTTGTAGGGCAGCTTTTCCATCACGGCAAAAGGATCTTCCGGTTGTTCAAATACCTGGCCCCGGTACATCTCTTCCTGTAGGATCTTCAACCGGTCGCTGTTCCATTCCCGCTCTGTTTCTTCTATCACAAAATCCAGTATCCGCGCAGGTTTGAATACAGCCAGTGAGGTATAAAATGCTTCGTGTTTCGCTTCCATGATCACCGTGGAAAAGTCGCGGTATACATTCTTCAGCACAATGGCCTTCCGTTCCTGCCAATGCTCTTCCGTGCCCAGATGCCCCATCTTTTTTACCGGTGCATCCATTGTTACCGGTCTGAAACTTTCCAGCCGGAAGTCCCTGTTGTTCCGCACCAGGTCCAGCTCTACCCAGTTGTAGAGCTGATATTGTTCTTCATAGGTTTTCTTTGAAAAAGGGATGGGATATATCCTGATAAAAACACCATCTTCCCTGAAACCGGCGATGCTAACCTGTTCATCATAATGGGAAGATACGGTGGGATAACTTTTAACGGTGATCAAAACTTTTGTCAAGGGCATGCGCAAGATGTTTTATAAAATATGCAAATGGTTTCGCCGGTAGCTGGTGATGGAGCTACTATAAATGTTTTTCTTTTCCTGTGAATGATGGATAATAAAACGATTTGCGGTGACCTGTTTCCATGATGCGCTGTATTAATTTTCTCCTGTAAAACATCCGGCGAAATTAGGTGAATCGTTGAAAATAAAAAAGTTAGCACCGGTACAGCCAATATTTTTCATCTCCCAAAAATCTATCTTATAGATTTTCCCCACACCCCGATCGAAACATTCTATGTTTATTATCTGGTCTGTTTTGTGTAATTTGTACGCATAAAATTTTAACACATGAGTTTTCAAGATGAGCTGAAGAAACTTTTTGTTGAAGAAAATGAAATACCCGAAGAGTTCCGTATTTCTGAAATTCATCAGAGAGAATACCTGGTAAACGGGGAAATGAAACAATGGGATGGGCCGGTGAGTGAAGTGTACTCCCCTATCAACATTCCAACGGCAGATGGCCTGAAACGCAAACTGATAGGCACTTACCCGTTAACCACCGAAAAGGAGGCGTTTGAAGCGCTGAATGCCGCCCTCTCGGCGTATGATAACGGTCGCGGCGAATGGCCTACGATGCGGCTGGATGAGCGCATCAACTGTCTTTCTGTATTTGCCCGCAAAATGACGGAGCAACGCACCCTGATCGTAAAACTGATCATGTGGGAAATCGGGAAATCTTTTGCTGACTCCATCAAAGAATTTGACCGCACCATAGAATACATCAACGCCACTATAGATGCGCTCAAAGAAATAGACCGCAGCTCTTCCCGCTTCGAAATCAAGGAAGGCACCATCGCACAGATCCGCCGTTCACCATTAGGGGTCGTACTCTGTATGGGCCCGTTCAACTACCCGCTGAATGAAACCTTTACCACGCTGATTCCTGCGTTGCTCATGGGCAACACCATCCTTTTCAAACCGCCGAAACACGGTACACTGGTGCACTACCCATTGTTACGCGCATTCATGGAGTCTTTCCCGAAAGGAGTGGTAAACACCATATATGGCCGCGGCGCCGCCGTGATACCCGGTATCATGGCTACCGGTAAAATCAATGTACTGGCCTTTATCGGTTCCAGTAAAGTAGCCAACGATCTGCGCAAGCACCATCCCAAGCTGAACCGGCTGCGCGCCGTGCTGAGCCTGGATGCCAAAAATGCCGCCATCATTACACCACACGCGGATATACAGGTGGCCGTGAATGAATGTATCCTCGGTGCGTTATCGTATAATGGTCAACGTTGTACCGCCATCAAAATATTATTTGTACACCGTTCTATTGCTGACGAATTCAATGCCCGCCTCGGTGAGTCCATCAGCAAAATGAAATTCGGTATGCCCTGGGAGAAAGGCGTACAACTTACACCGGTAGCGGAACCCGGCAAACCTGCCTATATCCGTGAAGTACTGGATGACGCCATCGCTCACGGTGCGGCCGTTGTTAATGAAAACGGTGGCGCTACCAACGAATCCTTTGTATTCCCGGCAGTGGTATACCCGGTGAATGATAAGATGACACTCTACCGCGAGGAACAATTCGGACCGGTAATTCCTGTAGTGCCTTATGATGATATAGAAGAAACGATCAACTACCTGATCGAGTCGCCACATGGCCAGCAGGTAAGCATCTTCAGCAACAATCCTGATGAAGTGGCTACACTGATTGATCCGTTGGTAAACCAGGTAAGCAGGGTGAATATCAACAGCCAGTGCCAGCGCGGACCAGATGTATTCCCCTTCACCGGCCGGAAAGACAGTGCAGAAGGCACACTCTCTGTGCATGATGCCCTGCGTTCATTCTCTATCCGCTCACTGGTAGCTACAAAGATGAACGACACCAATAAAAAACTGCTGGAAGATATTGTGAATGAACACAGCTCCGACTTCCTCAGCACCAATTTCATTTTCTAAAATACCTGTATTTTTGCGATATGATGATGGACTTCGTTAAAATGAATCATTAACCCGCATCATATACAATCTTTAAAAAGTATCCATTATGAATATTCGATCACTATTCTTCGGCATTTCCGCTTTGGTCTTTGCATACGCCTGCAATAATGAAGGAAAGCAACAGGCCGCCACTGCCGATTCTACACCGAAGACGGATGTTGTTACTCCCACTGAAGAAAAGCAAGAAAAAGGAACAACCGCTTTTAACATTAATGACGTTCCGGTATCAGAGAAAGAACTGGGCCCTTTCCCCTTTTTTACTTTACCGGAAGGACTAACCACAATGAATAAACCGGTTGAACGCAAGTTTGACCGTCTTTTCTTCGCCATAGATGGTAAAATGACCCCGTTAGAGGGTCGTATATGGAAAAGTAATGTTGTCGAAATAAAACAGGATGATTGGTCTCTTCCATTCTTTGAGAAAAGTTATGATGAAGCAATCAAAGCTGCCGGTGGAGTAAAGATATTTGACGGGTCAATTACCCAGGAAGAATACGACCGTTACAGCCAGGGAGCTTCTTACCTGGGAGAAGATGGTTCTATCGGCTATACAGAAGAGAATATCAAAACTTATATCATCCGCCGGGCCAATGGAGGTGATATCTATATCCAGCTGACGGGCAATTCCGCACAAGGCAAGCTCGATATCTTACAGCAGGAAGGATTTAAACAAACCATTACTATGCTGAAAGCCGATGAAATAAGTAAAGAACTCAATCAGAAAGGCAAAGCAATACTATATATCAACTTCGACACAGACAAATCCACGCTGAAGCCGGACGGCAAAGATGCTGTGGCAGAAATTACAAAGGCGTTGAAAGCAAGCCCCGGTTTAAAGGTTGCGGTTAACGGTTATACAGACAACACCGGCAACGATGCACATAATCTCCAGTTGTCCAAAGACAGGGCGAAAGCAGTATTGGATGCATTGGTTTCATCCGGTATTGATAAGTCCCGCCTGAGTTCTGAAGGATTTGGTTCCCTGCAGCCAATTGCAGACAATAGCTCAGAGGAAGGCAAAGCGAAGAACAGACGCGTGGAGCTTGTAAAGAAGTAGGCAGTTAACTACCTCAAATAACAAAGCGGCGTTTCCTGGTGAAACGCCGCTTTGTTATTTGACCTATACGAAAAACAGGAATCGCCTGAGGTTACCCCCTACTTTATGGAATCCGGCATTTGCTACGTCTTATGTTGAAAATTCCCCCAATGCTCAGATTTATCATGTTTTCCTGTATCCTGTTCACCGGAATAAAAGGATATTGCCAACCGGCATCCATCCACGTATTGGTAGCGCTCTGCGACAACAAACACCAGGGTATCGTAAAAGTACCCGAGAAGATCGGGAATGGCCAGGATCCTGCGAATAACCTCTACTGGGGCTGTGGGTACGGGGTGAAGACTTTTCTAAAAAAACAAACCGACTGGCAATTCATCAAACAAATCCCTCGTCCGCACAACAATATATATGAACGGATCATTTTCAGGCACAAAAGAACCCATGTTTATCTCATCGCTGATGCTTATGACGGGGCTAAGATGAAAGAAACCATCACTGATTTTATGCAGTATGCAGCAGGCCGGAATAAAGAAAGGATTAATGTGGATACCGCTACTATCCGGACCGGTGGCTATGCGGGACTAATTGTATTTATAGGCCATAACGGGCTAATGGATTTCGCGCTGAACCAGGTTCCTCAAAAAGCGGATAACCAGCGAAGGGACATCGCTATATTTGCCTGTGCGAGCAAGCCTTACTTCTACGAAGCTATCCGGCAAACAGGCGCACATCCCCTGATCTGGACCACACACCTGATGTCCCCGGAAGCATATACGCTGGTACCTGTGATCAATGGATGGATACAGCAGGAAAAATCTGCCGCCATTCATGAACAGGTTGCACAGGCGTATCACCAATATCAGCATTGTGGTATAAAAGCGGCAAGAAAGCTGTTTGCCACCGGATGGTAGCCAACCTAAATCCGCTTATCCTTTACCTCGTAATGCAATTGAATGGTGTTGTTGTTTAATTTTTTAACATCCAGTAATGCCAACTGATATTCAAAGTCCGCATCGTCAACAAACAGCAATCCGCTCCCAAATAACACCGGTTCCACCACCAGGATTATTTCATTGACCAATCCTGCCTTCAAAAATGCGCCTACTGTTTGCGTACCGCCGATGATTACCGCTTCGGTGTGCCCTTTAGAGGCGAGTGTTGCCACGATTTTCTCCGGGCTATCGCTGGTAAACAATACATTGGATTGCGACGGCGTTGCTTTTGTATCATGCGTTAATACCACCAGCGAACCTTCTTTTAGCGGCAGGTAATCGGGTGACAAAATATTATAGGTTGTTTTCCCCATGATCACAGCTTGTGTGCGCTGGCTTATGGCCATAAATCCCGCTCCGTATTCCGGCGACAACCAATCCGGTACATTCCTGTTATTACTGATCAATCCATTCGCAGAAGCAGCGAGGTAAATAATGATTTTCATCTCTTAAATTTTATAATAATGACTATTGTTCTATCATTACAAAAATACGCTGGCTAAATAGATCACACAGCCCGTAGACGCGACATTTTGAGGGTGTATTTGCGACAGGCTATTCCATTTACACCCCAAGTTCCAGCACTCACGCCATGAGTAAATCAATGATTTTTTACAATGATGGGGAACCCTCCCGACCGACATTTGTATCAAAATATACAACAAATGAAACCAGGTTTATTAGCAATTGTTATTTGCTTCGCATTCATGAGTAGTAAAACTTATGCACAGGCAAATACTACTGCGTCACCATCAAAAAATAATGCAATGAAACAGTACAGTTTATTGGTAAGAGTCCCCGAAACTTATGGTTCAGAACAGGCAAAAGTAGCAGGCCCAAAATGGGAGCAGCTGCTCGCACAATGGAAAGCCGACAGTGTGTATGTTTTGAGTTTCGCTTTTCCGGGAGAGAGCTACACGGTGTCGGGAGGCGGGAAATCGGTAAAAAAAGAAACCGTTCTTTCCGGTAACCTTAAAGTTGTAAGTAATATTGTTCTTCAGGCGGAAACGATGGAACAGGCGTTAGAGCTGGCGAAATCCTGCCCTATTCTTTTATATGACGGCACAGTGGAAGTACGGGAAATTCCTAAGCCAGTTAAGCCAATACAATAAAACAAGAAAGGCCGGGAACCCGGCCTTTCTTGCTTATAATCTTTGCCTGCACTCAGGCACGTGTTTTCTTCAGTTTCACTTCCACTTTTTCACCGGGTTTGCTTACCGTTACTACCTTTTTCACTACGGCGCCGGCGTTGGTACTATAGTTCCTGCTGACCGTATTGGCAGTTGTACTCTGGAACATACCGTTGATGTAGTGATCGGTATAACCCACCACTTCCGACTGGCTGTACGAATGGTCGTATCCGAACTCGGTATATAACAGGTATTCGCCGGGCATGAGGTTTACAAATTCAAAATGCCCTTCATCATCGTAAACGGTCGTAGTTTTGATACACTGGGCCGCTTCGTCCAACAGGCCAATACCTTCCCGGCCCTTTTTACGTTGCGATTCGTTTACCTTGATCCATTCTTTGAAGTAATCGTTGTAAGGAATCAGGATTACCTGTGTACCACGGGGCGCTACCTGCTTGGCCTGGATGTTCACCACCTTCATTTTGGCCCAGATAGTACCGTTGTCGTCAAAATCGCGGGCAAACACTTGTCCGTTGATGATGGAGTTACCGCCTTTCACCATCTTCATGGTTGCGGCTTTATCAAAAGGAGCCTTGATGGAGTTGAAATCTGTTTCCATATCCACCATCCTGATCTGCTGGCCATTGCTCCACATGTCTATCTGCCACAACCGGCGGGTTTTCTTATCGATATAGGAAACAGATCTTTCATCGGTAGTAGGTTCCACCACGGTTACTTCCCATACATCGTGTTTGCCGGTGTATTTACTGACCCAGGTGCTGTTCTTTACTTCATCCACCACCGCTTTTTTCAGGTTACCGTTATTTGTGGGCTTGTATTCATACACAGATAAATCAGTGCTGTAGCCGGAAGTCAGTGGCAGCAACGACAGGATAAACGGATAGGTATAACTATCTACGAAATACTGGTTGCCTGCTTCCTGGATCTGGGTCTTCTTCCCGGTTTTCTTATCAACATAATAGCCGGTAACATTATTCCCGAAGTGCAGCACCATATCTTTCAGGGTGCTATGCGACGCGACGTAAATAGGTTTGAAGTTGTTCAGGTTAGATACGGCGGTATCTCTCCACTCTTCCAATCCGGCAAGAGCAGTGGTGGTAGTTAGTGCCAGCTTATCGCCGGAGGCATTGATACCGACGGTAAAAGTGCCGATTGCTGATTCGCTGCCGCTATTTACAGTATAACAGGCGAGGGTATACTTACCGTTCTTCAGCAGTTTACTGTCGAATTTATCCTGCGCCTGGCTCTTGCCAACAATGACTGTCAGCAGAAACGAAGCAGAGGAGATCAGGATCGATTTACGAAATTGAGAAAGCATGGTTCTGATAGATTTATCTGACGATACAAAAATAGATAATCCGGCAGGCTCAGAATATACCTGAATAATAGGATGCCGATATACCTGTTTCCGGGTAGATACTATTGCTTCCCTCTTTTCCAAATAAGATAATGTCCGGTTTAAAAAATATTATTCTTTTCAGCAACTTGTGTTACTAACTTTCCTTAACTTGAATTCCGTGATTGATGGAATACCAGCGATGACAGAAGGATTACCACACAAACTAATTTACACTTTAAAACAACCAATATGCAGCGCAGGAAATTTCTCCAATCTTCGCTTGCGGTTACCGCAGGTTTAGCAGCAAACCTCAGTCCTGCCATAGCGGGTGATAAGCATGCAGTACAAAAAGAAGTATACGAATGGCGTGAATATGAAATGCGCTTTGGCTCCGACAAGGAACAACTGGAAAACTATTTCAGGACAGCGCTTATTCCTGCATTGAATAAGTACGGCGTAAAAACAGTTGGGGTTTTCAAGGAATGGAGGCCATCGGAACCGGCTAAGTTTTATTTACTGACACCTTATGCTTCCCTGGATAACTATCTGTCGGTAAATGTAAAAGTAAAAGCAGATGCTGAGTATATTAAAAACAGCGCGTTATATAACAGCATTCCCGTTGATAAATCCATATACAACCGCTTTACCTCTTCTTTGATGATTGCTTTTGATGGTTTCCCTGCAATGGTTGTTCCCCCAGGTGAATCCCGGATATTTGAATTAAGAACCTATGAGGGCTATAGTGAAGATGCTGTAAGAAGAAAAATTAAAATGTTCAATGACGGCGAATTCCCCATTTTTACCAGGGCGAAACTGAATCCTGTATTCTTTGGTGAAGTAATTGCCGGCGACAAGCTGCCTCGTCTCACTTATATGCTCACGTGCAACAACATGGAAGAACGCGACAAAGGATGGTCGGCTTTTGTAGCGGATCCTGAATGGAAAAAATTATTAGCGGATCCCCAGTATGCAAATACCATTTCGAAAATCAGTAACACCTTCCTGGTTCCGACATCATATTCGCAGGTATAGCGGCGGCGGTACATAGTGACATTGTGGTCACAATAATTGGTATGACTTCCATAAGTACATCCGTATCAGTCCTGAAGAAGCCGGGAGCAAAATAAAAGAAGTGTGAAAACAAGGATCAAACGAAGATCTTACTCTTAAATACCGCCAATCACTCAATGAAAACTTTAAATAAAAAATGGGCTCTTCCCGAAAGCCCATTTTCTCACTAAATTATATTAATCAACTTTTTCATATTCCAGCACTCCTGTTTTATCGTTGGTGATAATCCTCTTCTTGGCATCGAAGTAATCAACTGAGAACTTTAAAGAAACGATGCTGATACTGATCGTGAGTTCCTTGTTGTCTTCCGAGAGCTTCCATTTACCCTTACGGGATTTACTACCATTGATTCCCTGAAATTCCCCACCCTCATTAAAAACCTGGTATGTTTCTTCGGGGGTTTTAACAACCCCATCTTTAGTTTCTTTAACTAGTTTCCATTTACCAATTAGCTCCTTTGAAGTTTGGGCCTTGCATGTAAAAGCTGCAATAAAAAAGCAACATGTCAGAAAAAAAGAGGGTTTCATAGTTGATATTTTATTCTAAGATAAAAATTTTCTGAATATCTGAATCTTCTGTTTTTTTTGGGATTTATCATATCTTTTCTACTGTTTTAAATAGGATAAGGGAGGTCCGACTTTTTCAAATCCGTGTTCTTTTCTAAGATCATTTCTTTCTGCTTCCGACATATTTGTAGCAACACCCTCACTTATTTTCTTAAAATACTCTTCCATTTTACCTGCAGGCTGATGGCATATCATCACTTTAGCTTCTCCTTTACCAATCTTCGCAAAGGTGTGCGGAACCATTCGCGGACCAAATACAAAATCCCCGGCTTTGGCATTGTACGTTTTATCACCTACTTTGATAAGAAATTCTCCTTGCAGAACATACCACCATTCATCCGTGTGATAGTGCGTATGAAGTATCGGTCCACCTTCTTTTATCCGGGTTGATTCAAAAACATACATACCTCCATCTGTGTCTTTGCCGGATACTTTAGTGTAAAAGGTATCTCCTTCAAAAAGAGAAATGCTTTTATCGAATCTGTCTTTTCCTGCATCAACTTTGAAACCTTTGTTGTCCTGGTGTTTGGTTTTAGCGTTTGCATGAATTTTGAAAGAAGAAATAACAAAGGAACCAAATGCAAGCCCTAATTTTAAAAAAGAACTACGTTTCATAAATTTTGTTTTTGGGGGTGACAAAATCAAAACTTCCGGTGGACAGGCGTCCACAAATGTTATTTGACTCTAAAATTACTATAATTTATAAAACTGGTGTGAAAAGAAAATCTGCCCGACCTGTGGGTTTACATTAATTTATGGGTTGCATCAAACAGGCAGTCTTACAAAGCGAATTGGCACAATATTGAGTTGTGGCTATAAAGTCAACTTTTGTTTTTGATTTGCGAAAATTAGCAGAAACTGTATAGTGATTGCCAATATTAGTTAAAATATCATTGTTTTTAACATACATGTTGATGAAACCCTGATTGGTTTTGCCATGTATATCTTCTATAAAAATTATAATGCCCTAGCCAGATCTTCAAAATATGATTGACGGCCCCAAAGCTCTTTATTTCCTATTACATAAATCCGTCTTTGGGCCCTTGTTAGTGCAACGTTCAGGAGATTAGGCTTTTGGGCTGCCCAAGCTCTTGCCCCTTCTGAATTAGGATTGCTTCCCAGTATTAAAAAGACAACTTCTGCTTCTTTTCCCTGGAAAGTGTGAATAGTACCTGCGGAAACATTTCCAATACTTCGTAATCGACTTTTACATTCATTGGCTACCGCTACAAAAGGGGAAATAACATATATCTTCTTGTTCTTGTCAAAACCGCTTTTTAGCAAGGCTTCAATTTTCTCTTGTAAAAATATGAGTTCTTCCTCGATCACATGCCTAATGCCAGAAGACTGACCCTTCACCTGAAACCAACAGGAAGGACCGATATAATTCTCTTCCTTTCGTTCTATATGTACTTTAACCATTTGCTTGTTGTAGGCAATCTGATTGGCAATCCGGAACATTGGATCATCACACCGTCTGTGTGCTCTTAATGGAAAGCCTGTCCAAATACCCTCAGAGTTACTTGTCCGTATATACGTTCCAGGTTTAGATATTCTGTCCGCAAGTATTTGCGCCGAGCTGCTTATTGGATTCCAGGTGTCATCAACTCGATATTGTTGGTTTAATTTGTACACAAGGCTCGGTGGAATCGTCTGCACCGGCTCTATCTGAAGGGGATCTCCAACAATAGCACATCTTTGAGCTCTCCAGATTATACCCACTGCTGACTGTGGTGTTGCCTGACCTGCTTCATCAAGTAGCAGCCAACCAAAACTATCTTTACCTATCGAGGAAAAAAGCCTGCTTACTGATGCCAGGGTTGTAGATACTACCGGCACGCAGAAAAAGAAAGTATCCCATAAATTATGGGCTATTGATTCTTTCATAGTTCCCCGACCGCTAAGTAATTCGAAAAATACCCTTAGGTTGTTCCTAAACTTTTTGGCATTTGCAAGAATTGCATATTTATGTAACTCAAGACTTTTTAAAAATATATCACTTCGCAATTTATTAATTTGTTCTGAAGAGTAAGGGGTACGCAGGTGTATATCGGCCATTGGCGCATGATAGAAGATCTCGTCAACCAGATTATCAGTCGAAATACCATATTGCTCGCCAAGCTGTAATTTAAACTCTTGATATTCTTCGATTATTATATTTAGTTCCTGCAGTTTTTTTTCAATTTCACCTTTTGTCCTCTTATTCTCAGCTATAGCAGACCTGATTTCTGTTTTCCTCTTTTCAAACCCTCGTTTTTTATTGACAGCTGTTTCTTGCTCCTGGAGATATTTATCCTTAACAACTTTCCATTGTCTGTATTGTGATGTCGCAAATAGCTTCTTCCACCAGAAAAAAGAAGGTTTTTGCTGGTTAGATAGCTTTATCAGTCGTTCAATATCTTCAATATCATCTACTACAGCTTTATGCAATAAGTCTATCTCGGTAAGTTTATCATCCAGAGATTTGCTTTCAATGCTCAACTGCTTCAGAATCTCCTTATTCTTATTATAATCTGCAACTGCCTGGAGGTATGGTTGTAATAGTTCATGAAAGGCCCCCGACTTCTTCTGAAAATCTTCGAAGAAATCCAGTAGTCCACGAAGTTCGGAGCTGCATGCTGTATACTTCTCCCGATAAACAGGTGTTTGATCATGATCCTGATCTCTGTAAACAGACCAAAGAATATCTTCAAATCCGACCATGTCCTCTGTGGATATCCAGAAGTTCTGAAGGAACTTATACCTGTTTTCACTATTGCCTAATGCAGCACTCAATATCCCCCATGCTTCGGTATTAACGAGCCTGGTGGCTACAGAAGAGAAATGATCTGCCTCTGAAAATGCTGTTCGGTCGATAGATGCTGCAGCGGGTAGTTCTTTGGTTATATTTTCAATAGCGGAATTATTATTGCTCGAAACGACAATACCGGTCCCTGCTGATATTTCCTGATTAATAGTGTAAATATGCCAATCAAATCCATCTTCTCTGGTAATTCTATTATAAGCCCCAAACAAATAGGAAGAATCATAAGAGAGCATTTTTTTTGCCCTCGAAACAATAATGTCCGCAATCACGTCTTTCAGCAATGTAGTCTTTCCTGTACCCGGAGGCCCATTTACCCCCTGAATGCCTTCTTTATGTTTGAGAGTAAGGATACTATTAACGGCTCCAAGTTGAGCTGTGTACATTCCATATTGAACAGGAGATGGCCATCGGCCAGGGGACATCAATTTTGGATGAACCCAATTCATAAGATAATCCCTTTCCTGAATTAAATCCTGGCGATTAGCCATGTGAATGTTTGCCTGCAGATATTGAGCAAGGGAATTATTTAAATAGCCTGATTTCTCCGAAAGCGTATTTAGATCTTCCAGATAAAAGCTGTTCAGAAAGTTGGTATCAGGTTGTGCGTCTTTATGTATCTCTTGTGATAATATGAGTATCTTTATTGACTCGTGTAACCAGTCACATAGCCCCTCGAGATACTTTATTTCCTTTCTGAGCTCAGACCAGTTAACCTGAGGGCCTTTTCGCTTCTTTTGTTTCCCTTCTGAATTTTCAGGAGACTCCTCCGGTACCGGTGGCAAGTTATATCGCCGTTCAAACTCCAGCGTAGCAGTATTAAGCAGTTCTTTCACATTTGCAAGACCCTCCTTCTCCTTAAGGCATTGCATGCCGAAAATATATGCAGCTGGGATATAGCTTTGTTGGTCCGGGCAACCGTTTTCATCTAATATAAGGGCCGCAAGACAAGTATAGCCAGTAACGGGTTGCTCATAATCTACATCTGGAGCAATGGTATTTAACCTTTGATAAATGCAGTCTATTACTTGCTTTTTAGGGATATATCCGAAAATCAGGGTGTGTTGCCATATATAATTTCGACGGGCAGGAGGCCTGCTACCGAACCATGACAAAAGATCTTCTTCAGAGAGAAACTTGAAATCTTTTTTGACATCAGGTAAATTGAAAACTTCAATGTCACGCCAAAACTTAAGGATATTTTGTTGTTTCAATAGGAGATTATTAGTTTAAATAACGAATAATTCGGATAGTATTGTTAGGTGGATTATAAATGTAATTTACCAAAAATTGCTGATCAATATGATAAAAACCATACTAAGGTACACGTTGCCCATTAATACTAACAAATTGACTAATTAATCGTTAAATAATAAACAATATAGCTATGCGTGTCCTTTTTCCAATTATCTTATTTAGTTTGTTTTTTCTGCATGCTTCGCATAAGCTTTATGCGCAAAACAATGATGGAAAGAAAGTTAGGGCAGATTTGGTTAGGATATTAGACAGAAATATAAGGTGGCCAATGGCATTGGCTGATAAGAAAATATCGGCCGTTTTTTCTCTCCGCATTAATTTATCAGAGTCGGACTCAATAATCAAAATTGAAGTTTCGAAGTTTTTTCCTAAAGAAATGGCACCTTATCTCACAAATCCGAATATTTATAAAGGAATTAACTGGCAAGCTATTTTTGGTAAAAAGGTAAAAGAAGAACATTCACTTATAATTCCATTCGTTGCCTACAATCCCATGGAGAACAACGCTACATTTTATGAATATACTGTTGAGGATCTGTTTGTTTATCCAGGAGAAGATAAGAATTTTGTAAATGCAGTAATAATGCAAACATACCCATTAAAATATAGGCCGGGATTAAAATAAAACAGGAAAATTATTAAGACATCATTATAAACCGTAAAGTGTTTTGAAGCGCTTGCCTTGTGGGCAGGCAAAGCACTAAGCCGTCTTTTCCTGGATGGATAATTTAAATGATAATTTTTGGAATTTTTAAATCTTCCGAATTGAAATTAACTTATCATACATCATTTACAACTCACTCAGCCATTTTATAGCATTTATACCCGGCATAAATAAATACATGCCACCTTTTAATGTATTAAATGTAGGCATACCAGTAAGGCGTTTAGGCAAAGGTTCGCCGGGCAAAGTGAATGTACCTCTACCTTCGTTCAAGCCAATAACAGGGTCTTTCTCATTTTTAAGGCTCATAAAGTTGCCACTATTGACCCATTCTTTTTGTAAAAACTCGAGGGTTTCCATAGCTTTTGCACTAAATGCTATAAAATAAAGCCCTCGCTCTTTACCATCGTCTTTAGTGCTACCATTTGGCAATGCAGACCCGTAACCTACGCCTTTGCGTATAATGCGGTGCAGGTTCACATCCGACATTACAGCCATTTTACTATTACGTGGGTTCATCCGGCGCATGTGGCTTGAGTAAGGTACTAACTTACCATTTTGGTCATTGCTGAAATCAAAATCATTATTTTTCGTGGCATCTGCTCCTAATGCCGCATTATCTTTAAAAGGACACATATTTAATGGGGCACCGCTGCGCCATCTGCCTACCATTTTAGCAGCAAGCAATTCCTGCTCATCTTTTGTTTTTGCCTGTTCATTAAGGTACCTGTTAAAAGCAGCTACATGACTATGGTATTTTCTAAAAATGACAAACGTGCCATTCCTGGCAAACTCAAGTGGCTGTGGCATTGGATAATGATTACCAGCTTCGTTAGTGTATCCCAATATAAATTCACCTGCCTTTATGGGTCGTTCTTTTGAATTTAATTGCTCTGCCCCACTGCCTTCAATTTCCGGGTTACTGATGCCATCACGAAAGCCAAAATGATTGAAATTGCCTTCTATAGGGGTGTCAAAATCGGCTTGAAAACACAGTTTAACACCTTGGTGTTTTTCCAATACCTGAAGGAGATGTGCTTTTTTGGAGTTCAGGGCATCAATATTTTTTGCAATGATGGAAACGGCAATATGGTTACTGGTTGCTTTAAAAACGGCATCCCATTTTTCGGGGGCATTCTCATTAATATCCATTAGTTTTTCGCTGCGGGCAGCCATTCCTTTTTTAAAGGCATCAGGGAAACTCTCAATTGTGGACCGTGGAAGTTCAAGTTTCCTTAGTCCCTCGTAAGTAAAGGCAATTGCAAGCCAGGCGTCATCATTATCCCACCAATTTTTGGCATTGGTAACATAAGGTACTATTTCTCTCAATAACGCTTTGGCGGAAGCAGCATTTAGAATTTCCAAAAAAACATTTACACCATGATAAGGAAGAGGCCTGTCACGCAATATGATAGCTTGAATATCTTGCAAATCAATTTTTTCGGCAGTGCGTTTAAATAAATTTTTTAAGAACATAAGACTATTGAACTTAGAGAATTTGAAATGTTAACCAAAAAGTTCTTTCAGCGTTTGGGGTTCTTTCCGTTCCTTTCCATTAAGCCGATGCCTGGTTTCCGACGAAATCTGGTATGCCTTCAATCTTGCCATTTGAAGGTCGCCCATTGGGCGGTTGGCTTCTAAACAGCGAAAGGGAGTGAAGGAAAGATGCTCCATTATTTCAAAATTTCCATCATCATCAACTTCCTGTCGGGGAACATACAATTCTGCAACCGTTTGAAAGGGGGACAACTCCTGGGACCATTCTACGGTGAGGTCGTTTACAGGCATTTTATTAAGATCTTTGCAAAGCTGTACCTGAAATTCAAATTTAAAGTCCTGCTTACGAATGGTTTCTAAAATGGATTTTCGATAGGCCTCGTCGTCATTGTCAATGTTCACGTCGATTTGATGTACCTTCTTTACCGACTCCTCACAGGGGCGCACCCTCAGCTTCGCTATATACTTGCCATGTCGTACCGCTCCCATACTATAAAAATTATACAAAAATGTATTTTGGGGCTTAATATCCTGGAAAGACAGCAATGCCTTTAACTCCCTGAGGGTGTTTCTGCTTGGAAATGCTTTGCCCATTTCGGTTGTCCACAGATAAGCTAATTCAATTTTACCCCAGGCGCCTTTGCCAAAGTATTCGTGCAATCTGTGAAACAGCTTATCTATAAACATATAGTCATGGGAGGAGTTGCAAAAGAAGATAGGATGATTAATGAGGTTAAAGTCCACATTGGGAGTATCTTCCTCTCCGGGGGCCAATTTTTTGCCCGGCACATTCAGGACTTTGATCGCCATGCCCTGGGCATTGCTGCTAAACCTGTCCAGGGAAACCCGTGCCGCTCCATTAGATAATCGAATTACAGCTTCATGTTTTCCCGAACATGCATAAATTCCCTGCGCCAGTTCATCCGGCAAATTATTAAGAATTGTGAATTCCGCTTTCAGGGCTGCATATCCTTTTGCATGGGCATCCCGTGTATGATAATTTGTACTGCTTACAGAAGGCGACCTTTCTACAAACGTCTTTACATCTGCATTGATGGTCGCTATATGTTGCTCGAAATCTGCCGGTAAATCTTCGGCTTCCCGCGAAAACAAAATATATTCCCGTTTCATTAAAGAAGTGTTTAAAGCCTCTACAATTCCAAAAGTTTGTTCAGACCTGCCCCAATTTTTTCCAAACGTGTTGTATCGGCAACTGTAAGGTTTGGATGGCTTACAAACCAGGCCGAGGCTGTTATTTGCTTACTCAAAATAAATTCTTTTACGGCAGGAGATTTTATGCCTGGCCAGCCTTCAATATTTCCAAAAATCAGATCCATCATCTCCGGTATTTTGGTTGCAAAGTCATTGATATAGGTATCCCAATCACCGTCATAGCAAGTACAGAAAAGCAGCTTGGTGTCATTTTCTAAAAACACAAAACGCATGTCGTGGAGCGTACCAACTTTTCTGGCGCCTGTAAGGTTACCTTTTAACGTTTCAAAAATCAGCCGCAGATTTCGAGCTCCATCGGGTTTCAAATCTGTGATAATAGTCAATTCAGAGAGTTCGCCGCTACGCAAGCCGGCATCCCCGGCGCTGCTTACTTCATGTGCTTTGTCCAGCGGTTCTCCCAGTGTGGCCAGATACAGCTTCAATTTTAATGCCGCATCCTGTGCGAGTTGTTTGATGTCCATATACATTTAATTTAGAAATAAACAATTTTCGGTGCTTACTGTTCTACCCAGTACATAGTTTTTGAAAAAATGCCTTTATGCGCTACAATTTTCAGTTTTTTTCCCTCCAGGTAAATTTCACAATTTCCCTTTTGATTTGTTTCATGATTCTCAACTGTGCCCTTCCACTCATTTTTTTCCAAACGTACATTATAGAGTGTAGGACGCCCCTTGGGGTCAATACCGGTAAATTTTCCGTCGCTTTTGGAAATGGTGATAATGACGCCTTCTTCGGTTTTCCATTTACCTGCAAAATTATCATTGGCGGATTGGGCAAAGCCAATAACTGTTATAAACATTAATACAAGGCAGAACAATACTTTCTTCATAATTTGATTATTTAATAATTTTACACTGTAAAGCAAATTCAAAAAAACTGCAATGCTTTTAATATATCTTAAAAAATGATAGATAGATTTGCTTTAACCAGAACCGATAACTCATTTCAGTTTATAACAACAAAGAACTGTATCAAAATGATTATGTTTTTATTCCTTAAAATACTGCTCCTGCAGGCGGTAGTTTTGTATGCCTAAAAAACGGAGTATTACTTCCACGCGACCTGTAAAAAATTTGTTGCCCGAAATTGTAAATTCCATGCAAGGCTTTGTATTGGCATTTATAGCCGCTTCTATTTCTTTTTGTAAATCTACTCCCGGCTCAGTATCGCTTCCTGAGATATAATAAACAAATAATTGCGTGGCATAACGGCTTTGTAAAATAACGAGCTCCTTTTTAAAATGAAAATCACCCTGTGCCGAGCTATATAGCAGCGATACATGGGCACCGGCACTTACAGCAAGCGTTTGCTTAAGCAATGGAAAGATAGATGCCAGGCCTACTGCATCGGAAATAAAGAGGTGATGGGCACTGTTATTTGTAATTTGCATATGATTTTTTTTCTCCGGGTTTCTTTATGCAAATGAAGTAAGACCTTAGGAACTTATTTTTAAGATATATTAAAAAATGAAGGCGGCTACCTGCCCGCCCGTATCACACTTAACGTTTGCTGCGTAATGCCCAGGTAGGACGCAATATGCCCCAGGGGCGCTCTTAGCAATATGCCGGGAAATTTGTCGAGCAGGTTCTTATAGCGTTGTTCGGCGGATTGAAATTGCAGGGAAAGGATTTTATCTGATAACATGCTGACCACTTGCAGCGATACCTTCAGCCGGTAGTCTTTAAATGCAGGGATATCATTACAAAGCGCATCGAGTTTGCTGTAAGGGATAATACGCAAAGTAGTTTCCTCCAAAGCCTGTTGGCCATAGGGATGGGGACGGTTAAAAAAAACACTTTCAAAAGATACCGTAAAATTATTCTCATCAAAAAAATAATGGGTGATATCTTTTCCATCTAAATAATAAAAAGCACGCAACAATCCTTTTTCAATAAAATAAACATTTTGGAGGTGGTTATCGGGCTGCGACAATATGGTTCCTTTTACAAACGTTTCTGTTGCAAAGGCGCTGTTAATCGCTTCGCATTCGACGGGGTTTAATTTTGTGTGGGTAAGCAGATAAGGTATCAGTTCCATTGTCTCAAATATAAAAAAAAATGGAACAAGTCGATCTTTGCTGGTGCATAAAAATTATGATATAATGCCTCTAAAATAGGAATTACAGCTGAACACAAATATGCACTTAAAATCTAAATGTTGTGATTGTGTATTGACAAGTCAACCCGAATAAAACTAAGTAACAACGAATCGCGATTTCGTACTTTGATAGACTAACAAATAGACCAAAACAACAAAGCCCGCGACTAGCGCAGGCTTTGAAACTTTCCAGTGATCCCCTTGGGACTCGAACCCAAGACCCATACATTAAAAGTGTATTGCTCTACCAACTGAGCTAGGAGATCCTTTGCTGTTAAGCGGTTGCAAAAATAGGAATATTTTTATTTCCGCCAAACTTTTATTCAAAAATATTCCCAAACCCACTCCCACAAAGTATTATAACACCTCATACCCAAAAATAGTTCATTACATTTCTGTAAATACCTTGTAATAAATTGATGTTACTCACCTATTTTTGTGGGGCTAAATTATACCCATGAAAACGTACTTTCAGAATAAAACGGTTGTCATCACCGGCGGATCGTCAGGAATTGGTAAAGCCCTTGTAACAGAATTACTGGCACATGACGCTAATGTGGCAGTTTGCGGCAGAAAGCAGGCTGCCCTCACTGACCTGCAACAGGAAGTCAATAACACCCGGCTGTTTACTTTCGTTGCGGATGTCAGTGTAGAGGCCGAATGTAAAGCCTTTATTGAAAGTACCATCAGCAAGTTCGGAAAAATAGATATCCTCATCAATAACGCAGGCATTTCCATGCGCGCCCTGTTCCGCGACCTGGATGTAAGCGTATTGAAATCGCTGATGGATATCAATTTCTGGGGAACTGTATACTGTACCAAATTTGCATATCCTTCTATTCAGGCTAACAAAGGAACCATTGTAGGCGTATCTTCCATTGCCGGGTACAGGGGCTTACCGGCGCGTACCGGCTACTCTGCCTCCAAGTTCGCCATGCAGGGTTTCCTGGAAGCACTGCGTACCGAAAATTTACATACAGGCGTTAACGTGATGTGGGTATGTCCCGGATTCACGGCCTCGAATATACGTAATACCGCTCTCAATCCACAGGGACAGGCACAGAGCGAAACTCCGCTGGATGAAGGTAAGCTGATGAGCGCAGAAGCAGTGGCAGCATCTATTGCCACCGCTATCGCCAAACGAAAACGTACGCTGGTACTCACCAGCCAGGGCAAGCTCACCGTGCTGTTAAGTAAACTTCTCCCCGGCTTCCTCGACAAAATGGTTTACAATCACTTTAAAAAAGAACCCGGTTCTCCTCTTCAGTAAGTAACCAATCTTTTCACTGTAGCCGTTAACGTTAGTGCAAAAAATTCTGCTTAAAATACGATCGCCTCGGCTTTTTTGTCTTTATTTGCACTAAGTTTATTTCACTTAACCCCCAATGGCATCTTTTTTGGAAGGAAAGCGCACTTTTAATTTGCCATTCCGGATAAATGAAAAACGGATAGACGAGTGAGGACGGGAATTGATTCGTGGGTTTTGAACACTGGGATTTGGATTTAGATTTTCGGGCATGTCCATTATAACTTTAACATCAGACATAGGAATGCAGGATTACCTGGTAGGTGCCATTAAAGGGCAGCTCTGGCAATACTGCCCGGAATGTCATGTTACGGACGTCACACACCATATCAGCCCCTTTAATTTACCACAGGCTACTTATATCTGCAAAAGCGCCTTTGCTTATTTCCCGCTGGGCACCTTCCACTTTGTACTGATCAATTTATTCGATAAACGACCGGATCACGTACTGGTAGCTGAACACAACGGACAATACATCGGCTGCGCCGACAATGGCCTGCTCACCATGATTGCCGGAGGTATGCCGGAGAAGGTCATTAAACTGCCCCTTCCGCCGGATGCACCCAGGAACACATTTACCATTATCCAGCTCATGGCCTCTGCCGCCCGGGAACTAAGCCGCGGCAAAGCCCTCGGTGAACTGGGCCCGCTCACACAGCAGATTCACGTAAAACACAACCTGCAGCCACTTGTAGGCGACGACTTCATAGAAGGACAGATCATTCATATCGACAGCTTCGAAAACGTAGTAGTAAATATTACCCGCCAACAGTTCGATATGCAATGTAAAAACCGGAAGTTCCGCATCTTCTTCCGCCGCGATGAAGTCATCAGCCAGATCAGCGAAACCTATGCAGACGTTCCCGAAGGCACCAAACTTGCCCTCTTCAACGCTGCCGGTTACCTGGAAATAGCCATCAATAAAGGAAATGCAGCCGGCCTGTTCGGCCTGCAGGGCTTCCGCCGCGACCAGCTCACACAGCCCGCCGGATACCAGCAACTGTCATACTACCAAACTGTCAGAATAATTTTTCAATGATTAACCGTATCGTTAAAATGGAATTTGACCCGGAAAAAGTAAACACCTTCCGGGAACTCTTTGCCAAACAACAGGAACTCATCCGGAACTTCCCCGGATGCCTCCACCTGGAACTATGGGAACATGCCGCCTCCGGAAACACCTGGTTCACCTTCAGCCAATGGGAATCTGAAACCGCACTCGAAAAGTACCGCCAGTCCCCCCTCTTCCGGGAAACATGGGCCGCCACCAAAGCGCTTTTCAATGCGAAACCCGCCGCATGGACCGTCCAAACAGCCGTGAGCCTGTAACCTTCAGCGCTTAATCATTGAATTATAATGCTTTTTTAATCTCCCGGAAAACTCCCATCCGGCGCCCGGATGCTGCTAGCCAAAGGCTAACAGCTAAAAAGATATTTACAAAAAGTTAAAACTGTTCGCCAGATTAGCATAATTTGCTGTTTTTTATATTTTTGTCGGACCTTAAAACAACCTTATGAATTTTAAAAGGACCAACAACATGGTCGGCTGGGTCATCTGCATCATTGCCTGCTTTGTTTACATTAAAACGATGGAAGCTACAGGCAGCTTGTGGGACTGCGGCGAGTTTATTTCAAGTGCTTACAAAGTACAGATTCCCCATCCGCCCGGAGCGCCATTGTTCGTGTTGCTTGGAAGATTGTTTAGTATGTTCCTGAAACCATCTCAGGCCGCCCTGGGCGTAAATACCATGACAGCCCTGGCCAGTGGTTTCACCATCCTGTTCCTGTTCTGGACCATTACCCACTTCGCACGCAGACTCATGGTGAAAGCCGGTGAAGAGATCTCCCGTGAAAAAATGATCGCTATCATGGGCGCAGGCGCCGTAGGTGCCCTGGCCTACACCTTCTCCGACTCATTCTGGTTTTCCGCCGTGGAAGGTGAAGTATATGGTATGTCCTCTTTCTTTACCGCCATCGTTTTCTGGGCCATCCTGAAATGGGAACATGAAGCCGATGAACCCTATGCAGACCGCTGGATCGTCCTCATCGGATACCTCCTCGGCCTCTCTATCGGCGTCCATCTGCTCAACCTCCTCACCATCCCCGCTATGGTAATGGTGTACTACTTCAGACGCTTTAAAGTAACCGGCTGGGGCACCTTCTGGGCCTTCGTTATCGGTTGCGGCATCACCGGCCTCGTACAGAAATACCTCATCCAGGATACTGTAAAGGCATCCGGATATATGGACGTATTCTTCGTAAATAGCCTCGGAATGGGATACTTCTCCGGATTTATCTTCTATTTCGTACTCATCATAGCCCTGCTGGTAATCGGTTACCGTAAACCAAAATTCGGTATCTACGCACCTTTCATCGTTATCGCTACCATCATCCTGGTACCCGCATTTAACGAGGCAAGCGGTGGCACTATCGCCTTCAAATTCTTACTGGCTGGCTTCTTTATAGCCATCCCATACCTGCTGAAAACAGTAGGCGTGAAAATGGATATATCCAAAACAGCACACTTCAGCCGGCTGACTATCTCCTTCGTGCTGTTCATGCTGGTAGGCTACTCTACTTATATCACCACAATGGTACGCTCTACTGCCAATCCTTCAGTAGACATGTACAACGTAGATAACCCCATCTCCCTGGTAGGTTACCTCGGTCGTGAACAATACGGCGACTTCCCGCTGGTATACGGCCAGGTGTTCACTGCCCGCCCAACCGGGTACAAAGAAGGCGGCAACATCTACGCACGCGGTGCGAAAAAATATGAAATCGCCGGCAAGAAAATGGAACCGGAATACGATCCGGCTGATATGATGCTCTTCCCACGCGTTTGGGATGCCAGCAACGATCAGGGCCACGCCGACTACTACCGCACCTGGCTGGGCCTCCAGCAAGGCGAAAAACCAGGTTTTATCGATAACATGAAATTCTTCTTCCAATACCAGGTGAACTTCATGTATGCCCGCTATTTCCTCTGGAACTTCGCCGGTAAACAAAACGATACTCAAGGCTACGGCAACGTACGTGACGGTAACTGGATCTCAGGTATTCCGTTCATCGATAACTTCTTATATGGCGACCAGTCCATGATACCAGACAGTCTGAAAGATAACAAGGCACACAACACCCTGTTCTTCCTGCCATTCATTCTCGGTGTCATCGGGTTCTTCTATCAATATAATAATCACCGTAAAGATACCCTCATCGTATCCCTCCTGTTCTTCTTTACAGGTTTCGCAATCGTCATCTACCTCAACCAGGCAGGTAACCAGCCGCGTGAACGTGACTACGCCTACGTAGGCTCCTTCTACGCTTTTGCTATCTGGATCGGTTTGGGCGTACTGTCGGTATACAGCTTCCTGAAAAAGAGGATCAAGAGTGCCATCACCCCCGTACTGGCTACTGCTATCTGCCTGCTCGCCGTACCGGTACTGATGGCCTTCCAGGAATGGGACGACCACGACCGCTCTACCAAATACGTAGCCAGGGACGTGGCCAAAGATTATCTGGAGTCCTGCCAGAAAAATGCCATCCTGTTCACCGTTGGAGATAACGATACTTACCCCCTCTGGTACGCACAGGAAGTAGAAGGCATCCGCCCTGATATCAGGGTAATCAACCTCAGCCTCCTCGGAGTGGACTGGTACATCGATCAGATGCGCAGAGCCGTAAACGAAAGCCCTGCTATTCCAATGACCTGGTCTGCCGATAAATATAAAGGTGAAAACCGCAACTATATCCGCTTCTTCGATCCGGGAAATATTCCTGCCGACAAATACTTTAACCTGAAAGAAATCATGAACTTCATGGGAAGCGATGATGTAAACAGTAAAGTAACCACGCAGGATGGCGGCGCAGAAAACTTCCTGCCTACCCGTCAGCTGTTTATCCCGGTAGACAAGCAGGCGATCCTCGCCAATGGAGTGGTAGCGGCGAAAGACAGTGCGAAGATCTTAGCTTCCATGCCTTTCAAAATCACCAAAAACTACCTGCTGAAAAATGACCTCGCAGTATATGATATCATCGCTGCCAACGACTGGAAACGGCCTATCTATTTTACCAGCCCTACCGATCTTGGCCTGAATGAATACATGCAAACCGATGGTCTTACCTACCACCTGGTGCCTTTGCCAAAAGCTACATCTACTGATCCGCTGGGCATGGACATCAATGCGAACGTAGGTGTGATGTACGATAACCTGATGCACAAATTTGAATTCGGTGGCGCTCAAACACGCGGTACCTACTTCGATGAGCCAAACAGGAAAATGATCATGTACCTCCGTCAGGCATTTACCAAACTGTCGGTAGCCATGACACAGGAAGGCGCCTCTAAAGACAGCGCCCTCAACGTGCTCCGCTACATGGACAAAAACATCATGGAAACCAACTTCCCGTATGCACTCACCACACCTGGTAACATGCACAACTATACTTCTATCCAAACCATCTACGCCTATTACATGGCCGGCGATGCGAAAAGGGCAGAAGAACTGTCGAACCAGGTAATCAAGGACTGTGAACAGCAGCTGCGCTACTACAGCTCCCTGCCGCCAAACAGGATGACCAACGACTTACAACGCGATGGTCAGAATGCACAACAGTTCATTACCTGGTTAAACCAGATGAAAGGTGAATTTGGTCCTAACGGCACAAGAAAAAATAAAGACGGCGCCGTACAGGTGAATACCAGCGATTCCAATGCAGTACCGCAAGGCGCTGCGGACTCCGCAAAGTAACCGTCAACATACCCGATATAAAAAGCAAAGCCCGTACCGGTTGGTATGGGCTTTCCTTTTTATAATAAAGGGAATTATGCTCCGCTTAAACTCTTAACCGGGTTAACCAGCGCAGCCTCGGTCATGTCCGGTATGGGACAGTCACAAAAAAATCCGAAGATCCCGGCCAGGCCGCTATCTTCGGATCCATCATCCAACAATGATAACTATGTTATTACAGGTTACTTACAATAGTTCTCCAGAAAGCAGCGCTGGCCTTCACTTCAGGAACATTGTAATCCCAGTGGTATTCGTATTCTGCAGAAAACAAACCTTTGAACTTCTGATTTTTCAGTGTTTCCAGCACTTTCGGCATCTGGCAAACACCATTACCCCAAACTACATCGTGGGAATCACGAGATTTGTCGTTCAGATCCTTGAAATGCAGGCTTACAATATGACCATCCAGTTTTTTGATACATTCTACCGGATCCAGTCCTGAGCGCACCCAGTGACCAATATCCGCACAGGCGCCCATTAATTTGCTTCTGCCTTTGATCGCTTCCAGCACCGTTTCAGGGCTCCAGTAACGGCTTGGTTTCGGGTGATCATGTATCGCCAGCTTAATCTGGTATTGATCACACAGGGAAGAAATCAGGTCCAGGTCTTCCGGCTTAGGCTCAGAAGTAATGCTCTGGATGCCCATCCTGTTGGCAAAGTCAAACAGCATACGCCATTCAGCAGCCGATTCAGGCACTACCACGCCAAAAGCCTGCAGCACTTTGTGCTTCTTCTTAAACAGCGCTTTTACCTCTTCCTGTTTGGAAGGCGACATATGGTAATCAAATTTACCTTCAATACCACCACCAATCACCTGGCCGGGATATGCTTCCACGTACTGGATACCGCAGCTGTCCATTTTATCCAGCGCTTCCGCTAAGGTAAAATGATTGAATGTCCACGCCTGCGCTCCCAGCTTCCATCCCAATGCATCTGCCCTGCTCTGGGCAGCTGCCGATTTTGCAAATAATGCAACCGCCAGGCCACCTGCCAGCATCAATGCATTTCTCAGTTTTTTCATATAGCTATTTTTTTGATGATTGAAAGTAGTTGCTTTCAATCTAAAATGCAAGTTTTAGGAGAAGAAAATCATGGTAGATTACTTCCGCCGGAGGCGATCCCCTCCCCGGAGGTTGCACTTTCTCCGCGAAAAGTGGTAAATTTAATTCAGAAGATGAGCTAAGCTATGAGAGGAATACAATTTACCAGGTTCAACCCGGACGAAAACAAAAAACCACCTTTCCAGAAACTACTGGACCTTTTCACCCAACTCCTCACCTACACCAGCGGAGACGTGTCAGAAGCCCTGCAATGGCTCACCGAGCTGGACAACGAATATAATCTCACCAGCCAGGAATACGGTATCGGCGATTTTATTCAGGAGTTGAAAGATAAAGGATACATCCGTGAAAACGAGGAAAGCGGCGCCATAGAAATTACTTCCAAAGGAGAACAAACCATCCGTAAGAACGCATTGGAAGAAATCTTCGGTAAACTGAAAAAATCAGCTACCGGCAATCATAATGTCCGCAAATCCGGCATGGGCGATGAACTCAATGCCGAAACCCGCCCCTTCGAATTTGGCGATGGCGTAGATCAGCTGGACATTACCGCCTCCATCCGTAACGCGCAGATCAATCACGGTATAGACAGTTTCTCCATCAGCCAGGACGACCTGGAAGTAAAAGAAACCGACTTCAAAACACAAACGTCTACCGCCCTGATGATCGATATCTCCCATTCCATGATCCTTTACGGGGAAGACAGGATCACGCCCGCCAAAAAAGTGGCAATGGCGCTGGCAGAACTGATCACCACCCGCTACCCGAAGGATACCCTCGACATCATTGTGTTTGGAAATGACGCCTGGCAGATAGAAATCAAAGACCTTCCCTATCTGCAGGTTGGCCCCTTCCATACCAATACTGTAGCAGGACTGGAACTGGCGATGGATCTGCTCCGCCGCAGGCGCAATCCGAACAAACAGATCTTTATGATCACAGATGGAAAACCCACCTGCCTGAAAATTGGATCACAGTATTATAAAAACAGCTTTGGCCTCGACAGGAAAATACTCAACCGTACCCTCAACCTGGCCGCCCAATGCAAAAAACTGAAAATACCTATCACCACTTTCATGGTAGCCACAGATCCGTGGCTCCAGAAGTTCGTAACGGAATTTACCGAAACCAACAGCGGTAAAGCCTTCTTTTCCGGCACCGATAAACTGGGACAGTTTCTCTTCCGCGATTTCGAAAGCGGTAAAAGAAAGTTTTATTAATAGTAAACAGCAGCATAGTGAAAACCGGATCTCCGCATCCGCCAGAAACTACTGCCAATTTGTAATGCGTAATTATCAATGATGAACACAAACATAAAAACACTAGGCGAACTCAAAAAAAGCGGCTATAAACCAGTTTCCGTAAAAGAAGAGATCAGGCGTAACCTGATCAAAAAACTAAAAGAAAAAGAAAGCACTTTCCCCGGCATCATCGGCTATGAAGATACCGTGATCCCCGATACAGAAAGAGCCCTGCTCTCAAGACATAATATCCTCTTCCTCGGTTTACGCGGTCAGGCGAAAACACGCATGGCCCGCCAGATGACCGACCTGTTGGATGAATATATTCCCGTAGTGGAAGGATCTGAAGTAAATGATGATCCCTTTCACCCGCTCTCCCGCTATGCGAAAGACCTGATCGCCGAAAAAGGCGACCAAACGCCCATTACGTGGCTCCACAGCAGCGCACGGTATGGTGAAAAACTCGCCACTCCGGACGTTTCCGTAGCCGACCTCGTGGGCGATATCGATCCTATCAAAGCCGCCAACCTGAAACTCAGCTACGCAGATGAAAGAGTGATCCACTTCGGTATCATTCCACGGTCAAACCGCGGCATCTTTGTGATCAACGAACTACCCGACCTCCAGGCACGCATACAGGTATCCCTGTTTAACATCCTCCAGGAAGGCGATATACAGATCAGGGGCTTCAAAGTGAGAATGCCGCTGGATATCCTGTTTATCTTTACGGCTAACCCGGAAGACTATACGAACCGCGGCTCTATTGTAACACCGCTGAAAGACAGGATCGAAAGCCAGATCATTACCCACTACCCGAAAACAATAGAAAACTCCCTGCTCATCACAGAACAGGAAGCCGATATCCACGAAGAGCAACAAGCCAAAGTACAAATCGCCGATATGGTGAAACGCCTTATCGAACAGGTGTCCTTTGAAGCCCGCTCCAGTGAATACGTTGATAAGAAAAGCGGTGTATCTGCCCGCTTAACCATCGCCGCCTACGAAAACGCGGTGAGCGCCGGCGAACGACGCGCCATCATCAACAAGGAAAAGGAAACACAGGTGCGCATCGCCGATCTGCAGGCCATCATTCCCGCTATCACCGGGAAAATAGAACTGGTATACGAAGGCGAACAGGAAGGCCCGCTCCAGGTAGCCCATAACCTGCTGGACAAAGCCATCCGCACGCTCTTTGCCATCTACTTCCCCAACCCGGACTCCTTTAAGAAAAAGAAAGCCGGCGCACCCGCTGAAAACCCCTACCGTAGCGTGATTCAGTGGTTTGACAAAGGTAACTCCGTTCAACTCCTGCAGGATATCAGCGACAAACAATACGATGCTACCCTCAGTAAAGTAGAAGGTTTGAAAGATCTCATCAAAGCCCGCTTCCCGAAAGCCAACAGCAAAGAAGCCCTGCTGCTCATGGAGTTCGTGCTGCATGGCCTCTCGTCCTACTCGCTCATCAGCAAAAAAGTAGTGGAAAACGAAACACGCTTCAGCGATCTGCTGGGCACTATGATGAACTTCAGTCTTGGCGGGGAAAGCGAAGAACCGGAGGAAGAATAGTATTAATGCTCTTGTTTAATATCGGCGTAATCATTCAGTGATTACGCCGATACTATTTTAAAATAGTATTTAAATAGCAAGATGGATACCTTGCTCCCAAAAGCCCCCATCTAAAATATTCCAGTTCCCAAAGAAAAAAATAAAATCAGCGTAATCCATGTAATCAGTTTAATCCTGCTCCAAGACAATTTTCATCGCCGGAGGCGATCCCCACCGCTCATAAAATCCGCACAAATAAATCCGCTTTTTTCCCTATTTTGTATTTTTAATTGTCATTTTAACAATTCCACAAAACGTTTTATTACATGAATAATTCCCGAAGAAACTTTATCAAATCTGCCTCCACGTTGATGGCCGGAGCAGGTCTCGTGTCTGCACTGCCTGCCGGGCTGCAGGCATTCCCACTGCGAACAGTAGCCGCCAGCGACCGGCTCAATGTAGCCGCCATCGGCATTAACGGCATGGGATGGGCAGATCTCACCTCCATGCTGAAAAACCCCGCTGCACAATGCGTTGCCCTCTGCGACGTGGACAAAAACGTGCTGGACAAACGGGTGGCCGAACTCGCGCAGAAAGGCATCAAAGTAAAAGCCTACAGCGACTACCGCAAGCTCCTGGAAGACAAAAACATCGATGCCGTTGTTATCGGTACACCCGACCACTGGCACTGCCTGCAAATGACAGATGCCTGCGCCGCCGGTAAAGATGTATACGTAGAAAAACCAATGGGCAACTCTATCATAGAATGCCGCTCAATGGTAGGCGCACAACAGAAATATAACCGCGCCGTACAGGTAGGTCAGTGGCAACGCAGCCAAAAACACTTCAGAGATGCCATCGAATTTGTGCATTCCGGCAAACTGGGTAAGGTTCGCCTGGTAAAAGCCTGGGCCTATATGGGCTGGATGAAATCCATTCCCGTAAAACCAGACGGCACTCCACCTGCAGGCGTGGATTACAAAGCCTGGCTGGGCCCCGCCACCACACGGCCTTTTAACCCCAACCGCTTTCACTTCAACTTCCGCTGGTATTGGGATTATGCAGGCGGCTTAATGACCGACTGGGGCGTGCATCTCCTCGACTATGCCCTGCTGGGCATGAAATCCGGCGCACCAAAATCCATCATGGCAGCAGGCGGCAAATTCGCCTACCCCGATGATGCAGCCGAAACACCGGATACACTCACCACCGTTTATGAATTTGAAGACTATAACATTCAGTGGGAACAGGCCATAGGTATTGATGGTGGCCCTTACGGACGCGATCACGGTATTGCCTTCATTGGCAACAACGGCACGCTGGTGCTGGACCGCGGCGGTTGGGAAGTAATCCCCGAAAAAGGAAAAATGGAAGCCGTACCACGCCAAAAATCCGTTGATAACGGCCTCGACCTCCATACTACCAACTTTGTGGAAGTGATAAAATCCAGGAAACTGGACGACCTCCATGCTTCCGTACAGGTGGGCTCTCTCGTGGCCACTACCGCACAAATGGGTAATATCGCCTATCGCACCGGTAAAAAAGTGTACTGGGATCAGCAAACAGGTAAGTTCACCGACAGCGATGCCAACAAACTGTTAGCAGCAGAATACCATAACGGGTACCATCTGCCTAACGTTACCGCCTGAACGAAAACATAATTTAAATATCATCTACCCGAAAAAAAATAAAAGACACATGCGTACGTTACTGTTATCTGCCTGTACCCTGCTCGCCGTTAGCGCAGCAGCACAAAACAAAGAGCAGATGAAGCCTGAAGCCACGGAAGTATGGGAGCCGGTACCAAAAGTAATTACACCCGGCACAGAAACCCTTACGGCGCCATCAGATGCCATCGTACTGTTTAATGGAAAGAACCTCGACAGCTGGGAATCAGAAAAAGGAGGCCCGGCCAAATGGGAAGTGAAAGACGATGCTATGACCGTTGTAAAAGGAGGTGGCGTTATCAAAACAAAGGAACAGTTTGAAGACTTCCAGCTGCACATCGAATGGCGCACTCCTGCTGAAGTAAAAGGCGAAAGCCAGGGCCGCGGCAACAGCGGTATCTTTATGCAGGAACAATACGAACTGCAGGTATTGGACAACTATAATAACCGTACCTACTCCAACGGGCAGGCCGGCAGCTTCTACAAACAAAAAATTCCATTGGTAAATGCCTGCAAAAAACCAGGCGAATGGCAAACCTATGATGTGATCTGGACCGCTCCCCGCTTTAACGGCGACGGTTCCCTGAAATCTCCTGCAAGAGCCACTGTACTGCAAAATGGCGTACTGGTGCAGAATAATGTGGAGTTGGAAGGTAAAACAGAATATATCGGCAAACCAACCTATGTAAAACACGGTGCTAAATCCATCGCACTGCAGGACCACGGAAATCCGGTAAGCTTCAGGAACATCTGGATAAGACCCCTGTAAGCCATCATCCTTTTATATGTTATGCAGCGGAGGAAATCCTCCGCTGCATTTTTTTTAAGTTAAACTGTCCTCTTCAATATTCAACGACAAATACACCGCGTCGCTGATCGGATTATCATAATACGCAGCTATCGGCTGAAATCCGAGTGAAGTGTACAAATCAATTGCAGGACGCATATGCGCTAATGTATCCAGCAGGATCCGCTTGTATCCAAGCTCGCGGCTCTCTGCAATAGCTGCACTGGCAAGGGCTTTCCCAACACCATGTCCTTTAAATGCATCCTTTACAAAAAGACGCTTCATTTCTGCAGTAGCTGTACTGTCGTCAAACGACCGGATAGCCACACATCCGGCCAGCTGTCCATCTACCAATGCCAGGAACAATGCACCGGTTGGAGGCACATACACACCCGGCAGGTTTGCCAGCTCATCTTCAAATTGCTGAAAACTAAGATCTACATTTAGCCAATTGGCATATTCGCGAAAAAGCAGCTTCACCTGGTTCAGGTGCTTGGAATCTTCGGCGGTTACTTTAATAATCTCTGTCATAACCACTTCTTTTTAATGTATATAAAACGCAACAAGCCTTCTGCATGCAGAAGGCTTGTTGACCGGAAAATGATGGCAGCTCCATATTTTAATAGAAAATGCCGCCGATATCTTTATTATCAATTACACACGCTGTGTTTAGATAGCTATAGTAAATTATTGATAAATCTCTTGCCTTCTGATAACCTCACCTGCCTCTTGCGGGGTATGCAATATAATCTTTTGAATTGATATTTCAGCATACTTTGCATTATTTCTTTTTTACCCCTGAAGCCAGCCAGCAGCGGGCATCTCCGCATCAAGTCCACCTATACGCCGTAGATGCTTCATAGATACCCCGGGAATACGCCGGGTATACCATATCCCCGCAATAGCACATAAATATGCCTCTCTGTTATTGCAAAAATTCACTAAAGCCTTACCGGAAATGAAAAAGCCGCGGTTTACGCGGCTTTGAGAAGAAGATATGTAGAGGTTCCGAGCGGATTCGAACCGCTGTACGAGGTTTTGCAGACCTCTGCCTAGCCACTCGGCCACGGAACCATCAGTTTCAAAATGTTCGCCGTAAGTCCCCCACTGGCGTACATCTCATTCGTTTTGTGGGATTGCAAAAGTAGTGAATTTCTAACAACCACCAAATATTATTTAAAAAATATCTGAAAAAATATTTTGATAATATAGCAGAACAAAGGAATATTGAGGCAGGAAAACAGGAAATGTTGATTTGTGAAAAATAAAAATTAGTACAATGGATAATCGTATTGCAGCATCAGAACTGATCATCAACAACCGCGGAGCCATATATCATCTCGACGTAAGACCGGATGAACTGGCTCATACCATCATCACCGTAGGCGATCCTGACCGTGTAGGTGAAGTAAGCAAACACTTTGATAAAATAGAAGGTAAATATCAGCACCGTGAATTTGTAACGCATACCGGCTATATCGGCAACAAACGACTCTCCGTAGTTTCTACCGGCATCGGCACCGATAATATCGATATCGTACTCAATGAACTGGATGCACTCGTAAATATAGATTTTGAAACACGCCAGGTAAAATCAACGCTCACTTCCCTGCAAATCATCCGCCTCGGCACTTCCGGCGCGCTGCAGGAAAACATACCGGTGGATAGTTTCGTGGTATCGTCGCACGGGCTTGGCCTCGACAACCTCATGAACTATTATGTGTTTGAAAATACCAGCGCAGAAAAGCAATTGTTAGAGTCGTTCCGCGGACAGGTATTCCTGCAGCCCGGCGGCGCCAATCCTTGTCTCTTTGAAGCATCCGCCAAACTACAGGAACATTTCACAGATGGTTTTCATACAGGCATCACCGTTACCTGCCCGGGTTTTTATGCACCGCAGGGCCGCGTACTCCGTGGCGCCCTGTCTAATCCAGACCTGATCGATAAGCTCACCAGCTTCAACTACGAACACCACCGCATCACCAACTTTGAAATGGAAACTTCCGGCATCTATGGCATGGGCCGCGTACTGGGACACGAATGCCTTTCCATAAGCGCCATCGTTGCCAACCGTATCCGCCAGGAATTCAGCAAAGACGGCGGCGCAGCAGTGGCAGCAATGATTGAAAAAGGACTGGGGATCATCGCCGCTATTTAACAACGGCATTAATTTTTTATCTTTGTACCCATGCATAATATTCATTTCTATAAATATCAGGGAACCGGCAATGATTTTATCATCATGGACAACCGGGAAGGGCAATACGACTGGCTTACAGACGAACAGGTGAATGAACTCTGTGACCGCCGCTTCGGCATCGGCGCCGATGGCTTAATGCTGCTCAACAAAAGTGAAGACTACGACTTTGCCATGAAATATTACAACGCAGATGGCCGCGAAGGCACCATGTGCGGTAACGGTGGCAGATGCCTCGTAGCCTTTGCCAATAAAATGGGCGTTGGCGATGGCAATCTCTACTTCATTGCAGTCGACGGAGAACATGAAGCTACCATTGATGGCAGCAACTGGGTAAACCTGAAAATGCAGAATGTGGATGATGTGGAACATGGCCCCCTCTACTACTACCTCAATACCGGCTCTCCCCATTTTGTAAAATTTGTGGAAGATGTACAGGCAGTAGATGTGTTTAACGAAGGCCGTGGCATCCGCTACAACGACCGCTTCGCAGCGGAAGGTACCAACGTGAACTTTGTACAGAAATTTGAAAGCGGCATATTTGTGCGGACCTACGAAAGAGGTGTGGAAGATGAAACCTACTCCTGTGGCACCGGCGTAACCGCCGCTGCACTCACTTTCGCAGGCGCCGAAGAAAAGGAATACATAGTGCCGGTACAAACTTTAGGCGGACAACTGGAAGTACGCTTCACCAAAACCGGTGAACGGACCTTTGAAAATATCTGGCTCTGTGGCCCGGCTACGCTGGTGTTTGAAGGCGAGATTGCTAAATAATTAAAACTATAAATAAGAAAGCCGCTCAATTACTTGGGCGGCTTTCTTATTTATATCCGTAACCTTATTTTCTTCTGAACACCTTGTTGCCCGCCTTACGTAACGTAGCCGCAACAGTATGATTAATATCTTCCGATACCTGCATCAGCAATATGGCGCCACCAAACAACACGAGGAACAACAGTCCGTGTACTACAATACTGATAAAAGGATTACCCAGGGGCGGAAGCAGGCTGCTGATATAGTATATCGCCACACTGGCGACTACTGCCTTCAGCGTATTAATAGAAAATGGCTGCAGTCCGAAACGCTTACGGATAAACAATAAGCGGATACCGTTAAACACAAACTGCGAGATCATCATGGAATAACCCGATCCTACCATGCCATACTTCTTTATCAGGAAATAATTCAGTGGAATAGACAATATCACCAGCACCGTGGCCGAAGTAAGATCAAACCGCCAGAAACGGGAAGTAGCCAGTAACTGCTGGTTCACCCCGGTGCCCATGTCAATGATCTTGGCAACACCCATAAAAAATACCAGGTACTTAGCCGAAGAATACGCATGCGGCATGATCCGGTATATATCATCAATGTTGAGCCATATCTCCCAGAAAATAAAAAGCGCAGCTACCAGCTGTAAAATCGACGACTTCTTATAAATTTCGTCAATCTTAGCCATGTTCTTATCTTTCCACGACTGGGCAATAATAGGTGTGGCAATAGAAGAAATACTCCTTTGCGGCACCTGTATCAGCTGGGCCATGTAAGTGGCAATGGTCATATACGCCGCCTCATCCAATCCGCTGATACTCGCAATAATCAACGCCCCGATGTTCTGCGACAGGAGGTTAAAAATAGTAGCCGACGTAAGGGAAAACGCATAGATCATCATCCGCTTATACAGCCGGGATGTAACACTGCTCACCCTTATGGAGAAATACAACAGGTCCTTGCGCCAGAGATAAAAGAGCAACAGCACCAGCGCAATGATATACAGGAGGCTGAAAAGCCACATGAAAACAATAAAACTGATCAGCTTGAATACATACAGGCCAATAATAGCCGAAGTCATAATCCTGATCAGCAGCTCCTTCAGGAAGTTGGGCGCCACCGTTTCATGCCGCGACCAGCTATAGCTTTCAAATACCGAAAACAATACAATCCCCGTCACAAAAGGATACAGGAAATAGAAGTATTCTATAAGCAGGGGCGATTTCGTTACATATTTCCTGACAATCAGATCCTTAAACACCACCGTCCCGACAAAGAATAACGCCAGCCCTATCAGGGTGGCAATTACCACCCAACCCATCAGGTCGTTTTTCTTCTCCGGCAAATGATAGGCATAGTAAGGATAAAACCGGTTGATCATCAAACCCGTGCTGAACGTGCAAAACGGTACCACAATCACCCCTATATCCCCTATGATCCGGGTTAACCCGAATTGATCCCCGCTGAAAAATACCGGAAACAGTAATAACGTATTGATCCCGCCTATCGCAAAGCCCAAATAAATCAACACCGACGACCGCAGACTCTGATGTTTTACAACTCCCATTTATATATAAAATATTTTAACTGTTTCCTGTTGCACAATATTACATCAAATGAAAACAGGATTCAACATTTTAACTACCTTTGCGCCCGATGATCCAGTATTTTACAAATATAGATTCCAAAACTGTAGAAATACACCAGCCGGAAAACGGTGCCTGGGTAAATATTACCCCCCCGCTTAAACAGGCTGAATTTGAACAGTTATCCGAGGAACTCGATATTCCCCTGGACTTCCTCACGGATTCCCTCGATATTGACGAAAAAGCCAGGTTTGAGCTGGAAGACAATGTAAAGCTCATTGTTCTGAAAACGCCGACCGAAAATAATTCGATCAACGAAAGCGAAGCCTATTACATCACCATCCCCATCGTAATTATCCTGACCCACCACCAGATCATTACGGTGAACTCCTTCGACAATACCGCCATCAAAAAGTTCCTGAATACTTTTCATAACCGGTCTCCCGAAAAAAGGAACATGATGGTCCTGAAAATATTTGAGAAAGTGGTCATCAATTTCCTCGATTACCTGAAGGAAATTAACCAGCGCAGGAACATGCTGGAGGCTAAATTATACGATTCCAACCGGAACGAGGAACTGCTGGGTATTATGCGTATCCAGAAAAGCCTGGTGTATTTTGTAACCGCCCTGCGCAGTAACGAGCTGCTGCTCATGAAGCTGGAACGGACCAATTTCCTGGGACTGAATGAAGATGAAAAAGAATTCCTGCAGGATCTGATCGTAGATACTTCCCAGGCACTGGAAATGGCCAACGTATATACGAACATCCTCAGCAGTACAATGGATGCCTTTGCCAGCATCATCTCCAACAACCTCAACGTGGTGATGAAGCGGCTTACCTCCATTACCATTATCCTTACATTTCCCATGCTGGTGGCCAGTATCTACGGCATGAACGTGGATATCCCCTACCAGCACACCCTTCACGCCTTCTATATACCGGTTATTTTGTCGATCGCTATTTCGGTAGTCATCAGCTGGTATTTTATGAAGAAGAAGTGGTTTTAGCCCTTTTTAAATAAGCATATGCAAACAGGATTTAACGTAAGAGTATACGGCATCATGATCAACGATCAGAAGCAGGTGCTGGTAAGCGATGAGTATATCCGTGGGGGTTATTATACCAAATTCCCCGGCGGCGGCCTGGAGTTCGGGGAAGGCACCCTGGAGTGCATCGTCCGCGAATGGCAGGAAGAACTGGGCCAGGACGTAAAAGTGGTAGAACATATCTATACCACCGACTTCTTCCAGATCTCGGCTTTCGATAATGTTACACAGATCATTTCTATTTATTACCTCGTAACGCCGCTGTCGCCGTTCACGGCATCGGTCAGCACTACACCGTTCGACTTTACCATACCGGAAGGCGTGGAAGAAGTGGAACGCGCCCGCTGGATCAGCTGGGACGAGTTTTCGTCAAGCGCCGTAACCCTGCCGATCGATAAAGTAGTGGCAGACATGGTAAAAGCAAAATATTAAAAAAGAAAGGGGCTGTTTAATCAAACAGCCCCTTTCTTTTTATCAGTTGTTGGTAACAGGTTCTTCAAACGGTTGCTCCTTCCCCATGGCCGCCGCCTTCATCTGCCTGGCGGTATCATGCCCCAGGTAACGCTCTATCCGGTGCTCTATAAAGTAGATCAGCGGTGTAAGCGCCACCGCCACCACAAACTTATAGCTGTAGTTCACCAGGCATATAGCCAGTACCCGTTGCCAACTCCAGTCGTTACCCAGCTTAAAGGCAATGTACAATACAATAAAGCTGTCTACCAGCTGCGATACAATGGTGGAACCTGTTGCCCTCAGCCATACATGCTTTTCGCCGGTACGCTTTTTAATTTTATGGAACACGGTCACATCCACGATCTGGCTTACCAGGAAGGCTGTTAAGCTACCCAGGATGATCCACATACCCTGACCAAAAATGCTGGTAAAGGCATTCTGCATATCGGGGATACCGGCATCGGCGCGGCTGCCTTTCCACCAGCCATCGGCGGGCACGCTCATGGCTACCCAAAACATAATAAACGCATAGGAGATCAACCCCACGGCGATGTAAGAAATACGGCGCACGGCCTTCGGGCCAAAGTATTCATTCACAATATCCGTCATCACAAATTCCAGCGGCCATAGCAACACCCCTGCCGTTAAGGTATACGCCAATCCACTTTCGCCGAACAGGGTGAAGGTGTGCACAGGCAATCCCAGTAACTTCTCCAGGGAAAATAGTTTACCGCCAATACATTCTGCAATCAGCGCATTCGCCACAAAGAAGCTGGTAAATATCACGAACAGTTTGGTGGGCTTATCGTTTAACAGATTTCTGAGCATTAGTAATTAACTATAAGTTGAAATATAAGGATAGCAATATTGAACAAATATAACCAGGGCGGTAATGTTTTCCATTGTATTTTTTTTAACAATAATAACACACCCGTCAGCACACATAAAAGGGCATTCAACGGAAAAGCAATACCTACACCCAATACCAGTATATGATTCACCACGTTATCAAAAGAATGGTCATAAGCTGTAATGCGCAGGATTTCACTGATTATAAAGCACAGATTGCATATAAATGCAAATTTTAAGAGAAACCGGATCCAGTGCATATTGAAATTTCGGATAAATTACAGTTATTTTTGTTTCTTTAAAACTAAATCCAAAATATCCGATGAAGCAAAACTGGCTAAAAGCCATTCTTCCACATGTTGCAGCAATAGGGCTTTTCCTCCTGCTGGCATTTGTGTATTGCGCTCCTGTCCTTGAAGGCAAGGTGGTGAATCAGAGCGACATGAAGAATGTAAAAGGAATGGCGAAAGAGGCAAAGGACTTTTATGAAGCAACCGGCGAACGTCCGTTATGGACCAACAGTATGTTTGCAGGGATGCCCTCCTACGTGATATATACAGGTCCGGGTGCCAATAAAATAGCGTACATGAATAGAATTGTGACGCTGTATACGCCGGATCCTGTTAATATGCTGTTCCTGGCCATGATATCCATGTACCTGCTCCTCTGTATACTGGATTTTAAATACTGGATCCGGGTAATGGGAGCCATCGCTTTTGCTTTCTGCTCCTATAATGTGATCCTCATCGATGTGGGGCACGTTACCAAGATGTACGACATCGCCCTGATGCCCGCTGTACTCGCAGGCATTGTGCTCACCTACCGCGGCCGCCTGATCACCGGCGCTGCGTTAACAGCCCTGGCCACTGCCATGCTGATCTACAATAACCACCTGCAAATTATCTACTACACACTGATCATGGTGCTTTGCCTGGCCGTGTGTGCATTTATACATTTTTTCCGGGAGAAACAACTGCTCCAGTTTTTCAAAGCTTCGGCCTTGCTGGCCGTGGCCGGCGTTTTGGCCGTACTCACTTCTATGGACAGTCTTATGATCCTGCGTGAATACACCGATTACACCATGCGTGGCAGCAAATCGGAACTCACCCTGGATAAAGATGACGTAAACCAGAAGAAGTCTACCGGCCTGGATATCGATTACGCATACGACTGGAGCTATGGTAAAGCAGAATCAGGTACGCTCCTCATCCCTGGCTACGTGGGTAATTCCTCTGGCCAGAAGCTGAAGGTAAGTTCCAACTTTGGTCAGCAAATGATCAGTCTTGGCGCCGCTGAACCACAGGTAGAACAGTTCCTGAGCCAGCAGAAATTACCACTCTACTACGGCGCCCAGTCGAAAGGTACTTCCGGCCCTGTATATGTAGGCGCTATCATCTGCTTCCTTTTCGTATTGTCGTTACTGTTAGTGAAGAGCTGGCATAAGTGGTGGCTGATCGCCATAACGGTGATCGGCTTTATCCTCGCATGGGGTAAAAACCTGGCGTTCATCAATGATCCGCTATTCTACTATTTGCCACTGTATAATAAATTCCGCGCACCCGCGCAGGCGCTGGTATTGCCATCACTCACCTTTGTAGTGCTGGCCTGCTGGGGCTTACAGGAAATTGCCAATGGTAAACACACCACCAAAGAACTGCTGAAAAAACTGAAAGAATCGGCCCTGATCACCGGCGCATGCCTTCTCGGCTTTATCCTCATCAGCTACTTCTTTGTAGGCTTCAAATCCGCCAGCGACGATAACATGCTGCAATATTTCGCCCAAATGATGGGTGGCGAGGAAAACGGAAAACTGCTTATCCGCGCCCTCGAGAAAGACCGCGCCAGCCTGTTGCTGACAGATGCTTTCCGCTCTGCATTCTTCGTCCTCGTGGCTGCCGGCGCTATCTGGGCTTTCCTGGTAAACAAAATGAAATGGCAGGTATCGGCTATCATCATCACCGCAGCCGTTACCATCGATCTGTGGCAGGTAGATAAGAACTACCTCGGCAGCGAAAGCTTCGTAGATGATATGAGCTATATGCAGGACCTGCAGCCCTCTGCCGCTGATCAACAGATCAAACAGGACCCGGACCCATACTATCGCGTATTCAATCTTACCACCTCTCCGTTTGATGATGCCTCTCCTTCTTACTTCCACAAAAATATCGGTGGTTACAGCCCCGCTAAATTGTGGATCTACCAGGATCTCATCTCCCACCAGATCGCCAAAAACAATATGCATGTGCTGAACATGCTCAACACGAAATACTTTATCGTACCCGATCAGAAAACAGGGCAGCCGGTGGCGCAGCGCAACCCGGATGCCTATGGTAATGCATGGTTTGTACGTGACATCGTATGGGCGCCCGATGCCAATACAGAGATGAAAACGCTGGATGCGCTGAATACCCGCGACTCCGCCGTGATCGACAAACGGTTTGAAAAACAATTGGGCAGCTTCAAGCCAGGCGCCGATAGTACCGCCGCCATCAAACTCACCAAATACGGCCTGAATAAACTGGAATACACTTCCCGCAACAGCCAGGAAGGTTTCGGCGTGTTCTCTGAAATATACTACCCTGCCGGCTGGAACGCATTTATCGATGGCAAACCCACTGATATTATCCGTACCGACTATGCACTGCGCGGGCTGAAAATACCCGCCGGAGAACATAAGATAGAAATGAAATTTGAGCCGCAAACATTCCTGAAAGGACTGAAAATAGCCAATATCACTTCTGTACTCCTGCTCTTGCTGGTAGCAGCTTCCCTCGTGTTCGAGGTGATCAGGCAAAGCAAAACAGGTGTTGCACCGGAACCGGTGGCTCCGCAAAAACCTACTGCTAAAAAATAAGCATTGTAATATTATATAAAAGAAGAAGGGCGGAGATGATTCTCCGCCCTTCTTCTTTTATATAATATTTTGTTATTGTTCGCTTCTGCCTTTTTTTACTACCGGGTAAAGGGATATCAAACTGGTATAAGTGCGGATGATTTTCCACGCATTGCCCCATTTCAGCTTCGCCAATGCCAGCAGGAACGGCTTTCCCAGGTCTTTCAGCGCTTTCAGATAAGCGATAAAGAGGTTTCTTCTTCGTATATCCATTAAGGTAACCAACCCGTACACCTTGTAATGTTTAATGATCATCTCTTCAGTTTCCTTACGGGCGTGGCGGTCGTGGCAAATGGTTACTGCCGGGCAAACACCTATCCTGAACCCGTAGTAAAGTACCCGCTGCGCCAAATTATTATCTTCTCCATAATGAAAAAATACCGGGTGAAACAATCCTGCTTTTTGCAGACAGGCTTTACTCATCATCCAGGCGGCGGCATTTACAAATTCCACGGGGTATATGTCCTTTACCGGTTCTCCGGGTGCAGGTTGACTGACACTGTAGTACTGTGCAAACCCTGCATCCATACCACTATAGTCGCCACTCAGATGCACCGGGCTTACGATCCCATACTCGGGGTGTTGCTCCATTACATTGATCAACACGGCAATGGTGTTCTCTTCTGTCCAGGCATCCTGGTTCAGCAGGAAAACATAATCCGCCCCCTGCTGCAACGCCTGTTTAATAGCCATATTATTGGCCTGTCCAAATCCCAGGTTCCTGCCTGAACGGATCAGTGTTACTTCCGGGTAATCCGCTTCCAGCATAGGAATGGTGGCATCCGTTGAGCCATTATCCACTACGATCGTTTGCACCGGATAACTGCCCGACCGTAAACTGCCAAAGCATTGATGTATCCACTTCGCTCCGTTATAGGTGACAATAACAACAAATACCTTTTTCATTCCGGCTATTTTCTGTATTTCTCCTGCAGGAATTCAAAGAAGTAATGGGAAGGTTTTAAGTTAATCAGTTCATACCGGTTCTTTTCAAGATCGGCATAACTCATGGCTTCAATGGCCGGTATGCTTACATCCAGTACACTTTCCGGAGTGCCTTTGGTGATAACACCGATGCCCCAGTCGCTGTCGATGGTAAACACCTGCAAATCCTTACGGGTGCGCAGCATGGCAATCGACTTCCACACATCTCCGGTCCAGGCGCCGGTCCAGTCGGGAATTTCCCCTCTTTCAGCCTTTGCCAGCACTTCCTGTTGTGAAGCGCCTACCGGCGATTCGCAGGCTGCATTGGGAGGATTCACATCATGCACCACAATAAAACCACCGTCGTTCAGGTATTCCAGGCAGTTAACGATATCCTGGTAACATTGCTTGTAAGTATGTAAACCATCTACAAATGCTACATCAATACCATCCCGGCGAAGCATCTCTTTCTGATCTGCAAAAAACTGGTCGCTGGTTACCTGGAAGTATTTGGCGTTGCCCGGTCTCAGCTTTGTGCGTAACCAGGCCCTGAAGGAAAACCTGAATTCAGGATCTACAGCAATTTTTGCTTTTACCGGCGCATTCAGTGAAAAGAACACATACCCGGTATCTACTCCTATTTCAACGTAAACTTTGGCCTTTGTTCTCTGCAACAAAGATTTAATGACAGCAATGCGATTCATTATAATGGTTTAATTTTTTAAATCATTCACTTTCCGCAGAAAGACGACCGTCACAAGATAGACATCATTTTCAATATACGATATCCGTTGCGGTTCATTTTACGGAACAATCAGTACTTTTTGCGAACCAGGTACCTGCCTGCAATAAACAGGTGATTTACCAGGTTGGCCAGCTTACCGTAATAGTGGTTCAATATCCGGTAACGCTCCTTCCACGCCAGCTGCTGGTGCTGCTTGGACGTGCCTCCCACCCTGAACCTCGCCACTACCAGGTGCGTGTTACATATCTTCCGCGATGCCTTCAATGTACGGATCATCCAGTCAATATCTGCGCAAACCCGGTACTGCAAATCGTATAACGGACTCAAACTGCGGCGGATCACATATGCCTGGTGCGATACCACCATGCCGTGTTTCAGGCTTTTCCAGGTCAGTTGCTCCGGTACCTGGTGCGGTGTTTGTTCAGATCTCAACCCAATGTCCTGCCCGTTCTCATCCATAAACATGGCTTCTCCGTAATACACATCGGCATCTTCACAGGTGGCGAACATGTTGCTGATCACATCGGGCGATGCCAGTACATCGTCTGCATTGAGAAACAACAGGTATCCGCCTGTAGCAAGTTGCATGCCTTTATTCATGGCATCGTACAAACCATTGTCTTTTTCAGAGATCACCGTGGCAATACGGGAGCGGTATTTTTCGATCACTCCCATTGTATTATCGCGTGAAGCGCCGTCCACAATGATGTATTCAATGTGCGGGTAAGTTTGCGCCAGCACACTCTGGATGGTATTCTCAATAAATTTCTCGGCATTAAAACATACCGTAATAATGCTTAATACCGGCGAAGATGCTTTGTTCATGTATCTGATTATTGCGGGTTCCTGACCACTGATTGAAACAGGTGATAGTACTGTCCGGCTACTACTTTCATTCCAAAATGCTGTTCTGTAAATGTTCTGGCCGCTTTGCCAAACTGCCGGCAGGTATCCGGATGGTTCAGCAAGTGCAGCGTTTTTGCGGCAAACTCCTGCTGGTTGCCGGGTGCAACCACATACCCCGTTACGCCGTCCTGCACTATTTCCCGGCATCCGCCTACATCAAAGGTAATACAGGCAGTTTCACAACTACCGGCTTCTATCAGCACATTGGGCAGGTTATCCGCCTTGGTGGGATAGAAAAAAATATCGCTGGCACTGTAGCATTGCATCATTTTCCCGGTTTCCTTCACATAACCGGTATACACGCATTCCAGGTGTTTAAATGTTCCGGGCAGCTGATCTTTACCTATCATCAGCAGGTATACTTTCCGGTCCAGCTGTGCATCCAGCAGGTGTAAAATATGCAGCAGTTCTGCGCCGCCTTTAAACTCGCTGTTAAACAACCGCTCGGATACAAAAGTGATCACAGATGCGTCTGCCGGAAGGCCCAGTGCCTGGCGGGAAGCAGCTCTATCCTGCGGCCGGAAATAATCCGTATCGATAGGATTGGGAATATGATACAACGGTTTGTTCCTGGTAAGCGGACTTTCAGCGGTCATATCGTACAACCACCGCGAAGGCGAAACAATATGCAGATCACTGCCTGCATACAGCTTTTGTTTTCTCTTTATGAGATAATTGCCGGTAGGCAATCCCATAGCAGGGGCACGTTTGTGTTCCCCTTTGCCGGCCAGGCCGCTTTTCCAGGAAGTGTCGCCGAAGGTATGCGCCGCGTTGCCCGTGATGGCCCACATATCATGCAGGGTCCACACAATAGGCGCTATAGCGGATAAGCGCGGTAATAAGGTGGCGTCAAAATATCCGCCGTGAATATTATGCAGGCTGATCACATCAGGCTGATAAGCCTGTGCGTGCCGCATGATGGCAGAAGTGGAAAAAGGAAAATATAAATATTGTAGTCCTGCCCGGTTACTCAGTACATTGAGTCCTCTTTCAATAACATTCCGCACCGCACCCGGACGGGTAGCGGTAGCACGGGAAGAAGCGGTATGGGTGCCCACCAGGAAATCATTGACGGTATGATAATACTCCGCCAGCCCGGCTGCAATCCTTTGCGCCGCTATGGCAGCGCCGCCGCTGTTCTCATATTTATTGATAAAAAGTACTTTCACCAGCTAGTATTTAAAGAACTGTTGCATTTGTTTACGGAATACATCCGGTGGCCAGTTGCGCACCAGGATGCGGGGCAGTGCATACGGATTGCTCCAGCTGTGTACCTGTCCGTGATAGTTGGCGCATACCATCTGCAAACCCAAAGCCTTACAGGCTTTGATACTGTCTGCGTTGTAATAGCGTTTGGTGCCGAGGAACTTCCTGCCGCCAAAAGGATAGGAAAAATGTACCTGTGGAGTGCCCAGTACGCCTTCCAGTATTTCTTTGGACATCCCTATTTCGGTATACTGCTCTTCATAAGTCAGCATGCCCACTGCCGGGTGACGGTGGGTATGGCAGCCAATGGCAGCATAGGAGGCATCGCCCATCGCTTTTACTTCTTCCCAGGTCATTAACCGGTGGGAAGGGCGACCGGTAGCGGTTTTGCCGGACCATTCGTACAACTGCTGCATGGCCAATTCAATTTCCGCAGGCTTACAGAAACGTAGCACCTGCTGCAACGCGTAGTATGTTTCGCGTATAGCCGCAAGCGTATCTGTGGTGTATTGCGCCGGCTGCCCGTTGATGGTGATCTGTAAAACAGGTGGCAGGTTACCGGGTGTGAGCAGCACTCTTTCGAGATCGTCCCACCACAATTCGTAGGCAGTATTGATTTTAGAGGTAGTGATATAAAACAGGGCAGGCACCTGGTGCTTCGTCAGTAAAGGCAATGCTTCCAGGTAGTTGTCTGCATAGCCATCGTCGAACGTCACAAATACGGAACGTTCCGGAAAGGCTTTTTTGTTTTTAACATGATAGAGGAACCGTTCGGCATCCAGCACATTGTAATCGGTGGCCAGGTGCGCCAGGTGTGAGCTGAAGTGTTCCGGCGTAACAGAGAGGTCCTGTGGGTCCTGCTGCAGGGTGGTGACCCGGTGGTACAATAAAATAACCGCCGGCTGTTGCACTTTGTTGGCCACATAGTGCACCACTGAAAATATTTTTTTACTCAGGTCTCCCATTAGATAATAGTACAGTTTTTAATCGTTACGCTTTCTTTGCCCTCACCGCAATGATAATAGGATATACCGGATCGCGGTAATCCATTTCTTCCGGCAATAATTCCTCTGCGGTAATTCCCTGGAGGATAGCCGTACAGGTGAGTACATTGCCGTAAGAAATGATTTCGATATTGTCTTTACCAAAAATTTCGCCGAAAACTTTCGCAGCCGATTGTATGGTGAACCGCCAGTAGTCGCCCCAACGTTGTTCGTCGTATACGGAGATCTGTGTAGCGCCTGCCAGTGTGGCCAGTAATACGCCTCCCGGCTTCAGCAGATGATGCGCTCCTTCGATGGCTGTCTTAAAATCGTAGATGAAATTAAATGTTTGCGTACAAATGAAGCAGTCGATATAGTTGGCCGGCAGCGATGCTTTGTTGGTCAGGTCGCCGATGATGGTCACGTCTTTACCTGGCTGCACATGCAGTACTTCATAGCTGCTCACGTTGGTACCAAACTGCTTTGAATAACTGCTTTCGGCTATTTCCAGTACCTGCCCGTGAATATCGGCACGATGGGCACTGAGAAAAGAGGTAATGTAGTGCCGGTCTACCGGGGTACCACGATTGTAGCCAAAGCCGGTGGCAAGCGGTTGCAATCTTCTTAAATTATCCCAGGAAACAGGAGATATTACTTCCCGTTTCATCTTTTTGAATATCTTCCTGATTACTTTAAGCATGGCCGGTTATTTTTCTCCAGTATTTTTTAAGCCTGTTTTTAATCTTCGCAGGTATCGTCATACCGGCATTCGCCCGCAGGAATTTTGCAAACACTTTTTCCATCGGCAAATTATTCTTTACGGGAATGTCATCTACCGCGATGGGATGCTGATAAATGTCTGTATACAGCCAATCCTCTTCCTTATAATGATGCGTAGCCGAGGCCACGTTGCCATCATGCCTTACCAGCGATTTTACCGGGTATAACGTAAGCATGTCGTGCAGGTAGGCGGTGGCTCTCCAGCGGATAGCCCACGAGCTTACTTTCCCGTGCTTATGCTGGTGCAGCATCCGGAAGAAAGGATAAGCTCCCCAGAAATCAAACGCTGCTTTCAAACCCTGTTCTTTTATTTTGGCAATTACCACGTCGGTGTCCCGCTCAAACTTATTCCATGCCCGTTGCCAGGTACCCCAGCCCAAACTGCCCGGATCATGCACCAGGAAAGTAGAGGCGTTGTAATCTGCCGGCATCTTAAACGGATACAGATATCCATGCACCGACATTACCTTTTCGTTGTGCTCATATTTTGTGAGCCCATCGTTCATATATTTCAGGAAGAAGGGAGATACTGTAAGATCATCTTCCAATACAATTATTTTCCCATGCCTGCCAATCACTTCTGTTACCCCGTCGATCACGGAGGTAGCCAGTCCTTTGTTCTTTGTCGCTTCTAAAATAATCACTTCCTTACACCACTGCCGGCTATGCACGATGTCGCGCACCTGTTTGATCAGCTGCCGTTGTTCTTCGGAAGCGCCTTCTTTTGCGCCATCGCAATAAACATACAAGGTGCTCTCCTCTGCTTCCCTGTTTTCACTCAGATGCTGTAAAGTGCTCAGGGTCAGCTCTGGCCGGTTGTATACAAATAATACGATGGGAGCAAATTCCATGATATGAAAAAGTACTGCGCAGCGCAGTTGTTAGGTTAAAACGGTAAAAATCGTATAAAATTAACAATAAAACAAATGTGTAGAAGTGGCTATAGTCTTCCTCCGCCGGCAAAATAACGCTTCCAGTAAGGCTCTTTCAGATCACTGATCATGACGCCGGCACTGGTAGATGCGTGTACGAATTTATCATTCTCCAGGTAGATACCTACATGGGAAATACGTTTATGATGGATCCTGAAAAATACCAGGTCGCCTTCATGGAGGTCATGCGGCTTTAATCTTTTCACCTGTGAATACAGGTCGGTGGAGTTCCCGGAAAGGCCCAGCTGAAACACGGTGTTCATGAGGGTATTCACAAACCCCGAACAATCGATGCCGTCTCTCGTTTTGCCGCCAAGCCGGTAAGGTGTGCCGTACCAGTCGTCAATAAAACTGTAGAGCTTCTGGTTCAGTACTTCTTCTACAGCCACATCCAGTAACTGCGCATATTTAAATTGCCAGCTCTGTGCATTTTCCAGGTTGGCACTGCCCCTGGTAATGTTTTTACTGATGCTTACATCTTTGCTGTTATAGTGAGAAGTATTATTGCGGGAGGTACGGCTGGTAGCGATACCATCTATAAATTCAATACGGTTGTTGTTGGCAGTGGCTGGTGTGGTGGCAGGTTTCTTATTAGCGGTACCTTTCTTTAATGAAGCGCAGGAACTGAGCGATAATGCACATATCGATAACTTCACAAGTAGATGTCCCTTTACTCTGATCATAAGCTCTGGCTAAATTTTCGCTAAAATACAAATATATAGGGATTTACAACTGCGATTAATATGATTTATATGACAGACAGAAATACAATCAACTAAATCATTAATCACAGTTGATTTTTTATCCCTACTTTTGTCGCTTGACGAAACAGATTAGCAGATGAATTTTTCCCACTTACACGTTCACACCCAATACTCTTTACTGGATGGGGCAGCCGACATTAAATCGCTGTATAAAAAGGCGATGGCTTCCAATCAGCCCGCACTGGCGATTACAGATCATGGTAATATGTTTGGCGCATTTCAGTTTGTGGCAGAAGCATACAACAATAAATTAAATCCGGGCGATCCGAAAGATAAAAGACTAAAAGTAAAGCCCATCGTAGGATGCGAATTCTATGTAGTGGAAAACCGCCACAAGAGAGCTTTTACAAGGGAAGAAAAAGATGTACGTTATCACCAGGTGTTACTGGCAAAAGATGATGAAGGTTACCGCAACCTCATCAAACTTTGCTCCCTGGGCTATATGGAAGGACTGTATGGTAAGTATCCCCGCATCGATAAAGAACTCGTATTACAATATCACAAAGGGCTCATCGCCACCACCTGCTGCCTCGGCGCTTCTGTACCCAGGATCATCCTGCGCAAAGGAGAAGAAGAAGGAGAAAAAGAATTCCGCTGGTGGCTGGATATTTTCGGAGAAGATTTTTATGTAGAATTACAACGCCACGGTATTCCGGAACAGGAACAGGTAAACGCAGTACTGCTCCGCTTTGCAGAGAAGTATAATGTAAAGGTGATCGCATCCAACGACTCCCACTATGTAGACCAGGCCGATGCCAACGCGCACGACATCCTTCTTTGTATTAACACCGGTGAAAAGAAAAGCACCCCTACCAATAAAGATTTTTCTGACGACGATAGTGGTGGTGGCGGAAAGAACAGGCGTTTCGCTTTTTATAACGACCAGTTCTATTTCAAGACAACGGAAGAAATGAGCAAACTGTTTCATGATCTTCCACAGGCCATCGATAATACCAACGAAATTGTAGATAAAGTACAGCTGCTGGATCTTAAAAGAGATATCCTGCTGCCCAACTTCCCTATTCCGAAAGAATTTATTACCCAGGACCAGTACCTGCGCCATATCACCTATGAAGGCGCCCGTACCCGGTATATGGAAATGACCGCCGATATTGAAGAACGTATCAACTTTGAACTGCAGGTAATCGAAAACATGGGTTTTGCCGGTTACTTCCTCATTGTGGCCGACTTCATCAAGGCAGGCCGTGAACTGGGCGTATTTATTGGTCCGGGTCGTGGATCGGCCGCCGGATCGGCCGTAGCCTACTGTATTGGCATCACCAATATAGACCCCATCAAGTACAACCTCCTGTTTGAGCGTTTCCTTAACCCGGAACGTAAGAGCATGCCCGATATTGATACGGACTTCGATGATGAAGGCCGTCAGAAAGTAATTGATTACGTTGTACAGAAATATGGCCGCAACCAGGTAGCACAGATCATTACCTACGGTACAATGGCCGCCAAAATGAGTATCAAGGACGTGGCCCGCGTAATGGACCTCCCCCTGATAGAATCCAATATCCTCGCTAAAATGGTTCCGGATAAACCCGGTATCCAGCTGGATCGTATCTTCAACGCTCCTCTCGAAGGTGAAAAGAGCCTCGCCGATAAGGAAGGTCTTGCCGGTGAAGACATTGAGAACGTGAAAAAGCTGCGGGAACTCATCAAAGGCACCGACCTCCAGGCAGAAGTACTCCGCGAAGCCTGCGTACTCGAAGGCTCCGTGCGTAACACCGGTATCCATGCGGCAGGTATCATCATTGCCCCGCAGGACCTGTACGACCTGATCCCCGTATCTACTGCAAAAGACTCCGACCTGCTGGTAACCCAGTTTGAAGGAAGCATCATTGAATCTGCCGGCGTAATCAAGATGGACTTCCTGGGGCTGAAAACCCTTACCATCATCAAAGGCGCGCTGGAACTGATCCGCCAGAACCACGGCATCTCCATCGAAATAGATAATATCCCGCTGGACGACGCCAAAACGTATGACCTCTACCAGAAAGGCGAAACCAACGCTACGTTCCAGTTCGAGTCGCCCGGTATGCAGAAATACCTGCGCGAGCTGAAACCCGATAGGTTCGATGACCTCATCGCCATGAACGCCCTGTACCGCCCGGGACCACTGGAGTACATTCCTTCCTTTATCCGCCGTAAACACGGACTGGAACCGGTGCAATACGATATCGCCGAAATGGAGGAATACCTCAACGATACCTACGGTATCACGGTATACCAGGAACAGGTGATGTTGCTGAGCCAGAAACTGGCAGGCTTCTCCAAAGGTGACGCGGACGTACTGCGTAAAGCGATGGGTAAAAAGCAGATCGCAGTACTGAATAAAATGAAGGCGCAGTTTATGGAAGGTTGCGCCAAAAACGGCCACGATCCAAAGGTTTGCGAAAAAGTATGGACCGACTGGGAAGCGTTCGCCTCCTACGCGTTCAACAAATCCCACTCCACCTGCTATGCTTTCGTGGCCTATCAAACGGCCTACCTGAAAGCCCACTACCCTTCCGAATACATGGCCGCCGTACTGAACTGCGCCAGCAATATTGAAAAGATCACCTTCTTCATGGAAGAATCCAAACGCATGGGCATCGACGTATTGCCGCCCGATGTGAATGAATCTTTCAAAGGTTTCGCTGTAAATAAGCAGGGCCAGGTACGTTTCGGTCTTGGTGGCCTGAAAGGCGTAGGTGAAGCCGCCATCGAAAACCTGCTGGAAGAACGTAAAAAGGATGGTCCTTTCAAAAATATCTTCGACTTTATCAAACGCGTTAATCAACGCGCTGTAAATAAAAAATCACTGGAAGCCCTGGTAATGTCGGGCGCTTTCGACAGCTTCCCTGAACTGCACCGTGCGCAGTATTTCCACAAACCGGAAGGCGAACAGCTCACCGGCCTGGATAAGATTGTGAAATTCGGGCAGCAGGTAACAGCAGGCTCTTCCAACATGGGCAGCCTCTTCGGCGCCGACGACCTCCCCGATGTGGAGCCGCCAAAGATCCCGGCCTGCGACGCCTGGCCGCTGATCATGAAGCTCAACAACGAAAGGGATATCACCGGTATCTACATTTCCGGCCATCCCCTGGATGACTACCGCTTTGAAATGAAGCATTACCACATGAATTCCGTGCAGGAACTGGTGGAATATCAGACCGAAATAGCCCAGCCGGGCGGCAACGGTGGCCGCTCCCGGGAACGCAATTTCCGCCTGGCGGTATATATCACCAACGCCCAGGAGAGGATTTCCCGCAATAACCGCCAGTTTGGCGTGATGACCATAGAAGATTACACCGGTAAGTTTGAATTTGCCCTGTGGAGTGAAGATTTCATCCGCTTTGCCCCCTACCTGAAACCGGGCCTTTGCCTGTTTATCAACGGCGGCTTCAAATCCAAACGGTTTAACGACAATGAATATGAGTTCAAAGTAAGCAGCATCCAGCTGTTACAGGAAGTAAAGAAAACCCACACCAAGCAGGTATACCTGAACACGATGCCCAAGTTCATCAAAAAGGAGATGGTAGACTTCCTGGTAGACAATGTAAACCGCTTCCCGGGCAACAGCGTACTGCATGTACACCTGACCGACCGCGACGATCAAACCCAGGCAAAACTGCATACTTTTAACCGGAATATAGAGATGAATGACGAGTTGGCGGGTTTCCTTCACAAACAGCCGGATATCGATGTGTATATAGAGATAATCAATAAGTAAGATGTCAAAAATGCAGTAATTTGCACTCGGATCAAGATTTGATCATAATATAACATAATCATAAAAATCAAAACAATCGTTAAAATAAAAACATTTTAAAATCAAAGAATATGGCTTTAGAAATCACTGATGCGAACTTTGAAACGGAAGTTCTGAATTCCGATAAATTAACTGTTATTGACTTCTGGGCAGAATGGTGTGGCCCTTGTCGCGCTATCGGTCCGGTAATCGAAGAACTGTCTAAAGATTACGCAGGTAAAGTAAATATCGGAAAGGTTAACGTGGATCAGAATCCTCAGTTGTCTGTAAACTACGGTATCACCAGTATCCCTGCTATCCTTTTCGTAAAAGGTGGTCAGGTTGTAGACAAACAGGTAGGTGCTGTGCCTAAATCCGTACTGGATAAAAAAATACAGGCCAATATGTAATTTTTATAAAAACTGAGTTTTGAAAGCGTTCCGGTTTGATCCGGAGCGCTTTTTTTTGCAGGTATCTATCGCCTTCGGCGATGAAATTGTCCTGGAGCAGGATTAAATTGATTACACTGATTTAGCTGATTTGATTATGTGTTGATTTTTATGGATTTTATAAAAGATAGAAGCGGATTTTGTTTATCTTTATAATGTGTCTAAAGCATTGATATCCAGTTTCTTTCTCTGATGAAACCTATCTAACGAATGTCTTGAAACCCCTTATAGCGTATTGATACACAACACATTACCGATCAAGTCCACGTCATCTCCACATCAAAGGCAGGTATAAAGCACGTCAAAGGCATGTGTAAAGCATCTCAAAAGTATATGCAAAGCATGTGCTATCTACTGTTCATATCATCCGTAAATACCCCATCTCCCAAAGAAAAAAATCCTCCTGATCAGCGTAATCAGCGGGAAAGACAAAATCCACTTCTATCTTTTATAAAATCCATAAAAATCAACACATAATCAAATCAGCTAAATCAGTGTAATCAATTTAATCCTGCTCCAGGACAATTTCATCGCCGAAGGCGATTTTTCGCGTATCTTCAAAGCCAAAATCTATTTTTTTGCGTCACTATATCCTCGCCCTGGTTACCTTTTTTTATTGCGCTACGGCCAACGGTCAACGTAAATGCGGCACCGCCGAAGCACTGCAACAGCGGGTAAAAGAAATTCCTTATCTTCAAAATATTATACAGAATAACGAAAATAAAATGATGCTGGGCCAGCAACGGCAACAGCTGCGGGCAATGGTGGAAGCCATTCCGCAAACAGTATCTGTTCCCGTGGTGGTCCACGTAGTATTGGATAATCCTGCGCTGGTAACCGATGCGCAGATCGCCTCACAGATCGATGCCCTGAACCGGGATTACAACGCCGCCAATCCCGATATCAGCCAGGTGCCCGCAGTATGGCAGGCGCGGATCGGCAACAGCCGCATCAATTTCTGCCTCGCCCAAAGAACCCCCGACGATGAACCTACCAATGGCATTGTAAGGGTACAAACAGCTGCCGGCCAAAGCTTTTCTATCAGCAACGCCGCGGCAGACGCCAAGTACAACAATACCGGCGGCTCCGACGCCTGGGATCACAGCAAATACCTCAATATCTGGGTTACCCGCCTTTCCGGCAATTACCTCGGCGTGGCCGCCCCTCCGGGTACCGGCTACCCTGTTGAACAAGAGGGCGTAGTGGTGCAATACACCGCTTTTGGCACTACCGGCAGCGTAGGCAGTACCTACAACCTCGGCAGAACCGCCACGCATGAAATAGGCCATTATTTCGGGTTAAAACATATTTGGGGAGATGATAACGGAGGATGTACCGTTGATGATGGTATCACCGATACACCTGTGCAAGGCGACAACACGTATGGATGCCCCTCCTTTCCGCGGCTCGACAACTGCACTACCACCTCGCCGGGCATAATGTTCATGAACTACATGGACTATACCGATGACGCCTGTATGCACCTCTTTACCGCCGGACAGGTGGATCGCATGCGCTTTGTACTGGAAAATACAACCGCCAGCCTGATAACGTCCAACGGTTGCGTACCTCCTGTTATGGTGAATAACGACGCCTCGCTGGTAAGCATCAACGCCCCGGATGGCAAGATATGCAACAACAATATTACACCGGTAGTAACCCTGCGTAACCGCGGCGCCAATGCCCTCACTGCCGTGAGGATCTGGTACCAGGTAAACAACGGCGCCCTTACTTCTTACCAGTGGGCAGGCAACCTGGCCAGTTTGCAGCAAACCACCGTAACACTTCCTTCTTCCAATGTGGCAATCGGCAGCTATAACCTGAAAGCATATACGCAATCGCCCAACGGCCAGCCGGATGGAAACGTTACCAACGATACAGCGGATATCCGTTTCCGTTATGATGCGGAAGCCACCCTGCCTTTTGAACAGGGCTTTGAAAACGACAGCTTCCCGCCCCCGGGCTGGGACCTCTATAATCCTGACCACAGCTTTACCTGGGAACGCGTGCGGAATGTGGGCAAAGGCAGCAGCGCTTCCGCCCTCATACGCAACCTCGGATACAATACCAACGACCAGACTGATGACCTCATTACACCGGTCATTGATCCAAAGGGCGCAGACTCCGTATTCCTCTTTTTCGATGTAGCCGCAGCCGTATTTACCGACCCCGCTGCCACCGGAAACGCATGGGATACCCTGCAGGTGCTGGTTACCAACGACTGCCGCGAAACCGGCCAGGTCCTGTATTCCAAATGGGGGCCGAATCTTATTACACGCCCCACAGCTGTTCAAACAGAATACATCCCTACCGCCACCGAATGGCGCCGGGATTCTGTGGATCTGACCACTGTAAGTCATAAAGGAAAGTTCCAGGTAGCCTTCAGAAACATCTCAAACTCAGAGAATAACATTTATATTGATAATATTAATATTGTCACCAAATCAGTGAATCAAACCCTCCGTGAAAAAGGAGTATTGGTGAATCCCAACCCTACAGACGGTATTGTTTGGGTAACATTCCTGGAAATACCGGAAGACCTGCTGCAGGTATCCATTTACAATGTACAGGGACAGTTTATTATGAGCCGCCCGGCCGCAGCTATCGGCGCCGGCAACCGGCTGACCTTTAATTTGGTAAATGAGCCAAATGGTGTTTATTTTGTAAAATTAATTTACAGGAACAGGGCCAACACCATCAAATTAATGAAAGTAAGATGACGATGAGACAAGATTATCCGGCTGTTCAAACGCTCCTTCAGCAACCCAACCTGGACGCAGCATTGAAGGGCATTGCAGAAAAGATCCTCCAACAGGAAAGAATTACACCCGCAGAAGGGCTGATCTTATTTGAAAAAGGCGATATCGGCTTTTTGGGTGCGTTAGCCAACCTGGTACGCGAGCGAATGCACGGTGACAAGACTTACTTCAACCGTAACTTCCATATCGAACCTACCAACGTTTGTGTATTCACCTGCCACTTCTGCTCCTATTCCCGGTTGTATAAAAACAGGGAAGACGGATGGGAACTGAGTATCGACCAGATGATGGACATCGTTAAAAAATACGATAACCAACCCGTTACAGAAGTACATATTGTTGGCGGTGTACATCCAAAAATGCAGCTCAACTTCTTCGTGGAACTGATCCAGAAGATCAGGGCACACCGTCCGGACCTGCACATCAAAGGATTTACTGCTGTGGAACTGGATTACATGTTCCGCAAAGCCAAAGTAAGCATAGAAGAAGGTATGCGTATTCTCAACGAAGCCGGCCTGCAATCCATGCCAGGCGGCGGCGCTGAAATATTTGCACCAGAAGTGCGCGCTAAAATATGTCACGATAAAGTTGATGCCGACGGATGGCTCGCCATTCATAAAGCTGCCCACAACCGCGGCATGCACACCAACGCCACCATGCTGTACGGTCATGTTGAATCTTTTGCCGACCGCATCGACCACATGGAACGCTTACGTTCCCTGCAGGACGAAACCGGTGGCTTCAATACCTTCATTCCGCTGAAGTTCCGTAATAAAGGCAACGATATGTCGCATATCCCGGAATCCTCCATCGTGGAAGATCTCAGGCTGTACGCCATCGCACGTTTATACATGGATAACTTCCCCCACCTGAAAGCCTACTGGCCTATGCTGGGAAGAAACACCGCACAGCTTACCCTGTCTTTCGGTGTGAATGACCTGGACGGCACCATAGATGATACCACCAAAATTTACTCTATGGCCGGTTCGGAAGAACAAAACCCTTCTATGAACACCGCCCAGCTCACCATGCTCATCAAACAGGCCGGCAGAAGACCCGTGGAAAGAGATACCGTGTACAACGAAATAAGAGATTACACAGATGTAGTTTTTTCAGACGAAGAACTACTGACCAAATAGTATCGCTGTTTTATGCAATTACACCTGAAATGTATCCTGATAGCCAGTTTATATATCGCTGGCTGTCATCAGAACAACAGTAACACCAACAGTTCCGCAGCTGCCGGCACCAACACGGCCGCCACTACGGAAACTGCCGGTGAAACTTCCAACGGCATCGCGTTCAAAAAACAAGGCGCCCTGGCATTCGTTTCCAAATCAGGAGCAGATACCCTGCGGAAAATAGATATCCAGCTGGCCCAAACAGATGAACAGCGCGCCGATGGGCTGATGTACCGCAAATCCATGACAGATGATCAGGGCATGCTTTTCATTTTCCCCGACATGGAAGAACGCGCCTTCTGGATGAAAAACACCTACATCTCCCTTGATATTATCTACATAGATGATAAACTGGAAATTGTGTCCATTCAGAAATACGCGACACCCCTGTCGGAAGAAAGTCTTCCTTCTTTCAAAAAGGCTAAATACGTGCTGGAAGTAAACGGTGGATTCTGCGACAAGTATCACATCAAATACGGCGACAAAATAACTTATCAATAAAAAAGGAAGCCCTGGCAGACGCCAGGGCTTTTTTCGCTCCTATGATACATATTTGATCGCTAACACTAATAGCCTCTTTTATACGCTCCCCTCCGGATTTGTTACATCCAGGATATGCAGCTGCGTTTTTCCCGCAGGTACTTCCCAGTCAATAACATCCCCCGTGCTATATCCCAGTAAGGCCGTGCCTATGGGAGAAAGGATCGATAACTTACCCAGCTGTAAATTGCTGGCAGCCGGCAATACCAGCTGTACACTTCTAATAGCCCCACTACGCTCATCCCTGAATTTAAGGGTGGAGTTTACCTGTACCACATCGGCTGGCACCTTACCTTTCCTAACAGTGGCCCTGTCGAGCTCTTCTCTCAGCTTATCGGTACCCGGTGCATGATAGCACAGGGTTTTAAGGATTTCGTAATCATGTAGGGACACAATAATCTGTTTCTTTTTCATGATAACCGGGTTTTATGTCAGTTGTTTACAGATGGCCCCGGATACAGCGATGCTCCCGCTTTGCTGTTGTGATCCGGCGCATATATTTCTTCATAAGATCGTATATCCGTTCTTGTTACACGCCTGTACATGGCTGCAGGGTCTACCTTCTCTGCATCAGCAAATCCGCAGGCGCCCATCAGCTCTGCCAATGCGGCAATAGTATTGCGGTGATAATTAGCCACACGTACCTTTTTGTCGGCCACATTTACGCCATGGTACAAATGCGGATCCTGCGTAGCCACGCCTACGGGACAGCTGCCGCTGTCGCACTGCAACGCCTGGATACATCCCAGCGCCAGCATCATTCCCCGCGCACTGTAACACGCATCCGCCCCCATTGCCAGTACTTTCATAATATCAAAGCCGGTAATGATCTTACCGCTGGCAATGATGCGCACATGTTGCTTCAGCTGGTGATGCCTCAGCAGGTTTACCACTACAGCCAGTGCATCATACAAAGGCATCCCGATGGAATCGGTAAATTCCAGCGGAGCCGCGCCGGTGCCACCTTCTGCACCATCTACGGTGATAAAGTCGGGGTAAACACCCGTGTTGATCATCGCAATACAAATACGCTCAAACTCGTCCGCACGGCCTACGCACAGCTTAAACCCCACAGGCTTACCGCCGGAAAGTTTACGCAGCTGCTGTAAAAAGGCCAGCATCTCATACTCATTGCTAAAGGCCGTATGACCGGCGGGCGATAACACGCTCACACCCGGCTTTACTTTACGGATGCCTGCAATTTCCGGTGTGTTCTTCGCTGCCGGTAATACCCCGCCCTTGCCGGGTTTGGCGCCCTGGCTCAGTTTCACTTCAATCATTTTTACAGCTGGTGCTGCTGCCGCAGCGGCAAATATTTCGGGAGAGAAATCTCCCTTTTCATCGCGGCAACCGAAATAGCCGGTGCCGATCTGCCAGATCAGGTGGCCGCCATGCTGCAGGTGATAAGGACTAATCCCGCCTTCTCCTGTGTTATGGGCAAACCCTCCTATCTGCGCGCCTCCGTTCAGGGAAGCGATGGCCGTTTTACTCAATGCGCCATAACTCATGGCGCTGATGTTCAGCAGGCTGGCATTATATGGCTTATCACATTGTTCATTTCCGATATTTACCCTTAACGACTCCGGTTTTACCTTCGTTGGAAAGGCAGTATGGGCGGCCCATTCATAGCCGGGTTCATACATGTTATCCAGTGCGCCGAAAGCAACGGTTTGTTTTACGTCTTTTGCGCGCTGGTACACTACTGCACGCTGACGGCGGCTGAAAGGCCGCCCGTCTGTATCCGATTCAAAAAAGTACTGGCGCATTTCGGGTCTGATCTGCTCCAGCAGGTAACGCAACCGGCCAAGTAACGGGTAGTTACGCAACAACGCATGCTTACCCTGCAGCCGGTCGTAGATCGTCAGCAGGGTAAGTCCTACCGCTACCGGTAACAGGATCCATCCGCTTAAATAACCGCGATAAAGGCTGGCAGCCACGCTCACATCCAGCAACAGGCATAAAAAATAAACTGCCCATCGTGCTATCCGATGATTCATAAAACTGATTTTATAAGATTGTTTTGGAAAATACTAGCGGAATAAAACTACGCAGGTAGTTATCCCCCCGGGTACAACACTTTATGTACTAAAAGTTGCCCGGGCTTAATTGTTGAAGTCTTTGGGGCAGGATAAGAACGGCAACAGGAACCCGCACGTGCATTTGGATGCACGGGGTGTATTGAGTAAGACTAATATGTTAGTTGCCGGATTCAATTAATAAATAATTGTATCCGGCAAAGATAAGGCTTTTATTTACAACAAACGGTCAATTCGTTAATTCTCCCGCTGTGAAAGGCTTCTGGCGGCCATTGTTCAGCTTCCGCACCTGCTGGATATCTGCAGCAGAAACTTTATCGGCTTTATTATTCCAGGCACTGCGCAGGAACGTCAGTAATTGTGCAATATCTGCATCACTGAATTCATCACTGGCGCCGATGCCCGGCATATCGCCATTTATTTCCGGTGCTTTGTACACTTTGCCGTGTACTTCCACCGGGCCGGTAAGGCCGTATAATACAATAGATATAAATGCTTTCTTGTTGCCGTTTACCCAATTGCTTTCATTCAGCGGCGGCGCCATAGAAGCAATGCCTTCCCCGCTTTTACCATGACAGGTTTGACATACGGTATTGAAAATCTTATATCCCCGTGGCAGTTCTTTCCGCAATGCCTCCATTTTTTTCGCATTGGCTTTGCTGTCCATGTTCTTCAGCACTGTTTCCAGCTGCCGGCGCAACACCAGCGTGGTATCAGGGTTCCAGGCAATTACCTGTTTCAGCAATGCCGCTTCGCGGTTTGCCGCGTTATTTACCAGTGCTGCTGCCACATAACGGTCAGGGGCATACGTTTTTATCATTTTATCTTCCAGGCGGGTGGCGGCGGCTTTATCCAGTTTTCCAACCACAGGCAATACATAGGCTACAACCGGCGCCAGGTATGGGTTATCCGACAGGGAGTCCAGTGCCGCTATTGTTGCTTTGATACTGCTGCTGTTTAATACAGCCGGCAATGCTGCCAGTGCCTGCATCTTCAACACAGGATCCGGCTGTTGCCAGATACCGCTGATATCTTCTGCGGTAAGACTGTGCAGCCCTTCCAGCGTCCAGAGGGCGTGGATCTGCGTCAGCGGATGCGCCGCGTCTTTCAGCATGGTCCTTAGTTCCGGCGCCATCGTGGTTAAGTGCTGATCAATGATGAGCTGTTGCGCTTTATCTCTCAAAATACCATTTTCATTACCAAGCATTTTACCGAGGAAGGCGGGCGTAAGTTCAAACGTTACCTGTTGTGGTTTACTGCCGGCAGGAATAACGCGGTAAATACGTCCGCAGTTCAGTGGCTGCGTAAGGTTACGCATCTTTATTTCGTTCTTCAGGTATTCGGTGAGGTAGGTTTTGTGTTGCAGGATGCCGCGATACATATCGGCGATATACAAAGCGCCATCCGGGCCGGTACGCAGGTCCACCGGTCTGAAACGTTCATCGGTGCTGGCGAGGAATTCTTTCCGCTGATACGCCTGTACACCTTTTACGATGTAGCTGCTGTCTGATAAAATATTTCTTTTGATCAGGTTGGCCGAAGGCTCAGCTACAAAGGCATTTCCGGCATAGGTAGCCGGCAGCAGGTTAGCGCGGTAAATCACCGGACCACAGGCGGCGGTGAATTTCACCAGGCGGAGACTATCGTCCAGCGAACCTTTCTGGTAACCGCGGTTTACGCCGGGCGTAGGACGCGCGGGATACGTGCGGTTATCGGGTACTATTTTCTGGTCGAAACCATCGGCATTGTTCTGTTGCGGATTGGTGCCACCAAGTCCCGGGGAAAAATAATCACCCAGCAGGTTTTCGGAGTTGTTATTATAGTAAAGACGACCGTGATCATCCTGCGTAATGCCCCATTGTCCGCGGAAATGCGTGGGTTCTTTCAGCCACTTATCTCCCACCTTACGGTAACGCCTATCCGATTTTGCGTTATAGATCCAGTTATCCATTGCGCGCAACAATCCGTTTGGCTGGTGTTCCACATTTCCGCCGGCAGCGTATTGGTCATCCACCAGTGTTCTCTTGCCGGGTTTGTCGCTGTTGTTTTCAATAAACCACAATTGCGGCGGTGTGGCTACCAGTACCCCGTTTTCTATCAGGCATATGGCCCGTGGCAGTACCAGTGAGTCGAGGAATACGGTGCGTTTATCCATTACGCCATCGCGGTTGGTATCTTCCAGGATCACAATTTTACCATCGGGTTTATCTTCCCCGGTACCGGCAGTATCGGGCATGAAGCCGGTCATTTCCACTACCCACATGCGTCCGCGTTCGTCAAAGGTCATGGCTACAGGCGCCACTACCATTGGTTCTGCGGCCACCAGCTGTACTTCCAGTCCTTCATCAACCTGCATGTGCCCGATGGCGGTTTTGCCATCCAGTACGGGTGAAGTAGCAAACTGCTCCCGCATGGCAATAGAATCTTTTTCGTGCTTGTTCCCGTTTTTCTGCTGGTTCCCTTGTCCACAGGCAAATAAAGCCAGGGATAACGTGGTGATTAAACGATAATGAATACGCTGCATTTGTTATTATTCGATTGCGAAAGCGATAAAAATACATTTCTAAATATATTTTTTCTGAAAAATTATATGAGATAACAGTTTACTATGTGAGCGACGGCAAAAAAACTTATCTTCGTCGCTTCATTGCATACATTTTACGATTTATTTGCATTTATGGAACGCTTTCAGGGCATCATAGGCATTGTACTTATTTTGGGTATCGCCTTTCTATTCTCCAACAACAGAAGTAAGATCAACTACAGGCTGGTGTTCAGTGGTATTGGCTTACAGGTACTAATCGGCTTTCTGGTATTTAAGGTGCCCCCTATTACCTGGTTCTTCCAGCGGGTAGGTGATGCAATGGGAAAGCTGGAAGCCTTTGCCCGTAAAGGTGCAGCCTTTGTGTATGGCGGTATTGGCGTATCGCAGCCCGATGGCACCGGGATCAAGGATTATGCTGCCGGTGGTTTTGTATTTGCTTTTAACGTTACGGCCACCATCATCCTGGTGTGTGTGCTGGTAGCGGTTTTATATCATTATGGCATCATGCAGCGTGTGGTAGCGGTGATTGCCCGCGCCATGAATTATGTGATGCGTGTAAGCGGCGCAGAAGCATTGAGCAATGTGGCCAGCGCCTTCGTAGGACAGGTAGAAGCGCAGGTGATGATCCGTCCTTACTTATCAAGCATGACCAAAAGTGAAATCCTCGCCTCCATGAGTGGAAGCCTGGCTTGTATTGCCGGCGGTATCCTGGTGGTGTATGTGAACATGGGATTACAGGCAGGTTTGCATATTGCGCCCTTCCTGATCACCGCCAGCCTGATGGCCGCACCGGGCGCACTCGTAATATCCAAGATCGTTTTCCCGGAAACAGAGGAAAGCGTAACGATGGGCCGCGTTAAAATGGAAGTAAAGAGTAATTATACCAACGTGATCGACGCTATTTCACATGGCGCCGGCGATGGTTTTAAGATAGCCATGAACGTGATAGCCATGCTGATCGGGTTTATTGCTTTCATTGCGCTGATCGACTGGGGCCTCATTCATATCGGTCATATCTTCAACCCTAAGTTTGATCTCAGCCTCGACTGGATCTTTGGAAAGGTGTTTATGCCAATGGCCTGGGCAATGGGCGTGCCACAGGGAGATGTACAGAACGTAGCTACCCTGCTTGGCCAAAAACTTACCATCAACGAATTTGTGGCGTTCAAAAGTCTTACTGATAAAACAGTACCCGTGCTAAGTGCCAAAGGGATTGCCATTGTTACGATTGCCATTGCGGGTTTTGCCAATTTCAGCAGCGTAGGCATGCAGATCGGCGGTATCGGTGAACTGGCACCCGACAGAAGGGCGGATCTGGCTAAATTGGGCCTGAAAGCGCTGTTGTGTGGAACGCTGGCGTCTTACATGTCGGCCTCTATTGCGGGTATTTTAATTTAGGGAGATAGATAACGAAAGATATTTCAAAGGGCTGATCTGCGGATCGGCCTTTTTTTTTGCGCAGCCTCTTTACATTTTTACGCAGGCCCTTCGCTACAACTGGCAGGGGCCTGCAACAATAATTGCTGCGAACCGGTTAGTTTACGCCCATAACAAAACAGCGGACAGCAATCAGGAGTAACACCTGCTTTGCAATCCGCTGCTTCAATAATATAGTGGAAAACAGTTCTCCCGGAAAACAAAGGTTCCGGTATGCCTGCTGTTAGTTATTCCAAACGTTTGATGAGACCTGCCTGTACAGCGGCCCATGCTTCGCCCTGACCTGCATCTTCCCAATAATTCTTCATTTCGGAAGCTGCTACAATTTTATTTACAGCAGCGATTGCCTGGTTTCTGAGTGCGCGTGTACCAATAAGGTTCAGCACATCCAGCTGATCCAACGGATCTTCCGGGAAATCTTCGCTTGGGCGTGCCACCAATGCTGCCACCAGTTCCGCAGCGGCCAACGCCTCTTCGCAATCCGAAATTTCCAGTGTTTCGATGTTGTTGATAACACGCGCTAACGTGTCAGCCACCAAACCACCGTCTTTATTATCAATCAGGTCAAAAATCCAATCCTGTGATCCATCATTTTCAAAATTCCTGGTGCCCCATGCGCCCATAGTGTTTACGTTTTTTTATTTTTTTAGAATCAAGAATAAAAGTAATGAACTCTCTTTACAACAACCAAACCAACTGGCTAGTTCAAACTCCTGAAATCAACCGGAACGAGCTTGCTTACACCCGGTTCCTGCATGGTTACGCCGTAGATCACGTCTACAGCAGCCATCGTTTGCTTGTTATGTGTTACAATAATAAATTGTGAATTATCCGAAAACTTGCGGATCATGTTGGTAAACTTACCCACATTGGCATCATCCAATGGCGCATCCACCTCATCCAGGATACAGAACGGCGCCGGCTTAATCAGGTAAATGGCAAACAGCAATGCGGTAGCCGTCAGTGTTTTTTCACCGCCGGATAACTGCGTAATCGCTGCCGGGCGCTTCCCTTTTGGCTTTGCAATGATTTCAATACCGGTATCCGCCAGGTTTTCGGGATCGCTCAGGATCATATCGCACTGATCTTCTTCTGTAAACAAAGCTTTAAATACGCGGATAAAGTTTTCCTTCACCTGGTTAAAGGTATCCAGGAATTTCTGGTTGGCGGTAGACTCCACCTCCTGGATAGTAGCCAGCAGGGAATCTTTCGCATTTACCAGGTCCGTTTTCTGTTCCAGGATAAACTCGTACCGTTTCTTCATTTCCTGGTAGGCTTCAATGGCGGTAGGGTTAATTTCCCCCATGTTCTCCATGCGCTTTTTCAGTCGCTCTGCACTACCCGTTAATTCATCCACCGACAACTCTGAGCTGCGTTGCTCATCAATAATTTCATCGAGGTTCACTTTAAACTCCACGCTGAGCCTTTCCTTCATGGAAGCCAGTTGCAGTCGCAGTTCATTTACTTTATCCTTGATGGTATTCAGTTGCTGTTCCAGTTCCTGTTTGGCACGCTGTTTTGTTCTCAGCGTGGTTTCCAGTTCCTGGAGGTGGTTACGGAAGTTATAGTATTCCTGGTCTTTTTCGTTAAGTGCTTTTTCTTCTTCTTCGCGCTGGCGGAACAGTTCCACGAGTCCGTCGTCCGCGTGGCTCAGTTTATCCACGGCGCCGGCAATGTTGGCCACGGCGTCTTCCAGTTGCGATTTGTTGCTGGTAATCTGCACATGCAGGTCTGCCAGTTGTTTGCGTTTAAATTCCAGTTCCTGTTTGAGGGCCTGTACTTTACTTTGCTGACGGGTATGTTGCAGGTTTTGGTTATTGAACTGCACTGTAGCCATATTGAACTGCTGCTCTGCTTCCTGGGCCATCCTGTCGGCGTCCGCGATGCTGTCCTGCAATTCGGTGACCCTTTCGTTCAGGCTTTCCAATTCGTCTTTCACGCCGGAAATGCTTTCCTGGTTGGTTTCCAGGGATTGCTGCATTTCTTCGAGGCGTTTATCACCGGCTTCAATGAGGTGGTGGAAGTTTTCAATCCTGTTCTGTAAGCCAAACAGCTGATTGCTCAACTGGTTTACCCTTTCCCGCGCAGCATTGATATTATTTTCATTTAACTGGCTGTTGTAGCCTAATACTTCGTCGTGTTTGCTTTGCAGCGCTACTTTCAGGCGGCCCACTACTCCTTCGAGGTCTTTGATCTCGGTTTCCAGCTTTTCCAGGTTCTTGGCCCTTCCCAGCTTCTTACCTTCAAACAATCCTACAGAACCTCCGCTGATATTGTATTTACCGCGATGCATGCGGCCGGATTTTTCCACCAGCAGCATCCTTTCATCTGCCACCTGGCTGAATTCCAGGCGGGTAAGATCTTCACCGATAAATACTTTACCCAACAAGTGTTGTCCCAGGCCCTTGTACTTCTCTTCAATTTCCACTACTTCCAGCGCAGGAATGGTGCCTGCCGGCGCCAGCAGCGAACTGTAATCAGTGCGGAACTGATCGAGGATAAAGAAATTGGCTTTCCCTTTTTTGTTGTTATCAAGCAACTGGATGGCCTGTACCGCTTCCTGTACGTTGTTTACTACATAGTAGCTCAGGTAAGGCTCCAGCAGATTTTCCACGCAGGTGCGGTATTCTTCTTTACAGAAAAATATATCACTCAGGATGGGGGCGTTATTGTTCCAGTCGGGATTCTTTTTGAGGAATTTGATACTCTCCGGGTAGCCTTCCAGGCTGTCGACCAGTGATTTGAGCAGGTCGAATTCGTTCTTTTTGGAATCGAGGGTACGATTCTCATCTACCAGTTTATCACGCAGTCCTTCTATATCGGACTGGGTGGCGAGTATTTTACTTTTGGTTTCTTCCTGGAAACGGACCATGTTTTCCAGTTCCGTTTTGCTGCCGGTCAGTGTTTGCTGCAGTGCTTCCTTTTCTGTTTCCAGTTGGGCGATCTGCTGCTGACGGCTGGTCTTTTCTTCCTGGAGCTGCTGCATGCTGCGTTGCAGGTTCATGACGGAAGTATCAGCAACGGCTACTTTCTTTTCGGCCTCAAATTGCTGACGTTGCCAGCGTTGCTGGTCGTTACGCAGGGTTTCGAGGGCTTGTTTCTTCTGATGGAAGCGTTCTTTCTTTTCCTCTACCATATCGCGGAGGGTGTCCAGTTCGTCTGCCATTGTTTCAAACACTTCCCCTTCTTCTTCCACTTGTTTCTCGGTAAATTCAATGGAAGTGGTAAGTCCCTGCAGTTGTCCTTCCGCATTGTTGAGGAAGTCGCTGATATTTTTTTCCCGCTCGCGCAGATATGTCAGTTGCTGCGTGGCAAGGTTCTTATCATTTTCTTTGGTGCGGATAGTGGATACCAGCTCATTAAAGGATTTCTGCATGGTTTGCAGTTCCCTTTCTTTTGCTACAAAGTGTAGTTTATCCTGTTCCACGGCCGCTTCTGCGGTGAGGATCTCGGTTTCCAGCGCCAGTTTGCGGTCGCTTTCGTTTTGCTGGGTGTCCGACAATTCCTTAAAGGTCACGTTAAAGCCTTCCAGTGCGGCTTTAGCGAGTTCTATACTGATTTCGCGGTATTCTTTTTTTACTTCGTAGAAGCGTTCTGCCTTACGGGCCTGGCTTTCCAGTGTTTTGAGGTTGTTATTGATTTCAAACAACAGGTCCTCAATACGGTTCAGGTCTCCTTCTGTGGCGTCCAGTTTGGACTTAGCTTCTTTTTTGCGGGTTTTATATATGGAGATGCCTGCCGCCTGTTCCAGCATACGGCGACGGCTGTTTTCCTTGTCTTTGATGATATCGTCCACCATTCCCAGTTCGATGATGGCATAGGAATCGGTACTTACGCCCGTGTCCATGAACAGGTTATGGATATCTTTCAGGCGGCAGGCCACATCGTTAAGGCGGTACTCGCTGTCGCCGTTTTTATAAAATTTGCGTGTAATCGTCACCGTAGTGAACTCGGTGGGTAGTACGTTCTTGGTGTTTTCAAAAGTTAGACTAACCTCCGCCATACCGCTTGCAGAGCGGCTTTTAGAACCGTTAAACACAAGTCCAGCCTGGTTATCAGACCGGAGGTTACTGATCTTGTGCTCGCCGATTACCCAGCGGATGGAGTCGATGATATTACTTTTGCCGCAACCGTTTGGCCCAATCACCCCAGTGATGCCCTCATCAAACTGCAAAACGGTTTTATCTGCAAAACTTTTAAAGCCTTTAATTTCTAGTGTTTTTAAGCGCACGTCGTACTCCGAGGTTTTTTAAGGCGTCAAAGATATAATTTTACCCGAATCAAAAAGTAATTTAAGTGAGATGCAATAATATACAGTAATTATTTATACACAATTACCGGTCATTTGCCTCTGTCCGCAGCACGCAACTAAAGTCTAAAAGACTGGTTATAAATATAGTAAAAAGAACAATTAGAATTTAATTCGCTGTTAGAAAATTACGCGGATTTTGTCTTTCCCGGGATTACGCTGATTAAACTGATTCATGTGATGATATTTTCTGAGCCAGGTATTAAATTAAAGTTAAAAATAATATATTCATCTTCAGAAAAATAAAAAAGATGTAATCAGCTTAATCGGCGTAATCCCGGGAAAGACAAAATCCGCGTAATCCGCTATCTTTGCGCCATCAAAAACCTATTTACGTTTGCGTACAGAACAGCAGATCAATAACATAAAAAATTTCCTTTACAGTTATCATTTCAGCAACGGTATGCGTACCACCATCAGCGTGGTAGTACCTTCACTGGTGTGCGCATACTTTGGTATGCTGGACCTGGGCATCGCTATGTCGATGGGCGCCCTGTGTACCGCCCTCAGCGACGTACCCGGCACCATTGTACATAAGCGGAATGGCCTGATCATCAGCACCATCCTGATCTTTTTTTCTGCACTGGGCACAGGTCTGCTGATCCCTTACGTAATCCCGATGGCCATCTGGATAGCGGTATGCTGTTTTATGTTTGCCATGCTGCTGGTATATGGTAACCGCGGCGGTAACATTGGTACCGGCTGCCTGCTGGTAGTAGTGTCTATCCTCGGGGAAACCCAGCTTACCCCGAAGCTTACGCTCCTGCATTCCTCTATGGTGTTGCTGGGCAGCATCTGGTACGCGGTGCTGGCGCTTATCCTCTGGCAGATCCGCCCTTACCTCAACGTACAGCAGGCACTGGGCGACTGTATCCTGCAAACCGCCCGCTACCTCGAAGTAAGGGCCAACTTCTATACTCCCGGGGTAAATGTAAGCGAGAATTATAAAGCCGTGCTGGACCAGCAGGTGATCGTCAATGAAAAACAGGAAAATGTACGCGAACTGCTGCTGAAAAGACGGTCGGCTCAACAGGGCACCACCAGTCTCAATAAAAGCATGGTACTCATTTTCCTGGATATGGTAGACCTCCAGGAACAGATCATGGCCTCTCAAACCGACTACAACGCCCTGCAGGCCGATTTTAAAGACCTGGCGATCCTGGAGAAATTCCATGCCCTCATCCTTGAATTCACCCAGGAACTGAAGAACATAGGAATGGCCGTGGCAGCAGGTCAGCGCTCCCTGCCAAAAACAAACCTGAAGTTTGAGATGGAAAAGGTAAAACAGGCCATTGCCGACATTACCATGAAACTGCCTACCCTCAAAGAAAGAACCCGCACCATCCCACTGAGCAACATCCTGCAAAACCTGCAGGACATGGCCCAGCGCATTTATAACCTGCACCGGCTCACCCGCCTGGAAAGACTGAAAGACGAATCCATAGATCCAAAACTGGAGCTGTCGAAGTTCACTACCCGCCAGAAATATGACTTTGAAACGTTCCGGGACAACCTCACTTTCAAATCACATATCTTCCGGCACGCCATCCGCGTGAGCCTGGCTACCGTATTGGGTTACGGGCTGGGCATCGCACTTCACCTCGACCGGGTATACTGGATCCTCTTAACCATAGTAGTGATCCTGAAACCGGGCTTCGGGCTCACAAAATCGCGCAGCATACAACGTTTAATCGGTACCGTTACCGGCGCCCTGTTTGCCGCAGGCCTGCTGTACCTCACACATAACGATACGGTGATCTTTATTGTGATGCTGATCTGCATCCTGGGCGCCTATAGCTTTATGAGCTTCCAGTATACCGTCAGCGTATTTTTTGTAACGCCGTTTATCATCTTCCTGCTGCACTTCCTTCATCCTTCAGACCTCTACAATGTAGCGCAGCGGGTGCTGGATACCTTTATCGGCGGAGGCATCGCCTTCTTTGCCAACATGCTGCTGTGGCCTACCTGGGAGCATAACTTCCTCCCGGATTACATGAAAAAGATGATGGAAGCCAACCGGAAATATTTTGAGCTGGTAATGCGCCCCTATTCCAATGAAAAGGTAGCCGTTACGGATTTCAAACTGGCCAGGAAAGATACTTATGTGGCCGCCGCTAATATGATGTCGGCCTTCCAGCGCATGTTGTCGGAGCCAAAAAGCAAACAGAAAAACGCTTCCGAAGTGTATCATTTCGTGGTGCTGAATCATACGCTCACCTCGCACACCGCCACCCTGGCGGCTTACAACATGCATCACGGGGTGCAGTTTCCACGCCCGGAATACCGCGAAATCACGGATTATCTCCTCCATTATATGGACCAGCTCACCCTGCTCACAGATCCGGCCACCAGCAGCAGCGCCCAGCCTTCTCCGCAGGTACATGCCTTTGAACGGCTGGATGCCCACCTGGAAAGCCTGGTGCATCTTCGTCAGCAGGAAATCAATGAAGGCAAAGGGCCTACGGCAACCCGCGATGAGATGCTGGAAACCAAGCAGGTGCACGATCAGCTCGTGGCGATCCTGTCGCTCGTAAAAGATATGAGTAAAGCGTTAGCGCAGAGCGCGTAGGAGATCGCCTTCGGCGATGAAATTGTCTTGGAGCAGGATTACGCTGATTATACTGATTAATTTGATTTTGTTTTTTTAGGTTTTTATAAAGGATTAAGGGAGATAAAAGCAGATATCTGCTTTTATCTCCCTTAATTATTATTTAAAATCAAAAAGTTAAAATCCAGCTAATCAGTATAATCAGCGTAATCCTGCTCCAAGACAATTTCCCCATCGCCGAAGGCGATCACTCCCCTAAAATGGTAAACTGGTCGGTAACCGGCGTAAGCGCAGCCAGCACCCTGTCAAAGAAGGCAGGACCTTCCTGGGCATACCAGGGCATGAAGTTCTCCTTACGTTCCTGTAAAGAACCCGCAGGGAATAATTTATTTTTAATCTGACGGATCTGATCTGTTTGCCACGCGAATTTTTTCTTCTCGGCACGCAGGAACTTATGTTCCAGCTTACCAATCGACTTCAGCGCTTTCTTTCTTTCAGAGGCTGTGGTAGCAATCAGTGTTACATCAATGCTGCGGGCTTTTTCTTCCAGCGCATCAAACAACTGCTCAATGGCAGCATATTCATCTTTCAATACCAGCGACGCATTGGTGTGCCGCTTCACATAATCGTTTACAATATCTTCTGTTCCCTTGAAAAGATCAGTGGTAGTGAGTCCCAGCTTATGGATCCGCTGTTGTGAAAGTTCATCGGTCAGCAACAGGGAATTACGCAGCAGCAAAACAGGGAAAGGCACTTTGTAATGCGCAAAAAGTCCTTTCAATTCCAGCCAGTAGGCAATTTCACCGCCACCGCCAATAAATGCGATATTCGGCAGGATGGTTTCCTGGAACATTCCCCGTAAAATAACATTGGGACTGAAATTTTCAGGATGTGCTTCCAATGCTGCTTCCAGGGAAGCGGCGTTGAAAGTCAACGACGTGTGTAATACTTTCCACTGATCGCCGTCCTGAACAATACGCTCGCGCGAGCCATCCTGTAAATAAAAAAGATTTATTTCCCGTGGATTGGCCTGTACTTTATAATGTTCGCCCAGCTGCTCCAATGTATCACTTACAATAGCATGTGACGCCTGGTTAAACAATTCATCCTTTATAACGGGAAGGTATAAACGTTTTAATGCGGCGTTGTCCGGTACCAGTACTACCAGTCCGAAGCGGCCGAATAACGCATGCACCAGGTACAGCGTGGCTTCCTGGATATTCGCGTGCTCCAGGTAAGCCTTTTGCAGCAGATCTATCAGTTCGTCGCTGTGAGGCGCATAACCCAGTCCTTTCTTCACTTCACCGATCAGCGCTTCCAGTCCTTCCGGCTTCATACGTCCTACAGCTCCCTGCTGATCCGTGTTCCAGGTGAGGGTTTTCCCTTCCAGGTAGATGCTGCCCAGTTCTTCGAGGTCGGCATCTTCACTGCCCATATAATAAACCGGTACAAAATTATGTTGCGGGTATTGCTGTTTCAGTTCATGGCAAAGCTTAATGGTTTGCAGGATCTTATAAGCGAAGTAGAGGTAGCCGGTAAAAATGTTCGGCTGATGCGCGGTGCACACCGTAAAGGTATTGGGCTGCAACAGGGCGGTAATATTGTCCTGTACTGCCTTTACGGGTTCCAGGGTAGTGTATTGCTGTTCCAGTGCGGCTACCAGTGCGGTTCTTGGTGTATCAAAATGTTGACGGGCGGCTATCGCGGCGGCAAAATCCGGATGTACAGGAGAATAGGTGTAAAATGGTCTGATCTGCGGACGTTCTGCTAAAAAATCTGTTACCAGCTGGTTAAAATAACCAGTTTTCCCATAAGGAATATATTCGGGCATATTGAGTTTCGAATTACAAATTACCAATTACAAAACGATGCAGTGCCAACACATCGAAATTTTTGAATGTACGAAGTTAGGTAATTAGTCAATTGGTTGATCAGATTATTGGTTGACCGGCAATCATTCCGGTACACCGGTTTCTTTGGCGCTTGTTTTGACAGCTATGTTGCAAACAACAGACGCCTTACAGCGGTGCTGTTGGAAAAATATACCATTATGAAGATTGCAATACTGGCACCAATAGCCTGGCGTACACCTCCAAGGCACTATGGCCCCTGGGAACAGATGGCTTCCAATCTGGCAGAAGGACTGGTAGCCAAAGGAATGGACGTAACCCTTTTTGCTACGGCCGATTCGCTCACTTCAGGTATCCTGGCGGCCATTTGCGCCAAAGGGTATGAAGAAGACCGGGAGGCAGACGCCAAAGTAAACGAGTGTATGCATATTAGTTATCTGATGGAGCAGGCCAGGGACTTTGATATCATCCATAACCACTTCGATTTCCTTCCCCTCACCTACTCCCGGCTGATCAAAACGCCTGTGGTAACAACTATTCACGGGTTTTCTTCTCACAAAATAATACCGGTGTACCAGCGGTATAACGATATAGGGAGATATGTGTCTATCAGTAATTCCGACCGCCATGCGTCGCTGAATTACGCGGCCACTGTGTATAATGGTATCCGCACGGAAGATTTTGCCTTTGAGCCCACGCCTGAAAACTACCTCTTATATTATGGCCGGATCCATCCTGACAAAGGCACCCATGATGCGGTGCAGATAGCCCTGCACTCCCGCCGCAAGCTGATTATAGCCGGGATCATACAGGATGAAGCCTATTTTAATGAGAAAGTAAAGCCTTATATAGATGATGAACAAATCATTTACATTGGCGCGGTAGGCGGAGAGGAACGCAGCATGCTGCTGGGCGAAGCCAGCGCACTGTTGCATCCTATCTATTTTGAAGAACCTTTTGGCCTGAGTGTGGCGGAGGCCATGCTTTGCGGCACGCCCGTTATCGCTTATAACCGCGGCTCCATGCCGGAGCTGATCAATGACCGTAAAACGGGTTTCCTTGTAAATAATTTACACGAAGCCGCTGCCTGTGTGGAAGATCTTTCGCTGATCAACCGGCAGGATTGCCACCTGCACGCAAAAAATAATTTCAGCGCGGAAACAATGACGGAGAAGTATATCGCAGTATATAACCAATTGTAAAAAGCCGGGCTACACGCCGTCTTCCTTGATCTGCGTCAGCAGTTTTTCCAGGTTGACGGTGGCGAAGCCGGAGGCATAATCCGACAGGCCGTAAGGAATGATCAGTTCATCGTTGTGGATAATAGATCCGCAGGAGTACAATACATTAGGCACATATCCTTCCCTTTCGTCCTTGTTGGGCATGAGCAGGGGCTCGCGTAAGCGGCCTATTTCCTTTTCAGGATTTTCCAGGTCCAGCAGGCTGGCGCCGATGCAATAGGTACGCATAGGACCTACGCCATGGGTGATCACCAGCCAGCCGTCCGGCGTTTCAATGGGCGAGCCGCAGTTGCCCACCTGTACAAACTCCCAGGCATACTTGGGCACATGAAGGATCTGCGGGTTTTCCCATATATTGATTTTATCGGAGTACATAATATACCCGTTGATGCCATCAATGCGGGAGATCATCGCATATTTACCGTTGATCTTACGGGGGAAAAGCGCCAGGTTTTTATTCTGTGCGCCTTCTCCGTAGAGCGGCATGATCTTGAAGTTATAGAAGTCTTTTGTTTGCAGCAGCTTAGGCTGGATCGTAATCCCATCATAGGCCGTGTAAGTGGCATAATAGGTAACATTTCCGTTTTCGCTGGTATATTTTACAAAACGGGCATCTTCAATGCCCCTGCTTTCAGCATCTGAATAAGGAAAAATTACGCGGTCAGACAGGTCGGTATCCAGTGAGAAGTTCAGCTCATAGTAGGAATCTGCCAGCCATAGTACCCTTTCCAGTCCTTTTTTAAGGAGATGATCTACCTGGAACCGTTGTTGCATTTCCCGGATCACCTTTTTAAGCACGAGGTACTCAAACTGGTCCGGCAGGGAGTTTTGTATTTCGCGCATTACAGAATCCGGCAGCCGGATGGATGCCGCATTCTGAAAAAACGTTTGTTTATGGTACATAGAATTGCGGATAATCTCCGCTTCATCTACATAATTACCGGGTGCTATCAGGGAAATTTCATTGTTCTTATCAATGATACCGGATCTGAAGGCAATGGAAGATACGTGTCCTTCCCCTACTGCGCGGAAGCTCATGATCACGCGCTTTTGTCCTTCTTCCAGCCCGCTCTGGTCCACATCTTCCACGAGGGAAGGATTGAAGAACGCGGCTGATTCGATGGAGTATTCGTTGGTGAAATAAGAACCGGTGAGCAATTTACGTTTGAGCGAGAGTCCTTCGTAGTCGATCTGCAAACCGGGAAACAGGTGTCTCAGCCGGTCTGCATGTCGTTCAAATATCCTTGTGATGTTCCGGTGACGCCGGGAAAACTCTCTTAGTATAGGCATGACCGTTAGCTCCACCTCAGCGTCGTTCATTGCTGCTACCAGTTGAATGATAGACTTGGCCCGGGCCTCTCCGTTGAAAAAAAACCTGGCTACTACCCTCTTCAGGTCAGGATAAATTTTTGTACTCTTCCGCTCTATGGACAATCGCATGGTTATCTTGTTTGTTAAATACTGAATCCGTCTTCCAGGACCACTCCCTTTTTAACAACAACAATGCCGTCTTTTACCGTATATTTCTCAAAGTCCCCATCAGCTAAGTGTTTTCCGCCATTTATATGTACGCCGTTTCCGATGCGGCAGTTCTTATCGATGATAGCATTACTGATCACACAGTTCTCCCCGATTCCCATTAACGGCCGTCCTTCTGCGCGTGATTTTTCTATTTCATCCAGCGTCTGGTAGTAATCGCTCCCCATGATATAGGCATTGCTGATTTCGCTGCCTTTACCGATGCGGGTACGGATGCCTACCACTACTCTTTCCAGCTTGTCTGCCATAATAATACAACCGTCGGCTATCATTGTTTTCTCCATGTGGCCGGAAATTTTTGTAGGCGGCAACATGCGGGCGCGGGAGTAGATGGTTTGGGATTCATCAAAGAGATTAAATAAGGGGATTTCATCGGTGAGACCGATATTGGCTTCAAAGAAAGACTGGATGTTCCCGATATCAGTCCAGTAGCCTTCATACTGATAACTGAAGATCCTGCGTTTGTTTTCAATGGCCTGCGGGATGAGCTGCTTACCAAAATCGGCGGCTTCCGGTTGTGCATTGAGCATATCGAACAGTACCTGACGGCTGAAAATATAAATGCCCATGCTGGCGAGGTATATGCGGCCTTCCCGCTGCATTTCCTCGCTTACTTCCGACGCCCATGGCGGAAGAACGGCCTGGGATGGCTTTTCTGTAAAAGATACAATAGCGCCGTTTTCATCTTCCTTTAAAATACCAAAATCAGAAGCATCCCTGGCGCTTACGGGAATAGTTGCAATAGATATTTCCGCACCCGTGTCGATATGATGTTTGATCATCTTTTTAAAATCCATCTGGTACAACTGGTCACCGGATAAGATGAGGATATACTCAAACTCAAAATTCTCCATGTGATGAAGGCATTGCCTCACGGCATCTGCCGTTCCCTGGTACCAGGTGGGATTATCGGGGGTTTGCTCCGCTGCCAGGATATCTACAAAACCCTTATCAAAATTGCTGAAGTGATAAGTGTTTTTAATATGCTTGTTCAGGGAGGCGGAATTGAACTGCGTTAATACAAAGATGCGGTTCAGTTCTGCATTCAAACAATTGGAGATAGGAATATCCACCAGTCTGTATTTACCTGCCAGGGGCACCGCTGGTTTTGAGCGGCGACGGGTAAGCGGATACAGGCGGGTGCCGGCCCCTCCTCCGAGAATAATGGATATTACATCGTTAGTCATAATGGGAATTGGTTTTAGAAGGTCATCACTCAATTATTCTTTACTATTTCATACTCTTGTACATTTCCAGGTACCGTTGCGCCGAACTGTCCCAGGAATTATCAATGTTCATGCCTCTTAATCGTACTTCGTCCAGGTGTTTGGAATCGCGGTACAATTCGATGGCCCGTTTTACGGAGTAACAAACATCCCAAACGCTGGCCTGGTTAAATCGGATGCCTACGCCATCCTTGTCTCCAAAGTCAATGACCGTGTCTTTCAGTCCGCCGGTACTGCGTACCACAGGAACTGTTCCATAACGTAATGCGTACATCTGGTTGAGGCCGCAGGGTTCCACCCGGGACGGCATCAGCAGAAAATCGCTGCCGGCATATATCTGATGTGATAATGATTCGTCGTAACCAATGTGTACATTGAAGCCGTAACTCACTACTGAGCGGGTTTGTTGCAGTGACCATTCAATATGTGGGTCGCCGCTCCCCAGTACGAGGAAATTCACCTCTCCGGTTAATTCATGCAGGGATCTGCCTATTATTTCCGGCAGCAGGTCGGCGCCTTTATCGCCCACCAGGCGGCCAATAAAGGATATCAGCGGCAGGGAGGCATCCAGTCCGAAGCGTTCGCACAGGTGCTGCTTGTTGGTTTGTTTGCCTGCAGTGATAGTATCCTCATCATAATTAAGCGGCAACATCCGGTCGGTGGCCGGGTCCCATACCACATTGTCGATCCCGTTCAGGATACCCACCATTTTCGCCCTCTCCTGGTTGATGAGCGCTTCCAGGCCATTGGCATTATAATACAACTCCTCCAGGTAACCCGGCGAAACGGTAGTTACCCGCCAGGCGCACTTGATAGCAGAAGCCAGTGGGTTAATAGCCCCGCCCCAGTCCAGCATACCGGACTTCCACAAATCGAAAGACGGGATGAGGTATAGTTTGTCCCAGCCAAACTGGCCCTGGTACTGTGCATTATGAATAGTGAGCGCTGTGGGAATACTTTTCAGCCGCTCATATTTATACCCGTAGTTCAGCAGGAAAGGGATTAACCCGGTATGATGATCATGACAATGAATCACGTCCGGCTGATGCTGCCATTCGTTGATCCAGTCCAGCACGGCCACCTGGAAGGCCAGGAACCGCTCTGTATCGTTAGGATAGCCATAAACGCCGGGGGTATCGAGCAAACCGGGGATATCTACCAGGTACAGGTCGAAACCCAGCTCATTGCTGCGTTCCTTTATAACGTTAAAGTGATACCAGTTGTGTCCCAGCCACATGCCGGCCTGGTGTACCACGTCGAATTCGTGGGTGTGGTAATATTTATTCCTGTAGGCCGGTATCACTACTTTGGCAAAGTTGCCAAGCTGGTGCTGGTATTTGGGCAATGCCCCCACCACATCACCAAGTCCACCTACTTTGGCTACCGGGTAACATTCCGCGCTGATGTGTAAAATCTCCATGCTGGTTAGTTGATAATCCTTATTAAGTTAAACTGGAAAAATAAGAAAACAAAGACTTCCCCACGATTTTTTATGATTATTATGAATATCCCCGCCGGCGGGGATAGGAGCCGTTACGATAGTTTATATTTGTAACAGCAAATTGTTATGTGTCTCACCTCTAAATGCTGAATGCTCATGGATTTTGGTCGCGTTCCTACTGATATGCTGATGGACATTGATTTTAAGTTGCCCGCAGAACCTGTTTTTAATAAGAAGGTATTGAAAGGCAAACCCGTGAAAAAGCCGCAGGCCTGGCTGGGATGCGCCAAATGGGGACGAAAGGAATGGATCGGGAAAATATACCCCAAAGGCACGAAAGAGGCCAATTTCCTCGGCGAATATGTAAAACACTTCAACAGCATTGAGCTGAATGCCACCCACTACCAGATCTATGGCCCCGAAACCATTTCCAAATGGGACGCCAACGCACAGGGAATGGACTTTAAATTCTGCCCCAAAGTACCACAGGCGATCAGTCATTTCAGCAACCTGGTAAGCTCCGGGCCTAAAACCACCGCCTTCCTGGAAGGAGTGCTGGCCTTTGGCAAACACCTGGGTCCCATCTTTTTACAATTGAGTGATAAATATGGTCCCGCCAAACGGGAATACCTATACGAATACCTCGCCTCCCTGCCCACCGACCTGCAGTTTTTTGTGGAATTACGTCATAAAGAATGGTTTGAAGATGAAGCCGTGCGGCTGGAATTGTACGAAAAGCTCAACAAACTCAATGTGGGCCTCATTATTACCGACACCGCCGGCAGAAGGGATGTAGCGCATATGCACCTCACCATCCCAAAAGTATTTATCCGGTTTGTAGGCAACAGCCTGCATCCAACGGATTATACCCGGATCGACGACTGGGCCAACCGCATCAAATACTGGCTGGACAACGGTTTGAAAGAGGTTTATTTTTTTATGCATATGCACGATGAAGCCACCTCGCCGGAGCTGGCCGTATACCTGGTAGACAAGCTGGAAGCCGTTTGCGGGATAGACGTAAAAAAGCCCCAATTTGTAAAAGAATAGCGGTTTTTTTTACGAATACATTACAAGGGATGAAAAAGACGGACTGAAATATTAATTTCGCCCTCTCAAAACAGGTTTTTACCATGATGCGCGACAAGCTAGAGCAATTAGCCGGGAAACTGGAAGGCACGCTTTATACAGATGATACCATGCGGACACTTTATGCCACCGATGCGTCGGCATACCGTGAAATGCCGCTGGCAGTAGCTATTCCGCAGCATATCGACGATCTTAAGACACTGATCAGTTTTGCGCGTGAAAATAAAACATCCCTCATACCACGTACAGCCGGTACTTCGCTGGCCGGCCAGGTTGTGGGCAATGGGATCATTACCGATGTTTCCCGCACTTTCACCAACATACTGGAATTTAATAAAGAAGAAGGATGGGTACGCGTACAGCCGGGCGTTATCCGCGATGAGCTGAACATGTTCCTCAAACCGCACGGGTTTTATTTTGGCCCGGAAACCTCCACCGCCAACCGCGCCATGATAGGCGGTATGGTGGGCAATAACTCCTGCGGCTCCAATTCCGTAGTATACGGCAGCACCCGCGAACACCTGCTGGAAGTAAAAGCCCTCCTGAGCAACGGAGAAGAAGTAACCTTTGGCAGCATGGACGCAGAAAGCTTCCACCAGAAATGCGAAGGCCCCGATACACTGGAAACCAGGATCTATAAACAAATCCGTACCAGTCTTAGTAACTACAGCTACCAGGAAGAAATCCGGAAGGAGTTCCCGAAAAAAAGCATTCCCCGCCGCAATACCGGCTACGCGGTAGATATGCTGCTGGAAACAAATCCCTTCACGGCCGGTACGGAGGACTTTAACTTCTGTAAACTCATTGCCGGTTCTGAAGGTACCCTGGCTTTTCTCACAGAAATAAAACTGCATGTAGACCCGCTTCCTCCAAAGGAAACAGGTTTGCTCTGCATACATTTTAATAATATAGATGAATCCCTGCGGGCCAACATCCTCGTGATGGAATACAAACCCAGCGCCAGTGAACTCATCGACCATTACATCCTGGAATGTACAAAGGATAACATCGAACAAAGCAAGAATCGCTTCTTTGTACAGGGCGATCCCGGCGCTATCCTGGTGGTGGAGTTTTGCCGCAATACACGGGAAGAGATCATTGAAATTACCGGCCGGCTGGAAGCCACGCTGCGGGCGGCTGGACTGGGATACCATTTCCCCTTGTTATTCGGCGACGACAGTAAAAAGATCTGGGCGCTGCGTAAAGCAGGTCTGGGTTTGCTCAGCAACCTCCCCGGCGATGAAAAGGCTGTACCTGTGATTGAAGATACCGCTGTTGCCGTGGAAGACCTCCCCGACTTTATCCGGGACTTCAACGATATACTGGCGAAATACAAATTATACGCCGTGCACTATGCACATGCTGGCAGCGGTGAAATCCACCTCCGTCCTATCATCAACCTGAAAACGGAAGAAGGAAATTTACTGTTCCGTAAAATCGCAGAAGAAATTGCCACCCTCGTAAAAAAATACCACGGCTCCCTCAGTGGGGAACATGGCGACGGCAGGCTCAGAGGCGAGTTTATTAAACAGATGGTGGGCGACAAAAACTATGAACTGCTCCGCCAGATCAAGTATACCTGGGACCCTGAAAATATTTTCAACCCCAACAAGATCGTAGACACACCATCCATGAACACGATGCTGCGCTACGAACCCGGACAAAAAGCACCGGAACTGAAAACCATTTTTCATTTCCCGGATCAAACCATGCTGCAACACGCAGAGCAGTGCAATGGCTCCGGCGACTGCCGCAAAACGCAACTCAGCGGCGGCACCATGTGCCCCAGCTACATGGCTACCCGCAATGAAAAGGATACCACCCGCGCCAGGGCCAACATCCTCCGCGAGTTCCTCACCAACAGCACCAAAGAAAACCGTTTCGACCATAAAGAAATTTATGACGTGCTGGATCTTTGCCTGGCCTGTAAAGGCTGCAAATCCGAATGCCCTTCCAACGTGGATATGGCCAAGCTGAAAATGGAGTTCCTGCAGCATTACCATGATGCCAACGGCGTTCCGCTGCGTGCCAATATGATCGGCAACTTCTCCAAACTATCCGGACTGGCAGCTATTGCGCCCGGCGTTTATAATGCGATGATCAATAACTCCTTCACCGGTGGGATCATCCGCAAGTTCGCCGGCTTTGCCGCCAAACGCTCCCTACCTGGCCTGCATAACATTACCTTACGGAAATGGTTCTACGAAAAATGGCCGAAGGAAAAACAGGGCGCTGCCGGTAATAAAAAAGTATATCTTTTCTGTGACGAGTTCACCAACTATAACGATACCACTATCGGTATCAAAGCGGTACAACTCCTGCACCGCCTGGGTTACGATGTACAAATGATTGAACACCCGGAAAGTGCCCGCGCTTATATGTCGAAAGGATTATTGCGCAAAGCACGCGAATATGCCGACCGCAATGTTCGTATATTCAGCAACGTTATTAACGACAATGTGCCTTTACTCGGCGTAGAACCTTCTGCCATATTGAGTTTCCGCGATGAATACCCCGACCTTGTGAGTGAAGGGCTCCGCGCACAGGCAAAAGCGCTGGCAAAAAATGTATTCCTGATAGATGAATTTATTGCCGCGGAAGCAGACAAAGGACATATCACCGCTCAACAGTTTACCGCCGACAAACAACATATCAAACTCCATGGACATTGCCAGCAGAAGGCATTATCATCTGCCCTGCACAGCAAAAAAATGCTTTCCCTGCCACAGAATTATTCCGTAGAAGTAATTCCTTCCGGTTGCTGCGGTATGGCCGGTTCTTTTGGTTACGAAAAAGAACACTACGACCTGAGTATGCAAATTGGTGAAATGGTGTTATTCCCGGCAGTACGCAATGCGGCGCAGGGAACGATTATAGCCGCGCCAGGCACCAGTTGCCGTCACCAGGTGAAGGATGGTACCGGCGTGAAAGCGTTGCACCCGGTGGAGATATTGTATAACAGTTTAGCATAGGGATCTATACCATTCCCACGTAGAGCTTTGTTTCATAGTGAAACTTCACCATGCCCTGCTCCTTGTATTTCCCGAACAGGTCTTCCAGCGCGCGCATCATGGGCGTATACGACGGGTGGCCCTGTTCGGGGACATAGGAAGAGGAGAGCAATCTTCCTTTAAGCGCAGCAAAATCGAATAGCTGCGCATTCTGAAATACTTTTTCCTGCATAGTACCGGGCTGGAAAAAGCCGGCTAACTGTGACGCCCCAACGTTTCTGTGCTGCATATCTTTATAATCCGTGCCGTATTGGTGCAGAAGTTTTTCGTAGCCTTTCTCAAATGGCAGTTCCGATTGGCGTACATTCCACATCAGCACTACCTTTGCGTTTTCGCGGCCTATGCGGCGGAACTCTGCGGCAGTAGCCTGCTGATCGAACCAGTGAAAGGCGGTGCCGGCCACTATCAGGTCCACAGAAGCATCCGGGAGGGTGGTATGTTCAGCGCTGCCGTTAACGGCAATGAAGTTCGGATACCGGTTCAGCAGCTTTTCGGCGGCCTCTCTCATATCCTTATTGGGTTCCACTGCATATACTTTGTTGCCGTTGTCGAGGAATGGCTGGGCGGAAATACCGGTACCTGCTCCTATATCTGCCACAATGGTGTGGCGTGTCAGGCCGGTTTCGGCTTCGAGATAAGGAATAACGGCCACAGGATAATGTGGCCGGTATTTGATATAGTTATCTACGCGGGTGCTGAAGCGTTCTGTATTTTTCATCGTAATGAAGTTAGGGTTATTCTCCTAATCCTTTTGGCTTTTTCTCTTCATTACCGTGTGCTTCGAGGTCGGCCAGTTTCTTTTTACCGTAAGACAGTTTAGTGATGAGTACATACAAAACCGGTACGGTAAAGATTCCCAATAAAGTAGCGGCAAGCATCCCTCCCACTACGGTAAAGCCTATATTAACGCGGGAAGCGGCGCCGGCGCCCTTTGCCAGGCACAATGGCATCACCCCTAATATGAAGGCGAAGGAAGTCATGAGGATAGGACGCAAACGTAGTTTTACGGCCTCCAGTGTGGCATCCAGCAGCGGCATCCCCCTGTCCACGCGCTCTTTACAGAACTCCACGATCAGGATGGCATTTTTCGCCGCCAAACCGATCAGGGTGATCAAACCAATCTGGGAATAAACGCTATTGGATTGTTTCGTTAACGACAGCGCCAGGATAGACCCGAACAATGCGATGGGTACGGCCAGCAATACAGAGAACGGAACAGACCAGCTCTCATACAGGGCTGTGAGCAGCAGGAATACAAACAGGATAGATAATCCAAAGATGAGTGTACTACTGTTACCGGCTTCAATTTCCTGCAGGGATACGTTGGCCCATTCGAAGGAGAAGTTTTCCGGCAGCACCTGTGCGGCCACTTCTTTCAGTGCATTGATGGCGTCACCACTACTGTAGCCGGGTTTACTGTCGCCGTTGATTTCAACAGAGCGGTACAGGTTAAAATGGTTGATTACCGGGGCGCCGGAGGCTTTTTTGGTGGTGATCAGTGCGCTGAGCGGCACCATCTGCCCCGTAGCATTGCGGACATAATACGTGTTCAGGTTATTGATGCTGGTACGGTAAGTAGAATCTGCCTGCAGTACCACGCGGAAGCTCCGGCTGAATTTGGTGAAGTCGTTTACATACAACCCTCCGAGGAAAGTTTGCAATGCATTGAATACATCGCTGACGGCTACACCGAGTTGCTTACATTTATCGCGGTCCACCTCCACGTTGAATTGCGGGGTATTGGCGCTGAAGAAAGCGTATGCCCGCGCTATTTCCGGCCGCTGATTGGCGGCCATCAGGAACTGACCCATTACCTGGAGGAACTGGTTGATATCAGGATTACTCCGTTGCTCCAGCATAAAGGAGAACCCACCGGTATTACCTAATCCACGGAGCGTGGGTGAAGGAATACAGATGATATTGGCGCCAACGATACGACTGGTCGCCATTTGAATTCTTCCTAAAACCGTCCCCATATTATCTCCGTGTTTATACCGTTCATCCCAGGGCCGGAGGCTCACGAAAAAGGTGCCTGAGTTGGGCTTGGTGGCATTTGCCACGAAGTTGATCCCCGTTATACCAAAGAAGTGCAGTACTGCGCTGTCTTTCAGCAGAATATCACTGATCTGCGCCACTACTTCCTTTGTTCGCTGGGAAGAAGATGCTTCCGGCAGTTCCAGTGCTATGAACATGGCGCCCATATCTTCCTGGGGCACAAAGGTGGTGGGTGTTTTCTTAAAGAGATAGAATGCGGCCACAAACAGTACCGCCATAATCACCAGTACTGCCGGCGTTTTACGGATACTGAACATCACGCCTTTACCATATCGGTTGGTAACTCTTGCAAACCATTCATTGAATTTGAAGAAGATCTTATTCAGTCCTGTTGATTTCTGGGTAAGGTGCGCGGGCCTTAAAAGGATCGCAGTGAGTGCAGGCGTTAACGTTAGTGCCAGGAACGCCGACAACAATACTGAAAAGGCAATGGTTAAGGCAAACTGCTGGTACAACCGTCCGCTTACACCGGGAATAAAGGCTACTGGTACAAACACCGCTGCCAGGATGAGGGCGATGGCAATTACCGGCCCCTGTACTTCCGACATGGCTTTGAAAGTGGCTTCCCGCGGCGTCATCAGGTTAGCATCAATATGATGCTGCACGGCTTCCACCACCACAATGGCATCATCCACCACAATACCGATGGCCAGTACGAAACCAAACAGGGTGAGGGTATTGATGGAAAATCCCAGCAGCTGGAAAAATATAAAGGTTCCTATCAGTGAAATCGGGATTACCAGGATAGGAATAATGGTTGCCCGCCAGTTCTGCAGGAATACAAATACCACGATCACCACCAGTATCAGGGCTTCCACAAAGGTTTCTATTACTTCTTCGATAGAGATTTTTACGAAAGAGGTAGATTCAAACGGCACCAGCCATTTCACATCTTCCGGGAAGCGTTTCGACATCTCCTCCAGTTTGGCTATTACCAGGTCGTTTACATCCAGTGCGTTGGCGCCGGGCGCCAGGTAAATGGCCATACCGCTACCGGTTTTACCATCTGCTTTTGCTTCGATGGCGTAGGTAAAGGAGCCGAGGTCTATCCGGGCCACATCGCGGAGGCGAACGAGGCTTCCATTCTGGCTGGTGGCCACTACTACGTTGCCGAATTCTTCGGTGGTGGCCAAACGGCCTTTTACGCTTACGGTATATTCAAAAGCCTGTGTACTGCGCATAGGCGCCGCGCCCACACTACCGGCAGGTACCTGCTGGTTCTGTTCCGTGATGGCCCGGGCAATGTCGCCGGCGGTTAATCCGAGGGCGGCCATTTTATCCGGGTTCAGCCAGATACGCATACTATAATCCTGTGAAAACGCATTTACGTCGCCCACGCCGGACACACGGGCCAGCTCCGGTTTCAGGTAAATGTTCATGTAGTTATCGAGGAATTCGCGCGAGTGTTTTCCTTTGGGAGAGTTCAGCGCGATTACCATCAACATATCATTGGAACGTTTCTTAACGGTTACCCCTACACGACGTACTTCATCCGGCGTACTTGGCAGCGCCAGGCTCACACGGTTTTGTACATCCAGGGTAGCGATATCCGGGTTGGTACCCAGTTTAAAGCTCACGGTAATACTCATGGAGCCATCGTTTGCACTTACTGATTGTATGTACATGGCGCCGGGCGTACCATTCACCTGGTTTTCTATGGGGGTGGTCACTGTTTCCTCTACCGTTGTGGAGTTGGCTCCCACGTAGTTGGCCCTTACATCCGTTACCGGCGGTGCAATATCCGGCAGCTGTGCAATAGGGAGGTTAAACATACAGATGAGCCCTACAATCACAATAATGATAGCAATTACGATCGTAGTATTCTTGCGCTCTATAAATGTTTTTGAGATCATACTGTGATGGTGATTTAGGATTTATTGTTTTGCCCCTGCTCCTGCTCCGGCGATATTTACGGTATCTCCGGGTTTCACCCGCTGGATGCCTTCCACCACGATCCTGTCGCCGGCTTTCAGTCCGCTGGTAACCAGCTGCATGGTATCTGTAACCGGGCCGGGAACAATGTCCTGGGCGCCAACTACATTGTCTTTTGAAATTGTATATACGCTTGTTTCCGATAAATTCTGGATAATGGCTTTCGCCGGAATAGCCAGCTGTGTGGCGGGAGTGCCGTATTGCATCACAATCACGATACTCATACCTGACTTCAGCATATTATCCTTGTTTTCAAAAACGAGTCGTACCCTTACGGTACCGGTTTGCGGATCTACAATATTATTGATGGTTAACACTTTACCAGTTTCGCCGTAGCGGGTACCATCGCCAAACTGGATATAGAATTTTTCATCACCGCCCTGGCCTTTCTGGATGCGCAGGAATTCCGGCAGGCGGGCCTGTGGAATATCCATATCTGCAAACATGGGGTGTTCATTTACGATGGTGTTGATGAGGGTTTGCCCGGCATTGATCACGTCTCCTACTTTTATCTGGGCGATACCAATTTTACCGGTTACAGGCGCCCGCACCACGGCATGGCTTACATCGGTGCCGGCCCTTGTCACGGAAGCTTTTGCAGCCGCCACATTGGCCTGGGCGGTTAGCATGGCGGTGTAAGCCTGATCTACCGTTTGTTTGGAAATGGCATCGTGGTCCAGGAGGGATTTATATCTTTCGTAGTCGCGTTGCCGTTGCGCCAGTTCGGCTTCCGCCTGTTGCTGGGTGGCGGCTACCTGCCCGTAGGCGGCGGCATAGCGGCTTCTGTCAATATCATACAGGGGTTGGCCCTTCGTTACGTTGCTGCCGTCGGCCACCCGGATGGCTTCCAGGTAACCGGAAACATCCGGCTTTAGCTGCACAATATCGTGGGCCATCAGGGTAGCAGGGAATTTCTCCGACACGGTATATACGGCCGGTACTACTTCTGCGGCTACTACGGTTGGCTTCATCTTCCCCATCATAGCGGCCTGTTGCTGTTGCTTTTTGCTGTTGCCACAGGCTACACAGAGTATCATTCCTGCCACATAAAAGGTCCGCTTGTAATTTATTAGATACATATGAGAAATTAATTGCGAATTACGAATGCTGATACTTATTTAATTTTGCCCATAGCTTTATCCAGGTCTGTTTTGCTGATCAGGGTGTTTAACAGGGCCTGCACATAATCCACCTGCGCCTGTTTCAGTTCACTTTCCGCTGAAATCACATCAAGACTGCTCGCCACTCCCTGTTCAAATTTGAGCACAATACGGTCATAAATGCCCTGGGTCAATCCCATGTTTGTTTTCTGGGTCACGAACCGTGACTTGTTATTAAGATATTGTGTATTGGCGTTGGTCACTTCCAGTTTGATCTGCTGCGACAGGTAACTGAGGTCGTTCTCTGATTTCTCCAGCGTAATTTTATTCTGCCTGATCTGGTGTAATCTTTCGGTACCGGTAAAAATGGGCCATGCCAGGGTTAGTCCCAGTGCGGAGGCGCCGAAGCCGGTTTTATACAGATCCCCGAAATTTGCGGAGAAATAGTTCCAGCCGTAATTCACAAAACCATTTAAAGATGGCAGGTAGGCCATCTTCTTACTTTTCAGGTTCAGTTGATTCAGGGCAATCTGGGTAGTTTGTATCCCGTATTCTACCCGGTCCTGCACCTGGTAATCAATAGTATCTGAAATAAATGATTCCACGTTGAGGTCCTGTACGGATTCTGTGAGGTCCAGTTTTGCTTCCTGGGGCATGCCCATCTGGAATTTTAATAACTGGGTCGTATATACGAGTAAACGGATCTGGGTTTCGATATCGGTTACCACATTATTATAGGACACCTGGATCCTGTCCACATCCACTCTTTCCGCCACTCCTACATCGTAGCGGGCTTTGGTATCTTTCAGGGTTTTCTCCAGCTGTTCCATATTGGCTTTGGAGAGACGGATATTTTCTTCGTTGGCCAACACGGCGTAATAGGCTTTGGTAATGGCCACGCGGGTGTCAATTTCTGTTCTTTTATAGGTTCTTTCTGCCAGGCCGCCATATACTTTTGCGGCTTTCAGTCCGAGGAAGTAGTCGCTGTTGAAGATGGTCTGGTTTACCTGCCCGGTTACGGAGGAGGCGTAGCGGGTTCCGAATTGTACGGGGATTCTTACGCCGGAAGTCGGATCAGTAAGATCGGGTATTAAAGACGTGGCCAGTTTCAGGTTATCGGTAAAGCTGGCGTTGACATCTGCGTGGGGAAGCAGTTTTCCGGTAGCTTCCTTGATCTGTTCCCGGGAGAAATTGATATCCAGCCGGGCATTTACGACATCATTCTGATGGGCCAGGCCATACTGTATGCAATTCGCCAGATTAAAAGCAAAGGGTCCCTGTTGCGCCGTATCTGTTTGCCCGTAAGCTCTTGTTATCCCTGAAAGTAAAACAAAGGTGAATAGAAAAAGACGACAATGCATACGTATTACTTTGAAAGTATATGATGATTGATAAATACTTAACAACAAACAGGTAAAAAGGTTCTGTTGGGGAGCCGGCTATTGCACGGGCTCCGGAAAATGGGCAGAATGCCTAATAACTGCCAGCTAAAAGCTATTTTCGTATCTTTCGGAAAAGTTATTGTTAACTATGTCTATGTCTGTCATAAAAGAACCCAAACCGTTTCATCGTGAGTTTGAGCTGGAGCGATTGATGTTTTTCAGTGATGCGGTGTTTGCCATTGCTATTACATTACTGATCATCGGAATAAAACTGCCTGCCCTTCCGGGGAAAATGCCTGCCAACGGCTATTGGGATTTTTTTGAACCTACCGCTATTGAATTTTTAACATTCGTGGTAAGTTTTGTCTTTATCGGGAACTTCTGGGTACGGCATCTTCAATTATGCCGGTTTCTCCAAAATTACAATGAAGGATTGATTCACCGGCATCTTTTCTTTTTATTTTTTATTGTGACGTTTCCTTTTTCTACTTCTGCGTTGCTGCATACCAGTTCGCATTTTATGCTGCCTTTCTTTATCTACCTCTGCAACCTGGCGGGTTGCCTGGCAGCCTTGTTCTGGATCAGCTATTATGTATTCCAGAAAAATCCGGACCTGGCCATTGCCGGTCATCATACCGAAAAAGAACTATTATACCAGCGGTTTAAATACGGCTTTCTCACTATGGCAACGGGTTTCACCTGCATAGCCATGACCTATTTCCTGTACCCGGAGAATACAGCGTACCAGCGTATCAGTTATATGCTGATCCCTGCGCTGGCTTTGTTTAATTATTTCCGTTTAAAGATAAAGAAACGCAATACGCTCCGCCTGGTACACAAAATGGGGGCAAACAACTGAAAAAGCAGCCTATGTTAGAACTGGACAAAAAGGAAGCGCAGATAGTACAACGGGCTATTCAGTCGTGGCAGCGCGACCGCCTCATCAACGATGAGCAGGCCGGCGAGCTGCAGAAAAGCTATAAAGTGGTGAACACCGACTGGCAAACCCTTACGCTTTATATTTTTATTGCGGCCATATCCTGCGCGCTGATGGCTTTCGGGTCGCTGGTGCTGGATGAAAAGTGGATAGAGATTATCAGGAAGAAGTTTTCGCTGACCGACAGTGTAATTGCCCTGGTATTTGGTGCGCTCACTGTTTTTCTTTGTTACGAAGGATGGCGCCGTAATAAACATCAACCGCTGTTTTCGTTTAACCGGGAACTTTTCTGGCTGCTGCCTGTTCTTAGTATAGGCGTAAGCGTGGTTTACCTGGGTAAAAGCCTGAACTACCTGGAAGGTAATTATGGCGCTTTCTGGTTGCTGGCTACCGCCTGCTACGGCGTGCTGGGCATTACGCTTCACTCCCGGCTGCTATGGGTTGCCACCCTGCTTTGCCTGATCCCGGCTTATGTAAAGCTCACCTATTTCCTTACCGGAGACGCGGCTTATTTCCTGGGCATGAATCTCCCCTGCCGCATGGCCCTGCTGGGAGTGCTGCTCACCGGTGTGGCCTGGCTCCTGCGTCAGTTCAAAGTATATGCGCCCATCAAGGATATTACCTGGAGCGGGGGCTGGCTGCTGTTGCTGATTTCCGGCTGGCTGATCTCTATTTTTGGTAACTGTGGTACCTGGGACGAATGGCAGCAATTACGGCAGGTTCACTTATTGCAATGGGTGATCATTTACACGGTGCTGTGTGCCGGCGTATTCCTGCTGGGGCTGCGGTTAAAAGACGACCTGCTGCGCGACCTGGGTGTTGCCTTCCTGTTGCTGGACCTGTACACCCGCTATTTTGAATATCTCTGGGATTTCACCAATAAGGGACTCTTCTTTGCCATCCTGGCGCTGTCGTTCTGGTGGGTAGGACGGCTCATTGAAAAGCGGATGAAACAGGGAAATGAACGGAAATAGAAAGGCCTGCGGCGGTATGCTTCCTGCTGAAAAAACAAGCGCCGCAGGCGCTCTTCTACGCTGCTACCACATCTCCTACGGCCATACCATAGCGGCCGGTATCTTTCACACTCCAGTCGTAATTGCCTGTAATCCAGGACCGGAGCACAGACACGTACCTTAACAATTCATAATCGGTTTCAACGCCTTTCAGGGGAAGCAGTTTTTCCAGCGTAACGAAAATGGCTACTTCTTCGTTGTGCATCCGGGTGGCTTCATTAATAGCCTCCTGGAGACTGCATTGCCGCGCATGTTGCAGCACCAGCACCAGGTTATGCACATCGCCCTGCCTGGCTTCTTTCGTGCAGGAAAACAGGTCGTTAGCCCAGCAAACAATATTGTTGCAGGCCTGGATCATGCGCTGTATCAGGGGCTGTTCTATTATTTCCCGGCTGAGATACACTTTCTCAATAATCTCTATGGCTTCAATATCCGCCAGGAGGGCGCCGGTAAAGGGCCGCATATGTACATAATCGGCCACGGAGGGAACAATACCGGCCTCGCGGTTTTCGGCTTCCCAGATACAGGATGTGAAATAATCGTCCATGCTACGGATAAAGCGCAGGCGCCAGGCCGGGCTGCTGATGGCACGCATACGTTCCCATATGCTGCTCAGGGCTGCCGGCAGCGGGCCGCCGCTTTCCAGGGTTACCTGGCGGTTATGATACAGGATGTCCATTAACCCGGCCATCATGCTTTTGAGGTAATCCGCTTTGCGCCCCATAGCAGCTTCATCGCACTGATCATCAAGGATAAACAGCCAGGTGTTAAAATCCGCGATGATGCAAAGCTCGTGCAAAGCCGCATCAGGAAAGGCCCTGGCAGCCAGCCAGGCGAAACGGGCTTTCTCAAAACGCCGCCAGGCAAGCTCGGAGGTGATCAGACCATAAGTTTGTACCCAGGAAGCAATGTGTTGCTGGGCTTCATCTGCGTGTTGGTTAACGCCGGAAGGGAATGGATAACTGATAGTTGGCATTTGGATGGTTGTCATGTGTCTTTTGGTTTAATAGTTAACTATGGTGGGTAATAAAAATGACGTTGGCATTACCGGGAGGGAATCCCGGAAGGGTGCAAAGGAGCGGGGCACAGGTAAACAACCGCTACTTAAAAGCAGAAAACAAGGCAGGTAGGTGTGTTATAATCTCTTAAATTAAAACAACCCGGTTAACAGCGAAAAAACTGGCATAGTAAAATAAAAGTTTAATTAAACGGCGCTGACCGGCGTACCGAGATATTGCAGTACCAATGGTAGTGCGCGATGGAACCAGATGGTAAACGCAGCCGGTTCTTTTTCCATTAATTCAAGTATTTCGCCGGGTGACAGATAGCGGTAATCACACACCTCGGATGCTTCGGGAAATATGCTGCCATTATAGGTACCCAGCAATACATGATCAAATTCATGTTCGGTTAACCCGTTATCAAAACCGGTTCTGTAAGTAAAAGAAAAAATTTCCTGCAGGTCACAATCGAATCCCATTTCTTCTTTTAAACGCCGGTGCGCTGCTGACGCAGTATCTTCACCGGGATACGGGTGGCTGCAACAGGCGTTGGTCCATAGCCCGGCAGAATGATATTTCTCCAGCGCCCTGCGCTGCAATAAAATCTCGCCTGCATCATTGATGATAAATACAGAAAAAGCGCGATGAAGCAATCCTTTCTCGTGGGCTTCCATCTTCTCCATCGTTCCAATAGCCTCATCCTGTTCGTTCACTAATATTACATCCGGTGATTTCATAGACTGTCAAAGATATTTTAATTACGCTTCCGGCAGATGAAAATAGGACAAAGAATCAAAAAACTATGCTTAAACAAATAATAATTGGTTGAATGGTTAACAGCAATACTTTAACGGTTACTTAGATAAATATAATATAAATTTTCCGGACTTTTGCAATATTAACAACCACAAAAATGGCAGAAGACTTACAAATCATCAAAGGAAATAAAGCAGAGCAGTACACTTCCCTTCTTCCCCAGATCAAAGGATTACTGGAAGGGGAAACCGACCTGGTGGCCAATATGGCCAATGTGGCCGCTGCGCTGAAAGAGCAGTTTGGATGGCTCTGGGTAGGATTTTACCTGGTGAAAGAAGATGAACTGGTGCTTGGTCCGTTTCAGGGTCCGGTAGCGTGTACCCGTATCCGTAAGAACAGGGGTGTTTGCGGCAGCAGCTGGGCACAGGCCCGTACACTTATTGTGCCGGACGTGGAAGCCTTCCCCGGACACATCGCCTGCAGCAGCTTATCAAAATCTGAGATAGTGGTACCGGTAATCCGCAACGGCGAAGTAACGGCCATACTGGATGTGGATAGTGAACATCTTGCTCATTTTGATGTTACTGATCAGCAATACCTGGAAGAAATTGTGGCACTGATTGTGTGATAACAAAGCGGATTTTTGTATCATCGCTTTATTGAGGAACCATTATTATGCTTTTTTTCAGAAAAAAAAATACCGAAACAGTACCACCTGCAGATCTGCTGGCATTTATGACGACAGATATCCACTCGCATCTTGTACCGGGTGTGGATGATGGCGTACCCGACGTGGCTACGTCTTTACATTTTATTGAACAATTGCAGGCAATGGGGATCCGGAAAATTATTACCACCCCACACATCATGATGGACCGGTACCCCAATTCCGCCGGCACCTTAACCGATCCATATCAGCAGGTACAACAGGAACTGCTCCGGAAAAACAGTCCGCTTCCTTTTCACTTTGCTGCAGAATACTATCTTGATGAACAGTTTGTGCCATTGATGCAGCAACCGCTGCTTACCATCTCCGGGAATATGGTACTGGTGGAAATTTCGTTTATGTCGGCCCCGCCACAACTGGCGCAATGGCTGTTTGATATACAGGCGGCCGGCTATCAGCCGGTACTGGCCCACCCCGAGAGATATGGCTATTACCACGCTAACATACCGCAGTACGAACAATTGAAACAACAGGGCTGCCTGTTGCAGCTTAACCTGTTGTCACTCACCGGCTACTATGGAAAACATGTACAACAGGCGGCTGAAAAACTCATGGCGGCCGGCTTACCGGACCTGATCGGCACCGACCTTCATCACGAGAAGCACCTGCGCGCCATTGCCGGCATTGCCAAAAACACGAAGCTCCGCAAAACACTGGAAGCCTATCCATTCGGCAACGCCGCACTATAATCAGCGGATCAGCATCACCGAACCGGTTTGCTTTCTCGCCTGCTGCTTGCTATCAGTATACAAAAGTACCCATACATAAGCGGCAGTTGGTAACATCTTTCCTTTGAAGAGGCCGTCCCACGCGCCATCCGGACTGTTGGTACTGAATACCGTTTGTCCCCAGCGGGTATACACTTCCAGCTTGTAATCATGCACATCGTCATGTACTTTTGCCCGGAACAGGTCATTTTGCCCGTCGCCGTTGGGAGAGAATGCAGTGGGTACGAAAACGGCGCATTCACGGACGTTGCGGATTATATCCGCGCTGCCCTCAACTTCACAACTGTGTGCATCCTTCACTTTGAAATGAAACGTGCCCGCGTCTAACCCCGACCAGCTGCTATCCCCCTGCCAGTGGCCATTATCCAGGCTATATGCATAAGGAGGCGTACCTCCTGTGATATCCAGCATGATCTTTCCATCCATCGTGGTAGTGCAGCTCACATCTTTTTTACGCACTCCTGCAATGCTCACCGGCGAAGGCTCCACCACTTCGATTCTATCGAGTTGCTCAGCGCAATTTTCTTCATCCTTCACCAGCACACTATAATTGCCCGGCGACAGTTTTGGGAAAGAAGACGTATAGGTACCGCTGGTACTGCCGTTGAAATAATAACGATAGGGCGGCGTACCGCCATCAGTTTCCAGTGCGATGGTATTATCGTTATCGCCATAACACGGCGAAGGCGTTACGGTCACTTTACTTTTCACTTCCTTTCCAATAATCGTGGCGCGTTTTGTTACGCTCACGCCATTGGGATGTGTTACCGTTACCTCGTAATCGCCGGGCGCCAGTCCGGTGATGCGTGAAGTGGTTTCTCCGCCCGGGCTCCAGCGGATTGTACAATTGCTGGTAACACCAGTAATGCTCACGCTTGCCTCACCGGTGCGTTCCCCTTTACACGTATGTTTCAGCGTGAGGGAAAGCTGCGGCGTTTCCAGCAGTGCAGCAGAAATATTATCTATCAACAGTGCAGAACCATAAATACTTTTATCGCAGGGAATGGCCGGATCGGCCATGAAAGTGATAAACTTATAGTTGCGGGTGGGATGAAAAACAAAAGTATAGCGCTTCCAGTTGGTATGAAAGAAAGCGCCGGTACTTGCCAGTCTTTCCGCCGTATCGCTGGGGGCATTGCCACCATACACCGTAAGGTTTGCGTAACAGGCCAGGAATGCGTATTCAGGAGCATAGGCGAGATCCATTGATACCGTATAACTTTTACCGCCAATAAGCGGCACCTCCTGGCTAATGGATTCCAGCCATGCGGGACCGCTGTGCAGTCCTATATAAGTTGCTCCATCCGAAGCGGGTTGTGTGATATTGAGAGTGCCCGGTTGTATATCAGGCGTATTTCTTCCTCTCCAGGAAGGGGGCACTTTACCCTGCCCCGGGGTTCCTTCCAGGGAAGGATTTTTCAGTAGAATATTCTGCGCGGTAAGGGGATGCAAGGCGCTCATAGTACAGAACAATACTGCTGCAAGGTGTTTACATACACCGTACATAATATCGGAATATTTTAACAGCAGTGGTTTCATAGTTAGTATGTTTTTGAGGATGTCTTTCTCAGGATTAGACTGATTATATTGATTACGCTGATTTTAATTTTTTTGTGGGAATTTTATTTTTTCTACTACGCTTTCAAAAAGATAAAATCAGCGTAATCAATATAATCAGTCTAATCCTGGGAAAGACAAGCGGGGGAAACGTTCACTTCTGCTGTATTCCCCGCAAATAATTCCTTTATACGATTTGTAACGTTTGAAAGATCTGTTGTGGTGAGATTAGACCCACTCGGCAGGCACAGTCCATTATTAAACAGGTTTTCTGAAACACCGTTTACATATGCAGGAGCGTGTTCAAAAACCGGCTGCATGTGCATGGGTTTCCATAAGGGCCTGGACTCAATATTTTCTTTCTCGAGTGCAAGGCGCACCGTTTCACGGGTAATGCCATTGCTCAGCACCGGGTCAATCAGGATAGTGGAAAGCCAGCGGTTACTGAAAAAACCGGTTGGTTCCGCTACCAGCGTAACACCTGGCAGATCTGACAACTGCTCCACATAATGCTGGTAGTTGGCTCTTCTCTGGGACACTCTCACGTCCAGCACTTCCATTTGTCCGCGGCCGATAGCAGCGCAAACATTGCTCATCCGGTAGTTGTAACCGATGTGCGTATGTTCATAATGCGGAGCAGGATCACGGGCCTGTGTAGCCAGGAAGCGCGCTTTGCTGATGGCCGCTTCGTCATTGCCTATCAGGGCGCCGCCACCGCTGGTAGTGATGATCTTATTGCCGTTAAAACTAAGAATCCCCAGCTTGCCGATGCTGCCGCATGGCTGTCCGTGATATAACGAACCCAATGCTTCCGCCGCATCTTCAATTACCGGAATTTCATAACGATTGGCTACTTCCATGATTTCATTCATTTGTGCCGGCATGCCGTACAAATGAACAGGGATAATGGCTTTAGGCTTCTTACCTTTTGCAATCCTGTCTTTCACGGCTTGCTCCAGCAGCACCGGGTCCATATTCCAGGTACTGGTTTCACTGTCAACAAAAACAGGCGTTGCGCCCAGGTAAGCAATTGGGTTGGCTGACGCAGAGAAGGTCATGCTCTGGCAAATCACTTCATCGCCTGCACCCACACCTGCCAATATCAGGGCAAGGTGCAGCGCGCCTGTTCCGGACGACAAAGCCGCGGCATATGCAGTATGCGTATAGTCCGCAAGATCTTTTTCAAATCCATCCACATAGGCGCCTAAAGGGGCGATCCAGTTGGAATCAAATACGTCTTTCACATACACCTGTTCATTTGCTCCCATATGAGGCGACGATAACCATATTTTTTTGTTCATGACGATAATTTTTTTGCGTTTATCTTTTACGTGCGGGGTTTCCCACCGCTACACTATGATCAGGAATATCTTTGGTAACTACAGCGCCGGCGCCGATCACGGCCCATTTGCCAATAGTAATACCAGGAATAACTACAGCGCCGGCGCCAACATGTGCGCCTTCCCCCACCCTTACATTTCCACATAAGGCTACGTTAGGGGAAATGTGAACGAAATCTTCAAGTACACAATCATGATCTACCGAAGCATTGGTGTTGATGATGCAATGCCTGCCAATCAGCACGTCGGCATTAATGGTAGCACCGGCCATCACCACTGTTCCTTCCGCGATCATGGCAGTAACGGAGATATTGGCCCGCGGGTGCAGGGCCATTCCGAAGCGGCCCGGCAGTTGTTCTGAAATGGTTTTCCGGGTTGAATTTTTACCTATGGAGATAATAATTTCCGGAGATGATAATGCGGGTGAATACGCCGTTACCGGGTACTGCCAGATCTGCTTTATATCCGGGTTGTTATCAAACAAACCGTCCACAGGGATTCCCCGGGATTGTAATATTTCGATAATCACTTTAGCGTGTCCGCCTGCGCCGAATAAATACATATCTGCTTATTTTAATTATTTCATCCATTGCCCATGAAACGCTCCATAGTAGCTGCACCGGCCGCGTTAATCCCTTCTGACTTAATTACTTTCTGTACGGTCATCCAGGCTATTTTTATATCAAGGGCCAAACTGATATTATCTACATACCACACATCGTATTCAAATTTTTGCTCCCAGCTGATGGCATTCCGGCCATTTACCTGCGCCCAGCCTGTGATACCGGGCCGTACTTCATGACGGCGGTGCTGCGTGGCGTTGTATAACGGGAGATAATCTACCAGCAAAGGCCGCGGGCCTATCAGGCTCATATCTCCTTTCAGTACATTGATCAGCTGGGGAATTTCATCGAGCGATGTTTTCCTGACAAATTTCCCCACGGGTGTGAGCCGGATTTCATCCGGCAGGAGCCGGCCATCCGCACCTTTCCGGTCGTTCATGGTTTTAAACTTGATGACACGGAATACGCGGCCATTCTTTCCCGGCCTGGGCTGTAAAAAGAAAGGCTTACCGTTATTGGCGATGGTCAGTAATACGATCAGCACTGCCATCACCGGTGATAGTAATACCAGTGCCAGCAGTGCCGCGGAAATGTCCACGAGTGGTTTAAATAGATTCCTGTACCAATGCATCGGTTGCTTTTATTTCTTTTGTTACTTTTTGCCTGATATAATTCAGATAGCGGAGGGCCAGTACCTGCCGGTCGAAATTTTGTTTGGCGTACTGAAAGCCGCTCTCACCTTCACGTTGCAGGCGCTGCGGGTCCTGCAGGTAGCTGCGGATCGTAGTGTTATAGGCCGCGGTGTTTTCCGGCTCCACATAACAACCCGCTCCGGCTGTTTCCACCAGCTCTCTTGATACGCCGTCGATGGCCATCAGGATCGGCTTTTTGCAGGCCATGTAGTCAAAGGTTTTATTGGAGTAAACCGTTTTAAACGTGTCTACTCTTTTTAATACCGAAGCGCCCATTTCAGACGCGAGGATATATTTGAATACTTCAGCCTTTGGTACTGCATCCAGGAAACGCACGTTTGTGACTCCTCTTTCGGCGGCCAGTTGCTGCAGCCTGGGCTTCTCCATTCCCTGTCCTATCAGCAGGAATAACACCGGCGTATCTTCCAGCGCTTTGCCCGCATCCAGGATCTGTTCCAGGTGATTTGCTACTCCGTGTGCTCCCACATAAGTGATCACAAATTTTCCATCCAGCTGATGTTCCCGGCGGAAAGCCCCGCTGTCAAAGGATTGCAGCAGGTGATCCGACAAGGAAAAATCCGCTGCATTGGGAATGAAGATCAGTTTCTGTTCCGGCACTTTTTTCTTATCCCGGAGTGTATTATAAAACGCAGGCGTTAATACATTGATCAGGTCTGCTTTCCGGTAAATAAAATCTTCTACCCAATAGGCCAGTTTAATAACAAACTTATTTTTCAGAACACCGGTATCAATGGCTGATTCCGGCCAGAGATCCCGCACCTCAAATATCAGCGGCATCCGTTTCAACCTGGACAACAGGTAGCCGGAGAAGCCCACAAATAAAGGCGGAGAGGTAACCACTACTACGTCGAACTTACCTTTCACCTTGAAGAGGCCGGCCCAGAGGGAGGAAAACATAAAAGAGAAATATCCCCACAGCCTGCCGAGAAAGTTAGTGTTATAAGACTCCGACACATGGCAACGCCATACGGTAACGGCGCCCTGTTGTTTCTTTACAAAGTATTTCCCTTTGTACTCCTCTCTTTTTGCGGAACCGTTGTAATGCATCATGCCACCCAGCACCGTCACTTCTGCGCCCTGATCTGTCCAGGACTTCGTGATTTCATTCCACCGCGAGCCACCCGGATCATCTTCTTCTAAAAAATATTGGTGTACTAATAAAATTTTCATGGATATTAAATTATGATCTCAGTAATAATGGTATCAGCATCCGAAGTAAATATGATGCTGCTGTTTTCTTCCTTCACGCCATAGAGAGATGAATACATGCCCGGTTTACACAGCGGCTGCAAAATGGCGCCACTGCTGTCTTCCGCTTTGGTAATTAATTTCTCCGGTGTGCTGGTATGCCACAACTGCCGCATCACCAGGTAAGGAGGTTTGTGCTGGATATGATCTTTTACAATCCATACCGGCGCGTTCTTTTTCTTCCGTACCTGGCGGATGTGGACAATATCTGGCCCCACATGCTGAAATCCGCTTATGGCGCCTTCCCAGATATATTCATCCGTAGTTTCGTATAGTCTTGCGCGTGAGCACTGCGACCAGTTATACCAGATAAATCGCGGACCTTTCAACATCTGGTCGTAGTTATCCAGCATAACGGTGTTATGCGAAGCGGTGCCCATGAAGTAACGCAGGGTTTCTTCATCGGTATTATATTTATAGCTGCCTGCATCCATCAGCAGGTTTTCGTTTTTATACCAGATATCCAGGTGCAGGTTATCCGCCTGCGAGGGCCTGTCCCGGTGATTTCCGCAACGCAGGAAGGTGAGCGTTTCCTTCTCCCGGCAGATAAAATATCCACCTTCGGGAAACGAATACAGCATCTGATCTTTTTCCAGCACCGTGGTTTCATATGCTGCCGGCTGCAATCCGTACCAGTAAAGGTCTTCACTGATTTCCGGGAACTCTGCATCCATTTGCAGCAGCGTGGCAAGCGCCTGCAGCTGCGGACGGTAGTCGCGGTAATGCTCATTATTAAGACGGAAGAACAGCGCGCCGTCGTTGGCCCCATAGTTCGGCAACCAGCCGTTGCCATCGTTCATGCATACACGCAGAAAGCGCAGCGACTTAGCCGCTTTTTCTTTCACATGCGGCGCAAAGGATTCCCCGTTGAGCGCCGACAACCGCAATGCCCAGGTAAACAGCTGGATCACTACCCGGTGGTAGTTCATGGAAAACTGCAGGAAGGTGCCATCGTCATATACCTGGTAAGCAATTTCTTCTTCAAACCACTTCCGCCCCTGCTCTTTCCAGGTAGCGGCGCCGGGCAATGTTGGATACAACAATCCGCCGAGGTATAATGCCAGCGTTTCCGTGATCGCGTGATTGTTACGTACAGCGATCCGCGAAAAATTGATGTTATGAAATACATGATGCAGTTGCCAGTAAATAGCGTACTGGATCTGGTCAAAAACTTCTTCGGTGAGTGCTGGCGAGTGCCGGTAGTAATATAAGGCAAAGGTCCAGTTCAGCACCCGCAAACTTATTTCCTGGCTGCATTTGTAATGCGGACCACTGTTTACTTTATTGGCGCTGATCCACGACAGGATATCGCCAAACACCAGCGCGGCATTGTCTTTTCCGAAGTGATGATCATACCGGATAATATCGTACAGGTAAGCAAAACGGGCTTTCTCCCATACATACTTGATATCGCCGGCTTCTGCTGAATAATCGTTTACTTCCGTCCAGTGCTGTTCTCCATTATACATGAATCCCGAATCCGGGTTTTTCATCCAGGGGAAATCTTTGCCGAGCGATAAAGTAGCGCCGTTGAAAAAAGTGAGCTTTCCTCCTTTGATCTGTTTAAAGCGCTCTGCCAGCACCGGTTCCGGCTTCCGTACCGCAGTCACTTCTTCCCTGCTCTGGAAAAAGAACACCACTGGTTGTTTTTTCCACTCTTCCAATGACAGATAACGCTGAAATGCAGGCGCCTGGGGAAAGCGCTTTTTGAGGCGCCCGGTTCTGCGGTTCAACTCGTGAACAGAACGGAATGCCACATAGCGCCAACCCATATTCCTCACTACCTTCAATCCATTTATTACTGTATTCAAACTACTCATACCACTTCTGTCTGTTGCTGTTTTACAGCAAATATTTGTGTTAAATGTTCGGTAATCCTTTCTGATGTTTTGCCGTCCCATAAAGCAGGGATGGAGCCTTTCTTCCACTGGCCGGCAAATAATTTCTGCATAGCCGGCGCCAATGCCTTGGGATCAGTGCCCAGTAATTCGTTGGTACCGGTGAGACATGTTTCCGGTCTTTCTGTAGAATCCCTTAATGTCATGCAGGGAACGCCCATTACAGTGGTTTCCTCTGTAATGCCGCCGGAGTCGGTGATAACGGCTTTTGCATTTTCCACGAGGTAATTAAACTCCAGGTATCCCAGTGGTTCTACCAGGTGCAAACGCGGATGTTCCACTGCAATTTTTTCCAGGTTCTTAGCGGTACGTGGGTGTACCGGGAAGATGACCGGCAATTGCTGGCTATGAATCATAATTTCATTGATCAGTAAAGCGAGGTTTTCTTCTTCATCTACATTCGCCGGGCGGTGCAGGGTCATTACCAGGTACTGCTGCGGCTGCAATCCTGCCTGTTGCCAGATCGCGGGCGGTGTAAAGCGGCTCCGCTGTTTCAGCAGGGTATCAATCATGGTATTTCCTACAAAGAGGATCTGTTCCGGTGACTTACCTTCTTTCTGAAGATTTGTATTTGCAATTACCGAGGTGGTAAAGAAGTAATCGGTGATAGAGTCTGTTACCAGGCGGTTAATTTCTTCCGGCATAGTGATATCACCGGAGCGGATGCCTGCTTCCACATGCGCTACTTTTATTTTCATTTTCTTGGCTACAATGGCGCAGGCAAGGGTGGAAGTAACGTCGCCTACCACCAGCAACAGATCGCAGGGGTGCGCCGTCAGTTCTTTTTCAAAGCGGATCATGATATTCGCCGTTTGTTCCGCCTGGGTACCGCCACCTGATTCCAGGTTTGCATCCGGTTCAGGAATACCCAGCTGCTCAAAAAACGACTGGCTCATGTTTTTGTCGTAATGCTGCCCGGTATGCACCAGGCGGTAACTGATGTTATAACCCTCCTTCCGCTTTTCCTGAACGGCAGCGATGATAGGAGCTATTTTCATAAAATTAGGGCGCGCACCCGCGATGATGGTTAACTTCATATCGATATGGTTTTAATATGGTTTATCCCTGCGGTCCCGGAGGTGCAGGGGATTTTTCAATCTGGTTTTTCGTTTATGCGTGCGGGATACTTCGTTTACCCGGCACGTTTGTTATGCTACTACTTTTTTATACAGTTGCAGTAATTCCTCTCCCCCATTGCTTAACGTGTGGCGGTTGTATACGGTATTATCATGCCGCATTTTACCGATCGCGTCTGCAATATCCCATTCGTTCAATGCCACCAGCTGTGTGCCGGCAGGCCGGTTCACCACATCAGTAGCCAGCACCTGTTTGCCAAGAAACAGGGCTTCTTTCACTGATAAAGAATCGCCATCTGTAGTAGTGATCCTTAAAAACACATCCGACCTTTTCAGGATCTCGAAGAATGGATGTGGTTCACTGATCAATAAAACATTGGCGGGTATTTCAAGTCCCTGTTGCTGCAGGAAAGATTTATAGCGGCCGGAAGCGTCTGAAATCACCAGCGCATCGTCCTTCATTTTCCGGAAAATATTCACCAGCAGTGTTACCTGGTAGGTTTCATTACCGGCCTTATCAATAGAAACAGTAGACGCATTGGTAGCATATATTCCTGCATATTTCGCCCGCATGCCGGCCACGGCGGCCTGGATGGACGCTGTTAGCTCTTCCGGCTGCTGTGGCGGAATAAATGCGCCGATCATCTGTGTCCGTTTGTTCCATTTCCTGCCTTTTTCAAAGCTTTTCTGGTTCAGTACAATAGGCATATAAGCGATCCTGAATGCAAGCTGATCCAGCAGGTTGTACAAAGCATTGTGCCTGCCAAGGTTTCCGTGCAAAGTAAAGAGCATCCTCTTACCAAATATTGTACCCAACAACACAAAGCAGCAGCGGACTACCGGGTGATAAATATGAAAATGAATGAACCGGTGCTGCCTGATCTGCTTTAAAATATCACCTTTGGTACTTCTCCGGAAATCGGTAAACGTATACTCATATCCGTTGTTATTCAGGTATTGTAACAGTCTTTGTATATGGATGGTCACACCACCAATAGGCGGCGGCATGGTAGCCAGTATTAATAATTTTGAGCGTTGCTTCATTCCAGTTCTTTTATAAGTTGAGTCCTTGCCTGATCGCCTGTTTGCGGGTTGTCCGCATCGCCTAACACCCGGTTACATATTTTCATGGCCGCAGCTTTACCATACTTTTTAGCATAGGCATTCAGCAGCATATAATCTTCCACACCCATCTTAAAAGCCTCCCATCTCCTGCTGGAAATCACCTGGCTGCCATTATCGTATACTACGGCAAAGTCGGCCGACTTGCCATCAAAATCATCCCAGAGTGAGGTGGCGCCCGCCTCGTGTCCCGCATCTGCATACTGCCAGAACCCGATACCGGTAACGTCATCTGCATACGCCTTCCAGGCCATTAAGCGATAGTAGCCGTAGGGCGACAATGACTTGGTAGGTTTCTTTGTATCGTATAGCCATACCTGTTGGGCCGATAAACGTTGCTGACGGTAAGCTTTCAGCACATTGCCGTTATCGTATAGCTGGAAAATATCCACCTGCCCGGATAAGCCGTTTAACACAGTGGCATTGGACACTGTAGCAAAGAGTTTTGCATTTTTCCTGACCGACTTCACCCAGGTGGCAAACTGCCTGTACACCGGTAACTGCGCCGGTTTAATTTCATCAAAAGGATAGAGGTAAATATTGGATGCCGCAATGCCCTGTTGCTGCAAGGCAGCTACCATCGCATCATACCACGTTAAAAAAGATTGCTTCCAGGTGTCGGATAAAAAGTCGTCCTTCTTCCCGGAAAAATCAAGGAAGAGTAACACATTCTGAAATCCTTTTACATACGACAGGTTATTACGGAGCTTTTCATTTTTAGCCAGTTCTATATTGGGCAGCAAAATACCCGGATGAAACACAAAGGTATTTACATAGTGCGCCAGCAAATCCTGCCGGGCGCTTTCTTCGCGTCCTTTAAAGAAGGTATCATTAAAGTAAGGCCATACATTTACATCGGGTTTGTATTGCCGGTAGGCAGATAAAGCGCCGTTGCCGGCGGTAACGGTAAGCGTCCTGCTGGTATTACCTGCACTCAATGTAAGTTTACCCGCGCCGCTTTGCGTTGCCACCGCCTTTACCAGCAATAGCCCCGACTCATTTTGGGCAAGGTTCATTGTTTCCCCGCTCTTTATTTCCATGAGTGCATCGGGCACTACTTTAAAATCGCGGCTTTTCACCGGCTTCGCCCAGTACACCTGGTAACGGACAGCTGGTGTGGAGGCCGTAAAAGTAACCTTCACACCGGTAGCCGCCGCTGTATTATTGATTAAGGAAAAAGCCGCATATTCAGAAACACCGGGCAGGGTTTGGATCGCAATATCCCCGCCGGCTGTTTGACCGGAACCCGCCAAACCGGAGGCCAGCGGCGTTAATGTTATACCACTTCCGCCGGCAGGCGCCATACTTTTGGCAACCGGTGCATCCCCGCCCGCGCCTTCTGCTGAGAAACGTTTATTGATAGTAGCGGTACGCTGCTCCTTTACAAATCCTTCCATCGCAGAAGAAGCCACCATCATTGATTTTTTGCCGGCGGCCTGCTTGCCTGTGAACACCTGTATTTCATCTGTAAAAAAGTAACTGCCATTGGGAACTACTATCAGCCGTATATACTTTCCCGTTATGCCAATATTCCGGAGCGATAACGGCACAATGCGGTAGTACTCATCTTTTACGGACGACTGCCCCATCATATCACCTGCAAATGACCAGTTCTGCTGATCATTGCTTACAAATGCCAATACGCTCAGAGGCAGCGTTACCTGGGCTTTTTGCCCCGTTACGGTATTGAGGTTAATACCCGTTACCGGTACCGGCTGCGGCAAGGTAATATCAATGGTAATTTTACCGGTGTTTTGCCAGCCCAACGTTCCGGGATCTTTCCAGAAAGAATTACCGGTAATATATTTTCCGTCAGATAAAGAGCTTACCTGGCTTTGATCTTTCGTAAGACTATAATTTGGTGCAGGCGTTACCTTGCATTGCCACCCGGAGATGGCCTGCTGGGAGACAGCGGGAAACTGTATCGCCAGTATCATGCAAAAAAGGAAAAATACTGATCTCACCATAGCAAAAAAATTTGTCACTTAATCAACGCATAAACAAATACCAACCCAAAGTAAAACAGGAGCGATGCTGCGATGAGCTGCTTCCGCTTTACTTTATCCAGTGATAAAAATCCACCTGCAAAAACAACATATATAACCGGGTATACCGACATAATCCTTCTCGTATCCGCATTGGAGCTGGCCCCGAGGATCAGCAGCGCTGCAATGATGAACAGGAAACGTAATTCCCTGATCTTAAAGAATGGATTACGCGGTTTAATAATAGCCGTATAAATAATAACGCCCCAAACCACAAACCAGAAAAGGGCCGCCAATGCCCAGGGAATGAAGAAGGGGTTTTCTTCCAGCACCGCATAAAAAGGAAACGGCAACGTTTGGGAAAACAATCCCACCACCACGTGCCGCACACCAAAAGGCAGTTTCAGCAGCAGGCTGCCAAATGAGCCTAACCCTGCGTTTGACATAGAAGAGTCCAGGTAATTTTCACTGGTACTCTGAATAGTGTTGAAGCCCTGCTGCAGGTAAACCACCTGCGTTAACGCCGGTAATGCCAGCAGGATTAAGATGGGTATTTTAAATTTATTGAGTGTTTTGTTATTCTTGTCTGTTACCAGCAGATAGATATACGCCATTAAGAACGAGGCGCTGAAAAAGCCATGCTCCGGCCGGAATAAGTAGATCAGTACTGTAAGCAGGATGCCATAAAAAATACCTGCCAGTCCCTGCCTGTTAATGATCAGCAGGAAGTACAAGCCAAACAGCAAACCGATGTGTACATCTCTCAGATATACAGCAGAAAAGAAAAAGTTATAAGACAGGAAAGCATATACAACCGTAAACTTTATGCTGAGTTCACGATTGATATAAGTTGATAAAATGCTGAACAGGATCACGGGGATCAGCGCTGAGCAGAACACGATCTGTAATTTCTGCAATACCAGCGTATTATTATCAATGCCTTTGGCCAGGAAGCCCAGCACGCTGGAAAACCAGGCGAAGCCCTTCCAGTCGGCCGAGAAGAAGTCATCCCGGTAATATGCTGTAATATCGCCCAACGTCCGCATCGATGCTACTTTATCGATGTAGGTATAAAACGTTACCGAATCCTTTGCATAGAAAATATCCCGGAAAGGATCCTGGATATAGATAGCATTCGTTACCAGCATAAAGATACCATACACCAGGAAAAACGAGAGGAAAAGCCGCAGCCCTGTTTGCCTGCGGGCCGGTTCTTTAAACATGGCTGTTATAATCAGCATGCCGGTACCCAGCAGGATCATATTAAACAGGAAAGTGGCTACACTCACTGATACAATACCAGCAATACAAGCGAATATAAAATTCAGCAGGAGCAGTAAATTGGTATTGGCATTGCTATTCCTCATTCCTATCAGATATTAATAATTTTGCCGGCCATCGTTACATTTGAAAACTCCGACATGGCCCGTGTATAAGCAGTGGTTTGCAACCTGTTTCTCAGATCTGCATCTTTCAGAACAGTCACCACTTTATTGATAATTTCTTCTTTTGATACCGGATCTACCAGGTAGCCGGTTACATCATTCACCACCGCTTCGTTGGTTCCTCCCCGGTTGCCTGCAATGGCTGTTTTGCCGCAGGCTGCCGCTTCGAGGTATACCAATCCGAAAGATTCATAAAACTGGCTGGGAAGAATAAAGAGATCGCAGACGGCGAAATAATCGGAGAGTATTTCGCGGGCAACGCCCCCGGTAAACAATACATGTTTTTCCAGTTTCAGTTCCTTTACCTGTTGTTGTAATGCAGGGAGATAAGCACCGCTACCTGCAATAATGCAAAGCAGATCCGGCACAGCAGCCACTATTCCGGGCAGGCTTTCAATGACCAGTTCCTGTCCTTTCTCTTTTACCAGGCGGGAAGCGCTGAAAAGCACAGGGCGATCAGGATCTATGCCCAGCCTGCCTTTGATAGCGCTTACCTGCTGCGGGGTACGCTGGTGGAAAATATCCGTATCAATTCCATGACGGATCAGCAGCAGCTTTTCTTTGAGTGCGGTTTTCGTCCACAACTCATATTCGGCTTCACTAACCACTACTATTTTCTTCTGTTGTTGCAGGAAATTCAGCATCCGCCGCTGCATGCCAAAAGCGCGCAACAGGAAGGAAGGCTTTTCAAAGAAGCTGGCCTTTTCGCTGCCATGCAGCACCGACAAGGAGCGGGCCGACAAGTCCTTTAATGCCGGGTGGAACAGGGCGCCCATTTTTTTTGCACGGGCGTCGCTGAAAATGATGGTATCAAACGACTGCTCCTTTACTATCTTCTTCAGCTGACGGAAGAACAGGTAAAAGTGAACATATTTCTTTTCGGGGATAGTATAACAGTGAATGCCATACGTTTTTTCAAATGATGCCAGGAAGGCTTCATTACGTGGCGTTTTATAGGTGAGCAGGCTCACCTGGTGCCCGTTTTTCACCAGTCCTATGGCCAGGTCGTGTGCATACACGCCCGCGCCTCCGATGATAGGCGGAAATTCGTAAGATATGATTAAAACATTTTTCATAGACCCCATTCGTTACAGATATACCCCTCTACATCCTTTCCCTCGTAAATCACTGCGGGGTTACCCATCACCAGCGAGTTAGCAGGAATATCCCTGTTTACATATGCTCCCGGTGCTATCATCACATTATCTCCGATATTAATTTTACCTACAATTATTGCATTGGATCCAATCCACACCCGGTTGCCTACCACCGGCACGCCCATAAGGCGGCCGCGGCTCGACTGCCCTATCACTACGCCGGGCGAAAGATTTACATTGTTTCCCAGTTGCGCATTCCCATTGATAACAATCGTGCCGAAATGCCCGATATACAATCCATAACCCACTTTGGTGGTATGTGGTATCTGGAATCCATATTTATAAGAATAATGCCGGAGTATTAACCGCAGCAAAATTCTGAATGGCGCCGCAGCGCCTTTATGCAGCCTGAAAAAAAACATGTAGCGGAATCCTTCTATTAAAAAGAAAGCCTTTACAAAGCTTTTTGCATCTGTTTTCCCGTGATACCGGTGTAAATCTGATTTAATCAATTGCCTGACTCTCATAAACTACGGTTTAACATTGTTGAGCATCAGATCATTAAATGTTCCACGGATCTTCCGGCTGTATTCCGTAGGCTGGTTTCCCGGCAAAATATATTCCTGGTGAAAGGATTTTAATTTCTGCGAAATCAGGTAAGCCTTCACGGTGCATTGATGTTTCATGGCTAAGATCAATGCGTGCATTCTGCCGGAATACACATCGGAAGCGGATTGGTACAGCTGCTTCAGGTCATTGACAGAAGACAGTTTTGCCACCGGCAACTCCAGGTGATAATTCAGTTTTATATAATTCCGGAAAGCAATGGTTTCGGCCGCATCGGTGATGGTAGTATAAAACAGCTCTACAGATAATCCTGCATCCAGGTATCCTTTTACCACTGCAAACCACTCTTCATAGTAATCTGCATTGGTTTTACCGGGCTGGTTATATTTTGCAAACACCTCGTTAAAACTGGTAATTCCTACCAGTGCTTTCCTGTTTGTATTTCCTTCTTCAATCCTGTTTTTACCGCTGTAAAAAGCGATGTCCGGCGTGAGCACTGCTTTGTGGCCAAACTTTTCAAACAGGGATGCTTTGGAATAACTGTCTCTGACCCAGATGAGGTCTGCCTTTGACAATGCTTTTGAGAACAGGGACTGTTCCTTTGCATTGAAGGTAGTACCCACTCCCACGCCAATGATATAAATTTTCGCACGGGTAAATTTCTTTACCAGGAGCGTCCACCAATACATGGCAATTGCAAAGCGGCTGGGATAGTCTTTTCCTGATGATTCAATCAGTTGTCCGCCGCCAATCACCACGATGTCGTAGTTTCCTTTGCGTAATTTGGCGCGGATATGTTTATAGTTGATACCGATCCAGTATAAACCAGCCAGTTTCAACTTTGCTTTTTTTGCAAACGACAGCGCAGGCGGTGCTATAGCGCCTGTTCCTGCTTCCAGGTAATTATATGCCGGCATGCTGTTCATACCCGGATTGGTGAAATAGGCAAAATCTGTACTGAAATCGCTATCCCGCAATAAACTGGTCATGCTTTCACGGATGGCCTGATCACCCAGATTATTGGAAAACCCTTCATTAATGATTAACGCCTTTTTCATATTTGTCTTCTTATCAATTTTCCGATCAATGATCGCTGATCTTTATTTAAACTTACAAACCAGGCAAAAGGAACACTGCCAATGCCAATTATGATAGCTGATACCATCAGCCCACCCCAGGAACCGGGCAACATGAATTTCCTGCACCCCCACGATAATAGCAGTACCCACACAAACAATCCGCATCCACGCAAAATACTGGGATAATAAAACCAGGGTTTCTGCTCCAGGATCCTGGCAGCATAGGTGGGTGAGAATATCAGGTTCTTCACCGTTAATAATACTGCCGATACAATGGCTACGCTATAGATGCCCCAGTTAAAATATTTTATGACCAGTATGCCTAACACCAGGTTCAGTATGCCACAGAAGAAGGACGTGAGTCCCGGTACTTTTACTTTGTTATATACCGAATTGATAGACAGTATGGGCAATACTGACAGGTTAAAGATCAAATGACCGGTCAGCAGGATCATGAGCGGGTAAAAATGGGTGAACTTTTCACCTACCCACAACCGGAGAATCACATCCGAATAGGCAACGATAATACCTATTGGAATAGCCAGTACCAGACCCATTGCCACCACCGAATACTTCGAAAACTTCAGCAGGTTGCTGAAGTCTTTATCTGCATAATATTTATATACCACTGGTGTAAATATGGCTACAAATACCCCTGCAAATGAACGTAATAACGTGTGCCACTGGGCTACGGTACTGAATTCACCGGTAGCTGTGGCTCCATAGTAATGATTCAGTAAAATGATGTCAATATTGATAAAGAGCAAGGTGCCTATCTGGTTAATCACCAGCCAGAAACTCATGGAGGCCACATATCTCACTATCTTCTTATCAAAACTGGCCATCCGTAATTTCAGAAACGGAAATTTCCGGATGATCCAGATCAGCGCTGCTGCAAATGACACCAGTGAAGCCAGGAAGAAGGAAACTCCTATCAGGCTTAACTTTGCCGAAGTATTCAGCAGTAAAAAGATCAGCGCTGTTCTTACCACTATTTCCAGGATGGCAATGATGCGTTGGATATAAATTTTATTCGACGCAAATGCCGGTACCAGGAAAAGTCCGCGGATAAAGGTGAGTACGAAAGAGGTGATAATGGCGATGAACACCCACCTCATTTCTCCCACGGCGTATCCGCGATAACTGATGATGCTGTCTATTTTATATAAGAACCAGCCTATCAGCGGCAGGATAGCAACAATTAACAGGGTGGCTGAAATGATGGAGGATGAATAGATGGCGTTTGAAGACGCATGATCATCCTTTCTCATTGCCAGTGTAAAGTTCCTTCCTACCGCCGCGTCAATAGCAATGGTAATGATAGACAAGTATGAACTGAAAGAAGTAGCCAGTGCTATGATACCATAGCCATCCACACCGATCTTCGCGATATAAAAAGGTACTACTACCAGCCCCAGTAAAATATTTAAAACCAAAGCCAGAAAGTTAGTCCCTAAGTTTAGCGACATCTCATAGCTCACCCCTTTCGTTGACATCAAATATCAATTTCCAAATTATTTATATATGTTTCTGCGTTAACTGCTTTTAGAGCCTGCCGTCTACCAGGCTTCTATCTACACAAGCTTTGGTATCAAAAATGACCCCGTTGTTACGTCTGTACTTCAGGTAATCAAAGGTTAAAAACTCTTTATGTGCTACTGCTACGATGATAGCGTCGTATACAGCGCCTTTATCAATAGCGTTTAAGATTTTCACGCCATATTCTTCTTCCACTTCTGCGGGATCAGCCCAGGGATCGTAGATATCTACATTCAGACCGAACTGTTTCAGTTCGTGATAAATATCCACCACGCGGGTATTACGTACATCCGGGCAGTTTTCCTTGAAGGTAATTCCCATGATGAGCGCTTTTGATCCTTTGATTTTATGATCTTTATCGATCATCAGTTTCACTACCTTATTGGCTACGAAGTGACCGATATGATCGTTTACACGGCGGCCGGACAGGATCACCTGCGGGTGATAGCCTACAGATTCCGCTTTGTGTGCGAGATAATAAGGATCTACACCGATGCAGTGACCACCCACCAATCCTGGCTTGTATTTCAGGAAGTTCCATTTGGTGCCGGCGGCGTCGATAACGTCGTTGGTATCGATACCTATCCTATCGAAGATCAGCGCCAGTTCGTTCACAAATGAGATGTTCACGTCGCGCTGTGCGTTTTCAATAGCTTTGGAAGCCTCGGCCACCTTCAGGCTTGGCGCCTTGTGGGTACCTGCTTCAATGATAGAACCATACAGGGCATCCACTTTATCTGCAATTTCAGGGGTAGAGCCGCTGGTTACTTTCTTGATCTTTGTGAGGGTGTTTACTTTATCACCCGGGTTAATCCTTTCCGGGGAGTATCCCACAAAGAAGTCGGTGTTATATTTCAGTCCGGATACTTTTTCAAGTACGGGAACGCAATCTTCTTCTGTACAGCCTGGGTATACGGTAGACTCATAAATTACGAGGTCACCTTTTTTCAGGATGCTTCCCAGCATTTCAGACGCTTTGATAAGCGGGCGGAGATCCGGCGCCTTGTAGGCATCTATCGGTGTGGGAACCGTTACAATAAACGTGTTATACTTTTTCAGATCTTCCACATTGGAAGAGAAAGAAAGCCCGATGTCTGATTTCTTCCCGGCTTTCAATGCTATCACGGCGGTCAGATCTTCCATGTTAGCTTCCCTGGTACGGTCAGCGCCCGCAGCCAGTTCTTTTACTCTTTCCTTGTTGATATCAAATCCCAACACATCGTATTTTTTGCCAAATTCAATTGCTAACGGCAAACCAACATAGCCCAGGCCTATAACGGCAAGATGGATATTCTCAACGCTGTTGCTAATCTTAACCATAAAATATTTGTCTGTCTTTTATTTTTTTAAGTCTTTTAATACAGTCCTGCCATCCATCCAACTGATAAGTACAGGGTATATCCGGGGCAAAATGGCGATGCATACACGAATATACATAATATCGTAATGCTATTTCCCGTCCAGCACGGCCCGTTTCCTCCATTTCCCCAGGAAACGCTTACCACCGCCGTCTTCATTGCCGTAACCGTACCCGTATCCATACCCGTAGCCATAGCCGTAGGCGCTCTTATTCTTCACATCATTGATAACGATATTGATCCGGGGCAGTTTACGTTGCAGGTACAGGTCTTTAGAAATCTGCAGCTGCTGTTTGAAAGTAAAGCCGTGGCGAACCAGGTACAGGGTGGCATCCGCATAGCGGGCCAGTACCTGCGCATCTGTTACCAGCCCTATCGGGGCGGAGTCGATCACGATATAATCAAAGCGTTCATTCAGTTCTTTAAACAACGCTTCTGTCCTTTGCTGCAATAACAGCTCGGTAGGATTTGGCGGAATAGGACCGGAACTGATGATCCAGCAGTTTTCATGAATCCCTGATGGCCTGATCAGCGCTTCCATAGAAGTTTTACCGATGGCGTAAGTACTGAAGCCTTCGTGGTTGGGCAGGCCCAGTCGCTCTGCGATCTTAGGCTTGCGCAAATCCATTTCCATCAGCACTACCTTCTTTCCTGAAAGGGCCAGGATGGCCGCCAGGTTGGTAGACACAAAGGACTTTCCTTCTCCTCCCATGCTGGAAGTAACAATCACCGCTTTATTACTGATATCAGATAATACAAACTGGAGATTGGTTCTTAAAGCACGGAACTGCTCCGCTACCGGCGTACGTGAATCGGCTTTGGTGACAATCATATTTGATGAAGCGTGGCCAATTTCCGCCAGTACCGGCACCGGTGTGTTGCTGGTAATGTCCTGCTTATTGAGGATCCTTCTGCTTAACAGTTCTCTCATGTACAGGTATCCGGCCGGGAGTGCTACACCCAGTACCAGTCCTAACAGAAGGATGAGGATGCGTTTTGGTTTGAAAGGCAGTGCATCGCTTTTTGCATCGTCAATAATGCGGGCGATAGCCAGGTTAGAAGTTTTGGAAATCGCGGACTCTTCTCTTTTCTTCAGGAGAAACAGGTATAGTTCCTGTTTGATGGCCTGCTGACGGGAGATGTCCAGGAATACCCTTTCTTTGGCAGGCACCTGCCTGATTTTCTGATTGAGGGCGCTGGCGTTCTTTTGCTGTTCTTCGATACCCACCTGGATACCTCTTTTCAGGGAAGCCAGGTTGCTGAGCAGGTCGGAACGGATGCCTGCGAGTTGCTGGTCCATATTCACCACTACCGGGTTGGTAGTTGTGCTGGACATCAGCTGGCGTTCCCTGTCGAGCTGCAGGGTGTTATAACGCTGTACCAATCCTACAAAGGTAGGGTCCTGTACAATGAGGGAGGAAGGCACTACCCTTTTATTGTTTTCGGTGTCGCGCATATATTGTTCCAGCGACTCTACCACGTTTAACTGTACCTGTTGTTCCAGTAGCTGTTTGCGGGCGTCGCCGGTACCTTCTACCAGTAATTTCGACTGTGATTCAATATCTGCCAGTTCATTATCCTGTTTGAACTGCTGTATATTTTTTTCTACCCCCGACAACTCCTGTGTTACAATAACAAGACGGTTGTCGATGAAGGCGATGGTGCTGTCGGCAATACGGTTTTTGTCTTCCACACTTGCTTTCAGGTAAGTGGTCAGCAGGTTGTTCAGCACTTTTTCTCCTTTTTCAGGAATCCGTGCATCTAAACTCAGATCGATGGTACTCACCTGTTTATTGGGAATACGCACATCCAGCAGCAGTTGGTAATTAGCCGTAGTTTCATCTACAGACGCCACTTTGACGGTGTAAGCCGACCGGGTGAAAGGAAACTCTGTACGGGTTATTTTTGCCACGCCTTCCTGGAGGTGAAGCGTATCATTCCAGGCAGCGGTACGTGTACCTTTTTTGCCGGACAATTCAAATTTATCATTCCCCAATGGCGTAATAACATAAGAGGTTTTGTTAATGGTATCATTGAGGGAAAGCCATTGCAATGAAAAAGGAAGGTTACCATATTGCTCGGATTCTTTCACTCTTCCATCTACAAAATAAGATGTGTTCAGTTGCAGGTTGTTCACTACCTTCTGCATGAGGGTACGTGACTTTAATATTTCCACTTCATTGTCCACGCTGCTTTTATTGGAAAAAACTTCCAGCTGTTGCAGTATCTCCTGACCGGGGATATCGCCACCTTTCTGGTCATCCTTCACCAGTACTTTAGCACTGATTTTATAACTTGGAGTGGCGTAGCGGAGATACAACCACGCAGCAGACACACCCATTATTATGAAAATAACAAACAGGTACCAATGTCTCATAAGGGTATCCAGTATATAACGGGGGTTGATCCCACCGTCTTTTTCCGGCTCCCTTGCCTCGTGCCCATTTAAATGAGCTGCGTGATTCGTAAAGATATGCTCTGGCATATTTTCTTATTAAAAAATTAAAAATTAATTCTCGACACCGCCACGATCAACAGTGATAAAACAGATGCCAGGATTGAAATACGTTTTACCTGTGCAAAGTCCGTACTGGACACTTTCGATTTATTAGGTTCTACATATACTACATCTCCCTGATGCAGGTAAAAGTAGGGAGACGAAAAAATATTGCTCTGGTTCAGGTTCAGTCTTACAAATTCCTTCTTTCCATTATTATCCCTGATCAGTAGTACATTTTCCCTTTTTCCGTAGATAGTAAGATCGCCGGCTGCGCCCAGTGCGTCCAGTAAAGTTACCTTCTCATTGGGCATCACATAGGTAGAAGGCTTGTTCACTTCTCCCAATACGGTGATCTTAAAATTGGCAAACCGCACGTTTACTACCGGATCTTTATAGTAGGTAGCTGCTTTTGTTTTGATCTCTTCCCTGACGCTGTCGGTTGTTTTGCCCTGCACCATTATTTTACCAATCAATGGCAGTACCACATATCCGTCTTTATCTACCAGGTAGCCGCTTACTGCTGCGGCAGCGGGTGCTGCAGCGGTATTACCGCTTACCGGCACTGCTGCGCCGGATTGATTCAGCATGGCGGTAGCCGTTGGATCAAGCGTTTGGATGGTTATCTGTAAGATATCATCTGCCTGGATTAACGGCGTTGAGTAAGTGGCCTGTTGTATTTCATGTTGTTTGATAGTATCCGGTACATCTCTGAAATACGTAATGTTTTTTGGCGCCGAACAGGACGTGATAAATAACGTGACCACCCCCGACAACACCATTAATAATCCTTTAAAATCTCTGATAGATCGCTCACACATATTGATTGCTCTTGTTTCTTATTTAGTAATGAATACCGGATGATCAGATGATCATCTTTCCCTTATCAAGTTCTTCATAAGTAGAATTTTTGCTGATGAACTCCGGTACCAGTTGTTTCATCCTGGCCACCGTTGGCGTGAGATAATGTTTCCTGGCAGATTCTATCAGTTGATTCACTTGTTCATTCACCTCCGTAAAATCTGATGCACGTACTTTGGCAATCATAATTTTTTCGTGGTAAGTGGGTAAGGTATTCTCTGCATTGTTCAGTAATTCTTCATACAGTTTTTCCCCCGGGCGTAAGCCGGTGAAAACGATCTGTATATCTTTTCCGGGTTCCTTGCCGGACATACGGATCATTTTACGCGCCAGTTCCGCAATCTTCATGGGTTTACCCATATCGAACACGAATATTTCGCCTCCCTGTCCCATAGAACCGGCTTCCAGCACCAGCTGGCAGGCTTCGGGGATGGTCATGAAGTAACGGGTAATATCCGGATGGGTAACCGTTAGCGGGCCACCCTTTTCAAGCTGTTGTTTGAAACGTGGAATTACAGATCCGTTTGAGCCCAGTACATTGCCAAAACGGGTAGTGATAAAGCGTGTGGGAGGTGTACCATACACCGGTCCTATTTTCTGGTATTTTTCATTCAGATGGTTATTGAACGACTGGGAGAAGATTTCGGCAATACGTTTGGAGGCGCCCATTACATTGGTAGGGTTCACCGCTTTATCCGTAGACACCATGACAAATTTCTCGGCGCCGTATTCCACCGCCAGTTCCGCTACTATTTTAGTACCCAGTACATTATTCATTACTGCGATGGAAGGATTTTTTTCCATCATGGGTACATGTTTGTAGGCAGCGGCATGATAAACGATTACCGGCGCATAGATTTCAAACAGTTGCTGCATCCGTATACGGTCGCATACATTACCGATAAAAGGAATCACCGGAACCCCGCTGATGGCTTCCGCCAGTTCCAGCTCCAGTTCGTGCAGCGGCGATTCTGCTTTATCACAGAGTATAACTACCGATGGTTCATATTTTATTACCTGTCTTACAATTTCACTACCAATAGAACCGGCAGCTCCTGTAACCAGGATACTCTTTCCTTTCAGTTCTTTACTGAGCTGTACGTTTTTGATGTTGATAACAGATCTTTCAAGAAGATCTTCTATGTTGATATCCTTTAACTGGATACCGCTATTGGTGTTACCTTCTGTCCACTGGCTCACGGGAATGATTTTTTGTACACGTATGTTTAATGCGATACATTCTTCTACGAGTTCATTGAGATGTGTCCTGTCCAGGTGATCTTCCGGAATCAGCAACAAAGTTGCCTTTGCCTGTTTTACGAGCTTATACAGTTCTCCTTTGCGGGAAGCGTAGATGGGTAATCCTTCCAGCGACTTACCGGCATGTGCATTGGTGTCTGCCAGGAAAGCGGTGATACGGATATCAGAGTGCGGATCATCGCTGATCGCTTTCCGCAGCATGAGACTGGAATGTCCTGTATAATAAATCGCAGCACGGGTTCTGTTCACCGCGCGGAAATTATTATAATATTTGAAGATCCATTTCACCAGCAGGCGGTAGGATAACAGGAGGAAGGAGCTGATGAAGAAGTTGATCAGGATCACAGACATGGGAAAAAGCGCCTGTTCCCGATCCAGCAGATGGCTGTAGCTGACAGCGAGATAGATACCACAGCTGATAATGTTCAATGCTGCAATACGCCCGATATCAGCGAGGCTGGTAAAACGGACGATTCCCCTGTAAGTGTGCAGCAGCAAAGATAACGCGAGCGTTACAGCTCCGGTAAGCAATGCTATCTTTTCCAATGGAAACAAAACAATAGCAGATGCATCAAAATTTAGTCTCAGGAGAAATGCTAAATTGATTGCGATGACAGAGCACCCCAGGTCTAACAGTAAGATTAGCCATGACGGGGTAATCCATGATGAATTACGCACCATAGGTTCAATAATAAGATATGGTTATTAAATATAAGCTCGCCTGTTCAACTAAGGTCGCGCAAGTTTCAAGGTTTTCATAGAGGCGCTTAGTTAGAATACAGGACGGAGAATTAATTGATTATAATCTTTCTTTCGGTTTTCAAAGTTAGCGCAAGATAACTACTAAAAATGAAAAGTTCTGTTATGAAAAAGTAAACTGTTAAATTTTTTTTTCAACGTTCTACTCTTCTGAAAGATTAATCACACAAAGCACTTCCGAACCCCTTTTAACAAAGCGATTATGACTACCATTTTTCCTATGGGCTATCTGCTCAAACACTGGTCTGTTGGCACATAACGACAAATAACCCCGCCGGATAAACGAAAAATGCGGATCAGCCAATCATGCTGTCCAGTTTGCATACTATTAAAGAAAATTTTCCTGTGATGCTACATTGGTGGTGATGCACCCCGATCTTTTGCTGTAACGACTTGTTCTGATGCCGCTCTAAAGTGTTAAATAGATGAAACATGGTCTTTCAATTTTTCTGGTTAACGCAGCTGCTAAAAATATGGCTATAATAATATGGTTAAAAAAATCACTGCGCTATCGATTCTTGCAACGCACGCAATTGAACAAACACCATACCAATTTAAGGGATCTGTTTAATTTCCCGGCCTAAAGTTAATGAAGTATTTATTATACTCCTTTAATTGTTAAAAAATAACGAAAATATTCTGTAGATAATTATAGCATACTCACTCAGGATGCCTCACTAAAAAACGGACTCACCGGTTACCGGTGAGTCCGTTTTTTTAGTGAGTATAACGTAATGGCGTATACGTAAAAGATATTACCCGGCGGTAATAAATACGACCAGGCTCTTCGCCCCATGTGCGCCCAGCACCAGCGATTGCTCGATGTCTGCTGTTTTGGATGGGCCTGCAATAAATACCCCGAACCCGGTTTGCGGCGCACCGATCTTTTCATAAGCCTCATGCATGGTAGGCAGGAGCCTGCCGGCTGGCAGTACAATGGCCAGATGCTGGCAGATAAAAGGTAATACCCTTACCGGTATTTCGGCTTCAGTAAGCCATATGGCGCCGTTTTCCGCTACCCCCCACTGACCGGGCACAACCGCCATATCCACATCTTCCAGCAGGTGCGGATCTTCGTTTATCCATGCACGTTGTTCATCCCCTACCCTGATAATACGCTGCAGGCGCGGATAATGCTCCGCCAGTAATGCTGGTATTTCACTTTCATCCTTTATCTCAAACAAACTGCCGCCTAATCCTTCCAATACTTTGCGGTAGGCCTCCAGCGTACCCGGCATATTACCGGATAATCCTTCTAAAGACGGCAATACGGAAGCCTCCGGTTGATGTTGCTTCACAGCGGCTAATATCTGGTCCCTGCTGCTCATGATTTTTTATTTTTTTCGTACCACTGGGAGAAGGATTGCTTCGGCGGAGCCGGCATCTCCCTTTGTTTATACCAGGGATTTAAACGGTTATTTACCATACCGGGGAAAGCGCGCATTACCCATCGGCCCATTTTACCGGCGGTCCGGTAAACAGCGGGCGTAGATAACACGCCGCTCATTGCCTTCATACTGGCTGTTTTTGCAGCCGTAGTATAGCCTTCCTTTACCAATACCTGCCGCCACTTATACAGCTGCTGGTGAATATCTATTTTCACCGGGCATACATTGGAGCAGGAGCCGCACAGCGTAGATGCAAAGGGGAGGTCGGCATAATCCTTCATATCGAGGTTAGGCGCCAGAATAGCGCCAATAGGGCCCGCTACAGCGGTATGATAGCTATGTCCACCGCTGCGGCGATATACCGGGCAGGTGTTCATGCAGGCGCCACAACGGATGCACTTCAGTGAATTGCGGAAGTCTTCCCGCCCCAGCTGCCTGGAACGGCCATTATCCACCAGTACAATATGCAGCTCCTGGCCGGGCCGGGGCTGCCTGAAATGACTGGAATAGGTGGTAATGGGCTGCCCGGTGGCGCTACGGGCCAACAGGCGCAGGAACACTCCCAGGTGCTTACGCTGCGGGATTACTTTTTCGATGCCCATACAGGCAATATGCACATCTGCAAGGTGCGCGCCCATGTCGGCGTTACCTTCGTTGGTGCATACCACCATTTCACCGGTTTCCGCTACTGCGAAGTTCACACCGGTGATCGCTGCTTTGGCCTGCAGGAATTCCTTCCGCAGGTGCTGCCTCGCGGCAGCGGTCAGGAATTGCGGGTCTGCATTACCTGCGGGCGTACCCAGGTGTTCGTGGAACAGCTCTCCTATCTCTTCTTTCTTTTTATGAATACAGGGCAGTACAATATGACTGGGCGGCTCTTTGGCAAGCTGCACAATCCGTTCTCCCAGATCGGTATCAATTACCTCGATGCCATTGGCCATGAGGTGAGGGTTCAGATGGCATTCTTCCGTGAGCATGGACTTACTTTTCACGAGGTGATGCACCCCGTGTTTTTTCAGTATGCCTGTTACGATCTGGTTATGCTCTTCCGCATCTGCGGCCCAGTGAACGATGGCGCCATTCTGTATTGCCTGTTGTTCAAACTGTACGAGATAATCGTGCAGGTTGCCCAGGGCGTTCAGCTTGATGGCGGAAGCGGTTTCCCGCAGCTGTTCCCATTCCGGGATGCTCCAGGCCATCTTATCCCTTTTGGCGCGTACCCACCAGAGGGTTTGGTCGTGCCAGTCCACCCGCGGCTCATTCTCGTTGAACTTGTCTGCCAGCGTGGCGTGATCAGCTGTTTGCCTGTTCATGGATATTCTGATTGAGAATTTCTGCAATATGCATCACCTTTACCCCAGCGTGCTGCCGGCGTAAAATGCCTTCCATGTGCATGAGGCAACTCACATCTGTTCCGGTGATCACCTCTGCGCCATGTTTAACGTGATCGGCTACACGATCTTTTCCCATTTTTACGGATACGGCTTCCTCGGTAACACAGAAAGTGCCTCCAAAGCCGCAGCACTCATCCTGCCGGTCCAGTGGCACCAGCTCCACTCCTTCCACCATACGCAGTAACCGCTCCGGTTTGGAGAAAGGCGCCGCCACCAGTTCACTCATCTGCGCAAGGGCGAGGCCACGTTGACCGTGACAACTCTGGTGCAATCCTACTTTACAGGGGAAACGGGCTGTCAGCTTTTCTACTTTGAGTACATCTGTGAGGAATTCCGTGAGTTCGTAGATCCGTTCACGTATATGAGTAGCTGCTGTTTCTGCTGCCGGATCGTGCAAATGATCTTTGATATGCAGCACACAGCTACCGGAGGGGCCTACAATATAGTCGTAGTCAGCAAAGTTTTTAATGAACAGGCTATTGCACTGGTGCGTAAGATGTTCGTATCCTGAGTTAGCCATTGGCTGGCCGCAGCAGGTTTGCCCCTGGGGAAACTCCACTTCACAACCCAGTTTCTGCAGCAGCTGCAGGGTGGCAATGCCTACCTGCGGGTAGAACTGGTCAATATAACATGGTATAAATAATCCTACTTTCACGGGTAAAGTAATTTAAATGATCATTGCTGACCTGCAAATTTAGCGGGCAACGCGACAGTAATCCTCCCTCTTTTTTACCGGTTACTGGCTTATTTTTCACTGATCCAAATTAAAGCAGTGTTTGGAGGTTGGCAACCCGGTCTGTCCTGTTGCGCGCCTTCGGCGCTTTTAAATTGTCTTGGAGCAGGATTACGTTGATTATAATGATTTATCAGATTTGATCATATTTGATTTTTAAGGATTAAGGGAGATATTCGCTTATATCTCCCTTAATCCTTAAAAAAATCCCAAAAAATAAAATCAAGGTAATCAGTATAATCAACGTAATCCTGCTCCAAGACAATTTAAAAGCGCCGAAGGCGCGCTAATCGTTCATGATCTGTTCTTCCTGTTTCTTTTTGAGATACCATTGTACCACGCGGATTTCAGCGAAAGTAGCGGCATCGCCTACTCTTTCCTTGATGGGACCCGCGGCTGTGGCGCCCAATTCGCCGATATGCTTGAGGATAAGGCGCATGGTGCGTTCGGTAACAAAACGGTTGATGTCCATTTCACCGGCTTCCACGCATTGGGCCAGGTGGCTTTCAATGGTACTGATGGCGAGTTGGCGCGCCGTGGCAATATCGGGGATAGATTTACCGGCGAGGTATAGTTCCAGTGTACCGCGACGGCTGCTGCCCTTTTCTACTTTGCCTTTGGCAGCTTTTTCCTTGGCAGCGGTAACAGGCGCCGCGGCGGCGGCGGCATCCGCGTCTCTGAGTTTGGTGTAGTCTTTTAAACCGGTGGTAAAGTCCAGGTCAGCATAGGATACTTCCCAAACGTGCCGCAGCTTATTCCAGCAATCGGCTTCGAGGGCCATGAGCTGGAGGAGATATTTTTTCGACTTTGCTTTTTTCACATCAGCGATGTGTGTTTGCAAAGGCTGGATAAGATCTTCATAAATACTTTGGGTAAAATAGCCGATGGCTTTATTTACCCGTAGCTTCAGCTGTTCCATTTCCCCTGTTTGCACTGCGGTATCCAGCAGCTGGTGCAGCTGTGTTACAAACCGGGCCGCTACTTCCTGTTGCTGCTCTACTTTGGCAGACATAGCGCGGCTTAGTTTAATGGCTGCGTCGAAGTCGGGGAGCTTTTTATCCTGGATCCATACGGCGTGGCTGCGGATGGTGGCCTGCATACGGTACCAGTCGAACAACTGCAGCAGCGACGTAGCCTGGAACTTTTTCTTTTCCATTTCCAGCAGCACTACCAGTTCATTGGCTTCGTTTTCTTTTTCTGCAAATTCAATTACCTGTCGGTCTGTTCTGATGCTGCCGTGCCCGATGCGGGAATGCAGTACCAGTCCATCGAGTGAAGTACAGCGGCTCAGTGCCACGTATACCTGCCCGGGTGCGAAGGCGTATCCTGCGTCGATGATGGCGCGTTCAAAGGTAAGGCCCTGGCTTTTGTGGATGGTGATGGCCCATGCCAGGCGTATCGGGAACTGGGTAAAGCTGCCTATTTCTTCTTCCTCAATGCTGTTCTCATCCTGGTTGTAGGAGTAGCGGATGTTTCGCCAGGTTTCCTTTCCCAGTTTAAGCTCTTCATGGGAGCCTGCGAGCACCAGCATAATTTCATCGTCGTTGATTTCCTTTACAGTAGCTATTTTGCCGTTGTAATAACGACGGGGTTGCGCCAGGTCGTTTTTGAGAAACATCACCTGTGCGCCAACTTTCAGTTGCAGCAATAGTTCTGTAGGTAATGCTTTGTCGCTGAAATCCCCTTCTATCTTTCCTTCAAAGCGATATACTTTTCCGGGCATATCTGCCAGTCGCCGGGCATTGATTTCATCGGCCTTCCGGTTATGGGTGGTGAGTACGATGTACTCTTCGTCTTCTCCCTTAAAATTCGGCTGATAATGTTCATTCAGCAACTGCAGGTCTTCGTGCAGTACTTCATTATTGCGGATCCGGTTCAGCACATCAATAAAGTGCTGTTCATTTTGCCGGTAAATTTTCTTCAGTTCAATATACAGTGGCGGCGCCTGTTCTATTACTTTGGCGGCAAAGAAAAAGGTGCTGTTGTAATATTCAGAGAGCATGCGCCATTCTGCATCCGGCACCACCGGCGGGAGCTGGTACAGATCCCCGATAAACAATACCTGTACACCGCCGAAAGGCAGCAGTGGTTTATTGCGGAAATGGCGGAGGATCACGTCGATAGCATCCAGCATATCGCAGCGCACCATACTTACCTCATCGATGATGAGTAATTCCATTTCCTGCAGCAATACTTTTTTATCGTTGGTGAAACGAATATTGCGGAACAGGCCGTGTTTATCTGTACTGCTGATTTCATCCATTCCAAATCCTCTTTTAGTGCCGGGAATAAAAGGTCCGAAGGGCAACTGAAAGAAAGAGTGCATGGTAACACCACCGGCGTTGATAGCGGCTACTCCTGTAGGCGCTACTACTACCGTGTTTTTACGCGTATGTTCTTTGATATATTTCAGGAACGTAGTTTTCCCTGTACCGGCTTTACCGGTAAGGAAGATATGGCGGTGTGTGTGGTTTATGAAATCTGCCGCCAGGTGAAAGATAGTATTTGTATTATCCGGTTGGGGCATTTGCTGTTAAATTGAAAGGGCGAATATACAGAAAAAGTGGCGAAAACGGCGGAGATATTGCGTGTAACCAAATGTAAAGTATCTTCGTTTTACTTTCCGTCAACAAAAAACTTTTTTCACATGAACGATATCAGAATTGCTACCGCGCAATTTGAAAACAGGAGTAATGATAAAGCCTATAACCTGGGTGTTATCCGGGAGTTATCCCGGCAGGCCGCTGCCGACGGCGCTGATGCGGTGGCTTTCCACGAGTGTTCTGTGACGGGTTATACTTTTGCCAGGAATTTATCGCGGGAGCAGATGCTGGAGTTGTCGGAGATAATCCCCGGAGGTCCGTCTATCAAGGCGTTGCAGGATATTGCTGCTGAAAATAATATTGCCGTGCTGGCGGGATTGTTTGAAAAAGATGCAGACGATAATTTATTCAAAGCCTATGTATGTGTAGATAAAAACGGGCTGGTAGCGAAGTACCGCAAGCTGCATCCGTTTATCAATCCGCATCTGCAGCCGGGAAATGAATATGTTATTTTTGATCTGAAGGGATGGAAGTGCAGTATGCTGATTTGTTACGATAATAATATTACGGAGAATGTACGCGCAACGGCCCTGCTGGGCGCCGAAATCATTTTCATGCCGCATGTAACCATGTGTACGCCATCTACACGGCCCGGTGCGGGTTTTGTGGACCCGGCGCTCTGGGAAAAACGCCGGGAAGACCCTACTTCGCTGCGACTGGAATTTGACGGTATGAAAGGCCGTTCCTGGCTGATGAAGTGGTTGCCCGCGCGTGCGTATGACAATGCGGTGTATGCCGTTTTCTCCAACCCTATCGGCATGGACGACGACCAGCTGAAAAACGGCTGCTCCATGATCATTGATCCGTTTGGTGATGTAATTGCAGAATGCCGGAAACTGGACAATGACGTAGTAACGGCCACGCTTACACGAAATAAACTGACCGAAGCCGGTGGGCACCGGTACCGGTTGGCGCGCCGGCCCGATTTGTATGGAGAAGTGATTGCAGCGGCGCATACGCCGGTACAAAAGGTGGTATGGCTCCAGGAAAAGGAGTAGATACGCTATGGCAGCAGCGGAGGCGCTGCTGATACGGCATTCCTGACCGGCAGCACGGGGACTTGATAATTTAAACTAAATTATAATACAAATAAAAAAACACGATTGGTTGCGGGTTTTAGCCGATTGGCCCTAAATAAAACCGGGAAATCCATCTGGCCGGTTATCTTTGCAACTCCTGACACATGTTTACAGAGCTTTAAGATAACCCGTTTTTTAGCTTCTTGTATAAAAGAACCGTTCCCTTGTGGAGCGGTTTTTTGTTTTCCGGGACGGGGGTGTGCAGCGCCTTCGGCGCTTTCAAATTGTCTTAGAGCAGGATTAAACTTATTATGCTGATTTCACTGATTTGGCTATCAGAGATAGTTATTATTGTGTGAGATGGATATACATAGCTATTACAGGGATATTACCTGGAGATGGGATAGGAAATACAGTGGAGATGGGGATTACATGGAGTGAACGTGGAGTTCACGTGGAGGGGACGTGGACTTGATCGGGAAACGCACTGCCAGTAGGGGTTCCGGCGGTTTTTATTTTGCTGGTTATGGGGGGTACCACGTGCATGATATCGGCGGCGGTGAAACGGCGGCTGGCCAGGGCGGCCTTGTTAGCGGATGTATTTATTTGTAATACGTGCAGCAATGTACCGTGGCCACTGAGGCGTGTATCCAGTGCTGCGCCTTGAAAGGGCTTACTTAAATCGATGGTGACCACCTTTGCGCAGCTGCTGATGATGCGCCGTTGCATAAAGCTGATACGGACAGCAATAGCGGTGATATGGAGGTGTGTGGCATTGCCCTGGGGAAGCAGCTCCTGTGCGGGTATGTTCCAGGTTCCGGAGGGCGTTAACACCGGTTGCCGGCTAAAAAACTGTTCCACCGCGGTATGCCTGTTGAACCGGAAGCCCTGCAGTTCCTGCATGCCGTTTTTCCCGGCCCGGATCAGTGCTTTGTTGAGGCGGTTCACGCAGGTATCGTCCGGCATAATATCCAGCAGCGGGCCAATGGCGTGCCTGATCAGCTTCGCCTTTGTGCTGGCTATGCCGAACTCGCGGGCAGATTGCCTGGTAGCGCCGGTTTGCCGCACTGATTGCGCCATTGCGCGGATAAAATAAATTCCATTTCTCCGGTAACCTACCTGGTTTTCCAGCTTACCGGTAAAAAGGACGATCCCTGTTTGTTTTGCCATCGTTTGATAAATCTGTTTCCTTAAAATTACGAAAACAGGCTGGCCGGAGAGACAGGAAGAAGAGACTGAACAAAATGAACAGCGCGCAGGATTACATGCATAAAAAAACCGCCCTGGCAAAGCCAGCGCGGTTTATAACGAACTATTATAAAATAAATTATGCCAGTCTTACGTTAACAGCATTCGGGCCTTTTCTACCTTCTTCCACGTCAAAAACTACGCGGTCATTTTCGCCGATGCTTTCTTTGATACCAGATACGTGAACAAAAATTTCTTGTCCTGAACCTTCGATTTTAATGAATCCAAAACCTTTAGCTTCATTAAAAAATTTTACTACACCTGTTTGCATTATATTTAATATTTAATTGTGAACGTGTTCTCGCCATTATTACAGCAGGCGGCTACCTGGGCAACTAGAAGAAAGACTGTAAGAAAAAGCTGAATGTGAAGAGGTGATCTACCAACAGAATTGAAATACATTATCCTTAAGAAGCGGTACGAAGATAAATGATTTCCTGAATACAACCCTAATTTATTTTAAACTTTTTCTTCGCCACTATGGCCTGCTGGCTCATAATTCCATATTAAAATATATTTTCGCATTCTATATGAAACATCCTGACGCATGGCGGATAAAAGCCATATTAACCGGTTCTGCCGGTAACCTCGTAGAATGGTATGATTGGTACATTTACGCCACGTTTTCACTCTATTTCGCGCCGGTCTTCTTTCCGAAGGGCAGTTATACCGCCCAGTTACTCAATACGGCAGCCATATTTGCGGTGGGTTTCCTGATGCGGCCCATTGGCGGCTGGATGTTTGGCCGCATTGCCGATAAACAGGGGCGTAAAGCCTCCATGACGCTCTCCGTGCTCCTGATGTCGCTGGGTTCCCTGCTCATTGCATTTACGCCCTCCTATAACAGCATTGGCCTGGCGGCGCCCGCGTTGCTGCTGATAGCGCGCCTGCTACAGGGCCTCAGCGTAGGCGGCGAATACGGCACCTCCGCCACCTACCTCAGCGAGGTGGCCACCAGAGATCTGCGGGGTTTTTACTCCAGTTTTCAGTATGTAACGCTGATAGGCGGGCAGCTGGTGGCACTTGGTGTGCAGATGCTGCTGCAGAAGGTATTCCTTACGCCGGCCCAGCTGCATGAATGGGGATGGCGTATCCCGTTTGTGATTGGCGCCGCGCTGGCATTTTTTGCGCTCTACCTGCGCCGGCATATGCAGGAATCCACTTCTTTCGAAAAAATAAAAGCAACAAAAGATAAAGGCTCCCTGAAACTGCTGTTTAAAAAGCATCCCCGGGCAGTGATGACGGTAGTGGGATTAACGATGGGCGGCACACTGGCCTTCTATACCTATACTACTTACATGCAGAAGTTCCTGGTAAATACCGTGCATCTGACCATAGAACACGCCACTACCCTCACCTTCTTCCTCATGCTCATCTTTGCCATTTTGCAACCGCTCTTTGGCTGGATTTCAGACATCTATGGCCGGAAGCCTTTGCTGATCGGGTTTGGTGTGTTAGGGACAACATTTACCGTTCCTATTTTAACGGGTATCAGTCATGCTACCTCCGAATGGACGGCCTTCTGGCTTATTTTAATGGCGCTGCTGATTGTAAGCGGTTATACCTCTATCAATGCCGTAGTAAAAGCGGAAATGTTCCCCGCGGAAGTGCGGGCGCTGGGAGTTGGTTTCCCCTATGCCATTACGGTGGCGCTTTTTGGCGGCACCGCGGAACCTATTGCGCTTTACTTTAAAAAGATAGGATACGAACCGCTGTACTATTGGTATGTAACCATTTGCATTTTTATTTCGCTGCTGGTATATGCTACTTCGCGGGATACTAAAAAGATGTCTTTGCTTGATAGGGATGCGTAATTTCCCTGATGGAGCCATCGGCATTACCGATGATCAACCGGGTAGCGTAGTGGAGAAATAATCCATTTTCCACTACGCCGGGAATATTATTCAGTTGTGCATGCAGCGCTGCCGCATTATGTATTTTCTGATAATGGCAATCGAGGATATAGTTGCCATTGTCCGTAACAAAACGGTTGTTATCTTTTAAACGTAAAACAGGATGCGCTCCGAGCGCCGCCAGTTGTTTGAAGGTAAGCTCCCATCCAAAGGTGGTTACTTCTACCGGCAAAGGAAATTTGCCCAGGTGCTTTACCAGTTTTTTTTCATCTATCACTACCAGCATCTCTTTTGATGCTGCTGCGATAATTTTTTCCCGCAGCAATGCGCCGCCCCCTCCTTTGATCAGTTGCAGCTGCGCATCTGCTTCATCTGCCCCATCTATATCAATATCTATCTTCTCAACCTGTTCAAAATCTACCAGGGGAATCTGCTGCTCTATGGCCAGTTGCTCCGATTGTGCGGAAGTAGCCACCGCCTTTATATCAAGGCCCGCTCTAACTAACTCGCCTATACGCAGAATTGTATAATACGCTGTGCTGCCTGTACCCAAACCAACGGTCATACCAGGCTTAATATATTCAGCGGCTTTTTCGCCTGCTGCTTTTTTACCGATATCTGTTTGCATGGAACAAATATAACTATTCGCTGTTAGCTAACGATATCTTGCGGGAGAAAATGCAGCAATATCCATACTGGTATTGGAACCATTAGCCAGTTCCGCCAACAGCTTGCCCGTAGCGGGTCCCAGGCTGAGGCCCATCATAGCGTGACCGGTACCGATCAGCAAATTGGTGTGGGAGGGCGCATAACCGATATAGGGCAGGCCATCCGGTGAACAGGGGCGGCAACCGCTCCATACCTGTTTTTTATCGGGTGTTTGTATAGGGAGATTGGGGAAATACCGGTTCACTGAATCCACGATTCCGGCCACACGGTTCATGTTTACCTGGTCGTTCACCGGCGCTACTTCCATGGTACCACCGTAACGTAAACGATTACCCATTGGCGTTAGTGCCACCCGTGCTTCACAAAGAATCGCCGGGATATTTAAGTTCACGGACGGCGACTCCAGGGTAACTGAATAGCCTTTACCCGGCATCATGGGAAGACGTTCACCCGCCAGATGCGCTACAGCAGGGCTCCAGGAGCCGGTTGCCAGTACAAATACATCTGCGGTATGTGTTTCCTGCCCGGTTATTACTGCCGTTACTTTATTGCCGCTGGTTTTGATTTTTGTTACTTCGCGCTGTGGCAGGAACTTCACCTGTTTTTGTTCCAGGTATTGTTTCAGTTGCTGCATCAGGTCGTTGGGATAGAGATGGCTATCGCAGCGATAATGCACGCCGCCCAATACATCCAGCTGTACCTGTGGTTCCAGTGCCTGTAGTGCGGTTTTATCCAGTACTACCGCGTCCAGTCCCATTGTATTGGCCTGGGCGGCGAGGTGTGCTTCTTCTTCCGCCACCGCAGCGGTTTTATAGTACATGATAATGCCTTTGCGCTCCAGTCCGAAGTTAAACCCGGGCTGTTGCGCCAGCGATGTATACAACGAGCGGCTGAGTAAATTGATATCCCTCAGTGGCAGCGCGGAGGCTTCTACATGCTTTACCGTAGCGCTTTTCATGAATTTAAGCCCCCAGCCGATGAGTTGTTTATTCAGCGAAGGCTTTACATAAAAAGGGCTTTTGCTGCTAAACATCCACCGGATTCCCTGTGAGATGATGCCCGGTGCAGCCAGTGGTACAAAATGACTTGGAACAATCATGCCCATATTTCCATAGGAGCAGTTGTTGCTGAAATCTCCTTTATCGAGTACGGTTACTTCCCAACCGCTTTCGTTCAGATAGTAAGCGGTACAAAGGCCGATAATTCCACCACCGATGACGATTGCTTTCATGTTTTAATAAGTTAGATCACCTGGAATCCGTGTACATACGGGTCGTCGTCATCCAGTATAATAGTGTTATAGCCGGTTACCATTGCCCAGCCTTCGATACCCGGTACAATAGCGGGTTTCCCGCCAATGGTGGTTTCTGCTTCAATGGTGCCCGTGAATTGTGAGCCGATGATGCTTTCATGGATGAAACGGTCGCCTGCTTTCAGTTTTCCTTTGGCGTGCCACTGTGCCATCCTTGCGGATGTGCCGGTACCGCAGGGGGAACGGTCAATGGCTTTATCGCCATAAAACACCGCGTTACGCGCCGTTGCTTCCGGGCTGATAGTGGCGCCGGTCCAGAGAATATGACTTAATCCTTTGATATGCTCATTTTCCGGATGCACAAAGGAATAGTTTTCGTTTAGTCTTTTCCGTAATTCGCGGCTCCAGGATACCAGTTGATCGGCCGTATGATTTTCCAGTCCTTTGAAGTTTTCCTGCGGGTCTACTATTGCGTAGAAGTTACCGCCGTAGGCCACATCTACTTTCAGCAATCCGAGATCGGGGCACATCACTTCCAGGTTTTCTGCAGCGAGAAAAGATTTCACGTTGGTGAGCTTTACGGATTTCACCTTCTTCCCTTCCTGTACATAGCTCACCAGTACCAGTCCGGCTGGTGTTTCCAGTCGCAGCTGGCCGGGAACCTTTGGAATAATAAGCCCCTGTTCAATGGCGATAGTTACGGTACCGATGGTACCATGACCGCACATTGGCAGGCAGCCACTGGTTTCAATATATAATACGCCGGTATCGTTTGCTTCATCAGTGGGCGGGTACAGGATGCTGCCGCTCATCATATCATGGCCGCGGGGCTCAAACATGAGCCCCTTACGGATCCAGTCGAACTCCTGCAGGAAATGCAGGCGTTTCTCCATCATGTTGTTTCCCTTCAGCACGGGGCCACCGCCGGCTACCAGTCGAACCGGGTTGCCGCAGGTATGCGCATCTATACAAAAAAAAGTCTTGGTCGACATAATCATTTAATATTTTAACGACTAACGGTGTCCTTTGTCAGCTGACCATCTATCTTTCTCCAGATGCCAAGCGGATTCTCATCTTTCAGGGCATCCGGCAGCAGCTGCTGTGGCCAATCCTGGAAGCATAGCGGTCTTGCAAAACGAACGATCGCCGATGCGCCCACAGAGGTACTTCGTATATCCGTGGTAGCGGGGAACGGGCCTCCGTGATGCATAGCATAACCAGGTTCCACACCGGTAGGCACATTATTCAAAATAACCCGGCCTACTTTCTGGCACAGGATTTCCACTGCATCCGCATATGTTAACAAGTCGGTGGCGGAAGCCATTACTGTACCGGTTAGCTGGCCATGTAAATGTAATAACAACTTTGATAGTTCTGCATCATCCTTACACACTACCAGCAGGGACGCGGGTCCAAACACTTCCTGTTGCAGTTCTTCACTGGCTATAAAATCCTTTGCATCTACGCGGTAGAGCGCGGGTGAGCCTTTGGTGGCATCCTTCTCCTTCGGACCGGCATACAATGTTTGCACTCCTTTGCGGCGCGACAACTGCTCCCTGTTTTCATAATAGTGATAACAGATGCCGGGGTTGAGCATGGTTCCTGCGTTGATAGCAGCCATTTCCTTTTGCAATGCCACTGCGAATTGTTCTGTGGCATCGCCGGCCAACGCTATCAGCAGGCCTGGATTGGTACAGAATTGCCCGGTGCCCAGCGTGATGGATTGCGCATATTGTTGCGCCGTTTGTTGCGCAGATGCGGTCAGTTTGCCGGGTAACAGCAATACAGGGTTAATGCTACCCATTTCCGCGTACACGGGGATGGGTTCTGCCCTTTGGTTTACTGCATCAAAGATAGCCGTGCCTGCTTTGAAGGAGCCTGTGAAGCCAATGGCTTTAATGCCGGGATGTTTTACGAGTTGCTGTCCCAATAAAGCGCCGGCGCCGTTCAGGCTGGAAAACACACCATCAGGCATACCGCAGGATTGGGCGGCTCTTTGAATAGCAGTAGCCACCAGTTCGTTGGTGCCTAAATGTGATTCATGCGCCTTTACAATAACAGGGTTGCCCGCAGCCAGTGCAGATGCCGTATCGCCTCCGGCAGTAGAAAATGCCAGCGGGAAATTGCTGGCAGGAAATACTAACACGGGACCCAGCGGCACCAGCATTTTCCGTATATCCGCCCGCGGTAGCGGGGTACGTTCCGGCTGGGCGGGGTCGATAATAGCTTCTACCCAGGAGCCTTCCCGCAGCACTGCGGCAAACAGGCGGAGCTGGTTAACCGTACGCATACGTTCGCCGGTGATGCGGGCCAGCGGGAGTCCGGATTCCGCTACCGTTCTTTCCAGCAGCGGATCACCGATGGCGAGTATTTCTGTAGCGATGGCTTCGAGGAATGCTGCCCGTTGTTCCGGGGAAGTGTGGCGGTATGTTTTAAAAGCCGTGGTGGCCTTTTCCAACGCCTGGTTTACTTCTTCCGTTGTTGCGGTTGCGAACATTTCCGGCAGCGTGGCGTTGCTAACGGGATCGTATGCACGAAGTGTATCCGTTCCCGTTGCAGCTGCCGCGAAGCCTATAATATTTTTGCCTGTTATCATGCAGGGAGTTTTAAATAATCCGGCAGTTGGGGGCGTACAGCCAGTGCTGTTGCAATTACATTTTCCGCATAGGCCAGATCAGCACCTTGTGGTACCAGTCGTGGTGCACGTACATTCGTACTGCCGATACCGGTAGCGGTGGCTGCCAGCTTAATATACTGTACCAGTTTAGGATCGATATCCAGCTCCAGCAGTGGCATAAACCAGCGGTAGATAGCCAGTGCTTCCGCGATGCGGCCTGCTTTCACCAAACGATAGATGGCTACTGTTTCCCGCGGGAAAGCATCTACCAGTCCGGCTACCCAGCCATTAGCGCCCAGTACCAGGCATTCCAGCGCCAGCGTATCTACGCCGCCGAGGATGCTGAAACGGTCGCCAAAGCGGTTGATCATACGGATTACGTTGGTAGTATCGCGGGTAGATTCTTTCACTGCCTGGATGTTTGGTGCTTTTGACAACTCTTCAAACATATCCAGCGTTACAAGGATCTTATAATCCACCGGGTTGTTGTAGATCATAATCGGTAAAGCAGTGCTGCCTGCCACGGCGAGGAAGTAAGCCACTGTTTCGCGGTCGTCTGCCTTATAGCGCATGGGGGGCAGGAGCATGAGTCCTGCTGCACCGGCTTCTTCTGCGGCTTTAGCGCAGGCGATGGCTGCTGTAGTAGTTTGTTCTGCAATATTCATGATTACCGGTACTTTACCGGCCAGAAAAGCCACTGCATGCCGCACGAGCGCATACTTTTCTTCGTTCAGTAAACTACTGGCTTCTCCCAGCGAGCCGCCGAGGATAATACCATTAACGCCTGCATCGATTTGTGCCTGCAGGTTTTTGTCGAACATCTCATAATCAATATGATCATCCGCAGTAAAAGGGGTGAGCAGTGCGGGAAATACGCCTTGCCAGTTAATTGCTGCCATTTTTTCCTATCTTTTTTATGTCAACAAAAATAGCCGGAGAGGCCCGATAGCACGCTGCTGTAATTAATCAATACTGCGCAGATTTTAACCGAAAAAACCCTTCATCTACCGATATTTAAAAAATATCCGCATATTATCACTGTACCTATTTTTTGGAATTCTAGCTTAAGTCCGCTAATTTTTGCCCTGAATAAACCGTAAAACATTGAAAGTACCTATTATACTGGCCCTCACAGCGCTTTTACCCGGTATCGGGCTGAAAGCGCAGGATTCAGCGGCCATCAAAGCTATTAACCCGGCAGATTTCGCCCGGCACATCAGCGTACTTGCATCCGATGCTTTTGAGGGCCGCAAACCCTTTACCCGCGGAGAAGACAGCTCCATTCAATACCTGGCGGCACAGTTTAAGCAGCTGGGATTAAAGCCTGGTAATGGCAACAGCTATTTCCAGGAAGTACCGATGGTGTCTATCAGTTCCAAACCCGCCGGTAACCTGGTCATAAAAGGCGCCGGTGGCGAAGTATCGCTGCAGTACCTCGAAGACTTTGTAGCCGCAACCCGCCGCGTGCAGGAGCAGGTAACCATTCCCACCAGCGAACTGGTGTTTGCCGGCTATGGCATTGTAGCGCCTGAATATAACTGGAACGATTATAAGGGGCTGGATGTAAAAGGCAAGACCGTGATCGTGATGATCAACGACCCCGGCTTTGCCGACAGCACCCTGTTTAAAGGCCGCATCATGAGCTACTACGGCCGCTGGACCTATAAATTTGAAGAGGCATCGCGGCAGGGCGCCACCGGCGTGATCATCATCCATGAAACTGCCGCCGCCAGCTATCCGTGGAAGGTAGTGCGCAGTGGCTGGTCCAACTCCAAGCTGCACCTGCAAACCGCTAATAACAATATGCATCGTACCGCACTGGAAGGATGGATTACACTGGACGCCGCAAAGAAAATCTTTCAGCTGGCCGGCGTATCGCCCGATATTATGCAGCAGGCCAGGACAAAAGGTTTCAAGCCCGTAGACCTCCACTTAAATACATCTCTCGTTATAAATAATACTATCAAAAAATCTACCTCCCATAATGTGCTGGCAATACTGCCAGGCGCTAAACGTCCGCAGGAATGCGTAGTATATTCGGCCCACTGGGATCATTTTGGTATAGGCGAGCCCGTTAAAGGAGACTCCATATACAACGGCGCCGTAGACAATGCCACCGGCACCGCAGGACTGCTGGAACTGGCCACTGCCTTCACTAAGCTGCCGCAGCCACCGGCCCGCTCCCTCCTGTTCCTTTCCGTTACCGGCGAAGAACAAGGGCTGCTGGGATCGGAATACTACGCCGCACATCCCGTGTTCCCGATGGAGAAAACCGTAGCAGATATCAACCTGGATGTACTCAATACGTTTGGCCGTACCCGTGATATCACGGTTATTGGCTTTGGTCAGTCAGAGTTGGATGAATACGCGCTGCGCGCCGCTAAAAAGCAGGGCCGTATCACCGTTCCTGAAGCCAATCCGGAAGGTGGCTGGTTTTTCCGCTCCGACCATTTCAACTTCGCCAAGAAAGGTGTACCGGGATTGTATATCGGTCCGGGTAACGACGCCATCGGGCATGAGGCCGGCTGGGGAAAAGAACAGACCGCTGCGTATAACCGTTTGCGTTACCACTCCCCCGCCGATGAATTTGACGCCGCCACCTGGAACATGGATGGCATGGTAGAAGATATCCGCCTCCTGTTCGACGTGGGCTACCACCTCAGCAATGAAAGCAGTTTCCCTGCATGGAAGAAAGGTTCAGAGTTTAAAGCATACAGAAAATAACTACAGACATGGTTTTATTCGGATTGATAATGATAGGACTTATCCTGTTCCTGTACTTCCAGAATATGTACGGTCGCAGGAAAGGGAAGAAAACGGCGGTCCCCGAAGGGTACCAGTCGTTGTTAGAAGAACATGTACGCTACTACCAGCAGCTGCAACCCACAGAGAAAACGCGCTTTGAAAGCATGCTGCAACGCTTCCTTAAAAGAACCAGCATAGAAGGCGTAGGCACCGAAGTAGAACCGCTGGACCGCGTGCTGGTAGCCGCCAGCGCCATCATCCCCATCTTTGGATTCAAAGACTGGGAATATTTCAATCTTACCAACGTAATCCTTTATCCCGATACCTTCGACGAAACTTACCAGTATGAAGGCAATCGCCGTAACATCCTCGGCATGGTAGGCACCGGCGCACTGAACGGACAAATGATCCTCTCCCGCTCCGCCCTGCGGGAAGGGTTCTCCAATGTAACCGATAAAAACAATACCGCCATTCATGAATTTGTACACCTCCTCGATAAAACGGATGGCTCCATAGATGGCTTCCCCAGTAAACTACTGGATCATAGCTATAGCATTCCGTGGATGAAGCTGGTGCATCAAACGATTCAACAGATATCAGAAGGGCATACGGATATAAATCCTTATGGCGCCATGAATGAAGCGGAGTTTTTTGCGGTGATATCGGAGTACTTTTTTGAGCGGCCGGATTTATTGGCGGAGAAGCACCCGGAGTTGTATGGGATGCTGGTGCGGATATTCAGGCAGGACCCTGCGGGGAAGGGGTGAGGAGGAAAATAAAGAAGCCGTAAGCATTTAACTTGCGGCTTCTTTATTTTCCTCCTTCGACTTTTACATTTAGCTTTATAAGATAAATTATGATACGAATTGATACTTTCCATCTTAATCACAAAAAAACAGACATCTGAGGCTCCTTCGTTTCTATTCACCTCGGCTCGTATTCTCTTGTTTTTTTAAACTGCTTCTTACGCCATATAATAGTATGTCTATTCTTAATAAATAAAGTATCTGTGACCTTTATTCTGTAGAAATCCCTTTGAGCAACATTGAGACTAAGCAGTATTTTTTTATGCCCATTTAGATTCCCCATTTCTATTCCAGGAGAATAAAGTGTATCAATATAAGTAGGAGCCCCTAATAGCAAACCTTCATGCACCAGATAAGACTTTACCTGAAGTGTTTTAACTATTGCATCCACAAAATAAGTGGTATCACCTGAGACTCGAGTTCCAGATCCTCCATTTACTACTATATCAACTTTGGTGAATGTATCAAGTGGATCGTTCTTGTATTGTACCACAATTCTGTCTTTATTCTCATTTGAATAATCTTCGACCTTACTTTCAACATCCAAGATATTGATATTTTTATCATTGAACCCATTTAAGAAAATTGTTCTATTGTTCTGTTTCCAGGTCCCCAAAGAATAGCCCTTTAATGCTCCTTCCGTCCTGGAATAATAATCAAATTTATTGGACTCTTGAGAAAACCTAAGCTCGTCTACCGTCAGATCTGCAAACACATTGGTATATCTCCCTCTAACCTGACCGGCAGAAGTACAAGCTTCAATAAATAAAAACACAAAAATTAGCGTTGTTGTTTGCGGGTGTGTTCTCATACTATTAAAGAACTTTAAGTAATTGAAAAATTGTATTAGTCAAGTTTCGAACGTTTGGATAGACAGGCTGAGGTGAATTTGAATTATCATTAATTCCACCCACATAAAAACTATTTACAGCGTCCATACTTTGCGGAGTTGCTCCCATTGTTGACGAAGGCATTGTAGCAGGATCAAACCCATACTGTGCCCTATAGGCTTCAATCTCAGAATTTGCATTAGAGATTTGTTGCATGAAGGGATTTGCACCAGAGAAGGCGGCTCCCGTCCCATTAAGCCTTATAGAGTGGCTTATCCCTCCTTGATAAGCGTGAGTAATCTCATGCACGGCGTTTGCACTACCTGTAATACTCATAACCACCGCGATCTGACTCACTCCAGCAGGATTATTTGCAAATCCCAATTTGGTACCTCCTATTGTGGCATTTGCCGGTAACTGATTAAATCAGTGATTTTGTGTATAGGCTCAAAGGGATCAACTGCTTTTTTCTTAAACTACTCCGAAAATAAAAACAAGGTGTCTTTTCGCACCATCCAATTACCTTTAATTTTATCGTCTAAATATGCCATTTTATATGAAAAAGCATGCTCGCTATCCAACGATAAAATGACATTTGGATAAAGATTTATATAGCAACTACTTCTATAGCGCCCAATAAGTTTATTTGTTCTTAAAGTGCAACCTGATAAGAGAAATAATAAAAAGAATATATAGCTTCTCATATTTATTTTGAGTTACAGTAGGTAGTTCCATTTACTCTAAAAGTATGTCCAATTCTATCGGCAATATCCTGTAAAATTTTTTCTTGCAAACTCAGTTGTATAAAAATAATTATATCAAACCATTTCGTTGAAAAAACGATTCAAAATCAATCTTAAATTGATCCAAGTCAAAATCTTTTATCTTTTTGATCGTATCAATCACATCCAGCGATTTCAATATATCATGGGCCAACAATTTCTTTATATTCTCAGTGCCAACATATAATTCATAATTCAACTTCAAGTCATAGCTTAGGCTTTTCCCTTCACGCTCTATCTCAACCGCCTGATGTACATATGTTCTGTTCTCACTTTTATAATTAGGTTTTCTGGTTTTAATAAAAGATTCAAATTTAGTGCTATTACATAGTAAAGAGATATACACCGCTGTTAAGTCCTCACCATAAGCCTTATCCTTAAACTCACGTTGTACCTGTTTTTCGAGAAGAACAACATCCTTAAACTTTTGTTCGACTTCTATTGACAGCTCTTCAGTAAAATATACCAACATAATTAATCGAATGGGGGAACTTAATGATATTTGTTACACTCTCAAGCTGTCTATTTAAATGCCTTATTCAAAAAAAACACAATCTCTCTTGCCCTCTCTTCTAGCCCAATATCTGAAAATAAAAATTCATCACCATTTATCAGAGTTACATAAAAACGATATCTTCTGGAGGAAGCTTCTTGCTGCGTTGATCTATAGGAGAATCTCTCAATATCAGCAATAGAAAACGCCACATTCTTATTAATAAAAAAAAGTAATCTTGCAAATGGGCTTCTTTTCTTTATTATGAAACGATCATTATCCAGATCGATCTCTACGCTGTTAACTGATTCGAAATCGTACCAAAGGGAAAAGACTGCCGCGCCCAACACTAAAAATCCTATTAAAAGATTTATATGCTGCATTAAAATTATTATCAATATCAATAGAATCAAGGTAATGACCCTATTATAGCTAAAGATGGGCGAGAAAATATACAGTACTCTCCCATCAAACTTAAACCTGGGAGAGGAAATATCTTCTTTTATAATGTAGGCAATCAATTTATCGAGATGTTCTTTTTTCATATAGACTCAAATAATAAAAAATTCTTTATAAAACCAGCTAGCCGTAGTATTCGTGGTCAAAGCTGCATTAAATGCTTCCCAACTAGTTTAAATTTTCGCTTGCTCATAACAACATAATTCCTGATGGGAATATCAGTCAATACTGTAAGTGCTATTTTTTTCTCATTAAATTTAACTGGAATCCATTCTGAAGACATACCATTCTCAAAAATAATTTTTACCTTATCTATCTTCTCAACTAAGCTGTTACATTTTCCAATCATTGGAAGACATTTTATAGTGTCATTATTAACTATCACAAAAGCATCTGTCAGAAGTTCATGTTTGATATTTTCTACAACAGCAATATCACAACTATCAACAAATCTTCTATTCCCCCCGTAACTTACCTCTGCCGGAATATTATCCATTTGAAATGTACTTTCCAATATTAAAATACCTTTATGCATTTTCCATTTACCATCACTTAGCTCATGAGTTGCAAAAGTATTAGCATGATAAGAAAAAGTACTATCCTTTTTCAGTATTAAGCTAATAACACTATGACTGTTTTTTGCTGAAAAGTTGAACTTAAGGAAAACACCATTCATCTTATCATTTTTAGCAACAGGTTCCTTTTTTAGCGTTTGGCAGTTGCCATATATTGAAAAGAAGGTTATAATGACAACTATAAAAATTGTTCTCATATTATATGCTCAAACGCCTGATGATATTGCTGGTTTCCCGGAAAAAGATAAACAGCATATTATATACACCGGATGCTCTTGTTAAAAGTGATAACTTTAAACAGATGTAAATAATCCGTAGACAATGCCTGCGGATTATTTACATCTGTTTCCATATTCTTATATCAAATCTATTTTTTTACGTTATTCTTGTAGCTATCTCAATAATCTAAAGATTCTGTTATTGGATTAGCTATCTTCAAAAACGTATCCTGATTAACTCTATGATGCAATTCCAAAACCCCGATTTTCTTTCTTTTTAAAAAAACCAGGAACCTTGAATAATCCAGTCTATTAGCATTCTTTGTCGTAAAATCAAAATAACCAATAACCTTCCCTGAAGACCGCTTGTTTACATTCTTACTTAAAAGATGGGTAGTTTTATTTTCTGTTTGAACTAAATTTATCTGCCAGCTTAGTATTGAATCAATATTCAATCTGCTTTGCTCCACCGATTTAAATTCATAGACACGTAATACCATCCATGATGAAGTGTCTTTTGCCCCCTTTATATTTTGGAATATAAAATCTTCATCTAAAAACGCACGTATTCCTTTATAGTCCGACCATGCTTCAGGGAGCTGTGCCCTTATGCAAAAAACCGATTTGTCATTATATAATTCTGTAGCAGCCTTCTCTTTTCGCTCTACGCAACCTGCTATTGCTATTAATATACTAATTAGAATACTTTTTTTCATAAGATTAATCTTATTCTGCAGGTAATTCAGGAGTAGGTGTATTATTACCAAATCTTCGAATTTCAACGAATAACTCCCCCTCCAAAGCATTCGTATATATCCCACTCATGGTCAGTCCAAATGGATAATAATGTGTTTCTTCCAAAGATATTCGATGACCCAAATTATTGCCCGACAACTATTCTCCTCCTATCCACTTCACTTTTCAACCATCCATTCATAGCTCCCTTATAATGAATTATATAATTGATAAAAAGTGAATCATTACGTCGAAAGAATGAATCCGCTGCTTGCGAAGTAACAGGTTTATCATAAGTAAAATTCCCACCAATAGTATAGCGTACCCGCCCATCTACTGTAGCGATTCCAATATAGTCATCTGGCTCTATCAAATATATTTCGGAGGGTTCTCTGCTATAACTTAAAAAATAATATTCAGAGGTATCTTTTATTCTCACAATTTTCCGTAATCGAAGGTCGCATTCAATCGACTTCAATTTAGAATTACTGTGAATATAATGCCTGGCGTTATATTCATAATTCAAACTATAAAATATCCATTTTAATGAGTCTATAACCTCTTTTCTCTCAGTTTTACCAAATTCATCACTCACATAAACCTGAGTAGTTCTTTGGGAATCCGAATCAATTTTATGTTTTTCATTAGCTATATTACATCCACTGAAGCAAGCCAGTATAACTAAAATCCATTTCATTCTTTAGTCTTTTTAAAAATATGACCATTTCTGTTTATAATTATTTTGACGCCGCTACTGTTATATAACCTAACCTGACCCTGAGTCACAACAATATTGAAATAGCCTGATCCTGGTTTTTGAGTTGTCTTCCATAGATCAGTTTCCATTCCACTTTCACCCACTCCATAAGATCCAATACCTGAATTCTTTCTAACTCTTCGGCCCTCATTAGGGTGAGTATGTAGGGTTGCCGCGGCATCACCTTGATCCACTATACTAAGGCCAGGAGTGCCATCATTATCAGAATTCCCACGCGCTGTCATATCTCCGTTATCATCAAATACTTGAATCTTGAATTCCTTGTACAAAGGTCCTTTCCCATCAACAGGCACTTCATCTTTCCCATTATACTTATCCTGATGCTCATCATATAATTTGAAATATTGATCGGCTGAATAACTCTTTCCAGTTTTTCTTAAAACTTCATTTAAACTATTATTATTCTTATACTTTGCTCCATACTTTGTGTTTAAAAAAGCTAAGATTAAGGCAAAACCTCCGCTATTTTGTTCGGGTGTAACTGTTAGTGCATTAGGAAGATTATCATTTGATACATAAAGTGAGTTCCCATTATGATCCATGTACTGAGTCGTATCTCCTAACGGATCTACCATTCCAATCGGATTATTACTCATTGATGCATATGGGCTTTCGACATGATTGGGCTTACTATCTATTTGCCACCATTTACCTATCTGTGGATCAAGGTTCCTATAAAACGCATCATATTGATTCAAATCTAGATCTGTTGTGTGCTCTATCCCGTTAAACTCTTTTCTATTTTTCGGATAATTGCTTCCTTTCAACGCATTCGAACTAATCCCCGCCATCGTCAGCCCAAACCGATAATAATGCGTTTCTTCCAACAACGGCCCACTCGCCTGCGCTACTACTACGTTATCAAAGAACACCTCTTGTGAGGTTTCTAGTGTCACTTTTGACTTTAGCTCTCTGATTTCTTTCTTAGCTGACATTTGGGTAGAATCTGCGCTTAACAAGATTTCTCTAAAGTCAAAAAACAATAATTTCCGCGAAGGATCGTTTCTGAATATTCTTGCTTAAAAGGAATCAATATTAAATCGGTTTTGCTCCACTCTTTACTTTATCGAAATGAAAAGGTGTATTATTCAGCACCATCATACAGACGGTACCTAATCAACTCTTCTCTTTTTCTTTAGAAAAAACAATAGATTCAATTATCTTGGCACATTGATCCTGAAACTCCTTTGGGTTATACTTTATACTATAAATATCAAAAAGATAAAATTCATTTCCGTTAATCAGCAAACATGTTTCACCATAACATTTTCTATTATTCTTTGTAAAAAGATATTGTATAATTCCAACCTTATTGTTGTTAATATCTTTCTTTCCTTTATAAAGTATTTCTGTTGTAATATTTTTTATAATCTGTATTTTCATTTGCCTTTCCAACAAAGAATCCAATAATAAAGAACTACGATCTCCAATCTCATAAACCTCGGCGACCATTCCTGTCTGCATATTGCGTTCACCTATGAACTTGTCGCACAATATCTGCCCCTGATTACCACCATCGTTATAATTATACGCTATTGAATCCCAAGAAACAGGTACCCTAATTGAAAAACTTTTATAGAGTTCAGGAGAATAATACTTATTGCTGCTATTGCAGAAGACTAAAAAAAACATTGCAATAACTATGAAGGATAACTTAGATGTTCTCATCATTCTACAGGTAATTTAGGTTTAGGGGTATTGTTACCGAATCTTCTTAAATAACTTTGCTGAATCATGCCGCGATTATCATTTGTTCTTATAAAATCTCCCAATTTTTTAAAATTTGGGTTATTAATATTGCTCCAAGCCTTATGCTGGTTAACAAAATTATAAACAGCTTGCCCGTCTGACATTACTGATGTGTAAAGAGAGAAATTGTTATTTCTATCTCCATCATTTAGATCTGCATTATGACCCGCTCCATGATTTATGAAGAAAGCCGTACCTTCCTCAGGTGAAACGTTAAGTCCTTCACTTGAAGTTTTTGCTGACCTAGCATCAATTGCGATGATATTATTTTCACTTCCTTTTCCTCCAATATGCTCACTTAACTCTGGACGATGAACTCAATCCAGCACCGCTGAAAAGAACCATTTCAAAATACCCATTCTGAAAATTAAAAGATGCTCCAGCCCTATTTACTCCTGCATCACTAAATCTATCACTTGAAGTGACATCGTACATTTGACTCGATAAAGCCAATGTTGTTATTTCGCTCCAAACTTCATTGGAGCGACTTAATAAATCTGAACGACCATCTTGCAATCTTTGAAGTTTGTTATTAAGCTTTTGTTTTTGTTTATCAGATAGCCCTTCTTTGTTCAATGACGCTTGTGTACCTTTTATTTTACTATCATAGGATGCTAATTGATTATCTATATCTTTCGTCAAGCGATTAACCCAGTTCCAGGCAGCAGCTGTAAATTCATTCTCATCGATATCATAATTCCTGATAGGATCGTTTGCGGCATAATGGTAAGGTGAAGAAGAAATATATTTTTCAGATTTTCCATCTATGACTCCCCATCTCCCTATTTGTGCATCATACATCCGCGCCCCATAGTCATACCACTCTAACCCACTTCCATCTCCAAACTCCTTACTCTGCAATTCCTTCCCATTATACTTCAAGTTGTTCTCCGGATAATTCGATTCTTTCAACGCATTGGAACTAATCCCCGCCATCGTAAGCCCAAACGGATAATAATGCGTCTCCTTCAGCAATATTATTCATGATCAAAGCTGTCTTAAATGGGTTTCCAACTAGTTTAAATTTTCGCTTGTTCATAACGACATAATTCCTGATGAGAATATCGGTCAATACAGTAAGCGCTATTTTTTTTTCATTAAATTTAACTGGAATCCATTCTGAAGACATACCATTCTCAAAAACAATTTTTACCCTATCTATCTTCTCAAATGAGCTGTTGCATTTTCCAATCATTGGAAGACATTTTATGGTATCATTATTAACTACCACAAAAGCATCCGTCAGAAGTTCATGTTTGATATTTTCTACAACAGCAATATCACAACTATCAACAAATCTTCTATTTCCCCCATAAGTTACCTCTGCCGGAATATTATCCATTTGAAATGTACTTTCCAATATTAAAAGACCTTTACTCATTTTCCATTTACCCTCACTTATTTCATGAGTTGCAAAAGTATTTGCACGATAAGAAAAAGTGCTATCCCTTTTCAGTATTAAGCTAATAGCACCATGACTGTCTTTAGCTGAAAAGTTGAACTTAAGGAAAACACCATTCATCCTATCACTTTTAGCAACAGGTTCCTTTTTTAGTGTTTGGCAGTTGCCATATATTGAAAAGAAGATTATAATGGCAACTATTGTAAATACTCTCATACTATTTACTACTAATACGACAAGATCCTCACTTCATAATATTAAAGCTTCAGGGTGGCTATATACTTATAACTAATTTTTAAGATCAACTGGTTCAACTTCTTTAACTCTCACTTTATCACTTACACGTGTTGGTGTGATTGACATTATTTGCCTGTCATTGTATATCCTGTATATAAGATCAACATCTCTGTTTAGAAATGTATACTTTATATTCACTTTTTGTTCTTTCCCTTTTATTTTCTTCAATTGCCACCCCTCACCCCAGAAGTATCTAATATTAACAGGGATTAGCTTTACTGTCTCATCAACTTGGATTGCCTTTCCATTTTGCAATACATTTTTTGTTACTATCTGATCTATTGCCAGTTCCTTTAAATACTCAAGATCTCTCTCCCCATTATTTATCTTGTAACCGTCTAAATGATTTCTGCCTAAAAACTGATTATCAACCGTGTCCTTCCAAGGGAAAAATAACGCTTCTTCGCCCTGATAATAAAAAACTATATATCCTTTCTGATTACGGATTACATCCTTTTGGGGAACAAACAAAGCCATATTACAGGACATACAAAAAAAGAAAAAACTGAGGATTAAATATATTTTCATAATCATGCTATTCTACAAAATGATTTAAGATGAAATTATTTCCCTGTTGCTGTTGCCTTGTTCGGATATCCTTTCCCCAACTATTCCAATGTGTTTGGTGAATAATAGGTGTGGGGGAAATCGATCTATTCATTATGTCATTAGGGCCTACCGTTTTTTGTGCTGCCGCAGTCTTATACCAGTCTTTTAATCCGAATAAATGCATTACTTCGTGAAAGGCTGTATGTGGCGAGCCAAAATAACGTCCAAGTTCCTTTTGTGAATTACCCATTGCCACTTTGAAATCCGTAAAAACCTCCATACCAATTTTATCCCATTTTCCAGTTGCGGGATTCTTCTCCTTACTATAAATCTCTTTGCTATAGCCACCGGAAGCTGACTGGTATTCATTATTCTCTAATTTGATTAAATTATCACCATTGCGCGTGTCTTCATTCCCAACTCGGGCAATATCTTCATCGGTGGCCAATTCATATTTAAAATCCAGATTGATACTGGTTGTGGTACCGTCTTGATTCTTGGTTGTATTAGTCAACAAACCAGGATGATCTTTTAAGTACTTATTATATTCACCAACCCGTTTGTCAGCCTCATATCCTGTTACATATATTGTTGAGGAAAGTGTAATTGTCCAACTACCATTTTTATCCTGTTGAATTCCAATCCGTACATCCTGGCCATCAGGGTCTACGTAGTTCACAGGGCTGTTTAGTGTATAATTATAAGGTGAATAACTGTTCCATTTATCTACCAAAGGATCTATCAAATGCCACCTTCCAATCTGCACATCATACATCCTCGCTCCATAGTCATACCACTCCAACCCGCTACCATCTCCGAACTCCTTACTCTGTAACTCTTTCCCATTATACTTCATCCTATTCTCAGGGTAATTCGTCCCCTTTAACGCATTCGAACTAATCCCCGCCATCGTCAGCCCAAACGGATAATAATGCGTTTCCTCCAACAACGGCCCACTCGCCTGCGCTACTACTACATTATCAAAGAACACATCCTGCGGACTTTCATTACTTGTGTAAACATACAGGAACCCACTCTTCTCTATCACCATTTTATCCTGGGCCAATGTTTGTAGCTGATCCGGTTCTGCTTTCACCTGCTTAACTCCACTATTCCCGTCTACTAATTTAAACTGATCGTCAAACAAAACAAAATTAAGATAGGCTTTAGGTCTGTCAGGGTTCTGCTGATCAGGTTCCTTTTCCTTCAAACGTTGGTAATCATTATTATAGAAACTGCTGTTAAACGGCGTTGCCTGTTCAGAGGATGCCACACCGTGAGTACCGTCTGCTGAAGTGTTGCCATTAAATACCTGTACCAGGTCCGCCAGCATACTTTCCGCAGGCGCTGTTGGGGTATTCTTATTCTGAGGTCCCGCGGATTTATAGAAGGCTTTTGCTCCAATCTGGATCGTATCTCCAGCCATGACCCTCAGTACAAGCGAAGGACCTATTTTCTTACCACCATTGGCTGCTGTCAATTTTGACACAGAAGCGTTAGTCCCCGCACTCTCATCTGATGGATACCCTGCAGGTTTAGCTGAACGGGTGTTATCAATATTACTGAACAAAGCAGTTTCTGTTGCTGCCGCGGATGTTTCCATTGTGGCTGCATACATCGAAAGATCTGTTTGCTCTGTCAACACCATCCGTACATTTCCGAGATGATCCTTTACGAAGTAATCGTATGCAAATGCAGGTGGTTGACCTGATTCAAAAACAGCACGCACCCGCCCTTCCTCATGAGCCAAAAACTGCAGGGTATCATTCTGGTAAACAAAACCGTTGATATAATCCGTCGTGGTAGTTTTGGCAGGGGTAAGGGTATTATCTAAAACTATCTTTCTTAGTTTATTCCCGGCAGCGTCGTATTGATATTTGATGAGGCCCTTACCGGTAATAGCTATACTATCCGGCAGATTGAGATGGTTATAACGAATAGCGGCTATATTCTTATTGGCGTCTTTTGTGAGATTACCATTTACATCATAAATATAATCCGCTGTTTCATTGTTATTGATCTCTTTAAAATCGCCCAGCTGGCTTTGCGTGTTGTTTTTCCTGTCTGTTACAAATGATAGTTTATTACTTCCTGCAACATAACCATACTTTAAGCTGTCAATGGTTTGCACTACGGCGCCATTCAACCCTTTCTGGTTCATGTACAGGATATTGCCGTTGGCATCATACGATAATCCGCTTACGGAGAAATTTGCCAGATTATCAGTCCAGTTGGTACTGCCCGTGTTTTGCTGAGTAAACTGTGCCCCCGTCAGGCGATTACCCTTATCATAACTGTATCCATAGGCGCGTACAATTCCATTACTACGGCTTTTCCATTTCGCGCCTGCAATGTTTCCATTGAATTGAGAAGCGGTGAAACCGTAATCATAACTAAGCTCCTGCCCAAACCAGTTTGTTATGCTTCCGGCTGCAGGAATAAAATCCTTGTTAATTCCCTTTAGCCAGCCCCGGATATTGTAGTCGTAATTTAACGTTTCCACCGGAGCGCCAGTTCCGTTTATACCTAAACGCTTTTTCTTTAGCTGACCAAGCTCATCATACTCATTTACGGCTATTGTCCTTTCCAGATCTGCGTCATTATTCAGCTTCTTTTTGATGTTAAGCAGACGCCCGCCGGCATCGTATGTCAACATAGTTAGTACGTCCGTTTGAGGACGGGTACCACTGCGCTGATTCCTGTGACTGAGATAAGTGCTTAACAGCTTTCCATTAAAATCATACAGGTTAGTGGTCACGTCCTGCCCTCTGCTGACATTGTCCGATATCGTCTGGATCAGTCGTCCTTTGTCGTTGTAATAGTTGGTGGTGGTCAGCCATTGGTCAGTATCCAGCACTTTTACTTTAGTGCCAGTAACCAGCCCTTTTATCATAGTGCTTGCAGTGGCAGGTAGCGCTTCTGCATTTAAGTTACTACCGGCTTGCGGTTTAGTAATATCTGTACTGACGTAGTTTTGCTTACCGGCAAATCCATAACTCTCGTAAAAGGTGTAAGTCAGCGGTGTTAGTGCACTGATGGGTATATTAGGCAGCGGATTAGTAACAGTAACACTGGCGGTACCATTACTGGCTGCGGTATTGATCTCTGCGATCACCTCCGTTCCTGTTCCGGTGTCAAAACCATCTGTAAGAGTAATACTGTTGGTAGCCACGTAGGAGTTACTCCCATTATGAAACGCCAGTACCAGGTCCGCTGTTCCCGGAAAGTTATACGACAGGCTTTGCGTATTGCTGGTTGCCGTATTCATAGTTGCCTGCAATATGGCCCGGTCGGTGGCAACGTTGTAGAGGGCTGTCATTGTAGGACGATTCAGCCCATCATAGAAAGTCACCAGCCAGCTTTCCCCCTTCATATTGCCATCCCGTGAGAAAGCCAGCCTGTCCCGCACATCATAGACCATTTCTGTGGAGTCGGCACCGGGTACTTTTTTAACGATCATACGGTTGCGACCATCATAACGATAGATAAAACAGAGTTCGGCTGCGATGGCCGTACTGATTGTCCAGTTACTGATAATGGCTTCCACTGCTTTGGGAGGTATTACAAAACGCAGGTTACCCAGGTCATCATAGGCATAATAGGTGCATAACCAGCCCATATGACCAGTACCAGGATTTGTACCCAGTTGTACTTTTTTAAGCAGAACCTTACCTTCTTTATCCTTGTATTCAACTACCTGGCTACCTGCTTCATCGATTGATATATTTTTATACAGCTGGCCGGCGGCATATATGCGCCCGGCTGCACTCGTAGGAATGATGGCTCCGGCAGCCAAGTCCCAGATGCGCACTGAATCTGTCGCGGCATTTATCAGGTATTGATTTTCCACCGGGTGGTTTCCTCCCCTTTCCACTGTCGAAGGATCGTTCTTTGCCCAGCTGTTGCCAGGGGCATAGGTTTTTAAGACCCGGTTCAAAGGCGATGCTTCATAATCAACACGACTATAATATACACTTTCTCCACTGGCACCGGGCACCTGTGTTTGATAGAAACTTTTCTGCGCGTTAAATGGATCCGTTTTAAACTTGCCATCTTTCACACCCTGCGGAACATAAGGCAAATATTTAGTCTGTTCTCTTCCAAATTGATCATAAACTACGGGAGATACAATATCGTTACCACCAAAGCTCATTGCTTTGGCCACGGTTTGTAACGGCCTTCCAAGTCCATCCACATAGGCTGTTGTTTGCCTCACCTCAGTAACCGATCGACTGGCTGATGCCACATATGCGGTGTCTGTAGTTGGCAGTGCGGGCTCCCAGGTACGGACGTAGTTGATGAGTGGATTGGTATAGGCAGAAGGCAAAGGTACAGGCGTTGCTGTTGGCAATTGCGTTCCACCGGGTGTTTGAGCTTGTACGTTGACTACAATTAAAAGTAGCCATATACAAGAGGTTATTTTTAAAATACGGGCTGACAGATAAAACATATAGTTACTTTAGGTATCTGCAATTAGTTTAGTTAATTCGTTTGCTTGTATTGATAATCAAACTGTTTCAATATCTTTCCGTTCTGGTCCTTTATAAGCTTAAGTCTTCCCAAACCATCATACTCATAAAAGATTGTTTTACCAGAAGGATCTGTTTCAGATGTCATCCCTTTCAACAAGCTATAGGTATATGTGGTTACCATTGCCCCTGGAAGGTTGATTCTCAGATTGGCCAATTCTGCACGTAATTGGACATCATCAGTAGGATTATCGAGAATATTTTGATTAACATACTGTTTCGCCGTATCGTACTCTACTCCGATCACTCTGGCAACAGGGTACATCCCTCCGTATCCCCATAAATAAGCTTCTTTAACATCATTTGTTTTTTGCTGCTCTGTCAGATTTCCTCTGACATCATATTTATTGAAAGAAATACGTTCTGTATAGCGGGTATCTTTGGTAACGGCTCCTGTAAGATTTCTTGATGCTACAAAATCAGTTATTGGCGCATTGCTTTGCAAACTGTAAACCTTATCCTTTAAAGGCAAATCTGAACGAAATGAAGAGAAATAAGAGGATAACAACCGTGCATTAGTACCATCCGAATTTGCCTTATAACTGCTAAGCTCTATTTCTGGTGCATATACATGCCTTTGCTGTAATAGTTTAACGCCGGCAGTTGTTGGATCTGTAGCTGTCAGATTCCCATAATCAGATGCTCTCAGAATATTGGTAATACTCATTTCTCCTTTACTGTCGTTCTTCTTTGTTTGCTTCAGTAAAGTGGTCGTAGTATCGTAATCGTATTGTTCTTTAACAATATTTACATTGCCATTATCGTCATATGTTTTTACAACAACACTATCCAGTGTGCTATATCCAGATGTATAGTTAAAGGTGGCATGTCTGAAATACTCCTGTAACTGGTATTCATGGTGACCATTGCTCCAAAATGGATAAGAGCTACCCGGCACCAAATACCTGGATGCAAAAAATGCCTCCCCATAAGCTTTTCTATTACGCTTTAAGTCGGAATAACTTCTCTTCTCCTCTGATACCAGGGATGTTCCAGTTCCCTGAATTTTATATACAGATTTCCCTAATAATCTTCCATAGGTCCAACTATTACCTGTAAATGGTGGATAAGGTATGAACTTATAATTTTCTCCACCGGGCGAGTCGTCAATATTATTATCAAAGTAGGTAATCGTGTATCCATTGGTAGCACCAGTTATAAGATTACGTTGTGTTTCCTTGACTGTACCATATCCAATTACGCCGCCCATCATATCAATAATGGGATAAAGACTACTGGAAGAGATTACCTTCTCCTGTTCATTTGAGTAGCCATCGTTTTGCCCGGATAAATCAGTATAAAGAAAATCAGCATACTTCTCAAAATAATAATCTCCGTTCCAGGGCGGTCTTATACCATTACTATATTCATAATCTCTCACCGTTTTGTTTCCGGATACAGAATCGATGTCTGTAACACTTTTAAGTCTTATTCCTCCCGCTGCAACATTGTCTACTGTCGTGATATACTCCGTATGACAATTAAAAGGCGCAATCCTCATATTGCAAAAAATATCATCCGCGCTTCCCGGGTAAGTTTGGCCGGTATTCTTAGGATATATATAGTATGTTCCTTTATTCAATATCAAACCTTTTGTACACGTGGGATAAGGATATTGCGAATAACTATCACAAAATAACGAGCTATTCCGATAGGTATAAATGAGGTTATTAGTGGCACTATCCCTTATTTCTATATAGTAATACGGCGGAAAATTACTATACCTGGCATCAAGTGAAGTGACAACTTCTACAGCAGAACTATTAACAGAAACATGAAATTCACGTGGCGCGAGCGCATCCGGATCATTGGGAATAAGAGGTGCAAACTGTACTCCGGTAAAATTAGTGTTAATGTTACCATCACATATCTCAACAGGCTCAGTTGTGGATATAAGTTCACTGAAGTGAGGCTCATACGCAAAAGCCGTACTGCCACCGGTAGGATATTGAATATTTGTAAGAACCCCCTGGACTGCATAATTAAAATCCGGCTTTTTTAAAAGTGTCAAATCCTTTTGATATCCCATAAATGCGTCAAAGCTTCTGCCTGGAATAATATCGCCAATCCCTTTATAAGTTTTTCCATTGGCAAATCCCCACGCATCTCCACCAGACATCAGTCTTGAAGGCAATTCTATTGAGTGCTCATAGTCGAAAAGATAAGGCGGTAAGGAACTACCATTTCCACCTGTTTCTTTAACACTGTATAACATTAATCTCAGTTCCTCTTTAGGCGCGGCTCCCGGTACTTCAGCATCTTTATATAAAAAAGTCTTATACAAATATTGGTAGTCAAAATTGTATGCCTTTATTTTATTATTCTTCACGTTATAAAGAACAATACTATCCAAACGTTTTCCTTGCTGCATATCTTTCCGGTCCGTATTTCCGTAGAATTGCAGATAACCACCATTAAACTTTATAAACTTTATCCGCTGTGATTGGATCTGATTTTTAAAATTGGTCCTGCTTTTATACGGTGAAAGTTTTGGTGAGAGATTACCAGCTAATTGTTTGGTGGAATGAATATCACTTGAGCCGGAAGTCCAATAATAGGTGTCTGCAGTTTCATAGACAAAACTGATGGTATCTTTCTTACTGGCACTTATAATATTGGTCAAATGCCAATTGAATATATAACTTTCAGATACATGGGTAAAATCATCAGGGGGCTGGGGACTGAAATCATCATTGATATAGGTATATGGTGTAGTTACAGACAATTCTGGTGTCAGAAACTGGTATTGAGTACCATTTTCGTCTGTAAGATTAAACCCTACAATAGCATCTGTTACAGTAATACCTGTATATGAATTTATATAGCTACCCTGGATTATCGGAGTTATCAGATTACTGGAATAAGGGATTGGGTAAACATTCTTCTGGTAATCAAAAACAAATTTACCGCTCATACCAGCAACGTTATAGCTGAAAAGATCAGGCTGTGCATCCAGCTTTCCTAAACTATAAAGGTTCACCCTTTCATATTCCATATAAGGATTGTCTGGCACAAATGTTATTGGGTAGCGGGCCCAGAATCCGTCATTTGAGTTGTCATCCACCTGTCCCCCCATCATTGTTCTGTTGATCACACCACCAGCGTTCATAGACCATCCTATTCCTACCTCTGAGCCAACATCATTGACCCTTATCCCTCCGGAACTGTAAGACAGTGAAACCGGCAAGGACAATTCTCCGGATTTAATTTCAAATAAAGGAATACTGACAGGTGCAGTTCCTGTGAAACTACCTAGCGGCCAGTTTCCATATCGTTGTATAGCTGCCACATTAGGAGAAGGTAGTACAACATTTTTTGTATTAAGATAATTATTCTGGGCGCTCAGAAATGAAGGGAGCATAGAAAGAAAGATTGAAAGACATCTTACTTTTTGATAGAAATCACTGGACATATTGTATTAATCTTGGTTGATATGCTTATTGAACCGGCATTTCACCGTTTAATAAGCTAAGTATAGGTTTTAAAATAACTATCCCTCAATAAATAGTAATAGTATATAATGGCTTAAAAATTATACCCCAGCCTCACCTTCACGGGATCCGTGCGTGGCACATGCTGGTTATACAAAAAATCAAACAACACCATCATATTCCCTTTCAGCTTACTATTGATCTTATACTTCTTACTGATACCAATCAACCCGCTCTGGGTCCACTTCTGCCCTACTCCTTCCGGCACACCGGCGTAATCAGGTTGATAATTCTGTTCATAGCCCCCATTCAGGAAAAAGGTGCCTTTTAGTTTCCAGTCGATGAAGGAGCGGATCCCCATACCCTGACCGGAGAATTGGATATTGTCAAAGCCGGTGCCCATGCCCAGTTTGTAAGAAAGTCCAAGACCAGCGCTTCCATTTTTATGAAACTTATAGGCGGCTTGCCCGGCGAGGTCGCCGGTGGTGGGAAAGAATTTATTGCTGCGCTGGAACTGTATATTGCTTCCAAACTCCAATCGTTGCAGGAAACTTTTTGTTTTCATTTCCTTTGGCTTGAAATCCGGCATCTCCGCGGCATTATCAAGATCGGGGAACTTGCTTTTCAGTTCGTCGAATTTGCTGCGGGCTTCGGCCATTTGCTGACTTACGGCGGCGCTGGCATTGGGGCCGCTACCTAAGCGCTGCTGGATGAGCTGTTCCACCTGGTTGCGTGTTTGCAGTCCTTCTAGGTTTGGCGCTGATGCAGTAGCGCCTTGTATATTAAACAGGCTGGCGAGCTGGGAATGTTTCTGCATGAAGTCATTGAAAGCAGGTATCTTCTTAATCACTTCCATCGCTTTTTGCTCCGCCTTCTTCCTATCTTTAAAAACCTCTTTATACTCTTTCAGTTGCTGTGCATAGTAATAGGCTTCCTTGTTCATCTTCTGCAGATCTTTGGTGAAACCGGTATACTGACTTAACTGTTCTTTCAGCAGCTGTTTACGCTCACGGATATACGCTTTGATCTGCTCTGCCTGGGCCAGTTTGTCTTTCAGGTTATCGACAGATTTTAACGAACCATTCAATTTATCGGTAATCCCTTTGGATTGTTCCAGCAAGCCTTTGGAGTCTTTCAGAAAAGACAAGGAATTGCTAAGGCTATCGAGGTAAGGACCGCCGGACTGTGTTAAAGCACCGGAATACTTCCCAAGCTTGCCTTTCATGCGGGACTTCAAACTTCCGAGGGAATCGATCGAATGCGCAAAAAGATTATTGGCTTTCAGGGAGTCGATACGACCCAGCCTGCGTTTCAGCTTCTCTTCCTGTTTCATAAACCGGCTCAGGGCTTTTTCGCTGCGCTGGGTGATTTGCCGTTCCATTTTATCGGACTTTTGTTTTACCTGCGACAGGTATTTACCCGGAATGGCATTCGCTTTTTGCAACAGGCTGTCCTGGGCCTGAGCAGTACACAGGCAGGCGAACAATAGTAAGGTCAGTTGATAAATAGTTTTCATGGCAAATCAGGGGGTTATTTCGTGGCGATCTTCTGTTTAAGCACTTCCACTTCTTTTGAAAGAGTGGCGAGTTGCTTATTCATCTCTATAATATACAACATTTGTTCCTCAACTTTCTGCAATAATTGTTTGTTCATTTCTCCTACATCCACTCCGTTTTTTTCTACTTCGCTGGCCGATGGTATACCTGGGAGATGCTGATTTTTTGCAACAAACCGTTCTACTTCAGACAGGGCTGGTAATTTGTAATCTGAGCGGAAAACGAAATCGGGCCAATTGGCATAGGATTTCACCACTACTTTTGTAAAGATGCCGCTGCCGTTTACGGCCAGCTTATATCCTTTAGTATCCGTGGTGCCTATGCCCACACTGCCGTTGGCTTTTACCAGCATCAGGTTTACTCCTCCGCTGTTAACCGCCAGAACATTACTGGTTGTCAGCCTCGCCCCTGTTTTACTTCTGCTGTCAAGTATCATCGCGCCATAGGCAATATCAGAAGCTGGAAGTACGTCCTCTACATCGGCTATAAGATAAAGACCCAACGAACGACCTGGCATATAACTCCGTCCGTTGATAACGGGAATATAATTCCCTGTGCTACCAGTGCCATTCATAAAACTCAGTGCGCCATCCGCCGCGGAAACATCTGTTTGTGTAAATCTGGCAAATACAGTTCCAGGCGAACCATCAACATGCAGCCTGGCAGATGGAGAGGTTTCTCCAATCCCTACAAATCCATTATTCACAATCCTCATTGTTTCAAATTCGCCCCCACTACCCCGCACAAAAAACTTCATGGCAGACATCCTTCCTGAAGCATCAGTTCTCTCTACTTCCAGCCTTCCCAGATCAGAACCTGCCATATTGAATTTGAGTGCACCTACCACGCCTAATACGTCCGCGGTATGCGTTAGTTTAATGTTTGAAGAACCGTTGGAAGATATTTCCAGCTTTTCAGTAGGCGCAGTAGTGCCAATACCCGCATTGCCAGTGGCTTCCAGTTTGTTCTGGGCATAACTGCTTAACGCAACAAAAGAAAGGAGCAGGGAACAAGAATATTTCATAAATAAAGGATAAAACAATTAAACAAACTTATCAGGTATATGACTATGACTTACTATCAGGGTAAACAATTACATTCTTACTGGGTTGAACACTACAGTTAATTCTGACGCAAAATAGTAAAAATCAATTAAATCCAAGGCCAAAAGTAATTAACTTATCATTAACCGGATCATCCCACATTCGTGGTATTTTGCCAGGTACTTTAATATTAACTTCACATTAAAATAAATAGTAAATAATGCCCGACCTGAATCTGCTCGTTATAAAAACCAGCCAACTTGCCGAACATGCTGCATTCTATGCTAAGCTTGGTTTTCATTTTCAGTTTGATTATCACCGGCATGGTACAGGACCTTATCATTATGCAAGCATCAATGGGAACATCGTACTGGAAATCTATCCCTTGCCCAAAGGAATTACTGTTGCAGATAATACTACCAGGTTGGGCTTCAAAATTGCCGATCTTGATAACCTGATAAAAGAACTCCCTGAAGAAAATATCCTCACCGCACCTGCATCAACAGCATGGGGATATACCGCCATTATCCAGGATCCTGACGGAAGAAAAATTGAACTGGTACAACCATAAAAAAACCGCTCCCACTTGCGCAGGAACGGTTCTATATCTCAAACAAAAAACTACAGCGTTTTCACCCTGATATTCCTGAACCTTACAATCGATCCATGTCCCAGGAAGCCGATATGACCGGTTTCCCTGTTCAGACCAGGATGTTTTTTATGATCCAGCGTACCGTTTTTACGGGCGTCTGCAATGTCACCGTCGAGGATAACGGTGCCATTCAGTATTATTTTGATGTGAGTGCCATCTACAATCGCTTCTTCTGTATTCCATTCTCCAACGGGTTTCAGGAAACCACGTTTGGCAGGGACTACACCATATACGGAGCCATGATATTGGTATACCTGCAGGTCTTTATAGATATCTGCTTCGTTATCGAGGATCTGTAACTCCATACCTTCGTAGGCAGCATCGCCTTCGAGTGGCGCACGGATACCCAGACCGTTATTAGCGCCGGGTGTGAGTTGGAATTCGAAACGGAAAGAGAAGTTTTTGTATTCATCTTTCGTATAGAGGTTACCGTGACCACCATTGGTTGGATAGATCACGAGATTACCGTTATCGATCACATAGTCTTTGGTGTTGCCTGTCCATTCGTGCATGTTGGTACCGTCGAACAACATTTTGTAGCCGGCTTTCTTTTCTTCATCGCTCAGTACATAAGGCTTCGGACGGGGAATTTCGCGGATGTAAAGATCGCGGTATGCTACATAGGTGCCATGTGCCTGCAATTCGATCTGCTCTTCGGGGAAGATCGGCAATCCGCGGTTCCAGTAGTTTTCCAGGATGGTGTTATCGGTTACGAGTTCGCCATTGAGATATACCGTTACGCGATCGCCCTGCATGAGGATGCGGAAATGATTCCATTCGCCGATAGCGTTGTCTGCAAGTTTCAGTGGTTTGCTTTCATGTTGCTGGTTATTGTATAAACCACCGGAGCCAACCTGTGCGCCCACATCGGTGCGGGAGGTATCCCAGATCTGCACCTGGGGGGAGCCACGGAGGTAAATACCGGCGTCGCCCTGTGAGGTGATCTTCCAGTCTACCAGCATTTCAAAGTCGCCGTATTTCTTTTCGGTGCAGAGGTTATCGCCGCTACCGCTAAATACAAGCAGACCATCTTTCGCTGACCAGCCTTTGCGCATGTTGTCGTTTGCCTTATCCTGCGCTTTGCCAAGTGCTTTGGCATCCATTTTACCGCGTGCTACGGGGTTCTCCACCAACCCTTTCCAGCCGGTAAGGTCTTTACCATTAAAGAGCGGAACGAATCCTTCGCCGGCAGGCATTTCCGCGAGGTACTTGCGGATCGACTGCCGTTGATAATCGGCATCGGGTCCGTTCAGTACTTTGGATGTTTTCTCTAACAGAGAGCGTACGATGGCGCCATTGTAACTTTTATCCGCCAGTGCGATGTTCATTACAGCATTGGCGGCTGCTTGTTGCACCGGTGCGTTGTCGAGGTAGTTGCCCGCAAATAGTAATGCAGGCAATGTTTTGCAACGCTCCACGCCTTCCAGCACTTTTTGCTGTATAACGGTGGAGGGCGACAGCTCCATTGCGTTGCGGAACATCAGCAGTTGCTGATCGGCAGGCAAAGCGGAGCGACGGGTAAGCACTACATAGCCGGCAAGCGCTTCATCACGATAGGTAGCATCTTCACGGGCTATTTTTAAGAGCGCAGGTGTGGCGGCAATATCTTTCCAGGAAGACAATGCCTTTACTGCTGCTTTTTTCGTAGCAGCGTCACCGTTATTAAAGGAGGCCACTACCGGTGATAAGGCATCTTTTTCACCAATACCTGCCAATACAGGAAGGTAGCGGGATTGCTGACCGGCGGGCGCCTGCTTCATCTGTGCAAGCACATCGTTGCTGGTGGCGCCTGCGCTGATGAGCGCTTCCTGTATGCTGGCGATATCCGTTTCACTGGTGGTGTTATTGAGTAACGTAAATAGTTCAGGAAGATTTGCCTTTGTAGCCACATCCTTCAATGCGGCGATGGCCGCGCTGCGGGTAGCGGCGTCTGTGCTGGCGGTAAGCGGTAATACATCGTTTACGCGGTTGTCTGCTTTACGTGCAGCCAGTACCGTTAGTAAAGCCGTTTGCGCGGCTGCCGGCATAGTTGCCAGCGAGGCGCCCGACTGTGCAGCAACTTCGTCACCCGGCATAATCAGGAGCGCCTCTTTTACCGCTTCCACGGTAGCAGCATCTCCTGTTTTCATGGTTTGCAGCAGGGAAGGCAAGGCAGCGGCGCCGCCGGTTTTGCCGGCCGCCTTGATGGCAGCCAGTTTCACGCTCTCCTCTTTGCTACCCAGTAATTTCTGAAGGGCAGGTAAAGCAGCGGCCACTTTATTATCTCCCAACATACCTATTACATCGGCTTTATTGGCATTATCGGAACCTGACAGTTTCTTCAGCCACAGTGCATTGCCAGCCAGGCCGTATTGACCAGCAAATTTCAGCGCAGCATCACGGTATTCCGCATTCTTATCATCTGCAGCAGCTAACAGCAGCGGCATATTTTTTTCACCACGGATAGAGGTGAGCAATTTTAATGCTGCTGTACGGGTGTGTACCTGTGCGTCTGTTTTTGTTTGCTTCAGCAGGTTCTCTGCTATTTTTGCAGCTGCTGCTTTATCAGTGATATTGGCAGCGTAATACAGATAAGAAGCAGTAGCGTCGGTTACATCGTAGGAATAACCGCTATTGGCGGCAGCAGTGGCTAATACCGGTGCAGAAGCCGGTGCGCCGATCTGCGCCAGTGCATATAACGCTACTTTAGCGAGTTTTTTATCTGCATTGGTTGCCAGTGGTGCAATAGCGGCAGCAGCGGCAGTATAACGGCTATCACCCAACGCTTCTGTAAGGGTGATGCGGTTGTCGCCGGAAGCTGCGCTGAGCGCCTGTAACAGGGCCTGCTGTGCGGCGGGCGTATTAACTTTTACCAGTGCACGTGCAGCAGGATCACACAAACGGTTATCCGTGAGATATGATTGCAACGTGCTGACAGCATTATCATCTGCCAATGTTTCCAGCTGGGTGATCAGGAAAAATTTATTTTCCGGTTCCGCTGTTTTTGCCAATGCTTTGCAAAGCGCCACAGAAGCCTGTTTGCGGGCGGTTTCTTTTCCCGGTTGGGTAACATAATAGGCATATCCTGCCAGCGCATATTCCAGCTGCGTATTATTGCCCTTTCCGGGCGCTGCCAGCATACCGGCAATAGTAGTAAGCCCTTCTTCCCCCAGCGCTGCAATCGACTCCATATTGGTATTAAACTGCGTTTTATTGGGGGCCGGCATCAACGCCAGCACATCGGCTATTTTGGTATGAAACGCACGCTGATCTGATGGCCCCTGTGCGGAAACCAGGCTACTCCAGCCAACCAGTAATGCAACGAGTAAGTATTGTATCTTTTTCATAATTCGTTTACTTGATTGTTTAGATAGTCCACGGTCCGCGCATTGGCTGATAGATCAGCGCATTAGCGCCTGCATCATCTATAAATTCCTGTTTCACCGGATCGAATTTCAACGAGCGGTTCAGGCGCAGGGCAATCTTACCCATATTCACGAGGGTAGCGGAACGATGACCATTTTCTTCATTCAGCGCAAATTTCCGGCGGTTCTTTACGGCGTCCACAAAATCTGTTTGCTGAGGCGCAGGGTCAGGGAATGCAGCCAGTTTCTTTTCCAGGTCCTGGATATCTGAACGGAAACCGGGGTACAGTTTTCCTTTTGGTCCTTCTATATAAGCGGCCTTTTCATCGGCGCCATCACCATCCAGGATGATCTGGCAACCATCTGCATAGGTGTAAGTAATTCTTCTCCAGGTGCCCACTGCATCAGGGTGTTGTTGTGGTGCATCTACTTCTACACTTACCGGGCTGGTGTCATCTTTCCCCAGGAAATACTGGATAGGATCCAGGTAATGCTGGCCCATATCTCCCAAACCACCTCCATCATAATCCCAATAACCACGGAAGGTTTGGTGTACACGGTGCGGGTTATACGGGCGATAAGGCGCAGGCCCCAGCCACATATCATAATCCAGTTCTTTCGGCACCGGCATTGCTTCCAGGTTGGTTTTACCTACCCAGTAAAATTTCCAGTCGAAACCGGTATGCTTACTCACGGTCACTTTCAGCGGCCAGCCAAGCAGACCGCTGTCTACCAGTTTTTTAATCGGCTTCACCGTGGTGCCCATTCCATAAAAACGGTCTTCAAAGCGGAACCAGGTATTCAGGCGGAAAATCCTTCCATGTTGCTGCACTGCTTCCACGAGGCGTTTGCCTTCGCCAATGGTGGCGGTCATCGGCTTTTCACACCAGATGTCTTTGCCGGCGCGTGCGGCGTCTGCGGCAATGATACCGTGCCAGTGCGGCGGGGTAGCCACGTGTACAATATCTACCTCCGGTAAGGTGATCACTTCGCGGTAGTCGGCAAAGGTTTTTACGCCTTTACTTTTATCACCCAGCTGGTCCATCGCCAGTTTCAGGTGACTGCGGTCTACGTCGCAGAGCGCTACTACCCGTGTGCCGGCGTAGCCAAAGTGGCCACGTCCCATGCCACCGGTGCCTATAACGGCTTTGGTCAGCTGGTCGCTGGGCGCCAGGTAACCGCGGCCCAGCACATGCCTGGGCACAATTGTAAATGCAGCAAGCGCTCCCAGGGAATTTTTGAGAAATGCCCGCCTTGAATCGCTGTTTTGTTTCGCCATAATTCAGTTTAATTGAATGCCTGGATTTGTTTTGATTGATAGTATTAGTTCACTGTATGATGATATATTCACTGTTTTGTCACATCGTGGTTCGTCTGGATGGTAAGATATAATCTAACTAGATGATATGCAAATACAGTAACGGAAATTTGATAAACGGTAAGAAATTAATACCCGGGGTTCTGTGTCATTTCCGGGTTAGATAACATTTCTTTTTCCGGTATAGGCCAGAGATAATCCCGGTCGATATACGAACGGTCCTGCACCTTTACAGCAACACCCGTTTCCGGATTGGTGGCGCCGAATACCTGCCCGTTCATTACCTGCTTAACCAGTCCCCATCTCCGGATATCAAAATAACGCTGTCCTTCAAATGCCAGCTCCGCCTGCCGTTCCCGGCGCACCAGCTGCCGCAGCGTGGCCGCACTGTTATACCGCTGCTGGTCTACTACCGGCATACCTGCCCGGGTACGAACGTCATTCAAATATTGTATGATCAGTGGATCCTGCCAGTTGCCCAGCTCAATCACGGCTTCTGCATAGGATAACAATATCTCACTGTAACGGATATACATAAAATCGAGTGAGCCCCCTCTGCCCTGCCGGTCGCGCGGATCGAGATATTTCCGGATCCAGTAACCGGTAGCGGTAGATTTCTGCACACCTATCTTATCGGTGTTGTTGGTAGAATTATCAAAGGGAGAAAGAATATAATTAGCATCTAAATACGACTGGCCGGGATATAGAACAGACACGGCTAACCGGGGATCACGGTTATTTTTGTAGTTGGGATCCTTGCGGTATACCGCCACAGAATCCGCTCCCAGCTCCGCCGGCGTTTTACCCTGCTTTGTTTCAAAGTTATCTACTACCTGCGCGGTGGGCGATACATAAGTTTCCCCCCCAATACCATAAGGCGCAAAGGTGGTCCATGCGTTATCGCAACCATTGGCTTTGAAAAAAATACGCTCTTTATTCAGCTCACCGGTATAACTGAACAATTCCGCATAGCTGTTTACACCCGCTTTTTCGCTGCGGTGCAATTTATAAACCCCGGTGCCGATGATCTTTGCCGCTGCGTCCCTGGCCACATCATAATGATGAAAAAATAAGGCCAGCCGCACGATCAGCGCATTACAGGCGCCGGCAGAAATACGCCAGGTTTCATCGCTGTCATATTCTTTCGGCAAATTTTCCGCACACGCTTTTAATTCGCTCAAAATAAATTCATACACTTTCTCTGCCGGATCTCTTTTCAGGTGATTCTCCAGCGGGGTAACCGACTTCGTTACAATGGGGATGTCACCAAAAAACAACATGATCTCCATATGATAAAAAGCACGCAATGCGCGGGCTTCATACTTCATACGGGTACGCAGCTGGTCGTCCATAAAACATTTATCTACGTTTTCAAGAAAGCGACAGGCACGGCGTACATCTATATAATCATCCCGCCAGATCCATTCCGCCACATCCCAGGTAGGGTTCTGCAAGCCACGTGTATAAATATCATAGTTGCCCCTGAAGTCGCCGCGGCAAACAGCTTCATCGCTCAGCCCCGACCAGAACATTACATTCCTGCCGCTGGAACCTGCAGGTACGCCTGCATAAATAGAGCCGAGCGCACTATAGGCATGACTCTCCGTTTTCCACCATTCCTCATCGGTTACGCCGGACGGGTTATCGTGGGTGAGAAATTTTTTGCAGGCCGATGAACACAGTAATATCAGGCCCAGTATCATTGTTATGTTGAATTTCATTTTCATCGTGAAAAAGTTGAATGGTTATAGTTGAATACTTACCCCTGCTGTATACATTTTCATAATGCCATAAGTCCATTGGTTACCCTGGCTTTCGGGGTCTACCAGTTTCATGGAAGTGAATACAAACGGGTTCTGTGCATTCACATACACCCGGGCACCGTTAACGCCTATACGCTTTAATGTGGTACTGCTGAAATTGTAACCCAGCTGGATATATTTCATCCTGATATATGCGCCGTTCTGTATCCAGAAATCGGACGATAACTTGTTGATATCCGGTGTAGTGGTTAAGCGCGGAAAGCGTGCATTGGTGCGTTCCGGCGTCCAGTAGTTATCTGCATAGTATTTCGTAGGGACGCCGCCATCAAAAGACATGTCCAACGGATAAGCCAGCATACCTGCCAGTACCGCATCGTTTTTGCTCACGCCCTGCAACAGCATTTCCAGCTCCCATTTTTTATAGGTAATGCGGAAGTTGGCAAAGAAATCGGCACGGGGCGTAGGGTTGCCGATCACCGTTTGATCGTTGCCATCAATGATATTATCACCGTTCTGATCCAGGTAGCGGATATCCCCCGGTTTGGCGTTAGCGATCACCGGCACCAGTGGCGTACCGTCCGGCTTAAAATCTGCCGCCTGCAACAAACCATTTGTTTTATATCCGTACAAACTATTCAGCGAGTAACCTTCTTTGTTAATTTTTTTGCCATCGATATAAGGACCACCCAATACCGTGAGGAAGGTGTTATTGTTATAGGAAACACCGGGGCGCACAGAAACAGTGATATCCTTACCAATGCGACCGTTATAATTCAGCGACAACTCCACGCCCTTATTCCGTAACCGGCCTGCATTGATAGGAGGAATTCCCATACCGCCCACATAAGATACCGGCGGCCAGAGGATGATACCATTGGTGGTTTTGTTATAGAAGTCGAAAGTGAGTTCCAGTTTGCTCCGGAGCAAAGCCAGGTCCAGACCAAGATCCAGCATATCTACGGTCTCCCAGGTGATGTCGGGGTTACCGAATACGGATTCCACGCCATCACTAGCGCTGATCATATTCTGATACTGGTAAAGCGCTATATTCTCGTTGCCCAGCCGGCCGTAAGATGCACGGAGTTTCATGCTATTAATGAAAGACACCGGCGCCATAAAGGGCTCTTTATGTATATTCCAGCCCAATGCCACGGACGGGAAAGTACCGTACTTATGACCTGGACCAAAGCGCGATGAACCATCGGTACGAATGGCTCCTTCCAGCAGGTATTTATCTTTATAAGAATAATTTACTTTTCCATAAAACGACAGCAGGGAATTTACATCCCAGTTTCCGCTGTTGTTCTCTTCCTGTGAATAACCACCCATGAGGTAAAAATGATGATCTTTCAGATCATAGGTATAGTCGGCGGTAACGCCTGCATAATAGTAAGTAGTCCTACCCATAGTGGCAGAGCGCTGCACACCCCACGTTTGCACCAGTTTACCGGTATAATAATCGAAGAAGTAATAATTATCGCGGGTAGTACGGGTTACATCACTGTTCAGCCGGAAGCTGAATTGTCCGCGGAGATTCAGTCCGGGTAAAACTTCCCACTTAGGCTGTAAATTGATACTGGATTGCCCGTACTCGTTGGCGGCTTTACCGCCATGTTCTGCATAAGCCACCGGGTTTACAATATCCACGTAGCGCCCGTATATTACCGGGGCGCCGTCTTTTGCCGGGTATTTGGGAAGAATGGTGGGCGGTACACGGAAAATATCCTCCAGTATCCTGTTTCCATTACTGCCATTGGGGCGGTTAGGATAAAAAGTATTCCGTTTAATGGCCAGCATGTCCATGTATACCAGGAACTTTTTGGTAAGGGTAATGGAAGTGTTGGCGCGGATATTATATTTATTGGAGTGGTTGAGTGGGATCATCCCCTGCTGGTTCTGATAATTGGCGGTTAAGGCAAAACGTGCGAGGCTATTACCACCGCTCACGCCCACCGAGTGACTGGTAATAGGCGCTGCGCGGTTCAGGATTTCTTTCTGCCAATCGGTGTTGGGATACTTTACCGGGTCGTCGCCGGCTTCGGTATGTTGAATATCTTCTTCGGAATAGAACGGTGCATTTCCCGCGTTCACCTGTGCTTCATTAAACATGCGCATGTATTCCGGCGCTTCTACAAGTTTGGGCATGGAGGATGGCGATTGTACGCCATAATAACCATCATAGGTAACGGCTACCCTTCCGGCTACGCCGCGTTTGGTAGTTACCAGTATTACGCCGTTGGCAGCACGGGCGCCGTACACAGCAGCAGCGGCGGCATCCTTCAGGATCGTTACGCTTTCTACGGTAACGGGATCTATGTAGTTCATGTCCATCGGCACGCCATCCACCATTACGAGCGGATTAGAGGCATTGAGCGTGCTGATGCCACGGATCTTTATCACGGCGGCATCACCACCGGGCAGGCCGGAGTTCTGCGTTACCTGTAAACCGGTAACGCCACCCTGCAACGCCTGTGATAATGCAGTAATAGGCTTGCCATTGGTTTGCTGCGCAATATTTACGGAGCTGATGGAGCTGGCAATATGCTTACGTTGCTGCTCTGAAAGGCCCACCACCACTACTTCATCCAGTGCGGCTACGTTTTCTTTCAGGGAAATATTCAGCGCGTTATGGCTGCGGATAATGGTGTATTCCTGCGGGAGATAACCCATTTGCGTAAAAACAAGCACGGCGTTTTTCTTAGCATGGAAGGTGAAATAGCCATCGGCGTCGGTAGTGGTACCAAGACTGTTATTGTCTTTCACCCGTATAGTCACGCCGGGTAATGCCTGCGGCGGTTCATGCGTATCGTATACCCGTCCACGTATGAGGTAGGTACTGTCTTCCGAAGGCGAGGCGGAGGACAGGCGCTGGTCGGGTTTACTTTTTTCTTTCGGGATGATGGCTACCTGGTTGCGCATGATGCGGTAGCTGAGTCCTGTATTTAACAGGGCTTTGTCCAGCACTTCGTTGATCTTTTTGTCCTGCAGTTCAAGGGTCAGCGGTTGTTCCCTGTTTACCAGTTCATCTTTATAAAAGATACGCCAGCGGCTTTGCGACTGGATCTGGTTAAACAGCTGGGGTAAAGTGCCCTGGTGCAGTTTAATGTTGAGGTGTTCGTCCTGCGACTTACCCGTAGCAGAAACCCCAAGAATAGCGGCGAACAGTAAAATTACAGTCAGTTTCATTGTTCTCACGAGTTTAATGGCAAAAACATTGCCTGGCGGTACGCGCCATTGTGCATAGATTTTTTTCATAACTTCACTACAGTTTTTTTAGTTAAACAAAAAGACAAGCCCGTCCCCGCTTCCGGCGGGGCAGTGCAACCGGAAGATGTCCCACCATCTTCCGGTTTTTTTTGGCGATATATATGGTATTTAGTCTTTCTCTTTCAGGATGATGCGCTGTCCGTGGCGCTCATAGCGCAGCGAGTTGGTGGCGCAGATCACATCCAATACGTTTTCAAGATTATCTTCCAGGTCAAGGTCACCGGAACAGGTTTCCAGTCCGGGTTGTGTTGATGCAAGGTCCAGCTGTATATTATAGTAACGCGTTAGTTTTTTCAGGATCTCTTTCAACGGCGTGCTGTAAAACAACAGGCGTCCGTCTTTCCAGGCGGTATAAGTACTTACGTTTACGGTGCTTACCTGCAGGTCTCCGCTTTCCACACCTACTGTAGCCATCTCGTTGGGTTGCAGCTTACGGGAATGTTTTCCGAAAAGATGTTGTGACGGCAGCTGCATACGTACGCTGCCCGACGCCAGCACCAGGCTTTGTTGCCGGTCGTCCGGATAAGCGCTGATATTAAAGGAGGTACCGAGCACTTCTGTTTCTATACGTGAAGCATATACGAAAAAAGGAGCATGGGCATCAGGGGCCACTTCAAAAAAGGCTTCTCCTTCCAGGTATACTTCCCGTTTCTTTTGCCGGAAGGTAGCGGGATAAACAAGGCGGGAGCCGGCGTTCAGCAGCACGATGGTCCCATCTTCCAGCTGCAGGCGGGCGCGGCGGCCGTAAGGCACCAGCAGCGTGTTGTACGGGGCTGCCGACGACAGGGTACTGTCTGCATTGATGGTTACTCCTTTGCCTCCGTATACAAGCGATGCGTTTTTCCCGGATACCACAATGGCCTGTTGTTGTCCGAGGATCAGGCGGGTATCGGTGGCGCTTTCCACGTGTTGTTGCCGGGCAAACTGTACCAGTGAGTGCGTGGGCCGGGGCCAGAACAACCAGGCGCCTACCGACAGCAATAATAATATGGCGGCGGCGATTTTTAGGAACAGGTACCTGTGTATGGATGGTTTGGACACTAAACCCGCCGCAATGTCCTGCCATAGCAGGGCTTTATCGGCCGGATCCCATGTTTCTGCGCCGGCGTTTGTGATCATGCGCTGCACGGCATCTGCCATCTGTTGCTGCACGGGATCATCGCTCTGTACAGGCTGTTCATGGTCATTACCAAGCAGGTCTTCCAATTTCAGGTGTTTCTTATCAGGCATCTTGCGGCATCTTTGCTATATAGAGCAACAAACAAACAGGATATAGACTCCGGAACGAAACTTTTTTTTATTCAGGGATGCTCCCGGGAAATCCAGGACATTAAGAGGATCATTAACGGCAGCACCGGCACTTTTTCCATGTTGGCGCGCAGTTGCCGGAAGGCTCTGTAGGCAAGGGTGCGGCAGGTAGGTACACTTATTTTCATGATACCGGCCACTTCTTCGTACGACAGGTTGCAGTTAAACTTAAGGAAAAGGACTTCTTTCTGCCGGGCAGGTAATTCATTGAGTTCACGGGCCAGCAATCGCAGCATTTCCTGCTGTTGTTCGGCCGCAATCAACAGCTGTTCGGCATCTGGTTCATAAACAATGGAGAAATAGTCCTCCGCATTGACGGTATGGAGAATGGTGGCATTCTTTTTTACGGCCTGGTGGATCTTCCTGCGGAACGACCGGAGCAGGTAAAACCGGATGTTCACGTCGTGAGCGAGGTTACTCCTGTAGTGATAAAGACTGGTAAAAAGCTCCTGGATACAATCCTTTATAGTGCTGGTATCTTTTATATATCTTAAGCCATACCGGAAAAGCATATCCGCATACATCTCATACAATTCCCTGTAGGCTTGCTGATCCCCCAGGATGACATTGTTCCACAAAATATTATCAGCTGCAATTAGGCGGTCTTTCAAACAGTAAATATTTAGAAGTGGTTGATGCCCCTAATATAAAGGAAAAAGCAGAAAGGTTAAAGCATTAAACAAAAAGCTATTGGCACAAACACCAGGGCGGATATTTTTTCCGGAGATGGATATGCCCGGAACCTACCTGCTTTGGTTGTTGCGCCAATAGCTTCTTTTAAATTTATGTTTTCGTTGAACAGGCTGTGCTATGCCTCCTGGAAGGCATGCCATAAGCTGGCTGCGCCGATCAGGGCTGCCGCCTCACCGAGGGTAGCAGTAACTACCGGAACGGTGATCTGTTGTTTTTCCAGTTCTTTTTTCAGTTGAGGGAAGAAGAGGTCAGCCGCGTTGGCAATGTTGCCGCCGATCACTACAATTTCGGGTTGTTCTTCTTTAATAAAGGCAGTAAGTAAAGTGCCGAGGTTTACGGCAAACTCGTTGAACAGTTGCGGTATTCTATCGTCAACGCCTATACGAGCTACCAGTGCTTTTACATCTGCTACTGTTTCACCGCTTATTTCTTCATAGCGTTTTACAAACCAGCGGGTAGAAAGATAGTCTTCCGCCATGCCGTCTTTAAAAGGAGAGCACCAGCGGTTGGCATCATTGGCTGCTCCATCGCGGTAAATGGCTGAACCCAGGCCCGTGCCCAGTGTAAGCCCGATCACGCATTGGTGGTTTCTGCCGGCGCCGCTGAACACTTCGCCCTGCAGGAAGCAGCCGGCATCGTTGATAAAGCGGATCTGTTCCGGTGAAATTCCGAGGCTTGTTGCCAGTAGTTCTTTTACGTTCAGGTTGTATAATGCGTCATATTTATGTTGCCCTTTCATGAGGCTGATCCCGTGCTCATAGTCGAACGGACCCGGCATGCCGATACCAATATGCCGGACATCTGCTGAAGCGTGGGTAAATACTTCCCTGATAACAGCCGCCCAGCCATCGATGATATCCGCTACTTCGCCCTGTGAGTTAATACGGGTGCGGTTCCATGTGCCTTCTATGATCGATCTTGTGTTAAGATCTACCAGTGCTGCGGTAATGTGGGAGCCGCCGATATCTATTCCTAACGCCGTGGAATTTGTCATAAATTCAATAAATAGAATGTTTGCTAAATCGTTAAAGCTATACAAATATAAAAAACTATTTGGTTGACATGCTCAGAAAAATCGTTTTAGCAAAGTGAAAAACAGTTAAACAGCTCTCAATATAGGGCGTTTTTCCAAAAATCAAAAAAAACGGGAGATTTTTCAATAGTTCTCAAAGAAACCTCCCTGCCATTATCTGAAATAATCAGCAAAGGTCATCCGGAAACATTTATCTGAAATTCCCGGCTAACCTCCATGATCATCTGCCGGAAATTATTTTGACAGATGAAAAATAATCATCACTTTTACATCCGAAATTCATTTTTCAATGGAATCTGATCATTGCTCCGGCAACAACATCCTGATAGCTTATATCGCTACGAACTTCAACACTTCGCCCCCACTTTTCTGAAATAGATATGCATGGCCCAAACCCTGAAGTGACACGTCCGTCAGCAGTTTCGCCGTGCATTTAAATTCATCTTTACAAACACACATACCTTAACAACAACCCTACAAATGGAAAACACATTTCTCAGATGGGCTTTGCTTATCGGCCTGCCCATTCTATGCCTTGTACTGTACAAAGTAATTCTTCGTATATGCTTTGGCGTAGTCATTGTACCGGAAGACCGTATCGGTCTGGTTACTAAAAAATTTGTACTGATCGGTAAACAGGAACTGCCCGAAGGCCGCATCCTTGCCACCAATGGCGAAGCTGGCTTCCAGGCGCAAACACTCGCTCCCGGCGTATACTTCTGGAAATGGATCTGGCAGTACAGCGTTACCTTTCAACCGTTTACCATCATCCCCACCGGTAAAATCGGACTGGTACTGGCGAAAGACGGTTCAGAACTGGAAACAGGTTCCATCCTGGCCCGCAAGGTTCCCTGCGACTCCTTCCAGGACGCCGTGGCCTTCCTGCAGAACGGTGGCCGCAAAGGCCGGCAAACCGCCATTATCACGCCCGGATCGTACCGTATCAATACCTTCCTGTTTGAAGTGGAAATCACCGACATGCTATCCATCCCCGATAATGCCGTGGGAATTGTTACCACTCTCGAAGGACAGGCCATTGAAACCGGCTCCATTGCGGGTAAAACCATCGAAAACCACAACAACTTCCAGGATGTGGATGCCTTCCTCGAAAAAGGCGGCTACAAAGGCTTACAGGAACAGGTGATCCTGGCCGGCTCCTACTTTATTAACCCATGGTTCGCCAAACTGGAAATGGTGCGTATGACGGAAATCGCCATCGGCCACGTAGGCGTGGTGATCTCCTTCGTGGGTAATGATGGCGTGGATCTCAGCGGCGCAGAGTTCAAACACGGTAACATCGTGGCCAAAGGCACCAAAGGTGTATGGGCCGAGCCACTGGGACCGGGTAAGTATCCTGTTAATCCCTATATCATGAAAGTAGAACTGGTGCCTACCACCAACCTGGTGCTGAACTGGGCCACCGCCAGAAGTGAGGCCCACCAGCTGGATAAAAACCTCTCTACCATCACCGTGAGAAGCCGAGATGGCTTTACTTTTAATCTCGACGTAGCGCAGATCATCCACATCCCAACTACTGAAGCCCCTAAAGTAATTGCCCGCTTCGGTAACATGAGCAACCTGGTAACACAGGTACTGGAACCTACCATCGGTAACTATTTCCGTAACTCCGCCCAGGGATCAGATGTGATCAGTTTCCTCACCAGCCGTAAGGAACGGCAAACTTCCGCGAAGGAACATATCGGCCAGGTACTGGATCAGTACAATGTGTTCGGGGTAGATACCCTTATCGGCGACATTGTGCCACCGGAAACACTGATGAAAACACTGACCGACCGTAAAATTGCAGAAGAACAGAAAATTACCTATGATACAGAGCGACTGGCACAGGAAACCCGTCAGACGCTGGAAAAAGAAACCGCCATTGCAGAAATGCAGAAGGAAATTGTAAAAGCCGACCAGGGCGTTTGGATTGCGGAAAGACATGCAGACGCCTCCGTGAAAAAAGCCACCGGTGACGCCAACAGCGTGCGGCTGCAAGCCAACGCGGAAAGCGACCGGATGAAATTACTGGCCGGCGGTGAAGCAGAAAAAGTACGCCTGCTGGCCAAAGCAGAAGCGGAACGCACCGAGTGGATTGCAAAAGCCGATGCGGAAAAAATTGCCCTCACCGGTAAAGCAGAAGCAGAAAAGATCCTGGCCATTGGTCAGTCCAGCGCGGAATCCTACAAACTGGCAGTAGAAGCAATGGGTGGCAACAACTTTACCCAACTGAAAGTAATGGAAGCCATCGGATCACAGCAAATCCGCATTATGCCGGATGTGCTCATCAGCGGCGGAGACGGCGCCAACGGTCCGATCAGCGGATTGCTCGGTCTCAAATTACTGGAAGATGTGGCAAAGAAAAACGAAGCCGGAAAACAGGCAGAATAAAACTGCAAGAAGCATAACAAAAGGGGAAGGTGTGCGCCTTCCCCTTTTTGCTTTATGCCCTGCGGTTATCAATACTGTAAGTCACCAGAGAACAGGGTTACCAAAAGGATAGCGGTATCCTTCACTATAGCAGTGCATTGCGTATCTTTATACCCGGAAAGAAAATATGAACGTATGCGAAAAGAAAATTCCTCTAATGCCATCAACGGAAAACAGCTGCGCGGCGACTGCGGAACAGCGTATACCCTGTCGTTGATCGGCGGACGCTGGAAACCCAGCATACTGTGGCGCTTACTGGATGGTAAACTACGCTATAATGAACTGAAAAAGTCGATCACCGGCATCTCTGAAAGAGTGCTGGTACTGCAGTTGAGGGAACTGGAAAACGACCACCTTGTTAAACGGATCGTGTACCCGGAAGTACCTCCACGGGTAGAGTATGAACTCACCCCGCTGGGATGGAGCATGGAAAGCATGTTGCAGCATATCTCCGACTGGGGCACTATGCACCGGGAAGATGCCATAGCACGCCAGGCATCCAAAGAAAAAACCGTGGCGGCTATGGCTGATAAAGGTTAAACTGCCAGTCCGGCGTCCTCGAGCGCACCGGAAGCCAGCGCCGTCCAGTCGGCATCATGTATATCCTTCGCCAGGATGGTGGTGAGCCGGTTCTGCACCAGGTTAGCCAGCGGCATCGGCGTATATGATTTCCGCGCCGTTTGCAATACCAGGTCCATATCTTTCAACCCTAATTCCGCACTGAAAGAAGGATTACCGGTAAATTTACGATCCAGGATCATGGCGCCATAATTCCTGAAAATAGGGCCCGAAAATAACGTAGTGGTGAGCATTTCATACGCCTCCCTGGGATCTACCCCGTTTTTCTCTGCCAGCGCAAAAGCCTCTGCCATCAGTTCCAGCGCCCCGGCAATCATAAAATTACCCATCAGCTTCAGCACATTGGCGCTACCGGCATCTTCTCCAAGATCAAAAATATTACGGGCAAACCCTGCCTCCAATAAAGGGCGTATCCTTTCTTTAGCCGCAGCAGGACCGGAAATCACCGAATTACCTGCTTTCGCCGCTGCCGCCTCCGGCCGCGCAAATACCGGCGCACCTACAAACAACACCCCGTGCTTCCCATGCCGCACCGACAACTCCCTCGATATATCCGGCGAAACAGTGCTCATAGACACATGGATGCCGCCTTCTCCAAGCGCCTGCACCAACGCATCGGTGGCCACTGCTTCCAGCGCCTTGTCATCCGCCACCAGGCTCAGAACAACCCCTCCTTTCACAGCGGTTTCCTCCGGGCTGTTCACCAGTATGGCACCCAGCTGTTCCAGCGGCAATGCCTTCTCCCGGGTACGGTTATAAATTCTTAAAGTATAACCTGCCTTCAGCAGGTTCTCTGCAATGGGATAGCCCAAATGGCCTGTGCCGATAAATCCAATGGTTTCCATAATTCTTCAGTTATCTTGTTGGTTCAAATCTATCATTTCAAAATGATTATATAAAGATATGTGGATTTTTAGTTTCCCTTCTTTTCCTTAAATTCAGCATATAATCCTTATACCTTGAAAAGAATTTCATTGTTTCTGCTGTGCTTATGTAGCATCACAGCCAGCGCCCAGCAATACATCTCCCAAAGTAAAACCACCAGTGAAAGAAATAACATCTATAAAATAACAGATAAGGAAGCGCTCCGGATATTTGAGCTGAGCAGAGCATCCAAACCCTGGGCAGATGAAAAATACCTGCATACCGCAGCCGGCACTTATCCGTTTGGCGCCAGCTTCCCTGCGGGTACTGCCCCCGGAAATTATGTAGTGGTAACCGGCCTGCAGAATAACCTGGCGTATGAATACAAACCCGTACAGAATGTAATCCTGAAGGTAGTTACCAATAACTACGATCTGGCATTGCTCTTACATGATAAAAATGGGAAACCGATTTCCAATGCCAGCGTGCGGATCAACCAACGGACTATTCCCTGGGATGCACGCACACAAACCTATCGCATTCCGCGCTACAAAAAAGGCGGTATCATACAGGTGTACCATAACCAGGTGCTGAACCTTTTTAACCTGACGGTCCCCAAGCGTAAGGGCAGGCTCCACTTCTGGAAAAAGTTGCTCCCCCGCAAAAAAAATTATTATCATAATGAACCCAGATTTTCGCAGTCTACTTCCACCGAAAAAAAATACAAGGGCTTCATGGCCTTCAGTAAAGCGAAATACAGGCCCGGCGATACCCTGCGGATGAAGGCATTCATCATTAATCGCCATACAAAGCCGGTAAATGAACCCCTGCTGTTACGACTTTACAGTGAAGACATGGATATCGATACAATCCTCACCACTATCCGTCCTTACCGGCCGGGAGGCTATGATTACGAAATGGTGCTCAGTGACAGCCTGGACCTCGATCTGGACACAGACTACCTGTTTACCCTGGAAACCCTGGACAGCAGGAAATATACCTCCGACAATAACGAAACCGACCTGGATGATGATGAATACTTTGCCAGGCGGAAAGTATTGATGCGCGGTACGTTTGAATATGAAGAGTATGAGCTGAAATCGATCCGTTTTACCGCCCGCACCGATGTGAAAGAACATACCCGTGGCACGCCGGTATCCCTGTTCCTGAAGGCCACCGATGAAAACGACCTGCCGGTAATGGATGGGCGTGTAACCATCACCGTTACCCCTAACAACATTTCACAATATCACGCGCCGGTGGTATTTATACCCCACCAGTTATGGAAACATGAAGTAGCGCTGGATATGACCGGGGAAACCAAAGTAACGCTGCCGGACAGTATTTTCCCGGCCGCTTCTTTTTCCTATAACATCAGCACGCAGTTTCTGAACAGCAACAATGAAAGCCAAAGCAGCCGTATTTCCCAGCAATATTATTATGATACGGATGAAATCAGTTTCACACCAAAAGGCGATAGCTTATCTGTTGACTTTAAACGCTCCGGCCACGTCATACCTTCACAGGCCACGCTGCTGTTGCTGAATGCAAAGCGTGATACGGTTGCTCTTTCTGCTATCTCATTGCCCGCCGTATTGCCGCTGCATCCTTATGTAAATACCTACCGGGTAACAGCAGGCAACGTCACTAAAAGCTACCTGTCATCCGGTGAAAATGGCATGATCCAGTGCAATGCCAGCCGTACCCGCGATTCCGTATTTGCAGATATTGTGAATCCAAAAAAATTGTACTTCTGGTATAGCATCTTTGCCGGCAACAAACTGGTGGCACAGGGCTACGACCGGCAGCTGTCGTGGAAAGCCGCCACCGCCACCCGCGGGTATTATTTTGTTTCCCTGCAATATATCTGGAATGACCAGGTGAAAGATGAGCACTTCATCATCCCTTATCTTGAAAAACAATTACAGGTAACCATCAATAACCCGGTAGCTGTGTACCCGGGGCAAACAGTTCGTATAGGCATCACAGTTACTGATGCAGAAGGCCGGCCTGTAAAGGATGCAGATGTTACGGCTTATGCGATGACTACCAGGTTTAACTATACCATGCCTAACCTGCCCAATCTTGATAAAAGGCATCCTATGCGGAAAGCATATAGCCAACAGCGGTTATTTGATAGAAAAACCGTATCCGGCAAACAGATCATGAACTGGGACCGGTGGAAAAACGAAATGACGCTGGATAGCAACGCGTATTATCGCTTCCTGCATCCGGATGGAATACGTTACAGCACGGAACCTGCGAAGAATGATATCACACAGATATCCCCGTTTGTTACAGAAAATGGCGCTGTACAGTTTATCAGTCGTGTGAAGATAGATGAACAACCGGTGTTCTTCGCCAATACGGACCTCCGGCCAGCCTATAGCTTTGCGGTATGGCCCGGCAAACACAAACTGGAAATCCGTACTTCTGATAAGGAAATTATCATCGACAGCATCTACGCCGAAGAAGGACTTAAAACCTTTATCAGCATCGCTGCCGATAAACCCGATGAACGCGTACGCATCACCAAAATGCCAACGGAACTTACCCCGCTGGAAGTAAATCTATATAAGCGTTACGTGGTACCATTTCTCACGGATAACAATGACGGGTATACGTATATTAACCAGAATGGAAATATACAATGGTTTACCCCCATCTATGGTTACCGCAAAAGCATCCAGCTGGCCGGACCACTGAAAAACAATGATGCCGACTATATTGTAAAAGGCAGGTTTATACAATCTTTTGTACCTGAACCGGGTTATACATTTGAGATCCGGCAAGGGTTAGTGAAAGAAACGAGTACCAGCGATCAGCGACTCAGATTCTATTTGCCGAAAGAAGTGGATCAGCCACAGCTATATGATCATGTGATCACAGAAAGTGAAATGGACAGTATCTGGAATGATCACCTGGATGGCCTGCAGATAAACCAGGAGCTATACTCCAATGCAAGAGGCGACGGGAATACCTCTAACCTCATCATTTCGCCGGATACTGCCTTCAAAGGGAATGAACCGCGGCAGCTGTTCCTTTACCGCTACGATGATCCCACTTATATCCGTATTTACCGCGGACAAACCACCTGGTTTTATAACCTCGAGCCTGGCAATTACCGCCTGCTGGTATTGCTGAAGAAAAATAAATACTATGTGGCCGATAGCCTGAAAGCTAATGCCGGCGGCAATACCTATTACCGGTTACACGCCCGGAAAGTAATGGAAAAAGACTCCACAAGCGCTGCATTATCAAAAGCGATACTGGACTGGAGAGGTTATGAAACACAACAGATGTCGACCAACGCGACGACCGACTTTACCACGCCGTTCAACAACCAATACCTGGATACTTCCGGCTTCACCCGTCGTATATCCGGGGTGATAACAACAGATGCGAACGGCCCCGTACCCGGCGCCTCCATTATTCTGAAGGGAACAAGGTATGGCACCCTGAGCAATGCAAAAGGATATTTCTCCTTAGCCGTTACAGAAAAAGGACAGCTCACCGTTAATGCTATTGGGTATAACGCCGAAACTGTTACTTTAAGGGACCAGGATTTTATTGAGATAAAATTAAAACCGGTAATACAATCCCTGAGTGAAACGGTGGTAGTGGGTTACGGCACGCAACGCAAAAAGGAAATTACCGCCGCTGCTTCGCACTTCATTACCGGCAATCTTAATGGCGTAGTGGCAGGCGTCACTATACGGGGCGCCGACAGCATTAACACGCCGCCACTGATTATCATTGATGGTGTTCCCTATGAAGGTTTACTGGAAAGCCTGGATCCGTCTCTTATTAAAAATATGTCGGTGCTGAAAGATGCCGCCGCCACCGCTATTTATGGCGCCAGGGCCGCCAACGGAGTAATCCTCATCACCAGCAGCAAAGCGGGTTTTATAGCGGCAGCCAGCCAGGAAGCCCTGCCGGCAGAAGCCAATAGCCTGCGCAGCAACTTCCGGGATGATGCATTTTGGCAACCACGGTTACGCACCAACGAAAAAGGAGAAACCTCTTTTAAGGTAACCTTCCCGGATGATATCACCAACTGGAAAACCTATGCACTGGCATTCACTGACCAGGGACAAACCGGCAGTGCACAGGTACAGATCAAATCATATAAACCGCTGAGCGCAAACTTGTCGCTCCCGGTGTTTGCCGTTGAAGGCGACAGCGTAAACATTATCGGTAAGGTGCTGAACTATGGCACCGACAGCGCTACTGTCAGCCGCAGCTTCTACACCAACCAGGTACTCACCAACACCCGTTCCATTGGCGTGCGCAACAGCCTGATTGATACCTTCCCGGTGCATGTTCCCCTATCGGGCGACAGCATCTCCTTTAAATATACCATCACCGGTAACCAGGATTACTTCGACGGAGAATACCGCGCTATTCCTGTCTTTAAAAAAGGCGTAACAGAAACCAAAGGCTTCTTTGCCGCACTACCGGCCGATACCAGCTTCTCCCTGTCTTTTGCAGACGATACCGCTGCTGTTCACCTGTATGCCTGCACCGGCATGCTACCGGTACTGCTGGATGAAATAGATTATCTCCGGCGTTATGAATATCTATGCAATGAACAACTGGCCTCCAAACTCACCGGCCTGCTGCTGGAGAAACAAGCCCGTAAATTCCTTGGGCTACCGTTTAAGGATCTGAAAAAGATCTCTGAGCTGATCCGTAAACTGGAACAGAATGAAAATAAAGATGGCGGCTGGGGCTGGTGGAATAAAAGCACTTCTGTGTACTGGGTTTCACAACATGTAACAAAAGCCTTGCTGATGGCTGAAAAAGAGGGATTTAAGCCCAACATCAACAAAGCAGCGCTGATCGATTACTCCGTATTCCAGCTGAATAGTTCCGTGCACGCCAGGGATGCGTACACCAATAATTTAACCCTGCTGGAAACATTGTACGAGCTGGACGCCAAAATTAATTTCCCGGCTTACCTCGATACCATACCGGCAAACAAAGGCAGTAAGTATGACCAGTTCCGTTTATTATACCTGAAACAACGGACAGGCATACACGTAAATACAGCCTCACTGATGGCTGCGCGGCAAACCACCATGATGGGCAATAGTTACTGGGGGGAAGATAGTTACCAGCTCTTTAACAATGATGTACAACTCACCTTGCTGGCATATAAAATATTGCGGGCCGAAGGAGGACATGACGCCCTGTTACGCACTATCCGCGACTGGTTCATGGAAAAGCGGCGCAGCGGCAACTGGCGCAATACCTACGAATCTGCTACTATCCTGGCTACCATCCTGCCGGATGCGTTGCAAACTTCGGAGATGCAAACGCCGGGGCTTAGTATTAACGGGGAACAGGTGAGTGCCTTTCCTTATACGCATATTTTTACAGCCGGTAAGCCATTAAACGTCGTTAAGCAGGGCGGCTCCACCGTATATTTTACCGGCTGGCAACAGCACTGGAATCCGGCGCCGCCACCTGCAGCACACCAGTTCAGCGTGAGCAGTCAGTTCCTGCAGCAGGATACGGCTGTGAACTTCCTCACCGCAGGCCGCGCTGTTACCCTTGAAGTTACCGTGGAAGTAAAGGCAGATGCGGATTACGTGATGGTGGAAATACCGGTGCCGGCAGGCTGTTCCTATGAGGGAAAAAACAGTCAGTGGTCGAACCATGAAGTACACCGCGAGTACTTTAAAAACAAGGTAAGCATCTTCAGTGATTATTTAAACAAAGGTACTTACCGCTTTACGGTGTCATTGATGCCGCGCTATACAGGGTATTACCACCTGAACCCGGCCAAAGCAGAAATGATGTATTTCCCGGTATTTTTTGGGAGAGAAGGCATGAAAAAGGTGGCGATCAGGGGCAAATAAAATCATCACTCATTTTGGGTTATTTAACGTATTTTAATAGCAGCACTTTATAAACCGCCACCGCTATGAGAACAATCCATCAATGGCTGGACGAGTACGGCAGCAGCCACCGTAACCACACCAACAAACTGATTCACTGGATTTGTGTGCCCGCTATTTTTTTCAGTATCGTCGGATTTTTATACGCAATCCCGTTGCCCATTGGTGGCGTGCGTTCTTATATTTCGGTGGCACATGTGGTATTGCTATTACTGATCATTTACTATCTGCGCCTCTCTCCTTCCCTGGCGGCAGGTATGCTGCTCATCGGCGTGATCTGTTTATGGCTATGGCGCCTCATAGCAGCCACTCCGCTGGTGATCTGGCAGGTGGCATTGTTTATTTTCGTAGTGGCCTGGATCGGGCAGTTTATTGGTCATAAAATAGAAGGCGCCAAACCTTCTTTCTTCAAGGATCTGCAATTCCTGCTCATCGGGCCGGCCTGGCTGCTGAGCTTTATCTATAAAAAAGTGGGTATCCGCCTGTAAAAGTCCTCATGTAGCGGCGGATAAATAAAGCCGCAGCACATAGCTCATTTCGTATAGCATAAATATAATGACCAGCGCCCCGTGAAAGGTGCGGTTACTGATCCTGATGGCCAACAGGCAAAGGACAAAGTGAATGATATTGCGGATCGGATATTCTATCCCGAAATGATGAAAGTAGTCTTGTCCTTTTATCAGCGTATCTATTATATCTGCAATAAACGAAAATGCCAGTACCCCGAAAAACCACTTTCGTCGTGAGTAAAAGTAGTCCTGGTATCCTTTATAATCTTTCAGATCATCCGGGTACAACAGTGCACAGAGCAGGAAAAAGGTAGTAATAAAAGAGATGATAAAGATATATTCCGGGAAAGTCCATTTCTTCAATGCGTGCAATGGCATTTCCCACCACCAGAAATGTACCAGCAGCACAAAGATGTAAGCTACCCATGAAAGGTGTACCCAGTAAGGTTTTTCCCGGTTGGGATGCTGGATGAATTTAGCAGTGCCTTTGAGCAGATGGGCAATGCTGAGGCTCAGGATAAATCCTATCACCATTCTTACATGGCCGAATGTTTCCATAGCGGGGTGTTTCTATGAATTTAATTCATTGCTCCTGAAAAAACAAAAGCCCCGATTAAAATCGGGGCTTATTTACCTAAACCTACAACTGTTACACTGTTATTGCAACAATAATTTATCTTGAAAAACTGTTTCCGTTAGTGCATAGCAGACGGATCGAGTTTTGCAGCTTTCTTAGCTTTTACCATGAGTACAAACGGTACACAAATCAGGAATATCAGGCCCAGGTACAGGAACACATCCATATAGGATAATATGGCGGCCTGTTTGGTAACACTGTAATCCAGTAATTTATAACCCGAATTCAGTGCCTGGTGAGGGTCCATTCCTTTGGCGCCGAAGCTCTGCTGTAACCCGTTTACCCGGTTAATTACATCGGGGTTATTGGTATCCAGTTTTGCTACCAGGTCGCTCCGGTGCAGCATATTCTGACGGGCCATAAACGTAGTGATCAAAGCCACCCCAAATGAACCTCCCAGCTGACGCATCATACCGGTGAAGGCTGCTCCCTGGCCAATCTGTTGTCCTTTCAAACCAGACAGCGACAACGTGGTGATAGGAATAAAGAGTAAACCCATACCTATACCGCGAACAATCAGCATCCAGAAGAAAGCGTCTGAACCGGTATCTGCCGGTGTGATAATTTTATATCCCCAGAAGCAGAACACAAAGAACAGGAACATACCACTTGCCACCAGGTATTGTTGTGGAATACCTCTTTCCAGCATCTTACCGATGAGCGGCATCATCACTGCGGTAGTCAACGCCGCAGGAATCATGAGCATACCGGATTGGGTAGCTGTCCATCCCAGCGAACCTTGTGTGTACAGCGGGATGATGAAGGTAGATCCGTATAATCCGAAGCCCATGATGAACGACAGAATGGTACCTACCCGGAGGTTTCCGTTTTTGAGCACCCTCAGCTCCACAATGGGGTTCTTATAGGTAAGTTCACGCCATACAAAGAAGAACAGGGCCAATACACTTGTTACGGTCAGGGCTGTAATGGTAGAGTCGTTAAACCAGTCGTCTTCCTGTCCGCGTTCCAATACAAATTGTAAACACCCTACCATCACCGCCAGGAGTCCTATACCGAGGAAATCTATCTCCGACATTGCTCTTTTTTCACCATATTTCGGGCTGCGTACAAACTGCAAAGTGAGCAGGGTAGCGATTACACCGATCGGAATGTTGATGTAAAAGATATAAGGCCAGGAATAGTTATCGGTGATGTAACCACCTAACGGGGGGCCTAACGTTGGGCCGATAATTACACCCAATCCATAAATGGCCTGGGCGATACCGCGTTTTTCAGGCGGATAACTTTCAGTGATAATCGTTTGAGAGGTCACCAGCAATGCACCTCCACCCAAACCCTGTATGAAGCGGAATATGATCAGCTCCCACATGGCAGTTGCGTTACCGCAGAGGAAAGAGGAAACGGTGAATATAATAATAGACGCCGCGAAATAGTTACGACGACCAAATTGCTGTGATAACCAGCTGGTCATCGGTACTATGATTACGTTACCGATAGCGTATGCGGTGATGACCCATCCGATTTCACTGAGTGTGGCGCCCATGTTACCACGCATGTCATTCAACGCCACATTTACGATAGTGGTATCCACTATCTCCAGCAAAGCGCAGAATATAGCGGTGATCGTAATGATCACCCTGCGCGAGCCGTATTCTATCAATGATTCTTGTTGCATGCAGCACTTATATTTTGAATGAAAACAACACTACCCGGAGTTAATAATTAATGACGAACATGACCTTTCTGTTGATGATCTGTTATTTATGCTAATCGATTATGCCTGTCTGTTAATTATTGCATGGTTCCCACTAATTATTAACTCCGGATACGTTGCTGTTCATGTATATGATTAGTTGAGATGCACGTCTACCAGTACGTTCATACCCGGGCGTAACTGTTTTACCAGTTCATCGTTAGGGTTATCGAACTCAATTTTTACCGGTAAGCGCTGCACTACTTTTACGAAGTTACCGGAAGCGTTATCCGCAGGCAGCAGGGCGAATTTGGAGCCGGTAGCCGGTGCGAAGGAAGTTACTTTACCTTCCAGTCCTTTTTCAGGATAAGCATCGATGTGTACCGTTACTTTCTGACCCAGTTTCATTTTATCCAGCTGTGTTTCCTTGAAGTTGGCCACTACCCAAGGAGTAGTGCTCAGTACCACGCTGAATAAAGACTGACCCGCAGTAACAAACTGTCCCGGCTGTACGAAGATTTTTGACAGTACGCCATCTTCCGGAGCAAGGATCACGGAATAAGACAGGTTCAGTTTAGCATCTTCCACATCTGTTTCACGTTGTTTGATACCTGCATTCGCTACGTTAATTTGTTTGGATGTAGCGCCGCTCTGGGAACTCACTACGTTTGTCTGACGGCTGGCAGCTGCCTTTTGACGGGCCAGTACATCAAGCTGACGTTCAGCAGTTTGTTTGGCAGCAGAAGCCTGTTCAAATTCCTGTTGGGTAATAGAATGATCTTTGATCAGGTTAGCGTAACGGTCGTAATCCTGGCTGGCTCTCCAGAGGTTTACTTTGGCGGCTTCGATCTGTGCATCGATAGTACCTACCTGCGCCTGTGCGGTGCTGATACCTGCTTCCGCAGCAGCAGTGCTGGCCTGTGCAGCGCCCAGGTTAGCCTGTGCAGCATAAAGGGCGTTTTCTGCCTGTTGTACTTTTATGGCCAGGTCGCGGTCGTCCAGGATTACTAATGTATCTCCTTTCTTCACCACCTGGTTATCTTTCACTCTTACTTCTTTCACATAACCGGATACGCGGGGTATAACCGGGCTCACATTAGCATCGATCTGCGCATTATCAGTTTCTTCATGGTGCTGACCATGAACATACTTGGTGATACCAAATGCACCGCCACCCAGCACCAGCACTGCCAGCACTATAACGAATCCTTTGCTTTTCTTTTTAGGCGCGGTTGTTTCCTGCATGTTTATATTGTTAGTAGGTTTTGTTTGAGTTTGCGTTTCCACGGCTTTGATATTTATTGGTTTGTTGGTATTATTTGTTGTTGGATTCCAGTATACCTGCAGACTGTAACAGTTTGTTATATGCTACCAGTGCATCTGCCTTTGCGTACGCATAATTGAGATGCGCCTGCAGATTTGCAACGTCGGCATCCAACAGATCTGTTGTAGTAGCCAGGTTGTTATCGTGCTTGTTCTTCGTAATCCGGTAATTTTCTTCCGACTGTTCTATCGCTTTGATATAAGTATCCATTTTCTTGTGGCTCAGGAGGTAGTTTTCGTAAGATTGGTATACGTCCAGGTGAATACCGTCCACGAGCTTCGCCTCATTGGCCTGTACTTCCGCCAGTTGCGCCTTTGCATTGCTTACTTTTGATCCTGTTTTCCAGAGGGAAGAAAGATTGTATTTCAGCCCTACTCCTGCATTTACGGCATTGGTAATGGTGATCACATTAGGAATGTAAGCAGCCACATATCCGCCGGTTACAGCGAGTGATGGGAAATAATCCGCTTTAGCTCCTTTTATTCCTGCATTCGCTGCTTTTTCCCGTGCAGTGAGAGAGGCTGCATCCTTACGGTTCTGGTAAGCCAGTTGCTCAAACTCTGCTACTCCGCGGCCATCTACCTTATCATCTACTTTGAATACGGTGCTGTCTACCTGGATCATGGTGTTATCCGGCAGGCCCAGCATGATATCCATATTCAGATTGGCAATTTTCAGGTTGTTTTCAGCGTCCATCAGTGCCAGCTGATAATTAGATTGCTGTAATTCTGCTTTTAAGAGATCGTTGCGGGCAAGGAGACCATTCTTTTCCTTGTTGGAAAATTCTTTCACCCTTTCGTCCGACTGCCGGATGTTTTCCTGTACCAGTGCTACTGCAGCTTTTGCCTTATAAAGATTGCTGTAGGCGGCGATGGTGTTCTGGATCACATCTTCACGGTCTTTATCAACATCCAGTCGCGCTGCTTCTGCCAGGTAACGGGCAGACTCTTTACCGCTTTGTATCAATCCACCTGCAAAGATGGGTACGGATACACTGGCGATACCATAAGCTGCTGAATTCACCTTGGGGCTTTCACTTTTGGTGCCACCGTTGCTATCATCTCCCAGTTTAAGTTTCATGTCGATATTAGGCTGTGTAAGCCTGAGATAAGAACCGGAAACACTTACATCCGGTAACTGGCGTTCATTGGCTTCTTTCAGTGAGGCGGTAGCCTGATCCACTTTAGCATGACTCACCTTTAGTTGTTTGCTGTTTTGTATACTCAGCGATATGGCTTCATTTAACGAAAGCGGTTTTACGCTCTGTTGTGCGGATGCTGTCTGAAAGAAAAAAGTCAGCAGGATTCCCGATGCAAGCGCATATAATCGTGTGTATATGCTTTTAGAATTCATGTGTTAGGATTGCTTTGAACAATTTTTTTAAATGTGTACTTACTCTGTTTTTCAAATACTCCCTGTATTCATCGTCGTTCAGATCCTTTGCTTCAGGGTTCGTTCTTAATATATGCTTGGCAGGTATTACCTGATGGATAGTCCCGAATAAAGAAGTCATCAGCATTTCCACATCTACATCTTTATAAAAGATGCCCGCTTCCTGGGCATTTGTAACGATGGGGCGCATCAGACCAAGCATTTCCCCTTTCAGTTGCCAGATCAGATCCCTGACCGGACTCTGCTGGCTGTTCAGCTGTTCGCGGCTCATAATGCACTGGAAATACTGCTCCCCAAGCATTTTATTGATGAACCGGTCGATCAGGCTGTTTATTTTCTCCAGTGGCTCCATCGTGTCGTTCTCCAGTAATTCATTAATGAACTTCCGGGAAGCCTCCATTCTATATTTGAAAATAGATTCCAGCAATTTGTCCTTTGAACCAAAATAATAGGAGATCATGGCGATGTTCACATCCGCCTCCTGTGCTATATCTCTCACCGATGTGCCATGAAAGCCCTGATCGGCAAATAGCCGCTCCGCAACCGTTAAAATTGAGAGCTGTTTTTCACTATACTCTTCCATGTTCCTTTTTTAGATTTGACAGGACAAAGTTAAACAAACGTTTAATTTAAACAAGCGTTTATTTAACTGTTTGTTTAAATTTTGAATATTTAAAACTGTATATAATTGATAATCAATAAAATTGTCTAAAATTTTAAGCTATTTTTAATATTTCTTAATAATAGCTTAATAAAAAAGAAGAAAATCCTACCAATAGCGAGGTTTTCATAGCAGAATTTTATAATTTAAGAGATATACTCATACCGCCCTGTTTTACCATATAAAAACAAATTACATGCGTCCTTTTTCCTCCTTTCCGGGAACTGTTTTATTGGCCGGCCTTATTACCGGTACGCTGGACATTCTTTCTGCGTTTGTGTATTTTTCGGTTGTTAGTCATGGTCAGCCTGTCGGCAAAATACTGGTATACATCAGCAGCGGGGTATTTGGTAAAGCGGCCTTTAGCGGGGGGCCGGCCATGATGTGGTGGGGGTTATTGTTTCATTATCTTATTGCGCTGACGTGGTCGTTTGTTTTCTTTGTCCTCTATCCGAAGATAGCAGGGCTGCACAAACACCCGGTGGCCACCGGGCTTGTTTATGGTTTACTGGTATGGTGTGTAATGAACCTGGTGGTAGTGCCGTTAAGCCAGGTACCGCATGGGCCGCTGCGTTTAGTCAACTCCGTTATTAATATACTGATACTGATGGCGATGATTGGATTACCACTTTCCTTCATGGCCCGTAAGTATTACACAAGATAAAAGGCGGAGGGCGTGCCCTCCGCCTTTTATCTTTAATATTTTACTCCCGGAAATTCTTTCTGCGCCTGCAGAAACTCCTCCTCCCAACTGGCAGGCCAGCCAAAAGCAATAGTGGCTTGTGGTTTCAGGTTTACACCCGCAGCGCCGCTCCAGAAATGGATAAACTCTCCCCAGTTCAAATCCCGCGTATATGCGTTGCCGTTACGGGGGAAATTGGCGGCCAGTAATGTAAAGAAATTGTTCAGCACTTTGGCCCCGCCGTACTGATGGTAAATCGGGTAAAACCAGTTTTTGAACCACTGTGTTCCCGGCCGCGGAAAATTGTCCGTGCCTTTCATCTGCATATCAAACCAGCGCCTGGCTTCTGCATCCCAGCCCAATGCCTGGTATACATCATACTGATAGATCTCCATCCACTTGCTGTCTTTCCATATCGGGAAAGCCGGCGACCCATGCACGCCTTTGGCTGCGCCTTCCACAATATGCCCTACCTCATGCACGGCCGCATCCAGGTTCCAGCCGGTATTGCTCACCCAATCGCCTTCATGCCCTACATCAATTACATTGCGGTAGTCGTGGCTGCCGTCGAAATAGGTAGACGGATGCCCGCCGCCGTATTTGCCGGTATGCAGCAATACAAAGAGGCGGTTATCCTTGCCAAAGGCGCCATAAGTTTTAGTGGTGTAGTTCCATACCTTCGTTAACAGCGTATCCGGCCAGGTAATACTCTCAGGCGTTTCTTTGTCGTAATACACCGTTACCGACGAATTGCTGAACACCCGGCGCATTACCTGCGCATGCTCAAACCAATGCTCCTTCCAGGTAAGTGGTGGTGCAGCCATGGTATCCTTCACCACAGGCGCCATCCACGCGGTATTTTTCGAAGCAAAGGAGGCAAGGGTAAAAAGACTGCCACCAACTAATAATACATAGCATAAATATCTCTTCATACAGGGATTTTATAAAAAATGCTAAATCGATTTTCTAATACCAAAAAAGTAGTATCTTAATGGTGAAAATAGCCAACAGGAATCGAATCAATTTTAAAAAATCCCTAACGGATTGTAAACAAAACTTAAAAGTATCAGGAGCGGACGTCGTTATCAATTGATGAACAGGAAAGGTCAACCAAAAGTAACAAAGCGAAGCATGAGGCATTCTATCAAGCTGTATATCCTGACAGCTGTTATCTGTATTATCGCGTTGGCTATTGTACAGTTTTTCCTGATATATAATACCTATCAGTTGCTGGACAGTCGTTTTAACTACGTGGAAAAAGGAAGGATCGGTGAAGCCTACAACCTGGCTATCGCCAACGATAAGCTGTTCCCGGGAGGACAACCCCTGCTGGACAGCATCATTGTGCCACAATATCCTTACCTGGAACAACTGTATAACACCAACCGCCACGGCTTCGACACCGCCGCACAAAACCTCGTGAACCGCATTATCCGCGAACTGGTAAAGCACGAGAACACCGACAGCATGCTGAAAGCCATTAAAGCCAACGACGGGATCAAGGATTCCCTGCTGTTTGCCTTATGCATTCACCGGCTGGATATCAAGTTCAAAGACAGTCAGTACGTGAACATATACAACCGCTTTAAAAAGTACCCGCTCATCCCGGCCAACAGACAAAAGGAAATGGGGCTTTTTATTTGCGGCAACCTGCCGCAGCTCAATGAAAACAGCGCAGCATCCTCGCTGGTGGCCAATTCGCCCCTGCCCTACTCCTATTCCCTGTCGTTCTCATTTTATGCAGACCCCTATAACCGCCGCACCCTTGTACTCCGGCAAATGAAATATACCATCCTGCCCGGCATACTCACCCTGCTGGCGGTGATTACACTGTTTGCCATCACCCTGTTCAAATGGATCCGGCAAAAACACCTGTCTGATATGAAATCAGACTTTATCAATAATATCACCCACGAGTTTAATACGCCCATCACGGCTATTATCGTTGCCAATAAAAATATCCAGAATGAAAAAACGCTGGATAACAAACAAAGCGTTACCGCACTTTCCGAGATTATCCACCGGCAGGCGGAACGCCTGAAACTACTGGTGGAAAAGGTGATCAATATTGCAGCTACGGAAAAACTGGCGCTCAAAACCACTACCACAGATCTGAATGAACTGATCAGCGGGATACTGGCGGTGTATAGTCTTAATACCATGAAGCAGGCCATCCGCTTCACGTTCAACAACAGCGGCCAGCCGGTGATGATTGAAGCAGATACCTTTCATTTTACCACCCTGCTGCAAAACATCCTGGATAATGCCGTGAAGTACAACGACCAGCCGGAGAAAATCATCACCATTACTACGCTGCAGGAAAAAGAATCTATCGCATTGATCATACAAGACAATGGTATCGGCATGAACGCCGCTACCCTCCGCCATATCTTTGAGAAATTTTACCGGCACCAGCCCAATCTGTCCAGGCCCACGAAGGGCCTGGGCCTTGGGCTTTATTATGTAAAACAGTGCGTGGATGCACATGGCTGGAGCATTAAAGTGAGCAGCGAACCCGGTGCAGGCAGTACTTTCGTAATTACCATACCTTCAAAAATATAACGCTATGAAACATCACATTCTGCTGGTAGAAGATGAAACGGATCTCGGTAACGTTGTAAAACAATACCTGGAACTGATGGATTTCACTGTCGACTGGCAACAAAACGGGCGGGCGGCGTTGGAGGCTTTTGCCGCCACTCCCACGGCCTGGCATATCATCCTGATAGATATCAACCTCCCCGAAATGGATGGCTTTGAACTGGCCCAGGAACTGGTGAAAATACAACCAAGCGTTCCGTTCCTCTTCCTCACAGCACGTGGTGAAAAGAAAGACCGCCTGTATGGCCTGAAGATCGGGGCAGACGATTACATCGTAAAACCGTTTGATGTAGATGAACTGGTGCTCCGCATAAAAAACATCCTGAAAAGAAACCAGATCGTAAACAGCATAGCCGGCAGCAACGCCATTGAACTTGGAGGGATGCGTTTTCACAAAGACTCGCTGAAGCTTATTGGCAATGGCAAGGAAACCATTCTCACGCCGCTGGAAAGCGATCTGCTGCTGCACTTCTATCACAACAGCAATAAGGTGATCCGGCGGGAAGATATCCTCCACCAGGTATGGGGAGCGAATGATTATTTTGTAGGAAGAAGTTTAGATGTATTTGTATCCCGCTTCCGCAAATACTTCCAGGGGAATGAAAATATCAGTATCCGGAACATTTATGGGATCGGGTTCATGTTCAGCCTTACCTAAATAAAAAAGGGCGGGCGCTACATCGCTTAAGGGCCCGCCCCTGCACATCTTTTACAAGATGTTGTGCCTGTTTATCAACCGTATCTTCATCATTTCAGTAAAGTCGTGTAAAGGAAAAACAAATACAGGAGGGCTTTGCCGCTATAGGTGTTTTTCATAGTGATACATAGTTAACAGGGGTAACCGGAAAAAGTTCACCAGCGGGTGGTAGTCTTTCAGAAAAAGGGTCTGACTTTAGGGTGCTGGCCAGCGGGTGGTCAGGAGTAGGGCTGACCATTACTTTTTGGTCAGCCCGGGAATTTTATCTGCAAATTGCGTTGCGATGATCCATATTTACTAGAACCTGTCCGGGTAAAAAAACAAACGGGACTGCTCTAACTGCCAGGAGCCAGGCGTAATAAAATAAGGCAACACCAAACCTTTTTCACCGGCAAGGGGAAAACCCATTCCCATTGCCGGCACTTTACTCATGGTTTCATTATCCTGAAAGGCCCATTGATCTGTGGTACCTGCCTTCGTAAAACAAACACTGCTATTGCTCAGGGCATTTTTATTATCAAAATCAGCGGAAGGAATATAATCTATATAAATCCATGATTTTCGTTTTACATCCTTTGCCAGGTATTCCCGGTATTCCTGCCCGGTGGTGTTATCAATTCTGTACAGGAAAATATCAAAGGGGGCATCGCTATCCGCATAGTGAATATAAAATCCCAATTTATTGGTGGTGGCTTCGGCGGCTGGTGGATTTACTTCTACCACCTTACCATCTAAATAGATGTAATTAAAACAGGCTTTTGTGCCTGATGCAGGAAGTGGTTTACTAAAGACTATTTCCCCGGTAGCAGGATCTGTCAGGGTAACCTTCGAACGTAACGCCGGGTCACGGTAGGTATATACTGCGTTAAAGCCTATTAAAGAGGCTGGCTGGAGTATAAATTTTCCGTTGGCCAAACTCTTGTCGTACCTGGTGGTATCTATTGATACTTCCAGTTCGTTCGCACTGCCATTGTAGCCACTGATAATCACCTGTATTGCTTTTTCCGGATTGAGCTCCTCTTTGTTGCACGCTGCAAGCACGTTAAGCATGGTAATGATACCAGCTATTTTCATGTATTGTATTAATTGCTTCATTGGTTCGTTTATTAGTTATAGTTCAAATAGTTTGGTAAACCTTATACTATTTCCTGCAGTGCTTTCATTGAATATATACAAATTGGAAGATGCCACTGATGCAGGTGGTGTAGGGGCACTGGAGGAAGTGGCATGCCAGGTATATCCCGTTCCCTCCGTGTAAAATTCATTCGTACCTGCTTTGTAGATATAAGCCTTAAACAGCACACTGGTAGGTTGTCCATTATATTCTTGCCCCGAAGTTGGAAAGCTGGAAATAGTGACAGGCTCACTGCATTCATAAGGCTTTACATTTTTAATCCGGATGATCTCCTCAAAAGCCTTGGGTGTGAAATAGTATTTTATCAGCACAATATCTACAGGTGCTGTATAATTAGTAAGCGTTGGCATGAACAGGTAACTGATTTTTATTTTTCCCTGTTCAACCAGCGGCTTTTCCGGCAGGTCATTTACTTTACCATTCAGATAAAGAAATTTGAGGTTGGTAGGGCCGTCTCCCCTTTTTATTTCCTTCTCCAGCACCACTTTTCCCGTTCCTGTTTCTGTTAATGACAGCTTTACTTTATTGGTATTGCCATGGAACGTATACGCATCGATAAGATCAAAGGCACTATTGGGTGACAATGGATAATTGATCTTAAAGGTATCCAGTTTTATTTCCAATGTTTCATTGCTGCTATTATAGCCTTTCAACATCACAGGCGCTATCGTTTCCTTGTATAAAAAATCGTCTTTCCCTTTGTTGCAGGCAGCCAGTATCAACAGGAAGGCACCTGTCAGTATGGTATAAGATATCTTTATTGTCTTCATGACGCTACGGTTTTATTATAATCAGATGAAATCTAAAGGGAATAAGAAACGGATAAACTGAAAGAGGTGCCAATCTTACGAATGAAGGTATCCTTGTCGCCAATCCGGGTTTTAGTTTTCCCGTCTGCTGATGTTTCATAATAACCTTCTTCATATTTCTGGGAGAAGCCATATTTCCATTCGTAGATATCACTCCATTCTGTGGCTCCGGTAGAAGAAATTTCTGACATAGGGAGACCTTTCCATTTATCAAGCAGCTTATACGTGTCAGTACTGTTAATATAAAAGCGGTAAGGAGTATTTAGCAGGTTGCTGATGTTCAGCTTTGCTTTCAGCTTTTTGTTTTTCAGAAAACTATAGCTTAATTGGGCATCCAGCTGATCGCGTGGACGTTCATACTCTACAATATTCGGCGTAATGCCTGTGGAGAAGGTTTTGTAGCCCATGTGATTAAAGGCCATATTGACCCCTAAACGGTTGCCATCATATTGCAATCCTATATTGTACAGCACAGGCACCTGTCCATATAATGGTCTTTTTTCTCTCTGGAATACTTTGCTGCGGTATTCATAGCTTCTGCCGTATTTGTCTTCAATCATACTCTTTCCTACAAACATAGCAGCCTGTACTTCGGAACGCTGTAAGGTAAGGTTACCACTCAGGTAAATATTATCAAGCAATTTCCACTGCGGATAGATAAAACCCAGGCTTTTACGCAGGTCAAATTCCCACCCGTTCACCTTTGCCCAATCTGAATTTTGGGTAGATACATATACGCGCATAGTGGCATCCGGTTGTATACGGTACAGCTCTACCGGCTTGTCAAAATACTTATAGAAATAACCAACAGAAATCACCTCACCAGGTTTGGGATACCATTCCAGTCGTAAGTCATAGTGGTCAATCAAGGTAGAAAGCACACCTTCATTCCGGCGAAAAGCACCTATGGCCGGATCATAGCGGATCATCCGGGAGTTTTCGATCAGTGCGGGTCTTACCACCGATTGTGAATAAGCAGCCCGTATATTAAAATCCTTCAATGGTGTGGCAGTAAGGCTTGCTGAAGGCAGGTAACGCCATTTTTTTTCTTCAGTTTCCGGATCAGCTGTAGGTGTTACGATTTTTCCGGTTTCAGGGTCCACGAACCTGTATTTTTCGCCCCGTTCTATGAGTGTACTGATAGATAGGTCATTGGCACCGCTCCTGATCCTTTCGTAATCGTAGTATTCAGCCCGAATACCCCATACCAAACGCAGCCAGTTGGTAAAACGGTTATCCATCATACCATAAACTGCCTGATTGGTATTCTTTCCTTCATATCCGTTCCGGGAAAAACTGGCAGGATAATATAACAAGTCTTTCATGGGATCTTTGAATTCCAGGAATTGTCCCCATTCCTGTACAGGAACATGCGCATATATGCTACCTATTGTTCGTACGGTACTGATCGGCAATAGGGTCCAGTCGTAAAGACCGTGGCGCTCCATATACTGATAGCCGGACTTTACTATCTGCTTTTTTCCAAGTACGTTGAAATGATAGCTCAGGGATCCTTCCGCTATTTTATTGGTTTCCTCGTACCGGTATTGCGCCCTGTTAAATGTTCCGCCACCTGGATTGGTAACGCCACTGGGTGTTATATTGTAACTGCTTCCATTAAGCGTACTTGCAGGCATCAGCCAGGCTTCCACGGCATCTTTTTCGAGGTTGGTGAGTTTGTTCCGGGCCACATTCCAATCAAAACGGAAAGCACCAAAGGTGTGTTCACCATTGATACGGTTTTGCAAAAGGTCAATAAACTTTGGACGGTCGTATTCCCGGATGGCAGGATGTTCGCCATAACCAATGTCATTACCATATCCCACGATACGGGAAAACTGGTTGTTAAATACCCGTGAATAGAAATTGCGGAAAGTGATTTTGTGATGCTTTGATTGCCACCCCAGGTTGACCAGGGCGCCCCAGGTGGTATTGAAATTATACTGGTTGGAAAAAGTAGGGTCGATTTCTTCCCCGGTGGCTACGTTGTAAACGCGATTGCCGATCTTCTCCCAGTCGCCCCGTTCAAAATGGGAAATATCATCAATAGATTGCTCATTGCGGTAGCTGAGTGAAGCCACAAAACCGAAACGGCTATTTCTAATATTGTAGCTACGTCCCAGGCTGAACTGGTAGTTTTGTCCCGGTAATGCCTTGTAGGTCCTGGTGCCTATCCGTTCCAAACCACCTATTCTTTTGTTCTGCGCTGCAATCATTTCAGGTGTTATTGCCGGAATATCTTTGGGAGGAAGATCATACGGCTTGATAGGATTATAGTTTTGATTGGTAAAGATCAGCAGGTCTTTGGGGAAATGCTCCCTGCTGCCGTCATCAAAGCCGAGGTAGTCATTTTTTCCACGGCCATAACCCAGGAAGTCTTTTCCTGTGCTTCCGCTTGTATATTTTCCGCCAATACCTATTGTTGTAAAGTTTTGATCAGGAATCGCAAACGTGTTGATCTGTACCAACCCGCCGCCAAAGCCAAAGCTCATATCAGGCGTTGCCGTTTTAGATACGATTACATTGTCGATCAGGTTACTGGGAACAATATCGAACTCAAAGTCGCGCACCTGTACATCCGTACTGGGTAATGTGGCGCCGTCCATCATAGCAAGGTTGTAGCGCTCCGCAATACCTCGTATCACCACACGCCGGTTGTCATTAGTGCTCACTCCCGAAATCCGCTTTAATGTTTCCCCTATGTTTTTGTCGGGCAACGCTGCAATCTGTTCCCTGCTTATACCGTTGGAGATACCTGCTTCGTTCTTTTGGCGGGCATAGAGCGCTTTGATGCTTTCTTTTTTTGCAGAAGAGGTAATCACTACGCCACTCAGTGTATGCTTCGTTCTTTTAAGCGTTACGTTTAATGCAAAAATCTGATTGTCCTTTACTTCGATATCGGTGACCTGTTTGGTACCATAACCTAAGGACGAGATTTCTGCCTGATAGGCCCCCTTTGGCAGTGCAATACTAAAAGAACCATCTGTGCTGGTGGTTGTTCCATTATTGCCAATGCGGATACTGACACCTGGTATAGGATCACCGTTTTCTTCATCAATGATTTTCCCGCTGATTTTTCCGGGAGCTTTTTGAGGAGTGGCAGATGGCGTTTGTTTATCCGCGGATTTTTTAACCAGCCAGGCAGTGCCTCTTCTTTCTATAGTAAACGGAATGTTGGTGACCAGCCCGCTTAAAATCTGCTCCACCGTTTTGTTGTTGTATTCCGCTGGTTTTATCGCAACTCCATTTACTTCTTCTTTACTAAAGGCAATACTCATACCCGTTGTTTTACGGAGTACACCCAGCGCCTGTTCTAAACTGCCTTGTTGAAATTTTACCGAATACCTCGTTTCCTGCGCCAGCATTACCATAGGTGACAGTAACAATAATAGGATCAGGGCGGGCAGGATAAATAATTTCCCTCCAGGTTGCTTCAACCATGTTAGTAGCATAACTTTGTTTTTTACTTTTTTTATTTTAACGAATGAAAAAATGGCATTGGCCCTGTTCACAGCAGGGCTTTTGCTTTTATAGCGGTTAATAGATCTCTATTTCAGCAGGGGTGATGATCCGGAACCGGCATCCGGTTAAACTGCAAAACACTTCCACGATTTCACTGGCCGATTGCTCCTTATTAAAATTGACATTGACATTGGTTTGCAGTTGATGCGGATTCCGCCGCGTATGGAGGGTAACACCATATTGATTTTGCAGTAGCACCACCAGATCATTGAACCGGACATTTTCATAATCCCATTCGCCTTTTGCCCAGCTGGTCAGGCTTTCCACAGATACAGCACGTTGGATGGTATAATCCCGGCTGGCCTTATTGTAATGGATGGCCTGTGCCCGGGTAAGGATATCCGGTGCGCTGCCCGGCTTACTGACCTGCACCTTACCGGATACAACGGTGATCTGTATATCTTCTCCCTGGGCGTAGCTGCTGATATTGAACTGTGTGCCCAGTACCAAAGTGGCCAGGCTGTCGGCAGTTTGCACGGTAAAAGGATGTTTGTCGTCATGGGTTACGGTAAACAACGCTTCACCCGAAAGCTGCACCTGGCGGTGACGGGCAAAGTCGGCGTGATAATGCAATGTGGAACCGGCATTAAGCAGCACTACTGAACTATCGGGCAATACCACCTGCTTTATTTCCCCTTTACCAGTTGCTATTTCTTTGAACACCACGGCAGTTTGTGCAGGAGTAGCTGCGTATTGGATTGTTCCTGCCTTCCATATACCGGCGCCTGCGGTAATCAGCACCCCCATCCACACAGCTGCGGCACGCCAGCTGGATAATGGCCTCAGCAGCTTACTCCTGTGCACCGGGAGGCTGTCAGGAACGGTCGTTTTATCCTGCAAGCGGTGAATATTATTTAGTAACCGCGCTTCATCTTCCGCACTTAACTGAAGGTCTGCTTTCTTCATATCCCCCCCTTTTTCAAACCATTCTTCCATAATGGCTTTTTCCTGAGAAGTGCAGGTACCAGCTATATACCGGTCTAAAAGTTCCCTGAAACGTTGTTCTGTTTGCATAGCTTTTTATTTAAGAAGGGAGGGCCGTAAATACTATTTATAGTACCCCCTTACAGGATAGAGCCTAAAAACGAAAAGCAGACTACTCCGGAAAATGGAGTTAATAATTTGGTAATATTGCGAGGGGGGATTAAATCACAGTCACCTTGCTGCGATGAGCAAAACAATAAAAAACATAAAGAACAGGAAAGTTAACCGGGATACAGCCTGGCGGAGGCGCTTGCGCACTTTGGAAAGATGGTTTTTAACCGTGTTGGGAGAAATCAGCAGCAATTCAGCTATTTCAGGTACGCTCATACCAGCTTCCTGATTCAAGTGGTACACCTTTTTCATTTGTGCAGGCAACCCGGCAATTTCATTGGCTACAGAGGATTCCATCGTGCGGATGACAGATGCAGAATAAGCCTCCTGGAAAACCGGTGGCATGCCTTGTTCATTCAGTAGTTCCTGCAGCAAGTCCAGGCTTTCCGGACGGGCAGCATTACGTTTTATATATCTGAGTGTTCTGTTACGGGCTATGCTGTATAAGTAATTGAAAAGGGAACTTTGTATAATAATATCCGCTCTCTTATCCCACAAATCCATAAAAACTTCCTGTGTAATATCTCCCGCATCGGCCCGGCTACGGATATGTTTGTACACCATACTAAAAATAGGAGCGGCATACAAATGATACACCTGGTCAAAAGCGGTGCGGTCTCCCTGTTTTACCTGTTGCCATAATGCAGCGTGATCGTGGATGCCTGAAGCCATGTACTGATTTGTCCTTGTGCAGGGCAAATATAATCTTGCAATATTATCATAAAGTTAACGGTTATGGTATGGGTAAGATCACAAAGGAATATCGTGGACGAGAGGGAGCGTGAAAATAATCTACAAAAACATATGGCCCGCCGAGGCAGGCCATATGTTTTTCTTTTTTGCGGGCACAGACCTTTCGGGGCACCCCATTATTACGTTATTGACTTATTTCAGCGAATTGATCCAGGTAGCTATTTTCGTGGCATCTGCCTGCGGTACCTGTGGGAACGGCGGCATTGGCGTAGCATAGCCTGGCCAGTTCTCTGCCTGCGGATTTTTAATCAGCGCCAGGATCTTGGCAACAGAATAATTCCTTTTGGCTACATCGCGGAAACCGGGTCCCACCTGCTTTTTATCAGGATTGTGGCAGGAAGAACAGGTATACTTGTTCAGCAACGGTTTGATCTGCTCATAAGTCAGCGCCTTTGCAGGAGCTGCTTTGGCTGCTGTGGAAGCGGCTTTTGCATCTGCTATTTTCGTGGCAGTGGTAGCTGGTTTGGCAGCAGAGTTTTTAGTGCTCAGTGCGGAAACCGCCAGCTTTGCGCCGTCAGGAATATTATTCAGGGTGTAGTACACATCAGGGTGTACCAGTGAATAGGAATTTTCCTGGGTACGGATACCATTCAGCGACAGCTTATGGATGTAGTACTGGCGCAGCCCGTCGATCACGAGGCGCACCTTCATACCGTCAGGAGATACCTGTACTCCTTTGATGGTCAGCTTTTCTGAGTTAACAGTAGGACTGCCATATACCGGGTGATATTTATAGATAAAGCTTTCTACATTGTAAGAAGCAATATCTTCTGCATACTTTTTATCTACCGGTAAGGTGAAGGTAATTTCAAAACCATCGGGCATGGCGCTTACCGTTCTCATTTCAAACGGCACTTTGTTGTTCCATACCAAACGTTGCAGGCCCTGGTTGGCATCACCGGCAGAACCCCATCCACGGTTGGTTTCACCTACAAAGAGGGAACCGTCTTTACCCCAGGCGAGGCGCAGTACGCCCGACTGGAAGCCGCTTCTGAAATCCCAGGCAGCACCCTGGTACTCGCCGTTTACTTTCTCCAGGTATACACGTACAATTTTGCTCTGTCCCTGGTCGCCGATCAGCACCTGTTTGGCAAACGGGCCAAAGGCTCCTTCGGGGATGGTGGTAAGCTGTGCATTGGAAATACCCAGGATACCGTGTGGCAGCCAAACTGCCGGCAGCTGTACTTCCGGGAAATATTTCTTCATATCAAACAGCGTCACAAACTTTTCATTCTCTACGTTTTCCGGTTTGATAGCACGGCCGTTGGCATCTTTGCGGAAGCGTGGATCTACTTTGCTGTAGAGCGCTTCTGTGGTGAGTTTTACCGGGGAATTAGGCAGGTTGGTCCAGCGTAAACCTGCAGGATGACCAACAAAGCTACCTTTTTTCACGTGGGTTAAGCCACCGGAACCCATCCAGTCGCCCTGGTTCTCTGTATAGAACAGTTCTCCATCGATCGTACCAAGTCCGCACGGAGAGCGGAAACCGGTCGCAAATGGTTCCATTTTACCGTCTTCTGTAATGTGCATCATCCAACCTCTCCAGGGTACCCGGCTTTCACCGCGCCACCATTCTTCATCGCCAAAGGCCACGTTGCCGGAAACAAAGAAAGAGCCATCTGTGCCCAGTACCGGGCCAAAGCTGTATTCATGATAATGACCGGACAAAGGCCATGAGTACACGGTTTCAAACAGGTCCATTTTACCGTCCATATTGGTATCGGTCATTTTGGTGAGTTCACCGCGTTGTGCGCAGTAGAGGGAACCGTTTTTGTAGGCCAGTCCCAGTACTTCATGCAGCCCGGAGGCCACTTTCCTGAAGTAAGGTGTTTTGCTGGTAGGATTCTCTACTATAAATATATCGCCGCGGCGGGTGGCTACGCCCAGGTCGCCGTTGGGAAGGGTGCATAAACCACCTACTTCCAGCAGGGTACCTTCGGGTGAGCTGATACGCGCGATGCGGAAAAAGTCCTCTTCCTTCGGGGACTCCTGTGCTTTTACAGGCGTGATGGCCGTTGTCATCAGGAACATACCTGCGGCTATTCCTGCTGTAATACTTTTATAATTCAGTTTCATAATAGTCATTAGTGTTGCTGCTTAGAAGATAACCGCATAACCTGTTTTCGCCTGTACCGGCACTATCAGCTCCGCGCGGCCGTTCTGGTTGCGGATAATAGGATTCGCTTTGGCATCATCCATCTTCACATAATAAGATTTGTCGCCGATCACATATAATCCCGGAGACACCTGCTCAATACTATCCCCTACGGCTATACGCAGATACAGGTCGGAAGCAGGTTGCTGCACAGTAACAGTACGGTGGATGCCCTGGTTTTCCGGAAGCACGCTGATATCGTCTGTTACAGCAGTACCATAGATATTATAACGGAAAGTTGGCTTGCCGCTTTCATCGAGTGCATAGCCGGTTGGACGGAAGCCGGTACCGGCAGTATCCGTGCTCCAGGCAGTTTCTTTAGTGGCCAGTTTACCGATGGCCAGCGCAGGCTGATTGGTGAGTACCTGCACAGTCCCCAGCGGACGGGAAGAACCATCGCCACGGTCGTGCCACATAGGAGTGGTGTTCAGGAATTCGCCGCGCCATACCTGGAAGGGTAAGCCGTTGTCCATATCGTAGGTGTAATGCACTTTGGTGGGACTGCCTACAGATACGGCGTGTACCACGCGTTTGCCACCGCGTACATCCATGAAGCTGCGCAATACGGTGTTTTCGTTGGCGGTTACCAGGATAGGATCGGTAGGATCATCTACGGGTACGTTGGTATCGCTGATCACAAAGTCGCGGATACCGGCTTCACTCACCGATAAAGTGATGGATGGTTTTGCCCAGTCGGTATTTTTGACATACAGCACTTCCACCGGGTAGCTGCCGGGCTGCAATTCAATGCTGCCGCGGCCATCCCAACCCTGTGGTGTGATAACAGGTTGGTTATTCACTTTTAATACGCCTCCGCCACCGGAAGTATGCAGGTTGAAGTTGTATTTACCAGCGGTTTTAATGGCGATGGTAGCGGTGTAACGCACCAGGAACTCATTGTCCGGCAAACCTGCTATGTTGGAGGTAAGCAGCGCAGAAGTTCCGCTAGTTATGGGTTTCAGGGTAGCAAAGTCGGGTTCTTTATCAAAGCCGCCTTTGTACACGCTGTATTTTACGTTTTCCAGTGTTGGCCTGGGGGCGCTGAAGTTATGGATCACGATGTTCCTGAAAGCCACGGTACCATGGTCTCCCTGGATACGGAGCGGCCCGGAAGCCACTTCATTATTTTGTATGGCGCCACGGGTAGGTCCGGAAAGCACTACATTTTCCTGGATGGTTACGCCGTTCAGTTCCAGCTTCAGGATAACGGCATCGGCGGTTTTATTGCCGGCGGCATCAAAGCGGGGCGCCTGGAATGAAATTTTCATGTGCTGCCATAAACCGGGTGCGCGGCTTACGTTCTGCCGGGGAGCATGACCGTCATAGCCCTGCTGTCCTTCCGGTTTGCTGTCATTCCAGCGTTCATAGATACCTCCGTTGTCGGAAGCGCGGGGAGCTAAAGTACCCCAGCTGTCGAGCAACTGGATTTCATACCTTCCCTGTAGATAAATACCTGAATTAGAGCCTTTAGACATCATGTAATCCAGTTCGAGATCCAGGTCACCGTGTTGCAGGGTGCTGAAAAGGTCCTGTCCATGTGCATTCTTTTCAGGCAGGTTTACCAGGATGCCTGTTCCTGCAGTCGTTTGCAGCAGGTTGTTCTGTTGCAGGTCTGCTTTAACGCCGCCGGCTATACGCCAGTTGGCTGCAGGCTGCTGAAATGCAGATAAATCTGTTAACGGCAATTTGTTCTGTGCCATCATCTGCTGACAACTGCCAATACTTAAAATCAATACCAAAGTTCTCCGGTCGTACACACGTAACTGCTTCAACTTTGGACGGAACTTGTTCCATCTAAGCATAGATCTGGATTTTTTTTAAAAAGTTTACATTGATTGCTAAATGCATTTAGCCTTGCAGCTGATACATCATTATTTTTTATATAGGCAACCCCAATTGTTAATGAAATTTAAATTCTCAACTATCGCTAAACGTGGGACTGGACTAAATTTGAATCACGGGTGCCAAAATAGAAATTAATTGTAAGAAAGTTGTTAGTGAGGGAAAAAAAATTACACCAGCGGTAAAAATGCGGAGTGGATCGCAGGGGATTTTGTCTTTCCCAGGATTACGCTGATTATATTGATTTTATTTGGGGATTTTCTTATTCAGTAATATATTAAGGGAGATAAGAGCGAATATATACCCGCTCTTATCTCCCTTAATCCTCTATAAAATCAAAAAGAAAAAATCAATATAATCAGCGTAATCCTGGGAAAGACAAAATTCGCAACAATCTATAATGTTAATCCGAAAGCCGCCAGTTTTTTCAGCGTGCTTTCATAATCCGTATGGCAAACGCCATTGATACCAAGACCCGCCGCTACATCGATGAACATGGAGCGGTCTTCCACATATACCACTTCGGCAGGTTTTACCTGCGCAATATCGAGCGCTATTTTATAGATATCTGCATCGGGTTTGCGGAAATGTACAAAACAGGAGGAAATGTAGAAGTCAACAAAACGACTGATATTAAAATGATGGATACGATGCTCATTCAGCTCTCTTCCTTCATTATTAACAATAGCAATTTTCAGCTTGTACTTTTCTTTCAGCTGCGGGATCAGCTCCAGCATCTCGGGGTATGGCGCCGATTGGGCAAACATAAACTCCCGGAAATCCTGCCGGCTAAAGGATCTTTCTTCATAAAACACTACGCGGCTCAGGTATTCATCCAGCGTAAGTTTACCTTCTTCATAAGTATCAAAAGTAAGGTGATGCCGTTCTTCCGTTTCTAACGCATCCAGCCCAAAAGTTTGTATCGCCAGTTTACGCGCAGCCCTGTCCCATCCGTTGGTTAATAACACACCGCCTATATCCAGGAACAGCGTCGTAATCTTTACATGGTTGTCCATTTGCAGAAAATTTATTGCTATACTAATGTAAGAAGAAGATGGCGGATTTTGTCTTTCTTGCTGATTAGACTGATTTAGCTGATTTTGTTGATTTTACTTTTTGGGATTTTGTAAGATTTTTAAAAGATTGGGGGAGACATAAGCGGATATATACTCGCTTATGTCTCCCCCAATCTTTTAAAATCAAAAATGATCAAATCAACAAAATCAGCTAAATCAGTCTAATCAGCAAGAAAGACAACATCCGCGTTATTTCTTTTTAACTTTTCTTTCTGTTATATAACCGTTAAAGCTGATCGGCGACCTGTCGCTGCTGGTTACCTGGAGCGATGCATATCCTTCGCTGGAAACGCTCAGGTTCATTGATTGCACCGATCTGTGATCTTTGGGCTTAATGGTAATATTCCAGCCGTCCTTTTTGCCGGGCGTTGCATTGTAATCAAAAGATTTGGTTTTAAAATCCAGTGGCGACTTCGTAGCACCATAATCCACGGATGTATAAACCCGGCCAAAATAAGGCAGGTAGCTGATCACCGAGTCCGCCCCTACTATCACGTTGTACTCCGATGTTAAATTACGCATGCGGCCACTCATGGGCAGGGCATTCTGCGCTACAAAAACATAATTCTGCGAATCTATCAGGGATTTGATCTTAGCCACTTTATCCGCTTTTTGCTGCGCCTTTGTTTCCTGTGCAAAAAGACCGGTAGAAATAAGGGCTCCCATAAAGAGAAGCACCACTGTTTTTAATACAAAGAACCTTTTCATATGGTAAGTTTTTACATAAGGGGAAGTGCTAATATCGTACCATAACAGCCGGCGGTACGTTTTGTTCACCACCACGGAAATACAATTTGCTGTTAAAATGTTACTTTTAAGGGCCAATGATTAAACCCGGAAACATGCCCAACCCATATATCTCGTTACTGAAAACTGCCTGGAAATATGCCCGGAAGGAACGTAAAAAATACCTGCTGGTGTACTTCCTGTTCCTGATGGCCAATGTGATCTTTTCCCTGAACCCGGTGTTATTCGGCTGGTTTATTGGAAGCATACAGCGCGACAGCGCCCATCTGCCCCGGTATACCCTCATCTTTGCCGCCTCCTACTTCGGGCTTAAATTCCTGGAGTGGTGCTTTCATGGCCCCGCCCGCGTGATGGAACGGCAACTGGCATTTAACCTGAGCCGGAACTTCCTGCAGGAACGCTACCACCAGGCCCTGCATCTCCCCGTAAAATGGCACCAGGATAATCACAGTGGCTCCGTGATCAACCGGATCAGAAAAGCATATGAGGCCCTGAAAGAGTTTTTCGAAAGGGGCTTTATGTATCTCCATGCGATCTGCAAACTGTTGTTTTCCATGATCGCTATGCTGTATTTTTCACCGCTGTACGGCGGTATCGGCATCGCGCTGGGTGTACTGTGTATATGGCTCGTGCTGCGGTTCGACCGCCCCTTTATCAGAACGCTCAATGAAATAAATGAAGGGGAACATGTGGTATCCGCCACGTTGTTCGACAGTCTTTCCAATATCATGACCGTTATTACCCTGCGGCTGGAAAAGAGTATGGAAAACGGTTTGCTGGCAAAGGTGCAGCGCATCCTGTCGCCCTTCAGGAAAAACACATTGATCAACGAATGGAAATGGTTTGTGGCAGAAATGATGATCACCCTTATTTACTGCGTTATTACCATAGGCTATGTTTTCCAGCATTGGGTGCCGGGAGAAATGTTTTATGTAGCCGGGCTGGTTACCCTCCTGGGTTATGTAAACCAGTTCACCAGCGTGTTCCAGGATGTTGCCTGGCAATATACCGACGTGGTGCAATACAATACTGCAGTAGATACCGCCGGCAATATCAGCGACGCCTACACGCAGCATCACCGGGCAGATACCGCGCCGGAACTGCCGGTTCACTGGCAGCAGATCACCATCAGCTCCCTGAGCTTTTCGCATACGGCTACTTACGAGGATAACGCCGCTCCGCAAAGACTGCATGACCTTCACATCCTGATTGAAAAAGGAAAAAGGATCGCGTTAATTGGTGAAAGCGGCAGCGGAAAAAGTACGCTGCTGGCTATTTTACGCGGTCTCTATGAACCGGAACCCGGTGTGGTGATACAGATAAACGGAGAGGCGTTACCGTTAGCCACCGTAAATGAAAGCGTTACCCTGTTCCCGCAGGAACCGGAGATCTTTGAAAATACCATCGAGTATAATATTACGCTTGGCCTGCCCTTTCAGCCCGATGAGATCATGGCCGTATGCAGCAGCGCCCACTTTTCGGAAGTGGTGGAAATGCTGCCACAGGGACTGGCATCCGACATCCGTGAAAAAGGCGTGAACCTCTCCGGCGGACAAAAACAGCGGCTGGCGCTGGCCCGCGGTATCCTTGCGGCCCGCAACAGCCAGGTGATCCTGCTGGATGAACCCACCAGCAGCGTAGATCCTAAAACCGAGGCTATGATCTATGAAAAAATGTTCCAGGCATTCTCCGACAAAGCCATTATTTCTGCCATGCACCGGCTGCACCTGCTGCCGCAGTTTGATTACATATATGTGCTGGATCAGGGCCGCATCGTGTCTGAAGGTACTTTTCATTACCTGCGCGCGAATAGCGCCGCTTTCCAGGAACTTTGGAAACACCAGGAAAACAAATAACTTTTTTTGATAATATTGCATTATCATTGCAGCCGCGTTTTCATCCTATGTAATGGTTCTCTCCCACCGGCTAATATTACACTATGAAAACTCTATGCAAAAAATTTCGCTGTACGACCTGAAACGTAAGCTAAGAAACAGTCAGGAGCCGGATGAAATTATCACGCTGCTCGGATATAACCTCTCGTTTTTTACGCGGGAGGAACGGTCACAACTACTATGCGATTTACTTGAATACCAGGAAATATTTTTTGAGGCCGCGGAACTGCTGATTGAAGAAGGCGGGGCGGATATCTGTTATAAGAAGGAAGGCATTATTCCGATCATTTTCTGCGCGGTAGGCGCCAATAAGCCGCAGGCAGTGCAATACCTGCTGAAAAAAGGCGCGTCGCTTTATATCGGCAACGCCGATTACCTTTTTGCCATTGCCTATATCTTTAAACATCACCGGCTCGCGGCGATCACCGATATCCTGCTGATCCTGATTGAGCACAACATCCACTTCAATTTTGTGCTGGCAAGTATGGATACGCCTTTGCTGCTGGCCACCCGGCATAATAATAACCGGGAAGTAGTGCAGTTTTTATTATCGGAAGAAGTGAACAAATACGTGTACGATGAAGATGGGTTTACTGCTATCCATTATGTTCCGTTTGCCAAAGCCCCTAACCTGTATAAAGATATGATCACCTGCATGACCGATATCCAGGTGAAAACAAAGTTTGCCACCAGCATGGAACCCGTATTTGAATGCGTGATCAAAGTGAGTGAACACCATACTTTTGAAGAATTTATTTACGAAGCCCTGAATGCCTTCCTGGAAAACAGGCACCGCATGTACGACGATATCTTTGAAAAATACTACTACCGCCTTCACCTCATCGCAGAACATATCTCCACCATCCGCGCCAATGCCGGCGATAACGTGTAATACATTTTAATTTTGCAACAATGTTGCAATACTGTATTTTTGCCGTCTTACGTCATGCTTAAATACCACCATATGCAAACATACGATGTGATCATTGCCGGGGGAAGCTATGCGGGGTTATCGGCCGCTATGGCCCTGGGCCGCGCACGGCGACAGGTACTCATAATAGACAGCGGCAAACCCTGTAACCGGCAAACGCCACACTCCCACAACTTTCTCACACAGGATGGCGCTACACCCGCTGCCATAGCGGCTACGGCCAAAGCCCAGGTATCGCAATATCCCGGAATACATTTCCAGGAAGGAACAATAACCGGCGCTACGCCCACCACGGAAGGCTTTACAATTACCACCGCCGCAGGCGAACAGTTTGCTGCTAAAAAACTGTTATTCGCCACAGGCGTAAAGGACGAAATGCCTGCTATCAAAGGATTTACAGCCTGCTGGGGTATCTCTGTACTGCATTGCCCCTATTGCCACGGCTATGAAGTAAAGGAAACACCCACCGGCATCCTCGCCAACGGTGATGACGCTTTTGAATACGTTAAAATGATCCGCAACTGGACCAGTCAGCTGACCATATTTACCAACGGCCCATCCACGCTCACAGCGGAACAGGTCGAAAAACTGCAGCAACATCATATCGGTGTCAACGAAAAAGAAATCGCGGAAATCACACATACAGGCGGACAAATAAGCGAACTGCTTTTCAAAGACGGCAGTTCCTTTACGCTGAATGCACTATACCACAAGCCTGCTTTCCGGCAGCACTGCGCCGTTCCGGAAGCGTTGGGTTGCGAACTCACGCCGGCTGGTCATATTGTAGTGAACGAATTCCAGGCCAGCACCGTACCCGGCGTATATGCAGCCGGCGATGCCACCAATCCTTTCAGGAGCGTTTCCATATCGGTAGCAGCAGGCACCCTCGCCGGCGCTATGATTAGCCGGGAACTCATCATCAGTGAATTTTAATAAAGCAGCCAGGGTGTTGTGCGCAGCTATTTGTACATGTAGAAATAATTTCATATTTTAGAACGAATGATTATTACCCATTACCTAAATTAACCAGCATGCTCACAACACTTACTGTTTTAGCCGTTTTATTTTTCCTTGCCCACGTTTACCTCCTGTTTACCTCATTTGGAAAAAAAGGATTTCAAAAACGAAAATACCTGTGGTCGCATATTACCCTGTGGATTACAGGAGCGCTTGCCTGCCTCATTGCCATCCTCTTCGCCGGTAAAAATGTTTCCGGCGTGATCGATGTATTTGATACCCCCGGCAAAGCCTCCCTGCTGATCGTGATAGCACTGGTTTTGTCGGCCGCAGCACACAGCATCGTGAAACTGCTGGTACTGCCAAAATACCAAAGGGCCGTGTAATAACGGAACAGATTATACGAAAATCTCCCGGCGTGCAGCCGGGGGATTTTATATATAAATCATATCCATACGGTCGTTTATGTTCATTTAACGGTCCGTTTTGTTACATAAAATGTTAAAGGTGGAAAATTTTCTTTCGCCATCAACAATATTCATTATATTTATACCTGTTGATCCTGGTTTCTTATAACCGCTGGCACTAACCGGCTACCGCAACACCTGCAATACTCCGCAGGTTCTGACAGATGATCACCATCAAAAGAAAAAATTGCGCGTTGAAATCATCTTCATAATTAAACATTTTATTAGCACGAAAAGAGAGACACATTTTTATGAATAAGAAAGATATCTGGAGATATAAATCTTTGGAGCAGTTGGAGAATAAGAGTTGGGGACCGGCCACAGATCAAGATTCGGGAATAATTCAGAAATGTCTTGCCTTAGTTAAAGTACCAGTAGTAAAATTAGCCGCAAGCGAATTGCGGATCTTAATCGGACAATCCTTTAATCCTTCCTACCTGGTTCCTTTAGCACTGGAGATATTACAAAACGACGTACTGGTAACTGCCGGTATGTATCCCGGCGACCTGCTGAAAGCCGTACTCGATGTTCCTGCTGCTTTCTGGGAAGAACATCCCGACCTTCACAAAAGCCTGCTCGACCTGATGCAGGAAAGAAGCGAAGAAATTGAAACAGAAATAGACTTACCTGAATTCTGGCGTAACAACCTGGTCATGTAACCATTGTTGTTTTCTGCGGCAACTTATCTTCTCCCGCATAAAATAACATCATCACCGGAAAACCTGTAACATCTCCTTCAGTACACACTACAAGACAACTCCACGTTAATTTTCAGTAATGATATTACCGGAGCAGCTGACAGTAAATACTGCGGGATAGTGAAACCTTTGCCTGTACGGCTGCAGAAGCAATCGTTATTCCTCAAAATTGAACAACGACAGCTGTCCCGACGGAGGTAGTTTCTCCTGGTTCAACGGCCCATCATTGAAATTAGACAGGGTAATGCCCAACAGGCGGATCCGCTTATCTTCCGGGTAAGTAGCCGCCAGCAACTGCTTTGCCGTGTCTACAATGATATCGTAATCCCCTACCGGAAACGGAAAGGATTGATTCCGCGTGATCTGTTTAAAATCACTGTATTTTATTTTCAGGGTAATAGTGCGGCCTTTCAGGTTATAGCGCTGCAGCCGGTCGTACACCGTTTTCCCGATCTTCTCCAGCTCCGCTTCCATATCTTCAATCACCGTAAGATCGTATGGGAACGTATCCTCCGCGCCGAGTGACTTGGTTTCCCGGTGCGGCTGCACTTCGCGGTCATCTATCCCCCGCACAATCCGGTAGTAAAAACTACCTACCTTGCCAAAATGGGTTTTCAGGTCCTGCTCTGACAGCTTCTTCAGATCAGCCCCGGTAAAAAGCCCCATCCTTTTCATTTTATCAGCGGTCACCTTTCCCACGCCGTGAAACTTTTCCACCGCCAACGTTTCCATAAATGATTCAATAGACGATGGCCCGATAAACGTAAGCCCGTCCGGCTTATTAAGATCCGAGGCTATTTTAGCTACAAACTTGTTCACAGACACACCCGCGGAAGCAGTCAGCTGCAACTCATCCCGGATGGCCTGTTTGATCAGTTTGGCAATTTCAATAGCGGAGCCGATGCCCTGCTTGTCTTCCGTTACATCCAGGTAGGCTTCATCGAGCGACAATGGCTCAATCAGATCCGTATAACGGGAAAATATTTCCCGGATATGCCGGGACGCCTCTTTGTAAGCATCAAAACGGGGGCGCACAAAAACCAGTTCAGGACATAACTGCAGCGCTCTTTTGGAAGGCATCGCGGAACGTACGCCAAATTTGCGCGCTTCATAACTGGCGGTGGCTACCACTCCACCACGGCCTTCCGGCGAACCGCCCACAGCAATGGCTTTGCCGCGGTACATCGGGTTATCGCGTTGCTCTACAGATGCGTAAAACGCATCCATATCAATATGAATAATTTTTCGTTGTATGCTGTTTGAACTGTTCTCCATTTCTACATCCCGGAAGCAAAGTAAAGATATTCAGTATTTGGCTATTCAGACCACAAAATTGATTTTTTTTACATGCTTCGCTGCTAAAACATAATTGCTACCTTCACACCTTAAACTTTTCACCGTGGCCGGTTACGATCAGGAAATTTCACACGAACATAAAAAATTCGAGCACATCATCTGGGAAGGTAAAACCATCTCCGGCAGGGAGTTCTATGATTGTCATTTTTATAAATGCAGCCTCAAGGAGTGCGTTTTTGAAGAATGTGTTTTTGATAAATGCACCTTTGAAGAATGCGATCTGTCGTTGATACAATTCAAACAAACATCTTTCAACAAAGTAATCCTGCAACACAGCAAAGCAATTGGTATTGCCTGGCATAATGCCCGTAATGCGCTTACGGTGGAGTTTCATCACAGCCGTTTGAGCTACTGCAATTTTTCCGGCAAGAACCTGAAAAAAGGCATCTTCCTTCATTGCCAGGCAGACGAAGCAGATTTTTCCGGCTGCAATTTATCACAGGCCGATTTCGGTGGTACAGACCTCGCCGGGGCGCGCTTCTTCGAAACAGATCTCACCCAGGCTAATTTTGCAGGCGCACAACGGTATGCCATTGATGTACGCACCAATAAAGTGAAGAAGGCTAAATTCAGTTTGCCGGATGCATTGTCGCTGCTGGATGGATTGGGTGTGGAGATCGTGGAATAAAAAAAGTGCGGATTTTATCTTTCTTTTGGAAAGACAAAATCCGCGGAACAATGGATAAAGGCTGGCGTCAGGCTACAGGGATGATAACTTTACTTTTTGCTTTTGAAATTCTTCTGCCACGGAAGAAGAGATATAAATTAAGGAACAACATGATGCCCAGCCAGATGAAGAAGCCGCCGATCCTGCCGCTCAGGACTTCCATCATGGAACGCGGGTTGGAAATAGTTTCCGCAATTTTCATGATCCAGAACGCAAAGCCTACATTCAGCAGGTAAAATCCTGTTTCAAATAGTTTATTAGTAGCGGTGGCCAGCTCGTTGTTGCCATGAAAAATATCAAGCATAAATACTTTACTGTTTTTGAACAGGGTAATGGCTACCAGCCAGGTAACGCTGATCACAACAGGCAAATAGATCATGTAGGCCAGGAAATTAAAAGAGGAAGACATATACTATAATTTAAGTGGTTGAATGGAATGATTTCTTTTACTGATAATATATATAACAAGCATGTTAAAACAGTGTAAAATGCCCAGCGACAAAAGGATCTGGCCGGTCATGGCAGTAATGCTCACCAGCATTTCCGTCCAGTTGTGGATCGTATCCCAGGTGCTGATCATCACAGTTGCGTAGCCCAGGTTAACGAGGTAATATCCCACCAGTAAAATATTATTAATAGCATCTGCCAGCGTGTGGTTTTGCTCCAGCAGTCCGAGGATAAAAACCCTTCCGTTGCGGTAAAACCGCCATCCCACTTTCACCGTAATCAGGTATGTTATTGCGAGATAGATCGCGTAAGCAATGGTGTTCATATCAGTGCATTTGCTTTCGGCATCAAAATTATTCAAACTTATTGTATTTTCAAAATATTCTGAAAGTTTGGTAAAATAAATAGTAAGAAGATAAGATGGCGTTCGCTGCATGATGTTATAAAAATGGATTTTCTTACTTTGGGAAGAAAACCGGCTGCGTTATGATCAGGAAGAAAGAAGGCTTTCAGGGCCAGCGTATGATAGTGATTCCACGTAACATCCTGAGCAGGAAATGCGCCCGGGAAGCGGCGCTTACTCCCCTGTACATCACGGATATCGGCTATTATCCGAAAGCATTGTTCCACCACCGCAAAAGGGCACAGGGCGCGGAGCAGCATATTTTAATTTATTGCGTAGAGGGCAAAGGCAGTATTACGCTGAAAAAAGACGTACATGCCATCCAGGCGGGCGATTGCTTCCTGCTGCCGCGCAAATGGGCGCATGAATACACTGCGGATGAAAGCGACCCGTGGACCATCTACTGGGCGCACTTCCAGGGAACCAGTGCAGATGGGATTGTGCAGACAGCGGTCAGCGCATGGAACGGGCACCGCATATTCCTCCCCCATTCCCCGGAAAGGATCCAGTTGTTTGAGCGGATCTATCACCAGCTTCAGCGGGGCTACCGTGATGAAAACCTGGTTTGGTCCAATATGAATTTCTGGTCGTTCCTGTCGTCCTGCATTTACCCGGATTTCACCCAACCCGGAAAGCCGTCCCAGCAGCACGATGCCATTGATCAATGCATCGACTATATGAATAAACACCTGGACAAGATGCTTACCCTGCAGCAGATGGCGCAGGCCGTAAACCTCTCCCAGTCGCACTTCTCCTATCTCTTCAAAAACAACACCGGCTTCTCTCCCATCGAATACTTCAACCAGCTGAAAGTACAGAAGGCTTGCCAGCACCTGCTTTTCACGCAATCACGCATCAAGGAAATAGCCGCACAACTCGGCATGGAAGATCCCTACTACTTCTCCCGCATGTTTACCAAAGTGATGGGTGTATCGCCCAATCAATACCGGGAAAGGAAATTCTAACCGTAAGATAATCCATCATAATCAGCATATCATCTAGCCACTATTCAGTGGCACCTGCTTATTTTTACGGACGTCAATGAAAAAAACAATGTCCCATTTTTCCACGTTGAGGATTACAGTGAGCCTCACTATAGCGGTGGGGGCAGGCCTGCTGTTTGCCGCCTGTCACACTGATAAAAAGGTAGACTTCAGTACCGAGGTAAAACCAGTGCTTAACAAGCACTGTATCAGTTGCCACGGAGGAGTGAAGCAAAGCGGCGGATTCAGTGTACTGTTCCGGGAAGAAGCCCTGGGCGTTACCAAATCCGGCAAGCCCGCCATCATTCCAGGTCATCCTGAAAAAAGCGAATTTATCCGCCGCCTTACCTGCAAAGATCCAAAAGAACGGATGCCGCAGAAAGGAGAACCGCTCACCAGCGCCGAAATAGATATGCTTACCCGGTGGGTGAAACAGGGCGCGGAATGGGGAGAACACTGGGCGTATATATCTCCCAAAAATGTTCCGGTACCGGATATTACCATCGCCAACGGTAATGAAATAGACCACTTCATACAGGAAAAGCTGAAACAGGAAGGACTGAAACCCTCGCCCGAAGCAGATAAAATGACCCTGCTCCGCCGCGTAAGCCTCGATCTTACCGGGCTGCCGCCAACACCTGAAATGGCACAGCAGTTTGCCGCCAGCACCGACGAACACGCCTACGAAAAAATAGTAGACAGCCTCCTCAAATCGCCACACTACGGCGAACGCTGGGCCGCCATGTGGCTCGACCTCGCCCGCTACTCCGATACCAAAGGCTATGAAAGGGACGACAGCCGCAAAATATGGCGCTACCGCGATTGGGTGATTGATGCATTCAATAACGATATGCCGTACGACAGCTTCACCATCGAACAACTGGCCGGCGACCTGCTCCCCGATCCTACCCGCGAACAACTCATCGCTACCGCGTTTAACCGCAACACCATGACCAACGACGAAGGCGGTACCCAGGACGAAGAGTTCCGCACCGCCGCCGTAATGGACCGGGTAAGCACCACCATGGATGTATTCCAGGGCGTTACCATCGCCTGCGTACAATGTCACAGTCACCCTTACGATCCTTTCCGCTTTGAAGACTATTATAAACTGATGGCCTTCCTCAATAATACCCGTGATGAAGATACCCACATGGAACACCCTAAACTTCGTTTGTACGACAGCGTTAGTACAGCAGAAGTAAAACAGGTGAGCGACTGGGTAGCGCAAAACGGCACCACCCAACAGGCAAAGGATGTACAGGAATTCCTGAAAGTACTGGAACCGAAAGTACACGCACACGTAGCCGATAACTATATCAACGGCGCCCTGCTGGACACCAAATACATGGGCATCCGGAATAATGGCAGCTGCCGCCTTCCCAAACAAAACATGGAAGGCAAAACGCAACTGCTCATGAACTACTGGACCGGCAGCAATGGCGGCACCGTAGAATTCAGACTGGACAGCTTAAATGGCCGTACCATTATCAAACATACCCTGGCGCCCACCAACGGACGGCTCGCCATCAGCATGCCGCTGCCGCCCATAACAGGCACGCACGATCTTTACCTCATTTTCCGCAACCCTTCCCTCAACCCTGCAGATGCGGTGTGCAGCGTGGAATGGTTTGCCTACCGCGACGATATTCCCGGTAAAGGAAAGCCCGGCTATGATAAAATCAACAACGCCTGGTTATCACTCATCAATCAAAACCCCGACGACGTGCCGGTGATGATAGAAAACCCTGCTGTAATGGCACGCGTTACCAACGTGTTTGAACGCGGCAACTGGATGGTAAAAGGAAAAGCAGTGACGCCGGATGTACCACACTCCCTGAACCCATTCCCGGCAAAAGCGCCACGTAACCGTCTTGGTTTTGCCATGTGGCTCACCGATACAAAAAATCCGCTCACCGCCCGTGTAATGGTGAACCGTTTATGGGAACAGATCTTTGGCACCGGTATCGTGGAAACCATAGAAGACTTTGGCACACAGGGTTTCACGCCATCGCACCCTGAACTGCTCGACTATCTCTCCTACCAGTTTATGCACAAATACAAGTGGCATGTAAAACCAATGCTGCGCGAAATAGTATTATCTGCGGCGTATAAACAATCCTCTGCCAGCAACCCTGAATTGCAGGAAAAAGATCCTGCTAACCGTCTGCTCGCCAGGGGCCCGCATTTCAGGCTTACAGCAGAAGAAGTAAGGGACCAGGCACTCACCGTGAGCGGCCTGCTGAACCGCCAGCTGCACGGCCCCAGCATCATGCCGTACCAACCCGATAACATCTGGCAATCCGTTTGGAGCGGCGCCTACTGGAAAACCGCCGACGACGGCAACCAGTACCGCCGGGCAGTATATGTTTTTCAAAAACGTACCAGCCCCTATCCGTCGATGCTCTCCTTCGACGGCAGCAGCCGCGAAGTATGCCTGCAACGGCGCATCCGCACCAACACACCACTACAGGCACTGGTTACCCTCAACGATCCGGTATATGTGGAAACAGCCGCCTCACTGGCCAGGCATATGCTGAAAAACGGCGGCAACGACGCTGCGGCGTGTATCCGTTGGGGTTATCAAACCGCCATGTATAAACCACTGCCCGATAATAAACTGAAAGTATTGCAAACACTGTATAAAGAAGCGCTCGCGGAATACAAACAAAAGCCCGCGGAAGCCGATAAACTGTTGCAGCATAAAGATAATACACCACAAAAGGCGGAACTGGCAGCACTCACCGTAGTAGCCAACGCGATTATGAACCTGGATGAATTCCTGACTAAATCCTGATCCGGTATGACTAAACACGCACGACTGATAAAGGAAGCAAACGATCAAACACTGCGGTATTTCACCCGCCGCCACTTCCTGATGGACTGTGTAAAAGGCCTGGGCGCCGCCGCCTTCAGCTCTTTCCTGGCCAGCTGCGGCAGCAGCAGCAAAACCCTGCTGGACCTCGCGGGTAACCCAATGGCGCCACGGGTGCCACAATTCCCCGCACGGGCCAAAAGCGTGATCTATCTCCACATGGCTGGCGCACCTTCCCAGCTGGAACTGTTCGACTATAAACCTGCCCTGCAGAAATTACATAACCAGCTGTGTCCTCCGTCCCTGCTGGAAGGTAAAAAGTTTGCCTTCATCCGCGGCGTTCCCAAAATGCTCGGACCGCAAGCCATCTTCTCCCAACATGGAGAATCGCGCGCCTGGGTGTCCGACCACCTGCCGCATTTCGCTACAATGGCCGATGAAGTAAGCTTCCTGAAAGCAGTACAAACGGACCAGTTTAACCACGGCCCTGCCCAGCTGCTGATGCAAACAGGCAGCGCCAGGTTAGGACGCCCCAGCATCGGCTCATGGGTAACTTACGGCCTCGGCTCCGAAAACGATAACCTCCCCGGCTTTGTAGTGCTCACCTCCGGCGGTAAAACACCCGATGCCGGTAAAAGCGTGTGGGGCAGCGGTTTCCTCCCCTCCGTATACCAGGGCGTGCAATGCAGAACCAAGGGCGAACCCGTACTCTATCTCACCGATCCGGAAGGCATGAGCAGGGACCTGCGCAAGGAATCCATCAATGCCATCAATGAAATCAACAAACAGGAATATACCACCTTTGGCGACCCGGAAACCCTGTCTCGTATTTCACAGTACGAGCTGGCGTATAAAATGCAGATCTCCGTACCGGAAGTAATGAACATTAACAAAGAACCGGATTACATTCATGAAATGTATGGCACACAGCCAGGCAAAGAATCATTTGCCAACAACTGCCTGCTGGCCCGTAAACTTGTTGAGAAAGGCGTGCGGTTTGTACAACTGTACGACTGGGGCTGGGATAGTCATGGTACCGACGAAAACCTTGCTATCGATTACGGCTTCCGTAATAAATGCCGGGAAATTGACCGTCCCATTACCGCACTGCTGCAGGACCTGAAGCAACGCGGCCTGCTCGATGAAACCCTGGTAGTATGGGGTGGCGAATTTGGCAGAACCCCCATGCAGGAAAACAGGGACGGCAAAGACATGCCTTTCCTGGGCCGTGATCACCACGTAGAAGCCTTCACCATGTGGATGGCCGGCGCTGGTATCAAAAAAGGATTTTCCTACGGAGAAACCGACGAAATAGGCTATGCCGCCGTGAAAGGAAAAGTAGCGATCAACGATATTCACGCCACCATCCTGCAACAACTGGGCTTTGATCATGAAAAGCTCACGTACCAGTTCCAGGGCCGGCCATTCCGCCTTACAGACACCGGCGGAAAAGTAATTACACCCATACTAAGCTAAACCGTACATGAACAGTAACCGAAGAAATTTTATCAAACAATCAGCCATACTGGGTTCCGCATTATGTATCCCTTCCCTGCCGGCATTTGCCACAGCCACACCTGCTGCCGCAAAAGACGGATACCGCCTTATTGTACTGGCCACCAACTGGGGCTACACCGGCAGCATCAACGAATTTTGTGCACAGGCCAAAAAGGCCGGATACGACGGACTCGAAATCTGGTGGCCCAATGAAGCCGCCGCACAACAGGAATTATTTGCCGCGCTGGAACAACACGGACTGGAAGTGGGCTATTTATGCGCGGGCTACGACAGCGACTATACGAAACATGCGCAGCAATTTGAAACCATGCTGAAAGCAGCCACCGGGAACAATAAAATTAAACCGCTGTATATTAACTGCCACTCCGGAAGGGATTATTTTTCCTTTGAACAAAACAGCGCGTTAATAGATATGACCACCCGGATATCCAAACAAACAGGCATACCGGTATATCATGAAACGCATCGTTCACGGATGTTGTTTGCCGCACATATCGCCGGCAAATTCATCGATGCAAAACCCGACCTGCGGCTTACGCTCGACATTTCGCACTGGTGCAACGTACACGAATCCTTACTGCAGGATCAGCAGGCCACTGTAGCCAAAGCATTGGCACGTGCAGGTCATGTACACGCCCGCATCGGGCACCCGGAAGGACCACAGGTGAACGATCCCCGCGCGCCGGAATGGGCCGCTGCGGTGAAAGCGCATTTCAGCTGGTGGGATCAGATTGTGCAACGGCACCAGGCCGCCGGCAAACCGCTCACGTTTCTTACTGAGTTTGGTCCGGCCGACTACCTGCCTACCCTGCCTTATACCCGGCAGCCGGTGGCCGACCAATGGGATATCAATGTATTTATGATGAACCAGCTAAAACAACGTTACAGCAAACCATGAGATTACTGATCAGTAGCGGCAGCTGGAGTATGTTTATAGGACGTTCGCATCCTTTACTGGTACACCTGCCTATCGGCATTTTAATTATCGCATTTATATTAACACTGCTGGCCTGCAGGGAAAAATGGCGGCACGTACAAACAGCCCTGCCGGCAGTATTACTGGCGGCAGCCGTGTCGGCTATATTCAGCTGCATCACCGGCTACCTCCTTTCACTCGATGGAGGTTATGAAGAAAAATTACTGCAAACGCATAAATATCTCGGTATAGGCGTAGCCGTTATCAGCACCGCATTATACCTGCTGGAAAGAAATAAACACCGCTTTCCCCGCCTGCAACTACCGGCAGCATTGCTGATGGTATTGCTGCTGAGCGCCGCAGGGCATTACGGCGGTAGTCTTACCCACGGCGACGATTACCTCACACAGGCCATGCCCGCTCCTTTACAGCGGATCACCGGCATGAACAAAGCGGTGGCTAACGCTGCCACCTATACGAATATCGGCGATGCCCGGTTGTATGAAGACCTTGTGCGGCCGGTACTCACCAACCGCTGCTATGGCTGCCATAATGAACAGAAGCTGAAAGGCGGTTTGCGCCTGGAATCCATTGCCCTCATCCGTAAAGGCGGAGAGCACGGACCGGTGCTGAAGGACAGTCTACCGGAAGAAAGCGAATTATTCAAACGGCTGCTGCTTCCTGAAGAAGACGAACACCGGATGCCGCCAAAAGGCAAGCCATCCGTAACGCCGCAGGAATTAGAACTGTTGCACTGGTGGATTGCAGCAGGTGCGCCTGCCGGTAAAACAGTAAAAGAGCTGGAAAAAACACCCCGGATCGTGGCGGTGCTGGAAGGAATGCAACCCGCTACCCCGCTGGATAAGCAGGAATTTGTTCCGGAAGAAAGTACCGGCGCACCCAGTGAACAGAAGATGGCCGCACTGGAAGCCTTAAAAGTAAAAGTAATGCCTGTGGGCGCCGGCAGTCACTACCTCACGGTAGATGCGATCAACGCCGCCGGGTTCAGCGACCGTGATATGCAGTTGTTACTGGGATTAAAGGAGCAGCTGATCTGGCTGGATCTTTCCGGTACGGCTGTTACCGACAGCGCGTTTGCTGTATTGGGGCAGCTGAAGAAGCTCACCCGTCTTGATCTGAGGAATACAGCGGTTAAGGGCAATGGTATAAAAGCACTGGGCAACTGCAGGGAGCTGCGCTATCTCAATCTCGCCGGAACGGCGGTAAATGCCGAAGGATTATTATCCCTGCAGCAAAATAAAAAGCTGCAACAGTTATATGTATACCAGGCGGGCTTTACGCCTGCTGCGCTCCGGCAGCTACAGCAATCTTTGCCAAAACTGAAACTGGATACCGGCGGTTACCGTTTACAACAGCTGGCTTCCGATACGGTTATTTATCATAAAGTCAGCGGGTAATAAATACGTGCAGACGTACCCGTTATTCGTACGCCTGCGCAGCCTGTGCCAGTCGCAATGCAATTTTTTTAGCCAGGGATTTGGGAGACAGTACTTTCATATGTTCCCCGAATCCCAGGATTTCCCGCTCCAGTTCAAAGTTCAGCACCACGTCGATACTCACTATGGTGGCCTGTTCATCTTCCTTTAATATTTCCTGCGAATGGTGCAATGGCTTTGTCAGCACGTAAGGGGCATGCTTTGCATCAATTTGCAGTACTACTTTATGTACAGGATCTTTTTCTGATTTGGTAACGCCAATGAGGTTATCATAATATTCGTCAAAGGGAATACCTTCCCAGGCAATAAACTTTTCTTTAGGTAGTTCCTGCAGGCTGATGATCCTGTCCAGCGCCAGGGTGAGCAGCTGCGGGGTACGTTTATTCCGGGTGATCAGGAACCAGCGGTTGCGGTATTCTTTCAGCAGGTAGGGATAACAGATAAACTCCTGTGCCTTGCTGGCTTTGAAAGATTTATACTCTACCAGGAGCGCTTTTTTATGCAGCGTAGCCTGGTAAAGCGGGTTGATATGCGATAAGCCCAGCAGGCGATGATTATTTTCCAGCTGGATACAGTTGAGATGCGCGTCGGTAGATTTATACAGGTTGTTTTCCAACCGCGCAATCATATCGCTCATATCATCGAAGTAACTGAAACCGTTAAATTGTTTCAGCACGGCCACTATTTCTTTCATTTTATCTACATCCGCGTTGTTAATGGGCGCGTTGGTGATGCTGTAGGCAGCATCGCTGTAGGCATAATACTTACGGTCCTTTACAATGATGGGCGCATTATAACCCAGCTTATCACTGCGCATCAACTGGATATCCGCCTGGATGGTACGTTTACTCACGCCGCTGCTGATGCCTTCCAGTTCATACAACACGTCTGCTACTTTTTCAATGAGATCTTCCAGCGTCCACTTACGATAGCGGTTACGCAGGCATTCATCGATGGCCTTGTACCGGATCAGGGCCAGCTTATTGATGGACATACTAATAATTTATACAAAGAAACAAAAATACTGCGCATTATACCTGCGTAGTATTTTTTCTTCTTTGGAAGAAGAAAAAATAAATGACAGATAATCAAGTAGTTAAAATTATTTTTTAAGAAATATTTAAGTGCGCAAGTGTATTGCGTAGATACCTGCGCATCTTTGTGTCATCGGAAGCGGTCAAATAAATGTTACTTCATTCGATCCAAAAGAACATTTATAATTAACGCAGAAGATGGAAAAGCAGTAGTTCAATGGTTGAACACCGGATCCTGTAGTTTTAAAATTATCTTCAGGGTCAATTAAAACTTACTTCCTGATTCCAATCCGGAGTTGCTGGTTCGAATCCAGCCTGCTTTACAAATCGAGGTCAATTGCTGCTTACTTCTTTTTTGGATAAACAGCAGCAAAATTATCTGATTATTTAAACACAATTACAATGGACGCTTTATTAAGAACAGGATTAAGACAACAGGCTATTTACATTCCTGATACAGTGGTGAATACAGACACGCTGCATATTACCCCGGCCGCCGGTATGCTGGTAGCCAATCTCGCTAAACTGGGATTTGGGGTAACAGAAGATCTCCTGCATGCGTTAAACCATACCTCTCCTGCTTACCAGGCTACTATCCTGGAAACATTCCGGGAAGTGATGGGCGTGAATACCAACTGGACCCCGCTGATAAAAGACTGGCAGGTACCTACCAATGAATCGTTCATTGATCACTTTATCACATACCTGACCAATAAATTCACGGGCGCCGGTACTAAGCTCCAATGCGGCCATGTTATTCCTGCCAATACTTTTCCACTGGAAAGATATAACGGTTGTCCTTATTGCGGTACGCCGTTCGAGTTCGGCGAACTGGAAAACATGGGCCAGGGAAGTAAGATCCGTGTGCTGAAACGCTGGAACAACGAGCTGGCGGCTCAATACATGGAAAACCTGCTGACCTCCAAAACAGCACTGGATGCTACCCAGGTGGAGAGCCTGAAAACATTGCTGCATATCTTTCCGCTGCCTGCTGTAAAACCAGGTATGAAAGAAACCGTCATTGCAGTAGTAGATGTGCTGATTGAAAAAGATGAGGCAGAAAAAGCCGCAAAACTGTTTACCACGCCAACGGATATACTCCGTTACCTGTGGTACAAACATACCGGGTTCCTGCAACTGGTGAAGCCAGGTACCATCACCAAACGAAAAAATAAAAACCAGCGGCAGATCTACGGGGATATTTATCCTACAGTACAAGTGGCATCCGCGGAAGCGGCGCTGAAACTGAAATACAACCGCCAACAGGGACTGATGGCAGCCCGCTGGCTGAATAGCCTGGATATGGATGTAACGGCCATGTGCGAAATCATGCATCCGCAGCGTAACATGTGGGTACGCTTCATCCGCGCCCTGCGCCTGGCCGAGTTCAGCAAACGCGATGGCTTTGACAAACTGCGCGAACTGATGGACCGGTTCTACCGCCAGGATTATACCGTGTGGCAGGGCCAGGTGAACCACTACCGTTTGCGTTACGATGAAGCCAACACCCTGCAACTGTTGAAACAACGTCCGGGTCTTTTTGCCCGCTCGCTGTTTGCCAACATGCTGTGGTTCGGACCGGAAGCGGTAACCGCCGCCTTTGCGGAAATCACGGATAAAGTGCCGGCCCGCCTGTTGCTGACCTTACAGATGTACGCGCTGTATTACTTCGATAAATCCACCACCCGTGCGGTAAAACCACTGGGCGGCGTAGGGAAAAGCATCCCGGCTAACCGGCAGCTGAACATCTACGAAGACGAACAGTTGCAGGAAATGCAGCAGGCCGTAACAAATCTCTGTATCTCGGCCATGAAGAAACGCTTTGCCGCAGTGGCCACCACTGCCAAAAGCATCTACATTGCACCGGAACTGTATAAAATACCACTGGCTATCGGCGACCGCAGCGAACAGGTGCAGGATCTGCCCGGCGCTTTGATGGGAACCCGGTTTAAAGTGGAAGGAGATAAAATTATCCTGTTCATGCAATGGGGTAAAGGATTACCTGCCCAGCACCTGGATATGGACCTGAGCTGCCGTATCGCCTACGAAAACAACCGTACGGATACCTGCTCCTTCCAATACCTGCAAACAACCGGATGTATCCATAGCGGCGATATCCGTTCCATACCAGATAAAGTAGGTACGGCCGAATACATCGAAATAGACATTCCTGCACTGGCCAAAGCCGGCGCGCAGTATGTCACCTTCACCTGCAATGCCTACAGCCAGGGCGCCATCGCCATGAACCTGGTACTGGGGTGGATGAACAGCAAACACCCTATGAAGGTATCCAAAAAGGGTGTGGCCTACGATCCGTCCTGCGTGGATCATATGGTGCGCATCACCGGCGGATTAACCAAAGGGCTCGTATTTGGTGTACTGGATGTGGCAGCCCGGGAAATCATCTGGCTGGAAATGGCCTTCGATGGCCAGATCATCCAGGACCTCAGCACGGCTAATGTACAGGCTATCCTGAAAAAACTGGACAGCAAACTGAGCATTGGTCAGCTCCTGGCCGCCAAGGCCGAGGCCCAGCAATTGCAGGCCGCCCCTGAAGCGCACGCCGATGAAGTGTATAACATGCAATGGGCGCTCAACACCGCCGCCGTGACACAATTGCTCATCGATTAATTTGTTTACCCCTATAAAAAACAACAGCAGCCGGGCCAACCCGCGCTGCTGTTCGTTTTATGATTTAACACACTTTTTGCATACCACTTCATCAGTTTTCTGAAAATCGTCCTATATTCATTGCATTGTCATACATGGATAGAAAGATTTTACTACTACTGCTACTGGTTGCACCTGCTGCAGGGTATGCCCAGCAGGAAGACCGGGCAGACTCAACAGCCACATTTTCAGCGCCTAAAGGATTTTTTGATAACATCAAGTATTATCTTAAAAATACCAACGTAGAAAAGAAAAAGAAAAAGGTAGACCTCAGCTTCATCGGCGGCCCCGTATACACCCCCGAAACCAGCTTCGGCATCGCCGTAATGATGGCCGCACAATACAAAACAGATAAAACAGATTCCCTGCTGCCCGTTTCCAACGCCGCGGTATACGCCTCCGGCGCCCTCACCGGGTTTTATGGAATCGGCATCAGCAACACCACCATATTTCCGCACGACCGGTTCCGGCTGGCATTGAAAGCCTCTTTCAGCTCCCGGCCCAATAAATACTGGGGCATCGGCTACGAAGCCGGCAGCCATAAAGATGATTATACCGAATACGTGCAGCTCACCGAAAAACTCCAGGCCGACTTCAGCATCAACCTGAACGGAAACCTGTTCATGGGCCTCTGTACCCAAATCCAGAATGTACAAACCAAAAAACTCGATACTGCCGGCGGCAAGCCCCTCATGGTTCCCGGAAAGGTACTGGGCATCGGCGCCGGCCCGTTTATTGTATACGATACCCGCGATTTTATACCCAATGCCTATAAAGGCATGTACATACGACTGGGCTATCGCTTTTTCCCCTCGTTCCTGGGCAATAAAACCGTATTTTCACAACTGGATCTGCAGTTCGACTGGTACAAACAACTATGGAAAGGCGCCGTACTGGCTACCGACCTCTACGCAGAAGAACGCAGCGGCGATGTTCCCTGGAGCCTCCTCGGAGAAGCCGGCGGTTCCAACCGCCTCAGGGGCTACTACGAAGGCCGCTTCCGCGATAAGAACTACCTGGCTGCCCAGGTGGAACTACGCCAGAAGATCTACAACCGCAGCGGCGTGGTTGCCTGGATTGGAGGTGGTAACGTATTTCCCCGCTTTAATGAGTTGGAATTCCGCCAGTCGCTGGTCAGCTATGGCATCGGCTATCGCTGGGAGTTTAAAAAACGGATCAATATCCGGCTGGATTATGGCATGGGCAAGGATCAATCGGGTTTTTACTTTGGTATTAACGAGGTTTTTTAGGGAGATCCCCGGGTACAGAACCACGACCTTCAATTTCGCTCAAAACCCTTTACAGCAGACCGTTTCCAGATCAAGTCCACATCCCCTCCACGTCACCTCCACCTTCAGTGCACGTATTCCCCATGTCCTAAGCATATCCTAAGTGGGTGCTACCCGGATCCGGTATATCTTCTTCCCGGTTTCAAAGCTGAGTGGAAAGCCCTTACTTCTCTCCCCCCTTCGTCCCCTCCATTTGCTTGATAATATTATTCACCTCCGTTTCCGTGGCGCGCAATTTCTGTTGACAAAATTCAATAAGAACAGCTGCCCGTTTTACCTTTTCTGCCAGCAGGTCTACCGAAACAGCTTCATTCTCTATTTCTTCCGCAATCAGTTGCAATTCATTGTAGGCAGCTTCATATGTCAGTTCCTGGCTCATGTAAAATGTTTTTTTCAGTAATAGTGGCTTCCAGTGATGCATCCTGCAGCACCACCCTGATATGGCTTCCGGGCTGGAGAGTGGACGCATCGGGAAGAATATGCCCGTCCTGGTATACAATGGCAAAGCCACGTTTCAGGATACTGGCAGGACTCATCAGTTTGAACAGGGAGTCGTAATGCGCTACCTGCCCCCTTTTGCTTTGAATAAATAACCTGCTGAAAGAACGGAAACGCCCAATCATATTGTCGAGGTCATTCAGCCGGTTGGAAACCATGATCCGTGGTTTCGATAACACGGCGTTGGATACGGTCATCAGCTCCCGGTGCCGGTTCAGCAGTATTGATTTCGAGGTATGCAGCACCACATTGTTGCGGGCATGCAAGGCTTCTTTATGATTGGCCAGCAACGTGCGTGACTGGTTAATAATGGCGCTGTTGAGATAAGACAGTGCCTGGAAGTGCCCGGAAAACAGCTGTTGCGACCGGATCACAATATTCTGCTGCATATTGATCACCGCTTCTTCAAACAGGCGGTTATGCGCAATGATCAGCTCTGCTGCTTTGGTAGGCGTTTTGGTGGCGGTATGCGCCATCATATCCGTAATGGTTTCATTTTTCTGATGCCCAATTCCGGTGATCACCGGGATCGGGAATTTTGCCACCGCCCTGCCCAGGATAAAAGTATCGAAGATCAGGAAGTCGGTTTGCGCACCGCCCCCGCGGATAATTACCACCGCATCATAAGGTACCTGGCGCTGGTAGATATCTATCAGCCGTTGTTGTACCAGCTCCGCTTTGGTTTCGCCCTGCACTACCGTGAAGTAGTTATCGATTTTAAATGTGTACCCGAAATGATTGTGCTCCAGGGTATGCCGGAAATCCTGGTAGCCGGCAGAGTTGCCGGAGGTGATCACCGCCAGCCGCTGGATCACTGCAGGCAAAGGCAACTGGTTGTTGCGGGTAATGTACCGGTCGCCCGACTTACGGATAAAATCCGCGCATTCAGTAGTAAGCCGTAACAGGGTTTGCTGCTTCTGCTGTTCCAGCAACCCTACTGTAAAGCTGGTATCTATATCCAGCAGCGTGATCTGTAATCCATGCACCTGGTGGTACCCTACCGATACTTTTACCAATACATGAATATCATTTTTAAACTGCTGCCCCGTAACTATTTCAAATTCCTTGATCCGGATAGCGCCATTTCCCCACGCAACTGCCGAAACCTTGGCTACAATACCACCCGCATGTTCTTCTTTTTCCACCAGGTCGAAATAATGATATCCCTTTTGCTGGTAGTAGGAATGATTGGTGATATCCGCTACTACCCAATAGGTTTGCTCTGCAAACACCTGTTGAAGCGCCTGCTGGATTTTCCCGGTAAGAACGGATAGTTTTATGGACGGAGAATCGGTCATGGTAGTGGGTAAAGATAAGAAAACGTTTATTATGAACACGCTCATGGAATACCGGGGGAAATGTATATATTGCTACGCATTGAACAGCGAATAGATTACCAGGTCAACCAAAACCGTAACAAACACTTAATAACAGACTTATTCCGATTTATATATTTTTGCGCCATGAGAGAAAATGAGCAGATAAAAGGGCTTTTTGAAAGGGTCTGCTATGATAACAGTATTCAGGCGTATAATGAATTATACATAGCGTTATGTACCCGGCTGATACATTTTTCTGCATCCATTGTTTCCTCGTTTCACCTGGCAGAAGAAATTGTGTCAGATGTATTTCTATCATTGTGGCAAAAACGGAATGATTTATCGCATGTGCAAAACCCGGTGGTATATCTTTATGTAAGCACCAAAAATCTTTCCCTGAATACCCTGCGCCAACAGAAAAGACACCAGCACCATTCGCTGGATACACTGAATACAGACATGCTGGCCATTGCCCCCGATGCAGAAAACGGAATGGTATCCGCCGAAGTATCGCAAAAAATAGAAAGGGCTATCCGCAGCCTGCCCGCCCGCTGCCAGCTTATCTTCCGCTTAATAAAACAAGACCGCCTCAGTTACCGCGAAGTTGCGGAACTGCTCAATATTTCCACAAAAACGGTAGATGCGCAACTCACTATCGCCGTTAAAAAAATATCCCAGGCCATCCGTTTCGACCTGTCGGACGAAACCGCTCAAACCTACCTCCGGCTGGACTCATAATTTTTTTTTGATTTCCTTTAGGGAATTTTTACTGTTTAGTTTGTCCTTCTTACAGATGCAGGAACAAAATGGCTGCTTACATTAAACTGGCGCCTTTTTATTCTTCACTGACACTATGGATCAGGAAAAACTTTATGCGTTGCTGGCCCGCGAAATGGCCGGCGAATTAACTGAAAAAGAAGCCGCAGCATTGGAACAATTGCTGCAGCAATACCCGGATGCCAGCTACATCCGGGAAGTGTTTGCGCAAAACTGGGCTCCGGCGGGCAAAGCATACGCCCCTACACAGGTGGAACAACTGCTGGAAAAACACCAGCAGCGTATGCAAAGCCTACCAGCTGCTACACTTTATGAAGAAGCGCCCCAAAAAGGACGCAGATGGCTGCTATACAGCGGCATTGCGGCAGGATTCCTCCTGCTCTTCGCCCTCGGCGGATACTGGCGGTATACACAACGGGCCAAAACAACACCGGTGTTATCACAGCTTGTCACCGACAAACGCATGCGCTCACAGGTGCTGCTACCGGATGGTACCAGGGTATGGCTCAATGCCGGCAGTAAACTGGATTATCCCCAACAATTTGCAGCGCATCAGCCCCGGGAAGTAACCCTCGAGGGGGAAGCCTTTTTTGTGGTAACCGCCGATGCTGAACGTCCCTTCCGCGTTCATACCAAAGCCTTTAATGTAAGGGTGCTGGGCACCTCCTTCAATGTAAGGGCTTATCCACAGGAAGACAGCGCCGTGGCATCCCTTGTGCAGGGGTCTGTGGAAGTGGTGCTGAACGATGCTTCCAGCCAGGTAGTATCGCTGAAGCCGAACGAAAAACTAACCGTACCTGTGCATCCGCAAACAGCACCAACAACAGAAAACACTGCAGCACTAACTACACCCATAATAGTATATAAAACGAAACTCACCACATTGAGAGATAGTATTATCCCGGAAACGGCCTGGGTACAAAATAAACTGGCCTTTAAACACCTGCAGCTCGACAAAGTAGTAAAGATGCTGGAACAGTGGTATGGGGTGGAAATCAACTTTAGTGACGATCGTAAAAAACAACTCTACTTTACCGGTGTTTTCGAATCAGAAAGCCTGGAAGAAGTATTGAATGCACTGGAAACAACCTTATCGTTTTCCTGGCATAAAGATGCAGAAGGCAAAATATGGATTAACTAACATTTCTTTCACCTGTAAAACATTAAACAGACAATCTGAACAACAAGTAACTAAAGAATTTATTAGCTAAGCTTAAACCGAAAAAAAACGGGAAATGTTCGCACCATTCCCCGTGTAAATATCGGTTAACAGCATTGTATTGGGTAAACTCTCCATCAACAAATTAATTAACCAACAAAACAAATGTATGAAAAAAAGTACAGTGGACAATTGGCTTCCGCCCGGCCGGAGGTTGTATAAACTGTTAATTTTTATGAAGCTTTCTATGCTGCTTGTCACCCTTGCCTGTTTACACGTAAGCGCAAAGGTGCATTCTCAATCCACCATAACAGTGAAGCTCTCGCAGGTGCAGTTGGACAAAGCCCTCGCCCTGCTGGAGAAGAACAGCCATTACAGGTTTGTTTATAACGATGATAATCTTCCGTTAAACCATAAAATATCTATCGATGCAAAAGATTGGTCTATCGACAAAGTATTAAACGAAATACTCGATAATACTTCCCTTCACTTCCGGAAAATGTCCGACAAACTGATCGTGATCGCCCCGGCGGCCGTGGTGAGTAAAGACAACCTGGTAAAAGGCCATGTAGTAAATCCCGCCGGCGAAGTATTGCCAGGCGTAAGCGTAAGGCTCAAAAACACTTCCATAGGCACTGTTACGGATGTAAAAGGCGACTTTGAATTAAAGGTGCCCGAAAATGCCATCCTCGTACTTACCTATGTAGGCTTTGATCAGCAGGAGGTTTCACTCAACGGCCGGGAAACCCTGACCATCACCCTCGAACCTTCTAAAAATTCTATGGAAGAAGTGATCGTGGTAGGTTATGGTACACAGAAGAAACTAAACGTAACCGGCGCTATCGATCAGATTTCCGGCAAACAGCTGGCTGCACGCCCCATTGCCAATGTGATGCAGGGCTTACAGGGTCTCAGCCCCGGGCTGAATATCAGCTACCCCGGCGGCCGCCCCGGACAAACGCCTACTATCAACATCAGGGGTGTGGCCAGTATTGCTTCTTCTAACGGGAATATTGCGCCCCTCATCGTGATTGATGGTATTGCCGCAGTGATGGACGACCTGTTACGCATTAACCCTGCTGATATCGCGTCTATCTCCGTATTACGCGATGCCGCCTCTGCAGCCATTTACGGCGCCCGCGCCGCCTACGGCGTTATTCTCATCACCACCAAACAAGGCACCAGCGGCGGTAAACAAACCGTCAACTACAGTAACTACTTCGCTATGTCGCGCCGTACCGTTATGCCGGACGCGATCACCGATCCCTATATTTACTCGCGCGTATTGGAAACATCTACCGACAATACACCGTGGGACTATGTAAACTATTCCGACGAGTATTATAAATGGGCAAAGGAAAGATCCGAAAACCCTTCCCTGCCTGATACCCGTATTGATCCCAGCGATCCCACCAAATGGGCGTACATGGGCAGCAACAACTGGAATGATTACTTCTTCAGTAAAAGTAATTTCTCCCAGTATCATGCTATCTCCCTGAGCGGCAGCGCAGAAACGGCAAAGAAATTACCCATCAGCTATCTCCTTTCTGCCGACTATACCAAAGAAAACGGTTTGAATAAACTGGCAAAAGACGACTGGGGACGCTACGGATTACGCGGAAAACTCAGCCTTAAACCCATCAAATGGTTACAGGTAGATAATAACATGAACATCTACCAGACAAAGGCCGATGCCCCTGCATATAACATCACAGATGTGTACTACCTGCAACCCACCCAGGTAGCAGTGAACCCGGACGGCACCTGGGCCAATACCGCCGCCGGCAGACTGGCAGCCCAACTGGTAGACGGCGGACGCAACACGCAAACCCGTTTTGGATTCCAGGACATCATCCGCGGTGTGGCTTCTTTCCTCGACAACGACCTCACCATCACCGGTGACGCCAGCATCAAAAGAGAACTCTGGAAATACCACATCGATCAGAAAAAATATAAGATAGGCTATGGTCCGGACGATATCCGCCAGGAAGGCGGTAACGGCTCCGTTACAGAAAACAACGGTACTATCAGTCATGATGTAATAGACCTCTTCGCCAATTACCACAAAACCCTCGGTAAAGTACACAACATCACTTTACTGGCCGGGTACAACCAGGAGAGCTACGAATGGCAGCTGATCAAGGGTTCCAAGCAAAACCTGATCTCTTCTTCCCTCCCCTACATCGCGCTCACCAGCGGTGATCCTGCGGTAGGTACGGAATATTACTCGTATGCTATCCGGAGTTTTTTCGGGAGAATTAATTACACGTTTAAAGACCGCTACATCATAGAAGCAAATGGACGATACGACGGATCTTCCCGTTTCCCTTCCAGCAACCGCTGGGGCCTGTTCCCTTCCGTTTCTGCCGCCTGGATCGCCAGCGAGGAGAGCTTTATGCGGAACACACTGCCGGTTATTTCCACACTCAAATTCAGGGGATCATATGGTAGTTTGGGTAATCAGAGCGTAGCCTATTTTGGTTATCTGCAAACCCTGAAAACCGATAAATCAAAGTTCCTGCCAGGTGGTAATGCCGGTCAAACCATCGTCACCGGCGCACCTTCCCTGCAGGTAGACCCGGCCAACTATACCTGGGAAAAAGTAACCACCACCAACGTGGGTACCGACATGGGCTTTGTGCAAAATAAATTCCAGGCCAGCTTCGACTACTTTATCCGCAACACCACCGGTATGCTGGCACAGGGCCAGGAATTACCAGCTGTATTGGGTACCGGCGCTCCCCAGCAAAACGTGGCCGATCTGTCGACCCGCGGATGGGAACTGAGCCTCGGCTACCGCAACGATTTTAATGTAGCCTCTAAACCTCTCGGCTTCGGTGTGAAAGTTATTTTGTCTGATGATAAAACAAAGATCACCCGGTTCCAGAACGAACAGAAACTCTTTGGCTCCAACTATTGGCCTGGTCAAACCTATGGCGAAATATGGGGACTCACCAACGACGGCTATTTCAAAAATAAAGATGAGATCAACAAACTGGATCAATCTGCCATTATCCCCTGGGGCGCCCTGGAAATTGTAGAAGGATGGCCTAAGTACAAAGACCTGGATGGTAACGGCAAAATTGAACGGGGTATTTCTGCCAAAGATCCCAAAGATCTGAAAGTGATCGGCAATACCAGTCCGCATTACCGCTTTGGTGTAAACCTGGATATGAACTGGAATGGCATCGATCTTTCCGTTTTCCTCCAGGGTATCGGGAAAATGGACTACTACCCGCATCACTATTTATTCTGGGGACCATACCAACAACCGTACGCCAGTATTTACCCCTGGAACCTCGACTACTACCGTGCTACAGCCGACAACGAAGCTACCCGCGCGCAGCATAGCGAGTCCTATATCAAAGCCGGACTGGCAGATGCCAATACCAATTCTTACTTCCCGGTATTACAATCGTGGCTGGCAGATAACAACGATAAAAAAGGACTGGATATCCCGCAATCCAAATACATGCTGAATGCGGCTTACCTGCGTATCAAGAATGTAACCCTGGGTTACACCCTGCCCGCATCGCTCACCAGGCGTTATCATATTAATCGTTTACGCATCTACGTAACCGGCGAAAACATCTTTGAATTCTCTTCCATCAAAAAGTACCTGGATCCGGAATCCATTATTGATGGCTATGGATGGGCATATCCTTACCAGCGCAAATATGCAGTAGGATTAAATCTTGATCTGTAAAACCGGAACGTTAAACATTGCAACATGAAAAAATTTACGAGCTATATAATTATCGGGGTGATGGTGATCAGTGCTTCCTGTAAAAAGGACTTCCTCGATCGCTATCCACAGGACGCTATTTCCCCTGAACTGTTTTTTAAAACCGAGGAAGACCTGGCCCTGTATGTGAATGGGTTACTTGACCTGGCCGGTACCGGCGAATACCTCGGGGACCAGAACAGCGACAACGCCGCCACCACCGCCGCAGTGGAAGTAAAAAATATCATGATCGGCTCTCCCAGCTCTCAAACCATTACCAATGGCTGGGATTGGAAAAGGCTCCGTGACGTGAATTATTTCCTCGACAATTACAACAAAGCCGCTGTTACCCAGGACATCAAAGATCATTATGCCGGACTGGCCAGGTATTACCGGGCCGAATTTTACTTTGATAAAATTATCCGCTATTCAGATGTTCCCTGGTATGGCAGGGCATTAAATCCCGGCGACCCCGACCTGTTCAAAGGCCGCGATCCCCGTGCAATGGTGGTAGACAGTATGATGGCCGATCTCGTATTTGCCACCACACACATCCGCACCAGCGTACCCAGTGGCACACCGGGCTTATGGGCCGCCAAAATGCTCTACGCCCGTATTGCCCTGTTTGAAGGTACCTACCGTAAGTATCACCCGGAACTGAACCTCACAGGCACCGCCGCACGCTTCCTCGACAGCGCGCGCGTTCAGGCACAGGACATTATCAACTCCGGCAACTTCACCATATACAATACCGGTAAACCCGACCAGGATTACGCTGCGCTGTTCTCCAGCCAGGACCTCCTGCTGAACAAAGAAGTGATCCTCGCCAATCCTTATGATATGAATAAAGGCCGCAGCGGCAGTATCAACGGTAACGTGTTCGGGGATTACGAACAATCCGTTTCCCGCGACCTGGTGCAAACCTACCTCATGAAAGATGGTAAACGATTTACCGATATTCCCGGTTATGACAAGCTGCCTTTTGTAGCCGAGTTCCAGAACAGGGATCCGCGTATGCGCCAAACCCTGGCCGGACCGGGCTTTACCCGTGCCGGAGACGCCAGGCCGTATATCCAGCGTCTTAACAAAAACTTCACCGGCTACCACCAATTGAAAGGATACACCAACAGTACCGACCAGGTTATTACCAACAGCGTGGACTTCCCCGTATACCGCTATGCAGAAGCCCTGCTCACCTTTGCAGAAGCCAAAGCAGAACTGAATACGCTCACGCAAACCGACCTGGATCAATCCATAAACCTGCTGCGCACCCGCGCCGGTATACCCGTTCTGGACCTGGCCACCAGCAATGCCAACCCTGATCCTGTGCAGGCCGCAAAATACCCGGATGTTACCGGCGCTATGAAAGGCGTGCTGCTGGAAATACGCCGCGAAAGAAGGATCGAATTTGCAATGGAAGGCTACCGCTATAATGACCTCATGAGATGGCATGCAGGCAAACTGTTGGAGAAAATCCCGGAAGGCATGTACTTCCCCGGGTTAGGTAAATTTGACCTTACCGGCGATGGTGTGGAAGATATTATCCTGATAGATAAAAGCACCGATATTCCTGCGGAAGATAAAAAAGAAAAGAATTCCCTCGGTATCACACTGGTTTATTACAAAGCCGGCAGCATCGGGGAAAGCGTAACAGTATACCTGAAAAATGGTACCGCAGGCGGCACACTGGTAACGGAAACGAACCTACGTAAGTTTACAGAACCCAAGTACTACTACCGCCCCGTACCTTACACGCAGGTAGCGCTGAATCCTGCACTGAAACAGATTTTCGACTGGCAATAAATCCTTTTATGAATAGAAGAGATATCCTTAAACACACGGGACTCATGGCAGCCGGCACCCTCCTGGGGCCGGCCGCCGTGAAGGCCGCTGTAAGCGGTAAACGTACCCCGGTACTAACCGTAGCGCATATAACGGACGTGCATATACGTGAAGACCTCAACGCACCGGCAAGATTTAAAAAATGCCTGGAGGAAATCAAAAACAAAAAGGTGGACTTCTTCCTCAACGGCGGTGACTCTATCTTCGATGCCTCCTATGACACCGTAAAAAGGGAAAGGGTTACGCAGCTCTGGCAGATCTGGGATGAATGCATCAGCAGCCTGAAATCATATGATGTTTACAGCTGCATCGGCAATCATGATACCTGGTGGAAGGCGCCCACCAAAGACGACAGCATGTATGGGAAAGACTATGTGGTAAAGCGGCTGAACATTCCGCACCGGTATTACAGCTTCACCCGCAAAGGCTGGCACTTCATTATCCTGGATGGCAACAATGAAAAAATAGCACTGGATGAAGAACAGTACCAGTGGCTGGAACAGGACCTGGAAAAGCTGCCGGCAGGAACGCCTACCCTGCTGATGTCGCACTACCCGATCCTGGGCATCACTCCCATCCTCGTAGGTGGCGGCCACTCCGATCATCAGCGGTTGAAAGCCCTCTTTTTTAAACACCGTGATAAAGTAAAGGTATGCCTCAGCGGGCATAATCATCTTTCTGATAACGCAGTTTACAATGGCGTGCGTTACTGCTGCAATGGCGCTATGAGTGGCTTCTGGTGGGAAAAAGGTGATAAGGAATCTGCCGGGGAGGGTTATTACTTTGAAACGCCTCCGGGTTATGCCATCCTGAAATTATATGCAGATGGTGAAGTGGAAAACGAATATTTCGCACACACCTGATTCTTGAAATAAAAGGGGGCTGACCAACAGGTATTGGTCAGCCCCTTTTTCATTACCGGAACTGTGCCAGTTCGCCGGCATCAAACACCCATTCCGGCGTTAACAGCTTTCCCGTAAAACCGGCCTGGTACCAGGGCATAGCGGCGCCGGGATTCTTTAATACATGGATATCCTGCGCAGGCATGTAACTCTGCGCCAGCAGGAAAATCCTTTCACCGGCGGCATTCTGCGCCACATCCATTACCATCACCGCATGACCGGGAGCGCCTCCTTTAATAAAAACATTTCCGGGTAGTATTTTACGTGTATCCTTTACCGGTAGCAGCTCCTTGCTGAGTGATAAGGTACCTGCCCAGGAGAACACCGTTTCGAGGTAGTTGCTGAAACAGGCCGGCCCGCTGCATGGTGCAGCCTTTCTCACTTTCATGAGGCGGTTTTGTTTTAATACAAACCGGTCGCCTTTCATCCAGCTGTTGTAATCCATCAGCGTGCCATCGGTAGCGTGAAAAGCAATCTTCCCAAATTGTTTGCTATCGTACAGGTATTCCGCATACAGGCGGATCACCGCATCCGCGCATTGCTGTAAGTCTTTGTTGCCGGTAGAAATATCCAGTACGGCGTATTGTGCCTGTTGATTGTTTTTTAAATGCCCGTTATAAAGATATACTTTGTTGTCCTGCTTCAGGGGCATGGCCCGCAACCAGGCGCCAAAACTGCCGGCCGGTTGCGGCAGGCGGGTAAACCCGGCGGGAAGCGGGAGCGCGCCTACAGATGCAGGACGGGTTGCTCCATTGGAAAACGGGGGATTAACGATAGTCACAGCCAGTGCGGATAACTGCCAGGCATATACGAAACGGGCCGGTAAAGTAAGGATTGCTATCAGTAATATGGTCAGTCTGCGGGTGCTCATCATAACAATGAATTTCAGGAAAGATGCCGTTCCCGGATTTTTCCATAAAATTATTTTCTGAGCGCCGGGGTGAGTATCCGCTGGATAGTGGGTGTTTTTAATTCTTTTCCTATAAATACCAGTGTGGAAGATGGCGTGGCACTGCCCCACTCTCCTGCCGGTTGTATGTGCAGGTATTTCCCGGTGGATTGTACCAGCATTCTTTCAGGCGTGTCCTTTATGCGGACGTATCCTTTGATGCGGTACAGCTGATCCGGGTATGCGTTGAAATGAAGATCCAGTACAAATACCAGCATGTTCAGATCAAAGGCTTCCGGCGATTCAAACAACACCGTATTCACTTTATGCGGATGTTTCACCGGTGCAACAGGTGCGATAGTGGCGCCTATTGGTTTTTCGGGAAAATGCAACTCTTTCAGTGGTACAAACCCATCTTCTGAAGTGGTGATGAATGCCAGCGGGTTCATTTGTTCCAGCTGTTGGGAAAGATAGATCAGTTGCGGTACGGCGAGCTGCTTTATTTTATTGATGATGATCACGTCTGCACAGGAAAGTTGCTTGCCCGCTTCCGGCACCTGTTGCAATCTTTCAAAGATATTCTCCGCATCTGCCACACAAATGGTGCTCACCAGTTCGTAATGCCGCTGTACATCGGGCATATGGAACATCCCGATGATGTTGCCTACATCCGCAATACCGGTTGTTTCAATAAACACATGGTCCGGGCGTTCTTCTTTTTGCAGGATGTTTCCCAGTACTTCCAGCAGGTCGTTGTCCAGTGAGCAGCAGATACAGCCACTGGTGAGTTCATACAGCTGGTCTATTTTTTCGGTGATGAGGCCGGCGTCGATATTTACCTTGCCAAACTCATTTTCGATTACAATATTATTGTGCCCGCTGAACTGCCGCAACAGGCTGTTCAGCACCGTGGTTTTGCCCGCCCCGAGGAACCCGGTCAGTATGTACACCTTCACACGTTCATCTTTACCCATATCTCTTCTTATAGAAAATTAAAAAATAAATACCCAGTACCATCAGCGGGATGCTCAGCAGCTGTCCCATATCCAGCAGGCGCCCGTTTTCAAAAGCCACCTGGTTTTCTTTCACAAATTCAATCAGAAAGCGGGCGCTGAATACGGTTGTCAGCAGCCAGCCAAATAGTTTGCCCGGCTCCGGGCGCATCCTGTACAGGAACCACAACCATCCAAAAATAAGGAGATACGCCAATGCTTCATACAGCTGCGCCGGATGACGCGGTATATCATCCACTCTTGTAAATACCACCGCCCAGGGCAGCGTGGACGGCGTACCGATAATTTCGGAGTTAAAGAAATTGCCGGTCCTGATAAACGCACCTGCCAGCGGCACCACCAGCGCCAGGTGATCCAGCAGCCACATCAGCGGCACCCGGAAACGGTAACTGAAAAGTACAGAAGCCAGTACAATACCAATGGCAGCGCCATGACTCGCCAATCCCTGGTAGCCGGTGAAAGTGAACTGACCACCCGAAAAAGTAAACGGCAGGATCATCTCCCAAATATGTTCCCTGTAATATGCCCAGTCGTAAAACAAACAATGCCCGAGGCGTGCACCGATCAGCGTACCCATTATGATGTACACCAGCAGGCGGTTCAGCATTTCGCGCGACTGCCGCTCCCGCCGGAATACATACAGCAATATCATATACGAGGCCGCAAAAGCCAGCATAAAGCCCAAACTGTAATACCGTAGCGCAAAGCCGCCGATACGGAAAATTTCAGGGGAAACACCCCAGTGTAAAAAGAGCATCAGGATCTGGTTCGTTATATCCTGCAAACATAATGAAACAAATATAACAAATAAAATAATTTGCAACAATGTTGCATATCAAAATACCTGTCTCTGCAAATCTCAACCTGAAAATTTATCTTTGTCCGCATGTCGCTATTTATTACATCATTGAATTCGGGAAGCAACGGAAACTGTTATTACATTGGGAATGACAGTGAAGCCGTGCTGGTAGACGCAGGGATTTCGTGCAGGGAAACCGAAAAAAGGATGACCCGCCTGGGCCTCACCATGAGCAAGGTAAAAGCGATATTTATTTCACATGAGCATATTGATCATATCCGGGGAGTAACGGTGCTGGCAAAAAAATACCGCCTGCCCGTGTATATCACCAATATGACAATGGTACATGGCGGCCTCACCCTGGAAGAACAGCTGGTGATGACGTTTAACCCCTATGAACCGGTACAGATTGGCGCCCTGTCGGTAACTGCCTTCCCAAAACATCACGACGCGTCAGAGCCGCATAGTTTTATTGTGGCCGGCAATGCGGTCACCATCGGGATCTTTACAGATATCGGCGCGCCCTGTGAGCATGTGATCCGTCATTTTCAGCAATGTCATGCGGCTTTCCTGGAAGCAAACTACGACGAAGAGATGCTGGACAAAGGCAGATACCCCTACTACCTGAAAAAGCGCATCCGGGGCGGAAAAGGACATTTATCCAATAAACAGGCGCTGGAAATATTTACTACCTACCGGCCGCCGTTTATGAGCCATCTCCTGCTGGCCCATCTTTCCCGTGATAATAACAGCCCTGCGCTGGTACAGGAACTTTTTGACCAGCACGCTAACGGCACACAGATCGTAGTGGCTTCCCGTTTTGAGGAAACAGCGGTATACCACATTTCGGTCCGCAATGCCTGCGAAGTTCTGCCACAGAATGATTAAACGCTTCTACACTTCAACCCGTCTTTTAATCCCCGTTTATAGCTACGCCCCTGTCAGTGCCACTCCGCCTGGTACTGGTATGCTTTATGGTAGATACCTGGTACATCTAAACAAAAATATCATGGAAACTATAACACCAACTGCCACTAACGAAGTATTGAACGACCTGATCGCCATCAACAATGATCGTATTGCAGGTTATGAAAAAGCGTTGAAGGAACTGGAAGAAGGTAATAGCGACCTGAGACCGCTTTTTACCGATATGATTGCAGAAAGTCACCAGCTTAGAAATGCACTCGGTAACGAGGTACAGGCAAACGGCGGAACAATGGATTCAGGCACCACTGCCAGCGGTAAAGTTTATCGCGCCTGGATGGATGTAAAAGCCGTTTTTACCGGCCATGACCGTAAAACCATCCTCTCCAACTGCGAAGCCGGGGAAGATGCCGCACAGAGAGCCTATAAAGATGCCATAGAGCATGAAGCACTGCCGGCTTACATCAAAGAATTATTAACCCAGCAAAAAGCAGAGTTGAGACGCTCACATGACCAGATAAAAGCATTACGGGACCAGGCTAAGTAAAACAAAGAGTATATCATTATCACCAGCAGCAGGAACGGGTTCCTGCTGCTTTTTTGTTTGGGAGAAAAATAACGGCGAATTATTATCTTGCAGGCAAACCATTGCCACTATGGATCATGTATTGCCCGCCTGGTATGATCGGCTCATGAAAAAATACCCGGTAGTAACCCAGGCAGAATGGCAGTTACTGGATAACATTGCCACCGTAAAGCACATAAAAAAAGGAGACGCCTTCCTGAGATACGGCAAAGTAGCCCGCTACTCGGCCTTTGTTATCTCCGGCATGTTCAAATTTGCTATTGTTGATGAAGAAGGAAATGAGAAGATCGTAAAATTCAGCTTCGCAGATGATTTCCTCGCCAACTGCGAAAGCTATAATAAAAAAGCGCCTTCCGCTATCAGCATTATTGCCGTGGAAGACGCCGTGGTACTGAGAATAAATATCAAAAAACTGCAGCCCCTGTACGACCTGCACATGAACCTGCTGCATGTAAACCTGCAGCTATACCAGGAACTATTGGAGCAGCAATCCGAACACCAGTACATCCTTTCTTTAAAAAGTCCGCTGCAGCGTTACCGGTTCCTGCTGGAACGGCGCCCCGCCATCATACAGAAAATATCGCTCACCAATATTGCGCGGTACCTGTATACCAGCCGGGAAGCGTTGAGCAGGGCGCGGTTATTCCTCCTGGACCAGACCCGTAACTTTTGTGACTGAGATCACGGCCGCTCAATTTTCCCCGCAATAGTTTTGTATCAAAAAAGATATGAAACAAAGCATGATCTTATTGCACGGACTTTTCGGCGGGCTTAGTAACTGGGAAGGCGTTGTTACACATTTTCAGCCGCAGTACGACATACATATTCCATCTCTTCCGATTTATGATGCGCATACCAGCGACCGGCTGGGATACCTTGTCGATTTTCTCAGTCAATATATCCGGGAGGCAGGGCTCCAACATGTAATCCTGGTGGGCAATTCACTGGGAGGGCATGTAGCGATCCTGTACACGCACCGCCACCCTGAACAGGTAGCCCGGTTAATCCTCACGGGCAGTTCCGGTCTTTATGAAAATACCAGTATGGGTAGTTATCCTAAGCGGGGTAATTATGCGTACATAAAAGAACGCGTAGCCTATACTTTTTATGACCCGGCAGTTGCCACCGAAGCACTGGTGGCAGAAGTGTTTCAAACTACCACCGATGCGCAGAAATGCTACTGTATTGTGAGGATGGCAAAATCTGCCAACCGTAATTATGTGGCGGCCATACTACCGGAAATACCTATACGAACATTACTGATCTGGGGAACAGAAGACAAAATTACTCCGCCGGAAGTAGCCCTGGAATTCAGGCATCATTTGCCGCACGCCACATTGGTGATGATTGACGAATGTGGGCATGCGCCTATGATGGAGCGGCCGGCGGAGTTCAATAAAATCTTAGAAACGTTCCTCGCAGAGATTTAATTCTTACGTAATAATAATTTCCGGTAAGCCAGCCAGCCCAATGCGCCTGCCAGCAGGAAAGGCCATAGCTGAATAAAGAAAAGGAGAATGTTGCGGAAAATTTCGGCGCCGTTACGCAGGGCTACCAGCAGCTCTGTGCCAAAGCCCGCGCGGGTTACACGGTCGGGGTTAATGACCACCTGTTCATCCGTTACCTGTGGCTGGAACAACTGCACTGTAAAAGTGGAATAAGCTACATCGTCGAGGATCACGAGGTTATCCATCTGCCGGTCGATAGCCATATCTGCTTTCTGATCTTTGTACTCCACCACATCCAGCGTGGTGCCTTTCTTTGCGGGCGCAACTTTACTCAGCTGTGCTTCCTGTTTTTCCTGGTGTTCATTCTTTAACGCATTGGCCAGGTATTTCAGGGTCATGTCCTGGTCTTTTACCACGCGGTAATCAATATATCCTGCCGTGGCCGTGAGCGAATACACCACTGAGTCGAGATGCTCTACCGGCACTTTCAGGGTGAGGTTCGCAGTGGGTGTGTACAGCTGAACATCCTTCACTGAGTCGGCGGAATAAGGCACGCGGAAGTGTTGTACAGATTCGTTCTGCAGATTGCTTTCCACTACAATTCCACCGAGGCGTGTTACCAGTTGCTCCATGCGGGAGGTTGCCTGAAACACGTTACTGACGCGGCATCGCACGTCGGCGGATTTTACTCTTTTGCGGGAAGCGGAATTAAGTTTTGTGATGTCGTTGGAGAAAGACGTGGAATCAGCAGTGGCTGCATAGTCTCTCATTTCTTTGTTCATACCACCCTGGCAGGCACACAGAGCCAGCAGGGGTATACCCAGGTAATAGAGTGAAAGGCGCATAACAGGAGAATTTAACCTTTATACAGATCACGCAGAAAAGGTAACCTTTCAGAAATGTTAAAGTGGTTTTAACGGGTTACATGATAACATGATTTAGTATCTTTAGGTAAGATATAAAATACCATGCCCGTACTTCCTCAGAAATATCAGACCAGGAAAGCAGCAATTACTGCCGACTTTATTGCTGCGGTGAATGAACACATCGACCAGGTGATGGACGGCAGCATAGACCAGATGTATCATATCAAAGACTTTGCCCGCCAGTTGTATATTCACCCGGTGCATCTCAGCAATACCATTAAGCTGCACACAGGTCATGCGCCGTGTTATTTTTTTGAAATGAGATTAATGGAAGAGGCCAGGAAGATGTTACAAAATCCATTGCTTACGGTAACAGATATTGCCACGAAACTCACGTTCGACAATTCCAACTTTACCAAGTTTTTCAAACGGTTTGAAGGGGTTACGCCTTCTCAATACAGGCTGCAGCATGCGGCTGCCTCAGAGGTAGCGCTGCAGGTAGATGGGCTTTAGGAAGTAATAGTTGTTCAGGGGTTTGTTATCGAACAGGTCGCCGTCATCAAAATAAAATCCATTGGTAAACTCCGTTTTGGAGTTGAGTTGTATTTTACCCGTGCTGTGTTCTACAATAAAATACACCGGGATGATCACATGATACTTACCACTTTTCCCGGTAAATTTATTCCATTTAATATCCAGTTCTTCCAGCCTGAAGAGGCGTGGTTTCAGGTTGCCGGCCAGGTTGGTGGAGCAATCCAGCTTGGTGATTACGCCATGATCGATTTCTGCTTTTATGGAGAAAGCAAGACTGGTAGCGCCACCTTTCATGGGAACAAGGGCAGAATCCATAAACCGGCTTAGCTGCTGATAAGTATCGTTGAATGAAGGGGTTTGTGCTATGGAGCTGATACCGGAAAAAAGAATGCCTATGCTGAGGAAAATGATATAGAAACAGTTAAATCTCATAATATCAGTTTTTCATCTGGAATAACGTTCACGCCTATCCTGTTTTACTGTATAGTTAAGTTACGATTTCTTCCGGCTAAAAAGATCGCAGGCGTAGAAAAAATTCAATATAATTGAAAGGCACGAGGTTGCATATGGCAGGTAAATATTATTTAAGGGCGGTTGTCTTTCTCCTTTCAGCTTCGCCGGGAGAAAGACAACCACGGTATTTACACGCCTACCGGTTGCGGCGTTGCCGCTTTGAGTTTTTTACGGTGCAGGTAATGTGCGATCCCTATTTCCAGGCAGGGTATGGCGAGGATAAGCAGGAAGGTGACCAATACGCCTTTTTGTAATCCTTTCAGGAAGTGATCAACCTGGATAAGGGCGATATTGATAAACAGGCCACCATTGATGATGGCGGTAATCTTTGTTTCCATGAGATCCGCGCTGACACCCTCTTCAAGACCAATTTTTTCTGAGAGCATTTTGCGGATATATTTTTTAATGGTATAGGCGATGCCTGCACCTTTGGTGGTACGTAGCATAAAGGCGGCCAGTTTGCCCCGTACGCCTTCCTGAGCGGCCTGTTGTTCCAGCGTAGTGCCGTATACGTTATAGATCAGCGTGCCCGCAGTATCAATGAGCTGGTTGGTGGAAAGCTTTGATACGTCGGTTGGGCGGCCATCCGGCTGGCGGAACAGGGATTGAATTGCTGAAGAGGCTTGTTGATCAAATCCTGCCGGTACATGCTTTGAGTATACGTCTGCATGCGTTTTTATATCTTTACGTAGACTATTAAAAAAGCCCCATTTAAACGCAAAGAACCCTGCCAGCAGCGGCAATACGAAAAACCAGCACCAGGCAATAAAGCGGAGTATCTTCCCGGAACGGGGTACCAGTATAAATTTCCGCAATAAGATCACTAATACTACAGCGATTATAAAAGCAGTGAGACCGGTTAAAAAGGCTCCCCACATAAATTTTCCGGGGTTGGTAAATTCTCCGATGAGGTTAAAGTAGTTAACAACAGATTTCATGGATGGTTAATTATTGAGGGCACAATATAATTGAAAACCTGTTTCCCTACTCCCGCAGGAGATTAATATTTTTTTGGAGAAAATAAAAAAACATCTACTTTTACAGACCAAATGGTCGGTTTTTATGAATGACTCGAGAGAATTAATATTAAATACATCCCTGAAGCTGTTCCTGCAAAAGAGCTTTAAGGAGGTTACCATGAAAGAGATAGTTACGGAAACGGGCATGTCTAAAGGAGCCTTCTATCATTATTTCAGCAGTAAGGAACAGGTGTTTGAGGAAGTGATCCGTTTTTTTTATGGAGACATTATGTCCGTGGATTATAACTCTTTCTCCCAAAATTCCCTGCGGGAGTTCTATCATGATTACCTGAACCATGTTGGCAAACAGATGAAAGTGGCTAAATATGTGCTTGGCGCCAATGATGGGAATGCTTTCAACTCCAATCACTACCTGCTCATTTTTGACGCCCTGAAAATACTGCCTGATTTCAAGGCTCACCTCCTGGAGCGGCAGAAAGAAGAGCTCCGGTCGTGGGTAGAAATAATAAAAACGGCGAAAAAGAAAGGCGAAATTAAATCTGCTATGGCCGACGCCACCATTGCCAGGCTATTTATTTTCAGCGGGGATGGTATGGGGATCAACTACATCATAGCCGATACCCTTGATAAAACAAAGAAGGAATTACAGGTGCTGTGGGATGGCTTGTATACTACGCTGAAACCATAGTTGCGGATATGGCACACCTGATATACACCTGAATATCTTTATATGCTTTAAAACGATTTATACCTTTCCAACTGCGTGTATAACAGCACGCTTTTTTTAAACAGCAAAACATACCGACTGGTCGGGATTAGATTACAGCCAACAAGCTAATCCCATAAGACAAACTCATCTCTCAAAAACATAAAACAAAAACCATTTCTTAAAACAAAAACAAATTCATCTCATAAAAAACAAATCATCTCTCATCTATAAAACAAACCGATCGTTCGGTTTTATAATAACATACAAACAAAATTTTATGAAAAAGAAGCCATTAAGATTACTGATCTTCTCACTGGTGCTGATAGCCGCAGCAGGCAGTGGAATATACTTCTGGCTGAAGTCAGGCGCATTCACTTCTACAGACAATGCACAACTCGACGGTGATATTGTAACCATCCGTTCCGGCGTAACTGCCTATATAGACGCGATCCGTTTTACAGATAACCAACCCGTGAAAAAAGGAGATACGTTGGTGCTGATGAACACCGTTGCCCTCCAGGCAAAAGTGCAACAGGCCCTGGCCCTGCTGGAAAATGCAGAACAAAACCTCAGCGCCGCCGACCTGAAAGCACTGGCCAGCAGTCAGAATGCAAGCGCCTCCCTTCAGAATGCAGCATCAGATAAACAAACCATCGCTGCCGCTACTGCTAATCTCGCCAAAGCGCAGAAAGACTTCGACCGCTCAGAGGAACTGCTCCGCATCAAAGCTACCACCCAGGAACAACACGAAGCCGCCAAAACCACGCTCCTGCTGGCAAAAGCCGATTATGAAAAAGCAGTGAGCCACGAACGGAGCACCCTCACTACTTCCTTTGGCCTTGAAACACAGGCGCGCGCAGAACACCGGCAGATATCCGCCACGCAGGCACTCGTGAAGCAACGCCAGGCCGAACTGAAACTGGCACAGGAAGAACTGAGCCATGCGTATGTAACCGCACCGTTCGATGGCTTTGTTACCAAAAGGGTGATCAAGGAAGGCCAGTACATCAGCACCGGCCAAACACTCTGCGCCATCATCGACAACCAGCACCTGTGGGTAACCGCAAACTTCAAGGAAACGGAACTGCATAAAATTAAAACGGGCCAACCCGTGGAAATAACGCTGGACGCCTATCCCGGCGCAGCCCTCTCCGGCCACGTGGCTTCCTTTACCGGCGCTACGGGCGCTAAGTTTTCCCTGTTGCCACCCGATAATGCCACCGGCAACTTTATAAAAATTACCCAACGCTTCCCCATCCGCATCACCCTGGATCACCCCGCCACTAAAGCTATTGGCCTGTTTCCCGGTTTGAGCGCCTTTGTGAAGATTAATATCCAGTAACATGACACCAGATTCTTCTGCAACCATCACCTACCCCACCGGGGCGGCCAAATGGATATTAGTGGCCACCGCGGTATCCTGTGCGGTACTGGAACTCATCGATACTACCGTGGTAAATGTATCGCTGCGGGAAATCAGCGGTAACATCGGCGCTACCACTACGGAAATAGCCTGGGTTATCACGGCCTACAGCATTGCCAATGTGATCGTTATTCCGTTATCGGGCATGCTCTCCAACCTGTTTGGCAGAAAACGTTACTTCACAGGTTCTGTGTTGCTCTTCACCTTTTCCTCTTTTATGTGTGGCTGCTCCGATAGCCTCTGGATGCTGGTAGCGTGGCGCTTTGTTCAGGGCATCGGTGGCGGCGGACTCTTGTCTACCGCGCAAAGCATCATCATGGATGCCTTTCCGCCGGAAGAAAGAACCTCCGGTTTGGTGGTGTTCGGGCTGGGCATCATACTGGGTCCTTCCTTCGGGCCGATACTGGGTGGCTATATCACGGATAATTCCTCCTGGCACTGGATCTTCTTCCTGAACGTGCCAATAGGCGTGGTGGCCGCCTTCCTCTCCTGGAAGTTTGTAGCTGACCTGCCGGGAATTGTAAAACCGAAGATAGATGTGCTGGGGATTGTATTCCTCGCTATTGGGATCGGTTCCCTCCAGTATATCCTGGAAGAAGGCACCACCGCCGACTGGTTTTCCAGCAATGATATCACCTTCTTTTTTATCCTGGCTGTTATTGGCCTGATCCTGTTTGTGATCCGGGAACTCAATACCAGTGAGCCTGCGGTAAACCTCCGGTTATACCGCAACTTCAACCTGGCGATGGGAAGTCTCATGAACCTGATTGTAGGCATTATCATGACCGGCACCCTCTTCATTTTCCCCTTGTTTGTACAGGTATCGCTGGGATGGACCGCCACCCAAACAGGCGCCTTCATGATTCCGGGCATGCTGGTAACCGTAGTGGGAATGGTGATTACAAAAAAAACGCTGGAGAAAGGCGTGAATCCGAAGGTCATTATCCTTACCGGGCTGGCGCTTACCAGCATCTACCTGGTGATGTTATCTTTTTCCTCACCGGATTCCAACGCCGGCGATTTCTTCTGGCCCTTTATGATACGGGGCGTAGGCGCTATCCTCATGGTAATGCCCGTGCTGGGACTGGCCACCGCCGGTCTTACCGGTAAAGACCTCGCGCAGGCCGTAGGCTTATCAAATATGCTGCGGCAGCTGGGCGGCGCGCTGGGCGTGGCTTTGCTGAATATCTACCTCAGTCATGAAAATGCGTATGTACGCAATAACATGATCCCCTTCATCAATCCATACAACCCCGTGAGCACAGATTATGTGAACGGGATCACTCAAAGCATGGCCGCCAATGGCTACGGACCGGATGAGTCATCACAACTGGCCTGGCAACTCACGGATGCAGCACTCAACAAACAAGCGCTGCTGGTAAGCTACAATCATGGCTTCATGATCGTAGCGCTTATTATGTTGCTGGCAGTACCGCTCATACTAATGATCCGGTACAAGAAAACGGCCGCCCCGGTAGTGATGACAGATGCCCATTAATCAATGCAAAAATGAAATACATGAAACGCCTTTTCCTGATTATACTTTGCTGCATACCTGCCGGCGCGGGAGCGCAAGATGCAGCGCCGCTTAAACTCAGCCTGCAACAGGCCCTCGACATGGGTTTAGCCAACCGCTACGACATGCAGGCAAACAAATACAATATTACCATCGCAGATAATGCCCTGAAGAAAAGCCGGCAGGAATGGTTGCCCGATATTCATGCCGAAGGAAACATTCGTTATAATACGCAACTGCAGGCTACCTTTGTGCCACCAGGCTTTGGCGGCCTTGATAAGGCAGAACTGCTGGCACTCGGCGCCAAAAACGCTACGATACTGGGTATTGAGCTGGATCAACCCATACTGCAACCCACTCTCCATACGGACATAAAAATTGCGCGGAATAACCTCGCATTACAGCAGGAGAAAAACAGGGCTGATGAAATCAATATCAAAGTTCAGATTGCTACGGCCTATTACAACGTACTACTAAAGGATTTGCAGCAAACCATTGCTGCCCGTGACGAGCAACGGTTCCACGAATATTACACACTGGCAGCAGGCAAATACAAACAAGGCGCCCTTATTGAAACCGACTACCTCCGGGCGCAGCTGGATTATGATAATGCAAAGATCACTACCACTACCGCCAGGCAAAATTATGTGCTGGCCGTAAATGGTTTGAAGTACCAGCTGAATATGCCCGGATCAGGAGATATCACGTTAACGGATACACTTGTTGGCGGTACCGCTGCCGTACCCCTATCTTCCGAAAATTACCAGAACAGAACAGAGATCAAACAGTTGAAATTGCAACAGCTGGATGATCAGCTACAGCTACGTAAGGCCCGTCAATACTCAATTCCAACGGTATCGGTAATGGCTAACTATTCGCAGCAGTATTTATACAACGATTTTAAATACACCCAGGGCGAATGGTGGAGTCCTTTTAGTTATGCCGCGTTGAAAATAAGTATTCCCATTTCAGGGAATATCAAAAATCAGCGCCAGATAAAAAACTACCAGCTTAAAACGCAGCAAACTACGGCCCAGCTACAGCAAAAAACAGCCGATGTCCGGTATGATATATTGCAGGCAGGAACAGAGCTGAACAATGCACTGTTGAATATGCAAACCACCAGGAAGAACTACGATCTGTCTGAAAAAATATACCGGCAGCAACAGCAGGAATTTGCAGTAGGCAGCTTTGCCTATAATAATTTACTGGAAACGGAAAGATCTATCAGTACAGCAGAACAGCAATATATCAAAGCACAGTACGATTACCTGATGGCGCAAATAAATTATAACAAGGCAACAGGCGCCTGGTAAAACAGGCAGGAGTAAGTTTCAACGACAGGCATATGGATTAACAGCAGCAAAAGGGTGTATCAGCCATTGATACACCCTTGTTTTTTATCAGAACTTAACGGCCTTGCCTGTACGGACAGATTCGCGGGCAGCCGCCAGGATACGCACTACTATTACATTGTTGGCCGGCGCGTACAACCCGTCTGCCGGCATGGTTACTTTACCATTCAGCACATCGATCAGGTAGTTGAACGGATCTTCATATACCGGTATATCCGTTGCCGTTATACGGCGCGTAATGGCGGGCGACCGTTCGTTGTTACGCTGGATAAGGGTGTTTTTATCGGCGGCAATAAGATAGCCTTTATCGCCATACACTTCCATGTCCTTCCGGCTGAAGCTCCAGTTCCACGAAGCCTGGATGGTGCATTGCGTATCGCCATAATCCACCAGGATAGTGGCGTCATCTTCCACTTTGGGGTATACCTGCGGTTTAAAGTGACGGGCCACTGCGGTAACGGATACGGGCAAACGATTTTTCATGAGATGCGTCATGAGATTGGCGCCGTAGCAGCCAAAGTCCATGAGTGCGCCGCCACCATTCAGTACCGGATCGGTGAGCCAGTTGAGGAATTCGGGGCCGCAGCCAATTTCTTTTGGTCCCTGGTGACCATCATTCACCGTCACCTTTCTCACTTTCCCGGCGTAGCTGCTGTCTTCCAGCAGCTGGAATGTTTTGGCTACGGAAGGATACCAGCTGGTTTCATAATCGGTGAGCAGCTGTACTTTGTACCGGCGGGCCAGCGAGTCCATATACACAGCGTCAGTCACCGTAGTAGCCAGCGGCTTTTCCACCATGATATGAATATGCCGGGGTGCGGCGGCCTCCACTACAGCCCGGTGGGCTTTTATGGAGCCAAACGCCAACACTGCAGTAGGTTTCACCGCATCCAGCATTTTACCGAGATCAGTATAAAAAATATTTTCAGGAAGATGATATTGCCTGGCCCTCAATTTTGCTACTGCCGTATCAGGCTCGTAGATGCCAACAATCTGAATGTCCCCTTTGTTTGGGCGACCGAGAATAAAAGCCGCATGTCCGTGCGATACACCGGCAACGGCTACACGCAGTGGCTGGGCCATGATGCAACTAAATACATGCATCAGCAGGAAAGTAAAAATAACAGAACGCATCCCTAAATCTAGGGAATATGTTCTGCTTTTAACAGCTAAATCGATGAGTGGTATTTAGCGCTTTTCATAATGATAACTTTTCTTTTGGGATAAACTCTGCCCGGTAAGGAATGAAACTACAGCGGAGGCGCCACAATGGATGGCCCTGCCTGTTGGTGAGCAATACCGTATTCCGTTTGGAGCTGCATTGCAGGATGCTGTTATGATCTACCAGGTAGGCGCTGCCCATCCGGTCGTTGAACAAATAGGCCGGTAAAGGAGAACGGATGCTTACCGCAGCCGTTCTGTTTCCTTCATCCAGATGAAAGGCCAGCGTTTGGGATTGTTGGCGGGATACGCCGTTATCAAATAACATGAGGTCATTTTCCGCATTGATGTGTACTGCGTGCCCCATGTCGAAAGCAGCGGAATCGGGGAAGCGGAAATCGCCGTTCTTTCCAAACTTCCAGATCACTTTACCGGTATGCGCGTCCAGCTTCCAGATCTGGCCGTTGTTATAAAAGGAGATGAGATAATTGCCGTCTTTATCGTAGCTCAGGCTGTTGGCGTGCATCCAGTCCATGCGGGTATGCAGGATCTCTTTATCCGTAATGGGGGCCAGCGCATCAAACACACTCCACTCCCATACCTTATGGCCTTTGCGGTCAAGCACCAGGATGCCGTCGCTTCTCACAGTATCGTGCGCCGTGCCGCCGGCAGCAGTGAGGTCGAAGGTCCGCTCCACAGTGGCCAGCATCACGATATGATTGTCCGGTGCCAGCAATACTTCATGGTGTACATTGGCGGTAAAATCCGCCTGTCCCTTTTGCAGGTGCAGCAGCGTATCACCGGTCATCGACAACTCCATTACCTGGTTGCCGTAGCTGGTAGCGTATTCTTTACTACCCAGAATACACAGCAGCGTTTTATTTTCCGTAAAGTGCGCCGTTTTGAAACCGGTGCCCTTTACCTGGTGATACCACACCACTTTGCCCTGGCTGTTCAGTAAATACAAGGCGCCAGGTTCATCGCGCTGACTGAGCAAAACGTATCCCTCTTTAAAGCCGGCCGGCAATTGGGCCTGCGGCATACTGTCCAGGTTAAAAGCATCCTGTGCCCAGAAAGGCAAGGGCTGTGCCGGCTGATGGCAGGCGGTGAAGCAGGCATATAATACGAGCAGGAAGTAAAGTGGCTTCATGTTAATGTGGTTAGCGAAGGGGAAGACCTTCGGTCTTTGTCTTTCCGCAGGATTAAACTGATTATGCTGATTACACTGATTTTAGTTCTTTTTTGAAAGATGATATTCGTGTTTCTGAAAGTTTATCTTGATTGGATAGTAAGGTATCTCTGTAAAAAAATAAAATCAGTGTAATCAGCATAATCAGTTTAATCCTGAAAAAGACAAAATCCGCGTTATTTCCAGAGGTCGTTCTGTGTTGCCTTTGGATTGGATTTCAGTTCACCGGCCGGGATCGGGAACACGTAGTGTTTCGCCTGGAATACGTTGGCGCCCTGCTTCTGACGCGTCTTTAAAGCGGCCGACAAAGTAGCTGCATTTTTATTCCATCTTCTCAGGTCGTATACGCGGTTTTGTTCAAAGAACAGTTCCAGCAGTTTCTGGTGATCAATTTCTGCGAGGAGCTGATCTTTGCCCGGAAGTTCCGCGGCGGTTTTATCTTTCAAACCTGCTCTGTGTCTTACCCGGTTGATGTCTCCGATTGCTTTGCCGGTGTTACTGTTTTGAGCGGCGGCTTCTGCGCGCAGCAGCAATATTTCTGCAAAACGTATTACGCGGTAATTAGCGGTAGATGGCGTAGGTCCCCAGTAGTTATCTGCATTGGCTACATTGCGCCATGCGCTGGTTCCTTTCTTTATCAGGAAGCGGCCATTGGTGGTAGTATCCAGCGCTACATCGGGATACAGGCGTACCGTTTTGGATAAGGCGGAATTCCAGAGCTGATCAAACGTTTTGCCATCGTACCAGGTGGTATCGGTTTCACCTAATACAGAGCGTTTCCACATCAGGGAGGCGTACATTCTTTTATCGAATTTGGTATCAGCACCGGCGGGGCGTTTTTCTTTTACAAATTCATTCACCAGGTAATTGGAAGGTACATACTTAAACCAGCCACCACCTGCAGGGGGACCGATAAATTGCGGCAGGTAGTTGTACATCGGTGAATTAGGGGTTTCTGTATTCCAGGCGCCGTACTGATCACCTAACGGAGCAAACGTCCATTCGAACACAGATTCCACGTTGAATTCATTCTTGTCGGTAAAATTATCTTCATAATTATCTACCAGGTCATACGCATACGGACTTTTAAAAAGCAGGTCGAAGGTAGCTTCTGCTTTCGCATAATCTTCCATGAACATATAGGCTTTGCCCAGGTAAGCGATGGCGGCGCCACTGGTCACCCTGCCCTGTTCCTTTGAATCGCGTTTCACTGGCAGGCCGGCACTGGCTGCTGTGAGATCACTCACTACCTGTTTCCACACTTCTTCTTTAGGGCTGCAGGGAGTGGCATAACCATCTGTTGTTTCCAGCGGCATGGTTCTTACCGGTACTGCGCCCCAGTTGGAAGCAAGGAGATAGTAAGAAAGTCCGCGCAGGAATTTAGCTTCCGCAATGTAAAGCGTTTTCTTGCTCTCATCCATGTTCACACTGCCGATCTTCGACAGCAACAGGTTAGCGCGGTGGATACACTGGTAGGTGCTGCCAAAGATGCTGCTGAGGTCACCGTTGTTTTCATCATTGGAAAACGTGGCAACGCCCCAGGTGCCGGCTTCTTCGCCAGGCAGTGTAAATACATCGTCGCCCAGTGCGTTGATATCCTGGATGCCCTGGTAAGAGCCCCAGTAGCCATACAACGAGGAACGTAAAGGGCTATACGTAGCACCCAATGCCTGGCTCACGCTGGACTCATCTTTCCAGAAAGTGGCATCGGTAATTTTGTTGGGATCCGTTTGTTTGAGAAAATCTCTTTCGTTACAACCGGCTGCTGTTGCCAGCACCAGTGTGAGTGCGCTTATATATTTAAATGATCTTTTCATGTTGCAATGCGGTTAAGCGATTAAAAGGTGAGGTTCAAACCAAGCAAAAGGGTACGTGACAGCGGGTATACATCCCATGAGTTGTCCATACCTCTCGACAGGGCAGCGCCACCGATATCCGGGTTGTAGCCTTTGTATTTTGTGATGGTGAACAGGTTTTCCCCGGAAGCAAATACCCGTACTTTATCAATGCCCCATTTGGTCATCAGTGATTTAGGCACACTATAACCGATTTCCAGTCGTTTGAAACGCAGGTAGGAACCGTCTTCCAGCCATCTGTCGCTGTTATCGCGGTTATTGTTATTGGGATCAGATAAGGTGAAGCGCGGGAAGTTGGAATGATTTTCCGGCGTCCAGGCGTTCAGCACATCTGTAGAGAAATTGGTGACTTCATTCATTTTGTCCATCCATTTTCTACGGGCGTTGTAGATCTTATTACCGGTTACGGCTTCGAGGAACAGGCTCATATCAAAGCCTCTCCAGGAAAGGTTGGCAGACAATCCCATGTTCAGGGTCGGGAAAGGACTACCTAAATTTTGTTCATCCTGGTTATCGATGATGCCATCGTTGTTGAAGTCCACGTAGCGGATATCGCCGGGTTGCGCATTGGGCTGGATAGGCACGCCATTCTTATTATGCGCGGCCACTTCTTCTTTGGAATTGAAGATGCCGGCGGTTTCAATCAGGAAAAATGCACCGATCGGGTAACCCACTTTTGCGCGGGAGATGCCGCCAAATTCCTGCCGGCCCGAACCGATATTGATGGCCGTCATTTTATTGGAGGTATGCGCTATATTGAACCCGAGGCGATAATTGAGATCTCCTTTTTTATCCATGTACTCCAGCGATACTTCGTAGCCTTTGTTTTCGATCACACCTGCGTTGAGGGTGGGCGATCCTGTTTTACCTACCGACAGCGGGAATGGTACGCTTAACAATACGCCATCTGTTTTCTTATTAAATACATCGAAGATGAAGAACAACTTGTTATCGAGGAAACCTGCATCCACGCCGAAGTTGGTGATCTTGGTTTCTTCCCACGACAAGTCGATGGGAGAAGCATAACCGCTGGCGGTAGCACCGGGCCATAATACGCCGCCCTGCACATAGTTTAAGCCGCTGGTAATACTGTTTTGCGTAAGATAATTACCGATTTCCTGGTTACCCAGTACGCCCCAGCTGCCACGCAGTTTCAGGGTATTTACGGCGTTGGTTAAACCGGAGAAGAAATGTTCATTATGTAAATTCCAGCCCGCAGAAAAAGACGGGAAAGAACCGTACTGGTAGTCGGTGGCAAAGCGCGAAGAACCGTCTCTTCTTACCGATGCAGAGAACAGGTACCTGGAATCATAGGAATACATGATGCGTGCAAAGCGGGAAACGATGCTGCTCGTGCTGGCAGAACCATCATTCTTCTGGGAGGTGGCGAGGCCGGCGCCCAGTGTGGTGGTACCTATCGGCAAATCATCGCGGGAGGCGCTGAAACCGGTGCTTATGTTTTTCTGTGCGGTATAACCAATCAATCCGTCGATGTTATGTTTGCCCAGCTTCTTGTTGTAGTTCAGGGTATTTTCCACCAGCCAGGAATTGCTGGTAGTGGTACCTTGCTGCAGGTCCGGCAGCGGGTTGGCGGAGTTGCCGTCATCGAATGCACCGGAATAAACGCGGGCGCTGCCCTGCCCTTCCGTTAAGCCTACATTGAATTTATATTTCAGTCCTTCTATCAGTTTTACTTCCACGAAAGCATTTGCCAGCAGGGAGAGATCTTTAGCGGTGTTCTCCACGCTTTCCAGGCGGGCAACGGGGTTCGACAGGTTCTTCATGAATGTGGGTCTTCTGCCGTAGCCACCGAGATTTTGTGTTGGATCATAAACAGGCACGGTAGCCGGCATCATGAGGGCGCTGCCTACAATGCTGTGTACCGCGTCGCCACCGCCGGGGTTGTTGCGGGTGTTACCTCTTTTGATGATCACGGTTTCGCCTACACGCAAACGGCCTTTGCTGTATTCTGTTTTGATCCTGAAATTGGCAGCGGAATAATTGGTGTTGACGATGGTACCGTTTTCTTTCAGGTAGCCACCGGATAAGTTATAGGTAAAGTTCTGGGATCCGCCGCTGAAGTTAACGTTGGTGCGGGTTAAGGTAGCTTGTCTGAAAATTGCATCCTGCCAGTCGGAGTTAACGCCTGCATATTTAGGGATGCCGCTCATGTTAGCGCTCATAAGGTTGGTCCATTGTTCGCCGCTGAGTAAGCTCATTCTTTTTGGCACCGACTGTACGCCGAACCAGGTATCCACTTCCAGTTTTGGGGTAGTTTCTTTGCGGCCGCCTTTGGTGGTAACGATGACCACACCGTTGGCAGCGCGGGAGCCGTAGATACTTGCGGTGGCTGCATCTTTCAACACTTCAATAGACTCTACATCATTGGGACTCACCCCGTCGATGCTGTTTACAAAAACACCATCAACAATAAAAAGGGGGGCATTGTTACCGAGTGTACTCATACCACGGATGGTGATGATCATACCGGCTCCGGGTGCGCCGCTGGAAGATTCCACGGAAACACCGGGTACGCGGCCCTGGATAGCCGAGCTGATATTTTTTGATACGTTGGCACTGATGCTGCTTACTCTTACGGAAGACACTGCGCCTGTAACATCTTTTCTTTTCTGGGTACCATAGCCTACTACCACCAGTTCTTCTGTTTGCACAGCTTTGGGTTTCAGGGCAATGTCCAGTGCGCCGGCCTGTGATACGGTTCTTTCCACCGGTTCATAACCGATGAAAGTAACTACCAGTACGCCGCCATTTTCCGGCAGTTGCAGGGTGTAGTTACCTTTGGCATCCGAGCTGGTACCTTTGGTAGTGCCTTTCAGTTTAACCGAAGCGCCGGTAAGGGCTTCGCCGGTAACTGCATCGGTGATTTTACCAAACACGGAAATATTCACCACGGGTTGCGCGGTTTCCTCCGTTTGATCCTTTCCTTTCACCGAGAGGATGATGGTATTATCGACGATACTGTAATTGAGTTTTTTATTGAGCAAACACTTGCCCAATACATCTTCCAGGTCGGCCTGCACCACTGCTACAGATACCTTGTCGGTCTGCTCCAGCATTTCTGTATTATAAAAGAAGGTATACCCGGTTTGTTTCCGGATTTCCTTGAACACCTTCGACAGCGTTACATTACGCATGTTAAGGGTTAGTTTTTGCGAGTAACCGGTAGCACTTACCTGCATAGCCAGTACCAGCAGCAAAAAAGCAGCTAGTTTCATAACTTTCAGCATTTGCGCGAACACCCGCGTTCCGGGGTGTTTGCCAGCATGTCTAAATAGCATAGATTTGTTAAGTTTTTGGTGAGCGTTAAGCTGTTTACGTCAAATAAGCGTGTATATGCCCACCAGACAATTTTCACCGGGGACGTTGCCGCGTTCCCGGTTTTTATTTGCCTGAAGCATGTTCACACGAAGATCCTGGTTGTTACATCCTTATATTGGTGCTGTTATTTTACTTCAACGATGATTTGTTTTCCTTCAATATTAAATTGTATCCCGGCTGTTTTTAAAATACGCAGCGCCTGGGATAACGTGGATTGTTTGCGTATAGAACCGGTATAATGCTTGTCCGGTACCGGTCCGGAAAATTTCACATTCACATCGTACCAGCGTGCCAGCTGTCTCATAACGGTGGCTAAATCATCGTCATCAAATTCGAACATGCCCATTTTCCAGGCAATTGTTTTGTCGATGTCAGCTTCGCTAACCAGTATTTGCCGGCTGCTTTTCGCCAGCACCGCCTGTTGCGATGGTGCAAGGATTACGCTGTTGCCGTTTGGCTGTGCTACGCTGACTTTCCCCGATACCAGGGTGGTGTTCACTGTATTTTCATCGTCGTAGGCCATTACATTAAACGTGGTGCCCAATACGGCTACTTTAAGTCCGTTGTTCAGTTGTACCTGGAAAGGTTGCGCGGCATTTTGTGCTACTTCAAAATAGGCTTCTCCCGTAAGAAAAACTGTTCTGTTATTACCCATAAACCGGGTGGGGAAACGCAGGGAGGATGCGGCATTCAGCCATACTTTGGTACCATCCGGCAGCACGAGCTGGTATTCTCCTCCGCGGGGAGTTGCCAGGGTATTGAACGTCACCTGGTTGCCCGAAGTGGCGGTTACATCATACACCAGTTTGCCTTTGTCTTTGCCGATGCGGGTACCGTCTTTTTCCTGCAGGCCGTTGCCGTTGAGGGAGTCCAGTATTACTTCTGTGCCGTCGCCCATTACCAGGCGGGCTTTGGGCGCACCGGGCAGTACATCGTGTTGCGCTATGGGAGCGATGGTAAGTGGCCGGCCGGATTTGCCGTTGCCATAATAATACCAGGCGGCAGTACCTGCTGCCAGCAATAATACGGCGGCTGCAACTGCGCGCCAGCGGGAGAAGTAACGTACTTTTTCTTCCGGGAGGTTATGTGCAATGTGATCCTGCAACAGTGATCTGAACCTGTTCACTTCCACATCCAGCCTGCCCTGTTGCCCGTTCACAATATCAAATATCCGGCGGGCCCGGTCAAACGCGGGGCGCTTGTCCGGATTTTCGGCAATCCATTTTTCCCAGTACTGCACATCGTTTTCATTGATCCCGATGCAATAGCGGAGAAATGAATCGTCCAACAGGAAGTCATCTGCAACGTTAAATTGATGGTCCATTGTTACTGTTAGTAATAGCTAGTGTAAGAAAACACGGATTATTCCCAAGAAAATGACCACTATTTTTAAAAAAGTTTTTTGCCCCGGGAGGAAATCAGCCGAGCGCGCGGAGCAGCAGTGCTACCAGCAGCTCTGCAGAGAGGCTTTTCAGCGCACTTCCGAGGGTGTTGTAAGCGGTTTTGGTGGTGATCCCCACCCGTTTGCTCACTTCTTCCATGCTGAGGCCATCGAAATAGCGGAGTTGAATAAGTTCTTTCTGGCGGGGTGTGAGCGTAGCCATTGCTCTTTTGATCTTTTGTTTTATTTCTTCAGATGTTTGAACGGCAACGATGCATTCTTCATAGGAAAGCTCGTGCGGAGCCGTAGTATCTGACCAGGCGCCTGCGGCTTCGTTTGATTTTTTTGTTTGCCGGATGTCTGCAAAAATGCGGCGTCGCAGCCAGGTGAGAAGGTACGACTTTACATTGGTTACAGCGGGTAGTTTCCCGCGCTGGTCCCATATTTCGAGGAACATATCATTGATCGCATCTTTCGTAATTTCTGTATCTCCGCAGATGCGGATACCGTAGTTTACGAGATAGAAATACAGTTGTTCATACAGCTCTACCAGCGCTTCCTGCCCGTTGTTGCGCACACGGTTCCACAGCAGGATATTTGCAGCAGCTTCTTCTGCCGGTGCGCCCGCGGCAAATTGTTCAGGGAATGAGCTTTGGTCACTGTTCATTGTTCACTGGCTGATTCATAAAAGTGGAAACGGCGTCGCAGATGCGAACTTCCCGCATTTACCCTGGTGTTGGCAGTAAATGCGGGAAGTAATATATTATAAGTTTACAGCTATTTTAATAACTACCTTTTTTACCGGCATAGGCGTGCTTACCTTGATGTTGGGCATGTGCAGGTCGGTAGGGAAGAAAATGGCAAACATGCCTTTTTCCAACCGGGAGAAAAACATCGGATGTTCTGCAAACAGCTGGTAGTCGGCTGTTTCATCATATGCTTTGGAAGGCACCTGTTCCCGCAGGAAATCGTGGCCTATCAATTCAGAACCAGACACCATATACTGGATATCGATGTACTTCTTATGCGCCTCCATCTGCTCAGTGGAAGTATCTACGGTATCATATTCATTGACAATAGCGAAGATATTACTTCCGTCTATTTCGTACTTTCCTTTTTCCAGCCCGGCCAGGTCTGTTTGTGCCAGGTACTCAAAAGCCTTGATAAATTTAACTCCCAGGCGGTAGTAAAGATGGGCGTTCTGCAGTGTATCCAGTATCATGTTTTGTAAAAAGGTATTAATAAGGCGGCAAGATACTTTTTTTTCTATATACCAGATCTTTGGCCTGTTTACTTCTTTAACAGGTGGGGCTGGATAGCTTTTTCCCAGATAGCATATCCCTTCTTATTCATATGCAGCATATCATCGAGAAACAGTTCTTCGCGCGACTTACCCGTTTTGTCAAGCATCAGCGGGAAAATATCCACATAAACTATATTTTTCTCTTTAGAGATATAGTCCTTGATAAGTGCATTCGACTGCTTCGCTTTCTCAAAGAATTTCGCCCTGGAAGGACTGGGTTTCATAGATATATAAACCAGCGGTACTTCCGGCAATTTACTTCTTATGGTGGTGTACAGCACTTTAAATCTTTGCAGCAGGGTATCTGCGGTAGATTTATCCTCCACTAAATCATTCTCTCCTACGTAAATCACTATCTGGCGTGGGTGATAGGGGAAGATAATATCGTTGGCAAAATAGGTGATATCGGTAGTAATAGCGCCGCCTACTCCCCTGTTCAGCACCACATAACTGCTGAAGTTCCGTTCCAGGTCGTCCCATTTCCTGATGGAAGAGCTGCCCACAAACAGGATAGGATGCTCCGGAGGTGCATACATCTTATCAAACTCTTTGATGGTGTTAACATCCTTTGCAAAACGCAGCGGCGATTGTTGGGCAAACAGGCATCCGGTTACGTGGAGCAATACAAAACCTGCCAGGAACAAATATCTTCTCATAACTATCAAATTTTTCAGCAGGCTTTAAGATAAACGAAAAATATTTAATTTAGAACAAACTATTACATGAATACCCATCCTGTCAACTTAACCGTTCGTTTTCTGCTGGAAATTTTAATGCTGGTGATATTGGGTTATTGGGGCTGGCACCTGGGTGATGGATGGCTGTCGTATGTGCTGGTGGTGGCCTTTCCACTCACCGCTGCGGTATTGTGGGGCGTATTCCGCATTCCCAACGACCCCAAAGCTGCGCCGGTGGCTATTCCCGGGGTAGTGCGACTGCTACTGGAACTTTTCCTGTTTGGATTGGCCGTGTGGGCGTTACGCTCAATGGGGTATCTGCGTGAAAGTATTGCGCTGGGCGTGGTGGTAATAATACATTATGCAGTATCCTGGGACAGAACCTGGGTGATGCTGCAAAACAAGCCCTATAACGGGTTTTCGGACAAGAAAATTATGGGAATAAAGCCTTAGAAATACCAAACGGTTTCGGGCGCTACGCTTACATTCACTGTTGCGCCTTTTTTCAAACTGGTATCCGTGGTTTTGATAGTGACTACTTCACCTCCGAGCGCCACTTCGGCTTCCAGGAAGCTGCCGTAATAAGCGATATCACGCACCTTGCCGGATACGGCATCTTTTTTTGCACGAACAATTTTGAAATCTTCCGGGCGGATGAAGATGCTTTTGCCATTCAGCGTAATGCCTGGCAATCCTTCCAGCACAGCAGCTCTTCCCGGTGCAAGGAGATTGTATTTTCCAAATAACCCGGCTACATATTCATTCACCGGCTGATTATAGATCTGTTGAGGAGATCCCTGCTGTACTATTTCCCCGTCTTTCATCACCAGTATTTCATCTGCCCAGGGCAGGATATCCATCGGATCGTGAGAAATCAGCATCACGGTGATACCCAGCTTATCACCCATATCACTGATCACTTTTTTCAGGATGCTTTTATGGATCATGTCCAGGTTGGAGTAGGGCTCATCCAGCAAAAACAACCTGGGAGAAGAGATGAGGAGTCTTGCCATAGCGATGCGTTGCTTTTCACCACCCGACAACTGATCCGTTTTTCTTTTGAGCAGATGTGAAATGCGGCAGATATCGTAGATCTCTGCCGCTTCTTCATCGGTAAGCTTATTGGCATAGGACAGAATTTCTTCTACCCGGTAATTATTTCTCAGTTCAAAATGCTGGGAAAGATAGGCGGTGCCAGGATGCCCTGGAATCAATACTTCCAGCGCTCCCTTCACACGTTTGCCTTCAAACATCACGGTGCCGGCATCTGCCTGGGCCATACCACCAACAATTTTCATCAGGGTGCTTTTACCGGAGCCGGTTTCACCTGCGATCACTATTTTCTGAAATGCTTGTTGTGTAAAGCTGACATTCTTTAAAATATACGCGCCGTGCAGTTCCTTGCTGATGTTTGATACTTCGAGAAAATTCATTCGTGCAAATTAATAAAAATCGCGGACTAAAGCGAAGGTGATCGCCTTCGGCGATTGTGCGGGTTTTGTCCTGGAGCAGGATTAGCCTGATTATACTGATTTTGTGGATTGGATAGTATGTTGATTTTAATGATTAGGGGAGATATATGCGGATCTATTTTCGCTGATATCTCCCCTAATCATTTATACAATCATAAAAGATCAATCCGCTTAATCAGTATAATCAGGTTAATCCTGAGAAAGACAACATCCGCGCCTTTTAATCGCGCCATGCGTTCCGCAGGAACCGCAGCCAGTTGCCGTGCATTACATTGTCGATATCGTCCGCGCTGTAGCCTCTTTTAGTAAGAAGGGCGGGCAGTTGCTGCATGTCCGCGATCGTTTCCAGGTCGTAAGGGCATTGCTCTTTGCCAAAGGCTCCGTCGAGGTCGGTGCCAATGCCCACGTGCAGCGAGTTACCGGCAATCTGGCAGATATGATCCATATGATCGATCATTTTTTCCAGGTTGCAGCCCATGCTTTCGGGTGTGGATTTGCCACGAACCCAGCCGGGCACCATCATCCAGGCGTCGAGGGCGCCACCTATAACGGCGCCTTTCTGGATGAGTGTTTTGATCATATCGTCGCTGAACTGGCGGTTATGATCCACCAGGGCGCGGCAGTTATTATGACTGGCCCATACGGCTCCGTTAAACAGGTCCATGGCATCCCAGAAGGCATCATCGCAGAGATGCGTGGCGTCGAGGATCATATTGAGTTGTTCCATTTCCCGGATCAGCTGTTTGCCTTGTTCATTGAGGTGGCCGGTGGCATCGGTACCGTTGGCATAACGCCCGGGGCCGTAGTGCGCGGGGCCTATGGCGCGCAATCCTTTATTGTAGGCGCGTTCGAGGTATTTTAAATTTACGATGGAGTCGGCCCCTTCGAGGCTGAGGATGTAGCCAACAGGCTTTTTGTCGTTGGGAGTACCATCGTTCCACAACAGGAGGTGTTGTTCCAGGCTTTGTTTGTCTTTGATCATCACCATTTCACCGGCATCTTCCATTGCTTTGTACCAGGCCAGCTGTCCCTGGGTCTGGGCCCATGCCTGTTCCGGTGAATGCCAGCCGGGCAACGGGTTATCGGGGGCTACGTAACGGCCTATCAGGGTGGCGACTACCAGCCCGATATTACCTTTCCGTAGTTCAGGAAATGCCACTACGCCTTTGGCGCGGTCGGGTTTATCATTCATACCGGCTTCTCTCGCACGGATGGCGGTTACCGGTTGCCGGAGGTCCCTGTTCCATTCCAGCGCGTTCATGCTGAGATCCAGGTGTGCATCTATTATAAACATAGTTCTATTCTTATTTAGCGTATAATTCGTCCGGACATGCCGTTTTTCATCAGTTCTTCTATTTCTTCGCGGCTCACAATGGCCCAGTCGCCCGGAATGCTTTGTTTGATGGTACCGCAGGCTGTAGCAAAATCAATGACCTGCTGCGGCGCGTATTTATTTATCAGTCCGTATAACATACCGGCCGTAAAAGCATCGCCGGTGCCAATCTGGTCGGTGATGTCAGTAACAGCAAACCCCGGTGAGTAGTAGAACTTCCCTTCATGCGCCAGCGCGCCGGTGTACCAGAGCTGTTGTTCCTTTACTTTGCGAAAGCTCATGCCCAGTGTTTTCAGCCGGGGCATGTGCTGTTGCAGGGCAGTATAACATTGCTCAAATCTTTTTTCAAGCGGCTGCGTGTTATCGGTATCTATCTTAAAATAAACTTTTACCGCGTCCAGATCCGCTACGGTTATTTCGCTGTGTTGCAGCAGTCCGGGCATAACAGCAGCAGGATGTTGTCCGTACTGCCAGAGTTTGGAACGATAGTTAAAATCGGAGGAGATGGTAATTCCTGCCTGTAAAGCAGCTTCCAGGGCTTCGCGGCAAACGTCTGCCGCACTTTCTGAAACAGCGGCGGCTACACCGGACCAGTGAAAATAGCCCGTCTGTGAGAAGATCTCCGTCCAGTTGACTTGCCCGCGTTGCAAGGCTGCATAGGCTGTTCCTGCGCGATCATAGATCACCTGCGTAGGGCGGATACTGTTGCCCGGTTCCGTAAAATACAGGCCGAGTTTATCGCCGCCATACAGGATATGCTGCGTGTTTACACCCTGACTCCTCAACTGCTGCACACCTGCTATTGCCAGGCCATTGTCCGGCACACGGGTAATGTATTGCGCGGGTATGCCCAATCTTGCCAGCAGCACACATACATTGGCTTCTGCGCCTGCATAGTATGCGGTATAGCCATCTGTTTGCTGAAACCGTTTGCCTCCGTTGCTGTGTAAACGCAGCAATAATTCGCCGAAGGCAGTTACGCTGAAACCCTTGTTACCATCCGGTTTTTGCATTATTCTTTTATTTTGATATCTGGCGCTGGTTATTCCATGTGAAAAAGTACTCTTTTTCTTACATTAAATAACCAGGCGCGTAAATATCCAAATATTTAATATAGTTCAAACAACGCTTCTATTTCTACGGGAATATTATCCGGTAAGGAGCCGAAACCCACGGCACTCCTCACTCCTACCCCATTTTCTTCTCCCCATACGGCCGCAAACAATTCGCTACAGCCATTAATGATATAGGGATGCCGCTCAAAATCGGATGTACAGTTCACCATCCCCAACACTTTGATCACCCTTTTCACTTTATTCAAACTGCCCACATGTGTTTTAATAGTGGAGAGCATGGTTAATCCTACTTGTCTTGCTGCCAGTTTACCCTGCTCCATGTCCAGTGCATCACCTATCCGTCCGATGATCAGTGATTTATCATGCTGCACAGGACCATGACCAGAGAGATACAGGTATTTGCCATCGATGAGGAAAGGCTTGTAAACACCCAATGGCGACGGGGCCGGTGGCAGTTCCAGTCCCAGGGCCGCTAATTTCTCTTCTGCATGATTGTTTTCCATAGTTACTGTTTTAATATGCTTATAAATATGATTTGGTTATACAATTTTATTTTTCCGGAGATGAATACTTTACAGTAATGCGTCCAGGATCAGTACACCGGTCAACCCTGCTGTTCCTACGATGGTTTCCATGACCGACCAGGATAACAACGTATTTCTGATACTTAAGTTAAAGTATTCTTTAAACATCCAGAAGCCGGCATCGTTTACATGGGAAAACATCAGGCTGCCGGCGCCTACCGATAATACCATCAGGTTAGGATCCGTGTGTTCCCGCAACATCAGCGGCGCAATCATACCGGCGGCTGTGATACCTGCGATAGTAGCGGAACCCACACAAGCCCTGATGATGGCCGCCATCAGCCAGCCAAGCACCAGCACCGGTATGTGCCATTGCTGCATCGCTGCCGCAATTTCCGCACTCACGCCGCTGTCGGCCAGCACCTGTTTCAATGCACCGGCCCCGGCGATGATGAGCAGGATCATCGCTACATCTTTGATCGCATCTGCATAAATATTCGTGATCTGTTTCAACGACCGCTGCTGAAAGATGCCCAGTGAAAACGTAGCTACCAGCACTGCAAACAACATCACGATCTGCGCATCGCCGGCAAACAATACCCAACAGTGCACCGCTTCACTTCCACCGCTAAAAAAATGCGACAGTAAGGTAGTTAATATGAGCAGAAAAACAGGCAGTAACGCCGTGATAAAACTGTTGCCTTTTCCGGGCAGTGGCGTGTTGCCCGCGGTTTGTTGCTGAAACAGCGACGAGGGTTCCGATGGTATCTTTTTCAGGTAACGTGCAAAAAACGGCCCTGCGAGCAACAGTGTGGGAATGGCTACCAGCATACCATACAGGAGAGTAACCCCCATGTCTGCCTTAAACTGCCCCACCAGCGCCACAGGCGACGGATGCGGCGGCAGGAAGCCATGCGTTACCGATAGTGCCGCCAGTGTAGGCAGTCCTATATATACTGCTGGCAATTTATATTGATACACTACTGAAAAAATCAGCGGCACCATCAGCACAAAACCCACTCCGTAAAATAAGGGAATGCCAATAATAAACCCGGCTATCAGCAGGCCCCACTGCATATAGCGGGCGCCAAACAATTGCATGAGCGTATTGGCTATTTGCCGGGCAGCACCGCTTTCCGCCACCAGTTTACCGAGCATGGCCCCAAGTGCAATAATACTGAGCAGTCCTCCTACGGTGTCGCCTATACCTTTTTGCAGGGAGCCGGGAATTTTATCTGCCGGAACACCCAGCAACAGGCCCGCCATTACGGACACTATCAGGAAGGCAATAAAGGCATTCATCTTACCCCAGGTAAGTAAAATTACCAGTACCGCCATGCATAGTAATACGATAAAAAAAGACATACGATTTGCTCCCTTAATTAATAATGATTTCATCCACCAGCAGCATACTGTTGCCGCCTGCGCCGTATTCACCCGCGGGAATAACGCCGTGATTACGCGCCAGTACCCTGATATACCGGGCTTTCACCGGGGGCACTTTCAGCCGGATGTTATTGATCCCGTTTACCGGAAAGGAAGCGGTGCTGATCAATGGGTTAAAATGGATACCGTCTGCAGATACTTCAAACTCCAGGGAGGCAGGGGGCCACATTTTCTGCCAATGATAATTCAGAAAACCAGCCCCTACCTGCTGAATGATTTGTTCACTGCCCAGATCAACAACGGCATCAAGATCCCGTTTGCTGAAGCCCAGCCACTGCTGGTCGTTATAACGGCTGGAACCTGCAATACCATTTACAAGCAGGTTGTTATTGCCTGTGTATTTGGTATTGGGCGGCTGCTTTAGAGTAATTACCGCACCGGTTGCCTTATTGATGGAAAAAGATTGATGGAATGTTCTGTATGTCTGCTGATTGTTTTGGAAGAGCGCGGCTTTCACCGTGCAGCTTTTGCTGATCTGCAGCGGAGCTTTGTATAGCCTGCTTTTTGCGTTGGGAGTACTGCCGTCTATGGTGTAGCGGATCACTGCCGCAGTGGGTGGAGTGTGCAGGGAAATATACACCCGGCCTCTGGCAATACTGTCTGTTGTATAATTGATTTCTTCTGCTGTTGTTGCCACCTGTATGTGCAACTTTTTCAGCAGGGGTTGTTGTGCATTCAACCGTTGCAGGAAAGCGGGATAATCCCTTACTGTTTGCGGCGACCATGCCCTTTCCGCAAACGCCGGCATACGCGGATAAGTCATGTATTGCGCCTGTGCTTCCGTGTCGAGGTATTCACTCCATAACTGCCCCTGCATACCGGCAATGTATGGCAGCAGCGCTGTGTCGCCGGCGGCATGCAGCGGGTCGTAGGCATATACTTCTTCCAGCGGCGTGTAGCCACCGGCAGCGGTTTTCTCTTCCGGGTACAGCGACTGGTAATGATCAAAATACAATTCGTCTTCCGGCGTCATGATCACATGATGTTGTTGCTTTGCAGCAGCAATGGCGCCTTCCACTCCCCTCCAGCTCATCACTGTAGCGCCGGGAGCCAGGCCGCCTTCCAGGATTTCATCCCAGCCAATCAGTTTGCGGCCTTTGCTGTGAATATAGTTGCTGATCCTGCGGATAAAATAACTTTGCAAGGCATCTTCATCCGCCAGGTGTTCGGTCTTCATTCGTTGACGGCAGGCGGGACAATGTGCCCAGCGCACCTTTGGGCACTCGTCGCCACCTATATGGATATACGCTGATGGAAACAATTCCATCACCTCGTCCAATACATCCTGTAAAAAAACAAAAGTGCTGTCGTTACCTGCACAGAAAACATCGTCAAATATGCCCCAGAACTGCGCTGTTTTATACGGTCCTTTTGTGCAGCCCAACTCAGGATAGGCCGTGAGCGCTGCCAGTGCGTGACCGGGCATTTCTATTTCCGGGATCACATTGATATGTCGCGCGGTGGCATAAGCCACTACTTCTTTTATTTGTTCCTGTGTATAATAACCGCCATATCGTTTCCCATCAAAGCGATGAGGCAACTCTTTCTTATGCCCGATCATCGTTTGATCGCGCCATGCTGCCACAGATTGCAGCCGCGGATATTTCTTTATCTCTATGCGCCAGCCCTGATCATCGGTGAGATGCCAGTGAAAGTTATTGATCTTGTACAGCGCCAGCTGGTCAATAAACTGTTTGATAAACGCCACCGAAAAAAAGTGACGGCTTACATCCAGGTGCATGCCACGGTATGCAAAGCGGGGATAATCGTTGATCACTGCTCCCGGCAACGCCAGAGCCGGCGCTGCGGTGCGATGCCATAACTGCCGCAGGGTTTCAATACCGTGTAGGATGCCGGCAGCATCATACGCGGTGATGGACACCTGTTCACGGGCAATATGCAACTGATATCCTTCCGGCTGTTTAACAAGCGTGGTATCTGTATGTAGCACAATCCGGTTGCGTCCCGGATCTTTCAGGGTGATACCGTTTTCCTGTATATATCCTTTCAGCAAGGCTGCCAGCATTTCATGGCCGGGGGCTGCTGCAACAGCAGTATGTGTTGTAATAAAAAAGCTGTCGGTGTTATAGGAGGCTTCCACCGGCAAAGGAATCAAGGCTGCCGGAGCGGCAGCCTTTTTTTCCTGGGCGGATGTGATGCCGTAAGCACCCATCAGCATTGATATGATTAATAGTTTTCTCATCATTATTTATCCCACCAAACCCTGGTTGTTAATAAATCCGGTCCCTGTCTGTTTACGGCTTCGCGGTAGTGTACGCCGTTGATTCCCTGATCGGCCAGTGAATAGGGCAGGCGGCGCGGAATAGTTCCGTTGGTAGCGTTACCTGTATAATTTACGGGCACAAATACGGGGTAACCGGTACGCCGCCAGTTGGCGTACGCTTCCTGTTCGTCCAGCAGCAAGGCCGCCCAGAACTGTGTATGGATCTGGTTCATCTGTGCGTCAAAAGTGCCGCCTGCATTCAGCGAATGATCATTTACATACTGATCAATTTTTGCGGACGCAATAACGCCGGCCGGGCCAAACAACGACCAGTTCTTTAACGCAGCCGTTACACCGCTTCTGTAGTACTGCACTTTATCGCCGGAAATCCAGCCACGGAGGGCGGCTTCGCTGAGCAATAAATTGGTTTCTGCATTGGTGAGCAGCAGCAAAGGCGCTGCCATATTCAGCACTGTAGCCGGATTGGGTTCTGAAAATGTAACAAAATCAGGCAGCTTCACATCTGTGCCGTTTGGCATTCCTTTCTGGAAAGCCGCGGCCGTATCCGGTACATCATTTCTCCATACTACAGATACAACACCCAGTCGCGGGTCGCTGTTGTTTTTCAGGAAGTCGATAAATGTTTTACTGTATTTGCCTAACTCCGTGTTGTCCTTTCCGTGGGAGTTGAGACCATAGTCCTGTCCCACCAGTTCAAAGGCTACGGGGTTGTTGTTATAGATCTGTGGCCCGTTGGTGTATTGTATCACTGCGTTATCCTGTCCGTCGGTGATTACGCCGCCGGCCACTGCTTTCTGTACCCAATCCTTTGCCACTACCTTACCATCGGTAACCCTGGTGGTGCGCATGGCTACTCTTAGCATCAGTGAGTAGCCGAGTTTTTTCCATTTGTCTACGTTGCCGTTGTACAAAAGATCTGCGGTGCCGAAAGTAGTGGTTTTGCTGTTATCGAATGCTTTGATGGCTTCATCCAGTTCTTTCAGCATATCCACATAAATATCGGACTGCGCATCATACTTTGGCAGGAATATACCTTCTGTTCTGCCTTTGCTGGCTTCTGAATAAGGCACATCGCCGTAAAGGTCGGTGATGCGCTGCATCAGCAATACTTTCCAGATGCGGGCGGCCGATAGTTTATTTACGTTTTCCGCTGCTTTCGCCGGCGTGTTCAGTTCGTTAATAATTTCCTGCACCGTGAGGATCACGTTGGTATAAATGTACTGGTAGTAAAAGCTCTGGTAGCGGTCATTTACAGCGTACTTGTCACCGGAGCCGGAACCCGCAATTTCCTTTGCAATGGAAAAATGCTGGATGAAAGTACCGCAGTGGAGATAAGATGTATAGAAATAAGTTCTGTCGTATACCAGGCCGCCTTTCAGTAAACTCTGTGTAAAGAGATAATTTACATTTGGCGTGGTAGATGCATTCGGGTTTTTATTCAGTTCTTCAAATCCTTTGTCACAGGACGACAGTCCCAGTGCTGCTCCCAGCAGAAAGATGTATTTATATCTGGCAAATCGTTGCATGAGTAATTTTTTTTAGAGTGAACTACAGTTTTACCATCAGGTTCAGGCCATAACTCCTGGTACGCGGCACACCAAACATTTCAAATCCCTGCGCATTGGCGTTGCTGAAGGTTGATTCGGGATCAATGTTGGGTGAATTCTTATACAGGATAAACAGGTTCCTGGCAACAAAAGAAACAGTCATAGCCTGTACTTTGGCGAAGGCCACTGCCTGTGTTGGAATAGTATAGCTCAGTACTACCTGTCTTAATTTTATAAAGCTGGCATCGTATACAAATTTCTCAGAGAGATTTTTGTAGTTATCATAGTATTGCTGCAAGCCGGTGGCATAGGTAAAAGTGTGGGTAAATGCCTTGCCCTGCTCATCTACGCCGGTTACGGTCAAACCATCTTCGCGGCCTGGCAGGGTGAGTTTGTTTAATCCAAAGCGGGTAGCATACAGGTTGGTACCTGAATATACATGTCCGCCAAATTTACCATCGATGAGGAAGCTGAGATTAAATTGTTTGTAGCGGAAATTGTTGGTGATACCGCCTGTCCACGGGGAAATACCTGTACCAAGATCGGTTTGATCCGTAGCCACTTCATAACCGTTGCTCTTATAAACGGTATTGCCTTTATCGTCTTTTTTTACTTTGAAGCCTTTGATAATGCTGTATGGCTTGCCTACTTCTGCATAGAGGAATGCGTAGTTGTTTACTGCGATATCCAGTTGCAGGTTATTCAGTCCGTCGTTGAGCTTTACCACTTCATTTTTGTTGTAAGCCATGTTGAAGCTCACTTCCCAGGCGAAGTCTTTTTTCTTCACGGGTGTACCGGCCAGCATCACTTCTATTCCTTTGTTACTCATTTCACCTACGTTCAGGTAAGCGGAGTTATAACCGGAGCCGGGAGAAACGGCTACCTGCATGATATCGTCGGTAGTTTTACGGTTATACACCGTGATGTCGGCCGACAGGCGGCTGTTCAGGAAACGGCCTTCAATACCTGCTTCAATAGTGGTAGAGGTAAAAGGTTTCAGGTCCTGGTTGGGCGCCATGAGTAAGCCGGAACCAACACCATTGGTTTGTGTAGGTGTTTGCAGTGGTTGTCCTAAGTGGCCGCCACCCGGTACCATGCTGTAGGTTTGATTAAGTGCATACGCTAACGGCGCGCCGCCACCTACCTGCGCCCAGGAAGATCTTACTTTGGCATAATTGATCCAGGAGGGCAGTTTCACTGCTTCCGACAACAGGAAGCTGGCGCCTACAGAGGGATAGAAGATATTATTCTTTTGGGCCGACAAAGTAGAGAACCAGTCGTTACGGCCGGTAGCTGAAATAAACAACAGGTTTCTGAAAGCAAGATCCAGTGAACCGAATACAGAATTGGTTCCCTGGTGCTGGTTCAGGTTTTTAACGCTTAAGTTCTTCACGTTGGAAGGGTCGTAAAATCCTGGTTCAAAGAATCCTTTACCATCAAAAATAACGGCGTCCGATTTTGCCCTGCGCTGGTTACCGCCGGCCATTGCTGTTAAGTCGAAATCGCTGCTCAGTTTAGCCTGGTAGTTAAGGGTCAGTTCTCCGTTTGTTTCAGATGAAGTGGTATTGCTTTGGGCATAAAAACCATCCACAGCATAGGCTGTACCGGTAGGTACAATACCCACGTAACCGATGTTCATGTAGTCGTGGTTTACGCGGCCGCGAACAAACAGGTTATCGAGGATATTATACTTGATGCTTACGTTACCGATAAAGCGGTTACGGTCGTCGTTATTTTTGAACTTGTTGAGTACGAAGTAAGGGTTGCTGGCAAATTCGGAAGGGTTCCATTTTACTTCATTGCCATCTTTATCGTAGCCGGGGTCCATGTTGCGGATATCCACGGTGTTGGCCAGCATGTAGGTGCTCCAGTTAAGATTGCCCGGTGCATCCGATACGCCGCTCCTGTTTTCGGCTTTTTCAATATTGTATTGAGCATAAGCCTCTACGGAGAGTTTGTTGCTCAGGTTTGAGTTTATGCTGGCAGAGAATATTTTCTTATTCAGGTGCTGGTTGGGTACCAGGCCGTGGTTGTTCATATCCGACAGGGAAGCGCGGAAAGTAGTGCTTTCGTTGCCGCCGGAAAAAGACACCGTGTTGGTAAAGGTGGTTCCGGTGTTGTAAAAGTTTTTGATGTTATTTTTTTGTGGAGAATACGGGCGGCTTACCCCATCAAACTGCACGACATCTGTACCGTCCATTTTTGGTCCCCAGGAGAGGCGGCCCGCAGCGATGGCTTCATTTTTATTCGCAGGCTTTTTACCGTTAGTACCGGAGCCGTATTCGTATTGCCAGTCGGGGATAATAGCGGGTGTTTCGGCGGTAAAGGTGGAGTTATAATCCACGCCGATGCCTTTTTGCTTCACGCCTTTTTTGGTGGTGATAAGGATAACGCCGTTGGCTGCGCGGGCGCCATAGAGTGCGGCGGCGGTACCGCCTTTCAGTACAGTAATGGATTCAATGTCGTCCGGGTTGATACCGGCTATACCATCGCCACGATCGCTGTTCAGCCCTACGGAGCCGTTGCCGCTGGCGGGAACACTTTGGGTGGTATTATCGATGGGCATACCATTGATTACGTACAACGGCTGGTTATCGCCATTGAGGGAGCCGGTACCACGGATAATTACGCGGCTGGAGCTACCAGGGCCACCAGCGAGACCAGAGGCATTTACGCCGGCAATTTTACCGGTTAATGCGTTGGCCACATTAATTTCGCGGGCCTGGGTAAATTCACTTCCTTTTACTTCAGTAACGGCATAGGCTACGGCTTTTTTATCTTTCTTAATACCAAGGGCTGTTACCACCAGTTCTCCCAATGCTTTGGAGGCCTGGTCCAGCTGAACGGAAATGTTGGTTTGACCGGGCGCTACTTTTACTTCTTTTCTTTCATACCCGATAAAAGTGATGGCAAGGGTAATATCTGCCGGGTGGGCAGCAGGGATGCTCAATGAAAATTTACCGTTTACATCCGTCATAGCGCCTACTCCTTTGGCGGCTAAGAGGGATACGGTGGCGCCGATGATTTTTTGTCCGTCGGCGCCTGTTACGGTACCTGAAATTTGCGATGGTTTGCTGGCAGGTGTCTGTGCATAACTTCCAAGACAAAACAATAGGCTGACTACAGGCAGGAATAGTTTTGTGAAAGTTGCCATGTTTATGACATTTTTCATCATTTGTGGTTTGGTTGATAGTTTCTTCAAAAAATGCGGAAATACAACTCCAAAATAGTCATTTCCTTTATTTCTGCAAATTATTTGCAAATAATAATTGCAAAATACGCATATAAAGTAAGCAAAACCATATCCAAAAAACTATAAGTACATGATTATTAATAGTTTTAATAAAACCACTTCTTGCAGAAAAATTATTTATCGTGATAAAAGTGCAAAATCCCATATGAACTTCTATTTTTGCGGATAGTATTATTTTACCCGGTAGTCCGAATTTTGCAAATGCCGGGATTTTAACTATCATCACCCTTTGAATCGTTGCACGCTATGGATAGTACGAACACCCAGGATCAGTTGCCTCCTGTGTCCCTGACCAAAAAGGCCAGGAAGCAGTTAATTATACAGCAGGTGAACATCCACACCCGCATCACCTACAATGAGCTGGTAACCCTGATCAATGTTTCAGAGGATACCATCCGCCGTGATGTGAACGAACTGGCCGATGATGGCGAAGTAGTGAAGATCAAGGGAGGGGCCATGTCTATTGCTTATCATTACGGGCACGACTCACAAACCTATGCACAGAACAACAAGCTGGTGATTGCAGAAAAAACGCTGCAGCTGCTCAAAGACGATATGATTGTACTGATTGGTGGCGGAACTACCATCCGGGAATTCATCAAAAAAATACCGGCTACCCTGCGGGCCACGTTTATTACGGTGAATGTATTATCTGCCGTGGAACTGCTGGATAAACCCATGATCAAAACAATCGTGATAGGCGGGCAGATTTCTGCCTACAGCCAGATGACGGTAAGCGGGGAAGTGTTTGAGTACCTTTCCAATATCAAGGCAGACTTATGTATCATCGGCACCAATGCCATTGATCCGGTGAATGGGTTAACGGATGCCGACTGGGAAACGATCCAGGTAAAAAAGGCCATGATCAAAGCCACAGAGAAGGTAGCGATACTGGCTATTTCGGAGAAGCTCAATTCTTCTATGAAAATGAAAATTGCCGACCTGCAGGATATTCATTACCTCATTACCGAACTACCTGCCAGCAGCCCGGAACTACAGGCATATAAAGCTAAAAATCTTACGATATTATAATTTGTTTTGCAGGAAAAGCCGTCTGTTTAAGACGGCTCCTTATTCTTCCATTACCTGACACTGGAATCCATTTTCATTTACCAGCATCATTATTTTTCCGGGATGAAAATTTTCGCCTTCCACTCTTAATACTTTATCACAGTCTTCAAGATCGAAATTGATTTTACTATCCGGAAAATTACGGAGTAACAACGCTACTATTTCTTTCGCGGCAGCTACCCGTTTTACATTCGTTATGAATACTTCTACCATTGTAATAATTTTGATTACATGTATTTCATCGGCTCATATTTCAACAGCCGCCTCCATAAGGCAATTTGCCCGATACAATTGGCCTCCCGGTAAATATTAAAAGTCAGCAAATCCCAGAGCGACATTTTCATACCCGGGAATTCCAGTATATGATCCAGTTGTTCATCTGTTACACTTACCAATGCTGTTTTTAACAACGGGGAAATTTTCTCCCAGTCTTTTTTAAAAATTTCGAGAGATGGATACTGCTGTGAGTCTTTTATTCCCTGGAAATCTTTGAAAAGATCATTTGCTGAAGATGTGGCTTCCACTTTCAGCAAACCGGCCAGCTCAAACCGTTGCTGTACCAGGCTACCGGCGAGCCAGGCAATGTGATTGGCAGGAGTATCCAGTCTTTTATGCGCGTCTTCATCCGTAATTCCATCCAGTACCTTTGGAAAAAAAACGGTGTGAAGATCAAACAGTGGAAGGATGCCCTGCATCCGTGTGCTTACAGTTTCCATATAATAATATTTTTTTGGTTCTCAAACTAACGGTAAGGTACCCTATAATTTCTGTCCGGATGGATGCTGATAGAGTCAATATTAGGGGGTATTTGCGACAAATTCGTTATGTTTGAGTAGACAACTAAAAACTGAAAGCCATATGCTACAAATTGGGATCCTGCTTATACGCCACTACAAGCTTTTAAGCCTGGCTGCCATAACAGATGTGCTGGACACCGTCAATAAGATTTACTATAAAAACAGCCAGCCAACACCCTTCAAAATAACACTGGTACATACTGCTGAAACGGAACACCTGGCAGCAGCATTTCCGGATTATGCGTCGCAACATACAGATGCAGCGGGCACTTTTAACCTGGTGCTGGTACCTTCTTTTACTACAGATGATATCCGCCAGTCGATTGCAGAAAACCGGGCTTATCTTCCCTGGCTGCAACAACAATATAAAAGCGGCGCTGAAATCGCCAGCTTCTGTACCGGCGCTTTTTTACTGGGCGCTTCCGGTTTGCTGGATGGTAAAATAGCCACCACCCATGTAGATGCCTGCAAGGAATTTTCCGTTTCTTTCCCGGCAGTGAACCTGTTATCAGATAAAACAGTTACCCACGATTCCGGCATTTATACGAGTGGTGGCGCCACTTCTACCTTCCACCTGCTGCTTCATCTGCTGGAAGTGCATTGCGGCATTGAAATAGCGATAAGGACCGCTAAAATTTTTGCGGTGGATATGGGCCGCGACAAACAGTCCTATTTCAGCACATTCCAGCCTACCCGCAATCATCACGACGACCTCGTGGCCTCTGCACAACAGCGGATTGAAACCAGCTACCAGGACGTAGGCACCATCGAAGAAATGATCAGGGACATCCCTTCCAGCAGGAGAAATATTGTGAGAAGATTTAAACAGGTAACTGGTGTAACCCCTATTGAATACCTGCAATTCACGCGGATTGAAGCAGCCAAAAAACTACTGGAACAAACCGGGCAGCAAATGGCAGAAGTGATTTACAACTCCGGCTATAACGATCCCAAAGCATTCAGAAAGGTATTCCGCAAAACGGTGGGAATGACCCCTTCTGAATACCGGGAAAAGTTTAATGCCGCCAGATCATAAATTCTGATCCCTGTCCCAGAAGGCGGGAGGCTCTATACCAAGTGCGCGGAGATATACATACCCCTGTCCGCGGTGGTGAATCTCATTGTCGAAAATGTAGAACAGGATGCTAACCGATTTGCCTTCATACTGTCCAAAGGCGGTGATTTCCTTTTGAAAGGCTTCCACGGGGATTTTAGGCCACCATTCGTTGAGCTTTTCTGTAATAACATCCCAAAGCTGCAACAGCTCCGCTTTGGTGGTAGGCTTTACTACCGCGCCGGTATCTTTCAGCAATACATCAATACCCAGCCATTCGTCGGTGATAACGCCATATACGGAGGGGAAAGCCATTCCGCAGAATTCCATCACCAAAGTGGAAAAGGGTCGCATACCACCCACGCTGAAGGTGAACAGCTGATCTTCCGGAAATGCTTCAATCATCCGGCGGGTCAATGCGCGGTGGCCCTGCCAGTGTTTCAGTAACTGACCAGGAGTGATAACAGTGGTTGTAGTTGCGGCAGATAAGGTGTTGTTTTCCATAAAGTCTGTATTTTTTTGTTTTACAATACAAAGAAAACAAGGGGTTGTGACAACCCTATGTCAGTAGCCTCAAAAAAAAATTTATGTTGCCACCTGTTCTTTAAAAAGGCCTTCAATACGGTTAATTTCTTCTGCAAACATCGTTTTTTTCCTTCTGCCAAAATACAGGGTATTTTCTATCACCTGCCTGCCTTCCCATACCAGTTTAACCTTACCGGTTTGTATTTCCTGGCGGCATAAAAAATCAGGGATAACAGCAAAACCCTTTCCATTACTCAGACAGCGGACTATAGAGCACTTATTGGGTACAATATAATTAGGCCGAAAATCCGGGTGACGGTCAAAATTCAGGTGCCAGAATTTGCGCAGATTCTCCATATCTGCGGCTGTGCTGTACCATACCTGTTTCCGGAGCCAGTCTTCCGCCTCTATGATCTTATTGCTACGGATCAGTTTATCAAACACTTTGCTATCCTGTTTTCCCCCACCTACCAGTACAATCTTTTCTTTTGAAAATGCTTTGTATTCAAGATTAACCTGGTTGCCCTTCTGCGGGGTAACGATCAGATCCAGCAATCCGTGATCCAGCTCTTGCTGCATATCGGTATACTCGCCAAACTTAATGCTCACATTAAACGGCAGGGACGCAATATGCTGCTCCAGTGTAAACTGGAATGTTTCCAGGCACATACCTATGGTGATGGTAGATTTGTTGGTGTCTGCACTTTTATGAAAATGCTGCTCTGTTGCTTCCAGCCTTTGGATCGCCTCTATTGTAAAGTTATACAACACTTTTGCGCGCTCCGTAGCCACCATTTTCCGGGGCGCCCGATCGAACAGCTTATAACCTACAAATACCTCCAATGAGTTGAGATGCAGGCTTACACCTGATTGTGAAATATACAGATCCCTCGCAGTAACCGTTAGCGAACCTGTTTCATAGATCGTTTTAAATGTACGCAACCACTCAAAATTAAGCATCATAACCGATCATTTTAATGATGCTAATCTAGCATTTAAATCATTATGATAATAGAAAAGGGCCGGCTAAATTTGTGGAGCCAAAAAAATATTATTCACATGTCGCACGAAACCATTGCAGCACCAGCTGCTGCATTACCCGTCAGGAAAGGACTTCCGGCTGCTTTATGGGCTTTAACCATCAGCGCCTTTGCTATAGGAACCACGGAATTTGTGATGGTGGGCATACTACCCACCGTTGCCCATAGTATGAACGTGAGTGTATCTGCTGCCGGTCTGCAGGTAACCTTATACGCGTTGGGTGTAGCGATAGGCGGCCCTATCCTCACGGCGCTTACCAGTCATGTGCGGCGAAAGCCCCTGCTTATTTTCCTGATGGGGTTATTTATAGCCGGCCACCTTGCCTCAGCGATGGCGCCTAATTTTATATTCCTGCTGGCCAGCCGTTTTATTTCCGGCTTTGCACACGGCGTATTTATTGGCGCCGGCGCCACTATTGCCGCATCCCTGGTGGCTGAAAATAAACGGGCTACCGCTATTGCGATTATGTTTGCAGGCTTTACCATTGCCACCATCGTAGGCGTACCGCTGGGTACTTTTATTGGTCAGCACCTGGGCTGGAGAGCCACCTTTGCGGGGGTAGCCCTATTAGGAAGCATTGGCCTCATTGCCAACCTGATCTTATTACCGGATCATATTTCCAATGGCAGGCCGGTGCAACTGAAAGACCAGCTGAAAGTATTACAGAACAAACATATCCTGCTGGTGCTGGCCATCACTGCATTTGGCTATGGCGGCACCTTTGTGGCCTTTACCTATCTGGCTACCCTGCTGGAAAAGGTAACCGGATTCTCCGCCGGTTCCGTCAGCATTTTATTACTGGTATATGGTGTGGCCATTGCCTTAGGCAACATGATAGGTGGGAAAGTATCCAACCACCAACCTGCGAGGGCGCTGATCATCATATTTGCTCTTCAGGCAATGGTGCTATTCGTTTTCACCTTTACCATGCACTATAAAATCCCGGCTGTTCTTACCTTATTCCTGATGGGCGGGTTATCCTTTTCTTCTGTACCGGGGTTACAGCTCTATATTGTACAACTGGCAGAGAAATACCTGCCGGGTACAGAAGCGGTTTCGTCATCGCTTAACATTGCTGCATTTAATGTAGGCGTGGCCATCGGCGCCACCGCAGGCGGATTGGTAGTGGGCTCTTCTATCGGGCTTGCCGGCACACCGTGGATCGGCGCTGTGCTGGTAGTAGTGGGAGTATTATTAACTGTTTATAGTTACAAAACGGAGAAATAGCGAAAACGATTGTTTTCGCTATTTCCCGGCTCACCAGCCAAAATATGATTTAGCGTTACCGTAACAAATGTCCTGTATCATTTTTCCCACCGCCTCTATGTCGTCCGGAATTTCGCCACGCTCTATCTCTTCACCGAAGAGGTCGCAGAGCAGGCGGCGGAAGTACTCATGGCGCGGATATGAAAGGAAGCTGCGTGAATCCGTGAGCATGCCCACAAAGCGGGATATCAGCCCCATGTTGGAGAGTGCATTTATTTGCCGGGTCATACCGTCTTTCTGATCCAGGAACCACCAAGCGGCGCCGAATTGTACTTTACCGGCTACTGAACCATCGTTGAAGTTACCCGTCATGGTAGCCATGAGTTCATTATCGGCGGGGTTCAGGTTATAGATGATTGTTTTCGCCAGTTTATCCTGGCTATCCAGTTTATCGAGGAATTTGGCAAGCGCGCGGGCCTGGGAAAAATCACCGATAGAATCCCAGCCGGTATCCGGTCCCAGCTGCCGCAGCATGCGGGAATTATTATTCCGCAGGGCGCCGAGATGGTACTGCTGCACCCACCCTGCTTTCCAATCCATGAGCGCCAGTTCCAGCAGCAGCGCCGATTTAAACTGCCGGCTTTCGGTATAGGTAAGCACCTGACCACCGCGTATCTTTAAAAAGATCTGCCGGATATCTTTCTCCAGAAAATCATCTGCATATATTTCCTCAATACCATGATCGGATACTTTACAACCGTGGGCCGCAAATACATCATGCCTGTTTTTCAGTGTCTGCAACAGATCATCATAGGTATTAATGCTGCAGTTGGCAGCCTGTTCCAGTTTTTCCAGGTACCGGTTATATGCTTCCGGTACGTCTACATTCATGGCCTGATCGGGACGGAAGGCAGGTACTACCGGTATTTCAAATCCATCCTGTTTGAGTTGCCGGTGATATTGCAGGTTGTCGGCCGGATCATCGGTAGTACAGATGAGCGACACATTCCTGCTGCGTAACAGGTTTTGCACGCTGTATTCCGGTGTTTGCAGCAGCTGGTTACAGCTGTCATAGATTTGCTTTGCAGACGCAGGATTCAGTATATCGCTGATGCCGAAATAACGTTGCAGTTCCAGGTGTGTCCAGTGGTGTAAAGGGTTGCGCAGTGTATACGGCACAGTAGCGGCCCACTTTTCAAATTTCTCCCAATCCGTATTATTACCGGTACAATAACTTTCCGGTACCCCATTGGTGCGCATAGCGCGCCATTTATAATGATCTCCGTATAGCCATGCCTGTGTGATATTCTCAAACCTTGTATCCGCGGCTATCTGCGCGGGTGGCAGGTGACAATGATAATCGATAATGGGCATATCCTTTGCATAGTCGTGGTAAAGCCTTTCTGCCGCATCATTATTCAGGAGGAAATTTTCATCCATGAATTTTTTTCTCATCCGTAAAGTATTTAAGTATTACAATGACACTCCTCTTTTCCAGGGAATAAAATCATCCTGACCGTTGAGGACAGATTTTGCGGTGATAGCACCGCTGGCCACCTGTATAACGTAGTCGAGTATACGTTCTCCTGCTTCAGCAATGGTTTCTTCACCGTCTATAATAGTACCGGTATTAATATCGATGATATCATGCATACGCTGGTACAGCTTTGTATTGCTGGAGAGTTTGATGACCGGTGCAATAGGGTTGCCGGTAGGGGTTCCCAGCCCGGTGGTAAACAGCACCACATTGGCGCCACTGCCTACTTCTGCGGTAGTGGACTCCACATCATTACCAGGTGTGCAAAGCAGGTTAAGCCCCGGCTGCCGCACCATTTCGGGGTAATCCAGTACAGCAGCTACCGGTGAGGTGCCTCCCTTCTTGGCTGCCCCGGCCGATTTGATAGCATCGGTGATCAGTCCGTCTTTTATATTTCCAGGAGATGGATTCATATCAAATCCGGAGCCTGCTTCTTCCGCACGCTGCTGATAGGTACGCATCAGCTGGATGAACCGGGTGGCATCATCCACGTTGCGGCACCGGTCACTCATTTCCTGCTCAACGCCGCAGAGTTCAGGGAATTCAGCGAGGATAACGGAGCCGCCCAGGGCCGTCAGCAGATCGGAAGTATAGCCGATAGCAGGATTGGCAGAGATGCCGGAGAAACCATCCGAGCCGCCGCATTCCAGCCCGATGCATAATTTACTCAACGGTGCAGGCTGGCGGGTACATTGATTGGCAAGCATCAGTCCTGCGAAAGTTTGACGGATCGCATCCGTGATCAACTGGCTCTCCGCGCCGGTTTGCTGCTGATCCAGTATATACAGCGGCTTTGAAAACCCGGGATCGCGTTTATTGATTTCATCCTGCAACATACTGATCTGCGCATTCTGGCAACCCAGGCTCAGCACCGTGGCACCGGCCACGTTAGCATGAGTAATATATCCTGCCAACAGGCCGCACAGTGTTTGTGCATCCTGGCGGATGCCACCGCAACCGCCGTCATGTGTGAGGAATTTGATACCGTCCACGTTTTCAAATACGCGGCTGTTTTGTGCCCCCGCTGTATCTTCGGTATACACCGTTTCGAGGATCTGCCCGGAACCGGCGCCGGCCCGCTGCTTTGCTGCCAGCGAGCGCGTAAAGGCAGCGTACTTACCCGGACGGGCATATCCCAGTTCCGGTAGCAGCGCTTCTTTCAACACTTCCACATTCCTGTTTTCGCAAAACACCAACGGAATCACCAGCCAGTAATTAGCGGTACCTACGCTGCCGTTGGCACGATGGTAACCCATAAAAGTTTGCTGTTGCCAGCGGGAAACATCCGGCGGCTGCCAGGTGGTTTTCCGTTGTGCAGCCAGCTCATAGCCATTGGCAGCATGGTGTACATTTTCCACGGCAATCCTGCTGCCGGCGCTAATGGTGCGCTGTGCACGCCCTACCAGCACGCCATACATGTAAATGGCATCACCTTCTTTCATAGGCGCCACTGCAAACTTGTGTTTGGCAGGAATCTTTTCCTGCATCGTGTATACGGTGCCGTTATACTCCACCGTTTCTTCCTTTTCCAGGTCCTGTAGTGCTACCAGCACGTTATCGTGCGGATGCACCTTTAATACTTTCTGCTTCATTTATCTATCCTTAAAATTTTACGATACCGCTATTTCTGCTGCTATTTTTTCAAGATAAACAGCTACGCCCTGTTCCATTAATGCCTTCAGCATCGTGGTAACCAATTGTGCGAAACCAGGAATGGTGGCCAGGTTATATCCCCATATGGCCTCATTGCTGAAGGAGTTTTTTATCACATCCTCCGGCGTATGCTGCTGCCACTGCGCCGCATACCAGGCGGCCTGTTCATCGGTGATGGTGTAGTTACTGCCACCCCGCATAAACAATGCATGCGCTGCAAAGCCCAGCGCCATCAGTGCCGGTACATGTGCTGTACGCCGGTGGTATTGCAACAGTACCGGCAATACCCGCATTCTTAACTTCGCCGTATACTGACTGCAAATGCTTAACCACTTATGTTCAATAGCCGGGTTACGGAAGCGGTCCAGCACGGCGCCGGCGAAACGGATAGCGGCGTCGTTACGTATATGGATGTCTGTTATAGCAGGGATAATTTCATGCATCATCAGCCCTTCCATATAGGCAGCCATTGCTTCGTCATTCATGGCGGCCTTCACGGTTTCATGCCCGGCCAGGAAGGCCAGTCCGCAGCTGAGAGTATGCGTGCCGTTGAGTAAACGGAGCTTCAGCTCGCGGAATACATTGATGTCGGGCGACAACACCACGCCGGCATCTGCTTCACTGAAAGATAATATCTTTCTTACGTGCTCACTGCTGGTTTCAATGGCCCATAACCGGTATACTTCGGTCATGATCAGGAGTTCATCTTCATAACCTAATGCGATGTCGGCAGCGCCGGGTACAATACAATCCACCAGTGAATTACAGCAATAGTTATTGTTGGTAAGCCAGTGTATAAAGCCTTCTTCCAGCTGATTAAATGCGCTCAGCTGCAACAGGATTTCCCGGAGTTTGCTGCCGTTATCCGGGATCAGTTCTGTAGGAATGATCACTATTCCTTTGGTGGCATCTCCCTTAAAATGCTGATAGCGGCGATAGAGGAAAGCCAGCAGTTTACCGGGAAAGGATACCGGCGGCGCGGCATGAATGCTTTCTTCCACATACACAATACCAACTTCCGTGGTATTGGATATTACTACCTGCATATGCGGACTGGCAGCGCAATCCATGATATCGTTCCATTGGGTGGCGGCTGTCAGCACCCTGCTGATGCTGGCGTTAATAATATTTTCCGATACCGTTTTCCCGCCGTCAATGCCCCGGATACACTGTGTATAAAGGTTATCCTGTTCATCGAAAGCAGCGGTACTGCCTTTGTCCGTTGATTTCACTACCACTATCCTGCCATTAAACAAACCCTGCTTATTGGCTTTATCTATGAAAAAACCGGGCAGCCCCCTCAGCAATACGCCTGTTCCAAATTGCAACACTTTTTCCGGCAGCGTAAAGCACGCTTCTGCCGGAATCTGCAGCGCATCATTTTCGTGCAGCCGTGCCAGTAATTCTTTTGAAAGTTTCATATCCACATTATTTAGTCATCATTTCCATTTCATTAGCGGCCAATATATAGGCCCCTACGCCTTTAGGATCATTATCGATCACCTTTTCGCTGAGATAATAAGCATAGCTGCCATCACGATAGGGATCTCCGCCAAGCCCGGCCACGCTTACAGTGCCGCTCAGGGTGATATCCCCTTCCGGGTTTTTACGGATAAATTGTTTCAGGATGCCTTTGTATCCTTTCTCCGCTACCCCGCGATAGCTTGCTGGCAGATAACCCAAACGCATTCCTTTCGCCAACGCATATACGAACATGCAGGAGGCGGAGGCTTCTACATAGTTGCCTGTACTGTCGCCTTTGTCCAGCACCTGGTACCAGCAGCCGGTTTTGGCGTCCTGGTATTTTTTTACGGCGGCGGCGGTACGGTTTAAAATAGCAATAAGACTGTCTTTTCCAGGGTCACCAGCCGGATAATATTCCAGCACATCTACCAGCGCCATAGCATACCAGCCCATAGCGCGGCCCCAGAAGTGCGGCGACTGCCCCGTGGTTTTATTGGCCCAACGCTGCTCTTTTGATTCATCCCACGCGTGATATAACAGGCCCGTACGGGAATCACGTGCGTGCTGCTCCATCAGTACAAACTGCCGGGTAATATCGCGGAAGGCGCCGGTTTCCCCGGTGAGCACGGCATACTCTGCATAAAAAGGTTCGCCCATGTAAAGTCCATCCAGCCACATCTGCCAGGGATAGCGCTTTTTATGCCAGAAGCCGCCGTTGTTTGTGCGGGGTTGTCCCCGCAGCTGCTCCCTCAGATGATCCGCAGCGATCTTATACTTATTATTTTTAGTGGCCTTATAAAGCGTTAGCAGTATCCGGCCGTTTTTAACATTATCAATATTGTAATCTTCCAGCTGGTACGTATGGATGTTACCGTTAGTATCCACAAAATGATCCATGCTTCTTTGCATGTACCGGAAATATTCCTGGTTACCTGTTCTTTTCCATAAGCCGGTGAATCCTTCCAGGATCACGCCCTGGTCGTACGACCACCGGACCTGCCTGCCGGGCTGCATTTCCAGCGAGTCTTTCCAGATGCGCATCACCGTTGCCGCCATACCGGCAGCACCGGTTTGTGCCTGTGTGAGTGAAACGATAAGCAGCAATGCAGTGGAGAGTATTGATTTTTTAAAACGCATGATCTTCCGTTGATTTGGTTTTAGTATCGCGGTAACGGCAACTGTCGAGTGTAATGTTTTTTGTATTGCGTGTTTCCACCGGTGGTTTGCCGGAAGACGTAAGCAGGTATACATTATTGAAATGCACGTTTTCTGCTTCCAGGCATTGGATGCCTTCATCTGCTTTGATCACCAGGTTACGCAGGTGAATATTGCTGACCGGCATTTCCGGCAGGCCGCGTATGAACACTGCTTTTTTTGCACCGTAGCATACGATGTTGTTCATATAAAAATTACGGAACCGGGGCGTAGCTGCTGTAACAGGCAGCGTTTCCACGCGGGGAGCCACTCTCTTTTCGCCAGCCAGCGGCACCGGGTCTTTGGCAGCATAGTACATATCAAACAGGATGGCTTCTCCCGGAATATCTTTCATGTTGATGTTGGCAGCATAAATATCTTCCACGATTCCTCCGCGGCCACGGGCCGTTTTGAAACGCAGCCCGATATCGGTACCCAGGAACGAACAATCGGATACATAAATATTACGGGCGCCACCGGACATTTCGCTGCCTATTACAAAGCCGCCATGCGCGTGGTATACCGTACAGTTTTGCACGATAACATTTTCGGTAGGTTTACCACGTTTACGTCCCTGCTCATCGCGGCCGGATTTGATACAAATACCATCATCGCCCACATCAAAGGTGCAGTCGAGGATCTGAGCGCCGCTGCATGATTCAAGGTCTACCCCATCGCCATTTTGAGCGTACCAGGGGTTTTTAACATACACACCACGCAGGGTGATGTTTTCGCAGAGCAGCGGATGCAGGCACCATGCCGGTGAATTCTGGAAGGTAACCCCTTCCAGCAGTACATTTTTACAGGATGCAATGCTCACCATATTTGGCCGGAGATAATCTTTGATACCTGCGTAATCGGCTATTTTACTGCCGGGGGTGATTACCCCTGCCAGGTTAGTTTTGGAGCCGAGATAAGATGACTGTGAAGGATACCAGGTAACACTATCAGGGCCAACCAGGCCACCTGAAGCTACCAGGTTTTCCCATTGCGTAGCGGTGAGTTTGGCCTTCTTCACCATGCGCCAGGCGTCGCCGCCGCCATCAAGGATACCACTACCGGTAACGGCTATATTTTCCTGGTTACTGGCAGAAACGGGCGGCTGGCAACGTATGGCTGCAAGCCCTTCGTAAGTAGTACTGATAAGCGGATACTGGTCAAAGTCGGTAGTGAACTGCAATACGGCGTTCTTCGACAGGTGAAGATTCACATTGCTTTTTAACACAATTGGGCCCGTGAGCCAAAGACCCGGTGGCACCAATACCACACCGCCACCTTTGTTATTGCACGCGGTAATTGCTTCGTTGATAGCCTTACTGTTTAACGTAACGCCATCTGCTTTAGCGCCAAAAGAGGCGATCGTAAAAGTATCTTTCCTGAAATGTGGTTCATAGATCGCGGGCAGCTCATAGCTATACTTTCCTTCAAAAGGAGTTGTTTGCAGGTACGCAGCCAGTGGTAATTTCTTTTCCCGGATTTCCCCGGCTACGAGCGCAGCTATTTTTGCAGCGCCATAGGCAGAAAAATGAGTATTGTCTGTGATACCCTGTGGCAGCGTATTATAGTGGCCCGGCGGTGTAGTGCGGAACATCTTTTGCGACGCAGCTTCCCCCTCTTTAGTCAGTAAGGCAGCGCTACTGTGTTGCAGATCAACCAACGGCACCTGCATCGCATTGGCTACGGACCTTACCACTGCAGGATAAGCGCCGTGGGTATCTTCCAAAACTCCATTGGTAAACTTACGGCGCGCTACCGGTGTAATAAGCAAAGGATGGGCGCCTTTGGCGCGGGCCTCTTTTACAAAGCGCTCCAGGTTGGTTTTGTACGCTCCTTCCGGCGCTGCATAACGGGTAGTATCACTGATCTTTCCATCGTTGTGGCCAAACTGGATCATCACCCAGTCACCCGGTTTCAGTTGCGCCAACACGCTATCCCAGCGATGTTCATCGATAAAGCTTTTGGTACTTCTTCCGTTAACCGCATAGTTTTTTATGATGATATCCTTTTCAAAGAATTGCGGAAACAATTGCCCCCAGCCGCGTTCAGGATTATCTTCCATTGGCTTGTTAGCCATGGTGGAATCACCGATCATGAATATAGCGGGTTTGGGACCGGCTGGCGCCAGTCCCAATAATGATAATAAAAGTATCTGAAGAATCTTCATTAGTTATATTTATCGTTTTGCTTAAACTCGTCTTTATTTGTTACGGCGTCGATCTGATCCTGCGGAATAGGCCGCACGGTATGATACGACTGGAAATATACTTTGGCATCCGGGTTATGCAGCGCAATCCGCTCAGCCAGTTTGCCGGTACGCTTCAGATCAAACCAGCGCAGTTGTTCACCGGCCAGCTCCCGCGCTCTTTCATCGAGGATAAAGTCGAGACTGATATCTGCGGCGGTTATCACCATCTCTGCTTCATGCCCTGTGATGGCAGCCCGTTTGCGGATCACATTGATGTACTCTGCCGCTTTAGCTGAATTGCCCAGCTTGAACTGTGCTTCTGCTGCAATGAGATACATTTCCGCGAGGCGGATAATAAATGCGTCCCGCGCGCTTTGTTCTTCGTTCATGGACGCCCGTGTGGGATCGTCGAATTTATCCAGGGATACATAACGGGTGCGGTCTTTTCCGCCGCCATTTTCTGTATATACGGCGTTCCTGTCGTAGATCCGGTATTTAGTGGAAGCGGGCAGTACATATTTACTGCAATAGATAGCTGTATCACCCAGCTTCATACCGTTAGGCGCTGTTTTAAGATTATTGCAATACCACACCTGTTTGAAAGAACCTTCGTAGCGTGCATCTGCATTTTCGTTGAACAGGTTTAACAGGAACAGCGTGGGCATATACCGGTTAAAAGGACGCTGGTTAAGGATATCGCGCTGCATACCCGGCAGGTCATCGTACTTCATGGCAAACAGCATGTGTGCGTTGTTGGCGCCGCGTGAGTGCCCGTTAGGAAACAGCGTAGCATCGGTGCGGTCATCAAACACCAGGTTCTTCATATAGTTTACAGCCCAGATCACTTCTTTATTCTGCAGGTTATCCATACGCCAGAGATCTGCGTATTTGGGCAACAGCGTGTAGCCATAACTGTTAATTACTTTATCTGCCAGGTCAGCAGCCTGCTGGTTCATGCCACGGGTGAGATACATCCTCGCCAGGAAAGCTTCTGCAGCGGGCTTGGTTACACGGCCATAGTCGGATGTAGTAGCAGGCAGGTTATTCACTGCTTCTCCCAGGTCGCGGAAGATCTGTGCATAGAAAGTATCTACGGGTGTACGGTTGGCGGTGGTTACTACACCTGAAGTTTCCGTAAGGGTAAAATGGACAGGCCCCCAGGTTTCTACAATATGCCAGTAGTAAAAAGCGCGGAGGAAATGTAATTCGGCGCTGCGTATGGCTTTTCTCTCCGGCGTTAACCCGGCGCCATCTATACGTGTGATCCCTGCGTTACACAAATTGATCGCTGCATACAGCTGTTTCCATAAAGCGCTCATCACGGAATTGCTGGCCTGCAGGTTGTTGTAGTTGGTCATATCCGGGTACTTATCGCCGGTGCCGCTGGTCCATATATCGGTGCCCATTTCGGCCATGCTGTATCCTTCTTCTTTTCCATACCACCAACGGTTATAGGTATACGCTGCGTTTACCAGTGTTTCAAAACCTTCCGGGGTGGAGTATACAGCATCGGTGGTAGTGCCGCCGGGATTGTATTCTTCCAGTTGCTTGTTGCATCCGGCAAGGCTGCCGGCGGCTATACACAATATGATGAGGTACTTATTTATAGTGGGTGTCATTGTTACGTTTTTTAGAAATTAGAACTCAACATTTATTCCTGCCACATACATCCTGGTGAGCGGATTGCTCAGATCGCCTCCCCTTTCCGGGTCATAGTCTTTTACTTTGCTGAAAGTGAAGAGGTTTTTACCGGTAACGTATAAACGAAGACTGCTCAGGTGCAGCGACTTCAATGCATCAGCGGAGAAAGTGTATCCAAGTGAAAGGTTACGGATCTTTACAAAAGAACCATCTCTATACCCCAGTGTTTTGATAAAAGGCGTACCATCTTTGGAAAGACTGGCATTGGGCCGGGGATAATCGTTGGATGGATTTTCCGGGGTCCAGTAATTTACCGGTGCGCTGTTTTCCAATCCCTGCGGATCGTATTTTGCCGCATACTCGGAGTTGATCCACTGGCCAATACGGGCAAATACGTAGATGTTGAGATCAAAGTTTTTGTACCGGAAATCGTTATTGAAACCTCCGCTCCATTTAGGTACCTGCGCACCAAGTATGATGCGGTCGGATGTGTTGATGGTTCCTTTTCCGTCCTGGTCCTTTACTTTGATATCGCCGGGTTTGTAACCATACTTTGTGGCTTCGGCAGCTTCTGTTGTTTGCCAGATACCCATTTTCTCATAGTCGTAATACACTTTCACCGGGGAGCCGATAAACCAGCCATTGGCTACATCGTTGGTACTTCCATCTGCCAGCGCTACAATTTCTTCTTTATTGCGGGAGTATACGATGTTGGAAGTCCAACGGAAATCGCTGGTGGAAATGTTCGTGGTATTAATTCCTATTTCAATACCCCTGTTGCGGGTTTTACCAATGTTCTGCACTACGGTGCTCACACCGGAAGAAGTAGGCAGGGTACGTTGCAGCAGCAGGTCTTTTGTTTGTGTATCATAATAATCGATGCTACCGGTAATCCTGTTGGCGATGATACCGAAATCGAGTCCTATATTTTTGGTGGCAGACAGTTCCCATTTAAGTCCTTTGTTGCCTGCCTGGTCGCCGATGGTGTAAGCCATTGCCGCATTGGTATCATCCCATGAAAAAGGTATTTTGGTAAGATAGCTCATTGTGGAATAAGGGTCCACTGCATCGTTACCGGCAATACCATAGCTCACTCTCAGTTTCAGATCACTGAAAAAGGTTTGCGATTTCATGAACGCTTCATCGCTGATGCGCCATGCTGCGGCTGCTGAGGGAAAGAACGCCCACTTGTTACCCGGTGAAAGTTTGGAAGAACCATCGGAGCGGCCGGTGAGCGACAACAGGTATTTCCCTTTGTACGCATAGTTCAGGCGGCCGGTGAAGGAAATGAGTTTGCTGGACTGGTACATACTGCGTGCTGCGATGCCGCTTACATTGTTCTGCATGGCATAGTACAACTGCGACGGAAGCAGCTGGCCTTCGCCCTGCATAAGTGAAGAGTCGCGCTGATCCGACAGTACGCTGGCTACGCCGGTGATGCCAAAGGAGTGATCACCGATTGTTTTATTATAGGTGGCCACGTTTTCCCAGCTGAGGTACCTGCGGGTGCTGCCGTTCGACTGCGACCGCGAGGTAGAGGCGGTAGACCGGTCGATAGAGTTTTTAGATGCAAACACCCCCTGTTTCGCATTTTCCAGTGTTACGCCAAAGTTGGAGCGGAACATGAAACCGCTGAAGGGCGTAAGTTCCAGGTAAGCATTGATAAATGTGCGCGTAGTGCGGGTATTATTCTGGTAAGCATTCGGCTGCTCATCCGCCAGGGGATTGATGGCCGAGCCGCTGTTAGGGAATAATACCAGGTTGCCGGCCGAATCGTAAGGTATGGCCAGCGGAATGTACTTATTGGCCTGGTTGAGCGGATCACGGCGGGTGCTCTGCTCATAATAGGTGATCTGGCTTTGTGCGCCTATTTTGATTGCATCGTTAATCGTTTGATCGATATTCAGACGGGTGGAATAACGTTTAAGATCATCCAGTTTCAATAATCCTTTTTCATTGAAATAATCAAAGGAGAAATACACTTTTGTTTTTTCTGATCCTCCGGAGATGCCTGCCTGGTAGTCCTGCTGTAAGCCCTTATGCAACAGGAGGTCGGCATAGTTAGCCCACAGGTTATTCTTTATTTCATCCAGTTCAAATGCGTTGAATATTTTTGAATCATCTGCCTCGCTGGCCCATCTGCCGGTAGTACGGTTGGCTTCCCTTTTCAGCGCTGTATATTCGGGGCCGTTACTCATACGCGGATAGCCGTTTACTTCAGACGAACCAACATAAGAGCTGATGTTTACCCTGGGTTTGCCGGAGGTACCGCGTTTGGTGGTAACCATGATTACGCCGTTAGCGCCGCGGGAGCCATAGATGGCGGTGGAAGACGCATCTTTCAGTACTTCCATCGACTGGATATCATTCGGGTTAATATCCTGTATATTTTCATACTGCACCCCGTCTACGATGTATAAGGGACCATTGCTGGCTTTGATGGACCGGTTACCTCTTACCGTTACATTCACCTTTGCGCCTGCTGCACCGCTGCTGCGGGTGATATCCACACCGGGCAGTTTTCCCTGTACAGATTCCATCACGTTGGTGGAAGGTACCTTTTTAAGTTCTTCTCCTTTTACTGACACCACGGAGCCGGTGAGATCCCGTTTTTTCACCAGGCCATAACCTACTACCACAATTTCATCCAGTTTCTTATTGTTTGGTTCCATTTTTATTGTCATGTTGACATTATCCGCTGTCAGTGTCACCGCAGTATACCCTATGTAACTGAACAACAGCTCGGTCTTTTTGCCCTCCGGCACCTGAAGGCTAAAGTTCCCATGTGTATCTGTTTGTGTACCGGAAGTAGTGCCTTTAACCTGAACACTCACAAGCGGCAGTGGTTCACCGGAAGTGGCGTCTGTCACCTTCCCTTTCACGGTACGGGTCTGTGCAATCGCCCAACTGCTGAAACCCAACAACAGTAAGCAAATGAAGTAAATTCTTTTCATAACGTTTGGCGTGAATTAAATGGCAAATAAAAGTTGTGCTATAGTAAGCGTTAATTAACGTGGTGATTAATTGGTTGAACAGGAGTTCTTTCTTCCGTATTGTGCTGTTACAAGTCTACAGAACTATTTGTTAATGGTGAAGTTTATTTACGCAATCGTTCCCGGAAAAATCAGTACTTTCACCATAACAAGAATACCGGAAAACATAGTCCGGAAGCCGTTATGAAGTATAGAGCAGCAACCATCAAAGATATTGCGCAGGCGCTTGGCCTGTCCACTTCCACAGTGTCGCGCGCGTTACGTGACAGCCATGAGATCAGTGCCGCTACCAAGCAACTGGTGCTGGAACATGCAGCAAGTCTGAACTATCATCCCAACCCGATTGCATTGAGTTTAAAAGAAAAGAAAAGCAGGTCGATTGGTGTGATTGTATCAGAAATTGCCAACAGTTTTTTTTCACAAACGATCAATGGTATTGAATCGGTAGCTAACGAGAAGGGCTATACGGTAATTATTTCTCAGAGTCATGAATCTTTTGAGAAAGAAGTGAGAACCTTGCAATACCTGGCTTCCAGGTCGATAGACGGGTTGCTCATTTCCGTATCCAGCGCCACGAAAGACCTCACCCATCTGAAAGCGCTGCATCAGTACGGATTCCCGATTGTATTTTTCGACAGGATTATAGAAGACATCGCCACGCATAAAGTGATGGTGGATAATTTCCAGGGCGCTTATAACGCTACCATGCACCTGCTTCAGCAGGGATACCGGCGTATTGCCTGTATTACCAACTCCGCGCATCTTTCCATTACGCGGGAACGGGTGGCAGGATATATAGCTGCGCTGGAGAAACATGGCATACAGCCACAGCCGGCGCTGATTAAATATTGTTTTCATGGCGGCATGTTGCTTCCTGAAGTAACCGATGCGGTGAACCAATTGATTAAATTAAAGACTAAACCGGATGCTATTTTTGCCACCTCAGATAAGCTCACCACGGGCTGCATGCGTGCCCTGAAAAAGGCAAAGGTGGCTATTCCCGGAGGAATGGCACTCACGGGTTTTTCCAATTCAGACCTGATAGAGCTGCTGCATGCGCCTATCACCGTAGTACGGCAACCCGCTTTTGAAATGGGCCAGGTAGCCACCGAATTATTGCTGCAACTGATAGAGAGCAAACGGCCCGTTAAAGAATTTGAAACAAGGGTATTGCAATCTGAGTTGCTGATACCGCCAAGGTAACCGCGGGTTTTATTCTACCCTCCACCAATCCACATCTGCCCAGCCGGCATCATTTGTTTTTACGTCGCGGCTGCAGCACAATCCCATCTTGGCACCTATCCATTTGCCGGTAGTAGCGGTAAACGGCTCACCTGCGGCCTGGAAGGTTTTTCCATCCGTGCTGTAACTGAAGCGGCAAATACCTCCTGCGCTCACTTCTACCCTGAAAAATATCTCCGTTGACGTTATCTCCGATATGGCGGTTGCTTTTTCAGGAGAGCCTTTATCTGCCTGTGTGCAGGTGAAGTACGACAGATAAATACCGTTTGCTTTTTTGCTCAGCGACAGTCCTGCGTAGTTAAGTCCCATTACCAGGAAGTTTACGCGATCCCCGTTTTGCCGTGGTTTAAAGCTGAGTTTTGTAGTAGCCTTGAATACGGGCGCCGGGAATTTCTGCAGGAGTACCTGGGGTACTTCCCAGAGGTTCCGGGCGCTATCCGGTATTTGCGCGGCAAACAGGCGCAGGCTGCCTTTTGCCACCGACGGGAATGCCCAGCCGGCAACCGGGTTGGCCTGCCATTGCCACTGTAAACCTAAAGTGGCGGCATTAAACTCATCTGATTCCTGTGGCGTGGCAACCGGGTAACCTGCGCCGGTAACCGGTTTGCGATAGGTCAGTACCGGTTCTCCTTTTCCATCATGGTCGTTGTCCGTTCCTATCACCGGCCAGTTGTCCACCCATTTCATTGGTTGCAGGTGTACTACCCTGCCGTAAGCTTCCAGGTCCTGGAAATGCAGGAACCAGTCATCCCCTTTGGGTGTTTGCACCCAGGCGCCCTGGTGCGGGCCGTTGATGGAGGTTCGTCCCTGGTCCATAACTATTTTGCTTTCGTAGGGGCCGTACACTTCTTTTGAGCGCATCACCAGCTGCCAGCCGGTGCCCACGCCGCCTGCGGGTGCAAAAATGTAATAGTAACCATTGCGTTTATAAAACTTGGGGCCTTCCAGTGTAGGGTGTTCATCGTGACCGTCAAATACCAGTACGCCTTCATCGGTAGCTTTTGTACCGGTGGCATCCAGCTTTTTCACTACGATAATACTTTTAATACCTGCGCGGCTGCCGGCGTATGCGTGGACCATATATACGTTCCCGTTATCGTCCCACAGCGGGCAGGGATCAATGAGTCCTTTGCCTGCCACCACGAGCTCTGGTGTACTCCACGGGCCGGTGATCTGTTTTGATTTCACCACGTAGATCCCGAAGTCCGGGTCCGGGTAGTAGATATAGAATTCGTTGTTGTGATAGCGTATGGCCGGCGCCCAAACACCGTTGCCATGTTGTGGTGCGGAAAAGTGATCATAAGGAGGCTGGCGTAATAATGCGTGCCCGATGATGCGCCAGTTCACGAGGTCGCGGGAATGCAGGATGGGCAGGCCGGGGATGGCGTCAAAACTGGAAGCAACCATGTAATAGTCGTCCCCTACACGGATCGCATCCGGATCGGAATAGTCGGCGTACAGCACCGGGTTTTTATACGTGCCATCACCTTTATCGGAAACCCATACTTTAGAAATATCCGCGGCCGATTGTGCGATAGCGGTAGTAGTGGTTAGCAGACATAACGCACAGGTAATTATCTTCATAAAAAATTCAGATGAAATTTGTTTCATAACGTGCGTTCAAAATAACAAATGACCTGCAAAAGCAGGGTGTTATTTACGCAATCGTTCCCGGCAGGAACTGCTTCTTCCGTAAAATAAAAAAGCTAACATGAATACTCCTGTTTCAGAAAACAGAAAATAACTGATATTTGTAAGAATCAGTTACACAGAGAACCATGCAGGAAATCATTATCCGTAAAGCCACTGCGGCAGATTTGCCCACATTACTGGAATTTGAGCAGGGAGTTATCACCGCAGAACGTCCTTTTGATCCGACTTTAAAAGAAGGCATTATACATTATTACGATATAGCAGCCATGATTACTGCTTCGCATATTGAGCTGCTGGTGGCAGAAGCGGCAGGGCAGCTTATTGGCTCCGGCTACGCCCGTATAGAGGATGCAAAGCCCTATGTGAAGTTTGCACAGTATGCGTACCTGGGCTTTATGTATGTAACACCATCATGGCGGGGTAAGGGAGTAAATAAGCTGATCATAGATGGATTGAAAACATGGGCACAATCGCGCGGTATTGTAGAAATGCGGCTGGAGGTGTACAATGAAAATGAGCCCGCTATTAAGGCTTATGAGAAAACCGGCTTTAGCAAACACATGCTGGAAATGCGGCTCCCCATCTGAGTTTCCGGGATTCCTTTAAAAAATGGCACAATTTTCGACAGGAGGCGGGGTAAAGAACTTAAAACCATGAAACAGATACTCGTAGCCTTAGCTGCAGCAGTCGTTTTCTTTTCCTGCAAAAGTAACGCTGATAATGCCGCCGCTATTGAAAGTGCAAAGAAAGCCACCATTGATTCAATGAACAATGTAAGTGCCATCAAACAGCAGGTAGTGGATTCCATGAATGCGTTGAAAAGCAACCGTTCACACAGTCGTGAAAACGTAGCCGGTACTCAATATAACAATGAAACTGCTCCGGCAGTAGCCAATACAGAAGCTCCGGCGCCCGCCCCTGCAAAGAAAAAGGGCTGGAAATCGTGGAGCCATACTGCTAAAGGTGCCGTTGTAGGCGCCGGCGCAGGTGCTGTAACCGGTGCTATCGTAAACAAAGACCGCCTGAAAGGCGCTGCCATTGGTACCCTGATTGGTGCTGGTGTAGGTGCCGGTACCGGTGCTATTGTTGATCATAAGAAGAAACAATCCGCACAACAGTAACCCATAATGATGATGAAACGGCGTATCCTCACGGGTACGCCGTTTTTTTTATGCTGCTGCCAGCTTCTTTCCTTTTTCTGTGAGATAGGGATAAAATAAATCCTCCAGGAGGCGGGCATAATAATTAACTGCCTTTTTCCCTTTCAATCCCGTAGTAAGTTCGTTCGCCGAAATCCAGAAATCGCCGATGAGATAAATGCTCCGGATCAGGCTTTCCCATACTTCTTCCGGTATATCCGTTCTTACAATACCCTGCTCCCGGTAGTTTTCAAATAGCCGGAGGAACTGCCTTCTGCGGATGCTGAACCGCTGGGCATATACCTTCTTTATTTCCGGCATACGCCGGGCAATCATCACAAAATGGATGTAGATAAAACGGTACTGATAGATATGTTCCAGTATCGTGGTAATGGACTCCTGCAGGGTATGAAGCGTTGCTGCCGGCCCGTTTGCAAATACGGGCCATTCATTCAGTTCATCGATATGCCGGGCATATATCGTGTAAATGATGTCATCTGCGTTTTTAAAATAATACTGGATGTTACTGTGACTGATCCCCATTTCTTTGGCAATATGCCGGATAGTGATCACATCTATCCCCTGCTTGTTGAACAATTCCAAAGCAGTTTCCAGTATCTTTTCTTTTGTATTCATGAGATGCCCGCGCCTTTAATATCTTACGAAAATAAAAAAATTAGTACAAATGTACAAATTAAAACCGATGCTTTTGTACATTTGTACTAAAATAGACAGCAATGAAGATCAGGGAGATTATTTTAAGCACGCATAACCTTACCGCCACCACGGCATTTTATACCCAATCACTGCAATTGCCGGTGATCAGTGAAAGCAGCCGCCACATCAGCTTACAGGCCGGCAGCTCCATACTTACATTTGAACAGCAGGAAACGGCTATTGCACCGGTATACCACGTAGCATTCAATATTCCGCATAACCAGCTACCTGAAGCTATACAGTGGCTGCAAACCTTTACCACCCTGCTTCCGGTAACAGGCAGCAGTCATATCGCTGATTTCAGCAACTGGGATGCACAGGCGGTATACTTTTACGATAACAATGGGAATCTGCTGGAGTTGATTGCGCGGCATGGCCTGGAGAATGAGGCTCCGAAACTATATATCGACAGTATCAGTGAGCTGGGTGTGGTTACAACCGATCCTACCGGCTATGCGGACCGGCTCATCAGCACTTACGGACTACCCGTTTTTTCCAGGCAACCGCGCCTGGAACAGTTTACAGCACTGGGAGATGACAATGGATTACTGATCATTGTGGCAGCAGGACGAAACTGGTTTCCGACCAACGTTCCGGCGCAATACTTTCCCGCTGTTATTACCATAGAAAATAACGGTAACGCCACTACGCTATCGCTGTAGCTGCTTATCGCGGTGCTGATGCCCCCAGTCGTTCAGCTGATCCCATACAGGAATAAGACGCGCAGCAATTTCCGTGAGCCGGTACTCCACTCTCGGCGGTACTTCGGCATATACAGTCCGGGTAACGAGTCCGTCGGCTTCCAGCTCCTGCAGGTGCAGGGTAAGCATACGATCGGTGATATTGGGAATATGTTCTTTTAATTCACTGAAGCGCAGCGTTCTGTTCACCAGCTTATACAGGATAAATAATTTCCACCTCCCTGCCAGGATATCAATGGCATAGGCCACTCCGCACACACCTGAGATCTGTTCGCGGTTCAAATGATTGGTAGACGTTTCCTTGCGCTTTGCCATTACTTACATTTTTGTGTGTTGCATACAATAGGCTACAAAAATACAAATGTAACGTTCGTGGAATAATTTTGTCCGCAGTAATTTAAAAAACAACTTTTATGAAGATATTAATAGTTTATGCGCATCCGGAACCAAAGAGTATGAACGGGGCTATGTTTAACACCGCAATAACTACCTTGCAGGAAGCAGGTCATGAAGTGCAAACCTCCGACCTGTATGCCATGCAATTTAACCCAACGTCCGACCGCACAAATTTCACCAGTGTATACAACGATGCTTTTTTTAAACAACAACTGGAAGAACAACATGCCTCCCGCGTAAACGGCTTTGCAGCTGATGTTGCAGCCGAACAGGAAAAAATAGCCTGGTGCGATGTAATGATCTGGCAGTTCCCGATGTGGTGGTTCAGCATCCCCGCCATCCTCAAAGGCTGGGTAGACCGCGTATTTGCAATGGGTACGTCTTATGGAAACGGCCACATTTATGAAACCGGCATTTACACGGGAAAGAAAGCGATGCTTTCACTCACCATCGGCGGACCGGAAGATGCGTATATTAGCGGCGGGCTTCACGGCGACCTGGAAAACATACTGAAACCTATTCACCGCGGCATCTTCCAATTCACGGGCTTTTCCGTGCTGGAGCCACAGGTAATACATGGCCCTGCGAGGATGTCACCGGAAGAACGCGCACTGGCATTAGAAAAATGGACCGAGAGGTTAACACAGATAGCGGAAGAAGCCGCCATTGAATTGACCGCTTATTAATATTAATTATCCGGGTACATGAATAAGCGCTATGCGGATATAGCCGACTTTACTTTTTCACGGTGACAAAGCCCCCACTCCACCAGGTTTTCCGCCACGGGGAGAATAGTTTGCCCGTATGGTGTAATGGCATACGCTACAGTGACTGGTTTGGTGGCCAACACCGTACGGGTCACCAGGAAATTGATCTCCAGCACCTTTAGTTCCTTCGACAGCATACGCGCAGAAATACCATTGATTTCCCGCAGCATTTTTTTAAAATGATTGCTTTCCTCCGTGCGGTTCGCCAGGTACCGCAGCAGCTGGAGTTTCCATTTGCCGCTGAATAGCTCAATGCTGTCGCGCATGGCGGTGAGTTCTTCCTCACAGGTAGCTTCCCGTATCTGTCCTTTGATGTTGATTGTTGCCATATAGGTTCTCCTCATGTAACCGGTTACCTCCGGTTTACCTATAGCAAAGATAACCCAACATCGTAATAGTTTTGTGGGATGAAACAACAGATGCAGGCGATTATATTAAACGATTTCGGCGGCGTGGAAAACTTTTCCATGACCACCATGCCCATACCGGAACCGGGCGATGACGGCGTGCTGGTGCAGATTGCAGCGGCAGCCTTTAACCCCATCGACTACCAGATCAGGCAGGGCGCTACAGAGCGCAAGCGTATGCACTCACCAGTGCTGGGCCGTGAATTTTCGGGAGTGGTTGTGAAAACAGGCAAAGCCGTTACGCAATTCAGCCCAGGTGACGCCGTGATGGCGGCATCCGGCAGTATGGGCTCCAATGGCACTTACGCGGAATATATCAGCGTGCCCCAGGATATACTGGTGCATAAGCCGGCGGGTATTTCCTTTGCCACAGCAGCCGCTATCCCAACCGCCTCGCTTACGGCGTTGCAATGCTTAAACAGGCTTGGACTTCCGCCGGAGGCGCCTGTTTTTATCAGCGGCGCCGCCGGAGGCGTAGGACTGGTACTGGTAAAACTATTGCTGCACGCAGGTTTTACGCAACTGCTGGCCACCGCGGGCAGTGAAGAAAGTACGCAACAGCTGGTCAGCGCAGGGCTGTCTGTCTCCCAAATTATTAATTACCACCAACCCGGTTTGCTACAGGCAATACTACATCAGCAAGAAGGAAAAATGTTTGATGCGTGCATAGATCTTGTTGGCGGAACTATGTCCGAATTAAGTGCAGCGCTGCTTACTACCAACGGCATTTACCAGGATGTAACGGCGCTTACCACAGCCGCAGCCAGGGAAACGTTGTTCAACAAAGGCGCCGTGATCATGAACATTTCCAACTATGCATATTCGCTTACCGGGAATTTTAAATATTATGGAGATGGCCTCCGGCAGATAACCACATTATTGGAAACCGGCGCCCTGTTGCCTTCACCCGTATGGATCACCGGCGGGTTTAGTGTGGATACCGTACAACGTTCGCACCAACTGCTGGAACTCAACCAGAGCAAGGGCCGCAAGCTGGTGATGGCGCTGTTTTCTAATGATAAATTAATGACAACAGATATATAACGGCATCATGTTTGAGGCAAGGCGCGCATGTGGAATCAACTTATAGAAAATGCGGACCACCTGCCTAATTTCCTATGGAACCTTATACTGGCGGGCATTGCAGTTATCACCGGGTGGCTGATCAAATACCTGTTATCGATCTTCTTACGCCAATCTGTACGAACACAGCAGGATTTCTCCCTGATACACACCATCCTTTTCCGCCTGGGAAAAGCGTTCAATTATTTCCTGCCGTTGTTGCTGCTCAACATGGCGATCCCATTAATGCGGGTACGCCCCAGCTATGTGCCTGCGCTGAGTAAAGTGGCGGAAATAGCGCTCACGCTCTCTTTTGCGGCGTTGGTGATCGGCGCTATCAAGGTGCTGGAAGATTATGTATATCATACCTACGACCTGAAGAAGACCAATAACCTGAAGGAGCGTAAAATACGTACGCAGCTGCAGTTTATCCGTAAGGTGTCTATTGCGCTGATATTGATCATCACTGCCTGTATTATTTTACTGAGCTTCGACAGCATGCGGAAGCTCGGCACAGGACTCCTTACCGGTGTGGGTGTGGGCGGTATTATTATTGGCTTTGCCGCGCAGAAATCATTGGGCAACCTGCTGGCCGGCTTCCAGCTGGCATTTACACAGCCTATCCGGATAGATGATGTACTGGTAGTGGAAGGTGAATGGGGACGTGTGGAAGAAATTACCCTTACTTATGTGGTGTTGAATATCTGGGATCAGCGTAAACTGATTTTACCGATTAATTATTTTATAGAGAAACCTTTTCAGAACTGGACCCGCACCGGCTCGGAAATACTGGGCACGGCCTTCTTTTACCTGGACTATACCGTGCCGGTGGACCAGGTGAGGGCCGAGTTTGAAAGACTCCTGGATACGTCGCCGTTGTGGGACAAACGCGCAAAAGCCCTGCAGGTAACCAATACCAGCGAACGCACCATTGAAGTAAGGGCGCTGATGAGTTCCTCCAGTTCAGGCAATGCGTTTGACCTCCGGTGTTATATCCGCGAAAACCTCATTAAATACATAAGGGAGCATCACCCCGACAGTTTGCCTAAAACCAGGGCATATATTGAAAATAAGGGCGACCAGCCCTTATCAGCATAACGACTTTTCCAGCACAATCAGGTGCCGGCATTGAATACCATTTTCATAAATGGGTTCGGGGTAGTGTGTGGTGAAATAGTTTTTCCGGATGGCGGTTATTTCAAAACCCTGCCGCTGGTACAGGTACAACTGGGCAATGCTGGAGTTGCCTGTACCAATACAAAGCTTTTTAGATCCGCCTGCCCTGGCGCGTTGCGCGGCATCCTGCAGAAGGATCTTTCCCAGGCCCTTTCCCTGGTAGGCCGGGTTTACGGCGATGTTCTTAATTTCCAGTTCATCGTTATCTTTCAAAAGTACGTAGGCGGCAATTACCTGTTTCTTTTTTTCCAGCACGTATACGTCGCTGAAAGGGAGGTAACTGTTGATCATGGTTACAGATGGATCGGCCAGCAGCAACAGGTCATAGGGCATCTTCTCATTGGTGGCTAATTTCCGGATAGTTGTTTCTTCCTGCAGGGAGGTCATCGATGAATAGTTTTGTTGCTATAAATTGGAATAATAGGTATTTTCTTACGAACCGGATCCCAGGGCAACAGCTACAAACAGGTTCAGGGAACAGATTAACAAAATGAATATACAAAAAAAACAGGCATCTGTTTACACAGATGCCTGCAATATGTTTGATTATTGAACAGCGATGTACTGCCGCTTTACATTATTACCATAAATTTCTATCTGCACATCCTTGCTGGTGGCGGTAGCGCCGCCGCTGATGCTGATCGTTTTCTGTTCGCCGGGTAATACAGAAATATAATTATCGCTGTAAAATACCGGTAAGATCCTTTTCTTGTTCTGTGTATTTACCAGCGATACGCGGTTGAAAAATGCCACAGGCCCTCCTGCCGGGTTGCTGATGGTAACGTTAATACTGTCGGCTCCCGCTTTCACTGCTGTTGCCTTCACTCCTGCTGCCGGCATTTGTGCCAGCCCGGAATAATTTCCTTTGGCATCCGGCAACCAGTACAGGTTTTCATCCACCACCTGTTGATGTGCATTCAGCAAGCGTAAAGAGAAGAACAATCCCTGCTGCGCTTTTAGTTTATCCAGGAGGGGTTTCATATTCATAAACTTTTGCACGGTGGTGGGTCCTACTTCTACAAACACCTGTGTGAGCAGGCTGTCATTGCCCTGCATGTCGTATGTTTTTAATTCCAGCATCAGGTCGCGGGCGTATTGGAAGGTGTTGTTCACGGCCATCACCATTCCTTCTTCCGGATCATACATCACATGCAGCGGGGTGGCTCCTTTGCGGGTACCATACAGGCATGCGTTGGGATCGAGGTAGTAATCATACATCTGGCCGCGCAGGGCAGTCCAGGGGTTTTGCGTTTTCCAGATGATCACGCCGGTGTACCAATCCCACATGTGTGAGCTGAAGCCTTCCATTAAAGCGCGGTACTGGTCGTAGTTTACCAGCTGTGCTTTGTTGGCCCACTCTCTCAGGTCGTTTGTTTTCCCATAGGGATCTACGGCTTTGTTATAAGCGATGTACTTATGGTAATCCCATACCGCATCGGTTTTGCCGGTTTGCTGATCGGGCGGCACCAGGTTTTCCGCGGGGAGGAATCTTTCGAGTGATTCATAGTCGCCCGTACCTACCGAACCTACTTCGGAGTTAAACGGAAAGGTGCGGGTGCTCCAGAAGGTGGACAGTGGCTGAATACCGTAAGGACCGTCGCCATTGCCGCCAAGCGTGTTGTGCGACATACTGTCGGAGTTGGAGTAGTCGAAGAAATAGCGGGTACCGTCCAGTGCCGGAATAATAGAATCCTTCATGGCGGCGAACAAATCCGCCGGAGGCGTAATTTCATTTCCTCCGCACCAGAAGGCCAGCGAGGCATGGTTGCGTAACATCTTCACCTGGTCGGCTACACTTTCGAGGAACAGGGAGTGGTTGTCGGGGTATTTACGACGGGTCCACTGATCTTCTTTCTTCATGGGGTCCTGCCATCTGCCGTTACAGTCGCCCGATATCCAGAAGTCCTGGAACACGAGCAGGCCGTACTTATCGCAGGCTTCGTAGAACTCTGGCCTTTCCGTAAGGCTGCCGCCCCAGATCCGGATAAGGTTCAGGTTCATATCGCGGTGGAAGCGTACTTCTGCATCGTATCTTTCTTTTGTGAAGCGGAACAGGGCATCGGAGGTGATCCAGTTGCCGCCTTTAATAAATATCTTCTGACCGTTTACGGCAATTTCCCTGCTGCCGGTGTGTGCGTTCCAGTATGTTTGAATTTCACGAACACCAAATTCCACGTCTTCCTTATCATCCGTTTTGCCGTTGTTTACAAACTGCAATTGCAGCTGATACAGCGACTGCGGGCCGTAACCGGCGGGCCACCATAACAGCGGTTGTTTCAGCAGCAGGTCCGGCAGTTGCACAGTGGCAGTGGCATGTGGCGGCAGCGTTACTTTTTTGGTGATGTGGTTACCGGCGAGGGTATATTGCAACGTGCCGGTGATATTTCTGGCGGTAGCATTTTCCAGCTCCGCTCCTATCTGCAGGGTAGCGGGCGCCTGCGGGCCTTGCGGCTGGCGGGTGCCGGGTACACGGGTAATGATGTGCGGATCTTTAATCCTTACGGCGCCTGTTTTTTCAATGGTTACTTTATCCCATATACCGGTGTTGCGGTCGCGCATGGGTTGGATCCAGTCCCACCCTGCGGTATACTGCGGACCGTTATTTTTCGCGATGGTGCCATCGCCTCCCTGTCCGCCGTTGGGGTTACCCGGAAACTGGGGCGGGTACACGATTACAGCCAAACGGTTTTTCCCGTTTTTCGCCAGGAAGGATGTGATGTTATATGTTTGGCGGAGATAGGCGCCGTAGTGGGTAGTTTTATTGACGCGGTGGCCGTTCAGGTAAATATCGCAGCCATCATTTACAGCCCGGAGATGCAGCCATACCTGTGCGTCGCCGGTGGCCGGCTGTTCTGTAAAATCCTTTACAAACCAATAAGTGTAATGATCGCGGCCGGTGTGGTAGATATCCGGTATCTTTTCATTGTTCATGCCATACATCGGATCGGGTACCTGCTTATTATCCAAGAGCGTGGTGAGCACCGTACCTGGTACAGTGGCCGGCGTCCATCCGGAGAGGGTATATGCCGGATCTGAGAGTTGCTGACCGGTAACTTTTACGCCGGCGATATTATTGCATTGCCATCCGCTGTTGAGTTCATATTTTTCCTGCGCTGATAATCTTAAAAAAGATAAAATCAGCAGGCAGGAGATCGTTGATTTCCGAAACATAGTGCATTTTATTTTTACGGCCTGTAGTTACCTGTTACAATAACCGCAAAGATAGCACAACCGTATTCCGGATCAAAGCAGGTATTTTCTGCGCAGGATTGTTTCTCCCGGAAATAATAAAAAATCCCTTCGCCTGCTGCTGTATGGCGGGCGAAGGGAGAATATTACTGCTGCTCTGCTAATTCCTTTACTTTATCCAGCGCTATGGGCCAGGTTTTACTGAAGTAATCTTTAAAATCGTCCGCCAGGTCCATTTCCACGAGCAACTCCGTTTTGCCGTTCACGTTAGTAAGCGTATAATTTTCATATGCGCCGGCCCAGGCTTTTACTTTGTCGCTGGTGAGGTCTTCCACACCGTTATCAATTTCACCGAGGTGTTGGAACGACATAAATTCATTGGGTACTTTGTCTGCGATCCTGGCCACCATGCCGCGGTTACTGCCATCGTGGAATATTACTTTGCTTCCTTTCTCCCAGTTGGTATCTACCTGAGAGCCCTCAGCAAAAGGGGCTGTCCATTGCTGGTAGGAAGTTTCGCCCCAAAGTACGTCCCATACTTTTTCACGTGGCGCATTGATGGTCGTTTTAAATGTTGTTTTTTCCATAACTAGTCATTTACAGGGTTCATAATTTGTTTGTTGTATTTGTTCCGGTATTCCAGCGGGGTGAGTCCGGTTACCTTTTTGAACATTGTCCGGAATGTTTTTGTGTCGATATATCCCACGTCATAGATTACCTCGTTCACGTTTTTTGTGCTGGTTTCAAAGTCGCGCTTAGCGGCTTCTATTTTTATCCGCTGAATATATTCTATCACCGTGTTACCGGTCGATTTTTTGAATCTTCTTTCAAAAGATCTTCTTCCTATAGCCGACATATCAGACAGTTGTTCTACTGTGATTTTGTCCTGGTAGCTGGCTTCAATAAATTCCTGTGCTTTCCGGATTGGTTCGTCGTTATGTGCTTTTTGTCCTTCGAAAATGATGAAAGGCGACTGGCTCTGGCGGTCAATATCAATGGCATATGCTTTAGCGGTGAGGATCGCAATATCCCTGCCAGCATACTTTTCCACCAGGTAAAGGATGAGGTTGAGGTAAGAATAGGCGCCGCCGCTGGTATAGATGCGTTCTTCTTCCGTGATGATCCGGTCGTCCATCAGGTTTACATCGGGGTACATGCTTCTGAATTCCTGCGCCATTTTCCAGTGGGTAGCGCATTGCTTGCCTTTCAGGAGGCCGGTAGCTGCCAGGAAAAAAGCGCCCAGGCATAAACTGGCTACAGCAGCGCCCTGTTGATATTGCTGCCTGATCCAGGGAATAAAATCCTGGTTCATGGCCGCGGCGTTCGACTGATCCCCGTGCAGCGAAGGAATAATGATCAGGTCCGTTTTCTTTACGTCCTTTATCAGCACCTCAGGAGAGATCGTAAATAATCGGTTACGCTGGCTTACCTCGGTGGTTAATCCCACCAGCTGCACCTGGAACTTGGGCTCCCGGCCCTTTTCAGCGAGGAAGTTGTTGATGTCCGATAAAATCTGGTAGCTGCCCTCGATGTTAACTAAACTGGTATGCCCGAGAGGGACCAGGATGGAAATATGTATCATACGCTGCAATTATAATAGTTTATGCCGCAATTACCCTGAGAATTGTCGCTTTACACCCCTGTTACTTCCCGCAACCCTTGCGATTTTTGCAGTATAGTTTTCACACAAAAATCCGGTTCCACAATGACCATGATCCATACCTACCTTACTTTTAACGGTAACTGCCGGGAAGCAATGACTTTCTACAAAGAATGCCTGGGTGGAGAGCTGATGCTTCAAACCATCGGGGAATCGCCTGTTTCGGCAGAAATACCCGCTTTTATGAAACCGTTCATTTTACATTCCAGTCTTACCAAAGGCAGCCTGGTACTCACTGCGTCCGACATGGTGCCTGAAGCGGGACTTACTGCCGGCAATACCGTTTCTTTATTACTGAACTGCAACAGTGAAGACGAGGCCCGTACTTTTTATGCCCGTCTTTCTGCGGATGGTATTCCTACGCATCCGCTGGAAAGTACTTTCTGGGGCGCTTTATTCGGTGGGCTTACTGATAAGTTTGGTCTTCACTGGCTCATTAATTTTGAAGGCAACAGCCGGCAATAATGCTCTATTTTCCGTTAAATGCTTTTTCAAGCGCTGCGATATCCAGTTTCACCATTTTCATCATGGCCTGCATGGCTCTGCCCGACTTTTCCTTATCAGGATCACTCAGAAATTTAGACATGATGGTGGGCGTAATCTGCCAGGACAAGCCAAATTTATCTTTCAGCCAGCCGCATTGCACTTCCTTTCCTCCGTCTGCGGTGAGCTTCGACCAATAGTAATCTACTTCTTCCTGGTTTTCACAATATACCGTAAAAGAAATGGCTTCTGTGAACGGGAACTGCGGTCCTGCATTGATAGCCAGGAACTCCTGTCCTTCCAGGTGAAAGGTGGCGGCGAGCAGCGTACCGGCAGGAATAGGAGATCCTTCCCCGTAGTATGACTTGTCTGTTACTTTTGAATTTTTGAAGATGGATGAGTAGAAGCTGATCGCTTCTTCTGCATTCATATTAAACCATAATGATGGGGTGATCTTTTGCATAACGATAGATTGAAGTTTTACAGATTTTTCATTTCGTTACAAAGATACCCGCCGTCTTTTTCATATTGACGGTGCAAAAGCGACATTCTTTGGGGGCACTTGCGACAAAGCGGAGGTTGTCCTGGAACAGGATTAAACTGATTTTGCTGATTTGCCTGATTTTACTTTTTTGATTTTATAAAGGATTTGAGGAGATACAAGCGGGTTTTATATTTTATGCTGATTATGGAGGATTTTACTTTTTTCTTTGTGAGATATTTAAAGATAGCTTGAACAATAGACAGGCAATACTTTGCACATGCTTTGCAGATACTTTACACTTACCTTTGATGTGGAGAGAACATGGAGTTGACGTGGAGGTGATGTGGACTTGATCGGTAACATATTGTGTACCAATGCGCTATAGGGGGTTCCGGAAGATTCCTTAGGGGGGATGCATCAGAGGAACAAACTGGATATCAATGCTTTAGGTACTTTATAAAGATAAACGTAACCGGGCAAAAAACAAAATTCCGGAGTAGATTATTCATTTAAGAAAATGGTCATCTTATGAACATGGGTAATAACGTCGCAAATTTATATTTCAAGTCAAAAAAGACTTCGTTAATAATCCTGGCAGCAACGGCCCTCATTTGTTCCAGGATGCTGTTCTACGTTTTCAATGATCCTGAAGGTCCAAATCTTTTAATAGTTGTGGTATTGGCGATGGCTGTATATTTTTTTTCTTATGCGGTATATGTATTCAGCCCATCCAAAACCGGGGGTATTAAGAGACTTCTGGCGGCAATTTGTATCCAGATACTATCGGTCATTGTGCTCTATTTCTGTATGAAATGGTTTTAGGGACTTATAAAGATCAGGGGAAATCCATCTCCCCTGATCTTTTATCAAAAATCCCCAAAATAAAATCAATGTAATCAGCAAAATCAGTTTAATCCTGCTCCAAGACAATTTTCCATCGCCGGAGACGATTGCTTTTCGCGGGCGGCCAGCAATTCTTTTAGTCCCATCATAAGCAATGAGCCGGTACCGAAGAGCAGCATCACCCATGGGGCGTTGTGAATGCCCTGCGTAGTAATGATCCAGCCGCTAACGGCCGTTCCCAGGGTAACGCCCATATTGCCGAAAGAAATAGATAAGCTGGTGGCAAACCCCGGCGCTTCCGGTGCAGCAGCCACCATGTATGCCTGTGCCGTGATAAAGCAGGGCGTGTGCAGGAAACCCCATATGATAATGAGCGGCACCGACAACAGCGGGAGATAGTAAATCCCGATAGACACCAGGGTAATAGCGATGAGGGAAGCAGCCATGGTAGCGGTTACGCTTTTGCTCAGCAGTTTACCCGCCAGGAAGTTGCCGGGTACGCCGGCGGCACCAAACAACAGCAGCATTACGCCTACTTCGCCGGTGGACATATGATTTACTTTTCCAAGATAATCCGCAAAATAACTGTAGGTGGAAAACATGGCCGACACCATAAACACGTTCATGATACTACTGGCCAGGAACGCAGGTTTGGTGAGTATTTTCAGTTGCGCGCCATAAGATGGTTTTTCCCCTGCCGGCATTGATGGCAGAAAAGCAAGGATGGCAATCAGGGCCAGCGCACTCACAATAGTTTGTACTACAAACGATAATTGCCAGCTGTTATAGATCCCTGCCAGCCAGGTGGCAAACGGTATAGTCGTAACCGTTGCAAGAGCGATGCCGCTCATCACGATGGCCATCATTTTATGGGTGTGCTTTTTATCGGCCGCACCGGTAGCGGCTGCGATGGCTGTGGAAATGTACACCGGCTGCAGGAATGCCGGCAACATCCGCACCAGCAGCAGTAACCAGAAGGGAGGTGATAAAGATGATACCACTCCTGTTATAAGAAAAATAGAAATGCTGACAGCCATCAGCGTTTTACGGTTATATCCTGATAACCAGAGTGTCATCAGGGGGCCTCCCAGTGCAATCACCAATGCAAAGGCACTTAACAGGGTGCCTGCCTGATCGATAGAGATGTTGTAATATGCCGCCAGTTGCGGAAGTATACCAATTACACCGAATTCGGTGGTGATGATGCCAAGTAAACCAAGACTTCCAATATATGCGATCCTTTTCATTTGCTTTGTGGTTGAATAATGCCATGCTTTTTTGCAGATACAAAAGTGAGGGACTAGATCATATAAAGAAAATAATATGATTTATCAATCATCATAAAAATATTTATAACTTGCAGGATGGTTAACCTGGAGTGGTACAGAACATTTAAAGCCGTATATCAAACCGGCTCACTAACGGCGGCATCAAAGATGCTGTTTATTTCGCAGCCGAATGTAAGTCAGCATTTATCTGCATTGGAAGCGCATATCGGGAAACAGCTGTTTGAGCGTAAGCCCAAGCTGGTACCTACTGATTATGGCAAGTTATTTTATACGCAGGTGGTAGAGCCGCTGGAAAAACTGGAGAACGTGGAAGCTGATTTCCGTTACTTCTGTATCACCAAACAATTACCCAATATTCACATTGGCGCGGTGAAAGAATATTTCCAGGCCGTAGTAGCCAAACGCATCAGCGATGTGCCGGCGAATATCATAACGGAGTTTGGTCTTACCAAAGACCTGCTGCGGCGGCTGCAGAAAGGCGATCTTGATTTCCTCATTGCCACACAACTGACAGAAGAAAAGAACATCATCTACGAGCCCATACTCCGCGAGCAGTTCCTGATTGTATCCAGCCCGGATCTTGATATCAAACCATTTAAAAACTTCCTGAAAAAGAAAACGCTGGATGAAGCAGAGTCGTGGCTCCTGAAACAGCAATGGTTTGCCTATAGCAGCGACCTCCCGGTGATACGGCGTTTCTGGCTGGAGAATTTCCGCAAACGTCCCGCTATCAAACCACAGTTTATTATCCCGGACATGCAAACCATCCTGCAGGCAATCAGTTGTGGTAACGGTGTTACCATCACCGCCGATTATATGGTGAAAGAAGGCATCAAAAAAGGAGAGCTGAAAGAAGTATGGCGGGGCAATGTACCTGCCAGCAACACGCTGTACCTGGCTTACGACAATACCCGGATGGCCTCCGACCGGGTGAAAATTGTGCGGAACCTGCTGCAACTTTAAAGAGGCTGCTGAAAAGAAAAATAAAGTTTATTTTGTAGTTCTGAACGATCATTTTACTATTTATGAAGCTAAGATTCCACCTAAGCACCCTTTGGCTTATTTTAAGCCTGTTTGGCAGCGCCATGAGCCAGGCCCAACAAACTCCTCCCCGCTTCCGGGTGATCGCCTTTTATACTGCTAAAAACGACCAGGCACACATCAGTTTTGTACATGAAGCCAATAAGTGGTTTCCGGAGATGGCCGCGAAATATCATTTCAGCTACGACTCCACCAACAACTGGCAAAACCTGAATGCATCATTCCTCTCGAAGTACCAGGTAGTGATTTTCCTGGATACGCGGCCGGAAGATCCTGCACAGCGCGCCGCATTTCAGCAATACATGGAACATGGCGGCGGCTGGATAGGCTTTCACTTTGCAGCTTTTGCACTCACCCCGTCGGATGTACCCCAAAACTGGAACTGGTACCACAACACCTTCCTGGGCTCCGGATCTTACGGCAGCAACACCTGGCGCCCCACTTCCGCTGTGCTGCGTGTGGAAGACCACCGGCATCCGGCCACCAGGAATCTGCCGGATACATTCTCTGCCGCTCCCAATGAGTGGTACCGCTGGAGCAATGATCTGCGTAAAAACCCGGACATTAAAATATTACTGTCGGTGGATTCCAGCAGCTTCCCGCTGGGTACCGGCCCAAAGCCATATGAGATCTGGCACAGCGGCTACTACCCCGTTGTATGGACTAACAAAAAATACAAGATGTTATACCTGAATATGGGGCATAACGATATCGACTATGAGCATCATACCAATAAGGAATTATCTTTCACATTTGCGAATGAAACGCAGAACAGGCTGATACTGGATGCGCTGGAGTGGATGGGGAAGAAGAAATAAAAAAGCAGCGCACCGGTATACATCGGTGCGCGGCTGTTGATTATTTAGCCTGTAAGGTGGCAATAGTTTGCTGTTGTGCTGCTACCTGTTTATTTAAGCGTTCTACATTTTTATTCAGCTGTATAATATACAGCGTGAGTTCTTCTACCTTCTTCAGTAACTGCTGATCAAATTCTCCCAGGTCCAATCCTTTTTCAAGTACTTCTTTTTCGGAAGGGATGCCTTCCAGGTGTTTTTCGGTTGTTACAAAGTGTTCCACCTGTTGCAGGGATGGCAACTCGTATTCCGGATGAAATACATAATCTGCCCAGGCGCCTTGCTGCACTTTCACACGGCGTGCGCCGAGTGTGCCTTCTACGGTTAGTTTGTAGTTGGCTGACGGACTAGGACTTCCAATACTCACATTACCGGTAGTTCCATCAGCCGCCATAAAATAATTAGCTGCACCGGTTCCGTCTGAATTTACATTTGAGAAATATAGATTCCCTCCGGAGGCGCCAAGGCCAAATGACCTTGTGGCGCCGGTAAACTCAATGGCAGATGCGTTATATAACCTTACTGATTTTGTCCAGCCGTTCGTGGTCCAGGTAGGTCCCCCTGCAACATCCAACCGCGCTGATGACCCTTGTGTACCGATACTTACATTTCCCTGTATGCCGATGGCATCAGTTGGAACAAACGGCAGTACATTTGTTACATTATCATCTTTTACTAAAATCAGTGTCTCTCCACTTGCATAACCTGTAAATGAAAAAAAGTTCATTGATGCACTGTTTACTATTTCTGCTGCCAGATAACTTTTACTATTATAAACGAGTGTCACTAATCTTACCAGTTCATTGTAACTGATAAGGGACCCTTTCGTGGCGTTATATGCCGTAGAAGTATTAACTTCTATGGTCCATTTCCTGTTAAAAGCACTGGTAGCTCCCCTGAGTCCAGTGATTTTCCCCATTACATGCATATCGGGTAATAAAGTTCCCGTATATAGTTCATGCAGCAATATATAATTAGGACCCTGTGAATCCTCAGATGCTCCGGTGATTAACCGGTTCACAAAATAATTCCGGTAATTATCCACCACCTGCAACTTACTTACAGGGTTGAGCGTTCCAATTCCTACATTTCCGGTGGTACCAATCACGTTGGTTTGAGCCTTTACAGCCGTAAAAGCGAGTACAAAAAGTACAGGGAGTAATTTTTTCATGAGATTTTATTTATCAGATATAAATTCCGGGTAGAACAGAAAGCATGACAAGGCTATGTTGCAAGGTACTTAAGGGTAACGGGTTAACCATTCTGAACACTTTCCGTCCGGGAACAAAGGAAAGGAGAAAGAACAAAAGTATTGATCACACTTTTGTGTTAATCTATGCGAAGGTTGTCTTTCTCAGGATTAGTTTGATTATACTGATTACCTTGATTTTCTTTTTTGGATTTTTAAGGATTTAAAAGATTCGGAGAGAGATAAGCAGATTCGCTTGTATCTCCCCGAATCTTTTAAAATCAAAAGTGATCAAATCAAGGTAATCAGTATAATCAAACTAATCCTGAGAAAGACAAAATCCGCTTTTAATTCATAAACGCTTCTATCTTTTTCTTCTCATCCAGTTTTACAAACTGCCCATACTTATCCAGGTATTCTTTGGCCACTGTTTTAAACCCGGCCTTATCCTGTTTATTGAGTAAATAAATCGTTCTTGCGCGGAGATAAATTTCCTCTCCCGGTGCGCCATAAGGCTTTACGGCAGTGTAGATAGCGCCCCAATCAGGGTTAGCGCCATTGTCCGGTACAGCGGGTGCAATGAGGTCCTGGTAAATGAGGTTCATCATTTTTACGGCCGATTGTCGTGCGCCCATTGCTTTATCGATGGCTTCCATGTTATCGCGGATAATGGAGAAGCCGGTGTCGCGGGTGCTGCCGGTTACCTGCATCACATAACGAAGATCGTCTTCTGAATAGGGTTGTTTCATCACGGCGAAATAGTCGGCTCCTGCGAGGGCTGCGCCATCTTTATCGCCTGCCTGCACGGCCAGCATTGCCAGCTTTCTTAAAAACTCCGGATCTTTTTTACCATCGATGTACTCCTGCAGCATGGAGCTATAAATAGCGGTGGGTTCTGTGAGATCGGCATCCTGTGCGGCGACTGCGGGAATAACTCCCATGTCTTTATTGAGAGGTGCATGGATTTTTCTTATTTCCGCAAACGGAATTTTTACTACTTCGCGGTCGTACGTGAGCAACCCATTTTGTTCTCCTTCCACATCAAAAGGTTGGGTATAGATGCTGGCGGACAAGCCTTGCCGTTCCAGTAATTGCAGGTGTTGGTTCATCACGGCATATTTCGATTTCAGCGCGCCCGGTTTTTCCTGGATGTATCCCCAGGCGGTATTAGTGTTCCACTGATGATCGGCGATGAATACGCCGATACCGCCGAACTCGCCCAGTACGCGGGCCTTTCCGGGCATCTTAATAGCGTTCATGGGATTGGGGTAGCTGTGTACATCGGTGAGGTCTGCGCTGACGTATGCATTCGGACTGGGACTGCGGAGTTTTTCATTTACATACAGGTATTCCCCGGAGTGGCCGTTAACGAGGCGGGAGGGGTCGCTGCGTTTGATCCATTCTGTCAGGCGTTGCTGATCAAACTGTCCCCATTTTTCATTGAAAAGCACCCAGGTGGTAACGGAGGGATAGTTATGCAGTTGTGCCAGCGTTTCTTTGCATTGTTGTTCAAAGGCCGCTTTGGCCCCTTCCGGCAGGCTGTGATTGGGACTTACCATATCCTGCCATACCAGCATGCCGAGTTTATCTGCCCAGTAGTACCAGCGGTCCGGTTCTACCTTGATATGCTTACGGATGGTATTAAAGCCCATTGCCTTGATGGCTTTGATATCGAATGCCAGTGCTTCATCAGTTGGCGCCGTGTATAAACCATCTGGCCAGAAGCCCTGGTCCAGTGTACCGAGATTGAAGTATGGTTTGTTGTTGAGGAAGATGCGGTCCACTCCTTTTTCATCTTTTGCGATAGATACTTTGCGCATACCAAAATAACTTTTCACTTCATCGGCAACTGTGTTGCCTTTCAGGAGCTTCACGGAAAGGTCGTACAGGAAAGGGTTTCCGGGCGACCATAAAGTAGGGCTTTCCAGCTTTAGCTGCAGTGGTGCGCCGCTTTTGCCTTTCACTTTACCTGCGGGCTTACCGTTGGCAGAGGCGATGGCTTCTACGGTGTAGCCGGCAGGAGCGCTTACGGTAAGGTTAAGCTGCTGCTTATCTATATCCGGTGTGAAATTTAACCCGGAGATGTAATCTGTTGGCACTTTCTCCAGCCAAACGGTTTGCCAGATGCCGGAGCTGGGCGTGTAATAAATATTGGCAGGGTTGAGCACCTGCTTGCCGGAAGGACCGATGCCCCTGTCGGACGGATCGTAGATCTTCAGTACCAGGATGTTTTCACCATTCTTTACAGCGCTGGTGATATCGATGGTAAACGACGTATAGCCGCCGGTGTGACCACCCACTTCTTTCCCGTTGAGATATACTTTGCTTTGCCAGTCGACCGCGCCAAAATGCAGGAGCGTTCTTTCGCCGGCGTTTTGCTTGATCTCAATTTTGCGACGGTACCAGAGCCGTTGCTCCGGGAGCAGTGTTTTCTTTACCCCCGACAGTGCCGATTCCAGTGGATAAGGCACGAGTATTTGTCCGTCGAAATTGTAAGGCGCTGCTTCATCAGTGGCGGTGATGGCGTATTCCCAGAGACCGTTGAGGTTTTGCCAGTTGCTCCGTTCCAGTTGTGGCCGTGGATAAGCGGTGAGGGCATTTTGCGGACTTACTTCTTTTGCCCACCTGGATTGAATGGCAACGGGCTTCATTTTATAAGTGGTTTGTGCCTGTAGCGGGCAAAGGCCGGATAACAGCAAGGCAGCGGCCAGTAATGGTGTTCTCATCATGGAGTTACTTATTTCTTTGTGGTTAAATTGAGTGGTTGACAGGGTTGTGATCTTCAGTTCATCTTAATGGCTAAAACAGGTACGGTAGCAAAATATACATAATTCCCGATGAATAAACGGACTTAACTTTTAAGGTTTGTTAATCTGTATATTTTGCATTTTCATTAATATTATATTTTATAATAATGTTATATAATCATCTCTATAATTAAAAAATAAACAGCATCTCTTTATGATAATTAATATTTTATTCATAAATTATACAAAAACAATCTCATCCTATGGCATAATTAAAATATTATTAAAATGAATACTATAAACCTCAACCGCTATGATCACATCTCCAACACCTGGGATGAAATGTACATTGCCGATAATCACCTCCGGGAGCAATACCACCGGATTATCAGCTACCTGGAGAATGAATCTGCCAACGACCTCAATAAGAAAGAAGAACTGGCGAAACGGCTGTTTATGAGCCAGGGGATCACCTTCACGGTATACGACAGCGGAGAAGGGATTGAAAAGATCTTTCCGTTTGATATTATCCCCCGCATCATCACCTGCGCCGAATGGACCTTTATTGAAAAAGGTATTAAACAACGTTTGAAAGCCCTTAACCTTTTTCTGAAAGATGTATATAATAACCAGTTTATTATCCGCGATGGCGTGATCCCTGCTTCACTGATCTACTCCTGCCCTCATTTCCTGCGGGAAATGCATCAGCTGAATGTGCCCTACGACATCTATATCCATATTGCCGGGATAGACCTTATCAGGGATTACGACGGCACCTTTTATGTGCTGGAAGATAATCTCCGTACGCCTTCCGGCGTGAGTTATATGCTGGAGAACCGCGAAATTACCAAACGGCTTTTCCCCGACCTGCTGCCGCAGTGCAAGGTGCGCAGCGTAACGGAGTACCCGTCTATTCTTTATAAAAACCTCCTGTCGCTGTCGCCGCGGGCGGTCGCCAATCCTACCATCGTTTTGCTCAGTCCCGGTATGTACAACTCCGCCTACTATGAGCATACCACGCTGGCCCGCCTCATGGGCGTAGAACTGGTAGAAGGCCGCGACCTGGTGGTACGCGATCAGAAAGTATACATGAAAACCACCACCGGTTTGCAACAGGTAGATGTGATTTATCGCCGCGTGGATGATGAGTTTATAGATCCGCTGGTATTCAATCCTAAAAGTGTGCTTGGCGTAGCCGGCCTGATGAGCGCCTACCGCAAAGGCAATGTAGCCATTATCAACGCCACCGGCAACGGTGTGGCCGATGATAAAGCTGTATACAGCTACGTGCCCGACATGATCAAATATTACCTGAATGAAACACCGCTCCTGAAAAACGTACCTACCTATAGTTTGGGTAACCCGGAACATAAGGAATATGTCTTTCAGAACATGCATAAAATGGTGATCAAAAAAACCAATGAAAGCGGCGGCTATGGCATGTTAATGGGACATGCTGCCTCTGAATCAGAAATAGAAAGTTATAAAAAAGAAATACTGAAAGATCCCCGCAATTTCATCGCACAGCCCACTATCAGCCTGTCTACCGCCCCTTGTTACCTCGACGGAATGCTGCAACCGCGCCGGGTAGACCTGAGACCTTATGCCCTCGTAGGACCAGACGGCATCTCTATTGTTCCCGGCGGATTAACCAGGGTAGCCCTGAAAGAAGGCTCCCTCGTAGTAAACAGCTCACAGGGTGGCGGCAGTAAAGACACCTGGGTACTGGCATCATAAACTAAAACACAAGCCTATGTTAAGCAGAGTAGCCTCCAGTTTATATTGGTTGAGCAGGTATGTAGAAAGAAGCGATGGTATTTTAAGAATGCTGAAAATAAACTACGCATCTTCACAGGACACCATCCAGGAATTTACGTGGACACCGGTGATCCGTATTTCTTCCGGCGGAAATGAAGCAGAAATTTCATCTATCAAAAACGACAGCCGGTCGGTGATCGAGTACCTGCTCTTTAACCGCGACAATCCCAACTCCATCATCAACATGATCACACTGGCCCGTGAAAATGCCCGGAGTGTGCAGGAACACATTGCAAAAGACCTCTGGCAGTGCCTCAATGAATACTATCACACCGTGAAAGATCCAAAGCTGCTCTGGTATGTACAAAAAGATGATCCCGTAACAGCGCTGGACATCCTTATTAAACAGGTAATGCTGTATTACGGTACTGCAGGCAGTATCATGGAAAGAGGCGAAAGCAGGAGCTTTATGAGCATTGGTAAATACCTGGAAAGAAGTATACAGTCCATCGATATCCTCGACATCAAGTTTATTTCTATCTCCAATAATCCGGACCTGCTCACGGATACCTCTTACTGGCAACACCTGCTGCTGTCGCTGGGCGGTTATGAGCTGTACCTGAAAACCTACCGTAAAGGCTTTGAGGCGGAAAACGTACTGGAACTGGTGATGCTCAACAACGATTTCCCGCGGTCGGCAAAATATTCCGTTAATAATATTTACCGTTACTTTGAACGATTGAAAAGTGATAAGAATATTGAACACTATAATAAGCTGTCGTTTAACATCGGGCGGCTGAACAGTACCATCACCTACAGCTCCGTAAACAGTATGAAAGCGGAAGGGTTGCATCCCTATCTTGTTAAAATCAGGAGTGAGCTGTATGGCATCGGAAACCTGCTGAATGAATACTATTTCGCAAACGCTTAACCATTGCATTATATGCCTGTTTTCAAAATAAAACACATCACGCATTACACCTATGAAACACCCGTGCGGGACAGCGCCAATCAAATTATCCTGTATCCCGTAAAAGATGAATACCAGAAAGTGATCAAGCATGATCTGAGTATTTCCCGTCACCCGGAAGTGGAAATATTCAAAGATTATTACGGCAACGAAGTGGGTATTTTTACGCAAACGGAGCCACATCATGAATTGAAAATATTCTCCGCCATCGTTGTAGAAACCATCCCACGGCCGCTGCCAGCCGATACCCTTCCTCCCGCCACCCAGTGGCAAATGCTGGAAGATATCCGCTACGACGTAGCATTTATTGATTATCTCAAACACGAAGTTTTTGAAAGCGTGGCTTCCTTACGGCAAATTTCACTGGACCTGAAAGAAGATACAGACACGCCTTTCAAAACAGCGGTGCGATTTTGTGATTACGTATTCACCCATTTCGATTATATCAAAGGGGTAACAACGGTAGACAGTACCCTGGATGAGATCCTGCTGCTACAGGCAGGCGTATGCCAGGATTTCGCGCACCTGCTAACAGCCATGCTGCGGTTTACACAAATTCCGGCGAGGTATGTGAGCGGGTATATCTGTCCCAATAAAAACGGTATGCGCGGCGAAGGCGCCACCCACGCCTGGGCAGAGGTGTATATTCCTGAATATGGCTGGCTGGGGCTGGACCCCACCAACAACTGCATTGCCGGTGAGAACCATGTAAAGCTGGCCGTGGGACGTAATTTCAGCGACTGCTCGCCGGTGAAAGGCGTATACAGCGGTGGCGCAGGCCACACGCTGGATGTTACCGTATCCGTGGGTTACGACGACCAGGATCAGTTTGATCCGGAACCCTTTTTCCCTGCCCAGCCCGCCATGAGTAGTACGGTTCCGGCAGCGCCTGCAAAAAATAGTTATCAGCGTCATCTCGAAGAAATGATGATGCAGCAACAGCAGCAACAACAATGAATACCGGAATTATACCGGCGAATGGCGGGATATCGTCTGCGGAGCCCGCCGTTCAACGGTTTGGCCCGCTAAACCATCTTTCCTATTTATTTCTTAAAACAATTTGATAATTCACAAATAAAGAAAAATTTATATAGTTTTGCCTGGAACCTTAATGAGCGAACGATAACTACAACTGTCACAACTTAAAAGAGTACAATGCAAAGCTTAGCCATAAAAGGCCGCTGGGATGCTATCTGTAATACCATCAGCAAAATCCCGCCGAAATACCTGTATGCTTTATTTTTATTAATGGCGGTAGGCATCTCCTTTCATTCCTGGTATTCCTCGCAGGACATGGAAAGATGGACCCGTTATAATAACTTCCTGATCTTTAAACAGGCGTTTTGGCACCTGATACACAACCAGGACCTCTACGTATTATACGAATCAGAGTATTACGACCTGTATAAGTACAGTCCGTCGTTTGCCCTGTGGATGGGCGCTTTCGCCTGGATGCCGGATGTGCCGTCCCTGATTTGCTGGAATATTATGAACGTGGTAGTATTTGTTATTGCGATCAGGACCTTACCGGTAAAGAAAGAAAAGCAATCGATCCTGTTATTGTTTTTGGCTATAGAGATGATGATTGCGCTCACCAGCTCCCAGATCAACGTACTGATCGCAGGCTTTTTCATCCTCGCATGGCATTGCATGGAAAATAAAAAGATCTGGCTGGCAGCATTGCTGCTGGTAGTAACCGTATATATCAAGTTATTTGGCGTAGTGGCTATGTCGTTGTTCCTGTTGTATCCTGAACGCTGGAAAGCCGCGTTGTACACGGTGTTCTGGACGGTAGTGATTGCGGTGATGCCGTTGCTGGTGATTTCCTGGGATCAGTTGCTGTTCCTTTACAAGAGCTGGGGCCACCTGCTGGCCAATGACTACTCCGCCTCCTACGGCGTGTCCGTAATGGGATGGTGGCATACCTGGTTTGATATGGATATCTCCAAACAGCTGTTCATGCTTTCTGCGGCGGCAGTATTTATGGGGCCGTTCATACCCATACTTTACAACCGGGAATCGAAATTTAACCTGAGCATGCTGGCTTCTGTGCTGATATGGGTGGTGATCTTTAACCACAAGGGGGAATCACCTACTTATATTATTGCGCTCACGGGTGTGGCGATCTGGTATTTTACACAGGAGCGGCCATCCACGTTAAATACAGTACTGGCTGTGCTTACGCTGGTATTCACCTCTTTCTCTTCTACAGACCTGATCACTCCCTACTGGATTGCCAGAACTTATGTAGAACCTTATGCAGTGAAAGCGGTGTTTTGTTCTATTGTATGGCTGAAAATAGTGCTGGAACCATTTTTTGCCACATCCCCGGAGCCGGGAACCATTACGGCAGAGAAGCTGCAGCGGGCGGCATAAAGATAAAACGAAAAGGGAAGGCACGATGCCTTCCCTTTTTTTATGCGTTTTGTTTTCTTACGTATTTGGTAAGGATCACGATGAGTTGTCCTTCTATCTTTCCTTCTATTTGTTCTGTATTATCCGGTACAAGGCGGATGTTCTTTACCACGGTACCCATTTTAGCATTTAAGGTAGAACCTTTTACATCAAGGGATTTGGTAAGAATAACGGTGTCGCCGTTTTGCAGGATGGCGCCATTGCTGTCCCTGTGCAGATCTACAGCGCCGTCGTTTTCATGATCGCCGGTTGCTTTGGCCCAGGCCAGCGCTTCATCGTTCAGGTAAATCATGTCCAGGTTATCTGCTGCCCAGCTTTCCTGTTTTAAGCGGTTCAGCATACGCCAGGATACAATCTGCACACCCGGAATTTCGCTCCACATTGAATCGGTTAAGCAATGCCAGTGGGTACTATCCAGCTCTGCTTTTTTCTCAATCTGCGACTGGCATTTCTCACAGATGAAGATACAATTATCCTGATCACTGTAGGTCTGAGGAGGTACTTCATACACATTCAGCGGTCCTTCTGATTTGCATAATTCGCACTTGTTTTCACTCCTTGTTAGTAATAGTTCGTTCAGCTTCATAATATCCTTTATAAAAAAATGTGCACGAAGGTAATGTTTTTTGTTGCGGGAAACAGTGATTTTCTCATTATCCTGTTGTTATCACCCTGTTAACAGGACCCTGCGGGATTATTTTTTTTAAGTACTGTTGCCGGCAGCAATCCAGGCGGGATTAAGCATCCAGGGAATAGAAAGCGGTCATGTTACAACAACTTCCGGATAAGGACTATGCACAATTGGAAATATTACGGAGTGGACTGAACTGACAAACGCCCGGCTTTCCCGCAAAGTGCAGGAAGGCCGGGCGTTAAAGTGCCGGTTAAAAATGTTTGCGGATAAAAGCAGCCGTTTCGTTAATCGCGGTATTCCCTTCTTCAATTATGCCGCCCATTTGAAAGAAACCGTGTATCATGCCTTCATACAAGGTTTCCTGAACCGGTACGCCACTCCTGCGGAGTGCTGCGGCGTAGGCCATGCCTTCATCTCTTAAAGGATCGTACTCGGCAGTAATAACCAGTGCAGGCGGCAGTCCTGTAAGATCTTCGGCCAGCAGCGGCGCAGCATCCGGATGTTGCCTGTTTTGCGGACCCGGAACATATAACGACCATGCCAGCTCTGCTCCGGCCAGATCCAGGTTCAATCCTTCCGCAAACTCCTGCCAGGAAGGCGTTTGGAGCGAAGCATCGGTAACCGGGTAAATCAATGCCTGGAAGCGCAGCGCCGGACCGTTGTTTTCCTTTGCATGCCGGGCAATTACGGTGGCCAGTGCTGCACCAGCGCTGTCACCGGCCACGCCTATACGATTTGCATCTACCTGTAGTTCATCTGCATGCGCCGCGATCCACTGTACCACGGCGATGCCTTCTTTTAACCCTTTGGGGAACGGATGTTCAGGCGCCAGGGCATAGTCTACCGATATCACTACACAATCCGCCGCATTGGTTAATGCGCGCAGGGGCGTATCATGTGTGTCGAGGCTGCCTAAATAAAACCATCCGCCATGAAAATAAACGGTTACCGGCAGGCCGGGAGTATCTGAGGGCCTGTAAATGCGTACGTTTACCGGGCCTTCGGCAGTATGCAGTGTGCGGTTTTGCACGTTCTTTACAATGGCAGGTGTGCCGGCCATCGGTATAAACCGGTGGTAGAAATCGCGTGCGCCCGCAATGGGGTCTGTTTGTGCAGGATCAGTTGGTATATGATTGATATAGTCCAATGCCGCCTGTACGGCGGGTTTAAATGCCAGATCTGTCGTCATGTGATGTAATAATTTATTTTATGATCACAAAGCTGGCATTCCTATGGCTATAAAGAAAATAATATAGTTTATTGCTGGCTATAAGAATATTTATGTGCAAACTAAGGCACCACGGTAATAAATAAGTAGGTAGCCAATATCACCAGCAGCACAATCCCCTGCAGGATATTGGTTTTTCCTGCATTAAAAGAAATGCTGATGGTAAAGAGAGAGAGGATGAGTAACAGTGTGGATTTGGCATCAATACCAAGTGTAATTCTGAAATCCAGCGTGTGAGCTACTATGGCTACTGCGGGAATAGTAAGACCAATACTTGCCAGCGCCGAACCCAGTGCCAGGTTCAAACTTGTCTGCAACCGGTTTTGTGAGGCGGCCCTGATAGCAGCCAGTCCCTCCGGCAGAAGAATAACAGCCGCAATAATAACACCCACCAGGCTTTTAGGCGCACCCAGGTTCACCACAATAGTTTCAATAACAGGCGATAATTTTTTCGACAGTAACACTACTACTGCCAGTGCTATTAATAAAAACACCAGGCTCACGGTGGTAGTTAGTCCGGATGGCGGTGCGGCGTGCGTATCTTCATCACCCGGCGCTGCATCTTTTGGCAGGAAATAATCGCGGTGCCTGACCGTTTGTACCGCTACAAAACCGCCATACAACACCAAAGAAATGATGGCTACAAATATCAGCTGGCTGCTGGAATAAACAGGACCCGCTTCGGTAGTAGTATAGTTTGGTAAGACGAGGGTTAAAACAGAGATCGCAGTTAATGCGACCAATGCGGCGCTGACACCGGCTTTTATAAACGCCTGCTCTTTAAAACGGTAGCCGCCTATAAATAAAGACATTCCAATGATACCGGAAAGGATCAGCATAATAGCAGCAAACACGGTATCTCTTGCCAGCGTTGCGCCCTGATCCGCTTCATTCAACATAATGGATACAATCAGTGATACTTCTATCACCGTAATAGCGAGCGCCAGTATGAGGGTACCATACGGCTCTCCCACCTTGTGCGCTACCACTTCTGCATGATGCACGGCAGATAATACCACCGTAATGAGCGCCAGGCCCATCACTGCTGATAATACGCCACTCTGCTGTTCCCCTGCGAATCCTAATAATGCCAACCCGATCACTGGACTGATAAGACACCATAACGGGAGCGTAATTTTCCATTTCCTGTAGAGAAAGTGATTGAATGCCATGTGTTTAATTTACAAAAATTTATGCACATGGCCGCATGTATCTATCAGCATCAGCGATCACACGATCCGGTTGTTTTCCAGCAAAGGGCTGATGTTATTCCCGGTAATAATCCTTCAGGCTGCCGTTTGGAGTGAAGCTGATGAAATATTTTTCCCGGCTGCCACTGATGGACTGGGGATACCAGGTAATACTGTTTCCACCGAAAATGCCGTAAATATGAGTGAGAGGCTTTGCCCCTTCTATATCTTCTGCCTTGCGGGTGTAGTTCCGGTATACGACGGCGGCGCTTGCAAAGCTGATATCATCAAGACTAATAAGTGATTTGCTGATATTATCGCGCACAGACATCTGTACTGGTTTGGGCTCCTCCCATTTCCCTTTGCTATAGTTGTATTCATCAATATATTCAGGGTTCTGCGGATGCTGAATAGTTACATTTATCCGTCCGTCTTCATAAAAATGAATGGATCTGTAGAGATGGATACTTTTCCCTGCAAAGGCCGGTAATTCACGAAGCGCGCGTTCGGCGGCCACCAGCTTTCCGGCATTGCCGAGAAAATCATTGTCGCCGGATGTTTTGGTGGAATTGTATATGATAGTGGTACCATTGCGTTGTTCCACCACCGTAGTATGGGTTGTGCTGGAACTGGTGCTCAGATGGGTGCTTGTGCTGGAACTGGTGGTAGTACTGGTTTCGTCTTCGCCGGATGGAAGATCTTTATAGCTGCTGTCTGTATCACTGCCATACAAGGTGTCGTGTATGGATTCCCGGAACTGGTTACAGGACATACACATCATCAATGCTATTATAATGCCGGTCATCTTTTGTAAACGCATCTTCATTATATTTTTAATCCTCTATATCACTGGCAAATGCTACCTGTTGAGGATTTTCTTTCAGATAAAAAACAGGGACAGACTCCTGCCTGGTCATACCCAGATCCAGTAGCGGCACTATTTTCTTTAACGAGGCGGTATGGGTTTTACCCAAATCATCCTGGTAGCGTAACTCAAAGCGTACCTGGGGTTGCTCATTAATATAAGTGCCTGTTTGCTCGGCGGATACAATTTGTGCATCTGTGCGCAAGCCGTAATACTTAAGCTGCAACGCATTGTCCGGCGTGCCTATAAAGAGTTTCAGCAGCCAACCAAACCCGATGCGGCTCACCAGCAAAATCAGGGGACATAAAAGAAGCGGATGATAGAAGGCCATAAAGCGCCAGCCCCGTCCGTGGTTCTCTAACATATAGGAATATACGTAGTAGCCCACTATTGCGGCCACTACCAGCAACCATGCAAGGCACATCATGATGATCCGGCCTGCTTTTATTCCTACCGTTACACCATCCAGTGTTAAGTGAGGTACTGCTTTAAGTTTTCCATCGATCAGCAGTTGAATGGTTTTACCTACATCGTAGCGGTTCAGCTCCGGTTTGGTATCGTTCACCGTCAACTGTTCCGTGATTCCGGTGCCACAGAAATTCTCCAGGGAACAGGTGATTTCACGGGTCACAACATCCTTTCCTTCAGCCGGTAGTTCCTTACTGGTTAATACACGTGCATTTTTTTTCACCCCTTCCTTTAAAAGACGCAGGATATTGCTTCTCATGATGAAGGGCAGTATAATCCATTTCCTGAACCAGCCCTGGATCAATATGATCCATAGTATTACGGACACGGCCAGCCAGGTGAGCGCCAACCAGGGCGCGGTGCCACCATCCCCATCAATCACCCCATACTCTGTATTGTAATAGATGAGCATGGGAAAAGGGATGGCAAAGAAAAGCATGTAGATGAACCAGAAGTAATTCCAAAAACCTTTCATTCAGCTAATTTAATTATTAAATTTAAGGGAAACATTTTTACAACCCGGTCAGTCTTTCCTATAGATTACCTTATTCTCAAACTCACCGAGCATCACGCGGCCATAAATCACTTTCGTCCAGCCGTTTTCGAAACCGTGATTATTGGCGATCAGGTAACCTTTGTTGGTATCTTTTTTAATCACCTTGTGCGCATCAATATAGCGGCCTTTTACCTTGCAAAAAACGATATCGCCAATGGCATATTCTGTTTCTTTCACAAAGGTGAGCAGGGTACCACTTTTCAAAATGGGTAACATAGAGGAGCCAAAGGCTTTCATTTTTCCTGTGCCGGTGGTTTCCAGTCCGGACTTTAATCTTTCGTACTTGTTCATGTTGTTTTTAATTGATTGAATAAAAAAATGGATGACCATATAGTAAAATGATCGTAGTGGAGGCTCGTGGAGTTGCTGAAGCCAATATGCGGAAGGATTAACTGAAGCGGGCAAATTCAATTGTAAGCATGATGGTGAAACTCTGTTGGGCTACACAAGATGGGCGGGTATAACAAATGGTATGCTGTGAAATAACAAAACCTGCGGGCAGCGCAGGTATCAAACTATTTGGGGATACTGCCGGGTCATTTTCTATAAAGAACAACTGCCGCAAAAATAATAAAATTTTCTATTCTGCCAGATAAAAAAAACGTGATACAGGAATTGTATCACGTTTTTTTTGATGCATTTTTATTTTGCAGGAGTAATGACGATGTTTCTGAACTCAATAGGACCGTGATCTCCCTGGAAATAGATCGGGCCGGGTTCACCTTCGTTGCTATCCAGTGCGCCGCCGGTGATACCGGGAATGGCTGCGTTGCAGATAATGGTTTTGCCGTTAGCCACAACGGTTACTAAGCGACCCACCAGTGTAATATCAAATGTTTGCCACTGGCCGGGACCGAGTACCGCCATGTCGTTTGGTACCAGGAATCCGTATACTCCCCCAAACAGGTGACTGGATGGCGGATCTGTTTTTGGATTGTCGATGATCTGTGTTTCATAGCGGCCTCTCAGGTAAACGCCGCTGTTGCTGCCTGCCTGGTACCGGAATTCCACATGCAGTTTAAAATCGGTGAATTTTTGCTCAGAGATCAGGTTAGCGCCGGAATGCGGGCTGGTAAGGATGCCATCCTTCACGATCCATTGGTTCTGACCCAGTGCTTTCCAGCCGGTGAGGTCTTTTCCATTAAACAGTTTCACGGGTTTGCCCCAGGCTGGCGCTGCTGTTCTTTTAAGATCCGGTGCTTTTACGCCGGTGAAAGAATAGGACTGTCCGTCGCTGGTATGAATAGTGCCGCTTATGCCGGCATCGGTTACGGTGCCTTCGAGCGTCAGGTCGCGGTCTTCCCGTTCCCATTGCGGCGGAATGGAAAAGCTGAACTTCCCGTTATCAAAGTTTACTTTGGAGATGGGTCTGGCGCTTCCGCCGGTGCTTACAAAGCGGCCCACCAGGGTTTTAAAACCGGAAAGCTCCACTTCCAGCCAGGAGGGCTTATCTACGCCGTTTTCGCTGACTTTGATATCCCAGGCGCCAATCAGGGCCCCGCCTTTTACGGCTTCGGTCTTAATAGCTGATACCTGTGCCATTACACCCGAAGGACTCACTAATCCCAGCCCCATGCAGCATATCAGACCTGCGATAATACTTTTTCTATTCATGTTCATGTCCATGTTTATTGAAGAAAGCTATAAAGATAAATATTTGATCCTGCTTCTTATAGCACTTTATCAGGTTTATTTAAAAGCGGAAGCCAAACCTATAATTATCGTGATATCCACCGGCATACCCTCCTGTAACATTTGTTCCGCCACCCTCGTTAAACGATCAAAGCTATCCCCATGCATATTTCTACCTATATTAAATTCCCGGTTCTTATCGTGGCTATCCTGGTACTGGGCGGATGCACAAAGGAGAAGTGCACTAAAACCATCACTACAAAAATACACACGCCCATTCTGATGGCATTGTCGGACTACCAGGCTTCCATTAAATCGGAGGCGCCAAAGGAAATTTCCCACACCGGCAAGATCTATGTGAAAGACCAGTATATTTTTGTGAATGAGCCTTACGCCGGCATCCACGTTATTGATAACAGTAATCCATCATCCCCTCAGAAAGTTTCTTTTTTAAATGTGATGGGAAATGTAGACATCGCCATAAAGGGGGATTTCCTTTATGCCGACAGCTATACTGACCTGATCGTATTCAATATCAGCGATCCGCGTAATATCGCGTTTGTTAAACGGATACCGGAAGCCACCAGCTACCCTACCGACGCAAACGGCATGATAGTAGGATGGCGCTTAAAGCAGGACAGTATGGTGATTGGCTATACCGTTAAGGATACCACTTACTGTGACTGTTCCGCGGACCGCGACATGATATACTTTGCCAGCGCAGAAGTAGCCGCTTCTTATAAAAACCAGGCCGGCACCGGGAAAGGCGGGTCTATGGCCAGGTTCACCATCGCCAAAAATTATCTCTATACCGTAAATTCGTGGCAGCTGAAAGCATTTGATCTCACCGATGCCGCTAACCCGGCGTTTAAAAGCCTGCAAACCTTTAACACGTTTATTGAAACCATTTTCCCATATGGTGAATATCTTTTTATCGGTAGCCAGAGCGCGATGTTCATTTATGATATCACGAATCCGGCGGCACCTGCCAAACGCTCCATGGTTACCCATTTCAGGGCATGCGACCCGGTAGTGGTGGAAGGAAACAGGGCATATGTTACCATCAGAAGCGGCGCCATATGCGCAGGTAACATCAATCAGCTGCAGATCTTTGATATCAGTAATGTGGATAGTCCCGTGAAATTGAGTACTACTGAAATGCAAAACCCGCACGGTTTAGGTATCGATAACGGGAAGCTCTTTGTTTGTGAAGGACAGTTCGGGCTCCGCTTCATGGATGCCACAAGTATCAGTAATATTACCACTACAAAGCTGATAAAAGGGCCAGATACATACGATGTTATTCCTTTTGAGAACCAGCACCGCCTGCTGGTAAGCGCCAGGGATGGGATTTATCAATACGACTACAGCTCAATGACCAACCCGCAGCTGTTAAGTAAAATAAACGTAGTGGGTAATCCTTATTAATCGGTCATTTTAATAATTGCCCAATCGCTGCTTCCAGCGAATCCATAAAGTTAACCTGACGACCTTTATTGCTTTCGTAAATGAAATCCCTGATGCTTTTTCCGGGGTATTTTGAAAAGTCGCCGATGATGACCAGCCGCGACCTGTAATTGGAGAACTTCTGGAGAATTTCTCCTGCGACACCGGTTTTCAGATCAAAGAATGCCGGTGTGATATTTTTCTCACGGATAATCATTTTATCGAAGTCCTGGTAATGCAGATCCATAATTAACTGCAGCGCCTCATCAGGCGTTTGTATCAGTACTTCATCTGCAACTAGTTCTGCTATCCTCGTATTTCCGTTCCCGTGTATTGTTATCTTCATATCAGTAACTATTAAAAACAGCCAGTTTATACATATTGTTATCCTCCGGGGTTGCAAAATACAGCCAGCTTTCCAATGCTACCCTGGCAGTGCAGGGGCCGTAGGTAATGATTTTTATTTTTCTTTGCAGCGACTCCTTTTTCAGGATCGCTAAAACCTCCTGCATAATTTCTCCCCTGAAAGGTGTGAACATAAAAAATACCGTTCCTTCCGAATAGTCTGCTTCCCGCGCATCCACATTTGTGAATATAACATCCGGCAGACAGAGTGCTGCAGCGCAATCCCCTGCATAATCGCAGAAAGCCGGCTCCAACTCTATTCCCCTGGTGGGGATTCCGGTAAGAAGATGTACGAGGATAGCTACCTGTCCCAGCCCGGCGCCGATATCAAAAAAGATATCTTCTTTTACGAGATGTGCTTTCTCTGCAAGTTCAAACACGATCCTGGCCGGGGTTTTCTGATAATATACCATTTCAGGTTCAAGATCCCTGGTTTGTTCCGGCATCGTTTGAAGAGGAGATAATCCGTTGATAAAGATATCCAGGTTATCATAGCCTGTTTCTTCAGAGCTGGTATCCACGTATTCATTCACCAGGTTTTTGAACCCGTTCGTAGTATACCCGGCTGCTTTGATGGTTTGCTGAAGTTGCTGAAAGAGGGTAACATCAATTTCTTCCAGTTTAGCCTTTACCTTTTCAGCGCGGTTCCTGAGTAAGATCAGCTGATCCGGTTGATCCGTTCCCGGCAGGAGTTCATCAATCCGGCCGAGAACCTGGAAATCGATAAAGTCTATCGCCTCTATACGCTTATCAAATTCATGCTCCTGGTAGAGTGCCGGATTCTTTTCTGTTTCGGCGATATACAGTTGTAGCTCAAAAATGGTCATCTTTGCCGTGGGATCGCTATTAGCAATTTACTTTCCTATCACCTGTTTTCTGTGTTCCATCCCCCAATCATGCAATGAATCCAGTATTTTTTCGATAGAGGTGCCGTGTTGGGTGATTGAGTATTCAACCGTAGGAGGAAATGTATTATGCACTTCTCTTTTTATCAGTTTATTTGCTTCCAGCGTTTTCAATTCTTTTGACAGTACTTTATCCGTAATACCGCCCACCTCTTTTGATATTTGTTTGAAACGCTTGTTCCCGGTAGATAAAGAAAGCATGATAAGCAGCTTCCATCTGCCTTCCAGAGCTTCCAAAGCATCTTTTATAGCCAATACGCTATGTGGGCATCCTTCCCGTGTCAGCATTTTTTTATCTTTTTATTCAAACGATGTTTTCACGTTACTATCCGATCGGATAGCGCTATCCAACGGGATAGTACTATCACAAGTATAGCAAATGTAGATACTTTTGCTGCATAATTGATAACAGCTTTAAAAAATAACGATGACAGCTAAAACGAAGCGTATCCTATCCATGGTACTGATGGCCATTCCCATTATAGTGCTTGTGATGGGAGGAGTAATGAAACTAATTGGAGCGGAGCCTGAATCAGTGATGCAGTTCCTGACAAAATCGGGGTTTGGCAACTATATAAAAGCACTCGGTGTAACTGAACTGATCATTGCAGCGTTGTTGCTTTACCCGGTAACCAATAAAACCGGGTTCCTGCTGGCAAGCTGTTATTTCGGCGGCGCCCTGTGCCTGGAAATATCCGGTGGACAGCCCACTGCTTCCGTTGTATTTCTGGCGATACTCTGGATCTCCATGTTTCTAAAATCAAAAGAGGTGTTTCTGCCGCTAAACAAATGATGATGATGACACTCCGGGGAATAGAAGTACCAAATTCTTTTATGCCTTCAATACAAAGATGATGGACACCGGGCTTTGACTTTGAGGATGCAACGGTTCTTCTATTTTCCGGATTGTTAATCCTGCCTCGCTGAACAGCGATACCCACGCCCCCAATGTTCTGAAATACCATTCATACGGTTGTTCGAAATCTCTTTTCAAACCTTTCCAACTCCCTTCTTTCCACCCGGAAACATAGGGTTCCTGCTGCGCAATTGCAGATGGGTGTAATGTTTGAATAAACACTAGTCCCCCGGGACCAATCAATTTCTTTATATTCTTCAACAGTGTTTCCGAATCTGTTTTATCCAGCAGTGCAAAATTAATGACAGCTGCATCCGGCCTGTTTCCGATAGTATATTTACCTGTAGCCAGGTCATTGAAACTGGCTACTGCATAGTGATTCCCACCTTTTTCAATGGCATTTTCTATTAAAGCGCTGATAGCATCTACACCAAAGGACATGATTCCTTTGTTTTGCAAACAACGGGTAAGCCATCCTTCGCCACAGCCGATGTCTAATATTGACTGAATATTGTGGGAACAAATTGTGTTCACAATAGCATCATTGGTTACCAGTATCCTGGTTTCAATTTCTGCGTTATCAATGGATGCAATCCAGTTATGGGCATTGGCATGCCAGGAAGCGGTTATTTTTGTTGATTGATCCATGATTTATTTTTTTGATGCTTTTGTAATCGCCGGCTTCAGCAAACTGACTACACTCCTTTTATTAAGCGCCCTCTGCGCGGGAGGCCCCTTTTGCTTCTTACAAATTACGAAATATAATGTTTCCGCCCCTTCCCGGGGCTCAAAAGGGTTGTATCATAGCATATACATACCCATTCTGTGTATCTCTTCACCCAAATACCGGTGATAGCCTGATATATAGAAGAGGCACCCGGGTAAGAGCGCTTCTGGTATGCTAATTGCATTTTTGTATTTAAATCTGTATTGAATAACCTAAAAAACTGTTTATGAAACCGATTCTTAGCATCATTGGAGTGTTGTTGTTATCAGCCATCCTTTTTGTTTCCTGTAGTAAAGACACCGATCCTGCAGACACCGATATCTTTGCCGGTACTTTCAGGGGAAAGATCGGGTATGTTGACTCTGAGAAAAATATCTCCCAGGACAATGGCAGCGTTTTCGTCACAAAAATTGGTACCCGGTATGATTTCAGGTTCTCCGACGGTATCCCTGATCTTACTGGTGTGCAGTTTGAAAAGAAAGACGATAACACGATGATAAGCGTTGGCTCTTCAGGTACCGGCCTTATAACAATTAATAAAGACAAGCTGGTGATAGGCTTTGCAAGGGACGGCAGGTCCTGGACTGCAGACTGTGGCAGATAATATTTTTATGTAAACAATCCCGGAACGGTGCATTCCCCCGTTCCGGGATTCTGCTGATTTTGACAATTATTTTGTATATATTCGTCGTAATCAGAACACTAAATACTTTATGAAAAGATACGCCTTCATCATTCTTTTATTCATTTCATTTTCCGGGTATGCCCAGAATACGATCAATAATTACAAATATGTGGTGATACCGGAAAGATTTAATTTTTCGCGGGAAGATAACCAGTATGGATTAAACACTGTAACCAAAGCGCTGCTGGAAGAAAAAGGATTTACCGTTTATTTCGACAATTCAGAAATACCAAAAGAACTGGCCGGCAATAGATGCAATGCCCTGAATGCCGATGTGGTGCAGAAAAAAGGACTGTTTGTTACCAATCTTACACTTTTACTAAAGGACTGCAAAGGCAATGTCATCTTTAAAAGTAAAGAAGGTAAAAGCAGGGAGAAAGAATTTGCCGCTTCCTATAACCTCGCTTTAAGAGACGCCTTTACCTCACTGAATGATGTACCATATGCGTATGACGGAACTGTTAGTGAAGCGCCCCAGCAGGCCGTTGCCCCGGCAGTAGCCCCGGCTCCCACTCCTGCCGCTACTACAACACCTGCCGTTGCAGAAACAAAGGAAGCTGCCGGCACGTTATATGCCCAGGCAACCGCTAACGGATATCAGTTAATTGACACCTCTCCGAAAAAAGTACTGACATTATTTAAAACTTCCGTGCAGGATTATTTTATTGCCGATAACGAGGCATCTCATGGAATAGTGCTGAAGAAGAACGGAGATTGGTATTTTGAATATTATAAAGATAATAAGCTGATCTCGGAAAAACTGCTGATTAAGTTTTAATGACTATCTGCTTTCAGAAAAAAGCCTTCAGATCTAACGATTTGAAGGCTTTTTCTTATTCAGTAATAATTGCATTTTTTACTTTGTCAGTATCTTAAGAAAATCTATAAAGCTATCGGCCGCTTTCTCAAACTCCCAGTATCCCATGCCATGCTGGCTGTATAGTATAGGAGCATCACCATTGCTGATCACCGACAAATCCAGGCAGTAAGGATCACCACCATCATCGGCGATTACCAACAGATGCGGGGGCCACTCCGGTATAACCTCATTGGTAACGGTATTCAGCGAATATCCGGATTGACGCGCTATCAACTCCTGTGCGCCGTAGAGATGTAGCCCCTGCTCAAAGCTGTCGCCATCGATCTGTACATGCAGTGGTGAAAAATTTCTGAGGAATAACGCATATGTTTCCGGTAACGTCCATTTTTCAGTAATACGCACCAGGTCATTTTCGTTGGCCACCACCAGGTGATTATCGGGATTGGCCTTATCATAGCGCTGCTTCCGCAGTTTCGCCAGTTTCTTTTCAAGCTTTGCGGCCAGGTTTTCCAAGGGCGTTACCGGCTCCAGCAATGCAGGGCGCGTTACCGGCGGCGCGTATCCTACGCCCTGGGGATACCCTTCCTCCTGCCACTGCAACAACGCCTGAACGGGCAACTGCTCAGGTTTCCAATAGCCGGGATCAGCAGGGAGGCCACTGTCGAATGTTTGTTGGCTGTGTACCGACAGGCATTTGATGGCATTTGCACGGACGGCCAATTCCACGGCTTCATCAGTTGCCATTGTTACCAGTAAGGGGTAAGCTTCCGGCCCGGCTGTTTTCAGAAATCCATCAACCGCCCAGTAGGCCGTTGCCGGATCGGTAAGCGCCCATTTAAAAAATGATGCATAAGCCGATTCGCCCTCCTGCACCAGGCCGAGAATATCTGTCATCAGGAAACCACGCCAATGTTTTAATCCGCCCTCCCTGGCATACTGCATGAATGCGTGTATCACAGCTTCCCGCTCCGATTCTGCAAAAAGCTTTATCAATTTATCTTTATGACGGGAAAACTTTATCCCATCCGTTTCTTCAAATAACTTCCGCTCCAGTTCTTCTCTCCCGATTATCTTCATAATAAAAAAAACTTCGTTTAAAATTATTCACCTGGTCAAAAATAGCGCATTCATACTAAAATTACCCTATCCAGTGCAGATAAATAGATACCGGCATCATGGCCAGTATAAACGGCACTATAATGGAAAATATAATACCGCTGTACCTGATGAGCGTATTGTATTTCACATGATTCAGGCCCAATGATTGAAAAGCGCTTTTGAACCCGTGCAATAAGTGCCAGAAAAGCGAGAAACAGCCAATGAGATATATCACAACTTCTACCGGATGATGAAATTTTTCCAGCATCATTTCATACAACGGCAGCTCCTCTCCATGCAGAAACTGATTTGTACGGTTGGGAATCCAGAAATTGGAAGTATGCACTACCAGGAACAACAAAATGACCGTTCCCAGCAATGCCATGCTCCTGCTATACCAGGTGCTGTTGGCGCCCGGTTTGTTTACACGGTATTTCACCGGCCGGGCATCCCTGTTTTTCTTCCATAACCATAAGCCCTGTACAATGTGCGCGATAAACGCCAGCACCAATACAATTTCAATTGTCCGGATTACCACGTTGGTAGCCATAAAATGCGCCCAAAGGGTAAAGGTTTGGCCACCGTCGTTATAAAAGATCATGGCATTAACGAAACAATGCACCACGAGAAAGCTGATCAGAAACAGCCCGGTTGTTGCCATGAGGAATTTCTTACCGATAGAACTTGACAAAAATGTAGTAAACCAGTTCATGATATAATAATGTTTTTAACCGGCTAAAGCCGGGACTAAAGAAGGATGTTATGCTGAGGATATAGTTTCGGTGGAAGATCTTTTTCCTCCAGCAGTTCACGCAATTCTATTTCAATATCGCGGCATATACTGGTGAGCGGTACATCGTTCGCACTGCCTTCAAAAGGATTTTCAGTGCTTTCGCCAATTTGTTCCAGCGAGGTATACATCCAGGAAATCATAATGCTGAAGGGAACCACGAGCCATACCATATGTCCTTTTACCACCCCTTCCACCAACTCATTGAGCTTATCAAAATCCCTCAGCAATCCAAACGGCAGCAGCAGGCAAAAGATCCTGATAAAAAAACTGTTAACCACGGCATATTGCCGCGGATACGGACTATTTTTCACCTGCTCGCTTTTAGCCTGGCTGATATAAAACTCTTTGAGCCCCTTTTCCATTTCAAGAAATTGTGCGATCTGCATCTGCTGCTCATCAAAACTTTTTCGCAATAATTTGCCCTGGTTCGCCAAAATGCGGGCTGCAGTATTACTGGCCGCTAACACCTCTTTTAGTTCCTGGCCGGAAAGATATTTTGCCAGCTCCTTGTCTAACGGCGTTTCCCTTTCTGCCACACGGTAAAACCGTTGGTACTCTGTATTGTGCTTCCTGTCTATTGTTTCCCATGTGCGTGGTGTCCGCATTTCATAGCGAAGCGCCGTTAACCAGGCCATATGACGATAGATCAGCTCCCGTGTTGTAGTTGTATTGGAGAAGAAATCCCTGCTGAATATCCCCCATGACCTGCTAAGGCTCACGATAGATGTCCAAACCTGTTGTGCTTCATTAGTGCGGTTATAGGTCTGTGTGTTTTTGAACCCAACGGTAAATGCGGTGGCAGTGCCCAACAGCGCTACTACCGTCCAGGGGATACTGATCCATTCCAGGCCGCATGTTTCGTATAGTATCACCGGTACAATGCTTATAACCAGCAGTACATATACCTTTCTTCGTGTCCAGAAGAGAAATTCCCCGAATTTGTATGATTTACCTCCATGCATATTTTTAGTCTTTCTGTTTGGTATTGTCAATTTACAATCAACAGGCCAGCAAAAAAATTCATTAGAAATCAGGTGATTATCTTCTAACCAGCAAAAAAATTACACGATATTTCGTTATTTCACTTTCGTATACACGAAATATAGTGTAATTGTTACCTGGTTCACTCCCGGAAATGCCGGGTTTCCTGGTCGCGGGAATGAAACGTGGCAGCCCGTAAGTGAACGGAAACTACCCGGCCAGGAGCAAGTTGCCAGGTAATGCCAGTCCGTGGTAAGAATACCCGTTGGGTGAAATTAAATCACTTAATTTCACCCAACGGGTTAATGCATAACAAGGCGCTGCTTTATCCGTGATCCTGATCAAGAAAACCGGGGATCATTGCCATCAATAAATCTGTTTTTTGTGTTAATGCTGTATGCATGGTTCCCGGCAATATTGCCAGTTGTGAAGCAGGCATTGATAACTCACCTAAGCTCCCGCCACCAAATAATTTGTACAAGGCTAAAATATGCGCTGGTTGAATAATATCCGCATCGCCGGCAATAATCAGGGCAGGCGCCTTAATGCTTCTGATTTCGTCCTCAGGCCAGTCCTGCACTGTTTGTTCAAACGCCCTTACTTTGGCAAGTTGTACGGACCAGTTTCCGGGATTCGCGGCCGTGTTCAGGTACTCCGTTTCATATGGACTCCCCTTCAGAGCTACCTCCATCACTTCCGGGCTAAAAAGGGTTTTAAGATCCGGATGACGTCCGTTGCTGTTGTAACTAACAGAAGCCAGTACAAGTTTCCTGATCACACCAGGTTTGCGGATAGCTACCTGCAAAGCCACTCCGGCACCTGTACTATACCCGAAAATATCTGTTTGAGTGATATTCAAAACATCAAGTAATGCCATCACATCATCTGCAAGTTGTTCATAGGAAAGTGGACGACCTGGGACATCAGTTGTATGGCCATATCCCTGGAATTCAACAGCGATGACCTGCCTTTCTGTGGCAAGTAAAGGAATCAGCTTCCCAAATGCAGTGCTGATTCCGGAAAGCGCGCCGGGCAACAGTAACAGCGGTTTTCCTTCACCATATATTTCATAATACATCTTTAGTCCGTTGACCTCTGCATAGTTACCACAGCTGTCTGTCGTGTTATTGGAAGAAATAATTGTTTTGTTCGTTTGCATGCCTGTTTATTTGCTTCCAAAGTTCTGAACTTGCCGGCAAACAAATCTTGGTGTGCACCAACATCAGAATATCACGTTGTTAAACAGCTTACTGAAATTAGTGGGGTCTATACCCAGGTAAGAGGCGATGTACTTGTGCGGCACAAGCTGAAGCAGGTGCGGGCTTTTCCGGCAAAAAGTTTTGTATCGTTCTTCAATAGTCATTGCACGCAGTTCAATATGGAGATCAATCATACCTGCCAGCATGGCTTCCGTCATTCGCCTGAAGAACCTTTCTATTTGTTGCGATTGGTTAACCACTGTTTGCAGATCGTTGTAAGTGATGTACTCCAATTCGCTGTCCGTCAAACAAACTAAAAAGTATTTCGAAGGTACCTGGAACGAAAAAGACTCTGCTATGGCACATAAAAACGGGAAATAGGTAAAGGCAAGGGTATAGATTTTATCGCCGGTGTCAAAATAAGACATCTGGACACCGCTTTTTACAAAGTAAAGCTGCCGTTGGATCTGTCCGGGAACGGTAATGAACTCCCCTTTCTTAAACGACCTGGTACTAAGGCAATCAGTCAGCAAATGATAGTCTGTTATACTGATGTCGTGAAATTGTCTGAAAAATTCATATCGCTCCATAAAATAGTCCTCTTCATTTTAACTAAAATTCCCGGCAAATATGAAAATAAACAGATTCATTATCTTGCGCAAATGAATTTTGGACAGGATACCTCATTGCATAACCAGGCTTATCACAGATGATATCACCTGGAATAAGTGGAAAGGACAAATACCGGTCATTTACAATGATACAAACTAACCTCAGCGCATAACCTTAATCCCGTAATCCTCTGTTAGTCCGTAATCGTAAATATCATATTCATTCCCTGGCGGCTGCGTTTTCACATTGTACCATTTACCCGGGTCAACCAATCCTGGCGCAGGTTTGTTGTAAAATGGTCCTAAAACATTCTTCAGACTACCGGTTACGGTTACTTCAATCTTATTCGTTCCTTTTTTTACGAATTCCCCGATAGATAGCCTGTTGGGTTCAGCAGTGATAACGCCGGCAAGTACCCCGTTGACCTTTACCGCTGCCACCGTTCCCTTCCATTTACCTAATTCCACGGCGTATGATTTGCCCGGCTCTGTTATAGTAAATGTTTTCGTATAGGTGATACCGTGGCCATATAAAGGTAGTCCCTGCTTATCCCAGTAACCAAACTGTAATGGTTGCGGTTTAACGATGCTCCAGCCGCGTGATGCCGCTTCCAGGCTGAAATCTCCCAAAATATAAACCGGTTCAATTTCAGCATAAACGCTCATAGGGGAAACGGTTACAGCCAGTTCATTATCCCCGGTTTTTAAATAGCGGCCAATCCGGTACACGCCAAAGGAGCGGTCCAGCCACCATTGCCCGGGTTCATTTTTAATGTACTCGCCATTAATCTTTACATCATGCCAAAGTTCCGGCTGCTCTATTACCGCTTTGAAATTCCGGAAATCAACACCGGCGGCTATATTAAAATGATAGACAGCTGTATACCCGGTGCCAACGGAAAAAGTATCCCGGCTTACAATCGCCTGTTTAAATTGGGTACGGTTATTCCAGGGGTTGCCTACGCCATCCGTAAACCCGTGGTGTTTGAAAGCCGTATTGGAAGCTACGCCTACGTGTATACTAGTATAGTTTGAATCCGGCTTATGCAAATGAAGATCGCAAAAATCAATCGTCAGGTTGTTATCAAACGGCCTGCTTATTTTTGTCGCGGAAGCGTTCACGGTAGCCCATTCTGCGGCTGGTGCGTTTATTTTATATTCCGGTAATTTCTTATCCGCAATAAACAGCACCTGGCTTCCGGCGGGCGGGATATTAAAGTCGAAATGCACCTCCTGATCATGCAGCGAATAGTTAATGCGGGAAATATTTCCCGAATTCATATCCATCTGTACCACGTCCTGTCCCCGCATGTGGATGCTGCCTGAAGAGGCTCCGGTCATGCTGGCATTGGTTAACAGCAATAATTCCCCGTTGGCCAGTTTACGGCGCTGATGATAAATGTTACCACCAATGCTGTCGCCTTTTAATCCTGAGATGCTAAAGCCTTCATTATGGAACAGATCCGGTTTCATTTCCGGGATCTGGCTGATGATGGAAAGTTCATTGTTCACTGCTCCATCTACTAATCTTAATTGTTCAAAACAAATCACCTTTCCCCCGGCTGCGATATAGTCTTTCAGTAAACGGAAGGTGGCGCTGTTGATACTTTCCATACCCGGCGGAATCACTACCACCTTGTAAGCCCGTTGTCCTACTACAAAGCTATTGCCATCAACACGGCCATGATCTTTGATCACGTTTTCTGAACCTAAATCATATTCCAGGTGCGACCGCTGCATCTTTGTCACGAAATCATTAAAAGTTTTGGTGATATCGAAGAAACGTTTGTTTTCCGCATCCCTGGCGTAATACATCCAGGCCGAAGTGGTGGGTTCAATTACCAGGATGTTGTTGTACTGCTGTCCTTTGGATAATAGGTAAGACAACCGTGTGAAGTAATGATTCATGAAACGGTAATAGGGCCACCAGGGTTCATGATAAGAGAAGCTGGGCGGATAATCGTATTTACGTGCACCCGTGAGCGTCATAAACGATAAGTGCTGATTCAGGAAGTTAACTCCTAATACAAACTCCCAGTCGGCCAGGCGTTTCATATCCTTGAAGGTAAGCTCCCAACCAGCGCCACCATAGGTTTCAGACAGGGTACGTGTTTTACCCAATTGATTAGCCACACTCCCCAGCTCCCTGACGGCGCGTATATTGCCAAACTGCACCGGTTTATCTTCATTAAACTGGTTGAACAGCATATCAATACCCGGCATTTGATGCCAGGCATACATGGCCATGTTATCTGGCCCATGATAAGGGCTTGGCCAACCATGTTCCCAATAATGCCCCGTCCAGGTAAGCTGATGAGCACTCATATAGGCTGACACAGGTTTAGACCACCGGTCGATAAATAGTTCCAGCAGAACCTGGTAGTAATTATGGCGTACCCGTTTCCAATCACCTGTTTCTTTAAACAGGGACGGCAGATGTAACCTCAGATCGTAGTGCCAGTCTTTATAAAACCGGTCGAACAGATCAGGCGTCCAGCGTACGCAGTTGCGGCCCTCGTTGATGATGGTGGGTTCATCAGAGAAAACGCCTTTGATCGTTTTCCCAAATTCATTGCCCACCACTTTTTCATAACTTTTGTATGCAATGTCGATGAACTTATCCGTAACGCCTTTGGCCATCAGGTCTACATAAGACACGCCAATAGGACCTGCCACCGAGCCCCGGTTGGATCGTTGATAATTTACTTTTTTGAATAACTGGTAATGCCCGGTTTTCCCTTCTTCTTCTTTCAAATTATTCGTTACGTCTTTATAAAATCCATTTTCTTCTTTAAGAAATAAAAAGAAAGCAGAAAGATCATCAGGCAACCGGGTTGCTTCTTCCATATACAACATCTGACCCTGGTTGTAGGCTTCGGGCATTTGCTCTCCCACTAATCCGCCAGCAAAGCCTGTAGGGTATGAGTTTTCGTCGTATATCCAGATATTCAGTCCTAACTTTTTCCCCTGCTGAAGGGCATACTCAAATAAATCAAACCATTCTTTTGATAAGAACTCCGTAATTAACCCGGGCCGTGGATGAATGATCACGCCGCCAAAGTCATTTTTCCGGTAATCATTCAGCATGGAATCGATATTTCTTTTGGTGATTTTCGTATTCCATACCCAGAATGGCACTGTGCCATAATCCCTGCCAGGGCTTTTAAACCCCGCTGCAACCTCTTCAAAACGTTCCAATGGTTGTTGTGCATTGGCATTGGAAGAAATAAATATAGCAGCGGGGAGCAAAGCACTGTACAAGAATAGGCGGATATTTGTTAGCATAGGTTATTTTTTCAGTTTATCGTTATTATCCAGTACGGTACGCGTGATAACACTTCTGCGGCCTGCGGGAGTGATAACAATGGTTTTGAGCGTGATTGTTTTCCCCCTGGGAACCGTAATAGTTACGGGTTCCCGGTATTCGTGATCATAGTCGCCCGGCGGACGGTTATTCAGTGTATAAAATATCCTGGCTCCCGGTACAGGTGATTGTACTTCAAACCTGAAAGTACCGGTTATTATTGTTGAATCCGTGTAATTAAAAACTGTGGGCACGCGGTAGTTGATACCGGCTTTATCGAAGCGCTCCAGGTGTAATGGTAATGCTGTGCCGGCGAAATGTGGATAGTCTTTGGCCGTTTCATCTGACCATCCTGTTTCCGCCAGCGCCAGCATACGTGGCAGCATCATATATTGGAGTTTCGAAACATCAGGGATGTTTTCCGTCCATATGCAGGCTTCCACGCCCATAATGTGTTTACGTTCTTCTCCGGACAATGCAGGGTATTCCGGGTTATACTGATAGGCTTTCCATACCGGCTCGTTGCCTCCGTGGCTGGATGGTTCCTGATCTGAAGCACTCTGCGCATAATCAAAATAAAGCCCGTTACGACTGGGCGCCAGTACGATGTCCAGCCCTTTTCTTATTTGTTCAATGGCGCCCTTTTCGCCAAACCGGTTCATCACCGTGATGCTGTCTTTTGCATTGCCTGCTGCTACTTCATCCCAGGCAATCAGTTTTTTGTGTTTCGACTGAATAATCTTATTCACTCTTGAAATAAAATAAGTTTGCAGCTCATGGGTATCATTGATGTGGTGTTCCTTCATGAAACGCTGCACAACAGGGCTTTTATCCCAAAAGCCTTTGTAACATTCATCTCCGCCAACATGAATGTACGGGTAAGGGAACAATGCTGCTACTTCACCGAATACTTTATCAAGAAACTTGTAAACCCGTTCATCCGTGGGGTTGAGGGAATTATCTACATACATTTCAAAACCTCCCGAGGGAAACCATTTGGCGAAGCTGCTGCCAGGGTTCACTTTGATATCAGGATTCTGCGTAACGCACAGCTCAGGATAGGTTGCTATGGCAGCCATAGAATGACCCGGCACGTCAATTTCAGGCAATATATCGATGTGTCTTTCAGCAGCGTAGCGGATAATTTCCTTCACCTGCTCCTGGGTGTAAAATCCGCCATCGGTGGCGGCTTCGCCGGGTTGTGGTGGCAGGGTATTGCCGCCGAACTCGATGCGTGGCACACGCCAGGCGCCCACTTTCGTTAGCTCAGGACAACTTTTGATTTCCAGCCGCCATCCCTGGTCGTCGGTAAGATGCCAGTGAAAACGGTTCAGTTTATAGTAAGCCATCAGGTCGAGCAGGTCTTTGATCTGTTCTACCGTAAAGAAATGCCGGGAAACATCCAGCATGAGTCCGCGGTAACCGAAGCGGGGAGCGTCTTCTATGGTAAGACAAGGAATGGCTGCCGTTCCGTTTGTTGATGCGGGCAACAACTGCAACAAGGTTTGCATCCCATAAAACAAGCCCGCGTTTCTGCCGGTGAGGGTAATGCGGTTTGGTGTTACCGACAGCCGGTATCCTTCTGCGGGGAGTTGTTCTGCACCAGTGGTAGTGATGAACAGTTCCGGCTGCGAGCCCGTGGTACCTGTTACTACCTTGTTGCTGAACTTCCAGGTGCTGAGCAAACGATCTGTGAAATACTCTACCACGTGCTTTTCGGGAACATCTGTCCGGATCAGTGTATTGGCGTTGAAGAGAAAGCTGCCCGTATCCATTTTTACAGAACGCGGCATAGGAATCAGCGCCGGTGTGGCCTGCTGCGCAACACTTCTGCCGGCACCAAAGCCCAGTAACACCAGGCAACAGGTATATATCTTTTTGCTAAAGTACATTACTGATAATTGTCGTAAACTATTTTTATTTTATAGAAACAGGCACCGTTCACTATTCTCGATCCCTGCCAATCCCCGCCTGATGTATAGAAATCAACTGTGCTGGAAGACCAGTTGTTGAGCGGGCAACTGATGGCAGGACGCGGATTTTTATTTGCGTCGGGCCGCACCAGTACAATCTGCCCGCTGGGTTGGTTCCCCATGCCTTTTACAAAGGTCAGGTTGTTTGTGGGCGACATGGAAAAGGTTTTTGTAGTTTTATTAAAGACATATTCCCCTCCGTTGGTAGTAACCCATAACAGGTTGGTATTGCCATAGTACGCGCTTACTTCATGGCCCCAGGCAGAAGGCAATGTAACGCGGTACTGTTTTAGTTCCGTTAATTCGGGGTTGGCAGCAGTGCCGCCAACAGCCAGTGCGGTGAGGATGTGTGTATTGCCGGATAAGTCCTGGCCGGTAACCCATAATCCATTAATCAACGGGTCCCATAATACGGCATGTGCCGCGCCCAGCGTAAACTCCGCGTAGGTGTTGTTATCAGCTCCCTGTGAAGAAGCATACACCCTGACCCAGTTACCATCAGACGCCGCGAGGGCGATGTTACCATTAGGCAACAGTTCTGCCGAATGCAGGTTGCCACCGATCACTTTTGACCATACCCGCTGTCCGGATGGATAGGCAATCAACGCCGCCATACCGTTGTCGCTGATTACTGCATAGCTGGCATCCTGCCAGATTTTCATTTTCCGCACTTTGAAATCGGTACCGCCGCCAAAGCTCTTAATTTCATTTGTACTGAAACCCAGTGCCGTAGTAGGCGACCATCTCCACTTTTTTGCGTCCGCGGAATTCCAGTCTGTGATCATCGGATCATAAATCTCTATCTGCTTAGAGGCATCATTGGTTAATGCCAGCTGCAGTCCAGGATAGGACTGCACGACTGGCGGATTATTTGTGGGACCGGGATCTGTATTGGTTCCTGATTTTTTACTACAGGCCATTTGAAAAATAGCCAAAGCAATAGCAGCGCCTATCCATATTATTCTTCTCATCGTATCAATAATAGTTTGGATCAAATGCTTTCGCTTTATAAATAGCGGCTCCGCTTACAGTACGGGAGCCCGTTGCAGCGCCGGTGGTGGCATTATAAAAATTAACTGTGGACGTACACCAATTCCTGGTGGAATACAACGGGCAGCCAGTGCTGGGTCGTGTTTCTATAAGCGTATTCTGTCCGGGTTGACTGCTAATAGCTTTCGTAAAGGTTCCATATGCCGCTCCAGGCATGTCACTGAAGGTTTCGCTGGATATATGAAAAATATGAACACCTCCATTGGTGGTAACCAGCAACTGGTCCGGGTTATTCACATCGGCTGCAAGGTCGTGCCCCCAGGGGCTTGGCAAAGTGTCATAAGAAGTATCCAAACGCAACTTAGGGTTTGTGATGGTGCCGCCGGATCCGGGAGGATTATAACTGTATTTTCTCAGCGAATTTCCCAGCGCCCAGAGCACCTGGTGCGTGGCATCCCAAAGTACTGCATGAACGGAGGTGTAAAAGTATTGTGTGTATACGCCATGATTGGGTGATGGCTGTGATGATGAATAGATACGGATCCATCCCTGCGGCCATGTTTTCCCGGCGCTGGCAACCACACAGTTGCCGTCAGGCAGTATTTCCATTGCATGCAGGCTGGTGGTGTCATTAAAACCCATTACCCACAGCTTCTGCCCTTTAGTACCCGTACCTGTGTAACGGGCTATGGTGGCCAACCTGTAGGAAGTGGCGGTAATCACCTGCGCGGTACCTGCAAATACGGTATTGTTCCTCACCTTGATGTCTGTAGGCGCCGTCCAGAGAGGTATTTCACTGGTGGCATTGTACGACAGTGCAGTGGTGGGTTTCCAGGTCCATTTAGGCGTAGTCCAGGCAGCATCCGCGGGATCATACACCTCAATGGTGTTTGGAACTTCATTGGTAATCGCCACCCAGCAACAGGTGGCCAGTTCTGTTTTGGGTTGCACCTTTTCCGGCGATTGATCCTCGACTTGCATCTGATCTGTCCGCCGGGAACAGGAAACTACGAGTAAAGCGAATACAATTGCTTTCCAATTCACACAGGTAGATCGCAGGCAGGATTTACCCGCCTTCATCATAATGTTTTTCATGACTGTGAGTTTTAGTTAGTAACCTGGGTTCTGAGTAAGTTTATCGTTCAGTAATACTTCTGCATTAGGTATCGGAAACAGCAGCCGGTTCTGGGTAACATTATAACTTCCTGCCTGCAGATAACTATACTTTGCCTTTTGTTGAACACCAAAGGCATTCATCACGGTGATAGCGTTGCCTGTCCGCACCAGGTCGAGCCAGCGTTTATTTTCAAAGGCCAGTTCCACTCTTCTTTCTTTTAAAATAGCTGTTTGCAATGCTGCCTGGTTGGTGCTGGTGATATTGTGCAACGCATCCCCAAAGGCGCGTTCTCTTACTGCGTTCAGATAAGGCAATGCTTCACCTGATTTGCCCTGTTGATTCAGGCTTTCCGCCAGCAGCAATAGAACTTCTGAATAGCGGTAAACCGGCCAGTTATCATTGGTTTGATTACCGATCGTATGCGTATGCAGGTATTTTTTTGGAAACGGCCGTCCTACTTTGCCTGCCGGCGCAACATAATCAACGGCTGATTTAACCGCAGTAGCTGTAAAATCATCGGTGGCATTAAATGTACCTTCTGCTATAGCGATGGAGGCATCGAGGCGCTGATCGCCCGATTCATATGCGCTGATCAGGTCCTGTGTAGGCGTATTAAAGCCACCTACCGTGGTAACGCTGTTAAAGTTTACGCCAGTGACCACGGTAGTGTTAACCATACGCGGTAAAAAATTGTAAACAGATGCCTCTACGTTAGCCTGTGGCACGGCCAGCCCGGTGTTGAACTGGATCTCAAATATAGATTCCTTACCGTTTTTATTATTCAGCTGAAATGCATCGCCATAACTTGAAAACAACGCATAGCCCATTGCAGTTACCTGTTTTAAAGCACCTTCAGCGAGGTCATATTTTTTCAGGGTAAGATATACGTCGCCCAACAGGGTGAGCGCTGCACCCTTTGTAGCGCGCCCGGTTTGCGGAAAAGTGGTGGCGCTCAGTTTGGCGGCTGCATCGGTAGCATCAGCAACGATCAGGTCATACACTTCCTGCACGGAAGAGCGCGGGATATAAGTCTCTTCACGGCTAAGCGGCGCACGCTTATAGATAGGTATTCCGCCATAAAAACGCACCAGGTCGAAATATACCAGGGCACGGATAAACTTCGCCTGGCCCAGGATAGCATTGCGATTGGCATCAGACAACTTAATATCATCAATATGATCTATGATCACATTTGCTGCTGATATGGCGTTAAAACCTAAATTCCACTTTGGAGGTGTCTGGTTATTATATTTATCATCCAGAAAATCTGCTACGGCATAACGGTTTACGGTGGCTACTGCCTGGTCAGATGATTTATAATCGTAGTGCGTGTTATCTGAACGCATTTCGCCCATTACCCAGGCGCTTCTGTTATTATAAAGCCCGCGTAACTGGCTATAGGCGCCGTTCACGGCCAGGTCATAATCGTTCTGGGTTTTGAAGTAGTTGCCCAATGTTACATTGTTGGGATTGACTTCGGAGAGAAATTTCTTACAGGATATCTCCACCAAACTCAGTATCACTAATATTAAACAGGAAATCTTTTTCATTTTTACTGATTTTTAAAGACCGAGATTCAAGCCAAACGTAAATGTTCTTTGCAGTGGATAAGCACCAAGATCCTGCCCCTGCTGCGTTACAAGTGCCAGCCCGCCTGCGCTTACTTCGGGGTTGCCCGGGTAACTGGTGAAGATGTATACATTTTGTGCTGATGCATACACTCTTAAGCTTTTGATAACAGGTGTCCTGAATTTTCTCAGCATATACCCGAGTGTGATATTGTTGATTGTGAGATGGGAGGCATCATAAACAAACAGCGTATTATCGGTACGGTATGCAGCTGTGGTGTTAGCCAGAGTGCGCGCCACTTTTCCATTACCCGGATTGGCCTCGGAGCGCCAGCGATCGAGTAATTCCGGCGGACCATTAAACACGCCGTCCAGGTTGTACGTACTTTCCTGCATACCATTTTTCAGCTTGTTGCCGTAAGTACCTGATATAGCGATATTCAGATCAAAGTTTTGGTACTGAAAGGTGTTGCTTAAACCAAATATAAATTTGGGATTAGGATCTCCGATCACAGTCTGATCATCCGGGAAAGTGATCTTGCCATCGCCGTTTAAATCTTTAAACCTCACTGTTCCTGCCTGGGAGAGCGTAGTGGTGCCGGTTCCATAATATTTAGGTCCGGCGTCGGCTTCCGCCTGATTTTTGAAGATGCCGTCAAATATATATCCATAAAACTGGCCGATAGGCTTACCAACAAGTGTCCGGTAGTCGGTGAATTCAGATAATGTCCTTGTCGGGTTGTCGGCAAAGGAAATATTATTTAACCCAATTCTTTTAACAAGATTTCTGTTAAAAGAGATATTAAAATCTGTGTTCCATTTAAGTTTTCCAACCAGGTTTTTAGTGCTTACAATAAACTCATGTCCCCATTGGCTGATATCTCCCAGGTTATCCTGCACGGTTGAAAAACCCGAAGATTGCGGAACAGGTAGTACGAATAACAATCCAGTCGTCAGCTTATTATAATAATCATAAGAGAAATTAATCCGGTTGTCAAACAGACCCAGATCAAAACCTACATCAAATTGCTGGTTACGTTCCCAGGCCAGGTTCGGGTTACCCAAACTGGTTTGTACTTTTCCAGGAGCCAGGCCGCCTGAAAAAGTATAATTGGCATTACTAATACCTGGTACGGTGGTATAGTTACCTATCTCATTCATACCGGTTAAACCGAAGGTGGCTCTTAGTTTCAGTAAACTCAGGTTCGGCACATTTTTGAGGAAGGACTCATCACTCACTATCCAGCCTGCACCAATAGAAGGGAAGGTACCCCATTTGTTATTGTCCCCGAAACGTGACGACCCGTCTCTCCGGATGGTAGCCTGCAAAAGGTAGCGTTCTTTATAGCTGTAGTTTAAACGACCCAGGAGCGATGCCATTGTCCAGGCATTAAAGCTGGAAGTATTGGTAGTAAAACGGGTAGCAGCACTTAAATAAGAAACGCTGTTATCCGGAAAATCGCGGCCAACCATATCGCTTGCAAAACCTGTAGACCGCTGTACGGTAAAACCACCCAGTAAATCCAGTGAATGATCTTTACCAAATTGCCGCCGGTAGTTCAATGTATTTTCATTCAGCCAGGAGTAATCATTATTAACTATTGATTCCCCCAAAGCAGTGTTATTGCCTGGCGGCGGATTTTCCATAGGTATTGCGTTAAAGCCGCCTATTGAAGTAGATGGAATAAACCTGTTGCGGGTCATGTTCCCAAGGTCGGCGCTACCAGATGTGCGGAAGGTGAGATGATCGGTAATTTTTACTTCTGCAAACAAATTGGCCAATACGCGCAACCTGTTAGCGTCATCTTTCACTTCGAGCAGTTGCCTCAGCGGGTTGGCCCATACAAACTGGTTGGTAAACCCTGAAATACCCAGGGCCAGCGAACCATCCGGGTTATAAGGAGAGCCCATTGTAGGCATCATGGAGGCAGATGCAAAAATAGCACGCTGGCCATCCACGTTAAAGCCGTCCCCCTGCCTGTTGTTATGCTCCAGTTGCAGAGAAGGTGCAACACCAAAGCCCACCTTCACCCGCTTGCCAGGGTTGAAATCACCATTCACGCGCAATGAAAAACGCTTATAGCCGGTATTTACAAGGATACCCTGCTGGTCAAAATAGCCAGCCACGATACTGTAGGCAGCCTTATCGTTACCTGCATTGATAGACAGGCTATAGTTCTGCACAGGCGCATTCCTGGTCAGCACGCTGAACCAGTCCGTACCTTCGCCATATTGTTCAGGGTTCTGATATACCGCAGGTATACCGCCGGTGTAGCCTTCGTATTTGATCTTATCTTCATAAAAACCTTTCATGTAAGTAGCCAGTTGCGTGGCGTTCATAACCGGCGGGATCAGTTCACGCATCATTGAGGCGGTGCCGTAATAGGAATTGAAATTTATTTGCGTAGCGCCGGATTTCCCTCTTTTGGTAGTAATGATTATCACACCGTTGGCGGCGCGTGAACCGTATAAAGCGGTGGAGGCGGCATCTTTCAGAATAGTAAACGACTCGATTTCGTCGGGGTTAATGTTGTTGATGTTATCGGGGTTAGCCGGCATAGGCTGTCCGTCTACCACTACCAATGGGCGCACGCTGGAGGTAAATGATGCGGCGCCGCGTACGCGCAGGTCCATCCCCTGCCCTGGCCGGCCGGTAGTTTGCGCTACCTGGGCGCCCGGCAACTTGCCTTGTAACCTTTCCGCGAAAGTACCCGTTGGCTGATCTTTAATATCAGTGGCAGATAGCTTTGCTACCGAGCCTATAATTTCGCGCGAACTTTGTTTGCCATAAGCAACTACTACCTCGGTAAGCTGTGAGGTGGATTGTTCGAGCTGCACATTGATAACAGTCTGCCCATTGATCGGTACTTCTTTGGGGGTGTAACCCAGGTATTTGAATGACAACACGCCGCCTCCATCAGGCACACTGAGCGTATAGGTACCATCAGCTTGCGTGGCAGTTCCGATCTGGGAGTCTTTCAGCCTTACGGCAACGCCGGGTATCGGGTGATTCTCGGTATCGGTAACGCGTCCTTTGATGGTCATGTTAACCACTGTTAGTTCGGGTTTACGCGTTACCACGATTGTGTTTTCATGAATTGAATAGGTATAGGGCTGACTGGCGAAACTTTTCCGCAGTACTTCTTCCACAGTGGCATTGGTTACCTGTAAGGCTACCGGCTGTGCATCTTTTAAAATTTCAACATTCCACACAACATTATAACCCGTTTGCTTGCGGATCTGACGGAATACTTCCCGGAGAGTGATCTGTTTGGCTGATAACGTAACCTTTTGGGCATAACCGGAGGCGCTGACTTCCATTAACGCTGCGATCATTAAAACAAAGGTAAGTTTCATAATCAACAGGAATTTTTTATACGTGGCGCCGGCTTTTTTTGGGCACACGTCAGGTATGTAAAATTTCATTACATTTGATTGTTTGGGTTTAATAATCAGAAACTGTGACTACAATAGCTTTCGAAATTTGTTTTTCGCAGGGTAAGCTCAAACTATCCGGGGGCGCTGGAACGCTCCCGGTTTTTTATTGCCCCTGCTTTTGCAGATGATTTTTATGGCATAACTGTGATCCTCCTTCCGTTTATTTTAAAGTGTACGGTACCTGTTAATTCCAGCATATTTAATACTTCGGAAACATTCTTTGACCGCGATAAACTACCGCCAATAGCTTTTCCTGAAACATCGCCCTGATAGCTGACTTCTACATCATACCAGCGGCTGATCTGCCGCATGATGCTTTCTATTTTTTCATTTTCAAATAAGAAGTAGCCGTTTTTCCATGCAACAGCACCTTCTGTATCTCCGTCTTTTATATTGATTTTGCCGGAAGTCCTGTTTAATATTGCCTCCTTACCAGGCGCCAGCAAGGCATTTGCCTGGCCGCAACCTACTTTTACAGCGCCTTCAAGCAGCGTAACAATATTGTGTTGTTCATCAGGATAGGCATTAATATTAAAATGCGTTCCCAATACCCTTACGGTCATAGGCGCTCCTGATCCGGCATTTACCGTTACAAAAAATGGCCGGGCGTTGTCTTTAGCCACTTCGAAATATGCCTCACCGGTAAGTATTACATTCCTTTCATTTCCGGGAAAGGATGCAGGGAAACGCAGTGAGGAACCTGCGTTGAGCCACACTTTGGTGCCATCCTGCAAAGTCATCTGGTACTGGCCGCCATAGGGCGTGCTCAGGGTATTGTAAACGATGGAGGCAGCGGTGCTACCGGCCTCCTTATTATAAAGCAGGCTGCCGCTGCCGGTCTTATTCACCGAGGTGTTACCCTGCTGGGATATAAGCCCGTTTTTGGCCTCTTCCAGCACTACCTTATCACCGTTAGCCAAGGTCAGTATCGCTTTGTTTCCTCCGGGACCAATGTCTTTAACATCCCGGGCTATAACAGCCGGGCGGGTTGAACGGTGAATCTGAGTGTAGTAAAAATAGGTGGCAAATCCCACGATAAGCAGTACAGATGCAGCAGCAGACAGGTACCAAAGGCGCCTGGTAGTGCCGGATCTGGTTACAGGGGTATTGATTTGCTGATTCATACGCAGGAGCATACGCAAACGTACCTGTTCTTCTTCATCCGCATTTTCTGACGGCCATTCAACATCGGTTTGATTATGATCCTGGTACCAGGCCATTAACTGCGCCTCTTCTGCCGGTGTAATGGTGCCGGCAAGGTATTTTTCGATCAGGTGATATATATTGTCCTTCAACGTATAAATTTTATCCTTATGCAGATATGTACCATAACTTCAGCTTTACCCTTAGCGGGGGAAATATTTTTTATGCGCTACCTTGCCCGGCATAATATGGATATTACAGTTACACAGAGATGTACCATGAGGTTGATCTTTACCCTTAGTGAGCGGAGGAATTTTTTTGAAGAAATTAAGAAAGTAACATTTTAACGATTATGATCACCCATAAATAGGGGCGATTCAACTTAACCTTCAGTACTTTCAATGCTTTGGTAAGATGCGCTTCGGCCGTTTTCTCGGCAATGCCCATTCTTTGGGCTACTTCCGGTATACTTAGTCCTTCTTCCCGGCTTAGTTTAAACACCAGGCGGCATTTCTCCGGTAAAACTTCTACTATTCCATTAATATGTTGCTGCAGGAACCTGGTGTAGATCTTTTCTTCATCCCAGGTGGTAATGATGGGATCGGCGGCCTGTTCTTTTATCTCATCCCTCCGCTTCTGCCGCACGTATTGTTTAAACACAGATAATCTCACTGCGGTAGCGAGATAGGCATTTACGTTATCGATATAAAGCTCCTTCCGCCTGTTCCAAAGGCCGATAAAAACTTCCTGCACTATTTCTTCTGCAATTACTTTATCCCTGCAATGATGATATGCAATGGCCAGCAATTTCTTCCAGTAGCGGTCGTAAATTTCAGTAAAAGCATCGCCCTTGTCCTCGCGCAGGAACATTATCAAATCTGCATCAGTTTGTTGCCGGTACTGAGTCATGTGATTGGTATGGTACACAAGAATATAAAAATAAATCGAGTTTTTGTATCTGTACATGAAAAGATAATATTTAGGAGAAAAGATACCGCGGCAGATGCCAATTCTTAAAGAGGCTATTATCGGTTATCTTTGGTAGTAAGCTCCATTTCTGATCTACAAATATTCCAAATATGAGCAGGCAGATTCTTAACAGATCCATTAAAGTTGACGGTATCGATATTTTCTACCGGGAGGCCGGCGACAGGAAACACCCTTCCCTGTTGCTTTTGCACGGGTTCCCGACCTCATCTGTAATGTTTAAAAATCTGATGATAGCCCTGTCAGACAGGTTTCACCTGGTGGCTCCTGACTACCCCGGATTTGGATTCAGCGCATTCCCGGATAAAGATCTTTTTGAATATTCATTTGGTAATATATCTGCATATATTAATAAGTTTACAGACGTGATCGGCCTGAAGTCGTTCACCATCTATCTTCACGATTATGGCTGCCCTATTGGCTTGCGGCTATGCGTAAACCACCCTGAAAAGATAGAACGGATAATTGTACAAAACGGCAATACATATGATGAGGGTATTGGCCCGCAATGGGATGAAACCATAGACTACTGGCAAAACCCCACCCCTGAAAAGAAAGAAAAAGTTGCTGCCTTCCTGAGTGAGGAAGGCGTAAAAATGCAATATACTGCGGGGGTGCCCGAAGCGCTACTATCCAGTATCAGCCCTGAATTATGGAGACTCGATTGGGAGCTTATGAAGCGCCCCGGTAATATTGATATGCAGTTTGAGCTGAATTGTGATTTCGGGAATAACATCAGCATGTTCCCGGTCTTCCAGGAATTTTTCCGTGTTCACCAGCCTCCTGCTTTAATTATATGGGGAAAATATGATGTATTTTTTGGTGTGGAGGAAGCTTATTGTTATCAGAAGGACTTACCCCGCGCCCAGACGTATATTATCGATGGCAGCCATATGGTACTGGAAACAAATTTTGACGAGGTGTTACATCTTATTAGTACTTTTTTGATAAGCAAGTAAATGAATTATGAACATCGACAATATAATTGACAATATATATCCGCTACCGGAGAAATCAAAAGCTTTGCTGAAGGAAAACATTTACGAAACAACTTTCCCCAAAGCGCACGTTTTATTTAAAGTGAACAGGATATCTTCCAAAATATATTTCATACGGAAAGGTATGGTGCGGGCATTTGCCAATCCGGGCGATGAAGATATAACCTTTTGGTTTGGAAAAGAAGGCGACGCGGTTATATCCATGAAGAACTATGTTCAGAACGAAAAAGGCTATGAAACCATAGAACTGCTGGAACCCTGTGATTTGTACGAACTAAATACGGAGCATCTGCGTAAGCTGTTCAATGAAGATATCCATATCGCTAACTGGGGACGTAAATTTGCCGAGCAGGAATTGATCAAAATTGAAGAACGGCTTATTTTCAGACAATGCAGAACGGCTTTGGAGCGCTATAAAGAACTGATGTTAACCGACCCTGAAATACTGCAACGGGTACAGCTTGGCCACATTGCTTCTTACCTCGGCATGACGCAGGTTAGCTTAAGCAGGATCAGGTCCGGATTGAAATAGATTACTTAATTTTTATCATTTGTAAAATTTTTAGTGCCCGATACGTGCGAACTTGCTATTCTAAAATCAATCACTATGAACTGGATTATTTTAATTATCGCAGGCTTGTTTGAAGTAGCATTTACTTCCAGCCTCGGAAAAGCAAAGGAATCAACCGGCACCGCCATGTATTTGTGGTATAGCGCTTTCGTGTTTTCATTAGTGGCCAGTATGCTTTTACTGATGAAAGCTACCCAAAGCCTGCCCCTGGGAACCGCCTATGCGGTATGGACAGGTATCGGGGCAGTAGGCACCGCCCTGATGGGAATCCTTATTTTTAATGAACCTGCTCATTTCTGGAGAATGTTCTTTATAATAACATTGATAGGTTCTATTGTTGGGTTGAAAGCGGCGTCTCATTAGTAATGTATTATTCTCTATAAGTCATGTACTACAATAATCCGTGAAACACAAAGCGTGATACATTCTTCTGGATTGTATCACGCTTTGTGACCTTTGTAAGATGATCTTAAAAGTTATGCCTGAATCTCTAAAACGTAGGCGGGGCTGCATTCAAGTTAGCACCGGTTATTAAAACGGTTCTCATAAAAGTCCATTATTAAAAATAAAAAGATAATCATTCCGCTTATCCCGGATTGCCAAAGCAAATTCACAGCGGAGCGAAATACACTGCAAACCTAAGCAGGTTAAGCATTCAGCTGTAGCTTAATTCCCTTATTTTGTAGCCAAATGTCTGGCTGAGCTTTGATGCTGCAACAGTATCCATGTTCCGGGATAACATTTTCAGAATGGAAGGATATGAATATTACTTATAACTCACCACTAATAAATGGTTTTACTTTGCTCTTGCTTGTTTCCGGCAATCCATTATAAAACTCCACCATCCTGGATTTGATGTAAACTACTTTTACCACCCGGATGATTTTAGGCGCTTTTTCCTTGTCACTCGCTCTTACCATAATACCCAACAACTGTCCTTCTGAATTGAACGCTCCGCCCCCACTCATACCAGCTATCCCCTGCGCTTCTACAAAAAATTCGACATCCGGGTTATACGGCACCTCTCCTTCGGCATCTCCGGCAGCCTTCAATTTCTGAATAATATCCGCCGCTTCAGTATCCGATAATATTTTTCCATAGGCAACTGCTCCGTTGGGATAATTACCGTTATCCTGGGGATATCCAACTGCAATGGCCTTTTCACCTGCAACGGGAGTAGCCCAGGTTTGAATTGCTTTTGTACGGTTATCAGCGTCATACATTTGCAGTGATGCGGCAGTTTGAACAAGGGTGGGATATTGAGGTAATGGTCCCTGTTCAATTCGTTGATTGTCGATAACGCCTAAATAAAAATCTTCTGACGGTAATATAGTTGTATTGGTAGCATTGGGAGAAATATCAAAGTGCATTAAGGGAAAATCGGCGATCAACGTATTTCCCAATGTTATGTTTCCATTCGCTGGTGGAATTTGCGAGGTTTCAAAAATGCCAGGATTCTCAGAGAATAAATTGAAAAACTGCGCATTCCGGGAACTCCAGCCAGATATATTATAGATATGATTAGCACTGATATACAATCCTACACCATAATCATTTTTTCTACTCCATATCGTTTTGGAGGCAGGTCCTCTTTTACCCACACTGCCTCTTACTTTATTCAGGATATTGATCAGGCTTTGGTCCTTACCGTTTAGCACATCTTCTATCCTGGTAACTGCAGGCTTTCCTGCGGGTGGATCGTCCGGCCCCTGGTTACTTTTTTTATGACAAGATTGAAATAATACACCAGATGCAATTGATAATATGAATAGGGTAGTTTTTATCTTCATAACTATAATTATTTATAATGGAACCAGTTTCCCTGAATTCCTGCACTCATTATTAGTTGTACAGTACTTTCTATCTTTGTAAACACAAGCCTATTGATATAAATATACTAAAAGAATAAATTAGGGGGCTATATCATAAATTCGTAAATATCATTCCGTTTTCTTGCAAAGCCGTAATGGTAAGTAAACTAACTTATAAATAAACAAATCATGTGGTCGCACCTTTATTGGTACTACGAGATACGGGGTAACGAAACTTATAGCCAGCGCGTATTAACCAGTGATGTACTTAACATTCTGGATAATACGGGAAAATTAAAACGCACCGGTAACCAGCAATTCAGTAACATAGAAGGCTTTCCATGGATCAGCGTTCTTGCCGTCAATTCAGACGATGGCAGCTATGGCAGACATGAAAACTTTAACAGTGAACGGGTTAATTTAATTGCGGTGGTTGGATCGAAATCCAAGCCGGAAAATGAAGTTTTGTATGTCAATTTGCTAACTGAGATTGCTGAGAAAATAAACTGGGAATTAATACTGGAAGAAGATGATGACGACAATGAGAACGTGGTTTTAAGGAAAAAAAAACTATAACTGCCCGGGGGGTCAGGAGATATTCTCCAGGTAATTAAGCACTTCTTCCTTTTTCCGGCTGGAAACGGGTACCTGCTCGTTGTTCTGCATTTTCAGATAACCTTCCCGGTAATACTTTTCCACGTAGTGGAAATTAACCAGGTAAGATTGATGGCACCTCAAAAAGCCGGAGGGCAACAGTAAACTCTCATAGTCTTTCAGTCCTTTTGACACCAGTATTTCACGTTTGTTCTTCAGGTAAAAGGTCGTGTAACCCTTATCGCTCCTACAATACATAATATCTTCTATAGAAACGATTTCTATATATTCAAGGCTTTTCAATGCAATCCGTCTGGCGATTGTTCCACCCTGGGCCATATAATGTTGCCGGGCTATTTCCAGCTGTTGCTGATCAAAATGCTCCCGTTTCCGCTGGTGAAAACATTTGTTCAGCATGTCCGTTAAAGCGGCTTCGTCTATTGGTTTCAGCAGGTATCCGAAAGCACCCATATTGAGCGCCTGTATGGCATACTGATCATAAGCGGTAAGGAATATAACCTGGAAGCCTTCATTCCCTATTTCATGAAATAGCCGGAAGCTGTCACCGTCTTTCAGCCGGATGTCTGCTAAAATAATGTCTGGTTTCAATGCGGGTATTTCCCTGGCTGCCTGGGCTACTTCAGGTGAATTTCCCACCACCTGTACAAAAGGAATGCTTTGAACAACCTGTAAGAGGTGTTTCAATATGAGCGCTTCATCTTCAAGTATATAAAGCTTCATGTATGGTTGTTTTCTGGTTTAATCTCTGATTTCCGGTATTACAATACGTACGGTAACGCCATGCGTTCCGTTATTCACTTTATTTTCAATTTCAAAATCCGCTTCCTGCCCGCCGGACTTGAAAAGGGCCTCCAGTCTCTCTTTGAGGATAATTCCGGCAAGCGACCTTTTCTTTTGCTGCCCCTCCTCCTTACGGGTAATGCCGGTACCATTATCATCTACCAGGATAAACAGCTGGTTGTTTTCGGTCCTGAATGATACTTTTAATATGCCTTTGTATTGGATATTTCTGAATCCATGCTCTATGGCATTTTCAACAAAAGGCTGCACCAACATCGGAGGGATCAGTATATCTTCAGGATAAAGATCCTCCGCTACTGTTACCTCGTAATCGAAAATCCCCGCAAAGCGCATCTGTTGTAACTGAAGATAATTCTTTAAAGAGGTAACTTCTTCTTCCAGGCTGATAAAATCCTTCCTGCTCTGTTCCAGCACACTGCGTAACAGCCCCGAAAATGCCGACAGGTAACGGACAGATTCTTTTGTATCGCCGGACGCAACAAGACTTTGCAGGTTGGCAATGGAGTTAAATATAAAATGCGGGTTCAGCTGGGCCTGTAGTAATTTTTGCTCGATGTTCAGGCGGCTGTTCTCCAGCTGCAGCAATTTGTTTCTTTCCTTCAACCGGTACTGCCGGTGTATAATATAGAAGAATAAAAGTATGCCGATGAATACCAGCGATGCCAATCCCAGCGTCCATCTTTGCTGGCGGATCACCTTTTCATTCAACGCATTCCGGCTGCTCAGCTCCGCAATGTTCCGGTCTTTTTTCTCTGTTTCATACTTTGCCTGTATCTCGGCAACTTTAACTGCTTCTATCTGCTTAATATTATCTATTTCTACGGAAAAGGCGTAATCCGCGGCCTTCATGGCCTCTTCGTATGCGCCTTTCTTTTTATAGGCTTCAATAAGTCCCTTGTAGTAACTGGGGCCTTCTTTCCTATTTTTGTCCTTTTTGGCAAGCGCAATAGCCTCCTTATAATAGTAGATAGCTGAATCCAACTGGTTATTACGGAGAAAGCTGACAGCTAAATTATTATACGCAGTTGGCTGCAGGTTATTGGTTCTCCTCAGGTAATCAATAAAGATCCTGCTACATTCAAGGGTTTTCTCATATTGTCCCTGCCGCTCATACACCTGCGATAAGTTATCGTAAGACCGCGCAATTGCCATGCTATCGCCGATGCTTTTCGCAAGGTTACGCGCCTTTACATTGTACAACATCATCTTGTCGTAATCATTCGCACTGGAGGCCAGCATAAAAGAAATATCGTAATACCGCTGCCGGATTACCGGGTGCGATTTGTAAGGATGATTCTTATAATAGCGCTCCGCATACTCCAACGATTCTTTTCCATTGTAGTTCTGGTAATAGGCTTTGGCCATCAGATCGTAAAAACGGTAGGTTAGCCTGCTATGAGAGCTTTCCGCCTTTTGCAGGCCGGCAAGGATGCTGTTCATTAATGCTCCTTCCACCATTGTGCCGTTATTGGTGGTATTATCCAGGATGGCGTAAGTTTTCAGCAATTCCACTTCCACATCATCCTTTGTGTCAACCATTTTTTTGTACTCGGCTATTGCGCTGTCCTGTTGCCTTTCCATGCTGTAGCGCCTTCCCCTGAAATAGTGAAAGAACGGGTTAGCATTGCTGTCAGGAGTATGCCGGAGCAGACTATCTTCCCTGTAAACAGCTTTTCTTATTCCGTCATACGATAAGGTATCCATGGAAATAACCAGGGACAAATAATCTTGCCGGGGTGTTGCACTAAAGGTCTTTTCCTGATCTTTCCGGGGCTTTTCCCGATCCTTACACGAGGCCATAAAAAGCAGGGGCAGAAGCGGGAAAACCGCCAATGCGGTTCTTACATTCATCAATGAAATAGATTTAGCGACGCAAAAAATCATAAAGATAAAAACTGTTCTCTTTTTATTCCCTGGTTTTATAATGATTATCTCCTAAATATATAATTAAAATTCTTCTCCACCCGGCCGGGTAGAGATCCTGTGGCTTTCATCCCATATCCGTAACGTATCACCCGATATTTGCATCCATTTCCATTTCAGATAAGGAATAAAATATTGCAGATATAGACCCGCACGCAACGAATACCAATCACCGGATTGTATCTCCCGGTATGCTGCCTATACTTGTTGTATGATGGAATATAATCACCCAACTTCGCTAAACAAAAGTAAATCCGGGCAAAAATACCTGCCCCTCATTGCGGTTATAGTAATAACAGGAGGCTTAGCCTGTTACCTGGTATCTGACAGCATACCGGTAAACGACAGCCTGCAGGTAACAACAGCCATTTACCAGCCGGACGCCGATCACCCTGAACAAGACACCTGTTACGGAGATTTTGATGCAGATGGCCAGGAAGATATGGCCATTGTAATAGATAACAGTGAAAAGCAGAGCAGCCGCCTGTTAATCATCAGCACTAATATAATGAGTGGGGAGAAGTACGTGGTTTTCTCTGAAAACTATTCAGACAAAATAAAAATAAGCGCTTTCAGAAAGGGGGCTAAGATTATCATGAACAATGATTCGCCTGAAGCATCGGCTGTTGACGGCATTATAGCAACCGGGGAAGACGTAAAACTAGCGGTTGTATATGATAAGCAGCTGCAAAAATTTAAAACCTTTTACCAGGAATAATAACCCGGTGTTTATTCAAACCGCAGCAGCTTTCTCATCTGGTAAAAGAATCTTTCTATCAGCCGCAGGTCCTGCGTAACTATTTCCGCATTTCCTTTGAGTTCTTTATCAAAGGGAAGTATTTTGTGAAAAGATGTTTGAAGCCCGTTTGGGAGAATGACATTCACATAATAATTACCATCTTTATCCGGTGCATTGGCAATATTCTTCACCCGGCCTTCCACCATACCAAACTCCTGGTACGGATAGTTATCCAGCTTAAACAACACTTTCTGTCCCACCTTCACCTTGCCGGAATTAGTGGCAGGTACCCGTAACCCGCCGATCAGCACATCTTTATCATCCGGCATAACGGACAACAGGATATCCCCCGTTTTTACAAACTGGTTCTTTCCCAGAAACTGCTGGAAGCCCACTACACCGGCCACAGAGGAGGTGAGCAGGTAGTTCTGTTCCCAGGCGTTGAGTGATTTTCTCAATTGCTCGAAAAGCTGCCCCGTCTGCGAGGTTAAATTGATCTTGTCTTTTTGTGCATTGATCGTAACCCCGCTCCTGGTTTTTTCAATACCAAGTATACCTTCCTGCAGCTGGGATATAGTAATATTGATATTCTCCAGGTTCTGCTCTGCCTGCAAAAATTTCATTTTTTCCTGGTTCAGTTCCGACGCGGAAACGACCCTTTCTTTAAAAAGTTCCTGGTACCTGTCGAACTCCCTTTTGGATAGTTCATACTTCGTTTGCTCCAGGCTTTTTTGTTGCAGCAGCGTACGTATCCGGCTGCGTGATTCCGTGAGGCTTTTGTCGGCCGCAGCATAGTCCGGCGAATAAGGCTGCAGCCTGGCATAAAGCTGTTCTTCTGTCAATGCCCTGGCAAAGGCATTATAATCTGCCTGGATCTCCCCGAGTTTGAACCCTGCTGTTTCACCGAGGGGGAAATACGCCACGGCCTTATTTCCCAGCGAATCAATAATGCTCCTCAACCGGATCACATCCCGGTAATCGGCCGTGGATTGCAGTACCATAAGGATCTGGCCCCGGGAAACAGCCTGATGATCGGTCACAAATATTTCCTCTACTTTGGTATTGATCCTGGCTTCCAGCTTCTCCGGCGGATTCCGGGATGAAATGATAACAGTGGAAGGAACAAACTCCGGATATTTTATCAGGCAACTCATCAGTAAAATGAGGAGGAGTATAAGAAATATGGTGGTATTCCCCCAGCGTACCATCCAATGCGGCGGCTGCGTAAGAATGTCCTGCACCCCCTCTGAATGCAGGTGAATAGTGTCTAATATATCTTTCTTAGTTTCCAAGTTCCAATTGATTTTTTACAAGCCTATAATACTCTTTCCGGAGCGATACCAGTTCATCATGACTTCCTTCTTCCACTACTTTTCCTTTATCAAGCACAATGATTTTATCTGCATTTTTCACGGTCGACAACCGGTGGGCGATTATCACAGCCGTTTTCCCTTTCAGGAATTGTTCCAGGTTGCCCATGATCGCCTTTTCTGTGTTTGCATCCAGCGCACTGGTGGCCTCATCAAAAAATATATACTCCGGCGATTTGTATACTGCCCTGGCAATAAAGAGCCGCTGTTTCTGCCCACCGCTGATACCAATTCCTTCATTGCCGATCTTGGAGTTGTAGCTTAATGGCAGGCTTTCAACAAAATCCCTGATACACGCCACATCCACGGCCTTCCTGAGCTGCTGCCGGTTAATATCGTCAATGCCTATGGCGATATTTTTTGCGATGGTATCATTGAATACATATCCTTCCTGCATCACCACCCCACATTGATCGCGCCAGTACCGCGCTGAAATATGCTGCAGCTGTACGTTCCCGATTTTAATTTCACCTTCACCGGGCTCATAGAATTTCATCAGCAGCTTCAGCAGGGTTGTTTTACCGCTGCCGCTGGCTCCCACGATAGCAGTAGTTTTGCGGTGAGGAATACGCAGGCTGAGGTGTTCAAACACCGGCGCGCCCGCACCCACATAGCGGAATGAAACATTATCCAGCGCGATGTCCTGTTCTGGTATATCCACTACTGTTTGTACATCTGCGCGCTCTTCATCGTCCTTATCATGGATCTCTCCCAGCCTTTCCAGCGATATTTTTGCATCCTGCGTTTGTTTTACAAAGTCCATCAGCTGTATCAGCGGGCCATTCAGCTGGCCAATGATATATTGTACTGCCAGCATCATTCCCAGCGTAAGGTTGCCATCGAGTACCAGTTTTGCTGCAAGAAAACTGACAAAGATGTCTTTCATCTGGTTAATAAAATTCGAGCCTACGGTTTGCCACTGTTCCAGCGACAGGGACCTGATCTGGATCTTAAACAGTTTCACCTGCATGAATTCCCATCCCCAGCGCATTTGCTTCTCTGCATTATGCATCTTGATTTCCTGCATACCATTCACCAGTTCAATCACCTTGCTCTGCTCCTGCGATACCTGCGAAAAACGTTTATAGTCAAGTTCCTTTCTCTTCTTAAGAAAAAAAGAAATCCATCCTACCGACAAACAAGCGCCCAACAGGTAGATCAGGAATAACCGGTAGTCGTACAGCAGCAGTACCACGCTGAAAATAACCAGGTTCACCAGGGAAAACAGGGTACTCAGGGAGGAATTGGTAAGCAATTGTTCTATCCGCTGATGGTCATTGATACGCTGCATGATGTCGCCGGTCATACGCGTATCAAAATAGCTGATAGGCAATTTCATGAGTTTTATGAAGAAGTCAGACACAATTGAAATATTGATCCGGCTGGAGAGATGCAACAGGATCCAGCTGCGTACGATCTCTATTCCCATTCTGCCGGTAAACAGCATCACCTGCGCCAGTAGCACCAGGTAAATAAAGTTGAGGTCATGGTTCTGGATGCCTATGTCTACGATGCTTTGCGTAAGAAAGGGAAAAATCAGGGAAAGCAGGCTCCCGGCAAGCAGACCGATTGCCAGCTGAGCGATGAGTTTTTTGTACCGGAAGAAATAGCTGAACAGGAAGGAGAAATCCTTCCTGCTGCGCGGGGTTGCTGCATCTGCTTCATAAAATGCGGGACTGGTTTCCAGCAGCAGGGCAATCCCTTCTTCATCCCGTTCCTGCTTTCCTTTTCCTACCCAGCCATCAATAAATTCCTGTTTGGTATATTTTATCAGCCCGTAAGCAGGATCGGAAACATACACGATTGTATCCGGTCCTGATTTTTTTATTTTGTAAACAACAATGAAATGCTGTTGTCCCCAATGACAAATACAGGGCAACGGCGCCTCTTCCATCAGGGTAATGAAATCTATTTTTACCGCCAGCGACTTAAAACCCATCCCCTCGGCAGCAGCAGACAATCCAAGCAAAGAACTTCCCTCCCGCGTGGTTTCCGCCAGCGACCGGATGGTTTGAATATCCGTTAACCTGCCGTAATGTTTGCTGATGATCTTGATACAGGTAGGACCGCAATCCTTCCCGTCCGGCTGCATATAAAAAGGGAATGTTTTCAGTTTCATATTAATTTATTATCTCTCCCAACCCGTACCCGGCTATGGCAGCATGCTTCACTGGATTCTGCGTCCAGTCTTCCCAGGTACTGTTATACGGATCGTACCCGCATTTAAGCGGTTTGGAATAAATATCCTGCGGGTTTTCCAGGTATGCCCTGCAATCAGTACATACATGTCTGAATTCACAATCTTTACAACCTGCGATTTCGTCTTTACGGATTTTCGCATACTTATGAAATGCCTTATTATCCAACACTTCCTGTACCGATGTGTCCATTACATGCCCGAAATTGTCCGGCAGGGAAGGGCAATTCCTGATATACCCGTTCAGATCTATGCTCAGTTTTCTGTTCAGGCAGGTATTATAATGCTGGCTCTCCGTGAACAGCTCCATATTGGAAATGAAATAGCTTGATCGGATTTCGCCACAAGCCAGGCAGGAATTGATACTACCGCTTACAAATATCACCGGCACAGAGCCTTCAAATATTTTCTCCGGGTTATCAGCCGGCGAGGAATGTATCAGCAGCGCTTTTACCCGCGGGTATTGCTTCACCAGTTTATCCAGTGTCTGCAGGTCCAGCGTATCATCATATGCCAGCACCAGTTTAATAAACTTCAGCGTGGTGCCGTTGAACACCTCCAGTAATTCACGGATCTTATCCAGCGTTGTTTTACGGTAACACCTGATCTCCAGCCCCTGCACATGCAGGTCGAACAGTTCGCGGAAAAAAGAGCCCGTGTAGTTGATCTCTTCATTGTACTCAATAATCACATTGGTGATATCTGAATACCTGTCCCAGCTGAGGTCCAGTGGAGTTAGTTCCGGCAACAGTTGGCTATCTGTAAAACCCAGTTCTTTATTGAGTATGAAATCAATGTAGCCCTTAATGGTTTTACGGTTATCTTCCCCGTAGTGGGTCATGCATTCGGAGATGGAATGCTGTTGCAGGAAGAGGAGCACATCGGCGGTATCGTTTGGGATATGATAAAACCTGCGCATCTGCAGATCGCAGAGCAGCGACATACTGGCTCCTTTTACGAGCCGGCAGTTTGCGTATAGATTTAAATATTCCATTATCAGAATTTGGAGATCACTTTATAAAAATTGAAAAGCTCGAACCCGTCGGAGTTTATTTTCGGGGCTTTTTCAAATTTGAGAATGGAGCTGGTGTGTTGTTGGTTATTTTTCTCCAGGAAATACAGCGACAGCGGTAATCCCTTCTTCTCTTTCAGTTTACTGGTGAATTTCTTTTTCATGGGAGCTATTTTTATGCAGCAGTTCTGCTAATTTCTTTTCCAGGTAATAGTTGCAGGGATAAGATACCATGCCGAACTGGCCTTCCGGGTTAATTTCGAGGAAGTGATAGTTCCCCTGCATGTCTACCATCAGGTCAATGGAGCCTGTCCTGAAACGCAGTGATTTCATCAGCTGGTCCAGTTGCTGTTCCAGGTCAGCCGGTAGTTTATAGGGGACTGTTCTGTTGGGCCGCTGGTTGTCATAGTTCCGGAAGTCATCTTTTGTTTTCCGGTTATTCTGGGAAAAGATAGCCATAGAGTAGCACGCTCCATCCAGGTAAAACGTGCGTATCTCAAACTTTTTTATAATTTTTTCCTGTACCAGCGAGGGAAAGAATTTTTCAGGTACCAGATGCAGATTGGCGTTGTTAATGGTTTTGGTGAGCATCTTGTACTGTCCTCCCTCCGCATCTTCAAGAAAAATGCATTCGCTGACAGGCTTTACGATTAGTTCTTTGCCTTTATCCAGCAAATGCATAATTGCCGCTTTGGTGGTCACCACTTCTGTGAAAGGGGTGCTAATTCCGCATTGGCGGGCAAGGCTCAATACGTGCAATTTGTTCAGGTTATCTTCTGAGATGGGGTCATTGAGCCACTTATGGCGGTCAATAGTGTAAAACAAGAGGGAATGAAGGCCGTTAAATTCATCTACCAGGAAACGTTTCAACGTGTACTGGGTATTAAAGTCCGTTTGTTTAAGACTGTATTTTACAGGGAAGCTGCTGATCTTTCTCCGGTACCAGACAGCAGCTACTTCGTTGTTGCCTGGCAGATCATCCAGGTTTTGAAAATGGAAGAAGTCCTCCCCATTCACCCGCAGGTAGGGTATCCGCAAATGGTTCATCCACTGGCAAACATGATCAGTGGTGCCCTCCAGGTGCGATTGACTTAATATGAGGATCTGTTTGGACATGGCGTACAGTTGATTACTGGTAGTAAGGACTACCGGTAATACCGGCAGTCCTGTAGTTTCCGGTCATAATAATGGCGGAAGGAGAGGTTGATTACTAGTCACGTTTGTGATCGCACAGGTAAACATCCGGACCTGAATAATGGGTGGGCGTGTGAATAGTGGTACCTGCGCTTTCGCCAGAATCAGACAGATCGGTTATCGCGTCAAGGGCGAGTCTGCCTCCTTTAATTGTTTCCAGAGATTCTACTTTCTTTGCATTCAGTTTTGTTAACTTGTCCATTGTTTTTAATTTTTAGAGGTTTACGTTTTGGGGGCTACTTGTTTGGATCATTCCGGGTGTCGGTTACATAATGCTGGCCGTTCCACGAAGCGTAGTTTTCCGTGGTTCTTTCCTGGTCGTCAAGAAAGTATTCAAGAGCCATTGCTCTGCCGCCTTTTACAGTTTCCGGTAATGCTACCTTTTTGGTAACCAATTTTTCTAACTGTTTCATGTTATGGTTTTTAAATCTGCCTTAAAATTAGCCGGCAAGGCCAATTCCACAGAAGCCGAAGGCATATTTGGCTGGTTACGATCCATATTCGTAGTATTTTGAGGAATAATTGCAGCGGGTAAACCACCAGGGGGCGGTGGTTTCTATTTATTGTGGCCGGTTCCCGATTCTCCCTTATTGTATCCGGCAAACAACAAATGGGTGCAAAATATTATATTACACGCGGGTCTTAATAACGAATCGCTATGCGGATGATATATACCACGGAGACTTTCCGTGTACCTCAATTTTTCAGGATCATGTGTTATGTTATGAGTGTGCTTATGCTGGTACTGGCGGGTTTTTCCATTTCCCAGATCAATACATCCCCGATGTTCATCTTTCTCACTTTTATATTTTTATTCCTCGCCTGGTCAATGTTTGCCTATACCCGGTTACAACTGATCATTTCAGATGCTGCGCTGGTGTTAAAAGGTGGCTGGAAGCCGCATGAAGTAAACTGGCAAACCATTACCAAAACAGATATGGCGGAAGTAGGCAGAAGACAGGACCTACAAATCACCGTCTATTACGCCGACCGGCGGATGGTGATAGCCCGCAGCGTGTTTTTACCCCGGCAGTACCATAAAATATTATTGTTACTGGAGATGAAGCTGCCACCGGAAATATTTACCGCACGATACCAGCAGCTCAGAACCAAACTGGCAAAGCTGTAGCAATAAAAAAACCTGCACTGCGTGCAGGTTCTAAAAAGCTTCCACCATCCGTCCTCTCTAAATTACCCATTCAGTGGGCGTCTTACCGAATTTCTTCTTAAAAGAATGCGAGAAATGAGAGAGGCTTTCAAAGCCTAAGTCCAGGTAAATGGCAGATGGCTTTTTGTTCTTCTTTTCAATAAGATGCCGGGCTTCCTCCAGCCGTCTTTCTAATAACCATTGCCGGGGCGCCATCCCGAATGTTTTCTGGAAATCACGTTTGAAGCCGGCAAGACTTCTTCCCGTGAGCCGTGCAAATTTTTCAACGGGAACGTTGTAATGAAAATTGCCAAGCATAAATTTTTCCAGATCTATCTTATGAGGCTCCGAAAAGTCGAATAATAATTTACTGAGCCCCGGCATGGTATTCAGGAGAAGGTATACCGCCTCTTTTACTTTAAGCATGCCTACCGCACTGGTTACTTTTTCTTCCGGATGGCGAACATACGGAAGCACAGACTGGAAGAAGGCATGCAAAAAATCGTTTCCGGGAATAAGAATGCTGGATGGACCGGTGTATTTCTGGTCTGTCTCTATCTGCTCCTCCAGGGCGATCTTCCTGAGCAAGTCTTCTTTCAGACAGATAACAATGGTTTGATAATCCTCACCCTCCAAAGGCATCTTGGTAATTTCCCCCAATTGATACTTTTGTATCAGCAACATTTCGCCGCGCCCCATTGAGATCTTCTGACTGGCAGTTTCCAGGGTAAAACGGCCCGAAACCTGCATTATCAGCATATTATCCTCCAGGAATGCTACCTTCTCCTTTCTCATGGCCGAGAAATAAGAGTAAAAAAGGACGCCGGGAATTATTTCAGTTGGGTTCGTCATGATGTAAAGATATAAAACAGACGGGGCTTATGCGCCATTCCCTTATCGCTGCAGGTAGGTTCCTCCAAGTATGGCGCCCGCTGAAAAATGCGTATTAAGCGTATTCATTTCATCAGGAGTAAACGCAATCTCCATTGCAGCTATGTTTTCCGGCAGTCGTGATCTCCGGCTCATGCTTACCAATGGCATAATGTGATCTCCCTGCGCATTCACCCAGGCGATTGCCAGTTGTGTTGGTGTGTACCCTTTCTCTTTTGCCATTTGTTTTAATATTTCCACTTTTTCGAGGTTCTTTACCAGGTTATCTCCCTGAAACCGTGAGAAGTGATGATGATAGGCATTAGCCGGAAGAGGCGCTTTCATTTCACCGGTGAGTAGTCCTTCGGCGGTGTTGGCAAATGCTACCACCCCTATACCCAGCTCTTTGGCGGTAGGAAGCAGGTCACTTTCTATCTGGCGGTCTGCCAGTGAATAGCCTATTTCCAGTGCTGTTACCGGGTGGATACTATTCACCTTGCGTAACTGATCCGCGGTTATTTCAGAAACGCCCAGGTGGCGTACTTTACCCTCTTTGATCAGGTCGGCAACAGTACCAATCACATCTTCCACGGGAACGCTGTTATCGAGTCTGCACGGCTGGTAAAGATCAATCGTATCTATGCCTAAACGTACCAGGGAGTAATTGATGAAGTTTTTGATGGCTATAGGACGCAGGTCCAATCCAAGCATTTGATTGCCATAAAAGATGGCGCCAAATTTCACGCTTATAAAGGCATCGTCCCGCCTGCCTTTGATGGCTTTGCCTACAAGCAGTTCATTGTGGCCGCTGCCGTAGAAGTCTCCAGTATTCAGAAAGTTAATACCGCTGTCCAATGCCTCCTGAATGGTAGCAATACTTTCGTTTTCATCATTCTTCGGGCCTCCCCAAACGGGCGACATGCGCATACAGCCTAATCCGAGTTTAGAAACGAGTGGGCCGTTTTTGCCCAGGGCTATCTTTGTAATTGTTGTCATTGTTGCTATTTTATTGATTAACGGCACAAAGATCAGCTTTCGCACGCGATAGTGGCTTTCCTTCATGGCTCATTTTACTTGTCTGGATAGCTCACTCCCGGGTTGCACATTTCAGGGAGATGTTTGAGTTCCCGGCCGGGTCGCAAACAACCCTTGGTATTGTCGTATACGCCCCCTGCCCAAATCTGATTTTATTTCCATCTTTGTTATAAGATAATCAATCAACACAGTGGAGCAGCGACCACACAAAAAACGGGCGGAACCGAAAAGCCAGATGAGTAGGGACAAAATATATCTTATGGCAAACAACACTGTTTCACTCCACAGGATGCTTAAAACATCTCCTGAAAAAGTATTCCGCGCATTTACTGACGCCCTGGCAATCGCTTCATGGCTGCCTCCTTATGGATTTCTGTGCACCGTCCACCAGATGAAAGCAGAGACAGGTGGTACTTTTAAGATGTCATTCCAGAATTTCTCCACCGGAAATAGCCATTCATTTGGCGGTGTCTACCTGGAAATCAAACCAAACGAGTTTTTGAAGTACACTGATAAATTTGACGATCCAAACCTGCCGGGAGAAATGATCACCAGTGTATGGCTTCGCAAAACGATTGCGGGCACAGAAATAAAAATTACGCAGGAAGGAATTCCGTCTGCTATACCTGTAGAAATGTGCTATTTAGGCTGGCAGGAATCTTTGGAGAAGCTGGCTAAGCTGGTAGAACCTGAAATACCGGATGCATGATCCGGCTTATGGCCGCCAGATAATACCAATGTAAAAGACGAAGCCGCATAAATCGTAAGATCTATGCGGCTTTTGTTTGCATTACTTTTTTTCATAGAGAATATAATCCGTTGCTAAAGGGTCCAGCCCGTTTTGTTTAAACTCAGTTGCAATTTGGCCCCTATGATAAGTGGAATGATTAATAACGTGAAACAATAATTCACAGATCTTTTTGTTAAAAGTCTTTCCTCCTTTTGTGTAGTTGACGGTACTGTTCAGGTCAAGCGTGTCGATTATAAAGAACGTATGTTCATGGTTTGCTTTATCAATATCCCTGAATTCGTGAATAGCATGATTCTCCCAAACTCCAAAAGCAGAGCGCCTGGCTTCAATTCTGTTATTCCAAATCTGATGAGCATTCAGGATGTGGCTATAAAGCTTTTGCGCTTTGTCAGAAATTTTGTCTGTGTTTGTATTATAAGCATCTCCCAATTTTTGGTTGATGTTGTAATTGTATTCAAATATCTCTTTAAAGAATGTTTTCATTGGTGGTAATCCAGGTGATGAGAAACCTATTCGTTTTAACTTTATTCACACACGCTCCGCTTTCCCTTCATTTTTTTGTGGCCCATACATAGGCCCTCCTGCTTGGGTATTCCACATCCTCATACGGACGCCGCTCTATGGCATCAACTATACTAAAACCAGTTTCATCAAGTAGTGCTATTATGTCATCTGTTTTAAAGAAGAATAAATCAACATCAATTTCTTTGTCATGAGCTTTGTCAAAATGAACGATCTCATCTCCCACATGAAAAGAAAATAAAAAATCTCCCCCTGTTTTCAACACCCTGTTTATTTCTTCAAAACACTTCTTCACCTCATCATTAGTGAAATGCACTATCGCATAGAAGGCAAGCGCACTTCCGAGAGATCCTGAAGGATAAGCGATATTCAACAAGTCGCCGGTTTCAAATTTGATCTGAGGAGAAAGCCCGCTGGCAGCACTAACCATCTCCGGCGACAAATCAACGCCGGTGATATCTTTTATACCATTGTCGTACAGAAATTTTGTTGTTTGTCCGGGGCCACAGCCAAAGTCGGCGCATGGGCCTTTGTCCTTATTAACAAATGCAAACTCCTTCAACAACAACCGGTCAAAATGCTTTTTTGAGAGTTCATCCCAACGCTCAGCTGCATAGTCGCCAGCCACCTGATTATAACAGCTTAATACTTTTTCCTGTGAATTCATCTTCATTTTAGTTTTCCAATACTAACCGAATCCCACCTTTTCCTGTTCTTACCTTTTCTATTGCTTCATTCACCTGGGAGAATGGCATAACATCTATTGCGCTCTCGATATTATGCTTTGCGGCAAAATCAAGCATATCTATCATGTTCCTGCGACTACCCACATAATTTCCGTAAATAGTTCGTTGAGCATAATCATATAGCAAGCCAAGGTTAATGGGTTGCTTCTCCAAAGGAGTAGCCACTATACAAAATTTCCCCTGTGGTTTGAGGATTTTCAGAAAACCCTCCAGGTCATACGGTACATTTAATGTAGAGATAATAAAATCAAATTTCTTATTAATCGCTGTAAGATTAGCGGGGTTTGAGGTAAGCACAAATTCAGCGCCCAACTGATTAATCATCTCCTTTTTTTCGGGGGAATGAGAAAATGCGTAAACCTGATGTCCCATCTTATTTAAAAACTGGATCGCCAGGTGACCCAGGCCACCAGCTCCCAGAACGCCAACAACGGAATTGGCAGGCAGCTGTGCTTTCATAATTCCTGAATACACGGTGAGGCCGGACGAGAGCAAAGGAACTGAACCTACCTGGTGCAGTGCCGGCGGTAGTTTGAATGCAAACCTGTTATCGACCACAATGTACTCAGCCAAACCACCATAGCAATGCACACCAATTACTTTCTGCTGCGTACAAAATTGTTCGGTACCTGCTTTGCAAAACTCACACTCAAAACAAGCCTCCTGCTGATAGCCGATTCCAACGCGATCGCCCACTTTTAAGCCGGTTACATTTCCGCCGGTTTCTTCCACAATTCCCACAATTTCATGTCCCGGAACTAGTGGAAATTTTGTATCGCCCCAATCATCACTTATAAATTGAACATCCCCTCTTGCAATAGCGCAATAAATAATTTTAACCCTCACCTCATTGGCGCCAACATTTCTTTCATAGTAAAATGGCTCCGCTTTTCCACCTTTCTCTTTAATTCCAAATGCTTTGATTTTCATAAATAGACCGGCGAATTTATAGATTTTTGATGTCTGTTGCTACCAGGTTAAGATCGTTTCCCAGTTGATGCCCTCCGCTTTCAATTTCACGAAAAGTTGCCCCCGGGATTTTATGCCTGTATGATGTAAAATGGTTAAACGGGATCTCTTCATCGTCCCGGCAATGGTAAAAGAAGATACGACTATTTTCTGGAAGATCTTCAGAGAAATCCTCCTGAAGTTTTAATCCCTGTACCCATTCCGCTTTACCGCTCCAAAATGGCGTGGATACCAGGAAAATTCCGGCTGCCCTTTTCGGGCTTTCATTTTCAGCGAGGTATTTCAGCAACAATGATGCACCTAATGAATGTGCCACCAAAATAACATCATCTCTGAGATTATCAATTGCTTCACCTATTTGCTTTATCCAACCAAAATCGGGAGCAGCATCATCCGTTTGCATTTGGGGATAGATTACCTGATAATCCTCCCCTAATGCCTGTTGCAGGGATGCAACCAACTTTGCGTCTGCTTCGTAACCACCGTCGCCCCCGCCTTGTATAAAAAGTACTTGTTTTCTCATATCTTGCTATTCATCAATAAATCAGATCAGAATTAGCGTTTATCAATTTAACTGACTCTATGAAAGAGTCTGAAACAAAGGTATACTCAGTGGTTCCATATCTTTTAAAAACCGCAGGCTGACTTCTCACAAATCCAATATTATGACTATTAATAAGGAAATCAGAGAATGCTATGAAATTTTTATCATCACTGCCGTTGTACTCTTCGAGGATTCTTTCAAGTGGCCAGATTGAGAACATGTTTTCTCTCCAGTCATAATCTGCAAATCCATTAACCTGGGTATATAATTCTTTAAACTCTCCGGGAAATGAAAAATCCATTGCCATTTCTACCTCAGCAATTAAGCCAGGAGATGCGGCAGGATTCAGTTTTATCTTTTCATTCCTCCATTGCTGCAAAATATCAATAATACTATTCTTCATATTTCGATACACGATTGAATCCTGGGGCCAATAGGGTTGCGGGCAATACTCAAATATACGAAGTGATTTCTGCTAAACACGTCGATATTTTTTAATTACGTATTCTATAACTTTATCGATTGTATTTTATTGTCATTTTTAAAGAGCAAATGTTAGTTCTTAGCCTTGCTGAGAATTGGGGATTCTATAAATTTCAGATTATAATTTACTATTACAAAACACACCAATTTCTTATCTTTATTAAGATAATCCCATTCACAAATAAACCCCAAAACTTATGGAAGCACCCAATATGGAAAGCCCTGCTCTCCAGCCTAAAACGAACCGGCCACTCTGGCAAAAAATCATTACTGCTCTTGGAACGAATCAAAGGTTTTTCTGGACTACATTCTGGTTACTTATTGCCTTTATAATCCTGCTTTTGCCGCTGTTCTATGCCAACCTGACTGGCAAAATCTATCTTGCGCCGGCATTTCTCTGGGCATTTGCCTTTTTAATGGTAGGCATAGTTACCGGTTTTATTTTTGGCGTACCTACTATTATCACCAGCGGCCCGTCTGCTGCTGATACGCAGCAACAGGCTTTGAAGGACAATAAAAAGGCTGAAAAAATTGTACAGGCCAACACTAATCTCACACAAATATCGGATTGGCTAACCAAAGTAATCGTGGGGGCTGGGTTGGTTGAGTTATCAAAAATACCGGGCTTTATTGAAAGCGTGTCAAAAAAAATGGCGAAAGGAATGATGGTACCCGGAGTAGTAAATAACGAGGCATTTGCTGCGGTATTCTCCGGTGCTATTATTGTGCTTTTCTTAAGTTACGGATTCGTCTGCGGTTACCTGGTTATGCGGATTGTACTGACTGAAATTTTCAGTGACTAGTGGCTTCGTATCGTGGTCCCTGTATCTCAAAGGCAAAAGTTCACTACCTTTATTTCAACAGACACTCACTTTTAATGACAAATCATCCTGCCAACCCTTATATGGTAGAAACATGGCTTAAAGGCTGGTCAGCCGCACGGGAATTACCTGCACCAGACCGGGAAAATGGTGTACTCTTCGTAAACGTTGGTTGGCCTCAGCAAGCCATGCGTTATGTTTTTCCCAGCCCAACAGACCAATTGAAATATCTGGCAGAAACAATTGTTGATCCCTGGGTTTTTCTCAAAGTCTGCGCCAAGCCAGAAATTGTGAACGGATTACTACCTCCGCGTTGGGTTATTCAGGCTCCCGCTTTTATGATGACCTGTAACGATCCAATGACATCACCCGGAACAGCATTACCAAAGGGTTACATCCTTGATATCAATAAGGAAGCAACAGTTCCTATTGTTAGAATATTCACACCTGAGCATGCAGAGGCGGCAGTTGGCCGCGTGGTTTTCGTTGACGGCTTCGCCATATATGACAGGATTGAAACCCATTCGGATCACCGGAGAAAAGGGCTTGCAAGTGTAGTGATGAAAACACTGGAAGCGCTGGGAACAGCGCGTGGAATAAAGAAAGGAATACTCGTGGCCACGATAGCGGGCAAAGCACTATATGAAAAACTGGGATGGGAGGTGTATTCTCCTTATACTACAGCCGTAATTCCCGGAATAATTGAATAAGATCTGCAGACATGCCTTAATTAGCCTCAGATGGCTTTAACCTCCGGTGCAAAAAAACTTAAACATACCTGCCACCTTGATTGCTAATATACCGCATCTATTTTTTCCTCTTTAGGCTTTTCCTTCACCGAATTAAACTCCTGGAACCCTTCATAAGCTTCAATAATACTGAGTTTGGGCCGACCAATAAAACCACCAGGAGCAATTGAACATTTCACGAAGTATGCTTTTCCCGGCTGGATGTTTATTGACACCTCATCGCGTGATTCTGTTCGTGCCGATATTCTGGCAAGACCGGCTTTATTAACTTTAATAAGATACCTGGAACTGTTTCTTATGCGGCATATTATTGAATCATCCAAAAATACATTATATGGAATGGACGACCCCATATCCGGGCGATATACGTACAATAAAGCGTAGGTAACGGTTTCCGGAAGCAATATGCGCATCATTGAATCGAAAGCCTTTATTCGGCCAGTCATCACGCCAGCGATATCAGGATGGTAATAAACCTCTCCCGATAAGCGGTAGCAGGAATTAAACACATCAGGAGGCTTTATCTCCCTGATCTTAATGATATTGCCCCCTGCTTTTATGGCCTGGGATTTCGCCTGCTCCAATGTTTGCTCATATCCGCAGTCGACTTTAAAAACACCATCGGTTACTTTTATCTTACCAATCTTCCTGGCGCCATCCGGCAGAACATCTTCCTTATTGATAATTAAGACACCTGTAGTATCCGGGAAAGTGCTGCCATTGGCATGTAAGTATATGTTCAGCAGGAGCAGCAAGGCAACTACTGATTTTGAATATAATTTCATTTGTATAGGCATCGAACTAATGGGTATTCCGGCTTTTGCATAAGAGCGCAATATTAGAAATTTATGCGCAATTTTCTGCTTTTAACCGGATAAATTCTTATTTCAGTGTACAGGTTAATGTTCCATAACCAAGTTGATCGTACCCACCACTGTTAGGTCCGTAATTTCCACCACCGCCCTCTGGCCGTACTTTTTGGGCAAACCGCGCGCAATTTGGAGCAGCCAGTCCTTTACGGTTTACATAATGATTATACACCAGCTCCCAAACAGGGCGGGTATTTCCCCGGCTGCCACTGCTGATGACATTCTGCACCACGCCAACGCAATTGGTATAAGGTTTAAAGGAAACGGAGTCGCCGAGATTGTACGCAGCTACATACTCTGCACCTTTTAAAAAGCGGTTATTGTCGTAACCATACATATCGTCGCCCTGATTCCAGGCCATTTCGCAGAAGGTGCCCATCAAGCCTATGCCAAGAGTGGTGTGGCCCTGATCACGACCGCTTTCCTGCCACTGTCCCAGACCATCCGGGTGAATAAAGTAAATGGCATTTGCAATGGCACCGTTACCTGCACCATATTTAAAATAGCTGATCGCTTCGTTATAAATGTCCCGGTCGTCGCACAATACGCCCGTAGCCAGGATGGAATTCATCACACATAGGTCCCAGTTTGCATAGAAATGGCTCATACACCTCTCCTTTCTCGCCAGGAAAGCATGATTCATAGGATAAAAAACATTCAGCATCATTTTCTGGAACCGGGAGAAGTCCGCCGGCGCCCACCCCTCGTAGGTTCTCATAATTTCCGCTGCATTGGCAAACTGATAGCCATACAATCCCGCGGCCAGGTTCGCGTCGTTGTTACCACCGATTCTCTTTAGTCTCGCCGACCATGCGTTCATGATTTGTATCGACTTGTCGGCATATTCTTTATCTCCCGAGATCTTCCACCTTAATGCTGTAGCATAGGCCGCAGCAATATCGTTATACAGCTGACCGTAGTTTTCACGATGGATGCCGTCACTGCCCCGGTAGACTGTATCCGCCGGATTGGGTTGCCAACTGAGCGCACTGTGTGAATTGGTGATCAGCTTATTCCAGCCTGATAGCCAGGGCTCCGCTCCTGCACCCACTTTACTTTTCATGCGGTCAAAATCCGACTGTTTATGTAATAATCCCGGGTGCACAAAAACAGTGTCGTGATTGTTCAATGCCACCTTTTCTGTTGCATTGGTCATTTCTTTTCTACATGCTGTTGCCATGAAAAATAAAAATATTCCTCCAACAGTGCTTAGTCTTGTAGCGTTCATCGGTTTTCCAATTGTATAATTGTCAAAATTACAATAAATATATCTATAAGTAACGCAGCTTGCCTGCTGATATTTTACAGGAAGAATTTTTTTATGGAGAAGCAAAGCAAGTCGCTGTTGTCGCTATAGGTGAAGCATTAGCACCTTCTAATAGTTCTTCTGATTAATTTATATCTTAAAATCATTGTAAAAGAAAATAACACCATTCAGAAATCAATAGGTAATCGCTACTTTTAGGCTGGAAATACGCATAAGTTAACAAAAGATAATACCCAAAAAACAATGACAAAAATTGACCCGATAATAGCAGTAAAAGATGTTGAAGCCAGCTCAGTGTGGTATCAACAGGTATTTGATTTTAGAAGAATACACGGTGGAAATGAGTTTGCTGTTTTAGTATCGGAAAATGATGAAATTGTACTCTGTCTTCACAAATGGGGAGAACATCATCATCCTACAATGACTAATCCAGCCATCCCTCCGGGAAATGGGTTAATACTTTACTTCAGGACAAAAAATATGGAGGCTATACGGGCTAACGTTGAAAAAACAGGTAGTGCTATTGAAGAGGATATTCACTTAAATCCAAACTCATTAAGAAAAGAATTTTCGCTCCGGGACCCGGATGGATATTATTTAATAGTAACTGAGTTTCACAAATATGAAGGTTGAATACCCATCATGAACGTAAATGACAATATTATTTCAACGATACAATGTTATTCCGGATCGCATATAACACCAGGCCGGTAACATTACGTGAACCCGTTTTCTGCAGCAGGTTATTCCGGTGGCCATTAACTGTTTTTACACTAATAAAAAGTTCCTGCGCAATCTCCTCCGCGGTATATTGCCTGCATACCAGCTGCAATATCTCTTCCTCTCTTTTAGTGATGGACAGGTTCTGCGGCTTGCTCCTGACAGTTCTCACCGTTCTTAGCTGCAACGCCTTCAACGCGCGCTCATTGATATAAGATCCCTTAGTATGCACGGCGATAATGGCTTCCTGTACTTCCTGTGGCGCACTGTCTTTCACCAGGTAACCATGCGCGCCGCATTGGATCAACTGGTTAATGAAATTCTCATCATCATGGACCGACAGGATAAGGATCTTCATTTCAGGATAGGTATCTGCGAGCGCCTGGGTAACATGTTGACCGCTGTATTCCTTGTCGCCATCCGGCGGCAGTGAGAGGTCGACCAGCATTACGTCCGGGAGAACAGCGGCCTGGCGTAATTTATCCGGCACGGAGTAACCATCCGCAGATTCAAATATCACCTTCATATCCTGCCAGGTGTTGATAATGGCTTTCATGCCTTCTCTGAAAAGAACCTGGTCTTCCACCAATCCTATGTTGATCTCTTTTTTCATACAGTAAGTATTATACAGATAATGTTAATCGGACAATGGCGTAGTATCCGCCTGATTCCTGGTTGCCCATTTCCAGTTTTCCGCCGAGTGCATTCACCCGGCCTTCAATATTTTTAAGCCCCAGCCCCTTGCCGGCATTACCATCCGGCAGTCCTCTCCCATCGTCCGTATAATAACATACCAGTTCCTGACCATGCCGTAAAAGATCTATTCTTATCGATCTGGCCCCGGCGTGCTTAAGCGTATTGTTGATCATTTCCATGATGATGCGGAACAGGCCGAGGTTTACCAGCCAGGGCAGGTCGTCCATGCGGGCTTCACAACCCAGTTCGATCTTTATTTCACCGGCCTTGTTGACCTGCTCTGTTACCGACTCAAGCGCGGCCTTCAGCCCGAAAGATTCCAGCTGCGGCGGCATCAGGCGATGGCTGATACTTCTCACACTTCCCAGCGCCGTTTCCGACAGTTGACGAACATACTGCAAGGACTCCTGCAATTGCTTCGTGCCATCAGCACTTTGTTGTTCAAGTACCATAAGATGCATGCGCATAATAGACATCACCGCGCCCAGTTCATCGTGCAGGTCTTGCGCAATACGCTTGCGCTCTTCTTCCTGCGCCTGAATATTCGAGCGAAGCAGGTCGTGTTGGTAGATACTCTTCAACGCCTCCTGCCTGAGCTTCTGCATCGACAAATTCTTTTGGAAATGCAGGTTCAGGAACACTACCCCGGTACCGATGATGAACACAATAACCGCCAGTGGCAGCAATGCATTTAAAAAACTCAGGTCTTTGATCGCTTCCATAAGCCAATAAAAAAACAAGTGTACATGACAATGGAAAAGAATGAATGAAATATCCAGGCGTACAAATTCAAACTCCTGCTAAAAGCCGTGATAACAGCACCAAAATAAAATATCAGTATGCTGGAAGAATAGTAGATGAACAATCCAGAATTGATCCAGTTAAAGCTTTTGATGTTCCGGCCGCTGGTTTCTTTTACAATATCACTCAGAAAAAAACGGTAGGTGAATAATGCCAGGATCACAATGAGAATGGCCTCCACCGTTAATGCGATAGAGTTGAAAGTGTGAATGGGCTGAATGAACAGGGTGTTGATTATTGTAAAGAGCAGGAATAATATGGCAATGCTCCATATTATTTTTGCATCTATGAATCCGTTGAGCAATGTATTATAGAACCATGCCAGGCAAAGGAATCCTGCCGCCACATATATATGCAGCAACGGCATGTTGTTTTTGCTGGCGAACCAGAAAGCCAGGGAAATAAACTGGATGATACCCGACAGGAAAATAAACCATGAGAACACTTTCAACTCCCGGGGCAATTTGCTATAGTACACAGCAGCATACGTTACTGTGAATAAAATAGGTACATGTGATAGCAGTATGATCGTTTCTGAAAAGCTCATATATCAACGGTGTTCTTTAAGGGGACCCGGCTCCGGGCAGGTATTCGGACATGGAGCGTTGAGATCCAGTACGTACTTGTCGTAAGCAGCGATGCCCGTTGAATCGATATTTGCGAGGATGGGGTTTGCGTCTTTGTCGAGTATTACGTCAGTACCCGCGTTCCACTTGGCAGGGTCCTTGCCTTTCATGCAGGCATTATCTACCGGTACAACGTACAGCTTGAACCCTACCTTGTCCTGAAACCCCAGGTATACCCGGATATGTTTGAACCTGCATATAGATGAATCGGCGAGTTCCGGTGGCAGGCCCATGGCAGCCAGGAGGTCCACCGCACGGATGGTATAGGCTTCTATCGGCTCGGCGCCTTTCCAGTGGAGGCGGCAAAGACTGTCGTATGATTGAATACGCTGACGGGCCGTTACAAGGTTCACCAGTACACGGCCTACACTGTCTGTAATCTGGTTGCAATCATTTTTGGTGGCGGTTCCCGGTTGGGCTGTGCCGGCGGACGGCTGATTTTTGCATCCCACGGCGAGCCCCAGCAATAGGAGAAGAGAAAAGAGGTGCTGCTTCATTTTAAGTGTTTTTTATAGGATTTGGTTAATAGTGCATAACAAAGATGCTGTAATGTAATTACAAAAAATGGAGCTGATACCCGGGCTTCTCAAAAACAGGTATAAATACCTGCTTCTTTTCTCAAAACAGACAATAATACCTGTTTTCATAAAGGGATGTCATTACTTGGTACCGAACATACATTTGGAGGATTAAAGAAAAAACAAATAAATTTGCGGCAAAAAACATGGAAACCCTGGCAAACAAAATCGGTATAGAAGAAGAAAAACAGCTCATCCTGCTTACTCTTAATAATTATCTTCAAGGACGTCCGGTACTGGACATTGAAAGGCTCCGGGCGGCGTTTCACCCCGAGGCATACATCAGGACCATCATAGAAGGAAAGTTAGTTCAGTGGACATTGCCGCAATACCTGGACCTGGTTGCCCAGGCAACATTACAGGAATGCCAACCCGAACTCCTTTCATATACCTGGGATGGAGATACCGGGTCGGCACACGTGCAATTGAGTTTTGCCACCTTCCGGTTCATTGACCGGTTTAACCTGATAAAGTTAGACGGGAAATGGCTGATCATGGATAAGGTCTCCTATCGACAGGAATTATCGTGAGAGGTAGTTGAGCGGTTACGCCTTATCAATAGCAGGGCAATTGACTTGTAAAAAGATAATTCTTTATAGAGCTAAATATCTTACCAAAGCCCTTACCCGCTTTTATAGCGTAAAAAAACACAAAACCAGCCGTAGTGGCTGGTTTTGTATCCGACAGTTATCAGGATAAAAGACTTTTTGTAAAATTATCCACCATAAAGATTTATCCGTTTATGAATGTAAATAGATTTTCTTTGTACTTTACAAACTATCACCGAAACAAAAGATGAAGCGTATTACATTTACTTTACTATTGATATTGTTTTTCGTCAACAGCCAATCACAGTCAATTTACGGACAGACTGATTATATATTTGGTACTATGGTTAATCGCACTGATACCCTGGTCGGATATTTTTCTTTTGATAAACAAATCACTCAGAATGGGCAAACCGTTTATTATGTGCCGGGCCCAGGGTCTGGTAGGATAAAAACATTTCAATCGCGTAAATATGATTACTTCCAGGGTGATTCTATCTATATGGAAAAGTTTGGTGGCTATCCTGCATTAGGGGGAATGGTTGATGTTTTGATTCCCAGGGTAATAGATGGCAGGATTCAGTTATTTGAATTGAAGTTTAATTGGGGCCCAATGAACCTGGCTAAATCGGACCGCTTTTTTGTAAAGAAAGGCACGGAGAAATTTTCAATTAAAAGAAAGAAGTTTAAAGAGCAGATGAGAACTTTAATTAGTGAAAATATCGATTTGCTGAATAAGATAGAAAGCGGAGAGCTGACATTTGATGATATGATAAAAGTGATTTTGATGTATAACAACAAGGATTACCCGGTGCAGTGATGCGATGAACAAGTGCCTCACACCCACTTATAAACCGGGTAGTGGTGAATTATAATTTTCTGCAATTGCAGGAAGCCCCCAACAAAGAATAAATATTATCGGAAACCCTTCTTTTCCCGTAACAGCAAATAGAGGAGACGATCCGAATTCTCCATTCCCTTCAGTACGTCCATTGACGTACTGGACAGCTCTCATTTCTTTCTTGTATTCCTTTTGGAAATCTTTTGCCGACACGCTATAATGTTACTTTGTTACACCGGTGTTACTGTTATTCCTAAGCACGAGGTTACTAAAAGTAACTTTAGTAATCTAGCTTTGTCGCTCAAACATTAAATAATAGAAATAATGAGCAAATTAAAAAATAAAGTAGCGATAGTTACAGGTGCATCAAAAGGGATAGGCGCATCTATTGCAAAATACTTTGCCGCGGAAGGCGCAAAGGTGGTTGTAAATTATGCTTCAAGCAAAGAAGGAGCGGATAAAGTGGTGAAATCCATAACCGACAATGGAGGCATAGCCATTTCGGTACAGGCCGATGTATCAAAAGAAGCCGATGTAAACAGGCTCTTTGAAGAAACAAAAAAGGCCTTCGGTACGTTGGATATTTTGGTAAACAATGCGGCCCATCAGCAATACTTACCTATTGAACAGGCATCGGCAGCAACTTTTCATCAGCATTTCAACATCAATGTTCTGGGGGCTGTACTTGCTATCCAGGCCTCTTTGAAACTATTTGGCGATAAGGGTGGCAATATCATCAATATCAGTTCGGGCGCAAGCAAAATGCCGATGGCGGCAGTCTCGTTATACTCTGCCACCAAAGCGGCATTAGATGCCATAACGATTTCTTTATCGAAAGAACTGGGTGCAAAAAACATTCGTATCAATTCTATTTTGCCGGGTGCTACGGAAACAGAAGGTGCCAGTAGTGCAGGCGTTATTTCCGTTTCGGGTGGTATGTATGGTTTTTAAATAAGAAAGGGGGGTGAATCAATTGATTTACACCCCTCTTACTTGCCCATAACAGAAATCAGTTTATGGGGTAGTGTCCCGGCAAAATACTCCCCGCCAACATTAAAACCGATAGTAAAGAAATGCGCCGTGTGGCCAGTCAAATTCCCATTTCCTTCATTGGTAAACAAGGGTACATATACATTCCCGTTGAAAGCATACCCATTAACCAGATTTGCTTTGGTTCTGGTTGAACTCACGGGATTATTTATCCCTCCACTTATTGATAACAGTACATTTCCACCTGGATTTTTACCACCCTATACCTTCCCAATAATCTTCTTCCAGTGTGGCAACTGCGCCGGCGCTTTGGCAGCCACTTCTTTCAAAAACTGTTCGGCAATTTTCTGATACTCTTTTTTCAGATCCGAAAGTGGAAAGGTTTTGTTGTGCCATTTTTTGATGCCGCCACCATCTGAGATACGCGAAGCAACAATGGAAAAGGCAATCTCGTTCGGTTTGATCAACACAAATTGAAAGGCTGGTTGCCCCTGTTCCCCCTCGTCGTAGGTGTATTCAGTATCTTCTCCTGATTCGAAGTTGCGGACTATCGTGCCCAACACATTGAACCACGCATTCAGGCACACATCCTCCTCTCCAAAATAGCCCATAGCAGGTACTACTTTCCCGTCGATCACAATTTGCAAGTGGCCGTGTACATGTGAAAAATGATCAGTGTTGGGAACGGGCTTACAGATACCTAACCCTATTCTTAATTGTCCCATAATGGTAAAAATAAATATTTATCCCGATCCTCCAAAACAATAATAGTGATCCCCGCAAGGATCATTTTCAGTTTTGCAGAAGTGATACACTACGCTGAAAAATCCACAGCCTATTTCTTTCTATACATAAATTATACAACTGCCTATTGTATTTGTCAATTGATTTCAATTCCGGGTGCTAATACCTTTGAATTGTATTTATTTAAAAGGCCAGTACGGCCATCTTTCAATCATTTACGATCAGGTATTTACTAAAAAAAGCTATGAAACTTGCATATTTATTCATGCCGGATACTATTGCTTACCGCCCCGGATTATATCCAATGTGTATTGGATCTCCGGATCTTTGCCTGCACGGATATATTGCTGAAACCCTTCAAAAGTCAGCTCTTTGTCGGGCTGACAGCCACGTCCGTTATCCTGCTTAGCCTTCATAAAATATACTTCGCTCATCGGAATGGTTAACTTGCTCTTCGTTTTAGGCAGCATATAGGTATTGAACCATGCCGCTGTAGTGGATGCTTCCCCGCTACCGGTTTCGGTACCTACCAGCACACCACGCTTGTTATTCTTAACCAGTGCAGCAAAGTAGGTGGCCGCGCTTACCGTGCCGCCGCTGATCAGCACATACACGTTACCTTTAAAGTTATTCTTATCGGGCGGATAGTTGGAAATGGAGCCTTCTGTCAGGCGCGCGTTGCCATAGTAAAACCCTGCCGCGCTGTCGTAATCGAACCGTTGTTTCAGAAAGTTCTCGGTCTGCTTTACTTCCTCTTCTCCCATTTTGGTTCCGTAACCATTCAACAGGTTTTCGGGATCATGCATCTGTATGTTCTTTGTCCGGTAATTGAAAACATTGTCGAACGGACGTAATGCCACAAAGGAATACAGCAGAGCAGACATATTCGGGTTGCCTCCGCCGTTCGACCGGATATCTATGATAACGTTGCTGATATTGCGCTTCTTTACTTCCGCAAAAAAATCGCTCAGCTCCTTGTACATAGCATTTTCCTGTAGCATAAATGTAAGAACGGTCAGGATAGCGGTAGATTCTTTATCCTGGTATTCCTTCGTTATGTAGGCGCGCCTCAGGAAAGAATTAAAGGGCAGCTCTCCCAGGCTCCGGTTATGGTAACCTGTTTTGGCGTCTACTGCTTTCAGCTGTACCGTAGTGGAATTTTTAGCTCCATACTCTTTATATACTACTTCATAGCTGGTGGCTTCCGGAAAAACGAGGCTGATGAACAAACTAAGGCTTGTTGCGGTGCGATCAGCACCCGTTCTGATGAAGCCATCGCTATAAGTGGCGTAGCCGATTTCGCTGAGCAGCTTTGCGGCAGGCATTTTATTAATACTGAGTATCTCAGCACCGAAAGGAATAGTTTCTCCTTTGGCATTAACAATGATCCTGTCTTTAAAAGTAGTGATGGCCAGCGGAAAGTGATTAATACCATAAAATACGTCCACCACACGTTCCTCATCATAATCCAGTTTCAGGTGCACATCATTGAATAACTGTACAGGAGAATACCGTAAAGCGCTTAACAGCGACGGATCTTTATCCAGCCGGTTCATCAGGGAATCCATTTTACGGCTAAACGTAACAGTATCCGTGAACTTATAAGGATTCGGATGCTGCCTCTTCAATAGCTCAACGGCGTATTTAAAATCATCTTTCAAATCCTGCCTGGTAAATCCGGTAAAAGGTTGTACCTGGGCCAGAGCAGATGTGGAGAGCAGGGACATAAGTATCCCTGATGCAAAAATTTGCTTCATGCTATTTGTAATTTTTTAAATAGTTGATATGATCAGGCGAGTGTTTCTCCCAGGCTACATTTTATTGATAAGCGCAATGATTCCCTCGTTTTCGATGATCATCATCCCCTGCCGGTCTTCAGTAATGCCTTCGTGTAAAGTGTAGGTGTACCTGGGCACATTCCCTTCCAGTACAGTAGGCATAAATCGAAACTGTACATTGGGCAAGCCTTTCAGCGCTTCCCCCACTTCGATGATATGGGTGGATACGATAAACAGGCAATTGTTGTATTCGGAGAACCCTTCCGTAACCGCCAGGGTACCATCAAAGGCATCTTTCACATTGGTGCCCTTAAACAATTCATCGAACATCAGCAGCAGGTGTTCACCGGTAGCTGCGGCCAGCGCGGCATCCTTTACCCTTACTACTTCCGCGTAGAAATGGCTGTACCCCATCGCTATGTTATCGGCCACGTTGATGCTGGAGAAGATGCCTTCGCGTACTGAAAACACCATTTCGGAGGCGGCGACCGGGAAACCGATATGCGCCATGTACATGCCGATACCGATAGATTTCATCCAGGTAGATTTACCCGCCATATTGGCTCCCGTAAGGAACAGGACATTACTGCCCTCCATCATTTGTATGTCGTTGCCCACCGCTTTTGAAATACAGGGATGCCTGAGCCCCCGGGCATGGAACAGATTTTCGGCTTTCTCCACTGCCGTTGCGTAACAAAAATGCCGCTCGCGGGATACATTGCTGACCGCGATGTATACATCTGTTTCCGCAATGAACCGCAACACGTCCTTCATAGCTTCGTTGTGCCTGTTGCGCAACAGGAAATCATATTCGGATACCGTTCGGGTTGACATTGGCTTGTAGATGTCGCTGTCCAGGATTCTGCGGATGTCCTTTTGGTGCATGAAGGCCAATAAGCCTTCCACACGGTCCTGCAACGGACTGTTTTCGCGCTTCAGTAACTCCAGCAGTCCAAAACACTTCTTCAGCGTTACGATCGTTGCCTGCAACTGCAGCAGCGTGTTTTTGAAACGGCCGTCTTTCGTGAGGCCCGCCAGTAACTTTTGCAGTTGCATGTCCACCGCCACCGCCCATTGTGATTTTCCTGCCGTAGTGTCAATATATTCCCGCATCAGGGCAACCTGGTCGGCCTCAAAAGGAAATGCGACACCTTTCTCTTCGAAAAACTCAAAAATCGCTACCCGCCGGTTGATCGCGTTGGCATCATTCAGCGGATGGGAAAACATCTCATCCATCAGTTTCTCCCCGATCCGTGTTCTCACTTTATTGAATAAAAAGTATACTGATCCCTGGCGGAATTTTCCCATGAGGTTCAGCTCCCCTATCGATTGGCGATCTATTTTAAAACTCATAATTGCTTATTTAATTTTTTTCCGCCTTTGTTTCCCTGCTTAAGAATGTCCAGTATACCTTCGTTATTAATGATAATCATTCCATGCTTATCATTGGTAACGCCTTCCTGCAGGGTATACGTGTATTCAGGTATAGTACCTCTCATCACGGTGGGAAGAAAATAAAACGCGGTGCTTTCTTTTTTCCGCAACTCGTCTGCCGCTTCGATAATATGGGAGGAGATGATGAACTTACTGTCTTTCCGGTTGGTAAACGCATTACAAATGGCCAGGGTTCCTTCCATCGCATCCTTCACATTTGTCCCCCGGAACAATTCGTCGAACAATACAAACAGTGATTTTCCTTCACTGAGTTCCTGCCCTATTTTCTTCACACGCAACACTTCTGCATAGAAATGGCTGGCCCCGATGCCCAGGTTATCAGGCAGGTTGATCGTTGTATATACACCGTCCATCACAGAAAACTCCATTGCGGCCGCGGCTACCGGAAAGCCCATATGCGCGATGTAAACGGCGGTACTGAACGAACGCAGGAAGGTGGACTTCCCGGCCATATTGGCTCCCGTAAGAAAAACCAGGTTACAGGAAGGCGCCATATGCAGATTGTTAGCGACCGCATTTTTTAAAAGCGGATGGTATACACCATCCACTTTTAAAATGCTGGTGCCTTTCGGATGCACCACAGGGAATACCATGTTATGTTTCAGGGTAACCTGCGCCACTGAAACATACACATCGATATGATAAATAAAATGCAGCAGTTGCAGCACTTTCCTTTTCTCCTTGCTACGGATCAACACATCAAAAGCCGTAACCGCGGCGAATGAAATCCTGGCATTCGGTTTTTCGTTAAACACCGGTGTAAAAGCCGGATCATTCAACACCCCGATAGCCGCCAACCGTTCTTCTTCCAGCTCTTTCACCCCTGCCATGTCCGCCGACTCCAGGTACTGTCTGAGGGCATGGAAAAGATCGATGATGGAAATAATCCCATTCTGTACTTCCTTTTCGCTGAGCGATACTTTTGTTCCGCCATCCGGGTTATCGTCAAAAGAAATGTATTTCTCTGCCTGGTCCAGCATGGCGCCATCGAAAGGAAAGCTGGCCTTCATTCTCACGAAAGCAGTAATGATGTTGATCCGTTTAATGATCGCTTCCCTGTTGTTCAGTGGTTTCCTGAACATCGCTTCCATAATGGTTTGTCCGCCACGGGTAAATGAATGATTATAAATATCGTAAATACCTTGTGTGTCTGCTTTCGAAAACAAGCGCAGATCATCCATCGTCTGCATATCTGTCTGCAAATACATAATTATACTTTTTATGAAACAATTAAAGTATACGCTATTTGCGTTTTCTTCTTATCAGTATGATGATACCTGCCACCAGGATCAGGGAAGGTATAACATATTGAAGCACCATCTTCAATGTTTGCGCCGGGGCCTTTTTGATCGTCAGCCATATATCCGTAGGCACTTTGAAATTATGGTAAACCGGGTATTTGTTATCAACTGTGTAGCTGTAAAACGCATTGCCATAATCCCTTCCATCTCCTCTCGCCGCAGACATCATGTCCGCATCGCTGGAAATAATGATCTTCTGCAATTTGTTGCCGATTTTGCGGGTAAGCTGCAGGCCCACCGGATAAGGCGCTTCCTTCCTGTAATCCCCTTCCGCGACGCTGAACACCGGCGCTGCAGAGTCCACTACCAACAAGCCTCTTTCTACCCAGGTATTTGCATTGTTATGTAAAGTGGTAATCTGTTCTACCTTAAATCCTGTAGTATCAGAATAGCTTAATACACTGGCGCCAATGATGGCGGTATAGCAGGCCTTGATGATACCGTTCCTCAGGTAGAAAAACGGTTGCTCATCCGCCATGTCCGAGCCTTTCTTAGCAATCAATCCTAAAAACTTGTGCGGCATATCCTGCGGGTTCACCTGTACAATAGTGCCTTCATCCGCATTTACCCCCACATGATTCAGAATAGGGTTCATGATAAACTGCTTGCCTGGTTCGGAATAGAACATGGCATTTCCTCCCCTGTCGATATACCGTTTAACGCTGTCGATAATGGCATTATCCAATATTGACTTCGGATCAGAAACCACCAGTACATCATTGGGCTTAAACCTGCCGGGGCCCACCGCCGGGATGGTGTCGAAATTCAACCCCATATTAATCATCGCGCTCCTGGAAGCTTTATTGACAGCATGGTTCCCATATTCCCGTTCGCCGAACTTAAGAGGTGAACGTTCATAGTGCCCGGTAAGAAATTTAAACGTGGGCGTTGTATCATTCACTAAACGCAACAGGCTGCCGGAAACATGCTTCTCATACGGAAATACCTCCGGGTCCGGGTATGTTCTCAGGATCGTCTTTTTCCCTTTATACTCCACCTCCATCAATAAGCCTTTCGCTTCCGATTCCAGGTCGATGAGCTTCCTGATTTCTGCTGGTTTTTTATAGATAGCGAGATCGGTTTTATACATTTCCGCATACTTCTCCGCGATTTCATCCAACGATTTGCCCGGGTATGACTGGAATATCGAACTGTCCCCCTTGTTTACATCGTAATAATACACGTATTTAAACTCCATATTATTATAAAAGCGGCGGTACCTGGCCCAGAAGTTCCACAGATAGGCATTGCGCGCAGTGGGCAAGCCACTGCCCAGGTTATACCCCAACAGGTTAGTGTATAACGTTACCTTCAGTGGCGATCCGTCCAGCTGTTTCAATACTCCCTGGGTGTTTTCATGCAGTGTATTTATCTTGCCTCTCGTCACATCCCAATAGCCGATCAGTCCGTGCCGGGAGGTAACAACGAGTATAACAACCGTTATCGCAAACGCCGTCAGGTACCTGCCTGCCGATACACGCCACGACTTTGACTCGGTAACAGATTTCGTTTTGATGATGGTGAATATGATAAAAAGGGAAATAATGCTGAAGAAGTAGACAAGGTCCTTCGTGGTAATCATGCCAGACAGAAAACTCTCTACTCTTCCCGAGCTGGAAAGGAAATAGGTGACATCCCGCACGTAATCCGTTCCCTGGAACAGCATACCCAGCATGGTGAACATGATCAGCACCACAAATGTTCCGATCCCCGCAACAATCGGATAGGAGGTTAAACTGGAGATATACATACCTACCGCCACATACATCGCCGCAAGTAAAAAGAAACCCAGCACCATCGCCATAATGTGCAGGAACTCTACATTCTTAATAGAAAAGGTCAGTATGATCACCTCCGCCAGGAAAATCAGGATCATCAGGCATACAAAACTGTATACACCCAAAAACTTACCCAGGATGATCTGGCGTGTTTTCAAAGGCGATGAATGAAGCAACTTAATGGTTCCGGCAGCATATTCACGGTTAATCACACCCATGGTCAACAACGGAATGAACAAAAAGAAGATCATCATCACCGTATCGAGCCCTTTGCCGATCACCACCCGGGTTAGCGGCAAATTGAGAAAACCACTGAAAGCACTTCCCTGCAACTCAAGCAAGGTGTCCTGCTGCAGCGCAGTATCTGCCAGATTTCCCATGATGATGCCCGCACTGGACATCAGGAATAAAATCAATACAAACCATGCGATCGGCGAAAAGAAGAAATATCGTAATTCCGCCCGCGCTATATTAAAAACTACTCTCATTAGTGTAATGTTGAAGAAGAATTTGATGATAATTGTTTGAATACATTGTCCATACCGGAAGATTCGATGTGAATAGAAGTGAGCCTCCAGTTTTTCTCCGCACTCTTCCTCACGATTCTTTCAGCCAGATCGTCGTTAGGCTGGAAATAGATCCGGCATTTGTTATCCGGCAGCAACTCTACTTTCTGTACATCTTCCATCTCCATCAATTCTTCCGGCGGAGGCATATGGAGCATTCTGACCATCATGGTATTGGGCTGGAGAATGTTGTTGAAAGCATCGAGGGTATCAGAAAACACCACCTGTCCTGATTCGATCATGATGATCTCTCTGGCGAGCAGGTTAATTTCGGACAATACATGCGACGATAATAATACCGCACGGTCCTGCGCAATTTCTTTAATCAGTTTCCTTGCTTCGATGATCTGGTTGGGATCAAGACCATTGGTGGGCTCGTCGAGGATCACCACTTTCGGTTTGTTGATGATGGATTGCGCGATACCTACCCGCTGGCGGTATCCGCCCGACAAATTCTTTATAAGGCGTGACCTCATCTGTGTAATGGACGTTTTCTCCAGTACTTCGTCCACAGCGCTTTTAATCAGGCGCCTATCCATCAACCTCAGCTGCGCGGAATACTCCAGGTACTCCTGCACAGTGAAGTCCAGATACAGAGGTGCCTGCTGTGGTAAAAACCCGATCTGCTTTTTATATTCAATAGGATCATCTTTGATGTTCAACCCATTGATGGAAACATTCCCTTCCGTTTGCAGCAAGGTGCCGCAGATGATATTCATAGTGGTAGACTTGCCTGCTCCGTTCGAACCCAGCAATCCGATAACACCGGTATCATTGATCTCAAAATTTATTTCGCGTATGGCCCAGGAACTGGCATACTTATGCGATAGGTTCTCCACCTTTAATATAGGCTGCATATAATGTTACTTATGATTAAAAACTTGGATTAAAAATGACCGATACTTCTTACCCTGGCTGCAAAAACACCCTCAGCGGTCCATGTTCCGGTTACCAACATGGTACGTGCCTTAAACAGCCATTGGGTATTCAGCGTGGTAGAACCCGGAGGAATATTTACTTCGTACATGGTGGCCAGTGTGGCGCCTGTTGCATGATCTTTCACTTCAAAACGGAAGTTCTGTACAGATGCGTTAACAGGGACCTTTATAAAATCCGACAGTTGTTCATACGCGAGATTGGTGACCATAACTCCCGCTACCGGCTCCAGCTGTACCACATCGATCGCTCTGTTATCAAAGAGATTGATAATCCGAAGGTGAGCCACACTGTCACTCACGCTACGGGGAGGCAGCTGTTCCTTTACCGTTTTTTGTTTCACCTGCGTTGGACTACCATACACAAAATGCGTGAAAATCCCGCCCGGCTCCAGTTTCAGGCTGGTTTTGAGAAAGGGTTTATCAGGCTGAAGTGTATCATTATTTCTGAACAGCGTAACCGGTTGGTCCATTTTATTGGTAGCGTAATCAAAAGAGTTGCCATTACTGATATAAGTCAGCCTCCCGTAGAATTTAGGTCGGGAATCTCCAAAATAGGCGGTCAGAAAGGAGGTAGTGTCGTTAACTCCATTCACAATGGTCAAAGAAGCCGGAAATATTTCTTCCCGTAATTCCTTCTTACAGGAAGTACCCAACATCAGTATACTTCCGGCTAACACGATCGCTTTGAAACATTTTTTATAGCTGAATTGAAACATCTTTATTGATTTAATGGTGATCACTTTTTACTAGTAGCCGATATTCTGGGAGAGCTGGTTGTCCAGGCGGATTTCGTCCGGAGGAATTGGATATAGTAGCTGATGCTGGCTCCACGGCTGTTTGTAAGCTATCTCCGAAAAAACGGCTGTAGCCTTATTCGTCCTTTTCAGGTCCAGCCAGCGATGTCCCCATTCAGCAAACAGCTCTATGCGCCTTTCGCGAGCAATGGCATCCGTTACCTGCTGATCGGTTAAAGTATAAGGCAGATTGTTCAATCCGGCACGTTTCCTGATAGCGTTCAGATCATCGATCACCGAATTTTTATTGGCCGCGCCCCGCAACATATTCGCTTCCGCCCTTATCAGGTACATTTCCGCGAGCCGCATCACTACATAATATTCGGACCTGTCGCCTCCAAACACTTTGTTGTTGGCATTGATCTTATACTTGGCCGGAGCAAAACCTGCAGGTGTATATGTACCGCCGGGGATAACCGCTGTCCATGCCGTTTTTCGGTTATCGCCCGCTTCAAAAGCATTCAGCAGCTGCGGCGTGAGGTACCGGCCAGTCAGAGCAAACCCTTCAGGCGTGGCATTGCCCCGGATCTGCGAAATGTTGATCTGCTTCAACTGGAAAATAACTTCCCGGCTGGATCTGCTGAACACGTTGTTCAGACTTTCCAGTTGAAATAAACCCGTCTGGCTAATCACATCGTTAGCATACTGCCAGGCTTTTTCATAATTTTTGGTAAACAGGTAGCTTCTTGCCAGCATTCCCTTAACATACCATTTATTGATCCGTATACGTTCGGTGTTGTTGCCGTCGTAATTTTCAGAAAGATACCCCGACGCCTCTTCCAGGTCATTGATGATTTGCTGGTAAACAACGTCAGGGCTGGCAGAAGGGAGTTTTTGAGTATCATTATAATCGATGGATAAGGCGAGGGGTATTTTTTCGAACAGGTTTACCAGGTAGAAATATCCCATTGCCCTTACGGCCAGCGCTTCGCCCAGCACCCGTTTCCGGTAGGCTTCAGTAAACTCTTTTGACGTAGAGGCTTTCACACCTTCTATCAGCGCATTGGCATTGAAAATTCCCTTATAGGCCGACTTCCATAATTTCGTGGAATAGCCCAGCTTCAGCAATGTAATCCTGGCGGCTGTTTCCACATAGTACAGGTCTTCCCCGCTGAGCGAAGGATGATATAATTCATCCGCCGAATGTCCGGCGGCCAGCGTAATTGCTCCGGCACTGTATAAATCATTACCCGGCTGCCCAATCGAACTGGCTTCAAGTTCTCCTCCGTTGATCAGATAAGAATATAAACCATTGAGTGCAATAGACGCCTGATCGTCGGTCTGGAAAACCTGGTTGGTAGTGATCGAATTTACCGGGTCCTTTATATCCAGCATTTTATTGCAACCTGTTACCAGCAATCCTGACAATAAAACACCGGCTGCACTTATATTGAAAGCAATTCTTTTCATACAATTAATTTTAGAAGCTTAATCTCATGTTAGCGGCAATCCTTCTGATTTGCGGCGTAGTTCCCAATTCAACATCCGACAATCTGTATTGCGTGAGTTTGAAAATCTTTGATGAATTCACGGAGATCGTTCCCTGCTTCATGCCTACCTTCTTTAACCATGCTGCCGGCAGCATGTACGACAGACTAAGATTGTCCAGGCTGATAAAAGCGCCTTTGGCATAGAAGGCATCCGATCCGAAGAATGCGCCGCTATTCGTGATGGAATACTTTGCATAAAGTGCTTTGTCGCCCGGCTGCTTCCAGTGCCTGTTTTCGATTTCCTCATACAACACGGAGTTAGCCGCACCACCATACCCGACGTTATTCAACTGATCTGCGACCAGGGAATTTTCGAAACTGAATTGTGCATCCAGCGACAATACCCGCTTGAAGTCTACGCGGAAGCCCGCCCCTCCGAAATATTTGGGGTTCAGGTCAATCACCCGGTAGTGATCGTCCATCGCCAGGTCCGGGTAATTCGTACTTGACATCCCGGCAGGTGGGAGCCCATCCCCATTATAATCTTCAAAGACCGGTGTTCCTTTCATCGGGTTGATGCCGATATAGTGTGAGTAGGCTTTAGCAGTTACGGAGGTTCCGATCCGGTACATATCCTTATAGGGAGAATCTTCCAATCCTTCAAAAGCCACCAGCGTATTACTGTTCTTACTTACCTGGAAACGTGCGGTCAGGCCCCAGGTATTCGTGTTCAGGATGGTTCCATCCAACATCAGTTCCACCCCTTTGTTCTGGATAACAGCGGGCCAGTTACCCACCACAGAAGCAAAACCCGTGAACGCCGGCGTGGTAATGCTTGTCAACTGCTTTCCGTCCCTGTTGATGTAGAAGTTACCTTCAATATTTAATCTGCTGTCGAGAAATCCCACCCTGGCGCCCACTTCAAACTTGCTGGCGCTGGACCAGCTGTATTTCTGGTTAACGGGTTGGATGAGCGTATAAATAGTCTGATCATCGTAGTCCGGCAATTTTTCCATAGAATTCGGTGGAATGTTCGACCAACGCGAGAGGTATTGGTAATCGCCTACATTGGCATTCCCCATAACGCCATAGGTAGATCTGATTTTGGCAAACGACAGCCAATCCATGTTAGCCTGTTTAAACCATTCTTCATTAGATAAAATCCATGAAACCCCTGCAGATCCAAAGTTCCCGAAACGCGTTCCGTCGCCGAAACGTGAAGAGCCATCCCTTCTGCCGTTTAAACTAACGATATACTTATTTTCCCAGTCGAAGGCAACTGATGCCAGCAGCGACGCAACTTTCAGCTGGGCATAATTATTCGTGGTTTGCACAACCTGGGCATTCGAGTAGCTTTTAAGGAGGTTATCGTTAGAAAACATCATCCCTATCACCGACACTGCATCCTGATCCGCGTAACTGTAGTCTGCAGCCAGGGAAACAGATACCCTGGCGCCACCAAACAGTTTAACATAGTTGATATTCGGCCTTATCAGCAGGCTCTTTCCCGAACCGATCCCATACAGGGCCATGCTCAAGGGAGAAAACATGGGATCTTTCCCTGCTTTAGGCATATAATAGCCGGATTTATTGGAGAAAAATTCCCCGCTAACACGAACGCCCGCCGTGAGGTCCTTGAATATTTCGTAAGTAAACCCAACATTGGTCTGACTTTTCAGCGTTTGATTCTCACTCCAGTTTTTAATATCCCTGAATGGATAAATGGACCCAAACTGGTTCCTGTACGGAACAAAATTATATTGCCCTTTATCATCATACATCCCCGGAGCATTGGGCGCCAGCGAGAAAAAGTCTAACGTAGCAGCAGTTTCATTGTTGGAATAGGTATTGTTGGAAGAAAGTTCCACCATCAGTTTACCGTTCGGGCTGCGGTGGTTGAAAGACACTCCCACGGTTAAACGATTGTTTCCCCTGCCCTGGTTGTACATTTCCGTTGTGGAAGTATATCCTATGCTCACACGGTACGTATTCTGCAGCAGCCCACCTTCCACGCTCAACTGCACATCATTGGACTGTTCATTTTTGAAGAAGAGGCGTTGCCAGTCGGTATACGCTTTCTGGTCCCAGATCGTGAGATCCGGGGCATTATCCTTAGTAGGAAAAGATGCGTCATTCAGCATAGCTTCCCTTCTCGCCGCCAGGTACTGTTCAGTATTCATCATATTCATGTAACGCTGCACGCCGGAAAATACTTTGGAGTAGCTTACATTAAACCTTGTGGGGCCCGGTTTTCCCTTTTTGGTAGTGATGAGGATCACGCCGTTTGCACCTCTGGAGCCGTACAATGCAGTAGCATCCGCATCTTTCAGCACGTCCACGCTTTCTATGTCCAGGGGATTGATCATATATAAAGGGCTTTCGGAAGTTGAATAGCCGCCACTAACAGGTGCACTTGTACCGAATGGATTAACGGATAAAGTACCAATCGGTAATCCGTCAACAACATACAGCGGGTCTGTAAACATGTTTTCGTTCAGCACATTCCGTCCGCGTAACTCTACTTTCCTGACTCCTGCCGTGTTGGCCGATTGGCTGATCCGGAGGCCGGGAACACGACCTGCGATCGCATCCAGCACATTTACCACAGGTTGCCTTTCAATTTCGCTGGCTTTCACCGTGGCGATATTGGCGGTGCCGATTCTTTTATTGGTAGTACCCAGAACAGTGATCTGCACTTCATCCAGTTTGTTTTCGGAAAGTATCAGCTCCGTGCTGTACGATTTGACATTAAAAACCGGTTCCGTTATTTTAAACAGATGGTCCACATACCCGATATAGCTAATCCTCATCTGATCGCCCAATTTTACCGGCACCTGGACTGATCCGTTTCCTGCGGTCAGGTAGTTCCGTTTGTCGGTAAGATTGCTGATAGTAGCGCTGACCAACGGTGTAAAACCGGAAGAATAGACAAAGACATTTATCATTTCCTGTTTCTGCACCGTATCAACGGGTTGGCTGGCTGCGGCCTGTTTGAACTCCTTCTGGGATACCAGGATGTTTTTGTCGATGATCTTGTAGGTCAGTGACTGGTTCTCGAATACCTTGTTGAGAAAGGCCCCCAGGTCAACTCCCCTGGCACTGATGGTGACCGGTTTTGCCACTGATAAGGCGGTAGCCTTGTACAGGAAAACATAATCGGTTTGCGACTCTACAGCTGCAAAAACTTTTTCCAGTGCAACGTTTTTACCGTTAAAGTTGATAGTCTGTGAAAGGCCTCTGGCAGATACCTGCAACAGGGCAGCGGTAAGGAGAATGAATGTTAGCTTCATGACTAACAGAGATTTGGTTGAGCCACGTTTCCATCCATAGGGAACCCGTATGCAATAAGAAATAATTAGCATAGCTTTGCATCGTCCGTCCTTTTCATAAAGGGCGGAATGTTTAAGTGAATAAATAAGCAGTCTTTAACCTGATTGTGATGATTACATTACTTGAACATCTACCGGGAGTGTCGCAAGCACTTCCGGTTTTCGTTTAAGCAACCTCTTTTATTACTTGCTATCTTACATACAAAATATTTCCCTTCAGTTCGAAATTCACATCCATTGTTTCCAACACTTTTAATACATCAGACAAGTTGGTATTGCGGTGCATTTTCCCTTTGAAGATTACATTATCCGGTTTTCCAATGTATTGTACATCTATATTGTACCATCTTTCCAGCTGGCGCATGACACTGTATAAATCCAGGCCGTCAAAATTAAACAGGCCGTTTTTCCATGCGATAATTTTATCCGGATCAGGCGTTTCCGTTATGGTCAGCGTAGCTCCCTCCGATGCATCCGGTTTGCTTAAAACTGCTGTTTGGCCCGGCACCAGCACTTTGGGCTGAGTGGTATGCATAGGTGTTATTTTCACGGCACCGGTCAACAGTGTTGTGCGGATTGTTTTTTCGTCATTGTACGTGTTCACATTAAATGAAGTACCCAGTACTTCCAGTTTCATCTGATCGGTTTCTATGATAAAAGGCTGCCAGCTCTTTGCGGCGACTTCAAGATAAACCTCCCCGCTGATTTTCACCCTTCGCTCCCGTCCCTTGAAAGCGACCGGATATTGTATAGAAGACGCTGCATTCAGCCACACTTCCGTTCCATCAGGAAGAACGACGTGGTACTGGCGACCTTTAGGTGTGGTAATGGTATTACGGGCCGCATCGTCTGTAGCGGCGGTAGCATCGTATTTAAGCTCGTTATTGTTCAGTGAAATTTGTGTTCCGTTCTGCGTAGCGATTTTTCCTTCGCCCAAACTGTCTAGCACCAGTTGTGTACCATCTGCAAGTGTCAGGATGGCGCCGTTTTTACCCGGTGGGATGTCGTGCAGGGCGGATTTCCCGCCAAAATGGTCCCCATTTTGCGCACCAGGTGTCAGCAGGTAATAAGTGGATACGCCTAACGCCAATACAAGCACCGCAGCCGCCCATTTCCATGTATGAAGGAACCGCATCCGGCGTATATTTGATTTTGCAGGTTTATTGGAAAGAAAACGTTCCAGCGCAGCGGTTTCATCAAACCGGGCCATAGCGCGCACGTTTTGCTGCTGTACATCCGGATTGTTCAACTCCACCCATAACTGCCGGTTTTCGTCGCTGGCAGCGATCCACGCATCCAGCTTATCCTGCTCATCGGCCGTAAGCATGCCCTGTTGCGAACGGAAAATAAGCGTTGCAGTGATGAATGGATCGTTTGAAGAAGACCCCATGTCTAATGTGTTTATCTTATTACAACATGGTATTCCGATCGTACTAAAGGAACCAAAAAAAAATTATGAGTGGGAGGAAAACAATAAGAATAAGGCAATGACAGCCGGCGACAGGCGCATTCTCAGCAGCTTCATGCCCCTGGTTTTCTGGTTTTTAACTGTCTGAAGTGAAATGGAGAGGATTTCGGCGATCTGTTCGTTTTTCAGCCCTTCAATATAACTCATGCGGACGATCTTCCCGCATTGCTCAGGCAGGTTGCTCATCTCGCGGTAAATCATCCTGAAAACCTCCATGCGGATGATGTCCTGGTCCTCTACTGACGCCTCCTCTTCCTGCTCATGGAGAAATTTGGCCTGGCGTTCCTTGCTATGCTGCGCCCCTTTCAGGAAATTAAGGGCAGCATTACGTGTAGCCTTGTACAGGAAATCCTTCAGATGCCGGAGATCCTCGAAGGCATATGGCTTCTGCCATAATTTTTCAAAAACGTCCTGCACAATGTCTTCCGCATGCCCGGGCTCCCCGATAATAGATTCGGCGTAATGGCAAAGCGCATTGTAATACTCTTTAAAGATATAAGAATAATGCAATGTATCCCCCGAAGTCAGTCCCCGCAAAAGCTGAAACTCATTATAAAAAGATTTCCGCGACAAGTTTGCACCCCGATTTTAGTTGAAATGTAAAAATAATCAAAAATTCAAGCTATAAAAATGCAATTCAGGAGTGGAATTTTCCCTGCCTCAACCAAAAAACTATACCTGCATCAGCAAAAATCGTAAATTGACAATGATAGTTCTGTTCCTGGCAAACCCCCGTTATGTTTAATTCCCCCGCTAGTTGCCACAAACGGAAGTAATTGACAACTTAATATTTTGTAACTTAAAGTTCACTGATCATGAAGCTTAAACTAATTCTATCGTTTTTTCTTTTAACCACCTGTTTTGTTTCATTTAGTCAGGATATGCCATCTGGAAAATCTCAAAATCACGACATTACTGCTACTGAAAAAGGCTTAATAAAGGTATCCGTCATGTATCCATATGCCGAGGGTAAAACTTTCAATATGGAGTATTATGAAACTAAGCATATGCCCATGGTGGCTGGCTTTTTAGGAGCAAATCTGGTGAAATATACTATTGAAAAAGGGCTTTCCAGCGGTATTCCTAATCAACCTTTACCTTTTATGGCTATTGGTATATTCTATGTAAAAAGCTTAAGTGAATATCAGGCGGCTATTGCGCCAAACAGAGATGCGATTCGTGCAGATTTTATAAACTACACCAATGTCGTTCCCGTCATTTTAGTGAGTGAAGTTGTAAAATAAAGCTGGAAATGGCTGATCGTGGATAAGGTTTCCTATCGACAGGAATTATGATGAGAAGTCGTTGGGGAAAAGCCACCGGTCTCCGGCAATACCTGATAACATTAAGAAAACAACGGTCTCTCCGGCTTTATAGAATGAATTACAGCGTAAAAACAAAAAACCCGCTTCTACTATGTAGAGACGGGCTTTTCTAAAATCCAGTGATCCACCGGGGGAACTTATATCTTCGTAATGTCGTGTAGAATCTGTGTTTGATAGCGGTGAGCGTTTATTACATTTTTAGCCATTGGCCAAACTCGTACCCTAATTTACCAACTTTAATAATCAGCGCTGCCGCTACCGGTACAAAAGCGATTATTTTAACAATAACACGGCACAATCATGGAAAAATTGAAAAAACTATTCCCTATATGCTGCATGCTGATCGCTGCGCTGTCGTGCGATGAATCAAAATTGTCTAAAGGCCCCGTAAACAGCCTCTCGCTCATTCGCGCAGAAATCAATATCACACAACGTTTACATAGCAAGATCGAAAACCAGGTGGTGGTCAGTTTGTTCGATGAAGAAGGAAAGACCATTAAAAAAGATTCCATCAAAATCTATGTGAACGGCGCGGAAGTAAAGTACACGGTCAGACAAGGGCTCTATTACACATCCAGCACCTATTATTTAAAGGATAGTGCTAATCCCAAAAACAATCAATTCAATTTTGAAATAGTGCTTCCGGATGGTAAAAAATCATTCCTGGCCGAGGTGGATGCCCTTGACCTGGTGAATGGTCAAAACATCAGTTATACAGAAACAGGGAATTTAAATAAGGATTATGAAATAACCTGGAAAGAACTGACCGGCGTAAATTACCTGGCCATCGCAAGAACCCTGAAGGTAAAAAAACAGGAGGAGCCGAATATTACTACCTACGAAGAGCATATGCCGGATACGATCAGCATTCATTCTGAAGGGCGTCATGTGATATCTAAGTCAACCTTTGATAATCCAACGCACCAGGTCAACATACTCTCGTTTAGATTTATAGCTCAAAAGATTGGGAAGGTAAGTCCTGAGCTGGCCAAAGGCAGCAGTATCAGTATTATGGGGAGTATTGAAAGAAGTGCGTCATTTGAATAGCTATCTAGTCAACACTGGAAAACCCTGCCTTCAGGAACTGAACATGAAAAACGCAGCACGGCGTATTAAGCCGGCGAAAGAGAATACTACACGCTAAAAGATACAGCTGAGTATCCGTCATCATACATGGCTTCAATGATGGCAGTAGCTATTATCCTTTCGCCAGAATACGGATTTCTCCCATGTGAGGTAAGCATGTTATCCAGAAAAATGATATCTCCCTGCTGATAAGAAAATACTACTTTATTTTTTTCATACGCTTCCCATATACTCCGATACTGGTTATAGCTGATATCTGAACCATCCCCGAAAAAGGTATCAGAGCTGAGATAATCTTCCGGCAGATAACTATCACCATCAAGCCCTACTTCCTCGTAACGGGCATATTTATTAAAGAAAAGCACATGATTGAACCACAGTTCCTCTCCGGAAACAGGATGACGGTAAACGGCAGGTTTCACCCATTCTATAACAGCATCATTCCTGCCCCTAAAAACGCAGGTAATGTCATTTCTTTTACATATACCTAAAACCACCTCCTTGTCGGTTGTTTGAAACACTTCCTGCCAGGGCATTCCAAGTCCCTCCGACAAATTCCGGCGATACTTCACCCCTGTTTCCCGGAACCTGGTCAGCAGCTCCGGAGGAATATCGGACAGTACAAGTCGAGAATCTGCCAGAGGCGTCTCCCCGCCCTTTTCAGCAGGCACAAGACAACAGAAAACGATCTTTCTTCCCCATACGCGACTGTATGAAGTTTCATTATGCATGTTAATGGGTCTCTCCTGTGGATACGTTGTAGACAGGTAAATATTCCTGATATCAGATGAAAGTTCTTTTCTTGGGGAAGACCTGAACAAATAAGGAAGCGGATCGGTATTAAAACAATTCATGAATTCTTTAAAGTCCAAAGAAGTGCTGATGTTAAAACCTCTGAACAGTATACCTCCGTGTTTTACCAGATCTGTTTCAAAAACTTCCTTATTGGCGTTCATCCAGCTTACAAGATCTCCCTTAGGCTGCAAAGAACTGATTACGAGAGGCATTAGCCTGGTTCCGTCATTAAGGTATGATCTGTTCGCACCGGAAATGGCGGTGTCTATGGTCGTTGCCGGACCTGAAGGTATGTTGTCCAAAAAATTGTTTTCCATTATTTTACTTTAATGATGATCAAAAATCTGGTATATTCACCGGGTCTTACCAACGACATTTCGATATCTCAAACATAACTCCACTCTCCGTCCTCAAAAAGTTCAAGACCTGTTTCATGAAATCAATTGTCTTTTTAAATTATTTACCCCATATCTATCTTCACTTCGTAATTGAAGTTTTTAAAAACACTTCCTTGTCCAAACCTCCCATTATTCACCGCAACTACCTTACTTTCCATATTATTAATCATAATGGTACGATTTCGATAATCCATCTCAAAATAGCTTATCATATTCAGTACATACTCGTTTGCCACGTGGTACAACAACACACTTCCGGCATTATTACCAGGTAATCGTATATTGCGGTCATCATATACAGTTGCATCATATACAACATCGCGGGCTTCATCCAGCAACTTCAGATCGCGGCCATCCTTTTTCCAATACCCTTCTGTCCAATAAATTTCTTCGAGATCAAACAGATACTCGAATTTCCCACCTTTCCTTTTATTATTTATCACGGTACCATATTTGAATCTGTAATCCTCAAATAATATCAACACCTTTGTGGTAAACGCATTAACTGGATCGGCCTCACTTACATAAGCAGCTTTTATCCTGGAAAGGAGTTTCCGCCTGTCATACTTCTCTTCATGATCAATGGCATCAAGGTAAAATTTCTCCCTGATCTTCCATTCCTCTACGCCCGCAAGCCTGAGACGGTTTCTGAAGTCTACATCTTCCCATCCGTAAACAGACATCCTTTCATCGAAACCACCTACATGCAGGAAGTCGGCCTTGTTCACACATACAACGCCCGCTACACCAGGATGTAATCTCAAAGGTCTCATAAACACCTTTTTATTCGTCCTGAAAACCTCGTCTATATAATATACAAACCTGTTTCCTGTAAAATTGTCCGCATTTATGTTGCAAACAATATCACCGGAAGCAAGTTTGAACGCCATGTTTTTGGCATGGCTATGATTGAACTCCGAAGGATCAAATGTTTTATAGTAAACTAATGCTCCCCTTTCTATATAGTCCGATAAATTGTTTTTTACCCATTGCTCCATATCGTCGCCCGAGTTATAATCAAGCAACAATACTTCCAGCCCCGGATACCCGGTATTATTAGTAAGATTCTTTAACAATGTTTCCTTTAAATGGTATAATCTGTTCATACAGATAATGCAGAATGATATTTTCCACGGACCATATTCAGAGAGTGCTCTTTGTTTAACAAGCTCGTTCTCCAGCATATTTTAGATTTTAATACAGCAGATCATACTATTCCGAAACGCTGCTGTTTACTGCCAATAAATGATTAGCCGAACCATTGTTAGCTGGTTGCAGCTCTTTTCCAATAATATAATTGCCGATTACCAGGTGATCCAACTTACAGGAATAAAAGAAGTCAATGGCCTCTGCCGGCGTTTCCACAATAGGCATTCCCCGTTTGTTCAGGGATGTATTCAGCAGCAGTGAAATACCGGTTAGTGCTTTAAATTCAACCAGGAGCTGATAAAACTCAGGTGACCAATCTGCTGTTACGGTTTGTATTCTGGAAGTATTATTGCGATGCACAATACTTTGTATTTGCTGATGCCATTCCGGCTTTACATCATCTACCAGGATCATATAAGGACTCTCCCGGTCGGTAATAAAATATGTTCCTACATCTTCACGCAATACAGCAGGAGCAAAAGGACGGAAGTCTTCCCTGAACTTGATCTCCGTATTAATATAATCCCGTACGCCACTATTCCGGGGATCGGCTAATATGCTGCGTCTGCCCAGTGCGCGCGGCCCAAATTCAGCCCCTCCCTGAAACCAGCCAATCACCTTCCCTGCTGCCAGCAGTTGTGCTGCCTGCTTGATATAATTATCACTGTAAATAACCTGCTCTATAATACTTCTGTGGAGCGTTCCGTTAAAAAGCTCTTTGTTGCCAAATACTTTTCCCAGGTCCACCACTTTACCCAGGAGGCCAATAGACGGAGGGTGGGATACCCGTACATTGCCTGCGTCCAGTAAAATACCGGAATATAAAGGATCCATAATCACAGCCCCCAACTGATGCGCATCAATGTTTACAATGCAATCCGCACGGCCTTCACCATCCACTTCTATATAAACCCCGCTGTCACTGACCTTCAGCTGGTACCTGCAGTAATCACTGATATTGAATTCAATCAGGCTTACCGCTCCCTTCGCCTTCCCGGTAGCAGCATGTTGTTTTATCAAACGGAAAAAGTTGTCGATGCGCGTCCTGATATTATCCCGGTGATGCGTATTGGAATAGGAATAGATGGCTTTCTTTACTTCTTCCTGCGAATAGGTTTGGCCAAAGCAGGTAGACCTGGATGCTTTTATTTTCCGCTCCCTTTTCATTACTTCCAGCCAGCCATAATAAGCACACCCGATAGCAATACCGTTGTCACCGGCGGCAGGCTGAATATACAAATCACTGACACTGGTATTTTTTAAAATAAGGTTATTGGCTACCGCATTCAATGCTACTCCGCCGGCATAGCATAATTTGTTTCCCACTCCCCTGTTTAGCCGGTCTTCCACCAGGTATAAAATTGCCCTTTCTATCTCCTCCTGCATTTTATACGCAATATTGGCATAGTAGGTGAAGTTTCTTTTAAATTCACTATGCGTACCGGCCGGTCTGTTCAGTGACTTCATCAAATCATAGTTAATAAAAATCCGTCCGTCCCGCAGGTGAAATATGTCCTCTTTTATCACACCTGGTTTCCCGTATGGCGCAAGTCCCATCAGCTTTCCGACGTCACTCATATTCCTGAAGCAATAGTGACTGATAGCCTGATAGGCACTTCCCAGAGAATGCATGGTGTAGGGTTCTACCGGCGCATTTTTATAGAAAACCCCGTAAGGGGAAAAATCTTTTATGACAGGAGTAAGGCACCCGTTCTGATAGGTATAAAAGCTATCTTTCTCAAAGTACAAGTGGGATACATCTGCATGAATTTTTTCACTGTCAGGAATGAATGCTCCTTCCAGGTCTATGCATTCACAGAAAGGACTTCCCGATCCATCTATCACCAGTACATTAAAATCTCCCTCAAACGGATTGGTGCCAATGGTACTATAGGCATGCGCCAGGTGATGAGAAATGGTGACAACAGGAACTTTTACGTCGTCCGTAAAAATCCTGGGACCTTTGAAGCTTCCGTTACCATAATCGAAGCTTCCGCCATAAAGCGCATTCTGAACAACCAGGTCCACCTCATTTATGGTGATGCCTGCCGCATTCAAACAGTATTGAATGGCAGCGGTGTCATTCATTCCGTCATGCTTCTTCCTTGTTATCCTCTCCTTTTCAATAGCAACACAAATCTCCCCGTCCTTTAGCAGGCAGGCTGACCCATCGTGTGAAAGGTTTGTACCAAGTACATAAATTGGTTTACTCATACGATTTGATAAGTTGTAGACTCTTTTATTTTGAAATAGAAGAGGATGATTTAATACAGTCTGTGATTATTTCCGCCATTTTCTCAGGATGCTGATCGATAAAGAAGTGCCCACCGGGCAAAATACTATCCTTAAACTCCGCCCTGGTAAACGCTTTCCAGTTGGTGATATTCCCGGCATTCTCCTCTTCGTCCCCCATGATAGCCCAGATAGGTGTATTAACAGGTGGAATCCTGTTTAGCTGGCAATTCTCAGATAAATGGAAGTCTGCTCTCAAAATGGGTAATATAAAATGCAGGAAATCCCTGTTATCGAGCAACTCTGCCGGTATCCCTCCCATCTTTCTGATCGCTTCTATGAAATCCTTATCCGCCAGCAGGCTTTTAGTTTGCCGGGCTTTTACCCCCGGGCCGGCATTGCCGCTTACAATAAGATGCCCGGGCGATTCTCCTACCTCTTCCAGCATACTGCATACTTTAAATGCGAGAGAGGCGCCCATACTATGCCCATATAACAGGAAACCGGGATACTCTACGCTGTCCAGTACCTTATTAAAAAGATCAAGGGCAGCAGCTTCAAAATCAACCAGAAGGGGTTCAGCCATCCGCTTGCCTCTACCTGGCAATTCTACGGGAATAATATCTATATCTTCCAGCAAAGAGAGAATAGGCTTGAACGAATAGGAGCTGCCGCCGGCAAAGTGTATAACAAATAACTGCGTTCCTGACATATGACTGAAATACGATGAAATAATTAATGATCTTTTAGTTTAACATTATCCACCAACCTGGAATAACACTGTTCCATGAACTGATTTATGTATTGAAGGGAAAAGAGTTCCTGCGGACTGGCAGCAGTCCGTAACTGAACATGAACGGCATCAACGAACCCCGGCCAGAACAACCCGGACTCCAACCCCAGGGCCCTCGCTTCCTCTGCATAAACATGGTAACCATTCACATTGTCAATCAGCCCGTCAACATCCCATACCGCTTTGTTATCTACTATCCATACACAATCCACGGCTTCTCCCCATTGGTGCCACGACAAGCCCGGTATTGCGTTGGTTAACTTTCTTCCGGCTTGTGGTCCCACCACAGCGATGCAGCTTGCGAGAAAGTATGCTCCCTCCTTTTCCAGTTCTTTCAACCTGTTACTGACTTCCTCATCAGATCTTGACTGCCTCCAGTACTTTGCCTGGACAATGGGATTACGGATACCTTCGAAAGGGCGCATTACCACATTTCTGTCGAGGCATTTCCCGATCAATGCTTCAACCTTCACTTTGAATTCCGGAATAAGATGCTCCAGGTATTTATTTGACATATTTTTTTATTAGATTTCGGAGATATTACTTGTTTAAAAAACAGACCCATAGGTTTCAATCAACACACCATGAAACAATACCCTCTATCCCCAAGGCAGCTGGAAGACTGGAAATATAATTATAACCTGAAGCCCGGTGTTCCACCCACTATCATGAGAATTGAAACTGATCTGGCCGGCATCGATATCGGCACGCTGAAATCCGCATTCTCTTCGTTAATACAAAAACATGAAAGTCTGCGCACCACCTTCCGGGTGATTGAAAACCAGGTTATACAACAGGTAGAAGAACTTTCCGGCAAATTTGAACTGATGTATGTGGATGAATATACGCCTTCCTCTCTGCATACGCTTTCTGAAATGGTTATCAGGGAAATGAAGGACCTGGAAAACGGACCTCTGATCCGGGGAATAGCCTGTAAAAAAGAAGCCGGTCTTTACAGGCTACACATTATCGTCCATCACATCATTTCGGACCAGTGGTCTGTCAACATCATCAAAAATGACCTGCAGCAATTGTACCTCAAACATGCCAACAACCAGGCAACACATAATGAAATACCATCTGAACAGCTCGGCGCCTATATACTTTCCAAAACAGCATTCTACAATGAACATCACGACAACGTAATCAGTTACTGGGAATCAAAACTGGAAACAAAAAGCTGGCATTCAGACTATGATATCATTCACAGGAACCTGCTGTCGCCTCCGCCAGCCGAACGGACTTTTCCATGGAAGGGACTGACAGGCACAGACCTTATCGCGAACCCCACGGGAGAAGCATATACCGTTGCCATCAGCGAACATCTCTATGAACAGCTACAGCAACTTCGCTATAATGAAAAATCCAGCATGTTGAATATCCTGCTTACTGCCATTAACCTGCTGGGTGCAAAGCTGACCAATAACCGGCAAATACTGATACAATGTCATCATGCCTGCCGGCAGGAAGCTATTACTGCGAATATCATAGGCAATTTATTGGGTAAGCTCCTTATTTTTACCGACATCCATCCTGATGAAAGCATTTCTGCATTGATGAACCAAACAGGCCGCCGTTACCAGGAAGCCACCTCTCATATTATATTCAGCTCAGAAAAACTGAATCCTCTTGAGCTTACTACAGGCAACTTCCTGTTCTTTAACTTTCTGCCAAAGGAAATGCAGAATAATTCCCTGTATAATTATAAGGAACCCGCCTTTAGCAGCAATGTTTGGGCAGAATCACCCTTAGTTTGCCAGGCGTTTGAATACAAGAATACCGTGGTGCTGAAATGGTCTTATCATCTTCAATTTTTCAACCGGACACTTATTGAACTCCTGGCAGCGCAATTTGAAGAGATACTGGAGATGATGACCGGCGATAGCCAAACCGATATTAAAAGCTTCTTAAATAACCTGGATTAGGTCAGGGGAATACCTGCCCTGCGTTGTTTCAGTTCAAAATTGAGGTCTCTTGCGGTACACGACATAAACACTTCCGCTTCCGGAATGTTGTGCTTTTGGAGGAAATACAACTTGTTGTGATGCTCCTGACGCAGTTTCTCCGTTGTGTCGCTGAAATGCGGGCAATGCAGTGAAGCCGCTTTCCTGTTCAGTACAAAGCGAACATTATTCTTATAGATACGGTAACCCAGATCGATGTCTTCCACGCCCCATCGTTGATCATAAGCCGTATCAAACACACCCGTCCGTTGCAATTCCGCCGATCTCACGGATAAATTTCCAGTCCAGAACATAGCCCATGGCGCCTGCAGGGCCATAATATCATCGCCACAGGCAGCGTAAACAGACTCCCTGATATCCAGGTATTTATCTCCGGCAATAAACCTGTTGATTGTATCCCTGGGGTTCAGCAGATCAATCTCTTTCAGAAGTGTTTCACCGGGATCATATACTTCTTCAATACCCAACACATAGCCGATCACGACCAGGTTCTGGTCTGCGTGAGATGCCAGGTGTGCGCTGATACAGCCGGGGTCCAGTACAATGCCCGAATCAATAAACAACAGGATCTCTCCTTCTGCATTGGCAATTCCCAGGTTTCTGGCCGTTGCTACCCGGTAGCCGTCATCCTCCTGGAACAGGTACTTCAAAGGAAAATTGCCCTCGTATTTACCGACAGTCTCCCTGGTGTTATCCGAGGACCCGTCATCCACTACGATCACTTCAAACAGGGATTTATCCAGTGTCTGGGCATTGATACTCATTAATGTGTAGTCTAACAGATATGCCCTGTTGTACGTTGGAATAATAATACTGATGCTGGGCGCCTTTTTGTTCATGATGCTATATTTAACTTGTTTTCAAAGCGAAAGACTGGTGATTGTTCAATTTTTTTCCACCAAGATCCGTCAGGCGTTTCGACCAACGTCGCACATCCGAATGCCGGACTTTCAGGTAAAGTTTACGATTCCTCGCTTCCTGATCCTGTACTGACATCTCCAATGCCTGATCTATCGCATTGTCCATGCTGTTGTAAGAGTAAGGATTTGTAAGTACTGCTTCATGAAGCTCAACAGCAGCGCCAACAAACTCAGACAAGACGAGTACGCCTTTCCCGCCTTTTTTTACGGCCAGGAACTCTTTGCACACGAGGTTAGTGCCATCCCGCAACGAGGATACCCACATGATATCTGTAGCGGAAAACCAACTCACCATTTCCTCAAAAGAAAGGGCTGCTTCCGAATAAATAACCGGGGTCCAATCTGCGGCGCCATGGGCGTCGATAATCCGGGCCACCAGTTGCCTGATCTTTACCTGAAACTGATCATAAGCGGTTATGCCGGCTGCCGGTTGTACCGCTACGAGGGAGAGCACCACTTTGCCCTTTAATTCCGGCCGCCTGTCCAGCAAACGGCTGTAACATTCCAACAGTTTGTCCATTCCTTTTACATAATCCATTCTTGAAGCCGCGAAAATCAGTATCCTGTCTTTGAACTGGCTCCTGATAGCTGATATCCTGCTCTTTATGCGCCGGTCTTTAAGTAGCTGGTCAATACGGGCGCAGCTGGTACCCACCGGAATAGCATCCAGCTGAACAGTTCTGTTATCAAACAACACTTTCGACGTTACCACAGGCTCGCTCAGGGCGTTACCGGATTGTGAAAAATAAGGTGTTACCTTCTTACGTTGCTTAATCGAAATATTGGTCACTGATTTGGCAACCGCTATAAAATTCTCGATGTACCTGGGGATAGAGAAAACAATATGATTACAGCATAACAGGCTTTCTATGATTTTTTCCCTCCATGATATAACATTGAAGATATCCGGTCCGGGGAAAGGCGTATGGAGAAAAAAAGCAATTTTCACATCCGGCGCCTTCTTTCTTATAAAGTATGGAGCAAGCCACAAATTATAATCGTGGATCCAGACAGTGGTATTGCTATCAGCTTCTGCCAATGCAGCCTCAGCAAACCTTTTGTTGATCATTACAAAATTTTCCCAATTGATCTTCTGGCAGTCAAAGTTTTCGTGGAATGAATGCAATATGGGCCAAAATCCTTCCTTCGATGTTTTATGATAGAAGCAATTAAGCTCTTCTTTTGTAATAGGCACCCGTTTAAGCGTACAAGCCGCCCCGGCTTCCGGCATATCAATCCTTTCATAAACCGGAACGGACAGGTTATCCGCGAATTCACTTCCGGCAATCCACATACCGTCAGGCACTACAGAAAAAAATCCCTTCAGCAGGGGAATAATACCATTTGGTTTACCAGCATCCCGTCTGTAAATGGTGCTGCCATTAACCATCACCTCTTCATATGGCTGACGATGATACAGCACTATTATTTTTCTCTTCATAAATGGTAAAAATTTGAGTATTACATGCCATCAGATCCTGCTGAATGAGGAGGCTGGTATTTCCACAGAAATGGAGTGGTTGAGCACCGGAATTCTCACCCCAAATCTTGTTTTTCCTTTCTTCTGAAAAATAACACCTTCTATTCCGATGAAAGGTCCTTCTGTGATCAACACCTTACTGCCACTTTGCAGTTCCCGCTCTACCGTCACCTCCGGTTCAATCATTAGTTTTTTAATGGTGTTCATCTCTTCTTCCGATACAACAACAGGCTTTCCATCGAAGGCCACGTAACGTGACACTCCCGTAATATCCAACAACCTGAACCTTGCCTGTTCTTCCACATATACAAAAACGTAATTCGGAAAAAGCGGTTCATCTACAATCTTTCTCCTGTCGCTCCATTGCTTGACAACTTTTTTTGTAGGCAAAAAACAGTGGATACCTATCTTTTTGGATTGATTGAGAATTCGCTTCTCATAGTGCGGGTATGTATAAACGACATACCAACTGCATACAGTTTGCTGAAGTGCTAATTCGCGCATAGGGTATATTTTATGCTGAGTAAATGAATATGCTGGCAAAGAATAATGCTACCGGCAAATTGAGTCAATCCCCATTTTTGATGATGGAATATAGGTGGGCTAATCAAATATAGCAGATGGATTAACTAACGGTACTTTTTACTTATACTAAATCGCGCTTATTCAATAATGGTCTTTTAGGTGGCAACAATTTTTAGTAAATACGTGATTTTAACGGTACTTCTTCTTCAACAACTTGCTCTCAAGCGATTGCATGATCAGAAAACAGCTCAATACAAATACGGAAATAAACAACATACCGGGCGAAGCAACGGAGGCCAATGGGATCGTATCCACACCTATCCATCCTATCATGCCTACAGCCAGCAATACCCCAATAACGGAGAGGGAAACTACAATAACAAGTTCTTCCCTTCCAGCCTTCACTTTCTTACCGGAAGCGGCTAATGCGGCTGTGACATTCCGGGCAAAATCCGGTGGAGGATCAGCTTCAGGCAGTTTTTTCAATTCATCAAATAATAACTGGTACAGCTTTACATCCACACTGAATCGGGGATCATTGTAAAGCGCCTGTTCACCGGCCCTCTCCCCCTTTTCTTCCAGCATTCTCTGGATACTTTCATCGTTTGTATTGCTCATACTATATCCTTTTTTAAACTACCCGTTAATTTATCTTTCAACAGCTTCCTTGCTCTGAAAAGATAACTCTTTATCGTTCCCAATGGCATTCCTGTTATCTGCGTAATCTCTTCATAAGAAAATTCGTTCAGATGATATAATACGATCACTGTCCGATACTGTTCCGGCATTTGATCTATTAACTGATTCAGATAAGCTGCTACATCTTTTCTATCTAAAAGTACTTCCGGGTTTTCGCTGGCGTGTTCAATGGTTTCTATTTCTGTGGTTTTTTGTCTGTGTTCCCGTCGTTGTTTTCTATTATGGTTAACAGCGGTAACCCAGGCAATGCGGGCTATCCAGGTTGACAGTTTCGACTGAAATTTAAAGCTACCCAGATGACGGTACACCTTGATGAATACTTCCTGGCAGACATCTTCTACTTCTTCCCTGTCTGTTACTATTTTACCTGCTATAAAAAATACAAGCCGCTGATATTCCTTCACCAGTATCTCAAATGCGTGTAAATCGCCCTTTAAGATAACAGGAACCAGTTCTTTTTCATCAACCATAATTTCTCTGGAATTCAGCTTTGGTGGTTATGGGTATCATCATATGGATGTTATTGATTAAAGTCTTCATTGGATACATCATCATTCTTAATTCCACGCTTATTCTTCCTGATCGTTTCTCTGAGTTTTCCGAAATTATAATTTAAGTTAAAACTAATTGCCCTGAAATACAACCGTCTGGTAATATTTTGTTCAAAATCATTCCCAAAAGTGCTTCTGATATCGTTCCGGAATTTGCCGAAAGGGTTGATGAGCGCGGCTGACAGGGACAGTTTATCATTCAGCAGGGATTTTGTTAAGCCAAATGAAGATGTAACAACGGAATTAGAAGTTCCCTGAAAGGTCACTTTCGGACTGATCACATTTACATTACCGCTTACGCGCCATCCCTTATCAAACTTATAGCCTGCTGAGCCGGCAATAGTGTACATGAAACCCTGATTATCAATATTGGCTCCTTTGGAAACACTTTTTGTCCATATATAAACAAAATTATTATTCAGGGTTAAGCTCAATCGCTTCGTTGCAGGATAGCTGATATTCAGGCTTCCGCTTAATCCTTTACCGCTGCCGGCGTTTTCAAATCTTGTCCGCACTACATTTGTTTCGGGAATAAGAAATGATACCGGTATCGCCAGTTTATTAAAATAGGCATAGTCCACGCCTGTTACAATGACCACTTTACCGGAATAAGTGTAACCCAGCTGAACGCCGTTGAGCAACGCCGGGCTGAGCTCCGGATTACCGGTATGTTCCACATTAGGATTAGAACGGTCTATAAAAGGATTGAGCTGATTAACACCCGGGCGCTTTATCCGCTGCCTGAATCCCAGCGTCATCATACTTTTCTTGCTTAACTTTTTGCCTATGGAAATTGCAGGCATCACATTAAAGTAATTCTGCTTAACATTTGAGGCATTGGAAATAAAGTCTGCATCGATAGTAGTTTGTTCAATCCGCACCCCTCCTTTAAAGGACCAGCCATTAATTCCATACTCATATGTGTTGTAAGCGGCCAGTATATTCTGCCGGTTGCGGAGTACGTTACCGAGGCTGGTGTCCTGATTAAAATCACCTGTTAAATGGTCAAATATGCTTGTTTGAAAATCCCCCTCGTTTTTTCTGAAAATAGCTTTCACCCCTGACTCAACAGCCACTTTACCTATCGTGAACACGTAATCCACCTGCGCTGTTTGCTCTGAGGCACTTTGCCTGTTCGATTGTTTATAATCTGATAACGGGTAGTTAATGGTATCTAATACTGATACATCTGTATGCTGCCTCGAGTCATATGTAAAATAACGGTAAGAGAATGTCAGCAGGTCTTTTTTATTTCTTTTGAATCCAAGCTGATAATTCAGGGAAATATCTTTTCCGTCACCATGTGTGTCTCCCTTTCCGGCTATATCGTAACCTTGCAGATAGCCATCACTTGCCGTCAGCACGGATTGTTGCTTATTATTATCCTTATCCTTGTTGCCATTGATATTCAGCTGCACCGATACCAGGTTGAGACTGTCCGCTTCATAACTGATTTCCGCTCCAATATAACCATTGCTGCTATTGGATTTCTGTGTTCCGTTCTGAAGCAGATGGTCTTTTTTGGCGCCGGTCGCCGATCTGTTTATCGTAGTTTTCGTTTCCGGGGAATTATAGATGCCCGCAGCGCCGGAAGCTGATAAGCCCCATTTCCCACTTTTCAGGGAAAGGGAGCCGCCCATTCCGGGGCCGCCCACCGGGGCGCGCCCGTTGAGGTTGATGGTGCCTTTATATCCATCCGCCGGGCGTTTGTTGGTGATGATATTAATGATTCCGGCAAAGCCTTCACCGTCATATTTTGAGGAAGGCGTTGTAATCACTTCAATCCTTTGAATAGTGGAGGCTGGCATGGATCGCAGAATGGCTTTCGGATTTCTTTCAGCCATACTGGAAGGTTTACCGTTGATCAGAATTTTGTACCCTGCGTCTCCGTTCAGCAAAATATTATCATCAGCATCCAGCGAAATATGCGGTACTTTCCGCATCATCTCCAGCACACTACTGCCCTTACTGTCCGGATCGGCCTGCAAGTCGTAAGAAATACCGTCAATTTGCTGGGTAATGATGGGTTTCTCCCCTGTCACCTTTACTTCTTTCAGGGTACTTGATGCTCTTACAATACTTATTTTACCGAGCCCGGCATGTCCGTTTGCCGCAGCGAGGTTCACCTGGAGCGTTTGCTTACGGAAACCCATAGCCATTACCGTTAATGAATAACTGACCGGTTTCAAATCAGAAAATATAAAAGAACCGTCTTCCTTTGTCACTGCGGCCTTAATAATACCGGTATCATTTTTTAATCCGATGGTGATATAAGCAAGAGGTGATCCTGTAGCAGAATCAACCACAATACCAGTGATAGTTGAATCATTCAGGGGAGCCTGACCAAATACGGGTAGCACAAACAAGCAACATACAGTAAAGAACAAACAGGTTTTCCGGGTTAATTTATTCATGGCTTTGAGTTTAGAACTGATGATGAACAAATTAACTGTCCTTTTGTACGATAAGATAATAAAGCCCAAAACCCAATGCAATGAAAATAGCCTCGATACCATAGGGTACCGGGGATTCGGCATCAGCAAAAGAAAGGAACCCGATCACCACCAGGCCCAGCCCTCCAAAAAAAAGTACCAGCGCCCATTTAAGTGCCTCCCGGCGGGAGGCAGACAGCTGCCTGAGGGACTCTACTGCGGCGGCATCTGTTATACCTGAATCTATAATATGTTTTTTCAACTTATAGTTGAAATAAGCCACTATCACCACCGCTATTGTTATAAAAAGCGCTACCGGTAAAAGAAATACCAAAGTTTTAGGATGCATGTCAGTTCGTTTAATAAGATGATCTTCCCCCAGTAGACACCAATAAAACCTAAAAAGTTGCAGCGTTCAAAAATTACTTTTTTATGGCTTAAAATACAGGGCATGCTTCGGTCAGATTTCCTGTTTACCGGCTCCTGTAAACGGATTCTCAGCCAATGCCTCCCTGATAAGGGCCCGGGCAAAAGATGCCGTGGAATCAACTATAATCATCTCATCTACCGTACTTTCTGTAAATACCAGGGATAAGTCAGTACACCCCAGGATAATGGCATCCACCTGTTGCTGTTTGAAATAACTGAGTGCCTGCCCGCTCCATTGCTTTACCTGGTTTGTTATATTACCGGGACAAGCTTTGATACCATCGCGGGGATCATATATCATTCTGTGGATAATATCATTCTGAAAGCGTGCATCCGGTATCACCACTTCAAACCCCATTGTTTCCAGGACGGTTTTATAAATACCGGATCTGTAAGTGCCGTTGGTGGTCATAAGCCCGATACGCCGTACGCCCAACAGGTTATCCTTAATATGCCGGCAGGTTTCAAAAGGCATATTAAGCAAAGCAATACTACTGCCGGGGTGTTGTATCCTGCCGGAAATTACATCAAATATGGCAGGCGAATACACCGTATTGCAAGCCAGGCCCACCACCTCCGCACCGGCCGCCTCCAGTTTCCGGATCATCTTAACAATACTGTATGCAGGGTTTACTGAGATATATCCGTCCAGGTATTGAGTCCTGTCGCCGATAGCATCAGGAAATGACATCAATATAACCGGCAAATGTTCCTGGTCAAGCGTTGCGGGTGTCATCAGCAAAATGCTCTTAAAAAGGGCAAGCCCTGCCTCAGGCCCCATTCCGCCTACTATACCAATTACCTTGTTTCGTCCGGGCTTCATATCTGTTACAATAAATATTATGAAATTAATTTCCCGATCAGTTCCCCAGCCGGTGCTTCCTGCGGGAAACCGGCACTGCTGGCACTCACCTGCCTGATCAGGGCTTCCTTTACCTCTTCCACTTCAATTAGCTTCATACAATCATTACCAAGCGGGCATGACCGGCCCCACAAATAGTGAAAGCAGGGAGAACAAGCCACGCCTTTATAAATATTAATATTGTTTTCATGTCCCCAGTGTAAAGGACTGGTATCGCCAAACAATACCACACCGGGTAAGTTGAAAGCATTGGTTGCATGCGCAAAGCTTGATTCCACCCCTACAAATGAAGTCGCATATTTAAGCTGGCAAAGTGTTTCACGAAGCGATAATTTATCCCTCCAGTCAATGGCTCCTTCCACGGTTGGTTCATTTGGCATCCCAATCTGGATAAACGTCAACTCCGGTAACTCTTTTACCAGGCGGTTCCATTTTTTAATATCCCATAAATGATTAACGGAGCATTTGGAATAGGTATGAATAAAAACAACGTTTTTAAAAAGCCTGATCCGCTCCCGGGCCTGCTGTTCCTCCGTTGCTGTGAAAAACAGCTGTATCTTACGATCTCCATTCAGTTTCACATCGAAAACATCAGCCGCTACTTCTTTATAATTCTTTTCGTATATCCATGTAGCCGGAACATGATTCAGATACATGTGATAATACTTTCTGTCTTTGATCCACTTTTTCTTTTTAAAAAGATATACAAACAAGTGACGGGGATACCTCCACATGGATGTAACATGCAATTCCCTTAATGAATCAATATGAGGATTGTTCAGTAACACCTGCTTATGTCCGGGATGAAAGTGCTGGTAGTACACAATGATCCTTGAGCGGGGATTTTCCTCTTTAAGGGCTTTCAAAGCGGGGGTACAGAGCATCAGATCACCAATGCCTCCCCAGGTAACTACAATAATTTCTTCACGCATTTAAAATCCAGTTCAATTGTTCTAAAGCTGCTGTACATATCTTTTTATTCTGGTCCAGTACCCGTGACCGGAACTGGCATCTGTCGAGAAATGGCCGGGAGAGTTCCTTCTCTATCTCGTGGTTAATGAGTGCCAAACGGGTTTTCACTTCATCGGCCCTCGCTGTGATTTCTTCATATGTCCTGGTCTTCATAGAAAATAAAATTACCGGTGGATTAATCATTTGAAGCGGCTCCGCTGCTGCTGCCGGAATAAACGGCCTGCTTCTGAAGCTCCTTCTCACATTTTCTCAAATTAAAATCCAATGTAAATTCTTCTGAATGGAGGGCTTTTGCTTTGATAAAATCCTGGTAGGCCGCGTTAAAATCTTTCTGTTTCATATCCAGTGTGCCAAGCAGGTAGAAAGCCCTGGATGCATCCGGGTACAGGATGGTATTTTCCGTTAGTAACTTCCGGGCTACGGCAGTATCTATTCCGATAAAAATATGTCCCAGCTCATTCAACGTATTTACACCCAGCTTTTGTTCGCTCTTTAATCTTCCGGCATCTGCTATCATTGCATCTCCTCCAGCCTGTTTGTACTTTTTCAACAATGTAATCGCATTACTGGGATACTGTTCATAGTATTGTTTGGCAAACTCCGATTTGATATCCAACCGGACAGACATATCCACGAGTCGCTGGGAAATAAGCTTACCCCGGTCAGAGTTGGTCATAAATATTATGCCCCGTTTATGAACAACAGAATAGAAAAGCTGACATTTATAACCGGGATTGCTGCCTCCGTGTGCGATGATGGTATCTTTTGGCGTATAAATAACTTCATACCCTCCTCCGAAGTAATGGTTGGGAGGAAAATAATCATCCAGGCTGGTTGTTTTGTGCAGGATATCGTTTATGCGATCCCGTGATAAATATTTACCATTGAACATGCCTATCAGCAAATGGGCGTAGTCCAGGGCAGTAGTGTTAACCCCGCCAGCCGGAAAAACCGACTTATTTTTCCATTTTGGAATTTTTCTCTCCAGCACATCATGTCCATTTGAATAATTACCCGGAACCGTATCTTTAAAACTGGTAAAGGTTCTTCCCAGCCCCAACCGGGATAAAACCATCCTTTTTTCAATATCCTGGTAAGGCTCTTTAAGTATGGTTTCAATTACCCGGGCCAGGTAATGAAACCCTTCTCCTGAATAAACAAATTTCTCACCCGGGTTGGAAACAATATCGAGGGTATCGGGGTTAAAATCGGATTTCCAGTTCTCAATGCCGGAGCAATGACCCAGAATCATCCGGGGAGTTATCAGTCGATACCGCGGATCATGTTTAAGCCGATCGTATTCCAGGTACTGATACATGGGCTTATCCAGGTCAAGCTTATGCTGATCCACCAACTGGTATACCATGAACAGCATGAAATTTTTCGACAGTGAACAAGCCTCAAAAAGCGTTTCATCATTTACGGTTTCAGGTTGCCCCGACTGCTTGTAACCATAGGTATGGTAAAAAGTAACTTTATTATTCTCTATAACGGCCAGGGATATACCGGGAATCCCCACCTCTTCCATCATACGGTTTACTTCAGCATTAAATGCGTGTATATTCACCTTTCTGCCGCCGGTTTTAAAGTATTCCGGTGATTGACCCAGACTATACTGAAAACAAGCGGTGAGCAATAACATTGATACCACCGTTGCATTCAAAAACTTCCGGGCATATGCTGCTGAAAAATCAAATATTCTCATAAAAAATTAATAAGATGAATGATTGCCTGGGGCCGTTTAGAATTTCTCTATTTTCATGGTGAGCGATGTAAAGGAACGTTCGTCATTATAAATTTCCAGCTTACCATGTTCCATTTTCAGGATCTTATCCGCCACATCGAAATAATGGTCATCATGAGTAATGGCTATAACGATCTTTCCCGCTTCCCTCATTTGTGGCAATAGTGTTCTGTAAAAAAAATTACGGTATGCAGGGTCCTGATCTGCTGCCCACTCATCAAAGAGATAGATGGGGGCATCTTCCAGGTAGCATTGCAACAGCGCCAATCGCTTTCGCTGTCCGCCAGACAGGTTAATAGTGGTGTATTTATTGTCCAGGACACCTACAATATTTTCGAGATTCAGCACACGCAGATATTTTTCAATCTCATTTTTTTTACTGACAGTGTCAATATTGTAAAGTTTTCCAAAGATGTACAGCGGGGAAAATACGGCAGAATAGTATTCGCTCAGGTCACAGCTTTTAAGCTCTTTTTCATTAATAGTGATCGTTCCTTCAGAGGGCTCATATAAACCCGTGAGCAGTTTAGCCAACGTGGATTTACCACTGCCGTTTCCTCCAATGATAAAGAGTATTTCCCCGCTCTTCACTTCAAGATCAATGGCCCCTACCTGGAAGCCCTCCTGACTGTTATAGGCAAACTTCAAACCCTGCGCCTTTATGCTCATCACTTCGGGCTCCAAAGGAGGACAAAGTTCATGTAAGTCGAGATTAGACGGTATTTCAGATAAAAATTGCTGGATCCTGTTCCAGGCAATCCTCAACTGTAATATAGAAGGTGCTGCCGTCAGTAACCTGTTTACCGGTCCGATAAGGTATAAAAGTACGATCACAAAATTCATGATGGTACCTGACTTTGTGTCTGTAAACAACCGCGGGATAATAAATGCCACCGTACCCAGCAAAAGTATCAGCATGGACTCTCCCAGCAAAGATGCGTAGAGGAAACGCATGGCTGCGAATGATATTTTCTGGCGATAGCTATCCGCTGCATCTGTAATATCCTTATAGTACTCCAGTTTCTTTTTCCGTTGCAGGGAGATCTCTTTAAACCCGTCGATCATGCCATTGGTCAGTCGCATAAAAATATTCCTGGTATCGCGGGCCTCTTCATAATATTTATTGGTGCTTTTGCTGACAAAATAATATAGCGTCGCCAGCGCAACAATAAGTATCAATGTCATGAGCGTTGCCCAGAAAACCATGGTAGCCAGGTACAGGAAGGCCACCACAGCAGTGAATACACTGGTCACCAGCGTAATGGCCATATTGGAAGAATTGCCGATGGTGTCCACATCATCATTTACAGAGGTGTATACCCTTCCCCTGTCCATGTTTTCAAATTTTTGGTAAGAGGTGGAAAATATTTTCTCAAAGACTTTGATCCGCAATTCAAATCCGATACCCTTGGAGAGATCAATTAAACTGGATTGCACAAACTTCCTCCCGAACATATGCACAGCAACGGTTAACAGGAAATAAAACACCAGGTACTGTAATTCTACCTTACTGTTGATGGCAGATACAATCAAAAGTATTAATACCATGTTAGACATTCCAGACACGATGCTTACCAGCAATATTTTTGGAATCACCCGTTTGTACTTGTTCTGCTGCGGGAACAGCAATGTGATAAAGTATGCCAGGTAGGTTGTTACCAGCGATAATAACGCAAGACCTACCATTGCCACAAAACTAACCGGGCTCCAGACAATAACGGGCTGCCAGCTCATCCCTAACAGGGCGTGCGGTAACATATAAAATCCATATAAAAATGGTAATGCCAGCACAATTGAAAGTACCATCCGTCCCACTGTCCTGACGTTCGCTCCTTCCAGGCGCCTCGTGCCGGTGAATATCTGGTATATTACCATTCCCGTGAAGCCGAGCAGCACCACCAGGTAGATACACAGTGCCGCACATACAATACTATAGGCTTTATCATTACCATCAGCAACCGTAAATTCCCTGTCTCTTATTTCTTTTGACACCAGGTCCAGCAGTGAGGCGCCGATAATACGCGTAGCGCCACTGTTTGAATTAGCCATCACTATTACACCATTTTTCTCCACGGGATCAAATGCTACGTAAGAAGTATAATTAGGATTCAGTCCTCCGTGATAAACAGCCCCGTCTCCCATCAATGAAACCTGCCAGCCCATTCCATAGGAAGACATATCATGTATCGGCACAGTCACGTCCCCTTCATGTGTTTTTGCTATCAGCGGATAAAGATTTGAAGATTGCAGCCCCATTTGCAGTTTCAGCCATTTCGCCATATCCCGTATATCGGATATGATGTATCCCGCCGCATTATTTCCCCTGTACACAGGTGCATCATATCTCCGGGGTCTAAAGAAGCCAATCTTATAACCGGCCGACATGAAGGTGCTGTCTTTCGGCGCCCCAATAGTAGTTTGGGCAAGGCCGAGGGAATCCAATACATTTTTCTGCAGATAGTCCTCAAAGGAACCTCCGCTGCGCAGCGCAATAATGTAAGCCAGTATATCATAGTTCACTGTGGCGTACTCGAAGTACAGGCCCGGCTTATTCGCCAGTTTGACACCGGAAATATTCCGTATGGTCTTTTCCAGGGCATTGCTGCTGTCACTTTCCGGAATAAGTGAGATCGTTTTCCAGGGCAACCCACTCGTATGATGTAATAAATGCCTGATCTTTATTTGCGCCGGCTTGCCGTTGTAGCTCACCTGGAACCAGGGCAGGTAGTCCCTGACATTAGCATCCAGGTCGAGCAATCCTGCCTGTTGCAGCTTAAGTGCAGCCAATGCAGTGAAAGCCTTGCTGCATGAACCTATCTGGAATAATGTGGCGGGGGTGACCGGTGTTTTTTTATCCAAATCAGCAAACCCATAGTTTCTGAAAACGGTTGTATTCCCCGAGATAATAGCAACACTAAGTCCCGGAATGCTGCCGTCTTTCATCAGCTTACCCACAATGGAGTCTACCGCATATAGTGGAATAGTATCAGCCCTGGGGCCGGCAAAACAAAGGTGGCCGGAGTATACCAGTAAAAAAACAAAAACCGGTATAGATCTTAAGGCAGTCACGATAAAAGATGCGATGAATTTGCTCATTCTGCTACTTTGTGCGGTGAGGTTTGGCTAACTTTTTCGGCAATCTGTTTCAGGGTACAATTAAAATATATACTGAAGGGGAGATCCACATTAAATTGTTTCTTCATTCTTTCGTTATTGGTCACCAGTAACAACGAGTGTCCACCCAAACCAAAAAAGGTATCATTTAGTGTCACCTGTTCCAGTCCCATCAATTCCTTCCATATCAGTGCAATCTGTTTTTCTACAGCTGTTTGTGGCTGAGCGGCTTCGTCTATCACAATGGCTGATCTTTCCAGCAATGCAGGAATGGCATCCCGGTCCACTGTTCCAGCCGCTGTCAATGGCAGATGTCCAAATTTTATGACGTCGGTAGGCATCATATGCCTGGGTAGCTGGCTTCTCAAATACTTTTTAATCTTTCCTACCGTCGCTGACTTATCAGGCAGCTCCACCAATGCCAGCAGTCTCTTGCCAGGTAGCTGATTCCCGGGAATAATGACTACAGTATTGGTTACCTCTCCATGCCGCATGATCACAGCTTCAATTTCTGATAAGTCTGCCCGGTGTCCATTCAGCATTAGCGGCCCGGCTTCCCTTGCGGAAAATTCGATTCCGTTCTCTGCTAAGTATCTTGCCTGCCAGGGAGTTTTGATTACACTGACTTCCAGTTCCGGGAGCGGAAAATATAGCTGGTGGCAAAGTTCTTCTTCCGTCAGATAATCACTGGCCAGGCCGGTACCACCTATACACAAACTGCCATATAAGCCATCAGCCTGTAACTTGTTGTTCCTGTCAACGATGTATAAAGCAGCTCCCGGTAAAGCCTGGTATAGTATCCTGGCATTTGTAGCTCCAGGTGCAGGAAGCGTACGTCCGCAGGCAAAAATTGCATACTCCGGTACTCCAAACATGTCTTCCAGCAGGATACCCGTATTCAGCTGGCTGAATTTGCGAACAGGATCTGCCCAGGTGCCCATACCGGTGAGAAAGATATGCTGAAGGGATTTAATTTTCTCCCGCCCCCGGCGTGTTAACACGTCAGTAAACGCACTGAATACCGGCGCTTCAAAATGTACGTGTGTGATGCCATAAGCTTCTATCCAGCTTATGATCTTATCTATTTCGCTTTCGTTTTCCGGAGGAAGAATGGATAAGCATCCTCCTGATAAACACCAATTGAATATCTCCTGCAGGGCAGATTGCACACTGGTATTCGTTCTTAATAAGTAGCTCCCTGTTTCCTGTACAGGGTATGTATCCTGCATTCCTGCCAGGGCGCTGAAGAGTGCCTGGTGACTGAACATGAATCCAACAGGATTTGATAAAGACTCCAGGCTATACATGACGTATGCCAGATCATCAGCGGTTACACCGGAAGCCAGTGGAAGTTCCCTGCTTTCCAATATGGAGTTCCACTCCTGCTGTATGTTAAGGACCTTTACATTTATAGCTGACACATCGAACGTGGTATTCCCCGTTATTAAAACCCCAACACCTGCCTTGCTGATAAGCGTATCGGAAATACCGGGAGGATAAGCGGGATCTAATGGAACAAAGGCTGCACCGGTTTTGAGAATACCTAATATAGTGGGAACCAGGTATTCATCCCGCTCCATCATTACACCAACCAGCATCGATTTCCCGACACCCGCATTTTCTTTAAGGTGATATGCGATCTGATTGGAGATGCGGTCAACATCCGTATAACTCCAGGAAATATCCTTGTATCTTATAGCGGTTTTTCCCTGGAAACGGCTAACTGATTTTTCGAACCGGGAGAGAATCGTTTCTGTTTGTATATTATTTCCATTTCCCTGGAAACGGTCCAACAGTGCTTTCCGTTCGTCTTCGCTGACTACATAAATATCGGAAATTTTAATGTCAGGATCTGCTACCACCGCTGCTACTATTTTTTTGAAGTAAGCGGCAAATTTCAAGATAGTTTCCGGTTTAAACAGGCTATCCTGGTAGCCAATAGCCAGTCTTATTTCACCATTATTTTCAAACGCAGTTAAAGACATATCAAATTCAGCTACGAGATGGCTGGCTTTGTAGGAGGATATTTTTAAATCAGGAATAACAAACCTCGTTTCTTCAAAATTCTGAAATACGAACATGACATCATACAATGCGCTGTGCGCTCTTGCCCGCCTGATCTTTAATCTGTCTAATAACCGGTGATATTCGTAGGACTGATTCTCCAGGAAAGCGAATGTCCTTTCCTTCACCTCATTCATAAACTGCCGGAAGCTTAGTTGTTCTGCCGGAAAATTTCTGAAGGGCAGTATTTTAACAAACATGCCCAACATATGCTGCAGGTCACTATGATCCCTTCCTGATGCAGGGATACCGATCATGATATCTTCCTGATTGGTAATTTTTTCAAGCAAAATATTGTAAACGGAAAGCAGTACAATGAACAAGGTAGCTCCTTCTTTATCGGCAATTGCCTTGAGATGACCAGTTTGTTCCTCTTCAATTCTGAAGTTGACGTTTCCTGCATGATTGTTCTTTTGCTCCGGCCGTTCAAAGTCAACCGGCAAATCTAATTGCGGCATGTTCCTGGAAAGCTCCCCGTACCAGAAATCATTCTGTTTATCCATTTCGGCCCTTCTCTCCTCGGTATCCAGCCATTCCACATAATCCTTATACTGTAAGGTTAACGGCGCGAGTGTGCCATTATTAAACAGTGTCTTAAACTCCCTGATAAATATTCCCCAGGACGTGCCATCCATTACCAGGTGATGGGTATCTACTACCAGTACATGCTTTTCCGGTTGCACTTCAATTAATGCTACTCTTAACAAGGGTGCGCTGGAAAGGTCGAAACGTGCAATGATCTGCTGTACCAGCTGTTTGACATCTTCCTCTGCCGCCACATGATGTGTTATGGTAAGCACAGCACTATCTGCAATCTGCTGCACCACCTCTTCCCCTATCACCTGGAAAGAAGTACGGAATGCCTCATGCCGGGCTACCAGTTGCTCCATTACCTGTTTCAACTTGTCTTTATCCAGGTTTCCTTCCATCACCACTACCCTGGGCATGTTGTAAGCGAGGGTCTGTTTGTCGTATTCTGAGAAGTAGTATATCGCTTTTTGTGCCGGCGAGAGGCTATAATAAGGCTTGGGGGTTGCTTTGGGCACACGGGACACCTGCATTGCCCCCACCTGCCGGATATACTCCGCCAGGCTGGAAACCACACGTCTTTCAAAAATTTCTTTGAGTGGCACCTCTGTTCCCAGCTCGCTCAATATTTTGTTCACCAGTACAGTTGCCCTCAACGAATGTCCTCCCAGGTCGAAGAAGCTGGAATTTACGCTGATGGAATCTTTATCCAGTTTCAATATATCAGCCCATATTTCCACCAGTTTCGTTTCTACTATTCCGGATGGTGGTATATACTCATCCGTAGCGGATACATGAGGCTCCGGAAGCGCTGCTCTGTCCAGTTTTCCGTTTGAGGTCAGCGGGAAGTGATCCAGGTAAACAAAGTAAGAAGGGACCATGTAGTCCGGTATTTTCCCTAACAGGTACGTACGCAGCTCTGATACCTTGATCTCCTGATCAGCAGTATAATAGGCCACCAGGTATTTGTCATCTTCCTTTTCACGGGCTTCCACCACCACTTCGCCAATACGGCTGTTACCTGATAAGGCATACGCTATTTCGCCCAGCTCTATACGGAAACCCCGTAACTGTACCTGGTGGTCTTTCCTGCCAAGGTATTCAATTTCACCACCCGGCAGCTGACGGCCAAGGTCGCCGGTGCGGTAAAGCCGACCACCGGTTTTATACGGATCCTGGACAAACTTTGCAGATGTTAACGCTTCGTTACCCAGGTACCCCCGCGAAACACCAGATCCGCCTACGTATAACTCTCCGGTAATGCCTGCCGGAACCAGCCGCTGATGCTCATCCAGCAGGTAAACTGATAAAGTAGGGATAGGTTTGCCGATGTTGCTGATATTACTGCCGATCTCTTTTTCTGTGATCTCTTTATAGGTAACATGCACCGTCGTTTCTGTAATCCCGTACATATTAATCAGCTTAACACCAGGATACATCTCCCGCCACGAATGCAATTTCCCCGGGCTCAGTGCTTCTCCCCCGAAAATAACATAGCGTAAAGACAGTCCCGTTACAGACAATTGCAAAAGATTATAAAAAGCACTGGGCGTCTGATTCAACACCGTTACCCCTTCTTCCCGCAATAATTTAAGATACAAACCCGTATCACGGGCTGTCATCTTCGGAACGATAATCACCTTACCTCCTGTTAACAATGCCCCAAAAATCTCCCATACACTGAAATCAAAGCAATGGCTATGGAACATCGTCCAAATATCTGCGGGACCAAAGGAAAACTGGAAATCGTCGTTGCAGAGCAACCGCACTACATTACGATGTTCTACCATCACTCCTTTGGGATTACCTGTTGTTCCTGAGGTATAAATTACATAACATAAGTTCGATGGTAACGGCTTGTCAGGCAAAACACCGTTGAACGGCTCCCTGTCTTCTATCAGTGCCACCGGTATACTAGGCTTTACCAGGCCGGCAAATTCATTTGTTGTCAGTACCAACCGGGTCTGACTATTATCCAGCAGATAATTCCTCCTTTCTTCCGGATAGGTAATATCAACCGGCAAATAGGCGCCACCGGCTTTCAGAATACCCAGCATGCCTACTACCATCTCTATCGAACGGTCCATCAAAAGACCTACTACGGCATCCGGTTTCACTCCACGTGCCGTTAGCTGCGCGGCCACCTGACCGGCCTGTTCATCCAGCTGTGCATAGGTAATAGCGACGCCTTCATATTGTACGGCTGTATTCCCAGGCCATTTTGTTACCTGTTCATCAAACAGGTCAAGTATCGTTTTATCTTCAGGATAGTGGCTGTTGGTATAGTCCAGGCTATCCAGCAAGCCCTTCTTTTCCACATCATCCAGGATATCTATCTCCCATAATTGCCGCGAAGGTTGCAGGAGCAAGCTACCCAACAACCTGGAAAAGCGTTGCATCATTAACTCAACGGAAGCCTGGTCGAAGTATTCCGAGTTATACAGCATCTTACCTTCAACCCCATCTTCTGATTGAAGCAGCAAAAGACTGAGATCATACTTGCCATACCCATAGTTGTTCTCGAATAAATCGATATGCAGATCGTCAATCCGGGGAATTTCGTAAGATTTATTTTCATACTGGAACAACACATCAAACAATGCTGTTCTGCTCATATCTTTTTCAGGAGCCAGATAGCTTACCAGCTTATCAAAAGGGATATCGCTATGCGACAGATCCGCATTAAACTGGTTGTTAAGCCTTGTCAGGTATTCCTGGAAACTATCTGAGGGAAATATCTGGCTACGTACGGGCAGCAGATTGGCCAACGGCCCTACAACGTCCTGTAATACGCCATTGTTCCTGCTATCAGTACTGGTACCAATAACAATTTCTTCGTGCTGAACATATTTATAGAGTAAGATTTTAAAAGCCGCCATTAAGATCAGCCGGGGTGAAATAAGCCGCTGCTCTGCATAACGCAGCACCTGGGAAGAAATGTGCTGAGATAAACTGACATCAATTGCCGCCCCCTTATAAATATGTACGGCAGACCGTGGACGGTCTGTTGGTAACTCCAATGCTTTAAGCCTTGTTCCCAACCGTTGTTTCCAGTAAGGGAAAAGATAAAAATACAATTTAGATAAGGGTCCCCGCTGCCATTCTGAAAACTGTGCATAGCGCAATCTCTCTGTTTCTTCCAGGAAAAGTTCCCCCTGTGATCTTCTGCGGTAGTTTTCTAAAATATCCCGCGCTACCTGTAACGTAGCGTGCCTGTCCACTACCAGGTGATGAAAAATGAGCAGCAGCTTATAGCTATCTGTGTCTGTTTCAAACAGCACGGCCCTTACCGGGGGGGTGGCCGGATCAAAAGGCTTGTCTCTTTCCGATGTAATTTCAGCTTCCAGGGAGCTGCCTTTGTGCCGGTGGGTCCTTTTTTCCAGCTGTATACCGGCATCATTTACAGGTTGCTGGAAGATGATGTCTTTCACCTCAACAAAACAGGTACGGAGTGCGGAATAATGTCTTATTACGCTATTAATACTTTCTTCCAGCCATTCAACATTCAACGTTCCTTTCAGGCCAATCTCTAAAGGAATATTATGATAAACGGGGCTTCCATTGTACAGGTAGTCCTTCTCGAATTTATCAATAAACCATAATCTTTCCTGGTGATAAGATGTGCGTACCAGGACTGACTCTGCCTGGGAAGCATGATTGCCGAACACCGTCAACTCATTGAATACCTGCAACCGCTCCTGTTCAGTGAGCAGCGGGATGTTTTGCAGGGAATTCCTGCTGTTCTGCGTAATCCTGGAAAGCAGGCTCAAAAAAACAGCCGTAATATTCTGAACAAAGTTGTAAGTGAACCTGCTATGATGATACCACACATCCAGCTTCTGGTCTTCTTCTGCATGAAAAGAAAAGTAAAGGTCCAGTGAGCAGCCATTGACATCGATTGGTAAAGCAATACCTTTCATACCCAAACCTACACCTGATATGCGTTTGATAGCCGGACTACCCGCCAGGATTCTTTCCAGCGGATACCTGGCGTGCCGGAAATCGCTGAATAAATTTTCCTTAACAGCGTTGACCAGCGTGCTAAAATCTGTGTCGGGGGCAATATCAATACCCACGGGTATGATGCCTTTTCCTGCATCCTGTTTCTCTTCTTCCGAATAAGTATGGGTAAACAGCAATACTTGGCCGGTCGATGAATATTTTTGTATCAGTACTGACAGCGCAGACAACAGCACAATATGCTTCGCTTTATCTGACGAGGCAATACTGTTCAGGTTCCCGCTGACATGCCGGGGTATTTCCACTGTATAAACCCCATAGGTATTCCCTGAAGGCAGCTGCTGATCGTCGGTAGCGCCATCGAAGCAGTTTTCAGCCCTGAAGTTCTTTAATCGCTGCTTCCAGTAATTCCTGGCAGATATATTTTTGTTGGACTCTAAAGCTTTAATATTTAACATAGAATTTTCAGACATGGCCAGATACATTTTAGGGTAAAGCACATTGCAGCCAGGATAAACTGCGGCAAAGAGAGAGGGGTACCGGGTTAAAAATTGAAAGATATATCATCCTCCATCAGATCTATTGCCTGATCCGAGCTTTGAATGATACTGGCAAGATCTTCATCCAGCCTGCCCACCACGTTCTCCAGCAATGCTTTGAACTGTTGGGCCAGCAATATTATATCGGGTCTTGTAAAATAGTCAGAAGAATATTCGAAACGGAAAGTAAATGACTGATCGCTGTCATATACATACAGTGTCAGTGGATATTTGGAGCTGTTGTTTTCAAACGGGTATATAACAAACCCGTCTTGCTGCCGGTCCTTCCTGTCCTCAAAGTTCTGGAAAACGAAAGCCACATCAAAAAGGCTCTTAACCGGATTGGTCCTGTTATTATTCAGCTCTCTTACAATATCTCCCAGATCATATATCTGCCTGCTGTTGGCTTGCAGCATATAATTATGTAATTCAGCGACTGCATCTTTAAACGGGGTATACGGATTTATCTGGTAGCGGACCGGCAGCATCTTCACGAACATGCCTACCACATTTTCTGTTTCCTCCTGCATTCTGCCGGAAGCAGCGGTTCCCACAACGATGTCTTCCTGGCCGGAGAGCTGGGAGAGGAACAAAAAATATACAGTAAAAAATCCTGAAAATGCGGTTACATGTTGTTCTTTCAGAAAATCAGTAAACGGCTTTAAAAGATCATTGTCAATTTTGAGCGTAACATTTCCTCCATAATGAGATACTCCATCGATGATCTCTTTTGTTACAGGAAGCGTAAGTCTCGGTACACCGTCTTCAAATGTCTTCAGCCAAAACTCCCTGTGCGAGAGGTATTCTTCCGTAAGCCGGAATTTATGCTCCCATTCGGAATAGTCCTTATACTGTATTTCCAGTTCGGGCAGGTGCTTACCGTAATAGCTGTTCAAAAAGTCGTGATGAAGAATTTTCTTTGAGATGCCGTCACAGATGATGTGATGACAATCTATTACCAGTATTTTCCGGCCGCCTTCCTGGTGAATAAGTGTGCAGCGGAAAAGGGGGGCTTTATCCAGTTCAAACGGAAGTATAAGTTTTAAAATAATATTATGAAGGTCGGGAGCAGATGTGGTAATATGCTCCAGGGAGAAATTTACTTTATCATGGAGATGCTGATAGAGCTCCCCATCCCTGATATGGAATTCGGTTCTCAGGCCATCATGTCTTTTCACAAGTGCGTGCAGCGCCTGTTCAATTCTGTCCTGGTCGAATGATTGGGAAACATCCCAGGCCATAGGAAGATTATAGGACGTCACTTTTCTATCCAGCTGATAACTGGCATAAACACGGCGCTGGGCGGCAGAGGCATGATAGGCCGGCTTTACATCTGCTTTGGGTATAATTAATACATCATCCTTCATCAGTGATCCGACAAGGGTTGCCTGTTTCTTTATCGTAAGATTTTCAAACAGCTCACTTAAAGAAACCCTGACACCAAATTCTTTGAAGAGCCTGGATGACAATCTCATTATACTTAATGAATTTCCCCCAATGCGGTAAAAATTTTCATTAACAGATATCGATTTATCTGCTAAAATATCTTTCCATATTTCCAGTATTTTTTCTTCCAGTTCATTCTCCGGGACGGAAATTTCCCGGGTTACTATTTTACTTTGCAGCGCCTGGTAGTCTACCTTTCCGTTGCGTAGCAACGTAAGCTCACTTATTTCTACAATAGACGCGGGCAGCATGGATGCAGGCATCAGTTCCTGCAAATGTTTCATGGCAGCGTCAGAGAGCTGTTGTGCATCTTCCTGAAAATTTTTCCTGGTGATATAGGCAACCAGTGTATCATCAATATTTTCTCCTGCATGCTTTGTCACTACTGCCTCCTTTATAAAGGGGCTTGTCAGAAGCATATACTCAATTTCATCCAGTTCAATCCTGATTCCTCTTATTTTCACCTGGCGGTCTTCCCGCCCAATCAGGTCTATATTTCCATCGGGCATCAACCGTGCCCTGTCTCCTGTTTTATAGATGGCAGTTTCGTCTCCGGCGGCAGACCTGAAAGTCAGGAATTTCTGCGCAGTCAACTCCGGATTATTCAGGTATCCTTTTGTGAGATAAGCAGAAGCAATGTACAGATCGCCCACTATAAGCGGATCACAAGATTCCAGGTTCTCATCCAGGATCAACAGTGCTGCACCGTCCATAGCAGTACCCACTGAAATCCTTGCAGCGTTTACATCTTCTGGCGTAATCCGGTAGCAGGATTTTATCATGGTGGCTTCTGTTGGACCATACAAATTCACGAGTTGGATGCGGACGCCAAACACCTCATACCATCCCCGCAATTCCAATGGGTTAATTCTTTCTCCCGACAGCAAACAATATTTCAGGTGCCGGAAAAGATCCGGTGATAATGCCGCTGAACTTATTATCCTGAACAAACTGGGTACACAATGAATATACTGTATACCGGCATCATTTATCCAGGCAACCATTTGTTCCGGCAATGAAATGTCCTGTTTAGGAGGCGGAATGCAGATCGTACCACCTGTCAGCAGCGGTGCAAGAATATCCCGGAGATATGCATCGAAGTAGGGACTGATGAACTGACTGAACCTGCTGCCTGCAGTAACCTGGAACGTGCCTGTTTCCCACTGCAAAAATTGTATCAGGCTGCCGTTCCTGCCAACAATACCTTTAGGTATCCCGGAAGAGCCAGACGTAAAGTATACATATATGCTGTCATTTTCCTGAAAATCCGGGTAGTGCAATGGCTGCCCAATGTTGTCCGTGGTGGATGCCAGCAGTTCTTCCGCAAGGATAACCCGGGCGGAACAATAACTGCCAAACGTGGCGGCGATGTTATCTGTGGTGGAAGTGATCAGAAAAGCAGGTTGCAGCTCATCCAGGACGGCCTGCATTCTTTTCCGGGGAAGCGATGCGTCGATAGGAACATACACGCATCTGGCATTGAATATGCCAATCATGGCATAAATATTCAGCAGCCTGTTATCGGTTACCACCGCAACGATGGTGTCAGCCGGGCATGCCTGCTGTATAAAAAAGCTGGAGATTTTATCAGAGATGGATAACAACCTGGAGTATGATATTTTCTCCCCGTCTACTTCAATCGCAATTTTGCCTGCATGGGCACGCAGACTTTTGTTTAATTCCGCTTGTAGAATCATGATAAAATTATTATGGGAAAACAGATTTACAAACTTTCAGCAACATGGTATGTTGCGTCTGTAAAGAGAAGCGTGTGCGACAGCTTCAGGCAGGTTTGGCCTGGCATAGTCCCGGGTTAATAAAGTAATAAGGTTTCAGTTGAATATTCAGGCAAATATAGCTTCGCTAAAGGTTGTCACAAGTTACAGTTAACAACAAAACAAAAATAAGGACTCAATGAAAAGTATTTGCCTATCTTTTCACAATATAATTATTTACTTCAGGTTTTCGAAAATATTTTAATGCTTTTCTAATTTTTTTATATTCGCTTCCTGCTCAGCATGTTTCAATAATAGTACTGCGATATCCCTGCGCCCATTCTTCTGCGCACATTCAACAGGAGACTCCCCTTTGCGGTTAACAGACGCCAGGCTGGCGCCGTTACGAAGCAGGGCATCAACGAAATTCACATGCCCTTTATCTACTGCGCGCATCAACAATGATTCGCCCTCAGCATCAGGCTGATCTATATCCACCCCTTTCTGCAGGAAGCGTTGCAGAAAAGATGACAACTCCGGAACACTAAACATATCAATGCCCTTTCCAATAGGAATGTCAAACCGGTGCCACCAGAAATTAACGCTGACGGACATATCAAGTGATAACACATTGTGCCACCAGCCTGTGGGTATATAAATAATATCACCCGGTTCAACAATGCAATGATAAGGCTGCGCCTGTAAAAAGAGCGGAAATTGTTCTACATCTGCATCATGCAGCTCCACTTCACTCATATGCCACTTACCCGGCAGCTGACTTGGATACAATAACGGTGTATCTTCCGGAGAAAATAACACCATATCTTTTCTACCGCAAACCTGGTAAAAGAAATTATGACTGTTATCATAGTGCAGTCCTGAATCGCAACCGGCTCCTCCCATCCATAAATTTACCTTATCCAGGATGTCTCCATCCCGGATGAATGCAGGTATTTCAAGATCATCCATCAGCATTGGAAAAAATCCCGGTATTGATAACTGCGCCAGGTAATAAGAGGTTCCCTTGCTGGCCGGCAAAGTAAATAAATCGGATACTTCATCGAAAGGGCCACCGATCCACTTAACTTCCCGGATAGCATAGTTATAACTGCCCTTCTCCGTATAGGCCACCCGCACCGTGGCTGATCCGATCTTTTCCTTCAGATAATTAACTGACCATTTACTGAAGCAGGTGGTGCCTTCCAGGCCACCTTTGATTACTACCGGCTTCCTGTTATAGTAGAATGTATTAAAATCTGCGTCAGATAAAACGCTGACGGTGTCGATGTTTCCTGCGATTTTCATAGCATTATATATTTTGATGGTGATGAACAGGCGATTTCATAGTCCGCTTAAAGTTGGACTGACACTAAAAATATAAATCATGCAAAATGCCAAATGAGATAACGGTCATTAACAAATCATCTTCAAATGGCGCATTGACATAAAAACCTGGTTGTTTGTAAATATTGACAAGACGCTGCACTTCTGCCGGATCAAAAACACCTTGTCTCTTAATTGTTTCAAAAGACAACAGTTCATTGATATACGCGATATTCCGTTGTATCAGGTAGGGACTTCCGGGCGCCACAAAACCAAATTTCTCCCGGTCCACCACCTTTTGCGGAACAAACCGTTCCGCCATCTTCTTCAGTATATATTTCTCCGTATAATCCTTTAATTTCAATTGAGCGGGTATCCTGGTAGAAAACTCCACCAGGTCTTTGTCCAGGAACGGATATCTTACTTCCACTGAATTCGCCAGCGCCATCCTGTCTCCGTGATCTGAGATCAGATGATCCACCAGCCGCAGCTTATAATCTATGTAGGCCCTTTTATGCAGCACATCCCTGTTCCTGATCCGGTCTGTATTCACAACAGGGTGCTGAAGACAGTCAATGTCGTCAAAAATGGCCCTGAGTTCTTCGGAATATAATTGCTTCTTCACTTTGTTAAACTGGAGAAAATCACGCTCGTAAAAAAAATTGCTGTCACTCCAGACATGATGCCTCAAGCGCTCTTCAGCCATCGTAGCAGGGCTTCCACCTCCGTTCTCCTGCCTCATTTTATCAAAACGGTAACCCACATAGCCGGCAAACAATTCATCCGAACCTTCACCGGATAATATGACCTTTACCCCTGCCCCACCCGCAGCCTCAGATAAGGAAAGCGAAGCTGTATTATAGGTTTCCTTTACAGGACATTCACAATGATACACCGCATGTTTCAGGCGCTGGCTTATATCATCATAAAAAAAAGTCTTCTGGCTCAGCCGGGCATTGGCACGATCCGCCACCAACCGCTGGTACATTGACTCTGACAAACCGGATTCCACGAAATCTATTGAAAACGCATCTATGTGCATCGAAGGCTGCAGGTGTCGCATCTTCATCAGGATCATGGAAGAATCCAGTCCCCCGCTGAGATAGAGTCCAACAGGAACATCGGAGCGCAAGCGCAATTTTAAGGAAGCCTCGAACAGCGACTCCAGCTGGTCAATATACCATGCTTCATGCTGAACCGGGATGTCTGCATGCTGTTCAGGATAAACAAGGTCCCAGTATTCGTGTTTTGTCAAACTTCCGCTGGCACCAATTTCCAGGTAGTGTCCGTTCTCCAGGCTGTAAATATCCCGGAACATGGTTCTGGGGCTAATTAATCCCGCAAACGTCAATACCTGGTCAAGCCCTACAAAATCCACCTGGCGTGGAGCATCCGGATGTTTTAAAATGGCTTTTATCTCCGATCCGAAAATGAAACTGTTACCCGTTTTTGTATAGAAGAAAGGAATAATACCCATATGATCCCTGGCACAGAACAGCGAGCCGGACTTCTTGTCATAAAGTGCAAAAGCAAACTGTCCATTGAGCATATTCAGAAACTCCATGCCGTATTCCTCATACAAATGAACGATCACCTCCACATCGGAACCGGTGGCAAAACGATGCCCTTTCTCCATCAATTCCTTCCTGATTTCAATGTAATTGAATATCTCCCCATTGCATATAAGTACAACAGAGTTGTCCTCATTGTGAATGGGCTGCATCCCGTTTTCCAATCCAATAATACTTAACCGGCTAAATCCGAAGGCAAGGTTTCCGGACACCAGCGTGTCCTGCGCATCCGGCCCCCTATGGATCAACTGCGCATTCATGTGCTGAACAATAGCCTGATCATTTCCGGATGCCGGGCGTTTAAAATTTATAAATCCGCAGATACCACACATTTGCTGAAGAATTTAATTTTTTGTGAGTTTAAATAGAAATGGCAACAGGTACATTCAGGATTTTTTCATATTTATATCCAGGATACGACCATGGGGATTATTGAGAACATTCACCAGGATATTCTGGTAGTACCGCATAAATATCTGAATAGTGGCATGTTCATACAACTCTCTACTGTACACAAATACAATGCGGATACCTTCTCCCTTATCGGGGTATACTTCCGCTTTGAGTTCGTACTGGGTTAGTCTCCGTTCCTTCCTCGTGTCTATTGTAGTGAACGCCAGCTGATCCAACTCCACCTCATTGTCAAGAAAGTTTGCATAGGAAAAATGAATATGAATAAGCTTTTCATGTTTATCTCTTTTTATCAGCGACAACATCTCATCAAATTGAAAATCCTGGTTGTCAAATGCATTTAGAACGCAATCCTTCACCGCTGCTAAAAATCTGTCATATGGTAATTCCCTTTCTACCTGCACTCTCAGTGGCAGCTCATTTACAAATGTGCCGACTATATCGCGAAAGTCAGGTCTGTTCCTGCCAATTGCGTCAGACCCGACTATCATATCGGTATTACCCGACACCCTTGCTAACAGGATATAATACACGGAGAGCAGGAACATAAATTCCGATACGTTTGCACTGGCAGTAAATTCCCTGATCCGGGCATAAAGTTCATGATCAAGTACCAGCTCGCTGCTGGCGGCGGTGTAAACAGTCACTTTATCCCTGTTCATCATCACCGGCAGATCGGGAGCACGCAGCTCACCAGACAACTGCCTCTTCCAGAATTCCCTTTGAGCCGTATGCGCACCTCCATCAGCGTGCTGCCATACTGCGTAGTCGATATACCTGTAGGGGAGATGTTTCAGTTCTTCACCCTTATACGCCAACTTAAATTCATTCATTAAAATGTTAAGCGAAATACCATCACACACAATATGATGTATGTCAATCAACAAAATATTCCCCAGTCTTTCGTCCTCTAACAGACCTACTCTTAGCAGCGGAGGGCTGGACAAATCATGCGGTTTGACAAAATCAGCCAACGCAGCGGCGGCATCGTTATACTTCCCTGCGTCCAGCCTGGAAATCCTGAACGTTACCACTTCTTCCACTTGTTGAACCACTATATCATCTGCAATAAACAAGCAGGTTCTCAATGCCTCATGTCGCCGGATCAGGTATTCAAACGTCTTCTGTAATTTGTCAGGATCTACCTCCCCTTCCAGCTTGTAGGCACTGTTGATGTTATAAGCAAGGCTGTCTCTCCGGGACACCTGTTCATAATACAACCGGCGCTGCGCCGCAGAAGCCGGGTAAAAAGGTTCTTCACCGGCTCTTATAAAAGCAGGCAGGAGATTTTTATGATGGTTCTCAATAAGGCTGGTAAGCTCTCTTACGGTGGGATGTTCGAAAATATCCCTTAAAGTAACTACCGAAGAAAATGTACTGTTAATGGCGTTAATTAAGCGATGGGCGATAATGGAGTGTCCGCCGATAGCGAAGAAGTTGTCTTCCACCCCCACATTATTTTTCTCCAGGTGCAAAACATCCGCCCAAACTACGATCATTTTTTCCTCCATTGCATTCGCCGGCGGCGCATAGCCTTCTGATGGCAGGAATTCAGGATCCGGCAAAGCCTTCCTGTCCAATTTGCCGCTGGCTGTCAGCGGCATCTGTTCCAGCTGTACGAAAGCCCCCGGGATCATATAACCAGGCAACTGTCCTTTCAAAAAGTCTCTTAACTGGGTTTCATTGATCTGATCTCCTGCAGTATAATAAGCTACCAGGATTTTGTCGTTTCCTCTTTCTTTTACGGTCACCGCTACCTCTTTCAGCATACCTGGCAAAAGCAGTTGATTTTCTATTTCCCCGGGTTCTATCCTGATCCCCCTCACCTTTACCTGGTTATCGATCCTGCACAAAAACTCCACATTACCATCGGGAGTCCATCTTGCAAGGTCTCCTGTTTTATAAATCCTTTCCCCTTTTATAACAGGGTGCTGTATAAATTTTGAATCTGTCAGCTCCGGATTATTCAGGTATCCCCTGGCCAGTCCTGCACCTGCTATGTGCAGTTCACCGGCAACTCCTACCGGTGCAGGTTTACCATTTGCACTGAGTATATATAGCCTGGTGTTATCAATGGGCTTACCTATCGGCACAGGCTTCGATGTTTCCTCCATCGTGCAGTTGTAGTGCGTAACGTCCACCGTTGCCTCTGTAGGACCGTATAAATTAATCAGTGAGCTGCCACAATTCCTGAATAAAGAATCCCGGAACATGCCAACATGTTCGGCCTTCAACTCCTCCCCACTTGAAAATACCTGTTTCAGGGTATGCAGGCGGGTAAAATCGAATGAGGCATCCAGCACCGGGAGAAAGGCACTCAACATAGATGGAACAAAATGTATGGTTGTCACGCCATTTTCGGATATGGCGGCAACTATTTTCGCGGGTTCCTTTTCTGCTCCCGGCTCCAGCAGGCAAAGCGAAGCACCGGTAAATGCCCACCAGAAGAGTTCCCAAACGGAAACATCAAATACCAGCGGCGTTTTCTGTAGCAGCACACTCTCTTCCCGGAGCGGGTATTCCTTTTGCATCCAGTATAGGCGGTTGATAACTGAATGATGTTCAATCATCGCCCCTTTGGGTTTTCCGGTAGAACCAGATGTAAATATAATATAGGCAAGATCCTGACCTGATAACCCCGCATTTTCAAATCCGGCCGGTTGTGAAAGTATCTCAGGAATTACCCTGTTCAGATCCAGCAGCTGGTAGTCACTGCTGCATTGCATGTCGCCGGAAGGGTTCCAGGCCAATACCATGTGAATACCTGCGTCTTTTAAAACAGATTTTATCCTTTGCGCAGGATGGCCCGGATCAACCGGAACATACACACCACCAGCTTTAAGGATACCAAATACAGCCGGTATCAGCCACTCATTGCGATCCATCATTACCCCAACCAGCTCTCCTTTCTTCAGACCTTTTACTTCACTCAGGTAACGGGCTGTTTTGTCAACTCTTTCCTGGAGTTCCTGGTAAGTATTGCTCCCATTATGAAAACGAAGCGCAATATTATCCGGCGTTTTTCTCACCTGCTCATCAAATACCGCGGTAATGGTCTTATTGGGGTAGGCTGTGGCGGTATCATTAAACCGGTGAAGCAGCAGGTGCTGCTCATCAGGGGGAACCATTTCAATGTTTGCCAGGCTGATGTTGACATTATTGACTACCTCATTGATTATCTGCTGAAAATAGCCTGCCCATCTTTCAATCGTCTGCCTTTCAAATAAATCTGCCGCATACTCAAACTCAAAAGTAAATATGGACTGGTGTTCTGTCACTAATAGAGAGAGATCGAATTTGGAAATTTCCTTTGTTGCTTTGAGCCTCGACAATTTCATCCCTGGCAGTGAAAACTCCTGTTGTTCAAAGTTCTGCACCGCCATAAAAACATCAAACAGGGGATTACGGCCGCTGCTCCTGTCTATCTCCAGGTCTCTTACCAGCATTTCATAATCCCAGTCCTGGTGATCGAAAGCCTCAATTGCTGTTGATTTTATCTCCTGCAGGAAGTCCCGGAAAGAGCGATCCTCACGGGGAAAGTTTCTCAATGCAATCGTATTGACAAAGGGGCCAATTGTCCTTTCCACGTCTTCGTGAAACCTGCCGGAAGTTGGAGTACCTACTACGATATCTTCCTGGTTCGTCAGTTTACTGAGCAGAATATTATACACAGCCAGCAGCAGCATGAATATAGTAGTATGCTCCTCCCTGGCTATACTCCTCAGCCTGGCCGACTGCAGTTCATCTAACTGAAAAATGACTGCGCTTCCTTTATAGGTCTTATGAAGCGGTCTTGAAAAATTGTACGGCAGATCGATCACCGGGGGAACGGGCGAAAATTTATTACTCCAGAACACCCGCTGCTGCTGTACTTGCTCTTCCTTTATCTTATTCTGTTGCCATTCCGCATAATCTTTATACTGCAATCTCACCCCGGGCAGCAGCTGATCATTATACAGGGAGAGGAATTCCTGCATAAGCACACTGTTGGATATTCCATCAGAAATGATGTGATGAATATCTACAATCAGTATTTTTTCCACCTCAGATTCAAAAAGCCCCACCCTGATAAGAGGGGCATGCTTCAGGTCGAAGGGCCGGATAAATCCCTGTACCTTTGTCTGCATATCGTTGTGCTCCTGCTTATAGTGTTCTATGGAAAAAACGGGTGCCGCCAACACACTTTGCACTATTTCTCCATCCACCACGTCAAATTGTGTCCGTAAAGCTTCATGCCTGTCAATCAGCTGCCTGAAGCTATCCTCCAGCTTCAGCACATCTAATGTACCCACAATCCTAACGCCCTGCGGCATATTGTAAGCAAGGGACGTCCTGTTCATTTCATGGAGAAAATAAAGCCGTTTCTGAACAGCCGACAGCCGGTAACAGCCGGTACCGGACATTATGCGAACAGGAGGCGCCACCTCACCTGAACGTACTGAACTGAAAAAGTCAAGTATCTCTGGCTTCCGGCGCCTGATAGATGCAATAATTTCCTGTGTAAGGGCCGCCTTATCGCCACGAACTTTTACATCGTTATCAGCAACAGAAATTACAATGTTATTCTCTTTTCTTAACCGGGTAATGTACTCATCTATTCTCATAACGATATTTCAATTACGTCATCATCGCCTTCGAACGCATGTTCGGCCGGCAGTATGGTGCCAATATAAGATGCAAGCTCTGCTATGGTTTGTCTGACAAAAACTTCTTTTAGCGCAATCCGTACCCCCAAAGTTTTATTCAGCCTGTTTAACATGGTAATTGCTTTCAAAGAATGTCCTCCAAGCTCAAAAAAGCTTGTTCTTACCCCTATCTGTTGCTCATCCAGTTTCAGCACTTCTGCCCATATGATCACCAGCGCTCTTTCCACGTCATCTGCAGGCGCTGCAAAATCCATTGTTTGTTGTATTTCAGGAGGAGGCAGTGCATTGCGGTCCACCTTTCCGTTGGAAGACAGGGGGAACCGATCCAGTTGAACCAGGTACGCTGGAAGCATATATCCCGGCAATAGGGTGCTTAAATATTTTCTCAGGTCTGATTTATCTGTTTCCTGTCCGGTAACATAATACGCACATAAAAAAGGCGCTGCACCATTGTCGCTTCTCACCATGACCACTGCATCTGTTATGCCATCATACCGGAGAATATTATGTTTCAGGTCATCCGGCTCAATACGTATACCGCGTATTTTAATCTGCTGGTCTGTACGACCCAGAATTTCAAGTTTGCCATCTTCATGCAGGCGACCAATATCCCCTGTTCTGTATATCAGGTCATTGTTGCTTACAGCAAACGGATTTTGTATAAACAGGGCATTGGATATCCCGGTATCCGCGAGGTAGCCGGCGGTTCTATATGGCGTACGTATATATACTTCTCCCCTTACTTTTTCCGGACAAACGTTCAATGTATCGTCCAATACCATAAACTGGGCTCCCGGCATAGCAGTTACAGGTATGAAGGAAGCAAGGTGGTCTGCTGGTTTGATAAAATAAAATCCTTTTACCAGTGTTGTTTCTGTAGCACCATAGAGATTGATCAGCTGAATACTGTCTCCAAACCTGGCATACCAGTCACTCAACTCATAGGGTAAAATCTTTTCGCCGGCCAGCAATATCCATTCCAGCTGGCGGAAAACCGGTCCGGACAGATCGCCTGTACTAATCAGTTTGAAAAGACTGGGAACACAATGAATCAGGTTTATCCGCTCGCGCTCTATCCAGGCAATGAGGCTATCCCCGTCGGCAAAGACGTCTTCATCCGGAATACAAAGCGTACCACCGGAACAAAGCGCCACGAAAATATCTCTCATGGATGCATCGAATCCCGGACTGGTGAACTGACTGATCCTGCAGGACTGCTCTACTTTCAATGTACTGATTTCCCAACCGATGAAATGCGAAAGGCTTCCGTTCCTGCCCGCCACTCCTTTAGGGGTACCGGTTGTGCCGGAGGTAAAGTAAGCATATATAATATCCTCTATTGTATAATCGTTTGCCCGCTCAAACAGTGAAGAAGCACACTCAGCTTCCTCTCCGGTAACAGACAGCCACTCCGGGCAGCCGGCAAAAGGTAACTGCGCTACCACCTCTGATTCCTGATCAGTGAGGATCAATTTCATTTGCACACTGTTCACCATTGCAGCCAGCCGGTGATCCGGCAAAGCCGGATCCAGTGGTACAAATGCCAGCCTGGCTTTTAAGAGTGCTACCATCGAACATACCTGCAGGTATTTATTCCGGCAAAAAACACCCACAAATGAACCGGGCGCTAACCTCAACGACGAAATAGCATTGGCGATTCTGTTGATGGTTGATTCCATTTCCGCATAGGAATGCGCAACGCCGTTATATACTACCGCATCGTTCAGGGCATGTTGACGGAATGATGTGTGGAGTCGTTCCTGTATGGTCATCCTGCCATGCGCTACTTCTATGTCAGCTGAAAACGTTGCTTTCATCGCGGCCTCAGCCGCCTCATCGAACACACTGATACTGCTCAGAGCGGACAACGGACGGGTAGCGATACTGTGAATAATATGTTCCAGCCCACTGAGCACCTGGTCAATAGTAGCCTGATCGTACCTGTGCTGGTTAAAATCGAGTTGTATGGTAAAGTCATTTTGCGGCAGTATGCGTACAATAAGGTTATAATTGGTTTTGACATTATAGGCTGCGGAGATGATATCAAAGCCTTTCCCGTCCTTCTCTGCAGCTGACATGTCTTCCAGCTGCCTGGCAACAGGATAATTTTCAAATACCATGATATGATCTATCAGTTTTCTGCCCAACTTACTGAAAGACTGAAGTTCTGATAAGGAATGGTAGTGATACTGCTCGCTCCGGAGGTCGTCCTCCTGCGCTACCTTCAGCAATTCGCTCAAACTGCAGTCCTGGTCTAATTTAAGCCTGACAGGGACTGTATTAATAAATAATCCAACCATGGTTTCCACCCCTTCAATCTCCGCAGGGCGACCTGAAACCACCGCGCCATAAACGACATCTTTTACATTGTTAAAGCGGGCAAGCAGGATACCCCATGCCACTCTTATAATGGTGTTAATTGTTACACCATATCCGGCCGAAACCTTCGCCAGTGATGCGACCACTTCCTGTGGCAGCTTTAACTCACTGATCAGATGACTGCCCTGCACCATTTCACCGGCAGCAATTTCTTTTTCAGGTAAACATGCCAGCAGATCGTATCCTTCCAGGTAAGTTTTCCAGTAATGTGCAGATTCGTTCCTGTCTCTGCTCTCCAGCCAGTCTATATACCGGGAATATGGTTTAACAGCAGCATTGATAAGGCATTCACTTAATTGCAGCTTCGTATAAATTTCGTTGAAGTCCTTTACGATAATACCAATACACCAGCCATCCATCAGTATATGATGGTGACTCCATATCAATTCATATTTCCTGTAACCAGTTTGGAGCACGGTCAGTCGCATCAGCATATCTTTCTGCAACAGGAAAGGTTTCAACCTGTCGTGGTTCCGGTAGGCTTCCACAACCTGCTCCCTGCCCGATTCCAGGCATTCATCCTGCACGTCGTGATAATGGAAGTCCATCTTCCTTTCTTTTAGTACTACCTGCAGCGGGCGATGGTACCGGTCATGTAAAAACTGTGTCCGTAGCACTGCGTAACGTGCGACCAGCACATTCATGGCCGATTCAACCGCAGCAATTTCCAGCTCACCTTCAATATGAATAACAGTTTGACCATGATAATCCTCTGCATCAGGATTTAATAACGAGTGAAACAAAATTCCTTCCTGTGTGGGAGACAGCGGATAAATATCTTCCACCTCCTGCTGCTCCTGTAGTTCGTCCAGCAGACCTGCCGGGATACTCTTGCAGGTAAGTTCCGAAGGACACAGTAATAGCCTTTGTCCGGAGCCGCAGTAATCAATTATCTCACCTAAGCATTCCCTGTACGCATTCATGAACGAGCTTATCGTATCCGGACGGTACTGTGATGTGCTATAGTTCAGCTGTACCTGTAACTGGCCGGAGCTGATCATTGCAACAATATCCCAATCATACAATCGCACATCTTCCGGCGAGATCGTTTGTCCGTGAGGATCCGAAGATATCTTATAAGATCTGCCCGCAATATCACTATCGAACTGGCCCAGGTAGTTAAACGTGATTCCGCCGCCTTTCTCCTGCCCTTCCGGACCTGGCCTGCACTGCTGCATGAGCAGATAGTCCATTCCTCCGTTCGGAACATTTCTGAGTGTTTCCCGGATATCGCGGATCAGTACACCCAGGTTATCGCTGTTGCTGGTTAGTACTACGGGGTAGATACTCGTAAACCAGCCTATAGTGCGGCTCACATTGACCGTACCACCAATATCCGAACGGCCGTGACCTTCCATGTCAATGCGTAGTACCGGCGCCGCATACTGCCGGCGCATACTCAGGTAAAGAGCGGCTAACAATATATCATTTACCTGCAAATGTTGCGCATGGTGTATTAGCTTCATGGTAATGTTGCTGTCTAAGGCAAAAACCTCACGATGTATGGATGCCTGTATTCCCCGGCCACCTGGATAATCTTTAGGTAAATGGAAGACTGGTTGTTCATCGATCCGGAACCAATGCCTGCAGGCTGACCGGAAGACCTCACTTTCCGCATACTGCAACAAAGCAGCGGACCATTGCTGAAAGGCGTCCGTCTTCAACGGTAGTGATAAGGTCTCCCCCTGCGCAGCCTGACGATATAATGTTTCGATATCCTCGAACAGTATCCGCCAGGAAACACCATCGATTACCAGGTGATGAATAATCAACACCAGGCGGCTGCCGTCCGGTACATGAAACAGCCCGAGCTTTAACAATGGGCCCGTGACAAGGTTGATACCCGATTGAAGGGCATTACAATGTGATATGAAATCGGCCTGCCAGTCATCTTTCCTGTACAGGTCAACCACCTCCAGTGATACTGGCATACCAGTACCCTGGTTGCGCTGAACCACTGTACCCTCTTGTTCTTCAAACACCATACGCAATGCATCATGATGATCCATCAGCTTCCTGAATATTTTAAGCACCCGGTCTGCGGCCAGCTGTTCCGGGAAGTGAAGCACCACCGACTGGTTAAAGTGATGCTTTTGTTCCAGCGGACTATCGAAGAACCATTGCTGGATCGGCGTCAACCCAACTTTCCCGGATACCGCTGCCTGAGAAGAGATAGCGGACAAACGTCTCAGTTTCAACGACAACTCACGGATAGTCTGACTACTGAAGATATCCCTGATTGTTGTTTCATATCCTGCGGAACGAAGACGCGAGGTAATTTGTATGGATTTGATAGAATCGCCACCCAATGAAAAGAAGTTGTCGGTAACGCTTACCTGCGCGATGCCCAGTACACTTAACCATATTTCTGACAGCAGTTTCTCTTCCGGCGTAACGGCTGGTAAAAAAGCTCCTGATGATGAAACTTCAGGATCAGGCAAACCACGCCTGTTTATTTTTCCGTTCGGAGTTAAAGGCATGGATTCCAGTTGCACAAACAAGGCAGGAATCATATAATCCGGCAGCCGTTGCTGCAGGAAAGTACGCAATGAAGCCGCGGGAACAGGTGAAGCCGATACGTAATACGCAATCAGGGATTTTGTTCCATTCAATTCCCTGATAATTACCGCCGCTCCCTGAACCTGTTCATGTTCCAGCAGGCAGTTCTCGATTTCACCCAGTTCTATTCTGAACCCACGCAACTTTATCTGGTTGTCTATTCTGCCCAGGAACTCGATGTTACCATCAGGCAGCCACACGCCAAAATCGCCTGTTCTATACATTAATCCCGACCCGCTGATGGTATCGGGTAAAAATTTCGTGCTGGTCAGATCGTTATTATTCAGGTATCCTTTTGACACACCGATACCTGCAATACAAATTTCTCCTTTTACGCCAGGCGGTTGCAACTGTTGACGACTATCCAGTATGTATAACAGGGTATTGTCTACCGGCTTCCCGATCGGTATAATGTGATTCTTCTGTACATCATAATCTTCCACTACATAGTAGGACACTACATCCGTACATTCGGTAGGGCCGTAAGAGTTCATGACCTTTGCCTGGAAGTGGCCGGATTTTATCCAGCCGGCAAAAGCACCCATATTGATATTCTCTCCTCCTAATACAACATATCTGATGTGTTTGAGGCGATCATATTCATCGGGAGCACATTCTTCCAGTAAAGGATAAAAGGCTGCAGGCGCACAATTTACCACGGTTACTTTTTCAGCCGCTATTGTAGCTGACATTTTAAGATAATCATGCTGTATCTCCTCCGCCAAAGTCAACCTCGCTCCTGTTACTAAAGGTGCGAAAAAGTTCTTCTGTGCCAGGTCAAAAGCGATTGGGGCTATCAGCAGAAAGTTATCCGTTGTGGTTGTATCCAGCGCCCTCACATACCAGTTCACCAGATTTAGGAACGAAATATTTTTAATGGCGGCACCTTTCGGGTTTCCGGTAGACCCCGAAGTATAAATCACGTAAAACAGATCGTCGGCAGAAGCCCGTGGGAAAGTCCCGGTCACAGAAACATCCTTTATGCTTTGTTCCAGTGCATCATACCGCAAAATGTTTGTATCAGTTATGCTATATACGCCTTCTTCCGGAATATCAGTAATCAGTACTTTCATTTTGCTATCCCTGGCCATAAACCTGATCCTTTCAACAGGTGTTTTTGGATCAATCGGAAGATAGCAGGCGCCCGACCGTAGAATTCCCATGATAGTAAACACCAGGCGTTCCGATTTTTGCATCAGTACCCCTACCACCTGATTTACGCCAATACCATGCTCTTTATTCAGGCACAGTCCGATCCGACGGGCTTTGTGCATTAGTTCAAGGTATGTCACGGCTATGTTACCAGATGTGACTGCAATATTATCCGGCGTTTTTGCGACCTGTTTTTCGAACAGTGAAATAATATTTTCTTCCTGATCAATGTCAACAGCGGAATCATTGAATTCAACCAGCAACTGGTCTGTTTCCGTTTGATTCATCAGGTTGCCTGTAATTACCAGGGACTGGGGAGACGTTACAATATTATTCAGTGCGCTTTCAAAATATTGAATGAACCGTTGAATAAAGGTTTGTTTGAATTTCTGTGTCGAGTAGTTTATGCTGATTTCAAAATTCCCATTCCTGGTACTGATGTTAAAATCGAGATCGGTATTTGTAACTGCATAAGATTTGATATCCAGGTCGGCGGATATCGCTGCGGGAGCATTCCTGTCAGTCTCGTATAAAGCCTCATTGTAAATATGGAAATCCACATAATTGAAGATCGAATCAAATAGCGGGTTTTCATTAAATCCTGCGCGGTCAATGAGTTTAAGTATATCAAATAATGACAACTGCTGATACCTGCCAACATCAGTCATCTTTTTATCGACCAGCTGCAGCAATCCGTTCCAGGAAAGCTCATTGGGGAACCTGAACCTGTAAGGCACTGTATTCAGGAAGCAGCCCAGTACCTGGTCTCCGCCTTCTTCCGCGGGCCGGTTGCTGGATACCAGCCCTACAATTACCTCGTCGTTATAAGTAAACATCTTCAGGACGGCCAGGTAAGCCGACACCAGGATTGTTTTTATACCAATCCCTTTATCCCTGGAAAAGAAGGTCAGTCTTTCATATAGCTCGCCTGAAAGCCGTTGCTGTTCCTGTCCTACACTATGCCGTTTTACATGCCCTGTATCCGCCAGTTCCTGTTTGGCGACGTCATGCAATTCCTCCTGCCAGTACTGGGATATCGCCTTATTACGTTTGGCAAGCAGTTCCTGTATCACATAATGTTTATAGGAAACGTTGATGGCTGCCGGGCGGAATGAGCGGTCCGCCAATAATTTCAGATAAGTGTTATTGAGTTCCGTCATGAATGAGGCAACACTCCATCCATCCATAATCGAATGGTGACATACCCATACCAGGAAATAATTTTCGGAAGACAACCTGAAAATATTCATTCTCCAGAGAGGAGGTTGTTCATAATTGAAGGGCGCCTGCCTGTCGGACGCCATAAATTCAATTACAGTGGATTGCTGCTCATTTTTTTCCAGGTGTGAGATATCAGAGAAACGGATAGCTGCATCAATGTGTTTGTACACAACATGCAACGGCACTTCATAATCACTCATATTGAAGGCAGCCCGGAGCACTCCATGCTTTTCAACCATCAACTGCAAGGCACGCTGAAACAAATCCGTATTGAATGAGATATAGCGAACATTGAATGTACTCTGATCATGATACAAAGCGCCTTCACTGGCAGACAGAGAATGATAGATCATTCCTTTTTCGATATCACTCATCGGAAAAACTTCCGCTACATTTTCACGGTCCATAAACCTGGCATTCAGCTCATCCAGCTCCTGCATAACCTGGCTGGCAGCAGCAACAGCAAGAGGCTCCTGCTGCTTTGTTTCCAACCGTTTAGCCAACAGGGAGATTGTAGGACATTCAAATATGTCGATTAACCCGATACCCGTGGCGGCCCGTTTCCTGATGGCAGGCAGCAGCCTTATCGCCTTGATGGAATCGCCCCCTATAGCAAAGAAATTATCTGTTAAAGAGATGGCACGCGTACCAAGTACTTCTTCCCACGCATCCAGCATTATTTTCTCACTTTCTGTTTCGGGTGAAGTACTGCCATCCTGTTTTCCAGCCCCCGGCACGGGTAACGCTGCTTTGTCAAGCTTGCCGTTCGAGGTTAGCGGGAAGTGATCCAGGTAAACAAAGTAAGAAGGGACCATGTAGTCCGGTATTTTCTCCAACAGGTAGGTGTGCAATGCGGTACTGCTTATTTCCTCCTCAGCAGTATAATAGGCCACCAGGTATTTGTCATCTTCCTTTTCACGGGCTTCCACCACCACTTCGCCAATACGGCTGTTACCTGATAAGGCATACGCTATTTCGCCCAGCTCTATACGGAAACCCCGTAACTGTACCTGGTGGTCTTTCCTGCCAAGGTATTCAATTTCACCACCCGGCAGCTGACGGCCAAGGTCGCCGGTGCGGTAAAGCCGACCACCGGTTTTATACGGATCCTGGACAAACTTTGCAGATGTTAACGCTTCGTTACCCAGGTACCCCCGCGAAACGCCAGATCCGCCTACGTATAACTCTCCGGTAATGCCTGCCGGAACCAGCCGCTGATGCTCATCCAGCAGGTAAACTGATAAAGTAGGGATAGGTTTGCCGATGTTGCTGATATTACTGCCGATCTCTTTTTCTGTGATCTCTTTATAGGTAACATGCACCGTCGTTTCTGTAATCCCGTACATGTTAATCAGCTTAACACCAGGATACATCTCCCGCCACGAATGCAATTTCCCCGGGCTCAGTGCTTCTCCCCCGAAAATAACATAGCGTAAAGACAGACCCGTTACAGACAATTGCAAAAGATTATAAAAAGCACTGGGCGTCTGATTCAACACCGTTACCCCTTCTTCCCGCAATAATTTAAGATACAAACCCGTATCACGGGCTGTCATCTTCGGAACGATAATCACCTTACCTCCTGTTAACAATGCCCCAAAAATCTCCCATACACTGAAATCAAAGCAATGGCTATGGAACATCGTCCAAATATCTGCGGGACCAAAGGAAAACTGGAAATCGTCGTTGCAGAGCAACCGCACTACATTACGATGTTCTACCATCACTCCTTTGGGATTACCTGTTGTTCCTGAGGTATAAATTACATAACATAAGTTCGATGGTAACGGCTTGTCAGGCAAAACACCGTTGAACGGCTCCCTGTCTTCTATCAGTGCCACCGGTATACCAGGCTTTACCAGGCCGGCAAATTCATTTGTTGTCAGTACCAACCGGGTCTGACTATTATCCAGCAGATAATTCCTCCTTTCTTCCGGATAGGTAATATCAACCGGCAAATAGGCGCCACCGGCTTTCAGGATACCCAGCATGCCTACTACCATCTCTATCGAACGGTCCATCAAAAGACCTACTACGGCATCCGGTTTCACTCCACGTGCCGTTAGCTGCGCGGCCACCTGACCGGCCTGTTCATCCAGCTGTGCATAGGTAATAGCGACGCCTTCATATTGTACGGCTGTATTCCCCGGCCATTTTGTTACCTGTTCATCAAACAGGTCAAGTATCGTTTTATCTGCAGGGTAGTGGCTGTTGGTATAGTCCAGGCTATCTACCAGTGCTGCTTTCTCCAATTCAGAAAGCAGCTCGATTCCGGATAGGGTTAATGCAGGCGCAGCTACCATCCGGCTAAGTACCTGTTGTAAATGGTGCAACATATTTCTGATCATCTCATCAGCATATGCGTTACTATTATAACTGATTTTCAGCAGGATGTCTTTGCCGGGATATATCGTTACCCAAAGGTCATAGTTCGTTTTCTCGTATGTTTCTACCGCTGTGATGCTGAGTCCATCACTGATATTTTTCACGTCTTCATCAAGCGGGTAATTTTCGAAGGCCATAATGTGGGTGAACAAACGGCTGCCCAATTCATTTGCGCCCTGTATTTCTGACAACGGGTAATAATGGTGCAAATTCGCCACCAGGTCCTGCTGCTGTGTATCTTTTAGTAGTTCTTCCACTACCGCTGCATTATCCAGTATGATTCGTACCGGCACAGTATTAATAAATAAACCGACCATAGATTCCACGCCGGCAATTTCACCGGGGCGGCCGGATACGACCGTACCAAATACAACATCGTCCAAATTACAATAGCGACCGAGCATTACTCCCCAGGCTACTTTAAATATGGTATTAATGGTTACCCCTATTTTTGCGGAAAGTGATTCAATGGATCTTGTCAGCTCCGCACTGATAGGCGCCTGATGTGTAACGATAGTATAGGATGAATTCTCTGAAATACGCAACGCTTTCCCAGGCAAATCTGCCTGTTGGGTATATCCCCGGAGATACTCCTTCCAATAGGCGGCCGATTCATTTTTGTTTCTCCTCTCTAACCACTCTATATACCGGGAATATGGCGTTACCATACCCATTGAGATGGATTCACCTGACAACATCCTGGTATAAACTTCTTTAAAATCCCTGACGATAATACCAATACACCAACCATCCATCAGTATGTGGTGATGACTCCATAAAAGCTCATACTCCCTGTGCCCCGTTTGGAGAACTGTCAGCCGCATTAACCTGCCTTCCTCTAACAGGAAGGGTTGGCGCCTGTCAAGATGCCGGTAAGCTTCCAGCACCTGCTTTCTGCCTGATTCCAGGCATTCTTCACGAACGTCGTGATATTGGAAGTCGATTTTTCCACTCTTTAATACTACTTGCAGCGGGCGATGGTAACGATCATGCACAAACCGCGTCCGCAGTACAGCATAACGTGCGACCAGCACATTCATGGCCGATTCAACCGCTGCAATATCCAGTTCGCCATCCATATGGATAAGCATCTGTTCAAAGTAATGATCGGACTCTTTATCCAGCAAAGCGTGAAATAAAAGTCCCTCCTGTGTGGGAGACAGCGGGTATATGTCTTCCACCTCCTGTTGTTCCTGTAACTCATCCAGCAAACTTACCGGGATGCTTTTCCAGGTGAGATCAGAAGGGCTCAGTAACACCTTCTTTCCCGAGGTGCAGTAATCAATGACTTCACTCAAACACTCCCTGTATACATCCATGAACGCGGCTATTGTATCCGGACGATACTGTGACGTGCTATAATTCAGCTGTACCTGCAACTGACCAGAGCTGATCATCGCGATGATGTCCCAATCATACAACCGTATTTCTTCCGGCGAGATGGTTTCTCCGTGCGGATCTGAAGAGATACCATAAGATCTGCCCATGGTGTCGCTGTCGAATTGTCCCAGGTAGTTAAAGCTGATCCCGGTGTACTTGTCCTGCCTTTCCGGAGCTGAACTGCGCTGTTGCATGAGCAGGTAGTCGATGCCTCCGTTTGGAACACTACTGAGCGTTTGCCGGATATCGCGGATCAATACGCCCAGGTCATCGCTATCGCTTGTTAGCACTACGGGGTAAATAGTCGTAAACCAGCCTATGGTGCGGCTTACATTGACCATATCGCCAATATCTGAACGGCCATGTCCTTCCATGTCAACACGTAATACCGGCATCGCATACTGCCTGCGCATACTCAGGTAAAGACCGGCTAACAACATATCATTCACCTGCATGTGCTGTGCATGTTGAAGTAACTTTACAGTAGTATTACTGTCTAAGGTAAAGGCTTCACGGCGTAAGGAAGTGCGTCTCCCCGGCCCAACAGGGTGGTCCCGCTGCAGCCGGAAGACAGGCTGCTCATCGATCCGGGACCAGTACACACTGGCCGAACGGAAGGCATCACTTTCTGCATACCGCAACAAAGTAGCAGACCATTGCTGAAAAGCATCCGTCTTCAATGGTAGCAATAGTGTTTCTCCCTGCGCGGTTTGACGATATAGCGTTTCAATATCCTCGAACAGGATCCGCCAGGAAACACCATCAATGACCAGATGATGAACAATCACCACCAGACGGCTGCCGTCCGGCGTATAAAACAATCCAAGCTTCAACAGCGGGCCTGTGGCCAGGTTGATACCTGACTGAAGGACATTACAATGTAATATGAAATCCGCCTGCCAGTCGTCTTTTTTATATAGTTCAATTACTTCCAGGGACACCGGCACACCAATACCCAGATTACGCTGAACAATTGTTCCTCCCTGTTCTTCAAACACCATGCGTAAAGCGTCGTGATGATCAGTCAGCTTCCTGAATATGTCAAGCACACGGTTTGTCCCGATCCTGCCGGGGAAGTGAAGCACTACCGACTGGTTAAAATGATGCCGTTGTTCAAATGGATTCTGGAAGAACCATTGCTGGATGGGCGTCAGTCCAACGTCTCCCGTTACTGCTGTTTGGGAAGAGGTGGTTGATAAACGTCTCAGCTTTAACGATAATCCCCTGATGGTCTGACTGTCGAAGATATCCCTGATCGTTGTTTCATATCCTGCCGAACGAAGCCGGGACATGATTTGTATGGATTTGATAGAATCACCTCCCATTGAAAAGAAGTTCTCCGTTACACTTACCCTTGTGATTCCCAGTACACTTAACCATATTTCTGATAACAGTTTTTCTTCCGGTGTAATAGCTGACACGAACTCTCCGGCTGAAGATATTTCAGGATCAGGTAAACCACGCCTGTTGATCTTTCCGCTCGAAGTCAAAGGCATAGATTCCAGTTGTACAAACAGGGCAGGGATCATGTAATCCGGCAGGTGCTGTTGCAGGAAAGCACGCAACGAAGCTACGGGAACGGATGACGCTGATACGTAATAGGCGATCAGTGATTTTGTTCCGTTCCCGTCCCTGATGATCACCGCTGCTCCCTGAATCTCTTCGTGTTCCAGCAGGCAGTTTTCAATTTCACCCAGTTCTATTCTGAAGCCACGCAATTTTACCTGGTCATCTGTTCTGCCCAGAAATTCGATATTACCGTCAGCATCCCACATCCCAAAATCCCCTGTTCTATACATCATTTCACCGGGATAAAAAGGATTTGGCACAAACTTCTGCGACGTGAGATTTTCATTATGCAGATACCCCTTTGCCAGTCCATACCCGGAAATGCAAAGTTCTCCCGGTACGCCAACAGGTTGCAATTCATTATTCAATCCAAGGATCAATATCCTGGTATTTGCTATCGGCTTTCCAATAGTAATCTGCGCCGGCGCCTCATTTTTCATAGCAAGAACGGAAGTACAAACTGTATATTCCGTAGGTCCGTATGCATTCAGGAAAGTCCGCCCAGGGGTCCATTGCAATGCAATCTTCCTGTCACATGCCTCTCCTGCAGAAACGATGGCCCTCAGCTGGTGAAGGCCCTCAGCGGGCAGCACCCTTAAAACAGAAGGAGGAAGCGTAACAACATTAATAGCCTGTTCTTTCAGCACTGAATACAGAACATCTGTAGAAAAAGTATCAGATCTTTTGAAGATGACTAATGTAGCTCCGGAAGATAGCACCGGGAAAATTTCCGCAACCGACGCGTCAAATCCCAGGGACGAAAACTGTAGCAACCTGGTTTCGCGAGCGAGTGCCAATACGTTTGTAAAAACAGTTGCCAGGTTAGACAGACCTTTATGCCCCAGGAGCACGCCTTTCGGCCTGCCGGTAGATCCGGATGTATAAATAATATAAGCATTATCCCTTTCCTGCACTTCCTGGCCAGGCGTACCGGAAAACAGATCTCCTTCGATGAACAAATCATCCTGTAATAAAAAATCCGGCAGGAAGCTGTCTGGCAGGCGTTCCTGGCCTGTTATAACTCCTGTGCCTCCGGATAGAAAGTCACGGTATGGCCTGTCAGTAATGCAATAGCCCGGTTTACTCTCTTCCAGGATTGACCAGATCCTCCCCGCCGGCCAACGCGGATCCAGCGGCAGGTAAACGGCTGCGACCTTCATCACGCCCAGTATATTGGCAATTGTAGCAGCAGAGCATTCCTGCAGGATGCCTACAATGTCACCACGCGATACCCCTTTCTCCATCAGTACCCCGGCCACCTGATCAGACCTCTCATCCAGCCGTTTATAGGTCATGCTTTCATACAGCTTCCGGTTGCCTGTTGTTGCAACGGCGCCCTCTTCATTAAAGATTTTATGGTAGAATGGTTCACTACGGAAACGTTGCGGGAAATGAGGCAAGTCAGTATCAAAATCAATTTTCTCACCGGAGGTCCTGGTCAGACAACCTTTGATGCTAAAGTCGGGATTAACTCCGTTATCATTCAGCCGCCTGTCAATCACCATCTCAATCATATCGCCCTTGCCAACCGGAAGCCCGGGGTAAAAAACAGGCACGAATACCGGCAGCCAGCAATACTCATATTCAAGTGTATCCAGTACTTCCCCATTTGCGCCCGGCATCGTTAACCATACCAGGAATCCCTGTATAGTATCCTCCCTCCGGATATAAAATTTCACAGCATGGCTATCTTCCGGTTTTACCGCTCCTTCGTTAAAATCCAGGTCCTCAAATGTTTCAGCGCCGGATAAAAGATATTCCTTTGAAAAGTTCTTCAAACAAAGCCTTATATCTGCAGTTCTGCCAATGTAATCAAATGTTTTACGGACATAAGGAGCAGAAACATCAGAAAAACCGGGTGTATCAATAAAATATCCGGGTAAGCTAACCGGTGCAATCCTGGTCAGATTTCTGCCGGGGATCATAATACCGTCTTCCTTCAGAAAACGCCTGGCATTATTCAACACTACGGCGGCGCCTTCGCAGCCCCCTATAGGGCCTACCAACTCCGACAAACATATATCAGCTTTCTCGGGTAAATTCACCAGCATGGCATCCCCGTGAATCAGGTGAATTTTTTGATCCAATCCGGCATCCTTTAAAAACTGTTTTGCTTTATTATAGGTTTCTTCCAGTATTTCTATTGCATACACTTTCTCTGCACCAGCTTCTATGCATAACCTCGACAATATAGCATTGGGGCCTGTTCCTATTTCCACCACCACCTTTCCTTTCACATGTCTTCTGATCTCCTTTTCATACCATGCATTTCGTCTTATATCGTTCGTCATCGCATGATACAACATGTCGTCATAAATAAAATACTCTGCCGTAGAAGGCCATAGCTCCATCGGGTTAGCTACTTCATCCCGGATGGCCACGGCATCCGGATGCTGTGCTGCCTGTTGCTTAAACCGTTCCAGCACGGTAGCCGCCGGTGTGCCGGCAGGTGCAATACTGTTGAATTCGTGCAGGATCTGATGCTGCTCAACAGGATTAATCAGTTGGATCGTAGCGATACTGATGCTGCTATTGGAGGTAACCGCCGATACTACATTTGTGAAAAATTGCACAAACCTTTTTATGGTGGCTTCCTTAAACAGATCTGTCGCGTACTCAAAACTTAAGAATAGCTGATTGTCTTTCTCGTATGCCCGTAGGGTAATATCGAATTTTGAGATAGCATGTGCTGTTTTAAAAACAGAAATCTTCAGACCAGGGAGTACCAGCTCCTTTTCTCTGTAGTTCTCGTAAGAAAGTGCCACATCAAACAAGGGATTGCGGTTCGTCTTTCTTTCAATACTGAGATCATCAATTAACTGTTCATATGGATAGTCCTGGTGATCAAAGCAGGACAACATCTTGTTTTTCACTTCCAGCAAAAATCCGTTGAAAGATTTGCCGCCTGCAGGATGATTCCGTATAGGTAATGAATTAACAAACATACCTACCATCGTTTCCAGGTCTGCATGCTGTCGCCCGGCTACCCCTGTTCCGATAACAATATCCTCTTCCCCCGTTAGTTTGCACAAAAAGATGTTAAAGACGGACATTACTGCCATATACATGGTAGCGCCGGCCTTTTCTGCTATTGATTTTAATTGCTGTGTTTCCCGGACGGGGATAGAAAAATCAACCGCATGTCCGTTAAAGCTGTTAATTACAGGTCTTGGAAAATCTGCCGGCAAATCCAGCTGCTGAGGCGGTTCTGAAAACTCCTTCAACCAGAAGTCCCGCTGGGTACGCATCTGGCGCTGTTGCACTTCGCCGGCCTGCCAAACTGCAAAATCTTTATACTGACGTTTTAGTTCGGGAAGGTGCACCCCGTTATACAAGGACATAAACTCATCAAAAAGCACCTGCTGGGAAACACCGTCACTAACAATATGATGGGTATCTACCATCAGGATATGCTCCTTCTCTGACAACTCAATAATACCCACCCTGATCAATGGTGGATTTTCAAGATCAAATGGTTTAATGAAGTCTTTTACCACCTCCTCCACATCCGGAAACCGTGCTTTATAATATACACAATTCATCGCTACATCCGGAAACACACGCTGCACCGGCTCTCCATCTCTTACAAAAAAACCGGTCCGTAAAATTTCATGACGGGATACGAGCGCTTTTAATGACTGTTCAATCCTCGGTTTGTCGAGGGCCCCCTCCAGCATCATCACAATACCACCGTTGTAAGCAATGGAATGCTTATCATACTGATATAAGAAATAAAGGCGGTTTTGCCCGGATGAAAGCTTATAATATTCCTGCACTGGCGCCTTTTGAATATCTATATGCTTACGGGTTTCCGACTGTGCCAGTAATAACGCCAGGCTCCTTACTGTCTGGTGTTGGAAGAAGTCTTTTATGGAAACAGATACCTGAAATACCTTATAAACCCTGCTCGCCAGCACTATAATGTGCAGGGAGTGACCGCCAAGCTCCGTGAACGTACGATCGATACCAATCTCCTCCCTATTCCGCTTCAGAATATCAGACCAGATCTCAATCAATTTTTCTTCTGTTTCTGTGGCGGGAGCAGTATAACCAAGTTGATTTACAGACGGCACAGGCAAGGCATTCATGTTGATTTTGCCATTCGCAGTTAAAGGCCATGCTGTCAGATGAACAATAAACGCAGGAATCATATAGTCCGGCAACACATCAGCAAGAAAATCTTTGATGGCCACTTCGCTCAACAGACTTTCAGAGAGATAATAGGCAACCAAAACAGTATCGTCATCCTGCGTTTCGGCCTTTACCAATACCTGGTCCACACCATCAAGCGACAGCATCGCCGTTTCAATTTCTGACAGCTCTATCCGGTATCCTCTTACTTTTACCTGGTGATCCTTTCTTCCTAAAAATTCAATATTCCCATCCGGCAGCCACCGGGCAATATCTCCTGTCATATACATTCTGGCACCGCTTTCAAAAGGATTAGCGATAAACCGCTCATCAGTTAAGTCCTGTTGCCCCAGATATCCAATGCCCACGCCTGCTCCTGCGATATACAAATCTCCTTTCATGCCGATAGGAACAGGCATAAGGTGTTGATTCAATATATAGCACCGGGCATTGCTGATTGGTTTTCCAATAGTGGGCGCTTTCTTAAAGTCCAGCAGCTGATCGCGGTGAACATATCTCGCTACAGCGCCAATAGTTGTTTCAGTTGGTCCGTAGTGATTGATAATTTCTATGGATGGATGCAGTACGGATGTTTGTTCTATTGCCCGCACCCTGATCTTTTCTCCGCCCAGTATCACCAGCCTTAAGCCGGTTGCGGTTTTAAAATCAGGATGATCTGTTACAGCGCCGTACAGGGAAGGCGTCAGCTTCAGGTAAGTAATATGGTTTTCCCGGAGGTACCGTAGAAAAAAGGCGGGCTGCATGTAAACTTCCGCAGGCAATATATGCAATTCCGCACCGGACAATATGGAGGAAAATATTCCTGTATAACCCAGATCAAATGCAAATGATGTTACCAATGCAGTTTTATCGGTATGGTTTATCTTTGCGAATTTGTTGATCCAGGTGGCATAATTAATCACATTCTCATTTGAAATCATCACGCCCTTAGGTATGCCACTGGTTCCTGAAGTATATATCACATACAGCAGATCACCAGGCGTAATGGTCACTAACGGGTTTTCCGGGGAACTGTTATCCAGGTCCGGATGATCCAGTGTCAGCTGATCAATTCCAACAGGAACATCAACCAACAGTTGTTGCTGCGTTAATATTAACCGGCAGCCTGCTTCCTCACAAATTTTCTTCAGCCTGGATACGGATGTTTCAGGGTTGACAGGCAAAAAGGCAGCCCCGGTTTTTAATATCCCGAGCATGCCGATCATCATTTCAACGGAGGGTTCTACCCGCAAACCGATGATATCCAGGCCCGGATGACTATTTAGTACCGCGGCCGCCACCTGATTGGCCCGTTTATTTAATGCGGCATAGGAAAGCCTGGTTTCTCCAAAAACTACCGCAATATTATCCGGGTAAGCAGCCACCTGCCGCTCAAACATTTCAATAACAGACTGATAAGGTGGTATACCGGACTTTGTATCGTTAAAGGCATACAGGATGACATCCTTTTCAGCCGCGTTTAACAGCAATACCTCACTGACAAGCCTATCCGGGTAAGTTAGCACATCCCCGATAAGATGAATGAAGTAGCCTGAAAATCTCTCTATATAGTCCGCTGAAAAAATACTGCTCTTATAGTTGAAGTCGATCACCAATGCCTCATCGGTAAATACCTGGATAGACAGCGGCAGGTTTGTATTCTCATAATAGCCATGCAGCTTGATATTTAATCCATCTACGCTGTCGAGAATATGCTGATCAACCGGATAATTTTCAAAGCCGATACTCGACTGAAACAGGCTCTCATTTGCGGTGATGCCAACTGCCTGGTTAATTTCATGCAAAGATGAATGATGAAATTGACTTCTCTCTATCAATCCCGTATTCACACTTTTTACCAGCTCTCCGAGCGTTATCCGCTCATCAATATGAACCCTGATTGGAATAGAATTGATAAAATTTCCCACTATCGCCTGGCTTCCCTGCACAAAGGGGTTCCTGTTAGATACGGTCGTTCCAAACACCACATCATTTGTATTACCATACTGTTGCAGCAGCAGACCATAAGCGGTATAAATAACTGCCGCTTTGGTAACTTTATTCTTTTTCACAAATTCATCAAGGCCATCCAGGTTTTTATTGATCCTCAGCTTGCTGACATCCTGCGACAGTTCTCCCTGGTTAGCAGCGTCCGACAAAGGGTGTCCAATTTCATATCCCTCCAGGTAGTTCTTCCAGTAATTTTCCGACGCCTCGTGATCCACCCGTTGCCAGCTATCCGCATAAACAGCGCCAAAGGCAGGTTTATCAGTTTGTTCAGGCGTAGCCCCTTTATTAAGGCTATTATAATACCGGAGCAAATCTTTTATCACTATTGCCGTACTCCATCCATCGTACAAAATATGATGATGTGTGATGACAATGATGAAATCCTCCGCTGCTTTCTGAAATACACTAACCCGCAGGGGTAATGCTGTCAGATCAAATTTCTTCTGCTGATCGTTCAACAGCTCCCGCATGATTATACCCGCAGCTGTCTCAGGGCTCTCTTTTGAGTAGTCGTAATATTTAATGTCGAGATCACAGGACTTCAGAATTACCTGTATAGGAGCCTTTATTTCCTCCCATCTGAACACAGATCTCAATACATCATTCTCCGATTGTACCAGGGAGAATGCCCGTCTCAGGATGTTCATATCGAGCGGTCCCGATACCGCAAAGGATATCTGGACATTGTAAAGATTATAATCTGCTTCCTTCAAATAATGATACAACATGCCTTTCTGGACCATACTAAGCTCGCTGATCTCCTGCACATTTGATTTCTCAAGCTTCTTTTTCAAGGGAATAAGATTTAAGTGGGTAATATTTTTGAAGAAATAACCGGTAAGTATTAATTAAAAAGAACTGACAGCTCATCGTCGTCAAGTCCATCCGCCCGGGCGCCCAGGGAAAAGGAAGTAACTGGTAACTCTTCCCGGAATTTATTATATGCCATCATATGCAGCAGCCATTTCACCAGGTTGTCTGCAAATGACTGAATGGTAGCCTTTTCATGGGCTAAACGATTATATTGTATATCTATTTCCAGTGCATTCTTTAATACAATAACATTGAGTTCCAGCTTAGCTGTCATCACATTGTCCGGGTCTGTGTTACTTCCCCTGGCGTCATCGGAATAAGCAAACAGATCATTGTCGAATTCCTGGTCAAATTGTCCGAGGTAGTTAAACCTGATTTCAGACAATTTCTCCCTGCTAACCTGCAGGGTCTGATGCAGGTACCTGAAAATACCGTATCCCAGCCCATTGCCGGGAACATGGGTCATCTGTTCCCTGACCTCCCATATAACAGCTTCAAGGGCCCCCTCATGGAGTTGCAATTGCTGGGGATACATAGAAGTAAACCAGCCAACAGTCCTGGAGATATTCAGACCATCGAGATATCTCCCATGATTTTCCTGCTCGATAACACATACATTCTTTCCCGTCCAGTCCCTGACAGACAGCGCTAAAGCCGCATTTAACAGGATGGTTATGTCCGATTTATATACCTGGTGTGCGAGCTTCAATAACGCCCGCGTGCCTGCTTTATCTATCGTACGTTTTTCACTTGCGGCATTCATCGTGCGCCAGTCTGCCGGACGCTTATCCAGGGGAAGTGAAAATGGAACATTGGCCACTGATTGCCAGAATGCCAGTTCCGCCGCATTGCCTTCAACATGCGGATAACGCAGCAAAGCATCGTACCACTCTCTGGCAGTTGCTGTTTTAGCGGGGAATTTTACCGGGCTATTGTTCTTCAGACTTTTGTACGTAGTATAAAGATCTTTCAACAAAATTCTCCAGGAAACACCATCAACAATTAAATGATGAGCTGTGATAAATAACATCCTGTGGTTGCCTCCCATTCTGAAAACAGCTGCTTTCAAAAGAAGATCCCTTGAAATATCAAAGCTACTTTTAAGAGACATGCATATTCCCTTCATTTCCTGGCCCTGAACGTCCAGGTCATATGATGTTATGGTGAATGGATTATCGCGGTGATGCTTATTATAGAATAATGTTTCCCGCCTGGGATCATAGTTGATTCTCACTCCATCGTGTTGCCTGATGAGTGCCTGAAAAGACAACTGCAGCAAATGGAGATCGATCTCTTCATGAAACGAAAGCAACATGGAATGATTGTAGAAATCCGGACGTTGAAAATCCTGATCAAAAAACCAGGCTTCAATAGGCATCAGCTCACGGGAGCCCTCTATGTATCCCTGCTCATATTCCCGGCGACTCTCCGTATTCTGCAGGTTGGAGACGATCTGCCGGATTGTTTGATAGATGAGAATATCCTTTATGGTCAGCATAAAACCTTCATCAGCTAACCGGGATAATATCTGGATAGCCTTGATAGAATCTCCTCCAAGTTCAAAAAAATTATCACTGGCCGAAATATTATCTACCCCAAATACCTCATTCCATATGGCTATAAAAGTTTTATCGTGTGCATCTATCTCCCGGACATCCAAAGTTTCAGAAAATTCCACCGCCGGAAGTGCTGCATGATCTACTTTTCCATTAGAGGTAAGCGGATAAGCATCCAGTTGAATAAAATAAGCCGGCATGGCGTAGTAGGGTAGTCTATCTGACAGGTAAGACCTGAGCAACGGTTCTGCTATGGTCTCCTGTCTCCCCGAAACAATGTAATAAGCTACTATAACAGGAGACTTCTTCCCGTCCCTGATGATGACTACCGAAGAAGCAATCCCCTCGTAAGTTGCCACCTGGTGTTCAATTTCAGTCAGATCAATTCTATGGCCGCTGATTTTAATTTGCTTATCTGTCCGGCCTATATACTCAATAAGGCCGGAAGGAAGGCGCTTCGCAATATCGCCTGTTCTATACATCCTTAACCCTGTCACAAAAGGGTCGTTGATGATTTTCTGCCCGGTGAGTTCCTGGCTACCCAAATATCCTCTTGCTACCCCTTCGCCGGAAATATACAATTCCCCTTTAACACCGATGGGTACCGGCTTAAGCGAATCATCCAGCACATATATGCGGGTGTTAGCGGCAGGTATGCCAATAGGCACTGCCGCGGCCTTGTCTGCCGGGTCAAATTGATGAATCATGCATCCTACAGTTGCTTCTGTCGGTCCATATTCATTATAGATCTCTATATGACTTCCAAAAAGCAGGTGTATTTCCGCCGCAATGGAACGGGTCAATTCCTCACCACCAACGATAAAGCGTTTTATTTTACTGTTACGCGCAACTTCCCTGGAAATGCAGGAGGCGATCAATATCAAATGCGAGGGAGTGGCTTTAACTACTGCCACTTTATTATCAAGCACCACTCTCCGCATCAAAAACTCATCTTCCGCAGCGCTATAAATAACAATCCTGTTACCGGTTACCAACGGTAAAAATAAAGAGGTGATGGTTAAATCAAATGAAATAGAGGTATACAGCGGGAACGCAGCTTCCTCTTTTTTCACATACATGTCCGAAGCCCAGATAATATAATTGACCAATGAATGATGCTCAATCATCACGCCTTTGGGATTCCCGGTGGTACCGGAAGTGTAAATGATGTAAGCCAGGCTGTTGGGCTCAGCCGGACTATAAGTAGCAGGAACATTTTCCGGTAGTGTCAGCGAACTGATATCCAATATTTCCAACAAGGGCAGCTCAGAAAGTAGCAAAGCTACTTCCGGCAGGTCGCTTTCTTCTTTGCCTGTGATCATCATACTTGCCCTGCTGTCTGTAAGCATGTAACTGATTCTCCGGACAGGCGTTGATATATCAATGGGCAAAAAGCAGGCTCCCGTTTTCAGCACTGCCAGTATGGCCACCATCAGTTCAGGACGCCTGTCCATCAGCACGGCCACAATACTCTCCGTGTTGATACCTTTACTTCTCAGTATAAATGATAACCGGTCAGCCTGCTCATTCAATTGACGGTAAGTGATAGTATCATCCCCGTATTCTATCGCAATCGCCTCCGGCGTGGCTTCCGCCTGCCGCCTGAACTGTTCATGGATAGTGGTATGGAGCGGAAAATCTGCAGCGGTATTATTAAAATGATGAATGATATCCTGGTATTCTACTCCGCTTAGCAAATTTATTTCATGAATGCTGATGTCCGGCTTCTGCGTTATTTGTTTTACCAGGTTAGCAAAGTGACCGGAAATCCGTTCTGCCGTTTCCTTTTTGAAGAGGCTTGTATTGTATTCGATGACGTACTTTAATGTCTGGTCATAATAAAATACTTCCATCGAAAGATCAAACTTGGCAATTCCCGGATCGAAGAAATGGCGCTGGACCTGCAGATCGCCGGTCTTCATATGATCGTAGCCAATATTCTGATAAACGAACATGGTATCAAAAAGACGATTACGACTGGCATCAGCAGGTGCTCCCGCCTGTTGTATCATCCTTTCAAAGGGATAATCCTGGTTATCCAACACGGCCGTTAACAGATGATGATGTTTTTCCAGCAGGTCGGGGAAAAAAGTATTGGCGGGAATATCGCTTATCACAGGCAGGCTGTTGACGAACATGCCGACTATATTCAATAGATCCGGGTGGGTTCTGCCAGCGGCGGCAATACCTATTGCAACCTGTGGCTGTCTGCTGTACTTTGACAATAGCACGCTGTATAATGTGAACAGGAGTGTATTCAGTGAGCAGGCATATTGTGTGGCTATCCGGGAAAGACCGGCGGTGATATCTTTATCCAGCAGCACTTCCAGTTTTTCGCCTTTGGGATTAAAAATAACGGGACGGTTGAAATCAATGGGCGGGTCCAGTACCGGAACGGATTGAGCTAATTGCTGTTTCCAGAATAATTCCTGCCTTTGGAGGCTGCCCGATGCAAACATACGATGCTCCCAATCCGAGTAATCACTGTAAGTAACGGGAATAGAAGGCAACTCATCCCCCCTGTAGCATTCGAATAATTCCTGTATGAAAATATTCACGGATATACCGTCGCAGATGATATGGTGAAAATCTAAAAACAAGTAATGTTGCTGCCCCGGAATGTTTACCAGGCGGATCTTGAACAGTGGTGATTGATGCAGGTCGAAAGGGGTAATCAGCTCCCGGAACAATTGATCCAGGTTCTCCGGAGTGGAAGTTATGTAATCAAACGGCAAAGCCACTGTTTCGTGAATCCTGTATACCGGCTGTTGAGGGTCTTTAAATGACATACGTAACACTTCATGCCTGGATATCAGTGTTTCTATGGCTGCCTTCAGTTTCTCCCGGTTAACAGGCCCGTCTATCTTTAATGTAACAGGTATATTGTATGCGGTAGACGTTTGATCTACTTCCCATGTATAGTACATCCGTTTTTGTGCAGCAGACAATACATACGTATCTGACGGTGCTGCACGGGGGATGGAATGATAAGGCGCCGCTTTCTCCAGGTTGGCTATTTCAGCAGCGAGCGCCGGGATGGCAGGGTAGCGGAAGAGTACTTCCAGGCCCATCTCTACTCCCAATTCCTTTTTCACCAACATGCATACTTCAGATGCCCTTAAAGAGTCCCCGCCATTTTCAAAGAAGTGACCTTTCCCATCAAAATGCGGATGCTTCAGAACCCGCTGCCAGATATCAAATAGCTTTTGCTCGATAGGTGTCTCCGGGTGAAACACGTCAAAATCATTGGCCGCATCTTCCGTTAAGCGAAATAATGCATTCGTTGTTTCCCTGTACTTACCGTCGAGGTATTGCGCTATCAGTTTAAAGCGTTGCAGCTTACCACTGGTAGTTCTGGGTATATTCTTTACTGGAATCACCTGGTCAATCTCAAATCCACACCTGGTATTGATCAATTTCTTCAGCTGTGTTGCGGTTTGAATAAACGAAGAAAGCTCGCCCCGGTGAAGCACAAAAGCAATCACTTCGTCTCTCTGCGTATTCCTGTTAAAAAAACCACCAACGGCTATCTTGTTTAGTTCTATGGTATCAATTTCCTCTGCAATGCGTTCGATGTCGTGCGGGTAAAAATTCTGACCATTAATAAAGATGATATCTTTCGCTCTTCCGGTAACAAATAGTGATCCCTTGTCGCTGAGGAAGCCAAGGTCACCTGTTTTCAACCATCCATCCGCACTGAATACTTGTCCGGAAGCCTGCTTATCATTGTAGTAACCCTTTGTTACATTATTTCCCTTTATCTGTATATGGCCTATTACAGCGGCATCAACCGGATGATCATCATCATCCGCTACTCTCAGGGAGCAACCATCCACCGGTTTGCCAACATCTGCAAAAGAAACTGCGTCAGCAGTCTCTTCACTAAACACTACCTTATCATTGATATTAACATGATTTCTATTAACCATTACAGCGACCACATCGCTATCAAGATCCGATATGGTAACTGCCACACTCGCTTCTGCCAGTCCATACACCGGGCGCATTGCCTGTTCCCTCAACCCAAATCTTTTCATGCTATCTGTAAACTCTTTACAGATTTTTGTAGATATGGGCTCAGCGCCGTTATAGATAATCCGCAGGCTGGAGAGGTTCCAGTCGTGATGATCATCGGGTGTATAATGCTTCAGAAAATACCGGTAGCCGAAATTAGGTGAGCAGGTAATGGTGGCTCTGTGCCGGGAAAGTACATCCAGCCACAGTGCAGGTCTGCGAACAAACAGGCTTGTTGGTATCAGGCACTGATTCATTCCATGCAGTAAAGGATTAAGATGAAAGCCGATCATACCCATATCATGGGTAAGTGGCATCCAGCTCAACGTGGAATCTGAAACCGAATATTGCGCAGCATTACTAATGCCCTGTATATTGGTAATAAGATTTTCATGAGTGAGTACAATACCTTTGGGATTTCCGGTAGAGCCTGAAGAAAACTGGATAAACGCAATGTCCTGCGGACTTACGGTTACCGGCTCAGCAGCCGCACCGGCTGATAGCGCTTCCGACTCATTAATGTAACGCTTACTGATCTCGTCACTGCTTGAAAAAAGAGAGTTTGACAGGGCATATCCGGTCATCTTTTCAAAGTGCGCTGCAGAGGAGATGAGGTGGGGCCTGTTCAATATCTTCCAGACATTAAACAGTTTTTGCCGATGCATATCCGTTCCTCCCGTTGCCAGCGGCACCGGGATCATGCCTCCTAATATGCAGGCCCAGAAAGCAATAAGAAGAGATTTATTATCATCAATTTGCAGGATCACCTCGTCATTTCGGCAAACGCCCCGTTTCTGCAGCACCAGTAAGCACTGCAATGCTTTTTCATACAAATCTTTATACAACAGGAAATGTTCATCAGTATGGCTTTCAATAAAGGTAATGCCAGCATTTCCCAATGTACTTTGTGCCTGTATAAGTTGAGTGAGGTTTGTTATACGCATATCGCTTAGTTAACTCAGATCTGGCTTCCAAACTCAGCGGAATGCTCACGTGGAATTACAGGAAAATCCCGTCAGTACAATCACGTAGCGGCACAGCATAAATTTTTATCGCATAGCTTGCTCTGTTCACAGAATTATTACATTCTGAAAAATAAGTACGCTAACGGCAAAATGAGTGTCAGGTTGAATTTGAATGGAGCAAGACACAGCTCCGCTGAGGGTTGTTACAAATCGAGGGTCAATAAAAAAAACTGAGAAATTCGGGTTTAATATTTGCAAAATAATGTTTTAAATGATAATTTCAAAATTATTAGAAGAGTCAAAACTGCTTTTCTATTTTTTGTATAATAACCCAATGCTTACTGTGCTGTATCCATATGCCTTCCTATAGTGCATCACACATTTTGAATCTTCAATTATCAATTAATTTCTGTTTATGCAATCCAACGTTACAAAACCCGGTTTATTAACGAAGCTCCAAACCTCATCAGTAGCCAGATCCTTAAAAGAAAAAATCCTGCTTAAAATAAAATCACGCTACCGGATAAGCGCAGATTTCGGCATTGTCAGCATCACCAGCATAAACAGCGTAAAAATAAAGCCTGTAAGCTTATATAATAACGCCCGGAATATGATTTGCGAAACCGGCAGTATCCAGGTTAAGTTCAGCTGGTATTCCCTTTTAAAAGGCAGGATAAAACTGATCTCTGTAAAAATATCTGATTGCAAAATTGTTATTAACAAAAGAGAAACTATACCTGCAAATACGACAGCGAAGAGTACGGTAGTTATCAGTCCCCAGGATATGATCAGAAACTTTTACAAACGCATATCCACCCGGGTAGACACTGCGTTTGAATCGATTCCTCCGCAGGTCAACATTGAGAACCTGGAAATAATTCTTTCGGGTCATAAAAATGTACAGGTAAAAATCAGTTCGTTCGCCTTGAACAAACGCTATTACAACACGGCGCCTGGCTCTCACCAGGATGGACGCTTCCAGCCAAAAGGAATAGCCAGAAAGCTGGTTGCGGAAAAACAGCTAACGGTGGATGTAGGTAATTTCACCATGGTTGCTGATCTACAGGCAGATACTCCTTCCACCACTGTAACTGCCAAACAATTAACATTCAGGCTTAGCCGGGGTAAAGACGAAAACAACGGGATCTCTTATGATCTTGAAACCAATACGCACGACCTCACCTTGCACAATAGTAAGGTAAGTAATCAGCAGGCATTTACCTGTGACCTGGGCCTGATGTTGTATGCCAAACCCGACTCAGAAGGATTTCATATCGACCGTCAATCCTGTTTTCATCTGAATAACCTCAGATTCCCTTTCTACCTGGATCATTCTTACAGGGAAAATGACATTATCGAGTTAGGAGTAAACCTGGTTTCTTGTCAAATGGAGGATATATTGAAATCTTTTCAGGACTTCACTACACAAAGTTTATACAGGAGTTCATTTTCCGGTACCCTGGGCTTCCTTTCCCGCTTACGGTTTGAGTTAACCAACTCATTCAAAAGAGAATTTGAAATCAAACTGGATAACAATCTTCGCATTTTGGATCATGGCGGCGCAGACTATTCCTATTTAAAACAACCTTTTGTTCATAACGTCTATGATGGAGATATCGCTGTAAAGTCAATTAACCTTGATAGCGGTAATTCTTTTTTTCTTCCGCTGGACAAGATATCAGCAGACCTTAAAAAGGTAATTATCTGTACCGAAGATCCTCATTACTACACCCATAAAGGAATTGACTCTGAGGCTATTTTTCTTGCTATGGCATCCAATATAAAAAGCAGGAAACTAAGCCGCGGCGCCAGTACCATAACCATGCAGGTGGTCAGAAATCTTTTCCTGTACCATAGAAAAAATTTTCAAAGAAAAATAGAGGAAGTTATACTGACGTGGTACCTGGAAGAGGTATTTTCTATTGGAAAGGACCGTATACTGGAGATATACCTCAATATCATTGAACTCGGTCCGGGTATCTATGGCGTCCAGGAAGCTGCTTACTTCTATTTTGACAAACCGGCTAATCAGCTCACCCTGACCGAATCGCTTGCCCTGGCCTATATTATACCAAGACCAAAATTCTTCCTGGAAGCCCTTAAAATGAATTCACCGAAATTAAGAAAGAACCTGACAGCACACATCCTGCACAATTCAAAAGTGATGCTTAAAAAGGACATCATCTCTTTAGAAGAATTTGAAAACATACAATACAAAATAACATTTGCACCCAGCCTGGGAGAGTTGAATCTGACAGAGGTGGAGGCTGCCATCACCGGTAGTTAACCTGACCAAACGACATAAATCATTAATCAGCTAAGACTCCCGTCTGGGATGCGGAAAAAATGTTTTCCGTATGCCCATCTGCGTAAGCCGGTCTTGACAATGAAAAATAGGTATGTTGCAGGAACCGGCTGTAAAGCCCACTGGACCTGAGTTCCTTAAGTATTTCGAGACATCTGATTTCATAGTCGCCGAATAGTTCCCGGAATGAAACAGTTTCGACATCTCCGCCCAGATCCAGAAATTTCAACTTTATTTTTCCTCTTGTTAAAAATTTCAACCTGAACAATCTGGTGGTTCCCGGCTGGTATCTTTTGATGGTTGTCCACATGATCTCGTCATCCTTCATAATATCCCATTTGAACCAGTTTCTGTGGAGAAATAATATTTCCCCGGCCGGGTCATGTTGTACCATTGACATACCGCAGAAGCCAACGGCAGACTCGTCCATTCCACATAGTCCTACGCCATCTGCAATCATATAATAAGGAGTATGCAATGCTTTCCAGGCAAATCTGAAGGTATCTTTATCCCCCAATAACATCCTGTAATAGTCTTTTTTATTCAGGTTAAAATGCAGACAAAGGTTAAGTTCTTTCCAGCACTTTTCTTTGTTAATCAACAGCTGCCCGCTCTCCTGCTCTATCGAACCATCCTCTTCGGAATCAATAATTTTCCAAATAGGATTATGGCGGTCAGTTGTCCAGAAGTCGGGCCAAAAAATCGTTCCATGTTCCTGGTATTCTTTACTGTCAAATAGGAATGCAGGATCTGAGATACAATTATTATCAGCATCCAGGTATAACACTTCCCTGAAATCACTTTGTAAAATGGCAAATGGCTTCATGGCGTAGCTCGTGAGTGCAGTAAGATTGGTTGTTGTGCAGTCCTCGCAATTCCTGCACCTTACATCCAATCGTTCCAATGCCGTGATGGCCTCTGCATTCAACTCTATTCCGGTATACCATACTTCTATCGGGAGTGTACAGCCATTTCTTCTCAACATATTGATGTTGATCCAGGCGCAGGTAAAATAATTCACGCCCCCTGCACAAATTACAATCCCCCTTCCTGAAAAACGGGCAGGAAAAGGTTCTATTTCAGCAACGAATTTTTTCCATTGGGTATTCAATTTCCTGATCCATTGTCTATTACCTGTGCAATGGACTTTTCTCACACAATCATCCGTAAATGTTGACTTTCCTTCTTTTAAAGATCCGGAAGTACGCCTTTTAAAAAGCTGGAGGAACTTAGTCGCGAGCATAATAATGGTGTCGGGTTTAAACAAATTAATGAATCCGTGGCATCAGACTAATATAAGAAAAAATTTGAAAATTATTTTCTAAATACAATCAAACGAAATAAGAAATTTAAATTATTGCGCAAGAGTTGTCCCCTCTTCCTCATTTCCGGGTTTGTCTTTCTTTTCATTTATAACGTAGTTTTTCGATCAGTCGTCCGGCTCATTCCTGAAAGCGGCTCAATTACATACAATTTAGAACTACAAGACTATATGCTTACTGACGGCACTTGCTTTTTGCAATGCCCAATCAGATTTTTACGCCACCTGCTAAAACAGACAATATCAAATACTTCAAATTACTGTTTGATGAAAATACATTGGCCTTGTTGCCACAACTATGCTCTTTTTTAGTCAACCCTTTAAACGAACCAACTATAGCTCTTGACAGTGCTGCAAAAGAAAGAGTAATAAAGGTTTTTGGAATTTTAAACCAGATACTGTACTTAGATAATATACAAAGACAGATTTCAATGGACATCGTGGTCCCTGAACGGTTAAAGATACCGGAAAACGGATCGTAAAATATGCGCTGATTGACGATGATGGCCCAACAGGGAAATTTTTCAGTGAGGAAAATAATCCTGAAACAGGAGAAATACCCTGGTAGTGCAGATAGGTTAACCCAAATGAAACCCCGTAATCAAGAACTGCGAATCCACCCTTTTGATCGACTAAAAACAGATCAAATAACAAAGCTCGCGACTAGCGCGAGCTTTGTTATTTGATGGTGATCCCTGTGGTTCAGAAACCGAACTATTTTCCAATGGATTTATGGCGACTCACCACTATAGCCAGGGATTCATTCAGTTCCTGTATCGTCGTGATTTTACTTCTCGTATTTATCACTAAATAAAATCATGAATGCTTTGTATACTCCTATTGCAAACAAGAGTAACGCCGTAAGAAACAAACCAATATATTGTGCCACCCACCCTATCAAAATGGCAACAATATGAATCTTCCCGTTATATGGCTCGAATACCTTGCCCGAATATACATAAACTGCAAATGCCCCGAAAATGCCAATCCAAAGTATTGCATACAGGATATCAAGCGGCTTTTTACTCATTTTGTTAAACTTCAACATAATTTTGGTTTTTAACGGCGCTAATAACTTAACAAGCCAATAATAGCGGCACTTTTCACACTAATATTTTCACATCAAAAATAGATGAGCCATGATTCAATTCATGCATCCGTTTTATATTCGAAAGTTATAAGCCGATATTCGCCCAAAATTTGGTCATATTCGAAAGGTATAATACCATCGTTGTCCGGTTGTCCCCATCGTTTCAACTTAAAGATGCAGTCAAACTGACCATTGAAATATTCCCTTTCACCCCCTGATTTATCGAACTGACGGTTGTAGCCTCCTGAGAATATCAATTTTTCCGTAAGTTTAACAATGAATAAAAATGAGCACCGTATTTGCTGGTACAGTTCCCTGCTGATCGCCCTGATGGTAAACTCACCAAAACTTTTAGCTTTGCGTGAAAATGGGCTCATGGCCAGGTACTGGCATTTTAATCCTTCTGAGCTTTTATTCCAGTTTGCATTTAACCTGCTTTTTTGTGTTCTTCTTTTCAGCGTTAATCTCCGCAGGGGAAAATGGCTGTCATCTTACCGGGAAAAGGAAAAGTATTTACTCTACACTGTTTTCAACGTCCTTGCATTTTGTGTTTTATTGATTACCGGCACGGTATTACAACGTTTGTTTTTCCCGGGGCTCCAATTGACCCGTCTGATGTTCTCAGGTTCTTTCTTTCGACTGGGCCTGAGCGCAATATTGACAGCCATCATCGTTAAGATCATTTTGCTGATGCGTAACTCCCGGAGCATAACAGCCGAAAATCAGCAATTGAAAAATGCTTATCTGGCCTCGGAGTTACAATTACTAAAAGAGCAGATGAACCCGCATTTCCTGTTCAATTCCCTGAGCAGCCTTTCAGCAATAGTCCGTGAAAATCCGGAACAGGCTCAAAAATACATCCGTGATATGTCTGCTGTTTTTCGTTATGCACTGATAGGTTCCCATACGGATCTGGTTCCCCTTACCGATGAACTGACAGTGCTCAGATCATTTGCAAAACTTATTTCAATGCGGCTGGAAAATGCGTTTGAGCTCACAATCAATATAGCCGATGTGTACCTGCCGGTTAAAATACCTCATCTATCGTTGCAACCCCTGCTTGAAAATGCAGTCAAGCATAATGCAGCAACCGCTGAAAGACCATTACGGGTACAAATTAAAGTAAAGGATGGTCAGCTTATTTTCAGTAACAGCCTTTGGGAAATACCAACACCGGAAGCGAGCAATGGAATGGGCCTTGCCAACCTGAATGAACGTTTCAGGATCATGATCCACCATGAAATTGAAATCAGCCGGTCAGATACACATTTTATAGTAAAACTCCCTTTAAAACAATGACAAATATCCGTATAGTGGTCGTGGAGGTACGGTCAGCAGCCCGGGCCTCTTTGGCAGTTATCCATGGGTCGATAACAACAAGGGATATTGTGCATTTTTAATGGCTTTCTATCTGAAGTCCGACGGGAGGCAAGCCCAATATGCGGAGTTGAGAAAACTGGTTATTCGAAAATAACTAAAAGTTTTATCATAGCCTCAACCCCTAAAGATTTTGATACAGGTTAAATAGCCCCCGGCTCCTGAGGGAAAGCGCAAAATACAACTTGTAATACATACAACCTGACATTTTGCAGTTTTCAGTGAAGCGGGAAATCTGTAAGATATTAGCCTAACCATTCAAATATTTTTTAAGGCCATCGATCAATTATATTTTACAAGGCGTGACCATCTAAATAGGCAATTTCTGATTCCTACTTAAAATCTCCAGTTGCTGATATTATTTATCATACGGACCAGAAAAAGAATAGATAGATAACCGGAATTAAGAACCTCTTAAAATACTATTTATAGTCGATTTTAAGGAAGATAAAAGAGAACTGCCGAGGACCCAAAAAACGTCTGATTTGCATTTTTAAGATCTCATTAAAAGCGATCTACGAGGTGTGTATTTTCTGCTTGATCTTATTTTGATACATAAATATTATGTCCCATGCGTTGCTGGAACCCGCCAGATGTTCGATTGTGATACAATCAGGGATTTTTTGACTGCTACCCTCCTAAGTCGGGGCAGTAAATGGGGAAAATACGCACAATTACATATATAAAAATGATATTCTATTACTGAAGAGATTTTACTTTTCTTAAGTTGTAAAAAGAGACAAATGGGTACGAAAACAATGACCTAATGGTGGTTCAAAACCCTAAATATTGATTATTTTTAGCCCAAGTTCATCCACCGAAAGGGGCAATATGCCCAAAAGAAGCACTCTGAAAAATTGTTTGGAACCGCTTTCAATTTCTCATTTTAGCACAGCACTGTAACTTAAAGAATGGACGTTAGAGATGTAAACTTAAGTGTAACGGCACATGTATACAAGGGAGAATTTGCCAGAATAAATAACCATTCACACCGTTTTGCAGCGTAATCATGGTTTGCCTTTCTACAATGGCGCGGTAACAAAATTAAAGGGCGGCTAATGATGGCAAGGGCATTAGTGATACGATTCAAGACTTAATAGATAAAAAATAAACAAAAAAATAAAAATGGGATATTACGATAATATATACGCCGCAACTTATAAATTCTATTCCCGGTTTAAACGAGAAGAACCTAGGCCAAGTGCCATCTGTGTCGTGGCTGTATGCCAAATGATGTTATGTATTCTGATATTTGCAATTTTTCAAAGAATTGGAATGATCAATCTAAGGGAAATAGGTATCAATAAATTCTACTTCTTACCCTTAATTTTCGTATGGTTATTTCTTCTTTTTAAGTATTATTCGGAAGAAAAAGGGAGAAGGATTATTGAAGTATTTGAACTTAAGACAAGTGCTCAAAAAAAAATATGGGGAGTTACTTCTTTGGTTTCATTCTTATTACCAATCATTTTAATTGCAGTTTTCACTATGAAGTGATTATACGGATTATGCAAAAGAGTTAAGTTTTGAGAGATAAACCAACAACCACGACCCACAAATTGCTCTCCTTTTTTCTCTATTCACTGCCCCGACTTAGGAGGGTAGCAGTTAACAAATCCCCGATTGTATCACAATCGAACATCTGGCGGGTTCCGGCGAAGCAGGGAATGTGACAATAATCTTCTACCATAATACACAGTCTATCCCAATAGTATCTGCCTTCTTAATAAACTCCTGCGCCACACTCAAATCAACAAACGAAATTTCAGCAGTTTCATTTGCCCAGACACTATCTACGATTTTTCGTGCATCAGCAAAAGACATATCCGATAATTCCCTGATTAATATCAACAATGGAACAAACGGCCATTCGCCCTTCTTATATCCACTTATATGTACATTATGCATAATTCCAATAATAAACAAACTCTTTGACCTGCAAAATTTAGATGTAATTAGGTACGAGTATTTACTTTTACTCCAGCTGGTGATCAGATGGTACAGAAATCGAACCTGTTCATATCTTTTGATTTCGCTGTTGTGATTTCGCAATTACGAAACTCTAACTGGGCCTCAATGCCAATCATGAAAGCAAAAACGACATTGGCGGGCCTCAGGAGTTCTAGTAATTTTGTTACACACTAAACAAAGATTTAAAGACAACTCATGCCGATGTTCCTCCCATATTCTTTTTACAATCCTGTCTTTCAGTACCTCCTTGCCATCTGCTATCATTGAAAGTATTTTCGGATCATCACTCATCCATCCTTTTTCCCGCATCATTGAAAGCATCGATTCGGACTCCGTGTTGAGGTTGTACAAAACCGTTTTCTTCGCCATCATTTCATCTACAGTCATAAATTGCTCACAGTATTGATAGATATAGTCCTTAAGTTCAGGGTATAGGGTATCCATTTATTTGCGCATTATCGTTTTAATAAAAATTAACAAACTTTCACAAGGAAATATTTCATAGTAAAATATCGTAAATTCGTAAAGATAGTTCAGCTCTTTGTAAAGCCACGTAAACTCTACCGTCCAAACGGATTATTATAGAGTAAATTATAGAGCAAAAAAAGAAGACCCGCACCAAGTGCAGGTCTTCAAATCTTCCAGTGATCCCGCTGGTACAAAACTCGAACTTTTTGTATATGGACCTGCGCAAGTTAGCCGAAATTGCGTGAATTTAAGAGTAGCTTTCATTGCTGTCAAACAAGGCTGCAAGTAGTAGTTGATGGCCGTTTGGCTAAATATTGCTATGTTCAATTCAGCTATTTCCTATTGTGATGCTAAAGCTGCGAACCTAAAATATGCAACAATTGCTGACAGGATAAAAACTATAATTAACATTGGGAGCATTTTGTATTCCTTCTTCTTGACGTGAACAACCATGCCTGCTAACATAATTGAGCAAAAGGCTGTTGCTGCCATGGGTGTCAAAATTGGTGCAATATCTGAAAGCCACGGGACTATAATGCCGATACATCCTAATAATTCAAGAACCCCTAATATTCGGATTGGTATTATTGAGCTATTCGATTTCAGGTTCCCGATTTATACTTAAACTGTATATCTATTCCTAGATTCATCAAGCTATCGGCTAGCCCTGAGAGGCTTCGGGCATGGGGTAATTTACTCTGAATTGCATGATAAATATCATAACGGATCGCTTCTTCTGTATTTAAAGATTCCAGATTTGTTAGAGCTAAAACCTTCTTTTTAGCAGGAATTAATTGATACTTCTTTGTTAATGCCTGCGCTGCTTTTTTCCCTCGCCAGCCTATCCAGCTGTCGCGGATTGCCTTCCTCTTGTTCCCAACAAAATTGGCTATTATGTGCAGATGCAGGTGTTTTTTATCTGTATGTTTGGCTATTGCGAACTGGGTATCGGACATGTCAATCTTTTCAAGATACTCCTTTGCTATCGTCACCAATAATTCATCTGTTAAAGCTTCCCCAGGATAAAAACTAAGAATACCGTGAAAAACTGCCTTCTTCTTTCCTGGTAGATCCCCCCTTTGAGTCTCAAAATCATGGGCCATTAAACGATAATTATAGTCTCTCACACCTTCAGCATCTAATACAGTTGCTCTTCCTTCATCTTCACATATATACCGGCAGCAGCCATAAAAACTGCTGCCGATGATCACCTTACTTATCATTTGTTAACTGGTTAATTACTTCATCAAATTGTTTCCGGTACCGTTCAAAAAGCTGCATAGCAGTTAATAGCCCCTGCTGGTGGGCTACTTTTGCCAGTTGATTAATGTTAGATGCCATAGTAATTAACTGCTTTACCGCCTGCCTTTCATCTTCGTTTTGCCGTGCTTTAACCTGGCCCAACAGGGCCATTATTCGCAGATACATAGTGAAGGTTAAGCCTGCGTTAGCGGCTTTTTCCTTCACGGTAGCATATTCGGCCTCAGTGAATCTGAGGCTGAATTGCTTTTCTTTTCGAACGGCCTTAGCCGGTCGACCACCTTTACTCTTTGGTCTTTGCTCTGATCTCTCCATCTGATCTCCGATTTAATCTCCGCTGCATTTCCCCCTTTGCGACCACCGGGAGCGAAGGGGCGAGCGGGAGCGAAGCAAAAACACCGCTCGCTAACGGAGCGAAGATCCGTTCGACCTCCGCAACCGGATGGCGAAGCCGCCCGGTTTATCTCCACATACAGGTAGCGAAGCTGCCTGTATCATCTCCCCGAACTGGCGGTAACGCCGCTAGTTCAATCTCCGCAGGACAGATAGCTATGCTGTCTGTCTGATCTTCGCAAACGGGCAGCAAAAGCTGAACGTTTAATCTTTACTGTCTTGTTCGGGTTGTAATAGTTGCTGAATGTCATTCCAGAGAAAGAATACACGGGGTTCAATTTTGTGGCGTTTTAGCCTGCCACGTCTGATCCATTCGTAAATGGTGGGCTTAGTAACCTGGAATAGTTTGCAGACCTCTGCCAGCTTAAAAAGGGGTTTGTAGGTCAATCCAGGCGTTTCATAAAACGGTTGAGCAGGTTTACTCTTTTCGGCGTTTGTAACTTCTTCCCGGATAATAAGTCTTATCCGTTGCCAATACTGGTCGGGATCAAAGGGAAACAACATGGGGGTTACAGCTTTTTCAATTTGCACATTTTCTTTCATACACTTACTGTTTTAGGCGACAAACATATGCCTGTGGGCAAGTTGAAAAAAACTAAGTATACTTAAGGCCAGGTATTAACGCATAAAAAAGGGGCGTTATGCCCCTCTCAATTTCATTTCCATCCCATCCAGCAGCTTAATAGCTGGTGGATGGCCCAGTTTCTCAAAGTAAATCTTTGCAACAGCTATGCCTTTCACTATTTCTGCCCGTTCCTTAGGGGTGAGAGTTTTGGGGTGAATAATCCTACGAAGATTTTCTTTAATGCTGTCAGTATCCACTCCAGTTAATCTGTTTATCATCTGAGCGGAAAAGGCATCACTAGAAATCCTTTCAGCGCCAGCTGTTTTGAAAAGTGTATAAAGAATAATGGTTAAGGCAGGAATTTTAGTTTGAGTTTTGGCGCTCTTGGTCCGGGGTATTTCTACTTGTGCCTTTTTGTAATTGGCTATCAGTGTTTCCAACTGCGGAAGAAAGGCTGATGAAAAAAAGGTAAATAGATAAAAAAGTAGGTTATCCAAAAACTTATGATTCCCATCATAAATAGTATAGATAAGTAAATTAAGGTAAGGGCCAAATGGTAAAATAATAAGTAGGGAAATGCAGAACAATGATAGGAAGTGATAAAGTACATGCCGATACCAATAATGGGCAATTAGCCTTCTTCTCGTGCCCTCAATATTCCAAGAGCGATTAACGGATACTTGTTCTTTGTGAATTGTACGTAGTAGTAGCTGGTTATAGCCTACACTAAGTGGGAGATCAAAAGTGGCAAAGGATGCCAAACGCTGCAAAGTCTTTTCCATAACACAAATCCTTTTAATATGAATATACCAATATATTCTGGTATAGTTAACAACAGTAGAAAACAATTTTTCTACCCGGTTGTTTAGAAAACAATAGATTCAGCGAAAAACCAACTAAAATCCAAGTGGCGATCAAAACATATTATCAATATGTCTGTTAAAAATGAGCGCTGAGAACCCTGACTTCTATTCCTGGCATATTCAATTAGCTAACTCATCATTTTAGGTTTTAAATACTTCAACCAACACGGACAACTGATCGATATAGGTCTTATTGTATGTGGTGATAGCTAAATCTTTTAATCCTTAAATATGAGCAAGAAGATAATTGTCTGCATTCTTTTTCTAATTAGTATTGGGGGCTTTCAATCAGCCAGCGCCCAGGATCAAAAAAGCACAACTCCTGCCGGGAAGAGAACTTCGAACATTCTCCCCAGACCGGATTTTCAATTTAAGGGGCATGTTGGACGGACTTACCTTGAATCCGATCCAGCGCAGTTTCCTCAACCAGTAAAGGCGCCAAAGGGAGCACCGAATATTGTATTGATATTGCTGGATGATGCAGGTTTTGGGCAGTTCAGTACTTTTGGAGGAGGCGTCCCTTCTCCCACCATGGACAAACTCGCTGCTGAGGGATTAAGATACAATCGCTTTCACACAACGGCATTATGCAGTCCTACCAGGGCTTCACTTATTACCGGCAGGAATCACCATTCTGCTGCATTTGCAGGTATTACAGAAGCGGCAACGGGATATGAAGGATACACCTGTATTCTTCCAAAAAGTTGCGGTACAATAGCCGAAGTATTACGACAAAACGGTTATGCTACGGCATGGATTGGCAAAAATCATAACACACCCACCTGGGAGACCAGTGATGTAGGCCCTTTTGATCACTGGGCCAATGGTCTCGGCTTTGATTACTTCTACGGCTTTAATGGTGGAGATATGAATCATTGGAATCCGGTACTATATGAAAACATGAACCTGGTTCCGGCTTCAACAGATCCAAATTACTATATGACAACAGATCTTGCGGATAAGGCCATTGAATGGATGCAAAAGACCAAGAGCATCGCACCCGATAAACCTATTTTTCTATATGTTGCGCCAGGCGCTACCCACGCGCCTCACCATGCACCCCAGGACTGGATAGCAAAATTTAAAGGCAAATTTGATATGGGTTGGGATAGATATCGTGAAGAAGCCTTTGACCGACAGAAAAAACTTGGCGTGATTCCCGCTAATGCAAAGCTCACACCCCGACCCGAGAGTTTGCCGGCATGGGCGTCGTTGAATGCGAATCAAAAACGGCTGTATGCTCACATGATGGAGGTATTTGCTGCATACGGTTCTTTTTGCGATGATCAGATGGGAAGAATTGTGGAGGCTGTGAAAAAATTGCCGGATGCTGATAATACGGTAATCGTATATATAGCCGGAGACAATGGCTCCAGTGCCGAAGGAGGTATTGAAGGCTCTATCAATGAAATGGCATTCTTCAATGGCCATCCTGAAAAGTGGCAGGACAATTTAAAGGCGATTGACGAACTGGGAGGTCCTAAACACTACAATCATTTTCCTTCAGCATGGGCATGGGCAATGGATGCTCCCTTCCAATGGACCAAACAGGTGGCCAGTCATTTCGGCGGCACACGTAATCCATTGATCATTGACTGGCCAGCCAAAATAAAAGATAAGGGGGGACTCAGAAGCCAGTTTACACATGTCATCGATATTGTTCCCACCCTATATGAAGTATGCGGCGTCACACCACCACGAGAACTAAATGGCATAGCGCAGAAACCTATTGAAGGCATCAGTTTTGCCTACACATTTGACAGCGCTAACGCCAAAGGGCGTCATAATACCCAGTACTTTGAATTGGGAGTTAACCGGGGACTTTACGATAATGGATGGATGGCATCTGCGCTCTCTTTTCCGCCGTGGCAAGCCGTACGAGGTGCGTTTGATCCAGATAAGCAAAAGTGGGAACTTTATAATATTGACGAGGATTTTACGCAAGCGAATGATCTCGCACAGAAATATCCTGAAAAACTTCGCCAAATGCAAGATATATGGTGGGTTGAAGCAGCTAAATACAATGTATTGCCGTTAGACTGGCGCGGCTCCAACCCCAGGATGAATGCGGAACTTATGGGCAGACCAAGTTTAATTGGCGGGCGTAAGTCCATGACTTACTATAACGGGACCAATGGTGTTCCAGATGCAGCTGCACCGCCTATGCTCAATAAATCATGGACCATTACCGCCGTACTTGAACTTTCAGATACAAGGGATAGTGGCATCATCATCACACATGGAGGAATGCAGGCTGGTTATGGCCTATATTTACGCGCGGGCAAGGCTGTTTTCACCTACAATTATCTGGGTTTAGACCATATAACTTTAACATCCAAACAACCACTCCCCAAAGGCAAAACTAATTTAGTGGTAGATTTTGTTTACGATGGTGGCGGAATGGGCAAAGGTGGAAAGATCACTATGAGTGCCAATGGAGAAAAAATAGCGGAAGGACGGTTGGAAAGAACTATTCCAGTTCAATTCTCAATTGTAGAAGGAATGGACATCGGAAAAGATGTAGGTTCCCCCGTTGATTGGACTTATAAAATGCCATTTAAGTTCTGCGGCAAAATCGAAAAAGTCACCATTGATTTAAAGTGATAATGATTTCCGGGTAAAACTGACAGTATTAAGAGAGAAGAGATAATCTAAATTTTTACCGGGAAGATCTAAGATCAATTATATTGTAATCATCGATTTGCCTAAAGCGTGTTGTTTTAAAGCTTACTAACTTTAAAATAACACGCTTTTTTACGAGAGAATTAGTTGTAACAAAAGAATTAAATAAGAAGTATCTTCATATAGACAAGTCAACCCAAATAAAACTAAGTAAAGCAGAATAGCGAATTCGCACTTTGATAGACTAACAAATAGACCTAAAACAAAAAACCTGCAACTAGTGCAGGTTTCAAGTTTCTCCAGTGATCCCCTTGGGACTCGAACCCAAGACCCATACATTAAAAGTGTATTGCTCTACCAACTGAGCTAGGGAATCGTTATTCATCTAATGGGAGCGCAAAAGTATGAATTAATTTAAAACTTCCAAATTTTTCTGAAAAAAAATACTAACTGCCATGCATACACGCTGATCAAACCCATATCTTTATATCTATGGCAACTCCTAAAGAACTACCCGAACTTTTCTTCGAAACCCAGCAACAATGGGAGAAATGGCTGGCTAAGCACCATACGCAGGAAGATGGCGTTTGGCTCCGCATGTATAAAAAAGATTCCAAAATCCCCTCCATTAATTACGCCCAGGCACTCGAAGAAGCACTTTGTTACGGATGGATCGATGGCATGGCGAAGTCCGTTGATGAAACCTCTTATATACAGAAGTTCACACCACGACGCCCAAAGAGCATCTGGTCGGAAAGAAATACCAAACATATCGCACGCCTTACTGCAGAAGGAAAAATGAAGCCTGCAGGTATCCGCCAGGTGGAACTGGCTAAAGCCGACGGTCGCTGGGAAAAAGCATATGCTACCCAAAGTGAAGCAACCATACCGGACGACTTTATGGCTGCATTAAAGAAGAACAAAAAAGCAGCTGCTTTTTTTGAAACCCTGAACAAGCAAAATAAATTCGCTATCTACTTCCGGTTACAAAATGCGAAAAAGCCTGAAACAAGGGCTAAGCGTATTGTCGATTTCATTGCAAAGCTGGAACGGCAGGAAAAGTTTCACTGACCGGCCATTCCAGCTGTAAAAAACTATATCATGCCGTTATTATGCGGCATCCTTTCAGGAATGGCCTGCGCTACCTGCCAGTGTTCCGCCAGCAATCCTTCCTGTAAGCGGAATATATCGTAACAAACAACATCCGCAGTGGAAGATTGCACCATTACAAAGTTCCCCTCTCCTATGATGCGGTGAACCCTGCGGGTTGCCAATCCGGGAGTATTCACGTTGTGCGAATAATAATCCGGCGACAGGAGCGCCACATCAGGCTTCCGGAAGTATTGTTCCACAATTGCCTTATTACCTGCCGTGAGATGCAGGTCGGTAATTTCTGTGGCGCCTTCTGTTATGGAGGCATTCTCCGGCTGCTCCTGTGTGGCGTCCCAGTGCTCCGCCAGCTTCCCCTCTTCGAGGCGATAAAGATCCACAATGGCCACATTTTTGCCCATAAACGCTACAGCCATATGCAGCATTACATAATCCCCGTCTTCGAAGGTGCGTACTACAGGCGATTTTGCCTCCGCAGGCGCGGGCTGCTGCTTCAGCTGCTCAAGCGCTTCCAGCAAACCGGCCTTGCCGTCTTTTACCATAGGACTGTGCTGAATATAGGAATCATGAAGATAAGTGTCTATTACGCTGGTATTGCGCTCCCCGATGAGGCGCCTGAGTGCGGCCAGTACAATGGCCTTATTGGATATTGATGACATGTATTTGCCTGGTTAAATGTGCCGTAAGCACCTGTTTGTATTAAAATAGAATAGAAATATCAGAGAAAGGAAACCCTGTTCCTTTCCGGGAAAGACCGATTTTGGGTAATCGGGAGGAGATATGTAGTGAAAGTAAATATGCTGTAAACCTAGTGTTTTCCGGGGAATCAACCGGACTTAATTTCAACTGGATAAAAAAAGCGCGCCCGGTGGCCGGACGCGCTTTTTCAAAAAGTTATCTGATTTACCCCATTGCATTACTATAAATTCCATTGGCTTCTGCCTTCGCTTTACGTACGTAGTCGCGCATAGTGCCGGCAGATTTCTTTACGGAATCTTTCGCATCTTCCAGTAAATCCTGTCCCTGCTGACGTTTTCTGAGATATAAGATAACCAGGGAGGCTGCAGTACCTACAGCTGCTGCTGCAAACAATATCTTTTTCATATTTCAGGTTTTAGTCCGGAAACAGAAATCCAATAGTCATGCCAACAGCGGCATACACAACCGTTAGAAAATTTCCTTTCCAAAGGGAGTGAAGCTAAGGCTCATCAGCTTAAAATGCTGCCGGCCCCAGGGAATGCCGATAATGGTAATGGTGAGCAACAGGCCAAAAAACAAGTGCGTAAGCGCAATCCACACGCCGCCGATCAGGATCCATATAATGTTGAAGATCGTAGCCAGGCAACCCGTTTGCCCCGGCACATCCCTCACCTGGCGGCCAAATGGCAGCAAGGTAAAGAAGCCTATCTTAAAACATTGTAACCCGAACGGAATACCGATAATCGTGAGGCAGAGCAGAAAGCCGCTGACCATATACTGTATAAACGCAACAAAGCCTCCGAAGATGAGCCAGATGATGTTACCAATTAAGTTCATCTTTCAAATGTAAAAAGGTTAAGGGACATTTGGAATACACTTGATAACTTCTACCCAAAAAACGATTTAACAGAGAAGAAATAACTACCGGGAGAAAAATATTGAAATAAAATCTTTTTATTCCAGCTACCTTCACCGGAATAGGGATAATTCTGTTCCTATAAGCACGCCCTCTTTTTGCAACAGGCCTTTGACACATTAATTAACAGCTTCATTGAAAGCAAAGTAGGTATCTCAGAAAATTTTTTAAGCAGTCAGCTTTCCAACGACTTAAAAGAAAACCTGTTACATCTTCACTCAGAAAAAAGCATGCTGGCGGCAGGCACCGGCAACCAACCACTGGTGAACCAGGACAAATCCGTACGCGGGGATATTATTTACTGGCTCGACAGGCAACACAACAACGCGCATGAAAATGCTTTCTTTGATGTGATGGACGCCTTTGTGGCTTACCTGAACCAATCCTGCTACACCGGCATTACCGGGTACGAGTTTCATTACACCCTGTATGAAACGGGGAGTTTCTACCGGAAACACCTGGATCAGTTCCGCAACAACGACAGCCGGCAGTATTCCATGATCATCTACCTCAACGCCGGCTGGCTACCCGCCGATGGCGGACAGCTGTCTATTTACCACGCCAATGGCGATGCGCAACAGGTAGACCCCAGCAGCGGAAAAACCGTTTTCTTTAAAAGCAGTGAGCTGGAGCATGAAGTACAACTTACCAATAAACCCAGATTAAGCATCACCGGCTGGCTGAAACGGTGACGATCCCCCAGGTACACCTATTACACCCATAACGCAAACACCGATAAGTCATAGATAAGCCGTATCTATATAGGTACAGGTTATCTACGGCTTACATACGGCTCATATACGGCTTATCTACGGCTTATCCTATAATGGCGCCTGCCGGTTCCATACCGTTTGAGTATTACAGCAATAGCCTTTACATACTGTTTCATTACCGGTAGCACCCCTTCTTAATTTATATAATATAATTATATAATGTTAATAGTAAGAAGAAATCGCAGACAGGCATAAATGATGGCTGGTTCTTTTTATCATTCCCTAATACACTATAAATCAATCTACTTAATTAAGTAATAACCTATGCGTTAAATTATATTACAATAAAATATATATACATTTATTATCAACACTTCATACAAATTTTAGCCATTTTCATAAAAATTATATGAATTAAGTAAATTAATCTTCTACTTTTATACTTAAGTATACTGATCGATCAACCAAAAAAGTACTTAAGTACATTATCTAATTTTTAATTACTTATTTTATGAAATTGTCAGCCACATTTGCCTTCATACTTGCCGCTGCTCCATTTATTGCGAAAGCCGAAAACAACGATCCCCCTAAAAAGAAAAAACGAGGCAGTTACTTAATTGAACTCCCCGCTTCTTTAAATACCAGCAACGACAGCGCAAAAGCCATCACCCTTTTCCAGGCATCCGACTTACCATTCAAGCCCTCTATCCAGGTAGGCGCCATTGTTCATATGTTCGCCTCCGGCGAACAAACCGGGTTTAGCGCCCCCAGCAACGATAAAACAGCGAAAGACTGGAACAAGGGATTTTCCATTTACCGCGCCAGGGTACTCGTAGGTGGTCAGCTTACGAAAAAAGCCAGCTTCTTTATGGAAACGGAAATCCCTTCTCCCATCGGCATACAATCCAACGGGGAGAAGAATGTAAAGGTATCCCCCATCATACTGGACGCGCAACTGGAATACACTTTTACCAACGCCTTCCAGCTCGTAGCAGGGATGCAACTGGTGTCCAACAACCGTAACGGACTACAGGGCGCCGCCGGTTTAATGGCCAACGACTTCACCTACTTCCAGTACCCTTATAACCTGTTTGCCAACAGCCCGCTGCAGGGAAATTTTGGCCGCGACCTGGGAATCAACGCCCGCGGATTCCTCGCCAACGATAAACTGGAATACCGGCTCGGGGTTTTCACCGGCCGTAATGTAGATGGCGGCGCACCCCTGCGTACCGTAGGCCGCGTGGCATACAACTTCCTCGATGCGGAAAAGGACTACTACTACGCCGGTACCAAACTGGGCAACGGCAAAACCCTGGCATGGGGCGCGGGCGTCGATGCACAGGCTACCTACTACAACCTCAGCACAGATGTGTTCTTTGATCATCCCCTGGGCAACGCCGGCTCCATCACTGTAAATGCCGCGTTCCAATATATGACCGGTGGCACCAAACTGGATTCCAAATACTCCTTTGCCACCCTCATCCCTAAACAAACCGTTCAGTTCCTGGAACTAGGCTACTACTTCAAAAAAACAAAACTGCAGCCCTGGATCAGGTACGAAAACCAGGACGTAAGCGCCGATGCCGCACAAGCCGGCGCCGTTAAGCCTGCCAATTTTGATAAGATAAACTCCAGCAGCGTAATGGGCGGCGGACTCAACTACTTCTTCAATGGCACCGGTACCAACCTGCGCCTCTCCTACACCACCCGTACCTACAACGTAGCTACTGCTATCGCCGACGACTACACGAAAAAAACATTCGGACAACTCTGGCTACAGGCACAATTCTTCATTTTCTAAAGGACATACGCATTCATTCATCTTCTTTATAAAATAATACAACACATGAGAAACGCTTTCCTGAAACAACTACCCATCCTGCTACTCGGCGCCACTGCACTCTTTTCTTCCTGTAATAACAGCGCCGGGAAAGCCGGCAGCAGCGACTCTGCCACTGCCAAAGAAACAGTTAAAATAGGCGTACTCCACTCCCTCAGCGGCACAATGGCCATCTCTGAAGTATCCTTAAGAGATGCGGTACAAATGGCGGTAGATGAAATCAACGCCAAAGGCGGCGTGCTCGGCAAACAAATAGAACCAGTGATTGTAGATCCGGCGTCCGACTGGGACCTGTTTGCAGAAAAAGCCAAAGAACTGCTGATCGATAAAAAAGTATCTGCCGTATTTGGTTGCTGGACTTCCGTATCCCGCAAATCAGTGCTGCCCGTATTTGAGCAGAACAATGGCCTCCTCTTTTACCCGGTACAATATGAAGGGGAAGAATGCTCCAACAGCGTGATCTACACCGGCGCCACACCTAACCAACAACTGATCCCGGCGGCGGAATACCTCATGAGCGAAAAAGGCGGCGGCTATAAAAAGTTTTACCTGCTGGGAACAGATTATGTGTTTCCCCGCACTGCCAACAAAATCCTGAAAGCCTACCTGCTTTCCAAAGGCATCCCGAAAGAAAATATCATTGAAGAATACACGCCGTTCCACCACCAGGATTATCAAACCATCATCTCTAAAGTAAAACGCTTTGCAGCAGATGGTAAAGCCTGTATCCTTTCTACTATCAACGGCGATTCCAATGTGCCTTTCTATAAAGAATTCGCCAACCAGGGCCTTTCTTCCGCTACCTGCCCCATCATGGCGTTTTCTGTGGCAGAAGATGAACTCCGCTCTATGGACACGGAATTCCTGGTAGGACACCTCGCAGCATGGAACTACTTCCAGTCGAACGACCTGCCCGAAAACAAAAAGTTTGTAGCCGACTTCAAAGCCTTCTGCGCGAAAAAAGGACTACCCGGCGGCGATAAAAGAGTAACAGACGATCCTATCTGCTGGGCTTACACCGGTGTTTATCTCTGGGCAAAAGCCGCTGAAAAAGCAGGTTCCTTCGATGTATCAAAAGTACGCAACGCATTATACGGACTGGATTACCCTTCTCCCGACGGACTGGTTAAAATGGACCCGAGAAATCATCACCTGGCAAAACCAGTAGTGATCGGCGAAATAAAACCCGACGGACAATTTGATATCATCTGGAAATCTGAAGGGCTCGTGGATCCGCAACCATGGTCGCCATTAACCTCTCCGGATAAAGATTGCGACTGGGTAAACCACAACGGTACTTACGCCAAAAAATAGGCGGATACCTTTTACAAAAGACAGGCTATTTCCAACTTATCAAATACGACGCGATGAAAATCTCCTTACGGATGCTGATGTGCTGCTTACTGTTGCTGCCGCTGAAAGTAGCAGCACAGGACAGCGCTTCCATTTACACCGCACAGCTGCTGCAACCACCCAACGACTCCGTGCGCACACAGGCTATTGGCAGACTGGCCGCTCTCCGGATACCGGCCACCTTTCCTTTGCTGATGGCGATCAATGATAAAAAGCTGTACCTGCTGGATCATAAAGCGGTAACGGTGGACAGCAAACCGACCGGAGAAGGAACCTACCGGCTTTATTCCCTTTATCCCGATAATATACTCCTTACCAACAGCAGCGGGCAACCGCTGCTGTTACCATTGTCCGCCCTGCAAACGGTAGACATCCCGCGCGCCGACCGGCTGCAACTGGCAGGTATAGCACCGCTGCTGAACCTCTTCAGCAACGATGCGCAAAAACGGATCCTGGCATATACACAGCTGAAAAATACCGGCGACAGCGCCACACTCAGCATCCTGCAGGCCGCACTGGCAAAGGAATCCAATGCCGATGCACGGCGTACCGGTAAAGATGTACTCTACGCCGCCCGCTTATACAGCGCCACCAGCACCGCCGCCGCCAAAGCATATATTGATAGTATCGGCGACAACTGGAGCGACAATGCACCCGTGATGCTGCGGAACTACGCCAAAGCCGGGTTCTTAAACCAGGAAACGGCCCACTATGCCGCCGCACAGGCCATCAGCCTGGAGAAGCGTTACGACAGCCTCCAAAGGATCCAGAATTTCTTCAGTGGGTTGAGTCTTGGCAGCATCCTTATTCTGATTGCACTGGGGCTTTCTATTGTATACGGACTGGCAGGCATCATTAACATGGCGCACGGCGAATTTATGATGATAGGCGCCTACACCACTTATTGCACGCAGGTATTTTTTACCCATACACTGGGCATACCACAAACAGATCTTTTCTTCCTCGCCGCACTGCCGCTTTCTTTCATGGTAGCAGGCGCAATGGGATGGATACTGGAACGGCTGGTAATCCGCCACCTGTATGCCAAACCGCTGGAAAGCCTGTTGGCAACATGGGGCGTTAGTTTAATACTGATACAAACAGCCCGTTTACTTTTCGGAGATCTAACGGCGGTGAAAACCCCGCAGCTGCTGTCCGGAGGATGGCAGGTATCTCCACATCTCACCTTACCCTATAACCGCATTTTTATTATTGTGCTAACGCTGCTGATGGTAGTGTTTACATACCTGATGCTTTATCGCAGCAGGCTGGGATTACAGATCAGGGCGGTTACACAAAACCGGCAGATGAGCGCCTGCCTGGGCATAGAAACCAGGCGCGTGGCATCCATCACTTTCTTTATTGGCTCCGGGCTGGCCGGACTGGCCGGTTGTGCCATTACACTGATTGGCAACGTGGTGCCCGATATGGGACAAACTTATATTGTAGATTCTTTCCTGGTAGTAGTAACAGGAGGTGTGGGCAAACTCGCCGGCACTATCTTCTCCGGGTTAGGCATTGGCTTCTTCACCAAAATATCAGAGTCCTTTTTCCAGGCGGTATACGGCAAAGTGTTTATCCTGGTGTTTATTATGCTGTTCATGCAGTATAAACCCAAAGGCTTATTTCCTGACAAAGGCCGCGTTGCGGAAGATTAAAAACCGGGTATATGAAAACGAAAAACAATCCACTGTATTATATCTTATTCATCGCAATTTTTGCGATCCTGTTGCCGGCAGGTTACCTGTCGGGATTTTTATCCGTGAATACCATTTCCGTTTGGGGGCGGTACTTCTGCTTTGCAATAGCGGCGCTGGGTATTGATCTCATCTGGGGTTATACCGGCATCCTTTCCATGTGCCAGGCGTTCTTCTTTTGCTTAGGCAGCTATGGCATTGCCATGCACCTGCTGCTAAAGAAAACAGTGGCGGCGGGCGCCGTATTGCCCGACTTTATGGCGTGGAATAAAATAGATACGTTACCGTTATTCTGGCAACCGTTTCATTCCTTTGGCTGGTCGCTGGCGCTATGCCTGCTGATCCCCGCCCTCTTTGCTTTTGTGGTGGGGTTTGTGCTGTTCAGAAGCCGGATCAAAGGCGTGTATATGGCCATCATCACGCAGGCGCTTACGCTGGCGATGTGGCTCATCTTTTTACGGAATGAAACCAATCTTGGTGGTACCAACGGTCTTACCGATTTTAACACCCTCCTGGGTTACAGCCTGTCCTCATCTTCCGTAAAACTGGCACTGTACATGATCTCCTTTGCGGTATTGTGCGCCGCTTACTTTTTCTGTTACCGGATCACCAACTCCAAGTTCGGGAAAGTGTTGCAGGCCATCCGCGACAGCGAATCGCGCATCAGCTATGCGGCCTATAAGGTCGTGGATTACAAGCTGGCTGTTTTCGTAGTGGCGGCACTGTTAGCCGCCGTAGGTGGTATGCTATACCTGCCGCAAACAGGTATCATCACACCCGGCCGTATGGATGTAAAGGCATCGGTAGAAATGGTGATGTGGGTGGCACTCGGTGGCAGGGGCAACCTGAAAGGCGCCGTGCTAGGGGCTTTGCTGGTAAACTTCCTCTATAGCATCTGTACCAGTTTGTTCCCGGATTCGTGGTTGTTTATACTGGGCTTCCTGTTTGTGATCACGGTATTATATTTCGACAAAGGATTTATGGGTCTGCTGGAAAGTATCAAACAAAGATTTTCCCCTACCCGGTTTAAAACACCTCAAACTACCCACTGATATGCTACTAAACGTAAACAACCTGGCGGTATCATTTGGCGGTGTACATGCACTGAACCTGGATCATTTCAGCTTGCGCGATAAAGAACTACGTGTGATCATTGGTCCGAATGGAGCGGGTAAGTCCACCTTCCTCGATATCATCTGCGGAAAAACAAAAGCAGACAAAGGAGAAATATTCTTCAACGGCAAATCCATTTTAGGGAAAACTGAAGTAAAGATCGCGGAATCCGGTATAGGCCGTAAATTCCAGAAGCCATCAGTATTCCCGGGGCTAACGGTGCACGACAACCTGTTGCTGGCAGCCAAAATGAAGAAAGATATCTTTTCTTCCCTCTTCTTCAAATCCACGCCAGCGCTGGCCGACAGGATACATAGCGTGGCTGTGAAATTATCGCTCACCAACGTGATGTATAAACTGGCCGGCGATCTTTCGCACGGACAAAAGCAGTGGCTGGAAATTGCCATCGTGGTGCTGCAAGACCCCACCCTGATGCTGATAGATGAACCTGCCGCCGGCATGAGTGATGAAGAAACGGAGAAAACGGGGGCGCTGCTGCTGGAATTATCCAAAGCGCACAGCATCATTGTGATTGAACATGATATGAAATTTGTAGAACAGATAGCCAACGAACTGGTGACCGTGCTGGTTCGCGGCAAACGATTGATGGAAGGCACTTTCGCGGAAGTTAAGAATGACCAGCGGGTAATAGATTGCTACTTAGGCCGTACTAACGCTCAACTTGAAACATTATGATGAACACACCGGTATTGACTGTTAACAATATCTCTGCCGCATACGGACAGAGCATCATTTTGCGCGGCACCACCCTCTCTGTAAAAAGAGGCGCCGTTACTACGGTGATGGGCCGCAATGGCGTAGGGAAAACCACCCTGCTCAAAACTATTATGGGACTGCTGCCCGCGCAGGAAGGCAGTATCCTTTTCAATAACGAAAACATTACAGCGCTGCCGCCGCATAAAAAGGCAAAGGCCGGCATTGCTTACGTACCACAGGGCAGGGAAATTATCCCCAAGCTATCAGTGTACGAAAACCTACTGCTGGGGCTGGAAGCGCATCCCGACCGGAAGGCAAAGATCCCTGAAGAAGAGATTTACAGCCTGTTTCCCATCCTGAAAGATTTCCGCAAACGCGCAGGCGGTAACCTCAGCGGCGGACAGCAGCAACAGCTGTCTATTGCCAGGGCGCTGGTCAGCAACCCTTCCCTCCTGCTGCTCGATGAGCCTACAGAAGGTATACAGCCTTCCATTGCGCAGGAAATTGGCAGTATCCTGCAACAGCTGGTACAGCAAAAGGGATTATCGGTATTATTGGTGGAACAAAAAATAGACTTTGCCAACCAGGTAACAGACCACTACTACTTTATGGATCGTGGCCGGATGGTGCTGGATGGCACCGCGGAAGAGCTGAAGCACTCGGAACTGGAAAAACATATTGCGGTATGATGCTACCGGGCGTGGGTTTTATTTATCTTTAACATTATGCATCCTGTATCTGAAGACAGAAGTATTTTTAAGATCTTCACCATCCTCTACGCGGTGGCGCTCACTACTATTGCGCTGTTGTCCATATTCAGCCAGATAAAAATCCAGCAGGCGCTGAACCACCAGATGAACGATTCGCATGTGATCAACTTTGCGGGAAAGCTGCGAACGTATAGTCAAACGCTCAGTAAGCTGGCGCTGTTGCTGGAATCCGGCAGGGATATAGATGATAACCGGAAAGAATTTATCAATACGCTGAAGCAGTGGCAGAAATCGCACGAAGGCTTACAGGCAGGCAGTAACTTTCTCAATTTACCGGCGAACGACCAGGATGAGCTGAAGCAGATGTTTGAGATTATCCGCAACCCCCACCAGGAAATATGGGATGCCGCCAGTAAAATGATTACGGTATTGTACAGCGACAGCGCCTTTAAGCCGGCGCATATCCGCCCGTATGTGCAAACAATACTGGCGTATGAGAAGTCGTACCTGCTGGGCATGGAGCTGATTGTATTTGACTACGACCGCTTTTCCAAAGAGCGGATCCGTAACCTGAAGGAAATTGAATACATCGTATTGGGTCTGGTGCTTTTCACCCTGATGCTGGAAGCAGGGGTGATCTTCTACCCATTGTCTACCCGCATCCGGAAAATAATCCGCGGGCTGGTAGATGCCGAAGAGCGGGCGCGTAAGTTAACAGAGCAGGTGCAGCTGGCCAACCAGGAAAAACTGCTGCGCCAGGAAACGGAGCAGCGTATACGGTCGTATTCCATCATCAACGGGCAGGAGAAAGAGCGTAAGCGGATTGCCGCTGAAATACATGATGGCATCGGCCAGATGCTGACCAGCTTGCGTATGAAGCTGGAACAGATAGAAGACCGGAGTATGCGCCCCGATCCTGAAATTGCGATGGTGAATACCATGATGTACAGCATCATCAATGAAACCAAACGGATTTGTGCGGACCTGTTGCCCAGTGTGCTGGAAGATTTCGGCCTGCGGGCGGCCATTGATGAACTGATAAAGCTATGCCGCCAAACGGCTCCCGGTATAGACTTCCAGCTGGAAGACACCTTAGCGGCGGCGCCACTGCCAAAGGAAGTAAAGACAGGCGTTTACCGTATCTTGCAGGAGGCGTTGAACAATGCCATCAAGCATGCAGATGCGGATACCATTGAAATAGATATTGACGGCACTGCCAATTTCCTGCAACTGACCGTAAGGGATAACGGCAAAGGTTTTCATTTCGATAGCCAGCAGCTATATTCCTCCGAGCAGGCCAAAAAAGTAAACGGCATCCGTAATATGAAAGAACGGGCGGAGTTGCTGGGCGGCACGCTTCAGATCAATTCACAACCCGGCACCGGAACAATTGTACAGTTGGCAATAACTTTTTAGCAATGAAAAAAATAGGCGTTTTTTTAGTAGATGATCATGAAATATTCCGGAACGGCCTTAAACAGCTTATCAACAGCGAAGCCGACATGGAAGTGACGGGAGAAGCCAGCAGTGGCGAAGATGCGCTGCAACAGTTAGCCACCATCCAACCGGATGTAATTATCATGGATATCCGTATGCCCGGTATGAACGGCCTGGAAACCAGTACCCGCCTGCTGGAAAAAAATCCCCGCGGCAGAATCCTGTTCTTTAGTCTTTTTGACGAACCCGACTATGTAGCAGCGGCCCTTGAAATGGGCGCCAGCGGATATATATTGAAAGATACCAGCAATAAAATATTCCTCAGCGCTATCCGCACTATCCACCAGGGTAAATATTATTTTATAGGGGAAGTAAGCGATATCCTCGTAAAGAAATATCTTGATGCCAAACAAACGCCCGGCAATGGCGGCACGCAGGAGATCTCACTTTCCCGCCGCGAGGAGCAGATCATGCGCATGATCAGCCAGGGACTTAATAATAAAGATATTGCCGAATCGCTGAATATCAGCATCCGCACTATTGAAGCGCACCGGATGAACATCCTGCGCAAGTTCCAGGTGAATAGTATTGAAGAAGCCGTGGAGTATTGTAAAATTAACGGCCTGTTGAAAGAAGAATAAAGGGAATCGCGTGATGCGATCCCCTCTCCCGTATTATTTCTTCCAGCTATTATCTTTTGCATTGGCATCCATAAACAGGTTGCCATCCAGCCGCACGGCAGTTACTTCTTTCTTCACTGCCAGATCCAGCACAGTAGCCTTTGTATTGGCTTTCCATACCGCCGGTGTTTGATGATGGGTAGCCGTGCTGCCATCCGTAAAGGTAACGATCACATCAAACGGAACAGCGAAGCCGCCGGTATTGGTTATTTTCACCTTAATGCTTTTACCTGTTTGTTTTACATCTGATAAAGTAAGATCGATGTAATTATTACTGAAGAACCAGTTATTCCAGAACCAGTCGAGGTTTTCACCCGCCGCAGTATTGAAGGAATAGAAGTAATCCCAGGGGATGGGATGTTTTCCATGCCAGTTATCCATATAGGCGTGCAGGCATTTCCTGAACCGCTTATCCCCCAGCAGGTCCTTTACTGCGAGGTACGACAGGGATGCTTTGCCATAGGAATTGTTGCTGTAGCCCATTCCGCTTACCTGGTTGGACATGGAAATGATAGGCTGATCTTCTTCCGTAGAAGGATCAAAAATATATTTGGTGACCCTGAATTTTTTGTAGAAGTTATCTGCTGTTTCCTTTCCTTTTTCCGCAATACCGATGAGGTATTCAAAAGTGGTGGCCCAGCCTTCATCCATAAAGGCGTAGCGGCTTTCGTTGATGCCCATGTAAAAAGGGAAATAGGTATGCGCTATTTCATGGTCCTGCACTAATTGCGCAAAACCGAGGTCATCTCCTACCGAACCATCGTTTACCATCATAGGGTATTCCATATCTGCAAAGCCCTGCACGGCCGTCATTACTGAAAACGGATACGGTACGCCCGGCCACTGGTGAGAGAACCATCCCAGTGCGTTTTGTGAAAACGCCACGGAGTGATGGAAGTCGGTGGATGTATCATTAAACGCCGCCTGTACGCTGGCGCGGCGCATGGTGCTGCTGTCCACGATTACACTGGCGGCGTCCCATACATAATGGCTGCTGGCCGCAAAGGTAACATCCGCGATATGTGTGGCTTTAAATTTCCAGGTGTTCGTGTTGTTCTGGCGGGTAACTACTTTGCGCTGCATTTCATCGAGCGTAGCGATGTGCATCACACTATCTGCAGTGTAAGATTGCTGCAAACGTTTTGCGAAATCAGGTTGTAGTACTTCAGAAGCATTTTGCAGATCGCCGGTACCCCACACTACGAAATTCTTTGGCACTGTTACCGATACGTTGTAGTCGTTGAAGTCGCTGTAAAACTCAACCCGGTCGGTGTGATCCAGTGCGTCCCAGCCGTTGTAGTCGTCGTATACAGATACGCGGGGATAAGCATAGGCCATGAAAACGGAGGTGCTGTCCAGCATGCCTTCCCGGCCGCTTTGTACAGACAGGTCGTAATGCCAGCTGATTTGCAGTTGGAGGCTGTCTTTCGGCTGCAATGGTTTTGGCAGTACCACATGCGAGAGCGTGCCTACATCATTATTGAACTTCAGCGTTTCGCCATTGATCACCAGTGTATCGATGGTGATGCCATCCGTTAAAAAGTTCTTGCTCACATAACCTGAACGGGGAGCCTGGTATTTATGCAGGTTCACGATCAGCCGGAGTACAATTGTTTTTAATGTATTGGGACTGTTGTTCACGTAGCTGATAGTTTCGCTGCCGGTTACTTTGCGGTTGGGCGGGTTTACAGCCAGCTGGATATTGTATACCCCTTTGTTCTGCCAATAGTGTTTGCCCGGTGCGCCGCTCTTGTCGCGGGTTCCGTTCACATATGCCTGTTTAATGTTACGGGGCATATACAATTCCTGTGCTGATGCTATGGTGTTTACACCCAACAGCAACAGCAGGCTATAGATAATTTTGTTCATACGCATCTGCCGGTTTGAAAACGATAAAATTAGGGAAAGTATGGGGAAACATCCACACCGCCACGGCAATACTTTCTGCGATACTCCTGCGGGGTTAAACCGGTGTACCGTTTAAACACCTGTCTGAATGTTTTCTGATCGTTGTATCCTGCGTTGTACATCAGCGTGCTGATGTTGATGGCGTTTTTCTCCAGTTCTTTTTTGGCCGATTCTATTTTTACCCGCTGCAGGTATTCCATCGGGGTATTGTGTGTTGCGAGTTTAAAGCGGCGAACAAAATTACGTTTACTCATATTCGCCAGGCCGGCAATCTGTTCTATGGAGATCTGCTGATCGTAGTGTTTTTCGATGTAAGCCTGCGCTTTGAGAATGTCTTCATCTTCGTGGCGGCGTTGTCCCTGGAACACCGCGAAATGGGCCTGGTTAACGCGGTCCATATCTATAGAAAACATTTTACTTACCCAAACGCTGGTTTCACGACCGCTGAATTTTTCTATCAGGTACAATACCAGGTTTAATGAAATAAAGGCGCCGCCGCTGGTGTACACGCCATCGTCGTCGGTCATTACCTGGTCTGCCAGGATATTGACATCCGGGTAGCGGCTGCGCATATCGTCGAGGGCAGTCCAGTGAGAGGTGCAGGATTTCCCGGAGAGCAGTCCTGCTTCGGCCAGGAAATAGCTTCCCAGGCAAAGACTGGCTACCTCAGTGCCGCAGGCGTGCATGGTGCGGATCCAGTTCACCAGCGCCTTGTTCTTCTCCAGCACAACATCCGCTAAGCCTTCAAAGGCAGGCGCCAGGATGAGATCTGTATGTTTTACTTCATCGATGGTTTTGAAGCAGATAAACTGCGCAGGCGCATGCAGCTGGATGTTCTTCAACTTCTCGCTGACCAGCTCCAGCTTAAAGGCTGGTTCCTTTCCTGTTTCAATGAGGAAGCGGTTAGCTCCCAGCAGGATATCCATCACGCTGGACACGGACGATAAAATGGCATCTTCATAAATAAGCAAAGAAACAGTCTTCATGGCAGTTTGTGTCTGTTACAACACAAATTTAATACTTTAACGTGGCACAAACACCCCCTAAATAAGTCGCATTCACCCTCGTTAAATTACATTTTAACTCCTGAGATTTGTAGAACATTAAAATCACAAAAATCATGAGTACTCCTGTAACGACTGGTTTTAAAGATAGTGCTGTTAAACCCGGTCCCCCGCACAAAATTGTATCCTCTGAAGAGTGGCTGGAAGCCAGGAAGAAGTTTTTGCAGAAAGAAAAGGAATATACCCGTTTGCGGGATGAGCTTACCCGTGAGCGCATGGCATTGCCGTGGGAAAAGGTTGAGAAGAACTATGTATTTGATGGTCCGGAAGGGAAGGTCACCCTTTCTGACCTTTTTGATGGCCGCAGCCAGCTGATCATCCAGCATTTTATGTTTGGTCCCCACGAAAAAGAAGGTTGTGTAGGCTGCTCTTTTGCAGCAGATTCCATTAACGGCGTATTGCCTCACCTGGAGCATCATGATGTGTCCATTGCGGTGATATCACGTGCGCCGCTGGCCACGCTGGAAGCTTTCCGCAAGCGTATGGACTGGCACTTCAACTGGGTATCATCTGAAGGCAGTGATTTCAACTACGATTATCACGTGTCTTTCCGTAAAGAAGACCTGGAAAAAGGAAAGGTGTATTACAATTACGGTATCGTGGAAGGATTGCCGCATCATTTGGAAGACCTGCAGGGCATCAGTGTTTTTTACAAAGATGAAACCGGCGATATTTATCACACGTATTCCACGTATGGCCGTGGTGGCGAATTACAGCTCGCCGCTTACAACTACCTGGATATAGCGCCGCTGGGACGTAATGAAACCAGTGAACGTGGTGATTTAACATCGTGGGTACGGCATCACGACAAATATGAAGAGAAAGGACATGTAGACAATACCGGCAGGTATCACAAAGAGAAAACGCCGGGTTCCTGTTGTTCAGAAGACTAAGCATCATGAAAACACATTGTTCCTGCGGCGCCGCTACGGGCAGCGGCGCCCGCAAAACAACCGCTGCGCAAACCACCGGCCCGCTTACTTTATGGCAACGCTTTGTAAAAGGCGTACGATGGCTGATACCGGGCATCACCCTTGTACTGCTGCCAAAGTGCCCCATTTGTTTCGCGGCCTATGTAGCCCTGGGTACAGGAATCGGGTTGTCTGTAACCGCTGCTACATGGCTGAGATCAGGGCTGGTGGTGTTGTGTGTGGGTTCATTGCTTTACCTGGCGGGAAGCAGGATCATGGCTTACCGGAAACGGCGGCAGTCAGCTTCCTAATTCAAGATCAAATAACATCAGTTCTTCCACTTCTCCGGGCGGAAGGATGGTACCCTGCAGCGTGAATCCTGACCGCTCCAGTAAACGAACAGACCGGTGATTATCCTGCTGGGTAATGGCAAACAACCGGGAGAACGGTAATTGCTGCCGGGAATATTCAATGGTAGCTGTAGCCGCTTCATAAGCATAGCCCAAACCTTCATAGGCAGGCAGGAATGCAAACCCCAGGTCGGGTTGCTCCAGGTATTTTCTTTTAAACAGTCCGCAGATACCGATAGGATTCCCTGTTTCTTTCAACACTGCTACCCATGCGCCATAGCCTTGTTCAGCATACAGGCGTAACAGGTTATTCATGATATAGCGTTGTGCATCTGCCAGGGTCCGGATCTGCCGGTCGCCGATGTATTGCAGCCAGGAAGGCGTATTCAGTAACTCCAGTACAAATGCGTCATCTGTGGCGGCAAAAGTGCGGACCTGCAGCCGCGGCGTTTCGAATAGAACTTTCATGCATTCATTTTATGGCCTCTTTAATTCGTCAACACCCACCAAAATAAAATTTTCCGGTGAAGGGAACAAACCAAAGTGCTAATCCTCGCCGGTAAGCCGTTTCAGCTGACGGAGATAATCATATTGCAGGTCTTCATGCAGGGAGGAAACCACTTTTGTGATCTTCTTCACCTGTTGTTCGTAGAGGTTATTTAACTGAACACTATAGGAAGATAATAAACCGGACAGTTTCATTTTTGTACAGAAATAGATCAGCAGTTCTGTTTCGGCAGATTTGGAACCGGTATAACGTATATGCTTATTCGTTATCCGCAGGATTTTCCTCAATCTTTTTTTGGCGTGGTATAATTTATCGCCGGCCATTTCAATAAACCCTTTATCGATTTCTTCCTTCACCGCGGCGATGTACCCTTCTTCGTTGTGGGCCTCAAACAAAAGGTAGGTAAGCAGTTCCTTGTTATCGTTCTTGTATTTGGCCAGCCGCAGGCACAAGGCCGACAATTCTGCCGGAGGCAGGGTAGTTAATTCTTTTTTTATATCACTGATACTTGCCGCTTTCATAATTCTGCTGATGCTTGTTGCGAAGATACTATCTATTCTGCAGCATGTGAACCGTGGGCGGCATCTTTACGCAACAACCAGGAATTAAATACGGTATAGAATACGGCTACGATGATAGCGCCTTTAAACATACCCGTGAATCCCCATGCGGCCATGCCGCCTATTACGCCGAGGAATAATACCAGGAAAGGCAGTTTGCCGCTTCTGGCTATGAGCAAGGGTTTCAGGATGGCTTCTCCGATCAGGATGCCGGCGCCATAAATGGCCAGGAAAAGCGTCATGCCGGGATGACCCTGTGTGGCCATCCAGATGGTTAGAGGAATCCATACCACGAGCGGACCTATCTGTATCACCACCAGGAAAAAGATAATGGCGGCTAAGCCGAGGGCAAAGGGGATGCCCGCAATTTTAAGCCCGATAAACGCCACAATAGCGGTAATGAAGGCAGTGCCCATTACACCGATAGACACACCCTTGATCGCCATCGTAGTAGCGTTCAGCAGATCAGCGCCGTCTTTACGTCCCAGCAAATGCTGGGCTGTAGCCCTGATGGGGCGCACCGCTTTTTCACCGCCTACCAGGAAAAAGGCGGAAATGATGATGCCGAGGATGAGTTGTCCTGCTGCACCGAGAATACCTGCGCCACTGCTGATGATATGATGCAGCACCATTCTTACCTGTTGTTCATGTACATTGGTGGACAATGTTTCGCGGGGGCTTTCCTGCAAATGTTCCCAGAAATCCACGATATCACTGCCGATGTATGGCATACTTACAATCCAGTCGGGCAGCGCCGGCAAACCGTTTTCCTTTACATTACCGATCCAGTGCAATGCTTCCCGGATATGTGAACTCAGCGCTGCAATAAAATAAGTAACCGGCAGGGCAATGATGGCTACTAACGCTACCGCATATATGGTAGCGGCCAGTTTACGGCGGCCTTTTAACCAAATAACCATGCGCTCAAACAGGCGATGAAAAGAAACGGAGAAGATCAGCGCAAAGGTGAGTATCCCGAAAAAGAGCCGCAGCACATCATACAGCGCCAGCAACAAAGCCAGCAGCAACAGCAGCACCAGGATGGACTCGATCATATTTTTAGAGGCAGGGCGATGGAGATTCATATGACGGTATTTTATACAGGTTTCTTCCTAAATATACTTAAAACCGCCGGCATAAACCCATTACTCCAGCGACAGGCGCATAAACGCCAGTACTTCTTCATTGATATCTTCCGGGAGATACATACGGAAATGATGATTAAACTGCCGGTTAGTGCCCGGTACCTGCGCAATTTTCTGAAAGCATAAATTATCGGGGTATGCTTTTTCAAAGGGGAACACAATATGTACGAAATTCTTTCCAAGCTGGGTGATCCATGCTACCCTGCTATCGTTGAAACCAATACCTATCATGGATTTGGTGGGATACAAGTATATCTTTCCCAGTTTCTCATATTGGGCGATGAAGTGCTGCAACAGCGCCAATGTATGATCCGGTTTACCGGCAATGAAAGTTTTGAGCAGCGGATCGTTGTTTTGATCCAATAAAGATGTTGACATCTTCCAGGTTTTATTCTACAATATAATAAATAAGCCAGCCTTATATTTCTTACACACCATTCGTATATCCCATGCCGTTACTTTCTTACCGGCAGCTGATCCGAATATTTGCCTTTCCCGTGAAACCAGCGGGCAGCCTGCCCTGTAAGCCACAGGTAATAATCGCTGCCCAATGCTGTTTCGATACCTGTAAAAGAGCCGGCTGCATTTAACGGTAACTTATCCACAGTAGCACATTTAAATATGGAGGTGCCTTCATTCATTTCATCAAACATGGCTACATACAACATTTCCGCACCGGCATTTTTTGCGCCTGCAACCTGGCGCCAGTAGAAGCGGCCACCTTCTCTCGGAATGGTGTTGGCTTCCGGGCCATTCATGTTTTTCCAGGAAAAGCCAGGGAAGGCCAGTGGTACATAATCCACACCATTGCTTTTACACCAGGCGATATCAGCTGTTATCAGCTGCTTAAAACCATCATAGCTTTTGCCATTATAGCGGCCTACAAACCAGGGCATAATTACATCCGATTTTTTAATAAGGCGGTGCAGTTCTTCGTCGTTTACCGCGTCCTGCCTCAACTCCCGCCAGTAGGTAGGCACACCCAGCATCACGCTGAAGCCTTTTGCTTTCATGGCATCGAGCAGGGTTTCCGCTTCTTTTAGTCCGTAGGCGCGGCGATCATTAAAGCCCACACCCCAGATCACGATAAAGGGTTTTCCATTGTGGTGCAGGTAAGTAGGACTTTTACTGCCGTGCAGCAGATCATATTTTTCTGTTAGTTCGTCCAGGTCTTTTAACACCAGTTGCTCTTCTCCCGGACGCATCCCGCTGAGGTCATACATTACGGCAATAGCGCGGTCGTATTTACGGGCCGCCGTCATCGCATTATCCAGTACCGCGTTGAAATGCTTTTTGCCACTGGGGTTCCTGATCTCCGCTACAAAGCGCTGCATAAATACGCCATCGATACCGTAGTCTTTCATCCATTTAAAATGTACAGCTACTGTAGAAGCATCGTGCGGACTAAAAACCGAAGCCGGCTTTCCATCTTCAAAATTAAAAGGGGTGGTATATGTTTTCTTATACTCGCTTACATCGGGCCAGAAATCTATTTCGCAGGAGCCTGGTTTGAACACGCCTCTTTTTTCATAGTGGTGCCATCCCCTGCCGGCGCTGTCGCCGGGTGTGTTAAACCATCCCTGGTAACCAGCCATTACCAGTCCTTTGTAGGTAGGATAGCGCTGTGCTTTAGCCAGCATGCATACCAATAGCATGCATGTTAATATAACGTGGAACCTTTTACTGATCATTTTATTTCTTTTATCGACCTGGGGATTAAAGATAATATTTTTCCAACAGGAACATATACCACCTTTAGTCTCTCCGTTTACCGGATACCACCAGCACTAGCCCAACAATGGCTACGATACCGCCTGCGTAGGTAGGCCAGCCGATCCATTTGTTTTCTTTCTTATTAATTTCAACGGGACCAATGTCTACCACTTTTTTTTCTGTTTGAACAGAGAAACCCCTGATAAGGATCATTGCAATACCAGCAATAATGAGGATCATGCCAAGTACTTTCATAATGTTGCGTTTATGAATGTACCGGCAATCCACATGCCATTGCTATGGCCGTATTTTTAGCGGTATAATGGGGAATTAGCGCCCCAATAAGTAGGATTATTCTGTTTTCAGGCTTTTCACGGGGTTCATGGCGGCGGCCCGGATGCTTTGAAAGCTGACTGTGAGTAAAGCAATAATAATAGTGATGAGTCCTGCGCCGGCAAAGATCCACCATTCCAGGTCTGTTTTATAGGCGAAGTGTTCCAGCCAATGATTCATAATATACCAGGCCAACGGGAAGGCGATGAGCATCCCTATAAATACCGGTTTCAGGAAACCTGTTGATAGCAATACGAAGATATTGGATTCAGAAGCGCCGAGTACCTTTCTCACCCCTATCTCTTTTGTACGTTGCGCGGCGGTGAACATGGCCAGACCGAATAACCCGAGGCAGGAAATAAATACGGCGAGGCAGGCGAAGTAATTACACAACTGCCCTACCATCTGTTCACTTTTATAAAGCTTTGTATATTCTTCATCGGAGAACTGGTAGGTAAAAGGAAAGTTAGGATTCAGATTTTTACAGATCCCTGCCAGCCCGGCCAGCACCGGCGTTGTTTTGCCTTCGGCGGCTCTTACCAGTACAGTACCCCATTTTGGCTTTTCATCCAGGCGGATCACCAATGGTTCTATGGCGTCGTGCATGGAGTTGAAGTGAAAATCTTTGAGTACGCCTACAATAGTACCGGAAACATTTCCGAGTGTGAATGGTTGTCCTACCGGATGCTGGTAACCGATCCTTTTCACAGCGCTTTCATTCAGGATATAGCTGCCGGAATCATTTCCAAATTCACGTGAAAAATCGCGGCCCTCCAGTAAGGTGAGGTGCATGGTTTTTATAAAATCGTAGCCTACTGCTGCATCGGCAAAAGAGGGAACATCGTCCGGATCTTTTCCTGACCAGCTGATATCTCCTTTATGATGTTGTATTACCGTAGGTGTTTCCTTCATTTTAGAGATGGCCAGCACGCCGGGCAGGTTGGCGGCAGTTTCTTTGAATACATCGTATTTCGAGATCAGGCTACCTTCAATAGGAATGTAGATAAGGTTTTGCCGGTCGTAGCCAAGGTTTTTCGTTTGCACATAATCCATTTGGCGGTAAATCACAAACATGCCTATCATTAACAAAATGGACAGCGTAAATTGAAACACTACCAATCCTTTGCGGAAATTGGTTGCGCCGGAGCCAAATTTCAGACTTCCTTTGAGCACCCGTACCGGGTTCAGAGACGACAGGAACAATGCCGGATAACTGCCGGCCACAAAACCGGTGAGCACCGTGAGCCCCAGCAAGGTAGCCCAGAATACAGGTTGTGAGATGGGTAATGATAATTGTTTTCCACTGAGCTGGTTAAAGGCAGGCAACAGTAATATTGCCACCAACAGGGCGATTACCAGTGAAAAGAATGCCAGCAGCATGGCTTCTCCAATAAACTGCATGATAAGAGAAGAACGTAGCGCTCCTACTACTTTTCTCACGCCTACTTCCTTTGCTCTTTTTACAGAGCGGGCAGTAGAGAGGTTCATAAAATTGATACAGGCAATAAGCATGATAAATATTGCCAGCAGGGTAAAGAGACGCACGTATTCAATACGTCCGCCACCGGGAACACCGTTACTGAATACTGCGTGCAGGTATTTTTCGCTGTAAGGCTGCAAGCCTAATTCTGTATAGGAATTGTTGTTGCGTGGCTGGTAATTATAAACGAAGTCTTTTATTTTGGCGGCTACTTTACCTGCGTCGGCGTTGTCACGGAGGCGGATATACGTAAGCGGGCTAAAGCTGCCCCAGTTTTTTGTCCAGGCGTTGTTTTTTGTAAAGTCTTCCCAGTTGCGGAGGAAATCAAACTGTTGTGATGAATTGGCCGGCACATCGTATACCGAAGTAACAGACAGGCTTACCGTGTCTTCATAACGCAGCGTTTTTCCCAATGCCTGTTCCGGGCTACCGAAAAATAATTCCGCGAGGTGCCTGGAAATAGCAATAGTGCCGGGTTTATCGATGGCAGAAGCTTTTGTGCCCGCCAATACAGGATAACTGAACATCTGCAAAAAATCGGCGCCCGCATACGCACCGGTGATCTTCATTACTTTATCCTCTACCCGTAATGCAACAGGCGGGAAAGCCTGAAAGCCGCTGGCATAAGCCACTTCCGGCACTTCTTTTTTCAGCTCTGCTGCCAATGGTCCCTGTGTGAGATACCCGGCATCTACTTTACCTCCGGACGACTGGCGCACATACACCTGGTACAGTTTATCACTGTTGGCATGAAAGCCATCCATGCTTTTTTCATCCTGTACCCACAGGATCATGAGCAGGCTACAGGCCAATCCGAGCGCCAGCCCCAGGATATTGATAAAAGAAAAAGCTTTATTGCGGACCAGGTTGCGCCATGCAATCCTGAAGTAATTTCTTATCATGATAGATGATATCTGTTACAGCACCTGTTGAAAAAACATGCCACACCGAAAATGGTTTACGTTCCAGTAATTTAAAAAGTTATTTTTAAAATAATGTGTTCGTTTTTGATACAGTGGCTGACCGCTTATATTATACGAGAGAAGTTAGCAAACCTGCTTAACCTCCACCCCCAACAACTCCGCCAGCTTTTTTATCCGCGACGCTATATGCCCTTTGCCTACTGCGCAATGATGCGCCGGCCCCTCTGCATTCCAGGCTTCCACAAAATTCCTGGCGCCGGTAGGGAACCGGTAACGGCTGTTGGTGTTACCGATTTCAAGAATAGGACCGGCTTCAGACACGCCCTCCGCCAGGAGGAACTGCAATTTTCCATCTGCTGTTTCCACTACAGATAACAGGGTTACCGGACCATGTGCCACAGACATTTCTACTGATAATCCTTTTCCTACTTTTCCATGATATACCTGTAATGGCTTTAACTTTATTTTACCGGCGGCTATTACAGGATGACAAGGCCCATCGTGGCCCATGAGTACAATATCATCCTGGTAGTCCATTGCATAGTATTCCGTAAAGGAGCCACCTGCGCCAAAGCTATCCATGATCTTCATGGCCTGTGCGTTTTTTACTTCGTACTCCCCGGCTACAGGGATGCCCTGTGCTGTTAAGAGCGAGGTGCCCATGATCACGGAACTCATGGTATCTTCATTTATTGCATTGCCGCTTCCTTTATGATAATATGCCAGGGAGCCCAGTTGATGCTTTTCTACCAGCTTATCCAGTGCTACAGCGGTTTTGGCGGCGCGGTGCAATTCTTCCGGTAAGCAATCGGGTTGTATGTCAAATACCTGCTGTGCTTCGTGGAGTTTGGCGGTAATTTCTGTTTCGCTGACCGTATTGCGGAGTCCTGATAATTCATCAACCTCAATGATTTCCATATGCCCGCCGAATACGGCGGCGTGTAAAGTAAGATTGGAATAGATATCCAGCATGCCGCCATAATAGTTACCCATTAAGCCAAGCCTGTTATGATATAAGATGTGCGCTACTTTCGCGGCGGCGATCCATTCTTCCACTTCTTTCCAAACAATGGGATCGTTGTGCAGCATACCAGTTACCTGGTAAAAAGGGATGTGTGAACGTTTGAATACGCTGGCTATTTCCGGCACGGGGCAGGCGGCACAGAAGGCCAGCCATTCGCCGGTCATGGTGGTGCGATTGGGAAGTTTATTAAATGTAGCGTAGTCAATGGCTGCGGCCGGAGAAAGGTTTAATACGATTACCGGTACCTTTGCCCGTTTCACTACCGGTAGAACCGTGGAAGATAATGCATAGGTGGTTACATATAAAAAGATCAGGTCTACGTCTTCTTTCCTGAAACGGCTGCCGGCTTCAAAAGCTTTTTCCGGCGTGTCTATTAATCCGAGATTAACGATATCGGCGCCATAATGCTGCAACTGCTGATGTACGATATTAATATAGCCGGATAAGCGATGTTGCAGTCCTTCGAATTGTTCCCAATAGGCAGCGAGCCCTATGCCAAACAGGCCAACTTTCAATGTATTCATGGTGTGATTTTTTGAATAGTAACCGGCCCCAGCAATCCGGATGGTAGCAGTGGGGAATCTTTTGTATAAAATTTCCAGGTGGAGAAAGTATACCTTCCGCTGGTGCGGGGTAAGCCTTTCAGCAGCCATTCGGGCCATTGCCCGTTTTTTATGCCGTCGTCCGGGAGTTGTTCGTCGCCTATTAAGCGGTTAGGCCACAGGTTGGCAACGGTTATTTCCAGGAGATTATTTTTTTCTTTTACGGCGTTGCTGATATCAATCTGCCAGGGTGCACACCACAGTACACCCAGTTCTTTTCCGTTTAGTGTAATCTTTGCCAGGTTATTGACGGCCCCGAGTTGTAACAGGAGGGATGCTTTTTTCCCGGCTGCGGGCAGATCAAATGTTTTACGGTACACCGCCATGCCGGAGTAATATTTAATGCCGCTTTCGGGCCGTTGTGTCCAGTCCTGCAGCGGGTTGAATGTTACGCTTTCCGGGCCGCCCCATTTTGGATCAAAGGCTACCTGCCAGTCGCCCTGCAGTGTTTGTACGATTATTTTTCTCTGAAAGTTTTTGGAAGATGAGGGCTTTGCGATCGTTTCTTTTGTGAAAACAATAAAGCAACTTTCTCCTGCCTCCAGCTGTAACGGAACAGTGGTGCGTGTTCCGGAAGCGGTAAATTCCGGGAGTGCACGGATGCTGCCTGTCATCGGATCCCATAGCTGCGGCGCACCATTACGGCTACGGAAAATAGCTTTGCTGCTAACTGGTGCGTTGCTCCGGTTGGAGATAAAATATAAGTCGGCGTTGCGGGTAGTGCGGTGTGTGTAACGGATATTTTCACCTGCTTCCAGATCCGGCGGCACGCCCATTGCCGCGAGGATAGCAGCCGTGCTATCATAGAGTGGGTACAGCTGACCCGCCGGCGCAGTGCTGTAAATTACTTTTCCTTTGCCGGAAGCTGGTTGTTTCCAGAGTGTTGCGGCGATTGCCTGCACCGCGGCATCGCAGGCGGGATAACCGGATAAGCCGGGGGAATGCTGCGGCGGTATGCCGGTAACCACTGCGCCTGCAAATACAAGCGACCGGATCTTTTCCAGTAGTTGCGGCGTCATGGTGGTAACAGCAGGCAATACCAATATGCGGTAGCTGGCACCACCGGGAAATACAACGCGACCGTTTTGTACTGTGGCCTGGTATAATTGTCCGGGTGCGCAGCCATCAAAGTTATATCCTTTACGATCGGGCAATACGGCATCACCAGACAATGCCGATGGTGGCGGCAGGAATACATGCGGCGATCCTTCCGGTGTTAAATAGAGTATATCCGCTACCGTAGTTCCCTGTTGCAGCAGGTACTGGCACCGCGATAAATAACGGTGATACGCCCCTGCCATCGGCCACCAGGTTTGGTTGCGGTCCCAGTGTACTCCATAAGGCCCCATCGTCATGCCGGGGCGCAACGAATCGGCCAGCACCTGGCTTTGGAAAGTATGAAACACAAACCGGTTGATCCCCGCCGCAAAGGCCCAGTCGCCCTGATTTTTCATAACACCGGGATATTGTTTCCAGCCCTCATCATTTTGTGCCGTGAACGCTTCGGATGGCACCAGTGACTGTCCGTTCACATGCGCAACCGACACCGCCTCTATACAGCTGAAGGCTGCGTTGAAGCCAAGATCTTTGCTCCAGAACTCACACATCGGGATATCTGCGATAGCGCCCAGCTCAAGATCGGCAGTGGGGTTCATATCGTAAGGCTCTATAGACAAACTCAATCCGTGCCCGTGCGCATATTTTTTCACATGCCCGGCGTGATTTTCCAATACCAGTTCCTGCGCAGTTTGCCGAAGGTCCCATAAAAAGCGTTCGCTGATTTCCCTGTTCTCCACAATGCTCCCGGTGTACACGGGATAAAACGGCAGCGGATCATAGCCTCTTCTTTTCCTGAATTCCTCCCGGAAATGCGGCGTCCAGTTTTGAGCGCCCATCTCCCAGCTATCCATGTGCAGGCGTTTCAAACCGCCTGGCAATGCGGGATTTTGTTTTCCTAATTTACGCAGCAACGTACCGATGTAATGATCCAGGTGTGCATTAATAGCGGTAGTATCAAACTTATCGGCTTCAAATCCCAATCCGGGGAATGGCGCCGGGCGGGTGATGGCGCCATTGTTTCGTACGCCGAAACGCAGGATGGTCCAGTTGCCGGGAGGTACGGTCCACCGCAGGGTTCCATCCGGTTGCAGCGCGGCAGTAAGATCAATGATACGATCCTTTGCAATCCCGGCTAACGTATCATACACACCGGGAGATAGCAGGTATGCCTTCACGCCGGACACAGAGGTAAATGGCGCGCGATAGTACAATGCTTTCTCACCGATATCTGTAATGTGCTGCGCATTGGCGGGTGTAGGAAACGCCAGTACAGCCACATCTTTATAAAAATCGTTCCATTGCTTTTTCAGACCGGGGGTAAAAACATCTTCCCCGAAATAAGGTGTTTTGGGAGATGGTACCGGCAGCGTGACTATCTTTTTTTCGTTACCGGAAACATGGGTAGCGGAGGCTACCAGGTGCTGCATAGACTGGGCGGGCGTTACCCAGGGACCGCCACTCCCCGACCAGCCGGGTCCTATGCCCAGGGTAACTTCAATCCCCAACCGCTCGCTTTCCCGCACTGCATGTACAAAAAGATCCTGCCAGGCTTCACTAAGAAAATCAACTTTACCGCGGGGAATGCCTACATTCACTTCGAGGAAAGTAACATTGCTGATGCCTGCTTTTTTCATCGACTCCAGGTCGGCCGTAATACCTTCCTTTGATAAATTACCATCCATAAAATACCAATATACCCCAGGACGCGTGCTGGCAGGCGGTTCTGAAAAGCCCTGCTTCCATACAGACAGCTGACACCATAACGGCTGTACGAAAATTACCTGCCATAATATGAACAAAAGAAGATAACGGTAAGGCATATATCTTCCGGAAAAAAATAACAGAAAATAACGTGGACGAAGAGCTATCATCAGTGGATTATTTTAGCCGGAATAAAACTAGCCGTAGTGGGATGAATTATTTGATATTTCAGTTGTACTTTCTGACATAATCCCGGCAGGGAGCGGAAATTCTTATTACTTTCCCATTCCTTTCCGGCTTTTTATATTTTTATGTAAAAGAAGGAAGCGTTATGATGAACTATTATAAATACCTGCCTGTAAGCAGGGAAGATGAGAACTGGGGGCTGTGGGTGCTGAATACCGGTTGTACGCAGGTAGCAGCAACAGACATCTATCCGGGAAAAAATCATCCTGCGCATCATCATTTCAACTGGAAAAAGGGAAGGGTATTGAACGAGTACCAGGTTATTTATATCACCAGCGGGAAAGGTATTTTTGAATCAGACAGCTGCCGCCAGCAGGAAATAAAAGCCGGTACCATCATCCTGCTATTCCCCGGAGAAAGACACCGGTACCGGCCACTCGCCGAAACCGGCTGGGATGAATACTGGGTAGGTATGAAAGGGCCTGTACTCGATAACCTGCTGAAAGAGAATTTTTTTACACGGGAAAAGCCCTGTTTATATATCGGTTTCCAGGAAGGCACGCTGCAGTTGTTTCATCTCATTATAGAAAAAACAAAACAGGAGAACCCTGGCTACCAGCCGCTCATTGCCGGCGCGGCCCTTCACCTGATGGGAACCATCCACTATCTCGTGAAGCAACAGGTAAACGGGAATAAAGAAAGAGAGCAGCTGATGAATAAAGCACGACTGTTATTCCGCGCCAACATCTCTCAGCATTATTCCCCGGAGCAGGCGGCAGAAGAGCTACAGGTGGGCTATTCGTGGTTCAGGAAAGAATTTAAGAAATATACGGGCTTATCTCCGTTCCAGTATTACATACAACTTAAAATAGAAAAAGCGAGGGAATTATTAAATGACCCCGCTGTATCTGTAAAAGAAATTGCCTATGATCTCCGGTTTGATTCTTCGTTTTACTTCTCCAGGATCTTTAAAGAGAAGACCGGCCTTACGCCCACGGAATACCGGAAAAGAGCGCAGGGCGATATTTAATATCATTTGCTGCATATTACTGCTGGCAGCTAACGTGCATGCACAAACGACTTCATCGCTTATTAACTTCAACCCGCAGCAACAGCAAACTATCCGCTTCAGCACGGCAGGCGCCGCCATTGATGCACACGACGGTGAAATTGCTTACTTCAACGGCACGTATTACCTCTATGGAACCAGCTATGGATGCGGTTTTGAATGGGGCAAAAAGGATGCGCCTTTTTGCGGATTCAAAGTATATACTTCCACAGATCTGCAGCAGTGGACCGACAAAGGATTTTTATTTGACGCCCGCACACCCGTATGGCAAACACGCTGCAATGGCAGTACCTACGGCTGTTTCCGGCCGCATGTGATCTACAATAAAAAAACAAAACAGTATGTGTTGTGGATCAATGTATACGATAATCGTATAGGCTTCCGCGTATTTACCAGCCAGCATCCTACCGGTCCGTTTACAGAAGTGGCGGAGCCAACGCTGGCAGTGAACAACAACGGCGCTGTTGCAGGATTGAACAACGGTGATCATGATACCTTTGTAGATGAAGATGGTACTGCTTACATTGCGTATACCGACTGGCAGACAAAAGGTACCATTGTAATAGAAAAGCTCCGCGCAGATTATCTTACCGGCAGCGGCGAACATGTGAAAGCGGTTACCAAAGGAAATACGGAGGCGCCGGCGCTTCTCCGGCGCAATGGTATTTACTACCTCCTGTACTCCGATCCTAATTGTGGCTATTGCGCCGGCACCGGCACTTCTTACCGTCGTGCGGCCTCGCCGTTAGGCCCATGGTCTGATGGCGTGAAGATCAGCGACCAATCGTGCGGAGGCCAGCCTTCTTTTGTATCTCTTATTAAACTCAACAATGACAGCGTATTCCTTTATGGCAGCGACCTGTGGAACAAAGCAGCCAAAAATGAAGCGCTGGCCAATTACTACTGGGCGCCGCTTTCCTTTGCAGCAGATGGCGCTATTGAACCTATCATCTGTAAAGACAGTATAGCACTGCCACTGCGCGCAGCGCTGCCTCCTGTTGTGAAAGTAAAACCCGACAACAGCAGCGGGCAGGAAGGTTTCCGGTTCCAGTGCGATATTCACGGATGCATACAGCGCTCGCAAACCTTTACCCCTACCCGTTCCGGCGTGCTTACGGCTGTAAGCATCACTGCTTTTAAAAGCGGCTACCCCGACGATGATCTTCATATCAGCATTTATCCAGCCGATGATAAAGGCTTACCGGCAGCAGGAAAGGCATTATATGAAACGGCAGTTTCACGCGATAGCCTCAGCTGGTCGCCGCAACCGGTTACTATAAAAACGCATATAACGGTAGCGGCCAAACGCAGTTATGTGATGGTGATCAGATCATCCACGGGCAGCGGATGTTATGGCATCACCTATAAAGATGAAACGCCCGGTGGTGGTGCGGGTTACAGCGCTGATTGCGGCCAGGTGTTTACTATTGAAAAAGACCGGGTGCTGAAGTTTAGTACATATGTGGGGAAGTAGGTTAGTTAACTCTTTTTAACAGCCATTGCTCCTGTTCGATAGTATCAGGTACTTTCAGCCCACGTACGGCACCGATCTTTTCAAGTAATCCTTTGAAAGAATGGCCTTTCAGCAGTAATATGCTGCCGGCAATGATAGAGGAGCGGCCTATGCCCATCCGACAATGAATGCACACTGAATGACCAGCGTCAATTTCCGCTGCTAGCGTTGTAATAAAGGAATTTGTTTTGAGACTACTGTCCGGAATGCCACGATCCCTTACGGGGAAATTTACATAAGTGATTTCGTGTTGTACACAATAACTTTCCTCTTTCTTTAATTCCAGCTCCCTTATTTCATGGGCTTCCAGCAATGATACCAATACTTTCACTTGCTGCCGTTTGAGGTATACGATTTCACTTTCAAGCCAGTCATTACCCCGTGGCCTTGCCATTATACCCAAACGGGCACCGTTACTAAATTGTTCCAACCAGTAAATTTTTGTCTGCATACACTATATCCTTGCCCTTACATCTTTCAGTTTCATCACCATTTTCTGAGCCGACTCCCCGATCCATGCCTGGTAATCGGCTATGGCGCGGATCCGCTCCTCTTCAGTACTAAAGCCACTTTCCACCACCTGCGGCCCTCTGAGTTCCGCTACTTTGGACCAGATGCCTGCTTTCTCCGCAAAGTTACTTTCACCACGGATATATACTTCATCGGCATTCAGTACCGCGATATCATGAAAGCCCAGCTCTTCAAAATGCGCAGAGAGATGATCCGCTATTTCATTGTCCATGCCTGCATCGGCACGCCAGTCGAGGAATGCTTTATAAAACCGCTGCATGCTTTCCGGTGGTGCAGGAGTCCATTCCAGCCGGGTATGGTTGTAGTCTAAAATAGAAATGTATCCGCCGGGTTTCAGCAGGGATTTAAATTTCAGCAGCGCTTCACGCGGATTGCTTAACCATTGCAGTACACGTGCTGAAACGATGAGGTCAAATTTTTCCGCGGGGTTGTAGGCAAACAGGTCGGCTTCCAGCAATGTTAAGTTAGCCAGATCCGCGTGATCGGTGTTGCCTTTGGCGATTAAGTGCGCACTGCTGTCGATCCCCACCACGGTTCCGGTTTGGCCCACTGCACCGGCTATTCCGGCAGAAATGGCGCCGGTGCCGCAGCCTACATCGAGCACACGCATGCCTTCCCTGAGCAATGGTATCAGCGTAGCATAGCTGTTCTGCAAACTCCGGCTGTCTAAAATGCTGCTGTCTTTTGGCATCACGGCTCTTTCATTCGCGGTATTACTCATGAGGATCTGTTGTTTGATCAGGAAACGGTGAGTTTAAATATAACATTTTGTAAACAGAAATTAGTGATACTTTACGACGTATCTAAATTAACAGCTATGACCCGTTATGTTACTTCCGTAATAGTATTGCTGATAATGGCCGGATGTTCGTCCGAAGCAGATAAACAAAGTAAAACCACCGTGATGCGTTTGTATGCTAAAGCCGTGGCCGATTCCTTTTCTATCTTCATACATCTTCCTGCTGATTATAACCCGGAGCAATCCACAAAATACCCGGTGGTATACCTGCTGGATGCCAACCTGTACTTTGATGTGATGGCAGTTACCCTGAATAAATATGCCGAAGTAGGGCTGGCGCCCAATGTGATTCTGGTGGGTATTGGTTATAAAGATTTCCCAGCGATGGATTCTTTAAGGAACCGGGACGACACTTATCCTGTGGCGATCCCGGAATATGAAATGAGCACCAGTGGCGGCGCAGATAAATTCCTGTCTTTTATACACGGTCAGCTGATGCCGGCAATAGATCAGCAATACCGCACCGATACCACAAAGCGGGTGCTGATGGGCCATTCGCTGGCTGGTTATTTTACTGCGTATACACTTTACCGTGATCTGGCCGGTACTGCCACCGGCTTCAGCGGATATATTGCGGCGAGTCCGTCGTTGCATTATAATCATTACTACCTGCCGGAGCAGCTGAAAACTATAAAGGATAGCGCGCGGGTAAACGTAAAGGCATATTTTACTTTCGGAGGGCAGGAAGAACCGGAGCCCGGTGATTCCGGCGCCTTATCGCTACAGGCGCTGATGGCGCAATTAACGGCTTCTGTCTCCCAAAAAATTACCTACCAGGGCGACATTTATTCCAACCTGGGACATATGGATACCCAGCTGCCTACTTTTATAAAAGGGCTACAGTGGATACTGCCATCCGGATAATGAGGTGTTCTTTCAAACCATTTAGCAGGTTGTTTGTAGTGTATGAAGAAAAATGCCTGCATGAAAACACGCTGCTTCCTCTTACTTTTTGCCAGCATGGCACTGCTGTTCGCCTGTAAAACCACTCGGGTGATCAATAGTACCGACCTGACCATTACCGGCAACTACTGCGCTCCGGCGACCGCCTTCACCAACAACCAGGATACCATTCCCTTAAAAAATACCGATTCACTGATAAAGGCGAACCCTGATTTACCGGTACATGAAGTATTGATGGCCAATGCTACCGGTACCCTGTTCCTGATCCGGCGGATGAAAGAAATAAGCGGAGACACCACTTTGGAAGGGATGATGAGAAGATCTGAACTCCGGTCGAAGATCCAGCACCGTCTGTTGCTGGCCACCATGGAGATTGCCGGTATTGCTGCGGAGCTGGACTGTGAAGGCGAAAAGGCTGACCAGCTGGCCAAATATCTTGATAATTTTAACAGCAAAAGGAATACCCGCTTAACGGTGGCATCGATCATTACCGGTGCATTGACTACTATTGCGACGGTTGCTATCAAGGAGGATGGTCCGCAGAATGCCGTTGCCATTGGTGGAGGCCTGCTTTCCGCGGGGTTGGGTGCATTAACGATCAATGCCGCCGGGAAGAAGATCAGGTTCGCGCATTTCCGGAATGTATTATCGGACATCTGGTACCTGCCGGATACTTCTGCCATTTATCCTCCTTTTACCTGGTATGTGCTGAATGAAAAACATTTCAGTAACAGCGGGCAGATATCACTGGCGGCTAATGTTAAAAAGAGATGGGAGCGGTTTGATCTTGAAGGGAGTGTCAGCACTTCCGATAAACAGCTGTTTTTTGGTGATGGCGGCGTGTATAAAGCCGACGACCTTCATACCCGTGCAGCGATGGTAAATGAGCTTCAATCTACCATCCGGTCCGTGAACCAGGATCTGCAACGGCTCCTGCATTATCTCGTCAGCATCGAATAACGGATAATTTTTCCCGATTGCGTAAATAATATTCCCTTTTCGCTACCGGTCCGGCCCTCTCCCGGCATAGCTTTGCCCGCATTGCAGATGATGCTCCACTAATAAATCAAGATATAATGAAAAAATTCCTGTTTTCTGTTATTTTATGCTGTAGCCTTCAGCCGCTTTTTGCCCATGCCATATGGATTGAAACCGTTACTACCGGGAAGATCGGGCAGCCACAGGAAGTGAAAGTTTTCCTGGGAGAATATGCAGATAACGAGCGCGATTCTATTCAGAACTGGTTCAGTAATATGAAAGATTTCACCCTGTACCTGGTGAAACCCGACGGACAAAAAGAAAAACTGGCCTGCACCGCCAACGGCAATTATTTCACAGCGACTTTTACGCCCGCTGTTGCCGGCACGCACGTGTTATCCATTGATCACACCGTGCAGGAAGTATATAGCGGCAGTAAGATCCATTATTATGCAATGGGCCTGGTGAAAGTCAACAACTCTTTAACCGGCGCAGATAACGTAAAAGACTATACGGATTTCTCCCTGCTCACGAATCTCAAAAAAACAAACAAACTGCATCAGCCGGCTACCGTGCAGTTAAGCTATAAGAAAGCAGTTCCTGCTGCCGGCGAAGTAACCGTACAATCGCCGGAGGGATGGACTAAGAAGTTCAAAGCCAGCCAGGCCGGTGACGTTACTTTTTCACCCGCATGGGCAGGCCGTTACATGCTGGAAGGTACTTTTACCGAAGAAGCCAGCGGGCAACATGAAGGCAAAGATTTTAAACGCGTATGGCATTGTGTTACGTACTGCATGGATGTAGATAAGTAAACGCAAATTGACTGAAAGGGCTGGCAATTTTGCCCGCCCTTTTTCGTTTTATTTTGAGATATAGTAATAATTTATTTCCTCTTAATAAGCCCAACTGCACCAGCTTTCATGTATCAATGACCCGGTTCGACTACGGCGATTCTGTGCGGCGAAGTATTAACGTTTATCCGTTATGATTTCCGCATAAATCTCTTCAAAATCCTTTCCTTTGTGCGACTGCCAGATACCGGCGAATTTTGTTTCCACCCCTTTCAACAGCTGTACGCATAATTTACGGTCATCGTCTGTCATGTCGTGGAACATCACCTCCGCGAGCTGGCTGATCCGCCGTCTGCACAGGACTAATACTTTTTCTCCTTTAGGCGTTACTTTTAACCGTTTGGAGCGCTTGTCTTCTTTATCATCATATTCGGCGAGGTAGCCAAGCTTTTTCAGGCGGTTTAGTTTATCTGTGCCGGTAGACAGCTCCTGTAGTGCCGCGTAGATCGCTTCTGTTTTCCGGGGCTCCTTTAACTGGGCCACGGTATTAAGCAATGAATATTCATCGATGGTGTTGATACCGGTACCGTCCAGTGCCGCTACCGTGTAAATGGTATGTAACTTAAAGATCCTTCCGATTACCCGCATCAGTACACCTTCACTTTGTACCGGCAGAAACTTCCCTTCCGGCGGAACGGGCTTCCGTGTTTGCTTGTGTGCGAGGTAGTACCTGCAAAATTCTTCAATGCTGCTTTCCGGATGCTGATCATCAAACGCCCCCCATTCAGTAATCAGTTCTACGGCTTTATTCATGCTATATATTTTATTTTCGAAGCAATAATAGAAAAAATACTCCGGATTTTTTGTTTTTGCTACATTTCCGTTATACATTTACTATTATTATTTCGATTCTGTCATATAAAAATCATAGTCAGATGTCAACACAGATTATTTTCCAGGGCTTCGTTGTGCTCCATCTCATAGGATTTCTGCTCTTTGCCGGTACGTCGGTAGCGGATTTTGTAGGTTTCCGGCAATTCTGGAAGCAGTACGACCTGGATAAAAGCAAGGCTGCCACCGTGATGCAGGCCATATCCGTTTTCCCGGTATTAATGAGAGTGGGGATCGGGCTGATCATTCTTTCCGGCATAGGCATTATGTACATGACGCACGGCGTTTTTGGGGAACAGCTGTGGTTCCGGGTGAAGTTTGGCCTGGTGATCGTTATTATCCTCAACACATTTCTTTTCGGGCAGCGGCAGAAAAAACAGTTAAAGAAGTCCTTTGAAACGTCTGCCGGCACGGTTCAAAAAATCAGGAGCAACATCAGCCTGTTCCACACTGTGCAGTTATTATTCGTTTTTATCATCATCCTGTTGAGCGTTTACAAATTCAACTGATCAAATTGAACATCATGAAAAAAGATAAAATCATTTACTGGACGGCCACACTCATTCTTACCGGCGTGATGTTATGGAGCGCTTTTAATTTTGCCTTCAACCCTGAAATGAAGGGCGCTTTCGCCCACCTGGGGTTACCCAACTGGTTCCGGATAGAACTGACCGTTGCCAAGTTACTGGGCTCACTGGCGCTCCTGTTGCCCTTTACACCGCCGAAGCTGCGGGAGTTCGCCTATTTTGGATTTGGTATTACATTGATTTCTGCAGCCATTGCGCATTTGTCGAGCGGCGACAGCGTATTGCTGGAAATAGGTCACACCTCCTTTTTTGTAAGCCTGGTAGTTTCTTATGTTTACTATCACAAACTGCATCCACCAGTGGTTGTTGCCTAAAAAAGTAAAGCCTTCAGACCGGGCGTGTCTGAAGGCTTTTTATTGTTATTGCTATATTATTTCACACCCAGGGCTGCGATTACTTTTTCGCCTGTTAACTGTGCGGAGGCAGGGTTCTGGCCGGTAATGAGATTGCCATCGGCTACGGCAAAGGGTTGCCAGTCGGCCCCTTTTACATAGTTTGCACCACGCTCCTTCAACATATCTTCCAGGGAAAAAGGTACTTCAGCGGTAGTTTGACCAGCAACTTCTTCACTATTGGTGAACGCCGATATTTTCTTCCCTTTTACCAATGGCGCACCCGTTTTATCTTTTACGTTTTTCAGCGCCGCAGGAGCATGGCATACCAGTGCTACCGGTTTTCCTGCTGCATAAAATGTTTCTATCAGCTGTGCGGATTTGGCGTTATCTGCCAGGTCCCACATGGGGCCATGTCCGCCGGGATAAAACACTGCGTCATAATCCGCCGCCTGCACGTCTTTCAGCAGCACCGTGTGGTTCAATCTTTCCTGTGCTGCCGGATCTTTAAGAAACCTTTTTACTGATTCCGTGCTATAATCTGGTGCAGTACTTTTTGGATCAATAGGCGCCTTTCCGCCTGCGGGTGATGCAATGGTTACCTGGAACCCTTTATCGGTAAACAGGTAGTAGGGCGTGGCAAATTCTTCTATCCAGGTGCCTGTTTTATGACCCGTACTTTTTACTTCGCCGAAAGAACTCACTACGATAAGTATTTTTTTCATAGACTGATGATTAATTGTTTTTGTACGTTGGCTATATGCCTGAAAAGCCAGAAAGGGCAACAGTAACAGCAATAAGCCTGTTTTTTTAGTTTTCATTTACCTGATTTTTACACAAAGTTGGTACTTAAACGTATGCTGTGGAAGGAAACAGATCACCATTTAATTGTGATGCAGGTCACAGCTTTTATGTTAATTTGTATCTTATGAGTAATGTGCTAAGACAACATATCGAACAAATTTCCCCACTCACGGATACGGAATTCGATCATATACAGTCGTACTTCACGGAAAAAAAACTGCGCAAGCACCAGTTCCTGGTGCAGGAAGGGAACCTGGTGGGACATGAATATTTTGTGGTAAGCGGATTATTAAAAGCGGCCTATTTTAACGAAGCGGGGAAAGAGCATATTATCCAGTTTGCGATGGAGAACTGGTGGATTACCGATTACCAGGCATACGTAAATCAAACAACTACCAATCTCAATATCGATTGTATCGAAGCATCCACCCTGCTGTGCTTATCTTTCGAAAATAAAAATAAGCTCTGTGAAGCCTCCCATAAAATGGAGCATTTCTTCCGGGTGAAAGCCACTTCCGGCTATGTGGCGTCACAGCAGCGGATCCTGTCGCTGCTTAATAATGATGCACAGTCGCGCTACGAACAATTACTGGCGCAATACCCTTCTCTTTTCCAACGGGTTCCCAAAACATTGATTGCCGCCTATCTTGGGGTATCGCGTGAAACGCTGAGCCGTTTCTCCGGGAAATAACTATTTCTTTTTATTCTCTCCGGAAATAATTTGATATATTTGTAAGGTAAACTTATAACTTTACCTTACTATATGGCTTCCGGAAATCCGAATCAACTTGCTGCACAACTCCGTCCCCTGCTTGCCAGGCTGGTGAGAAAGCTGCGAAAACTGTCGCCCGCCAACGAGCAGTTATCGCAGAGTGAACGCTCTGTGCTGGTATTACTGGACCAGCACGAGTACCTGTTATCGGCCGAACTGGCGGTAATGGAGAAAATGACGCCGCAATCGATGGGACAATTACTCCAGCATCTTTTCCAGCAGGGTTTAATCAACAGAACCGCATCTCCCGACGATAAGCGGAAGATTCACATTTCCTTGTCGGCCGCCGGTAAAGAGCGGATGCAGCGGGTGCGGAAAGAGCGGAACGAGTGGCTGAGTAAGGCCATCAGCGAGGTTTGTACAAAAGAAGAACAGGCGATCCTGCAGGCAGCGATCGGGCCTTTATCAAAATTGGTGGAGTACGAATAAAAGCGGGAACTAACATGAACATCAGCACTTTTAATGCTTTCAAGAGTCGTAATTACCGGTTATATTTCAGCGGACAATCCATATCACTGATAGGTACCTGGATGCAGAAAACTGCCGTCAGCTGGGTGATCTATTCCCAAACACATTCCAAGTTCATGCTCGGGCTCACTCTTTTTGCGAGCATGTTTCCTTCCTTTGTTTTTTCGTTCCTGGGCGGTGTGGCTTCGGACCGGTATAACCGGTACAAGCTGTTGCTGATGACCCAGTTTGCCTCTATGATCCAGGCGGTTTTATTAACCGTGCTGATCTACTTTAAACACTATGAGGTGTGGCAGATCATTGCACTGAGCGCCTTCCTGGGCCTCATCAACGCTTTTGACGTACCCGCGCGGCAGTCGCTGGTATATGAAATGGTGGAAGACAAAGCAGACCTGCCCAATGCACTGGCGCTGAATTCTTCGATGGTGAATTTGTCGAGGTTAATTGGCCCCGGCATCGCCGGGCTGGCGCTCGAAAAATTCGGGGAGGACATCTGTTTTGGTATCAACGCCATCAGCTTTATTGCCGTAATAGGATCGTTATTGTATATGAAGCTCCCGGCTTACACCCCCAAAGTGCGTACTACCAATATGCTGGGCGAACTGAAAGAAGGATTTGCCTATATCAGGGCCACTCCGGCTATTTCGCTGATATTACTTACACTGGCATCCGTGAGCCTGCTGGTATTGCCTTACAGCACGCTGATGCCGGTATATGCCAAAGATATTTTCAAAGGCAATGCCTCCACCTTTGGAGTGATAGACAGCGCCATCGGGATGGGCGCATTCTGCGGGGCTATTTTCCTCGCTTCCCTGAAACCTGGAAAAAATCTCCGGAAGATACTGGCGCTTAACACGCTGGTATTCGGCGCCGGGCTCGTACTGTTTTCCCATTCCACCATTTACCCCATTGCATTGATATTCGCTACCATAGCAGGTTTTGGCATGATGTCGCAGATCACGATCAGCAATACCCTGATCCAGACAACGGTAGATCCGGCGATGCGGGGCAGGGTGATCAGCTTTTATGCGATGGCATTTTTCGGGATGCAGCCACTCGGCGGATTGCTGGTAGGCGCTGTTTCCCAATGGATAGGCACCCCCAATACCGTGCTGCTGCAGGGCGTGGTGACCATCATTATCGGCGGGCTCCTTTTCCGGCAGCAACAATTACAACCCGCAACCGGATTGCCGGCACATGCCTGGAAACCTTATCTTTAAGGTAATATGTTAACCAATCAGATGAAAACAATACTGTTGACCTGCTGCGGACTTCTCCTGTTAACCGCCCTCCGTGCCCAAAACCTCGAAGGTGTATGGAAAGGCTATGCCGCCGCCGAATCGCAGGGATGGTACTATGGCACCGGCGGTTACATCATGGATATAAAACAAACCACTGCCGGGAAATACACCGGCACCGCCTGGTTTTATGAAACGCCACAACTTTATGGTGAACTAACGGTTACCGGCCAACGAAACGACAGCGCCGATAACTGGCGCTTTGAAGAAATAAAATTCAATGCCCTCACCATACCCAAAAATCACAGCGCCCGGCTGGCGGTTATGAACCTGAAGTTGTTTGATATTGATGGAGAAATAGTATTACAGGGAAGCATGATCAGCTATTCAAAATATACCGGGAAAGTGCATACCAAAAGAGTGCTGCGGTTATCGAAACTCAGCGGGGCGGAAATTGCGGCGCTGGAAATTCCCGGCAGCCGCAAAACGATCCCGGTAGCAGGCGCAGCTCCATCCAAACCGGATACAGTGAAACCCGCCCCGGACCAACGCAAAAACCGCGTACAGGGAAGTTATGATATCAGTAGTCCGGCTATAGATATCAGCCTGTATGACTACGGCACCATTGATCATGATACCGTAACCGTATTTTTTAACGGGGTAAAAGTAGCCGACCGGCAGGAGCTTACCGGGAGCCCGCTGCGTATTCATCTTACAGCAGATGCCTCGCGGGAATACCAGGAACTGGTGTTACATGCCAACAACCTCGGCGATATTCCGCCCAATACATCTAAAATGATTATTCTTACCAGCGACAAGCGGTATGAGCTGAAGGTGACTTCTTCAGAAACAGAAAATGCGATGATCCGTTTCCGTTATGTGAAGTGAGGGAGTAGGTTGACGATTAATGTGTTTGTGGCTAATGCAACGAAACATCCTAGCGCTGATTAATGATACCAGATCTTATAAAAACAACCGGCAGCCGGTTTAAAATAAACAGACTGCCGGTTGTTTTATAAGATAATATAAATCTGTTACAGATTTATCCAGGGACCATAGCCAGCAGCCTTCGTCCAGGTTCTCTGCATCAGGTTATCACTTGGCCCTTTTGCGAAGATATCCACTGAAAGGGAGTCCGCTGAAGCTGTTGCCGGTGCTGAATATATATTGGCGCCGATACTTTCCCATGTTTTCCAGGCAGATGTAACAGACCAGTTGGTTGTTATCAGGTTATGATTTACGCCCAGTGCAAAAATATCTACGGTAAGAAAACCTCTTGCTACAGCAGAGGGGGCAGAAGTAATATAGCCACCAACACTGTTCCATACCGTTCTATCAGATTCTCTTGTCCAAACCCCCTGTACCAGTTGGTTATCTTCGCCACGTGCGTACATCTCTATAGAAGTTGGGTAACGGGATGTTGCAGAAGCAGCAGAGATAACCGTTACATTGAAATTCTGCCAGTATAGCCAACCAGCACCATCTCCGTAATAAATAGTCTGCAAAACATTATTGGCTCCTTTTGCAAAAATATTAAGTAACCCGGGGGCTCTCGATTCTGCAGCGGGTGCTGAAGTTAAATTACCTCCCAGGTTTTTCCAGTCGCTCCAGCCACCGGTGGTAGTCCAGGTTTTATAGAGCAGGTTGTTAGCTGTTCCTCTTACAAATACATCTATACTGTTTTCATCTTTAGAAGCCGCGCCGGGATCAGATGTAAGTGTACCGCCCAGATCTTTCCATGCAGACCAGCCCGTACCAGGTATGTAAGTCTTTTCCAGTAACGTATTTGTTTTGCTTCTTAAAAACAGATGAAGTTCTTTCGTACCTCTTCTATACGCAGCTGCAGGTACAGCAAAATCGCCCGGCGTATTCCCATAGAAGTAATTCAAGGCCACTACATCATTTGGATTAAACGGATGATCTCCGCTGTCCATACAACCCAGCATCCAGCTGTAGGCCGCTCCGGTTGTAGGTGTTCCGTTAATATTGATCAGTTCCACCTGGTTATTTCCGGCTCTGTCTACCTGGTTATATGTACAACTATAAGGGTTGTTAGCATAAGTGGTATGTCTTAAACCGATAGCGTGACCAATCTGATGGGTGATCAGTGTTGCCAGGCGGTTTTCATCCGGGCTGTTACCCAGCGCGGCTACATTCAGCAAAACAGGGCTGGAAGGATTTCTCGGAACGGCCGGATAAGCAGGGGTCCGCGCCAATGTGGTGTTACCGAGATTATTATCACGGATTTCAATATCTGCATTGGCACTGCTGGTAACCTTCTTAAAGGTTACACGGAGGTTTAGCGCATTGTACCTGGCGATGGCAATTTCTGTAGCAGCAACATAAGCTGCCGGTAAACCGGATACCGATATATTGATTTCACGTGGTAATGCATTCAGCGTATAGGAAAATTTATATTGATCAGATTCCCCTATAGAGAGTGTGGTATAGCCTTGCCTGGTTGCGAGGTCATTTTCTGTTAAAAAAATATCCCCTTCTACAACATAGCCACCATCTACTTTTGTAACGTTCAGGGTATCAAATCCAAGTGCGTTGATTCTGGAAATAGTAGCAGCAGGTATTTTGTGGTCATCCGGATGATCTTTTTTACAGGATGATAAAACTACAATGCCTGTCGTCAGGCAGACGAGAATTTTAGTTAACAGCTTCATAGATACTTTTTTGGATAAATCGGATTAAAAGGATTTTAGTTACTTTAGATTAGTCGATTAAGACGCGAAAGTAATAATTATACTTATTCCATCGGTATTTTTTCACCTCATGAGATGTTCATAAATGAACATTCCCCTCCTGAAAACGTACAGGTCATCCAAAAAATGAAAATATAAACAGCTGGCAATCAGCTCGTAAAATACTGGCATCTGACTGGAGGGATCTTTTCTAAATCATTATCATTGCCATGCTGCAGAATTATTTTAAAGTTGCCTGGAGGAATTTAATCCGCAATAAGTGGTTTTCTTTTATAAATATTTCGGGCCTAAGCATAGGCATGGCTGGTGTAATCCTGATCCTGATATGGATACAACATGAAATCAGCTTTGATAAGTTCCACCCGCATAAGGACCGGCTGTATGAAGCCTATGGGCTTTCCACCATGAACGGTAGTTTATTTGCCATCAGCAGCACCTCGCAGCCTTTGGGGCCTGCGTTAAAACAGGAATTCCCGGATGTGGAAAACACCACCCGCTTCAGCAGTGTGAACAGCTTTCTGATTACGGCGGAAAATAAACAACTCACCGGTGTTGAAGGAGGGTTTGCAGATCCTGCTTACCTGGAGATGTTTGATTTTCTATTGGCAGAAGGTGCACCCGGCGGGCAGCTAAAAGATGTTCATTCCATTGTGGTCACTGAAAAGCTGGCGAAGAAATTATTTGGTAACGGGGAGGCATTGAATAAAACACTCCGGTTAAATACCGAAGATGTGGTAACCATAACCGGCGTGCTGAAAGACCTTCCTTCCAATACACGCTTTAACTTTGAATATCTTCTCCCCTGGTCGTTATTAAAACAGAAAGGATGGAATAATGAGAGCTGGCTCAGTAACAATACGTCTACTTTTGTGCTGTTAAAGCCGCATGTTTCTGTAACTGCCTTTAACAATAAGTTCAGCGATTTCACCCGGCGGCATTCCGGAAAGATGGATGTATGGACACACTTTCTGCATCCACTGAGTCAATGGCACCTGTATTCATCTTTTGAAAATGGAAAAGCAACCGGCGGGAGAATTACCACTGTTCGTTTATTTGGTGTGATAGCGGGTTTTATCCTGTTAATAGCCTGTATCAATTTCATGAACCTGAGTACCGCCAGAAGCGAAAAACGCGCTAAAGAAGTTGGCATCCGCAAGGTAGCCGGTGCAGGCAAAGGATTACTGATCCGGCAGTTTATGACGGAATCCTTTGTAACGGTGAGTATTGCAGTTATAGGCGCAATGATCCTGGTATTTTTTACGATCGGATCATTTAATCAGCTGGTGAATGCACAACTCACAGTCCCTTATCAGCAGACCTCATTCTGGATAGCGGCTATTGTCTTCATTCTCTTTACGAGCGCACTGGCAGGGAGTTATCCGGCTTTCTACCTGGCGTCTTTTAGTCCGGCAGGTATTTTTCAACGGAAATTCAAAAGAACAAGTGCGTGGTTATCACCGCGAAAAGTATTGGTAGTGATACAATTTACCTTTGCTATTGTGCTCATTATCTCCACCATTGCCGTACGCAACCAGATCCGCTATGCCCAGGACCGCCAGACCGGTTATTCACAGGACGACCTGATCCGGGTAGATTTTGCCGGTGATATTGAAAAGAATTATGCACTTATCAAACAGGATCTTATCAGTTCCGGTATAGCCGTAAGCGTTACCAAAACGATGGGCACCATTACCGAGCGGGGATCCAACATGTGGGGGCTGCACTGGCAAGGGAAAAATGCGGACAATGATCCTACCATTGCACTGTTCAGTACAGACGCGGATCTTGTAAAAACAGCGGGACTACAGTTAGTGGCCGGAAGGGATATCAATATCCATCAGTATCCTTCAGACTCCTTCGCCGTACTGCTGAATGAAACAGCTGTAAAAACAATGGGTTTTGATGCACCTGTGGGACAAATCCTTACCCAGGCAGATCATAAAACGAGCTGGCATGTGGTAGGTGTGGTGAAAGATTATATTCTGAACTCTCCCTATGAAGAAATTCCACCGCTGATGATAGAAGGCCCCGGCAGCTGGTTTAACACCCTGCATATCAGGTTCAGCAGGGAAAGGCCGATGGCAGACAACCTACGGCAAACGGCGGGCATCTTCAGAAAATATAATACTGATTATCCTTTTAATTACCGGTTTATAGATGATGAGTATGCCCGGAATTTTGATAATGAGCAACGTATCAAAGTACTGGCTGGCTTGTTTGCCGCACTGGCTATCAGTATTTCCTGTCTTGGGTTATTAGGTCTTTCTGCCTATATGGCGGAAAGCCGGACCAAAGAAATTGGGGTGCGGAAAATATTAGGCGCCTCTGTAATGAGCATTACGCAGTTATTGTCTGTTGACTTTATTAAACTGATCCTGGTAGCTATTTTTATTGCAACTCCTATTGCCTGGTATGCTATTCAGCGCTGGCTGGAGCATTATGTGTATCACGCGCCGGTGAGCTGGCATATTTTTGCACTGGCAGGTGTGATGGCGATCTTCATTGCATTGGCTACGATCAGCTACCAATCTATAAAGGCGGCGCTCACGAACCCGGTGAGGTGTTTGAAGAACGATTAATCTTTTTTACTATAAATAACAAGGCTTCCCTTCTTTCGAACGGAAGCCTTGTTATTTATGACCCTTATTTATTTAACCGGTATTTCCCGGAGAATATGCAGCAGGTAATCGTAGAATTTCCCAACGGAAGAGATCTGTACTTTCTCATCCGGGGAATGTGCGCCGCGGATGGTGGGGCCGAAAGAGATCATATCCGGATTGCCCAGGTGTGCGCCTAGGATACCACATTCAAGCCCTGCATGACAGGCGCCTACGTTAGGCGTATGCGTGAAATGATCTTTATACAGTTCCAGTAATAACCGGAGCACAGCGGAATCGGCATCGGGTTTCCACCCGGGATAGTCGCCGCCCTGGTTTATTTCGCAGCCAATAATTTCAAATGCGGCGCTTACCGCAGTGGCTACGTCATTTTTGGTGCTTTCCACACTACTGCGTTGCAGGGACTGTGTAATGAACACACCGTCCTTAGCCTGTACCCTGGCCAGGTTGGAGGAAGCTTCCACCAGTCCGGCGATATCAGGGCTCATGCGGAATACGCCGTTTGGTACGGCATAAATGGCGCGCAGCAACAGCCGCAGATACACGGGGTCCATTACCAGTGAGGGCACCGCGGTTTCTTTGCATTCCAGTACAAAGGACGGTTCTATGGTTTTATATTCCTCTTTTATAGTGGCTTCAAATTCACTGATAACGCGGGTGAACTTTTCCTTATCTGCTAACGGAACGGCAACAACGGCCTGTGATTCGCGGGGGATGGCATTCCGGAGGCTGCCGCCGTCTAAGCTGGCCAGCTGTACATTCACCTGCTCTGCGGCTTTATACAGGAGCCGGTTCATCACCTTATTGGCGTTGGCCCTGCCTTTATGGATTTCCATGCCGGAGTGGCCGCCCAGTAACCCTTTGATGCTGATGTGAAAGGCAACAGCATCCTTCACTACAGGTACTTCTTTATAAGTGCCTTTGGTGTTGGTATCGATGCCGCCGGCGCAACCGATGGTCAGTTCATCTTCCTCTTCTGTATCGAGGTTCAGGAGGATCTTCCCGGAAAAATTAGCCGGGTCCAGTTGTTTGGCGCCGGTCATGCCGGTTTCCTCATCGATGGTAAACATGGCCTCAATGGCGGGATGCGGGATGTCCTTTGCGGCCAGTACCGACATGATAGCGGCGACGCCGATACCATTGTCTGCGCCGAGGGTGGTGCCACGCGCTTTTACCCAGTCGTTATCCACATACATATCGATACCCTGGGTATCAAAGTCAAATACGGTATCACTGTTTTTCTGATGAACCATATCGAGGTGCGACTGGAGGATGACCGTTTGCCGGTTTTCCATGCCGGGTGTTGCCGGCTTTTTGATCACTACATTCCCGATGGCGTCTTTGGCTGTTTCCAGGCCGAGGCGTTTTCCGAAATCCATCATAAAAGCGATTACCCGCTCTTCCTTTTTGGAAGCGCGGGGAACGGCATTCAGTTCAGCGAAATGCTGCCATAAGTGTTTTGGTGATAAGTCTTTTATTTCCATTGAAATAATATTAACCGTTGATTGAAGGTATTTGTAAAGGTAATTCATCCGGGGTATTAAACAGTTGATGCCCCCTACTTTTTGGTAGGCGCTTGTTTTACATTGTTGCTCCTGCTAACTTGGCGGCTTAATTACTATCTTTAGAATAATCAAGCAACCTGGTAATGACTTCAGAGAAAAAAATCCCCACACTATACGAATGGGCTGGTGGTATGCCCGTATTTGAAAAACTGATGAATGCCTTTTACGATAAGGTATTGCAGGATGAATTATTAGCGCCGGTATTCCGGCATATGTCGCCCGCGCATCAATTGCATGTGGCGCATTTTATTGCTGAAGTTTTCGGCGGACCAAAAATGTACAGTGAAGAAGAAGGCTCTCATTTCAGGATGATCCAAAAGCACCTGGGCAAACATCTCACAGAACAGCACCGGAAAAGATGGGTACAGTTGCTGATAGAAACAGCTGACACGCTGAATCTTCCGGATGATCCTGAGTTCAGGTCTGCTTTTGTGGCGTATATCGAATGGGGTACACGTATTGCAGTGATCAATTCGCAGGAAACGGAAGTGCCCATGAAGCCGGATGAGCCGATGCCGAAGTGGGGTTGGGGAGAACCGGGCGGGCCTTATATTCCTTAGGGCCGTCCCCTGCCCTTTTCCCAATCTTTCCTGATCCGTAGCAGGATGATGAGATAAGGGATATCTACTAATAACCAGAAAATATTCGTTGCCACTACTGCGTAGCCCATAATTCCGTGAGCCATGCTAATGTAAGAGGTGTAACACCACTCCAGCATAGAAATCGCCACCGTTACCAGGGCTAACAGTACAGCATACTTCTTCTCCAGCAAAATTAAAAGGTTGGGCAAGAATCTTATCAGCGGAAACAATATGGCAGTGGCAATAGAAAATATTACGGTAAGATTAAATTCATTCAACTTAAATATATCCGGATACCGGATATACTGGAAACAGTTGCTTAACAGCGAAAAAATGGAAGAAACCATAAAAAACCAGGCATATATTCTCAGCGCAAGCGGCATTATATCGCGGCGGCGTACTGCTGATTTGTCTGAAAAATCCTTGTCAAAAATGGAAGAAGTGTCGTTGGTCATAGGGGTGATTTAAGGGACAATATATAAATTCCTTCTTAACAAGTTATATTCCTGCAATGATGATCAGGTCTGTTGTAGTGCTTCCATCGGCGGCCGGGTATTGCTTCCGCCGGATATCCATTATTTTAAACCCGTTTGCGTTCAATGCGTTTACCAGATAATCTGCCTGATGATAGTACATATACAGCTCATCGCCCGCACCCGAGCGCTGGAAACCGGATCTGGCATAATCATCTTCCATAGTGCTGATATAAAATACTCCGCCGGGCAACAACAAACGGGCAGCATCTCCTATCATTTTCACCGCCTCTTCCCGGCTGAGATACGGCAGGCAAAAGCCGCACATAATCCCGTCGAATAATTTGTTCAGCCGGAGGATGTCCCGGCCATCCATCAGCATAAACTCCGCCTGTGGATTATTGCTGCGGGCTAGTTCCAGCATATTGGGCGCCAGGTCGATTCCCAGCAGTTGAAAACCGGGGCGCTTTTGCAGCAGGTACCTGGTGATGTTGCCAGGGCCACAGGCAATCTCCAAAACAGCCGCCGTTTGTTTTGGGATGCTGTTGCAGAAAAGATCAAATGAGTCGTGGTATAATGCCACGTCCATAAATTTATCCTGGTATTGGACGGCGCGTTTATCAAAAACGTTGATGGCCATCTGTAGTTTGTCCATACCTGAATTTATGAAAATAATTTATATACTCCGCCGGCAGCGGCATCAAACCACTTACATCTACTCTGTAAGGCCGTTAGGGTCCATTGTAAGCGCTTCGCTCATGTAGTCTAAAAAAGGGCGCATGGCCTTAAATGTGAGATTTACTTCTTTCAGAAAATCTTCACTTAATACTTCTTTATCAGAAAACTTTCTCACCAGCACAAACTGTTTATGACGCAACAGGTCGATGGCTTCATGATCCGGGGCGAAACCTTTGGGAGCCGTTTTTAGCTGTTCTCCTTCCAGCGTTTTAAAGAAAGTTTTGAAAGATTTGCTGTTGAGAATCTTTCTCAATGGTGCGGGATCAAACGCGATTTCTTCCCGGATCCGCTTCAGGTCTTCCGGAACGGGGCCCCAGAAGCCACCTGCCACAAAGCTGTTACCTTCTTCAATATGGAAATAATATCCACCCCTGCGGAATTTGGTGGCGCGTTTAAAGCTGCCGCTCCAGTGGGTTTTATAAGGAGTTTTATCGTTGGAGAAGCGGGTATCCCTGTAAATGCGGAACAGGCTTTTTTTCCCGGACGGCGTTTCTATCAGGTCATGTACCGAAAGCTCAGCCAGTAGTGCTTCTGCAAATTCCTCTACCAGGGCCAGTTCTTTCTGGTAAGTGGGTTTGTGGGTATTAAACCAATCCCTGTTATTATTCTCTTTTAATTTACTTAAAAAATTAAAGCCCGACGGGTGTATATGTGGTTGTGATATATGTTTCTTAGCCATGATGTTTCCGTAATTTATAAAACCTGCTACCGGGTGATAGCAGTTTTACAAAAGTAAGTTTTTCCGTTTGCCGGGGCAAACGGAAGCAGATAATTACATATATTCACAAACGCCTCGCAGCGGAATTATGCTGCTGAATTACAAACCCAACTAAATAACAGCATCCATGAAAATAGCCACGTACAATGTTAATGGCGTCAATGGACGTCTTCCGGTATTACTTCGCTGGTTAAAGGAAACGGCTCCTGATGTAGCCTGTTTACAGGAACTAAAGGCGCCTCCCGAAAAATTCCCGGAGCAGGCTATCCGCGATGCCGGCTATCATCCTATCTGGCATGGACAAAAAAGCTGGAACGGCGTAGCTATCCTCTCCCGGATAGGTGAGCCAAAAGAAATAAGGAGAACACTTCCAGGAGATCCTGAAGATATCCATAGCCGTTATATAGAAGCCGAAATCAATAACATCACGATCGGTTGTCTTTATTTACCAAACGGCAACCCCGCTCCCGGCCCTAAATTCGATTACAAACTAAGCTGGTTTAAACGCCTGACAGCGCATGCCAAAGAGCTGCTGGCGGCAAAAACACCGGTAGTACTTACGGGCGACTATAACGTAATGCCCACCGAACTGGATGTATACAAACCGGAACGTTGGGTGGATGATGCACTGTTTCGCCCCGAAACGCGGGAGGCATTCAGAAATCTGAGAGATCAGGGCTGGACAGATGCCATCCGGAAACTATACCCTGATGAAAAGATCTATACCTTCTGGGATTATTTCCGCAATGCGTACGGCCGTGATGCGGGCTTGCGTATCGATCACTTTTTACTGAGCCCGCAACTGGAGAGCCGTCTTGTTGCCGGCGGAGTAGACCGCAATGTGCGCGGATGGGAGAAAAGCAGCGATCATGCGCCGGTATGGATAGAGTTGACAGATTGATAGATTATCTCATCAATTCTTAGTACCTTAAAAGATCAAATACCTGTTTACTATGACCACAAAAGAAACGTTCACCCTCCACGGTGAGAACCTGTTAAAAAAAATCAAAGAACTGATAGCAGAAGGCAATGTAAGAAAGATCACCATCACAGATAAAGAAGGAAAAGAACTGATGAGCTTCCCGCTTACCATTGGAGTAGTAGGCGCAATACTGGCGCCCGTTTTTGCGGCTGTTGGCGCGCTGGCCGCCCTCATCGGCGAGTGCAGTATTACGGTAGAAAGGGAACCTGAGAAGGAATAACAATTTCACGATTTGATAATATTACGGTAACATAGTCTTCATACGGAAAGGGCACATTTGCGCCTTAAACGTATCAACCACTATGACCGTAGTACGCTACTTTGCTCCATTAGGATTTGTGTTCCTTTTTGCCTGTAAGAAAAACGACACCCCTCCTGACAACAATAATATTTCTTATCCTGCCAAAGCCACTCTCGCGGGTGCTGTAGTAATGACCACCAACGCCGCCGGCGTAAAAGTGTATAATGGCGGTTATGGATCTTCTATTGCAAACGTACCCGGGCAGCCTGGTTATTTTTACCTCATGACCGATCGTGGCCCGAACGCAGATGGCATTATCAAGGACTCCAAAGTATTTGCCGTACCCGGATTTAATCCACAGATCGGGAAGTTTAAATTAAACGGCGATTCACTGGTACTGGTAGAAACCATTCATATCAAATCCGCTGCTAATGTACCGGTAACAGGACTTCCAAATCCTGCAGGATCAGGTGGCACAGGAGAAGTGGCGCTGGATAAAGATGGCAAAACGCTTCCTGAAGATGCAGAAGGCATCGACTGCGAAGGTCTTACTGTAGCAGCCGACGGAACTTTCTGGTTGAGTGATGAGTACGGACCACACCTGGTACATCTCGACAGAAGCGGTAAAACGCTGGAGAGGATCAACCCCTTTGGCACCGGCACCGGTGGCCGGAAGATCCCGAAAGTATTTGCTATGCGCCGTGCCAACCGTGGCATGGAAGGGCTCACCATTACGCCCGACGGCAAAACACTGGTAGGCATTATGCAATCGCCTTTATACAATCCTACCAAAGATGCGGTGAAGAACTCCCTGTATACCCGTATCCTCACCTACGATATCGCCTCCGGTCAAACGAAGCAATACCTCTATAAACTGGAAAACAAAAATACCGCCAACAGCGAAATCACTGTGATCAGCAGCACTACCTTCCTGGTGTTGGAACGCGACGGAGAGTTCCCGGGAGATCCGGTTAAACCATCGCTGATTAAAAGAATCTATAAAATTGATCTGTCGGCGGCTACTGATATTTCTGATGCAACTGATGGCGCCGGCGGCAAACTGGTGAATGGTAAAACAGTGGAAGTACTGACTGATGCAGAACTACAGGCAGCCGGTATCAAAACCGTTTCCAAATCGCTGGTGGTTGATCTGTTGAAAGATATCGCAGGTTATCCGCATGATAAACCGGAAGGCATTGTACTCGTGAACAGTACTACCCTGGCGGTAAGCAACGATGACGACTTTGGTATCGTTCCTCCCGATCCGGTTAACAATACCTATATCCAGAAAATACTGCCGCTTACCGGTAAAACGGATTTCAATACGGTGTATTTTATTAAGCTCGCTACACCACTGTTTTAAACGATTTATTACTATAACCTACAACGCCTGCGCCTAGCGCGGGCGTTGTGCGTTATACAGGAGATTTCCCTTATTTTCACCCCAAATAAGGAAAAGCTATGCTTACGCAAAGGGGCTTAACCGCCATTACACTCAACAGGGACAAGATCACTGCCCCGGGAGAATATCCTTTTAACATACCGGCGTTGAAAAATCTTTCAACCCTGCAGCTGCATCCCAAGGTTACTTATCTTTCCGGTGAAAACGGTATGGGTAAATCCACCCTGATAGAAGCGATTGCCGTGGCCTGTGGTTTTAACCCGGAAGGCGGATCGTTGAATTTCACGTTCTCCACCCGCGCTTCCCATTCCGTGCTGCATCAGTATATCCGGGTAGCCAGGGCAGCGGTGCGCGCAAAGAATGGATTCTTCCTGAGAGGTGAGAGTTTTTTTAATGTAGGTACCAATATTGAGGAACTGGATAAAGAAGGTATCGGTCCGAGAGTGATTGACAGTTACGGCGGTGTGTCCTTACACGAGCAATCACATGGAGAAGCGTTCTGGTCTTTGCTGGTGCATCGCTTCTCCGGCAATGGCCTGTACATACTGGATGAACCCGAAGCTGCGCTTTCCCCTACGCGGCAAATGGCCATGCTTTCAAGGATGCACCAGCTGATCGGGCAGCAGTCGCAGTTTATCATTGCCACGCACTCCCCTATTGTAATGGCTTATCCCGATTCCATTATTTACCAGCTCACAGAAAACGGGATCAAAAAAACCAGTTACACCGAAACAGAAAATTACAAGATATCTCACCGTTTTATCAACGACTATAAAAACATGGTGAAGATCCTGCTGGAAGATGTTTAATCTTTTAATACAGGCACCACATAACTATACGCTGTATAGCGCAGCTCACTCCATGCGTTTGTACCGGGGAATTTAAATCCGGGGTACAGTTCCTGTGCTACCGGTACAAACACCATCCTCACCCGGATGCGGCTGCGTCCTTTGGTCAGGGCCGCCGGTATCAGCCATTCATCATCCCGGAAACGGCGGTTACTGGTTTGTACATTGTATAACCTTTTATCCAGTTCTTTTGGCGGGTGACTGGACATGCAGGTATTGGCGCCGGCCAGGTACCAGGTACCGGCCAATGTCCATTTACGGCGGGTAGTATCTGCATGGTCATCTGCGATATATACTTCGGCTTTTTGATTAGGATGACTATAATCCAGTGTGCGCCGCAGCAGGGCGCCAACGTTCGCAGGATCGAGGCGGATGGTAAATTCCGATACGCCTGTAGTATAACGGCCATCTTCTGTGTGTGCGGGGTAAATCTCCTTCTTGCCCTGTCCCTTAATAGTGAGCGAATCAACCCCCAGTTCATAGCGGGAGCTAATGGTTTCAACCGGCGATGCCTGCGGAGAGCTATAGGCATGTTGTTGTTCGCTCTGCTCATCGCCAATATCCAGTTCATCTGTTTTTATCAGTGAAGGAGCCGGTAATCCGTACCAGTAAGTAACGCTTTCATAATGTTCCGTGGAGCGGTTATCCCCGCCGTGTTCCAGCTGGATGCGGGCGTTGCGTCCGAAGGGCATGAGGTCTGCCAGGAGGAAGCGGTAAGCCGAATGGATGAGATCTTTTTTATCTTTTGCCAGTTCCTTCCGGGCTACGCCGCAGGGATGCCCGGCAAAGGGAAGCGACATATTCCTGCCGCCCCAGTAGTCGCCCCCACCGCCCCACTCTTCTGTGCCGGTGCCTTGCGCCTGTGGCGACTGGCTGTCGTCGAAGAAAAAGCGAGGATCGCCTTCCAGTGTACCCAGCTCGCCGCTGTGTGTAAAAATGAACGAGGTGCCAACAAAATTACCGGACCATTCGGATTGGCCTTCTGCTCCACGTGTATCCAGTAACGTTAGATCGGCTCCTAATTCCGGCGATGGGAAATCGCGGTACGTAGCATGAAAATAGCTGCTGAATGCGGGCTTCAGTTTGGCCGGCTGATAGCGGATTTCATAGCTGATGGAAGTTTCCCCTGGTGTGATACCGGCCAGTTCAAACTTTGCCGCCTTAAAAAACGGCATCGGGTAATAACAGGCCAGCACTACCTGCCGGCGGGCACTATCGTAGCGGATATTAATAGGAAAACCTTTTACCAGATATTCGCGGTCGTCGTTGTTGTGCAGGGTACCTGCGCCAAAGAACAGGCTCAGCGGCGCATCTATGGAAGGTTGGGATGCATAGTCCCACGTAACCAGCAGGCGGAGTCTTTCCAGCTTTTCCGCATCTGCCAGGGGGAGGGTGAATTTAAGAGCTCTCACTACGGCAGTTGCCCGTATATCCGTGAGCGTTATTCTCTCCTGGTTGAGCAGCACGCTTCCCCGGCGCGTGGGAATATGTGCTGGTGCAATATCCTGTCCTGCTTTACTGAGAAGATCCACCACGTCCTTGTCGGGCGCCTTCTCCATGTTCCAGCTGTTGATGCGTTGCGAAAGATTTGCAGGGTTGGCGAACAACTGGTAGATGTAATAACCCGTGCCGTAATGCGTGCGGGAATAAGCGATGCGTAAAGATTGCCGGAATGGAATGGGTGTCCAGATGAGGTCTGCTCCTTTGGTGTCGCCCCAGGTCCATGCCAACGGCCGTGGGAATGGCGTGAACGGAATGAATGCACTGGATTTAATATTCCGTAACGCATTTACAGGATCCTCCGTAGCTGTTTCTTTTATGAGATGTTCCTGTCCATCGGTGGTAAAACGCCAGGGACTGCCGTGCCAGTGGTTGGTGCGAAAAAAATAAAGTATACCCGTTCCCGTTACATCCAGCGTAACATTATCGGTTTCGCCGTTCATAAAAAGATAGTGGCTGGCATCGGCCGCATCGTTGCCGCCGGTACGATCGTAGGTACTTCTCATATAAGTTCGCATTCCGAACCGCTGCTCAGGCCATTTATCCCACATCCGGTATGCATCGGCGCCGGCGGGTATTACAGGGAGACGCTGGGCGGGAAGCAACACTGGTTTACAAAGGAAGATAAGCAGCAGGCAGCTATACCGTAAATACGTTGTCACGCATGTTTTCAGCGGATGTATGTGTTTTGCAACTATCATAAATTGTATTAGCTTCATTATATAATTCCGTTGTATGAAACCGATTCTGCGTAAGGTTGATACAGGCCATAACTATTCGTTCAGCATCCGGGAAGACATCTTCCCTTACCTTTATAATCACTGGCATTACCACCCGGAAATAGAGCTCACGCTGATCCGCAAGGGCAGCGGGATGCGGCTGGTAGGCGACAGCATGGAAAGATTTGAAGATGGCGACCTGGTGTTACTGGGCAGCGAACTTCCGCACATGTGGCGAAGCGACGCCATTTACTTCCAGGATCAGCCTGGGCTACAGATAGAAGCCATCGCCATACATTTCAGCGACCAGTTCTGGGGAGCTGGTTTCCTGGACCTGCCGGAACTGAAAGCGGTAAAAGAACTGCTTACAAAGGCCAGGCACGGCATCCGGATACATGGCGTTACCCGTGAACTGATCAGCCGGGAAATGGAGAATATCCTGAAAGCCGGAAAGGTACAAAGAATCTCCTCCCTGCTTAACATACTGGACACCATTGCCGGCTCGAAAGACTGCACCCTGCTGTCGAGCATCGGTTTCGCCAGCTCCTACAACATCATCAATACCGATAACATCAACAAGATCTATCATTATACCTTCAATAATTTCCGCAATAAAATCACCCTCAAAGAAGTTGCTGCTGCCGCTAACGTAAGTCCCAATTCATTTTGCCGGTACTTCAAATCCAGGACACTGAAAACATACTGGCAGTTTTTGATGGAAGTACGCATCGGTTATGCCTGTAAGCTGCTCATAGAAAACAACCTGCCCATGTCGCAGGTAGGCTATACCTGTGGGTTCAACAACCTCTCCAATTTCAACCGGCAGTTCAAACTGCTTACACAAAAAACGCCGCTGCAATATCAGAAGGTATACGTGCAGGCCAAAACGGGTTAGCTTTTACCATACCGTTTTACACGCAGCGCTGCCTGCGCTTTATGCCCCGCAAATCCTTCCAGCTCACACAGCCGCATGGCATACCCGCCAATCATAGCGCTGGCTTCCGGCGTACAACGCTGGTACGTACAGTTTTTCAGGAACTTGCCTACCCATAATCCGCCGGTATACTTTGCTGCTTTGCGGGTGGGCAGGGTATGATTGGTACCAATCACTTTATCGCCGTAAGCTACATTTGTTTCCGGCCCCAGGAACAGTGCGCCGTAGTTGGTCATTTTTTCCAGGAACACACCGGGGTTGCGGGTCAGCACTTCCACGTGTTCACTGGCCAGTTCATCCGCCACACTGATGGCCTCTGCCTCATCTTTTACCAGGATCACGGAACCATTATTTTCCCAGGCCACCCTTGCGATGTCTGCGGTGGACAGTACGGTGAGCTGTTTTTCTATCTCCAAAAGGGTTTCGCGCGCCAGTTGTTCAGAGGTGGTGATGAGCACCCCGGGCGATGTAGGTCCGTGTTCTGCCTGTCCTAATAAATCGCAGGCCACCATTTCAGCATCCGCCGTTTCATCTGCAATTACCAGTACTTCTGTGGGGCCTGCGAACAGGTCGATGCCTACCCTGCCATAGAGTTGCCGCTTGGCCTCCGCTACATAGGCATTTCCAGGCCCTACGATCATGTCGACCGGCATAATGGACCCGGTGCCTATCGCCATTGCACACAGCGCTTGTACGCCGCCTAAAATATAGATTTCATCGGCGCCCGCGAGGTGCATGGCACAAACGGTGGCTTCCGGTACCTGTCCGTTGATAGGTGGCGTACAGGCAATGACCCGTTTCACACCGGCTACTTTTGCGGTGAGGATACTCATGTGCGAAGAGGCCACCATCGGGTATCTGCCACCGGGAATATAACAACCCACACTGTTGACCGGGATATTTTTATGCCCCAGGAAGATACCCGGCAGCGTTTCTATTTCGATATCGCGGATAGAAGCGCGTTGCTGCTCTGCAAAAAAACGGATCTGTTGCTGCGCAAACTGAATATCGTGGATCACCTGCCCTGGCATACGCGCCATAATTTCCTGTATCGCTTCCGCCGATAGCCGGAAAGCCGCCGGCGACCAGTGATCCAGGGAAGCAGAATACTTCATCACGGCAGTATCGCCATGTTCTTCTATCTCGCAGATCATTTTTTCTACCGTTTCTTTTACACGGGCATCGGTAGCTTTTAATGCCGCTTCACTCTTTCCTTCTTTTAAAAAAACAGCCATAATATTTATTCGCCTGATGGCTTTTTAAGTTTATAATAAGGGTTAAGGGCCTCTCCAAAATCGGGGGTACCATCGGCTCGCCAGGTAAACGGCTGGATACGCGGACTCCTTGTGCCGCCGCAGCCCTGGCCGGCATGAGGATTTGCATGATAAATGATCCAGTCTTCCTTTCCGTCTTTTGATTTAAAGAAACCATTATGACCGGGACCAAATACGCTGTTGGCGATACTTTTTGTAAACACCGGTTTAGCGGCTTTAGTCCAGTGCGCAGGATTGAGCGGATCACCATCTTTTTGCAGGCGTAGCATACCGAGTGCATAATCATCCGTACCGCAGCTGCTGGCAGAATAGATGAGGAAAATTTGTCCACCGGGGCCCTTTAATATTTCCGGACCTTCATTTACCGGTGAGCCATTTTTCTCCCAGTCGTAATCCGGCATGGAAATCTGGACCCTGCCTGTTTTGAGGGTCCAGGGGTTTTCTATTTCCGCGATATAGATGCGTTGTGTGATGTCTTTCCCGGAAATCTGACCACTCCAGATAAAATAGTTTTTGTTGTTATACTCCAGCACCGTACCATCGATAGAAAAAAAGTCGGCCTGCGGATCACCTATCTTCCCCTTGTCTTTCCAAACACCCTCCAATGGTTCTGCTGCCTCATTTTCCAGTACAAACAAACGCTGTGTAGCCAGGTTGGATGTAGCACCGGCCGTATAATACAGGTACCATTTGCCTTGCAGGCGGTGCAATTCAGGCGCCCAGATATTTTTTGAATTGGCCCCGGTGGCGGGTGGTGTCCACACTACTTTTGGAAGGGCATTTTTCAATTCCGACATGGCGCCTGTTTTACGGATCGTGATATTGCCGCCGTTGGTACAGAGAAAATAATAAGCGTTGCCGTTTTTGTATACCCAGGGATCGGCACCACCATCCAGCAGGGGATTGGAGAAAGTAGTATCTGCATTAACCGGCGGAGGCGCTACTGTAGAGTCTTTCGCTTTGCCTGCACAAGACATACTAAAAAACAGCAGTAATAACCATGATATATTTTTCATTTAGTAAGATGTATGATGAGGAAATAGTTAGTTCCATAACTTCGGATCTTTGCCCCTGTTTTTCCGCCACTCATTGCGCCAGCGGTGGATATCGTACGAGTTAATCGCCGGCATAGGCTTGCGGGCTTTGGCATCCGGGATGTCCGGTACCGGCATCGCTTCCTTTGCATACCAGTAGGCCACGCTGGCGAGGTCCAGTGTCATCTCGTTATTATGACCATGCTCGATGGTAAACTTCAGCGACTTGCTGAAGTAGATGGGGTCAGTAATGTGAAAGCGATAGAGATGTGTGCGGCCCAGTGTACCGATATCGTTATTCACCCTTGCATATCCAAAATACGGATGCGTGTATAGTACTTTTGGTCCCCAGGCAGTATTAAAATAATCTTCTGTACCCGTGCCATTGAGGGATGGTTTTGTTTCTCCATCTATAAAAATCATATCATCCCCTTCCCCATACCACAAAGGCGTAGGCGATTGCACGTAATAATTCATGCCGATGAAATGCCCTTCGCCTTTAATATCCGCTACTACATAGTTGTTGCGGCCATCGGTATTTTGTCCTTCGGGGCCAAACATCCAATGTTCGTTCTCGATGCTATCCTGCGATCCCATGAGCTGTTTGTTGTACCAGGCATGAAAGCGGCCGGTGTTGGCGGGCAGTTTGGGCATTTCCACATAGTCCACACAGAAATAAAAAGGTTGTATTTCCGTACCCGACTGGTTCTCTATTTCTATTCTTGCACCGTTGGAAAAAGGCATGGCAAAATAGCTCACCATGCTTGTGCCGTCCATTGGCGCCGCTGCCAGCGGCAGCGATGTAAAAGGATAAGATTCGTTCCATCCCTGTCCGAAAAAAGGGCCTATAGGCGATATTACGGAAGGATATGGTTTGCCATCCCAATACATGCGGATGATCACATCGTTGCGGCTTAGTTTATCCGGGGCGGGCCACATGGTGATCCAGATATGATTGATAATGCCCGGACCTTTGATATCCACCAGCGTTCTTTTGCCGCCGTTTTCGATGTGTTGCAGGTTATCGTTGGGACCGCCGGCCCTGTCGTAACTGCTGATCCGTTTTGTGGTAACATGCTCCCTGATCTGCGCCAGACCTGCAAGATCCTGCGCCTGTAAGCCAGTATACGATAGTATGAGTAATAAGAAAACGAGTTGTTTCATGCGATTAAATTTATTTTGTTGGCACCTCCCAATGATCAGTGCGGAAAGGCGCTACCGGCAAACCATTTTTACTGAACAGGTTACCGATAGCGGTGTTACTGAAAGCGTAGCGTACGGCTACGGGTTGCTTCACTTCATTGCTCCATACTACCAGTGCGTTGTTTTTCACAGTAGCCCTGGCGGGATAAAACTGCCGGTCGTTTCCAGCGATGAATACTTCCGTTAGGCTATCCCCTTTTATTAATAGTCCCTGTTGTGCATGTTCAAAGGAGATGATCACTTTATCTTTCCTGATCATCATCTCTTTAAACAAAGGATTTCTGTAGATAAATCCCTGGCGGTGATAAGTTTCTCCCAACGCCCAATTAGCCAGCCGGTAGCCTACATCATGTTTATTGGCCGGATGCACATCGTATACATTGCCGGTAATATCGGTGGTTACTATCATACCCGTATTGGGATGCTGCATACTTTGTTGCTGTGCTTCCCTCAACAGGGCGCCGGTATTTTTTTCGCGGTAATTGAACGGGGCTATCTGTACAAAATAAAAGGGAAACGATTGATGCCACGCATTGCGCCATGCATCTATCATAGCAGTAAATAACAACCGGTACGTGGCGGCGGTGCCGGTATTATTTTCTCCCTGGTACCAGATAGCGCCGGCGATGGTATAGCTTGTAACCGGCGCCAGCATAGCGTTCCAGGCTACGCCTGCCAGGTGCGGACACATTCCATTGGGTAGTATGTGGGTAGCTGCCTCCTTTAATACCGGGTTATTGCTGATGATGCTATCCGGCGTCCATACTTCTGCAGCAGTGCCGCCCCAGCTCGCATCTATAAGGCCGATGGGTACATTCAACTGTTCGTTTAGTTTCCTCCCGAAGAAATAGCCGACAGCACTAAAGGTATTCAATGCGGCGCTGTCGCACGTAGCCCATTGCGCGGTTACATCATCCTGTGGATGTGCTGCAGTGGTTTTGGCAATTTTAAAGAAACGGATATTGCTGTTATAAGCTGTAGGCTGAATGGCTTTGATATCTTTCAGTCCCCAGTTGCCGCACATTTCCATATTGCTTTGCCCGGAGCACACCCATACTTCGCCCAAGAGGATGTTTTGCAATTCAATAGTATTCTTTCCTTTCAGCGTGATGGAGTAAGGACCGCCGGCGGCAGGTGTAATAATGGTAGTGATCCAACCGGCATCACCCGCCGTGGTTACCGTGTATACCTGCTGATTCCAGGAAGTGGTAATGGAGATACGTTCTCCCGGATCTGCCCAGCCCCATAGCTTTACCTGGCTTTGCTGTTGCAGTACCATATTGCTGCTGAGCACCTTTGGCAAACGGATATTTGCCCGCGAGGATAATACGCAGCTGGTGAGTAACCATAGCAGCAGAGGAACTTTCATCTTCATACAACTATTTAAGCATGGTGTTGATCAATGATTTGGCGGGTTCGCCGATCGCCGACTTTTGTGTTACTTCCCAGTAGCTCTGGTGTTGTTCTATCTGGATCTGTGAAGTGATGATCCAGCTTTGTATCCAGCCGCTCAGCGTACACCAGGCGCCCCAGCCTGCGTCTGAATTGGATGCCCAGTAATCCCACCGGCCATAATCGAATGCGCGGAACCAGGCGCCGTCGAGATCTTTGTGTTTACTGCTTTGCACTTGTATCCGGGTGAGATAGGCTGACAATTTATCGGTGGCTTCTTTATACTTTTTATTGCCTGTTGCGCGGGCAGCTTCATTCAAACTAAACAGCGCAAAATTACAGGTGTATAACTGACACGATACTTTTTCCCCGTTTTTGAAAATGAGCGAGCCTTCATCGGAACCGTAAGCAGAATTAGTGTTCAGCGGGTTGAACATGCCTTTTCCTTTTACGCCCAGTTCTTCCCTGATAGCACCGCTTTCATCCTGGTACTTCATGATTTCGGTGACCATTTTATCGAGCCACTGCCGGTGTTCCGGCGTATCTTCCACTCTCACCAGCCAGGCCAGTGGAAGGATCATACGCGCGCGTTGTGTTTGCATACTGCTGCCCCAGCGCCAGTTGTCGGGGTAGCTTTCCATTGTTACTTTAATGGCATTTTTTGTTTTAGTCAGCAGTGGCTCATATTTGGTTTTGTTATAGAGCCATAGGTACAGCGCCCACATCCACGATTCAAAATGCGGGGAAGGATGTACCAAAGACCGGTTGCTGTAAAACTGCCAGCCGTTTTTGATGATATCTTTTTCTTCCAGCCGTTCGCCGCGGAAGCCGTCTTTGCCGGTGGTTCTGAAGTTGGCCAGTATGGCGGCGGCCATCTCCTGGTCCCACTGGTTAGTATTCATGTAGGCAGAAGCGCCGATGATACCGAGTATGGCCCTTGAATTATCATCTCCGTAAAAGGTAGTAGGGTTAGGCGTTGCCCAACCGATGAGGCCATACGCGGAACTGTTGGGATCGCGCTTTGGACCGGCCCTCATATTGGAGGTTTTCAGCGTATAGTTGATCAGGTTTACCGCGTTTTGCTGATAGCTTTTATTATTCAGTAATCTGCCTGCGGCAGATAAGGCCATGCTTACTTCCCCCTGCACATCTGCACGCATCCAGTAGCGGTATTGCTGGGTGCCATCGTAGTTGATGGTGGAGGTATGTCCTTCCATGATACCGAGCGAGCCGTCGCCATCCGGTTTATCAGCACTTATAGGCGGACCGGTTGGCATTTCGCGGGAATTGTATTCCTCCCATTCTTTTGCCCAGGCCGGATGCACAAAGAAGCGGCCGTGAAAGAACCAGGCCGTTCCCTTCCGGATGGCGTTGAGCCTTGCAGTGGCCGGCAGTGGCGCGTTACGGGTGTACATGGGCTTTACATCCATTGGCCAGTGCTTTATGGTAAGATCCGGGTTGCCGGTCATACGGGCAAGGATATACGTCCATACCTGTTTCATGGACGCCGCAGGGCCGTAACGGCCTCTCTCAAAATTACTCAGCGCAGTGGTGGCAATAAAAACATTGTCCTGTTTGAAAAGCAGCGGGTATGATTTGGTGCTGTCCAGGCCGTATTCTGCTTTATCGAATCCCACCACTTTAGCCAGTACAATCAGCGGATCAGTTGCGGTAACGGGCAGGATATAACAGTTATGGATGCCCAGCACGCTCATCAGCTGTAATGGCGCGCCGAAATCGCCGGTTGTTACCACGCCGCGCTCCAGGCGTGTTTCCAGCGGTTTCGCGGGAGTATCAAGCCCCGGGAATGCGGCAGGGTATTCCACGTATAGCTGCAGGTGTTTTTGTTTGGCAGCAGCCAGCACTTCTTCCGTGATGCGTTCCTTTGGATCAATTGCCGGGTAGGTATCCGATACAATGAATACCGCGGCGCCATCGGTGGCAGCGGCAATAGCGGCAGCCGGTGTGCTGAACTGTTTCAGTTTGTATCCCTCCTGTACTAAGAGGAGATAGAGGCCGTTTTTATTGCTTCCGCAAAACAACAGCGTTTTATCTTTTGCATAAACCTGCAGGCAGTTGCACAACAGGCAGATCAGGATGCTCAGCAGTATTTTCTTTTTCATGGGTTGCTTTTTAACTGGTTCAGCAGGTGAAGTGAGGTTGCCTGTAACTTAGCAGCGGCGCCGGTTTCCAGGAACGACCATTTGCCGGGTCCGGCCTCATATCCTCCTTCTGCGAATCCTTTTATATCGGGCATATAGCCAATAGTATTTTCGGCATATGCCGCAACGAGTGTATATGGAAACGGTGATGCTTTTTCTATTTCCAGCGCTGTAGTGGTAAATGGTTCACCCGGCAGGAAAACGATGGCCAGCTGGCCGATGACGATAGCGTTTATCCGTGCACGTGCGTCTTCTTTATTAGTGACGGCGGTGGTGCGTATTCCGAAGCTGATTTCATCGTGCGCAAACAGCAACTCAGGCTTCAGCAGTTTGTTCTGCGCCTCCTGTTGCACTACTGCCGCCAGTGCGGCGCCATGTTGCTTTGCAGCAGCAGGGCCTTCGGATACCGTAGGCGGATTGATATCGCCGGCAGCGCCGTTAAGAAATAGTACCATGCCATGATCACCGGCGGCTTCCAACGCATTGCAGAGTTCCCCCGGAAAATCCGGCGATACATGCGGCAGGCACATTTCATGAACAGGGTGACAAACCGCATGCACTACTGTAGCGATGATCCCCTGCTCCCCGGTGAACCGCAGCGTATGTACGCGGCGATCCGCCGGTTCACGAAGCATCAGTTCGGGTGCAATGGGCTGCATGGAATCGGACATCACAATGCCCGTTGGCGTGGGAATGCGGCGTTGCAGCGAGTAGCCTTCCAGCACCCCGCAGCTGATGCTTACATTACACTCCTTTGCATCGCTCAAGGCTATACGAATAGCGCTATGTATTTTTTGCTGTACTTCGTGTAGCCATGTGCGGTATACAGGCGTTAAATACAGTGCCGACAACGCCACCGATTCCGGTGCATTATGTGTATGCGTGCACGTTATGATAATGTGCTCCGGCGGTATTTCATCCGACAGCCCCTGCTTGAATGCCTGCCACCCGCCGGTAGCCGTATCGCTTAACCCTAACAGGTCCAGCGATACCAGCACCACGGTGGTATCTACAGTGATGAGCGCCAGCACCCTGGTTTTCAGCGGCAACCGCACCGAAGTAAAAGGATCGTAACGCCCTTCCACCGAAGAGGTAAGCAATCCCACTTCCAGCGGCGGGGTGATATCCGCTACCGCTGTTCCTGCACGTAATATGGAATGATTCATCAATTACTTGTTTTGTTTCTTCACCCATTGCAATGACTGCTGCCAGAAGGCATCATACCCTTCCCATAATTCAAAATTGATTCCCCAGTGCGGCGCGGGATCAGACATGTATGTTAATACCCGCCCTTTGCCATAGCTGCCGGCTACAACCAGCGGGTGACCGGTTTCTTTTACCCGTACCAGTACTTCGCCGGTACCGGCGGCACTTACTTCGTTGTAACCAAATATCGGCGGGAAGGTATGCCACGGCAATCCTTTCACCGCGGGATGATCAGGCGCCAGTACTTCTGCCGTAAATCCTGCGGAAGATTCTACCAGGTCTTCGGTTACAAGACATTTGACCGGCAGCGCATCGGTAAGCGTACACCTGCCCCATCCTGATTTGCCTTGCACACCGCTAAACGATAACCAGCCGCCAAGCATCATCAGCCCGCCGCCATCATTGATCCATTCTTTGATGAGGGTAAGCCTGTCGGGGAATGTAACCACTTTATTTTCCCGCCGGGAGCGGTCGAAAAAACTGGGATAGAGATGGAAACATTTTGCTTCCACATCGCTGATAATAAGACTTACCGATTCTTCCAGGAAGGTTTCCAGCTTACCCGGCGCAAGGCGGTACAGCTCCCAGTTGGCAAGCGTGGTAACATCCGCTACATGTTCCAGTGCTTCCGTTAAGCGTTCGCCGTAAAAGTGCAGATCCGCATCTTTTGTTTCTGTACCAAAAGGTGTTTCTATAAACGTAGGACCCAGGTGAAATACCCAATCTCCCAAATACAGTACGTGTTCTTCTTTTGTCCTGACTTCTTTTTTAACAGACATAATTATTTTTTTATACTTTTTGAGATAAAGATTCGAAGGATTGCTGCTCCAGTACAGCTCTGTTCACCGTTGCCCTGGCGGCCAGCCACGACAAGTACCTGTTGGCCATCTTTCTAAAAACAAAAAATAACACCAGCGAACCACACAACAACCCTGCACATTGCCCATAACGTGCAAACCATGCCTGTGTTAATCCTGTGATCAGCATAGCCGTAGCTGCAAAGCCAATTACGGCAATACCCATTCCGCGTATGATTGGTTGTATCACATGTCCACTGTGTTGCTTCCACCAACCCAGTGGACGCGCACGTTCATAAAATGAATGCAGCAGTTCCGCCGGATCAGGCGGTGTGAGCAATGCAACAGTAACCCACAGCGCTGTAGTAAGCGCCATCACCACCAATGTTTGCCACCACCACGGCAGCACAAGCTGCGATGCCCAGGGTACATGCAGGTACATCAGCAGTTTTGGACCTAACACCACTATGCAGAAAATAGCGGCGCCGCCGAAAGATGCAGCGATACGCGCCGCGCCATTGAAGCGCCACCACCACCATTGTGCCCAGTTGGCCGGCAGTTCTGCAGCGCTGAGTTGTAACATAAAAATGGCTACGTCGGTAATAATGCTCACGTTGAATACCACCGCCACGGCCAGTGAAAGGATGAGTGCCATTCCCAGCTTTCCGATAAGCATGTAATGTTTTTCGCTGGCGTTTTTTACAAACCAGCGCCGGTAGATATCACTTACCAGCACCTGGCTGCCGAAGTTGAGATTATCGCCTACGGTAGACATGGTAGCTGCCATCATAGCGGCCACCAGCAACCCCATTGCGCCGGCAGGCAGCATTGTTTTCATGAGCTTTCCGTAAACCAGTTCCCTGTCGGCCCCTTCCACGCGCAGTTCCGGCCATATAACGGCAGCGGATATACTTGGAAGCGTAACCAGCAGTAACAGCAGGAACATGCTGAGCGCAGTTACCACATACATAGTCAGCGCCTCCGCCGGTGTGCGGGTAGACAGGATCCGTTGTCCTTCCATTGCACCGCCCATAGGCGCCGCATCACCGCCGTAGCCAATGCTTTGCCCTACCATCCAGGCCATAGCGGCAGCCAGCGGAAATACCGGATGTTCGCCCGGTGGCATCAGTTGTAATACTTCAGGATGTGTACTATTGAAAGCGTGTCCCAGTGCGGCAGTCATGGCAGCAGCGCCGCCGAAATATGAAAGCGTAAGCGCTGCCAGTGTAAGCGTGCCCGCAAAAAATATCACCATCTGGATCAGGTTGGAAATCACCACTCCCTTGTATCCTGAAAAGAAAACAAACAGGAAAGAGATGGGCACTACGAGGTACAGTGTTTCCGCCTTTGTGAGTCCGAATGCTGGACCCATAATTTTATACGCCGCCAGTAAGGTGATGCCCGTCCATGCCGGCATGGCGATCATGGAAGTACGGATGGCAATCCATAAGCGCATGGCTGCAGCCGCACGCGGGGGAAAACGAAGATCATAAAACTCCAGCGTGGTGAAGAGATTCAGCCGTCGCCAGAAAACGGCAAACAGTACGCCGCCAAAAAACAAGGCGAGTCCGAACCGGCTCAGGTACCACCAGGAGATAAAAGCGCCCGTTACTACAGCAAGGCCGCCATAACCCGTAGCCGCATCCGGACTTACCAATGCGGCCGTATAAGAAATGCCATTCAGCCAGCCGGGTATTTTCCGGCCACCGAGGAAAAAGTTTTCCAGGTTGGAGCCGGAGAAACGCCGGTGCCAGAAAGACATGCCCAGCATGAGCAATAAATAACTGATAACTATCCACAGATCCAGTTGATTCCAGTTCATAAAATTCATTTACCCGTTGATGATAGTATACCAGCCAAACGTTCCGCCAGTGGCGCCAGCGCTGGCAGGTTATTTTCCGGTTTATCGAGATAGAAATAAACAGTGGCGGAATAATTATCCAACCGGTAAAAATTGACCCAGCCGTTGGGGAATTTTTCATCAAAGAGATCCGGGTAACCAGGTTCTTCCAGGATTTTAACGATGGTGGCCGGCGTGGTCACTGTTACTGCTTTCAAATGCGCGCCCGCTTTTACAATTTCTCTCAGCTGATCTCTTCCGCCTCCGCCCATTTGCTGGATCACAACGCGACAACCACTGTGGAAATAAACCGGGTCAGGAATATGATAGCGATAGAAAGCATATTGTTTTTTTGCAGCGTCTGCAATGGGGCAGCCCTGGTAAAGGTGTGCAAACACGCCCTGTCCCCAGCCGGTGCCTATATAATCCTCTGTGCCGGTACCAGCCAATGTAGGATACTGCGTATCATCGTCCAGGTACATCTTTACCTCGCCCTCACCAAACCAGGTATTGCCATACGCGGTATCCGCTATTACGCTCATGTTGCTGCCGAGGTAACGGCCTTTCCCTTTGATGGCGGGCAGCATTTCAAAATCATCTCCCAGTTTGGTTTGTTGATTACTGCTCCAATACGCATGAAAATACAGCAGGTCTTTTTGCGGCTTCTTCAGCGCGGTGATGTTCACATCATAAAACAGCAGGTGTGTTTCCTTTGATTCATTCACCAGTACTATCCTTGCATGTTTATTAAAAGGCATAGGGATATAGCTGTTAAAAGATCTTCCTTCCGGATCGGAAAACAGGGCGCATTGAAACGCAGTTCTGCGTGCCAGCCCGATGCCGAAGAAATCGCCCAAAGGCACGGACACAGCGGGTTTGGATGCGCCTTCCCAATACATATCGATGTGAATGGACCGCAGCGATTCCGGTTTATGGGAAGTGGTGAGCCAGATCCTGTTAATAACAGCAGGGCCGTCATAATCCAGTAAAGTCACACTGCCGCCTGCTTTCAGCGTATCGCATGCGTGTCCTTTGGCGCCTTTGTTTTCTATTCCTGCCTTCCCTTTGGCGCCGGAGCGGTTTTCAAAGCTGATCCAGCGGGTATCTGCATCTGCCGGAAACTTATACAGCTCCTGCGCCGCCAGGTTCAATGGCAGAAGGATTAACATCATCAATATTATTTTCATCCGGTTTATTTTTTTACCATCCTGGGTTTTGCAGGAGATTAGGATTTTTATCAGTTTCAGATTTCAGCATGGGCCACAGGTAATGTTTCTTTTCAAAAACCCTCCGTTCAAAAACGGTTCTTTTAAAGAAGACAGGATCTGTTTTTGATTCTCCTGCATAGATATTCAGCCCATACATGTTGGCGTTGTCTGTTGTTTCAGAGATCTTCCAGCGGTGGCAGTCGAAATACCGGTGCGATTCAAACGCCATCTCTATCTGTCGTTCGTGATGAATGCGTTCACGCATTTCATCTTTCCCTAATCCGCCAGGCAGCGCGGGCAGCCCGGAACGGTTCCTGATCAGGTTTACGTATTTATACACGTCTGCCACGGGGCCCTGTGCTTCATTGAGGGCTTCTGCATAGTTGAGGTATTGCTCTCCCAGCCTGAAGAAAATCCAGGTGCGCAGCGTTCTCTTCTCCTGTGGTTTAAAAACAAAATTCGGGTCAGATAATTTCTTCAGCAGATAACCTGTTACACTGTAATTCCCTCCGCCGGCGCGTTGCTTTCCGTCGGCGCCTTTAAACCAGAATTCCAGTCCGCCGGTACGTGTTTTCCATACCGACCCGGAGAAGTTAATGCTGGCATAGAACCGTGGCTCACGGCCCACGTACATGTTGCTGGTGCCGGCTACATACAAATTATCCGGCCCCGGTGCATCCGTAAAGCCGGTTTCCGTATAACCTGACAGCGGGTTGATGATGGGTGAATGATCGCCGGTATAACCGGTGATGGGGCGTTGTCCGTTGGCCATTTCATACTGGTCCACGATATCCTGTGTAGGCGCATGTAAAGTAAAGCCAGCAAGACTAAGCGGTTCATTATAAACATCCAGTCCGTCGTAAGTGCCATCGTTATAGGCAAAAAATACTTCCTGGTTGTTGTTCATGTAAAATATTTCCTGGTAGTTTTTCACCGGGTTGTTACCGGGAGAAGTATACAGCGCGTAACCGGCGGCCTGTGTCTGATCGATACAGGCTTTTGCGGCATCAGCTGCTACCTGCCAGCGGCTGGCGTCATAGGCGGGGAACAAGGCCACGCCTTCATGATCTTTTACATTCACATAATCGGGGTTGCCATTAAACAACGGGCTGGCCATATACAGCAGCATTCTTGCCTTCAGCGCCAGTGCGGCAGATTTTGCGGGCCGGCCGTATTCTGTTTCGGAAGTAATACGTGGCGGCAGCAGTGCAGCTGCCTGATCGCATTGTGATACGATGTATGCCACGCATTTCTCCAGGGGTTGCCGCCGGATACTTTTAAAATCGGTGTCCAGCGAAATGCTGCTGTCGGCGATAGGCACGGGGCCGTAGAGCCTTACCAGCAGGAAGTGATAGAATGCGCGCAGGAAGATGGCTTCTCCTTTCTGCCGGTCCCGAGCTTCCTTTGTATAGAACTGATCCAGCGGTACTTTGTCGATGTTTTCAATAAAGATATTTGCCTTACGCAGGCCCGCATAATTCCTGGCCCAGGGATTAATCACGGTGGAGTTGGGATCCCACGCACCGGAAGTCATGCTGTTACAGAACGATGGCGGGTAAAACTGTTTCAGTTCATCGGCAGCGCCATGAAAGGGATTGTCTTTATTGTCTGCCCATACCATTTCGTCGGGCAGATGTGAGTATACGTTAGTGAGATAGTTATTGGCGTAATCGCGGTTAGAGAATACGTTGGCAATAGTGAGATCATCATCCGGCGCTTTATCCAGGAAATCTTTTTTACAGGATATGGCTGCCACGAGAAGGAACAGGAACGTACAATATGTTGTGATCGTTTTCATCCTAATGATTTTAATGCTTTAAAAATTTACCTGTACACCTGCATTGATGCTGCTTTGCAGCGGGTAGAGACTTTCCCCGTTATCAATTTCAGGATTCGCTATTTTGATATGATCCCATACGGCGAGGTTGGTGCCATTCATAAATGCACGGACGCTGCTGATACCGACCTTTTTTGTGAGCGTTTTGGTAAACGTATACCCGATCTCTGCAGATTTCAGGCGCAGGTAGTTGCCGTTTTTCATGTAGAGGGTACTGGTTACATAGTTGTTGGTATTATTGATATCAATTACGGTAGGATATTTGGCATTGGTATTATCGGCTCCCGGTATCCAGCGGTTGTCGTATACTTCGCGCATCACGTTGTAATTGCCTACACCACCTGTAAAGGCATAGGAGCTGCGGCCGCTGAGCAGGTAGCTTGTTTTGGCTGCGCCGGTAAAAAAGATGCTCATGTCTACTCCTTTCCACGCCACGGTGCCGCCGAAGCCGTACATAATTTCCGGATTGCGTGCGTAGCCGAAATAGGTTCTGTCGTCGGGTGTTATTTTGCCATCTCCGTTCAGGTCGCGGTACTTGATATCACCGGGGCGTATCACCGACTGCAGCGTTGTTTGCGAAGGACTCTTGTCGATGTCTGCCTGGTCTTTGAACAGGCCGAGGGCTTCATAACCGAAGGGGCGGTCGATGCTTTGCCCGCGGCTGTTCTGGTAAGCCAGTGGTCTTACCGGAGAATCATCTTCTACTATTTCATTGTGGGCATAGGTGAAGTTGCCCTGGATGGAATAGTAGAAGCCTGATCTTGTTTTGTTTTTTATTTCGATGTTGCCATCTACACCTTTATTGTTCACTATTCCGAGGTTGGCATAGGGTATGATCCCTGCCGGATAACCTGCTGATATGGGTATTTGCTGCCGTGCGATGAGGATACCATTTCTGCGTTCCTTGAACGCATCTACAGTGAGCGTAACTTTTCCGTTGAGCAGTTCCATGTCTACCCCGACATTCCCTTTGGTGGCTACTTCCCAGGTTACGTTCTGATTGCCGATGCGGCTTTCCATGAAGGCGCCGGTCTGGTAGGTTTGGTTGGCGCCAAACATGTAATACGGATCAAACCAGGTGTGGCCGGGGGCTTTATCGATGGTGGTCTGGAACAGGAACCGGGCGCCGCCTATCTGGTCGTTACCAACCTGCCCGTAGGAGCCTCTTATTTTCAGGAAGCTGATGATATCTTTATTCCAGAAATTTTCATTGGACACGAGCCAGCCGGCAGCTGCAGAGGGGAAGAAGCCATACCGTTTTCCTTTGGGAAAGTTTTCCGACCCGTTGTATCCGACGTTAAATTCCAGCAGGTATTTTGAGTTATAGTCGTAGGTAACGCGACCGGCGAGCCCTTGTCTCCTGAAAGGAATGTTGCCGATAGAGCTGCCCGCGAGCAGATCTACATACTCACGCCGGTTGCCCAGTATAAGCCCTCCTATCCGGTGATTTCCAAAGGTGCGGTCGTAGTTGGCAGATACTTCCAGGTAAGCGGCGCGGTTGGCGCCGGAGTTGGTGTAGTAGCCCAGCGCCTGTTCTGTTTTGATGAGCTGATACTGATCCACGCCGTTGGCATCCGGACCGAGGTACTGGTAAGACGCGGGGCTTTTAACGCGCACGGTGGTCATGGCGCCGTAGTAGTCGTATGCAAAGAGTCCTCTCAGCTTCAGTCCTTTTGTAACCAGCGACGACAAGTCCCAGGTAGCGCCGAGCGAACTTTGAATCGTATTCCGGAACCTTTTCTGGTAGCCGGTTTGCGTACTTTTTGTGAAAGGGTTTTCATTCAGGAAAGTGCCCAGGCCAGGGATAGATCCGTTGGGATTTTTCACCGGGTAAGCATTGTTGGGCGTCCATCTGAGTGCGTCGAATAATTCGGGGGCGCCGCCTTGTAAACCGGGAGCGTTGCCGTTTTCAATGATGCCACCAAGACTCAGGTCCATCGTCAGGTTTTTAGAGAGATTGGCATCTACATTGGATCTGAAGTTGTAGCGTTTTAAGCTGGTGTTGGTTTTATAGGGAACGGATTTATCTTCTTTATAAAGACCATCAACAAACGTATAACCTACATTGGTGTAGTAGCGGAATGTTTGGTTGCCGCCTCTTACGCTGAGGTTATTGATGGTTTGTATGGTATGTTTTTTCAACACCACGTCTATCCAGTCTACGTCGGGGTACAGGTAAGGATCTGAGTGATCTTTGTATTTCTGTACCTGTTCATCTGTATAGAAAGGAGGCTTGCCGATATTCTTCATGGCTTCATTGGCCAGGATGGCGTATTCGTAACTGTTGATATATTTTGGGAAACGCATGCCGGTAAGACGGGCGGTTTCTGTGCGGAACGAAACAATAGGCCGGCCTTCCGCGCCTCTTTTTGTATTGATGAGGATTACGCCGTTGGCGCCGCGGATACCGTAAACAGCGGTAGCTGACGCATCTTTCAGTACAGAGAAGGTTTCAATTTCCTGTACATTCAGGTTGTTCATATCACGCTCAATACCGTCTACCAGGATGAGGGGCGACTTGTTACCCGCAAAGGTGCCGAGGCCGCGGATAAATACGCTGGCGGCGTCAAATCCAGGCTCCGCGGAGTTCTGGCGGGTGATAATACCGGGAAGCCGGCCGCCGATGGTGTTGGACAGGGAAGCGGTGGAAGATTGTTGCAGTTCACTCACCTTTACAGTAGATACGGCGCCGGTAACGGATATTTTTTTCTGGGTACCAAAACCTACAATCACCACATCGTTGAGTTTTTGGTTTTCGAGATCGGGCAGCAATTTTATGACGATCGTTTTCTGATTGCCGGGGTGTATGATCTGTGTTTTATAACCGATGAAGGTAACCGACAGGGAGTCGTTTTCACTGCCGATTTCTACCAGGAATTTTCCAAACACATCTGTCACCACGCCTTTGGGTGTTCCCAATACTTTGATGGTAGCACCGGGCAGGGGTTCTTCTTTTTCGTTGATCACTTTACCCGACAGCACCCAGCTGATGGCTGCTGTTGGTGTGGTGTTTTTTTCTTCCGTCTTTTTTCTTCTTACAATAATAGTGCGGTCCAGCATTTCGTAGGTAAACGGCTGGCCGGCGAAACAGGCGTCCAGCGCCTTATCTACGGGCGTGTTGGTAACGTCGAGGTTGATACGTTTGGCTTCGTTGAGATAGCGGGCATCATAAAAAAAGGTATATCCGCTTTGTTTGCTGATCTGCTGCAATACCTTTTTTAGCGGCGCGTTTTTCTCTGACAGGGTGACCTCCTGTGACCAGGCCGTTGCGCTGACCTGCAGGCAGATACCTGTTAGGAGTAAAGCAGTTAGTTTCATAACCAGGAGTACTTTGGAATGGTTGATAAAGCAATTCCCTGGCACCGGTTTGGATGGGCGCAGATGGTCCTTGCGATGAATGATAAAATTCATACATTTGCGATGTTAAGGTTGAAGGATTTTATTGATACGAAGTCCCCATTAGCCTGACGATAACCGGCAGCGTTCCCGCGCTTCCGGTTTTTTGTCTTAATTGCTTTGCTTATTTTGTCATGTAGATATTCCTGTCGTTTATCTTATAGTGGATATTACTGGTGAGTTCCATCATTTTTAATACTTTAGAAAGACTTACATTCCTTGATATTTCGCCATTGAAGCGATAGTCTTCCATACCGGTATAATCAATATTTACATCGTACCAGCGTTCCAGCTGGCTGACCACCGTTTTTAGTGAGGCGTCGTCAAAAATGAACTTGCCATTCCGCCAGGCGAGTACTTCGTCGATGTTCACACCGGTGGCCAGCCGGATCTTGCTATTAACGTTGTTGCTGCTCACCAGCGATTGCTGACCAGGCTGCAATACCTTTGTATACTTGCCGGCAGCGATGCGGATACTTCCCTGTATTAATGTAGTGGTGATGTTTTCTTCTTTTGGATAGGACTGGATATTGAATGTTGTTCCCAGCACTTCCACCGAGTGTTTGCCGGAAACTACGATGAAGGGTGCTTTGGCATTTTTTACTATTTCAAGATAGGCTTCCCCGTTAATTTCCACCTCACGGGTACTGCCCGTAAATGCTGCCGGGAAACGGATGGATGAAGCGGCATTCAGCCATACATGCGAGCCATCGGGCAGAATCACTTCGTATTCGCCGCCGTTGGGAGTGGTAATGGTGTTGTAAGTGATTTCCGTGGCAACGGATGCAGACGCATCATATACCAGCTGACCATTGCCTGATTTTTTGATCACAGTTTTACCCTGGCTGGCGATAACGCCATTCTGTGCATCATCGAGGACAATGGTAGTACCATTGCCCAGTTTCAACGTGGCCTTGCGGCTGCCGGGGGCCACATCGGTGGTATGGATGGCAGCCATTGGTTTATTTTTTTCCTTTGCCAGCTGCAAACCGGCGGCGCCGGCAACAGCGAGCAACAGTACGGCAGCAGCCCATCTCCAGGTTCTCCACTTATTTATATATATACGTGCCGGTCCGGGTTTAATACCAGTGGCCAGGTATACTCTTTCAATGGATGCCTGCAGATTAGTTGGATCCGCCTCGTTGCGCGTAATGGCTTCCAGGTCCTGACCGGAGAGTTCCCGGAACAGCTGCCTGTTTTGTTCACTGGCGGCCAGCCAATTGTTCAGCGTTTCCTGCTCTGTATCATCCAGTTCCCCGGATCGCTGCCGGTAAATGAGCCCCGCGATATGTAATAGCTGTTGTACGTCTTTTTCTTCCATAGAAAATAATAGTATGCAGCCGTGACCACTGCGACCACACGTTACAGGGCCACGGACTGCACATCTTTGCTGAGAAAAAAATAATGCCGTTATATAGTGGATACACTGCCCGGATCATTTCGGGTTAGTGGGCGGGAAAGTTTTTTAAAATATTTTTGAAGAAGGGGGATTAATCTTTGTGAAGTGCCGCCAATACTATTAAAGCAAAGGGCAGGATATCTTTTCCCTGCAGCTTTCCCTTTACCAGTTCCAGTGCGCGGAATTTCTGCGCCTTAACGGTGTTAACGGATACCTGTAATTCTTCCGCAATTTTACGGTTGGGCAGGCCCTCCAGGAAGCCGAGCTGGAATACCCTTTTCATTTTTTCGGGTAAACTGTTCACTGCTCTTAATATCTCTGCTTTTACTTCTGCGCGGATAATTTCGTTGGCTACAAAATCCGCTTCGGCGGTCATGCTGGCGGCGTAGGCATGATGACGGTATTGCAGGTTCTTCTCTTTTCTCAATTCATTAAAACATGCATTCCTGGCGGCGATATACAGGAACGCCTTTATAGATTGAAAGGAGCCGACCTTTGCATGGTCGTTCCATAATTTTATAAATGTTTCTTCTGCCACATCTTCTGCGATCGCATGATTGACAACAATCCTCCTGGCAAAATTAGTGATGACCGCAAAATACCGGTTCATTATATACCGGAATGCTGCCTCATCGCCCTGTTGCAGACGGATGGCATAACATTCTTCGCTGATGATTTCGGTTGTTTTCATTAAATGACCTCACTTTAAAACCACCCTGTGGGAAACGGGAATACAGTGGGATCAAATTATAATATCATTTGCTAAAAAATTCAAAGTGATTAGCAAATTTTGATACTATATTGGCATCTCCTCATTTCTCCGGCTGAGACCGGAGGCAATGTTGTAGCAAACCTGCCACATACCGTTTCAGGGTTTCATCTTATCAATGATCTCCTGCCAGATGAGCCGCGCAATCTGCTCCTGCTCTACCGTATGCAGTCTTTCCTTCAGGGTTACTTCGCCGTCTTCGTTAAACTGCAGATGTGAGGGCATAAAATCAAGCGTTTCGCTGTGTTCCTCATCAGTAGATACCCTGTAGGTGGTTTTCTCATTTTCATAATCCACATCAATGTGAAAACGGTAAGGTTTATTGTCGATATAAACGGTGATGTCTGTAGTTTCCATACTATATAATTTATAGTAGCCTGTTCACAAAAGGCACACCAGCTTTGGCCGGCCGGAATTCCGGCAGTTAGGAAATCTGAAAATAATGTTATTTATTTACCCCTTTTTCTAACAATGAACGTGAACAAATTGAACCCGGACCTGCTAAAAACCAAACAGCATTTTGAAATATTAGATGGATTAAGAGGAATAGCCGCTTTAACAGTAGTTGTTTTTCATTTTATGGAAGTTGTGTATACCGACTACAGCAAGAACTTCGTGGGGCATGGCTTCCTGGCGGTCGATTTCTTTTTCTGTTTGTCCGGGTTTGTGATTGGATACGCCTATGATAACCGCATTGGCAAAATGGGGGTCATGGAGTTTTTTAAATCCAGGATCATCAGATTGCATCCCCTCGTCATTTTCGGGTCAGTACTGGGACTGTTGGGTTTTCTTTTTGATCCGTTTGGCGGTCACCCGGAGTTATATGGATTTGGCAAAATAGCGTTGTTCTTTCTTACCAGTATTCTCCTGATTCCCTTTCCGGAAATGCCAGAGCGATGGTTTAACCTGTTTAGTTTTAATGCGCCTGCATGGTCATTGTTCTGGGAATATGTAGCTAATATACTGTATGCGCTTATTCTGGTTAAAATAAGCCGGCACTACCTGGTAATATTAACTATACTTGCCGCCGCCGGTATTGCCATAGTGGGTTATCATGCCGGTAACCTGATGGGAGGCTGGGGAAAAGATAACTTTTGGGACGGCTGCGCACGCATTTCCTATTCCTTCTTAGCCGGACTACTGGTATTCCGTTTTAACTGGATCATCAAGAACCGGCTGGGCTTCATTGGTTTGTCGGTATTACTGATGGTCCCCTTTCTAATGCCCCATTTTCAGTGGAACTGGCTGGTAGAGGTGATAGTGGTGTTATTTTATTTCCCTTTACTGATTGCACTCGGCGCAGGTGCTACCCTTACTTCCGGGTTAAAAAAACTTTGTGTTTTTTCCGGGAAGATATCTTATCCGCTATACATGACACACTATGCCGCGATATGGATCTTTGCCAGCTATTTTGCTGCGTACAAACCCGGAACCATGCAGCTGGCCTTTGTCATCACCGCCGGAACCCTGCTGTTGGTGGGCTTTTCTTACCTCGTGATGGTGTTTTATGACATACCTGTGCGGAAATATTTAAATGCCAGGAGAAAAATGGATGATTAAAGTATATACCGTTTACTCTGGTGAAATGGTGTTCACAAATTCTCTTATATCTTCCGCAAATAGTTCTGGTTGTTCCATTGCTGCAAAATGTCCGCCTGTTGGCATATCTTTCCAATAGCAGACATTATACCCTCTTTCAACGTATTTCCGCGCAGGAAAGCTGAGAGGATAAGGATAGTGGGCAATGCCAACAGGTACTTTTATAAAGTCTTTTTCTCCGACCTCCAGGGGTTCTTTCCGGATCTCATTATATAAACGCATCGAAGAATGAATCGTTTGCGTGATCCAGAACAGGGTGACGTTTGATAACAGTTCATCTCTTGTAAACAACTCCTCCAACGCTGCACAGGGATCTGAAAAGCTGCGAAAGATCTGGAGGATCCACGCACACAGCCCTACCGGCGAATCGTGGAGGCCATATGAAAGCGTAAGTGGTTTCGTTGTCTGGACCTGGGCATAAGCGCCTTCTGCCTGAAAAAACTGAACCGTTTGTTGCTGCGCCGCTGTCTCCTCCTTTGTCAGTTTTTCACCGGGAGGCATAAATGGTTTATAATTGAAAGGAATATAGTTCATGTGCAATCCGGTCAGCTTCTCCGGGTACTGCATGGCAATATGTGTAGAGATGATAGCGCCAAAGTCGCCGCCCTGTGCAATAAATTTATCATATCCCAGCCGCGCCATCAGCTTCACCCAGAGGCTTGCCATCAACGAAGCATTTATGCCTTCTTTCGCTGGCTTATCTGAGAAGCCAAACCCCAATAGTGACGGCACCACTACATCAAAAGGCGTTGTTTCATTATCCGTCAGGTGTGGAATAGTTTTCAGCATCTCCAGGAAAGAACCCGGCCATCCGTGAGAAATAATGAGCGGAATGGCATCCCGGTGTTTACTTTTTATGTGGAGGTAATGTATTTTATAGCCATCAATTTCCGTGATAAAATTGGGCCAGGCGTTGATGCGGGCTTCTGTTTTTCTCCAGTCAAAATCATTTACCCAGTAAGCAGCCAACTCTTTCATGTAAGTAAGGCTCACTCCGTATTCCCAGCCGGTTGTATTTACGGCATCCGACCACCTGGTTGCGAGAATACGGGCTTTCAGATCATCGAGTACCGGTTGATCCGTGTTTGCCTGGAATGGTAGTGTCATAGGAAACGTTTTGTACCAGGATTAGGCGGTACAAAAAGAAAGCCGGAATGAGGGGGAGGAAGATTAGTGGGGTTACAACAAAAAGCCTCCAAATCTCCCGATCTGAAGGCTTCTCCGCACTTATAGTATAGGAATCAAAACGAACGCTTCTCTAATAACAGCGTACCGCAAACAACGCAGCAGGCACATTGGCAGATGGATGCTCCAGCTCAATGATCAATGTATCTGTTATAACGGGTTGCTCCAACTGAATACGGTTGTGCGTCTGGTAATTATCTTTTTTCTCTGCTACAATATTTCCGCCGGCATCTTTGATCCTGTAATGTCTCACGCAGAACGGCATTACTGTTTCGGGATGCGACATTAATACGGATTCCATCGGATGATCATAATCTGTATCCAGGAAAAGGTCGATGGTACTGATCTGTTGCAGCGTATTCCATTTCAACGTTAACCGGGGCTGCGGATCGTTCCAGTCGGCCACCCAGGCATTGGGTGCGGACGTAGGCCGGTCGGTTCCGTTACGGATATTTTCTGCCTGAAACAGATTGATACCCTGGTGATATTTCAAATCGATATTATGCCCTTCCGGCCGGCGTTGCGGGCACCAGAACTCAAATGCTTCCATGCCGATATCTTCCGGAGGCGTTTGTTTGCCGTAGTTGGAAACGGCTTTATTTACACTGTTGAATACAGACAACATCCCGGTTACTCTCTTCTCTGTAAAATGCAATTCTACCGCCGGATTTTTCATAAAGGTGACGAATGCGTAGGCGGTATTTTCTATAGATGTATTAAAGCGAAGATCCACACAATTCCTGCCGGGGTGTAACGGGATGGTTTGTTTTGCCAAAGTGATATCCGGTGTGTAGTTGCCGGGCTTACTGCTGACGCGCAGTTCCACTTCCAGTTCAGTATTACCGGTAGCATCTGCATGAAAAACAAATGGAGCCACTTCCCCTTTTTGCAAAGGCAGCATCTGTGCTACGGATAGCGTTAACGGCTTCAGAAGCGGTTTACCCGGAAACTCCTTAAACACCAGTTCGCTGGATGCTGTGATCACGGCAGATTGCACAAGGTCCTGGCTATCCTTTAATACCAACCCGGGAACATACTGCCCGGTTTTAAGCAGGCGTTGTTGCAAGGTGGTGATCTGTCCTTTGTTAAAAATATCCGCGGGCAAAATATTTTTCTCTTTACAAACAGCGGCGGCTACTCCTACGGCCTGCGATACATAAGCCGCGGTGGCCATAACCCTGGTGGAGGCGAACGCCACATGCGACGCGCTGATGATGCGTCCTGCCAGGAAAAGGTTTGTAATATTTTTGCTGTACAGACTGCGATAGGGAATCTGGTAGATGCCTTTGCTATGCCATTGATTGCAACCGGGTTTTTCACTGAAAATGCCGTCGGCAGGGTGCAGGTCCACAGACCAGCCGCCAAATGCCACCGCATCCTCATGGGTGCGTTGCTCAATAACATCCTGCTGTTTCATCATGTAGTCGCCTTCAAAGCGGCGGCTTTCCCTTTTGCCGGGGATAGCGCCCACCCATTCCAGGGTAAGCGTGTCTGCCTCAGGGAAGTTGCCGGAGTTCTTGATATAGTCCCATACGCCGTAAATTACTTTCCACAGCTCCCATTTGATATCTTCTGTGTCGTGTACGGTATCAAGGCGACCGCCATACTCCACCCACCAGAGGCGGCAACCAAAATCCTTTGCATTGAATGTTTTAAACCGCGGGATTTTCGTAATGTCTTTCAGGGCAAACTCAGGAGGGATGAATGTTACCGGCTTGCCGGTATCTTTACTGTAAAAGTACAGGGTATGTCCGAGCAGTTCTCCATAGGTGGCGGAAGGAGCAAATTTTTCACCGAATTCTTCCCTGCTTTCTGCGCCCATGCGGAAGGCGGCGCCCGACAGGAAGCCCACTACCCCATCGCCGGAGGCATCGCAAAACAAGGGGGCGCTTAACAGGTATTCCTTCTGGTTCTGGCTGCAAAAAGCTTTCACCGAACTGATGGTAGTGGCATCCTTTTTTTCAACCGCATATACGGCTGTATTTAACAACAGGGTGATATTGGGTTCTTTCTTCACTTTATCCAGCAGCACCATATCAAATATAATGGGGTTGCCCTCCGGGTTACGATAGGTATTCTCTACCAGGATCTCATCAACCAAACCACCTTCCCTCGCCCAGCGATTGTTATTGCCCATATGTGACGTGGCGCCCAGTATCCATAAGCGGATTTCACTGCTTGAATTCCCTCCAAGTACCGGTCTGTCCTGCACCAGTACTACTTTTAATCCCTGCCTGGCCGCTGTGATGGCGCAGCACACACCTGAAAGGCCACCACCCGTGATGACCAGGTCGGCGTTGAGAGCTATGCCGGGGAAAGAGCGACTGTTTGTTTCTCCAGATTTTATCATGATTGTACGGTTATAATTTTAGCGATTCGTGTGCTATTCCTTTATATTTTTTGTTACTACTACAAAGCCACCGGGTTTCACCAATGCTACCGTGAGCGTTTTGCCGGTAACGGGTATGGTTACCTCCTGGCTTTCGCCGGGCTTCAGTGTATGCAACTCCAGCGAATTGTTCCCATACCTGAGCTGGTAATTGCGTAATACATAAGAAGGAAAGTCAGCACGGGCTGTGATTTTAACAATGGCTTTATCTTCATTTATTCTTACCAGTTCAATAATAGCGGGAGAAAATTCCTCCTGCCATACAGGATACACGGAACGCAGGGTCCTGTCGGGCGCCACCAGTCCCCATGCGCGGTAACCATTTGCGTCTGTTCCGGGATACCGGCTCATGTAGTCATTAAACGTCCATACGGAGGCGCCAATAAGATAATCGCACTGGCGGAACACCTGCAGCGCTCTTTTGAAATAGGCGATGCGGTCTTCTTCTTTCCCGTTTTGTGGCAGCCGCATACCAAACTCGCTGATGTAAACAGGTTTGTTGGGATATATTTCATGAATATGCCGGAGATGCGCCAGCTGATCGTTGCCATAAATATTGGTGCTGATAAAATCCACGTACAGCGAAGCTTCATCTTCGGGGCGCTTTACATAATCACGCCAAACATTAAAGCTGGCAAAGGTTACAAGGCGACTCGCATCCAGTGATTTTACAAATACGCCCATGTCCTTTACCCAGGAAATACCCTCCGGTGTTTGCGACTGGAATTCATTCCCCAGGCTGTAGGCAATGATGCTGGGGTGATTCCAGTCCCGTTCCACCATTTCCTTTAGCTGCGACTGATACTTTCCCCGCATCAGCGGATCAGCCATCTGGCGGGGTGTCATTTGCCAGTTACCAGCTTCGGTGATGATGAGCAGACCGTGCTTATCCGCCCAATCAAGCATGCTTTCTGATACCGGGTAGTGGCTGATCCTGGACAATTCCATGCTGCCACTTTTGATAAGGTTGAGATCTTTTTCCAACACCTCATCCGGATCAAGGGAACCGTACCCGGGATAGTCCAGTGGCCGGTTACAGCCGCCCATACGGATAGACTCACCATTCAGCAACAGTTGCGTGCCTTTAATTTCCAGCCGGCGGATACCAAATGTTTTCCTCATCGTATCAGCACCGGCAATCACCTCGGCTTCATAAAGATCCGGCGCATCCTGGCTCCATAATTTTGCAGCCGGCAGCACGCCTTCCAGCGTTACCTGCGAAGCATTGGCGGATGTTTGTTTAAAGCGGATATTATTTTTGATACCCGATTGATAGATGTTCACTTTTACATCGGGCGACTGGTAGTTTTTCAGCAAAGTGATTACTTGTATACGCGCAGTTCCCTTCTTCAGATCCGGTTCGGCTACTACTTTTATGTTTTGTATAAAGGCAGCGGGCCGCGTAACAACATGCACCGGCCTGGTAATACCGCCGTAATTCATCCAGGCATAGAGTTGCGCCACGTTGGGCGCATCTTTGGCATCGCTGGCTTTTGCGCCGGGAATGGTGGTAGTGTCCCAGGCATTGCTTACCGATACGGCAAGCGTATTTTTATCTTTGAGCAACTGCGTTACTTCTATTTCAAAAGGCGTATAGCCACCCTCGTGTTCACCGGCAACCTGCCCGTTCAGCCAGATCTTTGCTTTATAGAACACCGCATCAAATTGCAGGAAAGTACGTTCCCCTTTCTGCACAACAGGCGCATTGAATTTTTTAAAATACCACGCTGTTCCTGTATAAAAAAAGTAACGCTTATCCACCGAAAAGCTATGCGGCACCTGTACCTTATCAAAGCCCGTGGAAGCAAAATCTGTAGCATACCATTTATCGGGTACTCCCCTGTTAAGCGGATCTAATGCAAACGTCCATACGCCATTGAGCGGCGCCTTTGAAGTTCCCTGCGCCATCGCAAGGAAAGGACATAACAATAACAGGAGCAGTATATTTTTCATCTTCATTTTTCAGTATTATTTTCAAAGATCACCTGGCCGGTGTTACTATTATTTACTTTAAAAGATTGATTTACCGAGATGAAATGATTATTGGTAATCTTCAGCAGTTTAATACCACTGGCGTCAATACCCACAGGCGCGTTGGAAAAGGTGCAGTGATCAAACTGTATGGTGGCTATCGCCATTGCTTCCGTACCGCTGTTGCCAATGCCTACCAGCCCGGCTTTACCTATGCGCGGCACCCATCCGCTGGCATTGAAGCTGCATTCCCGGATCATCACATCCTGCGGGAAAGTGGCTTCATTATGCGTGGTAATTTCCGTGCCCAGCACCAGCGCGGGATACATGATGTGATCATAGGAAATCTGCTGCAGCCTGGCTTTGGTGCATTTGATAACGCCTGCGCATCCGGCAATGTTCCTGAAGGCTGTATGCGATAACCTGTATTCATCAATATCCCAGTCGTATACTGTGACGAGTGTTCCGGCCTGTACAAAACCAGGCAGGGAATCCTGCAGCGTGATAACACCATAAATCCCGCCATCACCCGCGGGTTCCGGCTGCCAGGCGACGGGCATTTTATTTACTACATTATTTCCATTCCAGAGCCCGATGCTGTCGTTTAAAAAAGGGGTTATACCGGTATATCTTTTCCATACCCGCATTTTATTATAGGCAAGCTTTTCCTTCACCTGGAAGAAGGAACTATGTACATTTTGCCCGTCCCAGCGAACACCTTCCACATACATGCTATCTATTGCCACCAGGCCATTGCAGCTGTTTATCTTCCAGGCGTCACGCGGACCCACGGCCAGCTGCCGGCCGGTGGCTTTGAATACGATTTGTTGCGCGGTAATATTTTTGCAGGCATAAGTATGGATGCCGAATCCTGCAATGTTTACCATCGAGATATTTCTAAGAACAAGATCATTACAGTTATTTATCGCCACCTGGAACATGGTTTCTCCGCCGAAGTGCCAGGAGACTACATTTCCCACAGTAAGGCGCGCTGCAAAGCGGGCGTTATTCATCCGCATATAATTCTTTTGCCCCTGCGTTTCCAGTTGCCAGTAAAGTTGCTGCGTGGCTACATCATCAACGAAAGTAAGACTGGGCACCTGTTTCAGCATACGTGTAGCGCTGTCCCATATGTTGGCGGTATAACAACCCATGCCATTAATGGCCGGCAATCCGTCGAATACTTCCACCACTACATGCGAGGAATCTTTCTCTACCACCGTTCCGGCAGTGGCATACTGCGGATCATTATCGAACACCAGGTTTTCCATCACCAGGTTACTGCACTGATCAAAACGCATGTGCGGAGGTAGTACCGTATTATTCTGCTGCGGATTCTTTTTCACCAGCCATGTGGCAGGCGTATGATCCGCACTCACGGCGCCCCGCAGGTGCAGCCCGGCATATGATGTAAGACCCGTATAAGCATTCAGCCCGGCTGCACTTACCTGCAGCAGATCATAGCGGCCACTGTCGAAAAGTATGGTAGCGATATGATTTGCTTTTGCATAATTCAATGCGTCCTGTATGCCTTTGGCATCATCCTGTCCGTCGTTGGGGATAGCTTGAAAATCCTTTACATGTATGGATTGCGCGGACACATGGATACAGGCAGTCAGCACGATGGCTGCTGTTGTCCTGAGAAATTTATGTATCTGAGAATTGTACATAGGGCATGTTATTTTTTATCTCCCAACATTATTGTTTTACTTTCTTCTGTTTTTCTATCTATACCGGTTACGGACAAACGAAATTCCACCGGTTGCTGTTCCGTTAATGGTACGGTAAACTCAAACGGGTATATCGTATCAGTGATCTTTGTTTCTTTCCCGGTATTGTTTGTATAATACAGGGAGACGTTTTTCAATTTGGTATCATCGTCTTCCAGGTATATATACAGGCGCCTGCCATAACTGCCGAACTTAAACAGCAGCGCATGTGCGTTGCCGGTGCTAAGTTTGGCATAGTCAGGACTGTGATTGTTGACACCTGATAGTACCTGTTGTTGAAACCCATTACTGCGATATACTACATCCGTAATCGCCACAGCCGTTATTCCATTAGCCGGTACGGTAACAACAATAGTACTGTCTTTGCCCGGCGGCGGCTCCGCGCCGGTGTATGACGTCGCTTTACTTCCGGCGGCCAGCTTCACCAATGCGGGATTAACCGTAACAGTAGCCGTAACGGGTTGCGCCGATTGATTTGTAAAAGCCAGCAGCAGTTTATCATCCTTCCTCGCGGCGATGTAATTCAGCTCAGTGTTGCTGATGCGCAGCAATCTTGCAGGCATCCATAGCTGCACGTTCTTATCCTGGTAAAAAGCACCTTTCTGCATACCATACATATTACTTTGCAGGTAGGCATATCCTTCGATATAGGCGGCAGGGAAATGAATACTTCCTTTGCTACGTATATAGGTGTCCGTTACGAGGTAGTCGAGCAGCATGGAAGCCATAGGCAGGATATGATTATAATGGAAAGAGTTTACGCTCTGGTCTTTGTGTTTATGCAGCGGGAAATCTGTTTTTTCATAAGCAGTAGTACGCGCTGTATTGATATGATATCCAGGAAAGCTCCTGTACCGGCCTATCACGGCTGCTTTAGCTACATTCAGGAGAAAGCTGTCTTTCGCATAATATCCCAGTCGCAACATCCACGGGGCATAGTTAGCCATAAAAATAGCACGGTGACCGGTGGCGGTACCGGATGATTCCGGGGTAAGACCGGTTTCTGAAAGTCGCCATGCCGGCGCGTTTTCTTCCGGGTAGTACATTGGCTGATGTCCTTTGGATTGCAGGTACCAGTACATGGGCGCCTTGCCGCCTTTGTTTACGGTGATCAGGCTATCGGGAATGGCAGGGCACATCCAGGTGAACATCGTATAGTTGCGGGCTCCCTGCACCGCTGCATCGAGGAAAGGTTTATCGCCGGTAAGTTCATAGAGTTGCAGCAGCTCTATCCATCGGTTTGTATAAGTGGGCCAGAAAAAGAAGCTACCGGAGAACGGATCATCAAAAGCGGTTTGTGGCTGGTTCACCCGTTGTTCCAGGTATTGCTTTGCTTTGGCTACCGCGGCATCCAGGTATTTTTTGTCGCCGGTGGCGCGGTACAGGTGCATCGCGTTAATCCAGTTATTGCCTTTTTCTTTTACATCCAGGTTGCGCACACGGTCGGTGTTATACTCACGCTGCATCATTTGCAGGTAAAAATCATTGGTACCTCCTGACAGCTCGTAGAGGGCCGCCAGCTCCGACAGTGGTGCTACCGGGCCTTTTAACCTGCGGGATGGGCTTTGGATCTTCTGGGTGCTGTCCAGGCTGAAAAGGAACTTCTCTCTTGAGAGCATAAACTCCATTAACGGGTATGCCCTTTTCTCAAACATCGCTGTATCATCCCTTACCAGGGCCAGTTCCAGTGGGTTAAGACTGGAAACATTTTTAACCGCGCCGGGTACGTCTGTTGAGTAAGCGCAGCCTTTGAGACTGTCTATAAACCAGGCGTAATCAGTCATGGCGTAATCCACCATATTATCCAGCGTAGTGTTGAGCGAAGAAATATCATTATGCCGGTAGTCGCGGAAGCCAAATACTTTTTCCGCAATGCGTTCATAGGTATTGTTAATGGCGAGCGGTTCTGCTACCAGCTGAAGTCCGAAACGGAATGTTTGTCCGGCGTTCATGCGGGAGCCGTAGCCTCCCGGTATGGGCGCGTATACCTGTGGTTGCAGTTGTTGCCGTTTATTGAGCAGCGCAATACCAAACTGGCTGTTGGCCAATACAGGCAGCGGCTGAAAAGGAAGGTACTCCGGAGCTGCCAGCACGCCTATGGTTGCGGCGCCGTCGTATACCATCGTAGTGGGCAAAGTGGCCATAAATGCCGGCGTAAGATAGGCGGCATCCGGGATCCGCTTTTCCTGCCAGATCAGTGGTTGCCATATGGCAGTGACTTTATCTTTTGCAGATGCCGGCGCGCCGGTATAACCAACGCTGTAATAGCCGTCCTGTAAGGGTTGGAAGCTGTACCGTAACACCGGGTAAGGTTTGGCGGAGATAATAACATACGCCGATAACCGGAATTTTTGGGAAGATGGAAAACGGAAGAAAACAGTGTCTTTCTTTTGTTCAATACTATTGGCCACGATTTCTGTTCTTTCCCCGGCGTTAAATATATTCGCGGTCCTGTATTCTCCTTTGCTGCGCAGTATCCTGTCGTCGAAGCCATCACCGGCTACGGAAGCATTTATTTTCTTCTGCTTAAAGTCGGCCGTCGTGCTATCGGCTACTTTCCAGGTAAGCACATTGTATTCTACTTTTTTAATCCCGGCGGGCTTTAGCGCCATACCGGGATCTGTGGTGTTATACAACACCACAAACGACGGAGCAAATACGTATTGGCGGCCGGCGGCAGTGATAACAATATGCTGCCGGTTCACAGCTACCTGTTGTTGTGCATTCACTGTGGCAGCAGTGATACACAACAACCCGATATTGCGATATATTCTTTTAATTACTCCCATTGTTATGTGCCGCTAACTTTAAAACCAAACCACCTGTTGCGGGGATAATTATTTTCCCGTAATACTTTGCACTGACCTTTGGAGATGCTGATACAAAGGCGTTTCCATCAGGTGTATCCGTGATCAGTGTTGCTGTATATTTTGTTTTTTTATCGAGAAAAGAGGGTTGCAGGATAAAGGAGGCTGCACTGTCTGTTCCATTGATCACGGCTACATACCAATCGTGTCCCTTCCGCCGGGCAAAAGCCGCCATCCTGCCGATATTGCTGCCGGGCAGCACAATGGTTTCATCCCATGTTACCGGCAATGTTTTCAGCAGGGGAAGAATGGGTTTGTAAGTATCATTATTCAACAGCGTAACCGGGTTTTCCGCGATGCATTGAAACGGTGAATTAAAGATGTACAGCAGTGCCAGCTGATGCGTATTGGTAGTGGGTCCCCTGTTGCTGAAAAAACCGGGCGTATAATCGCCATGTCCGCAGAGAAAGCGGGTGAAAGGCAATGCAGCGTTATGCCACGCGGGAATAGGTTCTTTCATGATATTCAGTTCCATACCACGGATACCTTCGCGCGTCATTTCGTTGGGATAGGTTTTGCTTTCCCCGGTAGGCGCCTGGCAGCCGTGAAAGTTGACCATCAGCTTCCTGGCGGCAGTTGCTTTTAACAGCCCTTCTTCAAATGCGATCAGCGGCTGGGCCTCACTGTTCATAAAGTCTGTTTTAATGCCTACTGCGCCCGCCAGCGCTACGCTGTCGAGGAAAGTATCCCGCTGCGCGGAGTCTCTTATCTCCTTGGAATTTTTCCATACCCATATATGTACTCCCTTCTTTGCTGCATCCTGGCACAGCGTTTTCAGCTGTTCCCATTTGCGGGGCCATTTGGTTTCCCAGCCTTCATCCAGCAGGGTATATTCAAAACCGAGAGTGGCAGCGGCGTCGATAAACCGCGCTTCTTCTGCGGGCTCCATATAGTGTTCATCTCTTGTAATCCAGCTCCATACGCTCTTACCGGGCTTTATATAAGTGATATCGGCAAACAAGTGGCTGTCGGGGCGTGGATTAAGATTTTCAATCACGTGGTTATTTACCAGCGCGTTGAGGTTATCTGCATACAGGATCGTACGCCATGGGGTAACTAATTTTCCTTTCACCACAAAGCCGGTATCTCCTTCGGTAAAATTCACATTCAAACCGCCATTGGCAGATGCTTTGAGCCGCATGCCGCTATAGTTATACAAAGCTGCTTCTGTAATCACCGCATACTTTTTTTGCGGCAGTTCAATTACCAGCGGTTTACCTTGTATAGGCCCCTGTTCTGAAATGGTGGATAACTGGCCGATAGAAGTATGCTGCCACAACCCTGCATAGGATTGGAGTTTCCAGCTGTTGTTGCGTTCAAAATACCATACGCCGGATGAAGCAGGTACCGTAAAAGAAGTGAACTCTTCCTGCACATGCTTATCTTCCGTTCCATCTATTATATAACGAAAGGCGCAGCCGTTATCAAACATCCTGCATGCTATGGTATAGCTGCTATTATTTTCTTTTATGCTGATGGTGTAAGCAATGCCCTCCTGTATAGCTGCGGCCACATTTAACCGGGTAGGATTAGTTTCCCGGATGATCTCCCTTCGGGAGATGGATATCTGCTGTACATGGGCGCCACTGGTTTTATTATTTACTCTAATGCCCATCCGCGATGGCAGGATCACCCATTGTTTGCCCGCCTGTAGCTGGTATGTGAGGGCGCCCTGTTCTGTAAAGAGTTTTGCACACAGTTTTTTATGCGGACTTTCCAGCAACAAGGTATCTGTTGCCATTGCAATACGAACAGGCAATAATAAGGCTATGATTAACAAGCACCGCATATGAACGTGAAATAATATAATACTGTATCAGTTTTTTAATCCTTCAAATTAACAGCCTGTGCTTCGTAACTTCAAAATATCGGGCGGCTAAAAAAGTTGGGAACATTCCCATTTCACGGGAATGTTCCCATAAAAAGTTGCTGCTATTACAGGGGCTTTCCTCTTAAAAGGATCTTCCCGATATACACCACTGTTTTATCGTACTTAGCTGGGTTCCTGGTAATATCTTCCAGTTGTTTATCTCCCAGGATCTTTATCTTATCTGCCTTTTCAGAAGATACCCGGATGGTGATGGTATGAATGCCCGGTGTAAGTGTGATGAACTCGTACTGGCCGCGATACCGGTTGTTACAGAAGTTATTAAACCGGTTGATCACATTGCTGCCATTGGGATCTGTTGCGGGCACCACCTTTAGCTGGCGGGCGCCTTTAACACCACCGTCGGCCAGTGTTGCAGGCTTACCATCAATGATGAGTTCCACCTGCCCCATTTCGGGGCCGCCGATATCGAAAAAGCCAAACATGCTGCCTTTGAATCTGAAAGTAAAGGAAGCGCCTGGCTGATCTGCTTTCATGATATAAGGGAACCAGCCGGTGAATTGTTTCTGGGGTGATTTAGCGGTGTTAACGCTGCTCCAGCCGGGACTGAATGTGGCAATATCCTGCGGGGCATACATACCGGCGTCTTCCCAGTTGTCTGCTATCAGCGGAGCGGGCAATGCGCCGGAAGATATAACGGTGTGTTGTTTCAACTTACTCATGCCTCTTGCAATGGCTGCGGCATACAGGTTGCCGCCTGCTGTTACCGGGTGTATACCATCGTGGGAAAAAACAATTTTACCCGGTACAGTGGCGCTGTCGCTCTTCCACTCCAGCTTTCCTTCTTTCTCCAGTACGGCGATTTCCATACCGAGATGTATGGATGGCAGCTGATAATGCTCCGCTATTTTTTCGAGCCCCTGCACGTTTTCAGGGATGTTTCCTTCCAGGTAAGTTTTCATATGCCCGTTATGGATAGTATAGATCAGGCAGATATCGATGGTAGGATCATATTGACGTATCTGCCTCACAATACCTTCCATTCCATCAGTATAGGCGCCGTTCACGGCAAACTCTACAAATACCAGGTCGGGGTGATATTGCAGTAATTGATCCCTGAGGCGGCAGGCGCCCAGATCTGTGCCTGTTCCGGAAACACCGGCATTAATGCCTTTCATGGTTACAGACGGGTACATCGACTGGATATAACGGGTGGCCTGTGGCCGGTAGCACTGATTCCCCTGCGTAATACTTCCGCCTATGAAGCCAATGGTGACCGGCTTTCCTGACGAAACTTTTTTGAAGAAGTGTGGCGCGCCGTTACGCACCGTGCATTCTACCGGGTTATTGAAGTTGCCGGGCGTTATTAATGGCACCGTGCTGTCAGCCGGGTTAAAGTGCAGCGGCGAGGCGCCTGCCTGCGAAACGGCAATGAGTTTTGCTCTCTCGGCATCTTCTTTATTTTGTGCCGCTATTTTCAACGACATACCTATACATAAAACCAGGATAAAATAATGCTTCATATTACTCATTTAGAGTTGTTATCAAATGTGATGGTCCCTTCTTTCACCTGTCCGCCGGAGGTGGTTACCTTTACTTTCAGCACAACTCCTGCGGTTGTGTTCACGGGATAAAACGAGTTTTCATAAGGATAGGCAGTGATAACACGGCTTTCTCCATTCAAACTGAAAGTCGCCTGCAAACCTGCTTCAGGCGGCGATTCCAGGTAGGTATATATAGCATCCCACCCGAAGGGCGAACGTATCCTGAAGGCATAGCATTTGCCGATGCCCGCGCCGAGGTCCAGCACCTGCATACCGTTCTTTACCGGCGCTATACTTTTCACTTCGCTCTTTATCTTCAACGGAAAAGAGATGGCGGAGAATCCTTTACCGTCAACGGATACACGCAGTTTCCGGTTATTCACAGGAACGTTGACAGGCGAGGCAGCAGCAGTGGCATAATACGCAGCAGCCACGTTATCCTGCACAGCTGCTTCTTTTCCAAGAAGAATATCAGCAGATACTTTTTCTGTTGACTCATTCAATAACAGTAACCAGAAACGGTTTTCAGAAATAGCGGTCACATAATTCACGGCGGGGTTCTCTATTTGCACCAGCCCGCGTTTCATCCAGAGGCGCACCGCTTCATCATCGAATACTTTACCGCGGCCGCCGCCAAATACCCGGTTATTAAACCACACAAAGCCATCCTGCTTGCCATAGGGAAAATTTACTTTCCCCAGGGAACGCTGCATAGCTTCGGTAATGAGGAAGTCCAGCGTAAATACGAGATGCGGCGGTATATGATGATAATAAACGGAGCTTACATCCGGGCCTTTGTAAGGAAAATCCGGCTGCATGGTAATATCGGTAAAGCCGGTGGCGTAGTAGCCGGGATAATTCGTAAAGCGGCCTATCACCGCATTGCGGGCATAGGTTTCAAATATCGTCCTGTTATCTTCAGAAAATAAACGCAACAGGTGAGGCGCCCAGCTGCTCATGAATACCGGCCGTACCAGCTTGCCCGGATCAAACAATGTAAAGGGTTGTTCAAACCCTAGTCCTACGGGAGATACCAAACTTTGCGGTACCTGCTTCTCAGGTGCATCGCCCTTCTTTCTTGGAAATCCGAGGCGGTATTTCTCTCCGCCTTTCCACCATAAGGTAGTGTTGCCATCGTAGGTATTGTCCGGATGAATGGTTTGCAGCTGATCTTTTACTTCCGGGTACACCCTTATTCCTGCCAGCGTTTGAAAAGCGGAAGTTTCTGCGGCATGCAGGAACGTAGTATCTTTTGTAAGGTCGTAGAGGTCTGTGAGGTCCCACCAGTAGGCGTAAAAGGAAGCATTATAAAAAGGTTGCTTACTTAATGGCGTAGTTTTAGGGCCATACACTTCCGTTGAAATATAGGCTTTCGCATGTTTTGTTGCAGCGGCCAGCCAGCTTTTATCTTTGGTGAAACGGTAAGCCGCCAGCTCCTGCGTCCACGCAGGGATGTTCACGGAGTAGCCTTTTGCGGGCCTGATGTTATTTCCGGGAAGCGCGATTTCCTTTAACCAGGGATTGGCTTCACCGAGCAACTGATGTAATCCCTCGTAGTAGGCCGTGGTGAATTGTGAGTTATAAGGACTCAGCACCAGCGACTGCTTATCTTTATTAAACGGTGTTCCCGCAACACCTCTGGACCAGCGGAACCCGCTGCGCGACAGCGTATACTCAATGGTAGGCAATGCCCTGCTGATAAAAAACGCTTCGTCCTTTTCCAGCACTGCGGCTGAAACTACTGCCAGTGGCGCAGCCTGTACAACGGTAGGCGTCACTTTCGGATCTGCCTCAATATCGTAAAAGCCTTTCAGCTCCGGCGCCCAGCCGGCGGCGGTATCGTTCCGGATCAGGTCTGTAATATTGAAAACGGTTTCTGTGAGAGAAACCTGTCTCTGCGTGCGGTAATCCTTTACTTTATAGATACTGTCTGAGATATACGCCAGTGCATCATTCCAGCCCGATGGTAATGCCCCCAGTGCAAATTCGCGGGTGATGGATTGCCCGGATGCGCGCCTGGAATCATCCAGGCCCAGTACCGGCGATAACGCTACCGGCTGTACGCTGTTTTCTTTATTCTTAATGGCAAAGCCCATCGGGGAAGTACCGGCTTCTCCCCAATCCAATGGAAAATCTGCCGGTGTTCCGGAAATAAAAGTAGCGATCCCCTGCTTCGTTTCCATTATTGCCAGCGGTTGCGGCATCATGGCGGAAGGCAGCATTACGGGGTTATCCGGGATGCGCTGGTATTGGAACATGGGAGGCAGCTGGATGGCGGTTACATCTTCTTTCTTTACTCCTTCAAAAGCGGTTACAGCCAGACTATAGTATCCTGCCTGTTTTGGTATATATGTTAACGTTAGTAACAAGTGTTGGGTACCTGGTGTTAGCTGCCAGGTGCCTTTCAGTGTTTGTCCGCCGGCAGTTTGATAAGTAACTTCCAGTTTTTTCTCAGATACCTGATTCACAGCAGTAGGCAGGCATTCCTGCAACGCCCCTGCGAGGAAAGGGTTGGTAAGACTTTCCGGGGCCAGTACCGTGAACGTTTTGCCACTGCTCTGAAAGCTGCCTGAGGCGGCGGACCCGTTCCACGAAGGGAAAAAACTGCCAAAGCTGATCTGCGGATCTTTGGCGGTGAGCAGGAATATTCTACTCCCTTCATTATTGATCCATTGGTTGCCTTTCCGGATACTGTTACCGGCAACTATCTGCTGACCGGATGTTTTCAGGAATTGAAGCCGGAGTTTACTATTGCTAATACCCGCGATAACGGCCCCCTGCGTTGATATACTTTTCACAGCGGCAGCAGCCGGCGCGGGGGGTATATACTTCACCGTTAGTGGCGTTGTTTTAAAACGCTGTAGTGAAGCCAGCGGCTCCGTGTTCGGATCAAAGCCGGCAGTAGCCAGTAAGATGGCATCACATCTTCCAAAATTACCCTTCGTATCCTGTAGTGCGATCACATTTTCACCGGCATCAAGTGTAGTGGTACCGGCTTTCTCCCAATAATAGCCTTCTTTGCCATGCTGACCCAATTCCTTTTCCAGCGGTTGTTCATTGATAGCTACCTGGAACAAACGGGTTCCGGGCTTATTAGCGGGATAGTCCGGCGTGCGTACCCAAACGGTATATGTACCGGCAGTTTTACTATTGATCACGGTAAGCGCATCTGCCGCTTTTACCTTACCGGAAAAAACGCGGAGAATGGTGTTACCGGACACTTGTTCTCCTGGTACTCTCTCCACCTGCCAACCGCCTTTGAACTGGAAATCTTCCGCTTCCACCAGGTAGCCGGTTTGCGCCTGTACCGCTGATACGCTGCACAGGCAGCGCATTACAGCCAGGAATAAATATTTACTTAGCGGATAGTTCATAATCTATTTCTATTACACTCAGGCCATAAGGCATTATATCTTCCCGGAATGAATGCGTTGCATCAATCGTCTTTTTACTTCCGTTTTTGCTGATCCGGTAGCAGCTAACAGGTTTGATGGTTTTACCAGGCAATAGTTTGGTATAATCAATATCCAGCGTGCACTTCAGCGGATCATCGTCGCTGTTCAGCAACAGCAGGAACAGCTTCCCCTGTTGCGTGTTGATGGCGCAGTAGTAATCGAGGTAAGGGTTATCCGTTTTCAGCAATCCATCTTTCAACAACAAATCCGCACTGGTACCATACACCTTTCCGGCAGCGAAACCATAGGTTTGATGCGGCCCTACTTTGGGTGTGATAAATCCTCTCGGGAATTGAATTTTCCCGGCCGACCGCATCTCCATTTCTGCCAGCAGGTAATCGGTGATCCAGCCCACCTGCCACCAGGCGTGATGCGGGTAAGGACCGGCCCCTTTATTCATCACATCCCAATAGTAAGAGGCTACACTGGTGGCACTGTCTACAAACGCATCTCTGCCCAAAGCACCGGCCCTGGCCATATTCAGGAACAGGGAATCGCCGGTGAGGGTGAACATGCGCACAAACATGCCGGCATGACTGGCCAGCAGAATAGGGCCGCGATGGTTGGCAGAACCGAGGATACCGCCATGCTCGAAGCTCAGTCCGGCCTGGCTGATCTCCCAGTCCTGCCGTTGTATACCATTCACCTTTTTACTTTTGGCGGAAGGAACAGGGTGAGTGTAAATAGAAGTAGTATACAATTGTGCGGTGCTCACAGCTGCCTGCAAATACCTGCGTTCTTTTGTGATGTCGTAAAGATCCAGCAGTGCCTGCGCGCTTTGACCAGTGGCAAAATCCGGCGCAAAGCGGGCGTCGCCGCAAACACCGAGAAAGCGTCCTTTTGCGGTAGCATGCTGGATGTACCAGTCGGCTGCACGCTTAGCGGCATCGAGGTATTTTTTGTCTTTCAATATTTTCCAGGCTATCACCAGTCCGTAAAAAGTAGGACGCAGGTCTTCCACTTCTGTAAACATTTCCTTTTGTGAAGCGTGGTCGTAGGCTACGGCCCACTTTCCTTCCGGCTGCATCCAGGCGAGCAACCTGTCGGCAGCGGATTGCAGTTCTTTCTTTAATACCGTGTCGCCGGGATTGAACAGCAGAACATTCCCTATGTCCATCATCATGTAATAAGTAACCCCAATGGGTTCTACATACGGCCCCCACTCTTCTGTAAATCTTTTACTTTTTGTAAGATAATATTGTCCTGCTGCGGCGCCGTGGAAAAAGCCGGGGCTGTTATCCTGTTGCTGCAGTTTAAAATTGCGGGCATAAGGCAGGCGTGTTTGCTGCAATACGCTGTCGCCCGTAATAGTAGCCAGCATCCACATCGCGCCATAGTCGGAATTCTTCATGGCATCTTTCTCAGAGCCATACACACCGCCCAGGTAGGCTTGTGCGCCGATATCGATGCCTTTATAATTTTCGATATTCCACAGTGATGTTTTATTATCCACCACATATTTATGCATGGACAATATGCGGCTGGTGAGTGACTGCCGCGTTTTTTTCAGGGCGAGGAAATCATTAAAATGGTAGATATCATTCACGGCATGTTTGAACACCGTGTACCAGCCGGCCTGTTGAAGCGTGTACCTGAAAGAAAAAGTTACTTTATCCCCTTTCTTCAGAAGAGAACCTTTTTCACCCAACACCGGGTGATAAAGTGTAGGCGTGAGCGATGCTTTCCTGTTCATCAGGGAAAGCCCCAACAGCCAGTCGCCCTGCGTTTTCGTATCATTCTCCCAGGGATCTCTTCCCGTGCCGGGCGCAGGTACTATCGCCAGCGTGAGGTTGTTTTTGGTTTGGATGAAAGACGACAAAGTAGCCGCGGTTCTTTCACGGACAATCACCGGTTTATCGGGGATGCCCTGCATGTAAGCGTATGCTTTTATAAAATCTTTTTCAACGGCATTGCTTTGAAAGTATCCCGGTATGCCTGCCCAGGCCAGTTCATTTTCCGGAACAGTAGCCAGCGTGGGTGTTGCCAGGGAATAGTAGCCGTCTTCCTTTGCCTGCAGGGATATTTCCACCAGGATATCTGTCCGGAACTTTTCATCCAGGCGCCAGGAGGAAGTAATAGTGGCTTTATTATTTTCAGCAATAAAGGTTAGCCCGTTGTTATTTTTTTTAACAGAAGATGGATAAAAATACATAGCCTCTCCCGCAGTGTTCATCGGAACAGGTTGCAACGCCGCTTCCCACAAAGGAACGATGTATCTGTACTGCGGCTCCAGGAAGCCGCTCTTTTTATCATATGATGCTACGGGTGTGCTACCGGGCTTGTCCTTCGCATACAGCAGGGTGTATTCACCACTGGTGTGAGGCAGCTGCTGCCCGTGTACAGCAACGTTTTTTATATGCCATTGCCCGTTTTTGTTTATCCAGGAAAGATGCAGTGCATTATTGGCAAGTGCAGTTTGTTGCTGCGCCTGCGCAGACATACAGCACGCGCAGGCTGCATAAAATAATATTCTTCTCAAAGGATCATCTTTTTAATTTACTAAATGCGCTGCCGGTGCTATTACCGGGCCCACTTTCACCTTCCGGGATGCCCGGAGCGGAATAGCAGCTGTTAATAGGATCACCGTGGCAATACCAGCTACCAGTGTGGCACTTTTCCCGGAAAAGAAACACAGTCCGAATAACAGCAAAGCAATAAACGAAAGGGAAAAAGCAATTACTTTCAGGCCGAATTTGTTTTGCTTTCTTATCTCCAGTTCTTCTTTTTCATCTATTTCCCGTACAGTTTCCTTACGCTGTATTCTCAACGCTTTGAGCTGTGTATATTCATCACTGGTGAGTCCTTTATAATAAGCGTATACTTCGTACAGCGCCAGCATTATAAAAGGTAAGCCTACACCCAGCAGCATTTCGTTAGCACGACTTAAACCGGTGCCATATACCAACGGAAGGATAATTTTAAATACAAGATTAGTAGCCAGGCTGATACCGGTAATGTATAGTGTAGCCTTCCCCGTTAGCCGTTTTGAAAACAGCGCCCATATGGGCGGCGCCAGCAACGGCCCACCGGTAACAGCACCTATGCTCAGCGTAAATTCAACGATACCACCTATATAAGGCACAATTAAGGCGATGCCTATCATTCCCAATCCAAAGAACCAGGAGGAGATCCGGGCGATGCTCATCAGTTTTTTGTCAGATGCTTTTGGGTTGATAGAACCTTTGTAGATATCATTTGTAAAAACAGCCGACACCACATTCAACGCGGTGTTCGCTGATGCAGACGTAGAGAAATACATCCCCGTAAGAATGAGTCCCATGAGGCCGGCCGGCAACACGTGCTGGCACATCATCAGGTAAGCGTTTTCTGTTTCAAGTCCCTGCAAACCCGGATTGATACTTTTATACAACATGGGCGGCAGCATCCAGAGCACGGGACTGATAATATACAACCCTGCAAAAAGATAAGCCACTTTTGATGCGGACCGGGGTACATCCACGCTGGTATAACGCTGTACAAACGTCCAGTTGCCGCCGATATAAAACACGTGGTACAATGCAAAAGCCAGGATAAAGCCCCAGGTATATTCACCATTCACCACGCTGAAAAACCCTTCGGGTGAGAAATGCAGGAAATGCTGCACGCCGCCTGCGGCATCAAAGGCCAGGGGGATAATAATAAGTATGGCCGCCGTGAGGATCACGAACTGCAATATATCTGTTACCATTACCGCCCAGAGCCCACCAACGGCGGTATAGGCAATCATAAACAGGCCCAGCACCACGGTAGACGGCATCAGTGGCAGTCCGAGCGAAGCGCTTACCAGCCTGGCCACAGAATACAGCACAGAACCTTTGATCAGTAACGACACCACCATGAAAATGTAGATATAGATCTTCTGCACATCTACACCCAAACGCTCCCTGATAAATTCCGCTGCGGTGAGGTTGCCGGTGGCTTTCCACCGGGGAGCGAGGTACAGTCCTGTTACGAGTCCGCCGATACACATGGTCCATTGTATGGTGATGGCTACCCATCCGTATTTATAGGCGATGGAACCCCATGCCACGAAAGTGCCTGCGGAAAAGAAGCTCATGAAAAGTGAGAGCCCCCCGATAAACCAGGGTACTGATTCGCCTGCGGCAAAGAATGACTTGAGGTTTCTCCCTGTCCTTGAAAAGGAGAAACCCACCAGCATAATAAATAAGGAAAATACAATAATGACTGACGTATCGATTACAGTGTTCATCAAATGCTTCCGTTTAACCCCCGCTTTTCAGCTATGGGGTGATAGTTAATGTAAGTTCTTTTGTTGTTCTCTTTTCACCATTGTAACGTACCGCAGATACATCAAATATTACTTTATAAGTACCCGGTTTGGCGTAAACGTATTTATACGAAGGCAGCACAGTGCTGATATTTTTCAGCGCCACCCCTGCATCCGGCTTAATATAGAAGGGATCAAACCCTTTGGTGATCACCCAGTCTTCATTATCATCTGCATCTTTATTACCGCCAAACATCAACAGCTGCGCGGTAGTAACCGACCACACGGATGCAGGGTTTTTAAAGTCGAATGCTTTCCAGCCCCCGCTTGACAATACGGCTAACGGCGATACTACACCATCTGCTGAAATATTATTGGCTTCAAAAGTCCGGATCACCCAGCGGTTTTGTCCCTGTGTTTTTTTATAGTCTGTATATTTAAAAGCAACGTAAATGCGGGCGGCAGTATTTTTCGGGTCCGCAAATTCTTTCAGGCTAATGGTACCTGACGGTGTATTGTCCTGCCCGGTGGAAAATACAGCGCGGTCCGAAATATCCGTCCAGGTGGCGGCCCTTACACTGGTGGTATCTGCTGCACCGGAATAGTTGTTAGACACCAGCAGTTGCAGATTTTTGTAGACCAGTCCAAACTGCACCAGTGATTTGAAATTTATCTGCAGATCATTTTCTGCAGTGGTGCGGTCCCTGAATTCGTAGTTGTGGCCGGGTTCACCGGAATAAAAGGTGATATTGTCCGGGTTGCCGGTAAAGTTAAAGGTAACGGTATCTCCTGCTTTATACGTAAGTGAGGAGGTAGTTACTTCCAGCGACGGTGTTGTTACTTTCTCCTTTGCGCAGGAGATAAATATAATAACAATGATCAACAGGTATAATGAATTTCGCATATTAATTACTTTTTAGCGCGGCGTTACCAACCCTTGTTCTGTTCTGCCAGGTGATTAATGGTTGTTTCTGTAGTAGGAATAGGAAACAGTACGTTCCTGGCTGTTGTATTCTTTGCGGCATTACCTGAATATTTCCATGCAGATGGCGCTGATGCGGCTACTTCAGCGGCCAGCGACTGCATCTTCGACAGGTACAATCCCCAGCGGATCAGGTCGTGCTTACGTGCCCCTTCAAAGCTAAGCTCCCTGGCCCGTTCGTCCTGCACGGCTTCGAGGAATTCATCTTTTCCCAAACCTGCGGGCAGGTCAACGGTGGCATCCGGTGTGGCCGGTGGTTTGCCATAGCCCCTTCTTCTTACCATGTTAATAGCCTCGTAAGCCTCTGCTACCGGTCCGTTCACCGCATTTTCTGCTTCAGCTTTCATCAGCAGTACATCTGCATACCGGATCACGGGGAAGTTGGTAGAATTATAGGACCTGTTTTTGGGCACCTGCGTTTCATACTCACGACGCCATTTGCCGGCAGTACGTTCATAGATCTGCGCGGGGGTATACGCCACTTTGGTAACAACGCCATTCACAATGGAATACTTGTACGGCGCGATGTTCCAATCCCTTCGCTTATCTTCTGCCGCAAACAGGTTGAATAACCTTGCAGAAGGATGTACCGGGCCATTTGAATAACCTACGTTATCGTCCGGCGATTCCACACCATTTTCAATGCCGACTCCGCCTGCGAGCTGTGTAGATCCCTGCTGATTGCCATACATGCCTATTTCCCACAGGCATTCTTTCGACTCATTAATATCTTTAGAGTGATTGATGAAGATAGCGCTGTAATCCGGGTTCAGGGAATGCTTACCGGAGGCGATTACTTTGTTGACATAGGTTAATGCATCCGCATATTTTGATACATCTTTCAGTGGCTCGCCGGCCATGGTGAGATATACCTTTGCCAGGATGGCCTGCACGGCGGTGGTGGTCACCCTTTCATTATTGGTATAGGTACTGATATCGTTTACCAGCGGTTCGGCTGCTTTCATATCATTGAGGATGGAAGCATACACCTCTGCCACAGAAGAGCGGGGCAGCGCGGGTTCTACAGGCGATTTGGTGGAAGACAATTTCAATGGCACGCCACCGTAGTTATCTACCAGGATAAAATAATAGTATGCCCTTAAAAAAAGCGCCTGGCCTTTAATAGCGCCTCTCTTTTTTTCATCCATCTTTGGCTTGTCCACATTTTCGAGTAACAGGTTGGCGCGGTCGATGCCCTGGTAGGCCACTTCCCAGAGTTTGCCTACGTCCAGCTGACCGGCGTCGAAATCCATCACCTTTAAATTATTCACGGTAATATTCTTGTAGAAGAATTCATCGCTCATGGACAGGAAGCTGTACAGTCCCCGGGAATACATTCTTCCGAAATTATCTATCAGCCTGTTGTACACGCCATTCAGGGCTCTGTCCAGATCGGCTTCTGTATTATAATAATTTTCCGGTGTTACAAAATCTTCCGGCTTGGTGTCCAGGAATTTGTTGCAGGCAGTGAATGTACTGCCGGCAAAAATGCATAGCAGAAAGAGTGTTGTTATTTTTCTAACGGGAGATAATTTTATGTTGTTTGGTTTCATAATCGCAGCTTTTTAGTTCGTTAAAAGGTCACATCCAGTCCGAAGGTGATGGTTCTTGCCTTCGGATACGCGGACCAGTCGAAGCCCGGTGTTAAAGCCGATTGCCTTACAGAAACTTCAGGATCGAGTCCTGAGTAATTGGTCCAGGTAATGAGATTTTGTGCGGAAGTATACACCCGCAGTCCTTTTATTTTAGCCTGTTTCAGCAACGCTGCAGGCAAATTATAGCCTAGTGCCACGGTTTTAAGACGCAGGTAAGAGCCATCTTCAATAGTGCGGGAAGAATATACCAATGGTCCCTGTCCGCCTACTTTATATAATTTATTGGTTTGATTTTCGGGTGTCCAGCGATCCGCGTAGCTGGCAAACATATTCAGGAAAGACCTGGTTACATCACCGTTTTCAAATTCTATGCGGTTGGCATTCAGGATATCGTTGCCATAGCTCCACTGGAAGAATACGTTCAGGTCGAAGTTTTTGTACGTGAAATTATTGGAGATCCCGCCGGTGTGTATCGGGTTAGGATTACCGATGATGGTAAGATCGCTGTTATCCACCTGTCCGTCGCCGTTAATATCTTTAAACTTAATGTATCCCGGCTGGATGCTGCTTCTTGGATTACCGTTGTTGGGCACTTTATCTTTCAGCACATACGTTCCGTTCGACTGGTCAAAGTCGCTGTACTGGTAAACGCCGTCGAATATAAATCCATAAAACGAGGCAATCGGATGACCCGGTATAGCGATATATGGATAAGCGTTATTAAAGTTACCCCAGGTGATGCGGGAGGCGTAACTGGGTTCGCCTTCGTTCAGCTGTATTACTTTGTTGCGGTTGAAGGAGATGTTGAAACTGGTAGACCAGGTGAACTTTTTATGCTGAACGTTCATAGTGTTCACAGAAAACTCCAGTCCTTCGTTAGACACTTTACCGATATTCCGGATACCGCTCAGGTAACCTGAAGACGGCGCCAGTGTTGCGTTTAGCAACAGGTCTTTTGTATTCTTCTTATAATAATCAGCGGTAAACATGATCCTGTTCTTCAGGAAACCCAGGTCTATCCCGATATCTGTTTGCGCGGTGGTTTCCCATTTCAGCTTGGGGAATCCCAGGTTGCTGGGAATAATGCCCTGCACGGGCGAGTTGCCAAAGCTATAGCCGGAGTAAGGGAACAGCTGCAGCGAAGTGAGATAAGCAAAATCCCCTACCCGGTTGTTCCCGGTGGTACCATATCCTGCGCGTATTTTAGCATCTGACAGGAAAGATAAATTTTTCATGAAAGATTCTTCGATGATCCTCCAGGCCACCGCACCGGAAGGGAAATAAGCCCAACGGTTGTTGTCGGGGAATTTGGAAGAACCATCGGCACGGAACGACAGCGTAAGCAGGTAGCGTGATTTATAGCCGTAGTTAACGCGACCAAGAAAAGACATCAGCGCATTGGATGATTTTGCCGTAGGTGCGGTATTGATGATCCCTTCATCCAGGCCACTCATCCCCAGCGATTCATTGGGCAGCTGGCTGGCGGAGAAGCCATAGCTATAGTAAGCCGACTTCTGCATTGTGAAACCACCCAATACATTCAGGTTATGATCTTTGTTGATCACCCTGGCGTAAGTGAGGGTATTTTCATTGAGCCAGTTGGTTCTTTCCAGGTTGCTTACGGAGCCATTGATACCGAGTATACTGCTCTTTGGATTTCCGAGGCGGGTATTGGAATTATTGAATATTTCTTTCCGTTGCGCTTCTTTGGTAATACCGCCTGCTACTCTTAACGTAAAGTATTTTGCCGGGTTGTATTCCACATATGCGTTGGCAATAAGGGTATTATTGAACAACGGGTTATATTCATTTTTTGTAGAGATGATCGGGTTCATGCGGTATTCATTCAGCGGGTCCACATCCGGATCAAATGGTTCATTAACGAGGGAGGCATCGCTGGAAGAGTCGCCGGTTACCGGGCGGTAGCCCCAAACGCTGTACATCAGGCTGGAGGTTGGGCCGTTGGGTGTTGGCGACGCTACGGCGCCATAAGTTTTGGTAGCTGTATAGTTTACGTTGATACCGGCTTTCACTTTATCATTCAGCCGCTGATCCACCACAGCCCTTCCCTGGTAGCGTTTAAAGCCGCTGTTAATGATGATACCATTCTGGTCCAGCAGTGAGCCGGAAAGGGAATAGGTTGTTTTATCATTACCACCTCTCAGGGAGAGGCTGTGGTTTTGCATAAATGCTTTTCGGAAGATTTGATCCTGCCAGTCGATTCCCTTTACATTCTTATAGTCGTCGAGTGTTTTATCTTCACCGAGGTAGATGGGCGTATAAAAAGCCGAGTTCTGTTCCAGCTGGTATTTCACGAACTCGTAAGGGCTCATCATCTTCTGCTTTTTGATATTTTCCTGGAAGCCCATCCAGGTTTGATAGGTAACTGTTGGCGCGCCGGTTTTACCTTTTTTGGTAGTGATAAGGATAACGCCGTTGGCGCCCCTGGCACCGTAAATAGCAGTGGCCGAGGCGTCTTTCAGTACTTCGATGGAGGCTATTTCTTCCGGGTTGAAGATGTTGTTGGACGGGTTTTCCATCGGGAATCCGTCTACCACATACAGCGGGGAGTTTTCCTGTGTTACGGAGTTATTACCGCGGATCACGATGTTCAATGCGGATCCGGGCTGGCCATCGCTGGCAGATACCTGTACGCCCGCAACGCGGCCTCCCAGGGCTTCTTCAAAGGAAGGTACCGGCGCTTTTGCCAGGTCGGCAATTTTAAATTCGCCTACTGATCCGGTAACATCTTTTCTTTTTACAGTTCCATAACCGATTACCACCACATCGTTCAGTCCTTTTATGGATGGCTCCAGTACAATGTTGTACACACTTCTTCCGGCAGTAAGTTTTACTTCCCTGTTCAGAAATCCAATATAGCTGAATACCAGCGTTGTGCCGGGTGCGTTACTGGTGGTGATGTGATAGATACCATCTTCATTAGTGATGGCGGATGTTTTGTCGTTTTTCACGCGGACCGTTACCCCTACCAGGGCGGTGCCTGCGGCTTCCGTTACTTTGCCGGTAATTGATATTTTGTTGGCAGGCCCCGTGGCTGGCTGCTGTGCTGCTACATCCGTAGCAGGGAAGATGATAAAGAGCAGGAGCAACAAATACCCTGCTGATAAGAAAACATTTTTGTGCATACCCCCAAACGTGTTTTTAGAATTTTAGTCTGTATGATTCATTCACATATTTTTATTCTATTCCGGGCAAATCGCCGGTGGAGGTGCCTACTCCATGTAATGGTGCGATATGTGAAACGTGGATGATTGGCGTAAAGTGACAGGTACAGGCATGGCTGGCGCAAAAGAGGTTGAGAGCAACAGTTCTTTCATATCGTGAGAATTTATGTGTCCAAAGATTATAACTAACTGTTACCCGATGGTAAAAAAAATGATGATTTTGACAATGGGAACATTCCCATAAATTGGGAATGTTCCCATTTTTGATATAATTGTGTTTCTTTACATAAAAATAACCCATGAAGCGACACCAGATCACCATCGTTGACATTGCGAAAGAGCTTAATCTTTCTAAGTCAACCGTATCACGGGCTTTAACCGGTCACCCCAGTGTGAACGCAGTAACAAGGCAGGCCGTATTAGATCTGGCGGAAAAACTCGACTACCAGCGCAATATGCTGGCGATCAGCCTGGTTACCAGGAAAACAAATACCATAGGCATCATCGTCCCGGAATTTACCAGTTCCTATTTCCCAAATATCACCATCGGCGCGCAGGAAGTAGCCAGCAAAGCCGGCTATAACACGGTCATCTGCCAATCCAATGAAACATATGAAACGGAAGTAGCCAACACTAAAGTGATGCTGGCAAACCAGGTAGATGGTGTATTGGTATCTATTACCAAAGAAACAAAGAACTTCGATCATTTAAAGATATTCCAGCGAAAGGGTATTCCCATCGTATTTTTTAACCGGGTATGTGATGAAATGGATGTACCCAAAGTAATTGTTGACGATTATGATGGCGCATTCCGCGCAGTAAATCATTTGATTGAAAGAGGCAGGAAAAGGATCGCGCATTTATCCGGTCCGCCTTCGCTCAAAATAAGTGAGAAAAGACTGAACGGCTATAAGGCCGCTTTAAGAAAGAACAATATTGAACTGGATGAAGACCTGGTAATCCCATATGATCTGAACCTCGATAAGGTGCATATCTATGTAAACCATCTTTTAAACCTCCCCCATCCACCGGATGCCATCTTCGCCATCAACGACCCTACCGCCATTGAAATTATACAGGTGGTGAAGAAAAGAGGCTTGCAGGTACCGGAAGATATTGCGGTGGTGGGCTTCAGCAACGACTTTGCATCAGGACTTATTCATCCTTCTTTAACCACGGTATCACAGCCGGTAAAAGAAATCGGCGGCACGGCCGCACAGCTGCTCATAGACCAGATCAGCCGCGATGTATCAGAATGGAAAAGTATTATCCGGGTGTTGAAAACAGAACTGATTGTGCGGAACTCCAGTTAAAAATGGAAAAACTAACCTTCACAGGTTAGTTTTCCAACTTACAATTGTGTTACCATTTCTGTGTTATTCTCAGATACCCTGAGCAAATCCACCATCCACCGGCAGTTCAATTGCGGTGGTAAAGGTGGCCTCAGCGGCCAGGTACAGCGCTGCAGCAGCTACCTCTTCAACGGTGCCGTGGCGTTTCAAGGGTGTTATTTCATTCCCTTGCGCGATAAATGTTTCCCTGTCTTCTTCCGTCAGGTTGGCCACTCCCATCGTTGGAGTCATAATGAAGCCCGGAGCAACTGAGTTAACACGGATCTTCCTGGGGAGTAACTCTGCCGCAAGTACTTTCGCAAATGCCTTTACAGCTTCTTTTGAACCGGAGTAAGCGCTCAGACCGGGAAAAATACGATCATTGGCGACAGTAGTAAAAATGATGGCGCCATCATCATTAATAAGCGGCTCCAGACGCTTTACTGTGAAGAAAGCTCCTTTTGTGTTCACATTAAAGTGCTGGTCCCACGAGGCTTCCGTTACCTCCGCCAACTCCTGGAATTCTGCTGTGCCATGATTGATAAATAAATAGTCAACGCGGCCAAAGCGTTCCTCAACAAGCTGTCCTAATGCCTGTATGTCGGCCATACTGGAAGCATCGGAGCGCACTCCGTATGCTGCTGCTGCATTGAGTGCCTGTTGAACTTCTCCTGTCTTTTTTTCATTCCGGCCAGTAAATATAACTTCAGCCCCTTCAGCCAGGAGCCTTTCCACGATGGCTAATCCCATGCCATGTGTGCCGCCGGTTACCACCGCCTTTTTACCTTTAAATCTGTTCATTATTAGTTCTTTTGATGCAAAGGTAACCGGGCATTTACACCGGCTCCTTTGAGAATGTCGGGAGAAGCTTTAAGAACTACGGAATTGAGTAGGGCTTTCGCCGGTAAGGCGTTTAAAGAACACAGAAAAGTAATCCGGGTTCTCGAAGTTGAGTTCGCTGGCAATTTGTGCAATAGTCAGGTCGGTTTGCCGCATCAGTGATTTGGCATGATGCAGCCTTGTATGATGAATAATCTGAAGCGCGCTTTTGCCACTTACATTTTTTACGGTCTGTGAAAGATGCTTGGCGCTGATGTATAAGCGTTTGGCATAGTCGGCCACTGCATCGGATTTCATGAAATGTTCCTGTACCAGCAACATGAAGGCGTTATATATTTTTTGCTCCCGGCTAAAGCTGGTGGTAGTTGACGCCTGTTGTTCATAAAACTTCCTTCCTTTCAGCAAAAGAATATGGAGATAATTTTTGATGATTTCCCTGCCATAAATACTATCATCATACTCCTGCTGTATCTTACCCAAAAGCTCTAAAATATCATCTTTCTCCCCGCTGGTTAAGGTAACGCCCGGAGAATTTAAATGGCTGAAATAAGGAAAGTCCCGCAGAAACCCCGGTCCGGATAAAGTAGCATGAATAAATTCAGGCTTGAAGAGAACAGAAAACCCATTACCGGGGCTGCCTATTTTCGTTTCTTTGCATGACAGCAGGCGGTAAGGACTCACAAAAAAAAGCCGGCTCTGACCAGCGGGAAACACAAAATCATCCACGCTCAGGTCGCAGCCCGGATCCACTTCAAGTATAATTTCGAAATAATGATTGCGATAAGGCACTTCATTTACGCAGGCATCTCCCTCTATCCCACTCCAACTGTAAATGAAAAAGTCAGAAACCCTGGGACTGGCAGGCAGATCTGTTTTTTTAATATAATCTGATATTTCATTAAACTCCTGAATTCTCTTCATAGCTGGTTCGTATTCTATTATTCAAAAGGTTTATCAAAAGTCCATAGCTCGCAATACCTACTGAAACGCCTTTAGCAAATTATCCTTATAAGCCGCCGATACCTCCACCGCGGTACCATCATTCAAACTTACATAACCACCCGCACCTTTATGATAAGACTGCACATAATGGATATTGATGATATGCGATTTATGCACCCGCACAAACGGATGGGGTAACATCTCTGAAAAATGTTTCAGAAAACGGCATACCATCTTTTTACTTCCGTTGGTTAAATAAACATCTGTAAAATTACCATTCCCTTTCAGACGTACAATTTCATTCATCTTCACTACATCAAATCCATCCAGGGTGGGTAATATTACCTGTTGCATACCGGGATTATTTTCCCGGACGTTTTCCAGTATGATGCGGTTCCTGTTCAGCCAGTGTTTCTGTTGAAGTTGTTGCTGCACTTTATTAACTGCCAGGATCAATTCTTCTATGCTCACCGGCTTCAGTAAATAGTAGGCAGCGCTCTGGTTGAGCGCTTTCAGGGAATATTCAGAAAAGGCCGTTACAAAAATAGTTTCAAACTGAAGATCCTGGCAGCCATCGAGTACGTCAAAGGCGTTGCCAAAAGGCATTTCCACATCGAGGAATACCAGTTGCGGCCGCAGCTCATGCAATAACGCGATGGCTTCCCGGCTGTTCTGGGCCGTGCCTGCCACTTCCACCTGCGGACAAAATTTCCCGAGGTAGTTTTGCAAGGCGGCCATGGCAGCTGCTTCGTCTTCCACAATCACGGAAGTGATTTTTTCTGTTAACATCATTTTTTATCCATTAAAGGAAGTTGCAGCACAACCCGCGTACCGGTGGCGCCTTCCAATGTTATTTCTTCCATCTGCAACCGGATATGAAGATGGTAAATATCATTCAATAAACTGATCCGTTCCGTAGTGTTGGTAATGCCCCTCGATTGATACGCTTTCTGGTGAATGGTTTTCAACTTACGGCTTTCCGTGAGCCCGATCCCATCATCTTCTATCACCACCTGAATAAACTGCGCCTGTTTTTGAAATGTTACCCGGAGCAACCCCTTCGTAGCTTTATACCGGAGCCCATGCCATACCGCATTTTCCAGGTGCGGCTGGATCAGCATATTCGGAATCATGACGGCATCGGTATCCAGTGCTTCATCAATATCCAGTATGTAGATGAATTTATCGCTGAAGCGCAGCTGCTCCAGATCCAGGTAGCTTTTCAGCTGTTCAATCTCAGTAGATAAAGGAACGAAATCCTTATTGGAATGTTCCATCACATTCCGCATCAGGCCGGAATAGGAAGTGAGATATTTGTTTGCTTCCACTTCCTTGTTCTCGGCAATGTATTGGTTTACGCTATTCAGACTGTTGAAGATAAAGTGAGGATTCATTTCCCGCCGCAACGACTGCAACGCAATTTTCTTATTCTTGATTTTGATGGCGTACAGGGAGCGGACAATAAAGAACAGCAGTACCACCATCGCAAGTATAGAGGCGATCAGGAAATAGTTAAGTTTATTTTTATTGCTGATCAGCGCCAGTTGTAATTCCTTTTCCCTTTCCAGGTCTTTGATCTTTCCTTCTGTAATGTCGAACAGGCTGGCGTCTACGAGGGAGCTATCGGTCCGGATAAGCGTATCCAGGCGATGGAGAAAATCGTCATACCGCGTCATGGCAACGGCTTCCTTTTGCTGCTCCCGGTAGTAGCGGGTCAGCGCCAGCAGGCAGTCTTTCGTTTTTGAGGTATTTCCGCTTTTAAATGCCAGCGCGTATGCTTCCTCTAACAGGCTCCCCGTTTTTCCCGGTAGGTTTTTCGTGGTGTACAGTTGTGCCAGTTCCCGCACCTGGTCTATCTGCAATTCAATATTATCTTCCTGCTTTGCTTTTTCCAGGATCGCTTCATTCATGCGGATGGCGGCATCAATATTATTTCCTTCCACATACACCTTAGAAATTTTCTTGCTGATGTCTGCAATCTCCCGGGTATTGTCGGTTTTCTCGATTGCTTTTTTATAACTGGCGATGGCATCCGAGGTATTGTTTTCCAGCAGCAGGCTGTTTCCCAGTTGCTTGTAGGCATCCGCGGCTTCTTCTTTCTTGCCGGTCTTTTCAATGATGTCTACATTGGATTGGGCGTAGTTCGTTTGCGCCCGGGGGTTGCTGTTGTTCCGCAAGCGGTTGGCATCATTGAGGTTGATGTTCACCAGGCTTTTATCTATCGCCACATCGCCGGCGGACTGGTAGTTTTGTATAGCCGGTATAATCTTGTTCTGCATTTCCTGCACTTTTGCCAGTGCGCGACCTGCAGCTGCCGCATCTTTATGATTTAATCTTGTGTAGATGTCCAGCGCTTTTTTAAGATATTCTTCCGCTTTGGCATATTCACTTTTATCCGTCAGTTCTTTTGCCAATGCCTCGTATTTACCGGCTGTTTGCAGTTCATCATCATTATTGGAAAGCGATTTCCTCAGGGCTTTTGCCGCCTTGGACACAGGAAAGGTACCACGCTTGCCGCCGGCAGAATCCTGCGCAGTTGCTGCAGACAACAACCCCAACAAGATAAATATGCAAATACAGTAACGTACCATGATCATTGATTCTACCGCAAAATAAGACTTTTCAGAACGGGCAGGCAGGTATTTCACCCATTCAATATACCATTTCACCAAGTGGTGTCCCACCGGCTAAAGAAGACCCTTTATTTTCATGGGGTAATCTTAAATCAAACATCATGAAAACGACACTATTCGCCAGCGCCATACTGGTATCGGGCTTCCTGATATGGAAATATAATACCGGTCAGACGATCCCGGAAACAAAAAGCATAACAGCCACCCCGCCACCTGTTATCGCTACCCCTCCTTCCGCCGCCGACAATACCCGTATACAGGTAGCCTTACTGCTGGATACCTCTAACAGCATGGATGGGCTGATAGACCAGGCCAAATCAAGACTCTGGAATATTATCAATACCCTCACCACCCTGAAATACAAAGGTAAAACGCCTGTAATAGAAATCGCGCTCTATGAATACGGCAACGACGGCCTCTCCCGCTCGGATGATTACATCCGGCAGGTAACCCCGCTGACCACCGATCTCGATCTTATCTCCGAAAAACTATTCGCCCTTCACACTAATGGCGGATCAGAATACTGCGGCGCGGTGATCACATCTGCCGTAAAATCACTCGAGTGGGGGAAAGATGAAGCTGATATGAAGCTTATCTATATTGCAGGCAACGAGCCTTTCAACCAGGGACCGGTGAGCTATAAAACCGCCGCAGGGCAGGCCATCAGCAAAAGCATCTTCATAAATACTATTTACTGCGGCGATAAACGGGAAGGAATAGCCACCCATTGGAAAGACGGCGCCGACAAAGGCGATGGCCAGTATTTCAATATCGATTCCGACAGAAAGGTGGTTTTTATTGAAACTCCCTATGATAAAAACATTGAAGCCTGCAACGAACGGATCAACAAAACCTATATCGCATATGGCGCTTCCGGTGAGCTAAGAAAAAGCAACCAGGTAACGCAGGATAAAAATGCCCAATCTCTCTCTTCCGCCAACTCTGTAGAACGGTTTGTAAGCAAATCAAAAGCTGTTTATAAAAACGACAACTGGGATCTGGTAGACCGCGTGAAACAAGATCCCAACGTATTAAAAAGCATCAGCAAAAGTGAGCTGCCCAAAGAACTGAAAGAAAAAAGCCAGGCAGAGCTGACAACCCTGGTGGCAGAGAAAAGCAAGGAAAGGGAAAGTATTCAAAAAGAAATCGCCGTGCTGGGCAAACAACGGCAGAAATATATTGATGAGGCATTAAAGAAAACTGATAAAATCGACGACCTGGGCGCTGCCATCAACCAGTCTATTATCCAGGTGGCTAACGCCAAAGGATACACCGCAGAAAAATGATTAAAAAAAGACCGCCTCATCATTAAATGAGGCGGCTTTACTGCAAATAAATATCAGCCTTATTAAGTATCTTTAAGTGTGCCATCCCCCGGCATCTCTTTTTAAATCCTATAAAAACCACTGGCTGTAAAACCCGTTCTTATGATCATGTCTCCTACTCAGTTATGTTACCCGTTTCCAGATGTTATCAATCCAATGGCAGACGAAATAGAAGCTAAAACAACAGCATGGATAAACGAGTATACCCTCTTCCCCGAAAGCATGCGTGAAAAATTTAAGGCCGCCCGCTTTGGCAAGCTGGCGGCCTATTTCCACCCGGATGCGCCGTTCGATCGCCTCATCCCCATGGGCAGATGGAATCTCTGGATCTTTCTCTTTGATGATTACTACGGACCATATCCGGTAGAAGAACTCAGAGAGGCATGTAACCATGTCATTGAAATATTCAAAGGCATGCCCCCGGCAGCAACAGACAGCGCGTTCTTCCTGCAGCCGGCGTTGATAAGAAAAGAACTGCTTTCATTTGTAACAGCAGCATGGATGGACCGGTTTATCAGGGATATGCAAGGCTTCTTCCATACCATGATAACCGCTACCGCATATAGTTACAAAACCCCTGTTCACTACCCGCTGCTGAGCGACTACCTGGTTATCCGGGAAGATCTCATTGGCGTGTATCCAACCGCCGATCTCGCAGAAATAACAGGAACTACGCTGCTCACCAACGAAGTGCTGGAGAACCCCGTAATAAAGCAACTCAGGAAACTAACAAGCCTGATAGTAGCGCTTTCCAACGATATTTTCTCTGTCAGAAAGGATGAGGAAGAAAAGGAAGCCATGAATGCGGTATTGATCATTCAACATGAACAACAGTGTACCCTGGATAGCGCCTATGCGGAAACAGTGCGGCTACACAATGAATTTACAGCAGAATTTGTGCTTACCTGCAACCACCTGCCCCATTTTGGGCAGCAGGATAAAACCGTGCGCCGGTATATAGAAAACCTGTCGCATATTATCCAGGGACATCTCTCCTGGTATCAGTACTCCGCGAGGTACTGATACCAGCCACCTTACAGCAACGGGGGAAATCAGTTCATTTGCAGGTCCAGGTAATGCCGGCCATCATAGGCAATATGGATTGTTTTGGAGAACCATCCCACACTGCCTTTCATGGTACCCTTGAAAGAAATGTGTACAGAGTCCTCCAGGTTAATGCCTGTTTGACCCAGTTTATTGAAATCCGGCGCCACTGTTACCGGCACTGTGAATAGCGCATGCGCCGGCACATTTATCACGGTATCAATGTGAACTTTTCCCAACAGGAAAGTATCCAGCATCAGCTCCAGGTCGCCGCTTTTAAACGTAAAACCGAAATTATTAGGATTATAATAGATGCCTTCTATTTTCAGCGCCGCGCGCTGTGGCGTGATATTAAAAATCCTGACGGCCAGCTTTTTTGGCAGCCGTGGCTCGGGCGTTTGAAACACCGTGCAGCCGGAGAGAAATATGCCAATGATAATGGTAAGTAACAGTTGTAGTTTTTGTGTAACAGTCATATCGTTTGTTATCTTATTGTACCAGTTTATCCAATTCTTTTTCCAGCTGATCTTTTTTATAGAAGTCCAGTGATGCGGCAATCTTTCCATCTTTCCCTACTATCACCACATACGGGATGCTGGTGATATTAAAGTTCTTCTGCACACCCGCACCTGCTTTGAAGCCGCCTTCTGTAAGTCCCTGCAGCCACTCCATTTTAGTTTCGTTCACAGCAGTTTGCCATTTGGCTTTATCGTCATCAACAGATACAGCTACAAATACCACTCCCTTCTCTTTAAACTTGTTGTAATGGTTCCGCATCTGTGGAATGTAAGCGCGGCAGGGAGCGCACCAGGACGCCCAGAAATCCAGCACTACAATTTTCCCGGTCATATCCCCGATGGAAAATGCGTGGCCGTTGGGATCGGTCAGTTTCAGTTCCGGTAATGCAGCGCCTGCGCCGGTGCGCTTAAATGATTCAATCTTTGCCAGCAACGCCTTTCCATGCCAGGTACTTTTCCCTGCAGGGTCCAGGAGATCGTAACCTGCCTGTGCCTTCTCCGCTGTGGAGGCATTCCTCAGGGCCAGCCAGGCCGATAATTCCAGCGACGGGTTGTCCTTTACGTATTCCATAGGCGGCTTATTACTGTGCTGCTGATAGGTATAAAACTGATCATTCAACGGGCCGCCTTTGAAAGAAGTTCCTTTCAGTGAATCCAGGCTGGACTCAATAGTATAACTGGTATTTTCCAGGAATACCAGTACTGTTTTTGTACTCACTTTTAACTGTACCAGCTCCGGGTGTTCCAGTTTCCCGGAAAAGGTAAACTCGCCGTTGACGATCCGTACTCTTGGCGGCAGCATTACCGGCTTCCCTTCAGCATCAACATGTTCAAGGATAGCTACGTATCCGCTGATGACGCCCGTTACTTTCCCTTTGATCACAAACCCTTCTTCTGCCAGGCTGTACAAGGGCAGCAGCAGGAAGATGATTATTTTAATGATAGAACGCATATGAATGGTATCTTTTTAGTAAACAAAAAAAGGGCAACAGCACAGCGATAGTGCCGTTGCCCCTGGCGGAAGTGTTACCTCAAACAGTTTATTTAATTGTTTCCATTAATTTTTTATCCAGCGCATCGCCATAAAGATCCCTGGCAACTATTTTTCCGTCTGGTCCGATCAATATGTTGGAAGGAATGTAGCTGGCGCCGTAAGCTGCAGCGGCTGTGTCACCCCAACCTTTCAGGCTGGAGAGATTGAGCCAGTTCAGCTCGTGCTTTTCCATAGCTTTTACCCAGGCTTCTTTTTTGGAATCCAGCGAGATGCCTACCATCACGAAGTTTTTATTTTTGAACTTTTCATTGGCTGCTTTCAGGTAAGGGATCTGTGGTTTGCAGGGACCGCACCAGCTGGCCCAGAAATCTACCAGTACATACTTGCCTTTGAAATCTCCCAGCGATACCATTTTACCATTTACATCAGGGATGGTGAAAGCCGGCGCAGCATCGCCGATCTTTATCTGGCCTGGTTTTCCCGGTGTTTCCCCTTCTTCATTCATCTTTAATGAAAGGAGTGACGGGTCTACTTTACCCGGGTTTTTCCAACGTTGCAGGATCCTGCCGGCTTTTGCGTGTTCACCGAGGCCATCGTAAAGCGCTTCCATCTCTTTATTATCCTTACTGAAATATACCGTGATGATATAACCGGTAACACCGGAATTCGGATGAGCCAACACCCATTTACGGAGTATATCTTTCTGCCTCTTTTCCACCTCGCTACCCTGTTTGCTGTAGGCTTCTGCAGCATCCTCATCACCTATTTCCATTGCTTTATGGTATTTCTGTTCCAGCTCTGCAAACAACTTACCATCGCCTTTGTCCGGGGAAGTGAGGTCCATTACTTCTTCCCATTCCTTTACCCAGGAGTCGCCTGAAAAAGTGGCGTCTTTAAAATAACCGCCTTTCCCGGTGATGTTCATCTTTCCTTTTTCCAGGTATACCAATGCGCCGCCCAGTTCCGGGTTGCTGCCTATCTGCATAATATATACGCTTCCTCCTTTAGACATTGGCATCGTTAACCTGAACTGGTGGTTTTTAATGACGGTGCTGGCGGTATCACCGGAATAAGGTTCGTACAGGTTCACCACGGTATCATTCGGGGATTTATCCAGCCTGGCCGTAATGATAGCCACTTCCTCCTGCGCATACGCAGCAAAGCTTCCCATGCAAAAAGTGAGTGCAAACAGTTTTCTCATCATGATTAGTGCGTTTAAGTATTAGGCAATCATTACCGCAAAACGGGTGAAGCCTGTTGTTAATTAATTATAATTATGGCGCTACCGGGTTAGCCAGCATATCTTCCAGCACCGACAGGGTTTCAGCGAGGTAAATATCTTTACCCAGTTTCTCCAGCCACTCTTTGTAAGAAGCAGTATTAACAGCGTCATTCTTTTGCCGGGCGGGATTTATGTTTCTTAACATAGATGGCTGTACGGTCAGCACCTCTTTGCCTTTCAGCTCTTTGGCCTGTTGTATATTTTTCTGACATCCCGATATCTGTTGATAGGCAGCGCCGAACGACAATAAATCCAGCGGCGTGGGTTGCTCCTGCAACGTTTTTAACTGGCGGGTATTTGCGGCGATAGTGGCAAAGGCAGGATTTTGCTGCACCCGTATGCGTGCGTGTTGCACTACTTCCTGGTAATTGAAACCGAAAGTAAGCCGCTGATACGGAGGCAGGCCCACGGTATCGCATGCCAGCGCAGAAGAAAAATCTTTTTCCATAATGGATTGCAGCTCCATTCTATCCTGCAGCACAATATCGGGGATCACGCCTTTCAGCTGTGTGGATGATCCGTTAATGCGGTAAAATTTCTCCGTGGTAAGCCGCATGCTGCCATAGTTTACATCAGCAGTGCCTTTCTCCGGATTTCCCATTTTACCGATATTGATATTCATCTGGGCGGTACCTTTTCCAAAGGAAGAAGAAGTGCCCACAATGATGCCGCGGCCGCGGTCCTGCATGGCTGCAGCAAATATTTCAGAAGCAGAAGCGCTGCTTTCATCTACCAGCACGGTTAATGGTCCGTCGTACAAAGGCTCAACAGCCGGAGAGGAATACATCCGGATACTGTCTTTCCCCCTGAGCCAGGTGATAGGGCCGGCGGGTACAAAGCAATAACCCATTGTTACTACTTCATCGAGCGAGCCGCCGGCATTGCCACGCAGATCCACCACAATGCCATCCACTTCCTGCTCCTTGAGCTTCTCTACTTCGCGGGCTACATCATTGGCGGATCCGTTTATTTTGGTACCGGTAGGATCCATGTAAAAGAGGGGAAGGAAGATATAGCCAAAGCGCTTTCCGTTCTTTTCAATCACGGCGCTTTTCGCCCTGTTTTCCTGGTCAATCACTTCATCTCTTTTTATCGTTACCGTTCTTTCTTTTTCACCGGGCTGCTGCAGCTTCATGGTAACGGCCGTTCCTTTTTCACCGCGGATCAAGCCGGTTACTTCATTGGCCGGAAGCCCGTTAACAGGCAGCATCTCCCCTTTGCTGTCGGCAACGGCGATGATATTATCATTCTCCTTTACCTGTCCGCTGCGGTAAGCGGTACCACCCGGCAGCAATCTTTTTATATAATAATCTGATTCTTTGGTACCCAGTTCTATGCCCAGTCCGTAGTAACGTTTGTTGAGCTGTTCGTTCATAAGCCGGTCCTGTGGCGCAGCATAGGTAGTATGCGGATCTATTTCAAACATGGCGGCGCTTACATACTGCGCAAATTTATCGTCGGCGCCACGTTGCCCGGTCGTCTGACGGAAATAATCGCTGTACCATTTACGTACCTTTTCACGGGCTTTGGCTTCCAGCACCGGGTCAACGGCCGCGAGGTGTTTGGCAGTATCGCCTTTGGCTGCACTCATTTCCATGTAGTGACGCAGGGTGTAATATTTCAGCAGCTTACGCCACAGTTCTTCCTGTTCCTGTTTGCCTGCGCAAAAGGGAAGATCTTTTCTCCAGGCCATTACGGTTTCTTTCTTTTTCAGATCGAAAGGCGTAGCCAGGATTTTCTGGCAAAGCCGGCTGGCCTCCCCTGCCCGTTGTTCATAGATCGCATAGGCTGCATCAAAAAAAGTAGTGGCGCCTGAGTTCAGCTGATCGTCGACCTGGTTCTTATACACCGCGAGGGCAGTTACATCTTCCTGGAGAAACAGGTTGCTGTTGGGGTCCAGGGTATGCAGGAACCGGTTCCACACCGCCGCGGAATAGGCGTCGTCAATGGGTTTGGGATGGTAGTGCTTTTTTGTAACCTTATTGATAGCAGCAGTGATAACGGCGCTGCGGTATTCGGTACCGGCGGGCACCTGGGCATTCACTGTAAAGCCGGCAATGACAAACACGCCCGATAACAGGAGTTGCGCTCCTTTTAATGTTTTCATATAAAAATATTAATGCGGATAATATAATTAAGGTCTGTTGCCTATCGCCTGAAGATCTATCTGGTACTTGTTGAGAAACGTGGCGATAACAACGTCGTATTTCTTTCTTATCAATCCCTTTACATCTACCCGGCTGCTCAGCACCCCGGCTTCGAGTTCTTCTTTGGTATGACTGGTAATCACTTCAATATATGCCAGGAAATCAGTTGCCACATTCAGCGCATTGGTATACGGCTCCACGATGCCTTCCTCCAGGAGTTTTGCAGGCAGCACCTGGCCATAGGCAGGCGGCGCCAGCGCTTTGAATGCATCCGGGATAATAGTGTTGTCGGTACGGAAGGTGCGTTCCATGTAGGCTCTGTGCAACCAGCCACGCAGCTGCTTTCGTTGAGCCGGCGTTTTCTGCGCCAGGGTACTATCGGCCCAGCCAATAGCGAGCATGCTGCTGCTGGCGGAAAACCCGGTAGCAGAACGGGTAGTGCCGCTGCCAATATAAGAGGCGAGTAAAATCTTGTAAGGAAGCGTGGTTTTTAAAAACGCTTCCGGGTATACTTCCAGTAATTCTTCCCTGATAAACCGGAGAGTTGATGCCACATAGGCGGGATTAGCATTAAAAGCACTATCCGGCTTCTTGTCGTAATAGTTATACGCATAATCCAGCTGTGTAAATTTATACAGGATAAAAGTGTTGTATTTTTTATACCAGGCCACTATTGTATCATCGTAATCATGATTACCCTGGGGCAGCGTATATACAGGCGGGATAGGCTCCGGCGTTAATGCGGCCTCTTTATTACAGGCTATCCCTGCTAACAGCACCAGTACCAGGTAGTATAATCTCATATGTGATTATTTACAGTTGAAAGAAGTTATTCGGGTAAACGCTTACCCGCGAATAATGGATTTTGTGTTAATGCCGGGTTCCGTGATAATACATCGGTGGGTATTGGCATTACATATTGCGGATCCCGCGCCGGCAACCGGAATACCTGTACGGTTACCTGGTTGGGTGTAAAAATGTGTTTGATCGATGGCATGCCGTAGCGTCTCAGATCAAACCAGCGGTGCGCTTCTTCGCGGTATAGTTCCCGGCGGCGTTCTGTTCTGCACATTTGCAGCAACACGTCTCCCGGCTTTACTGTCCACGGTGTGAAAGAGGCCCGGTCAATCCGGTTGGCGCGAAGTGTATTCAGGCTTACCAATGCCTGGGCAGCTGCATTACCGTCGCCTGTTTTCCTGTATTTCTGGATGCAGGCTTCTGCACGGTTCAGGTAAGCTTCAGAGCTTCTCCACGAATTGGATAATTCGTTATTATGCCCGGAAACGGATGGAACATTCTTCATCTGTGAAAAATCGGGCGTCAGGAATTCTTTCATAAATTCAGGGTTTATATAAAATCCTGTTTGCTTGCGCAGGTCATTCTCTTCAAAACAATCCACCAGGTCGTGTGAAATTTCATATGCCTCTGAATAAGCGTATGGCAGCTGTTCCTCCGCCTGTCCATAGTTCCAGATACTTTCAATATTAGATGGTCCTATCAGCATTTTATGCTCTATATCAGGCATCCCTCCCCAGGTGTTCAGGTCCATTAACTGCGGGTGATACTTCAGTACTTCATCAGCATGACTGATCGCTTTATCCCAGTCTTCCATATAAAGGAATACCCTGCTGGCCAGCAAATGGGCAGCTACATGCGAAATCCGGTAATATTCGCGGGTAGCTTTGTATTTATCCAACAAATAAATGCCGCTATCGAGATCACTCACAATCTGGTTGTACACCTCTTTCACGGTGTTCCTGCGGAGAAAAGCATCCGACAGGTCGGCAGTTTTCCTGATAGGCACGCCCGGGCTTTTGTCAGGTGTGGTGAGAGAATCATTATAGGGTTTTGCATAGATATTCACCAGCATAAAGTGATAGAGTGCCCGTAATGTGTAGGCTTCTCCTTTAAACTGGTCTTTGTCGGCCTGCAGGCCCGTTGAATTATCCATATACTGAAGCGCCACATTTACGCCCAGCAGCAACTTATAGTAAGTGCTCCAGGTATTGAAATTGATGGCATTGCCGGTAGCGGCAGTGGCGGGCTCCATATCTGGTTGCCACTGAAAGATGGGAGCGGCCTGGAATACCACATTTGAGTTGGCCAGGAGCGGTCCTGTATAGCACTGGGTATCATCATCCAGGAATACCATCCAGGGTTGCAGCAGTGTGGAATTGGTAGGGTATCCTTCATAATATAATATTTCTCCGAAATCATGGGTAGATTTAGGTATTACATCTGTTGGAGAATATTCCTGCAGGAACTTTTTACAGGACACTAAACACAAGGCGCCTATGATTACAAGCAACGATTTCTTCATGCTGTATTATTGAAATGAGTTACATTAAAAAGTAGCATTCAGGCTGAAAGCATATTGCCGGGTAAGCGGCAATGCACTGGTGCCAATTCCGTCAATTTCAGGGTCCTGCCCTTTTAGTTTCCTGTTGGCAACCGTAAAAACATTATTTATGGCCGCGCCAACGCTTAAATTCTTAATCCCGCTTCCCCTCAGCTTAGCAGCAGGAATGGTGTAGGTAAGATTCAGGTTGCTGCATCGCAGGTAGTTGTTACTGACTGTTCTCAAATCAGACATATTATAAGCTTGAAACGGATCCAGGGATATCTCTCCGGAGTTTGCAGCAGCACTGTTACTGATCACTTTATACGGTATCACAAGCCGGTCCTGGTTGGCTAAAAGATCCATCATTACAGGAATATCTGTATGTAATTCGTCACCCGGTTTACGCCAGCGGTTCAAATAATCTTTACTGAGATTGGTGAATGGCGCAGGCACCCCATTCAGTCCGTTTGTACGCGGGAAAGGATTATTGAGCCGTTTGCTGCTGCCAATACTAACGTAAAACAACATCACCGCTGAAAAGGATTTGTACCGGAACACCGGTTGAATACTTCCGGTGAAAGAAGGTTGAAGTTGCCCGGAATACACCAGGAAATCATCCGGATTGGACGTTTTTTCCTTGAGATCTAAATTCCTGAACGTTGGCAATCCGTTATTGTGATTCAGCCCATTGTAGATATAAGAGTAAAAACCACTCACGGGTTTTCCGCGTAAGTGTCCAGTGCCATTAAAAAAGGAATTGTAGTCGTTGGGTATAATTTCATCAGATACCCGGTTACTGTTCCTGCTGGTAGTAAACGTAAAGGAGAGCGATGTGTTCCGCGATCTGATGGCATCTACATTGATCATGGCTTCCCATCCTTTGTTATATAACTCGCTTCCGTTCCTGTACATCATATCCATACCGTATTCGAAAGGGATCTCTATCATGTCCAGTACGTCTGTTGTTTTCTTCGAGTAATAATCAACATTCACCCGCAGGCGGCTATTGAACATGGCCACCTGGGTACCAAAATTCCACTGGTATGTTTTTTCCCAGCGCAACTCCGGGTAAGGCATGGTTTTTATGTGCAGATAGGGTTTGCCGGTAATGGGATTTGTCTCTCCCACAACCGGGGAGTAAGTGGCCACCAGGTTAGGCCCCACTGCACTCACCACATTTCCCTGTGTGCCATACGAACCTCTCACCTGCCAGTCGCTGATCAGGGAGCTTACGGGAAACCAGCTTTCTGAAGAAGCATTCCAGCGGGCAGCAATACTGTAATTGGGTAAGAACCTGGAGTTGGAATACTGCCCAAACCTGTTGGAGCCATCTGTCCGGATGGTACCGCTCAAAACATAGCGGTTCATCATGCTATAAGCTGCCGTACTGTAATAAGAAACGGAATTGTCGATGGCTTCGTTGATCGTTTCTGAACTAAATAATTTTCTGCCCATTACCGTTGGAAAGAATGTCTTTCCCCGGTCCGGAAAGTATCCCGGTTCCCTGGATGTAAGGCCATTGGCGGTTTCACTTCTCACTTCATTACCCAACGTAAAATTAAACTGGTCGCGGTCCTTTCTCACACCGGCATTGTAATCTAAACTGTTCCTCATGCCGAGCGACATGCTCTTCTGATTCATCATATAGGCCATGCCACCTGTGGGCAAACCCGTCAACATCATTTCCTGCGTTGGCATCACTTCCGAACTCCAACCGCGTAACGCAGCAATTTCATATGTTTGCTCATCAGCCGCGGTTAACCCGTCGGCGCCGCCAATAATCACATTGGAAGAATGGCGAAAGAATAATCCTTTCCTGATCTTATAATCCAACGATAAATTTAAACTGGAAGAATGGGTGCTGCTGTTGTTTTCAGAGTGACTGATTTCATTCTGAATATTATAAACATACGGCGGCCACTTTAACTGCACTGGCTGCCCGGCTATCATGTTACTGGGGGACTTCACCGGGTAAAAATCGTCCGGACTGTAGATGCGACTTGTTTGCAGCGCATAGGTCAGCGGATTCACCGACTGGTAATACCCCGTGGATTTTATATAATTGCTTTGCATGGACAGGTCGAGGTTCAACCGTTTGCCGATTTGCGTGCGTACGCTGACATTCGCTGAATATGTTTTTTTGCCATCCTGTTTTGCAGCGCCGTTAAAGCCGCCGTAGCTCAGGGAAGCGTAATAGGTGGTTTTGCCGGCGCCGCCACTCATGCTGAGGGCATGCTGCATGCTCATCTGGTTCCTGAACAACTCCTTAAACCAATCGGTGTTCCGCGTTTGAATAGCGCCTACCTGTTCCTGGAATTCCGCTTCAGTGATTTGCCTGGCGTACAACTGCCTTAATAATCCTTCATATGAAAACCGTTCTTCGAACCCACTTGCATTTCCATTAAAAACTACGCCATCTTCTATCAATGATTTTGAGAAAGCTACCCGTTCTTTGGAATTCATCAGGTTTAACTGGTTGTAGGAAGGACGCGCCTGAAAAGATATATTTGAATTGTAGGTTACTTCCACCGGGCCAGCCTTTCCTCTTTTAGTAGTTACCACGATCACGCCGTTGGCCGCGCGGGTACCATAAATAGAAGTCGCCGCGGCATCTCTCAAAAAAGTGATGCTTTCAATATCATAGGGGTTCAAACCACTGATGGCGTTTCCCATCAGTTCATAGTTGGATTGGGAAGGGCCGGTGAGCACATTATTCAACAGCGCTGAGGAGATATTAACCGGGTCAGGGCGTATCATACCATCGATCACCCAAAGCGGGGCGGCGTTACCGATTAAGGTGGAAGTACCCCTGATGCGCATAGTGGGTTTTGCATTCACGCCACCGGAGGTGTTGATCACCATGAGCCCCGGCACTTTTCCCTGCAGCATCCTGTCCACCGAAGGCTGACCGGGCTGCAATATATCGGCTGCATTTAGTTTTAATACTGAACCCGTAGCCAGGCGGGGATCAATTTTCTGATACCCGTTCACCACTACCTCCTGGATTTCCCGGGCAATGGTATCCATTCTAAAAGAAATCATTTGTTCATCCGACGGTTTCACTTTGTACAGCAGCGTTTTCATGCCTACCAGGGAAAGACTTACCTGTTCCTGCTCCCGGGCTACCAGCATAAACATCCCGTCGGGCTGGGTAATGGTCATTTCTTTGGAGGTAAGTCCTTTAACGCTTACCCCTGCCAGGGGCGATCCCTGCGGATCTGTTACCCTTCCCCTGATGATCACTGCCATACTATTACCCTTATCTGCAGACACTGTTTGTTCGTAGATAATGATCCCTCCCATTTCCACCATAAACTCCAAACCCGTATTCAGCAACACCTGTTTGAGCAGGGATTCCAGGGTAACCCCATTTACTTTAACCGTAACCGGTGGCTGTCGTTTTATCAGCTCACTGTTATAGGTAAAGCGGATATGCATCTGCGTACGCAGATCTTTCAGTACTTTACTCAGAGAGGATTTATTGGCTTCGTAAGAAATCTTTCTCGATAATATTCCCTGATCCGTATTCTCCTGCGCCAGTGCCCCGGTGCCGGTAAGGACCAGTAAAAGCAGTAACTGGTACGGTAACCGCATGACATAGCGCCGCGCTTCCTTCCAGCGGAAGGACAAGCCCAATAAATTTCTCATTCTGGTTTGGTATTATGGTTTAAGCAGCAACCCGTGGCTGCCTGCAATCTGATTGACTCCGGTTGATATTATTCACTATTGACGTTTCATGATGTGCACTGTTTTGCCTTCCACCCGGAACCTTAAATTATTCATGCTATGGCTGATCTGGTTTAATACATCCTGTAAAACGGCCGGGCGGCGCATATCTAAAGTAAAACTTATTTTCTCAAGCGTTGGATCTTCAAAAACAAAAACATAATCATAATTACGGGCCAGGTAGCTGGTAATATCCAGCAGCGTGGCATCTTCAAAAAACAGGTCGCCTTCTTTCCAGGCGGTGAATACCCTGGCTTCCACAGTTCTTTTGTTCAGCGATCCGTTCTTATCATTATAAACGGCCTGCTCATCGGGTGCCAGCACGGTACTTTCCTGGCCGGCGGTTACCAGCAGCTTTCCACTGCTTAAGGTGGTTTGTATTTCCGGTCCGTAGGTATTTACGTTGAAGGCTGTACCCAATACTTTCATGGCTACTTTGCCTGAATATACCGTGAATGGCCGTTCTATATCGGCAGCCACGTCGAAATAGGCTTCTCCCTGCACATACACTTCCCTTGATGCGCCATTAAACGCGGCGGGATAAATCAGCCTGGAACCCGCGTTGAGCCATACTTTTGTGCCATCTGCCAGCTGTAGTGTGAATTGTAATCCACGGGGTACTTCCAGTGTATCCATGGCCGTTACCAGGGTACGGTTAGCGCCCGCGCCATAAACAAGTGACGACTGATCTGCTTTGATAGAGGCTATACCGTTGTTTTGAATAACCTGTGTGCTGCCACCGAGCGTTACCTCGTGGCCGTCCGATAACTTCAGGCGTACTTTCCCTGCGGGCGTTTCATTGGCCAGCTGCGGAGGGTGCTGCCTGTTGAGGAATGTCCACAATCCCGCCCCGATGGCCAATACCAGTACTGCTGCAGCTGCCAGTTTCACCAGCGTGAAACGGCGCGCCTGCCTGCGGTTCCTGGCCTGTACAAAATTTTGCCAGCCTTCTTCTTCCGGGAATTTCGCCGCTCCTATCCGCGACTGCATCTCTTTTGCTGCAGCCAGCATTGCCAGTTCCTCCTCATTCAGGGCTTCCCCGGCGCTGTTCCCATCCATCCGGTTCAGCAGCTTCTCCCAGTCTATTTCTTTATCATTTTCATTCATAACTTCGATAATAAAGGCAAACAAGTATGAAAAAAGGGTGAATGCCCGTCAATTATTTTTTAAGAAAAACAGGAAGGCGATGATTATATTCATCCACCGGCATTCTTTCCGTAAAAACTGCAGGGCCAGTTTTATCTGTGTTTTCACCGTATTAACAGAGATCCCAAGCGTTGCTGCGATATCCTTATACTTCAGTCCATCCCGGTTACTCAGCAGGAAGATCCGGCGGCGTTGTTCCGGCAGCCGGGCTACAGCGGCCCATAGCGCTGCATTGCGGTCTGCTTCCGCTTCATTATCTTCCAGCGGAAAGTGCTGCGTCATATTTTCAATAACGGCTACTTCCTCCAGCGATGTTTTGCCCGATTTCTTTAAATAATTCAGCGAAGCGTTGCGGATGGCACGAACGGCATAACTTTTAAAATCGTGGGTAATGCGGATAATATGCCGCTTACTCCAGCAATAAAGAAAGAAATCCTGTACGATATCCCTGGCCGCATCCTCATCTTCAACCACATAGTACGCGGCGGTGCACAGGAAGGTGTAATGAAGTTTAAACTGTTCTTCAAAAGAAACTACTTCACCTGATTTTGGTTGGTACATAAACCACTTTGTAACTTCATTGTTATCCGCACAAAGTATAATAAAATCCGGATTTATTTCCATCATCTGTTGTCCTGCGTTATGCTGTTGCTGTTTTTTGCAGATAACCAAAGGCCGGCTGCCTTATTTAATCACCCCTGTTATCATAGGCAACTGAAAAGCGGAAAAGGGTGAAGGAGGGAGAAAATTTTTTTTATGGAGATGCAATCCCGGCTGCCCTGGTGCATACTGACCAGGGCAGCCTGAAGAAGTTTAACTTAACGGGTGCGTCCGCGTCTTGCAGCAAGCAGGCGAACATACCCCATCATTCCGGCAGATAACACCAGGCAGAAAAACGTGCACACTACTACCGCCCATACCGGCATATCCGGCCGGAGTCCCATGAAATACTGCACTACTGCGTATCCCATGCCTCCTAACATAAACAGCATGGCTAAAGGTAAAATGAAATACAGCAGTATGATCATCCCGAAATTGAAGTAGGTGGCCATTTGCCAGCCCATTGCATATATGATACCAGCTATCGAAAAATACCCTATCACCAGTAACATCACCGCTGCCCCACTCATTAACAGGTACTTAGTGCCGGAAAATTCCCCGGCCGCCGACATACCTGGTTTGTAGCCCACGGTAACGGTCTCCCCGATCTCCGGCCTGCCGGAGGAGGATATATCTGTTTCCATTTCCACCGGCGTGCCGTCTTCCGTTGTGAACGCAACGGTGGAGCGATACATGATCGTATTTCTATTTTTGCTGTCTTTCGATACGTAAGAGGAAACGCTGACTACCTTCGCTTTGTACCGCGGCAGCGTAAAAGCATTCACCACAAAGCCACCCAGTGCCCCTGCGAGCATGGATGAGAAACTAAGCAGGCAAAACACTATCAGTGAAACATAGCCGATGCCTATGCAACCGGGCTTCCTGCCAGGGTTACTCCTTTTTAATATTTTAACTGCTACCAGTACAGATAATACTACAAATGCAATGGCTGTCCAGCCGTAGCCTGTTATACGCAATAAGATGATCAACATAGATTCCAGGTTCCCGTAAACACCCATTTTTGGGGTATGTAATAATTTTTCAGCTTGTAATATAAGGATTTAAGACAAGCTATTGCAGGTGTTCCAATGCAAATTTAAAAACAAGGGTGCTACCATACACCCAGCCATGCTACAGACACTTACAAATTATTGGCCTGGTTAAATTTTTTGAGTGCCTCATCAAGGGCAATCCTTTTTTCGTTTGTTACACCAGACATCTTTAGCTTCTCCTTTGTTAACAACAATACGTTGTCCTGCGCTTTCGCCACTGTATCAGCATTTGTATGGAACATAGCTTCCTGTGCTGCAATTTCCTGCCGGTCAAACAGCTGCAAATCCCTGACGGAGGTATAATAATTTACGGCGGCTGTTTTCAGCGCTGTTCCTTCGCGGATCCCATCTGCGGGTAATATGGTTATTTCCTTAATGATGCTGTCGAATGCCTGCTCCTGTTTATCTATAGCGCGAAGGGCTCCTTTGAAATCTCTCTTTATCAGGCAGGTTAACTTCTCTTCCTCCAGGCCTTCTTTACCCACCAGGATATGGAACGCACTGCTGTCTTTTTGAACAATTGCTTCCCTAAACGCTGTTGCCTTCTTTGATTTACAAGAGAGGAGGCCTACCATCAAAAAGATAACAATAAAAATATTCCGCTTCATTTTTGATTTCTTTTAACTTTGATTAAACCGGTTGCCTCTCATAAATATAAAAAAGTTATCTAACACCGGAAAACTCCAACGGACAAGCTACTACCGGAAGTACAATACGAAATTATTCACCTGTGAGCATACGGGAAAACAAATATGCCGCTTTTGCCGGATTATGCCGGAAAACGTCTGTTTCGGGGCAATGGACTTCCCGGTTCCAGGAAGCCATAGTGTATAGGGAGTGTATCATGAGTGTATCATGAGTGTATTACGAGTGTATGGGAAGTGTATGGGAAGTGTATAGGGAATGTATAGGGACCGTATGGGGAATGTATAGGGAGTACAACACATACACGAGTCCTAAGTATCCGAGAAGTATCGGAGAAGTATCGGAGAAGTATGCGGGAAGTAACCTACAGGTAGTCTCAAAAAAAAGAACGCCATATAGGCGTTCCCGGATTTATTGACGTCAACAGCAATGAAAAAAACTATTTTGGCTGGTAAGTATAATTTTTATTGTAAGATTGACCGGAGGCAGTTGCAACATTCGCCACATTTGTTTCCACGTTACCATCTATTTCGGTCTTATAACTTATAATTACCGGAGTTGGCACCTCGGTATTATTCACAACGCTCACATTTAAATGCCCAAAATTAAACGTCTTAATGGTTTCAAATACGTATGTTTTTGTACCTCCTACGAAGTTATCTATATCAAACAATATATGGTCTTCATTTCCCTGCGTAACGCCGTTTATTTTCCAAACAGGGGAGCCATACTGGCTGGCGTCGTGATTCCCTGCTTCTACGCTAAAGTCAACCTGATCCTGACTATCAGCGCCTGCTACCGTAACAGTAACTTTCATCGTCATTTTTTTATTCTCAGGCGCAGGATCGTCTTTACCACCACATCCTGTAAAAACTAAACCTGCCATCAGTAACAGGCCCCCACTAAAAAAAATGCTTGATTTCCTTTTCATCTCTATTTGCGTGTATTGGGTTAATTAATAGAGCAAATTTATACCGGCCGGATGCCGGGGACAATACCTGGAAACAAGTATTTTTCCCTACTGATAATGGGGTGTATTTTAAGAGACGCCTGTTCTAAAACTATAAATCCATCTTTGTCCTGGATACCCAATCCGGCGCATCTTTCGCGCCCTGCCGCAACAATAAATTCAGTTGCGCAGCGTGATGCTGCACATGACGCATATTATAAATTAGTATTTCAAGTATACTGTAATCTTTATACTCACTCACAAAACGCTTCGTCAGAAGGTCTTCAGCCGTTAGCCTTGTCAGCAGATCCCGTAACTTCTCACGCCCAAACCGGAGATACGTCAGCAACTCCGTTTTATCGTATACGCGTTCCGGCATGCCGGTGCCAAATTCAGATAACGTAAATGGCGCCGGTGGCAAAAAATCCTTTTCCATTGGCGTTTCATCAGACAAATAGTAATCCAGGAAAAATAAAGTGTGATACCCGGTATACCAAAAATGAGTGTCTGTATCCCATAGCCCATCCGGGCAAAACGTTAAGGCATTTTCGAGCATATCTATTGCAGCCCCGAACTGTTGCCATAATACTGTTTTCAAAGATGAATCCATAAAAGTTCTCTTTAAAGATTATTATCTGACTTCTCTTATCTTATCCCCTTTAATGGGCGAATAATCTGTTTTTAAAAGGCCATTTACTTCCAGTTTCTCAAAATAGCATTTTACACCGGTTGCCTGATTCAGGTTCTCCACATTCTGCAGGTGAAAATGCAAATGAGGTTCAGAGGAATTGCCTGAATTACCGCACAGTCCTATCAGTTGTCCCTGCTTAATTTGATCGCCCTGTTTTACCTTGATTGAATTTTGCTTAAAATGTGCAAAGAAAACATATTCTTTGTTTTGGGTTTTCAGAAGAACCGCATTTCCCGGAACATACATAGGATTTAACTCTCCCGGTACATTGTCCTTAACCCCATCTACTGCCCAAACCACTTCCCCGTCGCAAGGCGCTATTATTGGTTGTCCAAATGCGTAATAGTCTTCATTTGTTTTTCCGCTGGTACGGAAACTTCGTCCTTCCGGGTTGTTAATTACAATATCAAACGCATTCTTCTGGAATTTAACTACTACATGATAATTTAATTCTTTTGTATCACCTCCCCAAAACACGGTCCATTCCCCTTTAAAAGGCAGGCGCATGGCGGTGATATTCCGTTGCATCACCGGTAAAGTATCCGGTTCATATGGTTTCGCGTACAACCCGGTGATAGCGCTGTCCTTATTTGCTGATATGCTAAGCGATAACACACCTTTTTCAAACGTTGTTTTATATACAGCAAAGGCAGACTTGTATTCCAGGAACGCCCGCTTCGTAATATTTCCATAATTGCTTTTCAATTTAGTAAGAAATGCGACTGTTTTATCCAATGGCAAAGCAATTTGGGCCTGTGGGGAAAAGATTGCGTAAATACTATCAAACTGGCCGTCATTGTAGTATTTTTCAAATTTTGCTGATGTATAGCTATTCTCAGCGCTTTCTGTCTGAGAAAAGGCAGTAGTAAAGGTTAAAAACAATAGAATTGTTAGAATGGATTTCAGGTTCATTTTTCAGCGTTTAGACTTATTGGTTGCTGAAAGTATTCAAAATATTACACATTGAACAATAAAAAGAGAGCTGCCGCGGATACCGCAGCAGCCTTCTTTTTATTATTTACTATGTCGTTATGGGAAAGTGAAGCTCACATTTGCGGAGCTGATCCCGGAAGGGAAATTGGTTCCTCCTGCGGTGATGGAGAATATCCATGTTTTACCTTTTGCGATGTCGCCTGTAAAGCTGGTGGATCCCAGTGGAACGGAATAGGGTCTGTCGTTGTAGGGCCTTCCGGTAACTGGATCTTTAGCAAAAAGATTGATAAAGAAGTTCATACCAGGAGGACAGGTAAAGTTGACTGTAAACGAAGTTCCCGGGCCGTTTACAATGCTGGTGATAGCCAATCCTACATCGCAGGTTCCATTGGTATTGGCATTCGACTGTCCCTGCAAATCGATTTCCGTCTGTGCCAGTGCATTTGCTTCCTCCGGCGATCCGGCTGTATATTTTCCTGCAGGAACGGTATAGGGCACCAGCGACCCTTCACCGGAGGTACACTGTTTATAAAAATTCTGTGTAATGGCTACGTTGGAATAGGTGGTGGAATTCTCCTGGCCTAAAGTAGCGGAATAGGCGTAGTTAAAGGTTTTCATCACATAGCCATCCTGATCACGGATCATGGATAGCCTGTTATATGCGTCGTAACTATAAAAAGAAGTATTGCCGGAGGGGGTAATAACGCTACTGATTCCCACCAGTGGCAAATAAGTGTAAGTTGTGATTTCACCGTCCTGCGGATAAATCCGGATATCATCCACTATACCTGACAAAGACTGCCCGGTGTATGGTTGATCAATATGTTCCCAAACAGTTCCATTCTGTTTAAAATAAGAGAGACGGTAAGTTCTGCCCGCTGTGGTGGCTGAAAACTGGCCGGCAAGCGCAATAGACCCGTTGTACCCGCCTTTGCCTGTATGTGCGGTGGTGGTATTGGACACCAGGGAACCGTTCCCTTCAAAATCTTCATAATAAAACTGCGAAGGAACCGCATTTTTACATTCGGCTACCGGGTACATTTTATTGTAGCCCCATTTATATCCTATGCTGATATTATTATTCGCTTTGGAATAATTGAGGTTTCCTTTTGCGTCGTAGTCCAGCTGCCCGGCGGGTTTATACTCGGCCGGCAATGTTCCGGAAGGCGCAATAAAGGCTACCGTTGCCGGGGTTAATGTTTCTGCCGCATATACCTCATTTGGGGTTACAATATTATCGTGCAGCGCAAATGTTTTATAGGTTCCTTCCACCAGTTTACCGTTCACCTGTGTAACTGCTTCAATGGGTGTGCTGATCATGTTCCGGGTTTTCAACTCTCCTATCCATCCGGTAGTGGCCGTAAAATCGCCGGGATACCGGTAGTGCTTAACCACCGGTGTGCCATCGCTGCGTGTCAGTTGCTCCGATTGAAGAAAAGCGCGGTCGTTATACTCAAATGTTTTACTGGTAGAAATGCCGGGGGTGTTCACATTATCATATACTGTTTCCGTACTGGTGGCTGTGAGCAGCTTGCCTGTCTGTATAGGATAAAATGATAAATGCAGGAACAAATCAAAGTTTAACACATTAATTGTTTGTGACTGCATTTGTTTACGTTGTTTGAATGCCCAATAGGTTTGGGTCTTTTTTACCACAGGCGTGTTGGATACCGATTTCACCAACCTGCTGGTATTATCATAGAAGTTCACCGTTTTCAGGAACCCGTTTTCCAGGCTGGGGATAGGGGGTGTACCGGGAATAAGATCAAGGTTCGACAATTGCGGATATTTATCCGGGATTACGTTGTACAAATATTCTGTTCGGCCCAATGCTTCTCCGGTAAAATTCTCTTTAATTTTCCCATAACCAACATGACTTCCATTGGCGGAAAATGTGTAAGGCTGACGTGGGTTCGCATAAAGTGTGTGTGTGACATACTCATCTATTACCGTAACTTCTGATCCTGGCAGCACATCGATCTGTCTGTTTGTAAGGCCACTGTAATAAGTGGGGAAATGCATCATCATGCCCTGTTCGTAGGTATATAGCTTCTTTGACGTGATTTTACTTACCGGATCAAATCTGCTGCTGGAGGTTAAACGCAGCCCACCTCCTGTGCCCAATGGAGCAACGTTTGTAGTAACAGGAATTTTAAGGGAGATATAAGCCATTTTCTGACCCTGCACTCCCACTTTATTATCGGGGTAGTTGGCCGTTAACTTATATCTGCCGGCGGTAAAGTATTGATTGGTTAATACGAAATTACCGCTTTGATTCCTCACAATGTCTTTGGAAAAATCGTATTCCCATTCCGTAGGACTAACAGCGCCTGTGGCCGGATTTACCCTTTCTATGGTGACCCACATGGCATTTTGCATATTAACGGGGCTGCAGGGCGGGAAGATGCAGGAACAGTCCCAGCCTGTTCCTGTTGGATTTGCATCCGCAGGTTGATTACAGAACAGGTTCACTGTTATATCCACATAACAGTTCGCCGCTATATCCACCGTGGTGGTAGTAACGCCTGTTGTGGTATTTAATGCACCCACATTGTTATAGTTAACAATTATATCTGCCGGGGCATTATTATATTCATGAAGGCCGTATTCAAACTCAGCCAGTCCTTTGGTTGGATACATGATTTTTTTCAGCATCCCCTCCTGTGCCTGTGGAAATTTCGGGTCCCGGTTGGCGCCTACCCAGCTTCGTAACACGGGCGGAATGGCTGCCAGGAAATTATATCGCTTAAAATCCGGTACCAGTGAGGTGTTTGAAGTCGCTCCATTATAGTACCCCCAATAATCCTGTTCAAAGGAACTTTTATAAGGCAGTGTAAATCCGTCTGCGCCTTCGTAATAATAACATTTATACACCTCTCCTTTTACCGTTACACCTTTCAGCTTCAATCTTTTCCGCCGGTAAGACTCATCATAGGGTAGTTTTACTCCTGGCCTTGTGCTCGTGGTAGTATACGATTCGTTCCCAGGCCGGGCAGTGAAATAGTCATAATCGAATCCGGCTGTCATCACAGCGGTACCTGCCTTATTAAAAACGGTGATGCCATTCAGCTTTACGCCAAACAAATCTTTCCTGCTATCTGGTATAAACTGCACGGCGCCATTTTCAAAAAAGATACTATCCAGAAAGAGCGTTCTGATAGTAGACGTGCTGAAAGTGCTGTTCAGCCCCCCATTGGTGGGCATCCCGGTTGGCCCCTGCATGGCAATAGCCTGGTATTGGATATACTCCTCCGTAAGGTCGGGCATTTGTGTTACATAATCCACGTTGGTAAATGCACTGGAAATACCGATATAATCTGCGCTATGACCGGTGCCGGTTACAGGATAAACGTACTCCCGGAACGTTTTATATTTCAGCGTAAGGATACGATTAGCCGGACTGGTGATTTTTGTGAGATAATAAGCCGTTTTAGTAGGTCCTGCGGCCGTCATCGACATTTCAACCGCCATAAATTCGTACCGGAAACCCTCCGGATCGGTGGCAATAATTCCATTGCCTGATTTTTCAAACCGGATATTATTGCCACTGATATCCACCACTTCAGCAGTAGAAAACCCGGTGAATTTGCCTGTATATTTCCCGAAATTGTACACATACAAGTCCGGTTCTCCGTCAATTTCCCCGGAGCACAGGAAAGGACAAAGCTCCTCCCTCGTATAAGCTTGCCCGTTGGCTTTATACAACAGGTTATGCAGCAACATAAAATTCCGCGCCTGGGCGCCGGCCTGGTATGTATTCCCCAATGCGTCCGGATAGTATTGTTTAAACGTTTTGTTAGACACGAGATCATCATCCGCTCCTTTTATCTGCCGGGAAATAACTCCTCCAACATTTAATGACCACCCGAGGCCTACCCAGCTGGCTTCTTCAGACACCCTGATTCCTCCTCCGCTGTAGCTCAAACTGATAGGAAACTCCAGATCGCCGGTACGGATGGTATAAATGGGAATAGATACTTCCGGCCTGCCGTTAAAATAGGTAACCGGGAATTCGGCCGCGCGGGTCAGTGATGCCACATCCGGGGAAGTAATCGGAATTTTCCGCATTTGATCAAAGGCGGTATTCTGAGATAACACGAGGCGCGGATACAGGATACCGCATATAATAAGTATGTAGTAGGATCTGATTAGGTTAAGAGAGCCAGGCATAAGGAAAATTCTTTTTATAGATATTCAGGATTTGTTGTAATATATTATTTCGTTGCTATTATCTTATAGCAATTGGGGATAAATTCCCGGATCTTGGCATCATATCCAACTTTATATAAAGTGTGCTTTCCTCCCCTGACCTTAAAATCCAGTTCAATCATACCTTTTTTTACATCCCAACCACTAAAGCTCCAAACAACTACCTCATTCCTTTCCAGGCTAAACATTATAACAGGTTTATCCTGATTAGCAGAGGTCGGATTAAAATATTTAAATGAAGCTATTATACAGTCCCCATAACCGGCGACCTGCACGGAATCAATTTTTAAAAATCGTAACTGTTCAATCTGATAATAATCGGCGCTCTCATTAACTACTTTTTTGTAAAATGCTGTTACAAAAGAAGAATCACTAAGTAACCTGCTTATATCTCCCTTATAATTAAAATAAAGAACCTGACTTTTGAAAAAACTGAATTCGTCTACAATTTCCTCTTCTTTTAATGCAGTATAATCGCCGGAACAGGTTATTCTCTTAGCTACGCTTTTTAATTCAATAGTGTCAACCACTTTATCCTGTTCAACAAATTCAACAGCATCTATTTTAAAACTATCAACCTCCTTTATACTAACTGCTGCGCCCTCACCTGGGCTATTGATCCTATTATTATTACATCCTGCCAACAAATACACTATCGAAAATATATAAATGCATATATTGTATCTCATAGTTTAATAATTTGGAGGATTAGGTACTTTTGAATCCATTTTCATCTTAAAAACTTTTTCCTTATACTCATCTACCCCACCACCATTGTACCGTCTTACTGCTTCTCCCCAATCTACTCCACCTGTCCATTTTTTACCATCAGATCCTTTGAGGCCTTTCTGATATAAAATACCTATACCAGCTTTAACACTTTGTGTTGCATCAGAAACGCCCTTTCCTTTCTCTAAACCAAATTGAGTCTTGGAGTCACTCCAGTCATTAGATGTTGCACTATAGTATACATTTGATTGCATAATGTCTGTTGTCGCATCATTTTTGTCCTTCTTGTTTCCATCATAAGTTCCCATTACAGTTTCCTGCATAACCACGGCTTTTACCAGTGTTGGATCCAGATCCGGCACAGAAGATGGGTCACCAAGAGTAGTCCCGTTTGTATATGCCGGAACTACTCCATTTTCCTTATTCTTATTAAAAAGAAATGTCTCCGCCGCTATTGTATAATCATACTTTTGATATTTGGGAGCTGTTGTACTGCTTCCTTCCCTCGATTGTATTACATTAGGCATTGGTGCTTCAGTAAACGTTTTACCTGACACAAAATTCCCGAATGTCAAATCTCCTGTTTGTACGAATGTTCTATACTGGGTATTTGATTGTATCCTATGAATCTCTTTCCCTGTTTTATCAAAAAACACAATATCTTCAGGGCTTCTGCCATCAGGATCAATAAGTCGTATCGGATTATTAAGCGTGTAGTTATAAGGGGAATAATCCGCCATTTTATCTGCTACAGGATCCAATACATGCCAACGCCCTATCTGCGCATCATACATTCTCGCGCCATAATCATACCACTCCAACCCTGATCCATCTGCAAATTCTTTATGCTGCAGCTCCTTCCCATTGTACTTCATCCGGTTTTGCGGATAATTTGATCCTTTGAGCGCAGCCGAAGATATCCCCGCCATCGTCAGCCCAAACGGATAATAATGTGTTTCCTCTATTAGTGCCCCCTGAATGTGGTTCACTGCCAGGTTATCAAAAAACGCGGCAATATTGCTTTCGTTGCTGGTATAAATATAAACATATCCGCTCTGCAACACAGGAATGGCATTTCCATTCGCATCGAGCCTTGTATAGGTTTTATAGGTGTCGGCGGCGCCCAGCGGTTCTGCTCCGCTGCCGTTGGTACTGCTGTAGGCAAACTGTTCATTGAGAAAAATCCAGTTCAGGTATGCTTTGGGCTTTGTGGTTTGCGCCGGATTGTTGTTACTCATAAACCCGGTTACAGCCGGGTTGAAAAAGCTGCCGTTGGTACCTGTTTGCGGCAAAGTTATTTTGCCAGCTCCCGGTCCGCTTGTAATAGTGGTGGCCAGGATAGATAAAATGTCGGCAAGCGGACTTTGCTGCGTAGCGCCGGTGGCAGATCCCCGCCACCACATATCACAACGGAGCTCAATTTTATCGCCGGCCATTACCTTCAGCAATATTCCGGGCCCCACTTTCCGGTCGCCGGCCACACTGCTTAGCTTTGTCCAATAGTTATTGGGACTTGTGGTGCCATTGGCAGGAGGGTTCGACGTATTTGATTTCAATTCGCGTACAGAAGGCGTTACGGTATAATCCGCATTGGAATAGTAGGGTATATAGTTATTCGGATCCGCCAGGTTATTTTTATCGGTAACATTTTCCATACTTGCTATCGGGTAATTGATCCGTTTCACTTCTTCCGTAAGTATCATCCGTACATTTCCCAGGTGATCTTTCAGAAAATAATCATACACCAGGGTGGTTCCTCCTGTTGGAATGGTATTACGGATGCGGCCTTCTTCATGCCCCATGAATTGCAGGACCAGCGGGCCTGTTCCTTTCTGTTCATATACCGCCCCGCCTATGTAATAAGTATTGGTGATGGTGCTGCCTTCCGTTACACTCTTTTTCCATTTATTTCCGGAGGCGTCATAAGTGTAAGCGATCATTCCTTTTCCTGATACCGGTATTGCAGCCGGCAGATTCAGATGATTGTAAGAGATGGCACTGGTAATCCCTTTATTCTTATCGATGGTGAGGTTACCATTACCGTCGTAGGTATAGTCGGTGGTAGTTTTGGTAGATGCATTGTACTTAAAATCGCCCAGGGTGCTCGTATTGTCGTTAAATGCGTCTGTAACGGCCTGTATGCGGTTTGTGTTGGGAATATAGGTATAAGACAGGTCGTCGAGCTGGCTGCTGGCATTTAACTTCAGGCCCCATTGCTGCATCCGGAGAATATTTCCGTTGGCGTCGTAAGCGGTGGCCGGATCAGCACCGGTGCTTCCCATTTTAACGGTATAATTAACCAGGCTGTTGTTCCAGGCGCCGTCACTGTTTCGCTGCTCAAATCCAGCTGTCAGCAGGCGGCTGAGCGGATCATAACTGAAATCATATTTCCGGGGAACGCCATCTCCCACCGACCGCCAAACGATTCCGCTGATGTTACCGTTTAATTGTTGTCCCAGGTAATTCCTGGTGGATGCGTTGGCAAGTTTATCGTATCCCAGGTCAAAGCCAAACCAGTTACCTGATCCAGGTGTTGATGGGGCGGACGGATTGGTAAAATCCCTGTTCACACCTAACAGCCATCCCCTGATATTATACGTTGAATTTTGCGTTTCAAGTGGAGTGGAGCCAGCCGGCTTTGTTCCTATCTTTTTACTTTTTATTTGCCCCAGGGCATCATAGACCACTTCCAAAATAGTTTTGTAAGACGTCATTGCCCCACTGTTCACGGTAGTGTTGCTGATGGCCTTCTCCGTTTTCACAAGCCGGTTCAGGTCATCGTAAGTCAGTTTAGTTAACAGAATGGTGGTTTGCGCACCAGCCCCGGCGATTACCTGCCGTTGTACAGTGATCAGGGGCTGATTGTTAAAAGTATATTGGGTGGTGGTAACATCGAGGCCGCCGGTCAGGTTTTTACTTTGCACCTGTATGGTTCTTCCCTGTTTATCATAGTAGGTAGCGGTATACAGCCAGGTAGTGGTTCCAAGTACTTTTACCCTTCCACCTGTAACCATTCCCTGTGTAGCGGTTGTTGAAGTAACAGCCTGCGGGTAGGGCCAGGCGGTATTGCTGGCGGCGGAAAAATAACTGTTATCTCCTGTAAAGAAACCTGCATTCAATCCGTGCCCGGAGTAAGCTGTTGCTGTCAGAAAATCATAGTTATCATAAAAAGTGCTGCTCAGTTCTTCGAGTCCGGAGGTACCTGCTGCGGGATAATTACCGGCAGTTCCATTTGGAATGAGCGCTGCGGCGGTAATATGAGCTGCAAAAGTGGTAGCGGTGGTCCATATACCGGTGGCAACGGGCCGGTTACGGCTATCATACTGGAGATATTCCCATTTCCCGCTTCCCAGTATAGCATCCTGCCTGAGTACCAACCTGTCGCGGCTGTCGTATACAAGGTATTGTGCGCCGGCGCCGGGGATCTTTTTTACGATCTGTCGTCTCTTTGCATCGTATTCGTACCGGAAACACTGCTCGGCCAATATGGTGGCATCCGTAAGCACCCAATTTGCAGAGATCAGTTCAACGCCTTTGGGTTGTATCACGCAGCGCAGCATTTTAAAATCATCATAAATGTAATAGGTGTTCAGCCAGCCGGTATGAGCACTTCCCGTTCCTGCATCAGACGCCGTAAGCTGCACTTTTTTCAGTACTACTTTACCTTCTTTGTCTTTGAATTCAATAACCTGTTTACCATGCTCATTTATCTGGATCGTTTTGGACAAAGTTCCCGGAGGATAAGTTGTTGTGGTAGCATAAGTGCTAAGTCCCCCCACCGCTGCTATGGTTACGGTCCAGTACCTCACGGCATCGGTTGCGGTATTCACCAGGTACCTGGTTGTAATGTTTTTCTTTGTGGTAGATTCTGTGCCTACCCAACTATTGCCGGGGGCATATACTTCCGTGGCGCGGCTCAGGGGAGACAGTTCAAAATTCGTTTTACCATAAAAAAAAGTTTCCCCCGGATACTCTCCCTGGGAGAAGGTGGCTTGTTGTTCAAATGGATTTTTTTTGAAGTTCCCATCCGAAATGGAAGTATTGCCATTTGTATTATTGGCAGCAAAAGGCAAAAAAGAATATACTTCTCTTCCGTATACGTCATATGTTCTGGCAGTTACCAGGTCCACTGCTGCTGTGGAAGATAATGGGCTTGCGGGATCAGTAATGAGAGAGGCTTTCTTCTGCACCAGTTCAAATGGCCGGCCAAGACCATCAATATACTGCGTTGTGACTTTGGCATCTCTCAGCGGAAGTGTATTCAGAATGGTGGGATTCGTTTGGGGAGAGGTTGCCGTAACAGTATAAATAGTATTCCCATCCTGTACGGTATAGGGGGCGGGTGCTTGTGCCAGCATTTCTTTTGCGGGGATCATCATTAATAATCCGGTCAGAAAGCCGAGGTATGTTTTGAATAAGTTCATCAATACAACTTTTATTAATTTCAAATCGGTATAGGCGATATAGGAGAATGGAATAGGTTCCCGCTCCTTTGATTTTTTTAGGATTCCGTCAGAAGTTGTATCCCCAACGGAATACAACCGCGCGGTTTCCTGCCGGCTGAAGGAAATCCCATAGCAGCTGCAGTTTGGCCGTTTTCTTCTGGTATTGGATCTTTTTGGATACGCCGATCAAACCTGATGTTTGCCAGGCGAGGTTTCTCAGTTCCGCGATGCTTTCAAAACGGGACCAATAGTTTTGTTCAAGGCCGCCGCTGATCCATATATTTCCCAGGAATGCGCTCTTCCCTTTGCCGGGCGCCGCAAGCTTCCAATCCAGGTAGCTGCGCAGGCCGATCCCATCATGGGTGAAGTTTATTTTGTTCCACGCTTCACCCATACTAAATTTATAGGCCACTCCAATGCCTGTGACCAGGCGGTCGTTCAGCCGGTATCCGAGTGAAACCGCGAGGTCATTACTGGCGGGAAACTGATACGCCCTCCGCTTACCGGTTTGCAGATCAAATCCATATTCCAGTCTTTTTAGAAAAGGTTTGGTACGCTGACTATTCTCTTTAAAGGCAGCTTCATCATCAGGCATTCCTGCTGACCTTAATGAGGTTATTTTATTCCTGATGTCCGTGAAACCAGTACCTGGCGCTACTGCCTGGGTGGCCAATTGCTGTTCCAGGTTTTCGGCTGCGGGTCCAAGCCGCTGTTGCAGCAATGTTTGTAAAGTGGCGCGGGTTTGCATACCGTTTACTGCTATCGCCGCCATATCCGGCGCACCATTAGTCTGCATTCCAAACAAAGACGACAACTGGCTGTTTTCCCGCAGGAACTGCTGAAATACCGGCACTTTATTGAGGGCCTTTAACGCTGCGGTTTCCAGGGCTGCGGGCTTATTCAGTTCTTCCTTCCATTGTTGGAGGCGGTTCTTATAATAAAAAAGCTCCTTTGAGTATTTTGCCGCGGCGCCTTTGATGCCCCGTAACTGCGGAAACTGCTCTCTCAAACTATTCAGCATCGTTGCCCTCTCTGCCAGGAAGCTGTTTACACTTTCCCCCTTGAGCCAGTCGCCCTTTAGTCCCTCTATACTTTTCAGGGTCTTACTTAAATTATCTTTCCCGCCGGGTGAGGCGCTTAAAAAACTAACCAGGCACTGAAGAGAATCCAGCCGTGGAATATATGGGGCCTGTCCTTCTCTTTTTTCAGGGTTGAATTTCTCCAGCAGGGTTGCATAGGCATCTTTTGTGCGCTGCAGGTAGTTCATGGCAGCGGTACTGTCCACTTCCTGCAACTGCCGGCCAGCTTTGGCTTCCACTAACTGTAGCTTTGCGATCAGCTTCAGCTGTTTACGCCTTAGCGCGGCGGAAAGGGACTGCTGCTCTTCTATCGCCTTGGCTATGCGATGGTGAGTTTTCTCCGGGAGAACGACTGTGGTGTCCATTCTTTGCCCGTAAGCAGGGAATACCCACAATAAAATCAATAACCATTTTATCCGCATCATCATAACGGGAGTTGGTAAAGGGTAAAATCTCGCTTAATCATCTTACAACAATTAAACACTTTGTACAGGGTAATCGATACCTACACAGGGTATAAAATCAGGTATCAGTAAATAATATAACCATTATAAGTGTTTAACTGACGATTAAAAAAATTCCGATAGCTTTTCCATTCTAAATTTCAAGTTTCAAATAAGAGACGAATAAAAACTGTAGAAGGTTTCAGACAAAGGTTCAGGACATTGGTGTTATGATCAGGGCACATCAGGGATAACACTTGCTACGTACAAACTCCCTCATAACACAACAAATGAAACATTAATTTTTCATATTTACAATAGCTTGCCCAAGGATTTCCTGCGATATTTATCAAGATACCGCAGATCAGGGGGAAAACACTTATAGGAGGCCGGGATTACACTAAACTACCGTTTGGGTTTTATATTGATTCCTGTACTCTACCGGCGTAGACCCGGTAATTCTCTTAAATACTGTTCTGAAGGTTTTTAAGTCGTTATACCCTACTCTATATGTAATAGCTGCAATATTCGTTTCACCGGCTTCAAACGCCTTTTTCGCCGCTTCTACTTTTATTCTCTGGATAAACTCTATCGGGCTCAATGATGTAGCGCTTTTAAACCGGCGGATAAAATTCCGTTTGCTCATATTTACCTGCCTGGCGATTTGCTCCACTGAAATATCAGATTCAAACTTCTTCTCGATATAACTTTGCGCCTGATGAATTTCATCATCGTTGTGCTGGCGGCGTCCTGAAAAAACAGTGAAGATACTTTGCGAGGTTCGTCCGTAATCCAGGGCATAGAATTTACTTAACTCTACCGAAATCTCTTTGCCGCAGTTCTTCTCTATAAAATATAACAAGGCATTTAATGACGAAAATCCGCCACCGCCGGTAATAATTGCTTTTGAATGGGTAACAACATGATCGGCTTTAAACTTTATTAACGGGTACCTTTGCTGCAAATCTTCTATGGCGCCCCAATGGGAGGTAGCCGGCATGCCATCCAGCAAGCCGCATTCTGCCAGGAAATAAGCGCCGGTGCAAAGACTGATGATCTCCGCTTTACTATTATATTTTTCCTTTATCCAGCCAAGCAGTTTCTTGTTTTTGGAGAGCAAAGAATTTATGTCCGTCAGATCCGTACCCATTGGCGGGATGATCACGATATCGGTATCAAATTCGTCTGATATGGTTTTACTGCAATAAAACTGTAGGGGCATATTTAACGCTGCACTCTTCAAACGGGTTCCGATCAGTTCTATCTGAAAAGGAATGGGCTCACCTTTCTTTACAGCAGCTTCATTGGCGCTGCTCAACAGGGCTGTGGTGTTGGCTACCGCCGTTGGCAATACATCGTCATATATTATAATGGAAATATGTTTCATAACCAGGGGGCATTACATCATCAAATCTATACAAAAAAATGGCACAAAATGCACCTTTCATTGTCACGTTTGCACAGTGACCGTCTTCCGGCTCCGTCCTACTTTTACATCAAAACCAGAAGTTATGAAAACAATATTCGACAACGCAACCAGGGAAGAATTGATCAGCAGGATTAATTTACTTACTAAAAATCATACTGCCCAGTGGGGTAAAATGAGCGTTTACCAAATGACGAAGCATTGCACGATATGGAACAATTGGGTGTTAGGAAAAAATCAATCCGTTTATACACAGGGGTTACTAGGGTGGATATTTGGCAAAATGGCGCTGAAGGGCCTGGTAGGAAATGAAAAACCAATGAAAAGGAATATGCCCGCCGGATCGGCTTTTCTTATAAAAGAAAAGAACGGAGATGTAGAACTTCAAAAAAAGATCTGGATAGAACAGGTGACGGAATATGGGCACTTCTCAAATCCAGGCTTTATTCACGACTTCTTTGGCAAAATGAAGGTAGATGAAATTGGCATTCTTGCTTATAAACACTTTGACCATCATTTGCGGCAGTTTAATGTGTAGGGGCAGGACTTCAAAATCCACCCCGCTTTGTGGCTCAAACCGGACAATACTTTGTAAATTCACTTTTTATTCTGCGTTAGCAGAAACTATATATAAAAACTGTAAAAGCAAATGAAAGTCGCCATAAAAACACTATTAATAATTGTATTTTCCGTAACAATCCTGCATTGCTACGCTCAAAAAAATAATCCGTTTAAGCCCAAAGTTGTTTATAAATCTGATGATTTGATTGTAACGCAAATTTCAAAAAACTCGTTCGAACACACTTCATTTTTACAAACGGACGATTTTGGGAACGTGCCTTGTAACGGTCTGATTGTGAGTAATAGTAATGAGGCAATTGTTTTTGACACGCCAACCAACGACAAAAGTTCAGAAGAGCTGATCAAGTGGATAAAAGAGACCCTTCATTGCAAAATAAATGCGATTATTCCTACTCATTTTCACAACGACTGTTTAGGTGGACTAAAAGCATTTGATAACAATAATATTCCTTCCTATGCGTATTTCAAAACAATAGAACTCGCCAAAGAAAATAATTTTGCTGTCCCCAAAAACAGTTTCAGAGATTCCCTGATTCTTAAGGTGGGCAATAAAAATATCATTGCAAAATTTTTCGGGGAAGGTCATACAAAAGATAATGTTGTAGGTTATTTCCCCAGCGAAAATATAATGTTTGGGGGGTGCTTAATAAAAGAACCCGATGCCAATAAAGGATATTTGGGAGATGCCAATGTTGCAGCCTGGTCAAATACCGTTGAAAAAGTTAAACAGGAATATCCCAATGTAAAAATTGTTATTCCCGGTCATGGAGAATATGGAAACAAAAAATTACTTGATTATACCATTAACCTGTTTAAGACTAAATAATAGCATGAGTGCGGGTCATGCAATATCCTCATAACTTCTTCAGGTAACCGAGTTGCACAATTCTCACCAGGGCGACCATGATGCCAGATCTTCTCTCTCCCGTCAATTAATGAGACTTATAAATCGCTCCAATTAATTATTCACCTTTTGTATGTATAATACAAATGTTTTTACATACATTTACGTAATTAATATCGGAAATGAAAGGTACAAACCTCGGAGAATTCGAAGAACTGGTGCTACTCACCGTTGCAGCGTTAATAAACGAGGCATATAGCGTAGCAATATGTGATGAGCTCTCGGGTCATACCGGCCGTTCGGTGAAACTTGGCGTAGTGCATGCGGTACTCAACCGTCTTGAAGAAAAGGGGCTTGTGAAAAGTGAGCTGGGTGAAGCAACGAAGGCCCGTGGCGGCAAACGCAAAAGGTTCTATCAGCTTACTATGCAGGGAAAGGCAGCATTGGTCAATGCCAAATCGATGCGTGATGAACTGTGGGCAAGGATCCCGGCGCTTGTCTGGAAAAAAATGTAGCATGAAAGAACAACGGGAACACCATCCGCCCTCCTGGGCGCAGCGATTTGTAGAATGGTATTGTAAGCCCGGGCTTGTAGAGGACCTTACGGGGGATCTCCACGAATGCTTTGAGCGGAATGTACAATCCATGGGGCCACGCCGTGCAAAGCTGATCTACATCATTGATGCCTTCAAGTTCTTCAGAAGTTATACGGTACGAAGCTCATTATTTGTCAACCTTTTTACGAACCGGATCATGATCGGAAGCTACGTTAAAACATCAGGGCGCAACATCATGCGCAACAAGCTGTTCTCATTCATTAATATCCTTGGTCTTGCCATCAGTATGTCTGTTGGATTACTGTTGATTGCGTTTGTACTCGACCTGCGTTCGTATGACAGGTTCCACAAAAATGGCGAAAGAATTTATCGCATCACCAATGTATTGACCTCCAAAAGCGAAGATGGCGGCAAGTTTGCATCCACATCCATAAAAACGGGCAGGCTCATCCGAGAGAAGGTAACCGGCATTGAAGAAGTGGCGATTATGCGCAACGACTTTTCGGGTGATGCAAAGGTGGGCGACAATATTCTCCCTATCAAGGGCTTCTGGGCCGAGCCATCGTTTTTCAGGATCTTTACATTTCCGATGGTGGAAGGCAATGCAGCAACCGCGCTGAAAGATCCTTATTCTGTTGTGCTCACGGAAACAGCAGCAAGGAAGCTGTTCGGCAACCAGGCTGCGGTTGGCAAGACAGTCAAAATAGATACCCTCGCTTACCAGGTAACCGGTATCATGAAGGACGTTCCCTTCTTTTCGCACATCAGTTTCGAAGCGCTGGTGTCGTTGTCCACGGCTGAACAAATTAATAAAGGCGATAACCATTTTGCCGCATGGACAAACATGTGGTCCAACTCCGTATACATCCTCCCCTCGGAAAATGCCGACATGGCTGCAATCCGTTCGCAGCTCAATGCCTTGGCAAGAGAGGAAAACCTCGCTGAAGAAAATACGAAGATCCAACTCGAGCTGCTTCCTTTATATAACATTGTGGTTGGAGAGAGCCTGCGTCAATCCGAGGGTGGCCCTGGTTTCACTGGCCCTCACATGCCCCCTGTGGTGCTTTGGATACTCGGCGGACTGGCATTTGTTGTGATATTGTCCGCCTGTTTCAATTATACCAATCTTTCGATAGCACGCGCTATGCGGCGTATTAAGGAAATAGGCCTCCGCAAAGCTATCGGCGCAGGAAAAAGCCAGGTACGGCTACAGTTCCTGGCCGAGGCGGTTATGATTTCCCTGGCAGCCCTTCTTCTCTCCTTTCTCCTGTTCCTCGTATTACGGCCAGTGCTGATCAACATGGCGCCGGAGATGCAGCGCACGGTGAAGCTTAATCTTACGCCATCGATGGTTGCAGCATTTATCGTTTTTTCCGTCGCCGTAGGTATTATTGCCGGTTTCCTGCCTGCTATATTCTTTTCAAAAGTGAGCCCCATGAGTGCGTTCGGCAATGTTTCATCGGTAAAAATGTTCAAACACCTGACCCTCAGGCGCTCCCTGGTGGTGATTCAATACACGGTTACGCTGATCTTTATTACAACAACCGCCGTCGGCTATGTGCAGTATAAGAACATACTTGCATTCGACCTGGGATTCAAGACAGCAAACATTCTGAACATTAACATGCAGGATAATAAACCCGACGTTTTGATGAAGGAACTCAGTGAGATGCCGGAAGTAACTGCATTGTCGCGGTCCCTGATCACCACCGGCGTGGGAAACGCCTGGGGCGGCAATATGAAGTATAAAGATTCGCGGGATTCTGTCCTGGTCATGACCAATCACATTGACGAAAACTATTTGCCGCTGCATGACTATAAGCTCCTTGCCGGCGGAAATTTTGTAGCCCGGCCCGTCACTGCCCAGGCTGTGGGCGAAGTGATCGTTAACCAACAGGTTTTAAAGCGCTTCAACATAGGCGGCAACAACCCGGAGAAAGCAATCGGTGAACAGATTACATTGAATGGGCGCAAAATGACCATTGTTGGCGTGATGCAGGACTTTCACTATGGCAAGGTGGAGAACCTCATCGGGCCGGTGGCATTCACGTTCTGGACACCTGAAGACAGGGCCATCATCAGCGCCAAAATACAAAGTTCCGACATGCCGGCCACGGTAGCCCGCATCGAGTCTATATGGAAGAAGATCGATCGTGTTCATCCGTTTATGGCTGAATTCTATGACAAAGCCATAGAAGATGCATACAGCGAATTTTCCACTATGATCAAGATCATTGGCTTCCTCTCTTTTCTGGCTATTTCCATCGCTTCAATGGGATTATTTGGAATGGTGGTATTCACCACCGAAACAAGACTAAAGGAGATCGGCATCCGGAAGGTAATGGGCGCCAGCGACGGCAATCTTATATACTTACTGAGCCGCGGTTTTCTATTGCTGCTGTCGGTATCGGCGCTCATTGCCTTACCGGTAACTTACTTCTTCTTTAAAATCGTTGTACTCCGCAATTTCCCCTATCATACCCCCGTGCAAGTCCCCGAACTGTTCGTTGGCTTACTGACGGTGTTGCTGATCGCGTTCATTATGATCGGGTCGCAGACTTTGAAGGCAGCGAGAAGCAACCCGGTGGCGGTTTTGAAGAGTGAATAGGATCACTCTTCGTCAACTCCGGGTAATTTTTCTTAATTCACTTTGAAATACAAAGTACTTTCATTTACTTTACATTTCAAAGTTTTTCTTCATCCTAAAAACAAGGTCATGAAAACTTCAAGAAAAAAATTTGTTCTCCTCTTCCTTCTTGCCGGGTTTGTTTTTCTTTTTCTTTATAACGTAATTTTTCTCTCCGACGTGGGTCTCCTTCCCGCAAGCGGGGCATCTTTCCTCAGCACGGAATCACTAACAGGATGGAAGAGCATTGTAGCCACGATTCTATATCCTGTCAAAATTGTTTTGGCAGGCCCTATGCTTCCCCTTCTCAATTTGCCGGATCCTCCGCCGCCATTTTTGGTTATCGGGTTTGCTATTTACTGGACGATACTGGCCCTGGTAATTCATTATTTTATTGGGAAGGTTAGACGCGGCTATCAGGTAAATAAAAGCGAGAAATTTAATCAACGTTAAATGTAACGCCTGTTAACTCTTCAGTCAATTTCCACAATTGTTTTGCACTGGCTTCATCTAAAGAATACGGTTTTACCCCATTTGGTGTTGACGAATTTATGGCTAATTCAGCTATGTCACCATCCTCGAGGTACACACCGCCTATTTCGTTTAGTAACGGGCTTGTAGCGGCCCATATGGTTGTAGCCGCGCCTTGCGGAATGGTTTTTAGTGACGCAATAACCTCTGGTACAGGATTTCCCTTATCGTTGTAAAAACCAAATTGCTGCAATATTTCCAATGGCGCTTCCCTGGTTAGTTCAGTTCCCCAGATATTACCGGGATGCAATGAATATGCTCTTACGCCATATGGTTTGGCACGGTTGTCCAATTCAAGTGAAAAGAGATTGACGGCGGTTTTTGATTGTCCATAGGCTTGCAATGTTTCATAGTCACGATGTTCAAAATTCGGATCATCAAAATTGAAAGGTGCAAAATGGTGCCCCAAAGAAGAAACATTGATCACTCTTGCGCCTTTCGCTTTCTTTAGCGCTTCCCATAACCTTACAGTAAGCTGAAATACCGCAAGATAATTGGTTGCGAATTGCGATTCATTCCCGTTTGCATCACGGCGCAATGGCACGAACATAATTCCTGCATTGTTAATGAGCAAATGTAATGGCCTACCCGAAGCCAAAAACTTTCCGGCAAAACTGTCAATAGAATTGTTATCTATCAGATCCATTTTCTCAATTTCAACATTGGCAATCCCTTGCAGGTTTTTCTTTGCTTTTTCAACATCTCTTGCAGGTACAATAACTGTTGCCCCTGCTTCAGAAATGGTTTTGACGGTTTCCAAACCAATTCCTGTGCTACCCCCTGTAACGATAGCGATTTTTCCCTTAAGGTCGATTCCTTTAATTACATCACTGGTAGTTGATGTTGCGTTAAACGTTGAACCAATCGGCTTCTGCAACGCTCCTCCAAAGTTATTCTGTGCCATTTTTGATTATTATTTGATTAGGGTAAAGGCTGAGTATATCTACTCATTTTCTTTATTGATTGAATCCTGGCTGTAAAGTTATATCAATAGAATATATTTTAGTAACTTTGTATCATAAAGTAACTGTAACCTTGAAGTAACAAAGTAACTTATGGAGTGCAAACCCGAATCTCAAATAGATCGCAAAAAAGAAATGATGGCCATTCATGATGCAATGGACGTGCTGAGCGGTAAATGGAAGATCTATATCATCTCTTCTATTTGCCATTACAACAAAAGAAGGTTTTCTGACATCCTGAATGATGTAGTTGGTATATCGAATAAAATGTTGAGCAAAGAATTAAAGGAACTGGAAATAAATCAATTGGTTGAGCGTACCGTTTTAGACACACATCCTGTAACTGTTCAGTATGAACTTACTAAACACGGCAAAACGTTACAGACCATCATTAACAACCTGACAGACTGGGGAAAAGAACACCGGAAGAAAATTATTGCAAAAAAATAAGATGTCCGTTTATTAATTAAATAAAAAAGCCTCCAAAGTTCAATGACTTTGGAGGCTTTTTCGGGTAATCCCTTTATGAGGTTCTTCTTTTATTGTTTCATGCACCAATTCAATAATGCGGGATACAATTCATCTATTTTTTTACGGGGTTGTGCTTTACGTAACCTTATCAGGCAGTCTGTAAATTCCTTCATTTTTACAAATCCCCGCTGTTTGCTCATCACCTCATTCACGTCTGTATAAACTTCTTTCAAGATGGCAGGATCATTCTTATACACTTCTTCACAATACAAGATAAAAACTCCGAAAGTCATATACTCATTGAATACTTTTACCGGAGTTGGATAATACGCAGTGCCTTCCATAGTAGTATCCACCCACTTACTCCTGTTTTTCAGCGCTTCATTGATCTTTTTTTCGGATTGATCACCTGGCTTCCGCACATAATTGTGGTCTATTTCTGTGAACATGCCCCTGGTGTTAAATGCCTCGGTATATTTTGCAGACCATGCATCATTGTGATCGATAGGTGGCAACACCATCTGTATCATCTCAAAGTCGTTTTTCTTAAACGACAGTGTGTAGTTAAGCCCATTTATCAGGGGCGAGCAAAGGATCTGGTAACTATTGATGTGGGTATTAAAATTAGCTTCCAGCCATTTCCATTGTTTATCGAGGTTGGCGTTTTTCTCATAATCGGACACGATGCCCTGGTAATAAGCCGCATGCGCAGCGTAGAATTCACGGAACCCTGATTTTTTCGCAAAATCTTCAATGCTTGTTTTATACGTTGTGATGGGATTTACCGTGATTTTGGTACCGGCTACTTCATCGGCGGGCAACAAAAAAACATTATTGGGCAGCAGCTGATCCTTCTCAAAATCATATGCAATGGCATTCCCGGTTAAAAAAACATAATGCAAAGGGCTTTTCTGAAGCAGGGAATCAAAAGTGGCAATAACCGGTTCCTTTCCATACGGTGCAAATTGTTTCAATACATCCTGGTAATAGGGCCCCTTTAACTGTATCATGTCATCATTCCCCAGGCCTGTTGGGGTAATGGCTATCATGATGTGAATCAGTTCCTTTACCTCGTTGATTTCAATCCTGGATTTCCTATCATTTTCCTTTTTAAAAGCGGCGGAAAAATTCACGTCTCCGTCTTGTGCAAATAAACAAGCAGGGATAACCGCCAGCAGGGCAGCTAAAATTGTTCTTTTCATATGAGTTGTGTCTGTTCGATTTTCTACTACATAGGTGGCAGGCATCCTGGGTGGCTATGAGAAGCCATGCAGCATGCCTTACAGGTAAACGGGATACCGGCAAATTACCGGATTTAAACTACAACACCGGGTCAACAAAACACGGTCCGGCAGCCGGCAACAAAATACAAACAAATCCGGAAATTTCATCAAACTCAAAGCCGGCATTATCAGCCCTGGCGCACAATCCTGGAAAGAAAATAGCATGATAGTTATAAAATCGGGTGTAAACATATCAAGTGACCTAATCATTGTCATTTGGGTTACCTGACACGACGCCCAGGTTGTGTAACAGGATAAACAGAGAGATATATATTTTGGCGCCCTTGTAGTATATAATGCTCAATAATTATTTAAAAGACTTCAGCGTTTTCAGTATTGCAGTTGTCAATTGATAAAGATCAACACCTGCCTGATCGTCCTTTTCATTAGTAAGCAGGATAATAGCTGCCTGCTCATTTGGATATAGCGAACAAAAACTCCGGAATCCGTTAGTACCTCCATCTATCCTGATATAATAATCCCAATTCCTTGTCCTGCCAATTGCCCATTGGAAGCCAACGGCGTCTTGCTCCACGTTACCATAAATAATCCGGTGGGTCAGTTTTACCGCCGCATCTTTTTCAGCAAGTTGGTAATCAGCATATTTCAGCATATCGTCTATACAGGAATGAAGCCCTCCGGCAGCTGGAAAAGAGGTTGGTACCGGCTGTGCTTTTTCGCCGCTGGCAGTATAACCATTAAGTACCTGTGCGCTTTTTACAGGAATGCGATTTACAAATGTATTTGTCATATGCAGAGGGCCGGTTATATGGCGTTTGATCAAAGTTTCATAGTCCGATTGATAAATATGCTCCAGTGCATATCCCAATAACTGGTACCCAACGTTGGAATATGCATATTTCAACGTCTTCAAACTATCCAGTTTGATTTGCTGCAGGTGATCCAGAAAATAGGCTTCAGTCATTGGAGCGGATATATCACCGCTTGCAAAACTATTTGGGAACATGGCGGTATGACTAAGCAAATACCCTACGCGTACCGGTTCCCCGGAGGGATAATGAAGTGCGGGAAAATTTCCCGGCAGATACTTCCGGATGTCCGCATCCAGTTTCATTTTGCCTTCGCCTATTGCCTGCGCAACCAGCAGACCTGTGAATGTTTTAGTAATCGATCCTATCTCATATATTGAGTTGGACCGTGTTAGCTCACCCGATTCCGGAGCCGTTTGCCCATAGTTATAGCGATAATAATGCTGATTATATATTACCCCGATGGAAATGCCCACCCGCCCTGTTTTATTTAAATATAATTTTGCCGAACGATCCACAGCAGAATCCAGCTGGGTTTTCAAGGGATTGTCATTCAACACCTGGGCTGAACAGTTGGCGTATACCGCAAAAAGGACGATGACGATGCCGATTTTTTTCATGTAAGAAAGTTCTTTTCAAACCAGTAAGCCATACTTCTGTAAACAACGCTCTTTTATGAAGATACAAGAATATCCCAGAAACAAAAAGCCGCTCAAATCCCGGAGGGTAAGCGGCTTTCTGTTTCCAAGATATCAAGATAAATCCATGAAAGTCGTGTACACGGACGCCATAGAGGGAACACGACGGGAGACTTTCATTCTTTCAGAAGTCGGAGCATGGAAACGACTTCAATTGGAGTCCTTTTATTTTCTACCAAATGGAGACCTTTTCATTAAAGTTTTCAAGGCACCTTTATAGGTATCTACGCCACCAAAAGCAGGCGCTTTGGAGTCGGAAAAAATCTGTTCGCCATGATCATTGTAAATGGCAACATTCACATGTGTATCGTAATTAACGGTAGTGTAAGAATTAGAAGCGCTGTATGCTGTACCCTTTGTTTTATCGTTGTTGGTTTTGCTGTTGTAACTTGCCGAACCGCTGCCGAACGTTGATGTTCCTTTGTTCTGGATAGAATAGGCTCCTATCACCACATACTCAACTCCTAATATTTCAGCCCATTCTTTTGGTGTGTACATAGACAGATCAGCGGCAGTGAGATTCTTTTTAGTCAATATATTATTAGTCACCATCGGGTCCTGTATAGTTTGAAAAGGGGATTGCGACCTCAATGCGTTGATACATGACTCCTGTACCTGCTTACTCATTGTTGGCGTTGCCAGCGATTGATCATTGGTTTCAATTTCAAAAGGCAATACGGCAACTTTGTTCTTTCGCTGTTCGGCGGAAACGGCTGGAGCGGGCACATTACTCTCCGCACTGGCGGTAGCCGGGGATGCCTGATCAAATGTTTCCGTCCGTCCACTGGCGAAATCTATTTTACTGATATCAGACTTATCTATTTCATACTCCGCTGTTTCATGACTGTAGGAAAATTTAACCGTTGTTTTTGTAACAGATGCAATCTTTCCTGTTTTCTTTTCACCATTTTTCATGGTAATCACATCTTCTTTGGCTTGCGAGAAGGAAGGTAAAACCGCGCAGGTAATTACAAGGAATAGACAGATGACGGCGTAGTTAACTATTTTTTTCATTATCTTTTTTTTGAAGTTATATAAATCAACAATTTTCATTACCGGCCAATACTTTTTCAGTTGTTGCAATCTTTGGTTGAACAGAAGGGTTGGATGGATAGGTTCTTCTATAGTTTTTCAGTAAAGAGCATTAAATCTTTTTTATAAGGTCATTAACAAGTAACTTTCTGATAAGTTCAACTGTTGAATCGGGTGCCACTTACAGAAATATCTGCTGAATCATCGGTCTTTTTATTTTCACCGGAACCACAGGACATGATTACCGTAGAGAAAAATTCTTTTTTTTGCATACAGAAAAATAGATTACGCCTAATTTAAATTTAAATCAAAAAAAGTTTCAAATAAAATATTTTGATTTATAAGGAGCTTTAAACAAAACTTTAGTTAAACAGGGAAAAATACCAGCCTTCAGACCCATTGGAATAAGAGCATGTATTTTTAAAGCCAGTCTTCGCAAACGGGTAGCAAAGCAGAGCGTTTAATCTTTGCTGTTTGGTTCGGAGTACAATAATTGCTGCATGCTATTCCAAAGAAAGAATACACCCGTGTCGTGTATTTTCATGCTTGCTAAAAGAGCCGCTGGCAGGTAGAGGTATTTTTCAGCAAGTCAAACAACAATATATCTACTGCTGCTTAAATTCTCAACTTAGTATTTGCAAGTCAACCCCAATAAAATTAAGTAAGCGAAACAGCGAATCCGCACTTTGATAGACTAACAAATAGACCAAAACAACAAAGCCTGCGACTAGCGCAGGCTTTGAAAATTTCCAGTGATCCCTATGGTACGAATCTCGAACCAATTTATCCAAGAGTTAAAGAAATTGGCTGATTAAAAGAAATAAATACATTATAAAAATATTTTATGACTAATATTTACTGGAAAATACTGCCTGTCCAGGATTTGTACTTGGGAAATCCTGGTTATCTGGAAAACCGGCTAAAGGGGCGTAACAACGGGTCATAATGCATATAAAAGAAATAAAATGACCTCATTTTTTGCGAAATTGAACTCAGTCGTATGTAGGGACGTCGCCATATTGCCAAGGCACTGTTAGCGGCTGGCATACTTGTTTTAATGTTATTGCTATCTTGAGTAATATACTAAAACTGCACCGCAGGCAAACGCTTTACACTCTAGAAGTTTTAACTCTAATTCGTTTTTTAAAGGATTGAAGATTTGTTGTCCGTTACCTAATGCAGCAGGGTTTGCAAGCACATAATACTCATCGATTAAATCATGTTGTATTAATGATGATACAAATGAATCACCACCATATACAATGATGTCTTTCCCATCTTTATTTTTCAGTGCTTTTATTGCCTCTGCTAAATTGCCATTTATAATGATTGTATTGTCCCACTTGCTGTCCTTGAGGGTATTTGAAAAAACTGCATTTGGAATTTCTGCAAACCGTCTTCCAAGTTTGTGCTCAACATCATTGGGATTGTTTGCCACTTCAGTCCAATATGGAATAAACCCTTGCCCAGTTTTTCTTCCATGCAGAATGCAGTCCACATTGGTGAGATTGTCAATACTAAAGTCTGACATTCCGCTGTCCCATTTGTTGTCAAGTAAAATGTTCATTTGTAATTTTATCTTTCTCATTTTATTAGTTTTTACAAAAGTAACTAGGTCGTCTCACAACCCAGGTAGGCTATTGTTGATTTGCAATAAAAAAATGGACAAATTATTAAGCTGCTTGTTTTAGAATAGATTTACCAAATTCTTCGGGAGTTAAATATCCCAATATTGAATGTTTTCGCTGTCTGTTGTACCATATTTCGATGAACTCAAATAACGCTGTTTTTGCGCTCTCAATAGAGCTATACACGGTATTATAACCAGTTTCTGATTTGAGTATCTTGAAGAAATTCTCTATTACAGCGTTATCCCAACAATTTCCCTTTCTGCTCATACTTTGCTGTATTGGTGTGCCTTTAAGTAATTTTCCGGAACTCATGACTGGCATACTGCACACCTCTATCGGAATGAAAAATCATATTTTTAACCCTCGATCTATTCCTGATAGCCATTTTCCACGCAGCAACAATTGTTTCTCCGGCTGTCATACCTGTACTCATAGACCATCCAATGATTTTTCTATCAAACAGGTCCATGATAACTGTAAGGTAAAGCCAACCTCCCCGGGTTCTTATATAAGTCAAATCTGACACCCATTTTTCTGAAGGCCGATTTGCGGTAAATTCCCTATTGAGGATATTGGCAGATACTTCCAGATGATGGTTGGAATCTGTCGTACATATTTTAAACTTACCTGTTATAATACTGCGAAGGCCTTGCCTTTTCATTATCCTGGCAACTCTTGGTCTGGAGGCATACAATCCTATAGATTTAAGCTCCTTTGCGATTTTAGGACTACCATACCGGCCTTTGCTTTTGTGATAGATAACTTCAATTTCTTTACGGATCAACTCATTTTTTATGGCAAGAGGTGATGGTTTTCTTCTGAGCCAGGCATAATAACCACTATGGCTTACTTTCAATACCTTACACATCTTCTCAACACAAAATTCTGCCTGATAGGCCTTTATGAACCTGAATATTTGTTGTCGTCCCTGGAGAAGATGCTTACCGCCTTTTTTAGTATCCGATTCTCCATTTCTGCATCTTGAAGAGCTTTCTTGAGTGACTGGATTTCTTTCTGTTCTGGTGTCAGGTCTTGTTTCCCGTTTCCTGGAAAACTACGGGATCCTTGGTCATTGTGTTCTCTGGACCACCGACGAACCATATCAACACCAATACCTAATTCTTTAGCTACTGTTCCCGCTGGCTTACCTGTACGGTACAATTCTACTGCCATTAGTTTAAAGGCCTTATCGTAGCTCTTTCTTTCTCGTTTACTCATTATTATCAAAATTAATAAAAGAGCTTAACTTAATGTCCTCTCAAAGGTAGCAGATCCAAAACCATAGTCATCCTTTGCTCACTAAAACAAAAAGGGGCATAGCGAAGTCCCTTAAACTCATCTTTAGAGGACGCAATTTGCGTCCTGCAATTCTCAAACTCTTCCTTGGCCATTTCAAACATAAAATCTTCTGGAAACCGATTTATATTTCTTCTCACAGCCTCTTTTAACCTCTTAGTTTCAACACCGTAAAGCTCAGCAAGGTCACGGTCTAACATAATTTTCTGCCCTCTGATAAAATAAATTTTATTCTTTACTATTTCATCTGGAATTGAGGCTTGCTTAATGTTTTTAGCCATAAATAAAGCTTATACAAAGAATTGATTTTCGTGAGGTAAAAGTAGTCGTTAGTATAAACTGTATACTTTATCATTTGATAATTGCGCGGTATTAACAAATCATTGGTAGGTAAACAATTAAAAGAATATTAAACTCAGAAACTGTAAGACCTAGCGACTAAGAAATCGGCCCTATGGTACTCGAACTCATTATCAATTGAAAACAAACAATTTAATTGAAAGCTAACTTTTCTACCAAAAACTATCGAACATACAAAAGCCTTCAAATCTTGCGACTAGAAGGATTTTTTATTTTTCGTGATCCCTGTGATACAAAACTCGAATCTTTATATAGATTTACGTAAATTAGATAAAATAGTACAAGTCTGAAAATTCAAATATATAATAAATAAAAATTATATATTTACAGTTATTTTTATCCTAACATATTAATTACTCAACCTTTCCCCTCTATATTTATCTACAAATACCTAATGAATAATGCTGGACTATATTAACGATGATATTTTCAACGTCGAATGCAACCTTTTGGTTATACCGGTTTCGACAGAAGGTACGATCTCCAAGTCTTTCAGGGCCGGTCTAAACAAGCTTCAGTTATCAGATGACTGGGAAGGTAAACCCTATAATCTAGGAGACGTAGAGATCAGAGTCTTAGACCGTAAAGGATCAAGAAAATATATAGCATTTGCCTGCAGTGTTGAAGAATACAATAGCGCCTATTTTGCCATTCGCATGATCGGTAGAAAGCTGGCGAGGATAATACAAGGAATGGATGATGTTAAAGAAATTGCAACTCCCATTTTGGGAACTGGCGCGGGAAGGCTTGACCCGTTCTTAAGTCGGAATATCATGGTGAATGCATTTTATGAGGTTGCCCGGCCATCAGTTCGTTTGATCTTCTGCACGCGAGACCTTAGCGTCTACCGTTCTTTCGAAAACCGTTCATTAGATATAGATATTGCAAGCGGGCTATTAGTGTTAAAGGCCGAATTACCTAATATTGCCGAGAACGACTTGCTCAGGGACATACAATCCGAAAAAGAATATTATTTTGATCTTGCGGAGCAAAAATTTAAGCAGTATCTGGACTATGAACCGAAGGCTGAAAGTTTTTATAAAAAACTTGAAGACGACTTTAAATTTTCAAGGCTGACATTTAAGGATTTTCTGGCTGAGTTGAGTAATAGAAAGGGATATGCCCAACAATCGTCCTTCGCCAATCTTTGCGGTGAATTGATTGCCTATATGGACTACCATGCCTATCGGAAAAATATCTGGAACAAATATTCGGATAAACGCGTGCTCGCAAAATCCGCGGTCAGGCAACAACACTGGTTTACCAATCTCATAAGATTCAAAAGGACAGGGCACTTGCATGAGCTGAGCTCAAGTATTAGTAATGCGATCATATATCTCATGGATCCGGCCCACAATATTACCATGCTTTCGGAAAGGCAGAGGGCAAGTGTCTTCTCTGAAATCTTGTCACAGCAATACACGTCAGAAAATGGTACTGCAGCACTTTTGGCTGTATTTAGAGAATTAGGTCTCCGGTGTAGGAATCCAAAAAATTTTGGTTTCCTTTGCAGCCGAATCCTTTATCTACCGTTTATAAAACAAATCTGGACCGATCCTGCCCATCAGGGAAAAGATGAGGGTATTGTTGAGGAACAGGTTGATATTTCTCAGGCCATTCAGCTTATTGAAAATTGTTTGGTTACACAGTCTACCAGCCTTGATCTGGGTAATTGTGGGCTAACAGATTTATCTATCTTGCCTGAACTCTTTGAATGTATCCACTTGGAAGAATTGATACTAAGCAACGAATGGGCCGTTTATGAGAACGGGAAGTGGAAAAAGATCACAAGCCGGAACAAGGGAAAACGAAATACGTTAAAAGAGCTTCCCTCTGAGATAAACAAGCTTAAGTACTTAAAGCGGCTAATATGCGGTGGTGATTGGAATAGTGGTCGCAGCAAGTGGAACAGATGGGAAATTACAAACCTCTCCCCGATTACGTCGCTACCGGAACTAGAATATCTGAATCTGAGCAATAACAGGATAAAAAATACCAGGGGACTAAGTAAGCTGCATAAGCTTGCAAGCCTCCATTTGAACAATAACGAGATTTCCTCAGTTGAAAGCTTATCAGGGCTAAACAATCTGGCCGAAATTCTGCTCAGCAACAATTTTATACAGAATGTTTCATTCCTTCAGGGGCTTGAGGTCGTCTATACCATAGACCTTCATCAAAATAGCATCACTGACCTACGGCCGATCCAGCAGCTTATTAGCAGGTTGGGCATCGTCAATGACAAATGGAAAGTAGGGACTATTAATGTGGCAAAAAATTCACTGGAACAGCCACCTATGGAAATAGTCAATATCGGAAAGGAAGCCGTACTGAGAACGCTTGAAGATATAAAAAGAAGAGGGAGTTATATCAATAAGGATATCAAGGTTGTACTTGTCGGTAATAGCGAAGCTGGGAAATCGACCTTGGTAAAATACCTCGATAATGGGAACGGGTTAGATCAGACCCATCCAGCGACACTTTGGATGGAGGAAAAAGTAATAACGAGCAAATATAAAATAAATAAGCTTGGTGATTGTTGTATCCTCCACATTTTCGATTTTGGTGGCCATGATTATTACCATGATACCCATCACCTATTTTATAGTACAAATACAGTCTATCTGCTAGTCTGGGAAGAGCGGACCAATAATCTCAATTTGAGGAAATGCATTCAGGAGGACATCACAGGTGAAAAAATAGAAATAGAGACGCAAGATTACCCCGTCAAATACTGGCTGGAATCCGTGAAGTATTACATTAAAGATATTAAAGCTGATAACTTTGAATTTGATATCGAAAGGGAAACTACATACAGCGGCTCATTGCTGCTGGCCCAGAATAAAGTGCCAGATGCCTCCCGCATAACTCATTTGAACAACCAATCCCTTTCTAAAAACTACTCCTTTATACATGAAATCATCAATATTTCCATAAAGGATCCGGAGCGAAACATGGTGCACTTTGATGTTATTTTTGAAGAAATGCTTGATAAGATGGACATAGTTGGTGCCGTCCTTCCTAAATACTATGAGATCGTAAAGAACAGCATTGTCGGCTATAGCGGCCAACCGGTTTTAGGTGTCCATGAGTTTCAACAGTACTGCAGTAGTCTCTTGGCTGACCCAATAGACACAGAGCAATGCCGGATTCTAATCAATTACCTTCAGCAGATCGGCATGCTGCTTTATTCGGAAAATTCCGGGCTGGGAAAAGTATATGTACAAAAAAAATGGGTAATTGACAATATCCATAAAGTACTTCTAAACCTAAGCAATCAAGCAGGAGAGTTCGATAAAAAGTATATGGAAGGTGTGTTAGGTGGTTCCAGCGACGACGATATCAATAACGTTTTGGAGATGATGCTTGATTTCAGAATGATATTCAGGCACCCTTATAAAGAATGTTATATTGCACCCCTGTACCTTTCCAGAATGCCGGAAGCAAAGGTCAAGCTTTTTTTAAACGAAAGAACCAAGCCATACCGAAGATTTGAATATTCGGGATTTATTCAAAAACATGTTGTGCTAAGCATTTTTCAGAACTACAGCAACTTGATATCAGGGGACCGGAATGCATCCGGCAATGAGACCTTTTACTATTGGAAAGATGGACTCATCATCAAAAAACCTGGTACCAGCGAGATTGTAATGATAAAGTTCTTCTTGGGCACTGTCGATGGAAATGCATATGTCGACGTATATGATGTCAGCAACCACGGCAAGGGGTCAGCTTTTATTCAAGAAGTAACCCAATATGTCAGGGAGGTCAATGTGGGCTATGAGCTGGAGGAAATGGTAACCCTCAATGGCATTGACTTTATCTCCGTCGCTGTACTGGAAAAAAATGCTTTGCATGGCAAGCTAGTTTTTTCGGAAAGAAAATTGGCAGACTTTGATCATATCAAAGGCGAAGAGAAGCTTTTCAAACTAAAAGACTATGAAGAGTATATGACGCTGGCAATTAAGCGTAAGAAAGTTGTTATCTCGTACTCGAAGAAAGACCTTGCTCACATTCATACGCTACGGCGCTATCTTCAACCGCTGGTTGATGCGGAGTTAATTGAAGAGCCTTGGTACTGCACAAACCTCTTACCGGGAGATAATTGGAATCAGAGGATAAAGGAAAAATTTGACGAGGCGGATATCGTGTTCTTTATGGTAAGCGAGTACTTCTACAGCACCAGGTATATAGTGGATCATGAGATCAGAAATGCAATTGACCGTTATGATGAAGGGGATCCCATTAAAATCGTCCCTATCATTCTGGAGTTTTATGATTGGGGCAGAAAGGAGCCTTACAATTTGAAACGTTTTTCGGCACTCCCTTACCAGGCTAAGCCCATCAGTGATTTCGGCAATCCTAAGATTGCCTGGGTTACCATTACAGAATCTGTAAAAATGATGATTGAAAAGGACTTGGACCCAGCAAAGATGGAAATAATAGGCAGGGATCTGCAGGAAATTTACGAGCGCCAGGTTAAGGGGAAACTAGATAATAATTTCACTTGATTGCAAATAGTTTCCCAGTATGTAGCCGACACAGTAGATGTTTTTGCAAAACATATCTGACTACTATGATTATGATAAGGTCGGTTTACCCATCATAAAAAGATCGTGAATTCGATACAAATAGGAAAGCTGTTTTTCGAAAAAAAAGGATATCGAGCTCTTGGGTTCAAGGCCATAGTAACACTATCTAAAAAAATTGTATAGCCATATAAACCGGTGCTAGATTAAAGTTAATAAATCAATAAATTTACAACTCTAATTCTTATAGTAGAAATTTGGAGAAGTTGACAAACCTCCATAGGCGTAATATTGTCATAGACAATCCAAACTTCTCCAAATAATCGCTCCTGGACACATTTTTTCTTTAAATTGTTTAGGTTAAACCATAACATTTCAAACATTTTTTTATCTGGTGAAATCTCTACGCTTTCACAAAATATTCTTCTTAAATAGATAAATCGTATGAAAAACACATATTCCGTGTTTCTCATAAAAAAGCTCTATCGATAGAAATACTTACATAAATGTCCTAGTTCTTTTTCAGTAATTGTCGACTGAGCCTCTGTAAGAAATCTCATATTCTAATCTAGATTTTTTACTATATTATATTTATCAATTTTATCCCTAATTTCTATTGCCTTATCCAAATACTTATTGGGATTAGATATAAAATCGTGCCATGTAACGGTTTGAATATAACAATTGTCTCCATGGTAAACAATCGTACCGTTAACACATGCGGATGTTGTTGGGCTTTTCTCATTAAACATGTTGTCTCTCAAAATTTTGAATAAGAATCCAGTATTCAACATCCTACAATTACATTCCGAACTATAAGTGATATAGTATCCATAACTGTCCAATTCATCTGGCAAAACTATGGCAATTATCCCGTTGGAACCGCTTGTTCGCCCTCCTCTAGAAGATTCCCTTAGAGAGTATGAAATTTCCCAAGGCATCCATTGATCACTCTCTGCCTCTAGGAAATTCTTCATTCCCTTAGATACGAATACAATAGTTATGCTACTATCATAAATCTTATCTCGTAGTGCCGATGCAATATACATATCCGAAAAGTCTGCCAAACTTTGACCGTCGTCCTCTCCTTTATATATATGTTCCTCCTCTGTGAGTATATCTGATAATCTATCAACATAATGCCTAGCTTTAGTTGCTACTTTTACTTTCCCCCACAGACCATCTTCATAAATACCCAAATCTTTAACGTAAGTGTCACCATATTTATATGATACGAAAATTTTCCTTCCCATTAATTTGAATCGTTTTCTTTGATTGCCTTCTCAACTAAATCCGCTATATTATTTTTTATGTCGTCATAGACATAACTACTAGATAAGTAGTCGGAATCAAAAACCGGAATATTACTCACCAATGGGTTTTCACCTCTGGCAGATTGCTTGCCATTGGCATCTTCCAGTCTATGTATGTAAATACCACAAACAGCTTTGCCTAATTCAAAAGCTCGCTTAATTTCATAACGTACCCATTTTCGTTCGCTAGTCTCCTCTCCTATCAACACAACTAAACAAGATTTATCCGACAAATTGCTATCAATCCACTTTTTAATCGTGTTGTCATCTTTCTCTTTAACTTCCTCCCATATATTTCCATTAACTGGTTTATCACTTTCTATTGCTCCAATATTGCGAATCTGACCTGCCCTCCAACTATCTTTATCAAAATGAAAACTAAAAAAAACCTTTCTTTTCATATCCTTTAAATTTTATCCATTAACAAATTCTGAAACAAAGACATATAGCCATAGTCCTTTATAAGACGTTGATTTTGTAGATCTCCAGAAATGAAATTATCATACAGCAATCGAGCCGCCGCGCCTGTACTTGCAATTGGCAAAACCAAGGCATTGGGAAATTTTTCTCTAAATAACTCGTATTCTAATTCAACACCTTCCATGCCACCGATAAAAACTCCTGCAAAAAATTCATTTTCTCCAAACATCCTTTCTCTCATATGGGCTAAACTTAACTCCTTGTTATCTTGAATAATTTCTGTCAGTATTACATTTTCAAATTTATTATTGTCTTCTGGGAAGTTCTTCTCAAAAAACCTAGACTGATATAGTTTCATATGCTGTTGAATATCCAAATTTAGTCTCTCCATTACATAGTAGACCAAAGGCGTAATTGAAGGATGCCCCCCCCAAATGACCTTATGAATAGGCAATACAACGCTAGTTAAAGCGATTACTGCATCTCTAATTGCTATCACGTCAGCCGTTCCAATATATTTTTCGTCTCTTTCAGGCAAAGGAACACTTGCAGAAAGGAATATATTTTTCATTTCTTTTGAAGCCATTTCTCAAATTCCTGTTTTTTTAAGGTTTTAATATCTTTTTTAAAATTATCATTTAACCATTCTAAATGTTTCAACCATTTATCTCTTATACGCAAATCATCATAGATTAAACGAATTGAAACATCCTCATAACCCATTATTTCATTCTTTATTTCCGCTGACTGACAGCTTGTAGATTGAGGAACTCCTATAGTAGGAATATATATAACGTGATTGCCATTGGGCAAGTCTTCCGTCAAAAATCTTTCAGGTTGTACTGTTATTAACCGCCCGTTCTTCTCTGCAATATTCCTAAACTCTGTTATGAGATTATCCTGCCTAGCTGCCAAATTCCTTGCACGAACGGATTCCACCTCCATTATTATTTTTTCCACAACCTCCGTTAATAATTTAGACTGATCCTTATTATTATATATCCCATCGAAAAAATCGCTTTGTGTCAGTTGAATAGGATAACTGATGTGAGAAGAGGGATCAATTTTTTCAATCTTGTGTCCTGGCCATACCAACTGCACAATTCCGATTTGTTTCACAGCAGCCTCCGCAAACTCTTCCTTACACCAGTGGCTTTCTAAGAACCCCGGAGTATTTAATACCAAAATCACATCACAGTCTGTCATTCTATGCCACAGCTCATCTTGAAAAGGCTCACCCTTTCCAATCGAATGTGTATCCAGAAAAACATCAAAATGATAAGATTCCAGAGCCTCGTAAAGCTGTATTGCTATTGGAGATGACTCCATTCTCTTATAACTGATGAAAACTTTCCTTGTGTTCCTTAGTAGCTCAAACGATTCAAGAACAATATTTGCGATTCTATCTAGTTCGGTGTCTTTAAACTCAATTCCGTTCTGATTAGAAAGAATATCAGGAATATCTTTGCTAAATGCTTTAAAAAAAACTGGTAATATCATTGTTCCCTCTCTTATCAACCTTTGAGTAATATCCAAGTCTTTAAAGTCGCCATTTGTATCGCCTAAATAAATCGCAAATGCTGGTTGATTTCCAACATATTCGTCAATATTATTCGAATCAATGATTTTCAACGCTTCTTCTGGCAGCCGAAGTTCACTAATTTTTGAATAAATTTGGGCTACTATGGTTGATCTAATTGCTTTCTCCGAGCCTAGTAAAATTAGTTGATATTTATGTCGCATTATTTATTATGTTTCTTACTTGAGGTAAATTAAAATAGCCTTTTGCTAACACAACTCTTTTCACCTTAAATACACAAATTGCGACTAATGGCATTGGGAATCAAAACCAAGGGATGGATTTTAGTATTCTTTAAGTGTCTGTTGTCAAAGACATTCGTATTGGGAATAACAATCACAATTCTATGACAACTATGATTTTTAAAAGGAAAATATTAGCACAATGTGGCATTTTACCAAAAAACCTGTAAACAGTCCAACAGGACTGATTACAGGCTCTTCAATAATCTAATATATGAATAATTCACCAAAACAGAACAAATTGGAAAAACAAATTGGAATTTTTAGTTAGCTGCTATTCATATCAATTGAGCATATTCTGCATCCATTTAAATACCTTACTAGCTAGACAATACAAAAGCCGCTGCCTATCAGCGGCTTTCAAGCTTTTCTATTCTCCTAAATATCATTTACCTTCCTTCAAATTCAACACTGAATTTTCCAATTCCGCCCTAACTTCTTATGCAACATCGCGGATCTTATCCTTTTCAGCATTACTAAGTACAGAAACCACCCTACCATTCTCAATTCCATCCCTGCTCCTCACCTTCCTATAAAAAGTAGGAACGCTATAGTTACACTCCTCACAAACACGCTCCCTAAAATGAATAGCACTTGCCGTAAATGCACTGTGAAGTTTATTCAATACATTCATTTCGTTACCCATAAATCAATGTTTTATTGTTTAAAAACTGAGTTGCCATATAAATACGCGCCTCTATATCGAGATCATAAACCGCTAGAAAAAAAGCCCTGAAATAACCTGCCCCGAACTCCACCCTGACTGTATTCAGGAAGCACTCTTGCTGATCTATAAGTATCCCCACATACTCGTCAATCGTTTCACTCAGTTCATGCAGATCAACAATGGAGGCAAATTCTACCAAATCATCCAGTGATTCCGCAAGTTGGATATGCAAAACCTCATTCAGGTCCTGGGTTTCAGCATTAATCAGCGCATCCCGAACAGTAAAAACCGCTCTTGCACTTGCAATGAAGAAATTGGGCAAGAATAATTTCTGGATGGCCATCCGTAACCCAGTATATTGTGGCAAAATCCATGTTCCCAAATACAAGGACGAAGAAAGCATGTTTGTGCAAGGTAAGCATCTGGCGATTATCTCCGAGGGGCTGTATTACGAAGTTCAGCAAGTACTCGATGGAAGAAGAAAGAAACAACGGACCAAAACCGTGGTCGACAACATGCTACCTTTAAGAGGTTTTCTTGTCTGCCCTAAATGCGGAAAGATGCTTACAGGTAGTGCATCAAAAGGACATACCAAACATTATCATTACTATCATTGTGTTTCCTCCTGCGGAAGCCGTTACAAGGCAGACAAAGCCAATGAGCTATTTGCCACTGAAATAAAAAAGTATGTCCCCCGCCCTGCTTTCCGGAAAATATACAAGCAGGCTATTCTTTTCGCCTTCAAATCTCAAACAAAAACTAATTACGACGAAAGAAAACAACTTCTAAACACAATAGATGCCTTATCCGATCAAATCAAGGAAGCCAGAAACTTACTCTTCTCCAAAGAAATTGATCCCGCTGACTACAGGGAAAGCAAAGCCGACTATGAAAGACAGATATCAGAACTCGAAGCACGTCTGTCTGAAGTACCACAAAGTAATCACAACATCGAAGGTATCGTTAACAAGGCACTGGAAATCCTTTGCCAGCTGGATGTTCTGTATAACAATGGCACCATTGAAGAAAAAAGAAAAATCATCAGTTCAATATTCCCCGAAAAACTAACTTTTGACGGATCACATTATCGAACTACAAGAATAAATGAAGCGGCTAATTTAATATACGCGCTGGAGCAGCGTTTGAGCCAAAAAGAAAAAGGGACAGACCTTTCTGAAAAAGATTTGTCCCTTATGGTGATCCCCTTGGGATTTCCGATCTATTTTCCAGTCTTATCTAAGTTTACTTAAACCAACTATAACACGTTGATTTTAAGTATCCTACAACAGCAATTCGCTTTTCTACTTCTTAACTTTATTAGGGTTGGCCCCAACTTTAATAGACTAAAAAATAGACTAGTTATGTTGTTACCATTAAAATTAGTATGCAAAAGTAGCAAGATTCGTAGGGATGGAACAAGCCTTATTTTCATCCAGTATTGCTACAACTCAGACAAAAGAACGTTATTAAACACTGAAATTGCTATCCCTCCCGCCTATTGGAAAAGGTCCCGTATAGCTACAAACCTACCTGAAATATTTGGCGATCCAGAAACACTGAACAAAAAGCTCAAATCCATGCTGCGCGTGGTTGAGGATATTATTTCTCATGCGGTACAAAAGAAAATAATAGACCTATTGGCCTTTGTCAAAAGCACCTTCAAACCTGACCTGAACCCTGAAGCCCTTTCCCCTATGGCAAATGAGGTAGCTAACAAGCAGCCAGAAACAAACCTCGACTTTTACTTTCAAATAGATGATTATATAAAGTGTAAGACCAACAAGGTTACACCTGGCATGTTGCGGGTTTATAAAAACATGAAAGACCACTTACAGGCGTATCAAGACTACCGCAGGGCCGTTATTACCTTTAACTGCATTGATTTTAATTTCTATGAGGGGCTGGTCGATTTCCTGACATTTGAATATATACAACGTAGACGCAAGACCGTTACAAAGGGCCTCAAAACAGCTACAGTAGGCAAAACCATTAAACAGCTCCGTATATTCGTCCGGGATAGAGTACGCCGTAAAATCATCCCTCCTATTGATTTATCAGACTTTAAGATCCTGAATGAGGAATCGGACGCCATTTACCTTTCATGGAAGGAAATAAATCGTATCTACAATACCGATCTGACAGATTCCCCTGCTCTCCTGCCCTACCGTGACCTATTTGTTTTGGGATGCCTTACTGGTCTTCGGTTTTCAGACTTTTCCAATATAAAACCAGAAGACATACGGGAAGGAATGCTTCGCAAAAAGCAGAAAAAATCAGACCATTGGGTAGTAATTCCCTTGATGGACGTGGCCAATGAGATACTTATAAATCGTTTCAGAAAAGTAATCCCAGTTGTAAACAACCCCGATTTCAATGTAAATATTAAGGAAATTGGCCGACTGGCTGGCATTTGCGAAACAGTCAAGTTCTCTTATAAGAAGGGTAACAAGGATATTGAGATAATAAAGCCCAAATACGGATGGATAACCTCCCATACCTGCCGCCGTTCTTTCTGTACAAATGAATTTCTGGCAGGAACACCAGTAGAGTTGATTATGAAGATTAGCGGCCATAAGAGCCTACAGGATTTTTACAAATATATCCGTATTAGTCCGGAAGAAGCTGGCAGAAAAATAAAGGAAATATGGGCAAACAGAAACAATACAGAGATAATATTACTGAACCAAGATAATTATTCTAAGACTTCTAAAACAGCTTAAATAAGGCTTTAAACAAGCATTACATAACACTAAAACGGCGCAAGAGAAATCAAGCGCCGTTGTTATTAAGTCTTCGTACCCAAATGTTTACTTTTCGACATCCCCAAGAATGGAAGCAGATAGTGCCCTTGTCACCCCCTCTCCGATCTCGCGGATCTTCTGTTTTTCCGCATTGCTCAATGCTGGTATTAGCTTGCCGTCAACGCGCCTGTCAATGCCTCGCATCTTTCTATAGAAGGTAGGAGTGCTAAAATTGCATTCCTCGCAAACCTGTTCCCTGAAAATTACAGGCAGTTTAGAAAGCTCTGTATGCAACGCGAGTAATACGTTTGTTGCTTGTTTATTTGTATTCATAAAGCATATTTAAAGGGTTATTGGACTTTTTACCATTTTAATCCTGTTCTCTATATCTAAAGAATGAAGCGTCAAGAAAAACGTCTTAAAATAATTACCTGTAATTGCGGCTATTGTACCATCTACCCCCATATCCCCGTCAACCAATATTTCGATATACTGATCTAAAGCTGCCTCCAATTCGTACAATTCAAGCCCGGACGCAAAACTTGACAGTTCATACAAATCACTTTCCAGCTCGATAATTAGCTCCTTTGTTAAGTTCTCAACATTTTCCCGTCTCAGTGCATCCCGAATGCTAAAAGCCGCGACAGTATTTGCACTGAACAAAGTATAAAACATCATAAAATCAGCCCGCTGATCTGCTGACCAGCTATCGGCAGCATTACTGCCAATAACAGAAGATAGCTCGTACTCAAATAGCTCGACAAAGCCAGATGATGTACCACATGGCGTAACTTGGTTCAATGTAGTTAGTAGATTCTCCATAACATTCAATTTTAAGATTGATTATAAATCGAGTGATGAAATACTGTCTGATAACTCGCATAACCGGGCATATCCATAAGTGGATACCTAGAAGAATAAAACAAATGACTCCCGAATCGGTCATTACAACCGATTAGCCAGTGGTATCGAAAAATGCTTGTAGATGGGGAAACAACAGGAGGTCGGCAAACGTCAATGGCTATATTAAAAATGCCATAGGCGTGGCTTACTCGCAGTGTTCTACCCGCGCGCTTTGGAGAGGCCGAATAGATCTTACAAGCAAGCCCACGCCTATGGCATGAGCATTGCTGCACTACATTCTGGCCTCTCCAAAGCACGCAAAAACGTAGTAATCAATGCAGAAAATTTGATCTGCAAAATTATATTTTACGTTGCAGTAATCCAAATGCCCTAATAGCGAGCATTTAGATTTAAACTTTATCAAAAGTAAGAAAACATTTTCAATGTTACAAGATCTTGTAACGATTTTTTGAAATAAAAATGCGGAATTTATCCAAAGTTCTGAAAATGAATGAGGAAAGAGATAAAAATCGATTACAGGAAATTGGGGAGCGTTTGCGGAAAATTAGAGAAAAAGAAGTTAAGATAAGCCTTGACGAACTGGCGTCAAGATGCGATGTTACTAAAGGAAATATCAGCAATATCGAAAATGGGAAAAAGGATTTTACGTTTACGACGTTTCTTGAAATTGCAAAAGGGTTAAATGTTCATCCCAAACACTTGCTGGATCATAATTTTAAATTTCTAAAGGAAGATTAAAAGAATGCGCTCTGTCCAGGATGATTTTTCCTACAAAAGCTCAGTAACGGACAAATGTTGAAAAAATCATCCTGGACGGAGCGCAAGCCCGCGGCAGCGATCCGCAACAGTTTCAGCTTATTCTCCTTCCAATTTTCCGTTTCTGCACCTGTTTCTTGTTATTTTCTTGTATCATTTTTTGTAATCCAGTTATAGAAAACTTACGATCTATTTTACTTCCTTTAAAGCAATAGATGCCCTTTTTAAAGCTGATTCCCTGCAATTCTGTGGTTCCCGATTTATACTTAAACTGTATATCTATTCCTAGTTTCATCAAGCTATCGGCTAGCCCTGAGAGGCTTCGGGCATGGGGTAATTTACTCTGAATTGCATGATAAATATCATAACGGATCGCTTCTTCTGTATTTAAAGATTCCAGATTTGTTAGGGCTAAAACCTTCTTTTCAGCGGGAATTAATTGATACTTCTCTGTTAATGCCTGTGCTGCTTTTTTCCCTCGCCAGCCTATCCAGCTATCGCGGATAGCTTTCTTCTTGTTCCCTACAAAATTTGCTATTATGTGCAAGTGCAGGTGTTTTTTATCTGTATGTTTGGCTATTGCGAACTGGGTATCGGACATGCCAATTTTGTCAAGATACTCCTTTGCTATCGTCACTAATGATTCATCTGCCAAAGATTCCCCCGGATAAAAACTAAGAATGCCGTGAAAAACTGCCTTCTTCTTGTCTGGAAGATCGCCCCTTTGAGTCTCAAAATCATGGGCCATTAAACGATAATTATAGTCTCTTACGCCCTCAGCATCTAATACAGTCGCCCTGCCTTCATCTTCACAAATATACCGGCAGCAGCCATAAAAACTGCTGCCGGTAATCACTTTACTTATCATTTGTCAACCTATTAATTAGTTCATCAAATTGTTTCCGGTACTGCTCAAAAAGCAGCATAGCTGTTAACAAACTGTTTTGGTGAGCTACTCTTGCCAGTTGATTAATGTTAGAAGCCATACCAATTAACTGTCTTACCATCTGTCTTTCGTCTTCATTTTGCCGTGCCTTAACTTGGCCCAACAGTGCCATTTTTCGCAGATACATAGTGAAGGTTAAGCCCGCGTTAGCGGCTTTTTCCTTCACTGAAGCATATTCGGCCTCAGTGAATCTGAGGCTGAATTGCTTCTCTTTTCGAACGGCTTTAGCCGGTCGACCGCCTTTGCTCTTAGGTCTTTGCTCTGATCTCTCCATCTGATCTCCATTTTAATCTCCGCTGCATTTCCCCCTTTGCGACCACCGGGAGCGAAGGGGCGAGCGGTTTTTGCGAAGCAAAAACACCGCTCGCTAACGGAGCGAAGATCCGTTCGACCTCCGCAACCGGATGGCAAAGCCAGCCGGTTTATCTCCGCATACAGGTAGCAAAGCTGCCTGTATCATCTTCACGAACTGGTGGCAACGCCGCCGGTTCAATCTCCACGGAACAGATAGCGAAGCTGTCTGTTCAATCATCGCAAACGGGCAGCAAAGCTGAACGTTTAATCTTTGCTGTCTTGTTCGGGCTGTAATAGTTTCTGTATGTCATTCCAGAGAAAGAATACACGGGATTCGATTTTGTACCGTTTCAGCTTCCCATGCCTGATCCATTGGTAAATGGTGGGTTTAGTAACCTGGAATAGTTTGCAGACTTCTGCAAGCTTAAAAAGGGGCTTGTAGGTCATTCCGGGAGTTTCATAGATTGGTTGAGCGGGCTTGCTTCTTTCTACATTTGTAACTTCCTCTCGGATAATGAGTCTAATCCGTTGCCAATACTGGTCGGGGTCAAAGGGAAACAACATGGGGGTTACAGCTTTTTCAATTTGCACATTTTCTTTCATACACTTACTGTTTTAGGCAACAAACATACGCCTGTGGGCAAGTTGAAAAAAACTAAGTATACTTATGGTTAGGTATTAACGCAAAAAAAGGAGCTTCATACCCCTTTCAACTTCGTTTCCAACCCATCGAGCAGCTTAATAGCTGGTGGGTGGTCCAATTTCTCAAAGTAAACCTTTGCAATGGCTATGCCTTTTATTATTTCTGCCCGTTCCTTTGGGGTTAGAGTTTTGGGGTGAATAATCCTACGAAGATTTTCTTTAATGCTGTCAGTATCCACACCAGTTAATCTGTTTATCATCTGAGCGGACAACGCATCACTAGCAATCCTTTCGACGCCTGCTGTCTTGAATAAAGCATAAAGAGTGACTGTAAGTGCCGGAATTTTCGATTGGGTTTTAGCGCTCTTAGTTTGTGGTGTTTCAACCTGTGTCCGTTTGTGGTTTGCAATCAGTGTTTCCAATTGCGGAAGAAAGGCTGATGAAAAAAGAGGCAAATAGATACAAAAGTAGACTATCCCAAAACTTATGGCCCCCATCATACATAGCACAGATAGGTAAAGCAAATTAAAATAAGGATTAAACGGCAAAATAATAAGTAGTGCAATGGCGAACAATGACAGAAAGTGATAAAGCACATGCGTGTACCAGTAGTGAGAAATTAGCTTTCTTCGGGTTGCTTCAACATTCCAACGGGGAATAGCTACTATGTGTTCTTTGTTGATTATACGTAGTAGTAGCTGATTATAGCCTACATTAAGAGGGAGATCAAAAGTGGCAAATGATATCAAACGCTTCATATTCATTCTCATAACACAAATTATTATTATGAAAATACGGAATTATTTAGTGATTTCCATATATTTGACTGCTAAAATTTATCAATAATAAACGATATTAGCATTAATATAATATCAAATCCCAATAAATTTCAATCCCTAATAAGTTATACCTAAATCCTATTTATCTAATGGTCGATTTTGATACAGAATTTCAGAAACATATTTCCTCTTTTGGCACCTTACCATATTTATTTGTTGGAAGTGGACTATCCAGAAGATACTTAAATATTCCAACGTGGTCAGCATTATTAGAAGAATTTTCAGTCCAAATGAAGCTGGAATTACCTTTTGATTATTATGCTTCCAAGTGTCCAGATGATCTACCCCAATTGGCATCAAATTTTGCTGCTGATTTTCATAAGCTGTGGTGGAGTTCTATTGATTTTACAAAATCTCGATTAAAATATAAATCTATTGCCTCTATAAATGAAGAACTACCACTAAAAATAGAGTTATCAGAAATAGTAAATTCTTATAATAAAGCCGCAGAGGGATTGGAAAACGAAATTTCTCTATTACAAACGTCTACTATTAGCGGCATAATTACAACAAATTGGGATACATTCTTATCCGACCTTTTCCCCGATTTCCAGACTTATATAGGTCAAAAAGAATTGCTATTTTCAAATAATCTAAGTGTTGGAGACATTTACAAAATTCACGGTTGTGTCACAAAACCCGATAGCCTAGTTGTCACAAAAGCAGATTATACGAAATTTAAAGACCAAAATACCTATTTAGCAGCTAAGCTATTAACTATATTTGTAGAACATCCTATCATCTTTTTAGGCTATTCCTTGTCTGATGAAAATATAATAGAAATACTGGATGCCATTGTCTCCTGCTTAGATAAAAGTAACATCGATAAACTTAAAGATAGACTTATATTTATTGAATGGAAAAGAGAAAAAATAAGTCCTACCATAAGTGACACCGTAATAAAAGTAGGTAATTCCATACTCCCAATTAAACTAGTCCAGACTAATGACTTTACTGATATTTTTAAGGTTCTAAATCAAATTACACATAAGTTACCAATGAAATTATTAAAGAAATTGAAAAGTTCCGTTTATGATTTAGTTAAAACAGACACCCCAAGTAAAATCCTATACTATGGAAATCTAGGAGACCTAAAGGAAAGTGATGAACTTGATTTCGTCGTTGGTGTTGGGCTATCTCAAAATGAAAGTTTACAAAAAGTTGGTCTCCAAAAATTTGGTTATAAATCACCTCAGGCAAAAGATATTATTCAAGACGTTTTATTTGATGATATAAAATTTGATTCAAATGATTTAATACAAGAAAGTCTACCTAATATCCTTACGAAAAGAATATTTTGTCCTCATTATAAATACCTACGTAGTGCTGGTTTCCTCGCTAAGGACGGAACATTAAATAAGATCGGCAAATCTTCTATTAATGGTGCTTTCGAGCTGCGCAAAGATATTCCCAATTGTTTTTATCCTGGAGCTTTTTATACAAAAAACATAAAAAAATATCGCACAGATTTTAAGCATATAAAGGATCTTCTCAATTCTGGATTTGAAAAGAAGAAAATATTAGAAATCTTACCTCTCCTTACTGAAGATGCACTAGACCTAGAGGTTCTTAAAGATTTCTTACAACAATGCAGCAAAGACAATGCATTAAATAACCAGACTTCATTTAGAAAAGTAGCATGTTATTATGATTATCTCAAAAATGCAAAAAACTAAATGTGAATGGGGGATAGCTTTTAAAAAGTTATCCCCCATTTATGAAAAACATAACAATAGCGAAATCAAGAAAGATACTTAAACGACTGAGGTGCAACAAATGATTTATACTTCATTTTAGGATCAATAGGCGTTTTATACAATTTTGGATTACAAATTTTAATAGCATACGCCAAAGTCTTTCCATTAAAGTACTCGTTAAAAAATGATTTCTTCACGCCTGAGTACATTTTTGTTTCAGCCCAAATTAATTCTGGACTGTCCAATAAAATTTCCTCAATAGTGAATTCCCCTACAATCCTACCTACAGGCATTGTAGAATATACAACAATGCTCTTGATTGTTTTATTTGCGAAAATGGCCTTCCTGTATTCAAATTTTTTCTCGCCATTAAAAATTTTTTCGACATATTCCGGCTTAATCGATAATAATACTTTCATTTACTTCTCCTTGGTTAATTATACTTTTGAATTGGTTGTTGTCAATTTCAAAAAAGCCCCAATATCCACTGTTAATCCCTAGATCTTCGATTAACACCTTTCTTATCAGTCTTTTCTTTAAAGCAATATTATAGGTCATTTTAATAATAAACAAATCGCCGTTCCTATTAAACCATTTCCTTAAATCAGATTCATCAAAAACACTATAGGATTGGCAATACGCAATATAATCATTTATGGATGCAAAATCACGCCGTCTTTTAACCTCCTCGACTACACAAATAGATGTGACCACACTTCTATAATGAGCATTCCCGTCTGTATCAGTTGTCCTATATATCACAACAATGTCCCCAGAATTTAATGCCTGAACTCCGGACATGAAACTAATATATATTTTATGTATGCTGTTCGTGTGTGATACGTCTTGTATCAAATCATATTTTTCATTGAATAATTTGGAATCTGGAAATAACTGCGTATGAAACGCGGGATAAATTGATAACACGAATTTTCTTCTCCCTTCTAATTTTATTAATGGGTAATCATGTAATGATCTCCCTGTTAAAACATTCATCTCTTTTACTAAAACATCTTCTACTCCGTTCTCAGTGGTCTTCTCCGCTTGTTTTGTAAAGCCGTATCTTTCTAACAACCTTATTAGACCATTATGGGTAGGGAAAACTGTTACATACACGCTATCTACTTCGTGTATAACCGCGTGGTCTAATAACTTTTTAACAAACCTCTCTCCCAATCTTGTTCCATGAGGGTTAACCTTAAATGTACCTACTTTCAGCCATTTTTTTTCTTCTAACCTAGGTGCCACATCCTCTATGGCTGATGACTCTACTTTTAGATATAAAAAGGCCTGAACATATCCATGTTCATCATGCGAAACATATGCCATCGCATTTGATTTTGCTTTTTTTTCATACCAGGCTTCAAATTCACGGTAGTCTTCTTTTAAGGAATCGAAAAAGGGGTCGTTCAAATCAATTTGGGTAAAGGATAACAATTGCATATTAGGTAGTTCTAAGCCCTAATATAAGAAAAAAAGTATAACAATGGGGCAATACATATTGTGATTAAGCAATTGCATTAGACTTCCTTACAACATCGTAAACTAAATAACTAAGCTCTTGCGTTATTGGCGGTTGGGCATTTTGAATAAAAAACAATAATTTCGTATGGACAAGTCAACCCAAATAAAACTAGGTAAACAAGAACAGCGAATCCGCACTTTGATAGACTAACAAATAGACCAAAACAACAAAGCCCGCGACTAGCGCAGGCTTTGAAAATTTCCAGTGATCCCTATGGTACAAAACTCGAACTTATTTATTTTTGATTTACAAAAATTAGCACAAATAGCCTGATTTCAAAAAAATTTGTTTAGATAGTATCAATTCTTACTCCTTATTCATCAATATTTTTATGCAAGAAAAACTCCTGTCTTTAATACGCACAAAAATAAAAGGAAGTTTTGCCATTTACTTTTGACACAGGAAAGAAGAGCAGCCATAGTGGTTGCCCTTCTAATATATGAAAAAAGTATCTGCTGAGATATTACTTTATTAATTCTTCCAGTTTCTTTTCCAGCTCTTCGCCATGGAGGTTTTTCGCAACGATGATGCCTTTCGGATCTATCAGGAAGTTCTGTGGAACAGCGCCTACACCGTACATGGCTGCCACGGAGTTTTTCCAGCCTTTCAGGTCGGAAACCTGTGCCCAGGTCAGTTTATCATGTTCAACAGCTGCCAGCCAGTCCTCTTTTTTTATATCCAGGGATACGCCCAGGATTTCAAAACCTTTAGGATTGAATTTTTCGTAGGCCTTCACCACGTTAGGATTATCTGCACGGCAGGGACCACACCAGGAAGCCCAGAAGTCTACCAGTACATATTTTCCTCGGAAAGACGATAGTGCGATCGCTTTACCGGTGCTGTCGGCCTGGCTGAATTCAATAGCGCTGTTGCCTATCGCAGTTTTCCTGGCTGCTTCCAGTTTTTTCGCGAATTGTTTACCGGAAGGGCTGCTTTTTAATTCTTTACTGAGTTTGTTATACAGCGGCTCTGCTATCTTAGAATCGATGAAGGGACCAGCTAACTGGTTCAATACGAACAGTGCGATGGGTGAAGAAGTATTTGCATCGAAAAATTCTTCTGTTATTGTTTTTTTTGCTGCGTCCAGGGAATCTTTGAGGGCTTTGATGCCTTCTTTGTCCTGTTTCCTGGCCATAGCAAAGAATCTATTCATCATTTCAGGGGAGCGGAATAGTTCTACGACTTTCAGCTGGTCATTCAGTTTAGTATAGTCGTCGTTTGCTTTAGACCCGGTTACTACCGCTTTGCTGATAGAATCGGTGCTGTTTACAATAACGGCGCCTGCCTCCAGGAAGAGCGCCAGTACATCTCCGTCCCTGGACACTTTACCGCCATGTTCATGCGTCAGCGCCAGGCCGACCAAAGTAGGTTCGTCTATTGCGCCGGAGAAGGTGAATTTACCTGCCTGGGTAACAGTGGAATCCGTATGCGTTTCGCCATTCTTACGGATACTGAGGAACACTTTGGCAGGGGATTGCTGGTTGGATACGGTACCCTGGATGGTAAACGGTTTTTCTGCAACAGATTTTTTGCCCTGGGCAAATAACAGGGCCGGCATTAACATAGCGGCGCCTACAATTAATTTCTTCATTGGTTTTTAATTTTTATAGCTTCTACGATTTTTTATTTTGTTTGATGCTACCCGGTATTCAATTCCTGATCAGCTCCTCCAGCTTCTTTCCTAGTTCTTCACCCCGGAGATTTTTCGCAATGACCCTGCCGTTGGGGTCAAGAAGGAAATTCTGCGGCACACTGGAAATCCCGTATTCAACCGCTACATCATTTTTCCATCCCTTCAAATCGCTGACATGAATCCAGGTAAGATGATCCTCTTCGATCGCCTTCAACCAGTTCTCCTTATTGTTATCTAATGAAACAGATATTATCTCAAAATTCCTGCTCCTGAACTTTTCATATGCTTTTACAACATTGGGATTCTCCTTACGGCATGGTACGCACCAGCTGGCCCAGAAGTCCACCAGCACGTACTTCCCTCTCAGGGAAGAAAGCGGGACCCCAACGCCTTCCGTATTATTTTGTGTAAAATCCGGTGTTGCTCCCACGGCCGTTTTTTTCATTATCGCAAGAGCGGCAGTCATCGACTTCCATTCTTCGGTACTGTGCAGACGCGGGCTCAGGTTGTTCAGCAGCGGCTCCAGGTCTTTCGGTTCAAATTGTTTTAAATACCATAGCATGTAGATCAGGCTGACATAAGAGTCGGGATGAGCAGTAAAAAACTCACGCCCCTTCAACAGGGATTCCCCCAAACTGGCCTTCAGCACTGCATCCAGCCTGGCTACAGCAGTATCATTATTATCTGTGGCAGCCTCGTACCTTCTTTTTGCCAGCTCTCCGTTTTTTTTATAATAAGGAGCCATTTGCAATTCATACAGGTCGTTTTCAGCCAGCGTTTTGTTACCGCTAAAAACGGCCCTTTGCCGTTCTTCCCATATCACTTTAGTTACGCCTTTTTCAATGAAAAAGGACTGTTCCAGCGGATATTCATCAAATAACTCCCCTGTACTCAGCCTGGCATACATCGTCCCATTCACCGTTCCTTTAAATGTAAAAGATCCATTTATTACCAGCGCCGAATCTCTATGAATCTGCTGTTTTACGTGATTTGTCCAATATCTGAGGAATATCTTCCGGGGCGTTTTCTCACCACTTATTTTTCCTTCAATGATAAATTCCTCCTGCGCCTGCGCAGCTATAAAAGCACATACAAGTAATAAGCAGATGCTCAATTTTTTCATACGATTATTATTTTTTGTTGTATACCTGGTAATCCACGTAAGCTACCGCCTCAGAACCGGGCGGAGGTGCACATGAAAAAACGCTGACACACCATTACTAACCTTGAAGCCTACACGTATTTTTTTTACACGGGAATATCACCTGTCCTTATTAACCTGGCGACCTGTCCCACTGAACTACCATATTTATTAATACCCCGGCGTTTGAACCAGGTGAGGATCATTTTGAATCTCTCTCACAGGTATTGGCCACCATGCCATATAACTGTTCCAGGCGCCGCCTTTTAAAGGCGCTGCCACATTCATTACCGCATCCAGTTTTCCCATACGGCGAAGGTCGAAAAAGCGGTGGCCTGTCTCCGTGAACAGCTCTACCCTGCGCTCGCGCAGAATGGCAGCCAGTATATCAGACTGCGTTGCTGCTGCAGAAGCGCCTAAACCCGCGCGGGCACGAACAGCATTCAGGTCTGCCAGCGCACCGGTAAGATCGTTCTGCTGCGCTTTCGCTTCCGCCCTAACCAGGTATTGCTCAGCCAGCCGCAGCACCGCGAAGGTCTCCTGCGGCGGCGTTTGTTTGTCGCGGACCTTATATTTATAAGCGTAGTAATAGATTTCCGTGGGCGACAAACTGTCCTTCCCAACCCAGGCGGACCAACGGCCATCCCCCTGTTCGAAAGCCGCCACAAGGGAATCGCTCATTGTCGACACTACTATTAATGAAGTTATTGGCAGCCCCGGCACCAAATAATAGGTAATTGCATCCTTTACGGCATAGCTGGGATACGAGTTGCCAAAGGGTATCAGGCCCCAGATCACCTCCTTGCTGTTCACCAGGAACGCCTTGGACAGGTCGGGCAGCTGAAAGTCTGCCGCATTGCCGATCAGGCTGTCCGCCTGTGCTGCGGCATTCTTCCAATCCTTCATATAGAGATATGCCCGCGCCAGCAGGGCCGTAGCGGCCGCCCTGTTGGGCCTTCCCCTGCTGGTCGTCACCGCGCCGGTTGCGTCGTGATAATTATTGTCCAGCAGCGACTGCGCCTGCCTGAGATCAGATACTACCTGGGCATAAACATCGGCCTGCGGGCTTCTGGCCAGCACATTGTTAGCCAGGTAGTCGGTACTCACCACCAGCGGTACTTCGCCATAAATATTCGCCAGGTAGAAATAAAACAGCCCTCTCAGGAAATAGGCTTCTCCCAGCCACTGGCGCTGGTAAGTGAGGCCGGTTGCCGGCTTAAGGCCCTCTATCGCCGTGTTCACCGAATACAGCTGCTTATAAATAGTTGTCCAATAATTGACAACTCTTGAACTGCTGCTAACCCCGTTACTGTATATCGGCACATAATCGGAACTCAAGAGCGTATTTTGTAACTTCAGCTCATCGGTGTACAATCCTGTAACCGATCCTAGTCCATCCGTCCCATCAAGTATAGCTTGCTGGGCCAGCACTGTGTACACGCTCGTAAGCGCCGCAGCAGCCGTAATGTCATTCTCAAAAGCCGAAGACACAGGCATGGAGTTCAATGGCAATGGCACTTCGAGATATTTCCTGCAGCCCGATATAGCCGCCAACAGCATCAGCCACAGCCACGAAAAACGTATATATCTGAAAAAATTTGTCATGATCGAAAAATTTAAAGATTTAAAATCGCACCGAAATCCCGCCCGTAAATACGCGCAGCGGTGGTAAGCCCCGTTGCAGGCTTTCCGGATCGAGCCCTTTGTATTTAGATACGGTGAGTAAATTCTGTCCCGCCACATACACCGATGCGGACACCATACCAGCCTTTTGGGTTAGCCGGGCCGGCAGCCGGTAGTTGATGCTCAGGTTTTGCAGACGGGCATAACTCGCATCACCGAATGCTCCTGTACTGTTCCTGAAATAAGTATTGTTCTGGTACCCATTGGTTCCCTGGGTGGCCTTCATGACGGAAGCCTCATCTCCCGGCTTTCTCCACCGCATCTCCGCTATATCTGCCGGGATATTATTGTTAATGTAGCCCGCGGGGGTGTACGGGAACGCCAGGTAATTGGGCCCGATCTTATTCATTACCGACACAAGGAAATCCAGGCTGAAGCTCTTATAGTTCACGGTATTCAGCACACTCCCATACCATTTAGGCGCAACATCCACAAAACCCGTTTGGTCGCTGGTTTTCAGCGTATTCGTATAGGACAGATACGATCCTTTCTCTCCCTTGGCATTGTAGAAACTGTAATATCCCGTGGCCGGGTCCACGCCTGCATAGTTGTACAACTTGTAGCCCGTTATCGGTTTACCGATAATGTAATTGAAGTTATAGGGCACGGTCTCCAAACCAGGATAGGCCAGCAGTTTGGTCCGCGGTATCGTCAGCATTATCCGGCTGTTCCAGGAAAAATCCCTGGTCTGTATATTCCTGGTATTGACCGTGAACTCTGCCCCATAGCTCCGGATCTGCGCCTGTGTATTAACGGTGTAGTAGTCAAAGCCGGTAAGCGAAGCCAGTGGCTGCATGGTAAGCTGGTCGCCTGCCTTGTTCGTGAAGTAAATTGCTTCAATATTCAGCCTTCCCTTGAACAGGTCAACGTTCAGGCCCAATTCCAGGTTACGGTTCGTTTCCCAGTGCAGGTAAGGGTTGGACAGGTTCGCGGGAGCAAGCCCAAGCCCTCCGCCATAAGCGGCAGGGGTAGCGTAATAGATATTGATATACTGGTAGGGCGATATCGCGCTTGCACCAACAAGGCCATAGCTGCCTTTCACCTTGAGAAAATCGATCACCTTGCGTATCGGGTTGAACCAGGGTTCCTCGCTGATGATCCAGGCCCCTGCTACAGCGCCGAAATTCCCAAACTGCCTGTTGTTGCCAAATACGGAAGAGCCGTCCCGCCGGCCGCTGAGGTCTAAAATATACTTATCGGCCCAGCGGAAGTTGATCGCCGCAACGCCACCGATATTTCTCATTGGCGTAGAATTATAGGTGGTAGTAGGTGGCGTGTTGGCATTTACGGGGTTCATCATCAACTGGTCGGTAGCAAAGCCGGCCCCATCGATTTTAGTCTGCTGATCAACCCTGTCCCTGATACTGGCGCTGACGATCACATTAAGATGAGCCTTTCCCCAGGTATGTACATACTCCGCGCGAGGATCGGCGCTAAGGGTCCTTATTCTGTATTGATTGAGCGTGGAGGCACGCTGTGCAGGAGTAAAGTTGGCCGGATTGAATATCGCAGCAGGTTTTCCGGTGAATTCCTTTGCAGACAACAGGCTGAACCCGCCTACGGCCGTAAAGGACAACCCTTCTATTGGGGTAAAGGTCAGCGAGGCGCTGGCGATCAGGTTATCCGTATTATTTTTGTAAATCGCGTTCAGCAAAGCGACAGGATTGCCTGAGAGACCAGGACTTTCCCAATTGACCTTACCGTCGGGCAAAAAAGGTTTGGGGGCATTCGGCGCCCAGTAAATACCGGAGCTTGCAAAGTCCACCGGCACTGTATTATCGACATTAGTGGAATAGCTTCCGGACAGACCCATGCGGAACTTCCGGTCATTGGTGGACGCATTGATGCTGAAATTCATACCGCCCTGTCGCACCGATCCCACATTTCGTTCAATATTGCCTGTGGAGCTATAGTTGGCCCCTATCAGGTAATTGCTGTTCTGGCTTCCGCCGGTATAACTGGCGTTCAACCGCGTGGTAGCAGCATGACTGCCAAGGTAAAATTGCTTCCAGTCGGTACTCTGCGTGGTGTCCCAGGCACCATTGACGTCGTAATCAAACGAGGCCGGCCTGACGCCGTCGTTAGCGAGCGCTTCCCGCCGCAACTCCAGGTATCCTTTCAGATCGAGCAGCTTTGGGGCACGCCCCAGTGTTGATATGCCCTGGGAGTAATTTACCGCGAGGGAAGGCTTGCCAGCCTTTCCTTTCTTCGTGGTGATCAGGATAACGCCAAAGGCGCCACGTGAACCATAGACCGCTGTGGCGCTGGCGCCTTTCAATACGTTGATCGATTCTATGAGTGATGGATCCAGGTAGTTGAGCGCATTGCCGCCCAACTGCGGTAATTGAAAGTTAAAATCGTTCATTGGCAACCATGCGCTGGCCGGGTATTCCACACCATCAACGATATATATCGGCTGCCCGCCGGTCCTGGTAATATTAGGCGGTGAAGCCCTGTCCCCCGACAATGTGTTGAGGCTCCTTATCTGAACAGAGAATCCTCCATTGGCCTTACCGGTCAGCTGGGTCACCTGCATCCCTGCCACACGGCCCTCCAGGGCCTGTAACACATTAGATACCGGGTTACGCTCAATTTCCTCCGCGCGGATGGTGCTGATATCCGCCGTATTGAATCGCAACGTCGTTTTCGAATAGGCCGTTGTCTGAACAGCATCCAGCGTACTTGTCGCCTTCTTCATAGCCATCAGCACCGTCTGCGGTCTATCCTTTATCGTCACTGCCTGCGTTAGCTTTTCATAGCCGATAAAGGTAACCTCAAGTATATAGGCTCCTTCTGCAAGGCCCGATGTCCTGAAGTAGCCGTTGGCATCCGTGGCGCCGGACGCAGACGCACGCCCTTCCTTTCGGATGGTAACCGAGGCGCCGATCAACGGGTCGGCTCCATCGAATACACGCACCTGCAACCTGCCCTTGTCGTTGTTCGATACGGGTCGCACGGTGTCCATAGCTGGCTTAGGGGAAATAAGGATTATCTTATCCCTGATGATGTAATTAAGCGGTTGATCCCTGAATACTATTTTTAGAAAATCTTCCAATGGCATATTGGAAACTGCTACATTCACCGTAGACCTGTTATCTAAATCATCACGGTTTGCAAAAAAATTGTAGCCTGTTTGCTGCTTCACCACAGCCAGTGCCCGTCGGAGAGTCATGTTTTTCCCGGTAAATGTGATGGTTTGAGAAAAACTGGTTGCGTGAACCTGGAGAAGTGCGACAGTCAATAAAATAACAGTAAATTTCATAACCAAAACGGTTTTTGAAACTATTGGCTTCATCTGGGGGCGAACTGGAAGCAAATAGCGCGAAAGTAAACGGACTCCAACAGTCATAAGACTGGCGCCCCAATTGACATTTTTTTGCATAAATTGCAGTTGACTTTGGTTGATTAAATAGCTTTGACGGCGTTTTAAGATCAAATTCTGCCGGAAGTGGGCTCAATCACTTCCGGTTTTTATTTAATGGTTGGTTCTGTTTTTTTTATGGTTGATGCTATATTAATTCAATATCGTTAAAGTACGTCCCTCCATACGGTAGCGGACTCCGGTTGTTTGCAAGTACATAAGTACATCCTTTAATGATGCGCCTCTGCTGATTTCCCCTAAAAAATAAATTTCTGGTCCTTGCCGCTCATATACCACCTCTATATCGTACCAACGTTCAAGTTGCCGCATTATCTGGTGAAGACTGGCATCGTTGAAGTTGAATACTCCATTCTTCCACGCTATTGTTTTATCTAAATCCGGATTTTCATTAATTCTTATTATGCTTTGATCCTTACCTATTGAAGCCTGTTGTCCGGGTAATACCGAAACCGAAGATTGCTCCCTCCTCACACGAATTTTTCCTTCAAATAAAGTTGTCACCATTTCCGGCTCATCTTCATAGGCAGATACATTAAAGCTGGTGCCCAGCACCTGAACAGATGCCTGGTGATTAACCGTAACAGCGAAGGACTGCTGAGCGGATTTTGCCACCTCAAAATACGCTTCTCCCGTTACCTCAACTTCGCGCTTACCGCCTGTAAAAGCCGTCGGATAACGAATTGAACTGGAAGAATTAAGCCACACCCCTGTACCATCAGGTAATACTACATGGAATTGTCTTCCTTTCGGTGTATATAATACGTTATAGGCAACAGCACTATTACTTTCATCGTAAATAAGACTACCGTCTGCTATTTTAGCTGTAATTCCCCCCTGAAGCCAGACAACACCATTTTTCATGGTATCTAATAAAATCTGGCTGTTATCAGCCAGTTTAAGAATGGCTCCATTCTTACCGGGTTTAACCGCAGCCATCTGTTCATTTGCTATGGCCGATTTACTTTTGGCCCGGTGATTCAACCAGGAATAGACACCCACGACAAACAAAACTGCCACAGAAGCCGCTGCCCAATACCGGGAGCGATAAAATAGCTTTCGTACGGGAGTGGCGGGTATGCCGGGATACTGTGCCAGGATTTTTTGAGAAACCATCAGGCGTTGCTCCCGTGAAAACAGTTCACCTGGTTCAAGTTGTTTCCATTGCTGTTCAAGTATTTCCGGCAATAAGGCATCCTGGTCATAAATGCCCGCCAATGTGCGAAGTTCTTCCTTCTCAGCATCGGTGATACTGCCATTAAATAGCTTGTCAAACAAATGTTGTAAACGTTCAGTACTCAAATCCATATCATGGTCTTCTAAATACTTAGATCCCGTTTTTTTAAGAAAGGGGTAGTCAGATAAGATCTTTTTACAAAAATTTTTTTAACAGAAGAATAAAGAGGAGATGTATTTGCGACTCGACGTATTTAATAATAGACTTCTGGGCTGCCTGTAAATGCTTTTTTACCGTCTCGCTGCTGATTCCCAATGCTGTGCCGATATCATTGTGCGATAACCCCTTACGTCGGCTTAGTATCCAAACTTTGGATTGCTGGGGAGGGAGCCTGGTAATTGCTTCATCAATCAAATGAAGAATTGGTTCCCGATCATTATCTTCTGAGGAATAAGTTTGATAAAATGCTTTCCATGCCACCTCTTTAGTATCTTCTTTAAGCGCCTTTTGAAGTGCTTTCAGGGCAAAATTCTTTGAAACAACAAACAGATACGCTTTGAAGTGTTTAACAGCAGCCAGCGACTCCCGGTTAAGCCAAATGCGTAAAAACGTATCCTGCACGGCTTCTTCTGCCATCCAACGGTCTGCTGTAATCCGGACGATGAAAGTATACAACAACGGAGAATACCAATCTACTAACTGTGTGAAAGCAGCTTCTTCTCCTCTGGCTACCTGTTCCAGCAACCCACGCTCATCAATTTTTTGATTTATTGACAAATGGAAATAATTATTCAGCGGCTAAAATCAAACAGATTTACCGAAGTTTCTTTTACAATAAATTACGACGTGACATCATCTTAAAAAAAAGACATTGCCAGAGAGATTGTTTAATCAAACACTTCACGACTGCTAATTTATACTAAGGTATAAACTTGTCATAGACTTACTATATATATAATAAAATACAATAAATAACATATTACTATTTAATATTTGTCACCCGGATACAAAAGAGCTCTCCCATTATATGATAACAAAACTTTTTTGCATCACATACTATTCAAAAGTCCAAGCACCCAGCCGATAACGGAAGTGGCCACCGTTTTAAGATGAACAATGCTATAAATAACGGTTGAATCTCTTCTGCTTAATATTGCCTTACAGACACCTAATAAAACTTATTGTGTTCAGGAAGGAATCTCTATCAGTAGTTTGAAATATTGGATACGACAATTTAATATGGGCAACAAGCGTATCATTAAAAAGCGACCGTCTAGTGAGTTGGACGTATCCTCCTCCGGGGGATAAAAACAGCTTTGTAATACCTTATAGGATCATAGCTACATGATATCAGTATCAAGTTTAGATTGAGTAAAGAAATAAATCTGTCTATACCAATAGTAAAAATTCCAGCACACATAAAAGTTCCCTTCAGGATTATGTCTATTGGAACTGGGCACTTGTATTTGTATGGTTAATGAGAGTATTTGAATTATCTCAGGTGATTTTAAAATTGATGTATTTTATAAAGCCTGAATCATAAACACTTTTTCTGGGGATATTGTCCATTTGCCTTGCTGTTATTAAACGGAAAGTACCTGCTATAGGGTTATAGTGTTTTAGCAAGATCAACAAATTTGACATACTACATAAAGATGTGATAGTAAAGGAACCGCTGTAAATTGGCGATAATGTTTCCTTTGTTATGTCTTAGAAAAATGTAATGATAAACGATAATCTTTTTTCAGGAGAAAAATTAAATAAAAGGAAAATACATGGAAGCAAAAGCATGCAGTGTATTGCGATAAGGTAATATAAAATTGGGTTGCTTATTGTTCATACCTTCGCAAACGCTGACTAACGCGTATAAAGTACAGCAAGAAAAAAGAGGTGATTCAAAAGAAACTGGACCATCCATTCGACTAAAAAACAAAACCCGCGCTACATACGCGCAGGCTTTGCAAAATTCCAGTGATCCTGCTGGAATTACAACTAGGAATTAATATGTTTTTAAAATCAAAATATCATAAATTAGTATTGATAAGTCAACCCGAATAAAACTAAGTAACCACGAATCACGCAATCGCACTTTGATAGACTAACAAATAGACCAAAACGACAAAGCCCGCGACTAGCGCAGGCTTTGAAAATCTTCTGTGATCCCCTTGGGACTCGAACCCAAGACCCATACATTAAAAGTGTATTGCTCTACCAACTGAGCTAGGGAATCTTTTACCCCGTCTTTTTGTTTAACGGAGTGCAAAGATAGGAATTATTTATTTCCAGCCAAATTTTATTGAAATTATTTTATCACTTCCCCGTAAACACAAGCTTGTAGCGGATTACAGGATCATCTTTTTCTTCCGCACTGAAAATATGCAGCATATAATATTTGCCCGATACCCAGTCATTTACACTGTTATCATAAAACGGACTACCCGGATTTCCGCTCTGTCCGCCGGGATAAATACCATATGCTTCTGTTTTGTCTGATAGCTGCACCACCATACGCCAGGAAGGTCCATGCGTTTGCTTGGTGGCATTCACAATATGCTGGCCACCGCCTGTATTCAGGTGTAAAGCGCTGAAGGCAGGAATGCCGCGGGAAAGGTGATTGATATCTGTACCGCGTGCTTTTCCCAGCTCGAGCCTGCCCGCTTTGTTTAACTCCGACAACTCCGTTACTGTTTGCGCAAATGCGCCTTGCAGCAATTGCGATAAGGTTTCTTTTTGTGGTGTATTAACGTTATCTATAAAATGGAAGGCAGTATCACGCAGCAGTAATTGCAATGTGGTGATGGATTGCGGATAAGTCAGGATGGTAGTGTCTTTGGGATGCAGTTCATCCTGCCAGATGGTGTCTTCCAGGTGTGCCCATAGTGTATTGAAGATGCTGGCTGCTTTGCTGTCGGGTGTGGCCATAAAATCCCAGGAGGTTAACAGCTGCCAGTAGGGCTGCTGTTGCGCAGTGAGTGAGCTGGTATCAATGTGTTTCCTGATCATGGGCATGGCTGCGGCGGCGAACAGGTTTTTGTCGTCATTTTGCAGCTGCATCATATCCTGTGTGGTGATCGCGCTCATGGCAGATAATCTTTCATTAATACGCTTGCCACGGAAAAGATCATATTCACCGTACAGGGCATATGGGTATGTGCTGTCGGTGGGACGTTGATTGGCGGAGCTCACAAATCCTCTTTCAGGATTTTTTATGTGCGGCAATTCCTCATGAGGAATAAATCCCTGCCAGGCATAGGTGCTGTCGCTGCCGGGCATGATCCATTTGCCCTGATCTTTCCAGCGCAGCGGGTACTGACCATTATGCCAGATGGCGATATCGCCCGCTTTATCGGCGAATACAAAGTTTTGCGCAGGACAGGTATACCTGTTAAGCGCATTGAGATAATCGTCGTAATTACGGGCTTTATTGAGCTTGTTGAAGGTGGCCAGTTCGTTGGACGGGTCCAGCGCTTTCCAGCGCATGGCCAGGAAGGTTTGTCCGGTTGTTTTATCCGGGAAGGTGTTATCAAACATAACGGGCCCAAATACGGTGTAGGCAACGGTATCACGAACGGTGGCGCTGCCCCGTACTTTTATTTCTTCTACGCGCAGGTCTGCTTTACGGTAGCTGCCATTGTACAGGTATTCGGAGCGGCCATTGCGGAATTGCATGCTGTAATAATCTTTCACATCTTCTTCTCCGTTGGTAACGCCCCAGGCGATGTGGTCGTTGAAACCGATGATCACACCGGGTGCGCCCGGAAGAGAAGCGCCGTATACATTCATATCGGGTGTATGGATCTGTACTTCGTACCAGAGTGAAGGCAGCGACAGGCTGAGATGCGGATCGCTGCAGAGAATGGGCGCACCGGAGCGGGTTTTGCTGCCGCCTACGGCCCAGTTGTTGCTGCCGTTGCCCGGATCAGGCTTGTCTGTTTTAAACTTCATGTATGCTGCGGCTGAAGCCAGCACGCTGTCTGGTGGCGCAGTGGGTTTTATGGTAGCCGCCGGATAAGGAGTGCCTTTCGGTATGATGGGATCAGTGGCTTCGTGGAAGTCAGGATACATCAGGTCAAAGTCCTGCAGGGAAAATAAACGGCGCGCGTTGGTGAATTCAAGGTCATTGGCGAATCCCGCGAGGTCGTGCGCCATGTATTTCAGCAATAAGGCCGACTTGATAATATCCCATCTCTCCGGTTTATAATCCAGTATTTTATATTCTACGGGATAAGTGGCAGGGGTAAGCGTGGCAATATAAGCGTTAATGCCGGCCGCGTAAGAGGTTACGGCTACTTTGGTAGCCGGATCTGCCAGCATCTCTTTTACAGTGCCTTCTGCAGCGTATACCATGCCGAGGCGGCGTTGCTTGCGATCGTACTGCACCAGTTTAGGGCCCAGTATTTCCGATAAGCGCCCGGCGGCGGCGTAGGTCTGCAACTCCATCTGCCAGAGACGGTCGCGCGCAGTCACATATCCCTGCACATAATAGGCATCTCCTTCGTTTTCTGCAAAAATATGCGGTACCATACGGTCGTCATACCAAACTTCTGTTTTGCCGGACAGTCCGGGTAACACCAGTTGTTCACGGGGGAATTCTCCAATAGGTTCTGCATTTTGCCAGAAGCCCGTTTGCGGGCTTAACAGCTTTCCCAGTGGCGGTATCTGTCCCAGTTTATGACTGAAAGCGTATGTAAGCGATAAGGTAATTGCTGCGGTGATAACTGCGGGGATGATTCTCATATTACATATCGGATGTAATATGTAAAATACATCAAATTTGATTCATAACCGCTTATGCCTGTAATACTTTTGTAAGATGGGCCACCTCTTCCGGGGTATTAAAACTATGCAATACAATGCGAAGGCGTTCCGCTCCTTTTGGCACCGTAGGATGCAGGATAGGCCGCACATCCAGGCCGGCAGCCTGCAACCGTTGGGCAATACCGCGGGTATGCTCGTTACCGCGCGTAAGCACCGCCTGTATGGGTGTAGTACCGGGCAACAGCTCTGCATTAGCAATGCCTTCGCGGAATTGCGCAATCAACTCCGACAGCTTTTTTCTTTCTGCCTGCATATAGGGAAATGCGGCATACCCGGCCTCTATAGCAGCCAGTGCAGCAGGTGGTAAAGAAGTAGTATAGATAAAGGACCGGGAGAAGTTGATCAGGTAATCACGTAATATCCCGGAACCCAGCACCACGGCGCCATGACAGCCAACTGCCTTTCCGAAAGTATGAATACGTGCAAAGCAGGCGCCTGTCAATTGCAGGTGTTGCACCAGCCCCTCTCCCCTGTTGCCGATGATGCCGGTAGCATGCGCCTCATCCACTATCAGGTGCGCGTTATACTGTTCGCAAATGGCTGCTATACTGGCCAGTGGAGCCAGATCACCATCCATGGAATACACCGATTCTACGGCTACAAAAATATTCCCGGTAGCATTTTTCAGTTTCTTCTCCAGGTCAGCAACATCGTTATGCACAAATGAAAACGCCTGTGCAGCCGATAAACGCACGCCATCACGGATAGACGCATGGATCAGTTGATCGTAGATAATAGTATCTCCTTTGCGGCCCAAACAGGAAAATACGCCGAGGTTGGCGTCGTAACCGGAGTTATAAAGCAACCCGGCTGCTGCACCGTGAAAATCTGCCAGGTCCTGTTCCACAGAAACAATCCACTCATAATTACCCGCCAGCAGCCTTGATCCGGTGCTGCCGTGGGCCGGATGCCTTTCCTCCATCAACGTGTGGATATATTCCCTCACTTCCGCATTCCTGGCCAGTCCGAGGTAATCGTTGGAACAAAAATCTATTTTATCTCCCGGCAGCCGCAATTCGCGGAACGACTGCTGTTCCCTGCGCTCATCAAGCAACCGCGTTAAAAAAGAAGTACTGTCTTTACTCATTGATCTGTCTTTATCGATGCACAATTTAAACTTTGCCGTTATCTTCGCAAAAAAGCCGCAGGCTAACCGCTATTTTCATATGAGCAAAGTATCAATACTCGGACTAAAACTGCCTACCGATCCACGATGGGTGAATCTGGCAGCCATTTCATTACAGGACATTCTTACGGATCACGCCTATTGCGAACAAAAAGCGGCATCTTCCGCCATTTCACTGATCCAGCGCAACCCGGAAAGAACACGACTGGTAGAGGAACTGGCGCCCATCGTTACAGAAGAATGGGGACACTTCCGGCAGGTACTTGCTGAAATGAAAAAACGCGGCCTCTCTTTAGGACGGCAACGGAAAGATGATTACGTAAATGCACTGATGGATAACCGGGTGAAAGGTGGTCATGCCGACGACAGCTTCCTCGATGCCCTGCTGATCTTTGCATTGATCGAAGCCCGCAGCTGTGAACGTTTCCGCTTATTGAGTGAAGGTTTGGAAGATGAATACATGCGCGAATTCTACCGCAAATTCATGATCTCCGAAGCAGGACACTACCGCCTTTTTATTGATCTCGCCAATGAATATTTCCCTGAAGAAAAAGTGCGCCTCCGTTGGCAGGAATGGTTAAAGATGGAAGCAGAAATATTGCAGAATATTGATGTCCGCGGCGACCGGATGCACTAGGCGAATGTTGTCTTTTTCAGGATTAAACTGATTATACTGATTTTGTTGATTTGATCATTGTTGATTTAAAAAGATTTTGGGAGATATAAGCGGGTATCACTTATATCTCCCAAAATCTTTTTAAAATCATTTATAAAATCCCAAAAGTAAAATCAAAAAAATCAGTATAATCAGTTTAATCCTGAAAAAGACAACATCCCCGTTAGAAGTTAAACCCAAGGTTCACATAAAACTTCAGCCGGCCCGACTGATCATTATACATCACCGTGGCCTCTACTGGTCCCAGGCGGCTGCTGTAGCCCCCGCCCAAACCGTAACCGGCCAGGTACTCGTATTTTCCGCCACCGGAAATTTCCCCGTCATATACCGCCGCGCCAACCCGTGGGATAGCAAAAATATTCCGGAGCACTTCGTACTGCCAGGCCACCTGCACCGCACTGATTTTTGGCGTAATCACTTCTCCCTCGTATATCCCCACAAAAGGCACCTGGTTACGGGTGATATTGGTCATACCACCCACTACAAACGCGTTCACCACCGATTCTTTATAGTTAAGATTATACCCAATGTTGCCATCCAGCTCTATGGCTGACTTGCGGCCTACCGGGATATAATATTTCAGGTTCAGCGCCAGGCGCTGATAATCGTGGAAGTTTACGCCAAGCGTATCATAGTCCTGCTCCACTCCCTGCGAACTTACTTTAATGCCCGGGTGCTGGTTGTAGATATGCCCCGCTTCCAGGTCCAGCAGCAATCCTTTGGTAGGATATATTTTCTGGTTGAGGGAATTGATACCGAAATTAATATAGGTATTCAGCTGGTTGGTACTTCCCCGCACCTCCATAAAATTAGACAGCTGCGGCTTGTATTTGATATACTCCCAGCGTGTTCCCGCACCTATAGACATATTCCGGGTAAAGGTATACTGCATGTCCACATTTACGTTGGCATACTTGCTGCGATATGGTTGTAGCTTATTAAAATCAATATCGTAAAAAGTAAGACCGTTATTTTCATAATACGTGCTCAAGCCAAACCCGAAGTTACGGCTGCGTCCCAGGTACTTGAAGTACTCTGCTTCCAGTCGCGGGTTTTCGCTGATCACCGCCGTTACAAACGACCGGGAGTTGGGCACAATGAAATTCCGCTGTGTTAAGTTGATGATCGCATTTGCGCCGGTAAACGTGTTATAGTTCAGGGCAAACTTCACATAGGTAAGCGGGTTTTCTTCTACCTGTATATCCATCCGGCTTTTACCATATCCTTCCGGCACCAGGTTATAGGTAATGAGTTTATAGAAGCGGGTACCGTATACATTCAGGATGGCATTTCGTAGCTGCGATGGCGTATAACAGCCGCCGGGTTTGAGATGCAGCCGTTGTAAAAAGAATTTCTGATCGGAGTGAACCAGGCCGTTCACATGTATGCTGCTCAATTCTATATCTGTAGCAAACGGGAGGCGGTCGGCCACAAAAGGAGGCTGTGGATATAACGCATTCAATGAATCTGCGAGATGCTTAAAAACCGGGTACATCTCCCTTCCCTTCCTGCGCCCGGCTTCAATAATAGAGTCCACGCTGCCAAAGCTGGCGGCAGAATAGTTCTCCAGCTCCTTATTCATCGGCACATAAATATCACAGTGTTTAATGGCTTTGGTAAAATCGTCCGCATCTTTATAAAATCCCAGCTGGTAAAGGATATCAAAGGGGGTAAGGAGTTGATCTGCTTTACGGAGGCCGCCGCTCACATTGGCGCCAATCACGATATCTGCGCCCATTTCCTTCGCGGTGATCACGGGGAAGTTACGGACTACCCCTCCGTCTACCAGCTTGCGGTCGCCGATTTTTACGGCGGTGAAAACAGAAGGGATAGCCATGCTGGCACGCAGACTGGTCACAATTTCACCGCTGTCGAGCGTTACAATAGCGCCGGTAGCTACATCGGTAGCAATACATTTAAAAGGGATATTAAAGTCTTCAAAATTTTTGATATCCTTTACGGGCCAGCAGAGCTTGGCCAGCTCCAGCCACAACGCTTCCCCGGAAATTACGCCGGAAGCCAGTTTGGGCTTGCCATATTCAAAAGGAATTTCGATGATGTATTTATTGTACTCCCGTTTTTCTTCATAGGAAATATCAGTAAGAACGGGCTGGTTGGAGAACAAACTGTTCCAGTTCAGTTTACGGGCGGCTTCTTCAATTTTATTCCCGGAATATCCCATTGCATACAGGGAGCCCACGATGCTTCCCATGCTGGTGCCGGTTACCAGGTCTACTTTCAGCCCGGCGCTGTCTATCGCTTCGAGGATGCCGATGTGCGCAAGGCCCCGGGCTCCGCCGCCGCTAAGCGTTAATCCTATTTTTGGTCTGTTGCTGATCGTTTGCTGAGCCTTCACGGTATAGTGACACGTAATACAAGCTAACAACAATAAACTGATAACACGCCAGATATGAGCTTTTGATCCCTGCTTCATTGTAAATAATTGGCCCTCACTAAAGATAAGGCTTTATAAACATTCCCGGATGTTAAGCACAAGAGATTTTTAGTTGGACATTTGCTCTCATAGTAAATATTCATTATCTTATTCCCCGCAAAAAGCTCACTACTAAAAGCTAGCGTTTACAATTAACACGTATGAAGAACTCGCTCCCCTCGCAAAACATCTGGCAGGTTATCATGGCCTCGTCGGCTGGTACGCTCATTGAATGGTACGACTTTTACATTTTTGGCAGCTTATCCGCCATCATTGCTGAAAAGTTTTTCCCGCCCAGTAATCCGCAGCTGGCCTACATTGCCACGCTGGCCACCTTTGCGGTAGGCTTTATTGTGCGCCCCTTTGGCGCTATTGTATTTGGCCGCCTCGGCGATATGGTAGGACGTAAATATACCTTCCTGCTCACGCTGCTCATCATGGGCGGCTCCACCTTCGCCATCGGCCTTATTCCCAGCTACCATACCATCGGTATCCTGGCGCCCATACTGGTACTGATCCTCCGCCTGGCGCAGGGCCTGGCCCTCGGTGGCGAATATGGCGGCGCCGCTACCTACGTGGCGGAACATTCGCCCGACAACCGGCGCGGCTACTACACCAGCTTCATACAAACCACTGCCACACTGGGCCTGTTTGTATCGCTAGGCGTAATCCTCGTTACCCGCATGCTCATGACACCCGATGATTTCAACAACTACGGCTGGAGGATACCTTTCCTTTTGTCGGTGTTGCTGGTCATTATGTCCTATTACATACGGATACGCCTGCACGAATCCCCGCTGTTTGCGCAGATGAAAAAGGAAGGTAAAACCTCCACCAACCCTATCAAGGAAAGCTTTGCCAATAAGGAAAACCTGAAACTGGTAATGATAGCGCTGTTTGGCGCCGCGATGGGTCAGGGCGTGGTTTGGTACACCGGACAGTTCTATGCGCTTTCTTTTCTCCAGAAAACTATGAACATAGAATTTGTGCAATCCAATATCATCATTGCCATTGCACTGCTGCTGGGTACGCCGTTCTTTATTTACTTCGGCTCCCTGTCCGACCGCATCGGCCGTAAAAAGATCATGCTAACAGGCATGCTGCTGGCGGCTCTCGCCTATTATCCGATCTATAAAGCGATGGATAATATCGGGAATGTGCAACTGAAGCAGGAACAAACTGAGCTTTTCAGGATAGAAAGTAATTCTACCAAAAGCGAATCCGGGGAACTGGTACTCAAAACCACCCGCGTGCACAGCTATACGGATGGCAGCATCCTGAAGGAAACAGCGGATAAAAAGGAGCTAACCGTAAGCCGTATGAACATCCTGTGGCTGGTGATCCTGATATTCATCCAGGTACTGTTTGTAACAATGGTATATGCACCTATTGCGGCTTTCCTCGTGGAACTGTTCCCCACACGCATCCGGTACACGTCCATGTCGCTGCCCTACCATATTGGTAACGGCGTTTTCGGCGGACTGCTACCCACCATTTCCACCATCCTGGTTACCAATACCGGCAACCACCTGGCAGGATTGATTTACCCGATTGGTATTGCTGTGATCTGTTTTGTAGTTGGTATTATTTATCTGAAAGATAAAAGAGGTATTCCGTTGTAAACGGGGTAAAGCGGAGGGATATTCCCTCCGCTTTACTATTGAAAACGTTGCAGCAGATCATCCAGCTTCAGTTGCGGATGAGCCGCCATCAGCTGTTGTACCTTTGCCGCATAATGCTGTAGAAACTGCCGGTGCTGGGCGCTTTCCGGGTTAAATGGCCGGTGATTGGCCGCCCGGTTTATTTCTGCAATGCTGTGCAGCAGTTCCTGGCTGGCCGGACTGATACCCGCCTTCACCACCTGCTCCCAAACATAGTTCACCGCCAGTTCATTGGGATGCACCATATCTTCTTTATAAAAACGGTAATCGCGCAAATCATCTATCACCAGCTCATATGCCGGGAAATAGAACAGCCGGTTAAACTTATTCACCAGGTGATGAACCGCCTGCAGTAGTATGGCTTTGCTGAGATTATTTTCCACCACCCCATCACGGATGTAGCGCACCGGGCTAACGGTGAAGAGTATATTAATTTTCTTGTTACGGAAAAACAGGCGATGCATCACATTATCCAGTGCCGTCACTATTTCATCTACGGTGAGCAGGCGTTTGTAGAAGTTTCCGGCCGGCACCTTATGGCAGTTACCCACCAGGCGGTTATTTTCTTTTAAGATGTATGCGTGCGCGGACCCCAGCGTAATCACGAGCCAATCGGCGTTTTCAATAGCATGCGTGGCGGCCGCCTGCATCCGGGAAATGTTGTCCAGCGTGGCTTCCGGCGTAAGGCCGGAGAAACGGCTGTGATGATCCCAGCTGTTCCAGAGGTCATTATGCTGGAAAAGATCTTCGGCTGTATATACTTTCCCGTCGAGATAGGAAGTAAGGGCTTTGGTAATGCTAAGCGGATTGTATAAGATACCATGAGGGTTCACCACGGTATTAAAGCGGTGCTCCTGCAGCTTTTCACCGATTTCTTCTGCAAAACAGGACCCCATCAGCAACAGCTCATGATTGTACTGGATAGCTGCAGACAATGGCGCTACCGGAAAGCTTAAATGAAATTGCATGTAATACAGTTAATCTTTAAAAACAGCATCTGCCAGTCGCTGTGTGCCCCTCAATGCTGTCATATCCAGTGTGAGCGGCTCTTTCCGCTGATGGCAGAAAGCAATCATGTTTTCCGTAGCCAGGTTGCCTACCAGCTCATCTTTAGCCATGGGGCAACCGCCGATTCCTTTAATCGCGCTGTCAAACCGTTTGCAGCCCTGCTCATAGGCGGCCAGCACCTTATCTTCCCAGTTATGCGGCGCTGCGTGAAAATGTGCGCCGAACTCCACATCCGGGTACGCGGGGATGAGGTGTTTGAACAGGCCGGTAATAGTAGCGGCATCTGCAACACCTACCGTATCAGCGAGGGAAATAACGCCGATTTCCATCTTCACCATTTCTTCTACCCACTGTAATACAATTTCCGGGCTGTAAGGGTCTCCGTAAGGATTACCAAAGCCCATAGAAATATAGATTACCAGTTCTTTCCTGTTCTTAATGCACAGTTCCTGCATGGAATGTACCTGTTCCAGGGATTCGGCAATTGTTTTATTGGTATTTCTTAACTGGAAAGTTTCTGATATGGAGAAGGGAAAACCCAGGTAATTAATTTCATCAAATACCACCGCTTCTTCTGCTCCCCGCAGGTTAGCCACAATGGCCAGCAGCTTACTTTTGGAGCCAGACAGCTGCAGCCGGGGGATCACGTCTTTGGTGTCTGCCATCTGTGGGATGGCTTTGGGAGATACAAAGCTGCCAAAATCGATCGTATCAAAGCCTACTTTTAACAGGGAATTCAGATACTGCACTTTTTCATCCGTACTGATCATTCTGTGCCAACCCTGCATGGCATCACGAGGGCATTCAACTAGTTTTAGCATAGTAAACCATTTTCTTTGCGGGTTCCCGCGGGTCCGCTTAAATATTTACCGTTCTTTGTTTCAGCGCTTCATATAAAATGATGCCGGCCGCCACAGATACGTTGAAGGATTCGAAGTTGCCAGCCATCGGAATACGGAATAACACATCAGAAGCCTTTATCAGCGCGGGGTACACGCCTTTGTCTTCCGAACCCATGATCACCGCCACCGGCTCCCGGAGGTCGCAATCGTACAATTTTATTTCTGTTTCCATTTCACTCGCCATTACCTTGATACCGTTGAGATGCAGGGTATCAATGGCTTTGTTCAAGCTGTTGACCCGGCAAACCGCGATACTTTCCAATGCACCGGCAGACGATTTCACGGCCTCTTCATTCAGTGCGGCAATGCCTTTATCAGGAATAATGATGGCTTGTGCGCCGCAACACACGGCACTGCGGGCAATTGCGCCTATATTACGTACATCTGTAATACCATCCAGTATGAGGAACAGCGGGGTTTCGCCCTTTTCCGTAACATGCGAAATCACATCCTGCAGATCCAGGTAGGTTACGTTGCCGGCAATGGCTACCACTCCCTGGTGATTGGCCTGGGTAAGCCCATTAAGCTTCTCCACCGGAACATAGTTGATGGGGATATTGTTGGTTTGGGCCAGCTCCCTTATTTGCGGAATGATGTCGCCGGTAGCAGTGCGCAGCATGAAGATGCGCTCAATCGACTTCCCGGTGCTCAGGGCTTCCAATAACGGCTGACGGCCAATAATCATGGTAGATTGCTTTGGCCGCTGCGTTGCATATTTTTTCGGGCCTCGTTGCCCGTCTCTTCTTTCACCTTTGAAAGCGTTAAATTTCCTTTCCATTTGCTGCAAAGGTAACGGGTTTATTTGTTTAATAAGCCTTCATAGCCCATTAGCTTTACTTTTTGTATGGCCGCTACCGATAAGGAATCCGTGATCTCAAAGTCATTTACCATCCGGTAGGCTTCTTCAAAAGGCACTTTTTTAACGATCAGCTGCTCGGTTTCTTCGGGTTCAGCCTCCCGTTGCTCCAGTCCCCTCGCCAGGAACACCACGCCTTCTTCATCAGAAACAGAATTGGACAGCGCCATGCGCGTAATCACTTCCCAATGAGATGCCACCAGGCCGGTTTCTTCCAGTAATTCCCTTTTGGCGGTATCCAGCGCAGTTTCTTTTCCCAGCGGAGCGCCGCCCTCAGGGATTTCCCAGCAAAACTGCTTTAACGGGAAACGGTATTGCCCTACGAGGTAAATATTCATATCATCGTCCAGCGCCACTACTCCCACCGCGAGGTTCTTAAAATGTACCACGCCGTAAATACCGGCGCTACCGGCAGGATTTAATCCCTCGTGATGCCATATACTGATCCAGTTATTGTCATATCGCATTTCCCGGGAGTGAATGGTCCAGGGATTCTTTGTTGTGTCCATCGTATTTTACGAAGCAGCGCGGGAAGTTTCCTTCGCGCCCTGTTTTTTAAAGTGACTTATAATAGTAGTAGGAGTTCGTATCTTTTATGAACCCTTCTTTTTCGTAGAGTTTCTGTGCCCCGGTGTTGGCAATGTAGGTTTGCAACATCAGCCAGGCAGCATGGGTAGACTTACCATATTCCGCGGCTTTATCCAGCAGGGCTTTGCCGGCGCCCATACCGCGGTGTTCTTCCAATACATACAGGTCGTTCAGCAACCAGCCTCTTTTCATTCCCAGGGAAGTGAAGATGGGATAGAGTTGTGTGAAACCAATAATTTCGGCATTCAGCATCACCACAAATATTACACTGTCTTTTTTCGCAATCCTTTCTGTAATAAAACCCAGTGCCCCTTTAAAATCGGGCGCCTGATCATAGTAGCCGCGGTAGGCATCAAACAATACCGCCACCTCATTCGTATGTAACTCCGTTGCCTGAATAACGTCCATAAGATAACAGATTTAAGAATCCATCTCAATTTAATTCATTTCCATAACAAAAGAAAAGATGCCCGTCCGGTAAACACCGGGGTGAGCATCTGTCTATTAACTTCTACCTTAAAAAATTATAGCTATTACTATTTTGCAGCCGCTGCAAGGCTTTTCTTACTTTTATTCACCGCACTGTTCACCAGGTACACACCACCGATGGTGACCAGTGAACATACACCGGTTAACCAGGTGAGATTCTCGTGCAGGATGAGCCATCCCAGCAATACCGCCACCACCGGGTTGATGTAAGCATAAATGGATACCTGCGCAGGCGGAAGATTGTTCAACGCAAACACATAAGCGGAATATGAAAACACGGAACCTACCAGCACCAGGTACAACAGGCTTTCCCATAATTCAGTGGTAAAACTCTGCACTTCCACATGCTGTCCCAGGAATAAAGTAGCTACCAGCAACATGATGATGCCGCTGAAAAACATCTGGAACCCTGCGCCATACAGGTAATTCACACCCAGCGACCACTTGGCCGTGAGTACAGAACCCAGTGCCCAGAATATACAGGAGATAAAACCGATGATGATTCCAAACTGGAAATCCGGGTTCATGAGGCTTGATAAATAATTATAAAAGATACCTGCCACGCCGCCAAAGCCCAGGATCATACCAATGATCAGCTGTAAACTAAGCCGGGTACGTTGTACCAGGAAATAGCTGGTGATGGTGATCCAGATGGGAATGGTAGCTGCAATGATCGCTCCCAGTCCGCTGGGAATATATCTCAGCGCCCAGGTAAGCAAACCGTTACCACCACATAGCATGAGTGTACCAATGACAAATAATTTCGACAACACTATCTTCCCCGGTAATTTATATCCCTTCAGTAAAAAAAATCCGGTGATCAGAAATCCGGCTGTTGCCTGCCTTATGCCTGCCAGCATCACTCCGTGCATGTGTCTTACGCCCACACTGGATGCCAGGTAAGTGGTTCCCCAAAAAATACTTACAATGGCAAGCGCGATGTAAGCATTTGTATTTGATTTACGCATAAGTATATTTATTCACTATTTTTTCTGCCAGTACCTTCATGGTATCGTAGGCCAACAAAACATCTTTCCCGCTGGTGCGCCAGTTCACCAATGCCGCGCGGATGGCCGGCCGGCCGGCATAAGTGGTAGCAGTCATACATACCACGCCGCTGTCGTTCAGTGCATCCAGGTATTCCTGCACGGCTTCTGCCGCTGCTTCCGGCGCCACTTCCAGGGTGAAGCAAACCACGCAGAGCCTTACCGGTGATAACACCACAAAATTCGGATCTGTGTCCAGCAGGCTGCCCAGTTGTTTGGCCAGTGAAATATTATTTTCAACGAGCCAGCGATATCCTTCTTTGCCGTATGCCATCAAAGAAAACCATGCCGGCAAAGCGCGTTGGCGGCGCGAGTTTTCGGGTATATAATTTATGAAATTAAATTGCGTTGCCGGGTCGCCCAGGTATGCAGCGCCTGCATTCTGGAATACGGCCGATTGTAACTCCGGGTGCCTGCAAAAGATCATCGCGGCATCATAAGGTACATTCAGCCATTTATGTGCATCGATGGTGATACTATCGGCCTGTTCCCATCCATTCAGCAGGTGTTTCCACTGATCGCTGCAGGCGGCGAATCCGCCGAAAGCGGCATCTACATGCAGCCAGAAACCATATTCCTTTTTCAGTTGTACCAATGCGGCGATGTCATCAAAATCAACGGTGTTCACGGTGCCGGCATTGGCCACATAAATAATGGGCGTTCCTTTGTTCGCTTCGAGGTATTCTTTCAACGCGGCGATGTCTACACTTTCACGACCGGGCAATACCGGAACACGAACCAGGTTATTGCGGCCTATTCCCATCATTGAAATGGCTTTGCCGATGCTGGAATGCGGCACGGCAGATACTACTTTCAGTCCTGGCAGTGCGGCAACACCATCCGCTGCAATGTCCACCCCATGCTGCAATCCCACCCATTGCCGGCCGGTAGCCAGGCCGGTGAAGTTGGACATGGTTGCGCCGGAAACAAAGCATCCTAAAAATGCTTCCGGCAGTCCGAATAATTCTTTCAGTAAAGCAATGGTTTCCGTTTCAACATAATATGCGGCTGAACTTTTATCAGAAGAATTGAGGTCCATTGCAGAAGCGAGCCAGTCGCCCATCAGGGCGGCAGGCGTAACGCCGCCGGTTACAAAGCCCCAGTAGCGCGGACCTGCAGCGGCGGTAATGCTGTTGCCATATTGTTGCCGGAAAGCTTCCAATGTTGCAGCACCTCCTATTCCTGTACCGGGAATGGATACACGGCTATTGATCTGCACTTTTTTATCGGCGGCCAGTTTATCTATTGCCGATAAAAACCTGCTGCTGAAATCTTTGGTTAACTGTAATAACTGATCTGTATGTTTCAGGTCTTCCTGCAATTTCAATTCCATGATTACTCGTTGTTGATGAGAATTTTCGGGTGGTAATGCAGGAACAAAATTGAGATAATTTATTGTCTGAAAACAGATTCAGTTTTTGAAATATTGACCAGATCAGATTTTCAGAACAAACCGGTAAATAAATCTGTGCGTTCATGTTCCAGGAGCCAGCGTTTACGCCAGAGGCCACCGGCATAGCCGGTGAGCGTGCCATTGCTGCCAATTACGCGGTGACAGGGCACAATGATGGCCAGTTTATTTTTACCATTGGTAGTGCCTACTGCGCGGATGCTTTTGGGATTATGGATCCGGCGGGCGAGTTGCTGGTAAGAAATGGTTTGTCCGAATGGAATAACAGTTAGTTGTTGCCACACCGTTTGTTGAAACTCCGTTCCTTCCTGGGAAATGGGCAGGTCAAAAGTTTTGCGGTCGCCCGCAAAATATTCATACAGCTGCTGCGCGCAATCCAGCAGTAGTGCAGGCGCCTGGGGGAAATCCACTGCGGGTTTATCTGTAAAAGAAACAGCGTTTATAAAATGTGCTGTACCACTGATCAGCAGCGGTCCAACGGGGGTGTCTATACGTAGATGATACAATCCGTCTTCCATAAATTTAATCTATTGGGGTAATAGTGACCTCCACAAATAAAAAGTGGCGTATGCTGCATGCTCCTTCCACGGCTTTGTATACTCCTGCAATGCTGGCATAGAAGGCTTCGCTTCCAAATTTAATCTATTTTTTATTGCATTCTGCAAACCAACATCTTCCAGTAAAACGGATTGCGGAAAACGGCGGTACTTCATCAGTGCATAGTTGGCCGACCAGTTACCAATTCCTTTCATGGCAACCAGGCTTTCACGCGCGGCTTCATAGCTCATGGTATCCAGCGTAGCCTCGCTGAGCGCACCACTGGCCATTTGCCGGGCGGTTTCCACGAGGTACAATGCTTTACTGCGGGAAAACTGCATCGGTGTAAGCTGATCCGGTGTTAACGCGGCTATCACCTTTGGATGGGGGTATAAATAAAAATCGGTGTTGTCTACTACCACATGGTAGCCAAACTGCCGGATAAACCGCTGCCGCAGTGTATAGGCGAAGGCAAGGTTTATTTGCTGGCCTATCACGGGCCAGGTGATGGCCTCAAAAAGATCGGGCATACCTATCAGGCGAAGACCGTTGTATTTTTCTGCCAGCCCTTTTAAGAGCGGGTCTGTTTGCGTATACTGATAGAATGGTTGCAGATTGGCGTCCAGGTGCCACCAATGCGTGATATACCTGATAATGGGCGCTTCTGCCACCGCCTCCCCGGCGGGCGCCAGGACGGTTACTTCCAGGAAGTTGTTTTTTGCGCCGGGCGCAATTTCCACTACCACCGGTTCACCTTCCGACAACAGCATACGCCGCACTTTTCCATGGTGTATATAATGCAAACATTCTTTATCCGATCTCCCGAGGAAACGCAGGCATTCTTCAAAGGAGAAATGCGCCGGGTCGTTGATGGGGATCTTTATTTTCTGCAAAGCCATGTTGCGAAAATACGGAAAGCGGGGATTTTTGATTTACGGTTTCTTGCGGATTTGCCCGGTTAAGCAAACATCCATTGGTATACCAGCGCTCCCGGTAACATGCCGGTAATACCGCCGATAATACTGGCCACGGCGTCCATTACATCGTAATGTCCTTTGCCGGTGATTAATGAAAACAACTCAAAGCCATAGCTGATAACGATGACCACCGCCAGGGCCACAAGGGCCGCCAGTAATGGCCGGCCGGGAAACGTTAATGCTGAAACCACTTCGAGTACCGCCCCCATGAGGATGCCTGCGAAAAAATGCTTCCATTTATCAGGCGCTATCTTATTAAACATATCCGATATAAATTACCTGCGGGGAAGATAATATATATTCCGGAAGGCGTCTCCAACTAATCATTCAGCCGGAGACACCCTTATGATATTATCCCTGCGGCAATGTTCTTGATGTAATCGCAATGCGGTTCCACGAATTAATGGCAACAATGGCCATTGTGATAACAGCAATTTCCTGTTGCGTAAAAACGGCCTGTGCGGCTTTGTACACCTCATCCGGCACGCGGGTAGCGCTTACCAGCGTAACGGCTTCTGTAAGTGCGAGGGCCGCACGCTCTTTGTCGGTATAATAAGGCGCCTCTTCCCAGGCCGGCAGTCCGTAGATGCGTTGCTCCGTTTCTCCCATCTGGCGGGCTTCTTTGGTGTGCATATTCAGGCAGAACGCGCAGCCATTGATCTGTGAGGCGCGGATCTTTATAAGTTCTGTGAGGGTTTTATCAAGGCCGCATTCGTTAACAAAATCCTGCAATCCCATCATGGCTTTATATGCGCCGGGCAGGAGTTTGTAGATGTCCATTCTTGCTTCCATAATTATATTTTTTTAAGATGATTAGTAGAAAAACTGTTCACTGATAATTTTACCGTCGCGTACTTTATAGATGCAAAGTTCATTTCTCGTCCGGCGGCCGATGCCGTTGACTGTTACATCCATCAGCAACTGCACCGCGAAATAATCGTCGGCCACAACGGGCTCGGAGATCTCCAGCAGGTGTCTTTCCGAGATGCTGTCGAGGAATGCCTGCTCCTTTGCCATGATGGCTGTTAACCCGGTAGTGGTGCGGCCGTCCGGCTCCAGGTTTACCGCATCTTCATGGAACAGCGTGGCCTGTGCCTCCGGAAATTTCCACGCTCTGCAAAGTTGTACCAGCGTTTGTGCAATTCGTTTAACAGCAGTCATGATTGTGGGTTTAGGATTACAAAATAACGGCAAAAAACGCCACCAAAACAGATACAGAATTATCGATATTAAACCATAACAGATTAACTTTGGGAAGATGAAAAAGAATAATGGGTTTATTTATCTTCAGCTGGCGGAGAAGATCCAGCATATGATCAGTGAGGGCGTGTATGCGGTGGGCGACAAGCTGCCCTCTGTACGATCCCTGCACCAGGAGCACGGCATCAGCATCAGCACGGCCCTGCAGGTATACACCCACCTGGAAAAAAAAGGCTGGGTGGCCTCCCGGGAAAAATCAGGATACTTTGTACACTATTCAAAAAAATTACGCCCCGATCTGCCGCCGGTAACAAACCCTTTGCCTACTCCACTGAAAGTACAGATCAATGAAAAGCTGGCCATGTTCCGGAAAACCAGCGGATCACATAAAACCATTTCACTGATAGGCGCATCGCCGGATGTGGCACTGCTACCGGATGTGAAGCTGAAGAAAGCGCTGCACCTGGTGGCGCGTGAACTGGATACTTCGTATATCCCTTACGGTGATATTTACGGCCACGAACCTTTCCGGAAACACATTGCCAGGCATTGTCTTAACTGGGGCCGGGCGGTATCGCCGCAGGATATTATTGTTACCCACGGCGCTATTGAAGCTGCAGGTCTTTGCCTCCGCGCGGTAGCCAAAGCCGGCGATACCATTGCCATTGAGTCACCTACTTTTTTTGGGCTGCTGATGGCCATTGAAAGCCTGGGCATGAAAGCGCTGGAAATCCCCACCGATCCGGTAACCGGCGTGAGCCTGGATAAACTGGAAGACGCTTTTAAGCAAAAGAAAGTACAGGCTTGTCTTTTTGTAAGTAACTACAACAACCCGATGGGCTGTTGCATCCCCGACAACAGCAAGGAACAACTGGCGAAGCTGCTGAAAAAATACGAGGTGCCGCTGATAGAAGATGACGTATACGGCGATCTGCATTTCGCACCGGAAAGACCCAGAACGGTGAAATCATATGACGAAGAAGGCCTGGTACTTTACTGTTCGTCCTTCTCAAAGTCCATTGCCGCGGGGCTGCGCACGGGTTGGGTGATTGGCGGCCGTTACAAGGAAAAAATTGCACAGTTGAAATTTATGGCCTCCGGCGCCACCGGGATGTTGCCGCAATTAGTATTGAGCAAATTCCTCGATCAGCAGCGGCTGGACCTGCACCTGAAATCGCTGCGGCAATCGCTGAGTATGCAAACCATGCAGATCACGAAAGCGATACAGGAGTATTTCCCGGAAGATACACAACTGACGCGCCCCAGCGGAGGCATCAGTTTATGGGTAGTACTTTCACCCAGAATAAACACCTGGAAGCTACATGAAGAAGCCGTGGAGCAAGGGATCACGTTTACGCCCGGCGCACTGTTCTCCAGCCAGGACCGCTACCAGAACTGCATCCGGCTTACCAATGCCAACCCCTGGAGCGACGACCAGGACTGGGCCATTCAAACGCTGGGGCGGTTAATAACGAAGCAGGATCGCCTTCGGCGATTTTAAATTGTCTTGGAGCAGGATTAGGCTGATTATGTTGATTACACTGATTTGATTACGTTTTGATTTTAATAATTTGAAAATATAGAAGTAAAAAAATCTGCTTCCATCTCCACTTTATCTATTTAAAATCAAAAAATCAAAACACAATCAAATCAGTGTAATCAACATAATCAGCCTAATCCTGCTCCAAGACAATTTAAAATCGCCGAAGGTGATCCCTCCCAAATAAAAACCATAAACAGATGCTATTTTTGTATTTTTGACCAGATCAGATTAGCAACGCCATGATAAAAACCGCCGATCACCTGTACCTGCAGGTAGCTGATAATATTGAACAGCTGATAGAAAAAGACGTGATGAAAATCGGGGAGAAACTGCCGTCTGTGCGCATGCTCAGCAAGCAACAGGGGATCAGTTTAACCACTGCCTTCCAGGCGTATTATCACCTGGAATCAAAAGGTCTGATTGAATCCAGGCCCAAATCCGGTTATTACATCCGCTTTAATTCCAGGCGTATGCCTGCCATGCCGGGTACCTGTGCGCCGGTGAAAAAAGCCAGTGAAGCCACGGTGAGCGATATGGTGATGGAAGTGTTCAGTCATATGAGGAACCCGAATATCCTGAACTTCTCTGTGGCTACGCCTCCGCCTGGACTGATGCCTGCCGCTAAAATGGCGAAGGCCGTGGTGCATGCGCTGCGTGACCTGCCCAACAACGGCATAGGCTATGAGGAGCTACAGGGCAACAAGCTGCTGCGCGGACAAATAGCCCGCATGTCGCTTGCCTGGGGCGGCGCCTATACAGAAGATGATATTATTACTACGAGTGGTTGCATGGATGCGCTGACGCTGTGCCTGTCGGCGGTAACGCGCCCCGGCGACACCATTGCCATTGAAAGCCCTGCATATTACGGCTCTATGCAGCTGGCGGAAAGTCTTGGTTTAAAAGTGCTGGAAGTGCCTACCCATCCGGTTTCCGGCATTGATCTCGATTACCTCGACAAAGCCATTCCGCGTCATAAAATCAAAGCCTGTTTATTTGTTACCAACTACAACAACCCGTTGGGTTCCTGTATGCCGGATAAAAATAAAAAGGCGCTGGTAGACATGATGGTGAAGTATGACATAGCGTTGATAGAAGATGATATTTACGGTGATCTGTATTTTACGAAACAACGTCCTGCCAATTGCAAAACGTTTGATAAATACGGTCATGTGTTGTTGTGTAATTCCTTTTCCAAATCACTGGCGCCCGGCTACCGCGTTGGCTGGACGTTACCGGGAAAATATAAGGAAAAGGTGCTGCTGATGAAACAGAACCACTCTATTGCCTGTGCATCGTTGCCGCAGGCGGCGGTAGGGCATTTCCTGGAAATAGGCCGGTACGAATTTCACCTGCGCAATTTGCGGAAGGTGCTGCACACCCAGAGTTTACGGTATTCACAGGCCATCAGCGAATATTTCCCGGAGAGCACCAGGATATCACGGCCGCAGGGAGGTTGTGTGCTTTGGGTGGAACTCGACGAATCCATCAATACATTTGAACTGTTCCAGCAGGCGCTGAAACATAAGATCAGCTTCTGTCCCGGCAGGATCTTTTCTTTACAGAATAAATACAACAACTGTTTACGTATCAGTTTTGGTCCGGTATGGAGCAAGCAGGTGGATGACGGGTTGAAAACGCTGGGGAAACTGATCCGGAAGATGGGCTAAAAAAGCGAAGACCGGAATAAGATTATTCCGGCCGCTGTTAAACCTACAACTTAAAATTTTTAAAGTTGCTGCCAGATACCCGTATAGCAAGCGGCATCCGGCAGGCAACCAATGGGGTTTGCAAACATCCTAAACAACCGTTAACTGTAAATCAACAAAGAATTTCTTTTAAAGTCCCTGCTGCCGGTGCAGCATTTGCACAATGCTGCACACTGCAACGCCAGGATCATTTATTAAGCGATCAACGGGTGCACCATAAGGCCGCCGTCTACATTATATTCTGCACCTGTAATAAACGAAGCATCATCGGATGCCAGGAAAGTGACCAGGCTGGCAATATCTTCCGGTTGCCCTAACCTGCCCAGCGGCGTGATATTGCTCAGGTGTGTTCTGGCTTCATCCGGTAGTCCTGCTTTCTCCAGTAGTGGCGTGCTGATAATACCGGGGTTCACTATGTTTACCCGTATTTTCCTTTCCGCCAGTTCCCTCGATAATGTTCTGCCCAATGAATTCAGTGCTGCTTTACTGGCAGACAGTACTGTGGCATTGGGTGTTCCTGAATATGCGTTCAGGGCCGACAGCAGCGTGATAGAGCCGCCATCGCTGATGAGGGGAAGTAATTGCTGGATGGTGAAATAAGCACCTTTGAAGTTAATGTTCATTAATTCATCGTATTGTGCCTCTGTTACCGTTTCAAACGGCGCTAATTTCGCCACGCCAGCATTTACAAATAAGGAATCTATTTTCCCGAAACGGCCCTGCAGGTATTCATACAGGCGCCGTATATCATTCATGTCTGACTGATCTGCTTTAAAACCTTCTGCAGGGTGGCCCAGTGCGTGTACGGCCTTTTGTACCGCACCAGGCTGACGACCTGTTATCAAAACCTTTGCTCCTTTTGCTAAAAATACCTTTGCTGTTGTGTATCCAATTCCACTGTTACCGCCTGTGATAACAACTATTTTGTCTTTCAGAGATGACATGAATGATGTTTGTTTGAGATTAACCGATTAATGGATGAACACTGATACCTCCGTCGATATTGTACTCTGCGCCTGTGATAAAGGATGCGTCGTCTGATGCGAGGAAGGAAACCAGTTTGGCAATTTCTTCCGGTTGTCCTATTCTGCCTATCGGTAATGATTTGGCCATTTGTTCTTCACTGATCGCTTCTTTTGGAATACCTGATTTTTCAAAGATAGGCGTAGCCACGGGGCCGGGGTTTACAATATTTACCCGGATCTTCCTGGAAGCCAGTTCTCTTGATAAGGTGCGTCCCAATGAGTTTAAACCTGCCTTGCTGGCGCTGTACACGGATGCTCCCGGCATACCGGAGTAAGCATTTACGGAAGACAATAAAATGATGGTACCACCGTCGTTGATCAACGGCAGCAGATGCTGCACGGTGAAGAAGGCGCCCTTCAGGTTAATGTCCATGATCATGTCAAAAGACGTTTCCGTTATATCGGCAAATGATGCAAACGCTGCTACTCCCGCATTCACAAACAGGACATCTATTTTACCATAACGGTCACGCACATACTCCGCCAGTTTCTGTGAGTCATTGATTTTACCCTGGTCTGCGATAAAACTATCTATCTCTCCTCCTAACGCTGCCACAGCCTGCTGTACGGCTTCCGGCTTGCGTCCTGTAATCAATACCTTTGCTCCTTTCGCCAAAAAATCTGCTGCTGTTGCATATCCTATACCGCTGTTACCGCCCGTGATGACAGCTGTTTTATTCTGTAACTGGTCCATTCTATTGATTTATTTAAGTTTATCGATATATCATGTCTAAAAAAAAGAGAAAACATTTCTCTATCAATCCATTAATTTAAAAGTATCAATATATATAAGTATAAAAAAAGCTGTTGGTTACCCGCCCGGTAGCACCTCAGCCCCTTTTTGTACCTAACTTAATTGTAAAAAGAACATAGACAACTGTTTCATCATTTCCTTATTGAGCGTCAGCTCCAGAGATCTCCCATTTTTCACAGAATGCAGTACGCCACTATCTACCAGGATCTTTACGTGATGCGACACCGTAGGTTGCGACAAACACGTAAACCCGCACACATCACCACAAATCAGCTTTCCCTTCTTAACAACCTCCATTATAATAGATAATCGATGTTTGTCGGCGATGGCATTTGCTGCTTTTTCTATAACTGCTAAATCCATAAAGCAAAAGTAAGACTATTTTTGAAATATCGAAATATTTCGATGAATATTTTTTTCAGCCCCCTCTTTTTTGGCCTGAACCTGTTCCTTCCGGTAAGCGGCCGGGGTAAGGCCATAATACTTTTTAAAGAGCCGGCTCATATGGCTTTCGTCTGTAAACCCCAGCTCATCAGCGATTTCCGAAATGGTGAGGTCGCTGTAGCTCACCCTGAGCTGCACCAGGTTGAGTTTGTGATGAATAATGAATTGCTGCAGGCTCTCGTTCGTTTGCTTCTTGAAAAACTCCCCGATATAGTGCGGGGAAAGATTGAATTGTTTCGCCAGGTGCTCCTGCTTCAGCATATCGGGGCAATAAATATATTGCCGGATATACCCGATCATCCGGCTGATCAACGGAGCGGCCTTGTCTGTTCCATCTACATTTATATCCTCCGCTACATTCCGCGCTACTATATTCAACAGCAAACTTACATAGTGCTGCAGGTTTTGCTGGTAATAGGGCGGCTTCTTCTCATATTCATCCATCATATTGCAGATGAGCGCCATGATCATGTCACAATCGTTCTCCTGGCTGATCAATAACTGCTCCTGCCGGTTGTGGTAAAAGAACAGGTACTCCAGTTGCCGGAGCCACTCGCCCAGCCTCGCCTTTTCGGGCGCAGAATGAGACATGCCCACAAACATTTCAGAAAAACGGATCGATACAAACTTTGTAGGCGTTTCTTCTTCAAACCCGCGGCAGTCGCGCGGCGTAAATAAAAACAAGCTGCCTTTATGATAAGGGAACCGGTTATTATTTACCGTCCGGAACCCGCTGCCTTCGCGGATATGGATGATCTCAAAAAAGAAATACACCTTCGGCTGCGGATCCCAATCCGACATATCTGCCTGTAACAACTCAAACGGCGTATATAAATTTCTTTCTCCCATAACCTGTAAAATTACAATAATCACCCCGGATTCTACCTGTTCCATGTCTGCACACCTGTCTAATTTTGTGTTATAAAAAAGATGAAAATGAAATTACTGGAACCGGTTGCCTCAAACACATTCACATTAAACAACAGGATCGTGATGGCGCCCATGAGCAGAAGAAGAGCTACCAACGGCGTACCCGATGATATGGTAGCCACGTATTACAGTCAGCGTGCAGGCGCAGGATTGATCATAGCAGAAAGCACCGCCATAAGCCCTAATGGCGTAGGCTACTACCGCCTGCCTGGCATTTACAACAACGAACAAATAGCCGCATGGAAAAAAGTAACAGATGCGGTTCATGAAAAAGGCGGTACCATATTTATCCAGCTTTTACATAGCGGAAGAATTGGCCATCCGCTGAACCTCCCCGGTGGCGGGCCTTTGCTTGCGCCATCAGCAATAGCAGCCAGTGGCATCATCACTACGGTACAAGGCCCTATGCCCATGCCCGTACCTGAAGCAATGAGCACCACCGCAGTAGAAGAAATGATCGGGCTACATCTCAAAGCAGCAGAAAACGCCATTGCCGCCGGTTTCGACGGCATAGAAGTACATGCTGCACATGGTTATCTTATTGAACAATTTATGCATCCGCATACCAACAGGCGTACGGATAAATATGGCGGCAGTATTGAAAACAGGACTCGCTTTTTACTGGAGATCGTACAAGGCACCATTGATATTGCCGGAGCGCACAGGGTAGGCATCCGCTTCTCTCCTTTTGCAGCACACAATAGCTTGCCATTATACGATGAAGAAACAGCTACTCACCTGTACCTGATCCCGAAACTAAACCAGATGGATATACGCTATATTCATCTCTCTGATCAATCTACCAACGGCAGTTTACCCATCCCTTCAAATTACATTGGTTTATTACGGCAGCAGTTTAAAAACTGGCTCATCCTGGCAGGTGGTTTTACAGCGGACAGTGCAGAAAAAACACTGCAACGAAATGAAGCAGATCTTATTGCATTCGGACGGCCTTTTATCTCTAATCCTGATCTGCCAGAGCGTTTCAGACATCAGCATCCACTGGCGCCGGGCGATAAAAGCACCTTCTATCAAGGTGGCGCAGCAGGGCTGATAGATTATCCATGTATGAACATATTGCAATAGTTGCACGGGGTATATTTTATATTATCTTTATGCCATTACGCTGTTGTAAAGTGTAACGAATATGCCAAACAACTATTGCTATGAAAACCATGAAAAAGCACCTTATCTTACCTTTAGCGCTCATTACTTTCTATGCATGCCAGGAAAGAAAAATTCCGGAGGAAAAAATTCCGACAGATGCAGCTCCACCCGTGCAGGCTGTAGCCGAAAGCGCCAGCCAGATTACACGTCCTTGCGCAATACTTCATACGCCCGACAGTATTCAACTGGAACATCTGAAAAAAGATAACGGGGAAGAAGCATTTTATACCATCAATGAAGATTACCAGAACTACATGACAGATGCCCGCGCTTTCCTGGAGGAAAAGGGTGTAAAGATTATTGAACCTGCCGGTGGCAACATCAGTTTTCATTCGGCCAAAGGAAGTGCCGCTACGCTCAATTTAAGTGATGTTAAATACAATTGGGAGATGTGGTTATTTGATGGGGACAAACTCCACAAAGTAGATATCATGGATATTGAAAAGGAGTATAAGAAATACATGAAATAATTTTCAGCAGGCAGTTTCAAAAATGAAACTGCCTGTTTCTTTATTTGCTCCAGTAGTCGTATGCTGCTTTCGCAATTTTAGCAATGGTTCCCTCCCGCTCTTCCTCGCTTGCTTTTGCATCAGACACAAATACCGTAATAGCCAGGTGATGTCCGTTTGGCAAAGTAATAATACCAACGTCATTGGTGGCACGGGTTAACCCGTCTGTGGTCCACGAGGTACCTGTTTTATGCGCTACCACTGTGCCGGCCGGCAGCAATCCTTTTAATCTTTTTGCACCGGGTCTTGAAGTCACCATCAGGTGCATCAGGTAATTTTTGCTGCTGTCGGACAACACCGGTTCCTGGTAAAATATTTTCAGCAGCTGTGTCATGGCCATTGGGGTAGACCAGTTCTTATACTGGATCATTTCGCTGGGCACCTGCACTTTTTCCGTGGTGGAAATGGCCAGCTGTTTCACGCCCAGGCTGTGTACATAGGCATTTGCTTTGGCGGTGCCGCCCAGTAAGCGCAGCAGCACATCACAGGCGCTGCCATCGCTGGCGCGGATATTATAATCGATCAGTTCTCCCAGCGGCATATCAAAATTCCCTTCCGGATGCTGGTCCCTTATTGGGCTTACGCCTCTCGGTCCTATCAGGTCGTCTTTTGTTACGTGTATGGGTTGATCCAGCCGGAATTTGTGCTGGTCCACCTGGTGGAGCATGGCCATGGCAATCGGGAATTTATATACGCTCTGCATCGGGAAGTGCTGGTCGCGGTTAAAGGAAACAGTGTCCTTTGTTTCCAGGATTTCCGCATATACTCCAACTTTTCCAGATATATTTCCGGCGATACCTGCAATTTGCTGACGAAGTGTTTGCTGGCCTTTGGCCGTTGGGAGACAGGCAACAGAAACGGCCATAGTGGCTGTTATAAACATGGCAACATGCTTTCTCATATAGCTGGTTAAATCAATATAAGAAGTTAAAATAGGGCTTTCCCCGCAACCGGAACAAATTATGCATTTAGAATTTCGCCGTGTTAATATTATTTTAGGCTCCAAATAGAGCAGAAATTGAGTAAACCGATATTAGTTATAAAATTTGGAACAGCGTCGATCACCCATCAGAACGGTGACCTCGACGAAACCGTGATTGCCGGTATAGCGCGGCAGGTAGCAGAGTTACATGCCGATTATCATATTGTGCTGGTGTCGTCCGGGGCTGTGGCCGCCGGCAAACAGTTTTTACGTCATTACAACGGCACCATCAGCGAGCGCAAAGCCGCGGCAGCCGTGGGTAATCCGTTGTTATTGAATAAATACAGCCGTTATTTTGCCCCTTATAGTATTGCAGTAGCGCAGAGCCTTTGTGAACGCCAGCATTTCTCCGACAGGAACCAGTTCCTCCAGTTAAAACGTACTTACGAGGAACTGTGGGCCAGCAACATTATCCCCATTGCCAACGAAAATGACGTGGTGAGCAGCCTGGAGCTGAAATTTTCCGACAACGACGAGCTGGCCACGCTGATAGCCGTGGGCTTTGGTGCACAGCTATTGTTGTTCAGCACCTCCGTTGCCGGCGTACTGGACAGGGAGGGGCAGGTGGTGCCACAGATAGACGTTATTGACAAGGCAGCCCTGGGACTGGCAGATAAAGAGAAATCCGCTCTCGGCTTGGGCGGCATGGTATCCAAGCTCACCTTCGCCCGCCTGGCCACCAGGATGGGCATCAGGGTCGTTATTTTCGGTATCCGCACAGAGGATGGCATCCTCAATGCCATTGCAGGCAAAACAGGTACCTTGTGCCTGCCGCAGCCCTGCAGCATGCCCGCCCGCAAAAAGTGGCTGGCCAGCGGCAGCCTGGTTACCGGCAGGATCCAAATTGACGCCGGCGCACAAAAAGCCCTGGAAAAGCGTCACAGCCTCCTCGCCGTAGGCGTGCAGGCTGTACTCGAAAAATTTGAATGCGGGGAAGTCATTGAAATTGTGAACGAAGACAATATCGCCATCGCCGTAGGCAGGACGAAAATTGCTTCAGACACTCTCGACACCCAACACAAAGCACAGAACATTGAAGTGGCCCACGCCGATGACATCGTGCTGTTATAAAGAAAAACAATCATGCTAACGATACTACCATTACTGGAAAAAGCGCAACAGGCAGGCGTTTCCATACGTACCCTCGCCGATGCACAGAAACAGGCATTGCTACGCAAACTGGCATCGGTGATCCTGATCCGGTCTGAAGACATTATCACAGAAAATAAGAAGGACCTCGACCGCATGCCGGACGAAGACCCGAAAAAAGACCGGCTGCTGCTGACAGATGCGCGCATCCGCGATCTCGCCTCCAGCCTGGAAGATATTGCCGGCCTGCCCGATCCCGCCAATGTACTGGTGCTGGAAAGAACCCTCGACAACGGCCTGCTGGTACAAAAGAAAACCGTGCCCCTAGGCGTGGTAGGCGTGATCTATGAATCGAGACCCAATGTAACCGTGGATGTAGCCGCACTCTGTATCCGCTCCGGCAACGTATGCGTGCTGCGTGGCGGCACGGATGCCTTTTACACCAACACCATCCTCGTAGCACTGATCCAGGCCGTATTAACGCAGTTTGGGGTAGATGAACATGCCGTGCAGCTGCTGCCGGTTGACCGCAGCTTTGTAATGGAAATGCTTACTGCCGTAAAGTATATTGATATCATTATACCGCGTGGCTCCGAACAACTGATCGAATTTGTGCGCACCAACTCCAGGGTACCGGTCATTGAAACCGGTGCGGGAGTATGCCATACCTACGTGGAAAAAACTGCCGACCTGCAACAGGCTGCGGCCATTGTTACCAATGCGAAAGTTTCCCGCCCGTCGGTATGCAATTCGCTCGACACCGTGCTGGTGGATGAAGCCGTGGCTGCTGATTTCCTCGCACTGCTGGCGCCACAGCTGCAGCACTACGCGGTAGACGTATATGCGGACCCGTTAGCATTCGATATCCTGCAGAAAAAAAATTATCCGCATCTCTTCGCTGCGCAGCCGGAAGATTTTGGCCGGGAATTCCTTTCGCTCAAATGTTCCGTAAAAGTAGTGCCCGACACCAACGCAGCGCTGTCGCATATTCAAAAATATTCTTCCCGCCACTCGGAGGCGATTATTTCCAGCGATACCGCCATCAGTGAGCGTTTCCTCAATGAAGTAGACGCCGCAGCGGTATACGTGAACGCCTCTACGCGGTTCACCGACGGCGGCGTATTTGGTTTAGGTGCAGAAATAGGCATCTCCACGCAGAAACTGCACGCGCGGGGACCTTTTGCACTGGAAAAGCTGGTAACTGAAAAATGGTTTGTCCGTGGCAACGGCCAGGTAAGATGAGTGGAGGGACTTCCCTCCACTCCCACCGCTATGCGATCGTGATCTGTTCATTCAGGTATACATCCTGGATGGCGTTCAGCAACGCTGCTCCTTCCACCATCGGGCGTTGAAAGGCTTTGCGCCCGGAGATCAACCCTACGCCGCCGGCTCTTTTATTAATCACCGCGGTGCGTACTGCTTCCGCCAGATCGGCCTCTCCTTCGGAGGCGCCGCCGGAATTGATCAGTCCCATGCGCCCCATATAGCAATTAGCTACCTGGTAACGGCACAGGTCAATGGGGTTATCTGAGGTGAGTTCTGTATAAATACGCTCATCCAGTTTACCATATGAAGACGTTCCGGTATTCAATGCTTTATAGCCCCCGTTTACCACCGGCAATTTCTGCTTGATGATATCCGCCTGGATAGTTACACCGAGGTGATTGGCCTGCCCGGTAAGATCGGCTGAGAGGTGATAATCCACATCTTTCTTAAAAGCGTCATTCCGCAGGTAACACCAGAGAATAGTGGCCATGCCCAGTTCATGCGCCCTTGCAAAGGCCCGCGATACTTCCACAATCTGGCGGTCGGATTGCTCAGAGCCGAAATAGATGGTGGCTCCAACCGCTACTGCGCCGAGGTTCCAGGCTTCTTCCACGGTGCCGTACATTACCTGGTCGGCCCGGTTGGGATAAGTGAGCAGTTCATTATGATTGAGCTTGACAATAAAAGGAATGCGGTGCGCATAGTTACGCGACACCGACGATAACACGCCAAAGGTGGAAGCCACTGCATTACAGCCGCCTTCTATCGCCAGCTTCACAATATTTTCAGGATCAAAATAAGCCGGGTATTTGGCAAAAGATGCGCCTGCGCTGTGTTCCACGCCCTGGTCTACAGGAAGAATGGACATATAGCCGGTGCCTCCGAGACGGCCATGCTGAAACAATTGCCCCAAACTGCGCAATACCTGCGGGTTACGGCTGGAAGGTTGGTAAATTTTATTGACGGTATCCGGTCCGGGCAGGTGCAGCAGGTCTTTACTGATAGTTTTGCTTTGATGCTGCAACAGGGTATCGCTTTCTTTGCCTAATAATTCGCCGATTTTTTCCAAGGATAACATAAGCATGACTTTTTTTGATACACCTAATTTAAGGATTTAATACCGCACCGGTATGCGGCAGTTATTCAGTAAGGGGTTGGGCCTTTCGGGCGGGGCTGGTCTTCCCGCTCTTCCGTTACCATTTCCGTACCTTCAAATGCGCCTCCGGAGCCGTCATGAATAATAGGTTCCGGCTTTATTTCGTCTTCCTTTTCGACTGGTTTTTCTTCGTTGGGATTGATACTCATTTCCATAATAACAAATGTACTGATTACTTATAAATCGTTATTTGGGTAGGACATGAAAAAAATGAAATGAATTTAACTTTAGGAATAAATACTATAACTTTGGTTGCCAGCGTTCATACCCCTTAAAAAGGATGCCGGAAGAATTATCAATAGGATAATAACCCTCAGAAGATCATTAGGTTTCTATGAAAAGATTTTTTTGCCTGCAACACAAACTGTCATAGCCCTTTATTTAAGGCTATCCTGAGCTTAACTTACTTAAACCCTACGATGCTTAACATGACTATTAAAATCATTAACCAGATCAAACAAACTGTAAAAACAATTACAAGAGCAGGTACGCAGGGGCAAACAGACGATGAATTGGTATCCAGGATTATACTTGTGAACACACTCAGCCTGGTGCTGGCTTCCTTAATCCTCGTTGTAGGCGCCATATTTATGGTATTCACAAGAGAATTATCTATACTCATACCTGCTTCCATAGAATTCCTCCTTACGGTTTCGGCCATTTATATGAATCACAGGGGATACTACAGAGTTGCGGCTGCCAGTACTTTTTTGGTACAATGTTTTGCATCAATTTACTTTGGAATACTACTCAGTAACCTTATTGAGTTGCAGGCAATGATCATCTTCCTGATCTCTATTATATACCTGATATTTCCAGACAGAACATCGAGAAGAATATCACTGGTGGTAGCTGTAGGCATTCTTTTGCTGCTTGAAACCTATTACCACTATCATTTTGTAGAAGCGATACACCTTCAGCAAGATGTGGCATTTATTTTTCGCATCTCAGCGATGGCGGGTGTTTTAACACTTATCATCGTGGTAAGCAAACCATATGTTCACAGTAATGATTTCAATAAACAGTTAAAGAGAAGTAATCACTTTAAAAAGATATTTGTATACCAGGTATCACATGAGCTGAGAACACCGCTGAATGCAATTTTTGGCGTAGGACAGTTGTTAAAGCGGGAGATAAAATTAAATGAACAACTCAGGGGGATAGAACCATTGGTGGATCAACTTTTATTGGCAAGCAACCATACCCGCAATATTGTAAATGACGTGCTGGATATGGCACAGATAGAATCGGGAAATTCGGAAGTGCTGAACAGCGAAGCTTTTGAAATAAAACCCTTCATTGAAAAATTAGTGGACATAAACAGGATAATAGCAAAAACCAGGAATATTAAGATTAAACTAAGCATAGGTGAAATACCTCCTGTGATTATTGCTGATACCTTAAAACTCAACCAGGTTATAACAAATTTGTTGGGGAATGCCATTAAATACTCCCACAAAGGCACTACGATCAACTGTTACATTGCCGCTGCTAAAAATACCTGGTCGCTGCATATTGTTAATATGGGTGATCACATCACAGAAGATAAGTTGAAAACAATATTTGATCCGTTTATTACAGATAAAAGAAAGTACACAGAAGGTGCAGGGCTGGGACTTTATATTGTACAGAATAAAGTCAATTCCATGAACGGCACTATTACTGCAGAAAGCAGCCCTACCGGGATAAACAGTTTCAAAGTAGTGCTTCCCCTGGTACCGGGCAGATATGATGATCTCAAAACGGAAAACAATGATGAAGATGAAATTACTGACCTGAGCGACATTCATGTAGTAGTTGCTGAAGACAACGAAATGAGTGCCCTGCTGATATCCAGGTTCCTTACCCAAACCGGCTGCTCTATTTGCATGACCACAAACGGGGCTGAAGTTCTGGAGGAAAGCAGGAAACGCACACCCGATATCATCATCATGGATTACCATATGGACATTATGGATGGGAAAGATACCCTGGTTAGTCTGAAAAAAGATCCGTTATTAAAACATATCCCCGTTATTATCGCCACCGGGGATGCCTTTTTAGAGTCGCGCGAGCTAATGATGAAAGCCGGCGCCAGTGCCTTTATTGAAAAACCAATTGACTATAAATTCCTGATAAAAGTACTTAGTCAGCAACTGCATCCACTCAGTGGCGAATTACAATAAGAAATGAATACGCTTAAACTGCCGCAGCAATAGCTGGTACTAATTGCGTTTCTTTCCAGATAGAATTTGACCGTTTATAACGTTTGGTATAAACCTGCCATACCCAACTGGCTTGTACGCATCTTTCCAGGCCGCCAATATGTGCATCCAGCTTATCCACCATTTCTGAACCAGCAGGTAATTGCTGGTAACTCCTGTTCCTTACCCTGGTCACCAGCAATGCAAATTCCAGTAAAAACTGCTGTACAATGGCAGCAGCCTTCCTGATAATTTCCTCCAGTGAAAGGCCCGGATCATTTAACGCAAGGATCATCAGGAGGTTTGAATCTGAACTGTTGTCGATCACCTCCTTCTCAAAAGAAAAAAGATCATTCATCAAACAGCCAATAGCAGCGGTAACATATTGAAGGCGCTGCATATCAGTTTTGATACCTGCTGTTTCCATCCATTTCCAGTCAAGAAACTGCCCGTCACTATACTCAATGAGCTGTATGGTATGATGCATGCCGGAAATATGCCCCCGCATGTCAATATACTCTTCCACCGTAGGAATATGCCCGAGGGAATTGGTATTGCAATCCAGGTGTGTTACATCAATGTGGTAGTTATACATCTTTTTAAATTCCCGGAACCAATGGGCTGGCGAAGTATTATAAATATCCAGCAGCATCTCTGCATTGGCAGTTTCCACGCCATGAGCCTCCGGTACGCTTCCGAAAGGATAATCCATCTGTCCGATACGCTGCCTGACCACATTGCAGCGTTCCTGTTCGCCGGCACTCAGGTGCGTAAAAACTTCCCGTCCCATTGTGTCATTCAGAAAAAAGTCTACGGTGCAGTTTTTAAGAATATTATTCATACGATACAAATTGGCGGTAGGGAACAGGTATATGGCACAGGTGACGTAATGCTCCGCATTTTCAAGCCAGATACCATAACGCTCGCAAAACTCCTGGGCCACCCTTTTCAGCTGGCGGGAATAAGGATGAGGTCTGAATGACTGGCAAAATTCATCCAGCCTGAATTCTTCATGATTAAATAGTTGAAATAAAGAAAAGGGTTCCACCCCCTCCCTCATCATGGCAGCGTATTCTTTTTGCATTTTTTGCATTCTGGCATGAGCCAGCATCTGAACATTGTGTTTCATAAATGTTAATTTTTGAATAAGAAATGAAGAAAACTGTATTAATTGGATCCGGTTATAGGGCATGCTGATTTTCACAGGAACAAAACAGCCGCGGATGAAAGTAAGTATGGGCGACACTCCGAACAAATATATTATACTTTTAATATACAAAACACCGCTGAATTCTGCCTGCGCCGGGAATTTTAACTATTAACCCCGGGGTGTTTTATATATATTTGTTCCCCGGAATGACTAAAAGACCCAATATGACCCAGATCGCTATTATCCGTCACGGTACCACTTCCTGGAATAAAGCAGGCAAACTGCAAGGCCATTCAGATATCCCGCTGGATGAAGAAGGCATTACGCAGGCCCTGAAACTGGGACAACGGCTCACCGGCGAAACCTGGGACCTCATTTATTCCAGTCACCTGCTCCGGGCCCGGCAAACAGCAGCCATCATTGCACAGGAGCTTAACATAGAAAGTGTAATTGAAGACCAACGTATCGGGGAAGCCGGCGGCGGCCTCATTGAAGGTACTACCGAGGAAGAACGCATCCTCCGGTGGGGCGCCAACTGGAAACTGATGGACCTCGGTATGGAAAGCAATAATGCCGTAGTAACAAGAGGACTCTCCTTTATGCAGGACCTCCTCTCCGAAAATAGTGGCAAAAAGATACTGCTGGTAAGTCATGGCAGCTTTATCCGGCAAATGCTGGACGCCCTCCTGCCACAAATGCATCCTACTCCCGCCATGAAAAATACTTCCATCACGAGGCTCCAGTTCTCCGACGAAAACTGGAAATGCGAACTGTTTAATTGCGTGAGCCACCTCGAATAGAATTATATTTGTTGTTCATGAAACTATTACTGATAGAAGATGAACCTGCTGTAGTATCTGTTATTACCCGCGGCCTCTCGGAAGCCGGCTACGAAGTAAGCGTGGCCCCCGATGGTACCAGCGGACTGCAAATGGCACTCAATAACCCATCATTCCGGCTGATCATACTGGATGTAATGCTGCCCGGTATGAACGGCATAGAAGTATGCCGCTCCATCCGCAAAGCCCGGCTGGATGTGCCTATACTTATGCTCACCGCACTGGGTACAACAGAAAATATAGTAATGGGCCTCGACAGCGGCGCCGATGATTACCTGGTGAAACCATTTAAGCTACAGGAGCTGGAAGCCCGCATCCGTAGCCTGATGCGGAGAAAAACCCCGGTAGATACACCCGTTCCCGTTACCTCCGCCGCTATACTCAGCATGGCAGACCTGGAACTGGATACCGATACCAAATCCGCCAGCAGGAACGGAAAAAATATCCAGCTCACCGCCACAGAATACCGGCTGCTGGAATATTTACTGAAAAATCCGAGGAAAGTACTCTCCCGCCTGGAAATACTGGAACAGGTGTGGGGCATCGAATTTAATATGAATACCAAAGTGGTGGATGTTTATATTAACTATCTCCGGAAAAAAATTAATAAATATAACCCCACAGAACTGATACATACCGTAGTGGGACTGGGTTATATGATCAGGGAAAATAAAGCCGATGAAGATACGCACTAAGATATTACTGCTATTTGCCGGGTTAACGATTTCTACAATCCTCGTGATGAGTGGACTGGTGTATTATTTCGCCAATCAACACTCCTTCGAAGACTTCTATAAACGGCTGGAAATACGCGCCTATCTTACTGCAAAAGCCACCCTTCCCTATTATGAATCCGACTCCGTGATCTACAACGAGATCCGGGAGGAACACCTGGAAAAACTGCCGGCCGAAAAGGAATACTTCCTGAAAGTGGCCGCCGATGGCACCGTTCATAAAGATGAACAACTCACCCTTCCCAACTCCTTCTACGAACAGGTGTACCGCGACAGCAAGGCTACGTACCGCGAAGGCGACCGCTTCTACGAAGGCGTGTTGTATAAAAGCAAACAGGGACTGTATATCGTGATTGTATCGGCCATTAACCAATACAGCGTGGAATACCTGGGATGGCTGCGCAAAATCCTGATCATCTGCTCCGTGGCCTCCAGCGTCATCCTGGTTGGCGCCGGCATTTTCTTCTCCAAATATATCCTAAAACCTATCCGGCACATGATGGTGCAGGTAAAAAGCATCAGCTCCCGCAACCTGCACCTGCGGCTGAATGTAGACGACAGCGGTGATGAAATCAACGACCTGGCAGGTACCTTTAACAATATGCTGGACCGGCTGGAAACCGCCTTTGAAACACAAAATAATTTTGTCAGCAATGCCTCCCATGAGCTGAGTACCCCTCTCACCGCCATCATCGGCGAAGCAGAACTGGCACTTAATAAAGAACGTACCCAGGATAAATATATCTACTCCCTGAAGAATATCCTTCATGAAGCAGGACGACTGGAACACATCACCAAAAGCCTGCTGCACCTGGCCCAAACCGGCTTTGACGGCAAGAAACAGGAATGGGGACAAATCCGCAGCGATGAACTGCTGTTCACCGTAAAAAACACCATCGATAAACTGCACCCGGGTAACCAGGTGGAAATAGACTACAGCCTGTTCCCGGAAGAAGAAGAAAAATTAGTGATCCCCGGCAACGAACAACTGCTGGAACTGGCGCTCAGCAACATTGTGATGAATGCGGTGAAATATTCCAACAACGAACCGGTGTCCATTGCACTGGCCGCTACAGAAAAGAAAAATATTATTATCGTAAAAGACCAGGGCATCGGCATCCCCCCGGAAGATCTGCCCTATATCTTCTCCCCCTTCTTCCGCGCCTCCAATACCGGCCGTTTCAAAGGGTATGGTATCGGGCTGCCACTGGCTATGAATATTATACGCATGCATAAAGGAGACATCATTGTAAACAGCCGTGTAAACCACGGAACCGAGATCAGGGTGGAACTTCCACTGTAGCGGCTGCTTTTCTTACCGGATTCTTACCACATTCTTACTATCTTTTAACGCGGCTCTTACTGGTTACTTATTTCACAGCAATAATTTTGTTGTTATAAAAGCTACCAGATATGAAAAATATACTCATACCCACAGATTTCTCTATCCGCTCACTCAGTTATGTACACAACATCGTAGCGCAGCATCCAGGCGAGCAGGTAAACATTATATTAATGCACGCACTGGAAATGCCGGACTCTTTGTTTGACCTGATGACCTACACCCGCAACAGCAGGCACGTGGAACTTATTTCATCCGACTTCCAGGATGGTTGTGAAATAATCCGTAACAAATATTCATCTGCCATTAACCAGCTGAAGATAGAATTCTTTCATGGCAACACCCGCGCAGCATTACGCAATTTCCTGCTGGCACAAAACATCGACCTGATCATTCAACCGACCGATCATGAATTTAATGCGCCTTCCAAAAGAAGCTATGATCCGGAAAAACTGATCAGCAAATGCAATTATCCAAAGATGAAGATTCAACTCCAGAAACGGAAGTATGTGGTAGACAGGTCTACCATCTCAGCACTTTTGCTGGCAACAGAATAAAAAGCTAGGTTATGTTACTGAAAAATAATATCCCCTTAAATTATGTTTTTGGTAAAATAAAGATAGAAATCCTGCTGGTGACCATCTACTCACTGGCTATTAATATCCTTTATTACCAATATGATTTCACCAACCTGGTTATTCCTATAGCTGTGCCAATGGTGCTGGGAACGGTGTTATCGTTACTACTCGCATTCCGCTCCAACCAGGCTTACGACCGATGGTGGGAAGCCAGGACAATATGGGGCGCAATTGTAAATGATTCACGCTCGCTGACAAGACAGGTACTAAGCCTGATGGATACTACGTATCAATCGGAAGACCTCACCCTTTTCCAGGAGCGTTTTGTAAAGCGACAGGCAGCATGGTGCTATAGTTTGGGACAATCGTTACGTAAGACAGATCCGCTCAAAGGTGTAGACAGATTATTATCAAGACGGGAATTAAACTATGTGATGAGATATGATAATGTGCCGGCTGCCTTGTTGCTTTTACATGGAAGAGACCTGAAACATGCGATGGACCAGGGTTGGATAAACCAATACCAGCAAATTGCCCTGGATCAGACGCTGACCAGGCTCTGCGACGCAATGGGTAAATGTGAACGTATTAAAAATACCGTGTTCCCGGCTACTTATAGTCTTTATACACACTTCACCGTTATCTTCTTTATACTGTTATTGCCGTTTGCCTTAATAGATGTGCTGGGCTTTATGGAAATACCCCTCGTGGTAGCCATTGCCTCATCTTTCCTGCTGATCGAAAAAATGGCGATCAACCTGCAGGACCCGTTTGAAAATAAACCTACAGATACACCGGTAACGACTATTGCCAGGAAAATTGAAAACGATCTCCGGCAAATGTTGCACGAACAGGAAGCTGCACCGGAAGAGCAGGTGGAAACACCCGCTTACTATGTACTTTAAAGCTGATTTGTGTTTAAGGCGCCCTCTCCAAAAGGGCCGTAATTTATAGCGTTAAGACAAAGGCTCCGGTATCCACCGGAGCCTCTTCTTTATAAGGTAGCCAATTCTTTTTTTGATAACCATACCCACTTGCGGATCGTTCGCCTCACATAGCGGGGATGCAGATCAATTTCCTGCCCCATTTTTTCGAACTGTGCCCGTGCTTCGCCGGTCCTGCCCTGCTTCTTCAGGAGCAATCCATAATAATACATTGCCTCCAGTGAGTGATGTACCCGGATAATTTTCTGGTATTCTTCTTCCGCCCTGCCGGTTTCCATTGTTTGTTCCAATGCGCGCGCGTACATCAGTTCATCTTCTGCCTTACTCATCCGCACACCCTTGAAAGTATTTACTTTATCAAAGCTCACAATACTCGCCGCATACTGCCCGTTCAGGAATTGGAGCCGGGCCAGTTGCAGGATAATACCCGGATCTTTGGTAAAAGTATTGGCACACTCCAGGGTCAGCGCAATGGCTTTGTCGTATTGCTTCTGCTGTGCATAGGCATCTGCCAGCTGCATTTTGTTGGTAACTGTATCGGATATACGTACCTTCTTCTCCCACTCCTGGATACGCCCGTTGGGCCACAACGTACGTAACAGGTTTTCACCAAAGCTGCCATTGGTAATATCCGGCAATATTTCGCGGATAAAATAAACCACCACGCCTATCACCGGGATAAACAGGATAAAAAATAACCACTCCCTGCTTCTCCCCGATTTCAGGACATGCACCACACATATAATCTGCAGAATGATAACCAGGTAATAATAGTCACTCCAAAATGGGAACATAGCAATTTCAACAACCAGGGTTAAGAAAAACTGATTCCCGGCAAAAATAATAAAATATGCTAATTTGTAGCTTTGAACCAAATGGATATTCTTGAAGAAGATGTTAAAAATTACCGGCTACTCCCTGTTAACCCTGGTGCTGCTGATCAGCGTTTACCTGTTATCGGCCTACACGCTTTCGCGCATGAGCACCAGCAGGGAAATAGTGCCGGATGCGGACATCCCCATTTATATCCTCACCAACGGCGTGCACACCGACCTGGTACTGCCTGTACGCACGGAACAAATAGACTGGAGCACCCGCATCCCCTTCAGCAATACCACCGGCAAAGACACCACCGCACAATGGCTGGCCTTTGGGTGGGGCGACAAAGGCTTTTACCTGGAAACCCCTACCTGGGCAGACCTTAAAGCCAGCACCGCTTTTAAGGCAGCATTCAGTCTTAGCACCGCTGCCATCCATGCCACTTACTACCGCCATCTCAGCGAAGATGAAAACTGCCGCAGGATTATGGTCAACAAGCAACAATATGCCCGGCTGGTTCATTATATCAACAACAGCTTCCGCGCGCTCCCCGGCGAAATGCCCGTGTACATTGCCACCAATGCCAACTACGACCGGAATGATGCCTTTTATGAAGCCAAAGGCAGCTATCATCTCTTCTATACCTGTAACACCTGGGCCAATAACGGGCTAAAAAGCTGCGGCCAAAAAGCCTGCCGGTGGACCATCTTTGATACAGGCATCTTTTATCATTACCGCTGATAACTATCCCGCTATTTTAACAAGATAAGATTCAAGGCCATAATGAGACTTTACAATGAAGGAATGAGATGTTTTAGTGAAAAAACATCCACATAACCTTCTATTTTTGTTCCCACCGGTTTCTAATCCACGTTACCCGGCTATTCCATAAATGATTATAAAGATGAGATTTAAACTTCCGGTACTGGCTATCTGCGCACTTCTGACAGGTACTCATGCTTCAATGGCCCAGCAGGCAAATATCCCCGGCGACTTTGCAGATCCTTCCATTATCCGGAAGGGCAGCAGCTTCTATGCCATCGGCACGTCAAGCGAATGGGGGCCGCACTTTCCGATCTTCCGTTCAAATAACCTGCAACAATGGGAACAAACAGGTTTCTTATTTGATAAAGCGCCTTCCTGGACTTCGTCTTCGTTCTGGGCGCCTGAATATTTCTATCATCACAATACCTATTACGTTTATTATACAGCGAAAAGAAAGACCGATGGCGTTTCCTGCATAGGCGTAGCCACCTCGGCATTTCCGGATCATGGCTTCAAAGATCATGGCATCATCATAGAACATGGCAAGGAAGCCATCGACGCATTTATATTTAACGACAACGGGCAATTATACATCACCTGGAAAGCCTATGGCCTGGATAACCGGCCCATTGAGATCCTTGGGAGTAAACTCTCCGGTGATGGACTTTCACTGACAGGCAAGCCTTTCACCCTGTTAAAAGATAATGCCCGTTCAGGTATGGAAGGACAAAGCATCATAAAAAAAGGCAACTACTATTACCTCTTTTATTCCGCAGGTAATTGCTGTGGTGTGTCATGCAGCTACCTGGTTAACGTAGCCCGCGCAACCGCCATCACCGGGCCTTACGAAGAAGATACCAATAATCCCGTGCTGACTGACAACGGGAACTGGAAATGCCCCGGACATGGCACCTTTGTACAGGATACTGCGGGCAACGACTTTTATATTTACCATGCCTATAACAAAGCCAGCAATGTGTTTACCGGCAGAGAAGCTCTAATTTCGTCTTTGTCGTGGAAGTCCGACCAGTGGCCTGCGCTCAGGCCTGTTCCCGTGGCGGCAAACAGCAAAGAGAACACTCATCTTCATTATAACTTTGCGCAACCAACAAAGAAAATATTCTGGCAGTGGGATTTTAGAAATATGAAGCCGGTGTTCAGTCAAACGGGTGGAAAGTTGCAGCTGTCGGGGTTATACAACAGCAATCATCCGGCTGGCATAGCGCTCACCCTCAGACCTTATGCAGCGGCTTATGAAATCAGTACTGCCGTATTGAATAATAACAAGGCTGGCAAAGGATTAATTATTTATGGAGATGTATCTGCCGCCGTTGGCATTGCTGTACGCCAGGATAAAGTGGAATTCTGGGTAATAAAGGATGGAAAGAGAAATGTACTCAGCGAACAGAAAGTACCTGATACCGGTAAGCCTGTACACCTGAAAATGGTGATGCTGCCTGATTTTACCTGTAAGGTGTATTGGAAACAACAGGCCACCTGGGAAGAGCTTACACCGGATAAGAAAGCATACCCTGTAGGATTCCTTCCACCATGGGACCGCAGTCCGCGGCCGGGATTGAACTTCCAGGGCAACGCGGATGAAAATGCCGCATTCGGCTTCTTTGATATCAGGTACACCGGTGAAATACCGCAATAAAATAAATCACACAGGAATGAGAAAGCAAACTTTAGGCGCGTTATTGATTCTGCTGTTTACTTCCGTTGCGGGTAGCAGTCAAACCTATACAAAATATGTAAATACTTTCATCGGTACTGCACCGATGACGGATCCTAAAATCCTGGGCTATGAGCTGCCACGCGGCTGGAGATCATGGGCCGGGCTTACCTTCCCCGGCAGCTCCCTGCCCAATGCAATGGTGCAGTTAAGCCCTATGACGGAATATGGTTCCGGCGCTGGTTATGAGTATGAAGACTCCGTAATTTACGGCTTTACCCATACCAATAAGGGACACTGGAACCTCTGCAATATTCCCGTGTTACCGGTTTCAAATCCAGGGGAAAAATTCGGCTCTCACTTCTCCCATAAAAAAGAAAGTGCAGCTCCCGGGTTCTACCAGGTATACCTGGACGACTATGAGGTGAATGTTAGTCTTACTTCCACTTTAAGATGCGGCTATCACCGGTATGAATATAAGAATAACACCAACCGGCAAATCCTCTTCGACCTGGCAAAGGCCAATAATAAAGTAAACGGCTGGAACATTGAACAGGTGGGCGCTTCCGCGTTGCAGGGATACCAGCAGACAGGCGGAAAAATCTACTTCTATGCCATCCTCAATACCAATATTGAAAAACTGGAAAAAAAAGAAGAAGGTAAAAGCAACGGCTTTGCGATGGTGCATTTAGTCAACGGCAGCACCACGCCGGTTGAACTGAAAATAGGAATATCATTTGTCAGTACAGAGAACGCCAAAGAAAACCTGGAGAAAGAAATTGGTCATAAATCCTATAATGACATCCGGAAAGAAGCTACCCAAAAATGGGAAATGCTCTTGTCTGCTATCCAGGTAAAAGGCGGCACTGCCAAACAAAAGGAAATGTTTTACTCCTGCCTGTACCGCTCCTTCCTGTGGCCCGCCTTGCGCAGCGATGTAAACGGACAATTCACAGATGCAAAACACCAGGTGACAAAAGCTGATTTCAATTATTATACCGAGCCTTCTTTATGGGATACCTACCGGAATAAAGATGTGCTGCTGGGGCTTATTTCCCCGCAGGTAACGCTGGATGTAATTAAATCTATGAAAGATGTGGGAGATAAAACCGGTTTTATACCTACCTTTTTTCATGGCGATCACGGGTCCTCATCAATTGCTGGAGCTTACCTGCGAGGCATTGACGATTTCGATATCAAAGGCACGTATCAGATACTGTTGAAAAACGCCACCGTAGAAGGCGGAGCGCGGCCGTTTATCAAAGAGTATATGGAGAAAGGATTTATCAGCGATCCCGCAGTAACTAACCCTCACGTAGAAACGAAAGGAAAGGCGGGCGTGTCCAAAACACTGGAGTATTCCTACGACGACTACTCAGTGGCGCAGATTGCAAAAAAGCTTGGCGACACAGCTAATTACAACATGCTGATGGCAAGGTCAAAGAATTACAAAAATATGTTTGATCCGTCTACCCGGTTTATGAGAGGGAAACTGGAAAACGGAGAATGGATTAAGGATTTTAATCCGCAATATCCTTATTACGAATACATGTACAGGGAGGCCAATGCCTGGCAGGTGTCTTTTTTTGCACCGCACGATATGCCCGGCCTGATAGCACTATACGGCGGCGCCAAAGGGTTTGAGTCCAAACTGGATTCGTTGTTCACTGTTCCCTGGAATCCCAGCTATATTGCGAGAAATGTAGAAACGATGATAGGCCAGTATTGCCACGGCAACCAACCGGATCATGAAGCGCCTTTTGCTTACTATTTTATCGGAAAGCCGGAAAAATCACAAAAGATCATCGACACTATTTTGAATACTTTATATGGCATCGGCGATGAAGGACTGGCGCTTTGCGGAATGGATGATGCGGGCGAAATGTCGTCCTGGTATGTATTCAGTGCATTGGGGCTTTACACTTTTTCTGCTACCGATCCGGAGTACCTTGTTACCGTTCCGTTGTTTGATGAAATAAAATGGAGAACCAGCAACGGTAAACTGCTCACTATTTCCAAACCGGGTAAAGGCAGGAACTTAACCGCCATTAAAGTAAATGGCAGGGAGAACAAAGGATATTTTGTATCACACGATTTGTTTAAACAGGGAGGGAAGATAGAAATACTTACGAAGTAACTGACACACATAGCGATTATCTTCGCTTTATTAAATCCTTTCCCTTCCTGGTATACAACACCACCGCCGGACACGGGGGATGTAAATCCTGGAAAATTTTAGCATAGGAAAAATCTGACAACGGGCGGTTGGCTACTATTCCGTAGCTAACCTCTACCTCATCTATATAATACTGGATACCGGAAGAACAGGAAAGAATACTATTGGTGGCCCATCCCCGTGGCAGTTCTTTATTCAAAAAATCTAAAACAAAATATTCCCTTCCGGGATTTATCGGATCCCGTAAATCGAAGGTATAATGTTCAATAGGTTTAAATTCATCTTTAATAACATACTGTTTATTTAACGCAAGGTGCCTGTCTTTCCAACGTGCTCTTACAGTTACCTCCTTCAATTTTTTGGTTTTAGGAATGGTATCAGATGCACGCTCCTGTGCCATTACAACAAAAGGCAACAAGAATAAACCAACTGTAAATATTACACGTATCATGATATCCAACCCGTTTTTATGTTTATAACATATAGTGTTCCTATATAATTACACATGGAAACAGGATAGCGTACGTGTTTCTTTGAAAAAAAACGAGCTTGCTATTATAATGGATGTATAAACTTGTCGCTTCTGTACTATTGTTTAGTAGTAAGGAAAACTAATTTCATTGCCTAAATACTATTTTATGGAAAATAAAATAAAACGGCTTTTAAAATGGAACGCTGCAGCTAAAACAGTGGCTGTACTTTTAATTGGGTTATTGGGTTCATTATCACTTCATGCCCAAACGCTTCCTCCACCGCGACCTAATCCCCCTGGACCAGTACTTTCTGTGTATGAGCGGGAATTTAATTACGGTTACGAGGAAGGTGCAAAATTTGCCGGCAGAAAGGACCGCGCGAATTACGAGTATTTCCTCAGGAGATATTATGATGGCATAAGAATGTATCCGGAAAACGATGATTTTTATCGTGGAAGGTTCGAGGGTCTTACCTATGGCTGGATGGAAAATCAGCCGGAGCCTGATTTGACCCTGTATAGAAAATTGAAGGAAGCATTGGAGCGTGACCGCACAGATCCTTGAGCAGGTTGAAGCTGAAAGATTATCTAATTATCAAAATGAGTTAAAAAATATCTGATTTGATATTTTTAGCTCATTTTTATTTTACCAGTAGTTGTAAAATTGATTTTAAGATGAAACAACTTTTGTAAACAACAAAAAGAAGAGGCTGCATCATTTATTTATGATACAGCCTCTATGCTATTTATTTTTTTTCAAAAAAAGTTTAATACCCCGGGTTGGGTACCAGGTTCGGATTCAGTGCCAGCTCTATTGCAGGAATAGGAAACACCCGGCGGAAAACATCGTTATCAACCGGTTTGAAACCCCATTTGCCTTCAAATTTACCAAAGCGGATCAGGTCATTTCTTCTCCAGGCTTCCCAGGCAAATTCGCGGGCGCGCTCTTCCAGGATCATAGGCAGCGTAGTACCCACCAATGGAGTAGTACCTGCACGGCTGCGGATCTTATTCACCAATACATCAGCGGTTTGCAGCTCTCCCTTCACCACCGTAGGCGTGGCGCCGCGGAGAATCGCTTCTGCTTTCATCATGATTACATCTGCCAGGCGTAACACGGGAATATCTGTGTTCTGGAAACGGGTGGCTGTATTCACGTTTTTATCAGGGTAATACTTGATGGAACGCACACCTTTTAATTGTCCCTTCAGATCGTTGCCTACATCCAGCTTGGCTTCTCCACCGGCTTTCAGCGTTAAAGCTGGTGAAATTTCCACCCACCAGTCGATAGGGGTATCAGCACCGGTAGATGAAGCGTCCAACGTTTTGGTAGTGGTATGAACAATGTTGGGGGTACCATCTTTGTTATACTGTTTACCGGATAACCAGGTATTGTTACGAACATCGTTCGGCTGGTTAAAATAAGCATAGAAATCGGGAATAGTACTCAGCGCCACGCTGGGACCAAATGCCGCCGGCAGGTCGAAACGTTCCTTCAGGAAAGGGTGCAGGCAGAAACGTGTAAAGTGACAACCGGGGATAAGATTGGCGTCATAAGGAATGGCAAAAATGGTTTCTTTGATCTGCGGGCCATTATCCGGTTTAAAGATCGATGCAAAATCGGCATCCAATGAATAAGGCGCATTCAGGAGGATGCTGTCTGCCATTGCTACCGCCTCAGTATAACGCGGTGTGCCGGTATAGTACTCCGCATTGAGATACATTTTTTCCAGCAATGCAAAAGCCAGCCATTTGGTGGCACGTCCATAGGTGCTGCCATCCACTTTGGTAGTAAGATTGGGCAATGCTGATTTCAACGTGTTCTCGATAAAGGCAAATACTTCCTTACGCGGTTTCGTGACCGGGAGCGTGTTTACCGGGAAACTATCCAGTACGGGAATATTACCATACAGGTCCATCATAAAAAAGTAGAAAAGCGAACGCATGGTCTTCAGTTCCGCAAGAGAAGCGGATTTATAATCCCCCGCAGGTAACCCGTTTACCAGGTTGATGGCATTATTGGCAATATTGATACCGCCAAAACCCCACTGCCAGGAACTAATCACGTATGGATGACTGCTGCCCCATGTATGCAGGTGCATAAAACGGTATTTTCCGCCATCATCGTAGTTACCATCGCGGGCCGGAATAATGGCCTCGTCGGTAGAGAACTCCTGTAACATCCAGTAGTCCACTCCATAACTAAAACCGGTGCCATTCATCCAGTAGGTGGCATCCCCTGATTTAGTATTGGCCAGCTGTGAATACACAGCCCCAATGGCAGCCGCATAGGAAGCGTTATTGGAGGGAAAGTTGGAAGGCGTATATTTCGACTCAACATCTACATCCAGCTTACTGCAGGCTGTAAGCACCATTGTGGCAAGCAGGAAAATACCGATGATTTTTTTATAGCGCATATCTTTATTTTTAAATAGTCAGATGGATTAAAAAATGGCATTCAGACCAAAAATGAATGACCGGGTTTTAGGATAATAGTTCCTGGCGTCAATACCTGGTGTAAGGCCACCAAGATCAATTTCAGGGTCTATGCCTGTATAATCTGTAATAGTAAATACATTGTTAACGTTACCGTATATACGTAGTTTGCTGATGTAGTTACTTTTAATCTTGAAAGTATACCCCAGTGTCAGGTTGTCCAAACGCAGATAGGAACCATTTTCCAGGAACCTGTCGGAGATCAGGAAAGAGTTCTTGTCGTTATAGGATTCCCCTGTTGTAAATTTCAGGATGTTGGTCATTTTCGCATCTGTTGGCGTGTTCAATGCAGCGGTGGTGGCATTGAGTATCTTATTGCCGGATACCCCGCGGATAAAGATATTCAGGTCAAATCCCTTATAGGTGAAGGTGTTGCTCCATCCGTAGTTGATACTGGGTTGCGCATTGCCCGCCTGCATCAGGTCGCCGATGCTGGGAGAGGTAGTAACTGTACCATCTGCTTTCTGATAGGTAGACACGCCATCTTTATCTTTCCCCAGGTAATGGAACAGGGTGAATGTACCAATGGGTTGTCCTTCCAGGATTTTCTGGCTCCAGTTACCGGACTGTCCTTTACCACCAAGTATGGCGGTAGGAATGTCCTTCAATGTAAACCGTCCGCTGGAAAGTGCGCTGATGCTGTTGGTATTATGTGATACGTTGACGGAAGTTTTCCACGAGAAATTTTTATTGCTTACCGGTTCTGCATTCAGTACTACTTCCACGCCCTTGTTACTTACTTTACCAACGTTTGCCAGCAGCGTGGTGGTAATGTATTGAGTGGTAGATACCGGGTAGTTCCAGATAAGATCTGAAGTTTGTTTATCGTAGTAGTCCACTGCGCCGCTCAGTCGTCCTTTAAAGATGGCAAAGTCGATACCGGCATTGAACATAGCGGTACGTTCCCATTTCAGATCGGGGTTAGGGTTTTGCACAGGAGCGATGGCATTGATCAGGTTACCATTATCATAATAACGGCCGGTGTTGCTGTATTGCAGCTGCGCCGCCAGAGGATCAAAGCCCAGCGAGTTACCGGACACACCATAACTCACCCTGAGTTTGAGGTCATCAAAGAAGTCGTTCTTTTTCATAAACGGTTCCTGGCTGATACGCCATCCTGCTGATACTGCCGGGAAGTAGCCCCAGCGGTTGTTTTTACCAAAAGCAGAGGAGCCATCATTACGCAACGATGCCTGGAAATAATATTTGTCTGCATACTGGTAATTGATCCTGCCATAGTAAGAAATCAAGCGCAGGGTAGTAAGCGTACTGGTAGCAGAGTTATCAAATACTACGGTGCCGGGAGGCGGGTTGCTCAGGCTAAGATTATTCCAGGAAAGTGCATCACTGCCAAATCCCTGTGTGCTTACGCCAAAGCCATCGCCATTATGGTCTTCCTGCCAGGAGTAACCAGCCAATACCTTAAAATTATGCTTGCCAACCGTTTTATCATAGTTAAAATAAGATTCAATGATGTTGCGGGTGTTGGTCCAGGCCAGGCGGGTAGACTTACCGTTGAGTCCTTTTGCGAGTACGGACAAACTGTTGTAATACACATTTCTGGTTACCTGCTCACGCTGAGTGGAAAGGCTCAGTGTATAAGTAAGACCGGGGAGTATTTTCACTTCAGCAAGGCCATTACCCAGGAACTTGTTGATTTTTGTTTCGTCGCTGTTGTTGGCGATGAGTGCTACCGGGTTATTACTACCGCGGATATTACCGGCATAGTCTTCCGTAAAACTTCCGTCAGGTTGTTTTACCAATACGGTAGGCAGGTAGTTAAGCATATTCGACAATACTGCGTCGGGCACATTGTTTTGTGTGGTAGACGAGTTGAAGATGTTCACTCCAAGCCGCAAACGGTCGTTAAACGCGCGCTGATCGATATTGGCACGTAACCCCATTCTCTTCAGCGATGAACCCTCGATGATACCCGGGTTGTCGAGATAGTTGACGCTAAAACCATAGGTAGTACTTTTTGATCCACCCATGAGCGACAGGTTATGATTATGAGAAACGGCGTCACGTTGTACTTCCTTTTGCCAGTCGGTATTTACCGGTGTAGTGGTACCGGGATACACATTGTTGTTAACGGCGGCAAGTGCCTGGCCATTATCTGCCAGGTATTTCCGTAACTCATCACCGGTAAGTACTTCAAGTCGTTTGGATACTTTTTCAAGGCCAACATAAGCGTTATAGGCAATACGCAGCTGATCCGCTTTGGGCCGGCGGGTAGTCACCATGATTACGCCGTTGGCGGCCCTGGCGCCATAGATAGCAGTGGAGGCGCCATCCTTGAGAACGTCGATGCTTGCGATATCATCCGGCGCCACCATATCGATTGGGGCACCCGGCACACCATCAATCACGTAAAACGGTTCCTGGGCGCCACTGCGCAAGGTCGATGGCCCTCTCAGTATTACGCTGGGGTTCTGGTTGGGGTTACCACTTTTTGTAATCGTTAAACCAGGTACTTTACCCTGTAGTAACATCGACGGAGAGGCAATTACACCCTGTGTAAATTCTCCTGAACTAACGGAGCTGATAGCGCCGATCACATTCTTTTTACTGGTTTTACCATAACCGGTGATTACCACATCATTCAGCTGTTTTAGCTGCGCCTGCAAAGATACATGGAGGCTGTGCACTCCGTTCACATTTACATCCTTGCTTTCGTACCCAACAAATGCAATATGCAGGGTACTGTTACCATTGGTAACTTCTAAACGATAATTTCCCTCTACATCCGATACCACGCCATTGCGCGTACCTGCTTCAGAAATACTTACACCCGGGAGGGGCTGATTTTTGTCGTCTGTAATCCTGCCCTGAACCCTGAATTTGTCCTGCGCCACCGCCGGTAAAAAGGCGATGCACAGGCATACTACCCAGCATAGGGAGGCAGTCAACAGTTTCACAGGAAATCGTAATGAAAACCTACGATAATAGATTTTGTTCATAAAGCAATCTTTAAGTGATTTGTTTGTTTAATTAGTGATAATTGGTCGTTGTTATTGATTAAAAGACGGGCTACACTAAGCCGGTGGCATTAGCATTCGTTAAAGTGATGTTTTAAAATAAATTTATGGCAGCTCCTCAAAAGCAAATCAGGCCATAAAACTAAAAAGGTTGTTATTGAATTAACAGAAGATCATGTTATCAGATTGTTACATTAGATTTTGGTTGCTTACTACATTGTCACTAAAGGTTTTCAAATAATCGTGGATCGGGTCTTCAGGAATTCCAGGCTAAAGTTGCTGAACAAACCGTAATTAATATACAATAAAATTAGTATTGCCGGGGTAAAATAAGCGATCAAAACAAAAAAATATTTAAGCCCCAATAGTATTGGGGTCTGAGTTGCAACACTTAAAACTACCTTTCCTGTATACGCGATAGACGACCAGCGTGCTATCAAAGTAGTAGACGGCGCAACCGAGGTCGTGTCCGGGGGACATTGCAAGCTGTTTAAGCCTGATGCCTTATCCCAATAAAAAACTTCACTGATCGAGTGGCTCGGTTTTGTGCCGTGCCGTGAGGTGGAGAGAGCGAGTTATTACAGTTTCAAAAATGGATTCTTTCAGGCCTTGAAGTAAAAACTGTTTTAAATTGATAATTGAACTTATAGTTTTCCGTGGAGCTTTTTCCGATGGGTTTTGCCCCATTTTTCTAATGGAGCTGCCACTTCTTCTGTAGTTAAACAGTAATCCGTAATAGTATATTCGATCCTTACGGGATAGTCGTTTATCACGTCTCTTCTAATCAGTAAATTTTCCTCCAGGTGCTTTAGCTCTTTAGATAACACACGATTGGTGATGCCGGGAATAGACCCCGCTATGTCATTGAACCGCTTGTTACCACTATAAATCGAAAGGATAACCGGTAACTTCCATTTGCCGCCTAGTACAAACATGGTATCCTGTATGGCTTTGATCTTTTCTTTAAAATGCTTTTCGTTGTCTTTTTGTGTCATAGGAGTACTAAAAAAGAATTAAGTATCCTTTTGGATACAGGTATCAAATATATACTTTCTCAGGTATATTTTTGATACTCACGAAAAATCAAGAATATGAAAACAATATTTATTACAGGTGCTTCATCAGGCATCGGCAAAGCAACTGCAAAATTATTTCAGGCTAAAGGCTGGAAGGTAATAGCCACCATGAGAACACCGGAAAAGGAAACGGAGCTGACAATGCTTGAAAATGTGACCATTCTCCCTTTAGACGTTACTAACAAAGCACAAATTCAGTCAACGGTTCAATCGGCAATCTCATTAGGCAACATTGACGTTGTATTAAATAATGCCGGTCATGGCTTGTTTGGCCCTGTGGAAGCTGTTAATGAAGAACAGGTATTAAAGCAGGTTAACACTAATTTTTTGGGGCCATTGAAAGTCATCCAGGCATTTATACCTTATTTCAGGGAGAAGAAAGCGGGATTGTTTATCAATACCACATCTATGGCCGGGCTTACAGGCTTTCCGCTAAGCAGTATCTACAACGCCACCAAATGGGCGTTAGAAGGTTTAAGCGAATGCTTATCCATTGAATTATCGATGTTTGGTATAGGTGTTAAAACAGTTTCACCGGATGCAACGAAAACTAATTTATTTACCACTGCCGATGTAGTTTCGCATTCTTTATACGATGGCGTAATACAGAAGATGCTCGGCAGCATACAGCAATCCAGTGAACCCATAAACATCGCGGAAGTTATTTTTAGTGCTGCAACTGACGGAAAGGACCAGCTGCGCTATCCTGCCGGCAAAGCGGCACAGCAAATCTATTCAAGGCGTCTTGAGATTGGCCCGGAAGCTTCAAGGATTGAAACTACTAAATGGTTCTTGAATTTGTAAAAAAAGGGCATTCCGACCTATTGAAACGCAGAGGAATTCGACACATTTTCTATGAACAAATAGAAAAAAACAGACACATTAATGCAAAAAGAGGAAGAATTAGTAATAATTCTTCCTCTTTTTGCTGGCGGAGAGTCAGGGATTCGAACCCCGGGACCTGTTACAGTCAACAGTTTTCAAGACTGCCGCAATCGACCGCTCTGCCAACTCTCCAGGCTGCGAAAGTATAAAACGAATTGATTCTAAAAAAATTTGTTTTACTTTTTTTATTAGAAAAATTTCGTTAAGAAGTAGCCCCCTGGCAGACATCCGGCTACCGGAACAATTTACGTATAGCCGTTACAGGTATAATTCCTGCCTGTTTGGACCGGCTTTTTTACACCACTTTTCCGTAAATTTAAATATGAACATATTCTTTGAAGGACCAGTACTATGGTCACAGATAGACGCTAATATGCACCTGCGCCACTCGGCCTATGCCGACTTTGCCGCACAGGCCAGGCTTAGTCTCCTTGAACAGGTAGGACTTACCGCGGTTCATTTTATACAGCAACAGCTGGGGCCCATTCTTTTCCGGGAAGAGCTGTTCTACCACCGGGAAATCAGCCCTAACGACAAAGTGCGCGTGAGCTGTGAAATGACCAAATGCCGGGCCGATGGCTCCCGCTGGTCCATTAAACACGAAATTTTCCGGGGCGATGGCACCAAATCCGCTACCGTATTGGTAGACGGCGCATGGATAGATACCCGTAAACGCAAGCTTACAGGACTTCCCCCTGAACTCATGGAGAAATTCAAAGCCATACCGCGTAGTGAAGATTTTGTAGAAGAAGCGTAGGTTGTCTTTCTCAGGATTAAACTGATTTTGCTGATCAAATCCCCTACTAAATCAACAAAATCAGTTTAATCCTGAGAAAAACATCATCCGCTACCTCGCCGTAAGTGGTTTTGCCAGTTTATCAGATTCCAGCTCTTTTATAAAAGGCAGCTGGTTCTGCAGGTATACCCTCGTCGATTGCTCCAGGTAATTGTCCAGCTGAAAGAACTTGGCGGCCCTGGTGGCGCCCAGCAGCTTGTTGAACTTCCGGAAATAGCGCATTTGCAGACGTCCGAATTCCAGGTCATTGTTAATAAACTGCCTGGTAAGAGAATTCATCTTCTTCTCATCAATAGAAGAAAACTCCTCGTTGTACATCTTCAGTAAAGCAATACGCTCCGTCAACCACGGACTCTTCTCCGTTTCATACTCAAGGAATGCAGATTGAAACGCCCGTTCTTCCAAAGGGGAAATCTTTAAAAAGTCATTCAACAACGACTCTTTGTTTTTGCCAAAGATTTGTGTTACAAGATCCTCAGTTGGCAATACAGCTACAGCTGGCGTAATTTGGGCGGTTAACCGCCAGGCTGCACCCAGGATCATGAACAAACAGATAAGCTTTTTCATGCACTGAAAATTTAGGATTAATGGCAGGTTCAGCCACAAGCCTATGTATTCAAGGGGTTACGAACACCAGCTCGGAACGGTGTAGTAAAATAAGAAGCAGGTGTAGTGCCCACTACATTTATGGCAGTGAATCCACCGTCTTATATAAACAATATTCAGGGAGAAATGGTTGCAGTAAGCATTAAATAATAAAAAAAGGCAGCCAGAAAACGGTTACTTTCAGGCTGCCTTTTTTGAAAAAACGGTGAATGATCTAGTTCATGGACTGTTGATTGGATTTCATAAATGCATCATATGCTTCTTTTGTCCAATGCTGATAATCTTCCAAATGGATGCCCAGTCGCTCATCCCGCTCTACTTCTTTATATTCCCGGCTGTCCCAATAACCCTTCGCCAATGACTGAATATTCTGGGAAACCGTGGCAGGTGCTACTTCGTAATCATCAGGATAACTCTTGTAGTTGCCAATTGCCAATACCTGGATTTCTTGTTTTACTGTGTCCTTGCTTTGCTTTGCCATGGTTAAAATTTTTTGGTTAACCCCAGTAAAACAAAAATGGTTCCTGTATGGTGCCAGTTGGGACTCCTTTAAGATTATATTAACTTAAAATTATGTTAACGGTGTCAGGGGTGCGAATAAGTTACCACGTCAATACCCACGCCATTAGGGTCTTGTATGGCAAAATGCCGGTCGCCCCACGGCTCATTACGCATCGCTATCTTAATGTCCACTCCTTTAGCTTTAATGGCTTCATACACCTTGTCCACATCCTCCACTTCAATGGTCAGGTACACGCCCTTACCATTAAAAGCCGTTTTAAACAAAGGCTGCTGCGACACATGCTCCGGCAATAAAAAACTGATTTCCGCCTGCTTATCCGGTGTATGCAGCAACAGGTAAAATTCGTTCTCAAAGGACACCCCAAATCCCAATATCTCTGTATAAAATTTTTTACTCTCCGCCAGTTTAGCTGTAATAATTCCTGCATTCAGTTTCATTTTACCGGGTTTTGCCTGTGAATAAATATTGGATATAAAGAAGAAGAAAATAAACAATAACAGCCATCTTTTCATACACTTTTCAGTTTTATAACAGCAAAACTAAGACAGCCGGGAGAACAAAAATTGTAAAAAACGGACAACTTATTTACCAAACACCTTAGCCGGGGTAAGGCCATAAAGCGTTTTAAATTCCCTGATAAAATGGGCCTGGTCGTAATACCCGGCATCGAGGTAAGCTCTGTTCCTGCGGATATGATGGGGATAATGGGTAGATTGTAATATCTTCTGAAAACGCACCACTTTACTAAACGTCTTGGGCGTATCTCCAATATAAAATTCAAACAGGCGCCTCAACTGGCGGGAGCTGATCCCAGGCGGCAGTTCCTTTTCAATACTGATAACACCCGAATGCTGAATGATCAGATCCACGGCTTCCAGCAGGCGATTATCCGCCGGCAATACTTTTTTGGCGACATGATCCAGCAAAAAGGCATCCAGCAGGGGGCGCAACTCTTCTTCCTTCATTTCTTCATGAAAGCGACCTGTCAAAAAACAGGTAATAGCCGGCGCCACCTCTTCCAGCGTGGTGGTCTGTTTACTTAACTCAGCAGCATTCAATGGAAACAACCGGGGAAACATGCCCGGCAAGAAACGGATACCCACATAATTAAAATTCCCTTCCAGCGGGAAACAGGTATAAGCGTCGCTGAATCCCATAATGAAACTCTGCCGGGGATCGTGTAGTTCAAAAAAAATATCCATACAGCCATCGGCCACTACCCGGTAATGAAAAGGCGCTGTGAGCGGGCCGGTGGTTTTAAGCTGCCAATAACAATAAATGTATTCCTGCAACCGCAGATCCGGTAAAAACTCCCGGTAAACGACGCCTCCCTCCGGCTGCGCTGCAAACGGCTGTACTGGTGTATATATGTGGGAACTGTTTTTCATCATCTGCCCGGATCATTCTGCAATTATAACATAATTGCCCTGATATACGCGCTTCCATAACTCCCCCACTTGTCCAGTATTTTTGAAACGGATTCGCGGATCCCTTTATTGTCCACCGGCTTTCCTTTTACGGGAGGTTTCAGCGCTTCTTCTTTTATATCGTCTATCAGCACTTTGGTGGCAAACCAGGTAACATGCTCGTGTGGCAGGGCCACTCCCAGGATCATACCGGGTAAACCACTGAACGACTCCGGTCCGCCGGGCGTAACAATAGCATCGGTATAAAAGGCCACCACGTAAATAGAGTCCATGATCACCGCATTGGCACGGCGGCAATCAAATCCGGCGATTTTACGGGTTTCATCCGTGATCTTCCAGCGGATCTGCCGCATAGAATCCTTTACAAGAAACATCTGCTCAAATACCTGCTTCTGTGAAATACTCTGCATACTATCCAGCCGGGAATATACCACATTCACTTCGGCCGGGGCCGATTCCCATATCGGTTTCTTATTGTCAGGATTGTCCCTTCCAGGTTTATACAGGGAAGTTTGATGTGAAAATGAATAATCGAAATAAGTGACCTGGTATTGCGACATCCCCTTTTTCAACATATCGGTCCACGAATTATCCTCTCCCTTACTCATGTCATCCATGCGGGCAAACAGGTTTACCCGTTTCTCAAATTCTATCCGCCCCTGCTGCAAAAAAGTGGTGTGCTGCGCCTGTGCTGATAAAACAACAACAGCGCACAGTATAACGGTCAGGAGCACACGAATTTTCATCATGATATTTTTCATAACACTATTCTTTTGGAGCGGCCGCGCCTAATTTGTTAAAGTTCCAGATAAAAGACAACAGGCCATACCGGCCAATGGTGCTGTATGTCCGCTGACTGATCGTATTGGTTGCCACCGATCTGTTGAAGCCGATATTCTGATTCAGGATATCACTCATAGAAAAATTGATCTGCACCAACTCCTTCTTTCCAAACTTCTTTGCCACATAGGCATTCAGGATAGCGGCATTGTTGTTGGTAGCAAACACCGGTGTTTTCTGCCGGATATTATAGTTCAGATCCGCATGCAGCACAAATTTAAGCGGCAGGAAAAAACTCAGGTTAGGCGAAATATTATATGTCCAGTATTGTGTCCGTAAAGTTTTATCCACAGAAGATACGCTGTTGTTAAAATTCGCCTCTGTTTCCAGGGAGTATTCATATTTTTTGTCTTTGTACTTTCCCAGGTTGATGCCTAATCCTAAATTGGAAGAATTAGTAGTATTCAATAGTCCGTTTACATAATTAACATTCCTGTTCAAACCTCCGTTGGCCCTGCCTCCCACTCTCATATCCCATGGATTAATTTTCCAACCTATATACAGGTTGAAATTCGCGTTCCGGTTTCCATTCACGTTCACAGCCTGACTGGTACTTACCCCCGAAGTATCAATCACGCTCCGGTCGCTGATGGCATTAGTGGTAGATCCATACCTTACAGAGGCCCAGATACTCCTGTTAGTCATTACCTTATAATCATTAAAATTAATGCTGAAATTATTATTAAAAGATGGCTTCAGGGCAGGGTTACCAATCTGCAGGTGGAGCGGATCATCATTCACGCGGATAGGCTGCAGCTGACCGATGCCCGGCTGACTGGTATAACCGTTATACTCAAAGGTAAGGCGCCGCTGCTGCGAAAAACTATACCGGAACATTGCCCGGGGATACCAGTTAACGAAATCACGTTCTACCTTGCTCTTCCGGAACATATCCTGCTGGCTGAAGCTGGTAAGGCCTACATTACTACCTATGTTAATGCGGATCTTCTTTTTCGTATATCCGTAACTGATACCACCCTTATGTGTTAATATATTAAATGCATAATCATTACTGTATAAAGAATCCAGGGCGGTATACTTCCCATCGGTCTGCTGGTTATAAGAGTTCCGGTTAGAATGATTATTATCTATATTAATACCATAGTTAAACAACAGCGAAGAGGCTACAGACAATGGTTCCGTGTAAGTAAGATTACTCACAATGCTGATGCTCTCGTTATTAGTGGTTTTTAGCTGATCGGTATTTTGTACAGAATCTATCTTACCCTGTTTGTAATATTCTGTATAGGCGTCCAGCATTCCTTCCCCGGTGGTTCGTGAATAATTCTCCGCGAGGCTCAGCGATATGGTGCGTCCTTTCTTCTTTAGTTTTTTACGCCACAACAGGTTGGCGTTCATGCTGCCAATGTCCGATATATTGGAGGTTTTACGCTCTCCCCGGTTCACGATCATATCATTCATTTCCATTCCGCTGTTGCTGAACCTATTGGATATTTTGTGATCCAGGCCGCCATCTACCTGTAGTTTGATAGAAGAACTGGAATCAAGTTGCCGCTCATAGCTGCCATTAACGCGGTTCCGGAGGATACTGTTGTTGAAATATTCTTTCGAATGATTATAATAAATGGTATCAGGTAAGATATTCTGTGACATGCTTTCACTGTTCCCGTCAATATATAATTTCATCAGCTTGTAGTTGGCGTTCAGGTTTTGCCGGTCCCTGTCCCACTTATCCGAATAGTGTAATCCCCCGGTTTGCACCAGTGGGTAACCATCGCCACCGTAGCGTCCATCCCAGCTGTCCAGGTCATCGCCCTGGAAACTAAGCTCTACATCGCCATCGTCGTTAAAGGAGATATCACCGTTGCCGGAACCGAATTTTTCCCGGTCGCCCCAGTCGAGTCCTACTTTGCCGGTGTTGGACACGATGCCAAAAGCAGCCAGTTTCTTCTTGCCGCGGAATACATTCAACATCGCCTGGCTATCGTGAAAACCGTTATCCCCGGCGCCTACGGCTACTTTGCCAAAGTAACCGCGTTTCTTATCTTCCTTCAGCTGGATGTTAATCGTTTTCGATCGTTCTCCATCATCGATACCTGTAAAGGCCGCCTGGTCGCTTTTCTTATCGTATAGCTGTACTTTATCCACCATATCCGCCCGCAGGTTTTTGGTGACCAGCGTAGGATCATCTCCAAAAAATTCTTCCCCGTCTACCAACACTTTCTTTACCGTTTCACCCTGCGCCGTAATCTGTCCTTTGCCATTTACCTGTATACCCGGCAGTTTTTTCAGCAGCTCTTCCACAGAGGCATTGGCAGCCGTTTTATAGCTGTCCGCATTAAATTCCGTGGTATCCCCTTTCATTTTTATAGCGGCTACTTTTTGCTGTATCACTACTTCCTGCAGTAAACGGGATTTCAGTGTCAGCATAATATTATTCAGTTGCACAGCAGAGGTATCTGATAACGTTAAAGGCTCTACGTAATCTGCAAAGGCAGGATAGGTGATCAATAGCAAATACTTTCCGGGGGGCAGGTGTTTTAATTCAAAATGTCCTTTTTCATCACTCCGGGTAAATTTATATAAGATGGAATCTTTTGCCTGAAGCAGTGCCACTACAGTATTGGATAGCTGCACATGATTAAGTGTGTCTGATACATTTCCCTTAACAGTGGCTTGCTGCGCCAGGCAGCAATGGGCAATGACCATACCGAGAATCAATCCGGATAGTTTCTTCATTTGTGGATTATACAGGTTATGTGTACAGATGCTATGAAATTAAAATTCCATAATAAAAATTGAACTTTTGTTGCCATGTGTGATAAACATCTGTTAAATGGATAACCTACTTATCATGTAGAGAAAGAATATTAATAAAAAGATAACCAGCCATATGATAACAAAATCTGGCAGTGTTCATTTTTGAAATCCATAATTTATTGTATCTTTTAAAATATCCACTCCCGTTATGAAGCACGAAAACTCACTAAGAAGCGCTAATTGGTTTGCCCGTGATGGCAAAGATGGTTTTATTTACCGTGCCTGGCTGAAAAAGCAGGGCATCCCTTCACATGAGCTGGAAGGCAAGCCTGTAATAGGTATTTGCAACACCTGGTCGGAACTCACGCCCTGCAACTCCCATTTCAGGGAACTGGCAGAAGCCGTGAAACGCGGGGTACTGGAAGCCGGTGGTTATCCATTGGAGTTCCCGGTAATGTCGTTAGGAGAAACACTCATCAAGCCCACTGCTATGCTGTACCGCAACCTGGTTAGCATGGACGTGGAAGAATCTATCCGCGCCAATCCTATAGATGGCGTAGTGCTGCTATGCGGTTGCGATAAAACCACACCGGCATTGGTAATGGGCGCCTGCAGCGTAAACATTCCCACCATTGTGGTATCAGGCGGCGCTATGCTCACCGGCAGGCACCGCGGCCATAGTATTGGTACCAGCGATATCTGGCGGTTTAGTGATGATGTAAGGGCCGGCAGGATGACCAATGAAGAACTCGCTATGGCAGAAGCAGGTATGTGCCGCAGTGATGGCCATTGCGCCGTAATGGGCACCGCCTCTACAATGGCCTGTATGGTGGAATCCCTGGGATTATCCCTTCCGCAGAACGCCGCTATTCCCGCGCCGGATGCCGCCCGCAAAGTGCTGGCACAGCTGTCGGGCAGCGAGATCGTAAAAATGGTACGGGAAAACAGGCGCTTAACAGATATCCTTACAAGAGAAGCTTTTGAAAATGCCATCCGGGTGAATGCTGCTATCGGCGGCTCCACCAATTTTGTGATCCATTTGCTGGCCATCGCAGGCCGCATAGGCATAGAGCTGAACCTGCAGGACATGGATACCTTTTCTGCCAACATCCCGCTGATTGCCAATTTGCAGCCCTCCGGCAGTTATTTTATGGAAGATCTTTACTATGCCGGCGGACTACCAGCTGTAATCAACGCCCTGCTGGAACATCTTCACAAAGATTGTATTACTGCCAATGGCAAAACTATCGGCGCTAATTACGCCAATGCTGTCAGCTATAATAAAGAAGTGATTTCATCACTGGATGATCCCTTCAATGCAGTATCAGGCATCGTGGTATTGAAAGGAAATATTTGCGAGCAGGGCGCAGTGATCAAACCATCTGCCGCAAGTCCGCACCTGATGCAGCATACCGGCAAAGCAATCGTATTTGAGGATATCGACGATTACAAAAAACGGATCGATGATCCCGCGCTGGATGTGGATGAAAACAGTGTGCTGGTACTTAAAAACGTAGGACCCAAAGGCTATCCAGGCATGCCTGAAGTAGGCAACCTCGGCTTGCCCGCAAAGCTGCTGGCCAAAGGGATTACAGACATGGTACGCATTTCCGACGGGCGGATGAGTGGTACCGGCTTTGGCACCGTAGTATTGCATATATCGCCGGAAGCCGCTGCCGGCGGGAATCTCGCCATTCTCCGCGATGGCGATGTCATTACGCTGGATGTACACCAGCGCCAGCTGGAAGCAGCTGTTTCTCCCGAAGAAATTGCCCGCAGGAAAGCCGCGTGGAAACCGGTTTATCCACAGTCCACAAGAGGGTATGTACAACTGTACCAGCAACACGTAGAGCAGGCGCATCTTGGCGCCGACCTCGACTTTCTCAAAGGCAGCTCCGGCAGTGAAGTAACCAGGGACTCACACTAAAAAACGGCTTATGACATTTGAAAATAAAGTAGCGATTGTTACCGGCGCAGGACAAGGCATCGGGTTTGAGATAAGCAAACAACTGGCTTTACAAGGTGCTATTGTTATCCTGAATGATATTGATGCCCAGCTGGCACAACGGGCTACCAGCGCCATTACTGCCGCAAAGGGGCAATGTATAGCCATGCCCGGCGACTCTGGTGATATTGCCTTTATCCGGCAAATGGTAAACACAGCAGTCACCCAATTCGGCCGGCTGGACATTGTAATTGCCAACGCCGGCATTACTTTATTCGGCAACTTCTTTACCTATACACCTGAAGCATTTAACCGCGTGATGCAGGTGAACCTGGGTGGTACTTTTTTCCTGGCGCAAACCGCTGCCAACCAAATGAAACAACAGCCACAGGGCGGCGCTATTTTGTTCACCTCCTCGGTAACCGGCCACCAGGCGCACAAAGACCTCGCCGCCTACGGTATGAGTAAAGCAGCGCTGGAAATGCTGGCAAAAAATTTAGTGATTGAATTATCTCCTTTTAAAATTACGGTGAACACTATTGCTCCCGGCGCTACCCTCACGGAACGCACGCTGGACGATCCTTCCTATGAACAGATCTGGTCCAGCCTCACGCCTATGGGACGCCCTGCTTATACGCAGGACATTGCCCATGCTGCGCTGTTCCTGGTATCCGACCAGGCGAGGCATATTACCGGGCAAAGCCTCATCATCGATGGCGGCTGGACCAGTATCAGTCCTTCGCCGTTCTGAGTTATCTTTCTGCGATCAGCTCCAGCAATTCTTTAGCGTTGAGCTTACCTGCCTGGTCGCTGCCTTCCAGCAGCTGATCGGCCAGATCCCGTTTGCTGTTATGCAAAGCAATGATCTTTTCTTCAATAGTATATTGCGCTACCAGCCGGTAAATGGTTACCGGCCTGGTTTGCCCGATGCGGTGTGCCCTGTCGGACGCCTGTTCTTCAATAGCCGGGTTCCACCACGGGTCCATATGAATCACATAATCGGCGGCAGTTAAATTAAGTCCCAGTCCACCCGCCTTCAGGCTGATCAGGAACAACTGCCCCGTGCCTGCCTGGAAATCTTTTACCAGCTTATCCCGTTGCGATATCGGCGTACTGCCATCGAGATAGAGATAAGTAATCCCCAGTTGATGCAGCGCTTCCCTTACCAGGTCGAGATGCTTTACAAACTGGCTGAACACCAGCGCCCGGTGATTGTTGGATACCAGTTCTTCCACAATTTCCCGGAATACCATTAATTTGGAAGATGGAATATCGGTTTCAGCATCCACCAGCTGCGGATTACAGGCCGCCATCCTCAACCGGCTGATTTCTGCCAGCGCCCGGATATGCTGCTGCGCCATACTACCCTCCTGCGCTTTGATATTTTCCAGCGCCTTCCTCCGCAATGCTTCATAAAACGACGCTTCATCCGGTGATAAGCTCACCAGCTTTACAATTTCGGTTTTAGGCGGCAATTCATCCAGCACGCCTGTTTTGGTACGCCGCAATATAAAAGGCGTGATCAGTTTTTTCAGGTGCTGCTTTACTGTGCTCTCCGGGTTCCTTACAGACGGGAAAACAAATTGCTTGTTGAAGTGATCCAGTGTGCCCAGCAGCCCGGGATTGAGGAAGTTAAACAGGTTCCAGATCTCGCCCATATGATTTTGTATAGGCGTTCCCGTTAGCATGAGTTTAAATCCTGCCTGTAGCGACATCGCCGCTTTGGATGTTTTTGTCTGGAAGTTCTTGATGGTATGTGCCTCGTCGAGTACCAGTGTAGGCCATTTCACAGCGGCCAGCAATGTTTCTTCTGTTTGAAGTAAACCGTAAGTGGTGATCACCACATCAAATGCGCCGGCGCCTTTAATCAGGCTTGCGCGGTGGCCGTTATGCAGAAACACCACATTAAGGGAAGGCGCAAAGCGGCTGATTTCATTGTTCCAGTTGCTCACCACGGAGGCCGGGCAAATAACCAGTGCCGGGCCATCCGGTGCGCGGTGCAGCAGCAACGCAATAGCCTGGATGGTTTTCCCCAGTCCCATGTCGTCCGCGAGGCAGGCGCCGGCTCCCCACGCGGCCAGGTGTGTCATCCACCGGAAGCCTTCTTCCTGGTACGGGCGTAAAGTGGTTTGGAGTGTAACCGGCACCGTTACGGCCAGTTCCATCGCAGTAGTGCGTTTACGGGAAAAGGCTTTCCATGCCGCATCTGTGGTTACACTGCCTGCCTGTTCCAGTAATTCATCCAGCACCGGCGCGGCATACGGCTGAATGGTTATATTATTGCGATCGATATTAGCTACGCTGGCCATTTCGTTTAGCCGGCGGCGTAAGTCGCCGGTTAATGCGAGGTATTCCCCGTTTTGCAGAGCAATAAACCGCTTCTTCACAGTACGGGTGGTGTCCAGCAGGTCTTTCAGCGCCAGCACGGTGATTTCATCCACTTTTAATTCACCGGTACACATAAACCAGTGGTCTTTTTCTTTCAGTGAAATGCTCAGGTGTGCAAAGCCTGCCTGTTGCTTCACTTTGTAGCGCTCCCCTTCCGGCCACTCTGCCCGCACCAGTTCGGGATGGTGATGAATAATTTCAAGTAGTTGCAGGCAGTCGAGCGGATCTTCAAAAATGATGGTATCATCCGAAAGGTCCTGTTCTATTGCCCCCTGGATGAGGTTCAGCAAGGTAGTTACATTACTCTTTTCTTTTGCCAGGTCACGGATGGCCTGCCAGCGTTCCCCGTTGCTGATACCGATAATATTATGCGCACCAATGCCCGGCTTGCAATACGGCGGATCGCTGGTAAATGGCTTTACATAAATACCGGCCTTCAGTCCGTCTCCCAATGGAAGCAGCTGTATCACAATACGGCTGTCGGCAGGACGGCGACTGATATTGGTGGCAATGTCTCCCATATCCGCGTGGATAGTCAGGTGAGCGCCGAGGCTCTTCAGCACCTGGATCAGCTTATCTTTACCGGCGGCCGGCACTACGGGGATCTGCTGCAATGTTTGCAACAGGCGTCGCTGCTGGGCGGTGAGGTGGATGATCTTCAGGCGGGTATTGGTTTCTTTTACAAATACCGTTTCACTGATATAGTCGTCTACGTTAGCACTGAAAGTATACCCCTGTCCGGACCTGTTAACGCTCAGCTCCGGTTGGGCTTTTATAATTTCTACAGAAATAGTGATATCATCTGCAGAAAATAACAACGGATGCCCGGCAATTTCTTCCCATACCGTTTCCGCAAAAGAATAAGACTCTCCGTCGTAATTATAATAATGATCTTTCTGTACGGTGGCGCCTATCCTGAAATCCTGTTCTGTCATGGCTTCCGCCTTTCCTTCCTTTAGTTTTTTCAATGCCACATTCCGGCCGCTGCTCCAGGTATTATTGCCCTGGGATGTTTGCAACACCGGCTGAATCTTATACCGGTCGAAGTCTATCAGGTAAATTAACCGGGAAGCAACTACATTTTTTTCTTTTTTTGTGAGATGTGTATCTGCACCCAGCAGCGTGTTCAATAACCGCTCCCAGTCGGGCGTTTGCTCCATCTGGGAAAATACCGGCGGGTGAATGGCAATGGCGCCGGCTTCCAGGAACATGCTTTCATATCCCTGGTAATCATCTCCCTTAAATAAATATAAATATTCGTAGGTCAGTAACCGGTAGTGACGTTCCATGCCCAGCGCCAGCAATCTCGCAGTGGTGGTACTAAACGTGCGTAACAATTTACTTTTGGGATGCAACAGCTGCAAACACAATACCGACAGGTAACTCAGCAGGCTGCTTTCGCCGCCTTCCAGTATCAGCAGCAACAGCTGCTCTCCTTTCTCCTTACGGCCAGCATGAAAATGTAGCAAACAAACGGCCGGGGTGATGGCAGGGAACAGCTTGCGTTCATAGGCAGCTACAATTTTAGCGATCAGCGGATTCGTTTGTTCACCGGGCAATACAGCCAACGTGAATGAGTAATAAAAAGCAAACAACGGCGACAGCGGCATCGTATTCTTTTTATCGTACTGCCGTTGACGTTTGATCCCTTTTTCAAATGTTGTCAGCGCTTTTGCCGGTTGTCCGCTATACAATAATATCACGGCCTGTGCATAAAGGTCATCTGCAGTTTTATCTGCCGGAGGCAAATCGAGATGGCCCTGTAACAGCGACAGCTCAGGAAAATCAGCGCCGTACTGCCGGCGAAAACTTTCCAGTTCTTCCACCGGCGGCATTTTCAGCAGGTTATACTTTAAGGCAAAAGATACCATCCGGTCGAGGCTCTCCTGGCTGAAAAAAGGCAACAGTTCTGCGTAGGCGGGGAAATACAACAGGTAAGACAAATAAGGCTGATATTCATCCAGCTCCATTTCCAGTTTCCTTACCGGCGGCGACAACAGGAAACGGTCGCCTGTAAAATAAGCAGTGAGCAGTTGTTGCAGATCCTGCAACCGGGCGCTCATGCTGTAAAATGCATGTACGGCGTGCCTGGTCCTTTCCATCAACGCCGAATAAGCCGGCTGTTTTATATTTACCGGGAACAACAGAAAATTCATTTCCGGTACCAGGGAATAATTGCCTGTTACATTTTTAATGGCCAGTCCGGCTGTTACCAGGTGCTTCAATATTTCACTGACCCTGGTGCCCTTCATTTCTTCCACGCGGTTCACAGCGTCTGTAATGGTAAATGTTTCCAGTGGGTACAGGTACACAGACATTACGTCCATTACCAGCCGGGTATCCCTTTCCTGTGATTCATATTGTTCTGAATAGAAACTTTCATTGACCATAGCAACAAAAGTAGCTGAAAATATTTTGCGGGGCAGACAACCTTTTTCCTGTTTTTAACGAATACGCATAAGTATGGATTGCCCAACCAGGTTGTTACGGATCAACAACCTGCAATTACGTATTGATTATTTCAAATTTCTAAAAATTTTAACAGCATGAACTGCGTAAAAAATTCCCTGCTTTCATTGATAGCCTTGTCTGGTATCGTTTTCTTCAGCGCCTGCGGCGGAAACGATGATAACCCCGACACTCCTGCGCCTAAACCTTTGGTACAACTCAGTGCCAGCGCTACTTTGGGAAATCACCTGACAGATGTGGACGGTAATTCCCTTTATTATTTCTCCAACGACTTTAATGGCCAAAATAACTGCGCCGGCGGATGCGCAGCGGTATGGCCTATTTATTATGCCGGTGATAACCTTGCTCAGACAGCACTTGGAACCGGTCTGGACATTAAAGACTTCACCACTATCACTACTACCGAAGGCAAAAAACAAACTGCCTACAAAGGATGGCCACTGTACTACTTCGCACCTGCCGTAGGCGGCGTTAATGTACGTGAGGCGCCTGGTAAAACAGATGGGGAAGGCGTTAATAATGTCTGGTATGTAGCCAAACCTGATTACACTATACAGTTGATCAATGCCCAGCTGGTGGGCGCCGATGGTAAAAACTACCTGGAAAACCATACCGAGGGTACCGGCAAAACCATCTATTTCAGTGATGGGAAGGGCGTTACGCTCTACTCTTTTGCTAAAGACAGCTTTAATATCAACAAATTCACCAAACCTGATTTTTCCAATAATGCGGTATGGCCAATCTACGAAACAGATCAGATCGTAGTGCCTTCTACTCTTGATAAAACATTATTTGGCAGCATCACCGTTGCCGGTAAAAAACAATTAACCTACAAAGGCTGGCCGCTGTATTACTTCGGACAGGATGCAGGCGTAAGAGGCTCCAACAAAGGCGTTAGCGTGCCTGCACCAGGTGTATGGCCGGTAGTTACCAAAAACGTGGCAGCCGCTCCTAAGCTATAAACAGTGCCCGTAACCGTAAAACGAAACGGCTCAGTATTAATACCTGTGTATTAATGCTGAGCCGTTGTATTTATATAAAATAAAATTATTCCCTTCTGCTTTCCACCGTGTACACGAAGCTGTCCGCGCGGTAGTACCCCAGGTTATATTCGATAGGGCGTTCGCCCTGATCGTATACAAACCGTTTCCTTACAAGGATGGGATGGCCAGGCTCCAGTTCCAGCTTAGCCGCAATAAATTTGTCGGCCGACCTGGCGCTGATTTCTTCTTTCGATAAAGTTGCTACCGTCATGTAGTCCTTCTCCAGGATATCGTACAAAGGACGTTTGAAATCCTCTTCACCGGTTAATCCCACGCGTGGATGGAAATAGGAAATGAAATATACAAAAGGGCCTTCCGCCTTGCCTCTCAGGCGCTCCAGTTTGAGCACTTTTTTGGTTGGACTGATTTCGAAAAAGTTCGCAATGGTTTCATCGGGCAATACCCAGGTAACATGCAGCTCAAAGTTTTTGATGATGATACCGCGCGCTGTCATTTCCTGCGTAAAGCTCAGCCAGTTCTTGGATTTAGAGCTGATCGCCGCTTCCGCTACTTTGGTGCCTACGCCTTTTTTCCGGGTCAGCAATCCTTCGTATACAAGTTTGTTTAAAGCATGACGTAATGTAGATCGGGAGATAGCGAGTTGTTTCGCTAACTGAACTTCGTTGGGTAAAAACTTTCCACCGGCGTACTGTGGATCTTTTATCATATTCCTCAACAGGTTTTCCGCCTGTATATGAAGTGGTAAAGGATTTTTATGATCTATACTCAAATTCATGCCTGCAAAGCAACTGGAAATAAACAAGAAAAACAATTTTAGGCGACCTTATTTTGGGCGTATGTATGCTCCGGTTGAAAAAACAGGATTCGTGCAAGGTATCCACATCTTACAATCCATCATCATATAGACAACAGATAATCAATTACTTACAAGATAAATTACGCGTTAAGGTAATGTTAAAAACTTTTCTTGCATTAATTAATTTATGTTTATATGTTTGTACATAATATCCAGGGCCACATTATGAAAAAAACCTTTTCTATAATTCCCATTATTGCTGGCATCACCGCTCCTGTATTCCTTTCAGGAAACGTGACTGCCCAGAATAATACCAGGACCCTGGCGGCGGCTGTATTGGCAGACAGCCGGCTGGATACAGTACAGGCCCGCGCATTAAGATTACTCACCGGTTTCTCTGCCGGCACTTCCTACGGAGAAGTATGGATCAGGGATTTCAACACTTTCATCAATGGCTCCCTGCAGGTATTGCCGCACGACCAGGTAAAGGAAATGCTGCTGTTGTTTTTCCGGATGCAGGGCGCAGATGGAAATATTCCTGATGGCGTTATTCCGCGCGAGAAGGCCAATGTAGGCTACCAATACAGGTATTCCGACCTGGCCCCTCAATGGGCGGCTCATAAAAATACAGTGGAAACCGATCAGGAATCCTCCCTGATCCAGGCCGTAAGGAAATATATCGCTGTTACAGGCGACGAAGCCTTCCTTTTTTTGGCCATAAATGATAAAACGATTTTGCAACGGATGGAAGCCTCTATGGCCTATCTGCTAAAGGAGCGTTGGTCAGAAAAATACGGGCTGATTAAAGGCGCTACCACCATCGACTGGGGCGATGTGCAACCGGAAACCGGGTGGGGCGTGGCAATCAATGAAAAAACGAAATGGGCGGTTGATATATACGATAACGCCATGTTTGTGATCGCTATACAGGATTTCCTGGCAATCAAACCAAAAAACTATCAGGCACAGAGAGACTGGCACAAAATAGCAACGGATATCCGGAAAAATGTACGTAAACATTTATGGGATAACAGGGCACAGAAATACATACCACATCTTTATTTGAACGGAAGCCCGTTTTCCCCCTCATTCAACGAAAAAGAAATCCTTTACACAGGAGGCACTGCCTGCGCAATACTGGCAGGATTTCATACACCAAAAGAAATAGCGGCCATTAACCGGCAAATGACGCAGGCCGCCGCCAAAGAAAAATTCGCCACCATAGGGATCACGGTGTATCCCCCTTACCCGGCAAAGGAGTTCCCGAATATGCATCCTTATGTGTATCAGAACGCGGGCGACTGGACCTGGTTTGGCGGACGCATGATCCAGGCCCTCATTATAAACGGATTTATACAGGAAGCCATCGCGGAGCTTAAACCCATGACGGATCGCGTCATTGCTCAAAACGGCTTCTTTGAATGGTACGACATTCAGACTGGCACGCCAAAAGGATCAGGAAATTTTCGGGGAGAAGCAGGTGTTTTATCTGATGCCATTACGCTTTTGAAAAAGTGGGCAATTAATCAGCAGTAGAATAAACAATTGGGCCTGCTCATTCATTATTTATTCGTCAACCGGATCTTATTAAAAAACATATCATTACCATGATCTTAAAACCTAATCTCACTTGTTATCACAGGGACTTCCACGTACAGATCCTGTGATCACTATCAACTGAAACACACCGGCTAATATTACCTCATCTCTAAAGACTTGTTATGAAAGCAAAACTTTTTTATGTGCTTGCATGCCTGCTACTCTCTATGCATGCAATGGCCCAGATTAAAATAAGCGGTAAAGTCACCAGCGCCGCCGACGGATCCGTAATTCCCAATACTACGGTGGCCATTAAAGGTACTTCCAGCGGAACCATCGCCAACGTAGACGGCGTATATTCCCTGTCGGTGCCCAACGAAAACGCCATACTGGTATTCTCGTTCACCGGGTTCGCCACCAAGGAGGTCAGGGTGGGGAGTCAAACCAATATCAATGTATCACTGGAAGTACAGGTGAATACCTTAAGCGACCTCGTGGTAATTGGTTACGGTTCGGTAAAAAAGTCTGACCTCACCGGCGCAGTAGCGTCTCTCAAAGGTGAGCAGGTGATGGACAAACCCGTTCCAAATATCTCGCAGGCCCTTCAGGGCAAGGTGGCCGGCGTGGACGTAAACATCAACAGCAGCGCCCCGGGCCAGGCAGCGAAGGTACGTATCCGCGGTATCGGTTCTATCAACTCTTTCGTGGATCCTTTGTATGTGGTAGATGGTGTGGCGGGTGTTGATGCCAATGCGCTCAACCCAAATGATATCGCCTCCATTGAAGTACTGAAAGACGCTTCCTCTACTGCTATTTATGGTGCGAGAGGCGCCAACGGTGTAATTATGATCACTACCAAACGTGGTAAAGCCGGTCCTACCCAGGTAAGCTACCAGGGCGATGTAAACGTAAGTACACTGGCCAGTCATCTCCCCACCTTAAATTCAGAGCAGTTTGTAAAAGTATACAACGAAGCATTTGCCAATGCCACCAAGTTTGATCCGGATCATGGCACCTGGACGCCAACCGCTATACTGGATCACGAACATTTTCCATTGCTGTTTGACGAGAACGACAAACCGCTGTACAACACCAACTGGGAAAAAGAAACCTATAAACCGGCAGTGTCTACCAGCCACCAGGTGAACTTCCAGGGCGGTACGGATAAATTACTCTATAGCGCCTCACTCGGTTACCTGGATCAGAATGGTTTGATGATAGAATCATGGTTCAGAAGATACTCTGCCAGGGCTACTTTCGATGACCAGGTAAAAGACTGGCTGAAAATTGGCGGTAGCCTGAACATCGTATCCAGCACACAAAGAGTAGTATCTGATGGTAATGGTTCCTTAAACGTACCAAGAATGGTTACGGAAGAAGTACCTATTGTACCGGTAAGGTATCCTGACGGTAAGTGGGCCGGAAACTACGATATACCCGGACTGGAAGGTGGTCCAAACCCTGTACAGATTGCGCAGAACAGGTATACACTCAATAACCAGGTGCATACGCTGGGCAATTTCTACATGCAGTTCCAGATCAACAAGGACCTGAACTTTAAAACTGACTTTGGTTACGACCAGATCAGCAATAAAGCCAATTTCTATTCCGCCGGTAACCTGCCCCACCTGTCGCAGGATCAGGGCGGTGTAGCCAGGATCACCAATAACTATGGTAAATACTGGCAGTCGGAAAACTATCTTACCTATAACAAGCAGTTCAAAAATAACAACAGCCTGAATGCGGTAGTAGGTATTTCCTTCCTGCAATACACCAATGAAAATGCGCTGGCGGAAACACAGAATTTCCTGTCTGATTACTTCCAGTGGAATTCCCTGGCCGCAGGATCTGTACGTAACAACATTACTTCAGAAACCCAGCCCTGGTCGATGAACTCCTACTATGGCCGTGTTAATTATAACCTGAAGAATAAATACCTCTTTACCGCTACCGCGAGGTATGATGGTTCTTCCAAATTCAGTAAAGACAACCAGTTCGCGTTCTTCCCGTCTGTTGCGGCAGCATGGCGTGTTTCTGAGGAAGACTTCCTGAAGGGCAGTAAAACCATCAACAACCTGAAGATCCGCGCCAGCTACGGTACTTCCGGTAACCAGGAAATTGGTCAGTTCCAGTACTCTCCACAGTATCGTCCCGATCAAACCGTAATAGGCGGCGCCAATCAGCCTACCCTGGTACCTGGGTATATAGGTAACCCGGATCTTAAATGGGAACGTTCCAACCAGATAGATGCCGGCGTGGAACTGGTGATGTTAGACAACCGCATTAACCTGAACGTGGATTATTATAACCGTAAAACATCGGACCTCCTGCTGGCAACACCTATTCCATGGTCTGCCGGTATGTTCACGTCCAATGTGTATAAAAACGTAGGTGAAGTAAGAAACACCGGTCTGGAAGTAAACCTGAACACGGTGAACATCCAGAAACCAAACTTCACCTGGTCCACCACTTTTGTTTTTGCTACCAATAAAAATAAGATCCTCACCCTCAACGATGGTAACGCGGATATCTTCCCTGGCCCCAATTTCCTGGGTCAAACCAATATCCTGCGCGTAGGTGAGCCTATCGGTTCTTTCTATGGAATGAAAAGGTTAGGTACCTATGGTAGTGACGAAGCCGCAGAAGCAGCCAAACATTCCCTGTTGCCCGGCGACAGAAAATACGAATACGATTCTGCCGGTAATGCAGTGTATGATATCATTGGCCGCGCCTATCCAAAATGGACCGGTACTTTCAGCAGCACCATTAAATACAAAGGATGGGACTTTACTTTTGACATCCGTTTTGTACAGGGCGTGAATACAGCTGCTGCTTTCAAACACTCTGTGGAAGACCGTCAAACACTGGCTAACAGCCTGGCTACCGTATTGAATGCATGGACACCGGAAAATCAGAATACACATATTGCACAGGTGCGCAGCTATAAATTTACACAGGATTCCCATTTTGATACCTGGTGGGTAGAAGATGGTTCCTATATCAGGGGACAAAACTTCACTCTCGGTTATACCTTCCCCGAATCCTGGATGCAGAGAAGCCATATCCGCAGGTTCCGTATTTATGGCAGCGTGCAAAATCTTTTCCTCATTACCAAATACACCGGTTATGACCCTGAAGTAGACACTTTCAATTTTGGTTATGGCTCTAACACCGGCTTCTCCCAGAACATCGACTTCTTCCCTTATCCCCGCCCGCGCGTGTGGAACCTGGGTGTGAATCTTGATTTCTGATGAAATCGTATACCCGTTGATGTGATAACCTTTTTAGTGATTAAAAAAAAATGAAAATGAAAACGACTAAACATATCATACTCGCGTTGCTGGTGTTGCTCAGTTGCTCCTGCAAAAAATTCCTGGAACAAAAACCCACGAATTTTCTGCCACCGGATGCCGACCTCTCCGATCCTAAAGTAGCACGCGCGCTGGCAAACGGTTCTTACCAGTACCTGCAGGGTTTCTTACAGGGACAACCATCTTCCTATGGCGGTAACGTCTACAACCTGATGGAGTTCATGACCGGCAAGGCCAACAGTGATCTCGGGCAAACCGGGTTTGCTTCTTTTCAGAATCTCAGCTATAACGCCACTTCCTTTTATGTGGATACCTGGTGGCAACGTTTATACCTGGGCGTAGGCGCCTGTAACCTGGCCCTCGAAAAGCTGCCGCAGGCAGCCGTGTCTGATGCGGATAAAACCAATATGCTGGCAGAAGCACATACCCTGCGGGCACTTTATTATTTTCACCTGGTAAGATTGTATGGTGCAGTGCCAAAAGTAACCGAGGTGCCTAAAGACCTGAACCTGAATCTGCCCCGTACAGAGGCAAAGGCGATTTATGATGAGATCATTATCCCGGATCTGCTCACCGCGGCAAAATCAACATTGCCCTGGTCAGATAAAACCGGTAAAGTATCAATGGGACTCGTTCAATCGCTTCTCGCGGATGTATACCTGACCTACGCCGGTGCTGCTATTAACGGAGGTAACCAGTACTATGCGCTGTCTGCCGCTGCTTCCAAGTCAGTAATTGACAACGGCGGTTATACGTTGTTCCCGGAATACACAGACATGATCAACCCGGCTAATAAAAATCTTGGGGAGTTCATTTTCCAGGTACAGTACGCGGCTGCTGTACCAAGCCTTAATCCGCTTACGCCGCTTACCATTCCCAACTACGCAGGTATTTCACAATATTCTGATGAGTATGGATCCGTATACCCTACCCCGCAGTTTATTGCTTCGTTCCCTGCCGGTGATAAAAGGATACAGGAAAGACAATTCTTTTACACCAAGTACAAGAAGAAAGCGCCCAGTACTGATACCATTACCTTTAAAGGACGGTATATTTACAAATGGTTTGATGTTTTAGCGGTGACAAGCACTGCAAAATCAGATCTCAACTATACCCTTTACCGCCTGGCAGATGTATACCTGATGTATGCTGAAGCTTCCAACCGCGCAGGAGGTGGTCCGAATGCAAGTGCCATCAGCTATGTAAATGCGATCCGCGCCCGCGCTAAACTGGCGCCGCTGCCTACTATGTCACAAGCCGCTTTTGAGCAGGAAGTATGGCTGCAGCGTTATTTTGAACTTTGCTTTGAAAATAAAATGTGGTTCGATATGATCCGGACCCGGAAAGTACATAATGATGTGACCGGCAACTGGGATAATTTTGTTGGACATAGAACCGTATTCGGCGCTACGTTCGCAGCAAAACAATTGCTGTTTCCTGTTCCGAAACAGGAAAGTGATGTGAACCCGAAGTTGTTACCTAATAACCCGGGATTCTAACAGCGGATATTATTTTATTATCCGGAGATGGGAAGATGCGTGCATCTTCCCATTTTCTTTTACCGGGAACGATCCTGACACGCAGCGACCAATTCCAGATTCCCTTCAGAATATTGAAATATGTACGTATGTTTGTACATATGAAGCATATAATAGCAAAACTCCTGTTATGTAGCTGCTTTCTGACCGCCGGCGCAAGCGCACGGGGCCTGAAATTTCCCGGGACATACAACAGGGATTTAGCCCTTTCCCAGGCCGGCGCTGATTTATCACAGCAGCAGGCGCCCTTTACCAGCATAGAACTGCAACCTACCATCGCTTACCTGAATCATCATGGCGCTCCCGCCCGAATGGTACGCATGCACTTTCACGGCGGCAAAAGCTACCAGCCGGCAATGGTGTATATGTACTTTAATGGGCATGAGGATAGTCTTGCGCTGCCGGCAAACCCGGATGGTATCCAGGATTATGAACTGCCGCTGCCCGGCGAAGCCGTAGGCAAAGACACCCAGCTGTTTGTTCGCCTGCAGAGCGGTGGACAAACCTATACCGCCCGTTGTATTGTTTCACCCACCCGGCAATGGAACGTATACCTCATGCCCCACTCGCATGTGGATGTGGGGTATACCAACGTACAGGCAAAGGTGCTGGCCATTCATATGAACAACATCGATGAAGCTATTAAAATAGCCGCCCGTACGGCCGGCTATCCGCCGGAAGCCCGCTTCAAATGGAACACGGAAGCCCTTTGGGTGGTAGATAAATACCTCGCCGCCGCCAGCGATGAAAAGAAACAGACATTCCGCGAGGCCGTTAAAAAAGGATGGATCAACCTCGACGGCGCTTACGCCAATACCAATACCAGCGCCACTTCTCCTGCACAACTGCTGCAACTGTTTGCTACAGGCGCACGGCTTGCAAAAGACTATGGCATTACTATTAACACCATGTTCCAGGGAGATGTTCCCGGCGCCTCATGGGGACTGATCAGCCAGTCGGCCATTACCGGTATGAAATACTTCCTCAGCGCGCCCAACGCCAACGACCGCATCGGCAGCTCCGGGCAATGGCGCGATAAACCCTTCTACTGGCAGGATGCCTCCGGCAAACAACAGGTTCTCTTCTGGCAGTCGTCGCCCTACTCTATCGGCTATACGCTGAAAGGAAGCAAAATACCCAACTTCTTTACCATAGAAGATCCCAAGCCGTATTACACCGGCAAACCCAGTGAAAATTTTCTCAACCCCTATCTTTTTGATTATCTCTCCCAGCTGGAACATAACCACTTCCCCTATAACATGACGCTCCTCACCTGGGCCATGAGCGATAATGCACCCATAGACCCTGAGCTGCCGGACGCTGTAAAAGCATGGAATGAGCGGTATACATCTCCCAAACTTATTATCACCTCGGTAAAGCAATTCTTTCACGACTTTGAAGCCGGCTGGAAAGATAAAATCCCCGTGTTCAGCGGCGACTACACCGAATACTGGACAGATGGCATCGCCTCAGCTGCGAAAGAAACTGCCATCAACCGGAACGCATCTGACCGGTTGCAACAGGCCGGCGCCATCTGGGCTATCAGGGGGAAATCCGGCTACCCTGCGGACTCTTTCCGTAATACCTGGACGGACCTCATTATGTTCAATGAACATACCTGGGGCGCTTTCAACAGCGTATCCAACCCGCAGGATCCCAAAGCCGTAGCCCAGTGGCAGTTTAAACAAGCCTTTGCACTGGATGCCCTGGCCCGGTCGGAAGCGCTGCTCCGCAGCAGTACTAACGGCAACGGATATACCGGCAGCACCAAAGGTGTACAAGCCATAGACGTTTACAATACCCTCGGTCATTCCCGCACCGCACTGGTGCGCATACCCGCCGCCCTCAGCACTTCCGGCGATCTTGTGAAAGACCTCAACGGCAGAAAATTACCATCGCAAAGGCTCAGCACCGGCGAATTGGCCTTCCTGGCAACAGCGCTCCCTCCTTTCTCCAAACAGCGATTTACTATTCACGCAGGCAATGGAGCCTCACCTAAAAAAACAACTGTTACGGGTTACAGCCTCGATAACGGCATTTATTCCATCCGGGTTGACCCAAAGACCGGCAACATCACCCAGCTTCTTAAAAAGGGCTATAGCGGCAACTTTGCCGACTCCGCCGGATTGAACCAATACACTTATATGCCCGGCGACTCCGCTGAAAAAATACAATACAGCGGACCGGCGGATATTCATATCAAAGAAAAAGGCCCGCTGGTAGTAAGCCTGGTGATCAACACACCGGCACCCGGCGCGCGCTCACTCAGCCGTGAAATACAACTCGCCGCGGGTACCGACCAGGTTACACTCATTAACACGATCGATAAAACTGCCATCGGCAGTAAAGAAAGCGTACACTTTGTATTTCCCTTCCGTATTCCCGGCGCACAGGTGCGTTACAGCATCCCGTGGGGAAGTATCGCCGCCGAAGCAGACCAGTTGCCTCATACTAACAGGAACTGGTATACGCAGCAACGTTGGGTGGATGTATCCGGGAAAAATACAGGCGTTACCTGGTCGGGCCCCGATGCGCCCCTGTTTGAAATCGGGCAGTACCCCACTGCGGGCCTGCTCGGCGGGCTGCATAACTCTCCCCGCTGGATTTCTTTTACAGAACAACAACCGCTTATCTCTTCCTGGGTAATGAACAACCTGTGGCATACCAATTTCCGTAGAGACCAGGAAGGGATCGCTACCTTTCATTATTACCTGCAGGTACACGGCCCGTTTGATGCCGCAGACGTTAACAATAACGGGCTGGAAAATCATCAGCCACCGGTTGTTACGGCTGCGGATGGCGTTCCTTCGGAGAGCCTGTTCTTTAACATCAGTGGGGAAAATGTATATGTGGAAAACCTCTACCCCGCAGCAGATGGCAATGGTGTATTGCTGCAACTGGTAAATACTTCCGGTCATACGGCCACGGTTACACTAACATCAAAAAACAAATCCACCGCTTTAAATATTTCAGAAAGCGACATACTGGAAACAAACAAGCACACACTTCCGGATAGTTTCACCATTCCTGGCAAAGGAATAATAATGGTCCGTGTGGCAAAAAAATAAGATTATGATCTGGCGAGAATCAGCACAACCCTTGCTGCCGGAACATGCAGCAACCCCACCACCCGGTACCTATAACAGGTACCCGGCCCATCCGCTCGGCCATGGAAAGATACATACAGGCTATGAATCACTGGCCAGGTGGATGGTACAGCATCCGCTGGTACTGATAGACGGCTATGCAGGCATTTTCTGGGATAAGATCCATACAGCACTGAAACTGGAATTTGCACGTATAGGCATTAACGTTAAGTGGCATGATACGCAGGGCTTGCTAAAAAGCAACGATTGTATACAGGAGCTGGTCGGCCCCTTTATTGGCAACGAAGGCGATGTGTGGGGTACAAAAACTTCTTTACAGATCACTGATTTTTTTGATGATGAAAAACTGGCAGCCTTATCTTTCGATGGTCCTTATGATCTTCATATCGTATCAGGCAGCGGCGCCGCACTCACTCATGCCACTGCCCCGCTGATATACCTGGATCTTCCAAAAAACGAACTCCAGTACCGCATGCGCGCCGGCACTATCACTAACTTCGGCAGTAATACTGCCGGTGGCAGCGCTGAAATGTATAAACGGTTTTACTTTGTAGATTGGGTAGTGCTCAATAACTATAAACAAACCCTGCTGCCACGCATTCACATCATAGCCGATACCCAATGGCCGGATCATATTGCCTGGGCATTTAATAAAGATCTGCAGGCAGGCATTTACCAGCTGGTCCATTCTACTTTCCGGGTGCGGCCCTGGTTTGAAGCCGGCGCCTGGGGCGGCCAGTGGCTGAAAACACATATCAATGGCATTAACACGGAAGAGATAAATTACGCCTGGTCTTTTGAATTGATTATTCCGGAAAACGGGGTGCTCTTTGAAAGCGATGGTATCCTGATGGAAATTCCCTTTGAATGGCTGATGTATTCACAGCACACCGCCATCCTGGGCAATCATGCCGGTATCTTTAAATATGAATTCCCTATCCGCTTCGACTTCCTCGATACATTTGACGGCGGCAACCTCTCCATTCAATGTCATCCTACAATGGATTATATCCGTACGCATTTCGGTGAAACATTCACACAGGATGAAACCTACTATATCCTGGATTGTAAAGCCGGCGCCACCGTGTACCTCGGCTTCCAGGACGGGATTAATCCGAGAGTGTTCAGAACCAAACTTGAAAACAGCCGGGATCTTGGTATTCCCATAGAAATAACGGATTTTGTACAGCAACATACGGCAGATAAACATACCTTGTTCCTGGTGCCTAACGGAACGGTGCACAGCGCCGGCGCCAATAACCTGGTACTGGAGATCAGCGCCACTCCATACATTTTTACGTTTAAAATGTACGACTGGCTGCGGCCCGGTCTGGATGGGAAACCCAGGGCCATCAATATCGATCACGCCTTTCATAACCTGGATTTCAGCAGACAGGGCAAAGCCGTAAAAGAACAACTGATTGCTGCACCGGTGATAATAGAGCAGGATGCAGATTACCAACTGGTGCATCTGCCTACACATGCAGCGCATTTTTATGACGTACACCGGCTGGAATTCAGCACCAGCGTAAATATCACCACCAACGGCAACTGCCTGGTGATGATGCTGGTAGAAGGCAGTTCCGTAACGGTTACTACCGCCAACGGGCATACGATAATATATCATTATGCTGAAACTTTTGTGATACCGGCTGCAGCGGTAGCCTGCCGGATCATCAGCAATAACGGGGAACAGGTGAAACTGATCAAAGCATTTTTAAAGCCATCGCATCCGGTTTATCAACAAATAGCATCCACCTGAACATGCAGCAACAAGGCCAACATCTCACCTTCATTACACTGGTAGCCTCCCTGGGCGGCTTCCTCTTTGGTTTTGATATGGCCGTGGTATCCGGCATCCTGCCCTTTGTGGAGCACCGGTTTTCCTTATCGCCTGCACAACTGGGTTGGTTTGTTTCATCGGCGCTGGCGGGTTGTATTGTTGGGGTAATTTTTGCCGGCGACATCAGCGACCGCCTCGGCAGGAAAAAACTGTTGTTCCTGTCGGCAGCACTGTTTGTACTCACGGCGCTGGGCTGCACTTTTATCCCGGTATTCTCCTGGCTCATTGCAGCACGCATCCTCGGCGGTATGGCGGTAGGCATCGCCTCCAGCGTAGTGCCGCTCTATCTTTCTGAAATTGCCCCCGATCACCTGCGGGGCCGGTTAGTTACCTATTATCAGCTGGCCGTTACCGTTGGTATTTTCAGCGCTTATGGCAGCAATGCCCTGCTGCTGAAGTACGCCGCTACCCCGTCTCAAAGCGGGGGGCTGATCACCGGCCTGGAAGTATGGCGCAAAATGTTTGGGGTAGGTATTTTCCCGGCGCTGCTCTTTTTACTTGGCATTACTTTTATCCCGGAAAGTCCGCGGTGGCTGAAGCAACAGCACATCACCACAACAGCTAACGCCACCGGTTATACGCAGTTATTGGCGCCCCGGTTCCGCCGCGCTTTACTGATTGCTATCCTGCTGCCATTGTTTTCGCAGTTCAGTGGCATTAATGCTATTATTTATTATGGGCCTACTATCCTGCACCAGTCCGGGCTTACACTGAACAGCTCTCTTATCAGCCAGTTGTTTTTCGGCGCGGCAAATGTGCTCTTTACTTTTATTGCTATCTGGAAAGTGGATAGCCTTGGCCGGCGCCCCTTATACCTGTGGGGTACCGCCGGGGCTGCGGTGAGCCTGCTGCTGACAGGCATCTGCTTTTACGCAGGCGCCGTAAACGGCATCTATCTCTTGCTTTGTGTATTGGCTTTCCTGGCTTGTTTTGCTTTTTCCATCGGGCCGTTGAAGTTTGTGATTGCTGCGGAAATATTTCCCGACAGCATCCGCGCAAAAGCACTGTCACTCAGCATTATGGTGATGTGGACGGCCGATGCCATCATGGGACAGCTAACGCCCATTATGCTGGCATCTATAGGAACACCTCAAACATTCTGGTGCTTTTCCTTATGCTGTGTATTTGCTTTTATAACGGTATACAAACTGGTACCGGAAACCAAGGGCCAGTCGATGGAAGCCATCCAGCAACACTGGCACTAAGATCCTCACCTGATATCAAATACCGTTAATACCGCCGCATGATCAGATGCCCACACATCATCTATCTCCGGCGCTGTTCTGATAATTTTGGAAGATACTGCTTTAATGCCCGGGCCTTTATAATAAATAAAATCTATCCTCGACGTTTGCAGATGCCCGTAAATAGCGGCGAAAGTGCCTCCCTGGTGCGTTACTTCGTTTGGCTGCAATTCCCGGTAACTATCGCGGTAGCCCCGTTCCAGCATGAACCTGGAAGCCGGCAATAACACCGGACCATATCCATAGTGTAAAAATGCTGCTCTCTCCGTCCAATCGAGGTGGCTCCCGGAATTAAAGTCACCGGCCAGTATCACCGGCAATGATGTATCTGCCGCTACCACCGGGTCAATATCCTGCTCCAGGTTTTTTCGTGCATCCGTTACCGCTAGTTCACTGTCCTCCTTCACCCAGTCGTTAGTATTTAAGCCCGGAATGGGGTAAAAGTCGGTGTACTCATGTTTATAGGCATACCTCAGCCACCAGTTGCCGATAAGTACTTTACGGTTACCAGGCAGCTGAACCACAGCCGTGTTGGATTTGAAATTATCATTGGAAGAATGCTTCTCCAGCGGATACCTGCTGAACAACGCCAGGTTAGCGCCCGGAGCAGATGTTTGCAAGTGGAACCCCAGCGTATCATTCAGAAAGTGTTGCGTACCATAGGCTTCCTGCATACTGATAATATCGGCATTGGTTCGCAGCAGTAATTCCTTTATCCGGTTGGGACCGTTGTTGCCCACATGCACGCCGCCGTGCCAGATGTTCCACTGCAGCAGCTTTACCGTATACGGATTGGTGGCAGAAGAAGACACCACCGTTTTTACAATATTGGAGTGTGCAGCCTGCGGCGTGTAGGCGACACCGTTTAAGGCAAAGGAAGCAACATCTGCATACAAAGTATCTCCTGCCACTGCTTCTTTCTTTACATCAAAAGTTACCAGGAAATAATTTACCCCGTCTTGTAAGGTATATCCATCTGCCGGAGGCAAAATTAATTGCATGCGCTGCTGCGGCACTTTTCCGGACCCGGACAATTCCTTCCTGGTAGTGGAACGCGGCGATTTGCCGGCATAATATACATGCACCGCTGCAATATCAGATAAGTTGGTGCTACGCGACAGATCCAGTTGCAAAGCGGTTAACTTCAGCGGATCCTTACTACCGTTGGCGACTATACGCAATTTAAGTACCTGGTCGTTAGTGCTGCCCTGATCCGCATCCCATTCGCTTTGTATGGTAACGGCGTTAAACAACTGTTGTTTGCCAGCAGGTGTTTTAAACAAAGGGTTATCATTTTTCACCAATGTAGCTAAAGGTAATTTCCCTTTATAGTTCTTCCTGGTATTCCTCATATGATATGCCTGGTGGCCTTTCCCAACCAGGTTAAGGCTTACATCATCCTGCATATCATCAAAAGTATAATAGCCTTTCAACGCTTTGAAACCAGGATGACGGGCACTCAGCGGGTGATACATCCATTGGCGGATGGCAGCCGGGGATAACGCCACCGTCCATATCCTCACTTCATCGATGCTGCCGCCAAAGGTGCTGGAATCCATATCATTGGTGCCTATGGCCCCGGGCAATATATCTACGGCACCTTTTGCGCGGCCCACTTCCCTCCCATCGAGATACAGTTTGGTTTCCACCCCATTACAGGTAGCGGCCACATGATGCCAGTTACTATCCAGTATACCCGTTGCCGTTATATGCGCTTTTTCGCTGTGCAGATGACCGTTTTGGATCATTAACGGGCGATTGTCAACATGAGGATACTCCGAATATTCACCTCCGCCAATAATCACCTCTTTCGCCTTCCAAATGTTATCATTCCCTTTAATCCAGGCTTCCACCGTCCATTGTTTACGGATGATATCCATACCGATACAGGGATTGTTATCGTTGCCATCCAGCAGGAGCGCCTGGTTGCCTGTTTGCGCGCGGGATACGAGCACACCCGCCATTATACATATGCCGGTGAGGCTCACCTTTTTCCAGTAACGGAAGCACAGGTTGATTTTCATTGTTGCTTTTTTATTGTTCACTTCTTCCGCAAAATAAAAAACCGGTTTGAGATAAACCGGTTTTTTATTTTTTCTTCGGGAGATATCAGAAGCGGTAAGCCACGTTAAACCTGAAATTACGCCCGGCCTCTGTTTGCCAGGAGTAGTACCCTCCCCAGTCTTCATAAGTACCGGAGTAAAGATATTTATCGAGTATATTATAGATATTGGCGGTTACCCGGATCTTACCCTTCTCCCAGAAAACACTGCCGTCCAGCCGGAAGTAATCCGGTAAACCAATCAAATTAGCAGCGCTTGTTGCGGTCCAGGTATCGCGGTCCTTCATATAACTGAAGCCTCCGGAAAAGCCGAGCCCTTTCAATGCGCCCTGTTCCAGCTTATAACTCAGCCAGGCGTTCACGTTATGCGTTGCATAACCCGGAACACGGTCTCCTACCTTCAGATCTGGTATTGCTTTGGTAGCTTCATCGATTTTGGAATCGGTATAGGCGTAATTGACCAGGAGATTTAATCCCGGCAACAATTCTCCTTTCATATCGAATTCTATTCCCTGTGTTTTGGTTTGCCCCAACACCACGGAGAACTGTTCGTTCTGCTGATTATCAGGATCTGATCTTAATTCATCCTTCCGGATAATGCGATAAACGGATAAAGTGGTACTCCACTTACTATCCATCCAGTCTCTTTTTAATCCAACCTCCAGGTTGTTGCCTGTTTTAGGTTTGATCTTGCTGCTGTCTCTCATGAAACCGGTTTGCGGAATAAATGACTGATCGTACAGTGCATATGCGGATGTCTGTTTATCGATAGAAACGCTCAATCCCACGCGCGGTGTGAATTTCTTTGCATCATAGGAAGGGCCACCTTCATTTTGCTTTACATAGGTATAGCGGCCTGCCAGCGTTAGCCGGATCCTGTTTTCCAGGAAGCCCAGTTCGTCCTGCAAATACAATCCTGTATAAGACTGGTCGTTAATGTTGGGATTACGCTGTTCCAGTGGTGTACTCCAGTCCCAAACAGGATACCCGTTATTAGGCGGACCATAATTGGGATGGTGTGAATCAAATTCCCCTCCCACAGAATCGAGCAGGAAATACTGACCGAAATCGGCCATGAAATTTTTGATCCCCATATCCAGTCCCCAGAGAATACGGTGGCGTATTTTACCGGTTTGTACGTCGCCATTTACATATGCCTGTCCGAATTTATATTCGCTTTTGGCATCCCAGCTGCCTATTCCCCGGATCATGGTTCCATCGGGGTTTACCGCATCCGGCCATACGTTGGCGCCACGTTGTGCATAGTTAAAATAAGACAGTTGCGTAGTAAGTTTCCATTGATTGCTGATCTGGTGCTGTAAGTTAACAAAAACGCTGTGATCATCGATATTGGTGGGGGTAAGACCGGCACTTACCAGGGTAAAATCCCGCGGGAGCACACCATATCCTTCCTTCGCAAAGGAATAAGCGCTTCCCGGATCAGACATCTTCACATGCTGGTAGGTATATTCCGCGGTAAGGATGGTTTGATCGCTGATCTTATAGGTGATAGCCGGCGCTACCACGTAGCGGTTGTTGTATTCATAAGGACGGAAAGAGTTTTTATTCTGCCCCATTACATTCAAACGATAAAGCAGCTTCCCGGTTTTTTCCAGTTTCCCGTCCAGATCCAGTGAAGCGCGGTACAGGTCGAAGCTGCCGAGGGTAAAGGAAGCTTCTCCGTTAAAACCCGCACCGGTAGGCTTTTTTGTTACCACATTATAAATGCCGCTGGGTTCGCCGTTGCTCATCATAAAACCGGCGGGGCCTTTTACAAATTCAATATGGTCCACCATGCTCATATCTTCATTGAGTGGTCCCCAGCTGGAGGTAACGTTCACGCCATTACGAAAAGCGCTGGCACGGGACCCGCGGGTATTGATACGGGTGTACAGATCCGCCCAGTGTTCTACGCGGGTGGCGCCGCTCACCAGTCTATTCACACCATCTGCCATTGTCAGCATTTGCTGATCGGCCATTACGCGGGAAGTGATAATCTGTACATTCTGTGGAATTTCTTTCAAAGGTTCATTCAGCCTTAGCGAAGAAGAAGGTACATCTGCCTTATAACGGTTTTTCTTCTCTGTTACAGATACCTCTAACAGTTCGCCGGCGATTTGTACCAGGGTAAAATCGGCCACGGTGGTTCTTCCGTTGCGTACCGTTACTTTCCGTTCCTCCTGTTTAACACCCACGCCTGAAACGCGGAGCAGGTAGCTACCTGCAGGAATATCTGACAACAGGAAACGCCCTTCCGTGTCAGTAGTGGTTCCTTTATTCAATGCTGGTATCGCCACCGTAACCGCCTCGGCAGGTTTACCTTCCTGGCTGAGGATAATCCCGGTTACTGCGCCCGGACCCTGTTTTTGCGCCTGCGCAATAACGGGTACAAACAGGCAAAGTATCAATAGAACTGGATTCAAATGCCGGCGAGCAGTACCTTTCAGCATATCTCTCATTACGTAAAAATGGTTCATCGTAGTAGTTGTGTTTAAGCGAAACAAAACTACCGTCAGCGTGAATAGCGGGGTTACGCAATTGGGAAAATTACTTACGCAATGAGGAAAAATAAAGTAATAGCGTGGAACTGCCACGCTATTACCGGGAAACTATTTCGCCGTCTCAAACAGTGGCCGTGGGTCAAACACCACCTGGAACGAGCGGATACGTCCCTGCTCCAGCTGGTACCAGCCGCAGCTTAATATGGGTTTATTATCCATGATCACGTCGTACCAGAGGCACACATCGTTGCCATCAGCAAACACCTTCCTGATGTTGTATTTCAGTTTCATCCGTTCCATATCGGTGAAATAGGCATCAGCGCCATGACGGGTTCCCAGCACGCCGGTAAACGTAAGATCGTCGGTTACACATTCGCGCGCGGTGGCGAAATCTTCTTCATTTAGTGAATTGATAAAGCGCAATACGGTTTCTGTTGTATTCATATACACTGCTGTTAAATAGTTAAAAATGATGGCGTAAAGGTCCGCAGATCCAGCCATTTTAACCTGTGACAATCGTCACAAACAGTGTACCTATCTCCTGCTGCGGATGCGGCTTAATGTTTCCCGCGCCACGCCGAGGTAAGAAGATAGCTGTGTGAGCGACACCCGCTGCAACAAACCGGGGTCATGCTCTTCAAGAAATTCGTACCGCTCCTGCGGACTCATTAATTTAAACATAGCCGCATGCTTTTCCTGCTTTGCGGCAATCTGCTGAAGACATTTCCGGCCCAGCGCTTCTATGGCAGGGTCCAGCAGGGATACTTCGCGCAGCTTCTTTATATCAAACCGGATAGCCGTCAGCGCCTCCGATGCCTGGATGGAGAAATCCGACTTTTCGCCAGTAGCCAGGCTATTTATATTGGTAGCGATGTCATTTTCAAAAAAGAAGGCCGTGTTGATATCCTGCCCGTCTTTGTTGTAGAAGGCCCTGCAGCAGCCGCTGCTCACAAAAAACAACGCATCACATACTTTCCCTGCCTGCAAAAGGTATTCATCTTTGGAGAATACAATTGTTGTTAATGCCGGTGCAAGCGTCTGCCAGTTACCTGGTGAGAAGCCGGTAAGAGAATGGATATATCTCAATAAATTTTCCATACCCAAACTTATAACAATCTAAAAAGAAAAGCGACTGTTTCCACAGCCGCTTTTCTTTTTATCAAGGAAGCATTACAGCAGTAATTCCCATTGACTACTATAAAGTTTTGTAACGGAAATGATAATATGGGAAAGTACCACCTGTAACCTGGTTCTGGTAGATAGAGATGATCTCAAATGCTACCACAGTGGTACCGGATTTGAATAACAGCGTACGACCGCTAACAGGTGTAACGGTGTGTCCTGCACTCCAGTTGTAAATATACCAGCCCTTGCCGTTGGCGAGCGCTGATACTGCAGGAGGTATACCTGTACCTACTACGGTATTCATACCAATAGTATTGGCAACAGGTACGGTAGCGGTAGTCCAGTCGGCGGCTACCACACTGGAAAATGCTTTGTCTACAAAACGCAGTTCGTCTGTGCCGCCGGCGGTAATATCACCTGTAGCGACGCCAGAGAATTTGATATTATAGCTGGCGGGAGTTCCGGCATCGTTATCTGAAAAACGCCAGAAGAAAGTGCCATTGGCCGGCTGACCCGGATCGGTTGAATAAATTTGCTTGAAATTTTCAACGCGGTAAACAGTACCGTTGCGGTACACTTTACCCTGGCCATTGTTATTGGTAATATCAACGCTGCCGCCATCAGGAACAACAACATCTGCCTGTACACGGCCATTCACTGACTGCAGACCGGGAGCGGCAACATCATTGTTTTTGGAGCAGGATGCGAGGAACATGGCTCCTGTTCCCAACAACACCCATGATAATTTTGAAAGGTTTCTGGTTAATCTGGTCATTACGATAGGGTTTAAATTAATAATGATTAAAAAAGGAATACTGCTATAATAAGTTTATGATTAGTCGGTAATCGTGATCGTCACAGATCCGGTTACTTCCACATAGTTTTTCCGGGTGTTCATCCAGCTCCAGAAGGAGAAGAAATCGCTGGTACGAAGTTGTATCCCCATACCTTTATCGTCAAAGCCACCCAATTCATAGGTGCCTTTGGGGAAATCGGCCGGCACCTTGTAAGTGGCTGTTGTTTCCGTAAAACTTTCCAGCGTAAACGTACCGATCTCGCGTTCGGACCAGTCGGCCTTATAGCCGTACACCCTGGCATCTTTCATATCCACAAAGCTGGTTCCGGAGAAAGTAATGTTGCCGCTTCGTTTTACAGTAATGGAGGTGGTTAAAGGAGCGGCTTTAGGACGCCTGCTTTCAGGATAGATGATTCCCACCAATGCTTCACCGGTGACAGCCGATACCTGGCCGCTGGTAAACTTCAGTTTATACGCCCCTTCGCTGAAGCTGATATTTTCAGGAATAGTAACATCTACGTAGTGAATATTATTTCTTACCTGGAATACTATATTCAATGCTTCTTCTTTACCGGCTGTATTCACCAGCCAGGCTTTTGTACTGGCAACATCTTCTACCAGGTATTTTACATCCCTGTTAGTGCTGATGGAGAATGTACCACCTTTCGGCGCCGTGTAAGAAATATTTTCATTAAACCGGATACCGGGTTGATTAAGCACCAGCTTCAGGAAATAATCTTTGACGGCGCCACTTTGCGATTTAACAGTAAACTTTGTGCCTGTTACCAGGTTCACCGGGGTACCGGAAGCAGGAGTAATGGTAGCATTATCCGAAACGCGGATCACCGGGGATACCGTTGCGGGAAGTGCTGCATAGGCAGGCCAGTAAACCAGGATGCTGTCCCCGTTTATAGCCGCGTTGATCAAGCCAGTACCGCTGGTGGTTACAGCAAAGTTTTCTATCTTATTATAGGGAGAATCAGCATACGCTGTTTCCTTTTTGCAGGATGTTATCAGCGCTATGCCGGCAGTGAGTAATCCCCAATATATAAGTCTGGTAATACGGTTCATGTCGTTGATTAATTATTTCTTGTTGAGCAGATTAATACGGATTGGATTTTTTGTGGTGGCTACTTTTGCGTAGGAATACACCCTGATCCGGTAGAGTCCTTCTGCCGGTAGCATAGCAAGGATCGGGTCCGACTGCTCCTTGTAGCGTATAACGGTAAAGTCTAAACGTGTCAGGTCGGTTGTATTGAATGTGCTGATGTTAAGCGGGCCGTATTCCTTGTTCTGTTCATCTACCAGCATTACCCTGATCATGTCCAGGTCGGCCGCAAAGCCGGCGCCATCCAGACCAAAAGAGAAAGAATCAAAATCAAGATTCATGTTAAGGGAATAGGTATTCGGATTGGCGGCATCCGTGCTTACTTCCTGCAGGATGAGGTCCGGTTGTTGTACCTGGATGCGCAGCGTATAGGTTTTCACTTTCCCATCTTTCCCTTTCACATTGTATTTTATCTCGCGTCCTTTGTGGAAGAGATCCAGCAAGTCTTCAATCATGGTACCGGAGACCGGTGTAACGGTGGCGCCGTCGCTTACTTTCATCTCAGGTTCCAAAGTAATCAGCTGCAGGTAAAATGGCAGATAAACGGTAATGGAGCTGTCTTGCTGATTGATAGCACCATAAATAGGACTCCCCTGCACATTCACAATTTTGTATTCCAGCAACTGGTTGTCCGTTTCCGGCGTGAATGGAACTATGTCTGTTTTGGTACAGGCCGGCAGCATAAAAAATACTGCCAGCAGTGTGTAGTAAAATTTCTTCATCTCTGTATTATTGAATGTCCAGGTTTTTGCTACCGTCCATCTGGATGGCGTAACGGAAGGTTACATATCCGGGCTTATTGTCCCTGTTGGGATCCAGCGGATTATCTTTATAAATATTTTCGATGATCACTTTGGCGTAGTGCCCTTTGGTGGTTTTTACCACGATCACTCTTGGCATGGCATACACCACGTGTGCTTTTTTGGGATTATCGGGGAAAAGGCTGCCATAGAAATCGTAATATCCCCATCCGTCGAAATTATTCTGGAAATGATCCAGTCCGGCGTCTCTCACCACCATTTGTTCGTCTGTAACAGGTACTGTTTTAACGGATTTGAATGCGGTTGTCCAGAGATCACGGGCGATTGGCAGTATCTTTGGTTTGAAGTTGATGGTATCATAATACTGCGCATCAAATTTACGGTCGGTGATCACATAGAGTTTAGCATTACCGGGGCCACCATATCCCGGAGAACCAGCAGAAGCACCGTTATTGGGATAAATGCTGCTGTTGTAGATACCATAAAAAACGATATCCCATTTATTGGTTTGCTTCAATGATGCAGGGATCACTTTGTTTTCTTCCAGGCTGTAGTAAAGTGATTCGGCATTGCCGCCGGAAGTTGCACTGGTGTCGGCCACCAGGTTTACCACCTGGTAAACGCCCGTTTTTACTGAGCCGGTATCGCCACCGCCTGGATCAACGGTGTCGTTATTATCGCTCTTTGAGCAGGCTGCCATAGAGCAGGCAAATAATAGCATAGCAATAGCTGTTCGCCATGAAGGGTGCGAAATCATAATGATTGGAATTTCTGAAGATGATTACCTGTTTTTAAGATTCCGGCTACCGTCTGTTTGTACGAAATAGCGGAAGGTAAGGTAAGGCGCCGGCCAGAACAGATCTGTTACCACCGGTGGATTACCTTTATAGATATTTAGTATTTCCAGTTTTGCAAAATTGCCGGTCGCCGTTTTCAGCACGAAAGTCCGGTTTCTAACTGGAACGCATATATGATTATTCAGTGAATAGAAAAACCATCCCAGGCCATTGCCGTTGTCCCAACCAACACCCGCCAGCCCCTGGCTCTGAAACACTTCATCGGACGGCGCTGTGGTAACGTTATCAAATGGCTGTTCCACAATTACCAGGTTGCCCACTCCGGGGCCTTTATAACCAGGCGTGCCGGCTATCTTACCATTATTAATCACCACAAAAGAGTTATACTCTTTGGAGAAGGCAATGTCCCAGTCGGCATTCTGCAAGTAGCTGGCAGAATCTGCTGCATTACGTATCACATGCGTTTGCTGGTTCTTGAAACTAAAAGTCATCGTATAAAAAGGACGCTTTTCTTTTCCGTCTACTCCTTCTCCCATGGAGGCTGCAGTGTCTGCAGGCAGGTCACGTATAGTAATAGCCGCATCTGCCGGTTGCAGGGCATCATTGTCTTTGCCGGAGCAGGAAGCCATCAGCAGCGCAGCTGCAAATGACACAGACATCTTCCAAAAAAAATTCTTAAACAGCATAACAATAATTGATGACGCAAAGGTGAATAATACCAATGACCATGACCGGAGAAAAAGCAACCACGAAAGGAAAAAACCGCGTCAGCACTTATTTTCCGGATATGGTAAGTGATATTCCCGAATAGGCGCATGACATAATCGTGACACAATTACTTTTGGTGTATCAAAAAATAAACTGACTATGAACAAGCATTTTGTGGCTATCAATTACATACAATGTAACAGCGATTACGCCGAAAGATTTGAGCAACTGTTTTCCTCCAGGGCACATGCCATTGACACCATGCCCGGTTTTATCAACATGCATGTATTGCGGCCAGCCAAACCGGAAGATGATTACCTGATCGTCAGCTATTGGGAACATGAACAGGCATTTAAAGACTGGACGAAATCAGAAGCCTTTATCGCCGGCCACAGGCGCGGCTTTGAAGACCTGGCAAAAGCAAAGGCGGAAGGAAAACCCGCACCAATGCGCAGCGATTTTAAAATCTACCAGATAATCAGTGAATAATGGAAACAACATCCAGAAAACAAAAACTGATTAAATGGCTGAAACGCCTCGGCTTTTGGGGATTTATATTCTTCCTCCTGAAGGGCCTTTTCTGGCTGTATCTGATATACTGGGTTGCCAGGTAAGTCCGGCAATAAAAAAAGAAAAGGTAAGTCTGCGCGACTTACCTTTTCATTATACCCGGAGAAAATCCGAAATGCTTTTTGAAAGCCCTGGTAAAGTGGGCGGTATGTTTGTACCCGGAGAGATAAGCCACTTCCGACACACTCTTTCCTTCCGCCAACAGTTCCCTCGCATGTGTCATTTTAATATTCTGCAGATAGCCGTATACGGTAGTACCGAATACCTGTTTGAAATGACTTTTAAGATAGGCATCATTGGTTCCCACCTGGTGGGAAAGATCAATCAGGGTACATGGACTGTTAATGTTTTTCGTAATAATATCCCTGGCCAGGTACATTCTGTCTACATCTTCTTTTTTTAGTTTTCTGAGAGATGAGTCCTTTGCAGAAATACCTGCCATCTGCTCATAATGAGTAAGCTGTATGGCCAGCAGCTCAATGGTTTTAGCTTTTATAAACAGCTGCATATAACGCCCTTCCAGCGGGCAGTTCAGCATATCAAAAAGAATGGTGCTGATATTTGCCTGTAAGGGGAAGTTGTTTTTACTGAGCGGAACCGGCGCATTGTCTTTCACACTTTTCTGGAAAACATCAAACAAGGGATGTTCTTCCGGCAGAAAGTTAAGTAATAGCTCAGGACTTACACCCAGTTCAAAAATTTCCAATGGCTCTTCCGGCTCCCAGCTGAGTTGAATTTCCTGTTCAGGGAAAAACAGGTAGTTGTACTGCTGCTTCCCCATACTGGCCAGTATTGTTTTGCCGCTGTTTACATGATAACTTTTACTACCGCTGAGCGTATAACTCAATTGAAGAAAAGGCTGTTGATTACTGAAAACTATACTGCCGCCTTTTTCAGATTTCAGGCTGTAGTAACCCAGGGTAATACCATCGGGGCTGTACATTTCCTGGATAGTACCGATATGTCCGTGTTGACTTAGTGCACGCTTCCGTTGCCTGAGCGTTTCCTCTCCGAGGATGTTGAACGGGCAGGGATTGAATAGTTTGTTATGGGTATTGGCTGGTGCAGACAATGGGACTGTTATTAATTTCAGAATACAAGAACAAAGCAATATTAAACCATTGGTCATTCAAAGCATTTGCGCAAAGAGGAACTTATTTTACGAATACGGGAAGATCCTTTGTCATACCCTATCTGACAATTCACCTTTTCCGTTTATGGTAACTTTTTTTCCCTTGCAGATGGCTGCGCGGGAAGGGCGCCTTCCGCAACTGGTAATATTTTCTCCATCTATGGCTGATGGAATATTGCATCTTGCCTGATCTTAAATGCGCCAGAGAACCCATGTGTACCAGATTCATTTTTCCCGCTTTCCTGCTACTGACAGGAAATGCCTATGCTTCCGCCCCGGTTACCGACACGGCAGGTTTACAAAAGGTGCAGCAGTTGAACAGCATTGATGTACATGCCCACTACTACAAAAAAACGGATGATCTTATTGATATAAAGAAAATTGCAGCTCCCACCCTCGTCATAGATGCCAAAACCATTCAGCGGATGGGCAGCAGACGCCTGGATGAGGTACTGCGTGAACAGGCTGGAATGGCCGTTGTAAGCGATCTCGGAGCCGGTAACCGGAGCATTGGGATCCAGATGCAGGGCTTCAGCTCGGCCTATGTGCTGGTACTGCTCAATGGCTTACCCCTCTCCGGGCGCTTCAACGAAAACTTCGATATCAGCCGTATCAGTATGCAGCATATTGAACGTATCGAAATTATTAAAGGCGCTTCCAGCAGCCTCTATGGCAGTGAAGCATTGGGCGGGGTGATCAACATCATCACCCGGCAGCATGTACACAAGCCAGGGGCGGGCCTCTCTGCTTTGTATGGCACTTATAATACGGCTGATATCAGCGCCTTTGCGGAAACACCTTTTGCGCATAAAAAAGGAACCGTTCACTTATCGGCCGACTACTACCGTACAGATGGATTTAATGTCAATACCGAATATCTGAAAGATGGCCAAACGGCCCCGCCGTATCACAGCTTTAGTGGTCAAACCCGTGCCTCCCTGCAATTAAATGCCCGCAACACATTACAGCTGAGCGCAAGAGCCGCCAGCCGCAATTCAACCATGACGCGTTCTTATGGCACACAGCCCTTCCGCGATCAACTCGATGAAACAGATGTAAACGCGGCGTTATCTTTACGTACTAACCTGAACGAATACACGCGTTTACTAACCCGGTATTATTTCACTCACTATGGCACCGACCAGGATGTACAGATAATAGAAACCGGGAAGTTATTACAGGAAAACAAATTCTCCCAACAGATTCAACGCCTGGAAATACAGGGCAACAGGTTATTTCATGACGGCCGCCTGAACCTGACCAGCGGTGTGGGCGGAGAATTGCTGCATATGCGCAACAGCACAATGGCCGGCACTCCCGATCAGCAGAACTACTTCGGATACATGCAGGCTAACTTTACTCCCAACCGGAAATACGGGCTGATAGCAGGCTTACGATACGATGGCAACAGCCTGTATGGCGGCAAACTGAATCCGACTGCCGGCGTGGAGTATACCCTATTCAAATGGTGGCAGATAAAAGGTTCGGTCGGACAAGGATTTAAAGCGCCTACCTATGCACAGTCTTACCAGGTGTTCACCAACATCACACAAGGCTATACCGTGGTAGGCGCCAATACTTTCCATACCGCTGTGGAAGACCTGAAGAAAGCAGGGCTGGTACAATCAGTATGGAGCAACGCTGCTTCCGTTAAAGCCCTGGAAGCGGAAACAGCTGTATCATGGAACCTGGGCAGCAGGTTCACCATCAAAGAGGGCTATACGCTTTCCGTGAATGGCTTTTACAACAACATCCGGCACCTGATCAATACAGAGCAGGTAGGTATTATGCGGAACGGCCAGCAACTGTTTTCCTATCTCAATCTGGGGAAAGCTTATACAACAGGTTTAGAAGCATCGCTGGAACTGAATCCCCTGCCAGGATTAAAGTTAACCGGTGGCTATCAGTACCTGGTGGCCAAAAGCCGTGATGTGGAGGACAGTATCCGTAATAGTGCCGGAGCGTACAGTAAAGTGCGCTCCGATCAGGGTATCCGTTCTGCCACTACCAGCGATTACTTCGGCCTGCCTAACAGAAGCAGGCATATGGCCACTATGCAGGTATATTACACGTTCCGGCCGTGGGCACTGCAAACTTCCCTCCGGGCCAGCTATCGCAGCAAATATGGCTTCCTGGACATCGACAATAACGGATACATCGACAACTACGACATATTTGTGAAGGGATACACATTATTATATCTCTCTATTCAAAAATCCCTGCTGAAAGAAAAACTGATGGTTAAATTTTCCATTGATAACATCAGTAATTATACCGACTACCTGATGCCGGCCCAACCCGGCAGGGTGTTTATGGGAGGTGTCTCGTACAGATTCGGGGCAAGAGAAAAATAACGTCACAGCACCTGATTCAAGGGGGGTAACATTTTTTCAGATCAGTTGATATATCCATAGTTAATCTTCATTAAATGATTAGTTATGAGAAACTCACTCCTACCCCTCCTGGTCCTCCTGCTGTTGTTAGCCATCAGCTGTAAGAAAAATAACAGCGATCATCCGCACCCTCCTATAAAAGATTCGGTTTCTGCAAGTGATTTTGCCCGGAATTTTGGAAATGAAGTTTCCAGGGATTTCATAGTGCAATTGGTGGATGTCAGCAATAATCCCGTTCCTGGCGCTACTGTTACAATTGGAACGTCTACCACCCAAACAAATCCGGGCGGGATTGCCATCATCAAAAATGCCGGTGTATATGAACGTTTTGCTTACATCCGGGCGGCGAAAACCGAGTTTATGGAAGGTTCCAGGGCATTGATGCCATCAACAAGCACCAATGTCATTAAAATTATGATGCTGCCCAGTCACATTACCGCTACGGTAAATTCCGGTGTCACCAGTGATGTGAGCTTGTCGAATGGTACCAGAATCACATTTGATGGTAACTTTAAAACACTTACAGGTACTGCATATACCGGCGCTGTAAGTGTGATTGTGAATTCACTGGAGGCTTCAGATAACAACCTGTTTGCCAAAATGCCCGGTATGCTATACGCACAAAATGCAGCCGGCGATGCTAAATTACTGGAAACCTATGGGATGATGAATGTAGAATTATTAGGTAGTGCGGGGCAGAAATTACAAATAAGCAATAAAGCGCAGATTGAGATGAACATCACGGCTGCACAACTCAGCGTGGCGCCCGCGACAATTCCGCTCTGGCATTTTGATGAAACATTGGGCTATTGGAAAGAAGCAGGCGTGGCAAACAAAGTTGGTAATAAATATATTGGAGAAGTTGCCCATTTTAGCTGGTGGAATTTTGATATACCGCTGGCCACCTCCCCGGTACAGCTTCAGATTAAAGTAGTTGATCCGGCCAATAACCCACATGCCAATGTCAAAACCGTATTGTTTAGAACCGGAGGAGCTTACGCCTCATATGCAGACTATACCTTGTTCAATGGCACAGTAACCGGCACCGTTCCGCAAAATGAAGTTTTAACCTTAAAGCTTTATGACATTTGTGGCAATGTGATTTACACACAGAACATTGGCCCTTTTACCGCCAATAGTAATGTACTGCCCGATATCGTTCTAAATCTTCCGGCTACGCAAGTTGCCACGATAAACGGCTCACTGAAAAAATGTAATAATACCAATGTAACCAATGGCTATGTTTCCATTAATTACGGACAGCAAACTTTTTTTACCCTGATCAATAACGGTGCCTTTAGCTTCCAGACCATTGTATGCAGTGCTGATCCGGTGACGGTTTTCGGCGAAGATGCAGATAACCACCAAAATACAGGAACGTTGAATTACAGCATAACCTCCCCAACAACCAATATAGGTAATATACCGGCCTGTAATACCAGCGCGGAATCCATTACTTACGCCATAGATGGAGGGGTAACTAAAATCATTGCCGCAAACATCACCGCTTCTGCAACAGGGAATTCATTCTCGATTACCGGCAATACACCCGGACATATGGATGCTATTGATATCCAGGGTAATAGTATAACCCCGGGTACCTATAGTACATTATCGGGATTCCAGATATATGGAAACGGGTTAAGCACCAATATTAACCCTGTATTCAATACGTTCAATATCACTTATAACCTGGTAAATGTGGGGGCCGTTGGCCAGTATATTGATGTCAGTTTTAGCGGGACCTACAACGAAATAGTCATGACTGGTATGAATATGGGATACAACCTTTCACATAGTATATCTGGTACTGCACACGTTATCAGAGATAATTAAAAATAAAACCACCGCTTAAAAATGAAAAGCGATACAAAGTCCAATTATGGATTTTGTATCGCTTTTTGCCTGCCGCCAGGAACCACTGCGAACACCTCATTTCATTATTAGTTTTATTTAATAATTTATTTTTAAATCAATTACTTGTTATTTTCGCTTTTTAAATCCCCGCCAGCGGGTGTTTAAAAATTCAGGAGAAGGAAATTAGAAAGATAGTTTGGATACCAGGAACAAACCGTGATAACGAGTTTACCTTGCTGACCAACAGAAAAACATAGAAAAAATATTTATCTGTTATCGAAAACTGATAACGTAAGTGAAGAATGAAACCAATCTGAACAGACAAAATCCATCGGGAGAGCTCAGTCATGCTGTTGAAAACAACCACAACTGCGGGATTGAAACTACTCACAAACCACCATCCGTAAAGGGATTTGCAACACAAACATAACTGCCAGAAATTTTAAACAAGCATTAAGTGCCGCCAGAACCTTTACATACTAATGAAACTGCGCTCCTGCTACGCATAGCGGAAGGTGACGAGCAGGCTTTTTCCACTTTATTCGCTGCATGGGCCACCCCGCTCGCTGCTATTGCCATGAAGATATTGAAGAACGGGTATGCCCGGCAGGAGGTTGTGCAGGAAGTATTTATTAAGGTATGGCTTTACCGGGACAAGCTGGACAAAGTGGAGAACCTGGGCGCCTGGCTCCGGAAAATCACTGTTAACCAGAGCCTGCTTGCCCTTCAGCGGCATGCGGCAAATGATAAACGGCTCGAGGCTATTCAAATAACACAGCATCCTCCCATTGATAATACCAGCGCCCTTGAACTGAAAGAAATCCGCCGGCTTGTACATGAAGCCATTGAATCCCTTCCCCAGCAAAGGAAAATCATATACCACCTGAACCGTGTGGAAGGAAAAACCACGCGGGAGATCGCAGAAGAACTTCAGTTGTCCCACGGTTATGTGCGCAATGCGCTCAGCGCGGCCCTGGCAAGTATCAGGGAACGGCTCACTGCATCCGGGCTGCTGATCCTTATGTTTTTGCTGCACCTGTAATTTTTTTTTCTGTCCGATAATGACAAAACCACGTTTACCCTGATCTTATACTATGAACACCATGAAAAATACCCGATTACATAATCTGACGCAGGATTTCCTTGACAACAAACTGGATGCAGAAGGCCAGCAGGAATTCTATGCACTCCTGCGGGATCCCGGCCAACGGGAAGCCCTTACGGAAAAATTCATGGAGCTTACCGGCTTGCCTGATATGGACCTGGATTTTGATCCGTCCCTGCAACCTTTGCTGGACAATGTGAAGTCGGTAGACCTGCCCCGTAAAACGCCTGTGAAGCGGATGCGTTACTGGCGCTGGGCGGCTGCTGTCGGGCTGCTGGTAATTGCAGGCAGCATATACCGGCTGACGGAAGAGCATGGAAGCACGCCACCTCCCATTACGCAGCGTAAGCCTGTTGCACCAGGAAAACAAGGCGCAGTACTCACCCTCGCAGACGGCTCCGCAGTACTGCTTGATAGTATGAAAAACGGCGTGGTGGCAAACCAGGCAGGAACCAATGTAGTACTAAACAACGGGCAGGTAGTATACAATGCTGAAGAATCCGGCGCAGCTGCTACCGCATACAATACGATCTCCACGCCGAGAGGCAGGCAGTTCAGCGTAGTGCTGCCCGATGGTACGAAAGTATGGCTGAATGCCGCATCATCCTTGCGGTACCCGGTGGCTTTCTCCGGTAATACGCGCGAGGTGCGGATCACCGGCGAAGCCTATTTTGAAGTAGCCGCAGACGCAGCCAGGCCATTCTCGGTACGTTTCAATGAAAAGGGTGTGGTGGAAGTACTCGGCACAGCCTTTAACATCAATGCCTATACGGATGAACCGCTGGTAAAAACTACCCTGCTGAGTGGCAGTATCAGGGTAAATAAACAACAGGTACTCCGGCCGGGAGAACAGGCGAATATTGACAATAATAATGGCATCACCATAGAAAGCAGCGCGGAAACAGAAAATGCAATAGCATGGAAGAAGGGCCTGTTCATGATGAGCAGTACAGATCTGCCCGCATTATTCCGGCAAATATCAAGATGGTATGATATAGAAGTGAACATGAAAGGAGAACTACCTAAACGCTCATTCGGCGGTACTATCGGCAGGGATGTAAACCTTACGGATATTATCGAGGCACTGAATATCTATGGCGTGAATTGCAGATTGGAAAACAATAAACTGATCGTACAACCATAAAGACATTGGCCTGAAAAAAAAGAGAACCGCCCCGTCTGACTCACGGAGCGGCTATTAAGGTCGGGCTAATAAACCAAACACAGGTTCTGTTTTATTTTATCAACCAAAACCAACCAAATGTATGCAATTAATTGCGTTTTTGGTCCGGCATTTCTATGCTCCTGCCGGACTATGTATGAAATTGTTATGGCGTTCAAAAACTGCCACCATTCTTTTCCTGATCCTAAGTCTCCAGGCAGGTACTGCTGCTGCACAAAAGATTAACCTTAACCTGAAACGCGCTTCCCTGAAGGAAATATTCGGGAAACTGGAAGCACAAACAGGTTTGTCCTTCATGTGGGACGAGCAGGTACTAAGAGTATCCTCTCCACAGGACATACAGGTAAGCAATGCCACCCTGCAGGAAGCAATGGATATCCTGTTGAGCAATCAGCCGCTCACCTACCGGATCGTAAACAAAATGGTAGTGATCAATGAAAAGACTATCGCCTCCGTCAAAACGGTTTTGCAGGAAATATCCGGCGCCGTGACCGATGAAGCAGGCAAGGCTGTTCCCTTTGCCAGTGTGCGTATAAAAGGCAGCACCACCGGTACTATAACTTTACCGGATGGGAGATTCAGGTTAGGGGTCAGGGCGTTTCCCGTCACTTTGCAGGTAAGCTGCCAGGGATATGCGCCGCAGGAAATAAAAGTAGCAGGCCCCGGCACCATGAACATCATGTTGAGCAGATCGCAGCAGCAGATCAATGAAGTAGTAGTGACCACCGGTATCTTCAACCGGAAAAAAGAAAGCTTTACCGGCGCTGTAACTACTGTTACTGCTGAACAACTGGCTGCATTCGGTAACCGCAACCTGATCACTTCCCTCCGCAACATTGACCCTTCCTTTAACATCGTGGAGAGTAATGCGTTCGGCTCTAATCCCAACCGGCTGCCGGAAATACAGATCCGCGGAAACTCCAGCCTGCCCAATGTGAATGAGCTGCAGGATGAAACACGCGTGGGCATGAATACGCCGCTGGTGATCCTCGACGGGTTTGAATCCTCGCTGCAAAAGCTGCTGGACATCAATCAGAATGAAGTGGAGTCCATCACCATGCTGAAAGATGCATCTGCCACCGCCATCTATGGCTCCCGTGGCGCTAACGGCGTGATCGTGATCAAAACCAGGGCGCCACAACCAGGGAGACTACGTTTGTCGTACCGCGGCGATGTCAATGTTGAAATGCCCGACCTGACGGCATATCACGTACTGAATGCCCGCGAAAAACTGGAGCTGGAATACAAAGTAGGACTGTACGACAATGCCCGCGCGGAAAATGATGTGCCACTCAAACAATATTACAACTACCTGATGAGTGAAGTAAACCGGGGTGTGGAAACAGATTGGCTTTCCAAGCCAGTGCGCAGCGGCATCGGCCAACGTCATAATGTGAAAATGGAAGGCGGCGACAACGCATTCCGTTACTCCATTTCTGCCCAGGTGAACGATATACAGGGCGTAATGAAAGGCTCTTCCCGGCGGACGTTCAATGGCACCATCAACCTCAGTTACTATTACCGGAATATCCGCTTCACGAACAACCTGCTCATCGGATTGGGTGAGAGTGAAGAATCTCCCTACGGCTCATTTTCCGATTACGTAAAGATGAATCCCTACTGGTCTCCTTACGAGGAAAATGGCCGTGTAAGAAAACTGCTGGGCAATCCGGGTTCCAGTATTTATTCAGGCCGTTGGAGCCCCTTGCCTACCAACCCGCTGTACGATGCTACCCTGAATACTTTCCAGAATTATAAAACCACGGACATCACGAACAACCTTTCCGTGGAATGGCGTATACATCCTGATCTCCTCTTCCGGGCAAGACTGGGCCTTACCAAGATGAACTCTGATTCAGATTATTTCCGGCCCGCAGACCATACAGCGTTTGCCGCTACGGAAGACATTCTCCGCAGAGGTTCTTACCGGTACGGTGTGAACAAAGGCTTCCGTTACGATGCAAGCGCCAACCTCAGCTATACCCGTCAGCTCGGCGCCCATGCACTGTTTGCCGGGTTGGACTATAACATACGCCAGTCCAAAACCTCCGGCTATAGCTTCCTTGCGGAAGGTTTTACCAATCCTAAGTTCGACTTTATTTCAATGGCGCTGCAATATGCGCAAGGAGGTAAACCCGGCGGTGCTGAAAGTCTTACCCGTTCTGTGGGAGTTACCGGAAGTGTGAACTATACCTATGATGAACGATATTTCATGGACCTCTCCCTTCGCTCGGATGGCGCTTCCCAGTTTGGAGCACTTAACCGTTTTGCTCCTTTCTGGTCGGCGGGTGTTGGCTGGAACCTGCATAAGGAGGCCATGTTCAGGCACCTGCCGTTCATCAACCGGCTGAAATTGCGCGGCTCCGTGGGCGTTACCGGTTCGCAGAACTTCAACGCTTACCAGGCCCTGTCTACCTATGGATATTATACAGACGACCGTTATTACAGCTGGACAGGCGCCTATCTGATGGGCCTCGGTAACGAATCGCTGAAATGGCAACAGAAAATGAACTACGACGTTGGTCTTGAAGCTGATCTTTTCAATCGCCGCCTGAGTCTTGTAGCAGACTATTACATCGAAACCACCAACGGCCTTATATCCTCTGTAGATCTTCCCGCATCCAACGGCTTCCCCAACTATATCGAAAACATCGGCAAACTGGAGAACCGCGGAATTGAGCTGAAAGCTACTGCCTTTGTTGTACGCAATCTGCGGAAAGGGTTTACCTGGAGCATCAGCGGCGCATTGGTACATAATGTAAACAAGATCCTGCAAATCTCCGATGCCCTGAAAGCCGCACAGAAAAGCAGTGAAAATGCAACCGGCGCTGTACCCGGCGTGCTTTACAAAGAAGGGTATTCCACCAACACTATCTGGGTAGTTCCTTCACTGGGTATTGATCCCAGCACCGGCAAGGAATTGTACCTGGACAGGAACGGGCAGCCTACCTACACCTGGAACTCACTGGACCTGCGTGCCAGCGGCATCAGCGAACCCGCGTACTTCGGCAACTTCAGCACACTGGTGCGGTATAAGAATTTCTCCATGAACCTGTCTTTCGGCTACCGCTTTGGCGGGCAACTGTATAACCAGACACTGATTAATAAAGTGGAGAATGCAGATTACCGTTACAATGTGGATGCCCGCGTATACGACAGTCGCTGGCAAAAACCGGGAGATAATGCCGCCTTCAAAGGATTGCTGGTAACAGCGCCAACAAACAGGACCTCCCGCTTTGTGCAGGACGAAAAGACGCTCACCATGCAGAACGCCAATTTTCAGTATGACGTAAACAGCTTATTTGCGAAAAAGCTGAAAATGCAGGCGCTGTCTTTCTCCGCCAACATGGCCGACCTCTTTTACCTGTCCACTGTACGCCGTGAAAGAGGAACTACCTATCCTTTTTCCAGACAGATGTCGCTTACTGTAAACGCTCTCTTCTAACAAAAAAAATTAGTGTTCCATGACACCGGTTAAATATATTATCACGGGGCTGTTGGGGATAGCCATATGTACTACCTCCTGCAAAAAATGGCTCACCGTTCAGCCTAAAACCCAGATGCCTTCAGATGTGCTTTTCACCACGGAAAGCGGCTTCCAGGATGCGCTTACCGGGGTATACATCCAGATGAAATCCGGGAACGCCTATGGCCAGCAGATGATCTTTGGTACCATAGAAAGATTGACATCTTCCTGGGATGTAACCACCAACACCACAGAACAGCGCCTCGGCCTGTTCAACTATTCCGACGAAGGCGTGCAGGGTGCGCTGTCCTCCATATATGCACAGGAATACAAGATCATTTCCAGCATCAATGCGATACTCGCCGAAGTGGACACGCGCAAAGAAGTGTTTCTTTCTGCCGGATCTTACGAAATGATGAAGGGTGAGTGTCTTGCGCTGCGTGCCTATTGTCACCTGGACCTGTTGCGGCTTTTTGGGCCGGTACCGGGTAATATACAGGGCGGCACGGTGTTACCGTATGTGAAAAAGATCTCCCGGGAACCGAATCAGCATCTCACCTACGATCAGTATAAAACAGAATTGCTGAATGATCTTAGCGGGGCAGCCGCTTTACTGAAGGATACAGATCCTTTCACCCGGTACTCCCAGGCTGATCTCTCTAATCCAGGCAGTGTTAATTCTCCTTTCAAACCGGAAAATACTTACTCCGCTTTCCGTTTCCTCCGCATGAATTACTATGCGGTGAAGGCGCTGCAGGCCCGCGCATATCTCTGGTTCCGGGATAATGGATCCGCTTATGCGTGCGCCAAAGAAGTGATCAATGCACAGAACCCGGATGGTGGTGCCAAGTTCCGCCTCGGAACACTAAGCGATGTTTCCGGCGGGAATTTCAATCTTTCTATGGAACATATTTTCGGTCTTTATGATTTCCAACTGGCAACAAAATTCGAGCAACAGTTCACATCCGGCGTACTAAAAAAAGGCAGTGGCACCACCACCGTAAACAACCAGTTGTATGGCAATACGGGAACGGATATACGGGAAACTAACCTCTGGGCGCTGATCACGCTGGGCAACGGTTCCAAATGCTACATCATGAAAAAATACACGGCGGCTATGGAAAGTGCTGCCATAGCGCCTTTCCAGATACCTATGCTGCGTGTCAGCGAAATGTACCTGATAGCTGCAGAAACGGCGCCGGCGGGTGAAGGCCAGCAGTACTGGGCTGCTTTCCGCACCGCCCGCAACATCACCGTTTCCACGCTGCCGGCCGACCTCGCGCAGGTACAGTTGGAACTGGTGAAGGAATACAGGAAGGAATTTTTTGCGGAAGGACAGGCATTTTTTGCCTATAAACGCATCAACGCGCCCAAAGCCAGCTTCCTCTGGGCGCCTTCCGCAGCAACCATCAATTACCTGGTACCACTGCCTTTAAATGAATTTGTTCAATAACACAAGCGTAAAGAATGAAACAGATACTCACTGTAGCCCTGCTGACCACTTTACTGGCTGCCTGCAAAAAAGATCAGTATTACCTCTATAACGATATCGCCCGGCTCCAGTTTGGGCCGGCGCCCGAGCGGATCTATACCACCTCCTTCGAAATGGCTGATACGGTGAAGCCGTACACCTTTTATTACGAACCGGCTACCACTATACAGGACACCGTGTTCTTCGACATCTATGCCATCGGGGGCGTGAGTGGCAACGACCGGCCTTTTATCCTTGAACAGGTAACACTCAACGGGGAAGAAAATGCGATACCAGGCACTCATTACAAAGCCTTTTCCGATCCGTCACTGAAAGAGGTGTATGTGATCAAAGCAGGAGAAGTGCATGCCTCCGTACCAGTGATCCTGCTGCGCGATGCTTCGCTGAAAAAGAAAAACGTGAAGCTCCAGATACAGGTAAAAGCTAACGACCAGTTCCAGCCTGGGGAGATCAGAAAACTATGGAGAAGGGTAAACCTCACGGACATGCTTAGTCAGCCTGCAGCCTGGAATGCCTCTGCAGTGCAATACTACTGGGGCAAATACAGCCAGGTGAAACACTCCTTCATGATCAACCAGACAGGCGAAAAGTGGGATGAAGAATTCCTGACCTACGTGAACACCGATTATGCACTGCTCACCTTCTGGAGACTGAAGCTGAGAACCCTGCTGACAGATTACAATAACGCCCATCCCGGTGAGCCGCTGACAGACGAGACGGGTGAAACAGTCGTATTTCCTTAACCTGCAAAACAGCCTTTCATGAAATTGAAATATCAAATCCTGGCTACCTGCTGCATCCTGCTGATCAGCTCCTGTTACAAGGACCAGGGCAATTATATCTACAAGGTCCCGGAAGAGATCAACATCAACGGCATAGAAGCCTCTTATAATAAAGTGTCGCTGGTGGATAAGATCACGATCAATCCTACAGTCACCTCTACTGACCCCGATGCGAAGTTCTCTTACTGGTGGGGAATTTATGAAACAAATGTACAGGGCTCCGCGCCTAAAGTAGATACGATAGGCCGCACCAAAGCACTGGATTACCTGGTAACACAACCGGCCAAAGGCTGGGTGCTGGTGTTCGGCGCAAAGAATGAACATACAGGATTCAGTAAGATAATGACCTCCAATATTAACGTGGTTACCCAGTTCACCCGTGGCTGGTATATCATGAAGAACGATGGCGGTAAAACTGATGTAGACCTCTTCTTAACACCTTCAGCTATTACCCCCGGATCAAGGATGGAAAATGTATTCTCATTGGTGAATGGGAAAAAACTGGATGGAGAAGCAAATCTTTTCGGATTCTATACAAATTATAAATCCAATGTAACAGGTGCTTACGCCAATACCAGGGCGTTGTTCATTTTGTCGGACAAAGATGCCAGCGTGGTAAACATCAATACTTTCAAAGAAATACACGGTATTAACAACCTTTTCTACGAAACACCTTCGGTGAACAGACCAGGCAGTATCAGCGAATCTTCACAGGCCAACTATTTTGTAAACAACGGGCGTCTGCACAGTATTTATTCCATGTCGGCCAACGTGGGCCTGTTCGGCGGTCAGCAGCTGCGCGACGATAACAACAGCCCGTATAATCTTTCAAGATATTTCCTGGCATATCCCTTCGACAACCCTTTCTTTTTTGATGAAACGAGTACTTCGTTCGTTTCCGCTACAGGCACAGGTTCCGTGCTTTCTGCTGTAACAGATGTATCCGGAACAGAAATGCCCGCCAACAGGAACAACAAAACACTGCTGTTCATGGGTGTAAAATCCACCAACCCATACGTTGGCATAGCCCTGTTCCAGGATAAAACAGATCCTTCATTAAAGATACTTTCCACCATCACACCGTCCAATTATGCGTTGAAGATGGTGAATGATACACTGGCGCCAACGGACAAGCTTTACCAGGCGGAACGTTTCGGGCTGATCGTAGCGGATGAGAATATCCTGTATTTCTCTACCGGACAGGAAGTATGGTCACGGAATCTGAGCAATGGCGCTGAACAGCTCCAATTCACCGCACCGGCAGGAGAGAAAATAACGTGTATCCGTCACCGTAAATATACCGGCGGCACTGCCACCGAGCAGTCTTTTTATTACAACTATATGCTGATAGGTACAACCGGTGGTGGCAACTATAAAGTGCGTGCATTTCAGAAAACATCCGGCAACCTGGCTACAGCACCCGATTTCACGATGGAAGGAAAGGGAAGCGCGGGAGATGTGATCTACATTGCGCCACCGATTAACAACTATACATATCCAAACAGTTATTAACCATTATTATCTGAATACAAATGAAAAAATTACATCTGGGTTTAATGGCCCTGCTTTGCCTGCCCGTATTTCTGAAAGCACAGGTAACCATCTCCGGCGAATGGATGCGCCGCCACGACGGTAATGTACACCTCTATCGCGTAGAGCATGGAAGACTGGAAGAAGTGGCCGCGTCCAAACCTGGCGCCGATTCATCTTTCGGATTTTATTTCCGCCCGGAGCGCGAAGGGTTTTATGTGATCGGCACTGGTAATAGTCAGTCTCCTATAGACAAATACAGCTTCTATTTCAAACAAAAAGACCAGCTGAACGTAAAGATCACAGATACCTCTTATGTGCTCACGGGCAAGAACTCTCCCGAGAATCAGGCCGTGGCGAAATGGCACAATACTATCCTGCCGCTGGAAAGGAAAGGCGTTTATTTCAATTTGTCCAGAAGTACCTATGTAGATTTCTTCCCACTGCTGGAAACACTTCACAAGCAGGTGCAGGAAACGAAATTCGCTTCGGCTGGCAACAAGCAGTTTGACAGTGAGTTTGCGAAGTTCCGTGAGCTGGATATACTCCACTGCACCGCTGAGTTGCTGAGTACTCCCCGTTCTGCCCATCCGTCAGCAAACGACTATACGCCGTATTTCAAAAGCATAGATGTTCCGTATTTCACTAAGGATACCCGCCTGCTTCGCTATCCTTACGGTATGCGTATGATGCGTATGGTGCAAATGATGCCAGCCCGGCTGGGTAACGGGGATGTAAAGGACTACAGCATCGAAGCCAGGATGAAAGGTATTGAAAACGATACACTGAAAGGTGAAGTGGTGCTGCAACAGGCAGCCTCGCTTAAAACATACCTGGGCTATATTGACCTGGACAAACAATATGGCAAATACCTGCTCACTTCCGACCAGGTTAACCGCGCCGGCAGCATAAAAACTGAACTGGCGAAGAAAGCCACTGCCGCCGGCGGCCAGGCGGTGAACTTTACCTACCCGGATAAGAACGGCAAACAAACATCTTTGAGTGATTTCAAAGGTAAGGTGGTATTAGTAGACGTTTGGGCTACCTGGTGCGGTCCGTGTAAAGGAGAAATACCCCACCTCAAAAAACTGGAGGAAGAGATGCACGGACAGGACGTACTGTTCCTGAGCGTATCCGTGGATGAGCAAAAAGATCATCAGAAATGGAAAGATTTTATTGCCAGCGAAAAACTGGGTGGCGTGCAACTGTTTGCCAGCGGATGGAGCGATATCGCCAAATTCTATAACATTAAAGGGATTCCGCGGTTTATGGTGTTTGATAAGAATGGAAATATCGTTTCAACAGATGCGCCAAGACCATCAAATAAAGAGTTGAAGTTATTGCTGGAGAGTGAAGTGAAGAAATAATTTTTTTTAAAAACCAATCATTAATGCGAAGAGGCTGCCGGTGGGCAGCCTCTTCTGTTTGGTGTACATAGTTTGAATTTTATCCTGCCTGGACGATTCGTTCAGCAGCTTTGCTTTTTCTATAGCGGGTCAGGCTCAGGTTTTTGTATTTTTTGAAGAATTTATTCAGATGGCTTTCATCGGAAAAGCCAAACTCATACGCTATTTCATTGATGCGCCGGTCACTGAATTTCAGGCGGTGTTCGATGAGACGGATCTTGTAGGTGGCGATAAAATGCTGAAGGGTTTCGCCACACTGATTTTTGAAATAACTACCGAGATAGGTATCCGAAATGTCAAAAGCTTCAGCAATAACAGCAGCCTTCAGTTTTTGAGGCGAAAAGATATTGTTTTGAATGTAGGTAATGATGTCCTGGATGCGCTGATCAGCATTTACTTTCAACTGGGCCGGCTTGATCCTGGCAATGTTCCTGGCGGCAATAACGATCAATGCATTAACAAGGTGCATTTGCAAATCCTCCTCATAGAGATCGCTGTGGCGAACGCCCTGCAGCAACGATTGAGTAATGGACCTCACCAGCGGATAGTCGGACTCATTGCGTAAGATACAACCCGTGAGGTGGGTAGAGTAGTACAATAAACATTCAATCTCACAAATATTCTTCCACCGGTATTTTTTTACATAATCGCTGGTGAACTTAATGAGAAGAAATTCTGTGGTTTCTTCAATATCAAAATTGTAGCAGTCATTAGGAGTCAGCAACATCAGGTTGCCCGTCTTGTAAGCAATCCGGTGACCATTAATACTTAAAAAACCATTGCCTGAAATAATGTAAGCCATCTGGAAAAAAGTAAGCCGTAAATCTTTCAGGGGACAGTCATCCACCTTTCTGTACAAGACTTCCAGGGACTGACGGATATTTTCTTTTTTGAATTCACACATGCTGCAAAAATACCTTTTTATAGTAGAATTATACCGATTTTCTGATCATTAACGGTATAATTTTACAAAAGAATAAAATAAAAATACCCATGATAAAAGTTACACAGACAGGAAAAAATACCGTCGCTTTGGTAGCAGTATGTTTAGCAGCCCTGATGTTTGGCCTGGAGATCTCCAGTGTACCGGTGATACTTCCTACACTCGAAACAGCTTTACACAGTGATTTCAAAGAAGTTCAATGGATCATGAACGCCTATACGATTGCCTGCACTACAGTACTGATGGCCACAGGTACCCTGGCCGACCGGTTTGGCAGGAAACGGATTTTTATCATCAGCATTTTGTTATTCGGCATCACGTCTTTGTTTTGCGGCCTGGCACGCAACACACTTGTGTTAATCATCAGCCGGTTCCTGCAGGGAATAGGCGGCGGCGCGATGCTGATCTGCTCTATCGCTATCCTTTCACACCAGTTCCGGGAAGGACGCGAACGGGGAAAAGCATTTGCTATCTGGGGTATCATTTCCGGCGTGGGGTTGGGTTTTGGCCCCATCATCGGTGGGGCTATTGTAACGATATCCAACTGGCAATGGGTGTTCCTGGTGCATGTGGGTATTGCGATAATCACTACGCTTCTTGTACTCAGAGGGGTACAGGAATCACGGGACCCGCAGGCAAAAAAACTGGATGTAGCAGGCATTATCTCTTTATCACTGGCAGTATTTGGCCTCGTATATTATATTACGCAGGGACAGACTATCGGATTCAGGAGCATCGCAGGGTTAAGCATTCTTGGGGCTGCTGTATTGAGCTTTATTATTTTTTTGAGGGTAGAAAAGAAGCATGCCAACCCGATGTTCGATTTCTCCGTGTTCAGTATCCGTCGCTTCTCCGGTGCTATCATTGGCTGTATCGGTATGAATTTTAGTTTCTGGCCATTTATGGTTTACCTCCCGATCTATTTCCAAAGCGCACTGGGCTACGATATCATCACGGCTGGATTATCTTTACTGGCTTACACACTTCCCACCCTGGTGGTGCCACCTTTGGCAGAACGACTTACGCTCCGCTATCAGCCCCGTATTATTATTCCTTCGGGATTGCTGATGATCGGGCTCGGCTTTCTGCTGATGCGCTACGGCAGTAGCGTAGCGCATGCCAGCTGGTTGACCATGCTGCCAGGTTCACTATTGGCAGGTATCGGGCTGAGTCTTACAAATACACCCGTTACGAACACCACCACCGGGGCAGTTACACCAGATCGTGCCGGTATGGCATCGGGTATTGATATGAGTGCACGCCTGATCACTTTAGCTATCAATATCGCCCTGATGGGATTCATCCTTGTGGAGGGAATCTATTCCTACCTGGAAAGCATTCTTCCCGGGTCTGTTGCCCCTTCCCAGTTACACATGGCAGCGGAAAAAATCGCCGCAGGGCTTTCTGCGCCCGGCCTGCCTGATGCTACCGCGCATGCTGCGCTGGTGTATGGATTTGGCTGGGTCATGCTTTTTGGCGGAGTCGGCGTTTGTATCCTGGCCCTGGTCAGCTTCCTGATCTTTGGTCCGAAAGAAAAAACTGTTGTCCGGGTTACTGCATAATACTCTTCATTGTTTTATCCTTCTGGTTCATAGGTAAGCTGCACCACACCCGATTTGAAAACATTGGTTTCAGTCAACCTTAAACCAATTCTTTCTTTTAAATCTTCAAACAATGGTTTACCAGTTCCCAAAACTACCGGGTGAACTGATACTTTATAGACGTCAATAAGACCTGCATTTATAAATGTTTTGATAAGACTTGCCCCACCATATAACCAGATATCTTTACCGTGTTGCTGTTTAATTTCAGCAACGCGGTTAGTTATGTCCGAATTGATGAATGTAGCCTTTTCATCCTGCCTGTTCTGACCCGAAAAAACAAATTTATTCTTTGAATGTATTCCCTCCCACATCTCTTTTTCTGCAGGGCTGGTAGTTGCATCAGGTTGAAAATTCCCCCAGGCATCATAGCTTACCCTGCCATAAAATATGGTGTCGATACTTGCAATAAAACCGCCGAAATCCATATCATCATCCATAATGCACCAATCCACTTCCCCATTTGGACCTTCAATAAAACCATCCAGGGTTACTGCTAAATTCAAAATTACTTTTCTCATTTAAATTGCTTTTAGCAAAAGTAAATACCAGGCCCGTTTATCTTTTGGAAAAAAACGACAAAATTAAAACTGGGAAGGAGTAAGCCCCGTGTGTCGCTTTATTTCATTGGAGAGATGTGCATGGTCATAAAAACCGCATTCAAAAGCTATATCTGATAAGCTTTTCTTTTGCCTTACATCGCCCATCATAGAAAGAGCTGACTGGAAGCGAATAATATTTACATACTCCTTAGGTGTTAAACCAATATGGGTTTTAAAAGCCCGTTCCAATTGCCTGACAGTTATAAAATTCTTTTTAGAAATTTCATAGATGTTTACGTTTCCTTTAGAAATATGAATATCATTCAAAACGGACTGAAGTGACTGGTTGAGACTTCTTTTTCTATCCAAAAAATATCCAGTCAGATAAGCAGTGGGGGCATTATTTATCTTTCCAATATCAAATGAATGCGGTGAATCAAATTCAAAAGTATGATTAGTCAGTTCATTTTGTGGAGCATAGTTGTAAAAAGACGAAAACACCGCTGGTTTCAGACATACGCCTAACAGATGGGTGTTCCTGTCAATAAAATTATCCTTAAAAGAATTCATTGCTCCTACTACGTATGTTTTCCCATGATCCATAGTAGTTAAGCCATTATCCGTTTTGCAAGGTTCTCCTAAATTTATCACTATTCCAGGACAGCCATCAGGAAATATCCGTTCCCATTGGCTGTCGCTGTCATCACCTTTCAATTCCCAAAAAGAATGGATATACGCCGCTAACGTTATGCAAGGTTTGGTCTCAGTATGTTTCATTTAATGGTGTCAGTCAATGCTTTGTCTTCAGGGATTATTAAAATTTAACGCCAACCTAATCCGGGCGCCACATGCTCTAAAATAGAAGACAATACATGCACATTGTAATCAACTCCTAATGTATTGGGTATTGTTAAAAGAATGGTATCTGCCTCCTGGATAGCTTCATCCTCCGCTAACTCCTTTATGAGTTGATCTGGCTCTGCGGCATAGCTTCTTCCGAAAATAGCACGTTTATCCGGTTCAATCATCCCGATTTTATCAACCCGGTTGGTTTCCTGCCCAAAGAAATAGCGATCCTGATCGTTTACCAGTGCAAAAATAGACCGGCTCACAGAAACCCTCGGTTCCCGATTGTGTCCCGCTTTTTTCCAGGCATCTTTGTACAACCTGATTTGCTCGGCTTGTTGTATATGGAAAGGTTTTCCGCTTTCATCGTACTTCAGGGTAGAACTTTGAAGATACATTCCGTTTTCAGCCGCCCAAACAGCGGTTGCATTAGACGCGGCTCCCCACCAGATACGTTCCCGCAATCCTTCCGAATATGGCTCCAGACGCAGCAAGCCCGGTGGGTTCGGAAACATGGGTGACGGATTAGGCTGTGCAAATCCAACACCTTTTAACTTATCCAGGAATTCCAACGCTTTACGGCGTCCCATATCTGCATCCGTTTCTCCTTTCGCCGGTTCATATCCAAAATAACGCCACCCATCGATTACCTGTTCCGGCGAACCTCTGCTGATTCCCAATTGTAATCGCCCTTCCGAAATTAAATCCGCCGCTCCGGCATCTTCCACCATATACATTGGATTCTCATAACGCATATCAATTACCCCTGTCCCAATCTCTATTTTGCTTGTTTTGGCGCCGATAGCCGACAGTAAAGGAAATGGTGATCCTAACTGGGCTGCAAAATGATGCACACGAAAATAGGCGCCATCCAAACCAATTTCTTCGGCAGCAACGGCCAGATCAATTGACTGAAGCAATGTGTCACTCGCTGTACGGGTTTTATAGGCAGGGTGGTTAGACCAATGCCCAAATGATAAAAATCCTATCTTCTTCATAATTTCTTTTTCGTGCTGAAAAATAAACCTTTATTATCTATTTTTTGCACGCCTTTACTATTTCGTAATCATACCCGTGAGGATGTACTTATCAATAATATAGATGGTAATTGGCTTCAGCTGATGGTCAAAGACCACCGGATGCTCTCCCCCATATGTATAGTATTCGAATTTGCCATTAATTTTAGAATACCAAACCTTTCCTAGCGCCTGGTAGGTGATGGTGTCGGGCCTGGTTATTTTCCTGAAATTTTTCAACTTCATGGTATCTAATGCTATAACCCTTGCATTGGGTATTTTCTGGTTACAGGCTACAGGCTCATAATGATCTTCATGCCAATACATGCAGTTACCACCGGGGCCCGTCTTATCTTTCCACCACCACATGCCGCCTGTTCCCAGTGCCAGCGATAACATAACCGCAGCTGCCAGCGTTTTTGCGGATCTCCCGCTTAATTTTTTTTGATTAACGGTTTCCGCAGTTTTAACAGCCCCACTTTCCTTTCCCTTTGAGCTACCCATCAGGGTTAACATTCCTGGAATTTCCGGAATTACCGGATTTCCGGTTGATTCATCACTTCGCGTTGCAGGCAGGATGGCCGGGGAATCTGTTACCGGGTTCACCTCATTTAACACAGGGGCTCCACTTTCCTCATCATCGCCTGTAACCGTTTTCCCTATTTCCCAGGGCCGGCCGGCAAAATCAATTAGCCAGGCCAGGAGCTCGATATTCTTCTCATCTGTATTTTCAGTCTTCTCTTTCAGATAATTCACCAACGGCCGGAATTTATCCGTGTCGCATCGCTGCATAATAGCATGGCAGCTTCTCCCTTTATTCAAATCTCCACAGAAATCCCTGATAATCTTTTCGTCCCGCCTGTTTACATCTGTTGTGCATTTCTTCACGCATTCCTCTTTGAGTTTCGCAGGGGTGAGGTACATCAGGCCGTGGGGTAGCGTATTGTTTGCCTTCTTTCGTTCATACGCCCGCATGACGAGTTGCTGGTAGTCAGGATAAGATGTCGCCATAAGTAAAATTATAGAACTGAATAATCGGAATTAAACCCGCATTCCCGGAATTACCAGTGGAATACCAGGAATTAAAGGAATTATTGGAATTGTTTGTAAATCAACCACTTACCTCGATCTATCTTTGTTTTGCAATCGGGTAATACCTCCTTAGCTAAGAGGTTCTCTGTACAGAACCGATTCAACCCCGGGCAAAGAAAGCGGGAGCCGGTTACCGGCTTGGGAAGCGATCATCAGCTTCCGTAATCCACGCCCACACTTCCCTAAAAAAGCAAGAAGCGCTTCTTCACTGATTCTAACTCAGCTGCCGGCTGCCCGGCAACCGGCAGCCTATTTCTAAAACATTCAAAAAATTAAAACTATGTTTCACATCATATTTAGCTTTCTCATGGCATTCTTATGCCCCAGCCATTCCAATAACAGCAATCCTAACAATGGCGAACAGGTTACTACTCTGGATGATACCGGTGGCGAAACCGGAACAATTCCTCCAAGAAAACCCTGATATATAATCTACGTGAGGCAAGAAGGTTCTTGCCTCACTTTTTTTGGTTACCTGTCAATTAATAATTCCTCAAAATTGAGAAATTCGATACTTTTAAGAGAAATAATCCCCAGTGCGTCCCTCAAGCATCATCCTGCCCATACTCCTTGGAAGTCTTTTAGCCTGTACATCCAACCGGGAATCCCCGCAACTGATTTCTGCACCTACGCTGGAAAAAGGGGAATCATTCTTCAATAAGAATAACGACTCTGCCTTTTATTATTTTAACCTCGTTGCAACGGGTGCCACAGACAGTTTGGAAATTGCAATGGCCTATACTTATATGGGTATCATCCAGGCATATGAGGGAGATCATTACGGAGGACAGGAGAGCCTTTTGAAATCCCTTACTTATCTCGATGAACACAAAAAAGAAGACCAGGAATGCCTGGGTTCCAACTACCATGAGTTGGGCAATATCTGTCTTAATCTTAAAAACTATGAAGCAGCTATCGATTACTATAATAAAGCGCTAAAATATATAACCCATCCTAAGGCCGAGGCCATTGCCTTAAACAGTATAGCCCTTACTTACCAGAAGAAAGGCGACTATGATCAGGCTATCGGTTTATACAAATCCCTGCTGGTTAAGAGTAAGGACAAGAAAAAAGAATATGCCCGGGTGCTTTCCAACTATGCCAAAACCAAATGGCTGAAAGATTCCACTTATCCCGCCGGGCCTGAGCTACAACAGGCGCTGCAAATCCGTAAGGATTCAAACGACATCAGGGGGCTTAATGCCAGTTATGCGCATCTCTCGGACTATTATTCGCTATCCTCACCAGATTCAGCATTGTATTATGCTGTGAAAAGATACGAAATCGCCCGGGAAATGAATAGCCCCGACGACGAAGTCGAAGCGCTTTCAAAACTTATTACACTTAGCCCTACCAATCTGCTGAAACCTTATTTTGTCCGCTACCAATACCTGACGGATAGTATCCAAACGGCAAAGAATGCAGCCAAGAACCAATTCGCATTAATCCGGTACGAAGCCGCTAAAAATAAAGCCGACAATCTTCAGCTGCAAAAAGATAATGCACAAAAGAAAACCCAGCTGGTGGTACAGCGGTTCTTATTGGCGTTAACCATCCTCTTCTTCATTACCGCCGGAATTATTCTAATCCTCCGGTACCGCAGGCGCCGGCAACAGATAGAATTTGCATCCCGGCAGGCGATACAGGAACATCAGCTTAAAACCTCCCAGAAAGTGCATGACGTAGTAGCAAATGGTTTGTACCGCATCATGACAGACCTTGAGTATAAAGCATCCTTAAACAAGGAGGAGCTGATAGATAAGATTGAGGTACTGTATGAGCGATCCCGCGATATCTCGTACGAAAACCCCACTGTTTCAAAGGTTCCATTTCACGTTAAAATCGACGATTTGCTGGAATCCTTTGGGTCTGACCATATCAAGGTCCTGATCTTCGGCAACGGTCCGATGCTCTGGAGCCGGACCAATGCGCAGATACAGCATGAAGTTGAACATATCCTGCAGGAATTGATGATCAATATGAAAAAACATAGCCAGGCTAATTCCGTGATGATAAAGTTCGAGTGTCAAAACGGCCAGGTTCAAATTCACTATACCGATGATGGCATCGGTATTTCCCCGCAAGTTAAGCATGGGAACGGATTGCAAAATACGGGAAACCGTATTAAAAGCATTGGCGGACAATATACATTTGAACATCCTGTTAAAGGATTAAAAATTCACATTTCCTTTCCAATAGCTCAATCCTTATGATTACAAAGGTACTTATTGCTGAAGATCACGAAAGCGTAAATATTTCCCTCCAGAAAACACTGGAAGAACTGGCCATCACGGATATAGCACATGCCTATTATTGCGATGATGCTTTGTATAGGATCACACAGGCAGTTAAAGCCGAAAGATCTTTCGATCTCCTGATTACAGATTTATCATTCGCTCAGGATGATCATAAGCAGCTATTATCTGGTGGAACGGAGCTAATTGCCGCTGCCCGGGAAGTACAGCCCGACCTGAAAATCCTGGTTTTCTCATTGGAAAGCAGGCAGGCTGTTATTGACCAGCTTTACAATAAGTATGACGTAGACGGTTTTGTCCTCAAAGCCCGGAATGATGTCCAATCACTTAAAGAAGCCATCAATGAAATAGCCAGACACCGGCGCTATTATCCGAATCATATCAGGCAGCTGAACAACAAAAAAAACGCCTACTCATTTTCGGAATTTGATATCACGATCATAACGCTGCTTGCACAGGGAATGCTGCAGAAAGACATACCTGCGCACCTTCAACGTAACGGAATAAAACCATCTGGCTTAAGTAGTATAGAGAAAAGACTCAACCAGATGAAAGATGCACTCGGCTTTACCAAGAATGAGCAATTGGTGGCTCACTGCAAGGATTTAGGCGCTATCTAAGCATCTTAAAAAATTGACAGAAAATATCTAATTACGGTTTCCCATAAAAAAAGAAGGTTAATGGAATATACTTTTGTTTCATAAATTAAAAACACTATGAAAAAGAAGTATTATGTAAACAACAACGCCCAGCTAAACGGCGATCATGAGGTTCACGTCCCTACCTGTGAATATTATCCGATGATGTATAGCCAGACTTACCTGGGAGAATTTGAAACTTGCCAGGCGGCCGTTCGTGAAGCAAAGAAACGTTATCAAAAGTCAAATGGCTGTATATATTGTTGTGCCCCCTGCCATACAAGTTAAACAATAATGCCAGTTCTTTTGTAACCCCCTTGTCCCCTGAATCAATCGAGCCATGAAACTCCTATATGTATGGCTACTTACCAGCTATAGTTACTGCAGTCAAACAACGGTGTATGTCTGCGACAGCAAAAATGCTACGAAGTATCATTATAAACAGAATTGCCGTGGACTAAGTAATTGTAAGCATCGAATCATCAGCATGTCCCTTGAAAAAGCAATGGCAACCAGAACCCTTTGTAAGTGGGAGCAATAAAATTGGCTGCGACCGGAACTATATTTCAATAACTCTAACCTGTGTTGTTATGACAACTCCAAACGACGCGCATTATAAATACCTGCAGTTTAAGGGAGATCAATCTTATCGCAGATATATCCAGGAAGATATTCCTGCGAAATCTCTTCCTGCAAAACCGCAGGAGCAGCACCTCCTGAACGTTAAATCTCATGGCAGTTATGGCGCACTTCTATTTCACCCTAACTGGAAAGCGAAACGAAAGGAAATACTGCACCGCGACATGCATCGTTGTGTGCATTGCCGCAGCGATAAAGACTTGCAGGTGCATCACCGGCAATACCACTTTATAGCAAACGAGCAAAGGTTCCGGCTACCCTGGGATTACCCCGGCCATTTACTCATCACGCTTTGCGAATCCTGTCATAACAAAGGGCATAATAAATATAAAGTGCCCACAATCACTATTTAATAAAACACGTATGAGCTTATTCAATATTTTCAACCGGCAACGCCACAATGGGCATACCCACACCATGGCAATTGAAACTACAATACCCGATATTCCGGAAACTACTTTCATTGAAAAGGACGCACCGGAGAAAGAACAGCCTGACGGAAAAGCGGTTACGCCACTCAACGGTGGGATACATTTTCTATACGATTTCCTCGACAAGAACTATGAATCCAAAGGGTATAATGATGCATTGATAAATCCGGACACAACCCATCTCGATCAAAATGTGATCGCGTTGAAGAATGACCTGGAAAGATCTATCCGGAAGGTAAAAACATTTTACGAAGACTTTATCCGGCAAATCAATTTCCACATCACCAGCAGGAGCAGAAGTGGAATGATAGATACGGTAGAAGAACTTACTGTCAAAAAGGAAATTGCAGAGGGGCATATCAAACAGGTCAAAGAGATCGAAGAGCAGGCAAAGGTTAATGAGGGTGTCGGGCATGGCATCATTATCAGCTATACACGCGGATTCAGGAATGGTCTTGCGGCAATTTCCAGTCACATTATTCTGAACAAAAACTTTTAAAACCAATCGTTATGAAACATCTCTGGATCCGTTTCGGCTGCTTCATGACCGGGTACAACTACAGCATCCTGCGCAACTGCAGCGAAGCCGCTTTTAAATCCGTGAAGAAGTATACCGCAGCCATGCTGATCGTTTGCATACTGTGGTTTTTTATTGGTTTTACTTTTGCGCATCGTTACCTGTCGCTTGGCCTGCCGGGTTGCATGCTGGCAGGAATGCTCTCAATCGTAATCATTGTACAGGTAGAAAAGCAGATTGTCTTATCCATTAATCCGAGCTGGATGCTACGATTTTTTAGATTCTGCCTGGCTTTAATTATGTCTGTCCTGGGCGCGGTAATCATCGACCAGATATTGTTCGAGAAAGATATTGAGATCGAGAAGATTTCCTATGTCTCAGAAAAAGTAGACAGATTATTACCCTCGAAAACGGAAGAATTAAGAAAGCAGATTGCTGCCCTGGATACAACGATTAGTAAAAAAGAACAGGAGAGAGATAATTACGTGGAGGATATCAGTAAACATCCAACCACAACTGCCATAACTACAACAACAGCAACAAAAAGAATGCCTGTGCAAACAGTAACATCTTCCGGAAAAGACACCACTATCTGGAAAACGACAAGTGACCGTACCGTAGGAACTGTGCTGGTATCAAATCCCAAAATAGCATTGCTGACGCCCCTTGACTCTACCATTGGCGTTATGCGGCAACAAAGAACCTTAAAGGAAAACGATTTACTCCACATCAAGCCTGCACTTGAAAAGGAAATGAAAGCAAGTACAGGATTTCTGGATGAGTTAACGATTATGACGCGGATGTTATCCGCATCCTACGTTGCATTGGCTTTCTGGCTGCTGTGGGTGCTGTTTTTCCTGTTTATAGAGATGCTGGTACTATTCAGTAAAATGGGCGACAGGTCTAATGATTACGAAAAGGTTGTGCTGCATCACATGAACTTACAGATGCGACGGCTCGATGCCCTTGGAAAAGGATTTGAAGGATAAAGTTTCTGTCAACACTAATATCGAAAAAAAACTCCTATGGATTTTAAAGATGAAATTAAGCTCTTCGGCGACAAAGTAGAAAAGCTTAAAAACCAGATTCAAACAGAAGAAGCTACCAAGAACGCTTTTATCATGCCCTTCATTAAAGTGCTGGGCTACGATGTATTTGACCCTTTTGAGGTAATGCCGGAATTCATTGCGGATATCGGGATCAAGAAAGGCGAAAAAGTCGATTATGCGATCCTGAAAGAAGGTAAGCCTTCCATACTCATTGAATGCAAGCATTGGGGCGAAAGCCTGGATCCGCATAACTCCCAGCTTTTCCGGTATTTCCATACTACCACCGCTAAATTCGGCCTGTTGTCCAACGGAATCATTTACCGGTTTTATACAGATCTTGCGGAGCAGAATAAAATGGATGAAAAGCCATTCTTCGAATTCAATGTTACGGATATAAAAGATAACCAGATCGAAGAACTAAAGAAATTTCACAAGTCCTATTTCAATATAGAAAGCATTCAAACTACCGCGAGCGATCTAAAATATATGAATGAGCTCAAAACGTTGATAAATGTTGAGTTTCAAAACCCCTCTGAAGGATTGATTAAACTCTTCTCCAAACAGATATACAGGGGAATGTTAACTTCAAAAATTGTTGAGCAATTCGGTGCACTAATTAAGAAGTCGATACAACAATACATCAATGATCTGATAACTGAAAGGCTTAAATCCGCGCTGAAAAAAGAAAATGATACTGAGCAATCTGATCCTGAAAAGGAATTAGTAGCAACAAATACTGAAGAAAAGGGTTCAGTGATTGAAACTACTGAGGAAGAAAAGGAAGGCTACATGATTGTAAAAACAATTCTCCGCCAAAAGATAAAGCCCGCCAGGATAGTATATCGGGATGCGCAATCCTATTTCGCAATACTACTGGATGACAATAATCGAAAAACGATATGCAGATTGTATTTTAACGGTTCACGAAAATATATTGGCACTTTCGATGAGCAAAAAAAGGAAACGAGGACAGAGATTCTAACTATCGATGACATCTTTAGATTTGCAGAAATACTTCATAAGACTGTTGATTGGTATGATTCAGAAAAAGTTCAGGCAAAAATTCAGGACTCGTCGCTTTCGTAGCTAACGTTTCCGCCCCGGTTATTAATTATATTCTAAGTAAACCTCCATCAATTATGAAAAAAGTAATTTTTATTTTGATAATTATTGCCCCATTTTATCCGGCCTGTTCCCAAACGGCGAAACCGGATACAGATCTAAAAGAACAAAAAAGCAAAGCAGAGCTTTTTTCAAACAAATCGGGTTCTCTGATACAAAAACAATTTATGGATATTGGCTCGCTGAGGGGCTGCCTGATTCAAGTTGCCCAATTTACAGATCTGATTGGCGGAGAAACCACCAAGGCAGTGCGTTTTGAATATGCTTATTCCGGGGCATATTCATCTGATACAAAAATAGGTTTGCTTGATATGGATGAGGTTGATGCACTAATTAAATCTTTGAACATTATAAAAGATAAGATAATGCCGACCACGCCGGAAGTATATACCGAAATTGAATATAAAAGCCGCGGCGGCTTAGAAGCAGGCTGCTTTTATTCAAAAAAACAATGGTCCACCTTTTTAAAACTGGCGCGATTTGATGACAAGTCCTTTGTCATTATGAAGGATGGGGATATTATTCAATTGCTGTCACTGTTGAATGATGCAAAGGCAAAACTCTGATTAATATAAGCCGAGATATTGCCCCGGTAAACACTTCCTGAAAATGAAAAAGCGACACAAAATCCAATCATGAATTTTGTGTCGCTTTTTTGCGGGGAGTCAGGGATTACAGCCGAACCCGGATCGGGATTCTGTGAAGATCTTAATCAATTCTTATACTATCAATTGCTTTCTCCATAGCATACTCCTTCACTCCCGGCACTTTTAATCCTTCAGCACGGAATACCGTCAAATCTGTCATACCTAAAAAGCCGAGGAAAGCATTCAAATAAGGAGCAACAAAGTCGTTGGCTTTACCAGGGCCTTCAGAATAAACGCCTCCTGAAGACATTGCAACATAAACTTTTTTCCCTGTTACCTTTCCAACAGGACCATTTTCACCATACCCAAAAGTTATTCCCGCCCTCGTAATGTGATCAATCCAGGCCTTTAAAGATGTGTGAATAGTAAAGTTGTAAAGCGGTGCGCCAATCACAATGATATCTGCAGCTAATAACTGTTTAACCATCTCGTCAGAAAAACGGATGGACTCCTTTTCTTCTTCAGTCAGCTGATCTCCGGGAAGAAAGAATGTACGAAGAACAGCAGGGCTAAGATGTGGTATTTCAATATCGACCAGGTTTAATTCTTCAAGTGTACTGCCTGGATATTTTTCCTGAATTTTTTCAACGATAGCTTGACCCAGCTGAATGCTATGCGATCCTTTCCCTTGTAAACTTGAAATTAAATGAAGGATATGTTTCATAAAAATTTACCTGTTAATAATATAATCAATTCTAAATTCCGGGAATGAAAGAATCCTTTCACCCGAATTATCAAAGGCAAAACTATGGTTACCAGCTGGTCAAAAGGAGGTACTTACCCAAAGGGAAGCGCTTACACTTAGGTAATGTAATTACATTTGTATCTATGAAGATGATTATAAATGAGCCCCTGCCAGACAATGAGGCATGCGCAGGCTCGCTCAAAAACGTCCTTGATGCACTATCTGTTATTAATGGAAGGTGGAAGCTGGCCCTGATCCTTTGCCTGGTGCAATCGTCAAAGCGCTTTAATGAAATTCAGCATGAAGTCACTGGCATATCATCCAGGATATTAGCCAAAGAGTTAAAAGATCTGGAATTGAATGACTTTATCAAACGTACGGTATACCCGACTACGCCGGTAACTATTATTTATGAAGCAACCGAATATAGCCGGACCTTAAAAACCCTGATAGGTGAACTAAGTGCCTGGGGAGGGCAACACAGGGAAAAGATCAGGCAAAGCATGCGGAAACAATCCTGAGCAGGTGCCCCGCACCTGCAAACTGAAAACGGAAGAAAGGGGATCCAGGATGATTCTTTTATAGTGCTTTTTTTAATCCTTCCCATTTTACAACCCATGCACCATCTTTAGGAAAGCCCGGAGCATTACCTGCAGGTGCACCATCCCAACCGGCAGTCATCATGGCTATAGCATAGAGCAAACCGCCATTGCCTGGGAAATAAGGAAAAGGGCCACCCCCATCAACCAAACCATGTTCTTCCAAACGAAAGCCGGGGTAGTTGAGCAAATAATCTATTGCTTTCCCGCCTTGTCCAAGTTTTGCTGCACACATAGCGAGCATAGGAAAGTCCCATCCCCAGGTATGACTGAATTTCCAGGTTTCACCAACTTTTTTAAATGTCCTTTCCATCGTGGGTACATCTACGCCATCACCTGGCAACATGCCGTATGCACCAATCAAGGCCGGATGTTCAAAGGTGTAGTTCTTCCACATGTCATTGATGTTTTCCCAGGAAACATACAGCCCATCCTTAACGGGGAGTGGAGAAAGTTTCGCAAGTACATCAGCATATTTTGTGCTTACAGGCATTTTCAATCTTTTACGCCATTCTTGCGCAATTTTTAACCCTGTGCGCCAATAGCTAAGTTCAAATGTAGGGTTGATGGTCGTGCGAGGATCTGCATTTTCCGATACCACCTGTAATGGGTAACCTAATATATACCGGTTTTGATCTTTATTGTAATGCGCATATGAAGCCATAAAATCAGCAGATTGCAATACCACATCCTTCCATTTATTGAGGGTTTTTGCATTGGGATGAGACCTGTAATCCAGTTCGGCAAAGAATATGGGATGTGGTTGCTGCCAGATCAATAAGGCAGTGATTTCCAATGGCCATTCCCAACGAGCCTGATCACCAATGGTTTTAGGCCATCTGGCACCATCGTAACCTTGTCTTTTTGCTCTCGCTACAGATGATTCCAGATGATCTCCGTACGCCTTCATACCTGGATCAAGCAGCGGCCATCTGTCCCAAAGAGCATAATGCGTACCGTGCCACCAGATCATTTCATAATGATATTTACCATACCAGCCGTTATTTACCAGGCCACTTTCCTGTGGTGGCAGAGAACCTGCTTCATTAATTGCCATAACATATTGCGAGAGCACAATACGCCGTTCCAGTTCTTTCCACCTCGGATCTTTACTTTCAGAGAGATCTATTGCTCCACCACTTTTCCAGAATTTTTCCCATTTCTTAATGCTCTCATTATTGGTCTGCTGGAAAGTTGGCAAGTCAGATTTTATAGGCTTTTTGGAAAAAGAAAGGCTGATTTCTGCCTGGTCTTTACCTGCGAATTGAAGTTCATATCTGTGCGCTTTCGTCTCTTTTATCGTTCCTCCATTTTTCCATTGCAGCCGTACATCGTATTCTGTATCGTCCAGCTTTCTATGGAAATCTGTATGCCCAATGGAAAATACGGCTTCTGTAGTATGTTTACCTGGATTGTTCCAGTCAGCACCATTTCCAAATTCAGCCATTGAAGCATAAGGAAATTCAAGAAACGCACCGATCAGACCGTCATTCAGATTGTCTGCTTCAATTTTGATGGCTATGGCGTCTTGTGTAGGATGGCCAACGGTTGTTACTTTTATCTTCCGCCCTTCGAGTTCAAATGTACTCGTGGCTATTCCTGTCCAGAGATCTATTTTTTGAACTGGATTTTGCAGATCGTTTAGCACGGCCATGGTTCCATCTTTTCTTTTTAGGATGAGGCCTAATCTACCCAGATGGATACGTTGCGGGTTGCCCCTCATCCAGTCAGACAGTTTTTCCTGCTCCTTGTTTTGGATGTCGTACCTGACCATGCGACCTTGTGTATTCCATTCCTGTCCTTTAAAGTCGGCAGGTGTTTCGGAGGTGGGTAAGGGAAACTTGTGCCAGCCCCAGTTAGACATCGTATTGCCGGACTGCGTAAAGGTTTGCATACCGGTAATATCGAAACCATAAGCGAATTCACCGTTACCCACCTGACCCGGACCCTTTAAGTCTCTATCAGTGATCGTTATGTTATGTCTGGTTACGACAGCTTTACGGTCAATTTTTGAAGGTTGCGACTGGAAGGCATAGGAATTTTGAATGACAAAAATTGAAAACGCAAAAATCCGGACTGCTATCAATAATCTGAATTTGTTCATAGCTGGCTTGTCGTATGTGGTTAGATGCTAAAAATAGACATATTGATTTGGATTTGCATCCTGTACTAACCTGAGTCTGTGACTGAACGCGGTGATGCGAAGCAGGTGGCCACATGTCGAATAATCCCAACTTCAAGCACCAACTGGCAACGAGGTCATATTTATTACGGTTTAACTAATGTTGTTTCTCCAAATTGGACAAGAAATGTCCTATCGGTTCAGCTTTTTGCCTGCATCCAGTACAGCCTGATTCACTTCTCTGACCCTTTCCACGTCCATCTTTTCGACAGCACGATCGTAGGTCAGCAGTCCGTTCACTTCATGTTCCACATCGGTGGTTTGTGTATACACCGCAACGCTCAGCCCCTTATACTTCATCAGCTGCTCTACCTGGTCCATCAGGAGTACATACTTGTCGGTCAATGCGTTTTTTGTCGGTTGGTAATCATAAGCATTATTTTCTACTGGCCACATATGTCCCCTTACAAACAAACCTACTCCTCCAAATTCACCTAAGGATGCTGCCCGCTTGTCATCGGGTTGCGAAGCATCGTTAGGCCCGATGTAAATATGTGTATCTACAAAATCTCCGTTGCCTGGATCTCCTGCCGCTTTCTGGTAACCGGGATTGTTATTAAAGCCAGAGTTGCCGTTTACCAGCCTCGATGGATCATATTGCTTTACCCAATCGGTAATTTCCTTGACATCAAATGCGCCCCAGTTTTCATTGAACGGAACCCAGGTAATAATGGACGGAGAATTGTATTGGTCGTCTATCATGGCTTTGAGTTCTTTGCGAAAGGTCGTCCTGTTTTTAGCGGTGTCTTCATGCTGGTACCAGATGGCCGGCATGTCCTGCCATACCATTATACCGAGCTTGTCTGCCCAGTAATAGAAGCGTTTAGGCTCGGTTTTCATGTGTTTCCTGATGAGGTTAAATCCGGCCTTTTTGGTAAATTCTACATCATATTTTAAGGCTTCTTCAGTTGGTGCGGTCAAAATACCATCTGGCCAGTAGCCCTGATCGAGCAGACCAACCTGCATAACGAATTTTCCGTTTAATAAGGGCCTCACTACACCATCAACTTTACCCAGTTTGATGTCGCGCATGCCAAAGTAGCTGTTAACTTCGTCGGTAACATTACCGTTTTTATCCTTCAGGGTAAGTTTCAGATCATATAGAAAAGGATCCTCAGGGCTCCATAACTTAGCATTTTTAATGGGAATATAAAATGCAGTTCCGGATGAACCTGTCGCTTCAGCTACTACTTTTTTTCCATCAAGCGCAACTGCTGATACCTGAGAAGTGCCTGCGTTTACCAACAGTTTGAGGCGGCTGTTTGCCAGATCGGGCGTTATCCGGATGTTTTTGATATAGTTTTTGTTGACGGGTTCCATCCATACTGTCTGCCAGATTCCCGATGTGAAGGTATAATCCCCGCGTGGGCCGTTTTTACCTGAAGGCGTCCGTCCGTCATTTGGATCATGGGCCGCAACAATTAGGGTATTATTGCCCTGTTTTAAAAATGGCGTAATGTCCAGGCTGAAGGCGTCATAACCACCGGCATGACTTCCTGCTTTTTCTCCGTTGACAAATATAGTGGCATCATGGTCGACCGCATCAAAATGAAGCAGTACCTGCTTGTCTTTCCAGGCCGACGGGATCTCAAAACTCTTTTTGTACCACATATTGATTTCTTGTTTTCGCCCGATGCCCGAGAGCACAGCCTCAGGACAATAGGGCACAAGGATTTGTTCCGTCTTTCCTCCAAAACTGATTGGCTTTGAAGGGTTCAATGCGTTTGCCGTTGCTTCGCCTCCAATATAATCCCATTTACCGTTCAGACACAGCCAGTCTTTGCGCTCCAATTGCGGGCGTGGATATTCCGGAAAAGGAATTGGGGCTTCTATAGCAGCTTTTGTCCATCTGGTAGGCAACTTGATAACCTGGGCTATTGAAATCTGAGCAGAAAGACAAAATAATAGAACGGAATAAGCAGTGCGTTTAATGGCGGCCATCATTATCGGTTTTGAGAAATTGAGTAAGGTAAGGTTAGTTTTGACCAATATAGTAAAATCAGGCAGCCAAAGCAAATCAACAAAATTCTTCTTGCAGGCTTTCATCCCGGGGAAATAGTGCCCTAAGGGAATTGGTTAAACATGGTTAATTATACGCGAATCGGTTCTTCTCTTTTTACAATTTCGTTTACAGTTCGTAAAATATCGTCCGTCATAATTTCTTCAATCAAAAACTGATTGTCATTGCCGAATAAAAAAACGAAACGGTTGAGCGTCCTGTTTCAAAAAACTTTCCGGATAATCAGCACTGACAATCATACAAACAGCTTTTATGTGCGAATTCTTTTTGAAAATACTTTTGTGTGAAAGTGCATTCGGAAACACCTGCACATATGACATTTCTTCCCGTGTTTTGCGTCTTTTTTTCCACTGGTTTGATCCCCATCATCAAACATATTGGCGAATAAAAAACAAAAGCCGTCTTTGATAAGGTTAAACGGTGTTGATTGGTATGTGAACATTTTCTTTACTACATAAGAAGTAATGAGTATAGCTAATTCGGACAAAAACCGAAGCCCTAAACGTTCATATAAAAGCAAGTCCCGACTTAAGGATGTTTGACTTGCCGCCCTGGCTTATGAGTGTATTGATGACAGTTGTGATAAGATTTTACCTTCTGTAAAACATACAAAATATCACTATCGAACACACTTTTCAAATCGAAAACACCTGATAAACACTCTTCTTAAAAATGAAAAAGCGACACAAAATCCAATCATGAATTTTGTATCACTTTCTGCGGAGAGTCAGGGATTCGAACCCCGGGACCTGTTACAGTCAACAGTTTTCAAGACTGCCGCAATCGACCGCTCTGCCAACTCTCCAGGGACGCAAAAGTATAAAAGAAATTGAAAATAAAAAAAAATTCGTGGATTATTTTTAAAACCCGCCAGCATCAAGGGTTCCCGAAATAAAAATCCCGGCTTACAACACGTAAACCGGGATGATATGATGAAAATGACGGACCTAAGCGATCTGTTTCTTGTAGTGATTCAAAAGCTCTGCTGATGGTCTTTCGCTTTGATCCGTCATTTGCTGCGACTATTTCCAGCCACCGCCCAGGGAGCGATACAGGTCTACCATCGCGCTGAGGCGCTGGCGGTCTATGTCGGCCTGGGCCAGTTCGGCCTGCAGGGAACGCGACTGTGCAGTGATTACTTCGAGGTAGTTAGCCATACCACTGCGGAACAGCAGTTGGGCCTGTTGTACGGCCAGTTGGGAAGTATTTACCTGGCGAACCGCAATTTCCTGCTGCACCTTTACTTTGTCCAGCTTTACCAATGCATCACTTACCTCTCCTACCGCTATGAGGGCCGATTGTTTAAATTGGATCACGGCCTGTTCACGCTGGATTTTAGCTACTTCCAGTTGCGTTTTTAACTGACGGCGCTGGAAGATAGGCTGTGCCACGCTTCCAGCCACTGTACCAAACAGGGAAGAAGGAAGATTAAACCAGGTGCTGGCTTTGAAGGCATTCAATCCACCGCTGCCGGTGATGGTGAGCGTAGGATACATGCTACCCTGCGCCACGCCTACCTGTGCATTGGCGGCCACCAGTCCCATTTCGCTGGCGCGTACATCCGGGCGGCGGCTGATCATGGCGGCGGGAATACCTGCCGGCAATGATTCCGTTACCTGGAAGTCGCTCAGTTTACTGCTACGTGTAATCGTTGACGGTAGCTCACCGGTTAAAATGCGCAACGCATTTTCCTGGATGGCAATACCTTGTTCCAGCTGTGGTATCAGCAGTTCCGCAGTTTGCTGCTGCGAAATGGCCTGTTGTACACCCAGCTCGGTTACTTCACCGGCGTTTTTCTGCAGGCGGATCATCTTTACGATGGTGTCGCTGAGCGCCAGGTTTCTGCGGGCCACACTGAGCTGGTTGTCCAGCATCAGCAGGTTGAAGTAACTGTTGGCTATTGCTGCTACCAGCCCGGTTTGCACGGCGTGCTCACCTTCGTATGATTGCAGATAGCTGGCCAGTGCAGCTTCTTTCTGACGTTTTATCTTACCCCAGATATCAATTTCCCACGACATACCTACACCGATGTTAAAATCTTCGATATGGTCGCCGAGGTTATTAACAGAAAGGTTCAATCCATTGAAACTATTCTTGGAAGGGAAGTTGGTACTACCCGATGCAGTAGCCGTAAAAGCCGGTAACCAGGCTACTTTGGCCTGTTTCAGATAGGCCTGTGCCGTTTCTACTTTTTTCACCGCCAGCTGCAGATCATAGTTGCCGGTGAGGGCCTGGCTGATCAGCTGCTGTAAAGTGGCATCTGTAAAAAACTTCTTCCATTCTATTTCTGCTATGCTGCTGGTGTCTGAAGGCGCAGTGTCATTATTGAACTGCTGTGGCAGGGCCACCGGGGGCCGCTCGTAATTGCGGCCTACCCGGCAAGCTGCTAACCCTACAACTAAGGACAACAGAATTAAAAATGAGCTATAACTTGTTTTCATTTGTCTTTTTTCTGATTCTGATAATAGATAATGATGATCTTTTAGTGTACCAGCTTTGCTTCCTGTCCTTCTTCCAGTTCCACTATCGGCTTGTGGCTGATTTTCTCTTGCAGGAACTGGAAAATTACAAACAGCACAGGTATGATGAATACCCCCAGGACCACCCCGGTAAGCATACCACCTACAGTACTCCAACCGATCGAATGATTTCCTTTGGCAGATGCACCTTGTGTAAAGATTAATGGCAACATACCGACAATAAAGGCAAAGGAAGTCATCAATATTGGACGAAGACGAAGCTGGGCTGCTTCCAAAGCCGCATCAACAAGCTTATAACCCGCTCTTCGCCGTTGTATGGCAAACTCCACGATCAGGATCGCATTTTTTGCCAATAATCCTATCAACATGATCATACCTATTTGTACGTAGATATTGCCTTCTATGCCGCTAAGGCCAATGAAACTATATACGCCTAATATACCCGTAGGTACGGTAAGGATTACTGCCAGTGGCAGGATATAGCTTTCATACTGTGCAGCCAGCAGGAAGAATACGAACAATACACTCAATAAAAACACGAACGCAGTTTGGTTCCCTGCTCTTATCTCTTCCCTGGTAATACCTGTAAACTCATAGGCATATCCTTGTGGCAATGCCTTTTTCGATACTTCTCCGATGGCTGTAATTACATCACCGGTACTATAACCTGGCTTAGGTGTAGCATTAATGGTAACAGCACTATACAGGTTGTTTCGTGTAACCGTTTCCGGGCCATATACACGTGTGAATTTGGCCACTGTACTTACCGGTACCATCGTACCCAGGTTGTTCTTTACGTAAATAGCATCCAACGAACTTTTATCCATCCGGTATGAAACATCGGCCTGCGCCATTACGCGGCTATATTTCCCGAAGCGGTTAAAGTCTGAAACGAAACTACTACCATAATATGTTTGCAGCGTATTCAACAAATCACCAACAGATACACCCAATTGTTTCACTTTTATATCATCTATATCAATGGTGTATTGTGGATTACCCGTATTAAAAGTAGTGAACGCACTTGCCACTTCCGGCCGCTGACTTAACGCACCAATAAAACCCCATGCCGTTCCCGCTAATTTCTCCAGCGATCCGTTTGTTCTGTCCTGCAACATCATTTCTACCCCGCTCACATTACCGAAACCCTGTATTGTTGGAAAACCAACAAAGAAAGTTAAGGCATCATGTACTTGCATTGATTTGCCTAACAAACCGCCGGCAATAGCAGTAGGGTCTTTTACAGCACCTCTCTCCTTACGATCTTTTAACCGCACAAATATCGCAGCATTAGGGGAAGCGTTCGCATTTGTTACGAAGTTCATCCCATTTGCAGCCCATACATCGCTCACGCCCTCATCTTTCATCGTAATTTTACTGATCTGGCTCGTTGCATTCTCCGTTCTGCTAAGTGAACTACCGGGAGGTGTTTGGGTAATACCAACTACAAATCCCTGATCCTCATCCGGAATAAACCCGGTAGGTGTTCTTTTGATCAGCAAAACTGTAGCAACCACCACAAGCAATAATCCGGTAATGGCCACCCATCTGTTCTTCAGCAGGAATTTGATGCTCCGTATATATCTTGCCGTCATTGCATTAAAAGCGGTATTAAACGCATGGAAGAAGCGGGCACCAAAACCTTTTTTCTCTCCACCTTCGCCTATATGCTGGTTCTTTAAGAATAAAGCACACAACGCCGGGCTTAACGTTAACGCATTCACCGCAGAAATAACGATAGCAATGGCCAGTGTAAAGGCGAATTGTTTATAGAATACCCCTGCTGGACCTTGTACAAAGCTCACTGGTACAAACACTGCTGCCATTACCAATGTGATCGAAACAATCGCACCGGATATCTCACTCATCGTTTTAACTGTTGCCTCTCTTGCCGGTAAATGCTCACGTTCCATCGTTGAGTGTACGGCCTCTACCACCACAATCGCATCATCCACCACAATACCAATGGCCAGTACCAATGCGAACAATGTAAGCAGGTTAATACTAAAGCCGAATAATTGTAAGAAGAAGAAAGTACCTATAATCGAAACAGGAACAGCAATTACCGGGATCAATGTAGAGCGCAGATCTTGCAGGAAAACGAAAACCACGATGGCCACCAGGATGAACGCAATGATCAGTGTTTCTTTTACCTGGTCGATAGATGCATCCAAAAACTCCTTCGAGTTATACATGATCTTAAACTTCATACCATCGGGTAACGCCTTTTCAAATTCTCCAATCTGGCGTTCCAGTTCGGTAAGAATTTCATTGGCATTGGAACCCGGTGTCTGCACAATACCAAAACCAGTAGCCGGTTTGCCATCAAGCAAATTCGAGGCAGTATAAGTATAGCCTCCAAGTTCAACCCTGGCCAAATCTTTAAGGCGAAGAACAGAACCATCGTTATTTGCCTTAATCACCATGTTTTCATACTCTTCAGGCTTGTTCGACTTTCCCTTGTACTTAATAATATACTCGAAAGATTCTTTACTACTTTGTCCCAAACGCCCTGGTGCAGCTTCTACGTTCTGATCCTTGATCGCATTCATCACCTCTGTTGTAGAAAGATTATTAGCAACAAGTCTGTCCGGTTTCAACCAGATACGCATCGAATAATCCTTTGAACCAAATGGCTGTACCTGTGCTACCCCTGGTATACGTTGTAACTGGGGGATGATATTAATTCTTGCATAGTTATTTAAGAACAGTTCGTTATACTTAACGCTGTCCTCACTATATATCGCCACAAACATCAGGAAGCTGCTCTGTACTTTCTGTGTAGAAAGCCCGGCTTGTAATACTTCGGGAGGCAGCTGGCTATTGGCTTTAGATACGCGGTTTTGTACGTTTACCGCCGCAATATCAGGATCCGTTCCTTGTCTAAAAAAAACTGTCAGGACGTAGCTACCATCGTTATTGGAATTGGAGGTCATGTACGTCATGTTCTCCACACCATTTACCGATTCTTCTATCGGGGTAGCAACTGTACGGGCTATCACCTCCCCGTTGGCGCCAGGGTAATTGGCGATAACCTGTACAGATGGCGGCGCAATCTCAGGAAATAAAGCCGTGGGCAGGGAAAATAAAGACAACCCTCCCAGTATAACCAATATGATAGAAATAACCGTTGATAACACCGGCCTTTCAATAAATCGTTTTAACATAAATAACAATTATGGGTTGCGGTATGTCCGCACGAGCACAAACAGTACATGTGTATAACAACACTGCCTGCGTCGCAATTTGAATAATGTTTTGTGTAAACGTTCTTAACACTGGCGTGCTTTCACGCTTAATTTTAAAGTAGTGGCTTTGCTTTCAACAAGCTATCTGTAGATACCATCTGTGGCTGAATAACAACACCATCTTTTAAACCGCCCATCATCATGGTAGATTGAGAAGATAATACAATTTTCTCTCCTTCCTTTACGCCACCAGTAACAAAATAATAATTAGACGTTTTGCCAGAAATGGTGAGTGGTTTTGTAACGATTTTATTACTATCGGCCACGGTATAAACGAACACTTTGTCTTGCAGTTCAAATGTGGCTTCCTGGGGAATTACCAATGCAGAAGCATGTAAAGTAGGTACTCTTACTTTACCGGTACTACCACTTCTAAGTACTCCCTGTGCATTAGGAAAGCTGGCACGTAAACTAATTGCACCAATAGTTTTGTCAAACTGCCCTTCCACTATTTCAACTTTTCCTTTTTCAGGATAAACACTGCCATCTGCCAGGATTAATTCTACCGCTGGCATTCCTTTTACTTTTTCAGCAATACTATTACCTGGATATTTTTCCTTGAATTTGAGGAAATCGGTTTCACTCAAAGAAAAATAAACACGCATATCCTTTACTTCAGAAATAGTAGTCAATGCGCCTGCCATTCCTCTGCTAACAAGGCTTCCTGTTTTAAAAGGAATACTGCCTACATAACCATCGCTGGGTGCGCTAATATTTGTGAACCCAAGATTGATACGGGCGGCTTCTACCTGGGCCTGGGCCTGGGCTACATTAGCTTTCGCTGAATTGTAACTTGCTTCGGCCGATTTTAATTGAACATCCGATACTACATTATTACTAAGTAACGGTTTCAATTTATCAACGTTGATTTGTGCATTCTCTAATGCCGCTGTTGCAGCTTGTAAATTTGCAGTGGCATTGTTGAGTTGTTCTGCATAAGGTCTTCTGTCGATCGTGAAAAGTGTTTGACCTTTTCTAACGTAGGCACCTTCATCTACTGAAATATTCGTCAGATAGCCGTCTACCTGTGGTCTTATTTCCACGTCACGGGTTCCTTCTACCGAAGCAGAGAAATCCTGAAATGTTGTAGCAGGTAATGTAACTGCTTTAATTACAGGTAAAGATGCTGGTGGCGGTGCTTCATTCTTTGCCTGTGATGAGCTGCAGGCAGACAGTACCGAAAGAACAAAAAAACTATAAAGTATGCCTGCTGGCAATGTGGTCAATGTTGATTTCAATGGTTTCATACTACTTTGTTTTAAACGACTAACAATAAAAATCCCCGGTACGATCAAGGCCAATAAACAGCAGCCTTGCTTCGCAGCAATCAATATAGTGACAGCAATCGGGTTGTGAAATACATGTAGGTAGTCCCGCAACACTCAGACACCTATAATGTTACAGCACATTATACGTCCGAGCACAGCAATTTGTTACTACTGTAAAAAAGAAATTGAAGGTTTGCGGTCGGCCGCTAAAAAATTCTCATCGGTTTTCAAAATTTAGAATGATGCACGGGCGACATCATTATTTTAAACACAATGCAAAAATAGATATTTAAAGTTAACGTACATTTAAATTATTACGGGTTTAATTGTACTTTTCACGGATACTCTTTTGAAACGATGCAGGAGTGAATCCGGAATGCTTCTTAAAGAAACGGTTAAAATAGGCATCATCTTCAAAATTCAACTGGGCCGCAATCTGCTTAATGGAGTGCTCACCCCAGTACAGCAGGCGTTTTGCTTCCATGATCCGTTTCTCGTCAATAATAAATTTGGCATTCCTTCCCAGCAACGCTTTCACCGTGTCATTTAAATGTCCCGGTGAAACGTACAACATTTCCGCATAATCCGATACCTGTGCTTTCTCATGAAAATGCTGATCTACCAGCATCTTAAACTGCCGCGCCATATTATATTGCGAACTTTCTGCATTCATCCAGTTACCGGAAGGTTCAGAGATGCGTCCGCACGCAATAACAAAAGCATTCAGCAGGTTACGGATGATAGCATCCTTGCGTAGTTTGTCGCCGTTATACTCTTTCCTGATCAAATCTGCATAAGACAATACTTCCTCCAGCTGCTCCTGATTCAGCGGAACCATACCGGAACTGAATACACAGCGCCAGCAGCTCACCACTCCCTGCATTTCGGGCACCAGGAAGTCGTTGGTGAAGTAAAGGTTAATGAGTTCCGCATCGGGATCCATCTCATGCTGATGCACCTGGTTAGGTTCCATCAGCATGAGCGCCGGTGCTTCCATCTCGTATTTCTTAAAATCAATAATCTGCGTTATGCGGCCCTTGATCAATATATCTATACTATATCCATTATGACGATGCGGTATGTTCAGATCACCTGCGCACTCATAACCATTCCACTCTCCCATGAAAAAATTGGCCCCTTCTGCGTAATCACAGTTATAAACCTGTACATCCGAATTCCGTGTTACAACACGTTCTAAAACTTCCATTGGTTTAGTATTTTACCGGTAACCATTTAAATTTTGACGCAGTAAAGATAGCTGATTAAATAACCTTACTCCAACTATAGGGCGTATAGATAATTTCTATATCACCCCCGGGTATCAGCTATATCATTTCCCTTCCTCTACCTTTTCGGCAGGTTTTTCCTGCACCAGCACAAGATCGCTCAGTTTCACATTGATAGGAATATTACCAATTTTTACAATGGCACGTTTATCACGGATCTCCAGCACTTTACCTACCTGCCTGTTGGTAACTATTTTCACCTGGGTGCCTACCTCAATCTGGCCCTTGATCTCCTCAAATTTGTCCTGTACTTTTTTATTGAGCTGTTCGGTATGCTGTTTCTCCCGGCGACGGAACAACAGGATCTCTGCCTGCTTCATTACTTTCTCCTTATCATCGGCCCGCTTCCACTCTATCACGATCTGCTTCAGCTTCCGCTCCATATCTTTCAGGTACTGCAGGTCATCTTCCTTGATCTGGTTCTGTAATTTCAGCAAAGTATACTGTTGCTGCTTGCGTTCTTTGTCGGCCAGTACTTCATATTCCTTCTTCAAACGCTCGTTTTCCTTCAGTAATTTCTGCAGCTCCTTTTCTTTGCTTTCTACTTTCTGCAGATCCTGTTCGGCTTTGTTCAGCAACTTATCCAGCTGGAAATGCCCCTCATCCACCAGCTTCTTGGCGCGCGCAATGAGCGACGGGTTCAGCCCGATCCGCTCAGCAATGGAGAAAGTATACGAGCTGCCGGGTTTCCCCACCATCAGCTTATACATCGGCATCAGGGTTTGTTCGTCGAAGCCCATTGCCCCGTTAACGATCCCTTTTACCTTGTTGGCCATCACTTTCAGGTTCAGATAGTGCGTGGTTACTACGCCATAGGCGTGCTTCTTGGCCAGTTCCTCCATGATCACTTCCGCAAAAGCGCCGCCCAGGTTGGGGTCCGACCCGCTTCCCAGTTCATCTATAAAGAACAGCGTTCTGCCGTTGGCGTTTTCCATGAAATATTTCATGTTTTTGAGATGCGAACTGTACGTACTCAGCTCAAACTCCAGCGATTGCGTATCCCCGATATGGATCATCAGTTGTTTGAAGATCCCGATCTGGGAAGAAGGGTGTACCGGCACCAGCAGCCCGGATTGCAGCATCAGCTGAATAAGCCCGATGGTTTTCAGGGTCACCGTTTTACCACCGGCATTGGGTCCGCTGATCACAAGGATATGCGCGTCTTTATCCAGGTTAATGCTTACCGGGATGGTAGGCTTCTGGTTTTTCCGGTTATAAAGCAGCAATAGCGGGTGATACGCCTGTATGAGATTCAGCTGTGCATGCGGCAGCAGCATGGGGTAGTTCGCATCCATATCCAGCGCCAGTTTGGCTTTTGCCCGGATAAAATCGAACGTGCCCAGTATTTCATGATAGCCGTTCAGCAAAAAGGAAAACCCGCTTAATGCAGCCGTCATGGCTTTGAGAATGCGGTATACTTCGCGTCCTTCCTCTCTTTCGAGGGACTGGATATCATTATTCAGTTCTATAGTTTCTTCCGGTTCCAGGAAGGAAGTCTTCCGCGTATCGGATTCACCATGAATAATACCCTTTACCATGCGTTTATTCTCCGCATAAATGGCTACTACCCTGCGGCCGTTGAGGAAAGCCTCTTCCTGGTCGGCCAGGTAGTTGAGCTTTTGCAGCTTCTGCAGGATGCGGTCAAACACGCGGCGCAACTCTGTACGTTTGCGGTACAGCGAAATACGGATCCGGGCCAGCTCCGGGGAAGCGTTGTCCCTTACCTGTCCCAGTTCATCCAACACTTCATCAATGGTAGCGGTGATCTTTTTTTCGTAATGGGTTTCTTTGATCACTTCATACAATGCGGAGTACTGGGCACGGCGGTCGTGATCAAAGAACCGGACGATGCTGTGCATGCTTTCTGCCAGTTTACGCAGCAGCATGGCCTGTTCCCCGGTAAGTACGGCGCCTTCGATAGACAGCAGGCGCAGTTCCCTTTTGAGGTTCAGGATGAAATCGTTCGGGAAATTTTCCTGTAACAGGGTGAGTTGTTTATATTCATGTGCCTGTTGCAGGGCAGTTTTTACGTAATCTATATGCGTGTGCAGGCGGAGTGCTGCGGCCATTTCCTTGCCGAGCTCTGTTTTGCAATGCTCTTGCAGCAATGCCTGTACTTTGTCGAATTCCAACTGCATTAACGCAGATTCAGGAAAATATTTCAAGTGTTAATTTATTTAAAGTAAGAAGGCACCAACAATCAGGTATTGTTCGTGTCTGCGTAAAAGGTTTACGTTCAAGTGCGCGTAAAAGCGCTGCCAACATGGTGGCGGAGAAAGCTGATCCGGGAAAATTATTAATTCTTGTTCATCTTTGTTGTCATTATGCTATCAAACGTTATCCGGCAATTCCGGCTTATACTATCGGTTCCTGCTGCTGCTGACGTATGCTTTTGGGAGGTTTTCAGGGCGCTCCTGGGTTCCTGGAAACTGCAAAAGAATGTTAAAGTTACTTAACTTGTCGGTCTCCTCCATCATATATTACGTAAATTATAGAAAGGAATGCCACTTTAAAGATGCCGGGAATGGCTGCAATCCCTTAACAGCATTACGTTCCCGACATATAAAAAAAAGCTGCATCCTTGAAATTTTTATTTTATGAGAAAATATTCAATATTCATTTGCCTGATTGCAATGGCGTTTTCCGCCTGTGCCCAGCAAAAAAAAGACAAAGTGCCTGGAGATATGGAAGTAACCAATAAGGAAAAAACGGCTACCGCCACCTTTGGAGGCGGCTGCTTCTGGTGTACAGAAGCGCAATTTCAGTACCTGGATGGTGTAACAAAAGTAGAGTCCGGCTATGCCGGCGGTGATGTACCCAATCCCACCTACGAACAGGTATGTACCGGCACTACCGGCCATGCGGAAGTAATCCGCGTTACTTACGACACGGCAAAGATCAGCTATGAAGAACTGCTGCAGGCGTTCTGGCTGAGCCACGACCCTACCCAGCTGAACAGGCAGGGCAACGACGTAGGTACCCAGTACCGCAGCGTAATCTTCTATAATAACGAGGCCCAGAAAGAGAAAGCGGAGTTTTATAAGAAGAAACTGCAGGAATCCGGCGCGTACGACAAACCTATTGTGACAGAAATTGCACCGCTCACCACCTTTTATGAGGCGGAAGATTACCACCAGAACTATTATAACCAGAACGGATCACAGCCGTATTGCACTTTTGTGATTAAACCCAAACTGGAAAAGTTCAAAAAAGCGTTTGCAGGGCACCTGAAAAAGCAACTTTAAGGGACCATAGTGCATGGGGAGTGCATGGGGAGTGCATCAATAGTGCATGAGGAGTGCATGCTAACAGTATACATAGTGCATGGATAGTGCAATGCCTATCCATGTCCTATGTATCCCAGAGGCATCCGGGAAGTATTCACCTTACACCGGCAACCTCCCCCCTCCTGCATTTATCGCTGAAACCTAAAAAACTTTTATTAACTTATGCAGCAGTTAATAAAAAGTTCCACCATTAATGAGCACTGTACAAGTATGTCCCTGGTGTGGGAGCACGGATCTTATCCGTACCGTACCGGAAAAAGACCCATTTCACGTACTGTTTATCTGCCAAAACTGTCAAAAGGTAGTTAACGATCAAACAACCCCGGAAAACCGGAAAAACGCCGTTTCTAAACGTACCATCGAGGAAAAAGTCATACAACTGAGCATGCATTCCGGGAAATTGCACGCCGTTAAATACTACCTCACAGAAATGAACAAGCTCCCCGGCACCAATATTGGCCTGCTGGAAGCCAAAGAAGCCGTGGAAGCCCTCATCGGCGCCCGCGGAGTGGCCAGTGCAGTGAAACAGCCCAGCCGGAATGGTTGTGTTATTGCCCTTATCGTATTGGTGCTCATCATTGCCAGCGTGGTTTACTTCTACACCCACAGATAAATTTTTCCATTCTCCCCTATTATTGTATTTTTGTACTGTAATAAAGTCGATTACAGAATGAACAACGGAAGATTTCCCATATCACTGCATATCCTCACGCTGATGGCCAGCGCGGAAGGGGAACTGCTGTCGTCCGACTTTATTGCCGGCAGCATCAACATCAACCCGGTACTGGTACGCAAGGAAATCAGCAACCTCCGCAACCATGGGCTCATTGAAAGTAAAGAAGGTAAAAACGGAGGCGCCACCCTGGCTAAACCGGCCGACAAAATCAGGCTCTCAGAAGTATACCACGCCGTACAACAGGCTTCCCTGCTGGGAAATAGCAAAAATAAGCCCAACCCCGACTGCCTCGTAGGGAAACAGATCAACCAGCATCTGGACAACCTCTACCAGGAAATTGAAGGCGCACTGCTGCATAAACTGGACAAAACAAGTCTGGCGGACTTCTTACGCCAGTTCGCATAAATTTTATCATTAAAGGCAATGCTGCCATCAGGAGGAATAGCATGCAACTCAGCGATCTCAGGAATATTACCGGCGAATTCAACAACAGCGCCCGCATGCCCGTGATGTTTATCGGGCACGGCAACCCCATGAACGGTATCATGGACAATCCTTTTACACATGCACTCGGTAACATGGGGCAGGATTTACCTCAAAAGCCCAGCGCTATCCTGGTAATATCCGCCCACTGGCTCACCAAAGGCACCCACGTACTGGTAGCCCCGCAACCGGAAACCATCCACGACTTCGGCGGATTCCCGGAAGCACTGTACGCGGTGCAATACCCCGCACCCGGCGCACCTGAACTGGCCCGGGAGACCAAACAACTCATCACTTCCACCAATGTCATAGAAGATGACCACTGGGGCCTGGATCACGGCTCATGGACGGTACTGAAACACATGTACCCGATGGCCGATATCCCCGTATTCCAGCTGAGCATCGATTATCACCAGCCACCGGAATACCATTTCAAACTGGCAGCAGAACTGAAAGCCTTGCGGGATAAAGGCGTGCTCATTATGGGCAGTGGCAACATTGTGCATAATCTCCGGCAGGTGGTGTTTACGGATAACGCCAAACCATTCGACTGGGCCATTGCCTTCGACGAAACCGTTAAACAAAAACTGGAACGGGGCGCCTTCACCGACCTGGTAAATTATCATACCCTCGGCAGGGAAGCACAATTGTCCATCCCTACCAATGATCACTATCTCCCCATGATCTATACACTGGGACTGGTAAATAAAAACGAGGAAATAAAGTTTACCTACGAAGAAATACAGAACGGAAGTATCAGCATGCGGTGTTTTAAAACCGCTTAATATTATACGGAGCGTGTCTGTTACCGCCAAACAAAATCACCCACTATGGCTACGCCAAGTCCCCTGGAATCAGGGCTGGCCCCCTTTACCGTGGGGTGAATAACCCGGTTATCTTCGCCTGGATACACTTTGTAAACCTGCCCATCAGCAGGAATCAGGCAAAGATGAGGGGCTGTTGTACCACTGCCGGGAACGCCCGCCCGCGAATTGGCCTTCATGGCTATATACCTGCTATCGGGGGAAAAAGAGGGTGCCACCTCCTGCTGGCTGCTCTGCGTGACCTGGTGCAGATCGCTGCCATCAGCATTCATCAACCAGATATGACCATTGAGGCTCATCGCTATTTTTTGCCCGTCGGGACTGGCAACAGCATCCCCCTTCCAGTCAGAAAAAGGAATGTCTTTGATTTTAAAGGCACGGCTGAAATCAACGGATGTGCGATACAGGCTGCTGTTCTTTTTAAACAGTATAGAACCATCCGGAGCCCAGTTAATGGGGTCTAAATATTCAAAAGTATGATCAGCTCCGTACCCGGCAATACTTTTGAGCACATTACCTGCCATATCGAGGATAACAAGTCCCTCCCGGAGTGTTGGACGCAAAGCCAGTTTGGTACCATCGGGAGAAATACAAGGCAGCCCGCCATGATTATCAGCGGGTTCATAGCTAACCTCTTTAAGCGTGGAGCCATCACCCGTATTGAAAATGATATATTTGGTCTCATCATAGGATACATCTACCTGCTTTACTCCCTTTTTTCCATCCCAGCTAATATCCCAGCCGGCATCTAACCAATTTTTCATCACCAGTGATAATTCCCCGGTGGACATATCAATTTTTGTAATCCCTTCGGTGCCCTGTTTGATAAAGATAGCCCCGGGACCATAGTTGTAAGAGCCGTTGTCTCCACCAGGACCCTGCTGGTCATCTTTCTTACAGGCATTGAACAGCATCATTGCAACGAGGACCGGAAGTAGTAATATTCTTGTTTTCATATACGCTAATTAAATGGGGAATGGCATTGCTAAATTGCGATGAAATGCAGCTCAAAACAATCCGTAAAATCCTTCATTTTTCTTCTCCATGAAAACCCTTAGATGAAATCAGGCTAAACCGGTATTGCCCCCAACACCAATAACCCCGATTTTTGGGTTATTAAAAAAATAGGTAGCTTACTATCATTATTTGTTAATGCCTTGTCGACCGGATGAAGAAAACCTGTTTACTTACCATCTTTCTGTTTAGCACCCTGGGTACATATGCGCAGTTTGGAAGCCTTGTAGACAGTTTGCTACGCTCAATCCAGGCAGCAAGGACTGATACTGCAAAGGCCATTTTGCTTTATGAGCTGGGGGATCAATGGTCTGTTTCGGATACTGGCAGAGCAGCTGCTTACATCCGGGAAGGGCTCGGGCGGTCCGGAAAATTTCCCTTTTACCAGGGGGTGGGTTTCTTTTATCTGGGCAGGGCTTATATGGATACAGATGGAAATAAAGCAATCATCGCCTTTGATAAAGCCCTTGACTATCTTCATAAATACAAGACAACGGAATCCTATCGGTTACAAAGCCGGACATGGGCCAACAAAGCTGTTATTGCACAACGCAACAACGATAACAAACAATACCTGGATATTTTTCTGAACCATGCTATTCCTTTGGCCGCCAAAGCAAGAGATAGTATACGTGTTGCAGAAGGGTACACCAACATTGCCCTTCCTTTTATGAATTATGAAGAGTATGATAAAGCCATTTTTTATTTTCATAAATCAATAGAAATATTTCGCAGACACGCCCCCTTAGATCCGCGGCAGGCAGATAACTTCACCAATCTCGCAAATATCTATATACACAGGCAGATGCTTCCAGAGGCTAAAACAAGCCTTGACAGTGCTTTCGCTATTCTTGAAAAAGATCCCCATTCTCTTTATTTTCCCTATTACTATACAACAGAAGGTATGTATTACAGGGCAAAGGAAGACTGGAAAAAGGCAGAAAACAGCCTGGAAAAAGGATTGGTCATTGCTGAAAAAATCAAGAGCAGGTTTGATATCCGTTCACTGCTTTTTCAAAAAGCAAAACTATACAATAGTAAACACGACCTTCTAGCCTCCAGGAATGTATTGTTGAAAATTTATAACGAAGGCTATGCAGAGATAGATAGCGATAAAAGGAATATTTTACAGGAGCTTGCCTTTGTTGAAGCAGAACTCGGAAATATGGGAGCAGCCTATCGATGGCAGACGATGTACAGTGAATTATCAGACAGCTTTTATAAAAAACAGTCCAGTCTTCAGATCGCAGATCTGGAAGGCAGGTATAATTACGTGCAAAAAGAAAAAGAATTGTTGAAAGCCAACAACAAAGAGAGAAAGCAACGGATGATCATGTGGGGAAGTATTGGTGGTATGTTGCTTACCGGCGGTTTGTTCTATTACTTATTCCGGCTCCGGAAAGATAAGGCTGAACAGGAGCTGGTGTACGTGAAACAGCAACAACAGATAGCGGTGGCCCAGGCATTGCTTGAAGGAGAAGAAAAAGAACGGACCCGTTTGGCAAGGGACCTGCACGACGGCCTGGGAGGCATGCTGGCCGGCGTAAAAATCAATCTGACGAGCGCGCTTCAGGATACTCCTTCTGCTGAAATGAACAGGGTAATCGCACAACTGGATAACTCGGTGACTGAACTGCGGCGCATTGCACGGAACATGATGCCGGAAGCATTATTGCGCTCCGGGTTGGAATCAGCACTGGCTGAGTTATGCCAATCCTGCCATACCGATCGGCTTCATGTTTATTCCAGTTTCCTCAACATAAAAGCCGGAATGCCAAAGCAAATTGAGATTATTATTTACCGTATTGTGCAGGAGCTGCTTGCCAATGTAGTGAGGCACGCGGAAGCTACAGAAGCTTTTGTGCAATGCAGTCAGGACGGGAATACTTTCTACATAACAACAGAAGACAATGGTAAAGGTTTTGATCAGGCAAGCGGAAAATCCTCCAAAGGGTTGGGACTGGGAAATATCCGGAGCCGGGTGGAATTTTTAAAAGGGAAACTGGACATTTATACAAAAGCCGGGAAAGGCACAATTGTAAATATAGAATTGCCAACAGATGAAAGAGCATAAGCTTTCCATTATTATCGTAGAAGATCACTCCATCGTTGTTGAGGGGTTGAGCAGCATCCTGCGAAACGAGGAAAGGATGAACCTGAAAGGAAGTTTTTCAAACGCTGAAGATGCCTTACAATTCCTGGCGTCCAATACAACTGATGTAGTATTGCTTGATATCGGGCTTCCGGAAATGCCGGGTACGGAAGTTTGCCGCATCATAAAAAACCAGTACCGGTCAACAAAGGTGATCGCACTTACCAATCACACAGAAAAAAGCGTAATACAGGAAATGCTGGAAAATGGCGCCGATGGCTACCTGTTAAAGAATACCTCAAAGCAGGACCTTGTCAATGCGATTTTCCAGGTGATGAACAATACGTTCATCATGCAGGCAGAGCTGCAAAAAGTGCTTTTTGCACCAGCAGCTATAAAGGAGAGCGTACCGCGGCTTACCACAAGGGAAAAGGAAATCCTGCTGCTTGTGAGCGAAGGCGCCACCACAGCTGTCATTTCCAGGCAGCTTTTTATAAGTACCCAAACAGTGGAAACCCACCGGAGGAACCTGATGCAAAAATTTGAAGTAAACAATTCTGCGGCGCTGATCCGCAAGGCAACAGAAAAAGGCTTGTTATAAAGTCTACTCCTTATTAATTTTGCCAGCTGTATCCTTTTTTTGAAAGTGTAAACATATTAACCCAAATGAAATGGCAGTTATAAAAAGAATACAATCAAATTACAACAGCATTCTCCGGGCTAAAATCCATTTCTTCCTGAAAAAAAGCCTCTGGATGTACTTAATAAGCATGTTCCTTATTGGTTATGCTATTCCTATCGCTTCATTGGGCATTTTTCTTTCATCATTAATTTACTTTTTTTGCCTGATAATTATTCTGATTCCAATATATCATTTCAGCGCAAAAGCTATCGCAGATAAAAATAGTTTCGATGCGGATATAGAATTTAACGAACAGCACATTATCATCAGGCATCGAAACAAGGCAGTGGTAGAAACAAAGGAATGGGACTGGGTCAAGAAACTGGATATTACTGACAGGAACGTTTTTCTTGTTGTTTATAACCCCAATCGCTTTTTGATCTCACTTAGTAAAAACAGCTTGTCTGAAAGTGAGCTACAATTTTTTGAGAAGAAAAAAGGAAATATTTAACTACTGTTTGTAGTAAAATATTTCCCGTTCAGCTGCCCCACTTCTTTAATCAGCCCGCAAACTCTTAACAGGATTGGCCAGTGCAGCTTTTACTGCATGAAAACTTACGGTAGCCAAAGCAATTACCACCACTGCACTACCTGTAAGCACAAACACCCAGATACTGATGCCTGCATGATAAGCGAAATTGTTCAGCCAGCGGTCCATAATCCACCAGGTAACAGGGAATGCCACCGCAGCAGCAATAAGCAGTAACTGCAGAAAATCTTTCGATAATAGTTTTACAATATTCCCGGTAGAAGCGCCCAGTGTTTTACGCACACCTATTTCCTTGGTTCGCTGCACTGCCGTGAAAGCCGCCAGCCCAAAGAGTCCGAGGCAGGCAATAAACAACGCCAGCACCGCAAACAACATAAAAATCGTTTCCTGCTTCTGCTCACCGGCATACTGCCTGGCAAAATTCTGATCAATAAAACTATAATCAAACTGATGGGCCGGATCAAAGGAATGAAACACCTTTTCAATATAGGCAACTGCAGCCGGCACGTTTGATTTGCTCACTTTTACGTATACATTATCCTGTACACCCGGGAATGGCGGCATTTCCAGCACCAGCGGCGCTATTTTATGTTGCAGGGAATAAATGTGAAAATCTTTCATAACGCCAATCACTACACGCTCCGCACGATGCCCCTCCTGGTCAATCTTAAACTGTACCCGCTTTCCCAGCGGCTGATCCCAGTTCAGCATTTTCACAAGCGTTTCATTGATCAGCACCGAATGATGCATATCCGATTCTCCGGTATCTGAAAAATTGCGGCCGCTTTGCAGCGTGATGCCCATTGTTTTCAGGTAATCGGCATCCACCATATAATTCTGCGCAACTACCGACGCTTCGGAAATACTGCCGTTCTGCTCAAAGAAAAAGCCGTGCCCGCCAATATTGTTCCGGCCTATAGGGTTGCTGGCCGCAGCCACATGCTGCACCAGCGGGTTACGCAACAACTGATCTTTCAGTACCGGCATTTTACTCCGCATCTGCTGGTCTGGTATATGGAAAGACAATACCTGGTCTTTGTCGAAACCCAGGTTCTTATGCATCATGTACTGCAGCTGATCATACGCCACCATCGTGCTTCCTGTTAAAATGATCGCAACAATAAACTGGAAGGTAACAAGCCCCTTCCGGAAACCGGCGTGGCCGCTGTTTCCCAGCTTTCCTTTCAATGAATTGATCACTTTAAAACCAGACATAAACACTGCCGGGTAAATCCCTGCAAACAGCCCCGTGAGTAAAGCCAGCATCGCAATAACGATGATGGTTTTTACCAGTCCAAACTGCCACAACTGTACCTGCGAACCGGTAAACGTATTGAACCAGGGCAGCAATATGGCCACCAGTCCCATTGCAACGAGGGCGGCCAGGAAGGTAAGCAGCATGGATTCTGTGAGGAACAGGCGCGCAATTTCTTCCCTGCCCGATCCCATACTTTTCCTTACGCCCACTTCTTTTATGCGCGCACTGGCGCGGGCGGTAGCCAGGTTCATATAGTTGATACAGGCAATCAGCAGCGTGAGCAAACCAATACAAAGAAAAATGTAGATATACAGGATGTTACCGTTGGGCGATATTTCATAGTCGAGGTGGGAATGCAGGTGGATATCACGCACGGGCTGCAGTTCCATTTTGTACGTCACCTCACCCATCCGCGGTTTTAAATACCGCTCAAAAAATGCCGGCAACTTGCTTTCCAGCGCTTTAGCGTCTGCATCTTTCTGCAATAACAGGTAAGTATATACGTCGAAATTCTGCCAGCCGTTGGCGTTGTAGTCCGGCGGTAATAAGCGCAATGCGCTGAAAGAGAAATGAGAATTGGAGGGTACATCTTCCATTACAGCGCTCACCGTATAAGCAGTGCTGTCGTCGGTGAGGATTGTTTTTCCGATCGCCTCTTCGGGGCTGCCAATCAGCTTCTGGGCAAGACTCCGGGTCAGCACCAGCGAATTAGGCTGAGCCAGGGCGGAAATAGCATCGCCTGCGGCCATCGGGAAATTGAACACATCAAAAAAGGTGCTGTCCACAAAAAACATATCCCCTACTTCCAGTTTCTTTTCACCATATTTCAATGCGGCGCCACCATCAGCTTCTACTCTTGTAATCTGTTCTATTTCCGGGTAATCCTTTTTTAACACGGCGGCAAATGGTGCGGAAGTGGAGGCCAGGTGCAAATTACCACCTGTCCATGTAGCATGATTAACGGCCCGGTATATACGATCCGCCTGCGGATAAAAATTATCATAACTGGTTTCCCTGTGCACATAAAGCAACAATAGCCAGCAGGCAGCGAGGCCAATAGACAATCCGGCAATATTGATCAGGGAATAATATTTAAACCGGACCAGGTTACGCCATGCTATCAGGAGATGATTTCGAAACATCGGGAGAAATTTAAAATTGATAACTATCTCACACTATTCTCTTCTCCACACCTGAAAAGCAAAAACATGCCATCCCCGATGTATCCTAAATACCAACATCAAACAGATATTATTAATTTAAATTTGTCCGGTTTCAGCACAACGCCTGTACGATATTATGCCTTCAGCAATTCTCCTTCCCGTTGCACCAGGTTATTCTGAATACTGATATCGATGGCTTTCAGGATCTCTTCTTTCATTTCTTCGGTTACGCGGCTGTAGCCGAACATCCTGGCGATGAAAGGCACTGCATCCTCGCGTTGAATAGCTACCGCATCTTTCACTACTTTTTCCAGGGCTACGCCTATTTCTTCAGTGGCGATATAGTTGATTTTCCTGGCAGTAGCCGGCAACTGGCTGCGGTTGCGCACTACCGGTGTTGGCAGCGAAGTATCCCAGAGGAATTGTCCTTTGATTTTGATCCGTTTGCTGGCATCGGAATGACGAACAGCATGACGCAGTATTTCCCGGATACGGGGTCCCACCCTGGTAATGCCTGCTGCTTCTACCATCCGCCGCGCCAGCTCGTCGAAATGAACCGGGCTTTCCACTACTACTACCTGTTCTATCCAGTTACATAGTTTACCAATGGGAGAAAGATGAAATTCCTGCGCCCGGATCTCATCGGGCAGCACTGCGGTTTCATATACCGGCACTTCTTCTTCCTTTTCTTCTACTGCTTCGCGGGTCAATACCTGCAGGGTTTCTTTTTTCGCATCTTCGGCCACCTGGTCGTCGATAGCAACAGCGGCTTTTGCTTTTTCAATAGCCGCCACCAGGCGGTTTAGTTCCCGCTCCGGGTTACGGAACCAATCGGTGCTCCACACGCGGTGGATTTTCCAGCCAACTGCTTCCAGTACCTGCTGCCGCAAACGATCGCGGTCGCGGGCGGAACGGGCAGAATGATAAGCTGCCCCGTCGCACTCGATCCCCAATATATAACGACCTGGATTTTCCGCATCTACAATAGCCAGGTCAATATAAAATCCTTTTGAACCCACCTGCTTACGCACAATATATCCCAGCGCTTCCAGTTTCGACGCTACATTTTCCTCAAACGGGCTATCTGCCGGAAGCCCTGTTTCCGCAGTCATATACAGCTTACCATGCTGCGCGAAATACAGGAAGTTTTTCAGCGATTGTATGCCATAACTCTTTGTTCTGTTCACATCAATATCGTCAGCGGTGATGTTGGTAAATACTTCGCAACGCGTTTTCGCGCGTGTGATCAGTACATTCAGTCTTCTTTCCCCGCCTTCATTATTCAGCGGGCCAAAAGACATGGCCACATACCCTTCCTCCGTACGTCCGTAACCGATAGAAATAAAGATCACGTCCCTTTCATCGCCCTGCACGTTTTCCAGGTTCTTCACAAAGAACGGTTCGTCCTGGTGCGCCATGAAGTACGACTCCAGCTCGGGCGACTTACGCCGGCGCAATTCCAGCGCATCACTGATCGCCTGCCGCTGCGAGGTACTAAACGCCACCACGCCTAAACTCATTCCCGGATTTTTACGCGCATGCTCCATCACCGCATCGGCCACAATCTCTGCTTCCTTTGGATTGGTGCGGGTTTTACCACGGTCGTACGCTGTATCTTTCAGGTGGTGGAATACCAGTCCTTTTCTTTCTTTATCACCCGGACTGGGGAATATCACCAGTTTATTTTCATAAAATTCATGATTCGACAAGGTGATCAGCGATTCGTGCCGGCTCCTGTAATGCCAGCGCAGCATACGTTGTGGCGCACCCTGTGCATCGCACAAACCAAGAATGCTCTGCATATCTGCCGTAACATTTTCTTCATCATCTGTTTCCCGGGTAAGGGAATCGAAGAAACTGGTGGGCGGCAATTGTTTATTATCTCCCACTACTACCAATTGCTTACCGCGCAAAATAGCGCCCAGCGCCTCTACCGGCTTCACCTGGCTGGCTTCATCGAAAATAACGAGGTCAAACTCCAGTGTGGCAGGCGGTAAAAAATTGGCAATAGATAATGGGCTCATCATAAATACCGGCTTGATCGCCTGTATTGCCAGTCCCGCTTCCTGCATCAGTTTACGGATAGGCATATGACGCGCCTTTTTGTTAAACTCCGTGCGCAGGATGTTTACCTGTCCGCCGGCATCTGCACGGGGCATTTGCTCCCAGTGCTGTAACGCTGCACGGGCGCGGTTATACTGAAGGTTCAGTACATCCAGTTTACGGAACTGCTGTACCATTTCTTCATGACCGGCGCGTTCAAATTTACGCAGCGCAGGCTGTGACTTCACGGCTGTTTCCACCAGGTATTCATACCATGTTTTCTCCAGCGCTGTTCTCAGCAGTCTTGCACCGCCTTCCCAATCCTGCACCGGCGTAAGCAGGCATCCCAGTTGTTCCTGTATAGCCGTTTCCGTTATATTGTTCCACGCAATGAGATGATGTATTTCCGATAGTTTATCTGTCCATGTTTGTAACTGCCATTGCTGTGCATCCAGCAGCACAGGGAATTGTGCCGGCGGCATTTCCAGCTTTTCCAGCACCGCGGTGTTGCATTGCTGTTGCTCCTGCAGCAGTTGCGCAATCCGCTGCTGATCGGCCAGGGCATCGGCGGCGCTGCGATGACTGTGCAACCATGTCGCCACCTGCGCAGGACAGCTACCTGCTGAAATTCGTGTATGCAGTTCCGTTAGATAGGCCGTTGCCTCTTCCAGCGCAGGCCAGTCGGTATGTGATTTCTGCCAGCGGCTGCCGAACAGGGTGCTGGCTAAAGCTGCATGTTCTTTCAGCAATGTATCCTGCCGCCTGAACTCCATGATCGCATCCACGTATTGCAGCTTTTCTTCCTTGTCGTCCGGCAATGCATGTTTGCATAAAGCTGCCAGCTGACGGTTGCTTTTTTTGTATGCGCCAATCAGGAACTTATACCATTTGTGGCCATGTGCCAGCAGGTTTTCCCGGATCTCCATTACATTCTGTTCCCATGCTTCGGGAATAAAGATCTCCTGGTATTGCTGCTGCACAGTGGTAGCCGCAACGCCTGCAGCCAGCCATTCCGCGATATCCTGTTTTTGCAGCAACCAGGCCTTATTGGCAACATCTATTTCCTGCAGGTCCGGTTGACGGGCCAGCAACGCACAAATATCAATAAGCGTGTGTATAGCGGTAATATCTTTGGGAGATGGGATACTCATTTTTCCCGCGATCGCGGAAGTAGTTTGCATCAATGCCGCCTGTGCAGCCAGTGCTTCTTTCAGCAGCTGGGCAAAAGCAGTTTGTTCATGCGGCAACAACACCGTGAGCCGGCTGCCGCGGAAAGCGAGATTGGCCGGTACGCCTGTTTCCTGCAAACAGGCCTGTATCCGCAATGCCATTGCAGTGGCTTTGTTCATCGCAGCAGCATCCCACCGCGTAATATCCGGCAATTGTATATGCGGCAAGGTGATACCCGCAGTTTCTTCGTTTAGCCGCAACAGGTAGCCTATTACCTGGTGGGCGGTTAAACCGCTTTTTTCGATAGCGCCATTTACCGAAAGACAATAATCATTTAATTCTTTCTTATAACCATCCAGGAGTAATACTTCTTCCTGTAACTTCTGGATAGATGGGCGACCCAGTTCCAGCACCTTTCTCAGTTCCTGGTGCAGTTCTTTTTTATTGGCTTTGTGGCTGTGTAATTCAAGACAGGCTTCTCCCAGCTGGATATTATCCAGCCGGCGTTTCACCACTTCCAATGCTGCCATTTTCTCCGCTACAAACAATACTTTTTTTCCGCGGCCAATCGCATCTGCAATGATGTTGGTAATCGTTTGCGATTTACCCGTTCCCGGCGGGCCCTGTATCACAAGGTTACGGCCTTCCTGCACACTCAGCATCGCCATGATCTGGGAGCTGTCGGCATCCACTACCTGGAACAGTTCGTGCGCATTGGTATCGTTGTCGATAAACACATCGTCGGGCAGCTGCGGGGTAGTGTCTGAAAACCCGCCGCCAAAAAGGCTTTGAATTACCGGGTGCGTAAGGATATCATCTTCCTGCTGCCATTTGGTAGCATCCAGGTCGTTATAGATCATGAATTTGCCGAAAGAGAAAAAGCCCAGTTCCACGGTATCAGCGGCTACTTTCCATCCCGGCATGGGTTCCACTGCTGCCGCCACTTCTGCCAGGTAAGCATTTACATCAAAGTCTTCCACATCCGGCAGGTCGGGGATATTAATATTAAAGTCGGCTTTCATTTTTGCCTGCAGCGAAATGTTGGCGCCTACTTCCTCGAGGGAGTATTTCAACCGGAAACGTTCTCTCGCACTGGAGCGGTCCAGCAGCACCGGCACCATGATCAGCGGGGCAAACCGTGCTTCTTCGCTGCCTGCGGCTTCGTACCACTGCAACATTCCCAGGGAAATATAGAGAATGTTCACCCCCTGTTCCTCCATGCTCATCCGTGCGGCGTAGTAGGTGTTGAGCAACCGGGAATGCAGGGTTACCTGGTTTTCATTGGTTTGTAAACGGGTATCGGTTAACGCATCTTTCGATACCGGTTCATTATACTGCACTACTTCTTCTTCCTGCTTTTTTTCGGGGCGGCCGAGGAACGACATGGTTTTACCTTCCCGCACCAGTATATCATAAATGGCAGCAGATTGTTCTTCTACAATATGTAAACCTTTGCCGGCCGGCAACTTGTAATTCAACAATGGATTTCTGAGGCCTAAATCCAGCAACTCCTTCCGGGAAGATTCAAGCCTGGTTAATATGGATGCGATCATAATGGCAAAATAAAACGCTACAAATATAATTTTAATAAACGGTGAAGAAGGAGAAGAAGTATACAAAAGAAGAAAATCCTGTGTTACCGGATAGGCGTCACCGTGCCATATACGATATATAACTATATTTGAACCTGAAACCAAACCCCGTCCTGCGGTGCAGGACATTACCTCTATGAATACAAAATCCATTATTTCACTCACCACTTTTGCTCTTTTAGTATTTACCGGCCTGATTATACTTGGATTGTGGGGTTGTCCGCAATACAAAGTATACTCCCAGCGCATGGAAGGGGAAGCGCTGCTGGCGCATGCGCAGGCTTCCAAAGAAGTAGCTGTGGCGGAAGCCCGCGCCAAAATGGAAAGCGCCGCAATGCTGGCCGCTGCAGACACCATCCGGGCGCATGGCGTAGCCCGCTCCAACCAGATCATCGGGGAGTCGCTGCGTAACAATGAAGCCTACCTCCACTGGCTGTGGATCGATAACATTGAGAAAAACCCGCAGGCGGTGATTTATGTACCTACGGAAGCGAACCTGCCTATATTGGAAGCTGGTCGCCGGCCCTGGCTGAAGGATACCGCCAGGTAATATATCTCTAACGGATATACGAAAATGTATGGTTACAAACAGGCTAAAAAAGAAAATGGTTGCATCGTTAAATGCAACCATCAATTCTTTTTTTCTGTGTCCTGGATTGGATTCGAACCAATGGCCTACTGCTTAGAAGGCAGTTGCTCTATCCAGCTGAGCTACCAAGACTTATGTGTTTGTTTTCCCTTAAAATGTGAAATAAATTACTATATTTAACTCGCATTTTGGGAGTGCAAATTTATGTAAATTTCTCCCAATAAATCAAATTTAATTTATTTTTCTCTAAATATTGATGTGAACACTATGGATGTACAAATAGAATCAAGCTGGAAGGAAGCGCTGAAAGATGAATTTCATAAGTCTTATTTCGATCAGATCGTGATGTTTCTTAAACATGAAAAGGCATTGGGTAAAGTGATTTATCCTGCCGGAAACCTGATCTTTAATGCCTTTGACAAAACGCCTATAGATAAAGTAAAAGTAGTGATTCTTGGGCAGGACCCCTATCACGGTGCAGGACAGGCGCATGGACTCAGCTTTTCCGTACCGGATGGCGTAAAACCTCCTCCCTCGCTTGTGAATATTTACAAAGAAATGAAAACAGATCTCGGGCTGGAAATACCCACCAGCGGCAATCTTACCAAATGGGCAGAACATGGCGTACTGTTGTTAAATGCCTTTCTTACCGTAAGGGCCGGTGAACCAGCCTCCCACAGCAAAATAGGTTGGGGCGATTTTACAGATGCTGTGATCCGCAAAATTTCAGATCAGCGGAGCGATGTGGTATTCCTGCTCTGGGGCCGCTTTGCACAGGATAAACAATACCTGATAGACGCTACAAAACATCATATATTGCAGGCAGCACACCCCTCTCCTTTCAGTGCCGATAAAGGATTTTTTGGATGCAGACATTTTTCAAGAACAAATGAAATACTCGGAAAGGCAGGCATAGCACCGGTAGACTGGAGACTGTAAAAAAACAACCCCTATGTTTAAAAATATCTTCGGCAGAATATTCGCAGCATGGATGTTGGTGATGTTCGCACTAACAATGCTGGTAGTATTCATTCCCATATGGATCATTTCTTACATGCCGGAACCACGTAGAACAAAAGGATTTCTTTTCTTTGGAAGAATATGGATGAAGGTATATCAGCCACTGATCGGCTGCCCTGTACGCAAAAAAGGATTGGAATATTTTGCACCCGGACAAACCTATGTAGTAGTATGTAATCACAATTCACTGATCGATGTGCCGGTTACATCTGCAGAAATTCCCGGTATCAATAAAACACTCGCAAAAGCATCTCTCGGCAAAGTACCGCTGTTTGGTGTGCTGTACCGCATAGGTGGTATCCTGGTAGACCGCAGCAGTGAAGCCAGCCGCAAACAAAGCATTGTTGAAATGAAGCATGCCCTCAGTTTAGGCATACACATCCTGCTTTACCCGGAAGGCACACGCAACCGCACGGATCAGCCTTTAAAAGATTTCTATGACGGCGCCTTTGCATTAGCGATAGATACACAGGTGCCATTGATGCCGTCGTTGCTTTTTCACACTAAAAAAATATTACCGGTAGGAAAGAAATTTTTCGCATGGCCGCATCGTATAGATTATCATTTCCTGCCACCCCTGCCTACCACGGGAATGACAAGAGATGACCTTCCGGCTTTTAAAGAAAAAGTGTTCCGCCTGATGTGGGATTATTACCTGGCCAACAATACAAAATAATATAACGAAAGCGGGGATTGCCTAAGGCAATCCCCGCTTTCGTTTGTTAGAGATCCTGGAACTGTCTCGATCGGTTTATCCGCAGATCACGCAAAATACCGGCTTTCGGATTAATGGTGATACTAAACTGCCGGAAAGTACCAAACGGAATGAGGTTGATAGACATCTGCCAGCAGTGCAGGTCGCGCGAGATATACATATTCGTATAGGCGATCTGCATATTGGTAAAGTCGAAACCACTGTTCAAACCAATCTTCCATTTGGGCGTGAGACTAAAGTCGCCGTTAAAACTTACATATTGGGTAATACGCTTTACCACACCGCCGGAATCTGGGATAATGGTGTTGGTATAAGATAAGCTATAAGAAAGATCCACACGCCAGGGGATATCGAAATCCACGTATTCGCCCGGATTGTTACGCACCATCTGCAGCTGTCGCTGTTGCGCAGCAAAAGCGGCGTCTGCGCCCTGCACATTCTCCAAAGAGTCGATCTTCTGTTCCTTTTCCTTGCTCTTTGCATCCTTCGACTGGAACGAAGTGCTCAGGGAAACGCTGGCGTTGGTTAAACGACCCAGGCTGATTTTACCCTGCTGCCATACGTATTTATCGAGGCGGCGGCCACGGGCATCTACCTGGTATGGGTCGATGTTACCGCTGGCGGAAATATTCAGTTTATCGAACAGGTTGGTACGGGCGTACAGGCTGAAAGTAGACAACTTAAATGAATCGGCCACCAGGTTGTAGCTGCCGTTGATCCCAAAACCATCCAATAGTTTTATTTTCTTTTCATGGTTCCCCGTGGTATCTTTTTTCGAGAATACCTTCATCTCCAGGTTATTATCCAGCCCGAAGTTCAAACCACCGAATGCGCCGGGAGATGGCACCCCGATGATAGCCCCGTCGAAGTCGGATACAATTTGTTTATCGCCTTCCTTGTTGTACTGCAGTTCATGATAGTACTTACTGGAAAGGTCCGGACGGTAACTGGCGCTCAGCGTGGGCCTCATCACATGGCGGATGGCTTTCACCTTTGAATTCTTGTTAAACGTGTACATACCGTATATGGCGGTAGACAACGACATGCTGGCGCTGATGTCGCGCGCACTGTAGAAACCGGGAATATAAGTAGTATCAATAGCACCGAAAGTATCGAGTCCGGGATTCCACTTTTTGGGATCCCATTTACGGGCAAATTTCTTGGTATACCAGTATTCTGTATAGTTGATCCCTGGTGATAAGGTAAAGGTTTTAAACACCGGGATAGAGAATGAGATCGGGATATTGTGCTGCATACCTGTTTGCATGGCGTCAAACATCGCTTGCTTTCCAAACAGGGAATCCTTGAAATTAGCCTGGTTACGCAGGATGGTGTTGTAGGAAACCCCGATTTTTTCGTACCACTTGGGCGTACCCACCATTTCCTTTGGCTGGAAAGGGTAGATCGTGTTCACCGTGAAGGTTGCATCCGGGAAAGAGATGGACACATCGCGGGTGCTTAAGTTCTGGGAGTGGTTCAACCCCATCGTAAGGTTATAGGGTTTCCCCTGCCAGGTTTTAGAGAACGTGATAGACGATCCGATGTTATTATTTACACGGGTATTGTAATCATACACGTTGTATCTGTTATAAGACGAGGTTCCGAAGTTCACCGCGGCGCCAAAGTTCACGCCGGGGCGTGCCTTGCTGTCCATGCTGTGGTTCCAGGTTACGCGGAAGTCTTTGGACGTGCTGAACTCTGATTTTACGGCCGGATCCCCGAAGCGGGTATTGGCAAAGCTCAGGTTAAGCCCTCCGTTGTACTTATAGCGTTTCCGGTAGGTAGGACTGGCCGTGAGGCTCCAGCTGCCGTAGGAATACACATCCCCCCGCATGGTGAGGTCAAAATGATCGCCCAGCCCGATATAGTACCCGCCGTTTTCCAGTCCGATCCCTTTCTGCTGGTTCACCACGTACTGCGGCGGCAGGATCCCGGAGCGTTGTCCCTGGGTGATAGGGAAAATGGCAAAAGGTATATACAAAGGTGTGGGAATGCCTTCAATTTCCAGGTTAGCCGGTCCGGAGATCACCAGTTTATCAGGGATTACCTTTATTTTACGGGCTCTGAAGCTAAAGTGCGGGGTATCCAGGTTACAGGTGGTATACCCGTTTTTAAAGCCGAAAATGGTATTATCCGCCGCTTTTTTGGTTTGCTGGCTGTGAATATAGCCTTCCCCGTACTGGGAGCGGGTATTATAGATTTTTGCTTTCTGGGAGGTAAAGTTGTACTTGAGGGTATCCGATTCAAAGCTTTGTCCGCCGTCGTTCATCACCGGGCCGCCAAACAGCTTGCCGGCGGTGTCTTTAGCGTTGGTAGCCTCCAAAATGCCGGTTTCCTGGTCGAAATTCATTTTTTCGGCAGAAAGGTCAATCGTTTTGTATTTTGTGTTGGCCGTGCCATATAAATAGAAGCGTTTATCGGGTACCATCAGGATGATGGAATCCTTTGCCTTATAATTTACCGGCGCATCCAGCGTGTCTTTCGATATCTTTGGTACGAACAAGGTATCAACTGTCGTTTCACCGCTGGTGTCCACGCCTTTGGTTAATTGGGTGGAATCGGCTGTGACAGGGGGAACAGCTGCCGGTTTAGGTATTTTACCGGTATCTTTCCGTATCAGCGGGGTCGTATCTGCCAAACTTTTGTTAAAAAATGTAACAACTTGTGGCCTTTCACCCGCAACTGCATCTATAATAAAGGGAATGGCGATGAACATACCGGCAAAAACCAGGTATGTATGCCGAAAAAACTTTTTATAATTATTTTTGTAGCTAGCGTTCATGTGTTATGGCGGCAAACCTACAAGATTTTATACAATTTATTACAAATGGTAACTTGTAATGTTTGTAAGGTAATATAACGAAAGGTAGCGGAAACTCACGTGGAACAAGCGGATTATTAATTTAACAGATAAACTTATTTTTTTATTTTTTGTGAAAAACAGCACCCATTAAAATGAGAATCATGCGCTGGAACCGATTTTGGATTTTAGGACTGGGAACACTACTCACCTGTACCTTATTTATTCAGGCCAAAACAAATCCCGTTTCCGATAAACAGGACAAGCCTATACGAACTATTGTTATTGATGCCGGCCACGGCGGTGAAGATCCCGGCGCAAAAGGCAGCTATTCTACCGAAAAACAGGTAACACTGGAAGTGGCACTGAAACTGGGAAAGATCCTGGAAGAAAATATGCCCGATGTAAAGGTAGTGTATACACGAAAAACTGACCGCTTTGATGATCCCCGCAAAAAAGCACAGATTGCCAACGACAACAAAGGGGAACTTTTTGTGTCTATCCACTGTAATTCTACCGGGAAAATCCGCAAAGTAGTAGACTATAAAACCGTTTACCGTAAAAAAGGGAAAAAGAAAATAGCGGTTAAACAACCCATATACGCTTACTACCCCAGCAACGCCAAAGGCACGGAAACGTATATATGGGCTACCAGCAAAAACAACGCAAAGATGGAGTCACTGAAACAAAACTCCGTTATCGTACTTGATGCCAACTCAGAAGAAACCCAGCAGCTGATGAGCGACGATCCGGAAACCTTCATCCTGCTCAATACCCTGAGAAACGCCTACTTCGACCAGAGCCTCCGCCTCTCTACCCTTATTGAAGATGAATTTACCCGGGTAGGACGCATCAGCCGCGGCGCCAGGCAAAGAAATGAAAAAGGGATCTGGGTACTGTCTGCCACCGCCATGCCAAGCGTGTTAGTGGAACTGGGCTTTATCAGCAACCCCGAAGAAGAAGACTACCTCAACTCCAACAACGGACAACAGGAACTGGCCAATTGCATTTATAAAGCCATTAAGCGTTACCGTGAGGAACTCGACAGGTTTACCAATAACCGCAATACCCAGACATCTACCACCAAAGCATCTTCCAAAAGCAATAACACCACCGCTTACTTAAACACCAGCAACAGGAGCAGCAATAATAAGTCCGCACCTGTACCCGGCGACAGCTATTGCGTACAACTCATGATCACTGACAAATTTTATAAACCGGGAGCTTCCATTTTCAGGAAGCTCCACGGTGATGTGAACCGCCAACCCATCGTGATGAATAAAAAAAAACTGAACAAATATATCCTGGGCCGGTTCAGGACCGATGAACAAGCCTCCGGCGCCATGCGCAAAGCCCGCAAGCTGGGTTTTAAAGACGCTTTCGTAACTTCCTGCTAATCATACCACCTCCCCGATCCCCTCTTCTTATTACCCCGCTTTCCTCTTTTTTATTACTAACATTTTCGTACGACCACTTCCGTGCATGCTTTTTGATTATTTTTGCGTGAACGTATACGAATCTCATGCTCAAATTATCTAACGAAACCAAAGTAGGTGTATTAACTGTGCTGGGTATAACCTTACTTGTGCTGGGCTTTAATCTGCTGAAAGGAAAAAGCCTGTTTTCTCATAATAAAACCATTTACGCGGTATACCACCAGGTAAACGGTTTACAACCAGCCAATGCAGTACAGGTAAATGGCCTGGTGGTTGGTAATGTAGCTAACCTGGAAGTAATGGGCAAAGATGCTTCCCGCATCCTGGTGGCCATCACCATTACCAAAAAAATTGACATCCCCCGTAACTCTGTGGCACGTATCAGCAGCGACCTGCTGGGTACCAAAACAGTACAGCTCGACCTGGGTAACGCCGGCGAATACCTGCAAAGTGGCGATACCATCTACGCAGCCGTGGATGGCTCTATGACCGATGCCCTGAAAGAACAGCTTAACCCGCTGGTAAAAAAACTGGAAGGCACCCTGTCTAATATCGACTCCGTACTGATGTCGGTAAACGCCATTCTCGATACCACCGCAAAAGGCAACCTCCAGGACGCCATCCGCAACCTGAATACCACCATGCGTAACTTTACGCATACTTCCGCATCCCTCAACGGTATGCTGGATCCCAACAACGGTAACATCCAGAAAACATTCGACAACCTGGCCGCCGTTACCGGTAACCTGAAAGATAATAACGGTAAAATTACCGGTATACTGGATAATGCCCAGAAAGCCACCGATGCGCTGGCTAAAGGTAACATCGACAAAACACTGCTACAGCTGCAGCAAACTGTCACCGGCCTTAACCAGACCCTCAACAAACTGAATACGACCGATGGCACTGCGGGCATGCTGCTGAACGATAAAAAAGCGTACAACAACCTTCAGTACTCACTGGGTAACCTGAATAAACTGCTGGAAGACCTGCGGGTTAATCCAAAACGTTATGTACACTTCTCCCTGTTTGGCAAAAAAGATAAAACGAAACCGTTACCTTCTGACACAATAGCGGTACAATAAAAAGAATCAATGCATCGATACATAAAATCAGGGATTTTTCTGGCCGTCATCTGCCTGCTGGCAGCTACGGCCAGCGCCCAGTTTCCGGCCCAACCAACGCCGAAAACCGGGTCGGTAATTGAAATTATTCACGCGGATACACTGATCATGAATGAAAAAGATTCTATCAGCGTAACCCGCTTCATCGGCAACGCCGTATTTAAACAGGGTACTACCCTGTTTAACTGCGACAGCGCCGTGAAAAATAATAAAACCAATATCATCGACGCATACGGCCATATACATATTAACCAGGCCGACAGCGTGCATATCTACGGTAATTACCTGAACTACGATGCCAATACCCGCATTGCACTCCTCAGGGAAAATGCAAAACTCACCGACGGGAAAGTTACCATCACCGGACCGGAACTGCAATACGACATGAACGCCAAGATAGGCTCCTATGTTAAAACCGGTAAACTCGTAAATGGTAAAAGTGTACTCACCAGCGATGAAGGATACTATTATACCGATACCAAAGAAATGCATTTCATGCGGAATGTATTGCTGGTAGATCCGGAATACACCCTCAGCACCGATGAACTGCTCTATAATACCGATACCAAAATAGCCACCATCGTAGCACCTACCACCATCAACAATAACGACAAAAGCGTGATGTACGCCACCAGCGGTTATTATGATACAGAAAAAGGATACGGTAACTTTGGTAACCGGCCTACCATCGAAGACAGCACCGGCACCATTACCGCCGATAATATAGAAATGGATAAACTCACCGGCATGGCCTATGCCACCGGTAACATGGTGTATAAAGATACCGCCCGCAAAATGTCGCTGCTGGCAAACAGGGGCATCGTAAACCAACGCGAAAAAACGGTGCTCGCCACCCAGAAGCCGCTGCTCATCATGGAAAAAAATAAAGATACCCTGTATATGGCCGCCGACACCCTGTTTTCAGGCGTGATCAGACCAGACGACAGCTTATCTATTCCCTCTGTAGCCGGCCTGAAACGCATTCCGGATTCTCCTACAAAGAATCTGAAAACAATCAAAAACATACGACCGCCGGAGAAATTTACCGCTACCATATCCCCCATCACACGCGGCGACTCCATCGCCCGGAGACAACAGGATAGTGTAGCCGCCAACGTTATGATGTTCATCGCCGACAGCACCCTCGCCAAAACCAGGCAGAAACTGGATTCCGCGGTAACAAACATAAAAGTGGCGCCCATACCGGATGTAGTGATGCACGATTCCCTGCCCGGTATCAAACACCACGCAGATAGTATGGCCCTCACGGCGCCCAAAGACACCAGCGAGCAACGCTATATCCTCGCTTACCATCATGTAAAAATATTCTCCGATTCCCTCCAGGGCGTGGCAGACAGCGTATACTATTCGTCAAAGGATTCTATCTTCCGCTTCTATGGCACCCCCGTGCTGTGGTCTAATAACACCACCCAGCTAAGCGGCGATACCATCCTCATGTTCACCAAAAACCAGACAGCAGATAAAATGCTGCTCAAAAACAACGGCTTTATTATTAATGAAGCCGGACCAGGCATGTTTAACCAGATCAAAGGCAACGTGATTACCGGCTATGTGCTGGGTGAAACCCTCGACTGGATGCATGTGGAAGGGAACGCGGAAACGATCAACTATATTAAGGATAAGGCCGGCGCCTATATGAGCGTCAACAAAGCCCAGTGCGCCATTATCAACATCTTTTTTAAGAAAGGAGAAGTAGATAAGGTAGTACTGATCAAAGATCCGGAAGGAACCGTGTATCCGTTTACACAACGACCTAAAGAACAGCTCCTGCTGGAAAACTTTAAGTGGGACATTAAACGGCAGCCGAAAACGAAATACGAGCTAATGCAATAATTTTCGTTGGAACGATACCTGGAAATGGCTGCTTCACCGCAGCCATTTCCAATATTATCTCTCCCGGAAATATTTTTTTACCCAAAAGAAATGCTGTGATCAAGACCTCTATTAACATCATCCGGAAAACACTGATATCCCCTATCCACACCTTTCTGAAAGATAGTCGCGCGGTAGGAATAGTACTCATTGTATGCACCATCATATCAATGATACTGGCTAACTCCGGTGTGCAGGAAGATTATATAGGGTTCTGGAATACTTTATTTGATCCCGCAGGCGGTCACCATTATCAATACAGGTCTTTACACCTGCCCAATTCCTACCTGTTATGGATAAACGACGGTATGATGGTACTGTTCTTTTTCCTCGTAGGAATGGAAATAAAAAGAGAACTTACCGTGGGAGAATTATCTTCTGTGCGCAAATCCATTTTGCCGGTACTGGCTGCCATCGGCGGAATGCTGTTCCCCGCGCTGATCTTCGCCCTCTTCAATAAAAATACGCCGTATGCACATGGCTGGGGTATTCCTATGGCTACCGATATTGCTTTCTCGCTGGGCATTTTGTCACTGCTGGGCAGAAGAGTGCCTGTAACGCTCAAAATTTTCCTGATGGCGCTGGCCATTATCGACGACCTGGGCGCCATATTAACCATTGCCATCTTTTATACCCCACACCTGGATGTAAAATATTTACTGATCGGCGGCGGTGTATTGCTCATCCCGCTGTTATTGAACTTCCTGAAAGTACAACGCCTGATCTTTTATTATATCCCCGGTATTGTACTCTGGTATTGCGTCTTCAATTCCGGCGTGCATGCCACTATTGCAGGGGTATTACTGGCATTCTGTATTCCGCAGGACCGTATAGCCGGACTGGTGCATAGTTTACATGACCCGGTGAATTTTATTATCATGCCTGTGTTTGCCCTCGCCAATACTGCCATCCTTTTACCCACAGATATCAGCGGCGCGCTGCACAATAAAATCAGTTACGGCATCATTGCCGGATTGGTATTGGGAAAACCACTGGGTATTTTTACGCTTTCCTTTGCTGCCGTAAAACTCAAGCTGGCTACCCTGCCTTCAAAATCAGGCTGGTTACAGCTTGCCGGCGTTGGACTTATTGCCGGTATTGGTTTTACCATGTCTATTTTTATTTCTTCACTGGCCTACCAGGAAAGGGAAATGCAGATTATAGCTATCATGTCAGTAATTGTTGCTTCCCTAGCAGCAGGCCTCGCCGGATTTATTTTTCTGCGACTGATCAAACCGGTTGGCACTGTTCTTGCAAAGCAACCCTGAAATTAATTTCGTCGTGTATATACTTTAGAGAACATGCCAACGTTTCTCAACGTATATTTTTAAGTTTCATTCAAACAACACATCTATGAAAAAAGTCGTGTTACTTTTCAGCCTTATTGCTGTACTTGCGATCCAGGCAAACGCGCAGAAGAAAAAAAGTTATCAGAGCAGCGATCCATCCAACTACGAAACCGCACTGGGTATTCGCCTGAATCCGTGGGTAGTAGGCTTTACCATCAAGCATTTCATTAAGGGTCCTCACGCAATAGAAGGACTGGTAACCACCAACCACTCGCACAAAACAAATGTTACTTTTACCGGGTTGTATGAATACAACTGGAATATAGGCGTACCTGGATTGAACATGTATGCCGGTGGTGGTGCGCACGTAGGCTTCTACGACCGTCGTGATTACGACTGGGACCGTTATATAGATAAAGGCAAAGGTACTTATGTGTCTCCGGGTCTGGATGGCATCATCGGTGTCGAATATACTTTCAAGAAAATTCCTTTAAACATCAGTGCTGATCTGAAACCTTACGTACAGTTTGTTGGACCCACCAACTATCTTGGTGAGGAGATCGGCGGTGTGTCTGCCAGATATACTTTTTAATCCAGGCGACCACTTCATTACAAACGGATCATGAGGCAAGCATGGTCCGTTTTTTTATGTTCCTTATTTTGGAGTAATTTTAATGTTCAACATCCGGACATGAAAATCTTCTCCGCTGCACAGATCCGGGAGGCAGATGCCTTCACCATCGCTCATGAACCCATCAGCAGTATACACCTGATGGAAAGAGCCGCCGGACAATGTGCCGCCTGGCTGGAAGATCATTATTCCCCCGCACACCCGGTTTATATTTTTTGCGGAAAAGGAAATAACGGGGGAGATGGACTGGTTATAGCCCGCTTAATGCTCGGTCATGGTTACGATGTACATACCTGTATATTGCAGCATAGCAGCCAAGCAAGCCCCGACCACGAACACCAGCTCCGCACCCTGCAACAGCTGCATCCCGCAGGGATTTATACCATCGGCGATGTATCCGACTTTCCGGAACTCCCTCCCAATGCCATTATCATAGACGCTATTTTTGGTACCGGTATGAGCCGCCCGGTAGACGGCTGGGTAGCAGGGATTATACACCTCATCAACGACCAGCGCCACAAACATCCCATTATAGCCATCGACATGCCCTCCGGCCTGATGGCCGATGAAAGCAGTGTGCATAACCCCGTGGTTAAGGCGCACACCACCCTGAGCTTTGAATTTTATAAACTGGCTTTCCTGCTCCCGGAAAATGCACCGTACGCAGGAGATGTACACATTTTGCCGATAGGGCTACACCCGGACTATATAACGCAAACGCCTGCACGATATCACCTGTCCGACCGTGAAATGATGCGCACCATTTACCGCCCCCGTGATCCCTTTGCCCATAAAGGCACCTACGGCCACGCACTGCTCATTGCCGGCAGCTATGGAAAAATGGGCGCAGCAGTGCTAAGTGCGCGCGCCTGCCTCCGCGCCGGAGTGGGCCTGCTTACCTGTCATGTTCCCCAATGCGGTACCCAGATCATGCAGATCAGCGAACCAGCCGCCATGTGCATCACCGACGAAGACGCCCACTACAGCACCCATTTTCATAAAGGAATCAGTTCTGCCGGTTACAAGGCCATCGGCATTGGTCCCGGTATCGGCACACAACCCGGAACAGCCAAATCGCTCGAAGTGCTGATGGACGCCTGGCAACACCCGATGGTGATAGATGCCGACGCCCTCAACCTGCTTTCCGTATATCCCTACCTGTTATATAAAGTGCCGAAAGGATCCCTGCTGACCCCGCATCCGAAAGAGTTTGAGCGGTTATTCGGTAAAACTGCCAACGATATAGCACGACTGGAGTTATTATCAAAAAAAGCAGTGGAACTGCAGCTGTATATTTTACTGAAAGGACGGTACACGGCCATTGCCTGCCCGGATGGCGCCGTATATTTCAATCACACCGGCAACCCCGGTATGGCTACCGGTGGCAGCGGGGATGTACTCACCGGGATCCTGACCGGTTTGCTGGCGCAGGAGTATACCCCAAAGGCCGCCATGCTGCTGGGCGTGTGGCTGCACGGCTATGCCGGCGACCTGGCAGCGGCGCAGCTCTCACAGGAAGCCATGACCGCATCTGACATTATCTCCTCACTGGGCAACGCCTTCCGGGAAGGCATCTGAGCGCTTTATTTTTTTTCGCCTGAAATACTTACTCATGGCCCATGTGTACAATAATTTTATTTACCGCGTACACAATTAATAATTTATGTTTTATATTCATTTGAATATTTTTTTTTGGAATCCTATTTTTTTTAATTAATAAACTTTTTTGTCAACCACGTATTTATAAATTTCGCTTACATGAATATAGTTTACCTCGTTCCATGTTTTGGATTATTGGCTTTGTTGTATACGGCTGTTAAAAGCTCCTGGGTTACACGCCAGGATGCAGGTAACGACAAGATGAAAGAGATAGCCCAGCATATCGCTGAAGGCGCTATGGCATTTCTGAAAGCTGAGTATAAAGTCCTTATTTACTTTGTGATTATTGCCGCCCTGCTGTTGGGATACATGGGAGCTACACATGAAAACTCCCACTGGTCTATCGCACTGGCTTTTGTGATTGGTGCGGTATTTTCCGCCACTGCGGGTTTCATCGGCATGAAAATAGCCACCAAAGCCAATGTGCGTACCGCGCATGCAGCGCGTACCAGTCTTGCTAAAGCGCTGCAGGTATCTTTTACCGGCGGTTCTGTAATGGGAATGGGTGTTGCCGGCCTGGCAGTTCTCGGATTAGGCTCCTTATTTATTATACTGAAATCATATTTCGGGGCGGAAGCCAATACCGCTGAAATGATTAAAACCATTGAAGTGCTTACCGGCTTTTCTTTGGGTGCAGAAAGTATTGCGCTGTTTGCCCGTGTGGGTGGCGGTATTTACACCAAAGCGGCTGATGTGGGCGCCGACCTGGTAGGTAAAGTTGAAGCCGGCATCCCGGAAGATGATCCCCGGAATCCCGCTACCATTGCGGATAACGTGGGTGATAACGTAGGTGACGTAGCCGGTATGGGCGCCGATCTGTTCGGTTCATACGTAGCCACCGTATTGGCCACTATGGTGCTGGGTTCTGAAACCGTTTCGCATGACGCATTCGGCGGCATCGCCCCTATCCTGCTGCCAATGATCATCGCCGGCGCAGGTATCATCTTTTCCATGATCGGAACCCTCTTTGTTCGCATCGGCGAAGGCTCCGGGCTGAATACCGGCGTAGTGCAAAAAGCGCTGAACATGGGAAACTGGGGTTCTATTATATTAACAGCCGTTGTTTCCTATTTCCTGGTAAACTGGATCCTCCCGGAAAGCGCCATGACCTTACGTGGTCATGAATTTACCCGCGGACAGGTATTCGGCGCCATCATGGTAGGACTGGCAGTGGGTACGCTGATCAGTATCATCACAGAATACTATACTGCCATGGGTAAACGCCCGGTAAAATCAATTATCCGTCAATCTGCTACCGGGGCGGCTACCAATATTATTGGTGGTTTGTCTGTTGGTATGGAATCCACTACCCTGCCCATCCTGGTGCTGGCCGCCGGTATTGCCGGTTCCTTCCACCTGGCTGGCTTGTATGGTGTTGCCATTGCCGCAGCCGGTATGATGGCCACTACAGCCATGCAGCTGGCCATCGATGCCTTTGGCCCTATTGCCGATAACGCCGGTGGTATTGCGGAAATGAGTGAACTCCCTAAAGAAGTAAGAGAAAAAACAGATATCCTCGATGCAGTAGGTAACACTACTGCCGCTACCGGTAAGGGTTTTGCCATTGCGTCCGCTGCTTTAACCGCACTGGCGCTGTTTGCCGCCTTTGTGGGTGTGGCTGGTATCCAGGGTATCGACATTTATAAAGCCAACGTACTGGCAGGTTTGTTTGTGGGCGGTATGATCCCGTTCATCTTCTCCTCCCTTGCTATTGCGGCGGTAGGCCGTGCAGCGATGGCGATGGTGGAAGAAGTACGCCGCCAGTTCCGCGAAATACCCGGCATCATGGAAGGTACCGGCAAACCGGAGTACGATAAATGTGTGGCTATTTCCACGCAGGCATCTATCCGTGAAATGATGCTGCCAGGCGCTATTGCCCTGATCTCTCCTTTGCTGGTGGGCTTTATAGCCGGTCCGGAAGTATTGGGCGGGTTCCTCGCCGGTGCTACCGTTAGTGGTGTGCTGATGGGAATTTTCCAGAACAACGCCGGTGGCGCCTGGGATAACGCAAAGAAATCTTTCGAGAAAGGTGTGGAAATCAACGGCGAAACTTACTACAAAAAATCTGAGCCGCATAAAGCATCTGTAACCGGCGATACCGTAGGTGATCCGTTTAAAGATACTTCCGGCCCGAGTATGAACATCCTCATCAAACTGATGTCTATCGTGTCATTGGTGATTGCGCCTACCCTGGCGGAGATGTTTCATACCAAACAACCACCGGTTCCTCCTACTGTTAAAACAGAAACGGTAAAACCGGCCACCAAAACGGTAAGCAGCAAGGTGACTGCTTATCTTGTAGAAAAGAAATAACTTTCGCGGATATTGTCTTTCTCAGGATTAACCGTGATTAAGGTGATTTACTTGATTTAACTTTTTGGATTTTGTATATGATTTGGGGAGATGTAAGCGGGTATAACCACTTATATCTCCCCAAATCTTTTTAAATCAAAAGTGATCAAATCCCTAAATCAGCTTAATCACGGTTAATCCTGAGAAAGACAACATCCGCTTACATCTCCCCAAATCTTTCTACATCAAAAGTGATCAAATCCCTAAATCAGCTTAATCACGGTTAATCCTGAGAAAGACAACATCCGCAAAAAACAATTGGTAATTAAAATATCTTCCCTATCTTTGTACTGTAATTATTTTTATTACAGATCAAGGGATCTGTTTTTTTATCCCTTAAACTGTAATATTTTTTCTAACAATTAGAACAATCAGCACGGGCAGGCTGTATTATTTAGTCACTACAAAAAAATAAAAATCATGAAAGTTGCCATCATCGGAGCATCCGGATTTATAGGATCAGCCATTTTAAATGAAGCGCTGAGCAGAGGACATGAAGTTACCGCTATCGTTCGTCACCCGGAAAAGATAACCGTTACCAACGCGCATCTTACCGTAAAAAAAGGAGACGCCACCAACGAAGCGGAATTAATCCCGCTGCTGGCTGGCAATGAAGCCGTGATCAGCTCCTACAGCGCCCACGACTCCGCCACCTACGTAAAAGCTATCAACGCCATTATTAATGCTACCAAAAAGTCCGGTATCAAAAGGCTGATCGCTGTTAGTGGTGCAGGCAGCCTGGAAATCGCCCCGGGCGTACAATTGCTGGATACACCCGAATTCCCTGCAGAATGGAAAGGCGGCGCCACTGCCACCCGCGACGCATTCAATGTGATTAAACAATCTACAGATCTCGACTGGACCGTGATTAGCCCGGCTATGATGATAGAACCAGGTGAACGCACCGGAAAATTCCGTTTGGGTACCAACCAGGTAGTATTCAATGATAAAGGTGAGAGTAAAATTTCTTCAGCCGACTACGCCGTAGCCTTGCTGGACGAACTGGAACAGCCGCAACATATCAAACAACGCTTTACACTGGCGTATTAATAAAAGGGACAGGAGAAACGAATCGTTTCTCCTGTCCCTTTTATTTTTAACCCCTGACTTTCCCGGGACTTATCCCGAATTTCTTACGGAAAGCAGTACTGAAGTGCTGGGGAGATGAATACCCTGCCTGTTCCGCAATGAGCGACATGGGCAGATCGCCTCCCTGTATCAGTTCCCTGGCCAGTTCCAGGCGGTGGTCGTTCAAATAACCAAACACCGTATTATCAAAAATGGCCTTAAAGCCTGATTTCAATTTAAATTCATTCAATCCCGCTTTGCGCGATAACTCCTCCAGGCTCAGTGGCTGTTGCACATGCTGTATCACCAGGTCCCTCGCGTAATACAGCTTCTCCACATCCTGCGGAGTGATTTTATTGCGTAAAGGCGTACCGGACGATTGGGTCGCTTCCATCTGCTCACATTGCAAAGCCAGTAACTCCATAGCTTTCGACTGTAAGAACAGCTTTTTCAAACCTCCCTGGAATTTACATTGACGCACCTCCTCCATCACCATCTTCATACGGGGAGTGATCCGGGGATTATACTTATCCGCCAGCGTAACGGATTTATTCCCGGCCACGTTATTGGCCAATCCATCCAGCACCCGCCCATTATTCTCTGCCAGCTCCAGGAAACGCGCCGGTGTAAAGCTCAGGCCCAAAAAGTGAATGTCCCGCTGCTTCTTTACCGCTATCGTCTCCGTTTGCGCCGGACTAAACATAAGATTATGCTCCTGTGTAGAAAACCTGAAATTGTCTGAAATGCCACCCAGTGTGGTAGTAATATCTCCCTGTTCCATGAACAGGAGCATCACCAGGGGTTCCATAAAATCCGAAGAAATATGGATATTCTCGTAAACCTGTGCCTCGCAACAGGCAATACTGGTGCCTTCGAAGTTATATTCGTGCACAGTTGCAGAGCCAAAATCCTTTTGCAGTTCCTGGGTTTCTTCAATCATTCCCCTGGAACGGATCTTATGGTAATCGAAAGGAATTTCTTCCGTTAGCAATACCTGGTTGGCATCATCTGTAATAACTACGCCCATAAAAAAATCCGTTTCGTATAATTGATAATCCGTCTCGTGTAACAGTTATATGGGATAACAGTAGCAAATTTGCATAAAAATATTCCGAATACTCAAAAAAATTATCATCTATGTTGGGAATATTCCGTACCAATATTACAACTGTTCAGGATAGAAACAATGTGATTGACGCCATTTCAGCACAATTTACCGTAAATGCCTGTAGCGTAGACCTGGAAGACTGTGACAAAGTACTACGCATTGTAAGCCCTCAATCATTGGCAGAACAAACTATTATAGATTTTGTAACCCGGCTCGGGTTTAACTGTGCCATCCTGGATTAACAGGGGCTTACATTTTATTGAAAAAGGAAGGCATGAGCCTTCCTTTTTTCGTTAAATCATGTTATAACACAATTATGATTTAAAAAAATAATTTATCGCCGTAGGGGTAACATATTTTTGCAACGTCTTATATGCATGCAACAAAAATGCAACAGACATAATATAAAACTGCATCTGACTTTTATGAAAACTAAGGCAACCATGTTGCTGTCTCTGCTCATTTTGATCCTCGCAGGACAATCAGCAACCGCACAGCAGCAACGATATACCGTAAGCGGCTATGTAAAAGACAAGAAAAACGGGGAAAGCCTGGTAGGCATTTCCATTGGCAAAAGCGGCACCAGTCTGGGTACCGTGAGTAACCAATACGGATTTTACTCCCTTACGCTTCCGGCCGGAGAACACGAACTGCAGTTCTCTTATATGGGCTACGGTACTTATAAAACAACCGTTAACCTGAGAAAGAATGTTACACTCGATGTAAGCATGGAAGCCACCAGCAGCCAGCTGAACGTAGTAACCGTTAACGGCCAGAAACAGGAACGGACAGTTAATACCCTGAATACCAGCATCAACAAACTGGATATACAGCAAATGAAAAAGATGCCCACCTTCATGGGTGAGGTAGATGTATTGCGGGCCATCCAGACCCTCCCCGGCGTTAACACCGTTGGTGAAGGCGCTTCCGGCTTTAACGTACGCGGTGGTAACAGCGATGAAAACCTCATCCTCCTGGATGAAGCGCCGGTATACAACTCCACCCACATGCTTGGCTTCTTCTCTGTATTCAACCCGGATGCCGTTAAAAGCCTCAACCTCATCAAAGGTGGATTTCCCGCTGAATACGGTGGCAGAACCTCTTCTGTACTGGATATCCGTATGAAAGACGGTAACAACCAGGACTTCAACGTAAACGGCGGTATCGGTAACATCTTCAGCCGCCTGTCGGTGGAAGGCCCGCTGGTAAAGGATAAATCCTCCTTTATAGTGGCCGCCAGAAGATCCTATATAGATATCCTGATGAAACCTTTTGTAAAGGGGGATATGAAAGATACCAAGCTCAATTTCTACGATCTTACCGCCAAAGCCAACTACAAATTCAATAAAAATAACTCCTTGTTTGTAAGCGGTTATTTTGGCAGAGACGTTTTTGGTTTTGGAAAAGATATAAACATGAACTGGGGCAACACTACCGCCACCGTAAGATGGAACCACGTATTCACCAACCGCCTGTTCATGAACTTTACTACTTATTATAGTAAGTATGATTACAGCCTGAAGTTCAGCAACGATTCCAAGAAAGCAACCAATGAAGATTCACAGGGATACGACTGGACATCTAACATTATCAACTACGGTGTAAAACCTTCCTTCACCTATTACATCAATGCCGCCAACAGCCTGCATTTCGGGGTACAAGGCATCTATTACACCTTTAAACCAGGTACAGGTACCAGCACGGAAGGATCACTTAAACACGTTAAACAAATTAATGATCAGCACGCACTGGAATCAGCTGTATACCTGGATCATGAATTTAAACCAACAAAGAAATTCGGGATCCAGTACGGAGGCCGTTTATCTGCCTATCAATTCATCGGTAAAGGAACTGCCTACTATTTTAATGATACCACACCAGGCATCCGTAAGCGGTTAATCGGCAGCAAAGACTACAATGGTAATGACCTGATCAAAGGCTACTATTACTTCGAACCCAGGATCAGTGCCCGGTATGCGTTTACAGATGAACACGCCGTGAAGCTGGCCTATAGCAGAACTACACAGTTCATGCACCAGCTGTCCAACACCGCATCCCCTACTCCCCTGGATATCTGGACACCCAGCACCAACAATATCAAACCAATGGTGTCTGACCAGTATACCGCAGGCTACTTTTACAATGCGCCTAATGACGCCTACGAACTGTCGGCCGAAGTGTTTTATAAAACCACCGACAACCAGCTGGATTACATCGACAACGCCAACCTGCAGCTGAATCCCCTTATCGAAGCAGATCTGCTGCCTTCCCAGGGACGCGCGTACGGACTGGAACTCTATGCGAAAAAAGATATCGGCAAAACTACCGGTTGGGTAAGCTATACACTGTCACGCACAGAAAGAAAAACCATCGGTATCAGTATGGATGAATGGTTCCTGAACCGTTACGACCGCACCCACAACCTGAACCTGGTGTTAACACATACTTTCACGAAACGTACCTCCCTGTCGGCCAACTGGGTATTCGCCTCCGGCACACCGGGAACTTTCGCGGATAACAGGCTGGAATTCCAGGACTGGGACATTCCTTACAACAGTACCGAGAAACGCAACAACTACCGCCTGCCGGCATATCACAGGCTGGATCTGTCTATGACACTGAAAGGCAAACAGCTGAAACGCTGGAAAGGAGAATGGGTATTCTCACTGTATAACGTATATGGCCGCAGAAATGCCTACACCATCTACTTTAAACAAAACGACGATGATCCTACCAAACGGGAAGCAGTACGCCTGTCTATCATAGGCTCTATTATCCCTGGTATCACATATAACTTCAAGTTCTAATTGTCCAAAATTCAAGATCAGATGAAAAAGTCATTATTCCTCATATTGTTTGCTGTTGCTGCAGGTTTCACCGCCTGCGAAGACAAGATTGACCTGGACATTGCGAAAGGAATATCTTACCCGGTACTGGATGCATGGATTACCAATGAAGCCGGTATACAAACCATCAAGTTTACCATGTCGGTTCCTTATACGGATAACAGCCCAGCTCCCATCATCGATGATGCGAAGATCACCCTGTTTGACCTGACTACCGGCGAGTCTTATCCGTTCCTGTTCAAAGACAACAAATACACCTACAACGCTTCCAACAAAGCTATCGGTATTATAGGGCACGGATACAAGCTGCATGTGGAATTCAAAGGTGAAATATTTGAAGCGTTCGACAGTATCAAAAGAGTAACAACCATAGATTCTATCTCTTATGAATTCAAAACAAAAGAGGAATCTATCAGCAACAAAGAAGGCTACTACGCCAAGTTCCACGCCAGGGACCTGGCCGGTGCAACAGATTATTACTGGATCCGCTCCTACCGTAATGATACGCTCAGGCGCCTGGAAGATAACTTCTCCATTGACGGTTCCTACGATGAAGGCGTTTCCGATGGCAACACATTCATTTTACCGATAAGAGAAGGCATCACTGACTATGATAAACCTTACCAGGTAAATGAAAAGGCCATCGTAAGAATGCTTTCCCTCACCCACCCAAGCTACGATTTCCTTACCCAGGTAAATAACCAGGTAAATTCCGGCGGATTATTTGCCAAAGTGTTGGAAAACGTAAAAAGCAATGTACATAATACCACTCCTTCCGGTAAAACGAGGATCCTGGGCTGGTTTGGTACGTCTGCCGTGAGCCGCGCAGAGAGAACATTTAAATAGTGCCTGTTTTTAATACTACAATGCAGCGGGGAAACTTTTTCTCCGCTGCATTTTTGCTTTCATCACCGCGGGAAGCCCGGCAAAAAATCGTTAACTTCCGTAACAGAAAGTTTCCACATATGCCTCCCGACCTGATAACATATGCCATTCCCGGATTTGTGCTGTTGATACTGCTGGAAATCGTTTTTACGGCCATCGATAAAAAAAATATGTATGAGCCCAAAGATGCCCTCAGCAGCATTGCAATGGGCCTGGGCAATGTGTTTATCGGGATCTTCACCAAAGCTGTTATTTTTGGTATCTATCTTTTTCTTTACCAGTTCCGGCTGCTTACGTTGGGCTTTACCTGGTGGGCATGGGTATTATGTTTTTTTGCAGATGATTTCAGTTACTACTGGTTTCATCGCAGCAGTCATAGTATCCGTTTCTTCTGGGCCTCACATGTCATCCATCATTCGTCTGAAAAATACAACCTCGCCACCGCCCTGCGTCAAACCTGGACCGGCAATTTAACCGGCACCTTTACTTTCTGGCTCTGGATGCCGCTTGCCGGGTTCCATCCGGTGATGGTAATGAGCATGCAGGCCATCAGCCTGATTTACCAGTTCTGGATTCATACAGAAGTGATCCATAAATTACCGGCGCCCATAGAGTACGTGTTCAACACGCCCTCCCATCACCGCGTGCATCATGGCTCTGATATCGATTACCTGGACCGGAACCATGCGGGGATCCTCATTATCTGGGATCGCATGTTTGGTACCTTCACCCCGGAGAAGCAACGACCGGTATATGGCCTCACTAAAAATATACACACCTATAATCCCTTCCGTATTGCCACCCATGAATGGCTGGATATCTGGCGGGATGTGCGGCACGCCCGTTCTTTACGTGAGGCCGTGCACTATATTTTTGATGCCCCCGGCTGGAGCGCAGATGGCAGCCGGAAAACCACGCGGCAGCTACGAAGGGAACAGGCCCTGCCTGCCAGGGATTGAACATTGGCAAGCCTCATTTCCTCCCCTCTCTTTTTGTTAAAGAAAATGCAATTTTAAAAAAATCTCCCCTGATATTTTGCAATTACGAAAACTATCGTACATTTGTTTACGAAGATATTCGTACAACAATAATCATCATCCATAAATCATTGCTTTGAAACAGATCCGGCCTACAGAAAGTGAATTGGAAATTTTGGGCGTTCTCTGGGAAAAGGGCCCCAGCACCGTTCGTGAGATACATGATATTTTATCTCAAACGAAAGATGCCGGCTACACCACTACCCTCAAACTGATGCAGATCATGCATGAAAAAGAGCTGTTGCAGCGCGATACCAGCAGCAAAACTCATGTATACACTGCCGCCATTTCACAGCAGAAAACACAGCAACAATTACTGGATAAAATGATAGATACCGTTTTTGGCGGTTCGGCTTCACAACTGGTTATGCAGGCCCTCGGCCATCATCAGTCGTCGGGAGAAGAACTGGAAAAGATCCGGCAATATCTTACTGCAATAGAAAAAGAACAAAAGGAAAACAGGTAAATCTAGTACTATGAATGTATTACCTATTACGGGCGACTTCGTGCGCGCCCTGGGTTGGACGATCCTTCATTCCATGTGGCAGGCGTTCTTCATCTATGCCTGCTTACGGATAGTATTAAAACTCTGGCCACAGGCGGGCGCACGGATAAAATACAATCTGTCGCTGCTCTCGCTCTCGGGCATTTTTACCTGGTTCCTTGCTACGTTGTATATGCATGTGCAACGACTGCAGGAAGCAAGAGAAGCAGTACTACACTTCAGTGGCACCCTTACTCCGCAGGAAACGGTTCATCTCACCGCCGTGTATCCCAGCCAGGACCCGCTGATATGGCTGTTTCCCAACCTTGAACTTTGTTTTCCTTTCCTGGTAGCACTATACATTACCGGTATGGCCGGCATGATCGTCAAACTATTATCCGATCTGTTTCAACTCCGTAAGATCCGTACTACCCGGATAGAGCCTATGGGAGAAGCATGGGATAAACACCTGGATAAACTGGCCGCCAGATTACAGATTCCCCGCAAGGTGAAACTCCTCATCTCCAGGCATGTACAGGTCCCCGTGATGCTGGGATTTTTAAAACCCCTCATCCTCTTACCGGTAGCAATGGTGAATAACCTTACGGAAGCACAGCTGGAAGCAGTACTGCTGCATGAACTGGCGCATATCAAACGCAATGATTATCTGTTAAATATCTTCCAATCAATTGTTGAAACAATTCTTTTCTTCAATCCTTTTGTATGGCTGATTTCCAAAATCATCCGTATGGAAAGGGAACATTGTTGCGACGACCTGGTTATAGCCAGTACCGTACAACCACTGCAATATGCGCATGCACTGGTAGCGTTGGAGGAATACCGCCTTACCGCCAACCGGCTTACTATGGCTGCTGCAGACAGTAAACAACATCTGTTTCACCGCATTAAACGCATCATGGAAATGAAAACTAAACACCTTAATTATAGCCAGAAATTTTTAGCCGTACTTATCATCGCCACTGGCCTTATATCTATTGCATGGCTAAACCCTGCTAAAGGAAAAGATCATAACGACCAGCAGCAACCGGTAAAAGCAAAAATTGTAAAAGACAACGCTCCGCAGAAAAAGCTGGCCGCCGTTGAACCGGATGAAACTACCCGCAAATTCCGGGAACAACTGGAAATTGCTACCACAGATACCGTTCTTCCTGCGCCACCACCAACACCTGCTCCTGAACCGGTAACTGCTCCTGTTCCTGAGCCTGTGCCAGCACCATTACCACCAGTGGCACCTCTGGCGCCATTAAAAGAGGATCTGTCAGTAGACCTTTCAGATATCCAGGTAACAGCCCAGAGCAACGTTTCCACCAATGTAAATACACAGGTAAACGTAAATAAGAATAATAAACGCACTGCAACAACCAACAAAGCGCAGGCATTTAATTACAACTATAAATTCGACTACCAGGTCAACAAAGATGAAGTACGCCAGCAGATCCGGGAAGCACAAAAAAGCATCCAGCAGGCCATGCAGCAGCTGAACCAGGTAAATATGAAAAAAGTACAGGCGGATATAGCCGAAGCCACCAAAAATATTAAATGGGATGAAGTATCTGCCGAAGCCCGTAAGGCACAGGAAGAAAGCGTGAAAGCCCTGAAAAATATTGACTGGAGCAAAATCAGCGCCGCACAGAAAGAAGCCGCTGAAGCACTGAAGAACATTGATTTTGCTGCACTCAACAAAAATCTCCAGGCCGCATACGCTGGCGTCAACACCAAGGAATTCTACGATAAGGTAAGCAAAGAAACTAAGGCGGGTCTTAAAGCAGCCAGCCAGGCCACTCAACATGCTGCCTCCTCCCTGGAAGAAGCCCGCAAAAACAGGGCGGAAGCACTCGCCAATGCCGCAAGGGTACGGGAAAATATCGCCAGGGAAAGAGAAGTTACCCAGAAAAACAGGGATGGAGAACTAAGAGCGAGGGAAGGCGATGAAAGAGCAAAAGAAGGAGAAAGAAGAGCGAAAGAAGGAGCTGAAAGAGCGAAAGAAGGTGAAAGGAGAGCGAAAGAAGGGGCTGAAAGAGCGAAAGAAGGTGAAAAAAGAGCCGCCTTTTATAAAGAAATGATCTCCCAAATGGAGGCAGATAAGCTCCTGGACGCCCAAAAAGGTTATAAGGTAGAAAAAAATGAAAACGGACTGTTCATCAATGATGTTAAACAACCGGACAACGTGGTAAACAAATACCAGAAATACCTGCAAACAAAACAGGTGATCATAAAAGGTTCTGCAAACTCATATCATTCCGACATACAAAACTGATTTACTGCCATTCTATTGCAGATTGCATCCGTACCATTACCGTTCATACGGTAATGGTATTTTTTATTATACGGGTTCACTTATCTTTAGGTTAATAATTTAATGAGATCGCATATGAAAACATTTTGTTTAACCCTTGCCATGTTCATCGCCTTAGCAGCGGGTGCACAGGAAAAGGGCGTTGTAATCAGCAATCTGGAAAACGGTAAAATCAATGCAGCCACCCCGGTTAAAAACCAGGGCATGACCGGCACCTGCTGGTCATTCTCCTCTACTTCTATGGTAGAATCGGAGTGTTTACGAAAAGGACTGCCGGAACTGGATCTGTCTGAAATGTTTACCGCCCGCAACATCTATATAGAAAAAGCCAAAAATTATGTTCGTCGCCAGGGCTTCGCCCGTTTCGATGAAGGCGGACTGGCACACGATGTAATCCATTCCATAGCTGCCTATGGCATAGAACCGGAAAGCGTTTACAGCGGTCTAAAAGGCAATGCCACCGTCCACAACCACTCAGAAATGGTGGTGACCATGAAAAAATACCTCGACAGTATCATCAAGGTATCGCCTGTACCGGATAACTGGATATCACAGTTTACAGGGATCCTCGATCAATACATGGGAGCGCCTCCTGCCACTTTTGAATATAACGGCAAAACATATACTCCGCAAAGCTTTGCAAAGGAAGTGGTGAAGTTCAATGAAGACGATTATGTTTTCCTGACTTCTTTTACACACCATCCTTTCTACAAGTCCTTTATCATTGAAGTACCGGATAATTTCTCCAACGGCGCTTATTTCAATGTGCCCGTAAAGGAACTGACTGGTATTACGGAATCCGCCCTGCAAAAAGGCTATACGGTATTATGGGATGCAGACGTAAGCAACCGCGGGTTCGCCAGCAGCAAAGGATTTGCATTACTCACTTCACCGGAAATCACGCTGAAAAAAGATAGTATCGATCCTGATATGACTGAACCCGTATATACACAGGATTCACGTCAAAAGCTATACGAAGAGTTGATTACACAGGATGATCACCTGATGCACATTACCGGGATCGAAAAATCACCAAAGGGTAAAACATTCTTCCTGGTAAAAAATTCATGGGGTAAAAATTCCAGTCCGTTTGGAGGCTACGTAAATGTATCCGAAGCTTACTTCGCAGTAAACACCATCACGATCGTTGTTCCCAAAGCCGCACTGGATAAGTCTTTCCAAAAGAAATACACCAGTACTAACTAAATAAACATGCATGACAAAAGCGCAAAGAAATTTTCACGGTTGTATTCAGTTGCGTTGCTCCGTAAAATTTCTTTGCGCCTGTTGTCTGCCGGTCACGGATAGCTTTATCTGCGATTGATTGGCATAGGTAACGAAACACCTGCTGTTACCGGACCAGGGATTTATGAATAAAGGATAGTAAACCCTTTGATATGTTGTACATCACCGTCGGTGATTTCCAGTTCCTTCACTGCAGCCATAGCAGGCCCCGACCTGCACCATGCAATAAAATCTTCCATTTCTTCCGCTGTTCCCTCTGCCAGTATCCATACACTTCCGTCCAGCAGATTTTTAACTTGTCCGTGTATATGCATTGAATCGGCTACACGCTTTGCATTAGCTCTGAATCCTACTCCCTGCACACGGCCCTTCACAATAATTTCTTTGTGTACAACTGTCCTGGTTGCCATAAATTTATAACGATTTTCCCTGTAATGGTCTTCTTCGGATGGGGTTATATCACATGAATACAGCTCCCACTCAAAACATACTAAATATTCGTCAAAGATACAAACAACCGGAAAACTAATTACAGACAGGAACCTTCAGGGCATACCAGAAAAAGAAGAATTGGTTAAACAAACAACTATCTGAACCAGGATTTACCGGATTTATGGATACGCAGCAACCTATGAAAATGCTTGCCTACGGATCTAATAACCACTACAGCTCTATAGCCAGCCTGCAACAGCGGCCGAAAAACTGCAATAGCAACAGTATGAAAGGATGGTTAACTTGAGGGAAACAAACATTGATGAAAATTGATATAGGGGATAACAAATTATTTTATCCGTAACATTTCACCAATCCTGCGAATCTACCATCCGGTAATTCCTGAATCAGACTATAGTTCACTGCTTATGCAGCAGCGTAATTAAATAATGAACCTACCATGTGCTCAATATCTCCAAAAACAAAGTCTTTCACCCGCTCGTACTTACCACCGGACGCCGGTCTTTTCAGCAGGCTAAAACAATGGCAGTTAAAGCTGCGCACAAAAATTTGCTGCGCCAGCAATGGCATGATCATATTTACCTCCGCATCCTGCAAACCTCTCGCCAGCATAATATGCGGCTTGAATGTTTGTGGCTTCAACTCAAAAGTCTGCATAATGCTGCGGTGTAAATCGATCAGTGGCTTGGGGTTGGCTACATTGATGAAAACACTGTTGTGCCCGTCCGCATGCCTCAGGGCATCAATCTTTGCCGTATAGATGGCAAAGCCGGCCTGTTTACGCGCTACCTCTTCCAGCATATCAACAAAATCGTCCTGGAAACGCTCAGGGAAAGCAGACCTGAACAAGGCCACATGAACCGGTGCGGCAGACATCATCGTATCGCTTAACTCAGTTGCTACAAACTGACGGATACGGGTCACATCTTTCGCAACCAATGCATCCGGATTCACTACCACTAAATAATCAAATACCTCTTCCGAAATTTCATAATTCGTATTCATAACCTGATATTTTAATTCTTCCTGTTAGAATGACAATACGAATATACAACCTTTTTTCAGAAATACTAATATTTTTAGCATTATTTACTAAAAAAATACGCAGTTGTTATAACTGCGTATTTCTCAATTACTTAAGACAACTTCTCAATAATCGCCACAAAGTCGGCTGCCACCAGGGAAGCGCCACCAATCAAACCACCATCTACATCCGGGCTGGCAAAGAGTTCCGCCGCATTACCGGGTTTCGCGCTGCCACCATATAAAATGGAAGTATGCAAGGCTGCCTCACGGCCAAATTTATTAGCAATCTGCGAACGGATAAACGCATGCATGTCCTGCGCCTGTGCGGAACTGGCTGTTAAACCGGTACCAATAGCCCAGATCGGCTCGTAAGCAATCACCACATTCTTCAACTGCTCTTCTGTAAGGTGAAACAAACTTTCTTCCAGTTGTTTTGCCACATACGCATTCTGCGTTTCCGCCTGTCTTATTTCCAGCGGCTCACCACAGCAGAAAATAGGTTTCAAACCGTTAGCCAGCGCCTGGTCTATCTTCTTAGCCAGCATAGCATTGCTTTCCTGGAAATATTCCCTTCTTTCAGAATGACCCAGAATAACATAATCAACACCTATTGATTGCAGCATTTCAGCAGATACCTCACCGGTATAGGCGCCGGATTTTTCACTGTAGCAGTTCTGTGCTGCCACATAAAAACCAGGATAGTTTTTCAGCAACGATTTTGCTTTCTGCAGATAAGGAAACGGAGTAGCGACTATTACTTCCTGTCCTTCTTTCAGTTTCAGTCCTGCCTGCAGGATATCGTTGATCAACTGCTCGCCCTGTGCCAGCGTAAGGTTCATTTTCCAGTTACCTGCAACAATTTTCTTTCTCATACTGTGATATTAAGGTTTAAGGTCTTTCTGATTTATTTGTGCATATAATGCTTCCAATACCTGCTTATCCTTTTCTGTAAGCTCTTTCCCCTTCAACGCCATCCAGCTACCGGCATCCTTCAGGGCTTCTGCCAAACGGTAAGTGGCCTGATCCCCCCAGCTGAATGAACCCACAAATTTCGGCGGAAAATGCCCGCCAAACACATTGCACGATACCCCGATCACAGTACCCGTATTCAGCATGGTATTAATGCCGCACCTGCTGTAATCACCCATCAGCACACCGCATTTTTTACCCGCGGATACGGCCTCTCCCTGCGCCTCCATCCATACCTTCACGTCAGATACATTATTCTTCAGGTTGGAACCCGATGTATTGGCCCCGAGGTTACACCATTCCCCTATCACTGCATCTCCCAGGTAACCATCATGCCCCTTATTGGAATACCCAAACATTACGCTGTTCTTGATCTCGCCTCCACCGGTACAATACGGCCCCAATGTAGTAGCGCCATATATTTTAGTCCCCATTTTCAATACGGCCCCTTCGCCCATCGCAAAAGGTCCCCTGATCATACAGCCTTCCATCACTTCCGCATCCTTCCCGATATAAACCGGCCCTGTAGCGGCGTTCAGCACACTGTACTCTACCTTCGCGCCTGGCTCCACGAAAATGTCCGTATGATTGATCTGTTGATTGGTGTGTGATAAAATAGCAGATTCCCTGCCCTTTGTAAGCAGCTGATAATCTGCCCTGATTGCTTTATCGTTGAGCGCAAAGATATCCCAAGGCTTATAAATTCCCAGTACTTCCCCCGGATAATTTTTCCGGGCGCCCGGAGCCAGCAATGGCGCCCCCTCCCCCTGCACCGCTTTCGCCAGCAACTCGTTGTCTTTATACAACTCCTCTTCCGGTTGTAACTCACGGATAGCGGCTACCAGTCCGGCGTCCGGCAGTATATGTCCACTCAGTAAGATGTTAACGGTTTGGTTGCCTTTGTATAGCAGGGGAAATTTGTCCTGCAGATGCGGTACGGTGAAATGACTAATACCTGTACCCAGCCAGTGCTCCCACTTCTCCTGTATGGTGAGTATTCCTACTCTGCAGGCAGCAATGGGTCTTGTATGCGTAAAGGGGTATAACAGTTCACGTACGGGCGTGTCAAAAAGAATATAGTTACGCTCCATAAGGGGCTAAAATAAAAAATCCCATCGATAAGCCGATGGGATTTTTCTAAAAAATATTTTACTTAGAAACTATGCTTTCTTAGCGTAGCGCTTGTTGAATTTGTCAATACGTCCTGCAGTATCCACCAACACATTCTTACCAGTATAAAAAGGGTGAGAAGTATTGGAAATTTCCAACTTAATCAACGGATACTCATTACCATCTTCCCACTTTGCAGTTTCTTTGGAAGGAGCGGTAGAGCGGCTTAAAAAGCTCTCGCCGTTTGACATATCTTTAAATATCACAAATCTGTAACTTTCTGGATGGATTCCCTGTTTCATATCAAAATTATTGTAAATACAGGGTGCAAAGTTAACTAATTTTCTTTAACACCCAAAGATTATTCGTAAAAAAATCAGGATTTCATGTTAATATACTGCAAAGGTATACCCAGATTGGATTCCTTCGCCTTTTGTATAACCTCCTGTAAGTCATCGATCTTCTTCCCGGTTACCCGTACAATATCGTCCATAATGGCCGCCTGTACCTTTAAACCCGCATCCTTGATCATCTTTACTATCTTCTTGGCATCTTCCTGTTTAATACCATTACGCACCGGTATTTCTTTCTTAAATACCTTCCCGCTCTGGTAAGGCTCCTTACTCAGATCGTAAATACTGGCGTCCAGCCCCTGGCGCATCGTCCGGCTTACCAGCACATCCAGCACCTGGCCCAGTTTCATATCACTTTCTACCTCTATATTCAGCACCAGTTCTTTCTTATTCAGCTCAATCTCCACATGTGAACCCTTGAAATCAAACCTGTTGGTGATCTCTTTCTTCACCGTGTTAATAGCATTATCCAGTGTCTGTAAATCTACTTTGCTAACAATATCAAAGGACGGCATAATTAAAAATTTTATATTCGAACAACAAATATAAAAAAGAAAAAGCAGGTAGAGAACTACCTGCACGTTATATACTCTAAATCTAACTTGTTATTATATCTTGCTGATCTTACCCATGCCGGACACAGACTGGGTAATACTCGGTTCTCCTTTATATTTTACCTTTCCCATACCGGAAATGCCTACGTCCAGTTTCTTCTGCACAAATACATCTGCCTTACCGGTACCGGAAATACCAATCTTCGCATTTTCAGTGGACAGATCCAGTGCTGAAATATCAGCAGAACCGGAAATACTATAATCGGCCTTATCCGTATTGCCTTTCAGGGTAATGTTACTGGCTCCGGCAACGCCCACTTTCAGTTCACGGGTACGGATGTCGAGGTCGGCATCAGCCGCACCACTGAACCGCAGCTCTATACGGTCGCTGGTAAGCTTTCCCTTGCTGGTAAAACCACCGGCGCCACTGGCCGATAATTTATCTACCTTCTGCAGAGTGATGTATACTTTGATTTCTTTGGTAGGCTGAATATTGTACCCTTTCTTTGAATGGATTCTTAATTCGCCACCGGCAATATCTGTCAGGATATATGGCAGCAGGTTATCTTCCGCATCTACCCGGATAGAATGGGTATTCCCTTGTTCAATTACCACCTTATAAACACCGGAAGTGCTGATATCTGTAAAGGCAGACGCATTCCGGGATTCCTGTTTCACATTTCCGTTTCCCTTTATTCTTTCATCGCTCTGACGCGTAAAGGAAACAAGTACACTGGCCGTAAGCAGCAATGGCAAAGCAACCAGGAAGTAAGCAGCAATTCGTTTCATAGTGTAACTTTATTTTAAAAAGATTTTAGAATGGCGTTCTGATCTGTTTAATTAATAGGTACCCAGTTTTACATCGGTGTTTGTACCGCGTATTTTTATATAAGGAGATGATTCACTTCCTCCCCCCGCCAGCGCCTTAAAACGCAGGTTCGAATTCATCTTGTTGGAGATCACATTTTTCAGCTCCAGCCCACCGGTATCCAGATCCCCGTTTACCAGGTTCGCTTCTATCGACAATGGCTGCCTGGAACCAAAACTGATATTCAGATCTGAATACGTGAGTTGAAAATCGGCCTGCTTAAATCCGTTGCCCACTTTCTCTATCTTCACATCTCCATAGGTCATATTCAAATCAACAGACTGCTGCAGTTCTCTTAACCGCACATCAGAATAAGTACCCCGGCCAGACACGGCACCTGTTACATCCATTTTATAATCATCGTAATTGGAAGAAATTCTCAGGCTGCCCACGCGGTTAAACGCATACTCACTATAGTTGGAATTGGCATCCAGCGATTCCAGCTGCCCGCCACGGATAGCAGAATAATTCCCCCTCACCCTTACATTGGCCGCTTTACCAACCTTGCCCTTATCACAATAATTTATTTTGAAGACAAGATCCTGCGCCTCGCGGATATCAAATGTGCAATAGTTCATTTCCAGGGTGACAGGGAAACTGAACTTATCCGCTATCACATCGCCAAACTGGTTCTTCACCATTAAGTTCTGCAGGCTTTGAGGGATATAAATATCGTAGTCAATGTTCACGTAATCTTTGGAATCCATTTTACCACCCCATGAAAACCAACCGGAATTGTTCTTCGACGGGTTGTAATAAGTAGTCAGCGACACACCGTTGTTACCCTGGTTGGTGTTCACTTCCACCAGTTCTGCAATGGCTTTCGCCTGCTCGTCATTTTTACCGAAACCGGTAACGGTGATGGTTGCTTTGATTTCGTTTTTGTTCCACGCATGAAAAATGATTTTGCCGTACTTATTGGAAAGGTTTAACGTGGCGTTATCATTTACGGTGAACTCCTTTACAATGGTTCTTTTATAAGTAGTAGATCCGTTGTGGGCCTGCGCCAGTAAAGGCAGCAGCAGGAATAACAAGCACTTAAATTTCAGCTTCATAATGTTTTTTTGTTTGACCGGGAGCTACATGTTTATCGTGTAACTCTTCCAAAATTTTATCCAACAGATCCAGCTTCAGCTGGTAGTAGCGCACCATAGCAGCGCGGATTCTTTCATTGCCCGGATTATTTTTTAATTCTTTCTCCAGTGCTTTATAAGTATCGTTGCGAAGTTCCAGTTCCTTACGGGCAGCGCTATCCAGCCCCAGTGCTGAATCGGGATAAGCATCAATCAGCTGCAGTTTTTCGTTTATGCGCGACGTATAGTAAACGCCCGCTTCCTGTATATCAGGCGCCAACACAGCAAGTTCCTGCTGCTGCGGCTGACGGTGTTTGGTGAAGTAAAAAAGAGCGCCTGCATTGGCCAGCAATACTGCGATCACTGCTGCTTTAAACCAGTTTTTCTGTAAAAGGGAAATCACCTTTCCTTTGCGCCTGCCCGTCAGCTCCTGCTCCAGTGCGCTCCAAACCCTCGGTGAAGGGCCCTCTTCCTCAAATTCGTTCCGGTGCTGGCGGATAAAACCTTCAAAATTGTCTGGCATTAACGAGTTACATTTTGCTGTTTTACAATTTGTCTTACTTTCTCCTTTGCACGCATGTACTGCGTTTTTACAGTAGATTCGGTAATACCCAGCATTTCTGCTATTTCCCGGTGTGAATACTCTTCAAAAAGATAGAGATTCAATACCGTCCGGTATCCCTGTGGTAAACCATGTATGGCAGATTTCACGGCGGCAACGGTCCAGGTAAACTGGGCCTCATCAATGCCCTCTTCTGCCGATACTTCCACTTCATCCACTTCTTCAAAATACACCTTCTTCTTACGCAGTGTATTCAAACAGTGGTTTACCACAATCCGCTTGATCCAGGCGCTGATACTGGCCTCACGTTCCAGCTTATGAATGCTTTTGTGCACCTGGATAAAAGCCTCCTGCAAAGTGTCTTCCGCATCATTCACATTATTGGTCATACGCAGGCAGATGTTATACATCGCAGCCGAATAGGCTTCGTACAATTCACGAAATGCACGGACATCTCCTTTTTTGCAGCGTTCTACTATATGTGCTGCGAGTGGCGTCTGATTCAAGTTAGTGGCTGATGCTTTCATTATAAAGACAGTAATTGTAGAAAAGGTTGCATGATGCTGACGGGGAAATTTCCGGTTTAGTGAGACTTTATCCGTTTAATTAACAGCAAAAATTTGTTATCTTATTAATTATTAATTATTTATATAGAATGGATGAAAGTAATGCCCGGCAAAAAATTTCTTCAAAATTATTTCTAAACCACCTCTCTCCAATATCAAATTATACCAAACCGCCGTTTCCTGTGATGAAACCACTTGTTAAAGTGGTAAGGAAAACGCAGCCCGGTAAAGGGCCACGTTTTTCCATCCTTATATACCTAAAAAACCATCTTCCCAAACAGGCCCGGCTTAGTTACCGCCCTGTTTTACACGATTTTGTTCCGCTTCCAGTCCGGTTTGACGGCTACGTGCTGCTTTTACATTGGTGTTTCCGAAACGGTAGTTGAAGGTCAACCGGAACTGCTGTGCATCCCATCTGCTGGCAACAGAAGTATATCTGCCGGCATTATCAAAGTCGCCACGGAAATAATTGGTTTTAAACACATCCGTTACATTAAGTTTCACAGATCCCTTTCCTTTCAATACTTTCTTCGAAACACCCAGATCCAGGGAGGACATAGATTTCATTTTGAACAGGCCATTCTCTGTTACCTGCGGAGATACATAGAAGAATACTACCTCTGCAGACAAGTCCTTGCTCAGGGTGAATGTTTGCTGGGTGCGTCCGAAGAACCCGGCGGATGACAGTTTCACCTGGTTATCGTTTACCACGGTTTCAAACATCGCGTAAGACACCGACATCGTTGTAAGGCTCATCCACCATTTGGTAATGGGCATCGGTACGGTTACGTTCAGGTTAAAGTTGTCGGCCTTAGCCACGTTCAGATATTTGTACCGCAGAATGGATGTATCACCAGTAGACTTATCCACATCAGATTCCAGTATCTGGGTCATCATATCTTTTGTATGGGAATACCCTACTGAAGTGATCAGGAAATCCTTAAAAGTATGCGTGATTTCAAAGTTGTTGGAATACTGTGGCTTCAGGTTTGGATTACCAGATTCCTTTGTATACCTGTCCAGGTAAAATTCAAACGGATTCAGATCTTCATAGCTCGGACGCTGGATGCGGCGGCTGTAAGTCAGTCCCAGCGTGTTGTCTTTATTCAGTTTATATGTCAGCGCCATGCTGGGAAACAGGTTGAAGTAAGTAGAATCGTTCTTCACTTCCATCTCCTGCTTATTCTTCGTGGATACCGATGTACCGGTGATGTGCGTTTGTTCTCCACGTAATCCCAGCTGTACATTTACTTTTTTGAATTGCTTGTTGAAGTTGATATAAGCCGCATTCACATTTTCCTTATAAATAAAGTGGTTGGAACGGTTTTCATCCAGCACCCAGTTGCCCATTCTCAGGGAATCAAAGCGCGCATCATTGTCTGTTTTCACAAAGCTCACCTTAACGCCGGCTTCAAATTTTGCCTGGTTTTTCAGCGGGTGTATGTAATCAATTTTTGCAGTTTTAATGTCGATGCTGGAAGGCTGATTGTTACGGGAAGTATCGCTGCCCAGGAAACCTTTTTCAGCACCATCGCGGGACGTAGCATATATAGTGGCATGTTGCGCATCTTTATTTTTTGCGTAATCCAGGTCAATATTCAGTTCCTTCCCAGTAGTGTCCAGGATACCGCGGTAGTTTAAATTGAAGGCATTCCTGTTCCAGTTTTTAGCATCGTTGGTGTTGGTTTTCAGGATAGAATCCACGCGGTTGCCATTACCTATTCGGGTAGTAGCAAAGCTGGGGACGTTACGGTCGCCACCGGATAAATCCGCCATTACACCAATCGTATGTCCTTTACTGATAAAATAGTCCGCTCCTATTTTACCGGCTTTGTAATTGGATTTTGTATGCATATTGTTTACCTGGTCGTATACGCTAAGCTGGTTCTTTTCTGAGATAGAGCGGTAAATGCCCAGGTCCTGCTGTTGTTCGCGGTGGCTGTAATTACCGGAACCATATATATTGAACTTTTCGTTGCGGTGATTCAGGTTCAGCGCACCGTTCCAGCGGGGCCAGAAACCATAGCCGGCGCCTACAGTTACATTACCGTTGGTACCGTAGCTGGTGTTCTTCTTCAGTTTAAGGTTAATGATTCCCGCGTTGCCGGCTGCATCATACTTGGCGGAAGGATTAGCTATCAGCTCAATCTGATCAACATTGGTGGCTGGCATGCTTTTCAGCAGCTCGGCAACATCCTGGGAACTCATATTGGTTGGTTTGCCATCTATCATGATCTGTACACCGCTCTTGCCTTTCATGGAAATGTTACCGTCTTTATCCACTGTTACGGTAGGCGATTTCTCCAGTACTTCCATAGCGGAGCCGCCGGATGCGGTGATGCTGCTTTCCACATTCACCACCATTTTATCAGCTTTCTGCTCTACAAAGGGTTTGCGGGCGGTTACGTCTACTCCTTTTAAGGTTTTGGAAGCGGCTTCCAGTGTTACAGCCGGCACTTTTATGGAGCTGGCGGCTACTTCAAAAGCGGGGCTGTAACGTTTGGTCATACCAACTGAAACCGCAGCAACCAGGTATTTACCCTGCTTTACCTGCTCAAATTCATATTTACCGTCTATATCTGCGATGGCTCCCTTTACTAAAGAGGAGTCTTTTGCTTTTAATAAGGTTACAGTAGCAAACTCTACAGGTTTATTGCCAGACTGTGTTATTTGTCCGGCTACTTTTGGGGCATTCTGCGCAAATGAGGTCAAAGCAGTAACTAACATGCTCATTGTTAATGTTATAGCTTTAAAACTTGCTTTCATATAAGGGTGATTTAGAGTTTAAATTGTTGTCGATTAGATTTTTAGTTCCTTAGCTTGTATACTACAGTAGTTAAACCACTACATTAGATTAACTACTACGATGCAAAAGTAGGTATTATGTATTACACAGTACATAGCATTACACAAACGGTTTATAGACAGTGATGAATGGTAAAAAGCTATGGAACGATTAAAAAGACGACTGGGGGAAAGGAATGTTGCACAGGGATAGATGCTATTTAAAATAGCGGTGTTAATGGAGGATGACCGGTATTATATAAGGACGGAGGCGGGTATTTACAAACAGGTCTTTTCAGTGTTAGTGATATTTTTTCAGGGAGATGGAAAACGGCGCCGGCCCTTATTAATTCAGGCGCTCATCCACTTTGATGATTTTCCGGTAACCGGACCTCCGGCGGTGGTGATAATGGTTCATAACATAAACAAACAATGCCATACACAACGTTACCAGCAGCATGGAAAGGGTGCTTCTTACACCAAGTAACAGGTTATCAATCGATAGCATTCTGCTGGCTACGGATTCGGTGGCAGGTATCCAACGGGAAGACTGATCAGTACGGGGATTATAGTCGGCATAACCGTTTCCCGGCATGAAACGCGCCGCAACAGCTACAATGGCTAATTGTTGCTTCATCTGCTCCAGCTCCGTTACCTTGCCGATAGCCGTAAAACAGAGTGCTCCCTTTCTTCCTAATAATCTTAATTCATAATTCAGCATGGATGGCTCGTTCTTACCAAAATGTAAAATGCGGGCCCAGTGTAAGGAGTGATTGTCTTTATTATAATAAGGAGCAAAGGCCCAGTCCATACCGGAAATCTGGCCGGTTCCTTTACCGCTGCGTAACAGGTTATCGTTTTTCAGTTCTTCTTTCATCTCCGCCAGCAACTTTGTGTAATCAATTTTGCGGATCTCTGATTCTTCCATATAGCCCGAAGGCTCAAAAGAAATCACGAAACCGTGGAAATCTTTATCCATCGGTCCTACCCGGGCGGGCAACAATACACCGAGCGTATTCGGATTTTCCGGGTTGCCCCACAAATGCTCCACCAGCACACGGCTCTGCGCAGCATCGAGCAGGCGGTACCCTTCCGGTACATTTAATATAGTACCCTGACCTAACTCTTGTTCACCTGCTTTATAATAAAAAGAAGCAGCCACTATTTCCGACGAATCCAGCTTATCGTACCGGCTAAGACTGTCCTCCCTGGATAGGCCCAGGGTTTTGAGGCTGACAGTTAAGCAACTAAACACAACTAAGCCGTAAAAAAACGTACGCATAACTCAAATTGAATAGCCCCAGGTAAATTTACCAGCCTAACAAACAAGGATAAATCGCTATAAGATATACAGATAATTATTGAGACAATATTACAGATACATAATGCTGCTATAACTCCAGTGAAAAATTAGTGCTTAAATTAAAAACTGGCAATAACACGTTAAATACATTTATGGGTTTTCAAGTTTGAGGTGATCGAGGATATCCGGAAGTTCCAGTTGCAGCAGTTCAAAAAATTCCCGCTCTTCCTTGCGGATATGCGCTTCCAGGCTGCATGCCAGCACATCCATCGCCGCATCCATATCGTTGCTGTCTGTGAGGGTGCTATACATACGGGAAATAATCAGGTGTTCTTCCTGCAGCTCCCGGATCATGGCATCAATCGCTTTGTTTTTACCTGCACACTTCTCAAAAAGATATTCTTCCTTTTGAATATGCGGAACCATCAGCTCCTGAAATACTTTTATGATATACTCAAATCTTGCCTGTGTTTCCAGTGGGAAGCCCTCGTATGGTGCAGCATCTTTTTTCAGGTAGCGGCATACAAATAAAAGGCGCTTGTGCTCGTGCGACAAGGGCACTAATGAAGAGTGACGTTGCATATACTATAATCAGGAAAGCTTATTTGCAGCAGTATTATTTTTACGATAGATGCCAATCAGTATAATACCACCAATTACCAGGAGCGTGGAAATGATTTCTGCCTGGGTGGGATGAAAGCCAAAAATATCATACCTCGTATCTACCCTGATCTTCTCTATAAAAAATCTTTCCACACCATTTAATATCAGGTAGATACCAAAAATTACGCCCGGAATCTTTATTCTTTTGCGGATAGCCCAGAGAACACCGAACAAAGCCAGGCAAACAATAATCTCATATAACGGTGTAGGATATACGGCAATAGGTAATACTTTACAATAGGGACCATCACAACCGGCAATCTGTATACCTTCTTTAATAACATTGTGCGGATAGCCGTAGGCAAACAGCCAATCTGGTAAAAAGCCCAATGCAGCCGGTTTTTCAAACGCTGCATGCGGGATCTTCTCTACGGTAGCGTATTGTTGCTGAAAGAACCCTGCGTTTTTCTGAACCATGTCCTGGAATGCAGCAGGCGCCATTTTCACGGTGTGGCCGGTATTGGTATCCACCGCGTAAGCGCTGTTGTAAATGCCCCAGTCGCCATCCCCGGAAAAATGACAACCCATTCTTCCGATAGCGTAAGCCAGCATCAGCGCAGGCGCGGCGCTGTCGATCAACGCACGGATATTGAACTGTTTTTTACGCGCATAACTGATGATCACGATAGCCGCTACAATCAGCCCGCCGTAAAAGGTAAGTCCGCTGAAAGACAATAAAGCCCCGATGGGGTCCTGTACAAAGTCGTTCCAGTTTTCAAGATTGTGAAATATTTTAGCGCCGAGCAATCCGGCAATAGCCGCCATCACAATGATATCCGGCACGCGGTGGTGTGGCATTACCAGCACCGTTTCTTCTTTAGGTTTAGGGAGTGCCTGTTTCTTTTTGGTGTAATATTTATATCCGGCCATCGCTGCGGCTACCAGGATACCGGCAAAAAAACTGCCCTGTCCTGAAAACACAAACGACTGTAAATCCTGTGAAGCGGTGTCCCACTGAAAAAAGATCCCGAGGATTTTGTATCCTATAATAAACCCTACCACGGCGTTTCCTATCAATTCTCCCTGGGAAGCCGGCAGCCCTGTTACTACTTTTTCAGGCACACCTTTCAGCAACCCAAGTGCTTCATAGCGTTTCAATTCACGCGTTAAAATATAGGCGCCGGCCAGAAAGGCTATTGCCACAAAAAAGCCAAACGTCTGGAAAATCTTTAAAAACGGAATCTCTAAGCCAAGCAGATCTCTGAACGCGTAATATAAATTAGGATACATAGCCGAAAAAAAATTGGTGATCTGAATCTTCCTATGAACAAAGCCGAATTTAATCAAAAGGAAAATCAAACCACCAAAGTACGATGCAATTTCGAATTTCTAAATTGGAATTTAGAAAATTTGAAATATTTAGCAATGCTGCTCAAAAGCGTCAGCCAGGTTCGCAGCAATCATTTGCGCAGAACGGCCTTCGATCATGTGGCGCTCAATAAAATGCACCAATTCACCATTTTTAAACAGTGCTATCGCCGGAGAAGAAGGAGGATAAGGCATCAGATGCGAACGGATCTGTCTTACTGCTTCACCATCAAAACCTGCAAAGCTGGTAGTCAGCCTGTCTGGTTTCTTTTCGCTGTGTGCTACCGCCAGCAATACACCCGGACGGGCAGTACCTGCAGAGCAACCACATACAGAGTTGATTACTACCAGGGTAGTTCCTTCTTTCTGCAATGTGTTATCAACGCTTTCAGGTGTCAGCAATTCTTCAAATCCGTTATCTGTTAATTCCGCCTTCATAGGCATTACTAGTTCCGCTGGATACATATAATAAGAGTTTTTTCTGTTTATATTTTTTACAAAGTTAGTTATATGTACCCAGAAAGTAAAAAAATGGATATAGATATAGACTTTTTGACACAAAACATACAATTAAAATGACACTATGTCATAATCTGTAACCTTTTTACTAACAAAATAGCAGTTTTTATGGCATGGTATCCCATTTGATCTGTACCAGCTATCAAACAATAAAAATTGATTTCACACTAAAAAAATTTATAGCAACTATGACACACATTAAATTTAACCACAGCCCGCTTCCCAAATCATTTGGTGGATTAGTAGAAGATATTCTCAATGGAGGATTGAATAAGTATGTAAAAGATGATTTTCTGACCAACGATTACTTTACCACCCATCCTCCGGTAAATATCGTGGAAACACCCGAAGCTTTCTTACTCGACGTAGTAGCTCCAGGTTTTTCTAAAGAAGATTTCAAGATCAGTGCAGATGATAAAGCAATTACCATCAGCGCAGAAAAGAAAGCAGAAACAAAGAATGAAGGTGACAAACAGGTACGCCGTGAGTTCAGCTTCAAATCTTTCAAACGCTCCTTCACTATCAGTGAACTGGTAGATGCAGGCAAGATCAACGCGAAATACGACAATGGAGTCCTGAAAGTAACCCTGGGTAAAAAGGAAAACAAACAGGATGCCCCTAAAGAAATAGTAGTGGAATAAGGGAAGCAGGGCTTCCTGTAAAAAGGAGGCCCGCTGTGTAACAGGAGGGTTTAAAAAAGGGATGCCTGTAAAGGCGTCCCTTTTTTTGTGTATAATTCACACGAACGTTGAATCTGCCGTTGTTTATTATGCGATAATTTGCCTCTCTAAGTACGCACTCATGGCAAAGCTCTTCCCGAAAAGCTGGTTACTCATAAAAAGCATTTACCTGAACACTGAAAAAGCAGTGATAGGCAGCCTGCTTCTTCATACAGAAAATACATACGAACAGGCGAAAATCAAACTGATCTTTGATTATGCCTTCTTCTATATTATGCTGCTCCTGAGCTTCCTCTTTGTAAATATGCTCAGCCAGAACACGGTGAATATGATCATCATTCCCATGATCATCCTCGATCTGGTCGTTTGCCTTTTACTGCTGAAGAAAGGCATAAATGCCAGAACGGTTGGCTTGTTTGCTTCCTTTTCCACCCTGATCCTTCCAATCCTTTCCTCCTTACTGAACAACCAGGACCTCGGCCCCAAATACGTACTAATATGGGTAATGAGCATCCTGGTCTGCTATATTACCGTGAACCTGTCCACCGCCCTCCTCTGGAGCCTGATCCTCTGCGCCTATCTCATAGCCGTTGCCTGGATCAAGATCAATAATGTGGTCATATTCGTTACGCCAGGTTATTCATCTGCTTTCCAATACCTGGCTAATCCGTTTACAGTAGGCATGTACCTGCTGTTCTTTATCAGGGCGCTGGGTCAATACTACCGTAACCTTATTTCTATGGAACAAATGAGAACTGCCGAAAAACAAAAACAACATCTATCATTGATCAATCAACACCTGACCAAGCAGTTTTTACTGGTAAAAGGATTTTCGGCCTCCGGGAAGACAGCTATTTTGAAAGGAGAAACCGAGTTGCTGGAAAGCTGTTTCATCGAAATTGAAAAACATTGCGGCTCCGCTATTGACTACCTCAATGATTCTCAGGCGAAATAGTACCTACACATCTGTGTTATAAAAGAATGCCGGCATATTGATACTATTCCTGCTATACTAATATGTAAATATTACCATTTGCCGGGTTTCCAGACATTATGATAATAAATTCATCATTCTTCATCAAATCGGGTTAAAAACAGATTAGAAAAAATTACAACTTTTAGGGCTTACTGATACCTGCCTATAACGCTATCTTTGTAAGATCAAATATTCATCTCCTATTTTCCTTATGCCGGATGAATATCATCTAACCTATGCCATGATAGGGCTTTCAGTAAAATGAAAGCCTTTTTTTATCAAACTGAGAGAAAAAATGAAAAAAATAAGCCCCCCGAATAATCGGGGGGCTTTCAGTAGGATTACTAACCCATTTTTTTAATAACCCAAAATCTTCAGCATGCTCTGGGCGGTTTGCTCTTTGGCATATAACCAATCTTTCAACTGCCCGTTCTTGTCGTATCCCACAATCACATGTTTGGGTGAAGGAATAAGACAGTGTTTGATGCCCCCGTAACCGCTCAGCTGGTCCTGGTAGGCCCCTGTATGGAAAAATCCGATGTACAGCGGCTCTCCGGATGCCTGTTGCTTTGGCAGGAATACAGCGTTAATATGTTCTTCAGATGTATAAAAATCGTAGCCGTCACAGGTAAGTCCACCGAGATGTACCTCCTGGTATTCCTGGTCCCATTTATTAATAGGCAACATCAGGAACTTCTCTCCAATACCCCACGTATCAGGTAAGGTAGTAATGAAAGAACTATCGATCATGTACCAGGACTCCCTGTCATTCTGCATTTTCTCACCTATCACACTATAGATCACCGCGCCGCTTTCACCTACGGTAAAGGAACCAAATTCTGTGTAAATATTCGGTACAGGTACCTTATTCTTTTTACACATACTCTTAATGTTGGCCACAATTTCGTTTACGATATAGTTGTAATCATAATCGAAACCCAAAGAGTGCTTGATCGGGAATCCGCCTCCGATATTGATGCTGTCCAGTTCGGGGCAGATCTTTTTCAGCTGGCAATAGAGATTTATTACGCGGTTAAACTGGCTCCAGTAATAAATATCATCCTTAATCCCTTTATTCATGAAGAAGTGCAGCATTTTCAGCTCAAACTTCTCATTACCCTTTATTTTATCTACATAATATTCAAGGATATCGCGCGGAGGAATACCCAGCCTGGAGGTATAAAAGTCGAAACTTGGCTCCTCTTCTGCAGCTACCCTCAATCCCAGTTTCACCTTATCCTTACTCCTGATATTCCGCTTATAATCTTCCAGCTCTTCCTTGTTATCCAGGATCGGCAGCACATTTTTAAATCCGCTGTTGATCAGTCGCGCTATTGCCCTGGTATAAGCTTTGGTTTTAAAACCATTACAAATAACATAGGTTTCCTTATTTATCTTCTTACGCTCATATAATTTATTGACGATATCAATATCATAAGCAAAAGAAGTTTCAATATGTACCCCATGCTTCAGGGTTTCCTCCATAATAAAGGAGAAATGCGAACTTTTGGTACAGTAGCAGTAAAAATACTCACCTTCGTACCTGTTCTTCTTAATGGCGTCATGGAACATTTTCTTCGCCTTGTTAATCTGCATCCCGATTTTAGGCAGGAAGGTCAGTTTAAAGGGTGTTCCATATTTGTCTATCAATGCCTTTATATCCAAACCATTAAATTCCAGGTAGTTATCTTTTACTTCAAAGCCCTCCTGGGGAAATTCAAAGGTCTGTTTTACCAGGTCTGTGTAGGTGTTGTTCATTTAGTACTGCAAATGAATTTTAGGAATTAGTAATAGAAAAAAATAACAGGATAACAATCCTTTTTTCCCCTCACTGGGAAACTCCTGGTTTACACACCTACGTCAGTTCGAACCCCAGCAAAATAGGTTGCAAATCTAAAGATTTTGTTGATTGCCACCTTAATTTTTTTCGGGAGGTATTCATGGAAAAAGCACAATTACCCGGGCAAATATACAAACAATTACAGGCCAACAAGTTAAATAATATTATCCGCTATTTTATTTAGCCCTTTTTCAGCACTTCCAGGGACTGTTTTCCCTCGCAGAAAAGCAGATCGAGGATACTGAGTCCTGGTATGAAACCGGTACGCTCCTGGAACACCTGTGTATAGCCGGGCTCGCCTGCCGTAACCGGTCCCGGCAGTATGCTTTCCCGGGCATCCGTTACACCGGACACATCCTTTTCATAACTTTCGGTATAGATAATTGGCACCTCAATGCCGAGCTTGCTGTTCATCCATTCGAAACATGCCAGGTTCCAATCCATTAAAAATTGAAAGGGGGTTTCAAACAAAGCCTGCAGATCTGCCTCGTAATATTCAAACCACGGAGACCGCCTGTAAGCAGACACCAGCGTTTTCCAATGCAAGCCCTGCCATTTCTCCTCATTACTGATCCTTACATCCTTCATCACCGTCCGCTGATTCTTTCCTCTTGCCAAAGGCACACTTAAAATCATCCGGCCGTTTGGTCCGGCAACGTAACAACGGTTCCTGTAACTGAGCTTTTGGTAGTGCTCATATTTCTCAATCTTTAATATATCGTGCTTTACTAAAGTCTTATATGAATCAATTGGTGGAAAATATTGAGATTCAATCAATAATACCTTCCCTTTTGCATTCTCTGTCATAATGTCAAAATTTTAGGCGCAGGTGTTGGAATTCCGTTAGTTTCACCTGACAATCACTTATACATAAATACTTAACAATTAACTTTAAGTAGATGATAAACAATTCATAGAATTATTAATCATATGCTAAATAAATTAGCATACTCCACTTTCAGCAAACAATCACCGAAATGCAAAAATACTAAAGAAATTAGTGGCTTTTTTGTTCAATTTTAGCGAACTCAGGAAGGATCACGAAGATAGCATATTTCTTTAAAACAAAGCTTTATTTATATGTGTTTTATGCATTAATTATTTAAGCGGTCTCCCCCGTTTTTAAAAATGGGTCCGTTAAAAGTTTCCCAATTCCCCCCCGATTTTTTGATAACTAAAAGCTTTGCAGTAGGTTTACAGAAATTAAAATACCTGGTCAACTGATGAAAGTGTTCCGATTATTAGCCGCTGTTTTTCTTATCTGGGGAGTAGCAAGCTCCTGCGAAAAAAACAAGGATATTCAGTTTGTGAGAGTAGCCGGTATCAGTATGGATGAGCTGGGCATGTCCAAAAGTATTGTACGGATGACCCTGGCATATTATAATCCGAACAACTATCGCCTCCAGTTAAAAGATGCCAATTTCGACCTGTTTTTTGATGACACCCAGGTAGGTCACTCCCTCCAGGATACCACCATTTCCATCCCGGCAAGGGATACTTTTTACTTCCCCGTGAAACTGGAAGTAAACATGGCCAACGTATTCAAAAATGCATTAAGCGCTTTCGCCAATAAAGAAGTAACCATCAAAGCCACGGGAAATTGTAAAGTAGGTAAGGCTGGTATTTTTCTTCCTTTCCCGATAAAATGCGAAACCAAACAAGCCCTGAATTTCTTTTAATCTGGTTGGCCCGGTTTATGAACCGCGTTTCAATAAGGCAATAATTTCCAGAATATGCCCACTTTCGTCCGTACTCCTGAGCGGGGACAGCCGTAAGCCTTTTCTCAATCCATTCAGATCCTCCAACAGGTTTCCCGTTAACAGATGATGTTGCGAAGCTATCCAATAAGCCAACGCCGTTTTAAGCGCCGACGCCTTTACCCGGAAAGTATGCGGACTGTAACGCCCCGGATGCACATGGATATAATTGGCCTTATCTCCCGCCAACCGCAATATCCACACAGAAGTATCGGATAAAACCACGGTGGCGTAACCATCACTTTTCGCCAGGAATGCCTCATATGCTTCTCTCGTATCTACCCCGGCCCGCTTTAACTGCGTCCTTATTTCATCAAAAATAGCCTCCATCGCCAGCGGACCCGCATACATATCCATCTGCGAGCCTCCCAGCGAAAGCAGGCGCGTATTTATTCCGGCAGGATCTGATTGGGAAAGCGTTTGCTGAAGTGCGGAAAGATGATGCTTCAGCGGATTAAACAGTATCGGAATAACGGAATGCTTTAGGGAGTGAGCTTTTCAGGTAAGGCGGGTACAGCCGGCACCTGCTTCCGGCTACGTCAGAAAACAGTTCAGCCTTTAGTAACCCGGCAAACCGCCGGACACCAAAGGCTGAAACAGGCTGATTAATGCTTTTTCTTCGGATCCATACCGCCACCATCTTCCGGCTTCTTGCAGCAGGTAGGTAATTTGGCGTAAGACTCCGGGTTGGCAGTTACATTATCCGCATCATACCCTGCATTGGCAATACCCGTTTTGATATTCTCAATGTTGGTACGGTCGGTATAGTACTTCACCGTGGTAATATGCTTCTTGAAATCCACTTTTACGGACTGTACGCCCTCTTCGTGCGACATATAACGCTCAATACGGTTTTTGCACGACTCACACTGCACAGTAGGCGTGCTGATCTTCGCTGTTTCCACAGCCTTCTGCTTTTGCTGCGCCATTGCCACGCCTACGCCGGCAAACAGGAACAACACTACTAATTTTAGGATACGCATAGTTGTAATATTAATACCCGAATATACAAAAAAAGTGATATACAATTTTCAGCTATCTGCCCCACTGATCCGGCGCGGTTCTCCATGCCTGCAGCGTAGCTATTTCATCGGCAGATACAATACCTTTTTCCTCTGCAAGCGCAATCATCGCGGAATAGTTACTCAGCGAATAAAATGGTACCCCGGCTGCTTCAAAAGCTTTTACTGCCACATCAAAACCATAGTTGAATATTGACACCATGCCGATCACTTCCCCGCCAGCTGCACGAATGGCCTGCACCGCTTCCAGGCTGCTTTTACCTGTAGAAATCAGGTCTTCAATTACCACCACAGGCTGACCGGGTTGCAATACCCCTTCAATCTGGTTACCCATACCATGCTCTTTCGGCTTAGACCTTACATAAATAAACGGCAGCTTCAGCTGATCCGCTATCAGCGCCCCGTGTGGAATACCTGCGGTAGCCACCCCTGCAATCACGGCTGCATCAGGGAAGGTTTCAAACACCAGGTTGCACAACTCTGATTTAATATAGTCGCGCACATAAGGGAAAGATAAGATCTTCCTGTTATCGCAATAGATCGGTGATTTCCAGCCGGAAGCCCATGTAAAAGGCTGTGCAGGGCTTAACTTCACGGCCTGCACCTGCAGTAACTTTTCTGCAACTTGTTTTTCGCTTACTTTATTCATACAACCGCCAAAAGTACTATCATTTTATTCAATTTACGAATTACAATAAACGAATTTACAGAGAGCGCCGGCAATACGTTTCCATCTCCCTAAATTCTCAATTCGTAATTCATAATTCATAATTACATTTGCGGCATGCAAGCAAATATTACGATCTATCTCAACGAGCGCCCACTCCTGCTGAGTGCCGATACCACTACCATCCCGGCCCACTTTAACGGCGCCAAAGTATACGATAACCCGGATACCAAAAAGATGGAAAATGTATTGCAGAAACTGGAAGATGGGAAAAAAAACGCGGCAGTGTTTATTGCACCGGATGTAAAACAACTTTTTAAGAAAGTATCGCTGCATTTTACTACCCTTGTAGCTGCCGGTGGACTGATTACCAATCCCGCCGGTGAAGTGCTCATGATGTTCCGCCGCGGCAAATGGGACCTGCCAAAAGGGAAACGGGATCCGGGAGAAGACCTCGAAACCTGCGCCTTACGGGAAGTAGCGGAAGAAACGGGCCTGCACAACGTTTCGCTGGAACACAAAATCACAGAAACGTTTCACTACTACCCCATGAAAAATAAGAAAGTATTAAAACATACCTACTGGTACCGGATGTTGTTCACCGGAACAGAACTAACAGTACCACAAATAGAAGAAGATATCCAGGACCTGCAATGGATTAAACCGGAAAACGTGGATAAATACCTGAAATATTCCTACGAAAATATCAGGGAAGTTTTCAGGGCTGCAGACATGTAACATTACTTAGTTCCGCTTCACAGCGGAACTAAGCATTCCTTTATCGTTTAGCCAGTATGGCTACGGTAAGCCGGCTTACACATACCAGCTTATGGTGATCGTCGGTAATGCGGATGTCCCACACATGACTGGTACTTCCGATATGCAATGGCCGCGCACACGCATGCACATAGCCTTCTTTCACACCTCTTATATGGTTAGCATTGATTTCCATCCCTACACAGATCTGCTTCTCCGGATCTATGATCAGTCCGGATGCCATACTGCCCACCGTTTCCGCCAGCGCCGCAGATGCGCCGCCATGCAGTAACCCATAGGGTTGTATAGTCCTGTGATCTACCGGCATCATCATTTTAAGATAGTCCGGACCAATTTCCGTAAACTCCATGCCCAAACAGGTAGCCATAGTAGAACCTCCCATTTCATTCAAATCGTCCAGTGAAATCTTAGTATTGTGCCAGATCGTTTTCATATTATCTGCTTTATAAAATTATTTCTTCGTGCGTTTGATGCCTTCCAGCACTGCTGCTGGCAGGAAAGGCGATACATCTCCCCCATATTTATAAATATCCCTTACCAGGGTTGATGCAATGCTGGAATACTGTGGAACAGTGGTTAAAAAGATGGTTTCAATGCCCGGCGCCACCGTACGGTTCACATCCGCAATGGCCTTTTCATATTCAAAATCGCTCACGTAACGGATCCCCCGCAAAATAAAACGGGCGTCTAACTGCTTGCAGAAATCAATGGTCAGTCCTGAGTAAGAAGCCACTTCTACCCGCGGATCATCTTTATAGATCTCCCTGATCCAGCTCATCCGCTCTTCCAGTGCAAACATAGGGGTTTTACTGCTGTTAACCCCAATGCCAATCACAAGGCGGTCAAACAGATCAAGCCCACGGTTAATTACATCCGTATGTCCCAGCGTAATTGGGTCAAATGTACCCGGGAATAAACAAGTCCTCATAAGGGTGCGATTGATTTATAAACGTTTTAATTCCTCCCGGTTAATAAATATGGAGAACACGGTTGCGCCATAGTTCCTTTCAGAGCGGTAGTAAGAATAATCCTGGAACTTCTTATGTTGCGTATGTTCCACCACCAGCCAGCCTTCCGGGTTCAGCAACTCTTTTTCAAATACCAGTACCGGTAGCTGATCCAGTGTTTCCATCATATATGGAGGATCGGCAAAAATGAAGTCAAATTTCTCCGTGCATTGCTGGAGGTATTTGAAAACATCCATTTTTACCGTTTTCAGGTTTTCAATGCCCAGCGACAAAGCAGTTTTACTGATAAAAGCAGCCATTGCCGGGTCTTTCTCCACAACAGTCATGTCGGTTGCGCCCCTGGAAGCCAGCTCGAAGCTGATACTGCCAGTGCCGCCAAAAATATCAAGTGTTTTTAAAGACGGAATATCCAGGTTGTTTTCAATGATATTAAACAACCCTCCTTTTGCAATATCTGTAGTAGGCCGGGTATGCGGCATTTTTGCAGGCGGTTGTATCTTTCGTCCCCCACTCGTTCCTCCGATTATACGCATAGCGCTAACGCATATAAGTTATGAAAATAATAGCCCGGTATTTCCTGCATTTTTGTAATGTAGCTGAAACCCGGGATTCGTTGTATCCATTCCAGGTGTGGTATAAATTTGTACATCTCCTGGTATACACCAGCGTCTGTAGCCACTACTCCTCCCAGCTTTACCTTCACCAGCTGCTCATTCAGCTCCAGCTGACGAAGCAGGTTTACCAGGGTATACACCACATCCAGCCCGGTCTGGTAATCGCCTTCCTGTTGAATCAGGAGCTTGCCACCGGCATAAATGGTCATTGTAAACCTGTGCTGGTCCACTTCTACAAAAGCCACTCCATCCTTTGCCTGGAAATCCAGGTCCATCGGGTAGGATTGCAGCAGGGCCGAATTGGCATGTATCACCAGGTCCGTGGAAAATTCCTTGCGTAAAAAACCAAGCAGGTCTTTATCCACGCTGTAAACATTCACCATCGGCAGGGACGGCAATAAATCCGACAGGATAGCTTCCTGTATTTTTTCCGGCGCCCCCAGGTGCAGAAAATCTTTCTTCAGAGCGGGTGTATAGTACGTATGCGGTACCAGCACACCTCCGCCGGTGTTAAAAGCCAGCAATATAGATTTAAAGGCAGTAAACAACAGTTTGTCGGTATCAAATACCTGTTCTATCATCTCCAGATCGGCCAGGGCCAGCTTCCGGGGGGTAAAATGATAGGACTTCAACGCCAGGAATTTCTTCGCAACCGGATCAAACACTACATAGCTGAATGTTCCGCTTCCTACCAGTACCAGTAAATTACAGGCAGTGAGATCAGTTTCCAGCAGGGTTTCATCGTCTACTGTAAATGCAGGATGGATGTTATAAGCCACGGGCATATTTAACCTTTCAAATGAATTACAATAATACTCTTTTTAGTTAATTGGTGAGGGCGTTTTGTTGTTTTATATAAGGTAGATGATCAGCAGATAGCTATATCTTTGTCCCTATACCCACAATCAGCTAAAGATTCATGCAACTGGAAGTCACCACCCGGCAAATTATCAAAATAGCAGGACCTATATGCCTGGCGCTCATCATTCCGCAGATCAATCACATTACCAACACTGCCTTCGTAGGGCGACTGGGTGAATTTGAACTGGCTGCCAACGGGATCGCCGGGATCTACTACCTGGTGATGTACATGATAGCCTACGGCCTGAACAACGGCATGCAGGTACTCATCGCCCGCAGGGCCGGCCAGCAGCAGTTCTCCGGCATCGGGCAGCTGTTTTCCAATGGCATACAGGTAGGGCTTTTTTTCTCCGGGCTCGCCATTTTACTTACCCTGCTGGCAGCGCCCTGGTTCTTTTCCAAAAGCCTGCACGATAACCACATCATTGCTGCAGCCGTTTCGTTTATCCGTATCCGTATATGGGGACTTCCTTTTCTCATGATGCTGAATATGGCCAATGCCTTTTATATCGGCAGCGGACATTCCAAAGTGCTGGCAGTTACCTCGCTCTTCCAGGAAATGATGAACATCTTCTTTGACTACACACTCATCTTTGGTAAACTGGGTTTCCCGGCTATGGGACTCAACGGCGCCGCCACGGCCTCCGTGATTGCCGAGGTCACCGGTTGCGGGGTTGCTTTCAGCATCCTGTTCCTGAAGCGTTATCACCTGCAATACAGCCTGTTCAGTTATCTGCGGCTCAACTGGAACATTGTCCGCAACATCCTCAATGTATCTGCACCACTGATTGTACAGTTCCTGTTCAGCATCGGCGGGTGGTTTGTATTCTTTATTTTCATTGAGCACCTGGGCGAACGGCCGCTCGCCGTATCCAATATGCTCCGCAGCATCTTTGGCTTCTTTGGTATTTTCACCTGGGCGCTGGCTGCCGCCTGTAATACAATGGTGAGCAATATCATCGGGCAGGGACGGCCCGAACAGGTTTTTCCCATCATCCGGAAAATTGTGGGGCTCAGCGCAGGATGCGCCATTGCCATGTGTGTGGTGGTTAACCTCTTCCCGTATACGTTATTGCACATCTACACCAACAGTGCCGATCTGATTACGATGGCCATCCCCTCTATCCGGGTCATAACGCTGAGCACCATCCTGATGGCGATAGCGGCGGTGGTAATGAGTGGCGTGGTTGGTACCGGCAATACGAGAATTAACCTGGTAACGGAAATTATCGCCGTTATTGGCTACCTGGTGTATTGCGATATTGTGATTGAAAGAATGCGCAGTGAGCTGCACTGGGCGTGGGGAGCAGATTTTATCTACTGGATCATTATTTTCGGAATAAGTTACTGGTACCTGCGCAGCGGCAGGTGGAAAGGGAAAGAAATATAGCTTCTCCTTTATTGCAGATCATCCAGCATTTTCTTACAATCCGCTTTGATGCTGGCGTCATCCTGGGTGATGTTGCGAAGCGTCAGCGCTTTCTTTAATACTTCTATAGCCTTTTCCTGCTGATCGTCTGCTTTGTATGCACGGGCCAGTTCGTAGTAGTTGAGGATAAAAGCGGGATCCAGCTGCCGGCATTTTTCATAGTTGCTGATAGCATTGGCCAGCGAACCATCCGGTAAACCGCCAAAGAGCATTTTTGCCGCGCCTCTTTCAAAGGCATTCAGGTTGGCCACTTCGTAGTTCCATTTACCTAAAACATGATAGCCCTGCGCCAGGGAGGGGTTGAACTTGATAGACAGTTCTGCATATTTCTTCACTTCTTTGGAAGCGGCTACTTTATCTTTTGCACCGGAAATCAGCGCCATGCGGCCCATTGCAATAGCCATCGACAAATTGGATTCCGGGCTGTTCGGATTTACTTTAAGCGCTTGCTCCGCATAGCTTTTAGCGAGATTGAAATAACTGATCTTATCGTCTTTGCTTTTCTGCCGGTTGCCGATGCGGGAACATAATTGACTGGCCTGGTTCAATGCGTCCAGTTCGGAAGGTTGTATTTTGAGGATTTCCTTATCTTTTTCAAATGCTTCGCTTTCTTTCATCTGTTTCTCCAGCTGCCTGGCTTCTGCTACCATTTCACTGGCACTCTGGGCCTGTACATACAGTACCGCTGATAATAAAAAGCAAACTGCCATGATCCGTTTCAACATAGGACAGGTTTTTACAGCGTAAGAATTTGTTGATTAACTTATAGCTATAAATTTACGGAAACATCATACATATCCCAAAAAATAGTGCCTTAGTAGTCCTTCTCCAAAGAAACAAGTGAGTTGCGGACAGTAGCGCCCATAGGCGGATTCATTTTGCGGAGGGTCACAGTACTGTGCTGGATACCGGGATACCGTTGCTTGAGTGCATCGGTTAATTCATACACCACTTCTTCCAGTAAAGGGCGCGGAACGGCCATCACAGCCTTTGCTATTTCATAGATGCCCTGGTAGTTAACCGTTTCAGACAAATCATCTACGGGCACGGTACCGGGTATACGAACTGCCACATCCAGTACAAAGTGATTACCGATGATGGTTTCTTCCGGGTATAAGCCGTGGTAAGCGTAGAAGGTAGCCTGTTCGAGGGCGATAGTAAGCATAAAAGGAAATTACGGATAACAAATAACGGATTTACAGGAATGATTTCCCTGTAAATCCATTACTCATTACCTTGTTTATTATTGGTGGTGTTCTTTTGCTGATAAGTATCTTTCTGCATCCAGTGCGGCCATACATCCGCTGCCGGCGGCAGTTACCGCCTGACGGTAAATTTTATCCTGTACGTCGCCACAGGCAAACACTCCTTCCACGCTGGTACGGCTGGTGCCTGGTTCTGTAACAATATATTCCTGGTCGTCCAGTGTCAGGTAGTCTTTAAAGATACCGGAGTTCGGCTGGTGACCAATAGCTACGAAGAACGCGCTTACCGGTATTTCTTTCTTTTCGCCTGTTTTGTTATTGAGGATACGCAGTGCTTCTACTTTTTTATCTCCCAGTACTTCATCTGTTTCAGAATTCCAGTATACAATGATATTGGAAGTTTTCAGCACACGGTCCTGCATTACTTTAGAAGCACGCATTTCATGGCGGCGCACCAGCATATGCACGGTGCTGCACATTTTAGAGAGATAAAGCGCTTCTTCAGCAGCGGTATCACCGGCGCCTACGATAGCCACTTCTTTACCACGGAAGAAGAATCCGTCGCAAACAGCGCAGGCACTTACGCCGCTACCGTTCAAACGTTGCTCGGAAGGAAGTCCCAGCCATTTGGCAGAGGCGCCGGTAGCGATAATGATCGCATCGGCAGTAATTTCCTTCTCTTCGTCGATAGTTACTTTATAAGGTTGTTTACTGAAATCCACGGAAGTAGCCATACCATAACGGATGTCGGCACCCATGCGGGCAGCCTGTTTTTCAAAATCCACCATCATTTCCGGACCCTGAATGCCTTCCGGGTAACCGGGATAGTTTTCAACTTCAGTGGTGATGGTTAATTGTCCGCCGGGCTGAATGCCCTGGTATAATACTGGTTTAAGATTGGCTCTTGCAGCATAAATAGCAGCGGTATAACCGGCGGGGCCGGAACCGATGATCAATAAATGCACATGCTCTTGTTGCTTGTTTTCCATTTTGTTTGCTGTATGTATAATTACCTGCTAATAATAATTGTTTTATAGGTTACTGTATAGCCGCCCCAGTAGCCTAATGCGCCGGGTACATTCCCGAGTATTTTTGTGGGCGATGAAAATGGATTGCCATTGCTGTTGTAGGCAAAATCCAGTGTTCGCCAGAAATCCCAGGTTGCTTTGTCAATATTACAAAACTTCAGGGTAACGGTATCCCCTGGTTCAAAGAACTCATCGGGCCTGTCATCCGGGTTCAGATTTTTATTCACGCCGGCGTCCACAGGAATTTCAAATGTTGTGCCGTTCACCAGCTGGTCATCTACCACAGAATTCAGTCCGGGGAAGTATGGCTCACTGTTGCGCTTTGTAAAATACCTTCCATAGTTGCCAAATGCGGGAGCATCCGTGATCTTCACCCATAAGCGGGCTTTCGTGGAGTCATCAACTGTTACTAATGTCCACCAGATGGAGTCCAGTTGCATTCCGCGCGGCGGTATAGTTGTCACAGATTCATATGCCTTATTGTCAGCGTTGATGTGTAACGTATAGGTACCCGGCACTTTTCCGGTGAAGTTGTTCGCCGGCTGGGTGAGGTCTGGCAGATATACAAAGAACTTCATGTTGCCGGTATCTATCACCCGTTCCTTTAGTGTCATGGTTTTGCTGCCATCAGAAACGGTGACGGTGGCGTTGTGAACGAAGGCATTCGTTAATACTGCCGGATCTATCTGTGAAAAATAGTTAAGGCTGTGTGTGAGAATTACCAGCGGATAGGACCCATTTTCAAATCTGCCTTCCACTACCAGTTGTGGTTCCTGTTGTGGCAGGTTAACACTTACATCTTTCTCGCAGGCGGCAAAGAGCAGTGTAACCAGGATTAAGAAAAGCGGCATACGCATGAGTGCAAAAATAAGGGGTGTTTACTAAATAAGAACACCGGCCATGTATTTACAAGGCCGGTGTTCTTATAGAATAAAGAGGATTAGTAGATTTATCCTTTCGTTAATGTTAACTCAATGAATAAAGGTATTTTATCCCAGGTATGATTTCAGGGCGCCACTATAGCGGGCTTTCTGCAGCCTTTTGATAGCACGTTCTTTAATCTGCCTGATTCTTTCTTTAGTCAGATCGTATTTCTGACCGATTTGTTCGATTGTTGCGCCATTTTCACCATCCAGACCAAAATAAGCATTCACAATTTCAGCTTCGCGTGGGCTCAGGGATTTTAATACCCGGCGTATTTCCTCGCGGAGTGAATCTCTCATCACGTCATCATCAGTAATATCTCCACCTTCCAGCAGGTCGCCCATTGCTACGTCTTCTGCCTCGTGCACAGGTGCATCCAATGACATGTGGCGGGTGTTGCTCTGGAAGATATTGTTAATTTCTGATTCAGACATCTCCAGGATTTCTGCGAGTTCCTCGGTAGAAGGTTCACGCTCGTTTTCCTGTTCAAATGCCATGTAAGCTTTGTTAGCTTTATTATAGGTGCCAATTTTGTTTTGCGGAAGACGAACAAGACGACCCTGTTCAGCCAGCGCCTGCAGAATGGATTGGCGAATCCACCATACTGCATAAGAGATAAATTTGAAACCTTTGGTTTCGTCGAAACGTTGTGCCGCCTTGATCAAGCCGAGATTACCTTCATTAATCAAATCACTCAGGCTAAGGCCCTGGTGCTGATACTGCTTCGCAACAGAAACAACGAAACGTAAGTTTCCTGTAGTCAATCTTTCAAGAGCCTTTTGATCGCCCATTTTAATGCGTTGCGCCAAAACGGTCTCTTCCTCAGGTGTTAACAAAGGGATCTTCGAGATTTCCTGCAGGTACTTTTCTACCGCCTGCGAATCACGATTGGTGATCTGGGTGGCAATTTTAAGTTGCCTCATATGAAAAATTGTATTGGTTTATAAATAAATAACAGCGAAAGAAATTTTTTGTTCGGAACTTTTAAAATTATTAACTTACAAAGTTTCCCGCGCTTTATTGTTTTGTTTCAAAATAAGTCTGCAAAGATCGTGCTAACCAACCACTCTACCAAATCCTTCTTATATTTGCCAGCCATATAACAAAGTACAGTTTTATAACGGAATTTTATAGTGCTTTAGTCCCTGTACAGCGTTGGTTTATACAAATTTTAACAATTGATAAAGAATCATATTTAAATTAACATCTTAACTAATTTAATTGTTAAGCCGTTGCAAATTTTTCAATAAAATGATTGACTTTAGAAGCGACACTTTTACACGTCCCGGCCCTGGCATGTTACAGGCTATGCTGCAGGCAGAAACCGGTGATGACGTTTTCGGTGAAGATCCCAGCATCAACAAACTGGAAGCCATGATGGCAGAATACTTTGGCAAACCGGCAGCCTTGTACTGCCCTTCCGGCACAATGAGTAACCAGATCGCCATTAAAGTACATACGTTGCCGGGGGATGAAGTGGTTTGCAGTAATCTGGCTCACGTATATATTTATGAAGGAGGCGGCATCGCCTTCAACTCCGGCGCCCAGGTACACGCCCTCATCGGCGACCGGGGCATGATCCGCGCTACCCAGGTGGAAGCGGCCATCAATCCCGACGATGTGCATAAAGCCCGCACCAGCCTCGTTTGCCTCGAAAATACCTCCAACCGCGGCGGCGGATGCTGCTACGACTGGGAAGAAATGGTGAAAATAGGCGACGTCTGCAAACAACACGGCCTCGCACTGCACCTCGATGGCGCCCGCCTGTTCAATGCACTCGTAGCCACCGGCCAGGACCCCAAAACATACGGACAACTGTTCGACAGCATCTCCGTTTGCCTTAATAAAGGAATGGGATGCCCGATGGGCTCCGTACTGCTCGGCAGCGAAACATTTATCAAAGCCGCCAGGCGTATCCGTAAAAAACTCGGCGGTGGCCTCCGGCAAGCCGGCTTCATGGCCGCTACCGGCATCTATGCGATGGAAAACAATATCGCCCGGCTGGCAGAAGATCACCTCCACGCCAAACAACTGGCACAGGCCCTGCTGGAAAAATCCTTCACCGGCCACATGCTCCCCGTGGAAACCAATATCCTCATCTTTGAAGTAACGGGCGACTGGACGCCGCAGCTCTTCGCAGATTACCTCAAAAAACAGGGAATCCTCGTAATGCCCATTTCTCCAACACAGGTCAGAATAGTCACCCACCTCGATGTTACACCGGAAATGATTGCACAAACCTGCGAAATCATCGCAGAGATGGCATAAGCTGAAGGGCAACTATTCCTGCCCTTTAAATTTCCATCTCTCCTTAATCTCCGTTATTTTTGCAACCTTATATTATGAATAGCATGGAACTTTCGAAAAATTACCTGCCTGCAACGGTTGAAGAAAAATGGTACCAACAATGGATGGATAAAGGCTACTTCCGCTCTAAACCGGACGGACGCCAACCCTTTACTGTCGTCATCCCTCCTCCAAACGTCACCGGGGTCCTCCACCTTGGCCATACCCTCAATGAAACCGTACAGGATATCCTGGTACGCCGGGCTCGTATGAGCGGCTTCAACGCCTGCTGGGTTCCAGGCTCCGACCACGCCTCCATTGCCACAGAAGCAAAAGTGGTAAATATGCTCAAACAGGAGAAAGGCATCGAAAAATCCCAGCTCACCCGCGAAGAATTTCTCAAATATGCCTTTGAATGGAAAGATAAATATGGAGATATCATCTATCACCAGATAAAAAAACTCGGCTGCAGCTGCGATTGGGACCGCGTTACTTTTACAATGGACGATCACTACTATAAAGCAGTGATCACCGTTTTCATAGACCTTTATAAGAAAGGTGTAATCTATCGCGGCGCCCGCATGATCAACTGGGACCCCAAAGCCAAAACAGCTTTGAGCGACGAGGAAGTAGAATATAAAGACCTCCAGGGTAAGCTCTATCATGTGAAATACGCCATCACGGATGCCAACGGCACTCCAACCGGCGAATATATCACCATCGCCACACAGCGTCCGGAAACCATCATGGGCGACACCGCCATCTGCGTAAACCCGGAAGATGAAAGATACGCCCACCTGAAAGGTCACTTTGCTACCGTACCGCTGGTAAACCGCCGCGTTCCGGTAATATTTGATACCTACGTAGATAAAGAATTCGGTACCGGCGCCCTGAAAGTAACGCCTGCACACGATATCAACGACTATAACCTGGGCCTGAAACATAACCTGGAAATTGTGGATACCCTCAACGATGATGGCACACTCAGTGCCGCCGCTGTTGTTTTCGTAGGGGAAGACCGCTTCGTTGCCCGCAAAAAAGTAGTAGCCGCCCTCGCGGAAGAAGGACTGCTCGTAAAAGAACAGGAATATACCACCCGCCTCGGTTACAGTCAGCGTAACCCCGACACGGTAGTGGAACCACGCATCTCCACCCAGTGGTTTGTAAAAATGGCAGAAATGGCCAAACCCGCCCTGGACGCAGTAGTGAACGGTGATGTAAAAATCCATCCCGGCGACCGCTTCCTGGCTACCTACAAATACTGGATGGAAAATGTAAAGGACTGGTGCATCTCACGCCAACTCTGGTGGGGACAACAAATTCCTGCCTGGTACGCGCCGGACGGCTCCTTTGAAGTTGCCGCCACCGCCGCTGAAGCAGTACAGCAGTTTGCCGCCCGCAGCATCACCATCACCGCAGCCGAACTCACACAGGACCAGGATTGCCTGGATACCTGGTTCAGCTCCTGGCTCTGGCCAATGGAAGTGTTCAACGGCATCTCCCAACCCAATAATGAAGATATCAACTACTATTACCCTACTTCGGTGCTGGTAACCGGACAGGATATCATCTTCTTCTGGGTGGCCCGTATGATCATGGCCGGACTGGAATTCAAAGAAGTGAAACCCTTCAGCGACGTATATTTCACCGGAATGGTACGCGACAAGCAAGGCCGTAAAATGAGTAAGCAACTCGGCAACTCCCCCGATCTGCTGGAACTTATCCACGCCTATGGCGCCGATGCGGTACGCTTTGGTATCATGATCTCTTCACCGGCAGGTAACGATCTCCTGTACGATGACTCCAGCTGTGAACAGGGCCGTAACTTCTGTAACAAAATATGGAATGCCCTCAAACTGGTGAAAATGTGGGAACAACGCCAGGAAGATGACAGCGCTACCAACGCCGCAGCTGATAACTTCGCCGTGAAATGGTTTGAAAGCAGGTTGAATGAAGTACAGCTCGAAGTGGCTTCCCTGCATAAAGACTTCCGCCTCAGCGAAGGGCTCAAAGCCATCTACAGCCTGGTATGGGACGATTTCTGCAGCTGGCACCTCGAATGGGCAAAACCAGGTTTTGAACAACCCATCCCTGCTTCCATCTACCGCAAAACCGTTTACTTCTTCGAACAACTGATGCAGCTGCTGCATCCGTATATGCCTTTTATTACAGAAGAAATATACCAGCAACTCACCACACGCGCAGAAGACGATTCCCTGATGATGAAACAGTTTACCACACCGCAGGCGCCGGTACACGCCACCCTGCTGGAAGGTTTGCTGGCAAAAGAAGTAATCAGCAGCATCCGCGATGCACGTAACAAACACCAGATAAAACCAAAAGATCCGATCGTACTGCATATAGAAACCAAACACGATAATGCATTCAAACAAATTGAAGGCATGCTCGCCAAACAGGTGAATGCAAAAGCAATTCACTATGTACAGGAACCCGTGCCCGGTTGCATTACCCTCGTGATCCAGAAAGATAAATTCTACCTGGGTACAGAAACCGCGCTGGACACCACCGCGCAAAAAGCAGCACTCACAAAAGACCTCGAATACCTGAAAGGATTCCTGGTGTCTGTAGAAAAGAAACTCAGTAATGAGCGCTTCGTACAAAACGCAAAAGCAGAAGCCGTAGACGCAGAACGTCAGAAAAAAGCAGATGCCGAAGCAAAGATTGCTGTCATCGAGGAAAGTTTAAAGTCCTTATAATTTTTAGGATCGCCCGGTCGTTACTATACCGGGCGATTTTTTTTTACATCCCGGTACTATCATGCAAAAACATCTGTTACTTAGTTTCTTATTAGCCACTGCTGTTACACCGGTGATTGCGCAATCCGCAAAAAAGCCGGCTACTGCCGTAACCAGCAAAAGACCCATGAAACTCCGCAGCAGCTGGGGCATCTACCTGAGCGATACGCTACCAAAAAGTGAAGTCATCAAATTACTGGACTCCGCATTGATCGTGCGGGACGAAAAGAATATTAAATACCCGGTGCTCTCTTTTGCTTTTACTTATGAAAGACATGAGCCCTATCTCAACGATACCACCGGGCAACCCGCTATATACAAAGATTTTACAGGAGATAATTTCAAAGCAGCTGCCCTCCCCGCTGCCTGGAGCAAAAACCTGAAGGAAACCCTGCAAACCGGCGATGTATTGTACTTCGACGAAATCATCATCAAATATGCAGAAGAGAAATTCTACAAAGCCCCTGCCCTTCAGATCAACGTTAAGTAATCTATCTTCCTAATAATTAAACAACTGCTGGATCGGTATAATAAAATCAACCCGGTTCTGTGCATTGTCTACCGGGTCCTGGTCAAACAAATGACTGAAACGCACGCCAAACGTAAAGGGCAGTGCATTACCTATACGCGTATCAAAAAATAATTCGGTACCGGCAGAAGTATAGCGCGTATTCATATCCACATTGTTACGGGAGAAGTTAGCCATACTGTAATCGTAGAACAAATTAGCGCGGATACGGTTAAAATACAGGATCTGCGCAAAGCCCCAGTCGGGATACACCAAAGGCAAATGATAGTTGGCTCCCAGCTTATAAATACTCGTATACAACGGCGTATTATACCCTCTCGCATATACGAAATTATCTGTGAAAGTATAATTGAACGCATTATCACGCTGCTGATAAGCTCCCTGCAATACCAGGTTATGATTTTGCCATAACCCCGGTAAATACTGATCCAGCCGCGCATACAGCTGCTCTGCATATAAACCCGACACAGAACTGTTGTACTGTACCGCCACATACTGCCCGAAATGCGTGTAAATATTTTGTACCGCTTTGGTCCGCTGGTTATTAAAGATGATGGTGTTAGTCAGGAACTGCAGGTCATTTCCTTTATACTTACTATCCAGGTAACGATGACGGATATTGTAATTACTACCGAAAGATAAGCTACGGCTGTAAAGCCCTGCCGACAGGTTCAGTGGTATACTGACACCCACATGCGCAGTGGCCTCATTCCAGTACACCCGCTGCCGGTTCTGATCCAGCCCGTTACGGTTAATGGTATAGTCGGCCCCAACAGATAACACCGGGAGCCATCCCGCGAAAGTAAAGCCTGCCGCGATGTCTGAACTACCTTCGTTCCTGTTGTACGTATAGCCGATACTGGTAGATGTAGTACTCAATATATTTTCCCCGATCAGTGAAATACTGTAATCCGGATCATTAAAAGATGGCACCCAGCTGTGGAAGTTAAACGGACGGGTAAACTGCGGATATTTTTTCACCGGCAGGGAATCATGCGTCAGATCCAGGATATTGCCGCCTTCTTTAAAATGAGGCTGCAGCCAGGCGCTGCGCCCGTCTTTACTCACATCTGCAGGTTCCCACCCAGCCTTATTCAATGCAGCGTGATACAGCTTGTATCCCTTTATGGTAAATTCACTGAAAACAAGACTGTCGCCCGCCGGATCCACGGCCATATGCAGTGCACTGTTTCCCCTGTCGGTAACCTCATACGTTTTTTTATCAGCTAACGTAATCGCATATACGTTGTTTACATCTTTCAGGCCACTGGTGAAATAGACTGTATCTCCGCTCACTACCGGTATCCCCATCACGGTATAACTGAAAGGCGTGAGCATCGTGCTTTCGCCCGTAGCGAGCGACTGCTGCACCAGCGCCATCTCTCCCTTATTATTTCTTACTGCACTGATCACGGCCTGTTCTCCGGCAGCAAAACGGGGATAAGTATAGTACCAGTTTTCCGGGTTGGGCAACTGCTTTTCTACCGCCGCTGTGCGTGTGTTGATCAACTGCAGGCTGTATTTCATTTCTGTAGTGGTAGCCACTGCTATTACCCGCTCACCATTTTCGCTGATATCCGGGGAGAAGAATTTCCCCTTCGGGGAGACAGTTTTCGTATGCCCGGTAGCGTTATCCCACACCCGGATCACGGAAAAGTTCTTCCAGCCCCACCGCGCGTCAAAACGGGCGGCAGCCCATACCACGCGGCCATTGCGGTAACTGAAAAAATCATCGTATACGATGCCGGGACGTACCAGCAAACGCTCTTCACCGGAAGCATTTAACCGGTAAATACCGGGCACTTTATTCCAGGCATTTTTTAATATCACCCATTCATTATTACCTGCACTATATACGTAATTGTAGTTGGTTACCGGTTTGGCTACCGGCAGTAAAGGCTGCGCCGGTGTAGTGTCGGGCCGGGAAGCATAGTTATTCCACAGCGGCTGGTACTCCTTCAGCACCGCATTATAAAAGCCGGTTACATTCATCCCTGTTCTCTTCTTCAGGCTGTGCGACAGCGGGTAAAACACACCACGGAAACGAACCGCGTCACTGGTAACATCTTTCCAGAATGTTTGTCCGTAGTGTTCCCGGCCGTAAGTAGTCATCATATATCCCAACGGATAATGGTCGGGTACATAATCAACATACGAGCCATTGCGGATTTTCATATAGGCGTAATGTTTACCTGCCAGGGAAAGGCCACGGAAGCCATCAAAGAAGCCCGGGAGCCGGCCGCGCCCCTGCGGCGTTAGCGCCGTTTCCATCACCACGGCATCGCCTTCCCAAAACCAGTTGGGCACCGCTATATTGGTAACCGCCGCTTGTCCGAGTTGCCCGCCGAGGATAGAAAACACTTTGGATACTCCCTGGCGGAAGTTCATATTCTGTAATACGTGCCGGTACTCATGCACAGCCAGCTGGTCTACCCAGTTAAGGGAGCCCAGGTCCAGCGAATTAGGGGGTGGTGTCAGGTAAAATTCAGAGCGGAAGGGGCCGAGTTGAACATATCCATTGGATTGCAGCGTTTGATTCTGCAATACAATATTTACTTTTTTTTCAAGCCCGCCAATAGAAGACCGGGTATAACGGTTAAGATAGTGAACCAGGTTGGCGACCCGTTCTCCCTGCGCGGTCATACCGTGGGGGAAAATCACCCGCACCGTATCCGTGTTGATCTGTTGCCATTTCAGCGAAGGCGGATTACCTCCGAATTGCTGCGCCGATAAAGAAAAGGAAAAAGAAAGAAGAGTAATGGCCAGGATAACACGCATAAAAAATAACGAATTACGGATCTAAGCAGATGATGATAACGTATAAACGAAAATATGGTTCTTTCCTTATATTATAACCGATATTCGCCGTAATCTGCTTTTAAATCTGTAATTCGTTATCTGATATCTTTTAACATTCCGGCAGGCTGATAGGAATATTCACTGCCAGCCCTCCATCGGAAGTTTCCTTATATTTTGAATTCATATCCTGTGCTGTTTCCCACATGGTTTTTACCACGGCGTCAAGGGAAACCTTTGCCAGCTCAGGATTGCTTTGCAGCGCCAGTTGTGATGCGGTGATCGCCTTGATGGCGCCCATTGTATTCCGCTCAATGCAGGGGATCTGCACCAGTCCGCCGATAGGGTCGCAGGTGAGGCCCAGGTGGTGTTCCATCGCTATTTCCGCCGCCATCAGCACCTGGCGCTGGGAACCTCCCATGCATTCGGTGAGGGCAGCCGCCGCCATCGCGGAAGATACGCCTATCTCTGCCTGGCAACCACCCATTGCTGCGGAAATGGTGGAGCGCTTTTTAAAGATGCTGCCTATTTCAGAAGCCGTGAGCAGGAACTGCTGGATCTTTTCTTCATGGAAACCATCGCAGAAAGCGATGAAATATTGTAAAACTGCCGGAATTACGCCTGCAGCACCATTAGTAGGCGCCGTTACCACTCTTCCGAACGATGCATTCTCTTCATTTACGGCCAGTGCAAAACAGCTTACCCAGTCGAGCGTATAGCTGAAATGCTCTCCACCCGCCCTGATGGCGTCAATCCAGGATGCATAATCAGTATAGGTACGGCCTTTCAGTAATTTTTTATTGAGCACCGCCGCACGGCGGCCAACTTTTAGTCCGCCAGGCAACTCCCCGCCGGTATGGCATCCGCGGAAGGTACATTCCTGCATTACGCGCCAGATATTTAACAGCCCTTGCCGGGTTTCTTCTTCCGGGCGCCAGGCGTGTTCATTTTCCATCACCAGCTCAGAAATGCTATACCCGGTTTTAATGCACCACTGCAGGAGCTGGCGGGCAGTATCTATCGGGAAAGGCAGGTCTACCTGCTGGGCGCTGCCGCCGCCATCTCCTTCCTGCACCACAAAACCGCCACCGATAGAATACCAGGTGGAAGCCAGCTGTTCACCATCCAGTAAGGTAACCAGGAAAGTAAGCGCATTGGGATGAAACGGAAGCGATTCTTCAAAAAGGAAATCAATATCTTCAACGGGGTCAAAATCTATTTCATATTTACCCGCAATTTTCATCCTGCGGCTGCGGCGGATATCATCCATTTTAGGATTGATCTGGTTCACATCAAAAGTTACCGGATCATCGCCGCAAAGGCCCAGCTGAACGGCAATGTCGGTGCCATGCCCGTGACCTGTTTTGGCAAGGGAGCCATATAATAATACCTGTACTTTACTAACAGCCGCCAGTTTGCCATCCTGCTCCAGCTGATCCAGGAAACGCAGTGCTGCGCGCCACGGACCTAAGGTATGTGAACTGGAAGGACCAACGCCTATCTTGAAAATGTCAAATACGGAAATACATTCGTGTGCCACTAATTTTTTATTTATCTGTAAAATTAACGGAAAGCAGGGGAATAATACAAATGCAAAAGCGGTACCGGCAGAACCGGTACCGCTTCATGTTATATCTTCTTCAATTATTTATTCACAAAGTCTTTCAGTTTCACGTTGAATACCAACACGGAATTCGCCGGAATCTTAGGGTAAGCGGAAGGGCCGTATGCATAAATGGAAGGAATAATCAGGTTAATCTCTCCACCCTTGCGGATTTTAGGAATACCAATCGTCCATCCGGTGATCACTTTATCGAGGTCAAACCTGGCGCTGTCGCTGCTGTCAAAAACCGTTTTATCCAGCAACTGGCCTTTGTAGGATACCCATACATTGGCGGCAGCATTCACAGAATCACTGCTTCCTTTGGTTACAATCTGGTAAAAAAGACCACGCGGATCGTGTTGTACATTGGTGATATTATTGGCAGCGATATAGGCTACAATTTTTGCGGAGTCAGCATCATACTGTGCGATAGCGTCGTAGGCAGGTGCATCATCTTTTTTTGAACAGGCGGCAAGCACTAACAGGAATAATCCTCCCAACAGAAAAACTTTCTTCATACAGTTTGGTTTCAGTTTTAGTATAATTAAAAGGTGAAAATACAATTGGCATAAGATAATACATCTACCGGATACTTACCAGTTCCAGGTCAGAAATGAGGATGGCGTTAGGCGGAATAATACCGTTAACCCCCACGGAGCCGTAGGCCAGGGCAGACGGGATATATAACCGGATCTTACCCCCCTGGGAAATTTTCTGCAGCCCTATCTGCCAGCCCGGGATATGATTTTTAAGCATCCTGTGATCGAAATCAGTGGGTCCTAATGAGGTGCCTACTACTTCACCCGTAACTAAATAATTGGTATAAATAACGGTGGGAATGGAAGTCGCTTTCACGAAATGGGTACTGTCTCCCGGGACATCTACCCGGTAATAAAGCCCCGAAACGTCCCTGATGGCGGTTTCATTGTGCTCATGCAGGTACCGCTGGATGGCGTTTTCTGTTACCCCGTCCATTCTGAGCTCGTCCGAACTGCTTTTCTTTGAACAGGCGCCCAGGATTAAAAGCAGGCTTGCGCAAATTATTTTTACAACTGTGTTCATCCGCTGCTGTTTACTATCTCGTTGTTAAACGGAAATCTTATGATAAAGTTACAGCGGAAAGGTGATCCGCATAAAAAAACTCCTGCAGAACCAGGTCCGCAGGAGTTTTTATGATTATCATGAATATTAGTAGTCCATGCCCATACCGTGGCCACCACCGCCCATAGCCGGAGCAGCAGATTTAGGTTCCGGTTTGTCTGCGATTACACATTCGGTAGTCAGCAGCATAGAAGCGATAGACGCAGCATTTTCCAGTGCAATACGGGTAACTTTAGTTGGATCGATAACACCGGCAGCCAGTAAGTTTTCGAAAACTTCTGTACGTGCGTTGAAACCGAAATCAGCTTTACCTTCCTTCACTTTCTGTACTACGATAGAACCTTCGATACCTGCGTTGGCAGTGATCTGACGTAATGGTTCTTCGATAGCGCGTTTAACGATGGAGATACCGGTCTGTTCGTCGTTGTTAGCACCTTTCAGTGATTCCAGGGCTTCGATAGCGCGGATGTAAGCCACACCACCACCAGGAACGATACCTTCTTCAACGGCAGCGCGGGTAGCGTGTAAAGCATCGTCTACGCGATCTTTCTTTTCTTTCATTTCTACTTCAGTAGCAGCACCAACGTACAGTACAGCCACACCACCGCTTAATTTAGCCAGGCGTTCCTGTAATTTTTCGCGGTCGTAGTCAGAAGTAGTTACTTCGATCTGCGCTTTGATCTGTCCGATGCGGGACTGGATCGCGTCTTTTTCACCTTTACCACCTACAACAGTAGTATTGTCTTTATCGATAGTGATGGATTCAGCTTTACCGAGGTAAGTCAGGTCAGCATTTTCCAGTTTGTAACCTTGTTCTTCGCTGATAACGATACCACCGGTGAGGGTAGCAATATCCTGCAGCATATCCTTTCTTCTGTCGCCAAAGCCAGGAGCTTTAACAGCAGCAACTTTCAGGGTACCACGCAGTTTGTTTACCACCAGGGTAGCCAGTGCTTCACCTTCCAGATCTTCGGAGATGATTACCAGCGGAGCGCCCTGTTGAGCCACTTTTTCCAGGATGTGCAGGATATCCTTCATGGTGCTGATCTTCTTATCGTAGATCAGGATATAAGGGTTAGCCAGTTCAGCCTGCATTTTTTCGCTGTTGGTAATGAAGTAAGGAGACAGGTAACCACGGTCGAACTGCATACCTTCTACTACTTCAACAGTAGTATCGGTACCTTTTGCTTCTTCCACGGTGATAACACCATCTTTGGTTACTTTCTGCATTGCCTGGGCAATCAGTTTACCAATTTCGCTGTCGTTGTTGGCAGAGATAGAAGCAACCTGCTCGATCTTCTGTGTGTCGTTACCAACTTTTTCGGATTGTTTTTTCAGGTTTTCAACAACTGCTTTCACAGCTTTGTCGATACCACGTTTCAGATCCATTGGGTTAGCACCGGCAGCTACGTTTTTCAAACCATCGCCGATGATAGCCTGTGCCAGAACGGTAGCAGTAGTAGTACCATCACCTGCCAGGTCAGCAGTTTTGGAAGCTACTTCTTTCACCATCTGCGCACCCATATTTTCGATTGCGTCTTCGAGTTCAATTTCTTTTGCAACGGTAACACCATCTTTAGTTACACCCGGAGCGCCGAATTTTTTCTCGATCACTACGTTACGGCCTTTAGGGCCCAGGGTTACTTTAACGGCATCAGCCAGGGTGTCAACGCCTTTCTTCATCTTGTTGCGGGCGTCTATATTGAAGAAAATTTGTTTTGCCATAATACTTTGAGATTTTTCTTTTAGGAATTAATTCATATCCGCAGACAGCTCTTAAACGATCGCCAGGATATCAGATTCACGCATGATTAAGTAATCTTCGCCTTCGATAGGGAGTTCCTGACCAGAATATTTACCATACAGTACAGTATCACCTACCTTTACAGTGATCGGTTCATCTTTTTTACCAGGTCCGGCAGCCACCACGGTGCCTCTCACAGGTTTTTCTTTTGCAGTATCGGGGATAATGATACCACCAGCTGTCTTCTCTTCTGCTGCTGCAGGTTTCACGATTACCCTGTCAGCTAAAGGTTTAATACTTAATTGTTTAGCCATAGTAGTTTTTATTTAAAAAAGATGTTTGTGATTTTGTTTCTTCCGTCCACGAGAATTGTGCCAACGCGGTTTTCGGGTCAAATTTACAGGTCACGAAGGTATCGACTTGCTTTGATACTGACAAATCATGACAAGCAACCCGAAAAAATGACAGAACAGGTAGGTCCGGGAACACCAACACCCCTTCCGGGGCCGGTTTGTTTTCCCCCTGCACGGTACCCGTGCCAACACCTTTGCGATCAAAATCCATGAATATGAAAATTTTTCTCTAGTTTTGCGCCCTTATACCAGTTCTTTTTTATAAGATGATCAGTAGAAGAAACATCCGGGTAAAAGTAATGCAAACACTTTACGCCCTGGAAACGATGGAGCAAAGCAGTATTAAGCCAGGCACGGCCACCAGACTTTTAAACGAAAAGCTGGACCAAACCTGTCAGATCTTTACCTACTTACTTAACTCAGTGGTACAGGTAGCACAATACGCCGAAATTGATGCGCACGCCCGTGCTTCCAAACACTTACCCTCTGCCGAGGACCTGCAGGTGAACACCAAAATTGCAGGAAATGAGTTTATTTACCAGATAACCAGCGACAAAGGGTTCCAGGTAAACCTGGAACAATGGAAAATGAAGCTGCAAACAGATGATGATCTGCTCAGAAAGCTTTATAACCAATTGGTGCTTACAGATACCTACAAAGCCTACGCAGCAGAAGGTAGCCGTACCAAAGCAGGTGAAAAGGAAATACTGGAATTCATCTATAAAGAAATACTGGCGAAAAGCGAGCCGTTCCTCCAACACATGGAAGATACCTTCCTCCACTGGGGCGACGACGAAGAAATGATGGGCATTCTGATCAATAACTATTTCAATAAGCCGCATCTCTTCAATTTCCTGCAGCTGATCAGTAAAGAAAAACTTGATTATGCAAAGGAACTCCTGCTCACCGTAATCGACAAAAAAGAATACTGCCTCGAACTGATCAAGCCCAAACTGCAAAACTGGGATTCTGAACGTATCGCTGCAGTAGATATGTTACTGATGGAAATGGGTGTATGCGAGTTCCTCTACTTCCCTACCATTCCTACCAAAGTAACCATCAACGAATATATAGACCTGGCGAAAGCCTACAGCACACCTCAGAGTGGCCAGTTTATCAACGGTATCCTGGATAACATTCTGAAAGACCTGGAAAAAGAACAACTGGTACTGAAACAGGACCGTCCGAAAAAGTAAGTGGGAAAAGTTATTTTTACGGTAAAATAGCAATGCCATGAAAAAACTGTTCTGTTTACTCGCCTGTGGAAGCCTGCTGGTAGCGGCTTGTAACAATAGTGCCAAAAATAATACCGCTGCAGAGGCAGCCGGTAACGGACAAAAAAACGAAGCTGGCCAGTCCTCCGCGCTCACCTTTGAAGAAAAGGTGCATAACTTTGGAGAGATTGTAGCAGGTGAAAAAGTAGAGTACTCCTTTAAATTCACCAATACAGGCACCAGCCCGCTGCTTATCGAAGATGCCATCTCCAGCTGCGGTTGTACCGTACCGGAATGGCCAAAAGAACCCATCAAACCCGGTCAGTCCGGCTATATGAAGGTTATTTTCGACAGCCACGGAAAATCAGGCTATACCGAGAAAGAAATTTCTGTTAAAATCAACAATAAAGACGGTTATGTGGTAGGACCTAAGATCCAATGCAATATCATTACCAAGTAGTCCGGACTAAACTATTAAATCAATTATAGAGATGAACATCCTGAACATTTTATTAATGGCGCCTCAGGGCGGTGCCCAAGGCGGTGGTAACTCCTGGGTTTCTTTCCTGTTTTTTGGCGGTATGATTGTCGTTATGTGGCTTTTCATGATTAGGCCTCAAACTAAAAAAGCAAAACTGCAGAAACAATTTATCGATAACCTGAAAGAAGGTGATAAAATCGTCACTATCGCCGGTATTCACGGTAAAGTGAAGAAAATGAACGACAATAACACCGTTCTGATGGAAGTGAGCCCAGGCACCAGCTTTACCATCGAACGCTCTGCTATCAGCATGGAATACACCACCGCTCAGCAAAAAGCGGCTGAAACCAAATAAGAATTACGAATCAAAGTAATTACTGTTTACGGAGTTACAGACAGATGATATTCGCGGATCTATTCCCCGGCATCTGCCCGTAACTCCGTAATTCATATGGGTAGTTCGTATTTTTTTATAAATTGGGGCTATGTTAAAGATTGGAATTACCGGGGGCATTGGCTCCGGCAAAAGCACCGTTAGTAGAATATTCGAATTATTGGGCGTTCCCGTGTATTACGCGGACGACCGGGCCAAAGATATTATGGTCCGCGACCCCGAACTGGCCGCACAGGTAAAACACCACTTCGGCGAAGAAATATATAATGCCGACGGCACACTGAACCGCAAACTCCTGGGAAATATCGTTTTCAACGACAAAGACAAACTCGCCCTCCTCAATTCCCTCGTACATCCGGCCACCATCCGGGATTCAGACAACTGGGCGCAACAACAAACCACGCCCTACGTACTGAAAGAGGCCGCTCTCCTCTTCGAAACAGAATCCTTCCACCACCTCGATAAGGTCATCGCCGTTTTTGCCCCCCAGCCACTGCGCATACACCGCGTAATGAAACGCGACAACGTAACCCGCAACGAAGTGCTGGCACGCATGTACAAGCAAATCGACGAAACCATTAAAATGCGCCTGAGCGACTACGTGATCCATAACGACGAACAACATATGGTGATCCCGCAGGTGCTCGCCCTTCATAAAAAGTTCCTGGAACTGGCCACAGCAAAGTAATTGCGCTTCAAGTCCACGTCAAAGGCGTGCATACGGCATGGATACCTCCGGTTTCCCCCATGTATGCCGCATCTTTGTATGAATTGCACTCCTCACTTACCTTGGGTATACCGGGTAGCAAAACCGCCCCCGGTTTTCCCTAACTTTGAAAAAAATACGGATAATGGATAGCGCGAACAGATCTCCCATTCAACTTACGGCCAGTGCTGCTGAAGTAGTGAAACAATTGTTACAGGGCAATACAGAAGCCCCCTACCTCCGGGTAGGCGTAAAGGGTGGAGGTTGTTCAGGTGTTGCCTATATGCTAGGCTTTGATGCCCTCATGGAAGACGACGACCTGTTTGATATATCAGGTATCCCCGTGATTATGAAAAAAGCACATGGCATGTACCTCATGGGTATGGAAATAGATTATCAGCAGGGAAGCGATGCCGCCGGGTTTGTATTCAGGCAGCCGGCCAGCTGATCAACATCTCCCTGAAATATACTTCACAAAAAAACCTCCTGGCAAGCCAGGAGGTTTTTATTTATCAAACATTATTTCAGTAAGATCTTACTTATTTGGTAGCAGAAGCCGTTTTCTTGGCAACTACTTCTACTGACTCACTTTCATTGGCCAGCTGATTCTTCTTGTCGAAGTCAACCAGTACAGGCGCCGCAACAAAGATAGAAGAGTAAGTACCGGTGATCACACCAATCAGCATCGCAAAGGCGAAACCGCGGGTTACTTCACCACCAAATACAAACAGGATCAGGATGGTCAGGAACACTGTGAGCGACGTCATAATGGTACGGCTCAGGGTATCGTTGATCGCTTTATTGATCACGGTATCCCTGTCGCGGCCATGAGCGCCGGTCCTGAAGTATTCACGGATACGGTCAAATACAATCACGGTATCGTTCATGGAGAAACCAATCACCGTCAGGATCGCAGCAATAAAGTGCTGGTCAATTTCCAGTGTGAACGGTACAAAAGATCTGCACCAGGAGAATACTGCCAGGGTAACCAGTACGTCATGCAGCAAAGAGAAGATAGTACCGATAGAGTACTGCCACTTGCTGAAACGTAACAGGATGTACAGGAAGATCACCACAATAGACAGGATCGTTGCCTTTACCGCACCTGCACGCAGGTCATCGGAAATGGTAGGCGACACCGTCTGGGAACCTACAATGTAGCGGGAAGTAAATACATCAGGCGTTACAGAAGCATCATAGAACTTCTTGAGGCCATTGTATAATTTATCAGCCACTTCTTTATCAACCGCCAGGCTCTGCTGCTCAATTTTGTAAGCAGTAGTGATGCTCAGCTGGTTAGTGCTGCCAATTGTTTTAACGAATACTTCTGAGTCAAATTCTTTCTTCAGTACATCTGCTACTTCTTCACGGTTCATCGGATGCTCGAAGCGAACAGTATAGCTACGGCCACCGGAGAAATCGATACCATGGTCGAAACCATGGAAGAAGGAAGAAACACCTGCCACCATTACAACAGCAGAGATGATATAAGCATATTTACGTTTGCCTACAAAATCAAAAGCAGCATGTTTAAATACTTTACGGGAAATAGGTGTGAAGTATTCAAAATGTCTTTTTCTCTTCATCCAGAAATCAGTTACCATACGGGAAACCAGGATACCGCAGAACAGGGACAGGAACAAACCTATGATCTGTGTGGTAGCGAAGCCCAGTACCGGACCTAAACCGAAGTAGAACAGGATGAAGGCGGTGAGCAGGGAGGTAACGTGACCATCGAGTACCGGTGCATAGGAACGTTTGTAACCGTCTGCTACCGCATCGTGGTAAGATTTACCATGCGTCAGTTCGTCCTTGATCCTTTCAAAGATGATTACGTTGGTATCCACCGCCATACCGATGGTGAGTACCATACCGGCAATACCGGCCATTGTTAACGTAGCACCCATAGAAGCCAGGATACCGAAGGTAAACAGCAGGTTCAGTACCAGTGCAATATTAGCTACCCAGCCGGCTGAGTTGTAATACACCAGCATGAGTACGAAGATGATTCCGAAGGAGATCATAAAGGATTTAGCACCGGCAGCAATAGATTCAGCGCCGAGGGTAGGTCCTACGATCTGTTCCTGTACAATTTGTGCAGGAGCCGGCATTTTACCGGATTTCAGGATGTTGGCGAGGTCATTCGCTTCTTCAATGGTAAAGCTACCGCTGATAGAGGAACGGCCACCGGCAATTTCACCCTGTATGGAAGGAGCAGAGTAAACGATGTTATCGAGCACTACTGCCACGTAGTTAAATGTAGCGGGATCTTTTGGATTGGCAGGAGCCAGTTCACCGGTCAGTTTCTTCCACTGGTGGGCGCCTTCGTTATCCATTGTCATGCTGATTTCCGGCTGGTTGTTCTGGTCCATATCCTGACGGGCATCAACGATGCTTGCGCCACCAACACGGGGTTCAGGGCTGGCCGGATTTACTTTCAGCGCGTATACTGCTAAAGGACCGTGTTTATCTTCTTTATTTTCAGCACCAAACGCAAATACCAGGTCCTTAGGCAGGATCGATTTTACAGCAGGCAGTTCCACGTAACGGTTAAAGGTAGCCGTATCTTTTGGTAAGATTCTTCCGATAGACGGACCCGGATAAACTGAACCGGATTGTGGGTCTACGTTAGGGAATAATACCATGAACAGCGGGTTCTGTGCCTGTTGTTCTTTCAGCTGCAGTTCTTTGCTGGCATTTTTGCTGGTATCTTTTTTAGACAGGTAGTCTGTCAGGCTGGCATCTTTACTGGTATCCTTCGCAGTAGCGGCGGTAGCAGCAGCAGCTGAATCCGGCGTAGCGGCAGGAGCGGCAGTAACAGCGGCCTTAGCGTTCCTGATAGCGTCGTTCACCGGGGATAATACATTCTGGATAAACTCCGGAGAGTTTTTGTATACTTCCCTGAATTCGAGGTTCGCAGTTGCCTGCAGGTATTTGTGTACACGGGCGGCGTTATCAACACCGGCGAGTTCCACGGAGATCAGTCCTTTATTTTCATCCAGGCTGATATTAGGTTGTGCCACCCCAAATTTATCAATACGTTTTTGCAGTACGATATAGGTATTCTTAATGGCAACACGTGATTCCTTGCGGATCATGTCCAGCACCTGCTGATTGGAAGAATTGAAGGTAATATCCTTCTGGTAGGCGTTTGCAAAAATAGAAGCCAGTTTACCCTGTGGTGCTACCTCGGCGTATGCTTGTCCGAACAAAGTAACAAAATCGGCCTGGTTAGTTTTCTTCAGCTCATTTGCCCTTTCCAGCGCTTTGTTAAAAGCAGCATCCTTGGATTGACCGGATAATGCGCGGATTACATCTTCCACGCTTACTTCCAGTACTACGTTCATACCACCTACCAGGTCCAGACCGAGATTCAGTTCTTTCTCTTTGGCCTTGGTATAGGTGACATTCCATGGAAAGCCTGCAATTTTTGTGCTGCTGGTACTGTCCACAATCTCTTGTCTCCTCTGTTTAATAAACCCTTTGAGGGTATCTGAGTAGAAGCCCTGCAGTTCCGAACTGCCTGGATATTTCTTTTCAGGTGTAGGGTATTGCTTGGCCACATCGTTCTCGGCCTGCTGCTCTATCTTCTTCTCATAGTTCCGCACCAAAAACGTGAAGGACAATTGGTACAAAGAGATAAGGATCAGTGCGATGGCAAAAAATCTTACCAGTCCTTTAAGTTGCATACTGTTTGTTTCGGGTTTATAAAAAAAAATTTTAAGAGTTGCAAAGATAGAATTTAAATCGATATATTAAAGTCCTTGTTAAAAGACACGCAAAATCAATATGCGCCTGACTTTACAGGTTGGTTGGCACACTTTTTTTAAATCTGCAGCTCCCGGATTCTGGTCTTTTTAAATATATTCCTTTGCTTTACAATCCATAACAACGACAAATATATGCAAACCCAACATTATCCGGCAACAGATAATTTTCTGGAAGCTTTGCTGAAAAGTCAAAAAAGCCGGTTAGGCGCCGTATTCAGCGATCCTTCCTCTTACCGCTTACAGGTGATTTTTACCCGCATAGACCGGGACGAACAGCAGCAGCCGCACTTCTCGGACTATTACTATGGTGTATCACCGGAAACCTACTTCTACCCTGCCTCTACGGTAAAACTGCCGGCAGTGGCACTGGCACTGGAAAAGCTGAACGATCTGCACATCCCCGGTCTCAACCGCAACACACCTTTCTTTACGGCGCCGCTCCCGGATGTCAATACCGGCGTGCGCCACGACCATTCCGCCGCTTCCGGCCTCCCGTCTGTAGCCCATTATATAAAAAAAATATTCCTTATCAGCGATAACGATGCCTATAACCGCCTCTACGAGTTTATAGGGCAGGAGCCTTTTAACCGCCGGTTATGGGAAATGGGATATACCCAGGCCCAGATCCGCCACCGGGTGGGGCTTCCCCTGTATGAAGAAGCCAACAGGCACACCAATGCCGTCAGCTTCCGGGAAGGGAACAGGATCCTCTACCAGCAACCTGCTGGCTACAGCCGCCTGGAGTTTTCCCCGCGGGAAGACTTTGCCGGGAAAGCCTGGTATAATCACCTCGACCATCTCGAGCACCAGCCCATGAACTTCTCCCACCGCAATAAACTGCCCCTCTCCAGCTTACATGATATCATGCGCAGCATAATTTTTCCAGGGGCTGTAACAAATCGTCAACGTTTCCGTTTAACAGGGAACGATTACCTTTTTTTGTACAGATGTATGTCCCAGCACCCGGAAGAATCAACAGATCCGGTTTATGACCCGGAACAATACTATCAGGCATATACCAGGTTTTTGCTTTTTGGAGGTGACCGGAATAGCCGGATACCGGAACACATCAGGATTTTCAACAAACCAGGATGGGCATACGGATTTCTGACCGATACAGCATATATTGTAGATTTTGCCAGTAAAACAGAGTTCCTGCTGTCTGCCAGTGTTTTTGTAAATACTACTGGTGTATTGGGAGATGATCAACCGGCTTTTGAAAAAACAGGCAAACCTTTTCTCAAAGCACTGGGAGAAGTAATTTATGAATCGGAGGTACAACGTAAAAAGCGCATTTTACCTGACCTGGCCCGTTTTGAACCAAATGATAAAAAAACAACCGATCAATAACACAATTTAAAAACTGAGAGCAAAATGCTAACCAAGAAAAATCGCGTATGGGCAGTTGTGGCCCTGTTAACAGGAATCATCGGACTATCTTCCTGCCTGAAGAACGATAATAATTACACACCACCAAGACCACAGGCACAGATTTCAATACTGGGCAGTTCCACCAGCATGATTCCAGGTATTTTCTACGATAACGATCAGAAAGTAACTGAAACTGAATTCAACTTCAATTTCTACGCCCGGTACGCTGTTTACGGTGGCCTGCACAAATTTGATCTGAAGAAGAAAGGAGGCGACAGCCTGATGACCACCACTACTTACAATTTCGACTCCACACAATACTATACTTACCTGATCTGGGATAAAGCTCCTATAAGATCTGCTATTATCAAAACAGATCAATCCAACTACAGCCGCGATAAAATCGGTATCCGTTTCTTCAACCTGAGCGCAAACGCAGGCCCGGTAGATGTATACATCGGTACTGAAAAAATCGACAGCAACCGCGTATACTTTAACGGCGATGTATCTTCTGCCAGCGCTTTCAAACTGTTCAACAGCTTCAGCGTAAACAATGCGATCAGTATCAAGGAAGCTGGCACCAACACTGTACTTGCCACTGCAAGCAGTACTGACCTCCGTGTTGGTAGTTTCAACGCAGGTAACTTCTATACTATTTACATCGTAGGTGTTAAAGGAAGTACCGGTACCGACAAACTGGTTACCAACGCTATCTTCAGTTTATACTGACAATAATACACTTCTGTAAAAAGAAGCAACATAAAACGCAGAACGGGCCGGTTATCCGGCCCGTTCTGCGTTTGTACAGCAGCCTGGAACGATCTTTCCATGTATTATCTGGTTTTTTTCTGTACGTTTGTTCCGGTCAATTCAATGTAATGATATGAATCAACTAGCAGACAGGCTGTCACGGATTTCCGAGCCGCAAACAATTAAAATGGCTAAACTCGGCCGCGAGTTGAAAGCCCAGGGTATAGATATTGTAGACCTCAGCATCGGAGAACCGGACTTTGACACCCCGGCACATATCCGCGAAGCCGCCAAAAAAGCGATCGATGAAGGGTTTACACACTATACACCCGTGGCGGGCTATGCAGACGTAAGACAGGCAGTAGTACACAAATTAAAGAGAGATAACGGTCTTGACTATACGCCGGAGCAGATAGTAGTGTCCACAGGCGCCAAGCAATGCCTGGCCAATGCAGTGCTCAGCATCGTAAACCCCGGCGATGAAGTGATCATCCCCACTCCTTACTGGGTTACGTATTCCGAACAGGTGAGCCTCTGCCAGGGGGAAGTGGTATTTGTTCCCTGCAGTATCGAAAACAATTATAAAATTACACCGGAGCAACTGGAAGCAGCCATCACACCAAAAACAAAGCTGTTCATGTTCTCCTCCCCCTGCAATCCCACCGGCTCCGTATATTCCAAAAAAGAACTGGAAGGACTCGCCGCCGTATTTGCCAAACACCCGGAGATCTTCATCATCTCCGATGAAATATATGAGTACATCAATTACGAAGGCAAACATGAAAGCATCGCGCAGTTTGGTGATCTGATCAACCGCACCATCATCATCAATGGCCTGAGTAAAGGTTTTGCCATGACCGGATGGCGTTTGGGCTACCTCGCCGCACCACTGGACATTGCCAAAGCCTGTGATAAAATCCAGAGCCAGTTCACTTCTGCTACCTGCTCTATCACCCAGCGCGCCGCCATCACCGCCCTCACCGGCGAACTGACCACTGCCGTGGAAATGGTCGCCGAATTCAAAAAACGCCGCGCCTACATTCATGAAGCCCTGAAAACCATTCCCGGTTTAAAGGTAAATGACCCGGAAGGCGCATTCTATATGTTTCCCGATGTCAGCGCATTCTTCAACAAATCATTTGAAGACTCACACATCAAAAATGCAGACGACCTTTGCATGTATCTCCTGCACAAGGCACACGTGTCAACCGTTACCGGCGGCGCTTTCCAGCAACCCAACTGTATCCGCCTGTCTTACGCTACCAGCATGGACAAACTGGAGAAAGGGGTAGAAAGAATGAAAACCTGGCTGGGGAAACTCGCTTAACAAACGATCATCTTTGTGATTAATACGATTACCGGCGGATGTTATAAAGTTCACATCTCCCGGTAATCCTTTTTATTTTAAACCGGTATCCTACAATATATAAATATCTTTATATATATTTGTGCACATAAAGTAATAAGATGGGCAGCCTTGACATGAATACACTACTATACATAGCACTTGCCATTGGGGCAGTTGCTATTGTATATCCTACGATAAAAGATCTTTTCAAGAAAAATAAAACGGCGGATACTGCAACAGACGGCAAAGAACAGCCGGTAAATGCAGCCGTGCTCCCTTTACAGCTGCAGGCATATGAAAGAATGGCGCTTTATGTAGACCGGATCACGCCGCAAAGCCTGATTGGACGTATCTATCAGCCGGGCTTAACTGCGGTGGACATGCAGATTGCGATGGTACAGCAAATCAAAGCAGAATACGAACATAACGTTACCCAACAGATCTATGTATCGGCCATGACCTGGGAAGCAGTGAAAACACTGAAAGAACAAACGATCTCTGTTATTAACCAGGTAGCCGTGCAACTCCCACCGGACGCCTCCGCAATGGAACTGAACAAACAGATACTGGAAGTATTTTTACAGGCCGGCGAATCTCCCGCCGAACTCACTTCCCAGATCATTAATGCGGAAGCCAAAAGACTGATGCGGTAATCACTTCGCATTGATCACTTCATTCAGCAGGTAACTTTTTCCATTAAATAAGATATACAACGGCTTTCCCTGATACCAGGGAACGCCGGCCTTTTTGGTATGTACCTGGATATGCAGGTGAGGTTCAGTGCTAAAGCCCGAATTACCCACACAGCCGAGCGGATCTCCCTGTTTTACATACTGCCCTTCCCTTACCACTACGCTTCCCATTTTCAGATGCGCCATAAACACATAGTACCCGGGCGTTTCCAGTACTACCTGGTTGGTATTTTTGGGGCCGCGGTTCATGGCAGGCGGTATATTATCCGGGTTGTTGCTGTACGCCCTCGTCACAAGGCCGTCGCATGGCGCATATACCGTATCGCCATAAATCACATAATCTTCCAGCTTACGGGAAAATATTTTCTCCGCCCGCCCGCCATAGCTGTTCAGTTTCACGATATCCATCGCGTAAATAGCCCCCCGCAAACTAAAGTGGAAAACATTGGTTGGCAACCCCTTGCCACCCTGCAATACAAAGTATTTGCCCGGCTTAAAGGGAAATGCCAGCGCTACCCGCTGCGGTTTCCCGGTAGTACCCGTAAAATACAGCACAGACATGACGATGAAAATAAAGGTAAAAATGCCATTGCCGACCAGTTTCCACCGCGGCATGGGTTTAGCCGCATGATCGTGCTTACGCGCTGCATAAGCGGCCATGTTCAGCAATAAGAGCCCGCCAAAAACGTACTTGGAATAAATAGACAGGTATACCCAGGTGCCATACAAATACAGGAACCAACCCAGCGAAAGCCCCAGCAGCAAATAGCTGTAAGTAGCTGCCAGCGGGCGGCTTCCTGCTTTCCAGACAAGATATAAACTATATAACGCCAGTGCGATCGTTATGCATAATAAACAGTAGATGATCATAGTATCCTGCCAAACTTTCACACAAAATATCAATATTTTTCTCAGCGGCGAAGTACCATAATAATTATGTAACATTGCAACGCTAGTTTTAGATACTATGGAAAAAACCATTCAAACCGATTCAGGCATTGTAATAGCACCGGTATACACACAACCGGTGCCTATGGACGAACAGCCCGGCGCCTTTCCTTACACCCGTGGCATACACGCCACCATGTACCGCGATAAACTGTGGACCATGCGGCAATACGCGGGTTTCAGCACGGCAGAAGAATCGAATAAAAGGTATCACTACCTGCTGGGCCAGGGCGTTATGGGACTGAGCGTAGCCTTCGACCTGCCTACACAAATTGGTTATGATTCAGACCACCCTATGTCGGAAGGAGAAGTGGGAAAAGTAGGCGTAGCCATCGATTCCCTGGAAGATATGGAAATACTGTTCAAAGATATTTCACTGGAACAGATCTCCACCTCTATGACGATCAACGCCACAGGCTTCATCCTGCTGGCATTTTATATAGCGCTCGCCAAACGGCAGGGCGCCGACCTGAAAAAGATTTCAGGCACCATCCAGAACGATATCCTGAAAGAATATGCTGCCAGGGGCACCTTCATTTATCCACCGAAGCCCTCCATGCGGCTCATCACGGATATTTTTGCCTATTGCAGCAAAGAAGTACCCAAGTGGAATACCATCTCCATTTCCGGTTATCACATCCGGGAAGCCGGCGCCAACGCTGTGCAGGAGCTGGCTTTCACGCTGGCTAACGGGAAAGCCTATCTGAAAGCAGCACTGGACACCGGGCTGGATATCAATGTATTTGCCAAGCGGTTGTCTTTCTTCTTCAATGCACACAATCACCTCTTTGAAGAAGTAGCCAAATTCCGCGCCGCACGCCGCATGTGGGCGCATATCACTCAATCGCTGGGCGCTACCGATCCCAAAGCACAAATGCTGCGGTTCCATACGCAAACAGGCGGCAGCACTCTCACCGCACAGCAACCACAAAATAATATTGTGCGTGTAGCCATTCAAACACTGGCGGCTACAATGGGCGGTACGCAATCGCTGCACACCAACGGCTACGATGAAGCGTTATCATTACCCACAGAAGCGGCGGCACGCATCGCCCTCCGCACCCAACAGATTGTTGGCTACGAAAGCGGCGTGGCAGATACCGTAGATCCGCTGGCCGGCTCTTTTTACGTGGAAGCGCTCACCAACGAAGTGGAAGAAAAAGCCTGGGAGCTGATTCATAAAATTGATGCGATGGGTGGCGCTGTAAGCGCCATAGAACAGGGTTTCATCCAGGATGAAATAGCAAAGAGCGCATACAGATACCAGCAGGAAATTGAAAATAATGAGAAAATAATCATCGGTGTCAATAAATTTACAGCGTCAGATCAGGTAACGCCGGAAGTATTCCGTATCGACGACAGCATCCGTACGTTACAGTCGGAACGCCTGAAATCCTTACGGGAACGCCGCGACAACGCAGCCGTACAAAACGCGCTGGCACAAATCCGGCAGGCAGCCGGCACCGATGAAAACCTGATGCCCCTTGTAGTAGCAGCAGTGGAGCATTTATGTACCCTGGGCGAAATAGCAGATGTACTGAGGGAAGTATGGGGAGAGTATAAATAATTACATAAGCGTATTCAATAGTCCAATGAGTTTAATCTATTACAACAACTGCCCGCTTTGTGGTTCGTCGCAAATACATGAAGCGCTTACTGCCAAAGACTACACCGTATCCAAAGAAGCATTCAACATCTTCCATTGCGGAGGCTGTGGCGGCCGATTTACACAAAATGTGCCCGATAGTGCACACATAGGCCGCTACTACCAGTCGCAGGAATATATTTCCCACTCTGAAACAAAGCAGGGACTCATTAACCGCTTGTATCACAGTGTCAGGAAAATTACGCTGCGCTCCAAACAAAACTGGGTACGCAATGCCTGCGGTAAAAAAACAGGCGCCCTGTTGGATATCGGCAGTGGCACCGGCGCATTTCTCCATTATATGCAAACCGGCGGCTGGACTGTTACCGGCCTGGAGCCCGATGAAAATGCACGCCGCAACGCCAAAGAAATTTATAATGTTGATGCACTGCCCATTGAACAGCTGTACGCTTTACCCGCGCAGCAATTTGATGCAATCACTATGTGGCACGTACTGGAGCATGTACACGACCTGCACCGCTACCTGGATCACATCCGCACCCTGCTGAAACCCGGCGGTTCTTTACTGATCGCCGTTCCCAACTACACCTCTTCCGACGCCGACTACTATAAAGAATACTGGGCCGCTTATGATGTGCCCCGGCATCTTTATCATTTTTCGCCCGGCTCAATGGAAAAACTATTAACACAGCATCATATCACGCTGGCAAAAAAACACCCGATGGTGTTCGATGGCTTCTATGTAAGCCTGCTCAGCGAAAAATATAAAACCGGTAAAAGCCGCCTGCTGCAGGGATTTTTCCATGGCTTCCGCTCCTATCGCAAAGGATTGAAAAACGTGGACCGGTGCAGCTCTATTGTATACGAATGCAAGATTTAGCGCGGAGGTTGTCTTTTTCAGGATTAAACTGATTATACTGATTTCAGGATTTTACTTTTTGGATTTTATAAATGATTTTAAAAAGATTTGGGGAGATATAAGCGGTATTCGCTTATATCTCCCCAAATCCTTTAAAATCAAAAGTGATCAAATCCCTAAATCAGTTTAATCCTGAAAAAGACAACCTCCGCTATAATAATTTCATCTCGTCGATCAGTCGCGTACAGCCTGCATATTTATCCACGATAAACAGCACATAGCGGATATCCACCATGATGTTACGGCAAATGGAAGGATCGAAATTAATATCGCTCATGGTGCCTTCCCAGGTACGGTCAAAGTTCAACCCGATCAGGTGGCCGTAAGCATCCAGCGCAGGGCTGCCGGAGTTACCGCCGGTAGTATGGTTGGAGGCAATGAAACAAACGGGCATCTTACCATTGACACCATAGCGGCCGTAGTCTTTCTTCTTATATAATTCTATCAGTCGTGCCGGTACATCAAATTCATAATCGCCCGGAACATATTTTTCCATGACGCCATCCAGGTAGGTGTAGAAATCATAGTGAATAGCATCCCGTGGATTGTAGCCATCTACTTTTCCGTAGGTAACACGCAGCGTGCTGTTGGCATCCGGGTAGAAACTTTTCTTATTGCCCATTACATCCATCTGTGCCTGCATGTAAGTGCGTTGCAGGTTGTTGATGTTGGATTGCAGATCAGCCAGCGGGCGGCTCACATTATCCACGTAACCTTTGCGCATGGCCATTACCAGCCGGGTGGCCGGATCTTTCCACATTTGTGCCACCACGGTATTATAAGGTTGCTGTACAAAAGCGGTTAGTTTATCCATAGATGTTAATCCGGATACTGCATATAATTTGTCGGTCAATACGCGGCTGTCTTTGTTGTTTTCCTGCCAGATCTGTGTAAACTCCGCCCCTGCAAATTGTGCCGGAACGCCTTTGGCATACAGTGCAATCAGGCTTACTGCCACATCATGATCAACCTTCGCGTTATAGTTCTGGTAAAATCCCTGCATAGATGCAAGGAACTGCTGCCGCATGGTTTCATACTGCGCTTCTCCCCTTTCATGCACATCGTTGAGGAAGGTAATGAGGCGGTCGCCCACGGTAAACAACTCCACATTCTTTACGAGTTCACTGTAATAATCGCGGGCCTGTGCATAAGGCTGCACCTGCTGGTAGTAACCGTTGAGCGAATCCAGTACGCCGTTGTACTTTTGCTTCCATACGGGGTTAGCTTCCATCTGCTGACGGTAAGCAGCTTCATACTGTAGTTTTTTGCCTACGCCGTTGGTTTGTTTTACGCCCTGCATCTCTCCCATCCACTTCTTCCAGTAATTGGCAGTGCCGGCAAATTTAGCTGCATACTGAATTTTTATCTGCGGATCTTTCCGCATGTAGCCATCCATAATTTTGAGGGCGGCATCGCGCATTTCCACTTTGGCGGCATCCAGTACGTCTACCGTTTGCTTTACCCCTTCGGAGGGCAGGTATTCGGTGGTGCGGCCGGGAAAACCCATCACCATTGTGAAGTCGTTTTGTTTCACCCCCTTCAGTGAAATAGTGAGGGCGTATTTAGGCTTTAAAGGCACATTATCCTTCGAGTAAGGCGCCGGGCGGCCATCCTTACCCGCGTAGATGCGAAACATCGAGAAATCGCCTGTATGACGCGGCCAAACCCAGTTGTCCGTATCTGAACCGAACTTCCCGATGGAAGAAGGCGGCGCGCCTACCAGGCGTACATCCCGGTAGGTTTCCGTTACAAACAGGAAATACTGGTTGCCTTCATAAAAAGGCTTTATCATGGTTTCCTGCCAGCTTTCCCTGCGGGCATTCTGGCGGATTTCGTTCAAACGCTTGTCGATAGCCGACTGCCGCTCCCTTTCGCTCATACCGGGCGTCACATCCTGCAGGGCGGCTTTGGTTACATCATCAATGCGTACAATGAAGGTGGCGAATAAACCGGGGTTAGGCAATTCTTCTACCGCAGACTTTGCCCAGAATCCATTTTCCAGGAAGTTATTCTGCAGGGAAGAATGCTTCTGGATAGCATCATAACCGCAGTGGTGATTGGTGAGCAGCAATCCCTGCTCAGAAATCACTTCCGCCGTACAGAAGCCGCCAAAGCTTACGATGGCATCTTTCAGGCTACCTTTGTTAATATTGTAAATATCCGCGGCAGTGATTTTCATGCCCATTCCTTTCATCTCTTTCTCATTAAGACCGGAAAGCAGCTGTGGCAGCCACATTCCCTCTGTGGCATAAGTGTGCTTGGTAAGTACCAGGAGTACCAATAACAGCACCGGTTTCACGATTCGTTGCAACATATCTGATATTCTTTTTATAAAAGAGGCAATTTACTATAATTCGGGGAGCAGCGAAAAGATAACCCCATGTTTCCGATCATTCATCGACATAAACCAGCGATTTACAGAGAAGGCGGTTATTATCCGGCGGGAAATTCAGAATTTCAGCCTTATATCTATCTGTCGCAAATGTTCCGGTTAAAATCTTCGGTAGTAATAGCACACATTACGGGGTGGCTGATATGCCTGAGTTTACCCCTGCTGTTTGTCAGCGGGCAAACGGGCGACCGCAAAGCGCTCTCCATCCTGTTCTCAACAGATTACCTGGTATTCCTGGTAACGTACGTAGCACTGTTCTATTTTCACACCACTTTCCTGTTTCCCCGGCTGTACTTCCGGAAGCAGTATATTCTTTATTTCCTGTCTGTTTTACTGTTGCTGATCATGGTAAATTATATGCAGCCTTATGATCACCTGTTTTCCAGGCTGCCACATCCACCCGGGGAGATGCCGTGGCGTCAGCCAATGCCGCCGGGAACGGAACAGGGCCCGCGGCCGGAAGGTATGCGGCCACCCGGCAAACCGCCCAGGCAAATCGATATTGTGAGCGACTTCCTTTTCCTGCTCACCATTGCACTGAGTATCGCCATAGAAACCACGCACCGCTGGCGGCAAACCGAAAAAAGAGCACTGTACGCAGAAACCCGCAAAACCCAGGCAGAACTATCTTTCCTGAAAGCCCAGATCAATCCGCACTTCCTGTTTAATACCCTTAACAATATTTACTCCCTCGCTATCACGCGCAGCGATAACACCGCCATGAGCATCATGAAGCTGTCGAATATGCTGCGTTATGTTACCGAGGATACGAGAGATGATTATGTGTTGCTGGAAAGCGAAATCGACTGCCTGCGGGACTATATTGATCTGCAGAAACTCCGGCTCACCACTAAAACAAAAGTCAATTTCGCGGTTACCGGCAGTCCGGGTATTAAGTGCATCGCCCCGCTGGTGCTGCTGCCGTTCCTTGAAAATGCGTTTAAGTATGGCGTCAGTAATCATGAACCGTCTGAAATTACCATCCTGCTGCAAACGTCCGAAAACAGGATCCATTTTTACTGCAGTAATAAATTATTCAGGGTAACGCAGGATACAAGCCGCACCGGTATTGGCATTGCCAACACACGGCAACGGCTGGAACATCTGTACCCTGATAAATATGAACTGCAGATCAGTGAAGATAACGGCGCCTATTCTATTTCTTTACAATTACAGGTATAAGTTATGGACATTAAATTTATTGTGATAGATGACGAACCGCCCGCCCTACAGGTACTCAAAACCTATGCACAGGAATTTCCCTGGCTGAAGTTGCAGCATACTTTTACAGATGCCGTTTCTGCGGCGGAATACCTGCGGCATAGCCAGGCAGATCTTATTTTTCTCGATATCCATATGCCGGACATCAACGGGCTGGATCTGGCCAGGGGACTCACTAACCGGCCGATGATCATTTTTACCACAGCGTATAAACAATATGCATTCGATGGGTTTGAACTGGAAGCCATTGATTACCTGCTGAAACCCATTCCGTTTCAGCGTTTTGAAAAAGCAGTGCAGAAAGCACAACTGCACCAGCAGCAGCAACTGCTGCCGGCAGCTACCGAAAGCCTGTTGGTACATTCTTCCTATCACATGGTGAAAATACCCTTACACGAAATTATTTATATAGAAAGCCTGGAGGATTACATCCGGATACATCTTACCAAACAGGCGCCGGTGCTCACGTTGATGACAATGAAAAAGATGCAGGAAAAACTGCCGGCGGCCCGCTTCCGGAGAATCCACCGCAGTTATATTGTGTCTGTAGATAAAGTGAGGTCGGTGATTAACCGGAAGGTGAAGCTCAGCACCTCGGCGGAATTGCCGGTGAGCGATAGTTACAGCGATTTTATCCGCGACTGGAAAGGTTACAGCTGATCATTTTATTTTTTTCGGGAGATGCAAATATTCAGGATTCCTCACTGAAATTGCAGATCGATACATCATCGTTCAGTTTTAAAGTGAACGTATCTGTGGTATCATTGAACCCCAGCAAAAGATACTCCCCTATTACTTTATGCAGCTGCAAAGGTGCGGTATAATACAGCACGGCTACTTTATGCAGCTGCCGGTCGTGGATACCTGAACTCATTATTTTGAACTGGTGCCGTTCAAACGACAGCTGGATATTACCCAACGTATCCCAGGTGCCGGGGATCAGGTTAGCGAGGGATTGAATATACAATCCCACCGCAAAACCTGTTTTATAATGCAGGGAGTTCGCTTTGGGCTGGTGTTCCACCATTTCGGCAAAAGTGGAAAATGCTTCGTCCGGGTTATATGCCTGTGATTGCAGCAGGAATTCCGCATAAGAATCCCGGAATACATTTTTGGCAAATGTGCCGGTGGAAGATGCGTCTATCACCTGCCGTATTGCCAGTTTTATCATCGTTCTGCCCATATCAACCCGCGATATAAATATTGTGAACAAGATCATAGCCACTGGTTGCGCTGGCGGTTACCGTAGCCAGTTCGGCCGATAACGAATCACTGAAAACCATATCTGCGCTGTTTTTGGCCACACTGGTATTTTGTCCGTGGGCGCTATACAACGCCGTGTTATATACAGCCGTATTAATATCGTCGGGAAAGGCAATCTGCGTGGTTGTTTTCAGTTTATCGTTCACGTATACCTGTGCATGAATATGCGTTACCCTGCCTTCATACCAGCCGGGATAAATGGACGTGAATTTAACCTGTCCGGCTGTATCTGAATACTGCAGTCCCCTGCAGAAAACCAGGGCGGTGTTATCCTGCGTACCGAGGTATCCCCGGTTGCTGTAGCCAGAATAGTAGCCATCCTTATCACAATGCCAGATATCCACCCTGGCGCTGGCAAGCGGTTTACAGCTGTTGTTGGTGTTGAGAATGTTGATGGTGATGTGTAAGGGTGTACCTGTTTTGCCGTCGGTGATATCTACCCGCTGGATAGAAGAACCCATGCTGTTATACAGCGGATAGGGACCATCTGTTTCTTCCGGGGAAACGGTGCAGGCGCCGTTGCTGGTATCTGTTTCAGGATCAGCAGCGTCACTTTTTTTACAGGCTTCAATCAGCACCGGCACGGCGGTTGCGCTGATAAACAGTTGCTTCAGAAATTGTTTGCGGGAGTGTTCCATCTCATCATTTTTGATCTGTTATAAAGGTTTTGATTAAATAACAGATTTACAAAAAGGATAGATGAACCGGCAGGATGTACCGGAGAAGAGCATTTCCGGAGTGGAATAATTTGCTACAGGAAATTTAATTCAGCAAAGAATAAGGAGGAAATCCTTTTCCTGCATCAAAAAATCCCGGCCCCGGAAATGCTTGACAGATCAGCTCATGCAGCGATTAGTGATACAGATAGTTAAGCGCAATAACGTCATTGGCGTTAAATGTACGGTTGCCGCCGTTGGAGCAGGCCAGCATCCAGGAGTTGGCATCCGGTGCAGAAGGAGTGCCCGGAATATACACCGCACCTACGTTGCTCGCGCCTTCGTTGGTGGCAGTACCGCCGCAGCTGTAGGAACGATCCATGTAATCGGTATGGCGCATACCAATGCAGTGACCAATTTCATGCTGAATTACAGAACCCACATACAGTACGTTCGGATTAGATCCGTAAGCGTATTGGTTGGTGTTCATTTTGATAGTACCATACGGATCACCGCCGCTGGTGGGGAATCCGGAAGAACCGAGCGTGATATAACCACCGCTTGGTCCCTGGTTAAATCCTCTGATGGTAATTTCAGCCGCGCCGCTGGTAACACGCTGAAAAGTCATGCGCAGGCCAAGTCTGTTGTAGCGTGCAATAGCGGTATCTGTGCCTGCAATGAAGGCAGTACCTAAACTGGTTACCTTAATTCTGATAACGCGGGGTAATGCCGTTACCAGGTAATTAGTGCGGTACTGTTCTGTTTTAGCCACTCTTAAAACAGGACTCGTAACGGTTTCTTTCAGCTGTGCAGCTGTAAGGAGGATGTCACCTTCCACGAGGTAGCCATCTTCGGTTTTCACCACGTTCTCTGTGCTAAAGCCATTTGCTTTGATCTGGGCTAACACTTCTGCTGACACGGGGTCGGGCTGCGCTTCTTTTTGTGCGCCGTTCTTCTGACAGGACGCAAAGAGGAAAGCCGCTGCCATGCAGCAGAGCACAGGAATTGATTGTGTTCTCATAGTTCAGATTTTTGGTTTTGTTTAGAAAAAAAAGTGTTCAGATTTTTGGTTTAGATTTAAAAAAAGATATCCCTGCCGCCTGTTTCTTCAAACAGGCAACTGTTAACAACACTAAATGCCCGCACTGATCTGTGGCTGAATAAGACGTGAAATAAAACAACCGCACTAAAAGTACAGCGGTGTTTTTCTTCTTATTGCCGCAAACGCGATCGCCTAGCTTTGATTATCTTCCTGAAAACTGCAGTTATTACTGTGCTCTCGTTTTCGGGTACATACAATAGCTAATATGCCCTGTTATGGCATAGCATCGGATTTTAATGGGTTGGTGATGATTCAGTAGTACCGGCTATTTCCGGCGACAAAGATTTGCTCTATAAATTTAATAATTGTGTAACAAGTCCCAGATCGTTGCTCAGATTTTGTTGAATTTTATATTACGGATTTCCTCTTTCAATATTACAACATTCGTTTAATTTAAAAAAAATATTTTGTTTTAAGATAGATAAAAAATTGTGTCGAAAACCTAAATACAGTAGCTTTAGGTGGCAACACTAAACCAAAATCACTTACCCGTTGCCAACGCCCCCATGCGGATAATATCCTCTAAAATATGGCCCTTGCTGTTTTTGCAGCTCTTTTTATATTACTATACTGCTGCTCAGCAGCCACACTATCCGGATAGCCTGGTGCAACGGTATGCCACAGATACTTTTTCATTACAGCGGAAAAGCGGACCATTCCTGGTGAAGTTTGCAAAGTTGCCGGATGAGTCAAAGCTGCAGCAATGGGGACTTGTACAGCCTCTCTCCCGCTACCATTACATTTTACAACACGCACCGGAAGATACTTCGCTCATATATTGTTATAGTGCCGGCTATAATTTTAAAGCAAGTATTCCGCTGCTGCAACAACTGGAAAAAATACCCGCGCAGGATAGTATCACCATGCAGGTGTCGTGCAACATGGAAAAGAAGTCATTGATGTATGCCAGGGTGCAGTCGTACTCCACGCAATACCACGTAGCCATCGCAAAGGTTAAAAAGCAGGACTGGCCCCTGTTTATCAGTCAGCCTTCCATACAGTTTGCGGATCTCATCCGGCGGCCGGCTCCGGAAATTATTATCAATACCGGCAACCTGGCGGTGAACCGGATCACTTTTGCACAACAACAGTTTCCACTTATCACAGGAAAACGTGTAGCCGTTTCCGTTAAGGAGGATTTATTTGATACAACAGACATCGACTTACAGGGGCGGTATATCCCTTCTTCCTATAATTCTACGCTCAATACTGCCCATGCTTTGATAATGGCTACGCTGATTGGCGGCGCCGGCAACAGCGGCGCAGGCGGTAAGGGCGTGGCGCCCGAAGTGAAGCTGAGTTCCGCCGATTATAACAGCAGCTTATTCCCCGACGAAGATGCTTATTATCAGCAATCCGGCATCACGGTGCAAAACCATTCCTATGGTACCGGCATCGAAAATTATTATGGTGCGGAAGCAGTAGCCTATGATCAGCAGATCTATGCAACAGATACACTGGTGCATGTATATTCTTCCGGTAACGTTGGCACATCGCCGGCCGCCGGCGGGCGTTACCAGGGCATTGTGGGATATGCCAATTTATCCGGCAATTTCAAACAGGCTAAAAATATTATTGTCAGCGGTGGTACAGATGGTGCCACACAAGTCATGGCGCTCAGCTCCAAAGGTCCGGCTTACGATGGCCGCATCCTGCCACATGTAACTGCCTACGGCGAAGATGGCACCTCCGGCGCCGCAGCGCTTACCAGTGGCGTAGTGGCATTGCTCCAGGACACCTGGCGCATGCTGCATAACACGTCCGCTTCCGCTGCCCTCATCAAAGCCGTTGTCATTAACAGCGCCTTCCGCCCCACAGGCATACGCCCTTCTTTTGGCGGCGGATATGGCAACCTGCATGCTTATGGCGCCATTAAAACCATACAGGACAACCGCCTCTTGCAGGGAAACGCAGGCAACCATACAGTTACCTCCTTCGATATCGCCATTCCGGAGGGCATACAGGAGGTGAAAGTAACCCTGTGCTGGAATGACCCGCCGGCAACGGTTAATGCCGTTAAAGCGCTTATAAACGACCTTGATATAACAGCTACCACCGCCGATGGTAAAACATGGCTGCCCTGGACATTGAGTACCTATCCATTAATTGATTCATTATTGCTACCCGCAAAACGCGGCAGGGATAGTATCAACAATACAGAACAGATCAGTATTGAACACCCGGTGGCAGGCACTATGCGGCTCCGGGTAACCGGTGCGCAGGTAGCCGCAGGTACACAACCTTTTTTCCTGGCCTATGAACTGGTGCCCGCAAAAAGTTTCCAGTGGCAAAATCCCGCAGCCGGCGCTACTGCAGCCGCAGGCCAGGCGTTGCCGCTGCAATGGCAAACTACGTATAGTGGTAACAGTGAGCTTTCCTTCAGCAGCGACAGCGGCCGTACCTGGCAACCTATTGCGCAGAACATCCCGGTGGAAAACGCGTTGTATAACTGGGTTACACCAAACATTTTCCGGCCGGTAATGCTCAAACTAACTTTAACGGATACCTCGTTTATCAGTGATCCTTTTTATGTTTCGCCGGTACTCACCATGCGGGCAGGATTCAACTGCACTGATACAACATTGCTGTACTGGAACAGGCTGCCGGGCGTCACAGCGTACCAGTTGTACACCATGGGTAATACAGCGCTGATTCCGTATAGCCAGGTACGTGATACTTTTATTTTTATCCCCAAAGCAACGGCGGCATCGTTGTACTTTGCGGTAAGCCCTGTTGCCGCCGGCGGGTGGACGGGCATCCGCAGCTATGCGATAAACTATACGCAACAGGGTGTAGGTTGCTATGTACAAAACCTGCTGGCTGATCCTACCACCGATAATAAAGTGGCGTTGTCGCTCACACTCGGCAGCACCTGGCAACTGCAAACGGTTTACTGGGAGCGGCTGACACGCGAAGGCTGGATAACGCTGCAGCAGCAGCCCGTAGGCGACGCCATGAACTTTAATTACCTCGACAACAGCGCGCCGGAAGGATTACTGCGTTACCGGGTAAAGCTACTCACCGTCAACGGGCAATATATTTACGCCGATCCGGTTACAGTTACTATTATTGCCGGCAATCACATCTTACTTTTCCCCAACCCCGTAAGCAGCCAGTTCATCGTTTTAGATGGTACGCCGCGCAGCCGCAAACTCGTAATCACTGATATGAGCGGGCGGATCGTATTGCAGCGGAACCTCGAAGATATCCAGGAAACAGTGGAGGTGCAGCGTTTGGCAAACGGTATTTATAACTGCAGTATTTATGCAGATAATAAACGGATTTACTCTACACAGTTTGTGAAACAGTATTAGTCGTTGCGCAATGCGGGATTATAACCATAGCTCCATTTGCAATTTGATGAGATTAGTTGTTGCGCTGCACAGGGTTATCACCGTAGCTTCATTTATGGTTTCAATGAGGTAAGTTGTTGCACTGCTCCGGATTACTACATAGCTGCCTTATAATCCAATAAAGTATATTTCCAAACTGCACCGCACTCACAATAAATACATATCCTCCCGATAGGGTAAAATTCATCAATAACCGGTTAAGATCTTAGCTGAAATAATCCATATATCTTTTTAACTTTAAATGTCAATAAGACAATTAAAATATTAATATGCAGATGTAGTTATTCCACTGTAGAAAACCTTATAAGAAACATCAGCCCATCAACCGGCAAAAAACGAATCAACAGCCCTGTAGTCAACAAACACCGGCCCCTGTGAAACAGCATCTCTCTTTGCTGTAGTAAATTTCTGTGCGCGTACTTCAACCAAAAATTTTCTGAATCATACCCTTTCATTAATTCAAATCCATTATTTATGAAGAAAGCTCTATTCGTTTTTGTATCCCTGTTTATCACCACGCTGGTATCCGCACAAAAAACAGTGTATATACCACCTGAATTCAGCACAGATCCCTATCTCTCTACCTGGTCGTACAGCCGCAGTTACCAATCGGCCAACTTCGTTGTATTCTGGGGTTCCGTAGTAGGTACCAATCCTGCTACCTACAGCGATCCCAACCTCGCCTTTAATCCGCAGGCAGTATGCGATACCCTGGAAAAGATCTACACAAAGTTTATCACCGACATTGGCTTCTGCTCGGATGCTGCCACAAAAAACCTGGGCAAATACAAACTCATTATTGTAATGAACGACACCTGGGGCACGGGAGGCCCCAGCGGATGGGCATTCGGAGGCACCTATGGCAACACCATCGGCGCCATGTGGGTACATCCCAACGCTACAAGAGACGGCGGCGTAACCAGTCATGAGCTCACGCACAGTTTGCAGGGCATGATTGCCATCCAGGAAAACGCCAATTGCGGATTCAATGATTACGAGCCTGCCGGATTCTTCTGGGAAACACATGCCAATTTCATGCGCACACAAATGTATCCCCGTTTCGCCAGCGATGACCTTCCCCGGTGGATGGCCACCAGTATGTTTCATTTCAGCTCCACCCGTCATCACTACGATGCTTTTAAAATGCTGTGGTACATGCAGCAAACAGATGGGATTACAATGGTGAACAGGCTTTGGAAAGAATCTATCCGCACCAGCAGCACAGCCGGCGAGCATCCGCTCATGACTTACCGGCGACTGAAAAGCTGGACACAATCGCAGCTCAACAACTTCATGTACGATTATGTAAAAAGAGAAGTAGCCTGCGATTATACCGTTAACAACTTCGGGGCTATCTATAAAGCGGAACGCGACCGGTTGAAAGTGCAGGAGCCGCATTACATCTGGCGGTTGTACACTAATCTCCAACAAATCAGTGCCACTACCGGCCGGTATAAAATAGATAACGCCAGCGCGCCGCAGGATTATGGCTACAACATCATCCCGTTGTATACCACGTGCAGCGCCCGGAATGTAACGGTTAAATTTAAAGGCCATACAGAAGTTAACACCACCGCCGGCTGGAGATACGGCTTCGTAGCCACGCTGGCCAACGGCAACATTTCCCGCTATGGCGCCACCGCTACAGCCAATGAAGGCGAAATCAGTTTCACGATGAACAGCAATGAAACGCAGCTTTACCTGGTAGTAATGGGCGCACCTACCACGCATACCACTTACGTATGGGAACCCGGCTGGCCCAAAATTAAACGGTACCCTTATGAACTTCGTATAGCCAACGCCGTACCTGAAGGTTACCAGAGCACCTACCGGGCGGCCTATAAAACTAACGGGCACACCCATACGAATGGAGGCGGCTGGGTAGCCAACAGCGCTACGGTGGCATCCACTGCCTATGTAGGCCCCAAAGCCATTGTACTGGGCAATTCCGTGATCACCGGCACGGCGCAGATCACCGGTAATGCCTGGGTGGAAAATGCAACGGTTGGGAACACCGTCACCATCAGCGGCAACGCCAGCGTTTATGGTGGCTCTTATACCGGCAGTGCGGTGATTACAGAGAATGCTGTATTAACCAATTGTACCGTATCCGGCAGTGCTAATGTGAAGGGAGATGCATTGGAATGGGGCGTTACTTTTGGCAACGGCGTGGTGGTAGGTGGAGACGCAGAGATAGGCAGTTGCGCTACCAACGGCACTTATCTGCAGGTACCACATCCAAATAATGGTCGTGCTGATTGCGACGGCCAGCCGGCAGGTCATACTTCCAATATTGATGTAAACAGCAGCTGGTCGCAGTTCACCGATGCACAGATGGCATGGAGCAGCACGCCTACCTGCAGCGGCACTATTACGCCTGCTGCTGTGGATACCACTGCATTGGCCACTACGGTGCTAAAAGCAACCGGCGATGCAGATATCCGCATTTACCCCAACCCGGTGAACAACCAGTTTACCATTACCTTACAGGGATTCCGCAGCAATACCAATGTACAGGTGGTGATCTATAATAACCAGGGAGCCCCGGTGCATCTCCGGGATCTGCAAAAAACCAGGACTGCCACGCTGAGAGCGAAGGATTGGAGCACGTCTCCGGGCGTTTACTACCTGAGAGCGAGTGGCAGTAATCAAACCGTTACGCGGAAGCTGGTGATCACAGAATGATGTATCTACAAAACAAAACAGCTGCTCCGGTAAACCGGAACAGCTGTTATTATACTTACAATAAGATAAGACTACAGGTGAATTGCTTCGCCGTAAGCTACTTCTATGGCGTCTTTCACAGATTCGCTCATAGTTGGATGCGGGTGGATGGAATCCAGCACTTCCTGGTAAGTAGTTTCCAGTTTACGCGCTACTACTGTTTCTGCGATGATTTCAGTAACATTGGCGCCGATCATATGTGTGCCTAACCATTCGCCGTATTTGGCATCGAAGATCACTTTTACGAAACCCTCAGTTGCACCGGCTGCGGAAGCTTTACCGGAAGCAGAGAATGGGAATTTACCCACTTTCACTTCGTAACCGGCTTCCTTAGCTGCCTTTTCAGTATAACCTACAGAAGCAATTTCAGGTGCGCAATAAGTACAGCCCGGGATGTTCATGTAGTCGATTGGTTCTGGCTTGTGCGCATATTTCTTTTCGTTGTATGCGATAGCTTCCACGCAGATGATACCTTCTTTAGAGGCAACGTGTGCGAGTGCCTGACCGGGAACCATATCACCGATAGCGTAAACGCCGGGGATATTTGTCTGGTAATATTTATCTACCAGTACACGGCCCTTGTCGGTTTTGATACCCATTCCTTCCAGACCGATGTTTTCGATATTAGCAGCGATACCTACCGCGCTCAATACCACATCTGCTTCCAGGGTGATTTCGCCGGTTTGGGTTTTCACTTTTGCTTTCACACCGTTACCACTTGCTTCAACAGCTTCTACAGAAGCGTTGGTCATGATTTCGATGCCTTTCTTTTTGTATATTTTTTCCAGTTCTTTGGAGATGTCTTCATCTTCCACTGGTACGATGCGCGGGAGGAACTCAACGATGGTTACTTTAGTACCCAGTGTTGCGTAGAAATAGGCAAATTCAACGCCGATAGCACCGGAACCCACAACAATCATGGATTTAGGCTGCTGAGGGAGTGTCATTGCTTCACGGTAGCCGATTACATTTTTACCATCAATCTTCAGGTTTGGCAGTTCACGTGCACGTGCGCCGGTAGCCAGAATGATATGTTTTGCGTCGTGTACAGTGGCTTTACCGTCTTTATCGGTTACTTCCACCTGGCCTTTGGATTTTACCTTTCCATTGCCCATTAACACGTCGATCTTATTTTTCTTCATGAGGAACTGAACGCCCCTGCTCATTTTATCAGCAACACCGCGACTACGCTTGATCACCGCATCAAAGTCCACTTTTGCATCACCAATCGTGATACCATAGTCTTTTGAGTGCTGTGTATATTCAAAAACCTGTGCAGTTTTTAACAAAGCCTTCGTTGGAATACAGCCCCAGTTTAAACAGATACCACCCAGACTCTCTCTTTCCACTACTGCAGTTTTAAATCCCAGCTGAGAAGCACGGATAGCAGCCACATATCCGCCGGGCCCACTACCAATTACGATTACGTCGTATGCCATATTGTTTAATTTTTAAATTGAACTTGCCAAAGGTAAATAAATAAGCAGAAAGCACAAAGCCTCTTGCAAAAAGCCACCGGAGCGGAGATTACGGGATGTTTTGCAACATTTACCGCTGTAATCTGCGCTCCGGTGGCTTTTATACTAAAATCTTATACTATCGGAGATCTACTACTTCCACGCCAGGATATTTTTTGGCGTCGAAGGTAAAGGTAGCATCGCTCAGGTTGGTATTAGGTGTGAAATTGGTGATTTCGTAAGTATAATGGTTACCATTCTTCTCAAACACCTTCATCTTTGCAATACTCTGGTTCTTCTTATCTACCGAAACAATCACCTTAAAAATAGTCTTCGATTTATCTGTAGGTGTCAGTTCCACGTTCTGGTATACTTTACCTTTTTCCTGGGTTTCTGCTTCCAGTTTGTACAAATAATCTTTATCGTAGAAGTTGGTGAACAGTTTGGCCGGTGTCATGGCGCCGCTGCTCTGATCCACGTTATTGATAGTTACTTCATTCACATCTTTGGCGTATGTCCAGGAAGTTTTGTTATCACTGATAATTTCCTGTCCGGGCAGCGTTACTTTATATTTAGCTCCCTTCAGGTAAACAGTACCTTTTTTGGAATCGGATACGCTGTTATTAGCGCCTTCTACTTTCAATATAAAATTAGCGACTACAGTTTTTAATGATTTGAATTTATTACTAACACCATCCAGAACGGTTTTTGCCTTTGGGTCTGACGCGCCCTTAGATTGTGCCATGCCGCTGAAAATGATACCACTCAACAACATTCCGGTTAATACAAATTTCTTCATCGTAGTTTTTTTTAGTTTGTGCTACCCAACAAAGACAAATGCCATGCCGGTATAGCCGTGTAGGTTTTTACAGGGTGCAAAATTCATTATATTTCCTGAGAAAGGGTAATAAATTCCAACCGCTTTAACATATTATAACAAATTATTAAGGATTTCATTCAGCTCGCTTTCTGTTTTCACCAGCACATCCCTGGCTTTGCTTCCCATATTGGGGCCTACGATATTGGCAGCCTCCAGCTGATCCATGAGGCGCCCGGCGCGGTTGTACCCCAGCTTCATCCTGCGTTGCAGGAGGGAGGTGGATCCCTGCTGGGTGGTAACAATCACCTGTGCAGCCTCTTCAAACAGCGGGTCCCGGTCGGCAATGCTGAGTTCGCGGCCATCCGGATCCTTATCGTCTACATATTCCGGTAGCAGGAAAGCATCGGGGTAACCCTTCTGGTTACCAATGAATTCGGCCACATTTTCCACTTCCGGCGTATCCACAAAGGCGCACTGCAGGCGTACCAGTTCCCCGTTGAAGGAAACCAGCATATCCCCCTGTCCTATCAGCTGCTCGGCGCCGCCGATATCCAGGATGGTGCGGGAATCTATTTTGGAAGACACCTTAAAGGCCACGCGGGCCGGGAAGTTTGCCTTAATGGTACCGGTAATAATGTTTACAGAAGGGCGCTGCGTGGCAATGATCAGGTGAATACCCACTGCACGGGCCAGCTGGGCCAAACGGGCAATCGGCATTTCCACTTCCTTACCGGCTGTCATGATCAGATCCGCAAACTCATCTACCACCAGCACGATGAACGGCAGGTAGCGATGGCCTTTCAGCGGATTGAGACGGCGCTGGGTAAATTTACCATTGTACTCACGGATGTTACGGGTACCCGCTTCTTTGAGCAGGTCGTACCGCAGGTCCATCTCAATACACAGGGCATTGAGCGTGTGGATCACCTTTTTGGTATCGGTAATAATCGCATCATCTTCACCGGGTAATTTGGCCAGGAAGTGTTTCTCAATGAGCTTGTACAACGACAGCTCCACTTTTTTGGGATCTACCAATACAAACTTCAGCTGGGAAGGATGTTTTTTGTACAGCAATGATACCAGCAAAGTGTTGATACCAACGGATTTACCCTGACCGGTAGCACCTGCCATCAGCAGGTGGGGCATCTTGGCCAGATCGGCAATAAAGTTTTCGTTGTCGATCTTTTTACCAATGGCAATGGGCAGATCCATTGTGCTGGTCTGGAATTTCTCCGAGGCCAGCATATTTTTGAGAGATACGATGGTTTTCTTTACGTTGGGCACTTCAATACCAATGGTACCCTTGCCCGGAATAGGCGCAATGATACGGATACCGAGGGCCGACAGGCTTAACGCGATGTCATCTTCCAGGTTTTTAATACGGGAGATACGAACGCCGGCAGCCGGCACAATTTCGTACAGGGTGACGGTTGGTCCTACTGTGGCACTGATCTTCTGGATTGAAATATCATAGTTCTTGAGTGTATCAATGATCTGGTTCTTATTCTTTTCCAGTTCGGCAGTGTCCTGCACAATCACTTTATCAGCGTTGTGATTTTCCAGCAAATCCAGGGTCGGGAACTTATAATCTCTCAGATCCAGCGACGGATCGTAGGGATCCACGGGTTCTACCGGCCGGGTGGGCGCTATTTCTTCCACTTCATCTTCCTCGTCCTGGTAAGTGGGTTTTATTTCGAAGGCCACTTCTACCGGCTCCCCTTTCTTTTTGCTGACAGGGGCAAGCGGTTGTTCGGGCGTTTCTTCTATATACAATAATGGTCCCGGGTCTTCCTCTTCCACCTCTTCTTCTTCCTCAGCGGGCGGCTCGTTTTCGTAAGCCGGTTCGGGAGGTAAGTAAGCTGCGTGGGCAGAAGGGATCACGGTGATGTCTTCTCTTTCTACCAGCTGCATCGGTGGCAGGTCTTCCTCGTCTTCTTCCGGTTCTGCATGTGGCGGAATCACCATTACGCCGCCTTCTTCGCGTAGACCATTTTTACGTGCGTCTTCTTTTGCTGTGGCAGCGGGTGTTGCCGCTGATGTTTGCATCACGGGAGCTACTGGTGCTGCAGCAGGTACCGGTTTTGGCAGTTTTATCTTTTTCTCCGGCCATTTGAAGTCGAAGTTAAATTTCCAGATGAGCCAGGAGAAGCCCACTACCAGTAGCAGCAGGGCGGTTCCAGTTTTACCTACAAAGCCGGTGGTCCATTTATTCAGGGCATCGCCCAGGGCGCCGCCCCAGGGGAAATCGCCGCCGCCAATGGCGAAGGCCATTGTCATGCTGATAAAGAGCACACCAAACAGGATATATTTTATACTGCGCCAGATACGGAATACCCGGCGGCCAACGATGAAATTTACACCGATGATAAAAAAGAAGTAGCAGAACAAATAGGCTGCGATACCTACGCCATAAAAGAAGAAGTTATGCGATACGTAAGCACCCAGGCGGCCGAGCAGGTTATCTACTTTTACATCTCCAAAAAATAATTCCCTGGTAGAATAATGGAAAATTTTATCCTGGTCATCTTCCCAGGTAAAAAGATAGGAAGTGAAAGCAATAAAGCAATAAACAGACAGCAAAAGAAAGAACACGCCCAGTACTTTGTGGGTGCGCTCATCTTTTACCAGCTCTTTTACCTTCACCTCAGGCTCCTTGTCTTTCTTCAATACATCCGGGTTCGGTGCGGGGCTTTTCGGTGGTTTCTTGCTTTCCGGTTTTTCGGTTTTCAGTTTATTCTTGGACATATTATAATTTCAGATTTGGGACTACCTGCCCTCCGACGGCGGCAACTGTAAGATCCAGTGTGCCATAAACTCGGGAACCAGGGGATCAATGGTTTGCTCCAGCTCACCGTATTCGCTCACATCACATGTTTTGCAGCGCTGAAACAAATGGTTTAATCCATCAAACTTACGGATTGTTGTGAGCAGATTACCATTTTCGTTCAATGCGCGTTCAATTTCTTTCAGATTGGTGGTGGCGTCCACCTGTATGTCTGCGGTGCCGTTGATAGCCATAACCGGGCATTTGATCTGTTTCAGGTATGTCAGCGGCTTATATCTTAATAACGAAATTGTTTCCCGACTCATATTGGCCCTCCGTATTAATTCATCTTCTGTTTGTCCTTTCTTAACGTCTTCACTTGAATTACGGTATATATTCCGGAGAATTTCCTGGGCCCGTGGCGTGATAGCGGCAATATTGCTGTCGCTTGCCAGGAGATCCCAGTAAGGCTTCATGCGCACCTGGTCGGCCAGGATCAGGCTATCCGGTTTACCGGCCATTTTCCCTTTGGCCGCCGATTGCTGATCAATCAGTTCGCGGCCGCTTATGCCCACCCCTGCCATTGATATTACAAAAGCCACCCCTGGATTGTTTGCGGCCACTATCTGCGCTACGATAGCGCCTTCGCTGTGTCCGAGTACGCCGGTACGGGAGATATCCACATCCTTTCTTGCTTTCAGATACTTCAGCGCGGTGAGCGCATCATGCGAAAAATCGTAGATATCGGATGTATCAAAATCGCCGGTAGAAGCGCCAAAGCCCCGGTCGTCGTAACGCAGCGTAGCAATGCCGTTACGGGCGAAATAATCGGCCAGCACCAGGAAAAGTTTATGCCCTGCAATTTCCTCGTTCCTGTCCTGCGGACCTGAGCCGGAAAGCAGCAACACAACGGGGTATTTGCCCTGGGCCGCCGGACGGGTGAACGTTCCGGCGAGTGTAACACTATCTTTTACATTATTAAACCTCACCTGTTCCGTATAATACGGGAAAGGCGGTTTTGGTTCCTGTGGTCTTTTGTATACTTCCCCGACTGTAATTTCTTTCCGCCCGAGGTCTGTATCACTTTGATCATCGCCCAGGCCGGTAATACCCCTGAACTGCTTTGCAGCCGGATCCCATACGCCGGTGAAGGCGAACCGCATTCCGTCGATACGCAGCAGCAGGGTATCCCTTCGATACACCACTGTTTCTATCTCAAACTGGTCGTTGTCCGACATTTCGGGTAGCTCAAGCGTTCCTTTATAGCCTGCGCCATCCTTCTCCAGGTTTACGATCATCCGGTATTTATCTCCGTAATAAAGTTTAAAGGTGCCGTACCATTTACCGGCAATATTTACATTATCCTGCGCCATTCCCACTGACCCGGTCAGTAAACTCACTATCAACACCCAAAAACCTCTGTACATATACGAGAATGCTTTATGCTTTTAATTTTAAAATCCCTGCCAGCAGGCAGATCCAGCCGGCAATAAAAAATACCCCTCCAATAGGCGTAATGATGCCAATGCCTTTCAAACCTACGCTGCCGGTGGTTTTGAGCATCGTGAGCAAATACAGCGAACCGGAAAACAGGATGATCCCGATAATGAAGCACCTGCCTGCCCAGATTAACTGGTTGCCGGGCACATGAGCAAATAAGATGCCGGTAGCGATTAATGCGAATACGTGATAGAACTGATAAGTAACGCCTGTCTGAAAAGTAGATACGGTTTCAGGGGGCACCAGCTCTTTCAGTTTATGCGCACCGAATGCGCCTAAAATTACTGCCAATGCGCCTAATACCGCCGCCCAAACTAAAAAACTCTTATGCATATTAGAAATTTTGCGTAAAGGTATCCAATGAAATATTATCAGATGTAATTATGTGCTTGGATTGCTGGTAAAAAGGGAGGCGTTCTGCCATTTTCTTCTCCACAAATCCGATCAGGTCTTCATCTTCCAGACCGGCAATCAGCGGCCGTTTGGATTTCTTGCGTTGCAGGCGTTCCACCATTGCTTCCACGGAAGGATTAATCCAGATGGTGGTGCCATGATCGTTCATAAAATCCATGTTCTCCTGGAAACAGGGCGTTCCGCCGCCGCAGGAGATAAGGAAGTTTTCCTGTTGGGATAATTCCCGGAGCAACTGACTTTCCTTTTCACGGAAATAATCTTCGCCCTTGCTGGAAAAGATATCAGCAATGGCCATCTCCTCTGCTTCCACAATCACTTCATCCAGATCATAGTAAGGCAGTTGCCAGTGATCCGCCAGTTGTTTACCCCAATAGGATTTTCCGGCACCCATAAAACCGAGTAAATAAATCTTCATAAATAACGCGACAGTGCTTAATAAATTCTTTCCTCACGCAGGATGAGTCCATGCCAGGCATAGGTCATTTTCCATAATATATTGCAAATATAACCGGGTATTTGTATCCTGTTTGTTAAAATCAGCAGTAATGAAACCGGCCTGTTGAAAAACAAAGGGATGCAATTTCATATTCTCCTTAAAATCAACACTTCCCCGGCCATACCATTTAAACATGGCTTCTTTGGCGCTCCAGCAGATTGTTTTATGCGACAGTTCATGTTTTGGATCGATAAACGACCGTTCTGAAGGCGACAGGAACTTATGGGACACCAGTTCTACTTTAGGTTTTACTTCTTCAATGTCTATGCCCACCGCTGCCTTGGTGCTTACGATAGCGGCTGCATAATCGCCACAATGTGAAATGGAAAAATGATAGCTATCACATGCCAGCACCGGTTTACGGGTATGGGTAACCGTAATTTCCTGAATGGGGAATTCCGGGAAAAGCGTTACCAGCAGGTACCTGCCCGCAAAATGCTGTAAGCGTTTATGCGGATGGTGAATAGCCCGGCTGATGCTTACCTTCTCCTGGAAAAAGTTCTCCGTTTCTGTTATCTTCCATACACCCAGCTTCGTTTCCGGATCAATTTGTATCGTTCGTATTAATGGCATATCTTGCCAAATTAAAGCAAAAAAGCAGAAAAAACAGCTTTTGGCAGCAGGTCTTTCACTAAATGCCAACAGCTGAAAACTAAAAGCTAACAATACAGCTCACTAAAACTAAACGAACCTAAGCATGATTCTGTCAGACAAACGGATATTGGAGGAAATTGAAAAAGGCACTATCGTTATTGCTCCCTATGACCGGAAATACCTGGGTACCAATTCTTATGACGTGCACCTGGGTAAATACCTGGCCACCTACAAAGACCGTGTACTGGATGCGCGCAAACACAATGAAATTGATCATTTTGAAATTCCGGAGGAAGGGTTTGTGTTACAACCCGGCACCCTTTACCTCGGCGTAACAGAAGAGTATACCGAAACGCATGCACATGTGCCATTCCTGGAAGGCAAGTCCAGCACGGGCCGCCTCGGGATCGACATCCACGCTACCGCCGGTAAAGGCGATGTTGGATTCTGCAACACCTGGACCCTGGAAATTTCCTGTGCACAACCTGTACGCATATACGCAGGCATGCCCATTGGTCAGCTGATCTACTTTGTGGTAGAAGGCGAAGTAGAAACACTCTATAACAAAAAAGGAAATGCCAAATATAATGGTCGCACCATTAAACCGGTGGAGAGCATGATGTGGCGGAATGAATTCTAAATAAGAAGCAGTCAGCAGTAGCCAATGGCTAACTGCTGACTGCTATTTTCAACTCATGCGCTTCTGCACTGGTAGGCACTTCCAGTTTCCTGATCAACCGTTCCATTGCTGCCGCCGGCACCACTTCTTCCCGCTGCCGGTTTTGCTGTAACAGCTTCGCTGCCGGCACTTCCACATACACAATTGTTACCGCTGCTTCATACGTTGTAAAAAGACTGATCAACTGTTCCCTCATTTGCCGGGTGATGTTGGTGGCATTCCATACAAAGGATTTTTTTTCCCGGAGATAGATCCTGGCTTGTTCCTTCGCGGCCTGGATCACCACGCCATTGCCACTTTTATCAGTAGGGCTTATTTTCATGGTTTGCCGGATATGATCCAGGGAGATGACCGGTAGTTGTTTATAGTGCCGCTGGATGTACGTGTCTTTCCCGGCGCCCGGTAGTCCGCTCATCAGTATGACCGGTGTTTGCGGCGTTTCAAACGGCACATAGTCCGGCGAGCTGCCGGTTTTGAACAGGTATTCCATGCGCGCCTGCGGTGTGGCAAACGGGCGTGGTTGTCCCCAGCAATTATTTTCCCTGCACAGTTCTTCAAAGCAATCCAGCCGGTAGAGCAGGTCTGCCTGATCGGTACAGATACGGCCGAGCGCATCGGCACGGGCCAGCAACGCCAGCAGCCGGGTGTTTACTTCCAGGCTGGCGGTGATCAGTGCTTTCTGCGGATCGGGCTTTTCAAAGATCCACAGCGGCAGGCCATGGTACCTCACCAGTTTGGCGATCTGTTCGCGGACGATGAAGGGCGTAGGTACTTCCCTGTAAAGGATTTGCCGGGCACGCGCTTCCCCTTTGCGGGCATGGCCTGCGGACGTGATACGTCCATCCGGTTCAATAACCGTAGTGCTGTACTTTTCCACGTCGTGCAGCAGTGCGGCCGCCCACAACAGTTCCTGATCGGCCGGTGGCAACTCCCTGTAAGCAGGTAGTTGCTGCAAGGCCGCCAGCACCATCTGCGTATGTACGGCCACGTTACCTTCTGCATGGTGCCGCGCGTCCTGCGGAACTTCCCGCATTACGCGCACCCATTCAAATGTATGTTCCAGGTGGGACCAGTCTTTATTTTCACTGAGCTGCCACATAGTTACCTCCTTCATTATTTAACCTTGCACGGCGCCAATGGCGGGTCCAGTGCTGGTCTGTTTTCACATGTCCTTTGCGGACATACTTAAACACGTTTTCTGCAAAATCGCTCACCGCATAGCCGTTGGCGTTGCGGGATACAATGCCTTCCATTGTTGCCGGCTGACCGGTATGCACATCGTGCGGATCAAAGGCGCCGGGACCGCTGACCAGCCCCAGTATATCACGCTCAAACTCCAGGCGTGTAGCCGGCGGCGTTATACGCTTTACTTCCGGTACCACCGGCAGGTCCAGCATCGCTGCATAGAATTGGGTTTCCTCCCAACTAAGCCACCGCTGGCCTTCCCGGATACCGAATATATAAAAGTGATGATCCAGGTTACGGTACTCAATAGAGTGTACCGCGTAGAGATTTTCGAGGAAGATCTCCAGGTCGCCCAGGTCATTCTTTATGCTTTGCCAGTAACGGCGGATGCTTTCTGTCCACGGCGAGGTAGTGGGCGCTGCATGTGAGCGCGCAAACACCCCATACCGGGATAAGCAGTTATTTTCTCCGTCCAGCTTTTCCGTGTGGATCAACACCGGGATCTGCTGCAGCGAATGCCAGTATTCGTATTGAATACGATCGTCGCTCGTAGTGCCGGGTGAAAACGGGTAATGCCAGGTACGGCCATATTTCTGGGAAATTGCCATGTCATCAGGGTTTAAATTAAACAATAGTTTCACAGGCCGGTTCCGGGATGGAACGGCGAAAGGAATAAATTAATATGCCTGTGACATTACATGGCGCAAGTGTTTGCAGTTTTTAATTAAGTACGCCGCAAAAGTAAAGAAAATAATTAAATAGTATATTACACAGGCTTTTGAAAACAACAACAATCATCTTCTGCAATGAAAAAACTCCTTCTTTGCGCAACCGCCGTAGCTGCCCTGGCAGCCTGTAACAACGGCAACAGCAGCAACCAAACTAACGGTACCGATAGTACGCTGAATCATGCTTTCAGCGCATACCAGGCACGTTTTATTGACGCCCTCTGGAAAGAAAACCCTGACTGGGCCACCGGTGTAGGCTATCATAAATATGACTCGGTGCTGGTAGTACCGGATAGCACCGCAGCCGCAGCGCGACTCGCATTTGCGCAGCAACAACTGGATTCACTCAAATCCTATGATCTTACTGCGTTGAATGACGCCAATAAAATTGATTACCAGCTGATACAGAACTACCTGGAATCAGTGCAATGGGGTATTAAGGAGCAGAAGAGCAACGAATGGGATCCATCTTCCTATAACGTTAGTAACACGTTTGCCTTTATCTTAAATGAAAACTACGCACCGCTGGAAACCAGGCTGCGCAGCTTTGGCAGCAGGTTGCAGAATATCCCGGCTTATTACGAAGCCGCAAAAAAGCAGATCAAAGATCCTGTGCCGGAACTTACTTCGCTGGCCATAGATCAGAACAACGGCGGCTTATCGGTATTTGAAAAAGACTTTGCAGATTCCCTGAAGAAAACCGGTATCCCTGCAGCAGAACAGGCCACCATGCTGGCCAGCGCCAACACCGCCGCCAAAGCGATCCGCGATTACGCCGCATGGCTGAAGGCATTGAAGCCCGAGCATCCACGCAGTTTCCGTTTAGGCAAAGCGTTGTACGATCAGAAGTTTAAATTTGATATCCAGTCATCTTTTACCGCTGCACAGATCTATGATTCCGCGATAGCGCGTAAAGCATTTGTACATGGTGAAATGACAAAGATCAGCCGCCAATTGTGGCCGAAATATTTTGGCAATACACCCATGCCATCTGATTCGCTGGAGCTGATAGGTCGCATGATCGATACGCTTTCCGTGAAGCATGTGAAGCCGGAGGAGTTCCAGTCGGCCATAGAAAAGCAGCTGCCTTCACTGATTTCGTTTATCAAGGAAAAGGACCTGTTGTATATTGATCCGTCCAAACCGTTGGTGGTGCGTAAAGAACCGGCTTATATGGCAGGTGTGGCAGGTGCTTCCATCAGTGCGCCCGGTCCCTATGATAAAGGCGGCAACACCTATTACAACGTGGGCAGCCTGGAAGGATGGCCAAAGGATAAAGCAGAAAGTTATTTGCGTGAATACAATCAGTATATCCTCCAGATCCTGGATATTCACGAAGCTATTCCGGGCCACTACACCCAGCTGGTATATGCCAATCAATCACCCAGCCTGATTAAATCGCTCATGAGTAATGGCGCTATGATTGAAGGATGGGCCGTATATACGGAGCAGATGATGCTGGAAAACGGTTATGGCAACAACGAGCCGGAAATGTGGCTGATGTGGTACAAGTGGAACCTGCGTACAGTATGTAATACCATCCTGGATTACAGTGTACATGTGAAAGATATGAGTAAGGAAGATGCCATTCATTTGCTGACCAAAGAAGCGTTCCAGCAAGCGGCGGAAGCGGAAGGAAAATGGAAGCGGGTGAGCGTATCCAGCGTGCAGCTGACCAGCTATTTCACTGGTTACAAAGAGATCATTGATCTGAGGGAGGCTTACAAACAGCAGCAGGGCAAGGATTACAGCCTGAAAGTATTTAATGAAAAGTTCCTGAGTTACGGCAGTGCGCCGGTGAAATATATTCGCCAGCTGATGCTGGCTCATTAAGCGAATTTTGTCTTTCTCAGGATTAAACTGATTATACTGATTTAGGGATTTGATCACTTTGGATTTTAAATGATTTTGGGAGATATCAGCGAAAATATTTTCGCTGATATCTCCCAAAATCATTTAAAATCATTATAAAATCAAAAAAGTAAAATCAAGCAAATCAGTATAATCAGTTTAATCCTGAGAAAGACAAAATTCGCGTTTAGGTATCGCAGGTAACATCATCCCAGTATTGGTTCCTGTAGTTGGTGAGCCAGTTGAGGGCATAATGTCTTTCATATACAATTCCGGGATGCAGCGGTTCCTTTTCTCCTTTTATGCGTGCGTCTACACAGGCCCAGTTGGCGCGGTAGTAGAGGTCGTTGGCATCGAGTATTTCTGTAGCGCTGCGCAATTCGGTGGCGCCGGCGAGGAATGCGGCGGGATCAGAAGCGGGGCCCCGGAAGGGGAAAGCTTCTTCCGGCACCATGTCGAGGTTACAGAGGGCGTCCATTTCCCCGAGGGAGGGTACTTTTTTTAATGCCCACAGCAATACCCATATGTCTTCACACTTCCAGGTTTCCCGTGTTTTTGCGTCTTCCTGCGGATCTTCCAGGAAAGCTCTTTCGGCGGGTGTGGTTTTATCCCAGAGCTGATGTTGTTGCAGGTAGCTGATTACTGCGGGGCTTTCGAGGTATCCGAAGGCCACGGTGTTTACAGCGGCGAGTACGGCTACCCTTTCGGCCGTTTCTGCTGCAGTGCGCAGCACTACTTCGTTTTCATCCCTGATAACAGGAAGGTTGGCGGTTGTTTTCACCTGCATTTCCTGCAGGAGCTGTATGTTCCGTTGTTTTCTTTCTGTTGCTGCGGAGGAAGGCGCGTCCTGGCTATCGAAATACCGTGCGTTGATATTTACTGTGAGATTGGTAGCGGTAGAATGGCCGTTTACATCGAGTAGCAGCGCACCGGTTTTATCCCAGAAGCCTTGTACTTCGGTGTTGAAGATGAAGTTATTTTCGCAGAAGAAGATACCATCCAGTTCGTCGGCCAGGTCCATGATGGCGGCACGAAGGTCGCCGTTGAATGAAGGGTTGGCGAGGATAACGATTTCGGTATTGAGTGTGGCCACTTTTGCGAGTAATAGTTCCTTCAGGGCGGGATTGTCTGCCGGCAGTTGTTGTACAAAGCCGTACATGCCGAGCAGGTTGGTGGTTACCGGGTCATCGCTGCGTACCAGCTGGTAGCCGGGTGTGGCGCGCTGGCGGTAGTTGATGGTGAGGGTATGGCCTTTTCGCAGCAGTTTTTTTCCTGATGTGATGGTCAGTTGTTCCCAACGGTTTGCCGGTCCGTTTACTTTTACTGCCTGTTCTCCAAAATGCGCCCTCATACGGGTCAGCACTTTCTCCATTTCCACTTCGTGCGTATAGAGCGTACAATTTTCCATGCTATTTCTTTCGAGGGGGCAAAGGTAGCCTAAAGCGGTTAAAGATGGTACCGGATTTTCCACCCCGCCCCGTCATCATGCTATTTTGCTTTTTTCGCTCCCGGCCGGTTCTGCAGCAGGTGGAGGATTTTATTCAGCTTAACCGGGTCGTTGATGTAGGGAGACAGGTCGAACAGTTCTACTTTCCGGAAGGCCACCGGGTGGCTTTCGCTTTGCAGGGAAATGGAACCTTCAGATAACAGTTTACCTTCCTGCAGCAGTCCGGGTTTAGGGTGCGACACGCTGCCTCCGCCCATCTGCGGCTTATTGTATACAATAACGGTATCTCCTTCTACAATGTGTTTGATTACGGAGTCACGCAGTACGAGGGCTTCCGCACGTACCCATACGTCACCATGATAGGTTTTGGAGGTGGAACTGATGCAATGGTCTTTAATGAGTTTTCCATTCATCACCACGTTGGTGCCGGGTGTACAGAGGTTCGCCGTAGAGCGGGGATCTTTACCATTGCCGCCCAGCAGCTGTTCTTCCAGCGAAATGGGGAAGTCCTGGTCTTTGGTCATACTGGCAGCGGTTTGTCCGTGCAGCATGATACCGCTGTTACGGAAGGCCCAACCCGGGCCGCCTTTCACCTGGTCGCCGGTAAATTTATATTCCACTACCACCAGGTAAGCGGAAAAATTCTTTTTATAGAAGATGTGTCCATATTGTTCCCTGAATTCATCATAGTTTTCGTAGCTCACTTTCAGCATGCCGCTGTCTACCCGGAAGGTATTTCCAAAATTATCATTCAGGTCATGCCCGGTTATTTTAATGTCCCAGTCTTTCAGATCCTTGCCATTAAAGAGTTTCAGCCATTTGTTGGGGGCTATTTCCTTCTGTGCCGAGCTTTGGAGGCCGGCCAGCAGTAATAACGCGGTCAGTACTTTTTTCATGTAGTCTTTTATTTACCGGGTTAAGATAACCCATCGCGGAGAGAAATGCAAGATATGGTTGGCATATAATTGGTGAATACTATAGCTTCCTACCGGTAAAGTATATATGTTTCCCCTTGTGAGCGGTAGTGTGTAAGAAATTACGCACCGTATCTGATGTGCCACAGGAACATGGTGGGCGTCATCATATCTATCTTATTAAATATCAACAACTTAACTCATTCCCAACAAAAGTGCAGGGTTTTAGCTGTAGGTTCCCCAAACTGTATATATGAGTTCCTTAACACAACAACTTAATCTTCAAGATCCACAACAACCAAAAGCAGGGTCCTTATATGATAGCTCTAATATCATCAATGTTACACCCGAAGGCAGAATTGTTTCCATTTTTACCGGTGCCTGGCTGCTCGGCAGTGCCATCAGCAAAGTAGATAAATCGCCTGTATCAAGCCTTTTTAAACTCCTGGGAGCTGGTTACCTGTTATACAGAGGTATCAGTGGCAACGACCTGGTGAATGGATTTTTGGGCAGGCGGAAACCGGACAAACATACTGCGTCTGTAAATATCAGGACTACTATCTCTATTGACAATCCGAAAGAGGAGGTATATTATTTCTGGCGTCAGTTGAATAACCTGCCGGTGTTTATGAAGCATTTGCAGTCGGTGGAAGAAACGGATCCTTTCCATTCGCATTGGGTGGTAAAGGGGCCTGGCGGCATTGGTACATTGGAATGGGATGCTGAAATTGTAAAGGAGGTTCCGGGAGAATTGATTGGCTGGAGATCATTACCGGGGTCCTCTATTGCTACCGCGGGCAGGGTTACTTTCCGGGAAACCTTTAACGGCGGAACAGAAATTGATGTGATGATCACTTACCGGCCACCGGCCGGATATGTAGGCTCAGGGCTGGCCTGGCTGTTAAATCCAGCATTTGAAAATATGCTGGTAAAAGATATCAAACGTTTCAAAAATTATATGGAAACCGGCGAAATCCTGAAGTAAGATTTACACAATAAAAAAGCGGAGATAATGAACCATCTGTTTGTTATCTCCGCTTTTTTTTATGTAAACTATCATTATGACAATGCTTCTCTTCTGAACCTGTTGTAAACGCCCTGACTTTTATTAATCAGCTTCAGCACTCTTTGGCGAACATCATCCTGCAGGCCGGTTATTTCATGTTCGAATACTTCTTTCAGATCAGACAGGTCTTCTCCTCCTTTTCCTACCAGGCCATTGATTTTATGACGCCAATCATCTGCTGTTGTTTTAATTTTTTTGCGGGTTTTATCACCGCTATCAGGGGCTGTTAATAATCCAATTACTAAACCGGTAGTAAGGCCGGCTATAGCACCTGCGAGAAATTTCGTTGTAGACATAATTTCTGGATTTTTATGGTTTAACAAATGATTTGTGTGCATGGTTCATTCACACTGTAACCAGAAATTTTCAAATATCAGGCCAGTAAAAGTGTGTGGAGAAGATCCGATCTTAAAGAAATGTTATTGTATAGGAAAAGGGAAGAAAAACCACCTGCTAAGAGAGAGTAAATGTACCAGTATCAATATCGTGAAAATTCGAAGGGAACGCTATCCAGGACAACATCAGAATTGACATTGTCCCGGCAGGTGGATAAGATAAGCGTATTAGATAATGGAATTTATAAAAGTCAAACGGAGCAGTAAAATAATCAGATTCTGGTATTTTTCAAACCTTTTTGAAAGAAATGAAATAATAAATTTTATTAAAAAGTAAATCCTCCCCGGAAAGCAAATACCAGAGAGGATTTATGTGTTTCGGCACAATATTATACAATAGTCTTATATATTGGTTATAATACCTTTTTAGCCCGAATATCTGAAAAGCACCAGTTATGAAAACGGATTGTTAACAGGAAGATAACCGATCCGATGCCTCATGCATGCTTTAACTACGCTTCATCCATGCTTCATCCATGCCTTTGACGTGGACTTGATGTGGACCTGAGGTGGACTTGATCTGTATCTACTCAGCTTCCAACATACTGGAAACCAGTCGGTTAAAGTCAGCCTGGAACTGTTCGTAGTGTTCTCCTGTACCGGGGCCGGAAAAGCCGGTATGCACTTCCTGTACGTTCCCTTTTTTATCGATAAAGATAGTGGTGGGGAAACCTTTGATGCCGGTGAGCTGCGGGAGGGTCTTCTCTCCTTTTGCAGGATCGGCGGGCGTTACGCCGGTAATCAGTACCGGGTAGCTTACATTAAAGCGTTTCAGGAAGCCTTCGAGGGCATGTTTCGATTTTTCGAAGTCGGTGGTGCGTTCATAAGCCAGCCCGATTACTTCCACGCCACGGTCTTTATTCTTCTCATACCATTTGCTGAGGAAGCCGGTTTCGTCCATACAGTTAGGGCACCAGGAGCCCATGAGGGTAATGATTGTCACTTTGTTTTTGAAGCGGTCGTCTTTGATGTTCACCTTGTTGCCGTTGAGATCAGGGAAGGTGAAATCAAGTTGTTGCTGACCGGGTTTCATGGTGACGATGGTTCTTTCGTCGGCGAGTTTGGCGGTATCATTTTTCACGGCCGACCAGTATTCGAGCCCGTCGCCGATGCCGGCAAAGAAGCGGCCGTCTGTGATGCTGTCTTTCCCAACACGGGCCGTAAACAGGTACGCGTGGGAGCCATCAAAGGTGGAGAGGCGCAGGGTATCGCCATCAACCACGCCATCCAGGAAGCGATAATCGCCGGTGGTGGTGAGGAAGGTGCCGTGTACAATGTTACCGGATTGTTTAAACTCCCCGATGGCGGTAGAAGGGGCTTTGTCCTTATCTTTTGAAGATACGAACTGTGTTACCCAACGGCCGGACACGTTGGCGGCAGCGGGTGTGTTTACGGCGAAGCGTTCTGCCTTGCCTGCTACAGCAGAGAAAGGAATACTTACGTCTTTATCCGCCAGGTGCCTGATCCAGAGGCCCTCTGCGGCGCTGTCGGAGGTAAGCTTCGCTTTGAATTCCGAGTCGAAGAAGGGCATTTTAATCAGCAGGGAATCACCGGTTACGGTGACTTCATCTACCAGTAATTTATCTGCTGCGTTCAGTACATACAGTACTTTTTTACCGGCGGTATCTTTTACTTCAAAGTTGAAAACGATATCTGCCCCATCGGTACGGTGCAGTTTTGCCTGCCACACACCATTGGCAGGGGTTTTAGCGGATTGACCGGTATTGCAGGCGGTAAAAGCCAGGCCGATACCTGCCAGGAGGATGCTTAGTTTTTTCATAAGACTACATTTGTGAATAGTTCCTTTCGCCAAAGAGCAGGCTACCTATACGCACCAGGGTACTCCCTTCCTGCAGGGCGAGGTGATAGTCGGCGCTCATGCCAATGGACAGTTCTTTAAAGTACGCTTCGTTGTTAAAGTAAGTTGTTTTAACGGATCCAAACAATTTGTGGAGCTGGTGGAACTCTTCACGGATCTGTGTTTCGTTGGAAGTGTTGGTAGCCATGCCCATCATGCCGGCAATGCGTACCTGTGAAAAAGCGGATGGACCGGCGTGGTATGTTTGCAGCAGTTGCTGTAACTCCTGCGCATCCATACCAAACTTTGTTTCTTCTGCTGCAATGTGTACCTGTAACAGGCAATGAATAACACGCTGGTGTTTAGCGGCCTGTTTATTGATTTCCTGCAGCAATTTAAGACTATCCACTGCATGAATAGTATGAACAAATGGCGCAATGAATTTTACCTTATTGGATTGCAGGTGCCCAATAAAATGCCATTCTATGTCTGCCGGTAAAAGTGCCTGTTTCTCTGTTAGTTCCTGTACGTAGTTTTCGCCGAAGATCCTTTGCCCTGCTGCATAGAACGCAGCGATATCTTCCACTGGTTTCGTTTTGGAAACGGCTACCAGCCGGGCGTGATATGGATGGAGCCGGTCGAGCACTTCGTGGTATGCTTCTAAATTAATTGCCATCGGGCAAAGATAAGCGGATTTTGTCTTTTTCAGGATTAGGCTGATTATACTGATTTCATTGATTTTACTTTTTGATTTTATAAGGATTTTAAATGATTAAGGGAGATATAAGCGAAAATCGCTTATATCTCCCTTAATCATTTAAAATCAAAAGTGATCAAATCCCTGAATCAGCATAATCAGCCTAATCCTGAAAAAGACAAAATCCGCGTTACGAGAGGATGCTCCTGCTGATAACGATGCGTTGTACCTCTGAGGTACCTTCATAGATCTGGGTGATCTTGGCATCGCGCATGAGGCGTTCTACGTGGTATTCTTTTACATAGCCGTAGCCGCCGTGTACCTGCACTGCCTCGGTGGTTACCCACATAGCGGTTTCGGAGGCAAATACTTTGGCCATAGAGCTGCTGAGGGTATAGTCCTGGTGCTGATCTTTATCCCATGCGGCTTTGAGGCATAACAGGCGGGCTCCTTCTATGCGGGTGGCCATATCTGCCAGTTTAAACTGGATGGCCTGGTGCTGGGCTATTTCTTTACCGAATGCTTTTCTTTCTTTAGAATACTTCAGGGCCAGTTCATACGCGCCACTGGCGATGCCGAGTGCCTGGGAGGCGATGCCGATACGGCCGCCGGCGAGGGTTTTCATGGCAAATTTAAACCCGAAGCCGTCCTCTCCTATCCTGTTTTCCTTTGGCACTTTTACATCCTGGAACATCACGCTGTGGGTATCGCTGCCGCGGATGCCGAGTTTGTTTTCTTTGGCGCCGATGGTGATACCGGGCATTTCTTTTTCCACGATGAGGGCGTTGATGCCTTTACTTCCTTTTTCAGGGTGGGTTTGCGCCATTACCAGGTATACGCTGGCGGAGTTACCGTTGGTGATCCAGTTTTTGGTACCATTGAGCAGGTAATGATCTCCTTTATCTTCTGCGATCGTACGCTGGGAAGTAGCATCAGAACCGGCTTCAGGCTCACTTAACATAAATGCGCCAATTATCTGCCCGGAAGCCAGGGGTACCAGGTATTTCTGTTTTTGTTCTTCTGTACCAAATGTTTCGAGCCCCCAGCAAACGAGGGAGTTATTAACACTCATGACCACAGAGGCGGAGGCATCAATTTTTGAGATTTCTTCCATTGCCAGCACATAAGAGATCGCGTCCAGTCCTGCTCCCCCATACTTCGGGCTCACCATCATACCCAGGAAGCCGAGTTCTCCCAGTTTTTTGATCTGTTCTGTGGGGAACTTCTGGTGTTCATCCCTTTCTATTACACCTGGCAGTAATTCAGTAACAGCAAAATCGCGTGCTGCCTTTTGTATCATCAGATGCTCTTCCGTCAATTGAAAGTCCATGATTTTAATTTTATAATATGGTAATAGACTCAAATTATTTATAAATCAGCAGCTAAAAAAATAGCCCGGTTAAAATTCAACGTTGTCAACCAGAACCGGGGAAATATTGAACAAATCGCTACAATAACGCTACTGTATTGGATTTGATTCATGTATTATATACAAGTTTTTCACCATCACACGTTCCGTTGCTTTGGGCGTTCACATAAAATCCTGTAGCTTGCCTTTAATGCTATTTTTATGAAGAATATTAAAATAATAGAAGTAAAATCAGAAATAGGAGCAGGTACGCGTGGCGCCAGTTTGGGTGTAGATGCTATTAAGATTGCCGCGCTGGACTTTATGAGCAACTTTTTTGTACACTTCCCCACCGAAGCAATTGAAACGGAAAATAAGCTGTTGTTTGAACCTATCGAATCGCCCTATGCCAAAAGGATCAAAGGTACTTTTAATATGTACGAGCGTATCAGCAAAAGTGTGTGCGAAACAGTGAAGGCCAACTGGTTCCCGGTGTTGCTTTCCGGTGACCACAGTACTGCCGGCGCAACGATTGCAGGTTTAAAGATGGCCCATCCCAAAGCCAAGCTGGGCGTGATCTGGATAGATGCACATGCTGATCTGCATACGCCTTATACCACCCCTTCCGGTAATATGCATGGTATGCCGCTGGCTACCGCCATTGCGGAAGACAATATGGACTGCAAGGTGCACGACCTGGATGAGAATACCGCTAAAATGTGGAATGCCCTGAAAAACATCGGTAAAATAGCGCCGAAGGTGCTTCCGGAAGATATTGTGTTTATTTCCCTGCGGGATTATGAGAAGGAAGAAGATTACCTGATCAAGCAATATGGTATGAAGGTGATCACCACCAGTGAAGTACGCAGGAAAGGGCCGGAGAACATTTCCCGTTCTGTGTTCCGTTACCTGAGTGATTGTGAGTACATCTATGTTTCTTTTGATGTGGACAGCCTGGACGCTTCTATTTCCAAAGGTACCGGCACACCGGTAAGTAATGGATTGAGAGAGCGGGAAGCTGAGGACCTGATTGCCAAGTTCATGCAACACCGTAAGATTTGTTGTTTTGAGATCACCGAAGTAAACCCTACGCTTGACCGTGAAAACCTGATGGCAGAAATTGCCTTTAATATTTTGCAGCGCAGCGTGAATGTGCTGATGATGAACTGATGCCTGTTATAGTTTGAAATAGGCGATGAGCCAGCCGGTTACTTCGCTGTAGCTGCGGATACCTTTATCCTGTTTATTGGCTTTGAGGTAGCGGTCGTACAGCAGGGAGGAATAGGCATCTACTTTTCCCGTATAAGGTTCATAAAAATCCATGATGGCTTTATAGTCGGCTTTTACACCGGGGAGCGCCCTTTTCCAGATGTTGCGGGCGAGGGTGGTATCGCGGCGGGCAAGCTGGCGAACGCTGTAAAGGAACATATCAAAATTGGCGGCATAACGGAAATGGCTATCCGGAATACTGGTAGCCGCCAGGTAACCTACAAAGTTGGCTTCTTCTTCCGGCGCATAACCTATCTGGTGCGCAATTTCATGACAGGAAACAAATGGCAGCAATACATCGGGAACGGTGGTATTTACCTGTGCTTCGTTGGTAAACGGGTTGAGGTAGCCGGTAACACCGGGGTAGTTAAGCCAGTGGCCGAACATAGCCGATTTTATACTGGGCGCTTTATAACGCAGGGCCGGCCAGGTTTTGGCAGCAGCATCGTAAGCAGCGATGGCCCTTTCAAAAACGGGTTTGCCGGTGGTATCCGTTTTCATGACGCCGGTGGTATCGCCCGTGTTGGCCTTTTCCAGGTTGACTAACTGCAGTAATGTATCCGATAAATGGTAAAGTTGCTGCGTGTTATAAGTGCCCGTAACGATACGGGTATCGCGGGTGAGGGAGTTGCGTTCGTAGTTAAAGCCCCATAATACGAGGAAGGCAAGATATACCCCCAGCAGGAATTGAACACCGCGAAGCAGTTGAAAACCCAGGGCTTCCCAGCGTGCGCGGATGAGTTTATAACATAGTTTTAACAAATAGAGTATTCCTCCGATAATCCAGGCAGTATATATTACATCGCCAATACTGAATGGAACTATACCTGTTACTTGTCTGAACGCCAAACTACTCCAATCGTACCACCTATGGAAGTAGAAATCGCCGAAGCGGTTACTCCAGGCGAATAATCCTTTTAACAACAGTATAGCCGTAAGTGTTAGTACAATACGGACGATTTTCTTTTTAATCCGGACTTTTGTCTCCATATAATGTGGCGGAACATGATAGATGAAATTCTACAAAAACAGTTAAGCACAGCACTTTCCGAACATTTGAAAGTAAAAATACATATTAATGATGCAAAAAGCGTGCATGGTGGTGATATTAACGAATCTTTTCGTATAGGCACCAACGAAGGATATTTTTTTATTAAGATGAATGATGCCGGGAAATACCCTGATATGTTTAAGCAGGAGTATGCGGGATTGCTGGAGTTACAGGCTGCCAAAGCATTGCAGACGCCCAAACCATTGGCATACGGGAGTGTGAACGGACGGGCTTACCTGTTGCAGGAATTCCTGACGAAGGGGCAGGCGGTGGCTGATTTCTGGGATGACTTTGCTGTTTCGCTGGCGAAGCAGCATCGTGTAACGCAGCCCCATTATGGGTATGCGGGAACCAATTATGTGGGAAGTTTGAAGCAGTATAATACGCCTTACAGCAGCTGGCCGGTGTTTTATGCGTTTAACCGCTTATTGCCGCTGATCAGGATGGCTTATGACCAGCAGCTGGTAGACAGGCAGCTGGTGCAGCAGGTAGAGCGGTTGTGCCGGCAGTTGCCGCAGATTTTCCCGGTGGAAGCGCCGGCATTGCTGCATGGTGATTTGTGGTCCGGTAATTTTATGGTGGGAAGTAACGGGCGGGCCTGTGTTTTTGATCCGGCGGTGTATTATGGCCACCGGGAAATAGACCTGGCGATGGCGCGGCTTTTCGGTGGTTTTGACACGCGGTTTTATTATGCGTACCAGGCCGCCTATCCATTACAGCCGGGGTGGCAGCAGCGGATAGGCATCTGCCAGTTATACCCGTTGATGGTACATTTCATTTTATTTGGCGGTAATTATTACAACAGCATGAAAGAGGTGCTGCAATCTTACTGATTATTCGCCGGGGGAGTCGATAAAATCGCGCATCTTGCCATATTCTTCTTCCACGAGTGGATAGTAGCGGTTTACATCCTGCGTAATTTCATCGAAAAGCCGGCAGATTTCTGTACTATGCAGTTCCTGGTTGATACGGAGATAATTTTCCAGTTCCTGCATTTTAGCGCTGATCCAGGTGAGGCCCACCATGGCGAAATTCGGTTTCAGTTTATGTACCTGGAATTTCATGGCTTCCCATTCGTGGTTATCTACCATTGTTTGCAGTTTGGCGATTTCATCCCGGATAGTTCTGATAAAAATTTCAAAGAGGTCAGCGGCATAGGAAATATTGCTCTCATAGAGATCTGTGAGATATTTGACATCCAAATCGTTATTAAACTCAAATCCGCTTAAGTTCTGCACTTCTTCCATTATTAATTCTGTTTCGTCTTCGTTGAGATATTTATTAAAAATCTGTAATAGCTGGTCTGGTGTATAGGGTTTAGTGAGTATGTCTGTTATTCCGGCGGCTCTTGCCATGGTGGCGGTGCTTTCCATTGCTACGGCGGTGGTGGCGATTACCGGCGTGGCTACATTCGGCTGTTCTTCATCTGCCCTTATTTTTTGAGCCAGTTCCATGCCATTCATGCCAGGGATACGGATATCCATGAGGATAAGGTCGTATTGCCGGGATTCGAGGAACCAGGTAGCATCCGGGCCATTGGTAGCCAGCTGATAGTTGATTTTGTATTTTTCCAGCAGGCTCATGATATAGCGCAGGTTCATCTGGTTATCTTCCACCACGAGGACCCTGGCGTCTTCAAATGACCGTTGCAGTAATTTCCTGCTCAGTTTACCCGTATTGACCGTGAGTGGCCGGCGGCTATCCAGGAAGGGGATATTAAAGCTAAAGCAGGTATTAAAGCCGGAGAGTTCTTCCACGGTGATGTTGCCACCCTGGATTTCCACGAGTTGTTTAACGATGGCGAGTCCCAGGCCTGTGCCACCATATTTTTCACGGATATCGTCTTCTGCCTGTTTGTAGTTCCGGAAAATGAGTTCCAGTTTATCCTTTTTGATGCCGATGCCTGTATCGCTTACCCGGAAGCGTATCCAGAGCTTATTTTCCTGCCAGCTTTCCTGGGTGGCAGTGATGGCAATTTCGCCTTCGTTGGTGAACTTCTCTGCATTACCTAACAAATTGATTAGTATTTGGTTCAGTAGTACATCGTCGCCAATCAGCCAAGTGTCGAGGGCGGCATCCAGTTCTGCGGTTATTTTTACGGGGCGGCGGCCCAGTTTGAGTTCAAAGGTATTGCGTAGCGACTGGATCAGTTCGCGGAGGTTGAATTCGCGTTGGTTAACCTGTATCTCCCGGGCTTCAATGCGTGAAATATCGAGAATATCACTGACTATGCCCAGCAGTATGCCGGACGAGTTTTTCAGGATGTTGACATATTCCTGCTGTTGCGGGTCCAGGTGGGTTTCTTCGAGCAGGTGGGCCATGCCGATGATGGCATTGAGCGGCGTACGGATTTCGTGGCTCATGCTGGCGAGGAAATCTTTCTGGGCGCGCTGGGCTTCTTCTGCCTGGCGGCGGGCTGTTTCCAGTTCCTGTTGCAGTTTTTTCTGATCTGTAATATCTATGTGGATCCCTGCCCCGCCGGTAATGTTACCGTGGCGGTCGTATGTATTGGCGGAGCTGGCGAGGATCCACCGGTTGGAGCCGTCTTTCAGCTTTATTTCCATGTCGTATACGAGGGGCACGTTTTCATCGAGGCGTTTTTTGCGGAGGGCGCGGGCGTAGGCCCGGTTATCTTCCGGTACAAAAACGTCCGTGATGTTCCGGCCGATGAGTTCCTGTTCGTTATAGCCGGAGAGGCGGCAGAAGCTTTCGTATACGCGGGTGATATTGCCTTTTACGTCTGTTTCGCACATGGCAGCGTTGAGGTTATTGAGGATAACCCTGAATTTTTCCTCATTGCGTTTTATTTCCTCCTGTACGTTGTGCCTGCGGGTGATATCGACGGCCTGCCAGATACTGCCGCTGAATATTTCGCCGTTGAATACGGGGAGGTAATTAATTTCCCAGATATGACCGTTGCGGAAGGGCACTTCCCAACCGAACCAGGGCTTTTTTTCCTTGCGGAGGGATTTCATTTTGGCTTCCAGCGGTACATAATCGGCTACCATTGGTTTCAGATAGCGGATCAGTTCCGGATACGAGCAGTTCAGGGGGGTATTCCCATTCATATACCGGCTGAAAATGTCATTTACCCATATGCAGCGGTGTTTTTCATTGGTCACCAGCAGGCCGGCGCTGGTACTGTTGAGCCAGGCCGTTATGGGCAGGGAAAAGAGGTCCGGAGCACCGTTTAAAGGCATGCCGGCACTACCAGTAGTGTTTATTTTCTTACTGTATTTTCCTGTGGCCTTCATCGTTTTGATGGAATGGGGATACGGGTTTTCAATAAAATCGTTGAATTGTGAAAATCAGGTATAAGATAAAAGCTAATTACGTACCTTTGCGCCTCACGCCTGGATGCCACAACATCAATATGGCTGATATTTTATGATATAAATATATATATAAATAAGATATCGTTGGTGAACAAATTTATGAAATTTTTGCAATTGCAAATATTTAATTACCTTTGCATCCCTCTAAAAGTGAGGATATTGATATGAAACCACTCCGCGAATTTGATATAGCCTTTGTTGGATTAAACCCAGGGGAACATTCATTTCATTATGCTATCGGGGAGCGTTTCTTTGATAATTTCGAGGAGCCGAGGGATTTCAGTAATTGCGAGGTGAGTGTAAATCTCACTTTGGACAAGAAGAGTAACTTCTTCTTACTGAAATTTGCGATAGGTGGTAAGGTAACAGTTACCTGCGACCGGTGCGGAGAGCCCTTCGAAATGCAGCTATGGGATGATTTTAACCAGATAGTAAAGCTGGTAGAGAATCCGGAAGAGCTGGCAAGTGGAGAAGAAGATCCGGATGTATCGTATATACTGAAGACAGAGAGCCATTTGAACGTGGCAGAATTTATATACGAGTTCATCCATCTGAGCATTCCAATGCAACGTATACATCCTGACAATGCCGACGGCAAAAGCGGGTGTAATCCGAAAGTGATTGAAATGCTGGAGCAAATGAACCAGCAGGCAAAAGAAAACGATAACCCAATCTGGAAAGGATTGGATAAATTTAAGGACAATTAAAAATTAAATAAAATGCCAAATCCTAAACGCAGACATTCTCAGCAAAGATCAGCAAAGAGAAGAACGCATTATAAGGCGGTAGCGGATACATTAAGCACAGACAGCGCAACCGGTGAAGTGCACCTGAGACACCGTGCTCATTGGGTGGAAAACAAACTGTACTACAGAGGAAAAGTAGTGTTGGAAAAACAGAGCGCAGCTAAATAATAAATTATTTTACTATTTTTACCCGAGCTAACAAGAACAAACCTTGAGTTACATGAGAATCGGGCTTGATATGATGGGTGGCGATTTCGCGCCCACCGAAGCAGTAAAAGGAGTAAAATTATATTTAGACACTGTTGCATCTGAGGTGCATCTGGTTTTAATTGGAGACGAACAACAGTTAGCTCCTTTAATTGCAGCAGCACAGCTGGACCAATCAAAATATTCAGTTGTTCATTCATCCCAGGTAATCGGGATGGATGAACACCCTACCAAGGCGCTGAAAGAGAAGCCACAATCCTCCATCTCTATCGGTTTTCATTTACTGAAAAATGAAAAAATAGATGCTTTCATCAGCGCAGGTAATACCGGCGCCATGATGGTGGGCACCTATTATTCCATTAAAGCCATAGAGGGAGTGCAACGTCCTACTATATCTACTCTGGTACCCCGTGAAAACGGCACGTACGGCCTCTTGCTCGACGTAGGTATCAACGCCGACTGCAAACCTGAAAACCTGGCACAATTTGCCCTTCTCGGATCCCTATATTCCAAACATATTCTTCAGGTACCCAATCCTAAAGTTGGTTTACTGAATATCGGCGAAGAAGAAGGCAAAGGCAACCTGCTTGCGCAGGCAACTTACCCGCTGTTAAAAGAAAGCAAACAAATTAATTTCGTCGGCAACATTGAAGGAAGAGATATCCTCTCCGAAAAAGCAGATGTAATTGTATGCGAAGGCTTTACCGGAAACATCGTACTTAAGATGGCCGAATCATTCCATGAAATTGCGTTAAGACGTAATATCCAGGATGACTACATGAAAAAATTTGATTCTGAATCATATGGCGGTACTCCTGTTTTAGGCGTTTCCAAACCAGTAATTATTGGTCACGGTATTTCCCAGGAAACTGCATTTAAAAACATGATACAGCTGTCGCAGCAAATGATCGAAAGCAAACTGCTGGAAAAAATTAAAGAAAGCTTTGTAGCTAAAGACGATACACAACAGCAGTAAACGCAAAAAAATTACTTAAAAGACGCTCTGGAATCCAGAGCGTCTTTTTTTTGTGGAGGATTGCCGTATTAATGTCCCTGCAGCGGCAACTTCACATAGAACGTAGTGCCTTCATTCAGCTTCGTTTCAAACCAGATCTCCCCTCTCGCCTGCTCGGCAATGTTTTTACACATGGCCAGTCCGAGGCCGGTACCGGAAGACTTGGTAGTGAAGTTGGGAACGAAAATGCGGGATTGTATTTCCGTGGAAATGCCTTCGCCGTTATCGGATACACTCACAATCACGTGACTATCAGAAGTCATTTGCAACCGTACCACGATCTGTCCTTTACGGTCGTCGGGGATGGCCTGTATAGCGTTCAGCAACAGGTTGGTGAACAGCCTGTTCATCTGGGTTTTATCTGCAAATACATAAAAATCGTGTGTGGGCTGCACATAGGTAACTTCACAATCTTCATGCCCCTGGTACAATGAGGTAAGGGAATACAACACTTCATTGAGCAGGAATTCTTCGTTGTTTGGTTCGCCAATGCGGGCAAAGGCGGAGAAGTCGGACGCAATATTGGAGAGGTGTTCGATCTGCTCCACGAGGGTGCCGGCCACTTTGCGCGACAGCTCCTTCACATTGGGTGAATCGCCGGCGATAGCGCGTTGCAGGTATTGGATGCTCAGCTTCATGGGCGTGAGCGGGTTCTTGATCTCATGGGCCACCTGCCGCGCCATTTCACGCCATGCTCCTTCCCTTTCACTTTTAGCCAGTCGCACCGCACTCACTTCCAGCTTGCGTACCATTTTATTGTATTCCTTTACCAGTGCGCCGATCTCATCATCTTTATCCCATTCTATTTCATCGTTGCGCTGACCCAGGTTTACGTGCCGGAGCTTTTCCGTTACCAGCGAGAACGAGCGGGTGATGGAATTGGTGATCAGCAACGCTACCATTCCCGCGATGAGGAAAATGAAGGCGTTGAAATTGATGAGGGCCACGAGGAAGTTGGAGATCTGCTGGTTCAGTTCTGTTTGCGTGGCGAAATAAGGAACGTTCAGGTATGCAATCACTTCATGTGTATCATGATTACGCAACGGCATGTAACCCGACAGGAACGGCATTACCCCGATATATTCCGTATGGATAAACTGGATCTGTTCCAGCCGGTATAAACTGTAGAATGCCTGCGGGTCTATTTTTGCGGAGATCAGCCCTTTGTCCGTCATCATCGGCTGGGTGGTTTGCTGCAGGTTGCCATCGCGGTCGTAGATATTGATATCCAGGGCCCGTTCATTAGCGATATCCGACAGGGAGTTGGCCAGCTTTTTCATCAGTTCTGAATCGTACATATCGCCTACCTGGTCCAGGTCACGCTGATTTTCCAATACCTTTTCCACGTCTTTGGCTACCTCTCTCATGGTTTTGCTGAGCCGTTCGCGGTTCTGCATTTCAGAGCGGTAGATAAAGAATTTAATAGTGGTGATACCCAATATCAGGAAAGAGAAAATAACAACAAAGATGATGGTACCATGTACTTTTTTGCGGATGCTGATATTGATCAGTGCGCGCAGGTTGCTGATCCGCATCCTTGCTTTGATGAGCAGGTCGAATGCTTTGTATACAGCAATGATGAGCAGGAACAAACAGAACATGTAAGCAAACAGGGTGATGAATTCCACGAACATCCTGTTTTCCTTTACCACTATCACTACTTTTTCAGGGGTAGCGCGGTAGATCAGTTCTGAATAACCTTTGATGGATTTTACGGTCACATCTGCCGCAGGCAGTTCATGTGCATATAACCGGATGGGGAAAGGAAAATCGTTGTTGTTGCTAACGAGAATGCCTTTATCGTATACCGCAAAGGAATAGGCGCCGGCGTATTCGCGGCCCGGATCACTCATATCGCCTTCCACCAGCAGCTCGGGATAAAGCCGTTCGCTGCTTACGGGTTTTGGCGCCAGGGTGTATACCAGCCAGCCGGTTACTTCCCCGCCGGCGTTGTGAAATTCTTTTTTAGCGATATAGCTGTAGTCGTTGAAGCTGCGCTCATAATAATACAGGTCGTTGCCCGGCACCAGTGATGGAGAGGCTTCCGACTCGGTAAATATCTGCCGGTTAAAAGTTAATAAGCTGGCGGTATCTGCGGCAAACAGGGAAGCGCCGTTTTCATCATAGGCATACAGGTTTACCCGGAACCTGCTCAGGTAGCCCTGGAAATATTTTGGCAGGAGCAGGCTGTCGAACGCCGATTTACGGTGGGTTCTGCCGTTATGGTCCTGGAAAAAAAACTGGAGGGCTTCATCATGTTCTATCTTTTTACCGATATCATTCAACAGCATCTCCAGGTAAGGATCCTTTTGTTTGGACAGGTCTTCCGCGAGTTTCTGACGGGCATACAGCTCCTTATGGTTGTTATAATGTACCAGTGCGCCCGAGGTGGTGATGGTGAGCAGGAAGAGCCAGAACAGAAACGGTACGGTGGCCATACTGCTTTCAAAGCGGTCGGCGAGGAAGTCGAGCAGCACGATGTAGATCAGCAGCCAGATCACCATTGTAACGGAGAATGGCAGTTCCGGGTTGTGGATACGGAACAGCAGCCAGATGATGCCTACTGCTGCCAGCCAGATATATTTGGTACGGTATTGAAAATTAGTGAGTTCATTCAGCAGGTAGTTGATGATCTGGGAGAAGAACAAAAAGCTGAAAGATATAAAGCCCAGTACCATAAAGCCGATGATGCTGTAGATGATACTGTATTCCGTAAGACTGAAGGGGTTGGTTACATCAAAAGAGATCTTGGAATCTATTACCAGGCTCTGGATGAGGTCTGCCAGGAACTGTTCCACGATATAGAGGATCAGGCTGGCGATGATGATCACTACGCTCTGCGCCCATCTTTTTTTGAGTACCGGCGGGTTGATGGTTTTTACGTGTTCCCGGAAGAAGAGGATCATCCAGAAGGTGAGTAATACGTTGATCAGCAGATCGCCGAGCGAGTAGAAGATTTCATCCTTTGCATAGATCCTGGGATCGAAGATATTGAGTTCCTTCAGGTTAAACGGGAACGGGTATACGTAACTGAGTACCCGCATACCGAATACGATGAGGAACAGGAACAGGAAGCCATACAGCGGGTTGGTGGTTTTGGCCAACAGGGTGGCAAAGAGGTTGAGGAATATAAGCACGCAGATACAACCCAGCACCCGCAGCAGTATGCTAAGATTATTGGAAGGATGTACGTGCATGCCGGTGTTGTAATCGAGGAAGAACAGCGTTTGTCCCTGCCCGTTATTTACCGGCAGGATGGTATGTTCCGGTACTACCAGGGCGGGTTGTTCCCGGAGGATGCTGTACTCCTCTCCCAGTTCTTCCTTATCGTAAAAGTGATTGACCAGGTAGTTGTTTTTGATGGCATATTCCATGCGGATGGGGATAGCCGCCACCAGGTATTGTGCGTGCCCCCGGATTGATTTTACTTTCCGGGTAATGACTTCATAATAGCCATTTTTCAGCTTCATGAACCGCTGGCCATTTTCCAGTGTGGTTTGCAGTTCATCCGGCTGTACCTGGCTGGTATTCCAGAAGGTGAGCCAGATGCCGGTGTTATTGGAATCGTAGGCAAAGAGGTAGTACTCCATGCCGGTGAGTTTGTCCAGTGTTTGCTGGTCGTAGTTGCGCTGGAAGAGGGAGACGGTAAGGGCCGTATCTTTAGCGAGTTTTTCGAATGTTTTTTCCCGTTGATGGATACTCTTTTCCATGCTGCGTTTCACGCCCTGCGGGGACGAGTAGTACGACCAGTAGTTACTGAACAGGAAAGCGAAGGTAAACAACCAGGCTGCAATGATCAGGAGATAGCCATGTCGCAGGAAAAAAAGCCGTATTTCTTTAGAATCGATCAATGCGGGTGTATTAAAGAACGATTTACAATTGCTCTGTGGCTTTCACCTTATTCCAGAGTGTATCCATTTCCGTTAAGCTCATATCGTTGAGGGTGCGGCCCTGTTCCAGTGCCAGTACTTCCATTGCCTGGAACCGGCGCTGGAATTTTTTATTGGTACGTTCGAGGGCGTTTTCCGCATCGATGTTGAGGAACCTGGAATAGTTTACCAAAGAGAACATCACGTCGCCGAATTCATCTTCCATATCATTTATATTCCCGCTGTTCACCGCTTCTTCCAGTTCATTCACTTCTTCCTTTACTTTCTCCCATACCTGTTCTGTGTTATCCCATTCGAAGCCGGTTTGTTTGGCTTTTTCCTGGAGGCGCATCGCTTTTACAAGGGCGGGCAGCGACAGGGGCACACCACTGAGTACGGATTTCTTTCCTTCTTTCAGTTTAAGTTTCTCCCAGTTTTGTTTTACCTCCTCTTCTGTATCGGCTTTTACATCGCCGTAAATATGCGGGTGGCGGTGGATGAGTTTATCGCATACGCCGTTTATAACGTCGTTTATATCAAATTTCTGCTGTTCCGAGCCTATTTTGGCGTAGAACACGATGTGCAGGAGGATGTCCCCCAGTTCTTCTTTGATGGACTTCCAGTCTTCATCGGTGATGGCATCCGCCAGCTCATAGGTTTCCTCGATGGTGAGCTGACGAAGCGTTTGAATGGTTTGCTTGCGGTCCCAGGGGCACTTTTCCCTTAAATCGTCCATGATCTGCAGGAGGCGATCAAATGTAGCTGTCTTTTCCATATTTTGTAAAAATAGGGATCATTTGGGGATTTTGATATTCATAGATGATTCCGGGTAAGAACGGGTCCGGAGAACCAAATGCGGACGTGTAAAAATGGGGAATACTTTTTCTTGGTAAAAAGGCCATTTTAGTTACATTTGCGAGCTATTAAATGGTAGCGATTTCATGGTTTGGAGATGGTAATTTTTGTAATTATTGTGGTTACAAAACCTGGCATCTGGCAATCAAAAAATCCCAAAATGTATTGATTTATGAATCCGAAACACATTGCGCTTATTTCATCGGAGTTGGGTATTTCCGGTAAACAGGCAGAAAACACCATGACCCTGTTATCTGAAGGTTCTACGGTTCCATTCATCAGTCGTTACCGTAAAGAGGTAACGGGAAGTCTGGATGAGGTGCAGATAGGCCGTATTGAAGACCTGCAGAAGCGTTACAAGGAGGTGGATGACCGTCGTGATTTTATTATCAAAACGATCACTGAGCAGGAAAAAATGACGCCTGAGTTATTATCCAAAATAGAGAACACCTGGGTACTGGCGGAGCTGGAAGATATTTACCTTCCTTATAAGCCTAAGCGTAAAACCCGTGCTACCGTGGCCATTGAGAAAGGGCTGGAACCATTGGCTACCCTGTTGTTTGAGCAGCAGGACGGTGATATTTCAGCAGCGGAAACATTTATCAATGAGCAGGTGGCAACGTCTGAAGAGGCGTTGAAAGGTGCGCGTGATATTATTGCGGAGTGGATCAATGAAAATGCGGAGTGCCGTGATAAGCTGCGTAAATTATTTGCCAATACCGGCAAGCTCACGTCTAAAGTGGTAGAAGGAAAAGAAGCCGAAGGCGATAAATATAAAGACTATTTCGAGTTTTCAGAGGATCTGCGGGAGATGCCATCCCACCGGGTGCTGGCGATATTACGGGCAGAGCACGAGGGTATCCTGTTCAGCTCTATTGCGCCGGTAGAGGAAGATGCCAATGCGCTGATCAACAAACAATTTGTGACCGGTAAAGGCAAGGCGGCAGAACAGGTAACCAAAGCTGCCGCAGATGCATACAAGCGTTTGCTGCGTCCTTCCCTGGAGAATGAATTCCGGGCATCGGCAAAAGAAAAAGCGGACCAGGAAGCGATCGAAGTATTTGCGGAAAACCTGCGTCAGCTGCTGCTGGCAGCGCCGCTGGGGCCTAAGGGCGTTATTGCCATTGACCCGGGTTACAGAACAGGTTGTAAAGTGGTAGCGCTGGATAACCAGGGCAATATGCTGGACAACGATGTTATTTTCCCACTGGAAAAAAATTACAAGAGAGATGATGCAGAAGCCCTGCTGAAGAAGTGGGCGGCAAAATATGATACCGAAGCCATTGCCGTGGGTAATGGTACCGCGGGTCGGGAAACAGAGGAGTTTGTAAAGAAGATTGATTTTGGCAAAAAGATCAATGTGTTTATGGTGAACGAAAGCGGCGCGTCTGTATATTCTGCTTCAGAAGTGGCCCGTGAGGAGTTTCCGGATCATGATGTAACGGTGCGTGGCGCTATTTCTATTGGCCGCAGGCTGATAGATCCGCTGGCTGAGCTGGTGAAGATAGATCCGAAAGCTATTGGTGTAGGACAGTACCAGCATGATGTGAGCCAGTCGTCGTTGAAACAGAGCCTGGATCGCGTGGTGGTAAGCTGTGTGAACAATGTGGGCGTGAACCTGAACACTGCTTCCAAGCACCTGCTGGCGTACATTTCCGGTTTGGGCCCTTCCCTTGCGGAGAACATCGTAAAGTACCGTAAAGAAAACGGCGCATTCAGCAACCGTATGCAGCTGAAGAAAGTGCATCGTTTGGGCGATAAAGCATTTGAGCAGTGCGCGGGCTTTTTGCGTATTGAAAACGGGGATAATCCACTGGATAATTCCGCGGTGCATCCGGAGCGTTATGACCTGATCAAAGAAATGGCCGCCAAACAGCACAGCACTGTACAGGATCTGATGGGCAAGGAAGAACTGCGTAAGCAAATTAATCCGAAGGATTATGTGAGTGCCGAAGTAGGTTTGCTTACTTTGGAAGATATATTGAAGGAGCTGGCCAAGCCTAGCCGTGATCCGCGCGACGAGATCTCTATTTTTGAATATGCAGAAGGCATTCATAAAATGGAGGATGTAAAGCCGGGGATGATATTGCCGGGCGTGGTAACCAACATCACTGCATTTGGTGCATTTGTGGATATTGGTGTAAAGCAGGATGGACTGGTGCACATTTCCCATCTCTCCAATAAATTTATCAGCAATCCTAATGAAGCCGTAAAGCTGAATCAGAAGGTGCAGGTAACTGTGTTGGAAATTGATGTGGCGCGTAAGCGTATTTCATTATCGATGAAAGACAATGAGAAAGGCGGTGGCAGCGGTTCCCAGCAACAGGGTGCCAGAAGGGAGCCTCGTGGCGATCAGCAGCATCAGCAGAAGAAGGTGAATAAACCGGCGGCTAAAGAGGCGCCGCTGAACGACTTCCAGGCGAAGCTGGCCGCGTTGAAGAATAAGTTTGATAATTAAAAGAAATAGGAAAAAGGAAGGCCACACCGGTCTTCCTTTTTTTTCAGCGTTCAAATTTCTGCATCCACTGCAGGAATTTTTCCGGGTAGTCGGTATCTCCTTTTTCGCTGAAGAGCATGAGACTTCTGTTCACTGTGAAGCCGATGTAAATGATATCCCGGTCCATATCTATGGCAATAACGGCTTCATCGTAGCCTGATTTTCCGGGCATGTATCCTTCATTAAAAAGTATTTTGTTTTCCACTTCTATGGGTGGTGTCACTTTTAATCTTTCAAAAAAAGATTTACGGGCTTTACCTATCAGTACGTTAAGTCTGCTTTTCAGCGGTTCGGTTTCAAAAAGACTGCTTTCCGCGGCGTATTTACCGTTGAATTGCAGGAAACTGTTCCAGGAAGCTACCATGTCTGTTTGAATAGTATCGCCACCAGCGATCATGGTATCGGTAGGTGGCAGGTTAGTCTGGTCGGCCAGTACAACCGCCCTTACTTTCTGGGCGGGGCTATTACATGCAAACGCGCAGATAGTGAGCGACAAAAGTGATGCAACAGGAATCCTTCTCGCACTCATGGTTAAATTTTTTTTATTTGATACTAAGGGGGCTACAACAACTATCGGGCACCACTTTCCCGGCAGTTAACAACATAATTTTTTTATCAGTGGAAGGTTAACAAGTCAAATAATAAAATAGTTTAATGGTTTTCAATAAAGTTCCGGGCTATTTTCCTTTGAATACAGGAGGTCTTTTTTCAATAAACGCCTGCATGCCTTCCTTCTGATCTTCAGATGCAAAGAGAAGATAAAAATTTTTACGTTCAAAATGTAATCCTTCTTCCAGGCTGGTATCAAAAGCTTTCAAAACGGCTTCTTTAGCCATTTTAAGCGCTACAGGGCTCATGGCAGCCGTTGCTGCGGCCAGTTTTATGGCTTCCTGCAGGAAGAGTTCCACGGGCACGATACGGTTAATTAATCCGGCCCGGAGTGCTTCTTCTGCGGTGATAAAGCGGCCGGTAAGCACCATTTCCATAGCGAGGGCTTTCCCCACTGCGCGGGTAAGTCGCTGGGTACCACCGGCTCCTGGCATTACGCCCAGTTTTATTTCCGGCTGGCCGAAACGGGCTGTTTCGCTGGCCACGATCATATCGCAGAGCATCATCAGTTCGCAGCCACCGCCGAGGGCGAAGCCGCTAACCGCCGCTATAATAGGTTTCTTTATTTTTTTGATGGTGTCCCAGGTGCTGAACTGATCGATATTATACATATCTATGGCAGATTTCCCTGCCATTTGTTTTATATCGGCGCCGGCGGCGAAAGCTTTTTCGTTGCCGCTGAGGACAATTACCCGCACCTCGTCGTCCGCATCGAGGATTTTCAGGGCGTCTCTCAGTTCGCCCATGAGTTGCAGGTTTAATGCGTTCAGTTCTTTTGGGCGGTTCAATTGAATGTGGGCAACATAGGGCGCCACTTGCTGGTGTATGATAATAAATTCCGGTTGCATCTTTTAAAGTTAAAGAAATATCATAAACATCAGTAAAATGTAGACCAGGAATACAATAGCAGTTGACATGATATAAGCCACGCTCAGCACAATGCCTTTTAACAGGGATTTCCGAAAGCTTTGCTGGTAGTTATTCCAGAGCGCCAGCACCAGGTAAATGAAGATGATCCACCAGCCTATGGTCATAAAGATATCGTTATGGAAAATAAATTCCAGGAGAAGACCGGCCAGCCCGGTAATAAAGGCAAAAGAATGCAGGTGGATGGCAAAGATGGCGTGATCGGCATACAGCCACTTTTTCTTTTTGCGGTACATCCATTTCATGAACAGGGCAAAAAGCGGCAGCAGGATAAACATCAGTTTGGGCACATTATGATTGAACATTTCTATAATGGCCTTTTTTGAGTCTTCTCCGTATTTCTGCCGGACACCGATGATCCGCCGGTACACCATCTTCTCTGCGCCATGAAGGCGTGCTGAGTCTGGCAATTGCCGCTGTATCGCATCAAATTCTTCTACTGTCTGATAGTGGTTAATACTCCTCTTTTTGCCGGTGGAAGAGCTATCCTGAGAAAGGGCCAGGTCCAGCGCTTCAACGCCTGTTTTCACGGAATCGCTGATCCGGGACCTTTCCGTCACGAATTCACCGGAGTCATCTTCGCTGCCGTGTTGCAGGGTAAACAGGCCGAAAAAGAAGACGAAGGATATAAAGACGTATAATTTTATTGGATTAACGTAACGTACTCTTTTGCCGGCCATATACTCCCGGGAAAGGAATCCTGGTCTGAAAAGGAGGTATTTCAGGGTGGTCAGGAACTGGGAATCGTAGTGAAAGATATCTGCCACGAAGTGTTTAACCAGGTGGGTGAATGTTTCATGTGGTACGGTATTTTCCTGTCCGCAGTGTGTACAGTACCTTTCAGGCACTTCTGTACCACAGTTAAGACAGTTTTTCTCCTTACGTAAGGGTTGTGATTTCAAGAGATTTAGATATTTTTGGTTGTAACAGCCGGCAAGATAAAAAAGAAATGACGAATTATACCCGGATAAAGTCCGGTTAAAAAATTTTAATATGATTTTTGCGTTTTACCTTTGAACATTCAAAATCAGCGATTTTACGGGCATGAAGAAAACGATCCTACTGGCACTGAGTATACTGGCATTTGCAGCCAGGGGTTTTAGTCAATATTACTTCCAGGACATTTACAATACCCAGCAAACGGTGGCGACAATGGCGCTGCTAAAGGAAAACAAGGTAAAAACGCAGCAGGTGCTGACGCTGGATGCCGACATGCAACCGGACCGGGACTTTCGTTGTGAGCGCAACCTGAATCCCACCTACCGGCAAATGAAGGCGCAAACACAGTCCAGCTCCACCGGTTATTCTGCCATGACCTCCACTTTTTCCGCCAAGGGGCAGCTGATCAGAACGGTAGACAGTTCCGGCGCGAGTATAACTACCACGCAATACCGCTACGACGAAGGCGGGCGGTTGCAATATATCAGCAGCACCTCCATTGCGCGCGACAGCAAGCTTCGTTTTGATGAAAGCCGGACGTACCGTTATGATACGGCGGGACGGTTGCAGCAGCTGATACAGCGTAAGGGCAGTGATTCCACCGTGGTAGCTTTTAAAACCGACAGTGCGGGGAATGTGATTGAGGAGCAGGATACGCGTCGTGGCACACGGATTTATTATAACTACGACAAGGCGGGCAGGCTAACGGATGTATACCGTTATCAGCCTGCGAAGAAGCGTATGTTGCCGGACTATATCTTTGAGTATAATGCACAGGGAAAGCTGGTGAAGATGACTACCGTTAACGCACAAACGTCGTCGTATACGATCTGGCAATACGAATATCAGCCGAATGGATTACCTTTGAGTGAAACGTGCTATGGTAAAGGAAAGGAGTTGTTAGGGATGGTGAAATACGGCTATGAGCTGAATCCTTAGATGCAGTTAAAAAAAAAGGAATTCGTAAAATATTTGAGTTCAGCGTTAAAAAAATTTTGCAGCTTCAAAAAGATTCCTATCTTTGCAATCCCAACAAAAAAAGTTCTTATAATAAATGCGAAAGTAGCTCATTTGGTAGAGCACGACCTTGCCAAGGTCGGGGTGGCCGGTTCGAGCCCGGTCTTTCGCTCTGATTATTCCCTACAAACCCTGGTGGTGGAATTGGTAGACACGCGGGACTTAAAATCCCGTTCGCAGCAATGCGAGTGTGGGTTCAACTCCCATCTGGGGTACAACTCCGGAGTGACGCTCCGGAAAGGCAGGTCTCATCGATTTCGATGAGACCTTTTTCTTTTAAAATCAATGAGTTATGCATGAAGACTTTTTCGATAGAAGCGGTTCGATATAGCCCCTCTTTAAACACCAGATTATGTTTGAACACCCTCTTAATTAAAGATTGCTTTCTTGTTACGTTACTTTTCTGATAGATCATTTTCAAGTTTGTTAGGTGGTGCAAATCTTTTACCAACGACTGAAATTTACCTACCCTATCTTTGCTTTTCAACTCTTCGATATTTGCTTTGGTAACTGCCATTTCAGCCGCAAGAATTTTCTGCCATTTGGAATAAAAATCAGAATCCACTTCATCATTCATCCATTTCGCTTCCAGGTTGTGAATTTTCTGTTCGACTCTCTCTAGTTGTCTTTCTCTTTCCGGTAATATTTTTAAACTTTCCTTGAAATGGTCCTTTAGCCCATCCTTGCATTCGGTAACTATATGGTCCACCTGTTTTTCAGAAAAGCTTAAAAGCTCCATAATATCCTCCATCATAGTGTGCAATTTCTCACCTGGAAAATTATCTCTCTTGTGATATTGGCATCTGTAATACAGATAATATTTTCTTCTACCTTTTGAGTAGGCTGCAGTCATAGGAGTACCGCACCAGCATCTCACAATTCCCCTCAAAGGGAAGTTCTCTGCAGGTTGCGAACGAGGCGGCTTTTTAGTTCCCAGCCTTTCCTGTACGAGCCAAAAATCATGTTCAGTTATAATTGGAGCATGTAATCCTTTTATAAATCTTTCCGGATTTTTATTATCCTTCTTTATCTTGATCAGACCTGCATAGGTGCAAGTTGTAAGGATGGACTTTACGGCACTATTCCCTTTTAAAGGGAATCCAATCCTTTGGACCATCCTCCAAACTTCATATATAGGGGTGCCCAATAGAAATTCCGCGAAAATTGTCCGTACAATATGTGCTTTACTATAATCAATAGTTATAATCGATCTACCACTTGCATCCTTTGCATTCAAATAACCAAATGGCGCCAAATGAATAAATCTGCCATTTAGCGCTGCCTGGCGCATTCCATTACGTGTGCGTTGGCGAATGCGCAACAATTCCTGATTAGCCATAGCAAACATAATTGCCCTTTGAAGAAATACGTTGGGGTCATTTACATCAATATCAATATCTTCATTGCAGGCCAAAACCTTTATCCTATACTTATTCTCCAATTCTTTAATTTTCTCCAGGGCTTCTGTCAGATTTCTGCTGAATCGATCCAGATCCATAATAAGTAAGTACCGGGCCTTTCCTTTGTTCTGCCGAATATACTTTTCAAGTGCTCTATAATCGGGTCGGTCAAAAGTATCACTACATTCCCCATTATCAGTGTACATTCCAATCAGATTAAGATTATACCTACGGCAATAATCATTAATAGCCCTTTCCTGATACTCGAGTGAGTACTTTGATTGGTCCTTATCGCTCAACCGGCGATAGCCAAATGCGTTTTCAATCGTCAAGTTCATTATGTTCCGTTAAAATAATTTCTAAAATCAGTTCCGCTATAAAATTCAAAAAAATGAGTTCTTCTCTATCAAACCCTTTTGCCGCCGCATCCAGTTCGGTGACTTCAATTTCTTCATCCTCAGCAAAAGTTCTCCGCTGGATTAAAATCTTTTTCTTCATACACTCTCACATTATCAGTTCCACAAATCCTTCGTGATTGAAGGTTATATGTCAAATTTAGTTATTTGTTGCTGTATTTATATAATTTACACCAACATTTAGTCAGTTGTATCACACATTTTTTTCCATAACTTAATTAAGACCGTTTTGAATTATCTATTTTTGGTCACTGTTCCTTAAGGACTAGTAAACGTTTGATCAGGTAAAAAGAAAACAAAACCCTAAAATGTCCAAAGTCAGCTATAAAGTAAGTGATGATCCGAGGTTGAAGAATGTGGATTTTCACGGTCGCACCGTGAGACCGTTATATATTAAGCTGACGCACGCAAGACATTCCACGACATTTAAAAGCGCTTATTTTGATCAGCTGATTAAGCCAAAGCACAAATTACATATTGGTGCAATCAGTAAGATTCCGACGCAACAACAAATCCTGGCAAAAGAAAAACAGACCATTGATTTCATTATTGAAAAACTTGGGAGCACCTTTAATTATGAATTATTTAAAAAACAGTACGACTATTATACCACTGATCTTTGTGACCTTACAGAAAAAGAATACAATGAATTCCTAATGATCTATTTTAGCGATGAGGGAATGCCGGCATTTGCCAGGAGTTTATATGAAGGAAACAAGTCAGAGGCCATTTTTCAGGTCATAGATGACCTAAAAATTTGCGTGACGTCAGCAAGTTATGAAAAGTTACTGGACGCCTCATATAGTATGGCACCACCTTACCTTGTGTTGTATAGTTTTACACGAAGCCTGAAAAAATGGCCGGTGACCTTATCTATTGCGGAATGGGAAAACAAGCCAATTCAACAACTGTTCATGGAGCATCTGAAAAAAAATTTCCTAAAATTAGAACCTGTCCGTGTTTTAGAACAGGTTAATAGTTATGTGGAAGGCGTTTACAGGAAGACCTAATTCTGTTTGCAGGCACGTGCTTATCTTTTCCTATTTAAAATACCTGCCGGAAAAAGGGGCAGAAGGCTTTATTAATTTTTTGCATATGCTGTCTGTATTGTCTGAGGAAACTGTTGAAATTGCTGTTGTAATTTCCTATACTTATAATAGTAGAATACAGACCAAAACAGAGCTATTATTAAAATCACGGCTGCTGCAATAAATATACGAACCCATACTTTGTGTACAGTAACCAAATTTTCATCTTTAGGCAGAATATTGATGACCGTATAACTTGCAGGAGGTTTAGTCTCCGGCGCTATTTCTACCCGTTGGAGTATCTTACTTTTTAACTCTATTGGAGGAAGAACTGGCTCATCAAACATCAGTTTCTCCATACGCTGCAGACAATCCTGTATTTCAATGTCAACTTGTGGATATAGACGGCGCATACTTTCGAGTTCAGCCGATTCCTCTTCTGAAACGAGCCCCAGTAAATAACCTTCGATAATACCGGATGATATGTATTGCTGAATATTCAATGTTCTTTGTTCAAAATATCTCTTAATGCTTTTCTCGCGTTGGTAAATCTAGTCTTAATAGTACCCAACGGTAACCCCAGCTTGCGGGCTATTTCTTCCTGTGTCCAATCTCGAAAGTAGGTCATCTCTATTAATATACGATGTTCGGGTTTTAAAAAGTTTGTCAGTTTTCCGATTCCTGTGTACTCCCGATCAAACGTCGGAATAAGGTTATTATGCTTATCCTCCAGGGAACTACTTGTAAGATATCTTCGATAAGCCCTGCTTTTGAGCTGATCCAATGCTGCATTGCGTGCAATCTTGTACATCCAGGTAAATGCTGATCCTTTGTCAGCATCATACTTGTCCATATTGTTCCATATTTTGATAAATGTCTCCTGCAAAATATCCTTTGCAAGTTCCTTATCTCCAAGCATACCCAGAATAACGCTATAGATACGACTGTGATAATCGTCGTAAAGACGACTGAATTCACTCATCTTCTCTTGCGGTGACAAAGTCCTCTCTTTATGTGTATGCTCTTGTTTCAAATAGATGAATTAGTAAGAACCATAATTTCGCAATACTGGTAGCCACTATGAATGTTCAGTGCATGTTTCCGTTATGAACATCAGTTTACTTTCTTCTAACTGGCAGTACTTACCAGCTTTCTGTTGGGGATACATTCTAAAATTTTCTTTTTCAATTCAGGAGATACTGGGAATACCGGGTGTCTACTCAGTATGATTAAGCTGTTATCCTGTTGATATTTTGTCGAGACCACACTTTCAGTATTGATCAGGTAACCTTGTCTTTTAAAAAACATCGATTCCTGCGGGGAACTGGTTGTTCCCTTCATTCCAGCTACTATACTTATTATCAGGCCCCACCTGACAATTACTATAATTGATTTCTTCATGACAGTTCATGTTTTGGTTGCTTCAGTTAGTTTTGTAATGTCGTTTAATTAGATACGCCACAGATAATGTAGAAAGTTTGGATTAAGTTGTTTTTTTTTAAGAAACTAACAAAACCCTTTATGGGCGTACATTTATTTCGAAGTGTATTTTATAGCAACTTAGGGGTGGAATGGCACAGAATCGATAGACAGACAGATGGTGAATCATTTTTGCTAACGTCAATGCGAACCAATTGTTTGTTAATATGGAATAACAAACAATTGGTTCGCATTGACATTAGTTAGCAATTCGAGGTGAATGACTATTCCGTTATTATATACGATCATTACATGTCCAATGAGAGGTTAACTATGCAGAAGGGATGAATTTAAATTTCGGTAAATTAGTTCGTCAAATTAAACCGGGTAACCAGAGCGATTACCCAAAAACAAAAAACTGTGAGGTTCACGCATTTTTTTTATTTCTTCAGTAATTCCCCACTGGTACCTGCCCGATCCAATTAACTGCTAATCCAGAGTTATTTAGCAAATAGGAAACTGTCAATCGTACCAGCCAGGTCGTAACGGGGTGGTACGATTAATCTGCGTATTTCAGTAATAGCGGTTCTTCCCCCAATTTTGGCGTCCCCCCATTCTAATGAGTCAACCGCGTTGGTAACTTAAAATATTTATATTAACATTTGATTCACACTTCAAGTGACGAATATTTATACCTTTTGATAAAATTTCACTTGCTGATGAAGTTAAGCAACAAAACAAATGCGTTAAATTTTTTGGAGAATGGTGATGGTCGCATATTTTCGACCGCAGATAATGGCGAATTGGCATCATATGCCTGGGAATTTATTAGAAATGAATTCGATTCACAACGCCCCTTATTCAGCAACAAAATTCAGTACATTAGCCGTCCATTTTACACCGCATACCTTAAGGGACGTGAATCCCTTAAAGAGGTTATAACTAAGGAGCCGATCATTCAAAGCGGTACATTGATCATCCCAACAGAACCTGGGGCAACTAATACTATTTTTTATAATATTTATGCAGATGGCGGAAAAAAAGATCGAGAACTAAGCGGAACCATGATTTTTTTAAATAAAAGTAAGGAAATGCCCGAACCATTTTTGTTTGGCTTTATTAACATGAAGGACGATGGCATTGTATCATATGCTCCTGATAGTATGGAGGAAGAAGGAGTAGATGTTATGAATTTCGTCTCTGATATATTATACCTAATTCTTTTCACAAAGTATTGCAAAATGGAAACGAAGATCATTGGAGCCGGCAAAAAAGATTTTCATGTGAAAGAGAAATATGTGAATGAAACAAAAGTGCCAATAGAAATTTTAGATAGTACCTGGTTCACCACAATAGTCCGCAGCGAAGGATTTAGTGTTGAAGGCTTTTTTAGAATGCAGGCATACGGCCCTGGGTTTTCGCAAAGAAGGCTTCAATGGATCCCTCCATTTGAAAAACAGGGATATACACGTCGAGCCAAAATAGTTAACCAATAATCTATTTGGGCTGCATTTAGTAAAAAAAGATGCTGCTGGCAAATTCAAAAAGGGATCCCCCCCATCGGTAAGGATCGCTAGTAGAATGGGGCTATTTCACTTTTGCAGAACAAATTACCACCGTTTCAAGGGCTGAAGAATGCCAGGAACTTCAAGCCTTTTCCTATAATGAATTTATTTTTCAAGAAGCTCCCTGTTATCGCTGTACACAAATTGCCCCGACTGATCAAGGACAAGGGCTTTAATTGAATTGCCAGATAAATACTGCGATTTTATCGTCCGGCAAATGCAAGTACAATGACTACACACTGAGTGAAGAAACCTGATCTAGCTCCCGTGGGATGAAATTCGTTTCAAAAAGCCACCGTTTTTCGAGATTTTAAAATGAGCCCTATTCCCACGCGCTTTTTGGAGGAAGAGTGCTTTTGATGAGAAAATTGCCATCCAGTTTAGATTCTTTTACCGCATCTTCGATTTGTAACTTAATTAATTCACTTTCCACACCGGAAGACCGCGCATTAATGATCAACAGTTTAGTTTGAAGATGCTGATACTTCAAAATTTTATCGACTGATAATATCCACTTAAAAATAAAGGCTGAAATAATGATCCCAATTAAGGATAAAATTATAAATGCAATGTTCGCAATGATGAATGTAATCATAAGTCATATTTATTGATAAAAATAGGCGTACGGTCTAAGCATACTAAGGGGTTTTGAAATGCGGTTAATATCAGTAATAAACAGATTTTGTCCAGTTCAAATAGTGATAACTTCCCCGGCAGGCACCCGATTCAACGAGTCGCGTATATATTGGTTGTACTTACCTATTCTTATTACCTGCGCTTGTTGCTGTTCGCAGTTAGCAGCCGTAGTGCTAATTAACATTTACCTGTTGTTTACTCGAGTGCATGCGATAAATCTTTACCAACCCTCCAATCGTTAAAACCAAAATGGCAAAACATACTGCTAGTATCGGTAATATTTTTTTAAACAAATACTCTCTTAATCCAGTGAACTTCGCCTGGATAGTGACAAGTTCATTGTCAACTAACGGCACACTTATAAAAACAGAATTGTCATAAGGAGAAAGTAAACCAACTTTGTCAAGCCTGAAGTCTAAGTTTATTTCTTTACGTTGAAGAATGATACGATATTCACGACTGAGGGCGTTCATGTAGCGCGAGCCTGTTTCCATAGAGGGCTTCTGAACTGAAACGTTGTGGTAAGCTTCACGGAGATACTGGGACGTGTTGAAGACAAACTCATTTCTTTCATTTATATAGGCTGTAACCAGCCAACAAGACGCTGAAAAAAACACAATGGCTGCATACCAAAATGCCTGATGTTTTTGTATTGGGATTCTGAGGTTCATAATTAAAAATAATCAACTGTTCTTGAATTTTTATTTTTCGTTAACAATCGTTAAGAATATCAAGAAATCACCAAGAAATTTTAACAAAACCAATACTAGATAAGCTAAATTTTACAAGTAATTATAATACTGAATAATTACACATACGTTTTTTATCTATCTAACTTTCAAAACGTTACTATTACCCAGGTTGGGATTAATAATTAAATTTCAGTTTAACATTGGATTAACACTTTAAAGGAAGTACTTAAGTAAATTGATATCCTAAAGACACAGAGCACGGAACAGGCTAAACTAACTCTGTAAACTAAAAATAATTTGAGGAGTTGTATAAGACGCCTCGGATGTTAGCTTGTGATTTCCCCTACCCCAACCCTCAAAATTAAACTACGAATGAAGGTCATTAAGCAATTACAACAAAAGCTACAAATGATTCCACCCTTTTACAATAAAATGGCGACATTAGGGATTGATCAGGCCTCGGAAATCGACAAGCCCTCTGTTATCATCGTGAACACACTAGCTTTTATTACCGGATCAATGGTGCTGAGTATCGGATTATTTTTTTATAGCTTGATCCATTCAAAAATGCTGCTTTATGGCGTTTTGATAGAATCAGCGGCATTTTATGGCCTATTATTTCTGAATCACTACGGGAAACTTGATGCTGCGAAATTCGGAATGATCGCCATCCATAGTTTTTCTGCTGTGTATTTTGGGGCGTTACTGGGAATGGTGCTCTCTACAGAGCTAATTGCTGCTTTTTTAATTACTTTTTTGGTGGGTGGCGCCTGTTTGATTTTCCGCAAAAAGAAAGAAAGGGCACTATCTATTGCAGTGGTTGCGTGCCTGATGGTCATAATTGAGGCGAATAACTATTACCAGGTTATCAGGCCACTTCAATTGGATCATGTTAACTTCTATTTCTTTAGATGGTTTAGTATTGGGGGCATGTTAGCGTTGATTTCAATAGGATTATGGCTTACTGTACGAAGCAATATAGCGCTTATGGAATCATTGAAAAATGCGGATATATCAAGAAGAAATTTCCTTAGCTCAACAAGTCATGATTTACGAACGCCACTGGACGCTATACATATCGCGGCCCAGGAACTGAAGTTAATTTTGAAAGGCAGTAACCGCGTCCCCGATATGAAGGCTATTGAAAGGGCACTAAAAACAATTCTACCTGCGAGCATTTATAGTACAGAGATCATCAACGATATCATGGATCTGTCTAAAATAGAAGCCGGATTACCGGCAGAAATTAAAAAGATCGACTTCCATACGATCTCCTGGGTCCACAACTTTATGGAAATATTGACACCACTTGCAGCAGAAAAAAACAAAAAGCTAACAGTAAAAATTGATCGGAGTTCCATTCCAGCTATTATTTATACCGACAAACTCAAGCTAACAAAGATTGTAGTCAACCTTGCCATTAATGCGATAAAATATGCTCCGCAGAATACAGAAGTAGTCATCCGGGTAGAAGATAATAAAAACACACTGGTAATTTCGGTTTATAATGATGGAGCGATCCCTCTGGTACTCCAGTCCAGGCTATTTGACCCCTTTGTATCGGGAGAAAACGGAAGTCTGGGTGGCAATGGCCTAGGTCTGCACATTGTCGATTCGCTGGTCAAACGACTGGGTGGCAGTATTAGCTTTTTCAGCAACGAGATTCAGGGAACTGAGTTTACTGTAAAATTAAAGGACATTGCCAGTGACCATCGCAACATCAGTCCTGTCAGACCGGGGAATAAAACGCAGGAAAAAACCTTTGCCGGTAAAAAGATCCTGGTCATTGATGACCAGGAAAACACGATTACCGCAATCCGGGCATTATTCAGGGAGAGTGAATTGTATAACGCCCAGGATGGATTAGCCGGATTAGAAGAGGCCAAATTGGTAAGACCGGATATTATTTTCTTGGATTCCTATATGCCTAAAATGAATGGGTTGCAAACTTTACAGCAAATTATGCTGGACGATAGTCTGCGGGATATTCCAGTTGTTTTAGTATCCGCAGATGCCTACAAAGAAACCAATGAGCAATACATTGCGGCTGGTGCCTCGGATTTCTTACGTAAGCCTCTGGAATTTAGAGAACTTAAATCAGTGATGAACAGGCTACTTTAAAATGGCGACAAACTAGATAAGTATACTGTTATGGGAATGCGGCTGGATGATTTATCTTAGGTGTACAAGCTGGCCACCTATATGATTGTGTTATGCCGATTGTTTGAATACCTCGCTTTTCGTGAGGCTGTTGTTCTATGGAGATTTATCAGGAACGACATTAAGGATACCATAGTACCCTCTTTGATCTCGTTTTTAACGGCATGGTTTCTTTACGACCACACCTGGAAATCTTTTCCCGTGCGCCTGTTATTTTCCCTGACCTATGCAGTACTATACATCTATACTTTCTGCATGTCCAATCAGGTAAATTCCATTGCTGAAGATGCCATCAACAAACCAGACAGGCCCCTTCCCAGTGGCCTTGTTACCCCAAAAGAAACCAAGGACCGGATCATAGTTTACAACATATTGTTTCTACTGGTAGCCTATATGCTACATGTATTTTGGATCAGCGTGGGTTGGCAGCTGGTGACTGCTGCACTAAACTCCTGGGGCTGGTCGAACCATTGGATCTCTAAAAATCATGTTTGCATGAGCGTGGGCACGTTTCTACTTTTTACCGGGCAGTGGACGATTGCCTCTCCACAGGTGGAAATGACCATGAGCAGTTACCTGTATTTTGGCCTGCTTAGTCTTTGGGCTGGTTTTTCTCTGGCCATTCAAGATTTTCGCGATGAAAAAGGTGATCGTCAGATGGGAAGAAAGACCTTAACCATTGCAATGGGAGAAAAAAGAGGACGGTTGCTCATGGTATTCCAATACCTGATCTTTTCGCCACTCATTTTTATGGCAGCGATTCTGACACAAACGTCGGTGGCAGAAGCGAAACATTCGCCCATTGTCGTATTCATTCTTCTGCTTCAATTCGGTATTCATTGGCTCATTGCTTACCGGATCTGGTTTTTCAGAAATCCCAAAGCGGATGATCTTACTTACCATGTATTTGTGTATCTATTCTGTGCGGGCGTTCCGGTTCTTTGTGTTATAAAGTAACCAACAACATTAATCTATCTGTCCGAATGATAGCAGCTTTGTAGATGAATTATAAATTTAAGTTTTAACAAAATCGCCGTTCATTTTCCCTCTAAAAGCTTCCCATTTAATAATTGTCAGACTGTTTTATTGCTTTAAATATGCTGTGTAATCTGCAACCAAACAAGTTACAGATTATATTAGGTAAATGTGGCCGCTAAATCCGTATTTATTCTGTTGTGTACCGCATAAATTCGTCATTCTTCATAATATCTACGAAGCCGAATTTTTCAAGCCTTCGTGAATTGGAAGCGGTGACATACATCCTCATAGTTATAATTTTTTCTCCACGAAGTTTATCCTATTTTCCACCTCGTTGTACCACCAGTATTCCAGTTCAAAAGTAAGCACCGCTTTTACGCGAGAAAAATACTGGTGTTCCCGGCGCCCTATGCGTTCGGGTGAAACGATGACAAGTTTTTGTACGTTTAAGCCGGGATACCAAAAAGCATAGTCGATCAGTTGCCCCAGGGCATCACGGATGTTCCAACGAATGTTACGCGAGGTCTTCACTTCGATGATTGAATAACTGTCGCCATCATGTTGCACCACGATATCGGCAATATGTGGGCCGAACCCGCATTTCTCAACCCCTATCTTCCCCTTTAACGGTGAGTCAGCTTTACTTAACAAACACTCGAGGGCATCAACAATTCTGACGTGTAAATCATTCACGGTCGTTTCCTTTTCACTACTGGTACGCTTTGATGCCCCTCCCCTTTTTCCCCGGCCTTCCTTAAATTCGAACTTATCCAAAGGTCGGTGCTTCTTCAGAAAGTCATTCAGCGGGCCATCTATTTTATAAGGTATGAAACGCTTGAATTGATTAGTATGAAGCTCATCCGCGGGGATCATATCCTCATACAACACCAAATCCTCCAAGCGAAACCTCACCGAAGGGTATTGTAGTCTTTCCAACCCTTTAGAATCAGCACCAGTTGTACCCAAATGTTCCTTCATCACTGGTAGGTTGCGGACGAGTATAGCCCGAGATATTGACCTGAGAGGAGAGAAAGTTGCAATAAGCTCCAGATTACGGATCATCCCTACTAGGAAACGTTCGCCAGTTTCCTGATTTAGGGTAAACAAATATACCTCCCGAATGGACTGAAAAAGGTTTTTGATGTCGTCTGCGCCGCGAATAGCACCATACTGATACCCATCTTGAGAAAAAGAGGGATGAGTCAGCCATTCCTCAAAGCCAAACCCCCACTGATTTTCAAAGGCTACATTTTTATCTCTGTTTTTTTCCGACCACTTGTGGCGAATTGGGCTTTGCCACATTTTGTTGTTGTATGTGAGCCGCAAAAGGCGCTTTTCAGCTACCGGAATATGATAAATTAAATCACCTTCCTTTTGAAAAGCATCTCTATAAGTGCTCCCTGAAATCCTTCTGTTGATATCGGTGGCGGTTGGGTAGTTTCTCCGGACATCTATGGACAAGTCTTCTTTCTCTATCATTTCAGCAAGTTCCCCCGCTGTCATTCCACGGCCTTCACGGGTGAGCAAATAGATTACGGCATCGTGGGTACTTAGGTAGATGTCATCAATCATATTGAAATATTATAAAAAGGTAAACGGAATACAACTGTTCTCAAATTTATGTGTATTTCCTAGAAACGAACGTGCATTATCGTCATTTTTATCTATAGCCATAACTAATTTTTAGTAATCTTTTTTAAAATAAAAAACCTGCGAACAACGCAGGTTTAAAATGTTTTTGTGATCTCGGGGCTACAGAAATCTAGGAAAAAAACGCGACATTCAAAATGTGGCATTCAACTTCTAGTTGCTGACTGACATATCTTCATTGTTAACATCAAGCCAGTCATCATAATTATCCTCACTTCCTAGTTCACCAGCGCGCGGTTGCTTCTTCGATAATGTTGCAAAAATCAAAGGCTGATCAAATTTAATTGTGTAATCCCCTTCTACGGAACGGTCAACTCTGACAGAAACTTTGGCATCACTAAAAACCTTAGAAACCACTTCAGTATCACCAGCACCAACCTTCGCATTTAACTTGGCATTGAGTGCGGATGTTTTTGCGACTTTAACAGTTACGCCCTCAATTATACAATCAGCGACAATTAATACTAATCGCCCGTTATTGTAGGCTTTAAAGATGGGATCATCTTTACTTAGACTATTAATGTGGGAAGACATCAGCTGTTTCCGCATAGTTCTTATATAGGCGCCATCAATAGAAACGTTAACATCGATTTTCTTATCCACGGAAACGTCAGTTGATATTCCTAAGATCTTATATATCTTAGGAAGTACTACCTCTGCACCCCAACTGTTCTTCAATTCTTGTTCCATTTCAACCGGTCCACCTTTTCCGACTGCAGCATACCCATTTAGATTCAGCCAATCCTTATTTTTCCCCGAGCTGGTATCAATGCAATACATCATATCACATAACATATTGCCAAGGTTCACTTTCCTTTCGTAGGTAGTGAGTAAGCCATAGTTGTCTGTAGGATAGCTGAATGTTTTAAATTTCTTTATGTCATCACCAATTGTTTTCTTCACTGCATCCTGAAAAATCTTACTATAGTTCTGGGAATGTACTAAGGAGGGCAGGAAAAATAGGGACAAAATAAATAGAAGTTTTCTTGTTTGCATAACGTTAATTTTTGAGGTTGATTAAATATTTGTACTTTAATTTAAGAGCATCGATTGAAGTGAAATGTTCTTCATTTCCGTTTCTTACTACCGTAACATCAATACTTTCAAATTCACTCTTACACCAAGACATCTTTAACTCAGAAAAGTAATATAAATTGCCACCTGAAATTGCTAATCCCGAAACATCATTGATACCTGTTCCCCTTTTAAAATTATTAAAGAATATTTTTGATCCCGGCTTAATTGTGCAGGAGTCAATATTGTTATTGATATCTTGAAAGTATCCATTTCCTATAACAATTAATTTCTCCAGGTTTGGGCGGCCGCCTGAACCAAATTTCCCCACTAAACTTGAACTTATGTCGGCACTTAGCAAGAGTCTTATTTTTGCCTCCTGCGCAGGAGGTTTGAAACCATTTGATTTCCAAAAGGCCTTCGCAATTAACATTGTTGCCCCTATATCAGGAACTGCAAAACTTGCTCCTGTATAGGGCTTATTACAGTACTTCTCAAAGTCCCAACCACCTCCTTGCCCGATCGTTGAAACCCCGTTACCTTCTTTAGAATACATCCCATCAAAAGTATCCGCGCGTATTTGTGAACTTACTGTTATACCTCCTAGCTGAGGTTGATGATATAATGCAGCTAATGGTTGAGAGGTTTCTGTATCGGCATCCAATTCATCCAATGATTCAATTCTTTTATTGGGTTCATTGAGACAGGCCGTAACGAAGGTGGTTCCATTCTGACGAAAATTGGGCGTAACTGTCTTTTGAGTCGAAATATAAAATGACGTCGAAATAACATCCGGCTCCTGAAAATAGCAGTCGCTTAGATATGCAAGCAGCACTTCACTTGGAATACATTTTCCACACGTACTATCTATCGTCAACTGTCTTTCTTCCAATTCTTTAACAAGGGCGAGTCCAAATGTCTGATCATAACCACTCGAGTAGGTTGAATAAAAAGCTCTTAAAAAGTTCAAAGCACCTTGTGGATCATTCTTGTAGTCAACTGAAATCGTCTTGAGCTTCAGAAAACTCGAATCTATTCCCAATTCACGAAATTTTTGTTTTATTACAGATACCACTTTGTTTCCATGTGAACATTCCCCCTCCGTAAAAAAATCCAAAACATAGTAAACACCAAAATCATTGGCGGTAAGTTTTTTTAGTTTAATAAGTAGACTATCAGATACTTGGGAAGGCTTTATGTTTGTGGTTTCAACTTGTGTCTCATTTACCGGAAAATAGATCTGACTCAGCTTATGATCTAAGACTTTAATGCCATTATTATTTAATCTGTCAAACTCTTTGGAGCCTATCACATTATTTTTCACTTCTAAAAATTGCTCGTTTGTAAGCATCAATTTGACAAACCCCGCAACATCAGGCGTATGCTGAATACTACTGTCTAGCATATCATTATCTAAAGAAGATACCTTAATCTTAGCATTTGAATAGTCTATGGACTGTATGTAATTGGGATTACTTTTTTTACCTGGCAGCGCAAAGATTATCGGCATATACAACTCCTCTCCAATTTTTACTTTATCCGTCGGAGCTATTTCATTCAATTTTTCCACGATAGTTTGGTAAACCGCAAATGCTTTAAGCTTACTATGTAGCTTAGTATAATCAGAAATGGCCTTCCTTAGCGTCTTTTCCGTATTGATAATAGTATCAACCGTACCTTCAGCCATTGATTTCTTTGCCTGAAAGACAAGCAATCGGTTTTTCTGTTCTGCATTTAGGACATTCATATCAATTATCAAGGAAGTATCATTAACTCCAACGTTAGCTTGCAGAGTCTTCTGACCGTCTACCTGTCCGCGTGAATCAATTGGCAACAGAAAAATAAGTAAGTTGAAGACAATTCCAATAACCAAACAAAATAATTTCATACAGAATAGGTGGGGTTGAGAGGTAGTGGGATATCATTTCTCAAATCAAACTGCGTTATGAATTTACACCAAATTTCAAATATTTCAAATGCTTAGGGAGAATTTATAAATGTGTTTATTTTTTTATTGACACAATAATATTATCCATTATTATAATATTAATATAAAACTATCTGTAGAGTCCTGGATAACCTTCTGCTAGACGTCCACCTTTTAAACTTTAGCTTAGCTTATTTCCATACACGGTGTCAGACCTCACTCTGAACAGGATAAAATATTAGAGCGTACAGCAATAAGATCCGGTTTTAAAACAACGCAAATGAAATCGACGACTTAGAGATAAACTATTTCCTAATTACCAAATCCTCCAATTCAGGATCGTTCAACATTCTTTCAATCTCCGAGTCTTTCAGATCCAGTACTTCCTGCCTGATGCGGTTATAATTTTCATCTACTGTCGCCTGATCTACATTACGGATTACGGGAATAGGTCGATAGGCTTTTTCCTCCGCATTAATGGCATCAAAGTCGTTCACAATCTGACAGTGAAAGGCCTTTAACTGTATCCTTTGTTGTGGGGTATCGGCAACCATTCCAACAAATTCGCCGCTACTTAGCGCAGAAATTTTCGACGCGGGGACAGCATAATCGAGCTGTTTGCTTTTGCTAACTGAGGTATCCGCACTGTTGATTGAGAGGCTGGTTTTGTCCTGATTGATTTTGCCAATGCGCTCACTCAATTGCTTTGCACTGTCCCCTGAAACCTGCCCGGAAACGATATTTCCAACCATATTGGTGATCACATCCGCGCTTTCCTTACCATACTCCTTCCGGACCTGCGCCGACTCCTGCAAACCGATGTAGGTACAAATTTTATTCTGCCTTCCGGTACTGACGACCATATTTAGCTCCAGATTTAAAGTGGGCCACTCGTCCAAAACCAGGGCGCATTTCACCTTGTTCTTCTGGTTGATGATCTTTAAAATACGGTTGCCATACAGGGATAACACCGCACCATAGATCATGATCTTTTGAGGGTTATTGCCCATACACAACACCACAGGGTGCTCAGGATTATTGATATCCAGACTGAAATCATCTCCACTTAAAACATAGTATAGCTGTGGAGAAGTTAAACGGGCGAGGGCTATTTTGGCACTTGCAATCTGCCCTTCCAGCTGTTCCATCACGTCGGCTTCATAGGCTTTCAGGAACGGTGAAATCAATGCGGAAATGGTCGGCTCCAGCCGCATAATGGAGAACATATCATCGTAGCCCAATTGAATAAATTCCAGCACATGCGGCAGTGTACAATACTTTCCATTATGGTATTTGCGAAGGAACCAGATGATTGCTGTTACAAAATTGATGGCACTTTCCGTAAAAAAATCCCCCTCTTTTTTTTGCCACGACTTATTAAGACCGAGCAATATGGTACGTGCAGATTCACTGGCATCGGTGATGTCAGTCATTCCTTTGGGGTCAAACACATTGCCTCTGTGGGTACGGCTGAGGTCATCGAAGTTGATAAAGTAGCAACTGCTTTTTACGCCGTATTTATGTTTGTTTTTTAGCCAATGGTTATAAGCGACGATAGAAAGGTCCGGGAACTTGAAGTCATAGATTAGTGCGCTGAAGGGTTCCTTCTTACCCAGGCTTTGCGAAATTACGTGCCTAAGAAAGTATGCCGTTTTTCCACTTCCCGCGGATCCCTGGCAAATCACGGCCCTTTGGGGGGAAATTATGTTAAGATAACCGTTGTGGATTTTGCCCTTATAGCGGAATTTGGTGGGCAGGTTGACAGAAAATTCATTCTCAATCAATCGTGTTTCCTGCGGAAAAGTCTCATTCTCATCATTAAAAATATCATCAGCAAGTTTCGCTTTAATGATCCTCGAAAGCCAGGTGCCCCCTGTTAGGATGAGCATGAATCCTATAAAGATCATCAGGATATAACACGCGGTTATGATGGTGTTTTCCCAGGGGCAATACAGCAGAAAGTAAGCTGCAAAATAAACCGCAAGGCCCCATGCAATATAGGTCAGTGCTTTTTTTGTTGTCAGCGTCTCGCTCTTTCTGCCCTTTGCTCCGACCAGGGAAATGGCCAGAAAACACAGGGCCAGGAGTTTGGATTTATGAAAATAATTAAACAGGCCGGTACGGGAAATATTGCCCATTAGCCGGTCTGTAAACGGGGTGACCAACTCCCAATGAAGGAAGGCGGCGTAAAAATAATAGTAGATATGGAGTATAAGCAGGACGATACTGATGAACCGGGTCATGTCGAGAATCTTCCTAAGCGCTTGTTCATTTTCACCTGTACTTGCCATCACACGCTGCTTTTAGGGGTTATTAATTTTTCTTTTTCTTCTTTTTCTTTCTTCTTCGGAGTTCATAGGGAAGCGGCTCATAGACATCCTCTGGTGCCACCAGAATCTCAAACAGTCCTTTTTCATCATGATCTTCAGTCCCGGAGGGAGACGAAAACTGGAATTGCTCGTTGGCTGCAGGTGCATCGTTTTTAAGGCCGTCTCTACGTCCTGGGGCTTGGGCTGTGAGCTGGGAAAGCGATGGTTTTAGGGCTTCATTAACCAGATCCTGCGGGATAATCTCTGCTTTACACCGCTGCTGGACCGCATTGGCGCTGTAGGCTGGTCCCAGGTCACCACCGTTCAAAGCGCACCTAGATTTATTGTCGACATAGCTGATTCCGTAGATCTGTCGAGCTTTATTTTTAAGCACGACGATCTTTATATTTTGCTTATTTAGCTGGGTAGATAATTCAGTAAGGGAGGGTGGTGGCTTGGTTTTCAGGGCGAGATCAACCGCATTTTTAATTCTGCTAAGTTGCTGGGGAGAGAAATCGGCCTTGGCTGTAAAGTATTTTTGCAGGTCTTTCAAGGTGGCCTCAACGGTCAGAAGGCTAGACCTTATGGGCTTGCCGGCTGGTGTACCGGCTGGACCAATCAAGTGATAGATCAGCCCATTTTTCCGATACATCCTGGACTCTTTTGTGCCCCGGCTGGCCCCGATATTATAGCCTTTAAGTACCGCATTCAAGGCTGAAAGTGAGCTGAACTTATAGTTTTTCAGGACATAATTCAACCGGTCCTCAATAGATTTTTTGGTCTGCGATTTACTGTAAATTACCTTGAACACGTTGACAGGCGACAGATCATATAACCCGGATTCGTGTTTGGCTGCCGGGACCAGGCAATACTTTTTTTCCAGCTCCTTGCGGGCCGGATCAGACTTTCTTCTTCCAATCATATAGGTATCTACCAGATCGCCATTAGGGTCAATACGGTGCGTTACTATATGCACATGTGGGTGGGAACTATCGTGATGCCGATACATTAAATATGGCTGATCACCCAGGCCAATGGCCTGCATATACTCGGTAGTGATCTGTTTTAACAGTTCATCGGATAGCTTTTCTCCAGGCGCAAAATTTAGTGAAATGTGGAGGCTTGGGCGGCTTATTTGTTTCTTGCTCGCCGTTTTCAACAGCACATTCAGACGCTGATCACGGTTCATCCACTGTAATTCCATAGGATAATTTTCAGCCATCAGTAGGTCCGCCGCGCCGCTTTCGAGTTTGTTGTCATTGTAAAAAAAACTCTTGCGGATGTGCTTCCCGGAGTTTATGATTGCGACCATACCGATGCGGTTTTATGGATAAATTCACGAATGGATCGGATGTCGGTAAGCAGCAGGTTTTGCGCTGATTGGTAGGCTGCTAACCATTTGGCAAACTGCGAGTGGTGCTTCAAAGTGTGGAGGACATGCACTGCCTGGTTGAAGTTATTGGCAACGCCGTTGAGGTCTTTAATGAGCTTTGAAAACTCGATCATCAATACATCAGCAGTATGATTTCTATAGCCTGCGATCATCGGTTTACTTAAAAGGATCTTGCGGGAATAAGTCGATATTTTCCGTTCGGTGGTCTTGGAAAACTCTGTATGAAGCTGTTTATAATCTGCTTCTGAAAGCCGCAAATGCAGCCATTTGGATTTGGTTTCTGATTTTTTCATGCGCACTTATCTTTCTCACTTATCAAATTTGTTCATTCAAAACCTCCCCCGACTTAGGAGGGGGAGGCAAAAAACTTCCCGGTTGTGATACAACCGAACATCTTGCGGGTTCCAGCGAAGCGTGGGACGCCATCCCGTAACCAGGTTGGGGGATGGCTAAACTTGGTTAGGCTTTGGATTTGGGAATCAGGGAACCTGAATGATGTTTTTTGTATTGCTATAGATCAGGGGAGTAGTTTTTTCCCTTTCTTCTTGGATTCACCAAAATGACAATGCAGATGGTTGAAGTCATCATAATTTTTATAGGTGTGACTTTTGTCTTTATACAGGCGCCTGTCTAATGAACGGGCATAGTCAGTGATCCGTTTCCCAGGGGCGTTATTATCCAGGAACAGGTCAACAGTTTTATAGCTTTCCAGAACTGGGCGGGCGGATTCAAAAAAAACAAGACTGTTAAGAACCACGCTATCACGATCTTCACGCTCACATTGGGGCACCAGACTGAGGTAAGAAAGGTAGCTGAAGAAGCCCTCAAAGACGGCGACTCCCGGCGCCTGCTGTTCGGCATGGATATGGGTAAAGCCTTTAGGTGAAGAGCTGCCTTTGAAATGTGCATTGCGAAGTTCATAACCACCGGCATCATTTTTAAAGCCAATAGCGAAATAAGGCCGGTCATGGAGTCGAAAATGAACCTCTCTACAGTGTTCGGTGGCGAGTTGATAGGAGATTCTTCTGCTTTGCAGATAAGTTAGCAACGCTGGATGGGATAACTGGATGTCTTTTAGAATAGTGATCTTGTCTTTTTCCAGTTCCTCTTTGGTCAATGTTTTCCGCTCAGCTTTAGCGAACATGGGCAATCCTTGTTGGCTTTGCATACTGATTAAAAACTCACTCACGGTACACCGGTGATACCTGACAGCAAAATCAATAAGGTTACCTCCGGAAACCTTTTTCCCCGGTGGCACAGCATCCCCAAAATCTGCCCATACATTTAACTTCCGGTTGACTCTAAAAGAGGGGGTTCTCTCTTCACGGAAGGGTGAGAGATACCAATGGTTATTTGCCTGTACTTTTTTGGGGTGATGGCCTAAGCTGGCCAGGTAATCTACTAAGTCAAAATTTCGGGCCTGCTCACAGGTTAGCCTTTCATTACTGTTTTCCATACGACACTATTTTCGGGTTCACAATTCAGTTTCTGTGACACAAACATAGTGGCTCCAGATTGCAAAACCTCAACCCATACAAATTTCGATATAGGTAAACAGTGGCAGTCCTAATCCCACTGGAATAAAAAAAATGCGACAATCAAAGCTACACTCAGACAACCACTGATCAGCCAGGAACAGCGGTCAAAATAGCGGGGATAAAGTCATTAGCGATTAATTGGAAAAATAGTACCCTCTCGCCGCAAATGTGTAATTAATAGATGACTGGCTTTAGGATAAAGGCCTGTTAAACTATTGCAGATGGTAAGGATGATAACTTTTATGGTGGCGTTGCTGACCGCTCAAATCTGCGAGGGGCAGGTTGAACACTTTTTTCTTCAAACAGACAAAAAAATCTGTTACCCCTCGGATACGATTTGGTTCAGGGCTTATGTGCTCAACGATTCCCTCACCCGGTCCAGCACCAGTTTTTATGTCGAGCTGTACGGACAAGACAACCTGCTGATCAGCCGCCAGGTTTATCCCCTTTCCGATGGAACTGGTTTTGGTCAAATGCAGCTCCAACAGCAGCCGGGGGTATATTGGTTCAGGGCTTATACGCTTCATGGTAACTCCGAAACTATTGTTCCCTTAACGGTGCTAAACGAAGAAGGAAAAAATGTAGTCAGGTCATTTTCCAAAGGGCCGGTCGACAGCTCAGATGCGGACTGGCTTTCCTTTAAAAAAGTCGAGGGGCAATACTTCCTTTGCGTTGACCAGCGGATAAAAAATTTCTCGGTTGCGGTGACCAGTAATACTGACCCTGGCAATGCCACCTTACTTTCTTTCCCTCCGGGGCCATCCTTCCATCCACAATGGGATACCGGTTGGCTAACTTACAAATGCCAAATTGTTCAGCAGTCCAAAAAGGCTTCAAGGGTTGATGGCCAGATGATGGTTTATTTTAAGCAGGATTCCTTCAGCACCTCGCCGATGGTATTGCCAATAGATGGCGATCAAAACGTGGTCTTGCCTGCCATGTATTTTTATGGGCCGGGAGAGCTATTCTACACCATTCAACAAAAAAATAGGCCAGCGGCAAAAGCTCCGCTGCTATCCATCTTCCCTACCCCCCATCCGCCTTTCCACCCACCACCGCCATCGCTTTACCGGAATGATACACTGACGTTTCCACCTAAACCACTACAGCATCCCCAGGGTGCCGTTGACAATATGACCGGCAAGGAGAAACAGCTCAAGATGGTTGAAATCAAAGCGCGGTGGCAGGATCGAAACCGGGCCCTGAACAAACGATATGTGATGAAGCCAGAATTTGCACCGATGGAACATTATAGTCTGGACCTTCGTTCACCGTTAAATCCCGGCAGGATTTATTATGTGCTGGATTATCTAAACAGTGAACTGCCGAAGGGCTGGATGACCAGCAGCCTCCAGTCATGCTCCAGCGGGATAGTATATTATATCGACGAACAACCCGTAAGTGGTCAAATTGTAGCGCAAAGGCCATTAAGTGATTTTGCGTATGTTAAGGTGTTCCAGGATCTGCATCCCCCCTGCCCTGCCATCTGCCTGTACACCAGAAAGGGAGATGACCTTGCAGTACTACCGGCTGAATTGAAAAGCTTAAAAATTGAAGGCTATAACAGGCCCTTAAGCTGGACAACTCCCGACCACATTACTTTGTTGTGGGAACCATACCTAACCGGAAAGGAGTATCAATTTAGGCTGAGAGAGCAAAGCTTTAAAATCATTGTGATTGGAACAGGTATTAACGGGGAAGCTTTCTTCTACGAAAAGGTAGTCAATCAGGGTAAATGACAATTTCATGGTTGAACTAAAATTAACGGAAAAGCATCGTGCCCACATATCTGGATTAATGCCGAAGTAATGGTATATTAGTAGTTTTGTAATTAGTAGATTTATGACGACCACTAAACCTATGATTTGACAATCCTGGTATAGCCCCATTTTGATCTACAGGCTTAAAACAACTAAGTTTAAATGATATGTTCTATTTAATACCAACGAAAAGAGGTCTTGGTGTAGAATTGTGGGGGTCTTATGATGACCTGGATAGTCTTTACGCTGTCATTGGCAAATTCTGGAGCCAGGAAGGCTTTTCCGAAAAGAAAGGATTCAACAGCCGCGATCAGATAATCAGTGGGTTTGTTCATGAGATCAGAAAGGCTTATGAAGGCAGCAGATTAACCAGGCAGAATAGCCATTTTTCCTTTGAAGAAGTTAAATATTTTGGCTGTGAAGTCTCCTGGGTTCACCTATTGTTTTCCCTAAGCGCAATCCGGCACAACATGCGCTTTTTTGAAAGTGATAAATTAGACCTTGCAATCATGCTGCAATTGGAATATTGGGTTGAAAGTTCGCTCCGTAATTTTGATGAGGTCGGCGCCATACCGTTACTGCCTTACGTGTCCAATGGCATCTATCAGGGAAACGATCATACTTATTTGTTCATGAGAAGTATTAATGCCACATATTTTGCGCTTGGCGGCGGCAAGGCTGCTTTCAGAAAATTACCTCAGCTGATGAGAAGGGCGGTTTATGGTAGTGATGAATATAAGAATTACAGTACCTTTTTGTCCTTGGAAGCGCAAAGGCTGAATTGTGAAATCAAAGACCTGGAACTTAGCGATGATGATATTGATTATGAGCGCATCAAGTGGTAGTGATAAAAAGCAAAATAATAGCCAATCTTACCGCCCACTATAGCTGACTTGTTAACCTGGCAAGGCAATAAAAAAAGAAATGGTAAGCTAATGCCTTCATGTAGTCCGGCGCGGGAATTTTAACCTATGCGAATTTTGCTATGGGTTGAATTCCTTCCCAGTGCTTAATTTTACAGCTGTGATAATGAACAATTAAATGTGAGCAATGATGACTACAAATGAAAAAATCCAGATGTTCGATGCACTGTTGAGTACAACAGAATGGGAGGGAAATGTAAAGCTTCCGGCAACGGCAAACCGTAAAATTGTTTTGTTGTTTGCCTTGGTGGTAGAGAAGGAGCTGAAAGAAGGATCTGACTTGTTTACCCTGTTCCCCAAAGGGCTATCTGAGCAGCTGGCGGCATTCATCAAGGAATGTCTGGAAAAGGCAGGGTTACAGGTTTTCTATGAAAAGCTGAAGGCGCTAAAGTAAAGCTTCAAAATTAGAAAGTCACCGTTAGTTGTACCGTCTATTTCCAAATATTTGGCAAAAAAAGCCGACTTCGATGATGTCGGAGAACTTATTTGCTAGATAGAGGCTATATTGGGTTACAGAATACAGCAGAAATCCTTTCGCGTTTTCCAATCGGGTGCATATTATAGCAATATATACTGGGCTAATCATCAAATTGTATAAATTGCTTGTGTAAATATGTCTTTATGAAGTATCAATATGAACCATTGGGGGATGAATATCAATTTCAAACCTTTCTGAAAGATCTCTTTAATTCGATATACAAAACCAACTCCTTTGAGGAGTACGGCTCTAGCGGTCACACTCAATTTGGGGTCGATATTTATAGTCCGGAACTTAAAATCGCAGTACAGGCAAAAAAGAAAGATATTAACCGTGCCAAAAAGACATTGCTTAGAGAATTGACATCCGACCTGACCTCAACCACCGAATTGATTGAAAAATTCCCTCACGATATCAACTGCGTGTACTTTGCCACTACAACAAGTAAGTTCATTGAAATCCAGGACGCTTGCATTTCATACAGTCTTTCTAAGGGGCGCCCATTAAAATTCTTCAGTTGGCCAGACATTCAGACAGAAATAGCAAAATTTCCATCTGTACGAAATAAATATTTTCCTTCCTTAAAAGAGAACATCCTAAGTGATAATAGCCTCAGCAGTGAAATTAAAGATAGATTAGCACGCCTGGAGAAATTACTGTTAGCTCAAAGCGCAACTGCACCAAACACAAAGACGGAGTACCGTAATATACCATACTGCGAAATACTGCTTCCTCCAGTTGATCTTGAAGCACAAAAACTGCTCATGGTATTTATTCTAAAAACCGCAGCTTATCAAGCTTTCGCAGATATCAAATACAAAAAGTTCACATGCCTGCTTAACTTTAGCCACTCTTTCACGCAATTTGGGGATGGGACTTCCGGCCCTGGATTTTCAATAATATCGGGCGAGGTTATTTTTTTGGGAAATTGCACCCGCCTGATTAAAATGCTTCAGAATAACAATGAGAAATTCTGGCAAGTCTTTGAACAGTTTCGGGAAGATCCAGCCTATAATAAAATCAATTTTCGAATGGCGCTTTTGCCGGCTGAAGGTCTAACCTCTTATGAGTTTGAAATTGATGGCCAAACGGGATTTTATAATCTTCGAAATGTTGAGCCTGGACCCCTTGATTATGAAAAGTTAGATTCCCTAAATGCTGTTTTACCATTTATTGCCTCCACAACCAAATGGGGAATTCAAGTGATTGACCTGGATAAAATAAAGAACTACCCGGCCTTTACAAAATTCATATATAGCAGCTCTCACGAAGACGGATTTAAACCATCGTATTTGAAAGTTAACGTTAATAATTTCGATGATTGGGACTATTACTATCCCATGCCTGTTGCAGATTAATATCTTTAGGATTTGCACTCCCATCATCTGAGAAACCGTTAGTTGGTAGCTTTCTAACTTTTTTTAAAAAAACATATAGCATTGCAGCTGGTCTATTCTAAAGCATCTTTCTTTTTATTACTTTTTATATTTATTATATTTGTAATATAATTTAATGCTATGGGAGCTACAGCAATCAGAGAAAAACTACATGACTATATTCGCTTTGCCGATGATAAGAAAGTAAAAGCGATCTATACTATGGTCGAAGATGAGATCAATCATGTTTATGACCCTTTGGAAGATCCCCAATATCTTGATATGCTGGACAGACGCATCGAGGAATATGAAAGCGGCAAAGTGAAAGGATCATCCTGGAATGAGGTTGAAACTAGAATCCTTGCGTCAAAGAAAAGATGAGTTATACTGTTGTTATTTTACTTTCTGCTGAAAAGGAAATAGCCGAAGCCTTTAGTTGGTATGAAGAGCAGAAAGAAGGATTGGGCGACCGTTTTATAAAGACGCTTCGCAGGCATATTACCCATCTTGCTGATTATCCAGAACATTATCAAACTCATCACCAGAACTACAGAAAAAGTAAGTTAGACAGTTTTCCTTATGTGATCGTATTTAAACTTTACAAATCACAAAAAGAAATTATTGTATCCTCAATCTTTCATACCAGCAGGAAACCTACAAGAAAGATCAGTAAAACATAATGTTTCAGCCCTGATCTATGTGGAAACATCGGCGAAACCATCATGCAACTATGTAGATGAAAGTTACCCGAAATTTTCGGGGTATAAGGTTGGTAAGGGATCGGATTGCCAGAATGCTTTACTGTCAATGTCCATAATGGTCAGGCGGCCTGCATGTCCAGCGCCGGTATCTATGTTGCGGATATGGAATGCCTGTAATGGCTGGTCGGTACCCGATCTGGTGGTCGGGGTATGGCCGATGTAGATCTCGCTGAATGTTGAGGGGATGAAAGCGGAAGCCATTCGATCGCGCTGCTGGCAGGCCTCTTCCCATAGACTCCTGTCCCAGTAATAGTTTTCCACTCGTTGATCAAGAAAAGGCTGTCGCCGGTCAAAACCGGCATGCACGAAGCATCTCTGGTGCTCATCGATGTACCAGGGCTTTTGATTACTGAAGAAGGCTTTGTGTGTTTCGGGGATATCCGTCGACTCCAGGGCACTTTTATAACCACTGCCGGAAGTAAAATACCGGCCCTTCTTGCCGGCATGTTCCAGGTAGGAAATGAGCGTTCCCTTGCCGCCGTGGTTCCAGTAGTATGGATGAAAGTCGGTGTGGGCAAATTCATTGAACCAGTCATCATGATTGCCTTTCAGTGGAACCAGGTATCTGATCTTCAGTAATTCTTCTACGCACTCATAGACCTGGGGATAACCGTCGGGAACGTCCCCGAGCTGAATCAGGCGGTCGCATTGCTCATTAAAACCTGAACGGTCAAGGCACTGCAACAGCGCCTTATAACCACCATGTATATCACCCATTACAAATGTTCGCATCATTTATTTTTCGTTCTTTTAACAGTTATTGTTCTTCTTATAAGATACGAAAATGAAGGCAGAATATCAAGGGAAAAAAGAGGAAAATGCATGACCATTTCCGGGATAGAACTAGGGAAACAACCGACAGGGTGAATGCAAAAAAGAAGGGGCTCCGCCTTTCGGCTTTGCCCCAGATTAACGCTCTCGGAATAAATTTATGCATTGTGACTGGTATCCACAAGTAAAAAAGGTTACAATTACATTTAGCATCAGGGATTGGAGTGGAAATCCTTTTCCAGGAAAAAATTGCAGCGGAAAGCGCGGCGCCCTGGCTTCCGCGGGGGAATGCCCTGTACTTATTGACCTACAATTCCCGATAAAAACTGAGAATAATCGCGAGATATACTTACAAATGACCTACTACTGATCCATCAAATCGAGATGACTTTCCAGTAATTGTGCTTTAATTTGTATATAAGAGAGCTGCAAATGGACTTTCTAAAATCAGTTTTTTTACGCCAGTCGCCAATCCCTTTTTGCCCCGGACGACGGGTGTGCAAAGATGTAATTATCTAGCCAAGGAAGTAAGTAGAATCACCGTATGCAAAAAAAGATTATATTAGGTACTCATCCCTTAAAGTCGCTCTGATGAAACAATACCTCTTTGTATTTCTATTTTTATTTAACGGATACTATTTGTTTGGGCAAACCCCATACAAGCAAAATATAGCGAGCCTGGTTTCTGTTACCTTCCCTGAAAAACCTTCCATATCGGATACCTTGGGGAATAGGGTTACCAAGTTTATAGATTCTACAGGTATGTACACGGTTATTAACAGGGAAATTGATCCTGAACAGCTTTTATTCAAGCCGGACAAATTAGCTGAATTCTATGATCCCATCATCAAAGGTTATGTAAAGGGTACTAAAGGCAAACTGGTCGAAAAAAAAACATTTGAAGTCCAGGGATTCAAGGGAATAGAAATTGAAACAGTAGCAAGCCCAAATCCAAATCTACCCGATTTAAGATATGCGAGGATGATATTGCTCAACAATACCCTGATCACTATTAATTTCTGGACCTTATCAGAAAAGAAACAGGCTACTGAAACAGCCAGAAAACGATTTTTTAATTCACTTACTATAACTGCTGATCAAACAACGATCACACAAGGAAACAACCCACCTGGCTATCTGATAGGAGTTATAATAGGAAAAATCCTGATCTGGGCCATGCTGATCGGCATAGTTGCGGTTGTAATCCTGCTCATCAGAAAATGGAAAAGAAAAGGAAAAACACCTGCTCTGGGGAGGAAATCCATTTGAGGAAATGTTTTTCTAAAAGCTTTTGATCAAGGAAACCTCCATGCAAAGCCCGTCAGCAGGAGACAGCATATTGCATTTAAATGAAAAACTATGGAACAGAACTTTAGCTTCAATTCAGAAAAATATGATTACTGGCCGATTTATGAAACAATAAATCACTATTACCCTATCGGTATATTGCCTGACTCTCCGGAAACAGCGGATCCTGCGTGGCAAATCTACCATCAGTATAAAGGACAAAGGGCCTTCGGAGAACTGATTAGCGAGAACTTTATCGATCAAAATGTATTCCAGGAGAAATGGGCATCCATAGGAGCCGATTTAGGCAAAAAATTGAATCTAAGAGCGGAAGGCACCACCTATGGTGAGGTTCCCTCCTACAGCTTCTACCTGGAACTTTCCAACATTGAAGCAGGCAATCATACGGTCTTTAAACGATTACATGTGGCCATCAGTCTGCTAGGGCCATTTTTTACAATCTGGGGAGGGGACGGTTCCATGTTGCAGCTCAACCGGAAATTCTACCAGGCAATTAATGTCATTACAATTTCGCCGTTTGAAGAGTACGAGCAGATTTTTAAAGAAGCATATCAGGAAATAAAGGCTAGGTTTCCTGGCTATAGATTTGTCCGGCACAGTCTTTATAACATGACCCTTCCTGGATTGGAGTGTAGAAACCATTCCTATCCGACAGGGAAAAAAGGATTGATCTATCACGCCCTTTTTAATTATTTACTGACAGGTTACGAAGTGACAAGGGGAGATAGATATTTTGGATCTGATTACTGGATGAAAGGGGCACATCTGATCCAATAGATAATTTGTAGTATATTTAATCTTATGAATGGGTTATCAATTGAAGAAGGTATCAACCAGGTTTTTAATGGTCTGCGGCATGTAGTTATCTTGGGCGCAGGGGCAAGTATTGCCTCTACAATTAGAAATCCTGAACTTAACGGTAAGCCTCTGCCACATATGGGTAATTTTGCCGCTATTGTCGGCTTGCAGGATCTCATTCAACAAGCCCCGGAAGACCTACAGGCAGATAATTTCGAAAAGCTCTATGGAAATTTGTATAAAACTGACCCCAATTCTGATTTGATTAAGGAAATTGAAGCCCGGATACAACATTATTTCAGGAACATGCAATTGCCTCCGGAGCCCACAATCTATGACTACTTAGTTTTGTCTCTAAGGGGTAAAGACCTGATCGCAACTTTCAATTGGGATCCTTTTTTGTACCAAGCCTTTGTACGAATAGGAAAATTTACTAAAGATTTGCCACACCTATCTTTTTTGCATGGAAATGTAGCCATCGGTTATAGTGAGGAGGATCAGAGAGCAGGTCCTGTTGGCTATCGGGCCCGGGAGGAGGGAGGTGAATTTATTCCAACAAAGCTTTTGTACCCAGTAGAGCAGAAAAATTATACGGATGATGTATTCATCAACCAGGAATGGGAACGCCTAAAATACTGGCTAAACCACGACCGGACAGTGAGGGTTTCTGTCTTTGGCTATGGTGCGCCGGTTTCTGATGTGGAAGCAGTAAAACTGCTCAACGATGCCTGGGGAACACCCGACCGCAGAAACATGGAACAATTCGAGATCATAGATGTTTCTCCTGAAGATACGCTGAGGGAGCGATGGAATGGTTTTATACACAGCCACCACTATGATACTACAAACAACTATTTCAATTCTTCTTTGGCAAAGAATCCACGCCGTAGCTGTGAAAGTTACCATAGCCACAACCTGCCCATGACCATCGATGAGGCTTTCAGGAACAACAATCCTGTTCCTCAAAATTTCACAACACTTGAAGAACTATGGGCTTGGCATGGGCCCTTGATCGCTGCTGAAAAAGCTGAGGAGGCAAAACAGTAAGTGTGGCTTCCTGATGAATGTATTTACCTGTAGTCTATGATGGAATAGGTGGCTCAATGAAGTGCAGATCAGCCATTTCACATTTGTTCTGTAAGTTTATATCTGCTGTGATGAGTGCAATCACACTGCCGGCGTTGTCCCTTATGATCTCAACGGTTTCTGCGATTAAGCGATCATCCTCATTTGAACTATCCAACCAGGAAAATGATTTTGTAAAATCAGGCTCCTTAGCAATTGTGGCCAACTCAATCTTATCCTTTTTAACTTGTACTCCATCAATTAAAGACCCCCTACGTCTAAACTCTTTAATTTGATTAATCAGTTTTACCGCTTTCTTTCTCACCTCCTCATTTCGATGTTCTATCTTATGACGATCAAGATCTTTAAGAACGCTGGGCGTAATGATGATTTTAAACTTTGTAAAATCAGAAAAATCCCATTGCTCGATAGAGGTATGCGCATATAGTGCGTTGGTATCTGGTATCAGGATCACATTGCTGGTTGTTTTGAATATGCTGGTCAGCATTGTAGAAATGTGGCTTAATTGTTCATTTGTTAATTCAATTACCTCGGCTATATCTTTCTTCCAAGTGCTTCTCTGCTGAATGATAACGGACATTACATAATTTTTTGCCCGAAGAAATTCAGTCTTATGATGTTCAGGTGATTCCATCAGTAGCACTTCTATACCTTCGAAAATCCTATTGGCCTGTTTAAAAAGTTTGTCTTGCACATATTGACCGCCATCAACCAAGGGGCGAAAACTATAATCGCCCTCAAAATCAATGAACATACTACCAGCTTCATTTGAACGGTAAATAGATGAGTAGTCCGTTAAAAAACTATTTATTTTGGTTTTAATTTTTTCAAGGTCATTTACAATTTTATCAACTGAACTTTTCATAAAATATCTATTACCGTGAAGAATAACGTTAACCGAATTTATTAATACTTCCACATTCCTTCAAACTTACAATAATATAATGATTAGAACATTAACCAGTCAATGACAAGGGTTAACAACTATTACAGGTTTACTTACTTAAAACGTCAAAATATAGACATTATACTTAAGTCTACATCGACATCATAATCTCCCACCAATACCTTAGGTAAATAAATCACCAAAATTTTGACTAGCAATGTTGGCCAGTTCGTGGAAAAACCAATACTAGTTACACAAATTGCTGGGTTAAACCATATTTGACCTTTAATGTATGGTTGACTGTATTATAGTGAAAATTGTAGGTGATCGTATAAGATTTAATTTTGTTGAACTGAATAAAGCTGAAGATCTCATACTGTAGTTTATTAAGCAGACCTACACAGTACTTGTGTAAGTCAGGAACTATAAACCTAGTTTTATAATTGTCATTGAACGAATCCAGATCCACATCTATGGTTGCTGTTTCATAGTGATATCGAAACAGCCTTTTTCCTGCAAGGCCCTCGGATATGTAGATGTTATGGTTGGTAAAATCCTTTAGCCGGTAGCCAACCTGAAACTCCATCATTTTCTTTTTATTATCCTGTTCCATGAAGCTAAAATACTAATATTTTTAGTATTTTAGCTTCATGGATTATTTTATCAAAACGCACCTGGAAGATAGCAAGTGTCCGGCAATCCTCTTAGCGGAATATCAGACATTAAGGAACCTTAGGTTACAGCAACTACCGTTTTCCGGTAAAATAAGGTTCTGCAATGAACTCAGAATGGCAGCTGTTTTATGGGACAGAACTGCTTCATCATCTCAAAATCACATAATCACATAATGCCTGCCACAAACACCCATTATAAGGAATGAATGTAGCACAACTCCCAGATCATGTCTTTGGTCGCTTTTAAGCCCAATCTGTCAAAGAACGTTTTGCTTTCACCTTCAAGGTTTGAAAACACCTGTTCAATAAGGGGTTCACATTTCGCTTTATTCTTCAGCACTTTCTGGTCACTATCCGCGGCAACCAAAATCTTTTTGAAGAAAGGTAAGAAGTAGAAAGTATAAACTTCGTATCTTCTGTTGCGACGGGATGGATCATCCATTTCACGTTTTGATGCTGCTAATAAAGATGTCAAAACTCCTTCTTCAATCAGGTGAATGATCTTCTTTTCACAATTCCGGAAAAAATCTTCATCGAAGGTTTGCGTATAGCCGACATCTATTTTAATATTTGCCGATAAGTTATTCAAGCCATCATCAGGCCGTTCAACTGGCCCAACCCACAATGTGGTTTGTAGAGAGCCATCATCTTTATATACCCTTGCAATCACATAACAAAAATAGATATCCTCGATATGTTTGCTAAATGCCACCAGATGCGGATACCACAGCTTTTTCGGCTGTTTAAAATCAAAACGCTCAATCAGGTTTTGGAATTCGTGAACTACACTAAAAAATTCAGACATACAAAATTCATACTTTATGAGATCAACCAGACACGCTTCCACCCTCAAATGGTGCAGGCAAGTAAATGTGGCCTGTTTCTACGTCCTGTAGCTTAACAATATTTTTCCGGGCTTTATCCAGCACCACTTTAAACTGCTTTTTCAAGTGAGTTTCCGGACTCTCTAAGATCAACATCCCTTTATCTTCAGTCATACTAAAGGATGTATTTTCACCGGAAAAACTTACAAATCGGCTGGTCACCTTATATTCCTTATCGGTACTTCTTTTCAGAGCAGTTGTATCATCTGCCATAAACCGGTTTAGAACCGCAGTTCCGGGAAAGGAAATCATTTCACGGAATACATCACCTTTTTTTAACACGGTATCGGCATTCAGCTGCCACAAAAACGCCAGGGGTATTCCCTCATCTCCTCTTTCGATTATAGTTATGATTGGTCCCCGACCCGACAATGTTTCGGTAATAGCTGTCGGTGGCTTTATTTTCGGTTGTGAGGATTTGGATTTCTTAGTCTGGGCAGCTGCCATTAGAGTTATGCAAACAAATACGGCAACACTTAAAGATTTCATCAGGTTCTTCGGCATCATACTTAAAATAGATTTAAAACATTATTCCCTACAAAAATTAGTCCATTGCAGAATGTAAGATTGGATCGTAAATTTGTGAAAGACAATAAAGCAAAATAACAAATGCTAAGCGAAACATGAGAATATCGATAAATGTGGATACCCATTTAAATTCAATATTGAGTTTAAGGGATGAATTGGAGCCGGTATGCGAAAAGGTGAATGAAGACTACCGGACTGTTGAGGCGCCATCAGTCATGGGCATAGCCATCAGGTGTTTGCCGGATAATATCGGAAGAAAGAGCTTTAAACGTTACGATAAGAAAGACCGGTATTTAACCATTGATATAGCCATCAGCTATGAAAAATATAAAAACCTGCAAAAGATAGAGCAAAGGCATGAACTTAGTCATACATTATACGATCATGTTGTTGATGCCATCGAAAAGTATAAATTTCCAGAATTAATAGAAAGTGGTTTTGGGACAGACTTTGAAAACTGGTGTGATGAAATCGGCTGGCTACAGAATGAAATTGACTGGAGTCTCGATCCGGAAGTTTGAAAACGTTCTCAAAGGGGTTTTCAATTTTATGCCTTCCGCCTCCGGATCAATTTAACAGAGAAGTTAATGTCACTAAATCGAAAAGAAGGTCTGTATCTGGCTAAAAATCTCATTAAAAAGGAAAGAACAAACCTTTTGAAGCGAAAATCCGGAACCCGCAGGGTTCAAAAAATGCGTCGCTGCCTGCAAGGCAGCACCGCTTGGAAGCGCCATCCGCAGCCCCAGGTAAGGGGCTGTGGATGGCGGTTTTTTACATAAAATCCCGTCTACCCCGATGGGCTGATGTACCAATCGATCAACAGGAAGAATAAACCCAGTACAATCAGCAGCCGATAGAGCCATGTCCAAAACCATTCTATCACCCGGACAATTAAGAATTGCCAAAACGGTAATGGGCGCTTGGCTTTGATATTTACCATCCGGTCATAATGTCTTTTGCCGGACAAGAAAAACAGGATCAGACCCAAAATGATAGAAGTTATGGCAATGGTGTGAACGCTTGGTGTGTATGAATTCATGATGTTAAGTTTTGAAGGTTCTTTAAATCCAGCAGTTTACGATACAGGTCAGTCCAGTACTCCTGCCGCTGATGGTCGGAATCAGAAAAAGCGGGATCATCGTGCCGATATTCTTTATATAGCGCTGCCTGATGGATCGCCTGATCTAAATCGCTTATTTCAATGATATTGTTATGGATGTCTGTGATTTGCATAAACAGCATTTTAAAGCTTATTTAATGAAGAAAAAGCGGCACCCATAGGGTGCCTTAATTTTGTACCTAGCCGCATTAGGCCGCTTCTTTCCGCTCAGAGGCAGCTCCCATTGTTTTGATCCGATCTTCTATGTTCTTCAAGCGGGGTTTAAGTTTCTTCAGGCGTGTTTTCGCTATTTTGGCCTGTTGTTTTTCTATCTCCTGTACGCTGATCCCGGATTTATCGGCTAAGTGGTACAGTGCAATTCCGTTTACGTTGGTAGGAATTTTACTTTCCCCATTTCCGGCGAGGGCCAAACGAATCATCCAACAGTATTCGCTTTCGGTTAGCGAGGCCAGTTTTCGGTAAATCCTTTCAGGGTCAGTGATATGGGTCAGGTTTTCATCGACCAACAGGCTATTATTGACCCTTGAACGAGATTCATAGTTTAAAGACTGGTAGACCAGTAACCTAGCCGCGGTAAGATCGGCTGCATTGGCTACTACAGTAAGGGCCGGACCGTCCAGTGTATCACTTAACTTTTGATGCACGGCCTGCTGCACTTTATCCCGGTCGATCTGTATGGACCTTTCTTCCCGGTGCTGCAATCGCAGTAATTCCCCCTGTAACAGTTCGGGAGTAGCGGTTCCCTGTTTAATCGCTTCCTGTACCTGTTTGGCGGTAGCCTGCTTCGGGCTGTTCTCCCGGCTTCGCTTTTCAGGGCTAAAAAACACAGTTTTGACGCCGTGATAACTAAAGTATAAGCCTTTCAACACCTCACCGTTAATCCTTTCGTTGTAGCTGGCTAAATCTTCGTCATATTCCTGCAGGGCAAGTTCATAGCCTTCTTCGTCAAAGGTTTCGTTCTCCCCTTCTTCGTCTCCGTCTGTATAGTCCTCCTTATCCGGTGCTGTAGGTTGGGTTATCACTGTCACATCATAGTAGGCGTATTGTGGTAAACCGGCGGTTTGTTCTAAGGAATCAATGATGATCTTATTTTCTTCTGACAGGCTGCCGCTAAATACAATCCCATCGGGAACTACGTTTTCCAACGCCTGCAAAACTTCTTTTTGGGATTGTGCCAAACATTTATCGTGATAACAGGCTTTATTGGTGCAGATGGCCTCTGCTGCCATTTCGGGAAAAAGAGTGCTTAGTGTGGCAGAATTAAAGGGGCAGCTGCTACAAGCACCGGCGCAGGGGAGTAATTGTGTATCCTGCACATCAAAGGGGGCATCATTCAGGTCATATTTGTAACGGCCAATGACATAGCGGAAACTACCGATGCTAAAATTCTCGTTGTTCCAATCCTGACAATGACGCTCAAATATTTCTGCCTGTGAACTTGGCGCAAGACCGGCAATTTCCATCGCTTCGGAAAGGGTCAGTTTCCCTGCAAAAAATATTTCCTGCATTTGGGTGATCAGCTGCGATAGTTTGATGCGGGAATAAACAAAGGCTTTTGATTTGGATAAACGTTCTGCAATCTGCACAATGGTCTTTCCATCCCGCTGCATTTTTCCAATACGGTTGGCCTCATCCATTGGATGCGGGTTCTCTCGCTGTAAGTTTTCCGCCATGCGTATTTCTTCAGCCTGTTCATCGGTGTAATTTGTAATCACCGCGGGGATCATTTCTAAAGCTGCGATGCGCGCAGCCCGGATACGCCGCTCTCCTACCACCAGTTCATAGCGTCCTTTGGACATGGGCCTAACGGTCACCGGTGAGATCATGCCATGCAGGCTTATATCTGCTGCCAGTTCATCCAGTGCTGCCGGAGAAAAATAGATGCGGTAATTATCCGGGCTGAGATCCACCTGTGACAGGGGAATACTCTTCTGTTCCGCCACGGCCGACTCGTTTTGCGAAATAACTTGCGGCTGCTGTTCTGCCTGTTGCCGAGTACTTTTATTTGCTGATGTTTTTTTTATGGTCGTTTTCATGATATATTGTTTTATGTAGCAGCCCTTTCGGGCTGCTTTGGGTTTAAAAATCATTATTGTCCCCGTTGAGATTTCAATATGAGGAAGGAGGAATTAAGCAGGAGGCTATCTATAGAATACATATCCGTCATGTATCCAGTAACCATCACAAAAGAGGTCGTTTGCATATTTTTCATAGTCGAAATATTGCAAAGCGAATTCCGGCAGGTTATAACAATCTTCTATAATTTCTCTTGCATAGTCTTCCTCACTGTCATATTTACCTATGTAAGCATCCTGAAACGATTGGATCAGGTCTGCGATTTCACCGCTGGAAAAATCCCGGCTTTCATGATCCAGCCAGATATAAAATGCGGTCTGGTCATCCTCGCTTAACTCAATGATGGCATCTCTGATTTCAAAAAATTCTTTTTTCAGACCACATTCACTAACTAGGTTTTCGGGGATATGCTCATAATCCTGAAACATATATTCAGGGTCATGCTCATCTTTATGCAGTTCGGCGCAGGCCTCATAAAATTCCTCTATGCTGGCGTAGTCGCTTAAATTCAGCCACTTGCCGAACAGGGAGCCATTATTATATTTCGCGTAGGTTCCGACATATATAGCTGCTTGATAGATATCAATTTGATTTGCCATGATGCTAAGGTTAAAAGGTTATAAATTCAGGGGTTAATAGCCCCCATTCAGGGGGGCCAAAGGATTAGGTTTAGGCTGCAAGCGGATACGGCCAGTTGATTTCATTTTCGAGTTTATCAATGGCGGCTTTGTACTTGGCTTTAAGGCTTTCGTGACATTCAAAAATATAGGGGCCACTTTTGGCAGTAATTTTACGGCCTTTGCTGTCTACAATGGTGATCGAACAGGTTGCAAAAACTTCGGAGTCAATGTCTGCCCCCTCTTTCAGGTCAAATTCAAACTCGCAGTATTCCTCATACTTGGCTTTAAGGTTGGCTAAGGTTTGAACCTTTTGGTGCAGGGTTTCAATGGCTTCCTTTCGTTTTTCAAAGGGGATCACTGTACCACTTTTATGCGTTTCGGTTTGGGATTCTACGCCGGTGGTCCTTTGGGCATCGCTGGCGGTTACTACGGTTAAAGTGGATTTTGCGTTTTGTTCGCTTGTTGCCGGTGCAGCCGCTGCTGCCTGTTGTAACTTTTTCATGCTTTTTAAATTTTAATTGTGATTAATTTTTTGCCTTTCTTTCTTTTTTGCCCCGCCTCTTATTTTTTGGCTAGTGGGAAAAGACAAATAAGGTGTTAGGGAAGTGGGCAAATAAGGCGCTGGTAAGTCCCGAAGGGTGGCATTCAGCGCTTCGCTGAATGCCATTAAGAAGCGGCGTTTTGCCCGCTTACCGTACCTTCATTTGTCCTTTTATCCACGCCAAAAAATAAGAGGTGGGGTAAAACCTCCTGCCAGCTTGCTGGCAGCTATAGGAAGATGTTTGAGGAAAGAAGATTTTAAGTCACTACAAACAGTGAATCAGCAGGTAATTTTGGAGGAGATCATTCCTAAAAAATGAATTGGGGTGTTCATCAAAAATGTGGGGGGCCATACAGCCAGGACATCGTAAGCATTCAGATGAGACAAAGCGGCGCAAAAAGAAAAAACCGTGGAAGCTGTTCTATGGTAACTGATGATCAGGACAGGAAAAGTTCTATTTCACGCGATTCTTCCAACCTGTCAAATCCTACTAAAAAACTTGTCCAAATCAGCTTATTTAGTCTTTACTTATCGAGCAAAATTTATTGTTCTACGCAGCACCGTTAAACCAATAGAGCGCTTAATTTTAAATACAAAATGCAGAGAGAATGCTATACCAACTAAAAGCAACGATTGATCATGTTGAATTTGTGGCCCTGGTCTGCACCCGACATGCTGACCTCTATGATTTGCCAGATGAACCGGCGGATAAAAACCTCTTGATGTACTACCAGCAATTAAAGGAGCAGATCGCCAGACACCGCAAAAAAGGGCTTGCAGCAGAATATACTTACCCCTGGCCGTTGCTTAGTATCGGCTTTGACCACTTTAAAGCAGACAGTCTTTTTTCCAAATGGAAGCGGCAAAAGTGGATGGCCTTTAGTGAGGACAGCTGCAGTTTGATTGGTTCACCGTTGGAACGCAAAACAGTTCCGCCAGGTCAAAATCTATATAAAGGATTACATTTTGTGAGGAGAATTGGGATTCATCCCCTGCTAATGATCAAGCTCCAGCCATCTGGTCCCTTTAGCAAAAATTAAACAGAAGTATCTCTTTGATTTCACCGTTCTTAATTTCATCTGTATGGATACAAAGCCGGTTTTCTATGCGTAATATTTCAGCTACGTTTAATTTGGATGGGCTGCCTACAAAAGTCAGTTTGCGTAAAAAACCCCGTCAACGGCGATTTCTAGTGATCATCAATAAGGAAATAAGTGAGTATGGTATCTCTGATGAAACCAATGAGGTAGAATACCTGGAGGGAGCAGTACTGAATCCCTACCTGTATGAGAAGGTTTGCCTACTGATCTGGCAATACTTCCCAAAATGCAGGGCGATCGTTAAGCTTGGTCATGATGATTATGAGGATTATGATGATTATTGAACCAGCAAATGGTTAGGCAAAAGTTACAGTAGGGTATTCATAGCTCAAGGGCTATAACCGAAAAACATTGATTTGATTAAAAACGTCTGTTTTTTAGTATCCCGAGCTTTACAGGATTTCTAGCTTTCTAAACCCTGAAGCTGGGCTGTAATTCATGCGTACATCAGCTACATACTTCTCACCTGTTCGTAGATCCAGCATAGGGAATTCTTGCCATTGGAGGGGAAATTTGTATTCCCACGAGCGGCGCCATTCCACTTCCGATTCCCACCAACTATCACACATCCTGGTCTTTTCATGTGCCTAATCGTGTACGCCTACGATCCCACATTTGCAATGAGAGGGTGCCCGCATCCCCGGCAGAACCCTTTCAGCCCCCGCTGGGCCGTTAAAAGTTCATCATTAATTAAGGCAATGTGCATATTTTTTTATAAATATAGTTTACCTCCCGCTTCTATGTTTGTATTATTTAAATATTTCTGGGGGCGATAGTCCATTTACGCAACAATTTTGTAATGAAAAAAGTTATATTTACTAGAAACGAAATCATGAACTTCTCTTATGAAGAACTATACTTTATGTATGGTCAATACGATACTTTAATCACCATTACTTTTCATTACAATTCGGAAGCATACAAAATTTTTGGCGGCACATTGATGGGCGATATCATCTATACTGAAGAAGAACGTAAAGAACTGGAAAAATTATTGAAAGAACAACCGGTGCCACGTAGTGATAGGAAAATTCGTTTGATGCCTTCACCTGTCGTAAAAATAACAAAGGCGCAGTTTGAACAGGCGGAAAGATATGGATTTCAATGCAGTGATATCTACGAAATCTGGTCTTATAATCAACCAAGAAATAATAATTTTATAGCCAAAGAGAAAAAAGAAATTCAGAATACCTTCACAGTTAACATAAACTCGAATCCCTTCGAACTTAACAAGCTTTCGTACGGTTTTCTTTCATCCCAGTTTAAAAGGGATTCTCCGCTATCACCAGAACAAAAATACCAGTTTCTTGGATTGGCCAGGTTTTTTGGGGAGGATATAGCGGTTGATCCTTTGAAATCATTATGTGATAATGAAAGCGCGATACGTTATTATGAACTCCAGGCGAAATACAGGGATCTTACTTTAGAAGGCGACGAAATCAAGGAGTTTGGAGGCTTAATAGCTGATCGTTATTGGAAAAAGGAGGAATTGATTAAAGCGGAAATAGAACGATCAGGTACTAAACTTAAAGCTGTTGCTGAAAAGTATGGTGATGAACTCAGAAACCTAAAAACGGCGGCCCACAGATTTGAGGAACAGATAATCCTGTTCGGCCAAAAGCTTGTTTATCTGGATCTGGAACGATTTCTACACATATATGCAAGGCATGTAGCTGAAACACAGGTAGGTGAAGCCTTTGATGGAAAGACTGTTTTTCAGTATAAGTATGATGACATCATCAGAATTATCACTGCGGTGGTAGAGTCTGAGTCCGAAGCAATCCAGGATCATTTTCGTACCAACCCTGAAAAGCCATTTATTCGGATGGGTAGAAGGAGTGTTTATTATCAGGGCCACTATTACCGGGTTGAGATTGAAGCCAGTGGAAGGTTATTGTCATTTCATCCATATAACAATAATGAAGACCGCGATGCTGACGACAAATAATTAGTAGTTCATTTCATCTTCTTCCGCTGTATAATATTAATGGCAAATTGAAAGTATATAAAGGGCAGAAGTCAGCTGAACCTAATTTTGGAGAAGCCCTTCGGGTGACCTGATTACTAAATTCGGTCTTAACTATGTTAGTATAATAGAATTATTTGATAAAGAAAATGTTATGGCTCACTATCAGTTACCTCCGCTTAAAGAAGAGAAACGATTTGAAGAATTTGTCTGCGATCTTTTCAATGCCGTCGAAAAGACAGAATCTTTTGTTCGTACCGACTATCAGACGTTTGGTGTTAAGGGACAAAAACAAAAAGGGATAGATATCTATTCAGGAAAGACATATACGGCTATCCAATGTAAGGTGAAGGACATTAGAGGAAGAGAAGAGGATATCCGCCAGACACTAAAGAACGATATCGTCAACGACTTATCCCTTGCCAGCATGTTACATGTGACCGTTAAACGATTCATATTTGCGTCTACATTTCGCGACGATGCTCATTTGCAGGAATTTGTGAACATTGTAAAGGCTGAAAGGGAGCTGTCATATGAGATCTATTATTGGGGATGGGATACACTATCCCGATATGCCGAAGGACAACCATCAATCTTAAAGAAGTACTTTGCAACAGTTACGGAGCACGACAAGAAGACTGAATTGGAACCTTCGTTTATGCTCAGAATCACTTCAGGAAAGCAACTCGTCGAAATTATAAGTTCAGTTGATGCTTACCGGTTTGACCATGACGACATCGCAACTGAAGACGAAGGAAATTTATTGGGAGTATTTTTTGAGAATCTGGAGGATTACGGAGATCTAATGGGTATGGGAGAATTCAGCTTTTCAAGAAAGATGGAATTGGGAATTACTTTCAGTGGATATTTGAAAGATTTGGAAGAGTTAGGTTTTTTTGTTTTCGGCGAGCGTAAGAAGGAGCCTATGCCGAGTGAGGATAACAGGGATGTAGGGTATTGGGATGTTGCGGAAATTCACATATTGAGAAAAACCAATCCGGGTATATTGAATTATGGTGAATCAAAGTGAAGGGATCTGATGGGAATGTTGGATGGGGTTTTGTCGAAGCGGAACAGTAATCAGTCAAATTAGCTGCTTTGACGGCCTTAATGGAGAACAATAACGAGGTTCTCATTTCAGATATTCTGGTGGTACATCAAATTCTTTTGGATCAATGCCAAAGGACCGTCCATGATCAACCAGTGCCTTGATCTGACTTTTTTTTTGCTCAACGAGTATTCCAACGATCTGTTTTAAATTATCCACTGGTTCCCCTAGTGGATCGAAGGACGCGGAGTGCCCAAAAACTTTGATGTAGATCTCATTTATAACACGCTGAATAACCAAAATCAGTTCATTTGCATCTGCAAAACTAAGTTTATTCTTATACAAGAAATGTTTTTTATCCGTATGACTGTAGAGTTTATCACGTTGCTCAAGCAGATTCTGGATTTGCTCTTTTAGATCTTTTAGACTGTCCTCCCACTTGGTTATAGTTTCATTGTCAATTCCAGGAATCATTTCATACTCCTGCCCCTGTTTAAATTTGCTTATAAAAGTAGTAAGGTTGTAGTAATCATCTTTATTCGGATTGGGTTTGAGCAGCTTTGAGAGTTCAATAACATAAATGCGCCAATTCAATTCAGCGGTGTATTTGAGAAATTGGTGATTTCTAATGATCTCGATTTCCAGCCCTTCGCTTGTTCTGTACAGGTAATCCATTATTCTAAATGAGGATTGGGCACGAAGCATAATAGCGTTGATCTCCTTTGTGTGGTCTTTTAATTTAGAAAGCACATTTTTCATAATGTTAGTTTATAGATCCGATTGGGTGCCTATCGATCAAGTGTAAATTTATACCAAAATTCAATACTTGGGAATCGATGGATGTCAGACTGACGGGCTGGAACAGGTCTCTACTTTGAACCTGATTTTGTTGATATGATCAATTCACGCATATCAACGTCCAGGGCTTGGGCTATGAGGAAAAGCATGATCAAGGGTGGCTGGACTGAATGGTTGCAGTAACGGGTAATGCTATTCACAGAAATGCCCAGCTTGGCAGCAAGCTCCTTTTGCGAAACGTCCTGTTCCGCCAATACAGCTTTAATGCGATTTAATTTATAAACCCTGGCTCTGGTCATTGAGAATAACGAAATTTTTATCCGGAAGTTTTGCTGTTCCTTCGGACCAAAATAACAAATTATTCAAAATCAACGCAGTATATGTAGTGAAACATACATAATATGTATTAAAACATACACTATATGTATTATTTCAGTATCTTCAAGCGGAAAAATATACAGAATGGATCAACGTAGTACCATCAGTCCGGCAATGTGTATATAAGTAAATACCTAGCCAACATAAAATTTAACCCATGCAGGAGAATCAAAACCCATGGTCTATGCTCGATACAGACCTCTATAGTCATGAAGACATCGCAGCTTTTTTTGGTCATACCCAAACTGCTGCAAAGCATCTATTTGATTTACGTCAAAAGATAAAGGCCAAACGTTTTCCAACAGATCATTTAGACCAGAGTCTACTATGGCTGCACGACGTTCAGCATTTACTGCTTATGGCAGGCAACAAAAAAAAGATAGCAGAGGGGAAAGAGCGTTCTGCAGGAAGGGAGGACGAAATGGTAGCACTTCCATTACCGGAAATGAAAAGGCAGGGAAAATATTTAAGAAAGATCAGGTTAAACTTCTTGTCTGGTATCAGGTGGTTCAAATTCCTCAAAGCAATATTTTAAAAAGCTCACCTCGTTTGAGTAATTGTAATACCCTTATCCTGACTGCATTTAGCAATGCTGGTTTGTTGAGGTAGAAATAATGCGGTGGCCATTAATGGTGTGCAGCTGGTGAAAGATTTCCGCGATGCGCTCATCGCTCTGATGATCATAGGCGCCCAGCTTTAGCAGTTTTTCTTTTACTGCAGCATGTATCTCCGGGAGGCTGATCTGCTCACTATTTCCGGCAGCCCAGTGCTGGATAACGTTACCAACCAAAATCTCTAAATGTTGATCACTTAGCTGTTTACTCATTTTTCAAAGTTTGGGGCTGCATCGGATCAGCGGGATACCCGATCCTTTAGCAGCAAAAATAAATAGTTTTAAAACTGCCCTGCCTAGAAAGACCGGGCGACCATTTTCAACCGTGATGATACACTATCTCAAAAAACTTAAACCTGGCTGCCACTGCAAATCTTCTATTTAAAATACCGGGTCAGGCTGCACATGAAATACTGAGGCTGGGAATTGCTCAGCGTTCTTTCAATAAACACGGGGCTGATGATGGCCGTCTGTGCTTTACTTTCATTCAGCAGATCAAAGCCATAACATTTAAGGAGCCAATTTCTCTCTTTGGACAGCAGCTTACTGATCCAGCCGTTGATCAAGGTTGCGTTCCCCGGAACACCTGTATTTTTTGTGTACATGCCGGCAGATCCAATCTGAATTCCCGCGGGTAAGAAAAACACGGCTTTGAGAAATATCCGTTGATCTGTGAAATGCGTATACCTATTGGTCTGCGCAGCATATTTGTTACCACGGTAGTTGATTTGAGCATTGGCGCCGAGTTCAAATAAACTTTTGTAGTTCCATGAAAAAGAAATGTCCTGGTTTAGAAAGACGCTATGGTTCATATTTTGTAATCCGTCAATCAGGGAAATGCTGCGCCTGAAATCTCCGAAAGCGCGATAACCGATGGTGATGCCTGCTTTCTGGAGCCTTTTTCCGAAGTTAAGTGTTGGGGAAAAAGCCCGGGTACCATTTACGTTGATTGGCCTGGAGATCTGCTTGCCGGAGGAATCGCTGAACACTGATGTAGAAATACCGTTGTACTCCAGGGTGGCAAAGCCCCCGATGGAGAAGGAAGTGCCGGTGGTGCTGCTGTAATTGTAGTCCAGGGAGATCCTGCGGCTATATCCCGGTTTCAGGTCGGGGTTTCCCAACTGTACCTGCAAAGGGTTCTGCACAGAAATCACCGGGGTTAGCTGCTCAGTAACGGGCAACAGTGGCGAGGCAGACAGGTCTGCACGCAGCGCAGAATATGGACTGATTTTCCAGCTGATACCCAGCACCGGCGACAGGTAATTGTATTGCTGACTGATGTTGAAATCTGCAGCGTCGCCGGAACTTTTGAAATCATTCATGCCCAGGGTGGCTCCAAGTGAGACATTGAGCTTGCCGATATGATAACCCACTGCTGCATGTAGCAGATGGGCCAGGGAAGTATTTTCAAATAGGTAGCTGAGCAGCGTATCCGTCAGCTCATAACGTTTTACCGGGTCATTATAGTTCTGGGCAAGCTGCTCATTGCGGATCTGCCCAGTGGTAAGATTATATACGAGCTGGAATTCAAAACGCTTGCCTAATGGTTTAAAGAGCTGGCTACTGAGCATTAGGTTATGGTTTCTGACTTGGGGCCGGATGCGCTGGTTGATGGTATCTCCTACCTGCTCAACCGGCGCCAGGTTGAGGGAATAATTGTACTGGTCTGAATGATGGTGGTCAAAATCATAATTGATGGCCAGTCGCAGCATTCCTGTTGATGTAAACTGGTGGGTATACTCGCTGAAAAGGAAAATCCGGTTATCCTGCTGATAATCGCTATTGGAAAAATTTCCGTAGGAGATCGTATCCAGATGGTTTCGTGCTCTGGTGATATAAGTATTATTCTCTGCAGTATTTGACCGGGTTAAAAAGAGATCGCTCCGAAGTGTGAATTTATTTTTATCGTTGAAGTCGCAGGAAAAATTTGCGCCCAGCATATTCGCCTGCAGCTGATTTTTCTTTAGGCTGATGCGGTTGTAATCATAGCTGCTGCCGTTCAGGAAGTTCTCCCGCTGCTGCTCCTGTTGCAGGTTCCCATCCCGATCCATATGGTTAAGAGTGAAATTGAATTTGGACTTTTTCCCAGCATCAAAGCCAGCGCTGAGGGCAATCTTTCCATCGCGCGTTGCGCCGGGAAAACGCATGTTCATGTCCATACTTTCATCACTGGAAGAAACCGGGGTCATGCTGCTGACATTGGCGAATGTGGCCACGCCAATCAGCTGGCTGTGCTCACGGAACCGGGCAGCAGTAGCTGATGCCTTATAACTGTCGTGGCTGCCATACCCCGCGCCGATCTCGCCAGTGGCCCCTCGTTTGCTTTCCTTCTTTATGGTGATGTTGATCATCTTTTGAGCAGAGGGGCCATGAATACCGCTCGTTTGCTTTTTACTGATGACCTGGATCTTATCCACGATACCGGCCAGCAGTAAGCGGGAGATCGTCTTTGGATCGGCATTGCCGTCCGGAGCGTTCTGGAAGGCAGGGCGCCCGTCAATATACAACTCAGAGATGGGGATACCCTGAAAATAAAAGTTTCCATCTACATCGATGGTCAGGCCGGGCACCTTTTGAAACAGGTTTAAAAGGGATGCTTTTTCTGCTGCGTGAAAATACGAGGCATTAAATTCCAAGGTATCTCCGCGCATCCGGACCATCGGTGGAGCAGCTTTTACCTCCACCTGGGAAAGATCCAGCGGAGCCGGCGCCAGTGTAATAGAATCCAGCTGCAGGCTGGCCGTACCTTGGGATATTTTAAGGGCTATTGTTTTAGGATCAAAGCCTAAAAAGGATACTGTCAAGCGATATTCACCAGCCGGGGGCATGGTAAAGAGAAAGTTGCCACTGGCATCAGTGGCAGTTTTAAAGACAATAGAACCAGCCTGACCAGAGAGCAGCAGTCCGGCCTGGTTCAGGGGCAGACGGGTAACCTTGTGGGTTACGGTACCAGAAATCTGGGACAGGGCCGGACATACGAAGCCCAGCAGCAGTGCTGATGAAAATACAAATCGCATTAACGAAGGTGTTGCGTAAACGGTACAACTCCGCTACGGGCATAGCGAAGCGACAACCTTAAACAGGATCAAGTGATAGAGATCAACGAATTGGACTTTGGATAGATGGGCGGCATATGTAACCAGGCTACAACCGCAAGGCTGCGCCATTTCAAAAAAGGAACCATAGTTTTATTTTTTAGTACAGCAAAATGATCTTGCGATCATTCTTAAAACAGATAAGGGGAGCTTTCGGGTAATGCGGGTGAAAAAGAAATCAGGCAATCTATGGATTTGCAGCAGGGAATCAGGTGGTTTACGAGGGTTGTTTATTTTCTGGGACACATGAATGCCGTGCTGCGTTATAGAGTTGAGTGGGGCATCCTTCATACCAGAGCGTATCCGTTTCAGCCTCCAGATGGGGGAAGTTTTCAATAGATAGAATATTCTAGACTATCATCGGCTCCTGCCTGTTGTCCCAAAAATACTTTAGGTAAATCCTATCCCCTCTGATTTCGTATACTACCGATGTATGCCTGGTGATTAGGCCAGTCCTAATAGATTCATCAAGTTCTACGTTCTACTGCCTTATAAGAATTGGGGAATTCGCTAATCGTACGCAAGGTTCTTAGTAGCTTTATTCTAAAAGTCTGAGCAGCCTTTTTACCAAAATTTTCTTCGATAAAATGGTAAACCAACCTCGCAGTATCTTCGGCGTACTCAGAAAAAACAATCTCAAAGGCCACTATATACCCAGCAAATCTTCAATGGTAGTGAATTTCTTAACACGCCCTTCTGCGATCTGCTGGTTAGAAATCCGAATACCATCAATTACGTGCTTAGGAAGTTCCTCGTCTTTTTTTTCTTCAAAAGGCATATTTAGCGCTTTCAGAATCGTTTTCAAGGTTTTTAGCTGCTCTTTTGCCGGGTGTACTACAATGGTTACCATATTACTATCTCATTTACGCATTACAAATATAAACAATCTGTATGCCGATTGGTAAAAAGAAAGAAATAAAAAAATGCTGCAAGGCATGATGCTAAGTCACAATGGATGAATTACCTAGTGCGAGGGATATGCCCGGAAATAAAAATTATTAATGGAAATTGAATTTAAGAATGATCCAATCATAGTCGATCAGATGGGCAAGGTCGTGTGTTAAAGGATTATAGGGATCTGATTGAAGGTACTTCCCTTCAGGCGTATCAACGACCCGGACTTCTTGTCCGACTTCCCAATCGGACAATCCATAATTCCAGAGCCATGTTTCTATGGTATGCCCTTTTTCTAAAAGCCGGATGGCTTCATCTTTAGTTATTCTGACGGCTCTATCTATTCCCGTATTGGTAAGCTCATGAAGGGCATAGTGCGTGACCTCGTTGTTGTGGTTCTTCCAAACCCCGCTAATTCTAAAATGTAACATATGCTCAGCGTTGCGTACGATATTTTCCAGTAGAAATACACATCTAAGGAAGAAAAGTACCAATCCGGCAGGCACACGGCTGCGCTATAGACTAGAAAAGATAAATCCCGATGCCAGATCAAACGGTCTGGCATCCGCGGGTCAAGCTTTTTAAAAAGTGGGGCGTCCTGTCCAATAGGCCTATCAGGATAGCCAGGTCAAGCTTCTGGAAGGCGAATACTATTACTTTCGTTGGGCTAAAAAAAGTACCATTTCCAAAGGCAGCAACGATCAGAACGGTCTGCTTTTCCCATAACCCGGACGCATTCCAAATCTTTTCATTTCCAAATCCTGATGCTGCAATGCGAGTCGTAGTAATTCCTCTTGTCGTTGCGATGCTTGCAGAGCATTAATTAAATTACTCATAAGGTTACTCACCCGAACAGGCCATTCTCCATTAGTTGTATGCTTTATGAAGGCCTTACGTGATATCTTTGCAACTACAGCAGATTTTCCAATCGAAGCAGGAAACAAGCAGTACAGAGGTTCTCTCAAACCTAACAGGTCTTCTAATGGTTCCTGGCCTTTAAAATCAAAAATAACGGGAACCTGACTGTTGAGCCATGCTTGGGGAAAACAGTCCTCTGGAGATTTCACATGGAATATTCCCTTTTGCTCGGTATATTGAAAGTAATCATGACCTTTAACAAAACGCCGATAATCATACTTGAGGCGTGTACCGTCAACAACCCAAACCATATTTTTATAAAAGGTCTCACGTGCTATACGCTCCTGAGGGTTAAGGTGCGAGTGCTGAAATTCGATCACCAGACCATGTTCGGTTTGAACATCAGCGATGTGCTTTTGGCCGGTTTGCGCATCCGGTAAAAAAACTTCCTGCCAGCCCAGGGGGAAATTATTTTTCCAGGCACGGTGCCATTCTGTCTCGGCTTCCCACCATTTGTCACATGCTATACTCCTGCTATGCGCCCAATGATGAATTCTTTGTGCCCCACATTTTGCGATGACAGGCTGCATGCATCCGGGACATATTCCTTTTAATCCAGGTTCCGCCTCAACTCGTAAATTATCAATTAAAGCAAAGCGCATATCAATGTATTTTCTCCAGCACATTTATGTGGAGTTTAGTGTCCACTTCAAATGGTGTTCCTTTTGAACTGTTGATGAATTCTTCAATGTAAGCTGGCAATTCTTCACTTTTACCGAGTTTTAGCAGCGTAGTCAGATAAACATACTTCTTAAATAAGGTAGTACCCCCATAATCACTACTCTTCCACATATCAATCAATCCACTATCGGAAATACGCATTTGAATTGCAGGAATCGCAAGGTCCTTCAGTTTCCTTATCACATCAAAAATGACATCTTCATCTGTATCATTCTGATTTAACTCCCACCAATGATCCGTATGGCCTGGCATTAAAGAGCCAATGCGACATTGCCAATGCGAAGATTCCATATCTGGATTTTGTGCTGAATCATCCTCATCAATACAGCGCCTTAAGGCCCCAGAACTTACGCCAACATTAATCGTAAACCTGACATATTCTTTAGTGGAACTCCGACTTTTCTGAAAGCCTATTAAACCCCAATTTTTGCCTTGCGATAAATAGAAGACAGTACCTTTCTTGTTATAGCCATAGCCTTTCAATAAAGAATTAGCTGCTGTAATTACTGTTTTATAGTTATCCATTGTATACCGGTGATTGTAAAAAAATAAATAGCTACAGGATATTCCAATAATAGGGGGATTTTACCGAGCTAAATAGTACCTCATCTATTTTCTTAATATCAACATTTCTGCATTCCTGTACCTTACCTGGGCATTTCGGCGAAAGCGGTTCTTCCCCAATTTTGGTGGTCAGTCGATTTTTCTATTTCCCCTTCCTTCGAGAAAGATCTTTATTAAGTTCGAAAAAGCATATTTTAGAGCCAGATGAAGTTGACGTTTTATTCCACCACCAAAATTGGGGAAGAACCCGAAAGCGTCCCCCTTATTTCGGGAAAAAGTGGCCACCAGATTGGCTTTCGGCTGTGGTAAATAATGCCCCTTCCCATTGAACAAAATACCAAAATCCGATCAACCCATCTGGTTGCCCGTTAAAAAATCCTAAATCCTGACCTATTCCGCATTAGGGCCGTTTTCAAAGAGAACAGATCTCTCTTGCTGCTTCAAATGGCGATCTACATACAACGGCTTTAAATAATGCGTTTTAAAGGGCTCAAATGCTATCATAGCCATTGGAGTTCGACTGGTAGCAAATCTTCTTTTCTGAAGGCTTTATTTCAAGTCAAATTGAAAATAGCATATCTATAAGTTGAAGGAAAAAGTTGATTTGAAGGGTCAAACGGCCACTTTGCTCCGAAACAGGGTGATCAGCATAAAGCGAAATGCGCTGTCACGATAAACGCGGAATTACTGGCCAGATTTACCGAAATATCCACCTTTAGATCATCACCCAACCGATTTGGCCAAAGTCCATAAATCACAAAATGAGGCCGGTATTTATCAGAGTTGGGCAATTTAATTAGCATTCAAAGCATGTTCCATCTACCCGTCAATTTCAATTATTTCGTAGGGGTCGTGGAGCATTTTATAAGTTAATCATAAAAAATGTAGTCAAATCCCCTTGTCCGGAACATAACTAAATCCCCAGATTCTTTCGGGCCTTAGTTATATTCCGTATCTATTGTTAAGTGCTTCGCTATTGAATATTAATAAATATTATTTCTGACATTCAACATCTCGAATTAAATTCTAGCTTTTCTATTTATTCACAATATTCATATCAACCACTTCAGGCTATCCCAGCATAAATACTACCTATACACTGATAGACAAGAAAGATATGAAAGATGTTACCATCCAAACTCAATCTAATAAAATAGCCCTTTTCTTTCTATTTGTTTAGAAACTTCTCGTAATCATCTTCATCTTTTAAAGCTTGAGGTAAGAATTCCTTTGCGGTTTCAAGAATATACTCCCATTCATAAATATCCAATAAAATATCTATTTGTGAGGCATAAAATTTAAAGGACAATTCTTTTTTTTCTGAAATTGATACTTCCAGAAATGGAATGTCATCATTTTTTTTAAAGATTTCTAAGTAAGGATATTCTGAATTAATATCTCCCACTTTCTCAATGCGAATGTTTTTCATATATTTATTATCTAAGTCCTCTAAATCCAATAAAAGTTCCATCCAACCCCCAACTTGCTGCGTTTCCATTACGAAAAGTAAAGGTAACCCAACCATTAGGATATCGGCCTCCCGCCCCAGTAGTTTTTGCACCATTACGCAAGATATTTTTTATGGTGGACGAAGCCAGGTTGTTTATGGCTTCGGGGGTCCTATATACCTTCATCAGTGCTTCTGTGGATTCAAACCCAAAGTATTCAGGATGTTTAGTTACTGCACGACCTGCATTAGTAAACCTCCCGCCCTTAAACGGTGAAATGGCATTTTTAAAACCCCTTATTGCATTAAATCCGCCCTCAGCTCCATTTAAGGTCACTCCAGCAATAGCAGATGACGCCAGTCCTTCCAACCCCATAGTTGCAACTGTTATTACAACAGGTTCCACGTAATCAGTAACAAATATAAGTGAATTATGCGCTTGGTCCATTCCTCTGCGCCAAGCAGCCCCAGTAGTACTCGGGTCCTCATAATGCCGCACTGCAAAGCCATTCTTTACCTCGATTTGTTGGCTTTGTTGTAAATCTATTTGGGCCTGGATATCATATGATCTTTGCAAAGACTGAAGCTTTTGCAGCTCATACGCTTGTCGTAACTGTTGTTGTCTTGCCGCATAAGCACCAATTTGATTGAATCCATTTGTAGTGAAATTTCTTATTCCCCCCTCTGTTGCCTGTGTTGCACCTCTTTTAACCGACTGCCCAACGATTGTAAATATGGTGTTGTATCCATAGCCAATGCTTCCTCCAAAATTGCCCACAACAGGATCGCCGGGGATATCTCCGAACGGATCGGCAAAACTGACCGGGTTATTGAAATTGCTATTATAAGGGCTAATACCAGGGTACTTCTGCGCAACCGGGTCCATCTGGTTCCACCTGCCAATTTGTGGGTCCAATGTACGGAAGTAAGCATCATATTGGTTTAGGCCAATTTCATCTGTTTGCTCTATTCCATTATAGTTGAAGTTATTCTTTAGATATGGATTTTTCAGAGCTTTGGAACTGATTCCCGCCATAGTCAGACCAAAAGGATAATAGTGCGTTTCCTCTAACAAGGGTCCCGGATTGTGATTAACCACGATGTTGTCAAAGTACACATCTTGAATGCTTTCGTTAGTAGTATAGACATAGAGAAAGCCAGTCTTTTTCATTACCATCAGGCTTGTTGCGAGTGTCTGCAACTGATCTGGACTTCCTTGTACCTGCCTGACACCGCTGTTTTCATCGACCATGTTCATTTGGTCATCGAATAGGACGTATGCCAGGTAAGCCTTCGGCAGAGTAGCCACATTTTGTGAAGGGTCTTTATCCCGAACAGCCTGGTAGTTGGCGGAGGTGAAGTTTGAAACGATAGGAGAACCAGAACCCGTGCCGTTACCGTGAGTACCATCGGTAGGTCCACTACCGGTGGCAAAAGCCTGTAACAATGCGGCCAGCATGTTGGCTACCGTAGTACTGGAGGTACTTGCGGCCGCCGATTTATAAAATGCCTTGCTACCGAGTTGGATGGTGTCACCTGACATGACACGCAGTACCAGTGAAGGCCCTATTTTCTGAGAACCGGCAGAGGCGTTCAATTTGGCTACATAGTCGTTCGGGTTAGTAGTCGCATCAACAGGGTAACCTACAGGTTTGGCAGTTCTGCAAATATTAATATTGGCAAATAATGCGTTCTCCTTTGCAGAGAGGGCTGTTTCCATAGTTGCTGCATAAGTGGCCTTGCCTGATTGTTCAGTAAGCACCATGCGGGTGTTTCCAATGTGGTCGGTAATAAAATAATCATACACATACGCAGGAGGTTGTCCGATTGCGTATAAAATTCTTATCCGACCCTCATCATGGTCAAACGATACCAGACTATCGTTCTGATAAACAAACCCATCGATGTAATCTGTAGTGGTAACAGAACCAGTTCCGGTAAAATCAGTTACTTTCTTCCGTAGTTTATTTCCGGAAGCATCATAAGTATATGCGATATAACCTTTACCCAGGACTGTCAGGCTATCTGGTATATTGAGATAGAGATTAGGTTTGATGGACAATAACCGATTCATATCCGTTGTGAGGTTACCAGCTGCGTCGTAAACATAGTCCTGCGTTTCATTGTTATTGATCTCCTTAAAATCGCCCAGTTTACTCTGTGGATCATTTTGCCGGTCGGTAACAAAATACAGTTGGTTACTATTGGGCAGATAAGCGTATTTAAGGCTGTCAACCACAGTTATGCTCAGTCCTTTCATCCCTTTTTGAAGCATGCCACCAATGTTGCCGTTGGCATCATAACTGAGGTTCTTCAGGCTGAAATCGACTTTATCAAAAGTCCAGTTTGTACTTCCCTGATTTTGTTGGGAGAAGTCGGCTGCTAAGAGGCGGCCAGATTTATCATAACTGTAACCACTGGCCCTAGCGATACCATCACCCCTGCTTTTCCATTTAGTCCCGGCGATAGCGCCGTTAAACTGGCTGGTGCTAAATCCGTAATCATAGGCCAGCTCTTCCCCAAACCAGCTGGCGGAACTATTGGGCGTATTGACAAAAGTTTTATTGATACCTTTTAAGCTTCCGTTAACCGTGTAATCATAGGTAAGTGTCTCTTTGGGTACATTATTGACCACACCTAATTTCCTTGTTCTGAGGTTGCCAATTTCATCATAGGTGTAGCTGCCGACGGCTCTCTTGGTAACGGGAAGATCGTTTAGCTGTGTACTTACTTCTATCATCCGTCCACCCGCATCATAAGTGGCATTTGTGAGGACCCGCGTCTCTGGTGTTACCGTACTATGGGGATTGATCTGTCGTGTGTAAGTACTCAGTATCTTCCCGTTAAAGTCATATAAATTGGTAGTGGTTTGTTTTCCGCCGTAGATGTTATCTGCAATTGTTTGAAAAGGCCTTCCTTTATCATTATAATAAATGGTGGTAGTGAGCCATTGAGCTGTACCCAATATCCGTGTTCGTAAACCAGTTAGCTTCCCCATCACGCGATGACTGATACCAGTATTGGGATCATCATAAACGTTCGTCCCTTTTTGCGGAGCCGTAAAATCAGTAGTTAAAGCCTGCTGTACACCGGGGAAAGAATAATTATCGTCGTAGTACTGAAAAGTCAGATCTATGAGGCTGGCGGCAGGGATAAAAGGGAAAGTACCGGGCGTGGTGCCATTTACCGAAGTTTGAAGAGCTTCTCTTGTTGTAGAAGCTGCGTATGCAGCCGTTCTGACAGATCTATCCAGATTATCATAAAAATTAACAAGCCATTGTCCTTTACTCTTTAGGCCCCCGTCACGTATCAGTACCGGCCTGTCGCGGGTGTCATAAACAACTTCCGTGGAATCAACACCTGGGAGTTTGGTTACAATTAACCTGCCTCTTGCATCGTATCTGTAAACGGTGCATAAGCTGGAAAGTACATTAGTAATCGCCCAGCTTGGGATGATCTTATCGACTGCAAGCGGCGGAATAACATACCTCAATTTTTTTAGCTCATCATATACAAAGTAGGTACATAGCCATCCGGCATGTGCAGTTGCAGTACCTATGCCCACCTGTGATTTTCTGAGGATAAGCTTTCCTTCCTTGTCGTAATATTCGACGTATTGAACACCGTTTTCATCAATAGACACTGATTTGCCCAATTGCCCCGCATCATAAGCTTTTAGTGTTCTGGGCACGCCAGGCACCAGGTCCCAAACCCGAACAGAGTCAGAGACTGTATTCACAAAAGGATACTGCTGGCTGGCCTTCTTCCCTCCTTCATTCGCCCAACTATTGCCGGGACTAAAACTTTTGATCACTGGGGAGGAAGGAGTTTCATTATAGATCTGTTGGCCATAAAAAATATTCTCTCCGGCCCCAGAGGGATTTAAAGCAGGATCTTGTAAAAAAGTCCGCTGACTGGTAAAAGGAGTGCTTTTAAATTTACCGTCACTGGTATTGCCTGTGGTCTGGACATACGGCAGGTATGTCAACGGCTGCCGGCCATAGGCATCAAAGATCTGAGGGCTAACCAAATCCTTTCCGGATGTACTACTTCCTTTTAATACCGTTTGAAAGCTACGGTTTATACCATCTGTATAAGTAGTCGTTTGCCTTATTTCCTGAACAGTCCGGGCTGTCCCGGTCACATTAACAACATCAGTGGTCGGCATATTCGGCTCCCAGGTCCTGACATAGTTGATCACAGGATTTTGGTATGCTGCAAGAACTGGTAGCGGAGTAGCCGTAGGCGGAGTGGTTCCTGATGGTATCACCGGAACTTGTGCTGCAAGGTCAAAGGAGATGTTGCAACAGATGTATAAAAGAGAGATGATAATCCTAAGTCTTGAAAATTTCATATAATTGGAAATTAACTGAGTTTAAATTCGGGTATCAGTAAAAATGCAATGACTAATCACAGGGTTCTTCCCCCGTGTAAGTCTTTGGCCCATAAGTTCCGTCAGGAAATTTGTACCGGTAGCCAACTTTGCATTTGAAAGGATTTCCGGGGATGGGTTCACTAAAACTTTCCATTACTCCCGTCACGCAGGCACCATTGATAACTTTCTTATCTACACCTGTGCAAAGGCATTGCACAGTTTGATTGATGTAGTTTTGTCCGTTCACCCGCATATCTTCCTGCGCCATAACATTTACAGTTAAAGAATCATCCGCAGTATATTTTCCAGCAGCAACAGTATATGTTCCCGTTCCTGGCGTAAATCCTGAACCACATCCCTGTTTAGTAAAAGTCTGGGAAAGGGCGGTATTGGAATAGGTCTTTCCACCGCATGTCTCTGGCTGCCCGTAGTAATTATAACAGATGCGTTTCAGGATATTGTTGTACTGATCGCGCACGATACTCAACCTCCCCAGGTAGTCATATTCATTGAAAACCGTATTTCCGTTGGCATCGGTCTGAGAGGTCAACCCAACCAACGGGTCATAGGTATAAGTAGAAATTCCTGCATCTACAGGATATACCCTTACTTCATCAATCGCGTCCCCATCAGAAAGCACTATACCGTTGGTATAAGGTTTAGCATTGTAAATCCATTTTCCGGCAGAATAATACCGATAATCTACCCTGTAACCGCGGGAATTGGGCATCGTAAAGGAAACTGTATAATCCCCCTCCTTGCAACCACGTCCTGCATATGGCGCGATGGCTCCAGTATAACTACCGGTTTCAAAACCCTCATAAGCAAATTCGGAACCCACAGAAATCACAGGGTCGGTAAAATAAGTGTAGGTAAAATTGCAATTCTCTAATACACTGGCAGATCTGGTGCCGGTAAGGGTATATGTTCCGGCTGGTAACGAGGCGAAGAATACATTTTTCGGGGTGTAGGTTTTAATGGTATTGAACAGATCATCTATTCTGCCGGATCGGACCACGTTGCACAATGAGCCATTATAAGAAACTGTCGGACTGCCTCCTGTAAGCGTATAATTCAATAACAGCGAAGTCTCAAAGCTTGAAGGATCAAGTTGAAGGTATACACTGCCAGGCTGTGAGAGGGTAAATGTTGCCGTTTTGGGATTGTTATCGGTAAGCACCAATTGGGTATTAACAACAGCTCCCCCTGCTCCGGTTTTCTCTTTGTGCGCGGCATGAGCATTGGTTAATTCAGCAGTGATTTTTTGTTGTCCATTACCAAAGGCATCTCCATATCCCCACTGAAACCCGAACTCCGTATTGCCAGCACCTGATGTATGGACAATATGTCCGAGATCATCATAACTCATGACCTGTTGTTTTTTAATAAGGACAGGAGTTCGGTTAAGTATTGCAGGATTAAAGGCTCCAGCCGTAGCAGCACTTACAGGCGCGTCTGACTCCAGGGTGTGAATTTGTTCCACCTTGATATCAGAAGACTGGTTGAATTTATATTCAGAGATACTGGAATTCAGCAATTTCTGACTGCCTGTATTCAGCTGCCACGTTTCAGAGGCAACAGGAAGTGATATACTATTCGCATCTTTAAGGGCTTTAAGCACCGGAAAAGCAGTGCCCGTGTAATCCTGGGGATAGTAGGTCCGGGTTTGTATGGTATCCCCAATACTATTTACCATACTGACCTTTGCGGGTAATAAATTAGTAGGATTATAAATAAAACTGGTCAGGGTCTGTGAGAAATTGCCAATACTGTCATAGGATTTATCTGTAATGGACAGCAACTCTGTACGACCATACAAGGGTTGATAAGTTTCGCTGTAAAATTCTATTGCTGAAGTGTATCCGTTGTAAACAGATTCCGGGCACAACAGCGTTTTTTTTGTCTTCCAGGCGATATTGCTGTTCCCTGCTACTGTGGTTGGCGGGGCATAAGTATAAACCTTTTCTGAAATGACTTTATTGGATTTTGATATTTCCTGTTCCTTTTTCACAAGACCATATACCCAGGGGAGGCATCTGGATTTTTGGGAATAAGGCTGACTTAGCGTAGGTACAGCAAGTGGAAAGTCATCGGGGGATGTAAATTCATATACCATTTTTCCAATATTACTTGCTGAAGTACCTTCCAATACCTCCACCCGTTTATAAAGGTGAGGAAGTTGATTGAATTTAGAATTATGTGTGCTGATCTGCTGGGTATTTGTGGCCAGAATTATCTTTGTGCTAGGAGCTGGTGTAAAAATATCAAAGACAATAGCAATTACTAAGTTCATAGCAAATTGCTGAATGACCATGCTGCCTAAACCTGCAATACCACCACCTACCAGGGCATCACCTATAAATGGGATTGCCGAAAATACGGCTGATTGGGCAGAGCTATAAACCATGTTGGCTGATTTATAGCCATATTGGGATGGCGGGATAACCATTTGGGCATTTGACACTTCTGTATATATCGGCACCTCATATCCCCATCCGGAAGAAGTACCTTCCGCATTTAAGTACTTATACTCTTTCACTATCTTTTTGGTGGTATCCACCATATCATACATAGTGGTCCTGCTCACCCTGATCCCACCAGATAAAACAGAGGCATTATTGTAAAAAGCAGTGTTATTCTCATATTCATACTGCAATTTTCCGCCGGTCGGAAACTGAATTGTTTTCAAGGCGCCAAGCATACCTTTCCCGTCAACATCTACTGCTCTATGAGGTAGCTGATAGTTAGCAAGCAGCTTAATACTGGCACTTGCCTGATCAGCTGTTGAATAGTCCTGTTCTATTGCATTTGCGTTAGCAAAGCCCCAGTGATCCGGGCATTGCAGATTTCTTCCGGGCATGCTTTTGAAACCTACTTTATTGTAATAGGAGAAAACATAAGGAGCATCAGGTATATTGAATTTTCCAGTTTTCCGTACATCCTTCAAACAAAGTCTTGCGTACTTCAGGTCGGCAGGCGCAAACGTATAATTAAATGGCCTTGTAGTATCCTTAAAAAAATATTCATAACCAAACTGATATCCGGAAATGATTTCCGTATCCTTTTTTACTACAATTTGCTTCAGGGCTTTCTCACCCGGCAGATCCAACATATCATTATCATTATACAAAAAGCTCACTTTGATCTGATTATCAGGGAATGATATCTCCGTCAGTCTTTTCCTGGTTCCTGAAAAACGGGGCATAATACTCTGTGCTGCTGTAGTGGTTGTGCCATCTGCAAGACTCGATGTAAAAACGCCTTCATAGCCAATCAGATAATCTAATTGGTAAGCTGAATAGGTCAGGCTAATAGATTTTCCATTAAACGGATCTTTGATTTGGGTTAGGTACCAGACGTTTTTTACGGAATAATCACTCACCTGATAATTGGGAATGGTGACCTTATTTATATTATTACTAGTTGATAAGGTTGTTGCTCTCTTGCTGATGAGCAGGTTACTAAGTTCTGCTTCATAAAAGACATATTGCACGCCGGTTTCATCGGTGATAATGAAACCTCCAATCGTGGTAATGACCTTATCTTCCCCTGGTCCTCTGGATTCAATTTTCTCAATCTTCAGTTTTGAATTGTCCATAGGAAGTACAGCACCATTGTCTGAAATCATGAACCTACCAGTCCTGCCCCCAAACTCAAATTCAAAAATATCCTGCTGAAAATCCCTCAGCACTTCAAAATCGGGCTGATAAATATTTTCATTTTCAGTTCTGGACACCAGTGGAATAAACCCTGCCCTTTTAGAAATCGGGTCTAACCAGCCCGGATCGGGAGTCAGTGTACCTTCTCCATATCTGATACCATCATAGGTTCCGGAAACCTGATCATCAGGCTCTCCGATTGTGCGCCGCACAATCGTTCCTCCGGCCATCAGGTCCCAGCCCAATCCTACTTTGGTGGGTATTTGGTTAACCTTTATTCCGCCCCCTCCGGTATAATTGAGTGCAATGTTAAAGTTGAGGCGATTGCCATCACTATAGTTGAACAATGGCAGGGAATAGCTGGCCCTTCCAGTTGGCAAGTCTATCTGGGCGGTAGCACCTAATGAAACAAACAAACTTAAAAACAGGAGAATGGGATAACATCTGTAATTCATGGTAATTATGATTTGGTATAATTAGGTAATCAAATTTCAATTTTTCTAAAAATTATACCCCAACCTTACTTTAACAGGGTCTGTTCTGGGAATATGCTGGTTATACAAAAAGTCAAAAAGGACCATCATATTGCCTTTCAGCTTAGTATTGATCTTGTACTTTTTACTGATACCAATCAACCCGCTTTGGGTCCACTTCTGCCCTACTCCTTCCGGCACACCGGCGTAATCCGGCTGATAATTCTGTTCATAGCCGCCATTCAAAAAGAAGGTGCCTTTCAGCTTCCAGTCGACAAAAGAGCGGATGCCCATGCCCTGACCAGAGAAACGGATGTTGTCAAATCCGGTGCCCATGCCGAGTTTGTAAGAAAGTCCGATACCGGCGCTTCCGTTTTTATGAAACTTATAGGCGGCTTGCCCGGCAAGGTCACTGGTGGTTGGGAAGAACCGGTTGCTGCGCTGGAACTGGATATTGCTGCCAAACTCCAATCGTTGCATGAAGCTTTTGGTTTTCATTTCCTTTGGTTTGAAGTCCGGTATTTCCTCGGCATTATCCAGATCGGGGAATTTGCTTTTCAGCTGGTCGAACCTGCTGCGGGCTTCAGCCATGTGCTGACTAATGGCGGCGCCGGCATTGGGGCCACTACCGATACGCTGCTGGATCAGCTGTTCCACCTGGTTGCGTGTTTGCAATCCTTCGAGACTTTGCACACTGGCGGCACCTCCCTGTATATTAAACAGGCCGGCGATCTGGGAATGTGTCTGCATGAAGTCATTGAAAGCAGGGATCTTCTTCATTACTTCCATCGCTTTTTGCTCTGCCTTCTTCCGATCTTTAAAAACTTCTTTATACGCTTTCAGCTGCTCGGCATAGTAATAAGCTTCCTTGTTTAATTTTTGCAGGTCTTTGGTAAAGCTGGTATACTGACTTAACTGTTCTTTCAGCAACTGTTTACGCTGCCGGATGTAAGCCTTGATCTGTTCGGCCTGCAGAAGTTTCTTCTTCAAGTTATCGACAGAGGTCAATGAGCCGTTTAACTTACTGGTCATGCCCTTTGCCTGCTGGAGCAAACCTGTAGAACCTTTCAAAAAAGAAAGGGTGTTGTCCAGGCTATCCAGATAGGCGTCGCCAGATCCGGTTATGACGCCGGAGTACTTGCCTAATTTACCGCTCAGGCGGGATTTCAGTTTAGCGAGGGAATCTATGGAATGCGTAAAAAGGTTATCAGCTTTCAGGGAATCAATACCTGCGAGTTTTCTTTTCATGCGGATCTCCTCTTTTTGCAGTCGTGTTAATGTCTTCTCCGATTTCTGGCTGACCAGGCGCTCCAAGCGGTCCGATTTTCGTGTGACCTGGGAAAAGAATGCCCCGTGTATGTCAGTAGAGTCCTTAATGCCAGCATGCTGGGAAAATCCAAAGACCGAACAGGTAAGCAATACCATCAAGAGGCAAAGTGTTTTCATACAATATTTTGAAAGGTATAGTACAACGTTATTTTGCTTGCGATCATAGTAAAGGTGGTTATGAAACATAGATACAGTAGGTATTCCAATAAAATCCTGTATATTCCTTCAGGTATGGGCATACTTCTCCCCTTCAGGCAGCAAATATCTACCACAGTTAAGCGCAGCAAAAATCCTCTACGAGAAAATTCAAAGGTTATAAAAACCAAATAAACTACTTCTAGTACAGCATCATAGCCTGATTCTGCAATCCTTCAGTTGAATACTTATGTGCATCCGGCTTTGGCCGGCGAAAGAAAAAATGATACAATCATCTGGGTAAACATAAATCGGTTAAACAAAAAATGCTTCTTTAAACCTTATTGCTAACAGCAGGACAATTCATAGAAATCACATTATATAGGCGACAAACATTTCACAGACATAGAGCATCAATCACAATCAATCAGGCATGGAATAACACCCTGAAGGTCCTATAAATGCAACAAACAATCACATACAGCATGCAAATTAAAATACAAATCCATAAGTTTTACTGTCTTTATAAAAATGCGTAGTTCTACGGTTGACATGAGTAGAAATACGTATTGATCGGTATGCAAACAATGATACTAGCAATACCATACAAAGATGAGGGGAGACCACGCAATGGATTTGCGTAAGGTAAAGAAGAGCATTACTTATTACTACGATAAAAGCCTAGAGCACCGAAAAAAAACATTGAGGCCGAAATATATATAATTACAAGGTACTCACCGCGTTCTTTAGGGTCAATAGCTTGCTTTATATCTACCTCCTCAGTGCCAAGTATTTATAAGTTACAGAATGGTGATAGTTCTGAATTTCGTGCACTGAAAAGAAGGTGGCGCGTTCAGGGTCACTTGTTACGATAACATACTTACCGGAAATTATCGATTCGCCCCCTTCGTGAATCCAATTACCTTCTTTATACTCATATCCCATTTCATTCATTCGCTCTTTGGTTAGGGGAACCGGCAAAATATCAATTTCGTGATAGTGGGGGAACTGGATTTCTTCAATTCCAACAAAGTCCTCTGATCTATAAACAATGATCTCGCCATTTGTTGTCATGACGATATTTCCAGGCTTATACTTTGAGAAACTATTCATGGGGTTATATTTTTTCAAAAAAGAGTATAATCAGTTTTGGCAAAAAAACACATCATTATGCTATAACAAGGCAAAAAAGCCGGTTTTGGAGCTTTTTTACCACGGTTTATAAAAATTCAATACATTGGTAAACACAAGTACCAAAATGATAATCACTGAAATAGCAATGAAAATGAAGTCAGTATCAATTGCTTTATAATGCCTATAATTTTTATGAAAAAATTTAATTCTTCCTAGTGTAAAATTTAATGCATAAAAACAAATCAGCACCGACAAGGCAAATGTTGATAATACTGAGATTGAATTAAGCAAATCTTTCATAATATAATTTAAGAAATTATCCTTATTTAGGCAAATCTTTATTTCTTGCAGCCTGCTTCATTACTTTGTTGAAATTATCAGAGTCGTGAATGCCAAGGCTATCAATCGATGCCTGAATCAACTTATCCTGCACCTGTCTATCATGACGAGAATCCAAAAAATCAGATATACTTTTTATTAAGGCAGGTAAACCATCAGTCTTTAACTTGACTTTCCCGTTCTCATATCCACCACCACATAAAAATAATAACCCTGCAGCAATAACTAACGAATTCTTACAGATAGACTTAAAGTTAACTTTGCCTGGTGAATTTAAATACGTCTTCACCTGAACGGAGCCAACGTCAACGGTTATATTATTTTCTTTTGCGTACTCCTCTACTAACAACATCAGATTATATCCAAATCCAAAAAGTTCAATTGCTCCAATATCATTCTGACTAGTGACATCCAGGACTAAATTAACCTCATCATTTAATATATAAAAGTCTCTCAGTGTTCTCTCTATTAGCTCGGCATAATTACTTATATTACTGATGGCTTGGTGAGCTTGCAGCATTTTAAATAAATAAGGGTCCATATCAGCCCGACGGACAGTTTTAACCCAATTAACGTTCTTTCTTTTTCTGTAAGGACAACCTGAAATTGAAAGCGCATGTTCTGATAATTCTGGAATCAAATCAGAAGATACAACACCAAATGTCAGCATACGCGAATTTTCGGAAGGAATAATGATTAGGTCTCCTCTTTTTAACTCATACATAAACCTAATGATCTGGTTTGTTGTCAAACCTGGAGTTTTGTCGTCGGGGTAAAACTCTATTACTTTTGCTTTTAAGGATTCAAAAAACGCAATTGCATTACCAGCACTCGCACGTTTTAAGTCATGCAACAAACCAAGAGATATATCCTCATGCTCGATGGCTATAAATCCGTGTTGCTTAAATGCTTCATAGTACTTCCCTGATTGTGTTCTGATTAACCAGTAATTACTATTCTTTGAGACTACTTCAATATTTGATATTAAAGCACTGATTTCTTATTCTACATTTATCATATTATAATAAAATATTACTCTTTAAACAGATCGATGGAGCGATTGAAATGAGGCCGATGAATAAAATAAGACAAATTTCTGCAGCTCATCATTCAGTTTCCTTAAGCGGCTATCTTCCACCCATTTCTTTGATCGATTAACTTGATGGATGAGTGTCGCACTTAACTTGTCCATATTGTTCGTTCAATATTTCTGTCAGGCGAATCACGATTCGATTATTTGCCATACTCTGCATCTTGTCAGAAAAACCGAAAACTGCTCAATATGAGATTCATTTTCTTTAATAGGAATAAACCTTGGCATATGCAATTGAAATTATTTGGAAATGAAAGCTGTTTTAATTCAATCGCGTCTAACATCTGATCTTCAGAAACACCGAATAGCTCAGTTAATCCAGACGTTGGAACGAGGTGAGTAGGGGCATCGTTCAAGCAGCTTAAAATTGCATCCTTTAGTTCATGCTCTGTCATATACGCGAATTAATCTTAGACGTCGACTTCCTTTGTCGGGATCATAGTCTTGTGGTTCTGCCTTTTGAATTTCGCTGGCCGGGGCCTCTTCTTAAAAACAAAATGATATACATTCTGTCCTCCAGTGGTTATTGGAAAAGCATTAAACAATTTCCACCCTTCCGAGCCCATATAATTTAGGGTATCCGACAACCGAGTTAAATTTCTTTGCCTTGCCAGACATTTCATCTTTAATAACGTCCAAACCCTTCCAGAATGATGACTTTTGTGCAAAGTCATCAGCAAGACTAACTTTTCGAGAGAACAATTTTCCTTGTGCAATTAGCTCACAATAGGTATCCTTTGTCTGGGAGCGGGAAACAAAAGGGAAGAGCAAAAAAAGAGATACTAAAATTTTTACTATGGGCATTTTATCGTTTTTTTATAATATGTAAAAAGTAACAGGGATTACTAAAGTCCAAGTACAAAAAAAGGATCTTGTTTTTTGGAGGGATTGCCAAAAGTTACTTCAATAAAATTTCCGCTGTACGGTTGTACTAACAAGATTTTCTCCATAATAGCCTTGGATTTGTGCAGGCTTCAATAGGGTAGGTTAAAACTTTTGAGGGCTTAAATATAGTAAAATATTTTAAATAAAAGCAGATCAGAGCAGAAACTACAATCGAGTCCGGATTTATTTAATTACTCAGGTTAAATTGTTACTATTCTTTTATAAATCCATTGTTTCTCAGAATCTCTTCAATTAAATGCTCAAGTAATTGATAACCTGCCTCTGCCTGCCACTTTGTAAATTCATCGTCCTTCAATAATTCTATAATATTATTTAGATCCTTAGCTGATAGAGTCTCAGGCAGATAATCTTCAATATCACCTTTACTTAGGATGTAATTTCTATTTGCACGCTGGGCAATCGTAAAATCCTCAATACGCTTTAGTTCTATAGCGTTAATTCCGGGCTTTAATTTTTGTTTGGTGCTCTTTAGATAGTCTCTAAATTTGGATAATGCTTTAAGATCATTTTGGGTAATTGCCTCATCTAAAATATCTATCAGAGCCATATTGTCCGTACTGGAGCCATTCGTAAATACAAATCTTTCCAATTTCTTCCTATTGGTAACAAACAGGTCATCCAGGCCGTTGTTTTTGATCTGACTAACAAAATCAAGATCAGCGATAAAAGCATTCGGAATTCTAAATAAATCCAAGAAGCTGCGGTATTTGTCTATGTTATGCTTTCCTCCAATGTCTACTACTTCAGCAACAAATAGCTTATCGTGTTTTTTTAGCACTACATTTACTATCTTCTGAAATACAAGTCTGTCGGTAATTCCTTCCACAAGAATTACCATATCAGCAAAAAATATCTTTTCGTTATTGGTTGTGTTGATGATGTGTAAATGTTCTTTTATGTTGGCTGTAATTCGGTGATTCAGGGATACATGCCGACTTTCCTTACCTGCTTTATAAATCCGAATTAGGTTAGGAAGAGTTTCCTTTTGGATAAAAACAGGTGAATGGGTGGTAATGAAGAACTGGTTACCAGTAATCTCAGCCAAGTCTTTAAAAAGTTGAAGCAATAAATACTGCCACCTTGTATGCAAATGAAGTTCCGGCTCATCAATTGCAATGATACCATTTGCAATTCTAAAAGCGAAAATCCCAAAAATGTAATTGATGATTTCCTTCTCTCCCGAACTAGCATCGTTCAGTCGTAACTTATCACCATCTTTAATCAACAAAATTTCAAAAGCATTTGTATCCTTGTTAATCCAATCCATTTCCCATCTATAACCTAAGATGGATAAATAACGTGAAACCAACTTTACCTCCGGATCATTGTCCCATATTGTGAGATATCCCACTTCTTTAGCCATCTGGACCATGGACAGATACTTACGTGAAAAATATGTGGTTGCTAATCCTAATAATGAGGAAGGAGTTTTAGAATCTGCGTTCGAAAGCGTCAAAATTTGTTGATTATAGTTTATTGTTGACAGGACACTTTGATTTTCATCTGGTCCAGTGGTAGTTCTGTAAGGTCCCATAAACAAATATGGCGGTCTTAGTAGAGCCTCTCCAGTTTTTGTCAGGTAAAAGCTATAATAGTCATAAAGATTTAGGTATGCCAGAAACAACTGCTTTTTAAAATCAATCAATAATACTTCCTGTTGATCTTGACCAGAAACAGGTGCCTTGAAAGAATAAGTTAGAGAGGTATCTAATTTGTCATTCTTGATTTTAAATGAAATCACCTCATCGGGTACCAAGGTTGAGAAGTCCCAGTTAATATTTGAAAATGTTGCTGGCGTCAAACCATTCTGAAAATTAGCTTTATAAAAATCTACAAAGGCAGGGGTAATTGATTGCAACATCGCAATATTCTCTATGTCCTGTTGTTTTATAACGAAAAATATTTCTATTTCGCTGTCTTCTGTCGTATTATTAAACCTATCGAGTATACCACTAAAGTGTGGTGTAGATGTTTGATACTTATTAGACGTCGGCAACTTTTCAAATGTATGCCTAACCAAAAAGTACTTTCGTAAAGTCATTGAAATTATATCCAGAAGATTACTTTTCCCGCTGGCATTGGGACCAACTATGATATTAAAGCTTTGATCAAACTCAAAAACATCGTGTTTGAAACTTTTAATATTTGTAATATAGAGTCGTGAAATTTTCATGTGTGCATTTTGGAAATCACCCAATTAGTTCTTAAATTGAACTCTTCGCCATTTTCTAAGGGGTTATGGAGACTAAGCCGATTTATTTTTGGCGCCCCTACAACCAAACTAAATATCTAGTTATTGGTACATCAACCAATTATTAGTAGACCAAACATAACGACTGTCGTTAAAGTAACATGTGATCGTAATCGGCATTCAACTGTAGGAAGGATGTTAGTGAAAGTGCCTGCCAGCATTCTTCATGAAATGTTTTATGGGACATGCAGTGGGCTAATACTTCAGCATGGATTCTAGGATTCGTCACATTGATAGCTCTGCATTCAAAATCCACGAGGTGACGCGCCGGTAACAGCCCCGTTGAATGGAAAACCGGCATGATGAAGTCTACTCCATTTAATCGGAGTAACCTGACAAAGGTGATGGCGTCCTGTTTCAAATGAGTAAGCAATACTGTAAAAATCCATGTTTCCTGTGCTGATTTAAGCCTAGTCATTGTGAATCTTTTATCCTCTCTTATCTGCTGGCTGAAAATGCTCCAGGCATTCTCCAATATGCTCCACCCCTTGTGGTGATCATTAAGCTTTTCCTGTGTGATATCTTCCAATAAATCAGCTTCGGAATCAAAAGGAGCATCATCGCTTTCGTACCCGATGGCTAAAGAAAGCGGAAAATGGCCCAGGTCGGATTTGAAATAAGGTTTGATTATCGCGGTATTCGCACCGTACTTCAATTCAAAGTAGACTTTAAGCACCTGGTCTTCATGGGGTACATCAAATACCAGCGACTGAATGTATTTCTCTTTCATGCCCTTAATTTTGCTAAAATTAGGGCTGTCTGTGTTTTAATGTGTAAACCGGATGTTAACAAATCCCAAATTCACATAAAAGATTGAGTTTGCCTATCAATTTACATCATTGACAATCAACATGTTATTAAATACTCTCACCAAAGCTATACGCACCAGTGTGCGGCCTATTTGAAAACAAGCCTATTGTTAATTATGAGTTTCCGCAATTGGAGAATGGGATTGCTCAGTCCAGGTACGAGGTTTCGGATAGCTAAAATGGACAAATTAAGGTTGGCATAATTTCCTATTATTATGATAGAAACCCTTAATCTATGCCAACTTTCCCTCAAAGTATTGTTCCTGAGTTATTCAGGGAAAAGGCCTATCGGCGGTACCTCGCCACAGGACTCCTGCTGATGACTTTACAAATCACATTGTTTAAACTCCTATACCCCTACGCCGATTTTTTCTCCGATTCTTACAGTTATATCTATGCGGCAATAGCCGGTCTAAATGTTAACCTCTGGCCCATCGGTTACACTAAATTTATCCTGCTGTTTCACCAGATCAGCCATTCGGATACTGCACTGGTGGTATTTCAATACTTCTGTATCCAGTTGTCCACTCTTTACCTGCTGCTGAAAATCTTCTATTATTACCGGCCCGGTAAACTGGTCAGCAATATCCTGTTTTACGTGCTGATGCTGAATCCAGTCATTCCCTATCTCAGCAATTATATCTCCAGCGATGGTTTGTTCCTCGCACTCAGCCTATGCTGGGCTGCGCAGCTCATTACCCTGCTGCATAGACCCACGGTTTTGCTGCTTGTAGTTCATTCCGTGCTGATTGCGATAGCTTTTACGGTGCGGTACAATGCCATTTATTACCCAATTATCAGCGCTATTGCCTACCTGATGTCCGGCAGAAAAGTAATCTATAAAACAACGGGAATCCTCCTTCCGGTATTGCTGATGGGATTATTTATGAACTATACCAGTAATGAAACAAAAAAATACACCGGAACAAAGGAGTTTTCCGTATTCGGGGGCTGGCAACTGGCCAACAATGCCCTGTATATGTTCCCCCATATTGAAATGAAGGAAACGCCACCGGCAGCATGTGCGGAATTTCACCAGACTGTACTTCGTTTTTTCCAAAAGGCGGGGCCACAGATGAAGGACCTGCGTCCTTCGGACGGCGCCTTCTACCTGCGGGATCAAAACGCTCCGCTGAAGGTCTACTTAGCACAAAAAATGAGCGAAAAAGAAGATAGCAGCGGCGGCATCCAGTCCTGGGGATCGGTATCACCGATCTATGCCAGTTACGGTAAGTTCCTAACAAAAAATTATCCGGTGGCCTTCGTCAGGTATTTCATACTTCCGAATACTTTAAACTACTGGTTGCCGCCGATAGAGAAACTTAATGTGTACAATTTAGGTAGCTTCCGGGTCTACCCCATCGCGCAATACTGGTTTGATTACCCAAAGGATGAAGTCACTGCGGTTTCCTTAAATGGCCAAAAGGCTATCCTGATGTTCTTTCCTGCGCTTTTTGGCGCGCTCAACTTTATCTTCCTTTGGGCTTTTTTCAGCTTGCTAAGGGGAGGGAAATTCAAATCCCAGGCACCAAAATTTAAAACTGTCCTATTGCTGTTCACCTGTTTGCTGCTGGTCAATGCAGCCTTTGGTATCCTTGCCTCTCCCATCGTGTTCCGGTACCTGGTATTCCCCATGGTCCTGTTAATTATCTTATCTGGTGTGGTAATAGAAAAACTGGATCTCAGTGATAAATAATTCGAAATGAGCTACCAGTATTTGGCGTAGAAAGATGATATTTGCCCCGTTAAAAGCGGGGGCGGATAAATGCGGGCATAATATCATTTCATCTAATTACCACCAAAACTATGAAGCTGTTTCACCGACTATTACTGATTGTTTTTCTATCTCCGATTTACACCATACAGGCCCAAAGCTGGTCAAAAGCAAAAGCAGCGGCCTGGTATAAAAAGCAGGGCTGGCTGGCCGGTGCTAATTTTATTCCCTCCACGGCAGTCAACCAGCTGGAAATGTGGCAAGGAGAAAGTTTTGATCCTACCACCATTAACCGGGAACTGGGTTATGCGGAATCCATAGGGTTTAACGTCATGCGGGTATATCTCCACCATGTCGCCTGGGTACAGGATCCTGAAGGCTTTAAAGGCCGGATCAAGGCCTATTTAAAAATCGCTCATGGCCATCATATTAAAACCATGTTTGTGTTTTTCGATGACTGCTGGAAAGACCAGTACCATGCCGGCCCTCAACCGGCTCCAACTCCGAGTGTCCACAATAGCGGATGGCTTAAAGATCCGGGGGGCCTGATCGATACCAATCCCGCATTAATGGATACTTTGGAAAACTACGTCAAGGATGTACTGCAAACCTTCAGAAAGGACAAACGCGTTATCGCCTGGGACCTGTACAATGAGCCGGGGCATTTCGGGCATGGGGATAAAAGCTGGCCTTTACTGAAGAATGTGGTAGCCTGGTCGAGGTCAATCCCGCTACGGCAACCGGTTACCATCGGGATCTGGAACAAAGACTTCAAAGCCTTCAATGCCTTTCAGCTGGAAAACTCAGATGTGATCAGCTATCACAATTACCGGGATAGCAGCTCAATGCGAGCGGCCATTGATACGCTTAAAGGATATGGCAGACCACTGTTCTGCACGGAGTATATGAAAAGGGTGAACCAGAGTACTTTTATGAGTGTTACACCCATGCTGAAAAAAGAAAATGTAGCGGCCATCAACTGGGGCCTGGTAGCAGGCAAAACACAAACGAACTACCCGCAGGGAAACAAGGGAGGCGAGCCTGAACCACAAATCTGGTACCATGACATCTTTAAAAAAGATGGTACCCCGTTCAGCCAGCAGGAGATTCAGATTATCCGTCATTTAACGCTAAAACCATGAATGGCTTCAAAAAAGTTTACCTGGCACTGCGCTCTTCCTTTCTGTTCATCCCTGCCGTAAATGCTCAGGATACCGCGCTACTAAATGATGGCCCGTACCTGTTTTATGAAAACGGGAAACCTGTTGTTAAGGCCATCATCGACAACCAGATAACCAGGTTAGAAAATCCAAAGGAAGTGCAGGTCAGCTTTAAAGATCACGCTGACTGGAACTTTACTGTTCCCATTCAATCCAGGCTGGAGAATGAACCGGCAGACTTCAAGCTCAATATCGAAAAACTGTTCATTCTGTCAGATATTGAAGGCGAGTTTGAGACATTCAGAAAGATCTTAATTGCCAATAAAGTTATTGACGAAAAATACAACTGGACATTCGGCAAAGGCCGGCTGGTAATTGACGGCGATCTGTTCGACCGCGGCAACAATGTGCCTGAAACTTTGTGGCTATTGTACAAACTGGAACAGGAGGCGAAAAAACAGGGTGGCTATGTACATACCCTGCTCGGCAATCATGAAATTATGAACCTGAGCGGAGATCTACGCTATGTGGAACCTAAATATTTAGAAAGTGCGAAATTATTGGGTATAAGCTATATGCGGTTGTATGATCATAATACAGAACTGGGCAGGTGGCTGAGGACAAAAAACATCATCGAGCGCATAGGTGGGAAACTGTTCCTCCATGCAGGCATGTCTCCGGAAGTCTACAAGCACAAACTCTCCGTGGAAACCATCAATTCCAAATGCAGGCCCTATTACGCCTCTTCCAAAAAGGATTTGCCGGATTCCATGAAAGTATTCTTCGGGAAGGACTCGCCTTTCTGGTACAGGGGATACTTCCTGCCACCCAGAACGACCACCGCTGAGCTGGAAAAGATACTCCGTTTCTATAACTGTACGCTGATCATTGTGGGGCACACCATCCTGAAAAGAAATGTTGCATTTTATTATGGGGGAAAGGTATTAGATGTAGATACAGATCAACATGCAGGCAAAGGTGCAGGCGCCTTATTTACCAACGCGAAATGGTTTGCCATAGATGCTACGGGTAAACGAAAAAGGTTGCATTACAAACGCAAAAATGATGAGATAAAAGAGGAAGATATATTGTAAATAAGCATAATGCCATCTCATCTACTTTGCACCATAAAAATCATTTCTGTACACAGGAAAATGGAACATTTGTGTCATTAATTATTTCGAAAAACTGCATTATTTTTAAAGCTTAGATCGTTCTGAACGAAGGAAGTATTAAAATCCCCAAATCAATGATCCGAAAAGCATCCATCCAAGAATTAGCGAAACTACTCCGAACTTTAAAAGAAGATAATAAAAGTGCCATTTTATTTTTGGGTGCTGGGGCGTCCAGGTCCGCCGGCGTACCATTAGCCGGAGAATTAGCTGACATATTAATCAATCATAGGAAATATGGCTCTTTCATGACTGATTTGTCGGACAAGGGTTATGTTTCCTGTATGACCAAACTACCAGCAGGATACAGGAAGCAATTCTTAAAAGAGTACACGGAAACTGCCAGAATAAATCAAGCGCATTTATACGCTGCGGCGCTAGTGAAACAAGGATACATAGATACAATAGCTACCGTAAATTTTGATCAATTGATGGTCAAGGCCCTATCATTGGTTAATATCTATCCAAATGTTTATGATTTAGCTGCAAGTAAAGGCTTTATTCTGGGCGGAATTGAAACGCCATCAGTTGCCTACCTGCACGGGCAATCTTATGGATTCTGGCAATTCAATACCAAATCTGAAATGGAATATGGCGCTAAGAATGTCAATACCTTTTTTACGAGTCAACTGGCTAATAAGGCAATAATTGTATTGGGCTATAGCGGCGCCGACCCGGTTTTTGAGATTTTATCTCAAATAGAGAAATTTGAATTTGGGTTATATTGGATCGGCTATCAATATGACGCCCCAAATCAGAACGTTCAAACATTTCTAGAGACCGCCAATAAGGAATGTTATTTAATCGAAGGCTACAATGCAGACACCTTTATGGACGGCCTCAAAAAGGAATTAAAGGTCGCAGAACCTAATATACTGAGCAAGCCATTTAGCCATGTCAAAGAATCTCTGGAGATAATAGGTGACTTTGAACTACAAGGCAAAACAAAAATTCTCTGGACAAAAAATGTTTTGGAATGGGTAAATGCCGCGATTGAAGGCTTTGAAGAAGGACGTGGCTTTACCAATATGCCACAGTTCAATGATCAGAATATTCAAGTCGGAATACTGATAGAGAAGGCAAAAGAAATCTTATCTAATAGAAATTATGATAAAGTAACTGAGATAGAGAACGATATTCAACGATCCGGAAACGCTGATGCACAAATGTATCTTGCTTTTATTTATGACGATTGGGGAACAACCTTGTTCATGGACGGCAGGCTAAATAATAACCTTCCAGTTATACAATCTGCTATTGAAAAGTTTAGAAAGTCCATTGAATTCAAACCTGACCTCTTTGAGGCTTATTCTAATTTAGGCTCAGCACTGGGGGAGTTTGCAATCCTAGTGAAAAGTGAAAAAATCTTTGAGGAATCAATACAAATGCTTCGTAAGGCAAACGAACTTGCATATGATAATTGGAGCGTCCATTTTAATCTCGCAAATATGCTTTCAAGGGCGCCGAGATTCAAGAATGTAAAAGAAGAATTCATAGATGAAGCAATTAAAAATCTAGAACGAGCCAAAATGCTAAATCCTGATATCTTCCAAATCTATGGATTGCTGGGAAAAATATGGCTTGAACGCGCCAAACGAAATAATTTTGAGCTAAAGGCTCTTGAAAAGGCCGTATTTAATTTCAATGAAGCGCTGATCAGAGGGGGAAAAGGTCATATTGAAACTGTAACTAAGGCAGCTCTGGCGAAAGCCAATTTAGGTTACGAAAAAAAAGATATAGACCTCGTTATTCAGGCTATTGATTTATATAAAATAGCATACAATGCGAATCCAGAAAACTTAATGATAATTGTAAACTATGGTTTAGCTTTAAAACGTCTTACAATATTTACAAATTCTATTGATACTTGTAATCAAGCCATAGATCTATTTCAAAAAGGACTGAAATTTGCCCCTGAAGATCAAAATATAATTAATCTTTTATCGGAGGCGAAAGCGATAAAAGAAAGAGTAAATATCAAACAGTAATATTATTGGGTAAATAAGTATTTTATCGAAAATACATTGCTTCGTCATGTTTCCTCGCAATGACCGGTTGTTGTTTCTCGCAATGCTGCGATTGAGACCCTTTTTAGCTCCTTTCTTTTGAAATGGGAATTCTGGTTTTATCGTAAAACAGGTAAACTGACAAACGGTTCATCGCAGAGGGAACATCTGCATCGGTGAAAATATCCTGAAAAAAAATAACTCCAGCCCCATCCTTTAACACCTGCTGTCCTATCAGCAATCTCAAATAGGCGGCCGGGTTGAACTGCCTGCCAGGAGTTGATCCTCTGGATAAATTGAAAATGGGTGACTTAACAATCATAATGGTCTGGTCTTTCAGCTCATCGATGTGGCAATTATCCATCAGTTGTTTCAATGTAATGAATCCAATTTTTAGTCTATCGTATTCGGGCAAAGGTTGCTGTGTAAAAAGACCGGGGTTAGATTTAAGTACCTGGAATTGTGCGGCGTTACCGCGGTTATCGTAAACGTTCAGTGGGGCATCTGTAAAGCAAGAAGTCCCGTCACATCGAAATTGTACGTCCAATCGGTAATGTTTGAAGTAAGCAGCCATCGTTAACTTGGAAAACAGCAGGTTAAACTTACCCCCATCTAAGGAGGTCAGTTGATCCCAAAAAATATTACCCTCCATTAGATGGGGAAAGGCGGTCATATAGCCTTCCAGTCGCTTGAACATATTGTAACCCATAACGATTCTTGGCTGCCTTAGTCCGGCTCTGAAATGACCGGCCAGCAAAATAATTTTAAACAGATTATAGTCTGCATCATGAGTAAGATGATAATTGTAGCAATCAGGGACATGGAGTAGTTCTTCCCTCCACCTCTGTTTTAATTCAGGAGAAAGCAAGTACTTAAAATTCCTGCTGCGATGGAGAACCATAAAGGTATAAGAAAATAAGTCGTCTATTATCGGGTTATTGTCCATAACAAAGGGGGATCATTCAGCAATAAAATTCCAATAAGCTACCGACTCTAAACAGCAGTTGAAAAGATTGCCTCTGCCTGGCTTATAGATTGCTTCGTCGTTCCTTCCTCGCAATGATGGAATTCTCATAACCCAGGTATGGGCGTATCCCAGTAACCCTTTCTCCATAAGAAGTATCCGGCCACCTGCTCTTTCCCGTGTATACAATCCAACAGATCCGTTTCATTTAGTTCATTATCCCTGGCTGCTTCAGCAACCGAGTAATAATAGTTAATCGGATTTCCGTTCAAGTCAAATTGTGTGATTTGGACACCTCGCTGCTCGTTTTGAATCTGTTGCTGCTGCATCTGCATTAAGGAGGTATCGATAGACTCACTCTTACCGCTTCTCCAATAAAAATCTCTCAATAAAGTAAAGGGGTTCGCTATTGCGTGTTCAATGTCGGTAACGGAGAGCTTGGTCTGCAGGTGAGCCCTATAGATGTTTTCAAAGGTGCAGATCCTGGAACCATTCTGGGCATAGCAGGAAATTTGCGCCCTACGATATATAACCTCTTTAGCATAAGTAGCGTTCTTAAAAAGGCGCATTTTCCTTTCCGGAGTAAATTTCTGACGAGTACTCAGGAAGACGGCTTTTGAATCAGGTCGGTATATGAGTTCTAAGTTCTCCGGACGGATATCCAAATCATTTCTGTTCTTAGCTACAACGGAAAAATCAGCATTATGAAAGGGAAACTCCTTATTGAATAAATAATACACCAGCCTCATGACGTTGAAGATATAGTGTACTCTCTCCGCACATACAATGCAAATCAACTGATAATGATACCCACCATCTTTGAATACTATGGTCGTCTTGACGTTCGATTTATAAATTCGTTCCTTATAATAACGAATTGCCCCGGTGTTTGTCTGAAATTCACGCGCAATCCTTTTCACACGGCCAAACTGTGAGATCAAAGCGAACTTCTCACAACCATAGACAGGTAACCAGCGCTCGCCAGGCAAATCATCCAACGAGAAATTGAAGATGGGTAAAACATCTTTTTCAGAAACTATTTCCATCAATTAAAGTTGAAAATATAACCAAATCGTTAATTAACATGCACTGTTGAAACACTGCATAAATTCAAACTACAAAATTCAACTGCAACAGGACAGCAGAAAAAATATTTCATAATTTCTTTTCAACTGAAAAGAAATTGCAGTGGTCCGCGCTAGTTTTACATCATTGGAAATGCCAACAGAAAACTCAAAATAACCGGAAGGAAAAAATTCAGAAAACCCGTGAAATAGGCACAAAGAAAACATCACACCCTAAAATATTCCATTTATGAAATGGTGTAAAAGTGTCCTGCTTACTTGCAGCATCTTATTGGGATTCTTCAAGGTCTATTCAGAGGCACAGAGTCCCTTTCATATATTAAAAAAAATGTAGCCCGTATATTAAAATCACTGGGCTGCTTGATCCATCTAAAAGCATACCTCCCAGTCCTCATCCAAGTTGGCATGAAGTATCCAGAGATCAGGGACTGGCAGCAACAAAGGTTATATAGATGCAGCAGGCGGAATACCGAGTCTATTATTAAGGTGCTATATTAAGTAATGTCATCCATTAACAAAAACGCATCATGAAATTCCTAAAAACTCTAGCAATACTAATTTCCGCTGTTATTGGAATGCTATCAGCATATGCTGAATCCAACAGAGTCGTTATCTATTATGTCAACATCTGTGATGACGTGTTCCATCAATATACCAGGGTTTCAAATTATAACCCGGCAAACTGTGCGATTGCCTTTATTAGACCATGCTTTTACGAAAGCCCGGTTGATCTGGGAACATACACCTATGAGGCCAGTTTAACCGCAGCAGGAGCAATACCAAGCTCAAGAAAGGGCTGCTATGTTCCTCAATGACTTCGCCGGTCTAGTTATTTAAACAACCTAGAAATAATACCAGTATGAATTATCTACTGATCTTGCTATTCTGTTTTTCAGAACCAGAAACAAAGGAGCAATCCAAATCTAGTCTGTGTTTTCAATATACTTATGACAGCACAATTAACGCCTATCTCCTGATTAATGAGCACTACAGTGGAAAATCAGTCTTAGGTGGTAATCAGCCCCTTTACTATGAATGCCCTAAGAATGTTGGTCTAATTGTAAGTGAAGAAATGCTATTGGAAGCAGAGGGGAAAGCCAGTTCACAAAAAGGTCGCTCGTATTACCTGTAAATAAAGAATTTAAAAAATAGTCAACAATAAAACCTCATGGAGGCGAATAAAGAAATCGTTTATCGCGTATACTCAACTTTGCTTGACCGACTGGGCCTCGACTATGTGGAAGAAGGTCCCTGGTTGATTCACGGAACACCAATGCTTAACAATAATTGGGTTTTGTACATCTCGGTAAAAATCGCTCAAGTAGCAGAAATTCTAAAGCGGATCATGCCTGAAATCAAAAATCTTAACGTTTCATTCCGCCTAATCAAGGATGATGAACAGGCATACGAATTGAACACAGGTCAATTTGATTTTCATGATGTCGGCAAGTTTCTAACAGTCTATTGCAGCACAGAGGACGTTGCCAAAGAAGTTGTGAAGACAATTGAATCCTTAACCCAGGATTATCTGGGCGCGGAGGTTCCGTATTCCTTACGAGTTGGAAAGAATATCTATGCACATTGGGCTACCTTAAGAGGAGTACAGGATGCCGAAGTAAAGGAAGTATTATCCCTCGAGGTTCCAAACGCGTCAAAAATTCCTTTTTCAATAAGTAGAAAATATAGACATAAAGGCTCCAAAAAATGGTATGGATGGTTCTATTTGAAAGATAAAATATTAAGACCTGGACCTAAGGGAGAAGTCTTCCTCGCTTACAGTTTAAAAAGCTTACAGTTCAAGGAGGTTGTGATAAAAGAAGGCAGGCACTGTGTATTTGAAGATTTCAATGGACGGGATATAAAGGATCGGTTTTCTTGGCAAAAAAAAGTACTTGTTGAAGTAGGAAACTATATACCTACAGCAAAGTACGTAGACTATTTCGAAGAAAACGGGAATTATTATCTAGTAATTGAAAATCTAAAAGGTCAGCTCTTACCGAAAAAGGTTGAAGAATTGAAAAGCGGAGAATCATGGGTAAATTTATCACCCGCAATTAAGAAAAAAATACTAAACTTCTATAAGCAGATATTGGGCATTGTGGCAAAGCTTCATGAATTAGGTTATGTGCACCGGGATATCCAAGACCATAATTTCATTGTGGATAAAAATGATAATCTCAGCATTATAGATTTCGAGTTGAGCTACAATACAAAATCCGGTGAACCGGAAGAACCCTTTCTACTGGGAACGCTGGGCTATGTAGCACCAGAGCAAATCAATCTGGAGCGACCAACAGAGCAGGTTGACATGTATAGTTTAGGGGCTTTGCTTGCCTTTCTCATAGTAGGTGAGCACCCTTCCACCATGATCTCAAAGGAGTACGAAGAAGTTTATGAAAAAATAAACAAATATTCAGATTCCAATCAGTTAACTGGATTAATCAACAATCTTCTAAATCCAGACCCAACAGTACGTCCAAATATGTTAGCACTGGAGCATGAAATAAACAAATACATTGAGGACCTTCAAATAGGGAAAATAAAATCAGAACATATTAAAGTGCATCCATATGAAAATTAAAAAAATCTTACTGGAAATCTTTATCGCAATTCTTGTCATTCTTTTCGCGTACACAGCATCAATAAAACTCCTGAAATTTGAAGAGAATGTAATGGCAATGAAAGCCCAACCGCTAGTACCCTGGCTCCAAAGGTTTTTAATATATGGTGTGCCAATTTCGGAGATAGTCGCAATTATACTCCTGGCAATCCCAAGATTCAGGAGAATCGGATTATTTTTTACCGCGGGACTTTTATTTTGTTTTACTGGATATGTAGTTCTGGTAAATCTAAACTACTACGGAAGAATACCATGTAGCTGCGGAGGGGTAATCAGATCATTTACCTGGCAACAACATCTAGCATTCAATTCCTTTTTCATTATTATAGCTATTGCAGCAATCTGGCTTGAAAATCGGACATCAAAACACCAAAGTGGCAGAACTAATACGAGTTACTCAGAGGGTCGAATATCTTTGCATTAAAAATAAAAACATTACACATGCAACGGTTTATTTTCCTTGTCGCGGCTGCTTTAATAGGGATTGCGTCATCCAGAGAAAACCAGATCAGTGAACGGACCAATCATATTTGGGTACGTACCTTGGATAGTGCTAAAGAGGTCAATTTCTACGATATTTCCAATTGCGTCCCACTCCCTAATTCTTATTGCAGTTATTGGACGACAACAGATTTCGGAGTTCATACCATGTCCGATAGCTTATTTCAAGAATTATTGTCAGCAGGTTTGTTTACAGGTCATGATTATAACAGAAGGTATCTAAATTAAACTCCTAGATGCTATATAAATAAACATATCACGACTTTGAAATGATACAACTAAGGAATTAATCTTGTTAGATGATTCTTACCAATGCCATAATAACAATTATTCTTAAATACTTAAACACAAAATAATGAAAACTATAAAATTCGTTTTTGTGGCTACAGCAGCCTTTATTGGTCTATCCAGTGCAATTGCATCTACTAGACGTGTTGTATTTACTTATGGTCAAATGGCTAATGGCAATTACATCAAACTTACTCAGCCATATGACCCCTCCAAATGTATTGGTGCAGCACCAAACCGTTGCATATATACCGTTGGAGTTGATCTAGGGTCTACAACAACTAAGGCCACACTTACAGCTGCTGGAGCTGTTCCTTATGGACTTAATAGGTACTATGTTGGTTTATAACGTTTACTTACTCATCATATTTAATAAATAAGAGAAAAATGGTGAAAACTTTCTCTATTCAATAATACTTGCAAGTACATAAATCCAATTATTCTTAACCACTTAAAAACACAAAAATGAAAAGTGTAAAATTAGTTCTCGTGGCTGCTGCAGCCTTTGTTGGTTTGTCCTCTGCTATTGCTTCAACTAGCCGTGTAGTGTTTACCTATGGTCAAAAACCAAACGGTGAGTATTTTAAATTAACTCAGCCTTTTGACGCGACTAAATGTATCGGACCTTTGACCAACAAGTGCGCTTACACAGTTGGCGTCGACCTGGGTGCTACTACAACTATTGCCACCCTGACAGCTGCTGGAGCACATCAAATTTCTGCTCTCAACAGAATTTATACTGGTCTTTAATTTGATCAGACCTAGTGGGCAATTCGCTCACTAGGTCTATTTCCTATTTAACTTGGTTTGTTATAAATCTTCTTTAATTCAGCATTAATAATTGCGATGAATTTAGTTGTAAACCCTTCACCAAAATTAGGATAAGGTGGATTGCTCTCTAAAATATTACCTACGGAATCAATAATCATTAAAAATGGATAGCCTTGAATTTGGTAATGCCTAATGATTTCATGGTTTTCACCAAGCCCATTAGTATATAAATTAACACTTGATTCATTTGTATATTTTCCACTTTTAATGGCATTTTTAAATATATCAATTTTCTTGTCTATGCTTATGGAAACGAAAACAACATTGGGATTGTTTTTAAAATAAGGTATAACCTCTTCCATCCCTTTGGCTAAATTAGCACATCCATGACATCCATTAAAGTAGAAGTCTAAAATAACGATTTTTCCACGAAAATCGGTAAGTCGAACATACTTACCAGTTGAATCTTGCAATTTAAAATTAAACGCAGGCGTACCGACACCGAATAATTTCATACTATTTTTCAAAGTAGATTTGCTAAAATTATCCTTCACCAATTTTAACGCTACGCTTCTATAATAGTCTGTACTATCGCGATAAGAAATATCACCTAAAATAGAACTCATCAGGAGTCGATCCCGAGTAGCACCGTAATAACTATTCATAATATTATGAAAGAGAAATGCAAACTTACTTCCAATTTTCTTGCGATAAATTGCCAAATCTACATTTACAGCTTCTTTCATTAAAAGGTAATCAAAATAGGAATTAGAATTATACTTCGCATCATCAGAAGAGGTGATAAATTTATCTCCGGCGTACTTGGATAAAAAAAGAAATATTGCTTCCTTTTCCTGCTGGCTCAAATCATTTAGAAAGAAAGTCCTGAGATTTGAAATCCTAGCTAATTCCGTACCATACTCAATGTTATTTCGAATTACCTTATAAACCTTGTTATTAATTTTTGACTTATATTGATTAAGAATCTTCATCCTATCAGTGGTAAATTGATCAAGGTCTACCATATACTTCGCCAGATAAGTTGAGTCAATTCTACCTTTATAACCATAATTACGTGTATTGATACCAACATTAAATATTGCTAACTGGCAGGTATACTTTTCAGATCCCGGGCCGGTGAAAGTAACTTTTTTCCCTTTTAATACCATTGTAACATTATCACCAGCCTCCACAAAAAATGGTCTGCCATTAATCACCCCCCCATAAGAATCGGTGAAGCTAATTCTATAATATCCACTCTCTCCTAGATATTTAAAGTGACAAACAGAGGTATTAAAAGTCATTTCACACTCATAATATTTCGAGACTGGCCAATTTCCATATAAAGAATACTCCTTAAAATATTCCACCTTTAAAATTTGTCCTACAGCTATTGAATCATAATTGTGTATGGTCAAATTAATCTCGCCTGGTAAACCTAAACTAGCCTTACACAAAAGAGCAGAAAAAATTAGAACTAAAAGCATTCGAGCTTGCATATTATTTTATTTTAGTTATTTGATTATCGAATATTTTGTTGAATATTGCTTAATGCTATTTCATCATCTGGAATAGGCATAACATATTTAGAATCATTAGGAGGTAAGGAAAATGTCTTTTCATTTAATACCCTGGTTAGGGTAATATTCGCGCCCTCTATATTCATACGCTTTAAATCAGTCCAGCGTAATCCTCTAAAAAACAACTCTTTTCGCCTTTCCAGGAGAATTATACTTAACGCTTCAGAAGAAGATGAAGCCGATTGATTAACATAAGTCGTCATACCAGTGTTGGTACCAACCTTCCACCTTTTAATCAATAATTTATTTAGCACATCCATTGCAGAGTTGTAATCTCCATTCCGTGCCAAACACTCTGCCTTTATCAAATATATTTCATCAACAGCAAGCCCTGAAAAAGGTGCGCCTGATTGACCCGCATAACCTCCTTTTCCAGAGTAAAAAACACCATTTTCAGAAGTAAAAAAAGTATCTTTCCTTAAATCATTCTCATCATACAATTTAATCAAGTCAGGATTAATAACGGTCGTAGCGCCAGGCCCTACTATTGGTACAGAATAATAAAAATGAATTGTACTTTGAAAGATTACCTCATCATTAGAAACCAAAAATGGGTACACTGATGAAGTGTCTAGTGAATTATAGTCAATCAACATGTCATATGTATTTAGGGAATTATTAGCTGATGTAAGTGCCTTGTCATATTCTTGCATGCTTAAGTATATCCTACTTAGGAGCGCATATAAAGCGGCTCTTGATGGCCTATTACGGTTATTTGTAGGGAATGAATCCGAGTATAGATCAATTGACGATTCTAAATCTGAAAGGATTTGATCATATGTTTCTTTTACCGTAGCACGGGGTTCAATGTTATTTACGTTTGGAGATAGCTTCAATGGAATTCCCAAATCGCTTACAGCTGAAGTTTTATTATACACCGGAGCAAAAATCTGGACCAGATTATATAACGAATAGCTTCTTGAAAATAAGGCCCAAGCTTTTACAAATTTCCCTTTTGCACTCTGCTTATCGGAATCATTGAGCCTATCCCATTGATCCAGTACTACATTACTCGTGAAAATAGCCTTATAAGGCAGATTCCAATCTGGAACCTGATTGTCACCCTGGTAAATATCTTTAGCCCATATATAACTATTTCGTTCTGTTTTTATCCCTGAATTGTTATACTCTTCAATAGAGGGATAGTAGTATTCGTCACCTGAAAGTATTCCTAGAGCGGGAGTGACAAGCGTCATGACTTCTCTATTATCTAACAGATTTACCATGTCCTCAAGGGATTGAGGAACTACAATATTAGTATTGGGCTTTTTATCTAAGAATTCTTTCTTACATGCAGAAGTAAAAAAGAATATAATAACTATAGCAAAAAAATGCAATTTATGAAAGTTCATTTTCCCCTCCTTTTTTAAAAATTAGCTGTTAATCCGATCGCAAAGGCTCTAGGATCGACTGGTCTGTAAAAGCCGTTTCCTGTATAGTCCGGATCTAAATCTTTACTATTCGCTTTCCAAATTAAGCCGAGACCACTTGCATAGCCGTACAAACGAAGTGTTTGAAATGGCAGAGTATGATGATTGTTTGAAATGGTATAACTTAGTCGAATATCTTGCAACCGTAAATGATCACCTCTTTCGATTAAAGTTTCTGAACCTAGATAAAAAGCATCCCTTTGAGCATCGGCTGGATAACTTAATGATGGAACATCAGTTTTCTTTTCATCTCCAGATTTTTGCCATCTGTTGGCGTAATCCGCAGACCTGAAACCTGATGAAGACGTAAATGAACCTCTTCTGAAAGAATACCCAAACTTAAAGGTCAGATTAAAAGACAACTCGAATCCTTTGTACTGAAAGTTATTTCTTAAACTCCCAAAAAAAGTTGGCAAACCTGTGCCTATATATTTCAGATTTCCTGGATCAGTGGAATTCAACATGGCACTATAATCTTTGCTAAGATTGCCATTCAGATAACCCTGAGGATTGCCATTTCCATCTAATCCTGCCCATTGATAAGCAAATAAAGAAGAATATGGCTTTCCAACAAAAGGGTTGCTATAATTTTGCCCTACATAGTTACTGTTAGCCCCTGCCTGCATTTTATACTCTGTAACCTTGTCTTTAACATAATTGAATAAAAAATTACTTGTCCAGCCAAAATTTTCCTTAAGATTTGTACTGTTCAAAGTGAAATCAAGGCCTTTTGTTAGAATACTGGCTGTATTTCCTCTAAATGAAATTAACCCTGACTGAGGTGCTATGGGGCTATCTCCTATCAGGTCTTCGCCTTTCTTCATATAGAAATCAATACTTCCGGAGATTATATCGTTTTTTGATGAAAAGTCTATTCCTGCATTCATTACGTGAACTCTCTCCCATCTAAGTGCAGGATTTGGAGGATTCACAATGACTTGTTGCGGCACATAAAAATCAGGATTAACATTGGCGAGAACCTTTGAAGTCGTATAGGATGATAAAGCCTTACTTAAATTTCCGTTATATCCGTCAGTAAATCTGAATCGTAAATAAGCCAATAAACTAGTTTTGAAAAAATCTTCCTGACTTATCACCCAGCTTAAACCCAGTGAATACAAAGGCACACCTTTTTTATTTGCATCAACGCCGAATAAGTTTGATTCATCTTTTCTGGCGCTTGCGGATAAGGTATATTTTTTATCATAAGTATAACTTGCATTAGTAAAATAAGATAAGAAACGATCCGAAATTCCACCCTGGCTATCAGGGTTAGGAATTCTAAAATTCCCGTTACTAATTATAATTGGAAAATCCCTAAAATAATCAACAGTAACAGCGGTTGCCGTTGCTTCATAGTAACCATACAACCTGGAAAATTTATTAAATGAAGTATAATCCTTTATTTCAGCGCCTGCTATCGCGTTAATCTCATGTTTTGTTCCAAAAATCTGGTTGTAATTGATAGATGCCCTTCCTGAATTGCTTTGATAATTACTATCAGAGAAATCTGCAATTGCTCCGAGCGGAATTGGATGAATTAGTTCCCCGGTAGAAGAAATTTGAGTTACCTGATTAATGAGATTTCTCGTAGAATAAGAATCCAACCGTCTTATCACATTTTGTGCGCTATTCCCCTGTTGATAAAGATAACTAACATTTACATTCACGTATTTTGGCAATATTTTATAATTCAATTGCAAGCTTAACCTGTAATCTGTTAAATCTGATTCGTTGTTATTATTTAGCCGCTCATTGTAGGGATAATAATTCCAGTCTAATAAGCCCTGGTTAACCAAATTATCTTTCGCAGCTGGTCTATAATCTCTAGTAACTGAAATCGCGTTCCCTTCGCTACCTACAACCTGTAAATAAGGAGCGTCAATATTATAAGTATCAGGATTACTTCTTGTTTTACTTTTAGTAAAGAAGATATTTGCATCCAACTTTAATCTATCCTTCAGAAAAATAAATGAGTTATTTGCGGTAAGGTTGATTCTATTATAACTGTTTGATACGATGTTATCCAGATTTCTATCATAGCCGCCTGAAAGATAATACTGATGGTGGCCCAATCCCCCCGTTATATTCAAAGCATATTGTTGATTGACAGCATTTCTTAGGAAGTATTTCGTATAATCATCCCGAGAATCAATACTACGATAATAATCCAGCTGAGCTTCTGCTTCTGTATGGGATAATGATCCTTTTCTTTCTTTTCCCAATATCTCAATTACAGGAGAAATTGGGTACGACGTAAATACCGGAATGGGTATATTTAAATAAGGATTGTACTTTCCTTTATAAAACCAATATTTCTCGAGTTCAATATACTCTTTGGATGTCATTTGTGGTACACTGTACAAATCTGGTTTACCAGTAACAGTTATATTCGTGTTAAATGATACTTTTGGAACCTGATTAGCTTTCCCTTTTTTTGATGTCAAAACAATAACCCCATTACCAGCCCGAACACCCCAGATCGATGCTGCTGCTGCATCTTTTAATACGGTAACCGATTCAATATCATTTGGATTGATGTTTGCCAGATCTCCTTCATAAGGGAAGTTATCCAAAACTATCAGGGGCTCCGTATTTGCAAACAAGGTACTTCTTCCTCTTATGCTAATTCCCGGATCCCCACCGTTCGAGGAAAGGCCACCCGTCTTATTACTTAGTTTATTAAAAGTTAATCCGCTCGTAACCCCATCCAGTCGGTTTATAATATTTGTACCAACACTGCGGTTAAAAAGCTTATTATCTACATAGGAGAAGGAGCCTGTGGCCCGTTCTTTTGGAAGTGTCTGATAGCCCGTATTGACAGTTACATTTACCTCCTGAAGCTCTCTTTTACCCTCTTTTAAAGCAACTAAAATCTCATTTTTCCCTGTCAGTTTTACTTCCTCAGTTTTATAACCAATAAAAGAAAAAACCAAAACCCAATCGGAGAAATGATCTGTTCTTAACAAAATAGAAAAATTCCCTTTCGTGTTGGTCATCGCTGATGTAGCTGTTCCTTTTACTTTTACGCTTACGCCCGACAATGGATTCCCCTGTTCATCTTGTACCTTACCTCTAATTAATGTATCCTTTGACATTTTCGGGCTTTGCTTCAGAATTCCCTGCTGCTTTGCTTTTACAGTTATGGACTTCTCTCCTATAAGGTAGGTAAAAGGCTGGCCTTTAAAGCAGGCTTCCAGTACCCTGGGCAATGCACTGTTCTTCAGGTTAAGCGTTACCGGCCTGGCAAATCTGACCTGGTCCTTGTCATACCAAAAAATGTAGTCAGTTTGCTTTTCAATAAGTGAGAAAACGGTTGCAATCGGGGCATTCCTTACTGCAATGGTAATTCCCTGAGCTAAGGCAACTGCACTTAATTTAAGGCAAATAAAGCATATCAGCAGGACTAGCAGGAGCATACGTTTTCTAAACTGATTAACGTAATGGTTATCGTCATACCCTCCAGGGCACATGGCTAACCGTTTACTTCGCTGTCTCCATCTGATTTTCTGGATATGAGAACAGCATTTAAAAAAAATCATACTTTTACGGGGGGTTAGTTAAAACAATGTTGAGTTGGTACTTTACGTTGAAAGACTCCCAATTTGGCCGGTGGCGTTGGCGAACGCTTATCGGCTTTTTACGGAATTCTTTGTATTAATCTAATTTTGTTTTTTTCGATAGGCAAGTTGTTTAAATCAAATATTCCATTCATTATATGTTTAAGGCTGAACGATCAATGCAATTGTGCCGTTCCGCCGATAGTCGGTTTTAATTACAATCCCATTCTGCTCCAGTGTTTTCACCACTGCAGAAAGTTTAGCGTTCCTGTCAAATCCACCGGTGATCTGTCGTTCCGGAACTTCACCGGCATAAAGAATATCAACGTCGTACCAGCGCGACACCTGCCTCATAATGGCTTTAATATCTGCCTGCTTAAAATACATTCGCCCTTCTTTCCAAGCCATTGCTGTTTGCAGGTCTGCAGGGCTTACTTGTATTTCCTGGCCCCTCCCAGTAGCCGCCTGTTCTCCGGGTTTCAGAATCACTGTTTTAGGTTGCTTCGTCATACTTCCTCGCAATGACTGAGGGGAGCTTCCTCGCAATGGCGGGTACTCTATGCTTTGAGCTAATGATGATTTCATTACGACCTCCACGCTTCCTTCTTCCAGGGTCGTTATTGTTTCGGGCTCTTCATTGTAGCTATTGATGTTAAAATGAGTTCCCAACACTCTTACTTCCTGACTTCTGGTGTGTACTATGAATGGTATAGATTGCTTCGTCTTGCTTCCTCGCAATGACGTGTAGGCTTTAGCCACCTGGAAGTAGGCTTCACCACTTAAAGTCACCTCACGTGTCCCATTTTCGGTTAAGGCTACAGGATAGGTAAGTTTAGAATCGGCGTTCAGCCAGACTTTTGTACCGTCAGGTAGGTTAATTTGATACTGGCCTGCTTTGGGTGTTTCTATAGTGTTGGTAGCATTGCTTTTCTGAACACCATTCCCGGCAATTTCCAGGTAGCTCACTTGCCCCTGCCCGGTTTTGCTGATCTGTATATTGGCCTGTTCTGCAATTGTTCCGTTTGCTATCTGCGAGAGATTAATGCGCTGACCATTGGATAAGGTCAAGAATGCCATGTTTGTTCCTGGGAGAACATCCCTGGAATCTGAAATATGACCAGGATGACGGGAAATGTATAACGCTCCTGATACCAGACAGAAAAAAAGAATGGCGGCTATGCTCCATTTCACCGGTGCTAAATACGGTGATTTCTTTTTTTGCACAATCTTACTTTCCAGTTTGGTAAAATCCTTACGCTGTAAGTCTGATAAATCATCATCAGACAAGCCCGAAGGGGCAGCCGCATTGTGGAATAAAAACCATTTTTCAATGCGTCGTTTCTCCTGCTCAGAACACAGATCGTTCCGATATTTTTCAAGTAATTCTTTTGCATTCATCATCGCATAGTATAAGACATTGGTATTATTTTACCTCATCATTATATACAAGACGTTTGTAAATTCCCGTGTGGGTAACGAAAGGGAAAATAAAAATTCATCAAAATTCCGAACCGAGTTACCAGGGTGACATGACACCTATCCTATCTGTTTCGGAGTTATCGGCCTTCGCTAACATCACAAGACCTGATTGTCACGGTCATTAAACGTGGACCAGCAGTAGCAGTACCCTGATTACCAAACGGCGCCTCAATACCCTTAAGGCTCTTTTTGCATGGGTTTCCACGGTCTGTTCTGTTATCCCTAGTTGTATCCCGATTTCTTTGTTAGATAGATTTTGATCTCTCCGAAGGGTCAACACCTCTCTCATCCGCTGGGGCAGTGCCTCGATTTCCAAGGTGATTATTCTTTCCATATCTTTTTCCCGGATTCTGTAATCGGTACCGGAAAAACCGGGACTATTCATCGCGGTTTGCAGTGAGTCTATGTGTTCCTGTTTAATCTTCGTGTGCCGGAACAAGTCCATCATCCTGTTCCATACCGATCTGAATAGGTAACTACGCAAACTGGTGGTGAGTTGAATCGATTCTCGGTTCTGCCAGAGTTTTATAAAAACCTCCTGAATCATATCTTTGATTTCCTCAGGATCTATATTCTTCTTTAAAGAAAAATTATACAGTAAAGGATAATAACGCTCATGAATCTGGGCGAATGCCAACTGGTCACCAGATCTCAATCTGCTGATCAACTGCTCATCGGTTAACACACGATATTTCATCTGAATAGAATATCTCTTCTACAAATCTGCAAATAATATTTATTTTATTGGTATTCAATATTGTTTAATATTCTCTTCGTTATAATGGTTTATTCTTAACGCACATTTTGATCGATATGACTCAGCGCAATTTCATCATCAGGGATCGGCATGACATACCTGGGATCATTTGGAGGCAATGTATAGGTTATCCCACCTAACACCCGCTTTAAAGAAATATTCGCACCTTCCAGATTAAGCCGTTTGATATCTGGCCATCGTTGTCCACGCCATACTAATTCTTTTCTACGTTCATTGATTATAATTCCCAAAAGGCCTGCTTGAGTGGAGGATTCGATAGGAATATAGGTTCCAGTCTTAAAACGGTTTATGAGTAGAGTATTCAATGTTTCCTTTGCTCCATTTAAATCTCCAGATCTTGCCTGACTTTCTGCTTTTATTAAGTAAACTTCATCAACTGCAAGACCAGTAAACGGAAATCCGCCTGTCCCATTATATCCACTTCGCATAGAGTAATTCTCCTTATCGACATTAAAATAAATCGATTTACGAAGGTCGTTGGTTTCATATAGCTTTAGAAGTGAGGTGTCAATTACAGAATAACCGGTATTGACAGTAACTATACTATAATCCAAATTGGTAATGGCTAAAAATAGCAATTCAGAATTATAGTTTGTAAAAGGCTCATAAGCGTCAGGATCTAAAGCATTGTAATCAATCAAATTACTATAATTTATCAGCGAACTATCAGCAGTTTGCAACGCTTTATCATACATTCTCATATAGTTATACACTCTCGCAAGCAGCGCATATCCAGCGGACTTAGAAGGTCTATTCAAATTTCTGCTGGAAATTTTTGTCGTGAACAAATTGATCGACGCATACAAATCTGAAAGAATAAGATCATAAGTTGCCTGAACAGTTGCCCTTTTCTGAATATCATTTATATCAGCGCTTATTTTTAGGGGAACCCCCAAGTCACTATTGGCTGTCCTTTGGTCGTATGGTTTTGAAAACGTCTGAACCAGATTAAAGTAATTGAAGCTACGGTCGAATAAAGCCCAGGCTTTAACAAACTTTCCTTTTTCGCTTTCCTTCTCTTCTGTACTTAGTTTATCCCAACCTTCCAAAACGACATTAGCATAAAATATTGCCTGATAGGGGGCGTTCCACTCAGCTATGTTTTTTTCACCTGAATAAATATCCTTGCTCCACAAAAAACAATTCTTCTCAGTTTTTGTATAAACCGCATCAAAGCTTTCCTGTGTGGGATAATAATATTCATCGCCAGACATTATACCAGACGCTGGGGAGTTGAAGGTCATTACTGTTTGATTGTCCAACAATTGAGACATGTCATCAAGTGTGGAAGGAATAACGATATTTGTGTTAGGCTTCTTTTCTAAGAAATCACTTTTGGTACAACCGGCAAATGCCATAACAGACAAGGCAGAAAAACCGAGAATTTGTTTTATCATAGCGTCTGGATTTAAGATTTAGAGATTTACATTTATACCAATGGCGTAACTTCTAGGATTGGGAACCAAGTAGGACCAGTTGCCTGTAAAATCAGGATCAAGATCTAATTTATTTGCCCGCCAGATAATGCCCAAATTGCTCACATAACCATAAATTCTTAAGTTTGTCGCAGCATATTTACCCAAATGCACTTTAAAACTATAACCAGCCTGCAAGTCCTGTAGCCTAACATGATCCCCCTTTTCAACCAGGGCTTCTGAGCCCCTGAAAAACAAATCTCTTTGATTATCTATTGGATATTTTAAAGCAGGAACAATTGTTGTATGCTCATCCCCTGCCTTTTGCCAGCGTTTCTCATAGTCTGCCTGTCGGAATGTTGATCCAGAGTTCAAAAATGAACCTCTTCTAAAGTAATACCCCAGTTTGTAAATGATATTGAATGAAAAATCTACTCCCTTAAACGCGAAATTGTTCCTAAGACTACCAAATACAGTAGGCGTACCAGCACCCATAAACTTAAGGTCCGCTAAATCGGTAGAATTTAGCACTCCATTGTAATCTTTGGTTACTTTGCCACCCAGGTAACCCTGTGGATCTCCCATACTATCCAGGCCGGCCCAGGGATAAGTCAATATTGCAGAATATGGCCGACCAACAATGGGGTTATCGTAATTCTGGGTGACATAATAATCATTCACCCCAGTTTGAAGTTTATAGGAGGTAACTTTATCCCTAACGATACTCAGTAAAAAATTTGTTGTCCACACTAACTTCCCTTTAGTATTTATACTGTTTAGCGTAAAATCTACTCCCCTAGTAATCATATCTGCAGTATTGCCGGTAAATTGGATAACTCCAGTCTGAGCCGCAATTGGACTATTTCCAATCAGGTTCAGACCTTTCTTGGAATAAAGTTCAATACTCCCAGACAACCTGTTCCCTTTTGTAGCAAAATCGATTCCTATATTCGTTACATGAACCTTTTCCCAACTCAGCTGTGGATTAGGTGGATTGATGATAGACTGCTGTGGTGAATTATATCTATTCACATCCTGGGTTTTGGCAGTTGTATAAGCAGAAAGACTCTTGCTCAAATTGCCGCTGTATCCATCCGTTACCCTCAGACGTAAATATGGCAAGAAATTGATCTTGTAGAATGTTTCTTTGCTGATATCCCAGGACAAGCCAAATGAATAAAGTGGAACACCTTTTTGATTCGCATCAACACCAAATAAATTTGATTCATCCCTGCGTGCACTGGCAGAGATGGTATACTTATAATTATACGAATAGGAGGCGTTGGCGTAGTAAGAAATAAACCTGTCTGATGAACCATTCTGACCATATACATTTGGTATTCTAACAGTTCCACGACCAATTTGTGGTGTAAAATCTTTAAAAAAATCAACAGGAATACTTGTAGCATTGTCTGGTTTATAGCCATAAACCTGGTTGGTCATGCTAAACGCATTGTAGTCTTTCATTTCAAATCCACTCAATGCAGTAATTTCATGTTTGCCGGAAAAAATCTGATTGTAATTCAATTGTATTCGCCCTGTATTACTCTTATAGATTGTATTAGTACTTGTAAGAATTCCTCCCAACGGAATTGCATAAGTAATATTGCCAGATGGATCAATCTGGCTATATTGATTAATTAATAGTCTTGTAGCATAGGTATTTTGATCATTATATACTGATTGATCTATATTTCCTTGTTGATACTGATAATTTACCCCCAAAGAGAAAATATCCTTTAAGATCTTGTAATTCAGACCAACGTTTATACGGTAGTCGGTCATATCAGTTTTATTGCCCTTATTCAACCGCTCATCATAGGGAAAGTAATTCCAGTCTAACAACCCCTTATTATCTAAAGCATCTTTACTTGCCTGTCGCCAATCGCGTATTACAGACAATGCCTTCCCATTTTCGTCTACAAGTTCTTCATAAGGACTCGTAGCGGTAAAGCTGTTAGGGTTACTTTCTGTCTTACTTTTTGCAAATAAGAGTTCGCTAGTGAATTCCAAACGCTTTTCCAAAAACAGAATAGTATTACGGGCGTTTAAAGTAAACCTGTTATAATCATTAGGAATCTGGCTCGCCAGTTTTTTATCAAAGCCGCCCGATATATAATACAGATTGTTTTCCCCGCCACCGTTAATCGAAAGGGCATACTGTTGGTCTAACGCTTTGCGAAGAAAGTATTTGGAATAGTCAGATCGGTAGTCATTGTTACCTAGTCGATTAAGTTGCGCTTCAGCTTCAGTATGGCTTATCAGCCCCTTTTTTTCTTTATCTAAGATGTCAACAACCGGGGTCTGAACGAAATAGGGCAAAAAATTAAGTAAAACATTATACTTGCCTTTTTTAAAAAAATATGTTTCTAATTCAATGGATTCCTTTGAAGTCAACTGAGGCACGGTAAAAATATCCGGCTTGTCAATCATATTGACATTGGTGTTAAAGGAAATCTTTGCTTTCTGGTTACTCCGCCCCTTCTTTGAAGTCAGGACGATCACCCCGTTAGCTGCCCTGACGCCCCAAATGCTTGCCGCGGCAGCATCTTTTAATACCGTAATTGATTCGATGTCATTCGGATTGATATTAGCAGGATCTCCTTCATAGGGAAAATTATCCAGTATGATCAAAGGTTGGGTATTTGCAAAAAGTGTACTTCTTCCCCTGATGCTTATGTTCGGATCTCCTCCACTATTTGGATCTCCTCCGACTCTATTTGCTTGCTTATTAAAGATCACTCCACTCGTCACACCATCCAACCTGGAAAGTACATCTGTACTTACACTACGATTCAGCAATTGGTTATTCACAAAAGCAAAAGAACCGGTTGCCCGTTCTTTGGGTAATTTCTGGTAACCGGTGGATACCACCTCTACTTCAGAAAGATCATTTGCAGAACCAGTCAAAACCACATCTATAATTTGCCTTCCGCCCAAATAAAGATCCTGATGCTGGTAACCGGTAAAGGAAACCTGCAGGATGGCGTCCGATGGCACATCCCGGATCTCGAACTTACCAGAGGCATCTGCCTGGGCACCGAGGTTGGTTCCTTTAATCCGTAGGGTGGCTCCGATCAATGGGTGACCGGTGGCATCGGTAACCCTGCCCGTCAAACTATTTTTAATAGTCGAATCTACACTTAAAGGAGTAATGGCAGCTACCTTTGATTCCCGGCCAGCGATCCGGATCGACCTGGTATTCTCATCGATTCGCCAGCTGAATCTTTTGGCATCCAGCAATAGGGAAAGCGCCTGATCCACCGGCACATTGTTCACTTTGATTGTCCGCTTCTGCTGTTCATTTAACAAATTGTTGCTGTAAAAAAAGGCGAGCCCGGTTTGGCTCTGGATGCTTTTCAGAATTTCGCCCAGTTCCACATTGGTGAAACTTAGTGAGACGAGTTTGGCTGATGTTATGGTTCTCGCCTGAATAGCGAAACCTGTATGGCTGATCATGCAGCAAAACATAGCGCTGACGGCTATACGAAGTATAGATCTGGACATAAGGAAGTGCATTGGGTGCTAGATAAAATCTACCCGCTTTCAATTTGAATTGGTTCTAGTCAAGTTCGTTTACTGTTGTTGCCTTGGGGAAATAAGCTAAAATGGACAAATCACTTTATGATATAACACCGGTAACAGATAAACCTTTAGTTAAAATGAGTTTCATTTATCCACAAACTGATCACAAAGCCCGCTACTCCTTACTGGCAGAGAGATACAGCATCTTGTTAACGATTCGTTAATCAGAAAACGATTAATTCCAAGCGTTTTTTTCTTCGCCTAGTTTTATTCTGCTCTGCATCAGGAAAGGGCGGCAGGTGGTTGTCCTGCGAAAAAAAATATTTTTAAAATAATTATTAAAAAATGAAAACTAGAAGTAGTTTTATGTCGTAAATAATTTCGACAGACTGTTTTCAATTGAAGTAACCTTGACTCGTTTACGCTTACTGATCAGCTAATTTGGAAATCTCAATTACATTCAGGCCATCTGATGGGGATCTGAAGGTCTGAATATTGAACGTAGAAATTGTTTTTGCATGAGTATCACCGTTGGTGAACAAACCAACGCTTCGCTTCCCTCAGAAGAAATCCAAACCGGAAAGCAACCGCTTACTGTTAGATTGTCATTTATAGCACATGCTGGAGGATAACCATGAGAATGCGCAATTACTGGATCAACTAAAGGGAGATGACTTATCTGCCTTTAACCTACTTTATGAAAGGTACCGAAAGGCATTATTCATCTACGCTTTTAGAATTGTGAAGGATGAGCAGGTTTGTTATGAGCTTGCTCATGATGCATTTATATACCTATGGCAAAAGCGGTCGGGCGCGATCAGGGATAAAAACATCAGTTCCTACTTATTCAGTTATGTCAAATCGCGGTCCCTAAATTACCTGCGGGACCAGAACAATAAGAAGCTCAATGCGCTGATCAATTCTGAAGAGCAAGCCGAGCACCCGAACTATGAGCTGAAAAACAATTCTGATACCTCTATTTTGCACGAAGCCCTCTCTTATATTCCCTCCCCTGCTACCCGGAATATTTTTGAAATGCGTTTCATCCAGGAAATGTCTTACAGGGAAATTGCCGACTCCAAATCCATGAATATCAATACCGTATATGTGCACATCAATGCTGCCATTAAAATATTACGGAAAAAGCTACGAAAAACATAGCGAAGACTAAAGATTTTCTGAAAATAAGTGTTTTACTGATATGGGAGGTTTGAACCGTAAAGATCATGAGGATATTGAAATCTATTTTTCGCAGAAACTTGCCGGTTCGATTAGCGATAAAGATCTCATTTACATCAATGCGTTAATCGAGCAGGATGAAGCCATTCATCAGCGCTGGCAAGCGTTCTGTAAGGATTTTAAAGAAGAAGATATCCAGGATCAATTTTCACGTTTAGATGATCACCGCGTATGGAAGCCTATTACTGCGGCGGAGCTGCATGCCAAACCGACCGTAAGCCGGCCTTTATCCGTGTTGGTTAGCAAAAAGTATATACCCTTATATGCCGCTGCGATTCTAATCGCCTTGTTCATTATAAAAGACCCGGCAGGTTTACTGATTCCCAAAAAAGTCCAGCCATCCATTAACAAACCAGTACAGCAAGAAGCGTTTGTTTTAAAGCTTGCTGATGGTCGTGAGATCGACCTCAGCAAGCTTAATGGTGGTGGTCAGGAGGGGATTCACTATAATAGTCAAGAAAAGCTGCTTTCCTTCGATGTAAATTTAGCCAGTGAAGGAAACAGTACGCTAAAAGTTCCGGCAGGCAGGAGTTTATCCATGTTGTTGTCCGATGGCAGTAAAATTATGATCAACTCCTCTACCGAAATTAACTTTCCAATGGTCTTTGGTGGCAGGAAAAGGGAGATCAGTATCCAGGGGGAAGCCTATTTAACCGTGGCCAAAGATCCTTCAAGGCCCTTTACCGTGCGTACCAGTTCCGGTGAGGTCCGGGTATTGGGAACTGAATTCAACCTGAATTCCTATGATCCGGGAACCATGATGGTCACCTTGGTCCAGGGTTCTGTAAAGGTGGTCACTCCTAAGAGTCAGGTGACATTGAAACCAGGTACTACAGCTATTGCAGGGCAGAAAGAAAAGATCAGCGTGGAACAAAACAAGGATAACCAAGCGCTGAGCTGGAGAAAAGGGATTTATTATTTCCACAATTCAGATCTGAAAGAGATTAAAGAGATTCTGGAAAGATGGTACAACCTTAACATTTACATTGATAATCCAGACCTGTTAAACCAGAGATTCACCGGGGCATTAGATAAAACCGGTGAAGTATCCATATTCTTAGACAATTTAACCGCGGTTACAACGATCAAATATGCCTTTGATTCATCGCACAACGTACATTTCAACTAACATCCACCTTTAATGGTGTTCCATCGGTAGCCGTTCATTCATTCATCCTAATCAATTATGTATGGACACGCAATTACTTGCAAGCCTAAAGGAAATTTGTATTGAGGAAGCTGCTAATTTTGAAGTAGCGCCAGCTCTGATAGATGTGATCATCGTAAAACAATTGTTTAAATCCGGCAGAAGATATCTGATCCCTGAATATCTTCAAAGCGGAGCATTGTTCAGGCTACTTGAAAATGCATACGGCCCCTTTACGGTCTTACTGGATAAGGATCAGCCTACCCTGCGGTTTAAGGATGGCAGGGTCATCGGGGCGGACTATTGCGACCTGCATCCCAGGATATGCCGGTGGGACGCTTTGATCTACGCATGTGTCCATGCCATTGTACCAGGTGTGCGAGAGCACATCACCAGGGTGCTATACAACCGGATATCGGGTGTATTTGAACCCTGTTATGCGGCATGAGTGCAGGAATCCGGAATAAAATGCAAGCTGACAAAAAAATAGTGTATGACCCTTCAGCAAACCATTGACCATCTTAAACTGATCTGCGGTGAAGAAGCGAGCAGATTGGGTGTCGCACCCTCATTAATAGAAATCTACCTGATCAAACAATTGTATGCCAGGAAAAAGAAAAGACCTCTGGTTCGACAATATCTTAAGGACTGTCCTCTATCCAAACTTCTCCGGCAATGGAACGGCCCCTTTAAGGTGCTGGACGATAAAAGCTGCCCGACTTTTCTTTTCACTGATGGCACCGAGGTTGCCATCGGTTCCCGCAGGAACTCACCGCTCTGGTATAAATGGGATGATTTTATTACGAAAACCGAAATGACCCTCTCATCGGAGGCCAAATCCGGAATTGTACAGCGGTTGAAACAAAGGCTGGAACAGATTGAAACCGCGGGATCTTAACCAAGCTGCCCCTTCCCCCTGCTGTTATCTCTTCTTAAGGTAGTAGGTAAAACTGAGCATGCCGAAGCGCCTGAGCGGACTTGTTTGGCTATCCTCAATGAAATTTTCCCCTACATTTCTTTGCCGGCTGAGGTTTCTGTCCAACAGATCAAAGACCTGCAATTTCAGCTGCCCCCGCTGACCTGACAGCAAAGATTTTGCAATCATTGCATTGATGATCAGCATGTCCGTATTGTACCCTTCGGCGCGTCCAGCCAGCAAAGTATAGTTCAGGTTTGCACCGAGGGTAAAGCCTAAAAGCAGGTTGATGTTACCATTAAAGGAAAAAGCATAATCGTAATATTTATAGTTGTTGTGCTGAAGCGCGTAGCTGGCGGTATTATAGGTCAGGCTCAGGTAGGCCATCAATTCAAACAGCTCCCTATGGGAATAATTAAAACTCAGGCTTTGACGAAGCACCATTTTATCGGCGGTGCTTAACAGGCCATTATTGATTGACAGATCCCTATTCAAACTCAATGAAGTACTGGTGTTGACCGACGTTTTCAGCTTCTTTAGGGGGATCCCTGCTCCAGCGTATAAACTGATAAAATATGCACCGTTAACATTTACGGGACGGGAGATCTGCCGTCCCATGGAATCTGTCTGTAGTTCCGTAACTATCTGGTTATGCAACAATCCGGTGCTGGCATTGAAGTTCAGGCTGAGTAAAGACATCGGATTAAAAGAACGGATACCCAGGTTAAAATAATCCTGCGTCGCGGGTTTTAAATCCGGATTGCCTGATTGCAGCAATAAGGGGTTGCTATTGTCAGGTACCGGCTGCAACTGGGAGGCGCCTGGTGGCTGAATATTCCTGTTGTAATCAAAATGAAGTTTCCAGTTCCTGCTGATGTCCATATTCAGCGAGGCTGTTGGAAAGACATTCAGCAGATTCTTTTGTAAGGCACTGCCTGTAGAAATGATCCGGCTGTTGAGTGTGTTCCGGATCATCCCAACACCGACAGAATAATCAAACTTTTGCTTTTGTGTCCGAAAACTCAGACCTCCGTACTGCGCAACAGTGAGGCTTCTAAAATCGGCGCTCAGGGAATCTATCCTCACATCATAAGGACCTTTGGGGAAACTAGCGCCATAGACCGATCTATCGGTCCTGTTACCAAACCGGGTGTAGATATAGGCCATATCTACGAAACGGTCTTTAAATACCGGCTGGGCATAGTTTAACGTCAGCTGAAAAATGGAATTGATACCATGTTGGTCGGCCATCTGGTTGAGGCTATCCGAAAGCTGCTCCCCTGCGGGAAGATTAAACAGGGTTTCCGACCGGTTAAAAGTTTTCTGAGGGGTGCTGCCGTGGCTGTAGTTGAACCCGGCAATCAGGATACGACCAGGTTGAGAAAACTTTTTTGTGTAGGTCCAGTTAGTGAGATAGAAAAGCGTGTTGCCATTACTTTGATTATCCGTATGACCAGTGTTGATCAAACCTGATTTATTGCTGGTAGAAAAATCATTTTCCAGCAGGTTTGATTTTAAGGTAAAGGAGAGTCGGTTCAACAGGACCAGGCTAGAGCTGGAGTCCAGCTGCAGCTTCAGGCCAATCTCCCCATTGTGCACTGTAGCGGTACTCGTAGCTGTAGAAGTCTGCCTGTTGTCAAAGCTGGAATCCTTTAAAAAGTTCTGACGGAGCGAACTGGTAACCACAGTCGTGTTCTCCCCGTTAATTCTATAGCTGGAAGATAAACTTATTCGGGGACTAAGCTCCTGATTGTAGTTCAGGCCGGCATTCCAGACTTTTGTATTGTCATTACCGGCTGCTATCCCCATATCTTCATCAAAGGAATTTACATTGTTTGCGCCGGCAACCAGAGAAATCTGCTGCTGTGCATTAAACCGGTTGATCGTCGCCCTGGAAGCATACCTGCCATCTGTTCCATAGCCCGCCGATACCAACCCGTTCAGGCCATCATAGCGGTCTTTTTTCAGAGTAAGATTAATTGCTTTTTCCGGCGTCGGATTACCTGTGGTTCCCATTTCTTCAGCGGAAGGTTTGCGGTCTATGAGCTGTACTTTTTCGATCATTCCTGCCAGTATATTGCGGCTTGCCATTTTCAGGTCATTCCCAAAATAAGGCCGGCCGTCTACCAGAATCTGTTTAACAGGGCTGCCGTTATAAGTAATGCTGCCATCAGCTGCTATCTCCAGGCCGGGAAGTTTACGCAGTAAGTCCCCTACTGGCGATACCTCTTTGGTCTTATAGTAGCTGGCGCTAAATTCAGTGGTATCTTTCTTCAGGGAAACAGGAGGCCTGGACTCAATGATCTCCACCTGGGAAAGCTCCAGATATTTCCTTTTCAGATAGATATCCGGCTGTTGAACAAGGTTGGCGGTAACACTGATTGGCGTGGTCCATAGCTGCTGCTGGTAGCCCAAAAAGCTGATGTAGATCCTATAGGTTTCCGTTTTCAATCCAGTCAGCAAATACCTCCCGTATTCATTGGTGATAGTGGCGTAGGGAGTTCGGGAAGAATCATTCGCCTGGATTAAAGAAACAGAGGCCCCTTCTATCGGTTTTCGTGTATCGGCATCCAGAATGCGCCCACTCATCTGGCCACGGGTATTCTCCTGTGACCAGGCCAGAATAGGGCATAAGATTATGAGAATGAAAGTCGGCAAAAATTTCATTTTGAGGGCTTAAACCCTCATAAGGTCGGAAAAGACAGCGCATTCTATTTGCAGTTGAAATTCTGTTATGGTTGGGATGTAAGGTATAGGCTGGAATTATCTTCTTCAATAACATGATATCAGGAACAGGTTTCTCAACCAATCAATGGAATCCGTATTTGTATCAATGACAATTTAAAGGTATTATCACTAAACGAATAAACGATTTTCATTGGCCCACAAGCATAATGAAAGTATTCAGGCATTGGTGATAACTACCTTTAAAATTGCCACTGTCTATCCTTATGAAAATAAAGCCAGACCAATACCGGTATCAATTGTCCATTTTGGCGGGCCCGGTAAACCCGCAACAATTGGAAGGTCAACACCCAATGTTAAAGTGTTTGTCTATCAGGTTAACAAAGTGATTTGTCTTGACTATTTCAGATAACAAATTACAACAGTACCGCCAGGTCACAAAGAAAAAAAGTAGTCCAAAACAACATTTTTTACCGCACTATTTTCTCAGCCGGTAAGCACTCGGTAAGTTCCCAAAAACTTTTTTAAAGGCCCGGTTGAAGTTTGCCAGTGATTGATAATCAAAAAGCATGAAGACTTCTTTCATCGGCATTCCGCCTTCCAACAGGGCTTTGGCATACTCCATAGATGTATATAAATGATATTTACCTATGGTGATCTGGTAAAAGTGAAGAAATCCACTAGTTAGTACCGTATTACTGATGCCAGTGAGCCTGGACAGTTCTTTGATCCTGTAACGCCTAAAAGGAGAGCATTCAATTAACTTTTTGGCATATTGTATAGCAGCCGCCTGCTGATTAGAAAAGTTCATCGTATAGGAATCATTTGATGAATACAATAAAGCATCCAGAAGCCTGATGTCAGATTCAAGTTGACGTAACATTGCAAAATAAAACTTCCAACAAATTATTGTACCGGGAATTTCCCCGGCCCGAAATAAAGCTACCTCAAATGGTTAGGAGTGCATGATTAATACCCGAGCCAATAAGCAAAGCCTCTGGCTGCTATTGTTGTCTATGCACAAAATTAAGCATGGCTCAATTATCTTAAATCGCTATTTTTGTGAATTGGTTAGAAACCACTTATCAATTAAACCCGAGCCATTTAAAACGAAAGCTGTTTTAGAAAACCTAATCCTGTTGTGGTAGTGTTGCCGTTATGAGCAAACGGTAAGCATCAATGGTGTTAAAAATTTGCTCAAAGGCTACGCGAGATCATTTCAGTTTTAAATTGCCTATTGTATAGCTAAGCGCTACCGATTATATTCCAGCCGTATCACTTAAAACCATTATTATGAACAACCCGGTACTCGATATGATCTCGAAGATCATACCTCTTTCAAACGCATTAAAGCGCGATGTTACCAGCAAATTGACATTTGCAAAAATTGACCGTAAGCAGATCCTGCTCAAAGAAGGAGAGGTATGCAACTATTTGTATTTCGTCCAGAAAGGCCTGCTAAGGTCATTTTACGATAAAGAAGATCAGGATATCACCAATTGGTTTCTGTTGGAAAATGACCTGGCCATATCGCTACTGTCTTTCTATCGCCGGCAACCCAGCTTTGAGACAATTGAGACATTGGAAGATAGTGAACTCTTGTATATTCATTATGATGACCTGATGGAACTGTATAGAAAATTCCCAATATTCAATGTAGTTGGAAGAGTACTGACAGAAGAGTACTATTGCCGAAGCGAGGAAAAAACAATCGCTTTACGCAAACAAAGCGCTACGGAGAAGTACGCAGATTTTATGAACCAATATCCTGAAATCATCAACCGGGTTCCAAAAAAATACATCGCTTCCTATTTAGGGGTGACTACGGAAACCCTTTCAAGAATAAAAGCCTCCAAACTATAAAATTGACAAATGTCAATCTACTAAAACCTCAAATTCCCCTAGATTTGAAGCGTAGTCATTGAAGTAACAGGCTTACTGTACTTTACGCCATATTGAACTTCACGCCCGATCCGCTCAAACCCAAGCTCTTGCTCATCCGCATGAGAAGGTAATCATTTGCCTTTTATGGAAAGGCCAGCAGAAATGCATCATGTGTATTAAACCTATTCATTCAAAATATCATATCTAAAACATAAAACAAAATAAGTAAAACAAAAAAGACCTTTAATTGTGGTGTAATTATTTTTAAAGTACTACTTATAATTTTATTAACGCTACTGTGATGCTGCAATTAAGAAATACAGGCTGTTAACCATTAGCCCGAACAGATACCATATCCATTAGTCACGAAATCAGACCTGGTAGTTTTTCCGGGTAAGGAAGCCTGTTGTATGACCACGTATTATTCTGAATTGTCCAATTAACCATATCCTAACCCTCAAACTACAAGATGAAAAAAAATTATGTGCTACAATCGCTAGAATCGTTACTACTGGAAGTCACCAGTGAAAATCAACCCGCCAGGAATCAGGATCAGACTGCCTCTGTGATCCAAAACATTTCCAATGAGAAGGTAAAAATTTACAACCGTTTAAAGGCAGAGCTGTTCAACATTAAACAGGAAGACCATACCAGAGTTATGGTGCAAAAATATTACAACGCGCTCATCTTACTGATCAATCAAACCTATAATGCAGTGCATCAGCAGAAAGACCTGGACATGAGTTCCCGTGAAATTCTTGAGTACCTGTTTATCTGCCTGGAGGAAATTCAACAATTTATTGAAGTGAGCTACCCACAATTTCTAAGCCCCGAAGAAAGGGTGCCCATTCCAGAACTGATGGCCATAAAGACGGAGATGGAAGAACAGTTCCTCCTGCTCCCCAATGCACTGAAAGCCGGAAATAACAGCGACAAAATCATTGGTATTGTGATGGATGCACTACGCCAGTTTGTAAATCGTATTGATCAACAGGACATGATTACTGTGAAAGAAACTCAATACCACAAAGAAATGATCAGAAACTTCCTCAACCCAAAGGAGCCGCGGGTATTGCCTGATTGCCCCACCTTACATGAGCTGCTATTCTACTGGAACTTCAACACGAGCGAGTCCATTGCGTATTTCACCAGTGGCCTGGAAGCGCTATTTGAAAATGAGGAAAGCCAGGAAGCTAAACTGGAGTTCCTGCATTTTCAATTTAAACGCCTGCTGCACCTTCCTGTCAAGCCCAAAACGATTTATGATAAACGGTATCCGAGCATGAAATCGTATTTTACCGGTTGGATCACCAATGAAATCGGTTACCTGGAAAAGAAAAAAGAGGGATTTAGCCCTTTGATTGAATCAAGCTTCAAACTAAAAGAGAAAGTCATTCCCTTCAAAGTGTTGGTGGCCTTATCGGCAGATCAGATCGGATTAATCCTTCGCGCCGCAAAGGAGCTGAAACTCTTTGTATCCAAATCGATAGAAGCCATATTTAAGGCCATTATCCCCTATATTTCAACCAACCATAAGGAGGAACTGAGCTGGAAAAGCATGCTGGGAAAGGTTTATGCCGGTGAAGAAAGAGATAAAAGAATTGCTATAGAAGCCCTGCAGCAACTCATTAAGAAAATTGAAAATTACTAACAGCGAGATTGACATCGGATATTTCGATGTCAATCTTAGCTTAAAAACCCGATCTCATCTGTGCTGATATCGGAGGCGTATTTCCGGGAATAAATGAGTTTGTTTGTCTTTTGAATTGTAAACACAAATGGTATTTTTCTCCCCTCTTCATAAGTTTCCACCCCGCCAGCTGAAACACTCCGGTATAAAATGATCCGTAACCTCCTGTTTTTAAAGCTATTAATGGCCGTAACCCTTTAATCTGCATATTCCTTAGGTGCTATATGCTCCCGCAGAAAGAAATTAAGTTGATCAGTCTTCTGCTGGTCACTGTCCATTATGAAATCCAGCGTACGACCTATTTGTCCATCTACAACCTTAAACACATACTGCCCGCCGGCGCAACTGTTCCTTTCGCTTATCGCTACTCTTATAAGTCCCTCTTTCTTATCGATGATGTATATCACGGCATATCTATGTTCCTTATAGTCAAATGAAGGTCCTATGGGTATCATAATGTTCAGTTTTTAGAAAATGAAGTTACCCAAAACAAGCATACGACGACACGAGCTTGAAAGATTTGATGGGCCGTTGGCCCATCAAATCTTTATTGAAGGTACCTAGACGGTACCAGATGATTTACGACCTGTGCATTTCATGGCTATTGTGTAACGCTGATCAGCCAATCCCGAGACCATATCAACCCATTTCCCCTCTCCTTAGCTAAAGACCACCCCAACTCTGAGGTGGTAATCTGCAGGCCGGAAAAATATTTTTTGAATTTTTTCTAACTGAAAATCAAATAGTTATAAGGGTGGTGATCAGGTGGTAATTTTTCTTACATCTTTATGGGCCTTCCAATTCTCGCTTCTTTTGTATCGTAATTCAGAACAACAAACAACGAAAAACGACCTAACATTAAAACCTAAAGATTATGACCCTTCTGCCCTACTCCTTTAAAGACATCCTGCTCAGCTTAGCTGTCCTGCTGGTAATCTACTACGGTTATATCATTCTGCGGTATTACCGGAAAGAACTCAATGATTTTATCAAAGGGAAAGCCCCTGAACAGGGAGCAGATGAACTGGAAAATGATGTAGCGGTAATCGATCCCTTTGAGCGCTACCATGAGCCGGTTAACCTGGAGCCGATAGCGGATGACAATTATCTGCTGGCTGAAGAACTGATCCTTCGGATCAAGGAGCTGATCTCCGAGTCGCGCGATCGACAGTTGGCAGAACCGGAAGTGATGAGTTCTGTGAGGGACCTGTTGGTAGAATATCCAACGCTAAAAGATGAAATACTCCGGGCAGGAATTACGGAACTGATCCTATCGGAAATGAAGATACATGGTTTCATTAGTGCCAGCCGTAGTGAGGTAGATGGCTTGTGGAAGATGGCGCTGGGCTAATGAACCATTTGCCAATGTCCCCCGCTCCATCCCAGGCGGGGGAACAACGGCGAAGCAGAAGAAAATTAAACCCCAAAAATTTGACCCGCGATCTCCTCCCTGCTGAGAAAGCAAATGGTGAACAATTGTGTGAGAATGTGAGTGCAGATCAGCCGGTCAGCTTTCCCCTTCCTGCCCCACAGGGCAGGAAGAACGGGAAAGATCAAAAAAATAAGACTGGACCCAATACCAGAACAGAACGCATGGAATAGCGAACAGTGATTAGAAAACAACAAGAAGATAGGCTGGGTGTTGGTTTGAGTGGAGAGCGTGAGAGCGTGACAGCACGTAGGTACGTGAGCATGAGTGAGATGATCGGTGCGTGGCAGCTTTATTTATCCGAAGACTACCCTGTAGTGTGGCAGGATAAACAACAGATGGATTAACCTTAAATGTGAGAAACAATATGTGCAGAGTGAGAATTAAGGGAATTTCCCGACAACAGTTAATGACTGCGGCCGTAATATCCGTGTTGATTTTACAGCATGCGGCGGCGCAGGCGCAGAGTGGAAAGGCCGGGATAGACAAAGCAACTTCGGAGATCGGTGGGTACTTTGGGGCTGGTGAGAAACTGATGTACGCCGTTGGCGCCGTCATTGGATTAATAGGTGCGGTAAAGGTTTACCAGAAATGGTCGGGAGGGGATCAGGATACCAGCAAGGTTGCGGCAGCGTGGTTCGGTGCCTGTATATTTCTGGTGGTAGTGGCAGCAATTTTACGTAGTTTTTTTGGTGTAAAATGAAAGCGGAAATCAGAGCAAGCCTACTTGGTTTTTTACAGGAAAATTATCCGGAGATCATCCTCCTTTTTTCTGAAAGAGGAACACTCACCCAGTATCTGGATGACCGGATGAACTTTGTGGAACCACTGATCGATGAGCTTATCCAGCAGGGCGATCAGCTGCAGGAGATTATTGATCTTTCCATTGCAGAACTCACCTCCTCATTTGGCCCCTCAAAGTTCAATTATCTAAAACAGGTGATGGCGGAAGAATTCCCCCAGGAATACCAACAGTTTGAACAGGTGGGCGTACTCAGGTCTGAGCTGACCAATATGATTGTAGCCTGTAGCAATGCTTTTGACGCTTTTGAGTTTTCTGAGGAAAATCTGGACGATCATTTTATGCGGCACATGGTCATTGCTGAAATGCAGGACTACCTGATCTCCCGTTCACAAAACTAAGGGCTTTGGGATACAACGTTGAGTATCTTGACAAGATTGTACTTACGTGAACCGGGTAAACGCAGATCCCATAAACGCTAATTCGAAAGCAGGAGAACCAAATAAGAAGGATAGATAAAACCAAATAAAAATCTATTAAGCATGGAAAACAGCGTATACGTCATTAATAAGGGAATCAATAAATCCATTGAATTTCGTGGCCTGAAGGCACAATACATATGGTATCTGGGTGGCGGCGTGATGGTGCTTCTGCTCCTTTTTGCGATCCTTTACCTGATTGGTATCAATACCTATGTGACCATGTTTATTGTCCTTGCCCTGGGAGCTGTGATGGTGTTCAAAATATATGCGATGAGTAGTAAGTATGGTGAATTTGGACTGATGAAGGAGCTGGCGCGACGGAGCATCCCCAAACTGGTGAGATGTAACAGCAGAAAGGTTTTCTGTGATCTGGCTAAGGGAATGAAGGATATTAAGCAATGACAGTCTATAGAAAATGAAAATCACGACCCGGAGAACCCCGACAGCGGAAACGACCCATACAAAATTTTTAACCAATGTTTTAAAGCATGCCTGACTACAAAGATATGATTGCCATACGCGGAGATTTATTTGAATTTGATAGTGCCAGAGAGTATCTAATCGATCATACCAATCCCAATAATTATCAGCGCATTGCGAATCTGGCACATGGAAGAGAACATGTAATTGCCCTGTATCATGATAAGAAACGAAGGTTTGCTGTACATGCCGTAACAAATAGTTGGTTAGGTACTGGTTATAGCAGAATCAGGATACCCCGTCTGATAATTGAGAAGGGTGATCAGTTGCCAGATACGGAAATTGAAAGTTACAATTCAGAAAGCCTGGAGAAGAAAAAGGGATATCAATATATAACGGAGAAATTGTCTGGCCGTCTCAATGGGATTTTACCAGAGCGGCAAATAGCCGGACTCCAATATGTTATTGACATTAACAACATGCAGATCTTTCAGTCAGACTGCCCGCAAAATCGCTTTGTCTTCCCCCAGCGGGCATTATTTGAATCTAGCGAACATTTGTTTGATAGCCGGGAAATGAAACCAATACCGTTTGATCCCAAAATAAATGAGTACCCCAGGGATGTTATCTGTATCGTTTTCCCAAGGCTAAGCCAATTGGATATTGTAGGGTACAGTATAAAAAATGGGTTGTCTCCAAGTGCAATGATCTGCGAATTCCCCTGGAACCCCAATGATGTCGCCCTTCAAGTTAAACGATTGGAAGAAACAAATATCCCTGAACTGGTACGTAGGAATCAAATTGAGCAGGAGCTGCAAAACAGCCCTAAACCGGTAAGCCTTAATTGTAAAAATAACCAACGTGGGGAGAAACGTAAGAGGATGAACAGATGAAGTAAATGTACCGGGTAACCGGCGATCAAGTAGTGAAACGGCAATAGTGCCACCCAGCGTGAAAAAGAATATGTGCAATGGAAAAATGGATGGATGATATGATGCCCATTATGGGTGTGGAACACGATCTGATCGTGTCCAAACAGGGTGATGTGACGTTGGTTTACAAAGCGGAACTACCCGAAATTTTCACCCTGAGTGATCAGGATTATGAAGCCTTTCACCAGAATTGGGTGAAAGCGATTAAGGTACTACCGAAATTCACGGTATTCCACAAACAAGACTGGTTCTTAGATAAAAAGTTCGATCCTGAATTTGATAAAACGGAATCAAAGGAGCACAGCAGTTTCTTAAACCATGCCAGTAACAGGTTTTTTAATGAACGTCCATACCTGGATCATTCCTGTTACATCTACCTGACCCAAAAACCGCAGGGAAGAAAATTAAGCAGTTCGGTATTTTCTAACCTGCTGCGTCCTTCGATTGTACCCGACCAAACGGTAAAGGAAGGCGCGTTACAGGATTTTCTCGATAGTTGCGGGCAGTTCAAACGCATATTAGAGGACAGTGGTTTTGTAATGCTGAAAAGAATTGGTAGCGCCGAGCTGGTGAGCCAAAGCAGAAAGATCGGGCTGATCGAGCGCTACTGCTCACTCGCAGAAAATGAAAATGATCTGCTGGTGAAAGATATCAGGTTTGATGATGGCATACAGGTTGGCCCTCAGCATGTGCAGATCTACACCCTGGGTGATGCAGCCGACCTGCCCGCGCTGTGCGGATCGCGGATCAATTACGACCGTTACAGCAGTGACCGGACTAAATTCAGTGTGGGCTTCGCTTCCACACTGGGCCAGCTTCTGGGCTGTTCGCACATCTACAACCAGTTTATCTTTATCGAGGATGCGAGCAAAACGATTCAGAAACTGGAAACCAAAAGGCTTCGCCTGCAATCTCTATCCGCCTATTCGCGGGAAAACCTGATCTCCAGGGACTCTACCAATGACTTTTTGAATGAAGCCATTTCAGAAGGACGTCTTCCGGTCCGGGCACATTTCAACATCATGGTGTGGACCAGCAATAAGGATGAACTCAAAGACCTGAAGAACCTCGTCAGTTCTGGCCTCGCGCAAATGGATGCGGTAGCGAAGATGGAAACAGCCGGGGCGCCGCAGATCTTTTGGGCCGGTATTCCTGGCAACGGCGCCGGCTTTCCATCGAACGACTGCTTTGACACCTTCTTAGAGCAAAGCACCTGTTTTTTGAACCTGGAGACCAGTTACCGTTCCTCAGTCAGTCCTTTTGGCCTGCGCCTGGGTGATCGTCAAACAGGGCGCCCCGTTCATGTGGACCTGAGCGATGAGCCGATGAGACGGGGATGGATAACCTCGAGAAACCGTTTCATTTTAGGTCCGTCAGGGGCTTACCGGGTCATTTTTAATTAAATGACCCGGTAAGCCTCCAAATTGGATCAGGGAAAAGTTTCTTCACTAACCATTTGTGCCGTAGCTATTACGAACAAGGTACGCATATCGTGTTAGTGGATGTAGGTCACTCCTACAGGGGTTTATGTGATATGGTGAATGGCTATTACTTCAGCTATTCTGAACAGAACCCCATAAAGTTCAATCCGTTTTTTATTGGTGAGGGAGACTCACTGGATACGGAGAAAAAAGAATCAATTAAGACCTTATTGCTGGCGTTATGGAAGTCAGATTCCGATGAATATAAACGTTCCGAATATGTCGCGCTAAGTAATGCGATCAGTGGATACTATGATCAGCTTGAATCTGACAAAAGTCTGTTCCCTTGTTTCAATAGTTTCTATGATTACCTGAAAGAGGATTTTGTACCTCAACTGGCACAGCAGAATGTAAAGGAAAAAGACTTTGACATCAGCAACTTTTTGTATGTGCTGCGCCCTTACTATAAAGGAGGTGAATTTGATTACCTGCTCAATGCGACTGAAAACCTGAATCTGCTCCAGGAAAGGCTGATTGTATTTGAGCTGGACAACATCAAAGACCATCCGATACTGTTCCCCGTGGTAACCATTATTATCATGGAAGTATTCATCAATAAGATGCGAAAATTAAAGGGCATCCGGAAGATGATTTTGATCGAAGAGGCATGGAAAGCATTGATGAAGGAGGGGTTTGCGGAATACATCAAGTACTTATTTAAGACCGTACGTAAATTTTTCGGTGAGGCAATTGTGGTGACCCAAGAGATAGAAGACATCATTTCTTCGCCTATTGTAAAGCAGGCCATCATCAACAACAGCGATTGCAAAATATTATTGGATCAGAGTAAATACCAAAACAAATTTGACCAGATCCAGGATCTGCTGGGCCTTACCGAAAAAGAAAAAGCATTGGTATTATCAGTGAACAAAGCCAATGACCCTACGAAAAAATATAAGGAAGTTTTTATTTCCCTAGGGGGTATCCATTCCAAAGTATACCGTACAGAAGTCTCGCCGGAAGAGTATTTAGCCTATACGACGGAACAAACTGAAAAAGTAAAGGTGCAGGAATATGCAGAGCGGTTTGGTAGCATAGAAAAGGGCATTAAGGTACTTGCAGCGGAATTGGGGCATAAACACTAAAAAAATGACAGGAATGGGAATAGAAATGAAACTGGCTGAGTTGTTTAAAAGTATTGATGCGTTTGAATATGCACTTGTTGAGAAAGGCTACGATAGGTGCTTTATGGCCGCTACGTGCTATCCGGACAGCCTTTCCAATAGTATTAAACGATACTTATTTGCTTCGATTGAGGGCTATAAACCAGGTATGTTGAATGGCCTTAATTTAAGCACCTATTTAAAATGGAATGGTGACTATGATCAGCGTAATGTCGCTGCCAATTTTAAAGTCGATCTCAACGGCCAGTACAGATTAATTATATGTAGAATGGAAATACATACGGATGAATCATACTTAAAAAAACACAGGTGTTTAACGCTTTTTCCTAAAAGTACTGATGAAATACCAACCAAAGTAGAAGCGATCAAAATGTTTGACTCTGCAAATAGATTGAAATCTCATCGTAAGATGAGTCGATGAATCCGTTGTAGCCTAGTTAAAAATAAAAGAGGTGAACAAATAGAAAAAGGAGGTAAATGTGAAAAAGAAAATTGTGATGCTGATGCTCCTTATGGGACTGGTGTTTGCACCCACTCAAAAAGCACATGCGGTATGGTGGTGGGTAATAAAGGCTGCTATCAAAAAAGCAATTCTGGCTGCCGACCTGGCGATTCAGCGACAGCAGAATAAGGTAATCTGGCTACAAAATGTCGAGAAAACGATAGAAAATGCCATGTCAAAATTAAAGCTGGAAGAGATCTCTGACTGGACCGAAAAACAGCGTTCGCTCTACAAAAATTACTTTGAAGAGTTAAACAAAGTAAAGAACATCATCACCTATTACAAGCGGATCAAGGAACTCGGCGAGAAACAGCTCCAGCTGGTGAATGAATATAAACGGGCATGGAAGCTAATCCGGCAGGACAAGCATTTCAGCGCTGAGGAAATTAATTACATCGCCCGGGTGTACCAGGGAATTCTGGATGAAACCCTCGGCAATGTGGATCAGCTATCGATGGTCGTGAACTCCTTCTCCACAACGATGAGTGATGCGAAGCGTCTGGAAATTATCGGAGCTGCCGCTGATCAGGTAGATCAGAATTATTCAGCCCTCAAACGGTTTAATGGCGAGAACTACCTGCTTTCGCTCTCCCGCTCAAAAAGTGAATTGGAGGCCCGGCAGTTGAAGATCATGTACGGTATTAAATGACAAACAAGATGGCAATTAAAATTTCGATCCAAGTACCCCCAGGTTAAAAATTCTACGATTCAATTTTACGCTAATCGGCAATTGTGTTAACCCCATACCTCCGGCAATGACTTAGCCCGAAGTTAAAGAACAATGAAATGAAAAGAATCAACAATTACATCGATGAACTCAGTCGCTATTTACAGCGAAAAGAATACGATGGTTTATTTGCCCTTGGCGGGAAAGGTCCGGAGAGGTTACCAGACTTACTTAAAGGATATATGGCAATGGCCTTTGCAGAGCCCATGACCCTTGCGCTTCCGGTGAAGGTATCAACGATTACCTCCCTAACCGACCGGAAAGGCCGATATACCCGTTGCGAATTTGAGCTGGATTACAATTCCAAAGATGGCGTGCATATCAAAGCGTATGAATTCCAGTTCTTGCGTGAAGGAGAAAAATATCCGCTATACCGGTATTTCAAGCAGATCAAACACCGCTCCGAGATTCCGGAAAAATCCCGAGGAATTAAAATGGTCCGCGCGCAATTCGCCGGTAGTAAAAAAAGCCTGAGGCTGTGATGTGTGCTGAAGTGCTGCCGCTTAGCATCCGAGAGCGCGTTCGAGAGAGCGTTCGAGAGCGAGAGAGTGATACCGCGAGAGCAAAAGAGAAAACAAATGAGCAGTGAACCCATAGCAGCAAATAAAGCACTTCGTTTTCAGGTGAAATGAACCAGACGGCGAACGCCCCAAAAAGGAGAAAGAAGGATGGAAGAAATAGATTCAAAAATAGCACAGCTAAAAAAAGTTTTGGAGTTTAAAGGCTACCACGGCCAGGTGCACATTAACGGAATTGAACAAGGATCAGTTGAGCAGGTCATCAAATCCTGTTTTGCCGTAAAACACAGTGGCAAGGCCGATGAATTTAAAGATCCGGTGGTGATGACACATTTTAGTTTCAATAAATCCAGGACCCAATATATGCAGGCAAAGTTTGTAATTGATCTGGACCAACCTGAACGTATTAAGATCAAACAGGTCAGCTTTGAAACCTGCGACCTGAACCACAATATCCTTGCCGTAAGAATATTTAAGCTCTCCCGAAATATGGATACCCCAACTATTGAAAAGGCCTGGCTGCTCCTTTCTCCTGATGTGGCAAGCCCAAAAATGAACAAAGGAAAAAGCTTATAACCAGTCAACTGATTTTGCCTAAGCGTGAATAAAAAATTTGAACAATAACCCTGGTGCCCATGATTGACGAAAAACATATTGAACAGTTCTCTGCAATATTTCTGGAGAAAGGTTATACCGGAGAATTTTATACTGACGGCGTGAAAAAAACCGATGTAAAGAATTGCCTTAAAGACTATTTACAGAACCAGGCAGTGCAAAGACCAGTAAAGGAAGCCTTTCCCTTTCGCCTAAATAGCTTTATCGAAGGGGATCAATCCAGCCTGCATTACACGCTTTGCTCTTTTAAGATAGATTATGATCAGGTCGGCGGATTACACCTGACGGGCATGCAGGTTTTTAAGCAAGCGGGTACTGAAACTGAGGTTCTTAATGTCAGTGAACAGCTTAAAGCCTGGCCCGATATCCCGGCTAGGGATGAAGTGTTGACGATGGATTTTCATGAGGCAAATTTACCAATCACGCAGGACGCGGAGATTGTAAAAGCAATGGTTAAACAACCGCTGGTCCAGGCTGAACATTTGGACCGGTTTATCCAGGCGCTGCATGCTAAAGGGTACACGGGGAAATTTATGGCGCCGCGTGTTCCAGAGAAAGAACTTGCCCATACCATGTTAACCTACCTGAACAGATGGCCTGGAGGCATCGATAACGTTAATGCTTTCCCTGTCTGGTTACATACGATCACCCAGGGCAGTTTGATCACTGACCTCCGTACCGTATGTATGATGAGGGTACAGTATGACCCTGAACATGGATTCAGGCCAGATCAGCTACGGATCATCCGTTTTGACGCCCGTAAAGGTACGTCGATCAATGAACCCGCGCCTGTATCATTAAAATCCCTTCAGGAATTGCCAACGGCACAAAAGGCCAATGCTTTAGCCCTTCAGAATCAAAAGACAGCGAAAAAAAATAGAAGAAGAAAACTGTAATCCCAAAATCCTGATATGAAAGCAATATTGTTAACCCTGCTGGCCTGTTTGGTCAGCACCTTTTCCTGGGGACAGGTATTGGGAAGTTTATTCTCCCAGAAACAGGAAAACCGGAAACTCCTGGCACAGCAGATTGCTGCCCTGGAGGTTTATAAAACCTATATCAAAAAAGGCTATGACATCATCAGTAAAGGTGTCGGTCTCATTAATAAAATTAAGACTGGTGATTTTAACCTGCACCGTGATTTTTTTGGCGCCCTTAAAATCGTTAACCCGAGAATAAAAAAATATGCGAAGGTGGCCGGACTGATGGGGATAAGTGTGCAGGCCGTTACTCGTCTGAAGCAACTGAACAAGCTGGCCCGTTCAGAGCTGATGAGCAATGCGGAGCAGGAGTTTATCCGGCAAGTAGTGCAAAATGTACTTCAGATGCTTGCGGACACCATCGATGAGCTGATCCTGATCATTACCGACAACCAACTGGATCTGAAGGATGATGAAAGGATTGAAAGAATTGAGCGCCTGTATCTGGTGGCACTTGATCAGGGTTCATTTGTGCAACGCTTTGATGAGCAGGTATCGCTTCTGCTTCGGATGAAGAAAAAAAGACAGGCAGACATCCGCGGGAGCGACTTTCTAAACGGGGTAACGCAACCCTAGCTCCAGGCTACAATGCGGAAGAAACAAGATTTGTGAACGAGAAAATGTGCAGTAATGAAAAAGATATTGTTAATACTACTGGTTTGCCTTGCGGTTAGCCAGCTCCCCTTTCGGGCAAATGCCCAAGCCAATGAGGCGGCCCAGCTGGCGCTGAATATAGAGAAGCTCGCCCAGCTGAAAAGTATCCTGACCACCTTAAAGAAAGGTTTTACCATTGTCTCCTCCGGTTATGGTACAGTAAAGTCCCTTACTCAGGGCAATTTCAGCTTACACAAGGCTTTCCTGGACGGCCTGATGCAGGTCAGTCCTGCAGTAAAAAAATACCGCAAGGTGGTCGGGATCATCGATTACCAGATCCGGCTGTTCAAAGAATGTAAGATCGCTGTGAGGCGCATCAGCGCACCGGATCTTTTTCAGGCTTCAGAAATCAGCTATATGGTCGGGGTGTATGAAAAGGTAGGTGCGGGCAGCCTGAAAAATCTCGACGAGTTGCTGAATGTAGTCACTGCCGGCTCCCTGCGCATGAGCGATGATGAGCGGTTAAGTACCATCGATAAGATCTATGCGGATATGGAAGACAAGCTGACTTTCGTCCGGGAATTCGGCAGCACCTGTTCGCTGATGGCCCTTGGCCGCAGTAAGGCTAAAAACCAGGTCAGGGGTATGGAAACAATGTATGGCATTCAAAACCTTGAGCGATGACGAAGTTTAGAATAATCAAACTGCTGGGCATCTTTATCCTAGTGCCGATGTTTTGTTTTGCTCAGGGTGGTGTGGCCGATAACCTTCACAGCATGCAGGACGTGCTGAAAGATCTGTACACAGAGATGATGCCGGAATGCGAAAAGCTGATTGATGTGGCCAGGGGTATTGCTGGTTTTGCTGCCCTATTCTATATCGCCGCGCGGGTATGGAAACACATTCTGAATGCAGAGGCGATCGACTTCCACCCTTTGCTGAAACCGTTCCTCCTGGGATTCTGTATTAGTTTTTTCCCCCTCGTTTTAGGAGTAATGAATGGAATTTTAGACCCGATTTCTGAAGGCACGGGGGCAATGGTGAAAGGTTCCAATCAGACGGTCAAACTACTGCTGCAAAAGAAGGAAGCTGCCATCAAAGAATCTCCGGTGTACCAGATGTATGTCGGACAAGACGAAGCTGGTAACCGCGATCAGTGGTATCGTTATACCCACAACGGGGATGACCCCAAAGGAGAAAAATGGTACGACGGAATTGGCAACAGCCTAAAGTTTGCCATTGAAAAGGCGACCTACAAATTTCGAAACTCAGTCAAAGAGTGGATGAGCGAGATCCTGCATGTGTTGTTCGAGGCGGCGGCATTGTGCATAAACGCGCTGCGCACGTTCCAGCTGATTGTACTGTCCATCTTAGGACCGCTGGTCTTTGCCCTTTCAGTTTTTGATGGGCTCGGGCATACGTTAGGGGCATGGATCGCAAAGTACATCAACGTATCGCTCTGGTTGCCGGTGGCCAACATTTTCGGGGCGATCATTGGCAAGATTCAGGAGAATCTGATCAAAATGGATATCGGGCAGATTCAGCAAACCGGTGATACTTTCTTCAGTCCCTCGGATACCGGCTATTTGGTTTTTCTACTCATCGGGATCGTCGGCTACTTCACTGTGCCTTCAGTAGCCGGCTTTGTGGTGAACGCCGGAGGCGGAGGTGCGATGGTGCAGAAGATCACCAGTCTTGCAACAAGTGGTCCCGGAAAAATTGGCGGATCAATCGGTGGAGCGATGGATAAAGTTGCGAACATGCGGCAGAATTTCAAAGAGGGCCAAAGCGGCAAGGAGTCCGGCAGCGGCGTTGCCGGAGCAGTTGGCCGGAGTATTGGTCACAGTGCGGCCTATATGGCCAGTAAGCTTCGGGGAGGCAGTGATCAAGAGAAAAAATCGTGATACATGAAAGCTATCATTTAGATAAGAAAAAGGTGGACTTCATAGAAATCTGCGAAAAGCAATTCGCAGAAGCAAGGCAACAGATCAGCCTTGACATATAGTGTAATACGAACAATGTGAACCAGAAAAGTGAAGAGAGATGTTCAAAAAAATGCAAAATATTGATAGCACGTTCCGCTATATCAGAAGGTTATGTGTGGTGGTGATCATTGGTGCGATGGCCCTGTGCCTGTTCACCGTGTACAGAAGTTATGATCTGGTCAAAAGTAAAAATGAAAAAGTATATGTGCTGGTCAATGGCAAGGCCCTTGAAGCTTACGCGAGTGAGCGAAAGGACAACTTACCGGTAGAGGCCAAAGACCAGGTAAAAATATTCCATGCCCTATTTTTTAATCTTCCCCCGGATGATAAGGGGATCGAGGCGACCATATCCAGGGCCTTGTACCTCGCTGACGAATCTGCCAAACGGCAGTATGATGATTTGAAAGAAGGAAATTATTATTCCAATATCATCAGCTCCAACATCAACCAAACCATTCGGGTGGACAGCGTATTACTGGATATGAATACCAGCCCGATCAGCTTTCGCTGCTACGCGGTGCAGACCCTCACCCGTCCTACCAGTATCCTGACCCGCAACCTGTTGACTGAAGGGCAGCTCCGCGAGGTGTCCCGTAGTGAAAACAACGCTCATGGACTGCTCATTGAACGCTGGAATATTCTAGAAAATAAAGACCTGACTGTTAACCCTCGTTAGCCTGTGGCCTAACGAATAACCAAAAAAAATATGAGCTTTTTATTTAGTAAAAAAAATCAAGTCCCCGTAGGGACAAAGCATACCCCATCCACAAAAGGTCGCCAGTTACCCGGCAATCAGCAGCAAATTCAGAAAAAGCCGGGTGCTGGTGTTAACAAAAGCGCGAAGACCTTTTCCAAACGCAAAAAACTATTGCTGCTTGCGATAATGATCCTGGCATTGGGTGGGTATAACATCTGGCTGATCATTCACAGCTTTAAAGTGGTACCGACAGTTGGGAATTTTAATATCCAGCAAATCTCAATCCCGCTAGGCAACAATCCCTTTAAAGGCAAATGGTTTGACGCCGGTATTGATCAGGATAGCCATCGCCGGATCATGCAGTTTAAAGCCTACATGGACAGTCTTTCCCTGACCAGAGCGGGAAGAGCAGAGTATGACCACATTATGGCTACCAGGCCCGGATTAATAGACAGCGTACGGCTGTATGAAAGCACCTACCAACTACAAAATTCAAGGCCTACTGACCCGCAAGGCCCAAATATGAACCCCAAAAATTAAAAAAAGATGAAAACTTTAGAGACAACCCCGGATGAAAAACGCCGCAAATTTTTGCTGGTGTTACCCCTACTGACCTTACCGTTTATTCTGCTCATCGTTTGGGCACTGACTGGTGATCCGAAAGACGCTGCAGCAACAAACCCAGTTGGCAGCAAAGTAAACATGGCTTTACCCGATGCCAGCTTTGATCAGGACAAGCCCCAGGATAAGATGAGCTTCTATGCGCAAGCTGCAGTTGACAGTAACCGCAGATCTGAGCAGACTAAAAACGATCCTTACCTGAGTTCAGCTCCCACCATTTCCCATGGCTCCTCGAATTTTAATCCTTATGGACCGCAGGGCATAAATCCAGCTATCTATGGTAACCAGGGCTACAGCGATCCCAATGAAGCGCAGCTTTACCGCAAGCTCTCAGAACTGAATACGGCCTTAAACCAGCCTGCCGCACCAGCAGCTAACCCTTACGGTTATACGCCGGCAGGAAATGGCACCTCAGCTGTTAGTAAAAGTGATCTGAACCGACTGGAAAATATGATGAACATGATGCAGCAAGGCGCACCCGCAGGAGATCCGGAAATGCAGCAGATCAATTCCATGCTGGAGAAGATCGTGGACATCCAGCACCCGGAGTTGGCGAAAGATAAACTTAAAAACGCTGGTGACCGTAGCCGTGGTAAAATCTATGCAGTGACCACCCGAGCAGATGAAAATGTGGTCACGGTAATGAACGGGCCACCTTCTGCGCAGGGCAAGCAACAAGCCTATGGTGGCTTCTATAGTTTAACGGACGCCACGCCCCAGGAGCAGGTCAACACCATTGCAGCGGTCGTGCATGATAACCAGACCATTGTTTCGGGATCAATTGTGAAAATGCGCCTGAGTAGTGACATCATGATCCGCGGAGAGTTGATCCCAAAAGACAATTTTGTTTTCGGTCAGGCCCAGATCAGCGGCGAACGGCTAACCATTGAAATCAACAGCATCCGCTACAAGGGTGCTATCTACCCGGTCAACCTTTCAGTTTGCGATTTGGACGGAATGGAGGGCATCCATATCCCCGGCGCCATCAGCCGCGATGTAGCAAAGGAGAACGGCACAGATGCCTTACAGGGATTGGGCATCAACAGCTTTGATCCGAACCTGGCCACCCAGGCCGCTTCTGCTGGTATTGAACTGAGTAAGAACCTCATAAAAAAGAAAGTGAAGCTGGTCAAAATCACGCTCAAAGCGGGTTACAAGCTGCTGCTTAAGGACGACAAAGCGGAAGAAATCAATTGAGTATTTATCATAAATAATAGAACATGAGAGAGTGTGTGAGAGTGATCCTGTGTGTGATCATGTTGTTTAGCGGGCTAAGTATGCGTGCCCAGAATTTAATTACCCAGGTGAAAGGAAAAGTGATCCCTATGAACCTGGACATTTCCAAGTGGAAAACGACCAACCTGATTTTTCCCTACGGGATCAAATCTGTAGACCGCGGAAATCAGGATGTATTGGTACAAAAAGCCAAAGGGGTAGAAAACATCTTACAGGTGAAGGCAGCAAATGATACCCTGAAAGAAACCAACCTGACAGTGGTATGCGCCGATGGTACACTGTATTCGTTTATCGTTCATTACCTGGCCAGCCCCTCGCAACTGAATTTCAGTTTGGGAAAGGTCGTGGCCCAGTCTCCCTGGGCGCTGTTTGCCTCCGGGGACAACAATGAGGCAAAGGTCAATGACCTGGCCACAGCGCTGGGTCATAAGCGGCCAGTGATCAAAAATATCCGGGCCTCTGCCAATCAGATCGGATTGCGCTGTAGCGGCCTTTACATCAAAGATGATGTGCTGTACTGTCAGCTGGAACTGGAGAACAACAGCACTATAGCTTATACCGTTGATCAACTCCGGTTTTATATCCAGGACCAAAAGAAAGCTAAGCGCACCGCTTCCCAGCAGCTACAGATCAATCCACTGTATGTGGCAGGAAATTCGGCGCAGATTGGTTCGCGTTCCAGGCAAAACATTGTAGTGGCTATGCCCAAATTCACGATCCCCGACCAAAAATTTCTGGTGATTGAAATGATGGAGAAGGATGGTGGCAGAAACCTGCTGATCAGAATCCGTAATCATCATTTGACGCACGTCATTCAACTGTAACCCTACGCTCAAAAGAAAAAAAGTCCTCCACTAAAGGCGCCCTACTGTATTGCGAGAGAGCGAGAGAGCGAGAGCGCATGACAGCGGAGGGCAAAATGTTAACTCAAAAAAATAAGACAATGGTAATCGAAAAAAATGTGAAGTACCTGAATGATCGGGTGAAAATGACAGGCTTCGGCGAGATCTACGAAGCAGAGATCCGTGAGAATATCAGTAAAGGATTGGATTCCTTTACGATCAATGTCAAAAGGGATTTCGGGGATCAGGACTACAGGGATACCACCGAATCCGTCTTACATTTTAACAAGGGTAAAGAGGATTGGTATCATTTCAACAGCTACGATACCCGGATCACTAACCGTCCTGATGATGTCGCTGCCTCAACCTGGGAAACGGTAAAAGTGGACCACAAGTTCAAAAAAAATACCTACACGTTAAAAGAGATGTATAACCTCAAACTCGGCGGCTCTGTAGAAAAGGAAATTTCCTACATGAAAAAAAATGAGGAGACAGGCAAAGAAGAGGAGATCAGTTTTACAGGTTTTAGAAAAGCTGATCACCGTGAACTGACTAAATACAAGTCCTATCCGAAAAAAAACATCGCGTGGCCACTGATGGAAAAGCAGCTGCGCGACTCCCATGCCCTTAAGCTGCTGAAAGATCCGGACCTGGCCGATGGACTGGTGCGTTCTATGAAAAAAGGAAACGTGCAGCGGGTGACGTTGAAAAATGGCGAAACGGAGATCGTAAGGTGGATTGCGATTGATGCGGAGTTCAAGAAGATCGGGATTTATGAATCCAACCCCAGGGTTTACATCTCCAATGAAGAGGCGCTGGCAAAAAAGCAAGCGGCAGCTGAGCGGCAACTTGCCGCCGGGCAGGTTGAAACACAAGCAGACCTTGCCCAGCCGCCAGCTGCCACTTTAAACCCTGATAATCCCGCTAAGGCTCATGAAACGAAGGTGGTCCCCCTGTATCCTGACGGCAGTCCGGCAAAGACTGATCTGCCCAAATCTGCTGAATTGCCGTCCGATGCTGCCGGTAAAAACAGCACCAGTAAAGCGGAAACCGAAAAACCCGCTGCACACAAGGCAGCCGATAGGGTTCAACAGCCTCTAAAGCAGGGCGCCGGAAAAACCAAAGGGAAAAATCATAAAACAACGCCGGTGGGAAGGAAAAAAGCCGGTCATAAAGTTTAGCTATGGCACATACGATTAACAGGGTTCATGAGGCATTGGCCGAATGGAAGCGGATGGAGGAAAACAATATCAACATGTTTCCACCAGTGGTAATGAACAGTCCTGAATTTGCAAAAATCAGGTTAAAGCACCTGGATGAGGTGGCGGCAAAGCTGTCTTTAACAGCCGGCAAAGCGGAAAAGGAAAGCCTAAGAATTCTGGCGATTGAACGCCGGCAGCTCGTACGGACAGCGTATCCAAAGGGACAGGGTTTTCGGAAATTCATTTTCCGCATCACCCGGCCATTCAGGTTTATGATCGGACAACATGCAGAACTGCGCAGGCAGGACCAGCAGTTGGCCAGAATTCAGACCCATATGCAAAAGGCTGGTTTTGGTAAATATGTAAGCGCAGTATTTAAAAAGATCAGGCAGGGAGAGCGGAGTTTCTCCCTGCCTACTTCTGCCGAGATCAGGCAGAATGATCAGGTTCATTTCAACCTTCAGTTTTCCTTTGATGAGGCAAGGGGTCATTCCTTTGATGGTTTCCAGGCAGGGTATCGCAATAGCTTAAAGCCTGGTGAGGTAAGACAGCACACTTTCAGTACCGATGAAGCGGGCATCGTACATGCCGAGCGAGCCACACACCTGATCGCTGGCAGGGCCATACTGGAAACTGTTTCTCAGAACGGGCATGTTAGCCAGCAATGGGTAAAGTTGGATACCAGAAAAGATGAGCAGGGCAATTTCCTGATGAAGTATATCTCTGCTGAATCCTTCGATACCCGTAAGCATTGTGAAGGCCTCCCCTTCTGGCGGCGCATGAACCAGTTTGATCAGCTACGCGCAATAGGCAATCTGATTTCGGGAGAGCGGGCGCCGGTAAACATCGAGCTCCAGGGAAAAAAAATACCGATGCTAATTGAAGCTGACCCTGAAAAAGGTATGGTCAGGCTGCTGGATGAAAAGGGGAAATCAGTGGACCCGAATAAGCTGGAAACCAAGCAAGTCATGTCATCAGGATCAACGCTAAAAAGAGCTACTGGCGACAATAAGCTGCTGACCGGGAAAGATGTGGTGGATAACAGGACGCTTGGCCTCTATCTTGCCCAGTTCTACGCTCCCGAAACAACCAAACAGAGCATAACAGCACCAGAAAAAAAGGTCTCTAATGGTAAAGCTCCTCCAAAATACAGGAACAAACAGTCTAAGAAGGCGGCAAATGGAAAAAAAACAAAAGTACCACACTAGAATTTAGTTATGGATAACCAACATCATCTGCTCAATATTTTCTGCAAGGTGGTTAATGACCCCAGAATCAGTAAAGCACATATGGCTGTATACATGGCTTTATTCTACTTATGGAGTAAACAACAATTCAAAGGTTTTCTGTCAGTATATAGCTGGCAGATCATGCCTATGGCAAAGATCTCTACCAGTGCAACCTATTTTATGGTCATCAGGCAACTTGATGAATATGGATATCTCCAATATAAGCCTTCGTATTACCGTAAACGAGCCAGTCAGGTGAATCTGGAAGCCCCAGACGACCATTGTAAATAACCCGTAGAAGATGAAAGAAAATAGCAATATAGAAGAAATAGCGAGGGCGCTTGACGAGCACGGGTTTGCGCCACTAACAGCAGATGAAAAAACACGACTGGCAGCAGATCCCAGAACTGCAAATTTTGAAATACTAAAAAGACAGGTAAATATTTTAGGCTTTGGTGAACTGCTGGCTGGCAGTTTATGGCAACAGATGCGGGCTGAGATACCCAAAATCATCCTCCCTTACCGCACTTTAATGGGGCAGGACACACTGACCTGCGAGCTTTCCTTTAGCAGGTCCGGTATGGGTAATTACTTTATGGATCATTACACCATCGCGCTGTCAGGTACTGTTGAGGATACAGGATTAAAATATAAACAACAAACCATCCAGGTCGAGTATTACGATACGGCCAGCAGGACACCAAGCCTTATTGAAGCATATAACCTCCTAAAAGGCAGATGGGTCAATAAAGAATTCTGCGCGCCGGACGGAGACTATTATAAAGACTGGATCAAATACGACCTGACCATGCTTACCGCTTCTGGTAATTACCTGATGACGACTTTGGGCAAGGACCGGCATTTTGATATTGCAAGTCATATTGCACAGCTGCCGCTTGCCGATTTCGGGCGCCATTCATCCAGGGAAGAACTGATCCGATCCCTGGCTCAGGGGAACAAGGAGGAAGTGATGATTTTACTTACCAGTGGCTCCAGAACCAGGTTTAAAGTACAGACCAATCCCCTGCAAGACAGGCTAGATATCCATTTAGGCAACAGAAGGGTATATATATCCCATAGTGGCGCTGTGAATATTCCAGGCTTAAAACCACCTCCTGCGCAGCGGCCCAAAGTTATTCCGGGATACAAAAATATCAACCCATTATCAAAGGAAAAAACGCGGAAAAGGATCAGGAGATAAACTACCTACCAAAGCGTAAAATATCAGGATAATGGTCAGATTTTAACTACCTTAAAATAAAAAGCGTTATGAGAAAAAAAATGTTTCTGGCAGTAGTATTGCTTACGTGTATCATCTCCATCACGGTGGGGTTTCCTGCCTCAGCACAAAGTATAAGTGAATTAAAAATAACGGCTCCATTCGATTCACTCGGTTTAACAGCTGTGACAGCAAGCGGTAATGTAAAAACAGGGACCATTGAGGTTAGCATGATTTTCAAAAATAATTATTCCAAAATGGCCGGAGTATCGTTATCTCTCGGCGGCTTTCCTGATTTCGGCATAACGGATGCGAAGGGACGCAAGTACAAATTGCATACCGATGGAAATGCAGTAAATACGAATAAGGGGTACCAGGATATCCCCTTTATTCAATTTGGCGATAAGAAGTTCACCTGGGTAGCCACCGTTGCCCAGCAAATACCTCCTACCGAAACGCGAAAGCTTATCGTTAGAATAAATAAACTGGATAGAAGCACCGGTGCAATTACTGATTTTCACATCAGGTGTATTCTTTCCCTGGATTATGGTCACATAGGTGATAAGGTATATAAGATAGAAAATCTGAAGGTAGATTGGAATTGAGATCCGCGGATTATCGTTCCCTCAATTGACTAAACGGGGGTAAAGCAAAGTTCTTTGACATTGAGGAAAGAGACCGTAAAGGTGGGGCACCGGTCAATCGGGCAGGTTTCGTTATGCGACCTGAGGGTTATAAGTATTCAAACAAATAAAAATACAGAAGAACAACCTACAACCGGGCCGGAGCCAAAAGGCTAAATTTCTTTTGCTACCTCCAGTTATCCGCTGTTGCTATCTCCGACACAAAAAGTGCCAGTCCCGCACGCGGTCGGGACTGGCTTAGGTTGTCAATATAGCAGTTTGAAGATCCCAACTGCTGTCTGCGAGCGGGCGCAAAGCGGTTATGAATATTCCACAGGCCCGGTCCAGTCTTAATCAGGATATATCCTGCAATAAATAAGGCTCCTACGGTACAATTAATTTTGAAGGGTACTATTTTTCAATTTCCCAAGGGTACATTAAAAAAAAAGACAGTACATCTCAAATCCGAAAACTTAGTATTAGCATTTCTTTACGACGCAACTAAAATTCTCGGTGATTTTTTTATTATTTTCAATTCCTACGGAGCCACTACCCTTATATTACACGGGTAAAAAGAAAAGGTACTATGCGTTTTAAAGAAATTTTTCGTGGATTAATTCAAGAGAAATATTCTTTTATACTTGGTTATTGAGTTCAGAAAAATGATATAAATTGCCGCTGATTTCGATGCATTTATTGCAAAATTAACCACAGTGCTTAGCTGAAAATATCACCCAAAATTCTCGAAACTTCTAATATCTACCAATGAGTATTAATTATTCTGATTTCCCATCTTTGGCATGGGTAAAGTGTGACCCTCAATCTTTAGAGCAGGCCCAAAAATTCGGCGGTTACAGACAACAGGAGGAGGAGTTTTTTAGTCGCTCGGAGGCACTACCAATGATTTTTGACTCCATAGCCATACGTAATTCGAGACATAAAGAATTGCCGAACTGCACGCATCAAAATTTTCTGGTCAGTGATAGTTTAATACATGTCATTAAGGCCGAAAAATGGTGGTGGAACTTCTGGCGGTCAAATTATCTGCGGAATGAAAAAGCCGCAGCATCGGGCGTAGCGGTCGTTGATGCAAAAAATAAGATTCATTATGTCTACATTATCGAAGAAGCAGCAGAAACGCTGGACATGACAGGATTTGAAGGAAATCATATTGCGGTTGAGTTGTTTTATGGTGATCGCTGTGTAGGCTTTGAAGAGGGTATTATAAAGGCCAATGGGACTATTGACATTACGCCCTGGGGGCATTACAAGCTAGGTGCAAAGAAAGAACTTGGAAAATATATTTCATTTGTGGTTGGCCTTTTGGGGTATGCTAAATCTAACGGCCTTTCTAAACTGGTGCCTGCAGACCTTAACCAAACAAATGAACTAATCTATTTTGCAGATCATTATTTGAGAGCTGGGACCATAGAGGGAAAAGAATTTTATCAGGCCAACCCCAACCCGGGCATAAGCCTCCATGCCATTTTACCAACGGTTTCGCTCTTCGATGTGGCCATTTATACAGATGGCCTTAGTGAACAGGAAATGAAGGATTGGACGAACAATCAAAACATAACTGCTCAATTTGACTTTATTGAAGGGATACCCTTCTTTGTCGTTGATTTCGGAAGTTGGAGTATTAATTCGCCAATCAATATAAGATCTATAGCCCGACTGGAGGATATAGAAGGGTGGCTCATGCAAACGGGTAATGCTGCACACTTATTCCTGGTTGATGCGACGACAAACATCATAATCGCAGAAAAGGTGATCTGTATCAAAAATAAAGACTTAGTGGAATGTAAAAAAGTGCTAAAACAGCAGCTAAGTATGTATCCAACCTGGCAGAAAGTACTGGAAAAGATTGAGCAACTGTTGGAACAAAAGAATAATGATTTGCTGATCGCTTCTATCTTGAATTGATAAAACGTTACGGGGAGGATAAAAAAACTATGCAAAATCATCCCTATAGGGGTAGATAAGCTAAATTTTTAATAAATAAAATGTGAATAACAACGGCGCTTGATTTCTCCGCACCGTTGCGTTATATAATTTAAGTTTAACACATTAACATCTGGCAGCCTCTTCTTGCCGTTCCCAGGCCTAACTCTAATCAGGCAACTTATCTATAATTATTTTATAGATAATGTTTCTATATGAATCGGCAATGTATAGAATGTTATCAGGACCAACCACAAGGCCATTAAAACACCATTGCCACTTTATTCCTGGATCAATCGTATATACAAAACCTTTAGAGGTAATCATCCTGATATTATGGTAAAAGTCAAAGCTAAAAAGATTACCATCTTTGTCAACAGCCATCGACTGGGCCTCTTCCACGTTAGCATGTAGTAGCGGGCCATCCATAATTCCCCTTCCTCTTACCAGGGTAGAAACCACCCCCTGCGGTGTAAGCTTGCGGATCGCAGAGTTACCCCAATCAGCCACGAAGATATTACCGGCTTTATCAATTGCAAGGCTATAGATTATAGAAAAAAGGGCAACGTCCGCGGGGCCATCACCAAGCTCTGAAAAAGTTTTGCCAGCTAATGTCGTAACCACTCCCGTGGGGGTTACCTTGCGTATCATAGAAGGGTTATCGGCAACAATAAGGTTACCTTCGGAATCCATAATCATACATGTAAGACCCATGAATTTGGCGGCGGTTCCTTTTCCGTCTGCAAATGCCCACTCTCTTTTACTTCCAGCCAGAATACTAATAGTACCATCAGCGGCATACTTATAAATAACGTTTTCATCTGCCTCCAACACATACATATTTCCCTGGTTATCCTTAATAGCACCATGGGGATTATCCCATGAATCGTTTACACCTTTGGGCCAATATGGATGCGGAAAGCGCCCGGGAAGGGTAGTAACAACACCTTCAGGGGTTATACTTCTGATTTTATTTTTATCAGTTACAATAAGATTTCCCTTGGTGTCAAACCACGGATTACTGACCCAACGGAACACCGCATCATTCCCAATACCATCACGACTGTCATAATCATCCCGATCTTTGGGATATCCACCACCGGCAAAAAGAATCGCCTTTGCGGGCAGCATAGAAATATTCTGAATTAGTGTAATGGTGCGTGTTCTCTCACCACTTTGTACAATCAGATTAGCAGTTCTCTTTTCATGGCTGCCAGTATTCTGTGAGTATCTCAGTACGATCCAGGCATCGCCAGTACCAGCAGCAGGAGTTATCGTTAGCCAATCCGGAGATCCGCTTATACTCCAGCTATCAGATGAAATAAGCATAACGGAATCAACACCGGCAAAAGGGCTAGCATAAACAGTGTCTATTGATGTGCTTAGCATCTGGTCAGGCAGATCAGGCAGTGGCTTTCCACATGAACTAAATCCAACCATCACTATCAAAGCATAAATAATAAGAATAGGGAGTTGTCTCCAATGGGTATAGAACATCTTTATTTATTTACAATTCCTGGGTTACCTGCATTAATGTCGGCATTGCAATTTTTGAGAAACGTAATTAGAAAAGTATAGAACATAAATACAAAATGAGTTACAACAATCTTCAGGTATTTACCGCACAATGGCTCTCTGACACAATTACTCAAAGAGTATCAAAACTACTGACCATTAACGCCTAAAGATAGCAGGATTGACAGACAATATAAATCACATTAAAATGTTATGCCTGTCAGTACCACCGTTTGCATCAACAATAGCGAGAAAAATGTGGACCATACATTTTTCTAATATCACAACAGCGTTAACGGTTCCCGAAGGATTTCGCTAGCTTTGAGCACTGTGTCCGGCGCTCCTCATTTTTACCATATGGTAAGTGAGTATTTTGCACTGTGTACTATCTTTACGTGATGGAAACGCTAATAAATCTTATCCTGCAATTTGGTGACTTGAACAAACAGCAGATCGAGTTTTTGTTGAGCAAGGTTGAAACACTTGAATTCAAGAAAGAGGATTACCTGTCGGAAGCCGGGAAGGTGCCTCGGTATGTGGCGTTCGTGTTGGAAGGGGTGTTCCGTTTTTGCTATTATAACAACAGGGGCGAAGAAATCACCAATTATTTCGTGGACGAAGGCAATTTTGTAGTAGATAATGAAAAATTCGAATCGCAGATCACGGCGTCCGAATACGTACAGGCCGCTACCGACTGCAAAGTGCTGGTTTTCAACAAGAAGAGCTGGGACGAGATATCCAACACCATTGTGGGCTGGGAGATGATGAAGGCCAACATGGTAAAAAAATGCCTTACGCTGGCCATGGAGCGGCGCAGTCCGCTGGTTTCAGAAGATGCCACGACGCGTTACCTGTCATTCATTGAGGCGTTCCCAAACCTGATCAACCGCATACCGCTTTCGTACGTGGCTTCGTACCTGGGCATCACCCAGCAATCGCTGAGCCGTATACGCCGTAATATCCGTTAAGGGCGTTTTTTACCAAATGATAAATGTTTTTTTGTTGCCGTTTTCAACCTTTGCTTATTCATTTAAAACTAAAAAAGATGAGCAAAAAGATCGTATTGATAACCGGAACAAATAGTGGATTTGGCTGGCTTACCGCCCACAGCGTGGCTGCCTTAGGGCATCAGGTATACGCAACCATGCGCGATACCCATGGCCGTAATGCAGATAAAGCCCAGGCCCTTGCTGCCGTAGCGAACGTGACTGTTTTGGACGTTACCCTGACTGACGACCAGAGTGTGAAACAGGCAGTTGATGCCATTTTGGCCAAAGAAGGCGCTATTGATGTGCTGGTGAACAACGCCGGTTACGGCATGACCGGTGTGGCGGAGAGCTTTACCACAGCCGACGTGCACACCACTTTTGATATTAACGTTTATGCCCCCTGGCGACTGATCAAACAGGTGCTGCCCGCAATGCGCAAACAAGCCGAAGGACTGATCATTAATGTGACCAGCGGATTTGGGCGGGTATCCTTCCCGTTCGCTACGATTTATGCGGCCTCCAAATTTGCACTGGAAGGAATAAGCGAGGGCCTGCATTACGAGGTAAAGCGTTTAGGCATTGACGTCGCCCTTGTGGAGCCGGGTGCTTTCCCAACCGAAATGCAGCAAAAGAACAACCCCGCATCTGATCAGGGGGTATTTGAGGGGTACGGCGCCATTGCTGATATACCGAACAAAATGATAGCCGCATTGGGCGGAGAGATGCAGGCTAAAAACCCTAACCCACAGGACGTGGCCGATGCCATTGTAAAACTGATCGGCACGCCAAAAGGCACTAGGCCATTACGCACCGTGGTTGACCCCATAACCGGCCAATATATTGAAGCCGCCAACCAGGCCGTAGCCGAACAATTTGCCAAAGGGTTGACGGTGTTCGGGATGGGTGAGCTATTGTAAGCGGAGCAGATTTAATGGAAACGGCAGTGGCGTCGCTACTGCCGCTTTTGTTTGTAGCTGTCAAAGTATTGTATAAAGTGGAGAATTCGGAGTCGCTGATCACTTGGATTCGGAAATTAACTATGATCAAATCTTTGCCAATTTAAAAATATTAATGTTCCCTTGCGGTTTCGAGTTCTTTTAGATCAATATCTTCGACAATGCCTTTTATAAACGATGTAAATCGGAGTAATGGTTCAATATCACTCCCGAGATCGGTACAACTTAGGAGTGACGCTCCGGAAAGAAAGGTCTCATCGATATCGATGAGACCTTTTTCTTTTAAACTCAATGAGTTATGCCTGAAGCCCCCTTCGATAGAAGCGGTTCAATATCCCCTCTCTTTAAACACCAGATTATGTTTGAACCGCCTCTCAGGTAAATAACCTGGGGACACACAGTTCTGGCCTAAGCAATCATATGTCTTTCTGCTACACCTTCGCGACTTTTGGATACATTCCATGACTGGTTGTGACTGAACTTTGCATCAACAAAATGTAAAGTAATATGGATTTAAAAAGCAGTACCGTCCTGATTACAGGAGGAACCAGCGGAATAGGTCTGGAATTTGTGAAACAGCTTACCGACCAGGGAGCTAAGGTCATTGTTACAGGTCGCAACCAGGAAACCTTAAATAATACCAAAAAGCTTTTCCCGAAAATACACGTTTTTCAAAGCGATGTGAGTAACCCACGGGACATTGAGCGTCTTTATGCTCAGGTGACACAACAATTCTCCGAATTGAATATCATCATCAATAATGCGGGCGAGATGCGGCTCATCGATGTACAGGACAGCAGCAAAGACCTGGAAAACATCACGCGTGAGATCGACATTAATCTTTCAGGCACGATTCGCATGGTACATCAGTTCCTGCCACATCTGATTAAAAAAAGGTCGGCTGCGATTGTCAATGTTTCTTCAGCAATTGCATTTATGGCCTATTCATCGGCACCTGTTTATAGTGCATCAAAGGCGGGAGCCCACGCTTACACGATGGCACTGCGGCTACAGCTTAGCAAAACCAATGTAAAAGTTTTCGAAGTGATCCCTCCGGGCGTTAACACCAATCTCCAAAATGATTGGGTACTGCAACCCAATCCGGGCCAAATGATGGAGGTGGATAAAATGGTAAATGTTGCCATTAGTGGGCTTATAAAAGACACACCGGAGATCAAGCCATTTTTAGTTAAAATAGTTAAGCTACTTAGCAGGATCATGCCAGGTCAATTAATGAGATTCGGACACAGGGAGTTCGAAAAATTTAAACAACTAAATACCAGCAAATAAATATTTCAAAAATGAAAAAATCAATTTTAGCGGTGATCATACTCCTGCTGTCTATTTCATCTTTCGCTCAGAAATTATCACCAGACCAAATCATAGGTGTTTGGCAATGCGAAGATTATAAAATAGAGGTCTTTAAAGCAGGTAACACCTACGCGGCCAAACTGTTATGGGCAAAGGATATGTTTGAAGCTGATGGTAAAACGCCGAAGAAAGATGTCAAAAATCCCAACGGGAAACTGAGAAGCAGGTCCGTGCAAGGCCTTACCCATATCACTGAGCTTGTTTACAAAGATGGTGAATATCGTGATGGTAAACTGTATAGCGTGCAGGATGGCAATACTTATAGTTTGAAAGGCCAGCTGAAAAACGCAAACAGCCTTGAAACACGCGGCTACAAAGGTGTTCCTATGTTGGGTAAAACCTACAAGTGGAAACGTGTAGAATAACTGTGCGCCGACAATTAATATTTCTACTGTCAAGGTTCTGGTTCCTGCTTTCCATTGCCATTCCGCTAATAGGATTTTTCCTGTATCTTAAATACCTAATTAATTATGATAAAGAACTTAATTTCCTTGTTATTATTGATTGTGTCCGTATCACTCAGTTTCAAACATGCCTGGGACACGTCGCACTTTAGAAACAATCCAGAAACAATTAAAATGATGGCGGACTTAGGAATAAGTGAACCAGCGATCCCGATCTTTGTTTTTTTGACTATCGCAATCGGTGTCCTCTTACTGATCCCTGGAACGTTCTTTTTGGGTAATTTGCTGAATGCAATATCAATTGTGATGATCATAGCGTTTGCTATACGGGCCGGGAATGTGAAGATGGCATTGATAGAAATCCCGTTCTTAGCCATGCCTTTAATTATGATATGGCTGAAGTATCCGTTCAAAGATTAAATTATTCATAGATATGCCAAATGCAAAGCCATACAGGATAAAGTCTATAACGGAGATACACCGTTTGATGGGGCTTCCCAAACCGCATCACCCGCTGATCAGTATTCTCGATCTTAAAGGCCTGAAAAGTGATCCGGATATCCACGCCGTTATATTTGACTTATATGTAATATCCATGAAAAGGGGTTGCGACAATCTTTTCTACGGACAGCAGAAGTACGATTTTGACGAAGGGCTCATGGCTTTTATGTCTCCCGGCCAGGTATTGCGTGGTGAAGAGAACGGCGTGCCGCCAGATCTCGAAGGCTGGATGCTGTTCATACACCCGGACTTTTTATGGAACACATCACTTGCCACAAAGATCAAGAAATACGAATACTTTGGCTATTCCACGAATGAAGCGCTTTTCCTTTCCGATAAGGAAGAAATGGTTATCAATGACCTGGTAAAGAATATCAGAACTGAATATCATTCTAACATTGATAAGTTCAGCCAGGACATTATCATCTCAAACCTGGAAACGCTGCTGAACTATGCAGAACGTTTTTACCAGCGCCAGTTCATCACCCGGAAGATCACCAACCATAAGATCCTAGATCGGTTTGAAGAGATGGTAAACGAATATTTAAGCAACGAAGCCTTACTTTCAAAAGGCTTACCCTCTGTACAATACTTCGCCGACGCGCTTAACATTTCCTCTAAATATTTGAGTAGCCTGCTGAAACAACTGACCGGGCAGACCACCCGGCAGATCATTCACAATAAACTGATCGATAAGGCCAAAGAAAAACTGTCCACAACCGAATTATCCGTAAGTGAAATCGCATACGGGCTTGGCTTTGAACATCCACAATCCTTTAATAAATTATTTAAAAGTAAAACCAGGCAAAGCCCTTTAGATTTCCGGCAAAGTTTTAACTGATCGGAGAAAAGACGTTCTGACCCTATCAGCACTTTCTATTATGTTTCTGTAAAGTCATTTAATTAAAGTTCCTGCATGCCTTACAATACATTTTTTAAATTTACTGAATATGCAGAACAGTGCCTCCTTTCTTTACAAACTCAGGCAAAACGACAAGCTTCCGATCCGGATCGTTTCTCCTGATTTCGGCCACCTATCACAATTGGAGGCAGCTGACTACAATGCTCTGCAGGTCACGCCATACTATCTTTTCTTGTTTATGCTGGATGGATGTAGTTGGCACAACATAGACTTACAGCAGTATGAAGCGGGCGACAACGAGTTGATATTTGTTATGCCATACCAGGTCCATGATCAGCCGGTACTGGGGCAAGGCGCGAATTTCATCAAACTGGGCTTTGACGAAAGCTGTCTGTCCCTATTGCCGAAACACTATTCTTTTCTGATCAATCCGCTGAATTATCAGAAGGTGAGTTTTAAACAATCTGCGGCAATGCGTATGAAAGCCATCTTCACTATGCTGCTCGATCTGTTAAAGTGTTGGCATACCGAGCCGGAACTGATCCTGGCACACCTAAACAGTTTGCTTACAGAAATCAATACCGCTTATTTCAGGTTGCAGGGAAATCCTGTGGACAGCAAGCTTTCTACGTTTATAGCTTTTAAAATATTCATAGAACATAACCTGACGAATCATTACAGTATCAGCAGGATCGCCCGGCAATTGGGTGTCAATACCAATGGCTTATATCAGATCGTTAAACACTGTTCCGGGCTTTCACCAAAAGAGTTCATCAACAAGCGGCTGATCCTGGAAGCAAGGCGACGTATCAGCTATGCCGAAAAAACAACGATCAAGGAGCTGGCTTATGGGCTGGGGTTTAACGATCCGGAATACTTTTCCCGCCTTTTTAAAAAAGTCACGGGGCAAACAATTGCCCAATTTTCTAAGGATTTGTCAGGGAACTAATACTATTTGTCCGGCATGTTTAAAAGAGCAGCTCCGACCTTTGTTCAGGATAAAATTCAAAAAATGAAAGAACAAAAAGGAACAATATTAGTAACCGGTGGGAGCGGTCTGGTTGGTGCGCGGCTGTTGCCGCGACTTATTAATGCTGGCTTTGATTGCCGCGCACTGATGCGCGGTAAGAAAGAAGCTCCACCCGGAACAATGGTTGTGGAAGGTGATCTGTTAGATCCTGCATCACTGGCCAAAGCTGTAAAAGAGGTTTCAGCTATCATTCATTTGGCAGCCGTATTCCGATCACCCGATACAGATTTGATCTGGAAGAGTAACCTGGAGGGGACCCGCAACCTGATCGCTGCAGCGAAAGCACATGCACCTGATGCACGTTTCATTTTTGCCAGTACCAGCCATGTCTATAACATAAATAACCCGCATCCCGGCCGTGAGGATGATGAAGTTACCCCCCAACATGCTTATCCGGCCAGTAAAGTTGCGGCAGAAAATGAGCTGCGGGGGAGCGGGCTTAACTGGTCAATCCTTCGGTTCCCATTTGTGTACGGAGATGGTGACGGGCATCTCGACACATTACCTCAACATGTGGCGGCTGCAAAGTTTCACCCTGCCATGAGAATGAGTACCATTCACCACCACGATATCTATACCGCTATCAGCATGGCGTTGGATGGCATTATGGATAACCACATAGTGAACATTGCTGATGAGGCCCCGACATCGCTCTACGAGTTATTGCAGCTTGCAGGCAACACGATGGAGCCGTCGTCAGAACCTTTGGTTAACCCCTGGTATCTCCATTCCGATAGTTCGCTTGCCAGAAGCCTGGGCTTTCAACCAGTGATCAGAACAGTTTATCAGGCCGCACAAGAACATCTGCTTTAATGCTATTAGAAAATGCCTAAGTGCCTGATCAATATCATGGACAATGTCTTTTATAAACGATATAAACCGGAGTAGTGGTTCAATATTACTCCCGAAATAGTACAACTTCGGAGTGACGCTCCGGAAAGACAGGTCTCATCGAAATCGATGAGACCTTTTATTGCATACAGCACATCGCATCCCAGCTATGAATACTAAAAGCGTTGGCAGGGATCATCAGAAAAAATGCAGGCGTCCGGCAACTGGCAAAAAGTGCAAATAAAAAACGCTTTCATATAAAAACGCTCTTAATATTCGGACGTAAATTAGCTGGTGCAGGCAGGCCAACCTGAGGATATTATTAATTTTATAAACAATCTTTACCAGCACTGTTATGCCAGTGGGCTCCCGGTGTTCAATTCCATCCCGTTTATGACGCGAATATTAGCAATTATTATCAGTTTCATTTTGATCCCCGATCTATGTTTTTCGCAAAATGGTATTCTACACAACCGGGCTGCCAAAATAATTACAATTACCACTCCTGATCAAAAGCTTTCCATCAGGATTGACTATTCAAAGGGATGCATTATTAAACAGGTAAACCTGCAAAATAAAAATACGATATCATCTTCGGGTGTATACACCGGTATCACTGCAGGAAGTGGAACCGCCTCATCTGCTGATCAAACAGGCGATATTAAAATAACAAATACCCCGAAAGGCATATCGCTAAGTGGTATCACCTACGGAACCGGGGCGCTTCAAATTAAAGAAACATGGGACTTTACTATCAAAGGAGATAAAATAACCTGGGATATTACCCGCAACTATAGCACAACAAGCGACCTGGAAGACATGGCCTTTCCAAAATGGAATTTTACAGATCTATCCGTTTGGAAAGGAGGAATTATTGATAACGGCGGGATGGTTTGGTGCAAATACCTAAAGCAAATTAACGATACCTATGGCGTTCATACCGGTGGCGTAACATTCTGGAATGCTGATTCGGGAGATGCGTTAAGGATATCGCCTCAACCAGGAAGCGCAAGTAAAATGGCTTCAAAATATTCCCACAGCGAAAATGGCGAGTTCACTTTTACACAATTGCTAACTGATTCCAAATTACAGCAACGCCATCACCTGAGCCGCTTCGTATCACAAAAGTATGATGTATTTGCTCCCTTCCAGGTAAAAAAAGGACGCGTAAAGCTAAGCCTGGAACTACAATACATTGATTACAATAAGGAATATGCAAGAGGAACGCTTCCCGGTATTGATGCACCAGCAGTACGCGAGCTTTTAAATACAACCGGGCGATATGGCGTGGTAGACAACAATATAGTAGGCGCAAATGGCTGGCTCACCAACTGGAAATGTTTGCATGAGCCATTTTTTGCGCAGATCGGGATGGCATTGAATGATCCACACTATATAAAAAACCTGGCGGCAACATTGGACCAGGAAAGAGATCAGGCGATGCTCAACGATGGCCGTGTGTTATCCCGCTGGCATAATGTACCCGGCGATGAAATTCCCGGCACATATAACCCGCAAACAGGCTATTATGAAGCCATGTGGGGATATACCATTGATTCACAAACGGGCTATGTGATCAATACAAGCGAACTGTTTGAGTTGAATGGTGACCTGCAATGGCTGCGTGCACATCAGGCAAGCTGTGAAAAGGCGCTGGACTGGCTGATAAAACGGGATTCCAACGACAACGGGATCTATGAAATGATGAATAACGGCGTAGCGGAAAAAAAGGCAAGCGACTGGTTAGACATTGTTTGGGCAAGCTTTGAAAACGCTTTTGTAAATGCGCAATTATACGAAGCATTAACGCTATGGGCCAAATGTGAAACGATTTTAGGCAATCCTAAAATGGCCGGCCATTATTCAGCGATAGCTGCCCGTCTTAAAAGTGCATTTAACAGGCCGGTTGATGAAGGTGGCTTCTGGTCGCCGGCCAAACAGCAGTATGTGTACTGGCGTGATAAAGACAACACCATTCATGGCGACAACCTGGTTACTCCTGTAAATTTTGCTGCCATTGCCTTTGGATTGTGTGACGACAAGGAACGCATAAAACTCATTCTTGATCAAATAGAACAAAGAACAACGGCAGAACACCTGTTTCACTGGCCGCTTTGCTTCGATTCCTTTAAAAGAGAAGAGGTAAGCGATGGCAACTGGCCTTTCCCTAAATATGAAAACGGGGATATATTTCCCACATGGGGATATCTTGGTATCAACGCCTATGTGAAATATGATAAGCACATTGCGCTTAAATTCATTAATCATCTCCTTGATCAGTATAAAAAAGACGGACTCTCTTCGCAGCGCTACAGCAGAACAACCCAGCTTGGACTGGGGGATGATATCCTGGCTGGCATCTGTACCAGCATTACAGCGTTATACAAGGATATTTACGGCCTTCGTCCAAAATGGAACAGGATGGGGCTGGAACCCAATATGCCTGAAACCCTGAACGGAACGAAGTTTTCATATATCCACAGGCATACCGTTTATCACCTTGAATTGAGCGTTAATGATTATTTAATGAGCACCGGTAGCTTTTCTGTAAAAAGTAACGAATCTTTTGGTGCAGATAAAAGCGGGAACACGCTTAAGTTCTACCCTGGTAATAAAGATACTGCGCAACTCCTGGTTCGTGCAGATCCGGGCAATCGTATTGACATGAAAATTACTTCGTGGAAGAATGATGTATTTGCATGGACTATTTCATCACACGGCAACTATCAATTCACCATTAATGGATTGCAACCAGGCTCAAAATATGAAGTAGTAACAAACAAAGATATTACCCGGCTTCAGGCAAATAACAATGGCAGCATTTCCCTGAATAAACATTGTAGTACGCCTGTTAACTTTTCAATCAGGGAAATATCTCATTAAGCTCCTCCTTTCAATCGAACATAAACATATAAAACCGGGGCTCTGAAAGAACCCCGGTTTTATATGTTTTACACAGTTTATGAAATGTACTTTGAATCAGCATTACCTGATGGGCCTATTGAATCCCGGCTGTATAAATCAGCGGGTTCTGTGCATCATCATCCAGCAGATCCCCGACTTTCAACCTGGTTACCTGCGCATCACTTAATATATTCTTTATGCCGTTAAATCTGGCGCCATCAGGCATATAAGCGCAGGTCATCGCCCTGCGGAAGCCATTGGTCATATTGGCCCCGGCGCCGTGTATTGTTAAACCATTATGAAAAGAACAGCTACCCGCCTTCATGGGCGCAGCAACAGCGCTTTTAGTTACAAGCTGTGGGTAAACCTGGAATATTGCATCCATATTTTTCCCGATGCCCTGGTTTTCAAAACCGGTTTCATGGTAAGATCCGGGAATAAAATACAGACACCCGTTTTCATTTGTAGCGTCGTCTAAAGCTACCCATATTGATAATGCCCGCTTATCGGTGAACGACCAGAAAGGCGTATCCAGGTGCCACGAAGTAGGATTGGCCCAGGGCCGTTTTATGAGCACCTGGTCATGCCAGATCCGGGTACCCTCCCACCCCGCTAATTCTGCGGCCATTTTGCCCAATCTCTCATCAAGCATAATCTGCCTTGCCGCATCGTTTGTTTGCCAGATATTAATCATCTGGTCAAACACCTTTCCAAAATATTCACTTTCCGTATTGATCCCGTCGTCTTCCCCCATTTTTTTATCACTACCGGGCATTTTCCTGCCATCTCTCTGTTCAACGGCCTCCGTAATAACCTGCCGCCAATGGGAAAGTTCTTCCTGGTTAAGAAAGTTCTCAATTAATAAAAATCCATCTTCCCGATAAGATTGAATCTGCTTTTGCGTGAGTAACGTGTTCATATATCTGCAACTTTTTTTGAAAAATATCAGGCACACCAGGCAAATGCCTGTAAGCCCATAGTATTATTATTTTGCCTGTATTAACTTAACGGGGCCTAACAAACCAGCGTCATATTTACTAAAATCGGGCACACCTACCCAGCCCCAGGTGCGGAGCTTGCCCAGATCCGATTTCATCCACATTTCATTAACCATCAGGTTCCCGACCCGTATTCTTATTTTATTTTCTCCCTCCTGCAGGTATTTGGATATATCAAATACAAAGGGCGCCCATAGCCGGTTTCCAACGGGTTTATCATTTACAAACACTTCCGCCATATATTTTACATCACCAAGATCTATTGTAGTCCTGGTATTTACATCTTTCAGCACAACAGGTATTTCATAATCAATATATCCTGAATACTGCTGATGTCCATAGGCATACCAGGATTGCAGGGTGCAGTTTGCTTTACTGCCAACAATAAATTTCAAGGGGGCAGTCAGCGTCTGTTCACTTTTGACGGACCTTGCAAACGACAGCAACCTTGCATCAGCAGGCAAGTCAATTGATGCCGCCGCCACGTCTGTTTTTACACCGTCCATCCAAACCGTTGTGCCAATCATATTATCAGGGAACACTACTTTTTTTGCACCAACCGGTATATTGACCCTCCAGTAGCGGTAACTAGTGGCATCATTATCCTTTATTTCATCTTTCTGCTCATCCCCGTTCCGTTTTTGCGCTGTCATAAAACTGGTATACTTCCATTTTGAATCATTATATGCCAACAACATAAGATCTTCGCTTAACCCGTTGCCTGCTAACGTGAATGAAGTGGCCGTAGTTTTATAAACAGTGTCTTTCCCCGGATAACTGATGGTCCATTTATCATCGAGCTTAATTTCTTTTAAATCAGATTCATGCTGTACCAATGGATTCATATCGCTTGTTCCGGGCTCAAATACAAGCCAATAACCTTCGTAAGGTTGTAAAGTCATTTTTACCTTGTTATATCCCTTCTCCTTCACGTATGCAACGGGTGTACGTTCACCGGTTTCGCAATTCCATATCTGCGCCATGCCATCGCCATCCCTGAACCAGGCTGAAAAATTTCTCACGGTATCGGAGTTATTGGCAAGCCAGTAAAAGTGGTTATTGGAAATAGTTCTGTGAGCAGTGTAGAGCCGGCCTGAGTTTTCCAACCGGATCTGTGGCCGGACCCTTTCATTCAAAGCCGTAACCATTTTACTCAGCCTGTCTTTATCTCCCGACAGATCAATAACATTGGGCAACCGCTTTAATGCATTCATCTGGCTAATGATCAATGCATCCTTCATGCCTTTCTCCGGCGATCCTTCGGGTGTTGTACCCAGGAGCAGCACAACGCCACCCTTTTTAGCAAATTCAAGTATCTTACCTGATACGGCATGAGAAATAACACAAGCCGGTGGAAGAACGATCGCCGAAAAGTTGTGGTCATTAATAGTGATCTTTGCACCGCTATTATTGGCTCCTGTTTTTCCTTTATCCAGGTAATATTTATCAGCGATTAAAAAGTCGATGTTATTTTTATTTAATTCTCTCATAGCATCGGAGTACACCTGGTTGATCTCGAGTGAAAGCGTATCCCAGATTTCTTTGCCTTCCAGCAGGCCAAAATTTTCCTCATGCGTAAAAAAGCCTTCAGCATTTGCCCAGATACTTTCAAGCGGGTTTACCAGGAGAACATCCGCCACAAGCTTACTTTGCCTGTTTACAAAAGCAGCCCGCCTCGAAAAGTCCGTCCAGTTATGCAGATAAGGCCAATATGGATTTTCGGTAAACCAATCCGGCGGATACGGATCCTGTTCAATTTTCCGGTTAACGTTAATTCCATGTGGCACTACGTGGTTAATACCAAATGATGTAATAGAATTAATAGTCATTTTCATCATAGCGGGTGTTTGCTCCCATCCTGCAACGCCCATAATTTCACTCATAAAAGGACGATCTTCCAATTCGGCTACTGTTTGCACTTCCTTAAAATCATGAACATCCTGCGATTTCATTAAAAGACAATCCGTTCCGGGCATAGTTGCTGTTCTTGTAACGCGCATAAAATCGCCCATGGCGGCAGTTTGTAACAACAATGATTCTTCCCACAGATTGGAGATGTAATACATATTGTATTGTTTGAGCCAGTTCACCAAAGGCTCAAAGTAACATTTGTTATATACGTCTGAAACAACATCAAACCAATCACAACGGGCTTTTGCAAACAAACCGTTGTTGTCCTTTTCTGTTAAAAGGGGAAGCCATAAACGGATATCCTGGTTTTTCATTTCCTTATACCGTTTGGCAAGATATTCTGACCACGCCATCCGCCAGCCATAGTCGCCTTCATTGTCAACAAAAACGCCAGGAATTGTTTTCCCCATATCATTTGCAAAATGTTTGGCGTACTGCGCGTGAACAAGCGGGATGAAAACTTCCATTAATCCGGGATCGAGATAGTTAACTTTCCCACCGTCAATTCCGGGATGGAATCTTTTTGTGTAAGTATACACCACCCATTCACCCGGTGGCGCCGTCCATTTGAAATGGCTACCTTCTCCAATGATCCGCAGCGATGCAGCATCAATGGCATTGCCGGCTATTTTACCTGCCACGGCAAAATCTGTTGAATCATAATAAACGGTCGATTTCCCCGTTACCTTATACCGTTTCCAATCCAGGTATTTTGCCTCCAGCTCAGGATGCTGCGCTAATACCCGCCCTGCTGCCTGCCCGCTTGGCCAGTCATATTCATCACAATACCCCAGGGTAAATCCTTTGTTCTTTGCTGCCTGCATAGCATTTCCGAAACTGCTGAACCAGGGTTTTTCCAGGTATTGCTTATATGGCAATGAAGAAAATGCCGGGTTTAAGCGATCCATTGAACCCCGGGGATGTGCATATCCGGGATTCAGTCCCTGCTTCATCATTTCCTCTGCCATAGCAGCCGTAAAATGCTCATCCCTGATGGTATCATCCCAGAACCAGAAAGTATGGGGAGCATAGAACATTGGTGGGCTAACAAACATTTGTTGAACCGTTTTGGGGTCGCTATATTTTTTTTGCCATTCAGATTGCCCGGATATATTCAAAGTAATTGTCAGCAGGCAACCGGTAAAAAGGATGTTCAGATATGTATATTTCATTACTGTTTTGAGTTAATAACTGGTATGAATATTATTTTCAATAAAAATCCATCAATGCTACACGCGATATTAATTATAGCCGGGGTTCTGCACTAACTTATCGTTCTTATTCATTTCACTCCTTGCGATTGGTAAAAAGTAGGCCTTATTATCCCACTTTCCACTTGTGATCTGCACCGGGGTAACAGTAGGCATGGTGGCAGTTGTATGATCGGGATTCAGTTTGTACACAACATTAACCCCATGCATTGGGTGATAGGCTTCCGGCCCGATCATCCAGCGGCGCACATCAAAAAAGCGGTGGTTTTCGTACACCAGTTCAATACGCCTTTCATTCCGGTATCTTGCTGACAAGGCCACGCCGGCGTCCATTACATCAGGCATGGCCGCTTTTTTCCTGATCATATTAATGTAGGTGCGTGCTTCCGCCTCCTCTCCCAATCCAATACAGGCCTCCGCATAATTGAGTATGATTTCGCTGTAACGGATGAAGCGCCAGGTGAGGTCATCCTGGTGATTCACATACATATCGGTTTTGCGGTTTATAAATTTGAGCATACAGGTACCGGTATTATTATAACCGCCTCCATAAACCACGCTGTTCCTGCTATCTAACCCATACGTATACACGATTTTATTAGTGGTGGCATCCCACTTTTCCCAGGTACCTACCTGCAAAACTCCTACGGGGTCGGCTGTCAGTAAGTTGGACGGCCTTGACCTGAACGTTGCCCCTTCGTATAAAATGGAAGCATAAAAACGCGGGTCCCTGTTTTTATATGGTTCAAGATTCTGTGCAGGGTTGGTTCTGGAGAATTTAGTGCCATCACTCATTTCATAAGCGTCTACCAATTCGCTGGGGGCGCCGTTTGTTTCAATACCGCCATATCCATTTGGGAAAACCTGCCAGTAGTCAGCTCCCTGGTTTACGGAGGCATTGTAATAACGGATAAAGATGTCTTCTATACTATTTTTTGAGATAAACAGGTTCTCATAATTCTGAACGGCCTCCTCTGTTGATGCAGGACCGGGCTGATACAAACCGTATATGCCCAGGTCTATTACAGCCTTAGCGGCGGCTTTGGCCGCCTGCCAGCGTTGCTTCCTGTCGCCATCTACATATCCCAGGAGCTCAGGGTTGGAAAACCCGGAAAATGTTGTATTATGAAGATCGCTGGCTGCATAAAGCAATACTCTTGATTTAAGCGCCAAAGCGGCGCCTTTTGTTACTCTTCCTTTGTTGACACCTGTATTCACCAGGGGTAATAATGCAGCCGCCTTATCACATTCGCCGGAAATAAACTGCACGCACTCTGCGTAACTGTTCCGCGCGGCGGAGAAATCGTCTGTTAATTTATAGGATTTCGTAACCAGGGGTACACCGCCAAAATAACTGATGAGCAACTGATAATACCAGGCCCTGAAAAAAGTGGCTTCGCCCTTCAACCTGTCTTTCAGTGTAACGCCATCAATCAGCGCCGGATCATCCGGCAATTTGTCTATATTTTCCAGGAATATATTGCAGTCCCGGATAGCGCTGTACCTGCCGTTCCAGTCGCCCCAGCCTGCATTATCAGGCGACATCAGCATGTTGCTCATATTATAATCATTTCCCCCATCATAGCACCTGGCCTCATCTACAGCCAGCGAAGTCATGAAGAACGACCAGGGGTTCTGGTTATAAATGCTGTTCATGTTCAGTTGTACCAGGTTGGGATCAGACCAGACATCCACTTCTGTAAATTGTGTGGAAGGTTTTGTATCAAGGAAACTTTTGCCACATGATATTAGCAGCAGTGATATAAACCCCGTAGCGATATATATTAAGTTTGAGTTTCTGTAATTCATACACTTTGATTTTAGAATGTTGCCGTTAATCCAACGTTAGTGGTTTTGTTCAATGGATATACTTCACTGTTCACCCAAATGGAGCCCGGAGCGTCGTCAGGAGATTCAGGATCGAAATCCTTCATCTTTGTAAACGTTAAAAAGTTCAGGGCGCTGACATAGATCCTCAGCGATTGTATGCCTATTTTTTGCGCAATGCCGGATGACAGGTTATAACCAACCTCAAAGTTTTTCAATCTTAAATAATCACTGCTTCTAACGAAGTAGGTGTTATTAGGTTCTCCATCTGTCATCCAATATGCGCCTCCACGCTCCCATACTCTCGGGTTAACAGCGCTTGGATGTTCCGGTGTCCAGCGGTCTTTTACAAGGTTGTACATAAAATTCCCGACACCTGGCCCGCCGGAAAAAGTCCGGTAGGATCTTTCCGCACCGGCTGCTCCCTGGAATAATACATTTGCGTAGAAGTTCCTATACTGTAAATCGATGCTGAGCCCGCCGGTAAATGTTGGTATGGTAGTTTTGTTGCTTCTAACCTGGTCCTGGCCATCAATCTGTCCATCCTTATTTACATCTTTGAATATAATATCTCCGGGGCGGGCGCCTGTCCAATGAGGGTATTTATCAATCGCTGCCTGGTCTGCGAATACACCTATTGCCTGGTAATACAATCTTGCGTTCATCTGGTTGCCGGTAGACTTCTGATAGTCGGGCACGCCGGGTGTTTCATCCCAGAACCTGATATGATTCTTTGCCCAGGCGCCGTTGGCAGACACCTGGTATTTGAAATTGCCGGCACTACCGCGATATGATGCCTGCAATTCAAAGCCCTCATTAACCACTTCCCCGATATTTTCCTGCGGCAGGCTTAATCCGGCAGAACCAGGCACAGAAGCGTTTCTGTAGGCCAGGATATTGGTACGCAGGTTGTAGAAATAATCAGCGCTTACCGCTAATTTATTATTGAGCAGCTCCACATCAGCGCCGATATTGGATTGATTGGCTATTTCCCAGGTAACCCCGGCGTTTGGAATACGTAATGCTTTCAACGCCTGTTGCGGAACATTTTCATTAAATACATAACCACCATTGTAGCCATAGGTTGTAAGGTATTGATAGGGCCCTATCCGGTCGTTACCTGTTTTTCCCCAGGAGCCTCTTATTTTCATTTCATTGATAAAAGCGATATTATCTTTCCAGAATTTTTCATTAGAGATCCTGTATCCCAGGGATATCCCTGGAAAAAATCCAAATTGCTTACCGGCCGGATCAAAAATATAAGAGCCGTCGTACCTCCATACAAATTCAGCGAGGTACTTTGCGTCATAGGCATAGCTTAGTCTTCCGAAATAATCTAACCTGCGGGCCACACCGGATGATCCTCCATTATCTTTTAATTCATTACTTCCTAAATCCAGTTCGTCAAGAATATCGCTGGTATAGTTTCTCCTGAAAGCCCAGAAATTCATGTTATCACCGGCAATACGTTCTGCGGCGAAAAGAACTTTAATATCATGCTTATCAAAAACCCTGTCATAATTTAACAGCGCATTGAGGGTTACATTAGAATTGTTATCCATCCACTGTTGCAGCCGCGGATCAGTATTTCCTTTCTTTGATGCTACCAGCAGCGGAGTTCCATTGGCATCTAAACTTGTTTTATCCCAGGTATAGAGGAACCATGGCTTTCTGAATTGTTTGGTACTGACAATAGTTCTGTCCATTGCTGCATTACCGGTTAACGACAGTCCTTTTACCCATGGAATAGTAACCACGAGCCTTACATTACTCTGAAAAATATAACTTCTTGATTTGGTGTAACCCGTGGCATCTGTAACCAGCACTACCGGGTTAGCGCCATATTCAATATCCGGTCCGGGCAAGCCATTAGGCCATCTCGCCGGCCAGGTAGGAAAAGACCTGTTTAATGCCCAAAAAACATTTTGTGCCTGATCGGCGCTTCCTCCATTGGCGCCTCCGCCTGAATAGTTCCTGTTTTCCTGCCGCCCAACCACATCAAAACTCAAACGGATGTTGTTAGTAACTTTTGCGTCAATATTACTTTGAAAATTAGTCTGCGAATAGTTGGTAGCTCCGTCCCTAAAAATCCCGTCGGTAAAATTCGATCCAAGTGAAATGAAATACTTTATGGCCTCAGCGCCGCCCGACAATGTTAAGTTGCCGTAGCGTTGCGGGGAATTTTTCCTGATTGTTTCTTTAAACCAATCCGTATTGGGATGCCCCCAGGGATCAGAGCCATCTTTATACTTCTGGATATCTTCTGCCGAATAAGGCAATGGGTCGCCGGGATGATAAGCAGCGGAAATTTCATTCTGTAATTGTGCATAAAGAGGCGCATCCGCCATTTTGGGAAGAACGGTAGGTGTATTCCATCCCTGGTTCAGGGAGAATTGAATGGTGGGCTTACCGGATGCGCCGCGTTTGGTGGTGACAAGGATAACGCCATTGGCGGCCTGTGATCCGTATATCGCTGCAGATGCATCTTTTAAGATCGTAACAGATTCAATGGTGGCGGGGTCCAGCCGTTCCAGGCTTCTACCGGCAATGCCGTCAACAACCACAAGCGGGGAATTATCGCCAAGTGTATTGGCCCCACGTATCCTTAAGGTGGATCCGTCATTTCCGGGCTCGCCTGTCCTGGTAATAGCCACCAAACCAGGTAACCGGCCTGCTAACGAATTGGAGAAATTACCCGCCGGTGATTTAACCAGGTCGCTTCCTTTAACAGAAGCAATGGAGCCTGTCAGCGTTTCTTTTTTGCGGGTTCCGTATCCAACCACCACAATGTCATTTAACCTGGCATTGCTTGGGGTAAGCATCACCGTTAGTACCGCTCCATCTTTCATGGCTGTTACCTGTTTCTCTTCATATCCTATAGAAGAAAAAAGCAGGACTGCACCCTTAGCAACGCTAATCTTAAAGGAGCCGTTTTCATCAGTGGTTCCACCGGCAGTCCCGCCTTTTATTCTTATAGTTACATTGGAAACGGGTTGACTGCTGTCTGATACAACATTACCGCTTACCGTTATTTTTTGCTGAGCAAAGGAAATTTGTGAGATGCCCAAAAGGAATAGCAATAAAAATGATGCTTTGATAGGCAATAGAGAATCAAATTGCTTGTTTAACATAACATGAGATTTTGGTTTTAAACATCGCTGGTAGTGGAATTATTTACAATTTAGAAATGACGGTTACTTCTGTGCGGCGGCAGGCCGACAGGTGGTTGATGCATTCATAAAGATTAATTTTTCAAACGTGAATTTAACCCCCGGTTGTTGATCTGCAGCCGGAATGAAACGTTGATATCATCACAAAAAGCGCTACTTTTATATGAAAACTTTCTATCAAAAATTTTTAGCCATAAAACAATTTAAAGTCAGCCGGAACTTTAATATTTCAGTAATCTTCTATCCTGTTTTTCAATTAAGTTGGTAATGCAAAGTAACCTGAATCTAAAAGGTGCAGTGATAAATTCTGATGGAATCATTTAACTTTTTGACACACCAATGAAAAATAAAAGGAATCAAAACGTCAATTACCTGACAGTAAATGAAACAGATGAACTGTGGGGATTATACACCACTACTATTGGTTTCCAGGTGATAGCGCCCAATAGTGACTACCCTCCTAAAAGCCATCCATCGGCATATTGGTTCAGTCCAAATACCGGAAGGGTATTGCAGGAATACATCCTGCTGTACATTACAGAAGGAGAAGGTTCATTTGAATCGGCAAGCTGCAAGCTAACTAAAGTCGTTGCCGGTACCATCCTGTTGCTATTTCCCGGCGAATGGCATACCTACCGGCCGCTCAAAGGCAAAGGATGGAATGAATACTGGGTAGGTTTTAATGGCAGTTATATGAAACAGTTAACCGGTAATCTTTTCTTTTCCAGGGAAAACCCGGTCTATAATGTGGGGTTTAATGAACAGATTGTGGCTTTGTTCAACCAGGGTATTGAAACAGCCAATTACCAGAAAATGGCCTACCAGCAGGTACTTGCCGGCATTACCAGCCTGCTGCTGGGCTTCATCTTTTACGCCGAGAAAAACAACTCTTTCAGAGATAAAGCCATCATCGCTCAGATTGATAAAGCAAGAATGATGATGCGCGAAAAAACCGGTGATGATGTTACTCCCGAATCCATCGCTAAAACGCTAAACATTGGCTATTCCTGGTTCAGAAGAGTGTTTAAACAGTATACAGGATTTTCACCCGCACAATATCAACTTGAAATAAAATTGCAGAAATCAAAAGAATTGCTGGCCAGTACGATATTACCGGTAAAGGAAATTGCCTTTCACCTGAACTTTGAGTCTGCCAGTTATTTTGTAACGTTCTTTAAATCAAAAACGGGATTATCGCCCGGTGAATACCGCGATAAGATAAAAGGCAAATAAAGCGATGAAACATAATTACCTGCAATGGAGTTTCATTCAACGGCAAATGTTTTACGATAAGTATTAGGAGAAAGGCCAACTTTCTTCTTAAAGATCCTGGAGAAATAATAAATGCTGTCGAACCCTGTTTGATCTGCGATTTCCTCCACGTTAAGCAATGTTGATTCAAGCAGTTCTTTTGCCCGCTCTATGCGTAAATTCAAATGGTATTGATTAGGCGACAGCCCCGTTACTGCCTTAAAATTTTTCCTGAATGCAGAATATCCCATAGGCAATTGCCGGGCAAGTTCCGGGATATCTACAGGGTGCTCCAGTGATTCCTGTAGCAGGAACTTTGCTTTCGTTATTGCCTTTTCCAGCGGGCTATGATCATATTGTTTACTGAGCGATATGGTATTGACCAAACCTAGTATCTGAAGCGTTAAACCTGCAATCTGTTGTGAGTAACCTACATGCGAGGCATTTACAACATCAATCATCTTTTTAAATAATACCAGCATATCTCTATCCAGCCCTGTTTTGATACATGGCTGATTGGGATCAAAAAAGCCTTGTTTCATCAGTTGATCAACATAGTACCCGTGAAAGCCAACCCAATATTCTTCCCATCCCGAGCGGATATCCGGCCTGTAACGATGCCATACTCCCGGGAAAAGAAAAAAACAGGTTCCCTCCTCAATTTCCACCGGCTCGGTTAATGCCGAACAGAATGTTCCCTTTCCTTTTGAAATAAATATCATGTAATAGTCCGTCAGCATCCTTCCCCTGTTCCATGTAAGCTGATGGCTTTGGGGATGTTCTTCTTTGGGATAACGTTCATTCGGTGTTACTTTTGAATACCCCACCGTAGTTACATAAATTCCCCATTTCTCCTCGATTGGACCTGTATTCAGATATTTAAAAAAGTTATTACCCATTGAATTATCTTTTCTCTTAAATATTGTTGGCAACCGGCGTTATTAAAGGTGAGAAATATTTCCGCCCATCAACACAGCATAACGTGTTAAGAGATAAAGTTAGCAAAAATGAATTAGCAGGTAAAATAATGTGAAGCTGAATACATGAGGGTTATTGTTGTGGAGCAATGATATCTCTCAGCAGATGCATCATAAATAAATTCACTTCCCATTGCGAAGCTACCGGGGTATTACCCGGTGAAGTAGTCCACATATAAGGCGGTGGCCCAAACTCCGTTGTAATGGTAAGCAGGGATATGCCTTCGGCTTTCTTTTCCCGGATGATCCCGGACCACAGGCCGGTAAAGTAGTTCAGCGGCTCCGCCCATTCCGGCAGTCGCGGATCAGGTATCTGCGGTCCTTCAGGAAAACCCACACGGGCATGTATATGTACGGTGCGCCTGATTGCTTCGTTAACCGTTTCTTTGAATCCTTCAAGATAGCTTTCTGTAACACAAACCCAGTGTGAGAAATCGGCGGTTACTTTCATGGAAGGTCTTAGCGTAAACAGTTCTTTTGCATTGCCCGGGCTGAATCCAATTCTTCCCCGGTGCGTTTCATGCGCGATAGCAATATTATTCCCCGCTGAAAAATTTTCCGCCGCATCAATAACGGCAAGTTGTTCATTGATCGTAAAGAAATCTCTTCCTGAATGCGAATTAATAATTACCGGTTCACATTCCATTGCCGCATTCAGATGATATTCAAAGCTCCTGCAAAAGGTTTGTATGTCCGCACCTTCCGCCTGATGCTGTTGCACAACTATTGGTAATCCCAGTTCTTTGCTACGTTTGATAAATACCTTCCTGTCATTTTTATTTTCGGGTAGCCAGGAATCCACGCCGTCATATCCTGCGGATATTACCTTTTCGAGAAAAGCTTCTACGGGGATGTTTTCGTGGCCCCATCGTGTACAAAGGATTTTTATCTGCATGTTATCAACTGAAGGCTTTGGATTTATAAGAAATTGCTGCTATAAGGTAGAACTTTAGCTTACAAAAATAGGTGGTGGAGTCACCGGTGAAGAAACATAAATGAGATTTTCTTTGTGTTTTCTGACATTTTTGGGGATCAGTTAATAAATTATGGTCATATTTTACATTGATCAAATAAAGCATATTATACCCTAATATATAAACCAATGTTTGTCATTTTAAAAATATCAATATTCCTTTGCGGCATCAGGTTCTTCGAGATCGGTATCATGGACAATGTCTTTTACAAACGATATAAACCGGAGTAGTGGTTCAATATTACTCCCGAGATCGGTACAACGCGGACGCGTTTAGAAGGCATCGATGAAAATCGGTGCCTTTTTTTGTTTATATTACTTATAGAAATATTAGGTTGAAAATCTCAATATCGACGCACTTCGTTCTGAAAGTGCATTTCAACGTTGCCTTCACTACACCAGAAGAAAACAGATACTACGTTTTTTATAACATATTAAGTCATCCATCATGCCCATTAAACTTAACGTACCTTTTAATCAGAAAGATGAAACAAAAAAATTAGGTGCTATATGGATTCCAGATGTAAAGATCTGGGCTATTCCTGACAATCATTGGGTGAACCAGATCCATTCCGGCTTAAATACCGCGATCAAATCAGATCCATCATCCATAAAATAATATCCGAGGCAATGGCCAAACCCCAAGTAGAGCCATACATACAAGTTCAGGCCCAGGAATTACCAGAGGCGGAGAGAAATAAGTTAATCGAAGTGGTAGAATCAGAGTTACTATCGCTGCATGATGGGAATTTTGCCAGATACTTGGTTCGCCCCTCCGAATTCAAGAAATGGCAGGAAAAATGGAAACATTAAATTTCTGCAGCGGTAATTGTAATACCAGGTATTTCAGATAGAAAAGAGGTAGTATTTTCCAAATAATTCCCATCTGGGGTACACATCGGACTCGAGGCTGAGTCCGGAAAGGGCTGAACCAGTTAGGAATTAAAGTGGGATGGCGTTTGGACGTTCCCAGTATCCCGTCAGAGAGGGATAAGGTCAGCTTAGAAAATGAGGTTTAGCAAGTAGTTTTTTGACCATCAGAAGCCTTACGATACAAGGATTTCAGATCAACCCACGTAGGAAGAACCCGCACAACCTTTTCTCTCCTCTCAACATTAACCTTATTTACATTCTGTGACTCCGCTTCAATTACTCCCCGTTCTGCCATATAATTTTCATACCAACGTTTATGCGTTTCCGTGGAAATTTCCTCCTTCATAAACCGCGATTCAAGTTTAAGAATATTCGAATTAACTTCCGCAAGCGCTTTTTTCCTGGCCTGCACAGTAGCCTCAACATTTTTAACAGACTAACGCAACAACCTATTAGATTCGCTTGTAACGTAATTTATTTACTCCGATGTGAAACATAACATTCTTAAAACTTCGTCTAACTGATCATGAACTCACTTTGCACTATAACTCTTACCTTGATAAGCAATAGCATTTTTCAAAAACTCTCTCAAAACTTGTTCTCCTGATTTTTTTCACAGATGATATTTAAGATTTTACTATTCATCGAGATCCTCGTTATCAAAGACATCCCACATTAAAATTTCACAACAGTGTTGCTGTGCTGCAGGTTATCTTATTGCCTCTTTTTTTGCTGCAAATCTTTTCAAAAATTTACTTTTGGACCGCGGACAGCGTTACCACCTCTGACCCGCTGAATAAAAGGAAGCCTATAACTGATCTGCAGGCAATACATACCCAGGTGCTGTAACACCGTATTTTTCCTGCTCTCCGGAACTTGCCTTCAGCGCATTGGTAAGATATGCAGCACAGCTTCGGCTAATTTTGCTACTTTTAAGGCGACCAAAATCACCTATCTATATATTGTTCGGGCATAGTTTATATAATAAAGAGGACTTGCTGGCCCAGGTAGCCGCCGGGGATGAAAATGCAATGAAAGTCTTATTCGATCGCTGTTATCCGCGATTGTATTACTATGTTTTCAAACTTATCCAAAATGAAAATGAGGCCCGCGACCAGGTGCAGGAAGCTTTTATGGCATTCTGGCAACGGCGGGAAGCATTCAGGGCTGCGGCAATAACCGACGCGGAAGCATTTATGATCACTGTAGTACGCAACCGGGCATATAATTACATTAAACATCAGCAGATAAAGGCCGGCAAACAGGATCATATCCTAAGCGGCATAGACTCAATTGATGACCAGATGGAAGCCAGGTTGATCCAGACCGATCTCTTTTACCGTATTTACCAGGAGATGATGGCCCTCCCTCCGCAACAGGCAGCCTTGTTGAAAATGATCTACCTCGAGGGACTGGATACTGCCGAAATAGCTGCCCGGTTGAATACCACGCCGAACAATGTACGTAACCAAAAGGCCCGTGCACTGGAAAAGTTACGAACCCTCTTATTGAAAAAAGGACTCTATTCCCCACTTTTTTTATTTTTTTTCTGATTTTGGTGTGATGCTCCGGACACCTCAATTGTATACTATGTATAACATGCCGCAAAAGCACGCACATATTGTAACAATTATACACCGGTCCCTGCAGGGGGAACCGCTTTCCCAGGAAGAACAGCACTCGCTGGACCAGTGGCTGGCAGCATCGGAAGCTAACCGGGAAGTATTCCGGCAGGTGCAGGATCCGAAGATTTTTGCCGGTTTTTTATCTGTTGTATCAGATCATCAGGCAACCGACAATGCATATGCCGCATTTACTGCAGCGAGGACTGCTGGCGGCAAGGTCCGTGCTTTACGCCGCTGGGGTTGGGCGGCTGCAATATTGGCGCTGCTGGCAACCGGTACATACCTTTTCACCTCCAGTAATAATAAAAGAACTATTATCAGCCAGGTCCCGCCGAAGACCGATAATATTCTACCCGGCACTAACAAGGCTACCCTCACGCTTTCTGATGGTTCCAGCATTATCCTTGATAGCGCTGCAAATGGGGCTATTGCGCAACAGGGTAATTCTTCTATCATTAAACTAGCCAACGACGAGATCAAGTATGACCAGAAAGGATTATCACAGGGTGAAATAATGACGAACACAATGAGTACCCCCGCCGGCGGACAATACAAACTGGTATTACCTGATGGTACAAAAGTTTGGCTGAACGCTGCAAGTTCCATTAGTTACCCCGTAGTTTTTATTGGTGATAACCGGAGAATAGAAGTATCCGGCGAAGTTTACCTGGAAGTCGCCCCAAATAAAAATAAACCCTTCATAGCCGGTCTCAAAGGAGGACTAACTGTACAGGTGTTAGGCACAAGCTTCAACATCAACGCCTATGCAGATGACGGGGAAATAAAAACAACGCTGGTGGAAGGACGTGTGAAAGTTTTGAGCAGCAACAGTATTACGTTAAAACCAGGCCAGCAGGCAATACAGATAAGCAATACCGGAGAGCTTACCCTTAGACCTGATGCAGACCTGGAAAAGGTTTTGGCCTGGAAGAACGGCATGTTCAATTTCACAGGCCTGGATTTTAAGCTGGCCATGAAGGATATTGAGAGGTGGTATAACATACAGGTAAAGTATGAAGGCACTATACCTGCTTTCAAACTAAAAGGTAAGATGGATAAAGGAGTACAACTATCTGACCTGATACGCTTTATAGAGGGATTCGGGCTACAGGTACGGCAGGAAGGCAGAACATTGACAATAAAAGAACCAACTGCAGGTTCATAAATACACAATTCAAACAAAAACCGGAAAGTGTTGACACCACTTTCCGGCGGATGTTTCAGTAATAAAACAAACACCGGTCTCGGAAAAGACGGCTTATTTAATCACCTAAACAAGACAAATATATGGTAAAAACTGCTTTATGCGGTTGGTCAGTTCGTGGAAGCAATCGTCATATCAGCCAAATTCTGTTAGTTATGAAGCTAACTGTATTTTTTCTCACGGTCGCCTGTATAATGGTATCCGCCAAAGGATTGTCTCAGAATATAACCTTCTCAGGAAAGGGCGTTGCCCTGGAAATAGTTTTTTCCGCGGTAGAAAAACAAACAGGTTATCATTTCCTGTACCGGGAAAATGCATTGGAAGCAGCCAAACCTGTTACCATTAAGGCCGTTAACCAGCCGCTTTTGCAGTTTCTTGATAATATTTTCAGGGATCAGCCCTTGAAGTACCTGATCAGCAGTAAGACTATTAATATATATCCTGATACCAGGGTTGCCGCGTTCTCTGACCGGCAACCCAATACCTCAGAGCCGGTCACAGGCAAAATAACTGATTCAACCGGCGCGGCGCTTAGTGGCGCTACTATTGCGGTTAAGAATAAACCGCGCCTCACAACAACTTCCAACCAGTTTGGAAATTTTTCCATCGAAGCTGCAACAGGCGATGTGCTGATCGTTTCTTTTATGGGGTATAGTACAAGAGAGGTCAGGATCGATGCAGCCAATGCCGGTGTTATACAGCTTAAGCAGCAGCCTGTTTCTCTGAATGACGTGATTGTCACTACCGCATATGGAATTGAAAAAAGAACAAAAGAGCTGGGGTATGCTGTCGCAAAAATAAAGGGCGAAGATATTAACCGCACCAACCCGGGGAACATTCTTACAGGGCTGGTAGGTAAGGTATCCGGCCTGAATATTTCTTCATTAAGTCCTGATATGACGCCGGATAATAACATTATGCTGAGAGGTATCAGATCTATCAATCAATCTTCGAATAATCAGCCTTTATTTATACTGAATGGTTCTCCCCTTTCTTTTGGGGCAGACCAGAATTCAGCTACCCTGGCGCTGGACTTTCTGAATAATATCAATCCGAACGATATTCAGGATATCACAGTGCTGAAAGGTGCGAATGGTGCTGCATTGTATGGCCCTGAAGGCGTGAACGGCGTTATTATCATTACAACCAAACGGGGCGATAAAGAAGGGCTTAAAGTAAATTTCAGGAGCAGCACCTCTTTTCAGTATATAGATTTTAGCCAGAGAAAAGTGCAGGAGCAGTTCGGTGCAGGAGATCTTACGGATGATCAGAACAACCCCATTTATAATCCCGTTGGATCCGAATTGTGGGGACCGGCGTATAACGATATGCTCGTTCCATTGGGAAGGCCGGATGAAAATGGGGATACTCAGAAAGTCCCTTACAGCTATTCGAATGAAAGGCAGAAATTCTGGGACCTTGCAAGGAATACGCAGCACAATCTTTCCATTTCACAATCCGACAACAGGTCTGATTTTTATCTTGGCCTTTCTTATACCAACCAAACAGGCCTTCTTCCGGGCGACAAACAGCATAAAGCGGGGATACTCCTGAACACAGGAAGGCAATTCAATAAATGGAATGTTCGCATCAACCTCGGTTATACATTGACCAATGCTGATAAAGGGCCAAGCACTATCAGAACAGATATGACGCCGCCACATGTTCCGCTCACAAGCTATAAAGATTTTACAAATGATCATTGGGCGGATCGTAATCATTACTGGGCAGATGAAACCGAAAATCCTTATGAAACAATAAACGGTAACAGGCGTAAATCAACAGAGAATGCATTAACAGGGAATCTTGATTTTACGATAAAGCCATTGAGATGGCTTAGTATCACAGAGCGTCCGGGGATCACCTATAGCGCTTCCTATACTAAGGCAATCACGGCACCCAGGTTCTATTCTGATTTTGCAAAAGCATATGGCGCTATAGGAAGATCAGTGAGTTACCGGGATCTTCCGGCGAGGCTCAATGAGGAAACATTTACATCACTGGCTATTAATAACGACCTTTTGCTGACAGGCCTGCACAATGCCGGTTCCTTCTCCTTCCGCACCACACTGGGTAATACCATAAGGCAAAACTATACAAAAGAAGTTACAGGCAGTTCATCGCACCTAGTCATCCCTGTTTATAATCTTGCATTCGGACGAATGGGAAACACCTATTCCCGGGAGCAGGCTGTGCTTTCAAGATTCTATTCTTTGTTCGGTACATTTTCAGTGGGATACAAAGACATGGTATTTGTTGAGTTGACAGGAAGGAACGACTGGGATTCTAAACTTGCCGTGAGTGCCCGCAATAAAAACTTTTATTCCGGAGCCAATACATCAGTGGTGCTTTCAGAAATGATCCCCTGGTTATCAGAAATGAAATGGTTGTCGTCCGCCAGGTTGCGGGCATCTGTTACCCGTACAGCCAATATGAACATCAGGCCATACCAAATGGAAAGGATCCTCGATCTCTACCAGATCTATGGCGAGCAGGTATCCTATATTTACAAACCAAATAACCCCAATCCGTTCATAAAACCGGAAAATGTTATCTCACAGGAGTATGGCGGTAGTTTTTCCTTTTTAAACGAGCGTATCAACCTGGACGTCACCTATTATAAGCAAAGAAATAACGGGCTTATACTTGAAGTGGTTAATTCCATCTACAGCGGATCGCCAACCATCGATAACGCAGGAGTATATGATAATACGGGATGGGAGTTTGATGTAAAGATCAACAGGTTACTGAAAGCAGGTAATTTCATTGCAGGCATTGATATGCGATTGGCGCTGAATGACAATAAAGTGATTTCACTGCCACCTGTATATAATGATCAGCTAATAGCCTATGTAGGTCCTGCACAGGTGGTTGCCCGTACCGGCCACCATGCTTTTGAGTTTAGTTTAACCGATTGGGTGCGCACGCCTGATGGGAAAGTAATTGTGAACAATGTAACCGGAATGCCGGAACCGGATTCCAGGAATCCGGTATTTACCGGAAGAACACTGCCCCGCTATTCTGCCGCAGCTAATTTAAACCTGGAGTGGAAGAAATTTAAACTTTACATTCTCGGAGAATTCAGAGGAGGTAATCACCAGTATAATGGCGCCGGAGGCTTTGATACCCGCACAGGATGGTCGCCACTCACACTATATAATAACAGAGCGCCATTTGTATTCCCCAATTCTGTATATGACGATGGCTCAGGGAAGTATGTGGAGAATACGGATGTAAAAATAACAGCCATCCGTGATTTTTATCAGAACGCCGCCACCTACACAACTACCTCCTATCTCGTTAAAGCTGACTTTTTTAAACTGCGGGAACTCTCTCTCTCCTACAATTGGACATTTAAAATAAAAGCCATTAAGAGTGTTTCACTGGGTCTGTATGGCCGCGATATAGCATCCGTTTACTCAAAAGAGAATATCTACGGAGATCCTCTGATGATTAGAGGCCCGGGATGGACAAGGGCAATGATCAATACCGGCGGTGATTCCAATATGAGCAATGTGGCAGGTGCTGCGGCAAATGAATCAAGACTTCCCGGTACTATCATGTATGGATTTGTGGTAAACGTAGGTTTCTAATTATTATCAACACTAACAAGTATGAGTATTCGTAATAAAATAATTTTCGTGCTTCTATTGCTCACCGTGATGCACACAAGCTGCCGTAAAGGTTGGCTGGATGTGAATTACAATCCAGGAGAGCTTACAGACAGCCTTGCAACTCCCGATCTGGTGTTGCCTTCATTGCTGAATGAATGGACAGCCGCAAACGGTATCGATTTCAAAGTAAATTTTAATGGCTTATTAAACGAATGGATGGGATATTGGTGCGCCCCGTTAGCTACCTCAGGTACTCCGGGCCAGACATATAATATCGTAAGCTCCAGTTGGTCCTGCGATCCGAAGATCAGTGCAGTATTACTGGAAAATAAGGCCCACCGTACTAATCAGACCTTTTACGAAGGAATTGCCAAAATCATACAGGTACTCACCTGGAGCAGGAATGTGGATGTGCTGAATAATATTCCCTACCAGGAGGCTTTTAAACAACAGATCAGGCAACCCAGATATGATAAGGGACAATTTATTTACGAAGAATTGATGAAGCAGCTGGATACCTCTGTTAGTCTTATAAAAAAGGCCTCCATTGATAAGAACCAGAGAATAACAACAGCTGATATTATGTTCCATGGCGATAAGCTTAAATGGATCAGGTTTGTAAATACCTTGAAACTTCGTTTGCTTGTTCATCAGGCTAACCGTATCGAAAGAACTGCGTACATTCAAAAGGAGATGGCTAAAATATTGGCGGACGGATCAGGCTTCCTGAGAAGTGGTGAGGATGCAGCCATTGATCCGGGGTATAATGAACAACAACCAAGTTTGCTATACCAGGTATATTGCAGGCACTATATCTATTCCTTTTTCCCGGACGTGGCATCAGCGAATGTTATAAGCCTGAATTTCCTGAAAGAGAATAATGATCCAAGGCTAAAGTTTTTCTATGCTCCTGCCAGGGAGCCTGTGCCGGCGGGGGCGCCTGAACCCTTTTCTCAACCTGGCCCGTTGGAATACAGGGGCAATAAATTCGGACTTCCTGTTAATGAGGTTGAATATCAGCACCAGGGCGCACTGTATGTATCGCAGGTGGGAAGTATATCTGCCCACGGGCCCGTTACGCCGTTTTCTTCAGGGATACTGAAAGGATATGATATGAAGTCGTGGATAATTACAAGCATTGAAAGCCTTTTTTTGCAGGCAGAAGCTGTACAAAGAAGGTGGATACCAGGAGATGCAGAATCTGCTTACAAAAATGCCGTAAAAGAATCTTTCAGATGGCTTAATGTAGGAAGGAACAGCACCTTACCGGAATTGTCTGAAGCGGTGTTTGATGAATGGTATAACGATCAGGCAGGTAACGGAAATCCAAATGTAAGCTGGGCTGCTGCCCCGGATAAATACAAATTGCTGATGTTCCAGAAATACCTGGCATTCAATGGCATTGAGCCATTCGAAACATGGGTGGATTACAGGCGGAACAATGCTTATCCTGCCATTCCCTTATCTGCTGATCCGGGGCGCACTTCCAATATCCTGCCAGTCAGAATGCCTTACCAGAGCCTTGAGTATATTAACAATGCTGAAAATGTAAAGCAGCAGGGGATCATCAATATATTTACCAGCAGGATATGGTGGATGCCTGATTGATGAATTACAGGAATATAACCTTAGTTGCTTATGAATGATTTCGTTTAATGTGTTCCAAACAGTGCCCATCCGGGGCACTTAAAACCGTCGTAACTATTTGAAAAACAATAGATTTACGACGGTTTTTTATTACCAGATTTTAGAGTTCGCTTCCCTCCGCGAGAAATCCGTCCAGTCAGCTTTTACAGTTTCTTCAACTTTTCTATCACAACAATGACATGAATGGCTAACGACTAGTTCATCGTTTAGCCCTTCCAGTGATCCTGTCATATCGAAGCCGAAGTCAGAGCATTTCTGCACAGGCATATCACAGCACCGCCCTTCGGAATCCGCTACTACTTTGGGTAAATGATCCTTCAAACATTCAAAAACAATTAAGACAGGCTGATCTTCCATATCAAAGAAATGGGTACAGAAGCGCATAGGTAAACTACAGGCTTCGCATGTAACATGCCTGGAGAATGGTCTATGCTACTGGCATCAACCTTCTTTGTATATTAAGTCTATTGTTGCCGTTACTCCGTCTTCCGGGGAATACTCTGTCTAAGAAAAAGAAAAGGATAGCAAGTCTATGCCTGTTTATCAAAGTAACTTTTGTGGATGTTGATATAACGCTAACGGCTATTGCGCTTTACAAATAATAATACTATCAGTACCGGCAAATACCAGGTTGCGATGCCGGTTCACTAACAAAAACACTTCATTATTATGATCGATTACCCGGTAATCCGAAAGCGCTTTCGGAAGTTCCAGGTCTATAAGCTGTTTACTATCCAGCTCTAATAACTTCTGTTTGTTTTTCCAATCGTCTGATTTAAATGCCGGCGTCAGTATGGCATACTTGCCCGATGAGGAGAATGTGCATTCTTTACCTCCCTTTTTATGCTCTTTGTACAATCTTCCCAGAGAAAATAATGTCTCTTTTACCGTTCCTTTTTCATCTACCATACTTAATTCCGAGAACTCCATTCCCGGCTTTAAATAACCGCCGTCCCTGTCGCCGATCCCGTACAGGAAAGTAACGTTCTTTTTATTCAGTGCATGCAAGATTGTAAATGGTTTTTGCGGCTTATCGAAACTCTCGTTTTCCAGGGCGATCGGTTGTTTGTTGTTCCAGTACTTTAAATCCAGCCAACTGGCAGTTCCCTTTTCTACATCAACCTGAAGGTTGGCTGCATATACAGGTAACATGCCTCCATTGGTGAAAAGTATAGGCATTATGTTGGTATCAGTGTTGCCTGCCGAGTGGTAATTCGACAAGGGTCTATCGAAATCTGGATACTTTGTTTCAGGAAGATGATTCGTGATAGAAATCCTGGTGGGAGTGTTTTTATTGCTTTCACTATATAGAATGACGAAGTCATTTTTGGAAGAATAAAGTCCTACGTAGTTTTGAAAATGGAAGAAAGCCGGGGTTTCGAAAACATCACAGGCTATTTCATCTACCTTTGTTTCCACGATTTCATTTCCTTTAAACCACTCTAAAAAGCAGGTCTCGTCCTGCGAATAATATCCCACAACGGTTCCTGTATTTAAGAGTACGATCCTGTGAAATTGTTTTTGTCCGGCATCCTGGATTTCAAACGTCTGGATAGGTGCTAATTTCATTATACTTTATTTTGGCCTTAGGGCTGGTTAGTACAGTGATTGAACTAATATAAGTAAACCTTTAAACAGGGGCAAATTTTCTTCGTAGCTGCCACTCCGATTTGATTATTACATTGACACAGGTATTTATGAGGGAGAATATTATTGGGATGGTTTTGAAGAAGCGGAGTAACTATTTTGAACACGTACAGGAATATGCCCTAATTTCCCTGATGGTATGATGGTTTTTAATTTGATCCCGTCCCGCCATTCCAAAAAGCGTTTTTACAAACATCGTTATATCTTCTTTTGGGGTTATGTTTGATTTTTATAATTTTGTATCATGAAAACGACAGAAAGTGTTGAAGATTTTTACAAAAGGCTGCCCAGGCAGGTTACCTCGCTGCAATCAACAAATAATGCGGGGATAGGTCATTTCAATGTCTTCAGCCGGGAGTCTTGTTCTGTTGTTTCACCCTATAGTCGCAGGGATTTTTACAAGGCATCTCTGATCATTGGGAGGGGCAAGCTCTATTATGCAGACAAGTGGGTACAGATAGACCGCCCTGCAATGCTTTTCTCAAATCCGGTAGTCCCCTATTCCTGGGAACCGGAGTCCGAGAACCAATCCGGATGGTACTGTCTATTTACTGAAGGCTTTATCCAGCACACTGAACGCGTAGAAAGCCTACGGGATTCCCCACTCTTTAAAATAGGGAGCAATCCCATTTTCTTTCCCGAAGAAGCACAGCTGCAGGAAATTTCTGTCATCTTTCAAAAGATGATGGCGGAAATGGCTTCCAGCTACGCTCAGAAATATGACGTGTTGCGTAGTTATCTGCACTTGCTGATCCATGAGGCTATGAAATCCAATCCAGCCGATAATTTTGGAGCATATGCCAATGCCTCGGCGCGGGTTTCGGGGCTATTCCTGGAGTTGCTGGAGCGACAATTTCCTATAGATTCGCCATTAGCAAGTCTGTCATTGAAAACTCCTGCTGATTACGCTCATGCGCTATCAGTGCATATTAATCATCTGAACCGCTCTGTAAAGGAAGCCACGGGAAAAACGACTTCCGAACAGATCGCTGCCCGGATAACTAAAGAAGCGGGCGCCCTTTTGCAACATACGGACTGGAATATTGCGGACATCGCATACAGCCTGGGGTTCGAGTACCCATCGTATTTTACCAATTTCTTCAAAAAACACACCGGCATGTCACCCAACCAACTTCGTAATATGGTTGTTTGAATAGTGTAAGAATCCGTTTGATTGTTATAAACAGGAGGCTTTTCCTATTTCTACTTTTGCATAGAATAAAATTTAAGGATTATGCAATACAGAAATCTGGGAAAAACCAATGAACGGCTGTCAGCTATCGGCCTTGGCTGCATGGGTATGAACTTTGCTTATGGCCCGGCAGATGATAAAGAAAACATAGCCACACTTGAAAAGGCATTAGACCTGGGCATCAACTTTTGGGATACGGCTGATATGTACGGCAATGGAGCGAATGAGGAGCTAATCTCAAAAGTATTGGTCCCTAACCGCGAAAAAATATTCATCGCGACAAAGTTTGGTTTTCGGTTTAAAGATGGTGTAGCAGGGCATAGCGGAGCAGCAAATACATTTTTCGATGGTTCGCCTGCCTGGATTAAAATTGCCGTGGAGCAAAGCCTGAGACGCCTGAGAATTGACACCATTGATTTGTACTATGCTCACCGGGTTGATCCGAATGTACCGATTGAAGAAACGGTAGGTGCAATGGCCGATCTGGTCAAAGAAGGCAAGGTCCGTTATATCGGCTTGAGCGAAGCATCACCCGCTACCATTATAAAGGCAAATACGATCCACCCGATTGCAGCCCTGCAAAGCGAATATTCATTGCTGGCCCGTGATGTAGAAGGCGAAGTCCTGAAAACTACAAGGGAGCTACAAATCAGTCTGATTCCCTATGCTCCCCTGGCAAGAGGGCTATTTTCCAATGTACTCGATCTCAGTAGTCTCGCCGAAGATGATTTCAGGCGAACATTGCCACGCTCTCATGGCGAGCATGCAGAAAATAATGCCCGGCTTGTTGCTGACTTCGCCCTATTGGCAAAAGATAAAAACTGCACTCCTGCCCAGTTGGCGTTAGCCTGGGTACTTGCGCAAGACGACGATATCATCCCGATCCCTGGAACCAAAAGGAGAAAATATCTCGAAGAAAATGCCGGTGCGGTTGAGATTAAATTGACCGATCAGGAGCTGGCACTGATTGATGCAATAGCTGCGAAATATCCGAATATTGGCGCCCGTTACAGCGAAGGTGCTATGGCAATGGTTAATCACTGATAACCTGATTTTCAAATAATATATTAATTAATGACAAAAAGATTTATCGCCAGTTTACTGCCGGTGATTGCACTCCTGCTAATACCGGGTTCCTGGCAAAAACTGATGGCCCAGGATCAACCAGAGCGATTTCTGACCGGCGTACAAAACCCGGAGGATCTGCTCCAATTACCAGGGACTCATTGGATCATTGTCAGTTGCTACAGTTCATCGACGGCTAAATCCGGGAAGCTTATGGCTATTGATCTGGATAAACAGGGTACCGCGCCACTAGAAATTTTTCCAGGCCCGACACCTCTCAAAAACGGCAATCTACCTGATAATAATCCTATCAATAAACTATTCAGACCGCATGGAATAAATTGTCTTCAAACCGGAATCAATCAGTACCGGCTATTTGTTATAAGTCATGGAAGCGAAGAGACAATTGAGATTTTTGATGTTGATTTACGGTCCGAAGACCTGCAGATTACCTGGAGCAAGAGTATCGGGCTTCCAACAACAGTATGGGCCAATGGCATTGTGGTATCTCCGGACGAAACGGTTTTCGTGACCAGTATGTATGACCCGGCAGATAAAAAGTTCATTGACGAATTCGAAAAGGGCAAGCCTACCGGGCAGGTTTGGAAATGGACCTCTGGCCAAGGATGGCAAACGCTTAATGGCAAATTACTATCAGGGGCCAATGGCATTGAAATATCCAGGGATGGACAAATTCTTTATGTTTCGGAATGGGCAAAGCGCCGATTATGGAGGTTTTCACTGAATAGAGCCATCGTTGATTCCTATATCCAGTTGGATTTTCTCACCGACAATTTACGCTGGACGGAAAAAGGGAATCTGCTTCTGGCCGGGCAAAAAGCAAGTCCCGCTATTCTCTTTAAAGCGCATTCGCTCCAACAGGCAGTAGGCGGTAATCAATTTTCAGTTGCGGAAATTAATCCAGTAACATTTACCGCTAATTCCCTGATTGATGGAGGTGACCGGGACTTTGGATGGGGAACAGTGGCAATCGCCGTTGGAGCCGAAATTTGGGTAGGGAGCTCTCTTACCAGCAAGATAGCATGTTACAAATGTTTTAAAACGAAATCAACAAGATGAAAACATTTTATGATGTTGTAAAACTTAACACATACATGACGGATTCATGTACACCGGAGTGACGTTCCAAAATTCAAAAAGGCATCGTTTTTAACGATGCCTTTTTGTTTGTAATCCACCGTTTTGGCATGAGGCACGCCGCAAAACAAGAAGTGAACTGCTGCATAGGGGATCTCTGGCCGGCGCCCTACCGTAGTGGCGACTGCGGCGGTCCACTCCTTCCTTACACCGGGATCAGTTGATCCGAAAGAAGTAACCCTGTCTGCAGCAAAAAAACATTAGTTATCAAGCACACCTCTCAAATTTTATCAATCATTTTCCCATGATCAAAAAATGGTGTTCCCCATTTTTATAGTAGCTCCATTCTTCCTTTTGCTTGCATCCGCCGCTTCCATAAATGCGATTATTTCCAGCGTCTCTTCTGGTTTTACCGGTACTATACCGGTGTCAAAAAAGGCGGCAATCTGGTATACCAGTGGTTTATAAGAATCGAAGTCGCTGACAGGAGCAATGGCCTTTTCTCCGAATACATGGCCTCCGAAGCCATAGGGGCCCTTTTTTATGGCGCGGAGCACACCTATACGACCATCTTCCCATACACCAGTTACCACATCAATGTCTGGTCCGGAGATGCGGGTTACCTTACGGCAGCCGGTGCCGGCTTTCAGCACAGGCAAGGCCTGTTTATATTCACTGAAAAATACCTCCTTATTAATTCATAAGGCTATATTACTGTACTCATTTCTAAATTATTTTTGTATACTTTATTAGACTGCTTAGCCAAATCGGGAGTGAAGATGACCCAGTAAAGAGATGCAGGAGTATAACGTGAAGCCAGCCCGCAAATGGAAGAAGACGTAAAATGGGGCGGCCCGAGTTTTGACTACAAAGAACCGATGCCCACGTTAAATCCACGGATGACTGATTTTGTAGCCGTAATTTTTCACAAAGGTGAGCTGTTAAACGACAATACCGGGCTTCTCGAACCCGGACCGAAAGGCAAAGCATATGCTAAATTCCGGTCAATGGAGGAGGTAAAAAAGCACAAAGCTAATCTTCAGAAAATAGTAAAAGACTGGATAAAGATAATGAACAGTTAAATGCGCTTTTACCTTAGTATATTGCCGTATGTATGAACAGCTGACTAAATATATTACAGACAGGGTTCAATTAAGTGAAGCCGGTTTGCAGAAAGTACTCTCCTGTTTTAACCTCCTGAAAGCAAAAAAGAATGAGCTGGTAGGAAGAACAGGAGAACCGTCGAGACGTATGTTTTTTGTAAACAAAGGATGCTTACGGGTGTATTTTATAAAACCCGACGGAAGAGAGGCTACACGCCGTTTTGCTTTCGAAAACTCCTTTTCTACTTCGCTATCATCTTTTATTGATGGTACATTGCTCAAAGAAGATACACAAGCTATTGAACAATCGGAATTGCTGTATATCCACCGCGAGGATTTTTACTCCCTCCTGGATACTATTCCCGGTTGGGAAATATTTTATCGTGGTTTTCTGGAATATGCCTATTTAACCAATACCAGGCGACTGGAAGATCTTATAACCCTAAATCCACGGGAGCGCTATCAATTGCTGCTGAAAGAAAACCCGCAAATGGTGCTCCGTTTACCTAATAAGCTGGTGGCAAATTATCTCAATATTACCCAGGAAGCACTCAGCAGAATAAAATCCGGCACACGATTATTTGATCAGGATCAATAATATCCATACTGAATAGCTGGATTTTTGTAGCTCAATTCAATCAGCTATGCGTATTATATCATTAGAAGAACACATTGCCTTGCCTGAGTTTGCCCATGAGATACAGCAATGGCCGTTGCCTAAGCAGGCAGTGGAGCAACTCGCCGACATCAGTAACACCCGCTTAAAATCAATGGACGATAACGGTATTGACATGCAGGTACTGTCTGTAGTAGGCAGGGGCGCAGAAAGTTTACCAACACGGGAAGCGCTGAGCTTTGCCGCCAGGTACAATAATATCCTTGCCGCAAGAATTGCCGCCCACCCTACCCGGTTTAAAGCATTCGCACATCTGCCTATGTCTTCCCCGGAGGCGGCGGCAAACGAGCTGGAAAGAGCAAAAGAGGAACATCACTTCTGCGGCGCTCTGATAAATGGGCTAACAAATGGTAAATTCCTGGACCTTCCGGAATTCAGGCCATTGCTGCAAAGAGCGGAACAATTGCAAATGCCTCTCTACCTGCATCCCGGCATGCCGCCTGAAACGGTGGCCGAAGCCTATTACAACGACCTGCCGGGATCAACAGGGGTTATGCTTGCATGCGGCGGCTGGGGATGGCACGCTGAAACAGCCCTGCAGGTACTGCGTTTGATTATCACCGGAACATTAGACCGGTATCCCCGGTTAAAGATCATCATTGGGCATATGGGAGAAATGATACCGATGATGATGTCCCGGCTGGATGAAAAATTCAATGTTAGCAGCACAGGTTATCACCAGCGCACCGTCAGTCAAACCCTGCGCGACCAGGTACACATTACCACCAGTGGGATTTTTACGTTACCTCCACTGATGGCTGCACTGGGAACTTTTGGTATCGATAATGTCATGTTTTCCGTAGATTATCCTTTCAGCACAAACGAAGCAGGAAAGCAGCTGCTGGAAAGCATTCCGCTGCCTCCTGAAGAGGTAGCGAAGATAGCCGGCGGAAATGCGGAGAGATTGCTGGGGCTGTAGATTATTCCGCCTGTTTTGGTATCACCATCAGTGAATCGAATCTTTCGGCAATCGCCCTGGGATCAATCCCCCCGGCGAATTCACTGACCAGGAAATGCCGCTCATCGTTTGGTGCGAAACGCCACACATTCGTTCCGTCTTCAAAAATATGGTTATATCCCCGTTCTTCCAGCCTGAAATAAGGCCGGGGGCCTTTAACCGCTACATAAACAGCAATGAGATCAGCGCTGTGATGCCAGTTCCTTTTCCAGCTTTCAAGGAACAGTTTGTACGCATGAGCCATCGGGGTGTGCTTATATTTTTCATTGAAAAAAACTTTCCCGGTAGGCACGCTGTCGGCGAAAGCGCCACCGCCGGTGAAATATATGCGGGTGGGCCATGCTGCAGCAACATGTTGGGTAGAACGCGGATCGGACTTGAAATTCCCCCAGGGTCTCGGGTCCTGGTCTGCGGGGTACCTGCCTCCCATGCATACCAGGTGCTTCACTTTCTTTCTTACCAGGTCAATTCCCTTCAGGCTGCTAAACTGGTCTGCTTCCGTTTCCAGCAGTTTGGAAAGATTGGTCAGGTCGCCCACTGTTACTACTACCACACTTGTATCCGGTTGCGATGCGAGGACCTTCCGGTATAACATGGTCGCTTCGGGCATATCCTCGCCCAATTTGGCATCGGGCTTGAATTCTTCGCAAAGCCGGCGTGCATATTTTGATTTATGGTACACGCCAAACCGCTGCACAGCGCCGATAGGGATATCCGGCCTGCCGTAATAAGTGTTGATCACATCCACTGCTCCCGGCGACCACGGATTGAGACTGGACACCATCACCGCCAGTATTTCCGCCTCCCCGAGATTGGCGAAACCGTGGAGCATCGCCAGGGCGCCCACATCATCCACATCGGAATCCATATCCGTATCGAAAATAATTTTTACGCGCTGCGCTGAAGCGAGGTAGCATAGCAGCAAGCTCAGGACCAACAGTCCAATATGTTTCATTTGTTTCATCTTTTCAAACGTGGCACTTTCTTAAAAACAGACGTGCAACCGGGCATTTAGGACCTATCAGCAAAAAAATATTCAATTCAGTGAAAATGAGCGGCTTTTGTCAGGAATGGATTGTTTAATTATCTTCCATGTTTGAAACAAAACACAATGGTGTCATATCAGCATTAAGCGAATGAATAAAAGAGCGTTGCTTTCTATCTGTCTTCTCCTGGTTTCTATTTCCTGCCTGGCGCAAAACCAGGGAGCCTTTGTGGGGTTTGGTAATCTTCCGGTAAAAACCCCTGACTCGTTATTGCAGCACCTGAGGCAGGCCGGTGATATTAAAGCCAGAATGCTTGCCACACAGTCTTTAACGGCATTCCATGCCGCTCACGGAACAACAGACTCGGTTATCTTTTATTCCCGGCAGATGATCGATGCGGTAAACAATGGTGCGGTGAAGGATCACGACAAGCTTTCCTATCAATCCACACTATATCATACTTTAGCGAAAGCTTATAGCGAACAGGGGTTGCATGATGAAGCGCTGCGCTATTACCTGGAAGGGATCAGGTGTGCAGAAGCGTTGAACGATAATGCGGCTGTTAACGAAAATAAACTGGGCATAGCAAATGTATATTTTGCGCGGAACGAATACAACAAAGCGATTGAAGCATACAACGATCTGCTGAATACCTCCCACGATGAGCAACTGATACATATTGCATATCAGCAACTGGGTATAATTTACCTGGAGAAAAAAGACCTGGCCACGGCGAAAGCGTATACTGAAAAGGCGCTCTTATTTTTCCGGCAGGAACACCAGCTAAAAAACGAGCTTCAGACAAAATTGGCACTGGGCATTATCGCTGAACTTAATCAGCATACGGAAGAAGCATTTTCCATATACAACGAAGTAAAAAATAATGCAGAAGCCCAACAGTTTTTTGATATCTATATTAACGCAGGACAACGACTGGGAGATCTGCTTATTATCAACAAGGAATATGAAGATGCCAAACGCTTACTTTCGCTGGTATATACAAATGCTATCCAGTGGAACGACATGAAAGCACAGCTAAAGGTGTTGAATAGCCTGCGAACCGTGCATGCAGCCACCGGCGACTATGAAAATGCCTATGCCATCATGACGCAGTATATGGGCATCTCCAGGGAAATGTTAAACCTGCAAAATAAAAAAGAGATCAATGAGCTGGAAATAAAATACCAGACTGTCCAGAAAGAAAAAGAGATATTAAATAAAGAAAACGAACTGCAACACCAGAAAACAATAAAATATAGCCTGTTAATTGGATTCCTGGTGATCCTGTTACCCGTTATCGGCCTGTTGTATATGTATTATCAGAAGTTACAGGCGCAAAGCAAGCTGAATGCAACAATGGATGAAATGAATCAGCAAAAAATTGCGGTGCTGTTAAAAGATAAAGAACTGGCGTTGCTGAAAGCTTCTGTAAGCGGACAGGAAAAAGAACGAAAGCGGATAGCGGAAGAATTGCATGACAGCATTGGCGGGAACCTGGCTGCCATTAAGCTTCGCCTGTCGAACCAGGATAGTGTGAATGGATTAAAAGAGGTAATAAAACAGATTGATGACACCTACATCCAGGTGCGTGATCTTTCACATGATCTCATTCCGCAGAAATTCAACAATACAGGATTTACAGAACTGATTGCCGGGTATCTGAGGCAATTTGATGTTCCGGGGAACGCTAAGATATCTTTCCAGGCTTATCCCAGGGAAGAAATAGACCTGATTGGCACTACGCTGAAAGTGGAGATCTATAAGATAATACAGGAACTGATCACCAATACACAAAAGCACAGCCAGGCATCGAAAGTTGAAATACAACTAACGAAGATCGATGGCTTGCTAAAGCTGCTGTTTGAAGACAATGGCAAAGGGTTTTCTGTGGAAACAACCAAACATGGTATTGGGTTCCAGAATATACGGGAGCGGTTAAAATTATTCGATGGGGCGCTTTCTATTGACTCATTCCCATCGAAAGGCACAGTAATAGATATTGAAATATCCTTAAAACCAGAATGGTATGAAGCATAATATTATTCTAGCAGATGATCACAAATTATTCCTGGAAGGTCTTATCAGGCTCATAGAAAAAGAGAGCGACCTGCATGTTCTGTATTATGCACACAATGGCAAACTGGTGATGAACTACCTGGATCAGCATCCGGAGGAGCAGGTAGACCTGGTAATCACGGATATCAGTATGCCGGATGTGGATGGCATAACGCTTAATAATCACATCAAAGAAAAAAGACCGGAAATCAGCACACTGGTGGTAAGCATGCATACGGACAATAACATGATTGATGCCCTTATCCAGCACCAGGTAGATGGCTTTTTATCAAAAAACGCAGATTCCGGCGAATTTCTTAAAGCGATTAAAATGATCCTGAAAGGTGAAAAATACTTTTCAGACGCCGTAAAACAGAGTTACCTCAACAGTGCTTTCTATAAGGAAAAAGAAACCCTTGAAATGCTGACCTCGCGGGAAAAGGATGTACTGAAATTAATTGCAGAAGAATACACCACCCAGGAAATTGCCGATAAACTCTTTTTAAGCAAACACACCATTGAAAGCTACCGCAAAACACTTATCCTCAAATTAAAAGTACGCAACCTGGCAGGACTCACCAGGTATGCCGTTAAGCTGGGACTACTCAGCTAACCCCCTGAAAACAGGGTATTGATTTTCACTGGAAACCATGTTGTTGCCCACAACGTGCAGGTCTACCTTTGTTTCAAATAAAACAGCATGATAGTTTTTTTTGGAATAAGGGAAAAGAAGATCAGCCTGGAGCCTGCGCATCAGCACTCCTGTAATCATTGTTCACAAAGGAAAAGTTTGTACATACAAACGAACTGCGTTTACTTCCATGTGTTCTGGATCCCCGTATTCCCCGTTTATAAAAAAACTTACAGCATTTGCAGCAATTGCCGGCAGGCCCTAACCAGCAACGAAATGCCGCCTGACTTACATGCAAAAGCCGGTGACCTTAAAAAACAGGCAAAGATCCCCTGGTACCTGTTTACCGGTTCCGGCCTGGTAATGCTGTTCATCATTCTTGCAATTTTCATTTCTAATACTAAAAAATAATAACTATGATTTACGGAATCTCATTGATCTTATTGAGCATCATCGCTGTCCCTTCCCTGTTACTGTCAAGAAAGCCCAATGCAAAGGAACTGCTGGAAAAAGTGGAACCATACCAGGGATGGATAGGAATTATTTTCTGCTTCTGGGGAATCTGGGGCATAGTAACCGCCGTACTGCATATGGGCTGGCTTACAGCAGCACCCATCTGGTGGGGAACGTTAGTGGCAGGCAGCCTGGTAGAAGCTTGTTTAGGTTTTTTACTTGGATATCCGCTCATCACCAAATTATTCCTTTCCAAAAGTGAAAAAGCTATGGAAAAGGCAGTACAGATCAGGGCGAAAATTGCTCCAAAACAAGGGAAACTCGGAATACTGGGTATTATCGTAGGCGCATGGATGATCGCAGCATCTTTAATATTTACGATCGCATAAGTATATATTTTCCAGTAAGTCAAAAATAAACCAATGAAAAAAATACTACTGGCTGCAATGATATTGTTTGCAGCATTGAATGGCTACTCCCAGGAAAAGGAAAGCTCCATCGAAGTGAGAGGTATTGCCAAAATAGACCGGGAAGTTGAATCCTACCTGATAGATTTTGCAATAATAGACGAACTGAGAGAAGATGACGGGAAAAAAACTTTTGAAGATATTAAGAACGCATTTTTTGCCCAGGCTAAAGCAGCAGGTTTTGAGGAAAGCCGGTTTAAAGAAGATAAAATGGGTTATCAGACGTTGCAATATTACAGGGAAGGCAGCTTATACACATTTGAAACCCGCTCCAAAGAAGAACTTTTGAAAGTTGCAAAATTGGCAAACGGAGTTGTAGTTAATATAATAAGCACAAGGTCAAAATTTAAACCTGTTAAAGACAGTAAAAAACTGTATGAGACCGCATTTAGCGACAGCAAAGAAAAGGCCGCCAGCATTGCAAAGGCAATCAATAGAAAACTAGGCGCGGCTATTACGGTGACAGATCTTAGTTCTCCTGAACCAGGATCTGAAGAAAACCTCACTTACAGGCCGGTTACAGATCAATACTACTATCTGTCTGTTAAATTCCTGATAGAGTAGCCGGCCTGTCATTCATTGTTATCCCAAATAACTAAAGCAAACATAAAGAAAGAAGCTACCTCATTATTAACGAGGTAGCTTCTTTTTGCTTACTTATTTAAAGATTCCTGCCATCCTGCTTCGTTAGAATATAAACCGCAACCCCAGCTGCGTTTGCCAGCGGCTTAACAAATCCGGGCTGGCAATGAAGGTTTCTTTCAAGGAAGGATCGAACTGGTAAGTGGGTACTCCATTGGTTACGCCGGTCACAGATATCGGCTGGAAATACCCCGAGTTGCTCGCATACTTCCGGACGCCCCATTTACTGCTGATCAGGTTACCGAGGTTAACTACATCCAGGCTGATTTGCACCGTCCTGATTTTCTCCCCGGTTTTAAAATAAAAGTCCTGTAATACGCGCATATCCACCTGGCTGAACCAGGGGCTTACTCCTGCATATTTTTCGGTATACATCCCCCGCCGGCTTCTCAGGTAATGATCCTGTTCGATGAATGCTTTATACGCAGCTTTCTGTGCTGCGGCATTCTGCACTACACCGTTTACGTCAGTAAGGGGTGCAAACTGCATTAAGTCGATTTCGCTATTCTTTGGGACGTAGAGCAGGTCGTTGCTGGTAGTACCATCGTTGTTGATGTCTCCTCCATAGATATAGGCGAAGCGGTTGCCGCTGCTCCAGTTACCGAAGAGGGAAACGGTGGTGGCATATTTACCTTTTCCGTAGTTGAACTTTTTGCTGGCAGCCACTACGAATCGGTGGGTGTTTCCATAGAGGGAAGGCGTATTCCTGGCCTCGTTTGCGTTATTGAGAATAGGGTTCCGGTCGAATGCGTCGCCGCTGATCTCTGCTGAAATAGAGCTTGCATCGCGCGACACCAGGTAATTATAGGCGCCGTATAAAAACAGGTTGTTGCTGAACGTTTTCTGAACGGTGAAGCTGGTATTGAACTGGTCGCCTGTTTTTGTATTGGTGAAAATATACGCATTCACAGCGCCTTTGTCGGTGTCTTTATAAATGCTTCGTGTATCACCGATGCCGCTGTTCAGTGACCCGGTAGGCGTACCCAGTTTGTAGTTTCTTACCATCATGGCGTTTACATCTTTCGAGTAGGCTACATCCACACTGAAGATAGTTCCCAGTCCGGCCCTGATATCGGCGCCGATGTTGGTACGCCAGATCTGCGGCCATTTAAAATCGCGGTCGGTGGCACAATAAAAACCGGAAGTGGGGTTACCGATCTGGTTACCAATCCAAACAAACGGGAAACGGCCAGTAAAGAGACCGGAACCGCCTCTTAACTGCAGGCTCTTGTCGGCTTTTACGTCCCAGTTGAAACCAATCCTCGGGGATAACAGGGGCTTGGACGAAGGAAGCCTGGTATTATCCAGTTGTTTCCCCTGGCCGTTTGTAACCGGTTCTCCGTGTTCATCAAAGAGGGTCAGGTTATCATTATTAGGAATGGTTGGCGAAGTTTTTTTGCCGTCCGGCGATTGAAAAGAGGAATTCATATAAAGCGGAATGTCCATCCGGAGACCGAAGGTAACGCGCAGGTTATCGGACGCTTTCCATTCATCCTGCAAATAGGCTGATAGCTGTGCCACAGTGATGTAATACCAGTTCCATTTATCGGCGGCGCCTGCGGCTCTTGCGGCCGCTACATCAACATCCAGGGGATATGCGCCAAAAACATATTTGCCGCTCACCGGAACGCTGTCTTTGAAAACCTGGATATCCGCATCACTGAAAAGGGTGGCGCCATAACCGGTGAGGTTGAACGAGTTTCCGAATTTAAAGGACTCATAAGATCCTCCAACAGTAATAGTATGTTTTGGAAGAATGATATTGAAATTATCTGTTACCTGGAAAGCATCCTGGTTCAGCCGGTTGTTGATGGAAAACGGTTCATGCCCGGCTACGATGTACATGGTACCATACTTGGTGATATTCAGTACAGGAAAGGGTTCTGAGAAAGGCGTTCTCTTGTCCTTGAAAGTGGTATACACCGCTCTCAGCTTATTGGCGTAGTGGTTGCCGAAGTTGGACTTCAACTCGGCACCGAACGACTGCAATCTATTCTCGATCTCATAACCGGAATTCCTGAATTGCAAGGTTTGGTAATCGGGGCCACGATCGCGGATGGCGTTGGGATGGGCAGGCTTTTCTTTCGTTGCCTGCAAACCGTTGTAGGTAAAAGCGAGGCTATGATTTTCGTTGATCACCCAATCCAGTTTTGCCAGCCATTTATAATTTTTTTGCTTGAGATTAAAACCTTGCCACGGACCGGTTTCATAATCGAATTTATCCCGCAGGATATCGCTTACGGCTATCAGGTCTGATTCCAGCACGCGGGAAGTATTGTTATTGTTGCCGTTGCTGGCAGTGCGTGCCACATAGCTGCTGGCGGCATCTTCCCGTTGTTCCGTTTCAAAATTGGCGAAATAGTAAAGTTTGTTTTTGACAATGGCGCCTCCTACTGCAAAGCCGGCCTGTAGCTGTGTGAGGTCGGGTACCGCGATTTTGTTGCCGTCCACTTTTTTGCCGGTCATGCCCTGGTTGCGATAAAAACCATAAACGGTACCGCCAAAAGTATTGGTACCTGATTTGGTAACGGTATTAACGCCGGCGCCGGTGAAGCCCGCCTGGGTTACATCATAGGGCGCCAGGTTCACCTGTATCTGGTCAATAGCGTCCAGGGAAATGGGTTGAGCGCCTGTTTGTCCGCCGGGTGTAGGCGCATCCAGGCCAAAGGGATTATTGAATACGGCGCCATCGAGTGAATAGTTGTTATATTGCCCGTTGCGGCCGGCGAAAGAGGTACCGTTGATCGTTGCGGAAGCGGAGGGAGTGAGCCTCGTAAAATCGTCCGCGGAGCGGGAAATGGTTGGCAATTGACGCAATTGCCGTGAACTGATATTGGAAGAGGCGCCTGTACGCTGGTTGTCAAAAATTTTGGAACGGCCGGTAACAGTGATGGCCGACAGGTTTGCAGAGCTGAGTTCCAGTTGTAAGTCCAGCGCTGTGTTTTGCCCCAGTTCAAGGAAAATATTCTCTTCCGATTTTTCTGAATAACCCACGAAAGAAGCGGTCACTTTGTAAGGCCCGCCTACCCGGAGGTTAGGTACCTGGAAGGAGCCATTATTCTGGGTAATAATGACTTTGCTGATGCCCGCTTCCCGGTATTCAATTTTTACGGTGGCGCCGGCCAGTGGTTTGCCTTCCTTACTTTGAATAGTACCACTCAGGGTGGCAGTGGTTACCTGCGCATGGGTTAGTATGCTTATAAACAGGCATAACAGAATAAGGCATCCGGTAAGAACTGGATTTCTCATAGCAGCAGTTGATTTTGGTTGACTATGAATGTATCGTTTTTTCGCAACCTTTTATTAACAAATTTTACACAGGATAGCTATGGGTACTCATCTTAGTAGTAAAATAAAACGTTAGGCAGATGCAGCATACATATATATAATTAACGGGAATTACGCGCTGAATACAGCGTGCTTAAACATTGACTATAGGGTGCTTCATGGTTACTTTGCATACGCTTAGCATATACTTAGTACATGCTTAATACATGGAGATAACCCGGAGGGGACGTGGAGGGGACGTGGACTTGATCACAGAACCCTTTACCACAGGGCTTTACAGACGAAAAAATATCCGGCGTTGTAGACTATACGGCCCTATAAGTGAAACGGGGGTGCTAAAAGTGAGTGAACGGCATTCAATACCTCATTACATAAATGCCGCTCACCTTTTTAAATTATTTAAGGAATAGCAATGGTAAAAAGCCTTTTAATTTCACTCTATTTTCCGGAATTCATATAAAAGAGCGAAAATAAAGCCAATTTTCCAGGGAAATACTATTGCCAGTTAAACACCCGTACAAAATACGGCCGGTATCTGTCTGCACTACCAGGACTGTTGAAGTTGGTAGAAAAATCAGTAGGATTGATATTGTAAGAAATTACCAGCTCCCCTTCCCTGCTTAATGCATGATGCACAAACGAATTATAACTGATGAAACCTACGCTGTATTGATCCGGGATATGGTACAGTGTCCGTTTATTCGTCCACGGTCCTACCGGCGTATTTGATTCAAGAATATAGATATCCAGTCCGAAAATAATCTGCTGCGATACGAGGTAATACTTCCCATTTTTATAGAACACATTCGGCTGGCTGATGTCATTACAAACATTATACTTTACCGGGGTGGTACTCCATCCGGTTCCGTTGTAATATTCCCAGGTTCCCGTCAGATCATGATTAGCGGCGCGTGCTACGTACATAGAGGAGGTGAGAAAACCATTTTCGGTGCTGTACATATACGTATAGCCATCGGGGGCTTTCATGCTGCCGGCGCTGTAGTTACTGAGTACATCTTTATCCTGGATCAACTGGTTCAGCTGCATGGAAGGCAAATCGAAAATGGCGAGATCTGTGCTTACGTGTGCAAAATCCCAGGTGCCGCTGCCGGTTTTCTTAACATGACTTAACAGCATCTGCACTTTATTATTATATACCTGTCCGGCGCCGGGCCAGTACCAGTCCTGGTCTTCAGGAGCAGTGCCATATTTGATCCAGGTTTGACTGGCATTGCCTGAACCGGGGTTAAGCTGAACAAAGCTTTGCAATGAGGTATCCAGTTGCAGGTGTGCAGCGTTGCGGAGCATCACGTTGTTGGTGCGGTTACGGTCGGCGCTTACCTGTCCGAAGAAGCTATCCTGGAATGACCATAAGAGGCGGCCATCCGGCAGTAATACCGAGTAGCAGCCATCGCCGCCGTTCCAGCCCTGGTAGCGCGTGAGATAATCGTTGTAATCAAGATCGCTGTATACCGTTACCGCCGGGTTCCACTTACCATTGTTCTGCAGCAGTTGCAAACGCGGGCCGGTTGTGGCCTGGTTCTTTTTCAGGATGCGCACATACCAGTATTTTTGCTCCCCTGATTCGGAAGTAACCCGGTAAGCATAACGGTTATTGTTGGCAGAAAAATCCACCTTCACGCCCGGCGCCGGCAGTACCGTAGCGTTTTTAGACACCATTACCAAAGGACTGACGGCGCTCAGGTCCGCATCATCTTCTACCCAAACGGTAACGGTAGCAGAATCTGCTCCGTTTACTATCTCTGAAGTACCCACCTGGCCTTCCGGCAGCCGGAAAGAGATGATGGCGCGTTCCTGGCTTTGATAACCACTGAGCGGGTTCTTCACACAGGAAGTGAAAATGCCGCCGGTGATCAATAGCAATAGCATTTTGTTCATAAGATTATTTATTTAAAGCTGATTTGGAGACCCAGGTTTATTACGCGCTGATTGATGTAGGCATCACCAGCGGAATTGCTTGCTACTTCGGGATCCTGCTGGTATTTATCGTAGTTGGTCCATGTAAACAGGTTATACGCACTCAGGTACACACGCGCATTATTCAACCGGCCCGGCAGCCAGCGGCTGGGCAGCTGATAGCCCAGGTCCACCGTTTTCAGCCTTACATAGCGCGCATCTATCAGCCAGAAATCCGACATATATGTACGTGCACTGTTTACCGTAGTAGGGTTACTGGTGAGCCGCGGGAACTGCGCTTTATCAGCGTTTTCCGGCGTCCATCGCTGCTGGTGAATTGGCTGGAACTGGCTCTGGAAAGTTTCAATACCAGTGCCTACAACACTAAAGCTGTATCCGAAAGAACCCTGGAACAGCAGGTTGATGCTGAAGCCTTTGTAGTTGGCGCCAAGCGTAAGACCCAGCACCGTGCTGGCCAGATTGGGTTTACCAATAGGCCCCTGGTCGTTGTTATCAATTATGCCATCGCCGTTAATGTCTTTGTATTTGAGATCGCCCGCCTGGATGGGATATTCGCTAAGTGGTGCAGCAGGTTTATCATGCGTATTGGCCTGGATCTTCTGAACATCTTCCGGTGTGTAGAAACCAATAAAAGTGTACCCGAATGGCTGATCGATGGGTAGTCCTGTTTGCCGCAGCCAGGGATAGGCGGGTTGTGCTTCATCTTTAAACAGTACTTTGTTTTTGAAGTATTGGAATACGAGGCTGGTATTAAAGTTCACCTGGCGGATATTTCCCCGGTAGTTGATCTGCCCGTCGAAGCCCTGGTTGCTGGTTCTGGCCACGTTGGTGGGACTGTAGCCAATGCCTATCATGTTGGGCACAGAGCCTTTGCGTACCAGCTGATCGAAGCGGATATCGTGAAAATAATCTACCGTAAAAGATAGTTTGTCTTTAAAAAGATTTACATCGATCCCTACATCTGCCTTTTTTGCTTTTTCCCAGCTCACGTCCATATTGCCAAGATCGCCTTCATAGATGGAGCCGGATTGCGTATCATTCTCCCCAAAAGAATAACCGCCGCCATTGATATATTCCTGGCGGTACAGGTAACGGTTACCTGAAGTAACGTCGGAGCCTACCACGCCATATGAGCCACGCACTTTCAGGAGACTTACAAAGCTGTTGTTACGTTTAAAGAATGGTTCTTCAGAAATGCTCCAGCCCACGCCCACAGCAGGGAAGAAGCCATTGCGTTTCTTTGCCTGGAACCTGTCGGACCCATTGTAGGCGCCATTAAAATCGAGCAGGTATTTCTGTTTGTAGTTGTAGCCGGCCTTAAAGGAGAAGCCCCTGAAGTTGGCAGGAATATCTGCCTTCGACGTATAGCTTTGCCTGTTATACAGCGCTAATGCGTTAAAGGTATGATCGCCGAAAATACGATTATAGCTGAGGAAAGCCTGTGTATTCACATTCCGGCTGTAGAGGTCTGTATTACCTGTTACCCTGTATTTCTGCAGGCGGTAGTTGCCACGGGGATCGAGCGTGTACGACTGATCCACCGGGTTATAATAATACGACGGCGGTTCTGCTTCGCGGAATAAATTTCTTGCATACTGTTCGATACCGCCGTATGCCACACGGCCTGTGAGCGACAATCCTTTCGTCAGGAAATCGAGCTGCTGTGTGATGTCGTACAGCACATCGAAGTCCGTTCTTTTGGTGCGGCTGTAGCCACCGTTGGCCAGCCGTGCGTTGAGTGTGGGCAACGCATCCTTTGTATCCACGGCATAAGCGTAGCTGCCATTGGGGTTCATTAACGGCGCCGAGTAGGGATGTATTTTTTCAAAGTTGTATACTTCCGATACCACGTTGGCCGACCTCGGCTGGTTAATATCACCGAAACGGGTGGTGAGATTAAGTCGCATGGTTAACGTTTTGGTAGCGCGCATATCGAGATTGGAGCGGAAATTATACCTGCGGAAGAAGTAGTTTGTATTCACTTCGTTTCTTGGATCAGAGAAATCTTTTACCAGTCCGTTTTGTGTGAGGAACCCGCCAGAGATAAAGTATTTCACGGCTTCTGTTCCGCCGGAAATATCTACGTTGGTATTAGCCTGGTAAGCGTGTTTTTTGAATACGGCGTCATACCAATTGATATCCGGGTGACCGTAGGGATCGGCACCGGTTTTGAATAATTCAAGGTCCTGGGCGGTAAACTTCGGCGCCAGTCCATCGTTCTTGTAAGCTTCATTTACCAGCGTAGCAGCGTCATAGGAATTCAAAAACCTGGGCGTTTTTACCGGCGACTGCTGCCCTGATTCCACGCGGAGGTTTACCTGCGGAAGTCCTACTTTACCACGGCGGGTAGCCACCACCAGTACACCGTTGGCGCCTTTGATACCATATATCGCCGTGGTGGAAGCATCTTTCAGGATAGAGATACTTTCAATCTCATTCACGTTGATCTGTTGCAGCTGATCGTAAGAATATTCTATGTCATCTACAATAATCAGTGGTTTATTACCATCGCTGTTAAGCGAGCTAACGCCACGGATAAAAAAATCGGAAGCATCCTTTCCCGGCTGACCGGAACGTTGCTGCGAAACAAATCCCGGCAGCTTCCCCATCAGTGCATTCTGCACGTTGGCCGTAGGTACGTTCCTGATTTCAGCACCGGTAATAGCGCTTACCGCGCCGGTGCTGGTGATACGTTTAGCGGTGTTGAACCCTACCACCACCACTTCATCAATGCCTTGCGTGGAAGACTGCAACACTACATCCACCGCATCGCGGCCGGCTATATCCACTTCCTGGACGGAAAACCCGATCAGTTTTACGATCAATGTATGGGAACTGCCTTTCAGCGCGAGTTTAAACCGGCCATTGGCATCCGCTATCACGCCGTTAGTGGGCACGCCTTTTTCCGAAACAGAAGCGCCGGGCAGTACCCCATTCACATCTTTCACGGTGCCACTTATATTTTTTTGCTGGGCCGTTGCGAAGAATGGTGCAACAACCAGCAGCAGGAGAAACAGTATAATATTTTTCATCTTCAGTCAGTTAAATTTCTTGTAAGGAATATGACTTTACCAGCCCGGATTCTGACGCATGTTATCATTCTTCACCACTTCATCGTATGGAATGGGGTACAGATACATTTTGGGCGCTATAAACACGGGTTTGAATACTGCTGCCACATTGTAGTTAAAGGCTGGTCCATCCTTGATGATGTTCATGCCGTGCAGTGATTTTCCATACACCTGCTGCGCAATTTTCCAGCGGCGGATATCCCAGAAGCGGTGCTCTTCAAAGGCCAGTTCTATCCTTCTTTCGTTGCGCACGATGTTGCGCATTTCATCTGCTGTCATATTTTCTTTAAGCCCGTACATACCGTTGCTGCCGGCTGCGACACCTGCACGTGCGCGCAGGTCTTTCAGCACCTGGTATACTTCTGCGGTGGGGCCGTTAGACTCATTTTCTGCTTCGGCAAAATTGAGCAGTACTTCCGTGTAGCGCAGGATGATCCAGTCGTGGCTGGTGTTGCTGTATTGCGTGGCATTTTCAAAGTTGCCCATGAACTTGCGCATGTAATAAGATGTTTGTGTGCCGGGTTCTGCGCCGCCCGGTCTGTGCTGACCGCCCTGAAATGTTTGCAACTCTGTATTCAGCCAGCGGGCGCCATTGTACAGGATACTCATGGCCAGGCGCGGATCGCGGCGGGCATAGGGATCATTGGAGTTGTAGCCGGATGCAGGATCGGTGATTGGCAACCCGGCATTGGTAGGGAAGGCATCTACCAGTTCCTGCGTGGGATTGGTGCGCCCTCTCGCTACCGCGGCAAAACCTACCGGTCCGTTGGTACTTTCAATTTCCGTAGTGTTTCCCCCCTGGCGGAAGAAGATAACCTCACTGTTGTTTTGGGTGATGAATACGTCTTTGAAATTGGGCACCAACGAAAAAGTTCTTTCATTGATCAGTTCGCGGGCGGCATCTGCAGCCTGTTTCCAGCGGGCTTTATCATAACTGTTGTAACCTGTCAGCGGATTATTGCCCTCAATATTTTGTCCATTGAACAAGGGACTGGCCGCGTATAGCAACACGCGCGCTTTTAAAGCCAGTGCAGCGCCCCTCGTAGCGCGGTGGCTGTTCAGCTCCGGCGCCACAACAGGATTGGGTCGCAGGCTGTCTTTGATAGCATTGCATTCGCTTACAATATAGTTTACACAGTCTGAAAAAGAGCTGCGTGGTATCTGTACATCATCTCCCAATTCTCTTACTTTATCTCCCATCAATGGTATACCACCATAGCGTTTCAGCAGTTCAAAATAAAACAGGGCCCTGATAAAGCGGGCTTCTGCTTTCCATGCGTAGCGGATAGAGGCGCCGTTGGGTAATTTTTCTTTTACGGGCGATACATCGATATTGGATACAAAAAGACTCGCAGCACGAATGGCGGCGTAGCAGTTGTTCCAGGGCGATTCATCCCCGATAGGCGCATAGGAAGTGTACGCGCCTGTTGCGAGCTGCGATACCGCGGAGGTACCCACCAAACCGGAAATAGCATCGTCGGATGCGGCATCGAGCAAATCGCCGCCTACACGGTTGTAGCCACCGGGAAGTTTAGAATAGATGCTGTTGAGAAATTTGTTGGCATAGGTACCCAGTGAATCATCCTGGTCAAATACATACTCGATGGTTACCTTTTCGAGTGGAATAACTTCGTAATCTTTTCTGCAGCTGATGATAACTGTCATACAGCCGGCCAGGAAGATCAATATGCGGAAATGTTTCATGGTGCGTTGTTTAGATGGCTGACTAGAATTTTATGTTGATACCGGTGTTCAGTACCCGCTGGATGGGATAGGCTCCCACGCCTACTTCGGGGTCAACGAAATCGTATGCAGCATGTGTAAACAGATTTTGCGCGTTGGCAAACACCTTTACGCTGCCGAGCCGCACGCGGTTTGTCCAGCTGTAAGGGAGATTGTAAGCGATGTTTATATTTTTCAGGCGGAAGTAATTACCATTGCGTACCCAAAAAGAGGAGCTGAATTTATTGTAGTTATTATTCGCGTCGGCAGTTAACCGCGGATAGGTTGCAGTACCTGCTGTTTCCGGTGTCCACCGGCCGGTGATCTGCTCATATGCCTGTCCGTACGTAAAGTTCTGGAACTGAAAACCTGCTTCGGTGGCAAAATTGTCTACATAATTAATCCTGTTGGCAACGCCCTGTAACAGTACGCTTGCTTCTATTCCTTTCCACGAAAAGCCGATGTTAACACCATAATAAATACGTGGCTTATAAGTACCGATGGGCGCTTCATCAAACTGGTTGATGACGCCATCGCCATTGAGATCTTTGTAACGTATGTCGCCCGGCAATGGCTTGTAACCGGCGATGGTAGCGCTGCCGGCGGCTTCTTCTGCTGATGCAAAAAAGCCGTCCGCTACATATCCGAAGCGCATGCCTACCGGCTGACCTGTTCTTTTGTTCCAGTCATAATCGCGGCGTTGTTCATCCATAAATATCACTTTGGTTCCTTCAATACTTCCGTTGGCAGTAACAAAAAAGTTAAGCTGCTTTATCCTGCCCTGGTAAGTGGCGGTGAGTTCTCCGCCCTGGTAAAGGTTAATGCCGATATTTTCCGGGGGATAAGCGGCGCCGGAGAGTGCAATACTTTTTCCACGTATCTGCAGGAGGTTTTCGTAGCGGTCGTGGTAGTAATCGCCTGTTATCTGCAACCTGTTATTGAAGAGTGACAGGTCCATTCCCACATCCAGTTTGCGTGCTGTTTCCCAGGAGATGTTCACATTTGCCAGGCCGTTCTCTTTGAAGCCGGAAGCCGGGGAGCGCGCCGTTCCCTGGGAGTATATGCCGCCGCCAATGCCATTGTCTTCGCTAAAATCCTGGCGCCAGATGTAATAGCCGGAATTATCGATACCGTTGCCGGTGTGTGCATAAGTACCTCTTAGTTTCAACTGGTTTAACCAACCGTTGTTTTCTTTAAGAAAACTTTCCTGCGCAAGATCCCAGCCGATACCACCGCCAAAGAAGGTACCGTATTGTTTACCGGGCAGATACCGGTTAAAGCCGCTCCTGTTGAGAGCGCCCTCTATGAAATATTTATTGGCGTAATTGTAAGCTACTTTACCTGATATGTTGGTGGATTTACCTGGCAGATCATAGTTAAAGATGGTTTGCCTGGTATCGGCCAGCACTACGGCATTCACGCCATGGGGACCAAACTGCCTGTCGTAGTTCAGTGATACCTGTCCAAAGAAATACTGCGCGTTAAAAACGGAGATGAAATTATTCTGCTGCGCCACGGCGTTACCGGCTTTGGTATACAGGGTGTCTTCATCTGTTATGGTTACCCGGTATACCAGGTCATTTTTACTGCGGTCTATTGCATTTGCTGATTGTATAGACAGGTTGCCTTTCCCTTTTACGGACAGTCCGGGCAGCCAGTCGCCGAGGTTGTAGCGCAGATCCACATTTGCCATTACATCTTTGCTGTTGTCCTGTATATAGCCGCTGTTGATGGTTTGCGACAGGAGGTTGCTGGTGAGGTTACTGGTACCGCCCCAACTGCCGTTAGGGTTATAAACGGGATATGCGCCATTGGGTGTTCCCAGGAGTGTTTTCAAAATATTATTCGCTCCTGCGCCCGGCTGTGTTCCTTCCTGGAGGCGGCCAAAGAGCTGCATACCTACATTGAAGTTACGGGTAACATCGATGTTCACATCCGTATTGATCAGGTAACGCTTTAATCCTGCGTTGGTATTATAGTTATTATCGGAAGACGTTTTGAAGATACCCTGCTGACCGGTGTAATTGAGTGACACAGAATACCGGGCCACATTACCACCGCCGTTGATGTTGAGGTTGTAGCGGGACATAGGCACGTTATCTTTCAGAATGGTGTTGTACCAATTCACATCCGGGTTGGTATAAGGTTTTGTATGATCACGGAATGCGATGAAGTCGGCTTCCTTGTACAGCGGCGCTTTACCATCATTCTGCAGCGCTTCATTCAGCAGGTAGGCATACTGCCACGCGGGTAATGGCTTTGGCAGGCTAAGCGACTGCTGGATACCTGTTTGTGCAGTAAAGGATACACGCGGTTTGCCGGCGCGGGCCCGTTTGGTGGTAACCAGCAATACGCCGCGGGAACTGCGTTGGCCGAGCATGATAGTAGACAATCCATCTTTCAGTACTGAAATCGATTCTATATTTTCAGGATCGATGGAAAACACATCCCGCTGGATTCCGTCTATAATCGTTACCGGTACCTGCCCACGTAATGATAAATTCATTTCGGTGTTATCATTGGGTTCCGACGCACCTGGTTTAGGAATATTCCCGATGAAGATGTCTACATCGAAATTATTACCCGTACCCGGATTCCGGAATCCGCTTACCTGTTGGGTGTAGAGTCCTGCCAAACGGCCCGGTAACGCATAGGCATACAGTGTAGCCGGTGTAGTGGACAGTTGATTGGTGTATACCGTAGCGATGGAGCCTACTGAACTTTTGGGGGAGGCTTCTCCATAGAGTACGGGAATACGTTGTGGTAAAGGGATAAACAGTTCATCCATGCGCAGTGTGAGCGCTGTGGTGTCGCGTATTTTTTGTTCTATCGCTTTGTAGCCGGGATATTGAATAACAAGGGTGCTGTTCAGTGCCGCATGGATACTGAATGTACCGTTGGTACTGCTGCTGGTGGTGTCGCCGGTATTTTTTACGGAGATGGCTGCCCCTGCAAGTGGCTGGCCATAGTTATCAATCAGCCGGCCGGAAATGATACCGGTTTGCTGTGCCTGCACATTCGCGCAAAGCGCAAGTACACCACAGGCAAGGGCTGAAATATATTTTTTGATGTAGCTGTGAGCCATTGTTATTGACATTTGAATGTGTACACAAAAGGAGCAGCAGTATTGCTAAATCCTACTTTCACCGTGCCGGTGGCATCTGTAAAAAAGTATTCGATCTTCTCCAGCGTTTGTCCTTCCTGCATGTTGAAATATGAGCGGGGCCAGATGGTGATAGCAGATTTATTGCCGGTATAACTTTTCAGTTTTGAGGTTTCCGTTTGCGTGCAAACTTCGAGGACATGTCCATCGCTGGTATATCCTTTTGCGCAGAGGTAAATATTGCCTACGCCATTGAGCGCTGTGGGCACTACATCCGGGTCGAAGCTCAGGGTGAGGAAATCATTGTCGGTGGCTACGCCGGGACTTACTGCCGCTATCTGCGGATTACAGAAATCGATGATATCGCCCTGACCATCTGTAATGGAGAAGCAATCTTTGAACATGCATTTGTATACGTTGTTGGAACCGAATACATCGTTAAGTCCATCGCTGCTGGTGCCGAGGAAATAGCCCGTTTTAAACTGTATATTATCCGGACCGGGTTTGATCACCATTGTTACATCGATCTTATCTTTTACCCCTTGTGGTACATTATATGCCTGATCTGTCCAGAACACCACCCATTCGAGGTTATCTGTCATGTAGTTGCCGCCCATGCCGAACCTGTTTTTCAATGCAGCGGGCCAGGGCAAGCCCCCAACAAGAACAGACGAAGGCACCGGCACCATTTTACCGTTGCCATATGAAGTGGTGGTATAGGTGATGGTAGAATTGGCTGCAGCGGCCCAGCTTTTGGGCGCCAGGAAGCCGATGATCAGTCTTACGCCAGTGCGGCCACCATCCGCCACATCGATCCGGTTGTGCATGGTGATGGTCATTTCCTCACCTGCTTTCGCAGCGGAGGGCTCGTCTACCCCATCGAGGAATACGCAGCCAGCCAGCAGCAGCAGGAACAGGACGATACCGTATGTATAATTTTTCATAACGTGTTGTATTGTGTTGGATCAGGGATTCAATCTTTCAAGTGTGTAGTCGTATGTGTTGGCGGCGCAGCCGGGACTGAACGTAAAATTGATGTTCCGTTTCCCGTTCACCACCGGGTAGGTGAAGGTGGTGCTGACCGGGTTGCTGATACCTGTTTGACTGAAGCTGATCCGGAAAGGATATTTGGGATCATCCAGTGCATAGCTGCCGTTTTTGCTGACTATAAAGGGCAGTGGATTTTCAATGGTGTATTGAAGATCTGTGGTGAACCGTATCCTGAACTTTGTGAAGTCCGTAAGTGTAGTGATATCTACGCCGTTGCGCGCTGCTTTCACGATGCGCCATTCGCCGGCAATATCTTTTACCGGCTCTGGCACCAGTATTTCATTGCGGTGGCAGGAGTTGATAAAGAGTACCAGTATTGGCATCAGTAAACATATGTGGAATCTTGATTTCATCATGTTGCTTTTTACCAGGATGGATTTTGTTTTAACTCAGGCGATTTCGCGGTTTCTCCCTGCGGGATGGCCCACAGGTACATGGCCTCGCGGAAATTGTGTTTGCGTACGGGGAAGATGGTATAGGTAACGTTAGCGCCATTGCGTTTTACTTCCATGCCGGTCATCTGTTTATTCTCCGTTTGCGCTGCTATCTTCCATCTTCTTACATCCCAGAAGCGGTGGCCTTCAAAAGCCAGCTCCACTCTCCTTTCCGCACGGATGGCCTCTCTCATTTGTTCTTTTGTAAGCGCTGCGGGCAATTCATACGGCGATAGCCCTGCCCGTTTACGCACCAGCTCCACCGCATTGTATACTTCCTGCACCGGGCCGGCGTATTCGTTCTGCGCTTCTGCGAAGTTTAGCAGGACTTCTGCATAGCGCATCAGCGGAAAGCAGCGTTGCGAGCCGTGGATAAAGTTGGCCGCAATATTTTCATCGAGCATTTTATTGGTGTAGTAACCGGTGGGGGTTCCGGCGTGTACTGCATCCTGACTGATACCTTTGCCATCGGGGCCGAGATAAATATTGACAGGTTCTTTCAGGCCGGTGTTCTGGATCAGCAGCGTTTGATCACGGATCACGGAATAGGCCAGCCGCGGATCGCGGTGGCTGTACGGATCGGCTGCATTGTAGCCTGATGAGGGGTCGGTAATAGATTTACCGTTTGCCATGCCGAAGGCGTCTACAAAACCCTGGTAAGGAAAGCCTCCCTGGGCGCCGTTCCGCGATGGTGGTTGCCAGGCGCTTTCGAGTTCACGGTTGCCGCCCTGCATCCTGGCGAAGATGTATTCCGGGTTCACCCGCAGGGTAAATAATTTGTAAAAGCCATAACCGGGTGCGGTAGTATTGTCTTCATTCAAAGAATAAGCGGCGGTATTCATTACGGCAGCAGCAGCATCGGCAGCCAGTTTCCAGCGTTCCGGAACATTGTCCGGATACCCGGTAGGGGCATCCTGCGGGTTGATGCCGCCACCATTAAAGAGCGGGCTGGCAGCATATAGCAGCACCCTGGCTTTCAGCGCCAGGGCGGCGCCTCCGCTGGCCCGGCCATAGTCTTCGCGGATCCGCACCAGCGGTAACACGGCGGCTGCGGCATCGCATTCCGATATGATGTAGTCCACACACTCCTTATAGGAATTGCGCACTGCGGGGATCTTATCTTCTACCTTATACACAGCATCGCCGAGTAGTGGAACGCCTCCATAGTGTTTCAGCAAATCAGCATAATACCATGCTCGCAGGAAGCGTGCTTCCGCGGCCATTACGTTGCGGATAAACGACGGGATGGGTGAGCCGGGCAGGTGTTTCAGTAACTGGTTCACCCTGCGGATATTGGTATAGGGCAGGTTCCAGGCATCGGCGCTGATGATGGAAGGATTGACAGTCCCGGTGGCAAATTGTATGGAGGTGGTGACGGTGGCGGATTTCTGTGGTTCCGCCTCATCGCAGGAGGCGTCGAGGCCGCCGTTGCCGAAGCGGGTGGCGCTTTCTGCAAAGCCAATGTCTACGTAAATGTTGGTGAGGAAAGCGACGGTGCGGGCGCTGTCGGCAAATACCGTTTGCTCGTTCAGGTTAGTCGTTTCCGTCTGATCCAGGAAGTTTTTTTTACCGCAGGAAGCAAGGGTAAAAATTCCTATGCACAGGCATACAGGAGCAGTGAACGCGAATTTCATTTTCATAACGTTAATACGTGTTAGCATCCAGCTTTTGGTGATAAAAATTTACATACGTGGCATGACATCGCCTGTCTGTAAAAGCAGTCTTCTACAGTGGCTTGTGCTGCGGGATCTTTTTTTGATTGGTTACTGTTTGTCCCTATGGTATGACACCTTAAAAAGACAGTACCGCCATTCTTCCGTTAAATTTTATTTAATTCCCCAGTTTTGTGCCGGTTGGCTGCCCATTTCCAGCACCAGTGTACCGCCGGCAGTGATATCGGCGTGGTTGATATAACAGTGTTGGTATGGTTTTCCGTTTAACCATGCACGCTGAATATAGCGGTTGGCAGGCGTGTTATTACGGGCGCTGATGGTAAACGTTTTGCCTTTGGCGTAGGCCGGATCGAGGGCGATGGTAATGTTATCAAACACCGGGCTGGTGATCTCGTACCGCGTACTTCCCGGACATACAGGATGCAGTCCGCTGGCGGCCAGTACATACCAGGCCGACATCTGTCCTACATCTTCGTTACCTACCAGTCCTTCTACAGAATTATGATAGGCACGGGCGCAGATTTCGCGGGTCCATTGCTGGGTAAGCCAGGGGGCGCCCAGGCGGTTGAATAAAAACGGCACATGATGTACCGGTTCGTTGGCGTGGTTGTAATAATCGTTCCACATCATGTTTTGCGGTACTTTGTCGAAGAATGTAGTCAGATCTGCCAGTACCCTTTCCTTTCCGCCCATGAGCGCCACCATGCCGGGTACATCGTGCGGCACAAACCAACCCTGCTGGTAAGGACTGCTTTCAATAGTACCGTATCCCTGCTGCATGCGGCCCTGCTCCGGCCAGGGTTGCCAGGTGCCATCGTCGTTGCGGGGACGGAACCACGCTTTGCCCGTATCAAATACATTTTTATAATTGGCGCCACGGGCCAGGTATTTTTTTGCGTCCTCCTTTTTGCCCAGTGCGCCGGCCAGTTTGCCGAGGCACCAGTCGAAATAGGCGTATTCCAAAGTCAGCGATACGCTTAACCCGCCGGTGGAATATCCTTTGGTTCCGTTTCCGAATTTCTCTACAGAATTTTTGGCGAAGGCGTATCCTTTGTTGATATCAAAGTTACGGATCCCTTTTGCCCACGCGTCGGCCATCACCGACACTGCAGGGTTGCCGATCATGCAACCGCTGTATGCGTTCAGGAATTCCCAGCGTTCGAGGTAGTGGTTACCACTTTCATCTGCCAGCGTTACCAGCGAATTTACCATATCGTTTACCACGCGGGGGTTTATGATGCTTTGCAAGGGCATCTGGCTGCGGAATACGTCCCAGCCGCTGAAGATGGTGCGTTTGGTGAAGTTTTTCACCGCGTGAATCTTTCCATCTCCCCCTATATATTTTCCATCTGCATCAGAAAAATTGCGGGGATCTATCATGGTATGATACAATGCCGTATAGAATATTTTCTTCTCCTCTTCTGTGCCTCCTGCTACGGTTATTTTGCCGAGGGCTTTGTTCCATGCGTCGAATGACTGTTGCCTGATGGCATCAAAGTTCCAGTCTTTGATCTCTGATTCCAGGTTATTTTTTGCGCCGTCGATGCTCACGAAAGAGATACCTGCTTTCATCAGTACCGCTTCCTGTACGTTGGTAGCAAATTCCGTGTAGAAGCCAAGATGTTTACCTGCTTTTTCTTTAGCGCCGGGTATTACCGTTGCCTTTGCGATCTGTTGCTGATAGCGGGCGCTTTCAACATCTTCGCGTTTCCGTGACCAACCGTCGGGGATGTCCGCACTCCACACGCCATATCTGGAAAATGGTTTGTTGAACTGCGCATAGAAGTATACGGTGTAATTGCCTTTCCCATCGCCGTTTCCCCAGCCGCCGCCTTCCGGCGTACACTGCATGTACCCGGCAATAGTGCTATCATTGATCACTTTTACCTCCTGCCAGGTGGAGGTACCTCCTACCCTGCGGGCCAGATCGATTTGTATACGTGATTGCTGATTGGCGGGAAATGTAAAGCGCATGATGCCGCTGTGTGGAGCAGCGGTCATTTCTGCGGTGATATTATTTTCAGTGAGCTTAACAGTGTAGTAACCTGCAGTGGCTTTCTCTTCTTTTTTTGAGTAGGGAGAACGATACCCTTCTTCCGGATGTTGCCGGCTGCCCGCGGCGGTTTGCAGCGGGCCGGTGGCAGGCATTACCAGGAAGTTACCAAGATCACCATACCAGCCGATGCCGCTCATTTGCGTAAAAGCAAAGCCTTCGATAGTGGTATGTTCATAGCTGTACCCGGAGCCGTTGTCGCCGCCGGTAATGGTATTGGGACTCAGCTGCACCATGCCGAAAGGCGTGGCGGCCCCGGGAAATGTTTTACCAAGACCGTGATAGCTGCCGGCCGCATCTTCACTGGTGCTGGCGCCTATAAAAGGATTTACATAAGCGGCGGGACCTTGCGCCTTGCTGGTAGTTGCAACAAAGAAGAGTGCCGAAACGAATATGGAAGCAGTGGTTTTCATCTTTAAATTTTAACGATCTCTATTTTATGAAGCACCGGTTTGTTGATAGTGTAGATCAGTTTAACGATGGTATCGATCTCCTGCAGCCAGGCGGTACGCAGTTCTTTGTACATGGCTGTTTCATAATTTTCTTCGTGGTAACGCAGCATACCATCTGTTTTTGCATAGGTGCGTACACTATCTAATGCAGCTGCGTCATCATGCAATAATAAATTCTTTTTATCAAAAAAGTTGCCCTGTATCCAGTAGTAGCGGCGTAAACGGCTCTCCAGCTCTGCCCGGCGGAGGTTGAGCTGCATGATGGAAAATGCCTGTTTGTACTGCGGCGTTTCGGTTAATGTGGCGAGGTTAATACCTTCTGCAAATGCGGCCGCGGACCATTTCCCCATAGCATGACCATCTATCAGCAGCGTATAATCCCCGGAGGATAGTCCTGCTACCTGTAACATTTCCCGGTTAAAATCTTCCGTAAAAGGAATCCAGTTCAATGCATCAGATTGTTTCTGCGTATTGCCCCAAACGCGGGCCACCGTATCTATAGGGAAAGGTAATGATGCGGCCAGGTAACCAAAGCTTACTTTGTTGTTGGAGGCCGTGAGCAGGTTGATATTGCAATTCACTGCCTGCTGCAATTTACCGGCGCCTGCGTTGATGCTTACTTCCGCAACCGGTTTTCCGTTCAGTCCCTGGCTTTTCAGGAAGAGGGATGCCATTACCAGGTGTCCTGCGTTGCCGGGATGAATTCTGTCCGGGCCAATCATGGTGAAAGTAGAATCCTTTTGCTGCAGTTGTTCATTCAGCGCTTTCATGGGCCGGAACAGGTCAGTAAAAGGCCAGTTGTTTTTCTGTGCGGCCTCTTCCTGGAACTTTATTATTTCCAGCATCGCCTGCTGTTTTCCAGGGAAATAATTTCCCGGGATCTTCGCGGTTTCATCGTATGGCGGCGACGACATCATTATTTTTTGTATCGCCGGTAATTTGAGGAGCCGTTGCTCTATTTGCCCGTAACTGCGGTGGGAAGCGGCTATGCGCTCAGCGGCGGTTTTAGCGGCATCGCTGTTGTTAAACTCATAATAGCCGGTATCGTTCATGCCAAAAGTAAGCACCAGTACCGTTGGCTTTTTCGCCAGGATATCATAATCCAGGCGACGGTATATATCCGAAGCTTTGTCGCCGCCAATTCCACCATTGAGGATCACCAGTTTTTTTCCGGGGAAATGGGTCATGTAGTAGAGATAGATATACGAGACATAGGCGCCTGCTTCGGTAATACTGTTGCCTACAAAAATGACGCGATCATTTTGTTGAAAGGGCTTTACCTGTGCCTGTGCAAACAAGGTGGCAAGGCATAACCCGATAGAATACACGAACTTTTTCATATAGTGGTTTAATTATTTACAATTACATTTTTCAGCCGGATGGTGCGGATACCGAAACGGGGTATTGCCAGGCGGATGATTGTTTTACCGGCCACCAGCCGGCGTTGCAGGGTTTCCACGGCCTGGCCATCCAGTTGTTCTATCACAGCCTGCGTGGCTTTACCGTTGAAAGACAGTTGCTGTTGCCCGCTGTTTCCACCGGCGTTATACAACCTGATGAGCAAGTCTTTTCCGTCCATGAGCAGGGTGGATACCTGCCAATGATTATCCTGCAAGGCGAGCAATGAAAAATCTTTTCCTCCGGTGGCAGGCAATACCTGCAACGGTTCGCACCAGCGCGTTTCTTCGTTGCTGATGCTTCCAGATTCCCAGTTGCCATTATGCGGTACGATGGCATAGTTTACTTCCGTAGGTCCGGTGATATCGTAGTTACGCCCCCAGAGCGCACGGCCTGCATATTGCAGCGTAAGGCCCAATGGATAATCCTTCCCATGCACGTAGCTGGTAGTATGATCGGTAAACAGGGCCAGGCCGGTATTGCCGTCGGTTACATCCGCCCAGTGAAGGATCACATTATTTTTGATGCTGTCCCAGCTGCTGAAGAAAGTGTTCTCCAGGCGGCTGTCTGTCACGTCAAACGGTGCGTCTTTACTAAGTTTTTGCTGAGAGAGAGAAAGCGGGAACAGTACCTGTAGTTTGCAGCTATCGTTATAAAACGCTTTGCGATATGCTTCCGTGTTATAATTATCCGCCTGGGAATATGCACCAATACCGGGATTCCCTTTCCAGTTTATTTTCACTTTCAGATCTATTCTCCGCTGGCCATTGGTGAGTGTAACGTGTTGTGTAAACGGATGACCGGCGATAAAGCCGTTGATTTCCACCGACACGCGGGCTTTGCTATTTTCCGTGATGCGGATACCTGCTGCAGTGTCCATACTGGAGCGCCAGGCGCCTTCCTGGTAAAAGTATCCCCGGAGTTCATTGAAGCCGCGGTTGTTTTTTGTATCCACCATTTCTTTGCCGGTGGCTTTCACAATCAAACTGCTGATAACGCCACCCCTGGCGGGATCTATCGTTATGCGGTATAAGTCTGTTTCCAGGGTTTCCGGCGTGATGTGGTTTTCACCACCTGTTACCGGCTGCAACCTGTAAACACTGAATCCCATTGGCGGCACCGAAACTTTAATGGCTCCCGGCACTGTAGGCACCTGTCTTCCTTTACTATCTGTTACTTTCCAATTACCCTGCAAATCAATCCACTCTTCACGGGGAAGTGCGGTGGTGTTCAATACGCGTATATAAGTGGCGCTGTTATTTTTTTGTAAGATACTGTCGCTTACGGCGATAGTGTTATCTGTCCAATGCTGCACTTTATCGATCCAGGTATCATTGTAGGGCACAATCCAGCAGTCGTGGTGCTGGGCCAGCAGCAGCGATTTCCAGGCGGTATCCAGTTTTTGCTGCGGCCACGGAACATGATCATATAAAGCGGTGATAGCGGCATATTTTTCGGCGGCTATCAATTTATTTTCCGCGGCTCTAACCTGCTGCGCAATGCGTTGTAATACCTGTGCGCCCCATACGAGGCTTACCTGGATATCTTCCTGGCTCACCCGCCACGATGGCACATTTGTTTTGTTGGCCACGTTGCCGATATAATTCCGCCACGTTTCATACTGCGCATTTTGTTTCAGCCAGGGGCCGTTGTGCCAGCCGGCATCCTGCAGGCACATACCAATGGGATTGGCAATGCCGGCTGCGCGGGCGGATGCTAAATATTCTTTGCTGTTATTCCACGCGGTAGTTTGCCAGGTAGAATTAGGTAATAAGGCTTCCGAACTATATCGGGGTACGGTTAACAACCGGCTGCCATCGGGGCCTTCCCATTGTACCAGCTCACCGCCAAATGCACGGGTGTAGCCACCCCAGCAGGTATTGGGATTTTTCAGGGAGGCGTATTTAAATCCGAACGAGCGGAGCACCTGCGGCAGTGCGCTGGTAAAACAGGGTTCTTCACTTGAATAGGTGGTGAATACAGCGCCGGGGAAATGTTCCCTTACTTTTTGCATGCCGTAGCTGAACTGGCGGATCATGCTTTCGCCGGAGCCGGTGTAAAGATAACTCTGGCCATATCCCGGGTTCACATACTCTATGCGGCCGTTGCCGGATTGATCGGCAAACAGTTGTTGGAAAACACCATACGCCTGCGGTTCGCGGACCTTCACCATATCCCAGGTTTCGGGTTCTATTTCCAGGTTAATTTTCCAGTATGGATTCGCCTGCAGCTGGCCGGTGATAAACCGGGTGTATCCTGCGGGATAATGTCCGTAAACGCCGCCGTGATAGCCATCAATAAAGTGAGGCTGCTGGGCAAAAGATTCCTGTGCCGCAGCGGTGAGTAAAACCGCCAGGCAAATATTCATTCGTTTCATGCTGTTGTTAAAGGGCCAAGTCCGGGTTTTTCTGAACTTCAGCTAATGGTAATGGAAATTGAAAATCAGTTTCTTCGAAGCTCCGCAGGTGATTGGGGGCTTTGTATCCAACCAGGTTGATCATGCTGCCATGCGCCACATCAAAGGCTTTGCGGGTGCGCAGCATATCGTACCAGGTCTGGAATTCAAAACACAGTTCCCAATATCTTTCCTTCAGGATATCATCTGTTGTTAAAGTTGTTGGTTTGGGCGCCGTGGGAAATGCCCGGTGGCGCACCGAATAATACGCGTCGATAGCGGCGGCATCAGAAGTAATACCACCGTCGATCACGCTTTTTGCTTCTGCACATAAAAGCAGCACATCTGCATAACGTATCAGCGGAAAGTTAGCTCCTGAGCGGCCGGTTTTCTCTGCTTCCTCATCCCAGAATTTGAAGATGTAGGGTTCGGAGAAAAAGATGGTTTCGGCCGGGTTGCCATAACGCGGATATTTTGTGTAGAAAAAAGCCTTTTCCTGTTTGCGTCCATCATCTGCTGCATATGAATTATAGAATGCAGGGGCCGGCGCCATTGCCCCGCCATAGGCCGGTTGAATAGAAACCGGCTGACCGGGATATGGAAGATACGCCCAGTGAATGTTGCTCACTGCCACAGTAGGATGACGTTGCAGCATAAAAATATGCTCCCTCGTATTTTGCACCGCAGGGTTGCGCAGATCGCTGTATTGCTCAAACAGGGAAAACTGGTGGCTGTCGATCACTTCCATCGCTTTATCATATGCCATCCGGTAATAGGGCATTCCTTTCTGCAAAGGATAACCCGCCATGGTGATGTATACTTTCGCCAGCAAAGATTTTACGGCGCCCAGACTTACATGCCCGCTTTGATCCGTCCAGGAGAGGCCGGCGTTTTCTGCTGCTGTAAGGTCTTTCACAATCTGTTCATACACGGCTTCTTTTGGCGAGCGGCGAATCTTCACGTCATTAATATCTTTTGTAGTGGTCAGCTTCAGGGGGATATCACCAAAAAGCCGTACTGCCTGAAAGTAATACCATGCCCGCAGGAAATGTGCTTCACCGAGATAACGCTGCTTTGTTAATTCATCTACCACCAATGTTACGCTCACGTTTTCAATAACGCTGTTGCAGTTTTCCACCGGGTAATAAGTAGCGTTCCACCATGCCTGTAATTTTGAATTGGCATTATCGAGCCTGTCTAACCGCAGGAACTGGTCGTCTTCAAAACCTGATGGCCGTGGCCGGCGGCTGTACCCGGTGATATATTCCAGTGAATACACGGGGCTTACGGCTACGCCGATGTTTGCTACGAAAGGAGTAGCAAGACCGTCGTATGTACCGTTTACCGCAGCGCTCACCTGCTCCCGTGTTTTGTAGTAATGTGTGAGGCTGAGAGAACCCGAGGGTTCCTCTTCCAGGAATTTGTTGCAGGAAGTAATCAATATGATCATCCCCAACAGGACCAGTTGTTTCATATTTCAATTCCTTTATTCAGAATGTAACATTTAATGTGAACGCCAGTGTTTTCGCTTTCGGGTACTGATACATATCCACTCCCTGGTTAAAGTCGCCATCGAATGAGGAGGCTTCGGGATCATATCCTTTATACTTTGTGAACAGGAAATAGTTTTCTGCGCTGACACTGATGGCGGCGGACTTTATATGATACCGTGCGAGCCAGTCTTCCTTCAGCCGGTATGCCAGCGCGATATTGCGTATACGCAGGAACGTGCCTTTCTCTATGTAGTAACTGTCCATCTCATTATCCAGTCCGTCCTGTGGCAGCCGCAGCGCCGGGTTCATGCCACCTTGCTGTTGCGGCGTCCAGGCGTTGAGGAGGTTGCGGTAACTGTTGGTGGTGGGCGCTGCATTTTCCATGAGCATCCTGGTAAAATTTGCCAGGCTGTGTCCATAAATCGTTTGCACATCTACCAACAGCGAAAAATTTTTATAGGTAAACGTATTACTCAGACTTGCCTCAAAGGCGGGCATGCCGTTGCCCAGTACCGTACGGTCGTTGGCATCTTTCACTTTATTATTGTTTCCATCTTCATATTTCACATCGCCTGGCTTTTTGCCATAGGCAGCCGCTTCGGACGCTTCAGCTGTTCCCCAGGTGCCCAGCCGGCGGTAGCCATAAAATTCGTTTAACGGGCGTCCTTCCATGATGCGGCCGCCCCAGGGATACATGATATCGCCATTCAGTTCCAGCACGCGGGAGCGGTTCATGGAATAGATCAGGGAAGTGTTCCATGAAAACTGTTTGCGCCGGATGTTGTTGGTGACCAGCGACAGTTCAACGCCCCTGTTGCGGATAGAACCGATATTGTCAAACACGCCCTCGTAGCCGGTAGTAGCAGGCATCAACCTGTAATACAACAGGTCTTTTGTTACGCGGTTATAAACGTCGCCGGTAAATTGTATCCTGTTATCCAGCAGTGAAACATCGACGCCGATATTCAGCTGATGGGCTTTTTCCCATTTAAGATTTTTGTTGCCCAATGCTTCCAGCATCACGGCCGGTGCGGCCTGACCATTGAATGCTACCTGGCCGCTCCTCAGCCTGTCCTGTGTTACATAATCGCCGATATCCGCATTGCCTACAATGCCGTAGCTGCCGCGTATCTTCAGGTCGTTGATGCTGCGCACGTGCCGGAGGAAAGGCTCCGACGACAACCGCCACGCGCCTGAGAAACTGGGGAAATAGCCGTACACGTTATTGGCGCCGAAACGCGAAGACCCATCTGCGCGGAAAGAAAACCCGAACAGGTAGCGGCTGTCGTAGTCGTAATTGAACCGCATATAATAGGAGTTCATCGCTGTATTGCTTGTTCCCGACTGTGGCCGTTGCGGCACCAGCCCTGTTTGCAGGCTGTTATAGGAAAAGAAATCATCGAAGAAGCCTTCGCTTCCCGCCTGGGTGCTCATGTTCCCGAAATAGTACCAGCTGGCGCCAGCCACGGCGGTGACTTTATGTTTGCCAAACTGGTTGTTCCAGGTCAGGTAATCTTCCGAAGTCCAGGAGCCGGAATTTCCATTTGCACGGGTGGCCACGCCCTGTTGTGTATCAGAATAGCCACGGATATCCCGGCCGGAATAATACAGGTTGTAGGTGGCGCCTGTTTGTCCGCTCAAACCTGCTGTGATATGCAGTTTACTGTTCAGGCGGATGGTAGTGATCAGGTTGCCCATCGTATATGTGCGGCCGGCCACCGACTTCACTTCCCGCATGAGTCTTACCGGGTTTTCAGAATCCTCTGCACCCGGGTAATCCCCTTTGCGCGAATACGTGCCATCGGCATAACGTACCGGCAGGAAAGGCAGAAATTCATAGATCTGGCGCACAGCATTCAGTCCGAATGTATTGATGTCGACATTATTTTGTTTCGCCGCGCCGCTGTTGATCACCGCCTGTACGTGCAGCCATTTTGTAACATCCCAGCCGAGATTGATAAAGCCGTTGATTTGCCGGGAGTAGCTATTGATCAGGATTCCCTGCTGGTCGTTGTAAGAAAGATTGACAAGGGCAGAGAAGCCATCCTTTCCCGCAGACAGCGACAACGAATGCTCGTGGGACACTGCGAGGCGACTTGCTTCCTTTTGCCAGTCCGTATGATATTTAGGCGTACCATCCGCATTGAAAAGTTCTTCCTTCCGCGGAAACTGCCAGGAGGCATCGAGATGCGGCGCTGTGCGGCCGGGAAGATATTCATACTCCCGTTTAAACATCTCCAGTGCTTCTTCTGCATTCATCAGCTTTACTTTGCGGGCCAGTGAGCCAAAGCTGAGGGTGTTGCGGAACGAAATAGCCGGGCTGCTTTTTGTTCCTTTCCTGGTGGTGATCACGATCACGCCATTGGATCCCCTTGCGCCATAAATTGCCGAGGCAGCCGCATCTTTCAGCACGTCTACCGAAGCCACAATATTCGGATCAAGGATCAGCGGATCGGCGCCCACAATCCCGTCTACCACATACAGCGGGCCGTTGTAAGCGTTGATGGAACCCGTGCCCCTGATTTTTACGATCGGGTTACCGCCGGGTTTTCCGGAATTCATCATCACGCTTACGCCGGCAACTTTTCCGGCCAGTCCCTGCATGAGGTTCATGGTAGTAGCGCGTTCCTTTAATACATCGCCGCTTACGGTGCCCACGGCCGTAGTGAGCATTTCCTTGCTGGAAGTGCCGTAGCCGATCACCACTACTTCTTTGAGAGAGGCATATTTTGCCAGCAGGGAAACGTACAGCATATTCACTCTTTCCACCGGCACTTCCTGTTCACCGAAGCCCGGAAGACTGAAGCGCAGGGTATCGCCCGGATCGGCATGGATGCTGAAGGAGCCGTCCGGATCTGTTACGATGCGGGGTGGCAACCCTTTCTTCATCACATATACACCCGGCAGTGGGTTGCCATTGGTATCCGTTACCTTTCCTGTTAATACCGAAGCCTGGTTCAAAGGCGGCGGTTCCTTCCGGGTGATGAGGAGGTTCCTGCCACGCAGTTCATATTGTAATACAGCTGGCAATAATTTCAGCACCTGTTCCACCGGAATATTCTTTTTATTGATCGTTACTTTTCCGCTTTTTGCTATTTCCGACGGGTTATATACAAACCGGAATGTGGTGGCTGCTTCCACCTGTTCAAACACTTTATCGAGTGTTTCATTCACAACGTATATATCTACCGTAGTCCGTTTCAGTTCTGTTGTTCCCGGTTGGGCCGTGATCCGCGGCGGGTACAGGCAACACAATGCCAGCACCAGGCAGGCAAGCCACCTGGGCGTCATGTGCAAGCACTCCGCTGTTTTCACTTTCATAACTTGAAATTATCACGCCTCATGGCTGATCCTTCCGGATTATTTATTTGGTTGACTTTTTTTGTAAACCAGGTATTCGTTTTTGCCCGGCGTTTGCCGGTAGCTAAACCCATAGATATCACACAGCATACCCAATACGTTTTTAAACGGTACGTTGGCATCGAACCGGGCGGTGAGCAATGAGTTGGCAATTTGTTCGCTGGCAAACAGGATACGTACATCGTACCTGCGTTCCAGTTTTTGTGCAATATCACGGAACAAAGCTTTCTTAAAGATCAGCTGGCCCTGTGTCCAGGCGCTGATGTCGGCGGCAGCGATGTTGTTTGTTTCCAGCTGATCTTTTGCAGCGTGGTAAATAGCCTGCTGATTGGCCACCAATGTAGTGTGGCTACGCTGATCATTGCCAACAGCTACTTTTCCGCTGGCTACCGTTACGGTTACTTTTGCCTCCGGCGTATAGGCGTCGATGTTAAAGCTGGTTCCAAGTACGTTAACGTTGAGTGTACCGGCATGTACCAAAAAGGGAGCGCCTTGTTTGGGTGCTACTTCAAAGTAGGCTTCTCCATCCAGCCAGATCTCCCGGCCTTTAGCTTCTTCATACCGGATCTTACTGTCTATATTCAACCACACGATACTGCTATCCGGCAGGCTGATCTTTTTTATACCTTTTTTAGTTGTTTGTTCTGTTACGCTTGCTATCGTTTTTCCCGGTTGAACCGGTTGTTTACGAATCAGGAAGAATGCGCCTGCGGTAATGAGCAAAGCCACAGCAGCAGCGGCGGCCCACCAACGAACAGACCGGTAGCTCACCCGTGGTTCCGCTGCGTCTACCTGGCGACTGATACGCAGGAAGATCAGCTGTTCCAACGCAGCGCGTTGCTCCGGGCTGAATTGCGCGGTGAAGGCCGGATCATTTTCGAAAGACCTGTACCAATTGTCCACCTCACTGATTTCAACTTCAGTGGCTGTACCGTCCAGGTATTTATCCAATAATTCTTTTAACCGGGTGTTGTTCATATCCATAGTCTCTCTAACATTAGACACCTGAAAAATGGCTTACCGCCATCACGATTCAAAATAGTTTGACATTTGCCCCCACAGCAGCAACAGGGATACCACGCACCAGAACACGATGTAGTGGTATTGTTTCAGGTGAGAGCGCAGTATTTTCAGCGCTTTCACCATATGTTTCTCTACGGTGTTCACCGAAATATTCAGTTGCCGCGCGATGTGCTGGTACGACAACTGCTCTCTCCTGCTCAGGTAAAATACTTCCCTACATTTTTCGGGCATGCTGGCGCAGGACTCATCTATGTGCCGCTGCAATTCCTTTAATTGCAGGGTGCTGGCGGCATCGGACGCATAGTGGCTGTTGTCGTTCAATACGTGTTGCTGATAGGTGTTACGCACCAATTGTGAACGGATGGTATTCAGTACCCTGTTTTTCAGTGACGTGTGCAGGTAATTGCGGAGCGAGGTGTTCAGAGAAATGGTTTCCCTTTTCAGGTACAGGTCTACCAGCAGGCTTTGCACCAGCTCCATGGCGGATTCCTGCACTTTTACGCGCCGGTAAGCGGCATCCAGTAACTCCTGCCAGAAGCGCCTGTAGATATCCTCAAACGCATCCTTGTGCCCCTGCTTTACAAACAGGAACAACTCTTCATCTGTATACGTGGAAAAATCTTTTCGCATCGACATGAATTCGAACTACGGGCTAATTTAATCGTTTCAGTACGAAATTCTTAATGTCGGTACGAAATTACCTGCAGCCGTGTTATTACCGGCTGCTTAACGAAAAAGGTTTATCCTCGTTTGTGATGCCCCGGCCGGTAGCCGGTTTATTGCCCATTTCCAGCAGCAGCACGCCGCCATTAACGATATCCGCATGCCGGAGCCAGTTATGCGGCCAGGGTTTGCCGTTGAGCACCGCCGACTGGATATATACATTTTCCGGGCTGTTGTTGCGGGCTTCCACTACAAACCGCTTCCCGTTTTCCAGTGTTACCGTCATTTTCGGAAACAGCGGGCTGCCGATCACGTATTGATCCGTGCCGGGGCACACACTGTAAAAGCCCATAGCGCTCATCACGTACCAGGACGACATCTGCCCCTGGTCTTCATCACCGGGGTACCCGTTTTCGCCTGCATTGTAAAGTCTGGTCATTACATTCCGTACGTGCGCCTGTGTTTTCCAGGGTTGACCGGCATAATTATAAAGATAGATCATATGTTGCACGGGCTGGTTGCCGTGTGCATATTGTCCCATGTCGGCGTTTACCATTTCCGTCATTTCGTGGATCGTTTGTTTGTAAGCGCCAACATTCACTTTATTGGGGGCGCTGAAAACCGAATCCAGTTTTGTGATGAAGGGTGTATTTCCACCCATCAGGTTAATCAGGCCCTGTACATCGTGGAATACCGACCATTGCCAGTGCCAGGCATTTCCTTCTGTGTAGGGGCCGCCCCATTCATACGGATCAAAGTTTTCCAGCCAGGCGCCATCCAGCTTACGGCCACGCATAAACCCGGTGAGACTGTCGTACTGGTTTTTATAATTATACATGGTGCGACCAAAAACGTACTGATAGAAATCGTTGCCGGTGAGCTTCGCCAGTTGATAACCGCAGAAATCATCGTATGCGTATTCCAATGTTTGCGAGGTGCTGCCGTGCGACTCCGGGAAACTTACATAGCCCAGCTGATAATATTCTTTCCAACCTGCGCGGCCATTGGCGCCGCCCCAGGGGCCTTTGTTCATGGCTTCGTGGAAATAGGCGTCCAGCGCCTGTTTGGGGTTGAAGGTGCGGATACCTTTCACCCAGGCATCGGCCAGCAGGGAAATGGCGTGATTACCGAGCATACCGCCTGTTTCGCCGGGAAACGACCAGGCGGGGAGCCAGCCGCATTGTTGCTGCGCATCCAGCAGCGCCTGCATATAGCGCCCTTCCATAGTGGGGTGCAGGATGGTGTTTAGCGGGAACTGTGCGCGAAAAGTATCCCAGAAGCCGTTGTCGGTGTACATGTACCCGTTGTGTATCTTGCCGTCGTATGGACTGAAGTAATAAGGTTCTCCTTTACTGTTGTATTCAAAGAATGTATGTGAGAAAAGATTGGCGCGGAAAAGACAGGAATAAAAAGTGGCTTTATCTTTTTCTGTTCCACCTTCCACCAGCACCCTGCCAAACAGGGTGTTCCAGATTCTGGTGGCAGCCGCTCTTGTTTGTTCCAGCCTGGCGAAGGGTTTGAGTTCCTGTTGCCAGGTAAGTTCCGCCTGTTGGGTACTGATATAGGAAGAAGCAACCCTGGCCTGTACCACAGCGCCGTTTTTAAAACGGACAAATGCGCCTACCCCTTTTCCTTCGGCGGATAGGGTATCTGCAAAGATCCGGTTGTTTGTATTTTCCCAGGCGCCGCTGGCTTCAAAGGGCTGGTCGAACACGATCACAAAATAGTTCCTGAAGCCTTTGGGAATAAAGCGGCCATTGGTGACGTAGCCGGTAATTTTTCTTTCTGACGGAAATATCTGTACGCCACTCAGGGCATCATAGCCGTCCAGCACGATGTAGGCAGGTTGCTTTGCCGGGAAAGAAAAACGCAGGTGTGCGCCTCGTTCCGTAGGCGATAATTCGGTGGTGATTTTATTGGCGAAAGTTACCTTGTAGTAGTCCGGGCGGGCTACTTCATCCGCATGACTGAAAGCCGTAGCGCGCTCCTCTTCTCCAACGGTGAGCTTTCCTGTTACCGGCATCAGGCTGAATACGGCATAGTCGCCCACCCAGGGGCTGCACTGGTGCGTTTGCTGGAAGCCGCGGATGGTAGTGGCTTTATATTGATATTTCCAGCCGTCGCCGTTTTTGCCTGTTTGTGCAGACCAGGCATGCATGCCAAAAGGCAGTGCTGTAGAAGGATGCGTATTGCCATTACTGAGTGAAAATTCGGAATTGGTGCCCTGTAATGTATTGGCATAGGCGACCAGTTCTTTTTGTTGCGCAGCTGTGGCGAGGGAGAAGCTGCAAAGTAAGCCGGTGAAAAACCGGCGGGCGTTTCTTATACGTGGTATCTGCATTGCGTGATGACGGCTTTTAGAGTAGACACCCTGCAAGGCGGTTACCGCCATTTGCCGCTTGTTTTTTTGATACTGCCCGCGTGAAGCACACCCAGGGACCTATCAGGCTCCGTACTCTTTCTTTAGCCTTTTTTCAAATATAAATGGCACAAACGGCAGCAGCGACCCCACGAAAAAGCCGGCAACCCTAACTATGCTCCATCTGTATTTAATCCAGCAGGAAAGCAGGAGCGCAATAAACAGGATAAATAATACACCATGCAGCCACCCGAAATACTTTACCGGCTCGGGAACAGAGAAGATATATTTCATGGGCATCGCCACAAATAATAATATCAGATAAGATATGGCTTCGATCAATGCTGTTTTACGATATAAGTTTATCATCTTAAAAATCAATTAAATGATCACCTGTTAGAATCAACGGGGCAAAGATAGGTGAAGATCAGATCTTATCATCGATATATGAAATAGTTTTACCGTGGCGGAGGATTTAAAATTGTTTGTACGAAATCATAACAATATTTATCTTCGCGCCGTAGCCTTGAATGCAGTCATTAAGTATTTAACCCTTTTCAACAATAAAAACCTTTATTATGTCTGTTTACGCACGATTCGGTTTCGTATGCGCTTTGACTATGTCATTTGCGTTAGCCTCAAATGCACAATTAAAATTAAACGCAAAAACACTGGGCGCCGGCGCCAAAGCAGTGAAAGCAGCCACCCTCACAGATGATGATGTGATCAGGTATACCAAAGAGTATATCCAGTGGATGGATGAGCACAACCCCGTTGCACCTGCTGATGATCCGATGGCACAGCGGCTGAAAAAGCTCACCGACCATGTAACCAGCTATGAGGGCATGAACCTTAACTTTAAAGTGTACCTGGTAAGGGATATCAACGCTTTTGCCTGTGCAGATGGCAGCGTGCGTGTATGCGCCGGGTTATTACAAACCATGACAGATGATGAAGTGATGGGTGTAATAGGACATGAAATCGGGCATGTAAAAAACAAGGATTCCAAAGATGCGTTCAAAACAGCGCTGATGACCTCTGCACTGAAAGATGGCGTTTCTTCACAGGGCGGTACTGCCGGTACCCTGAGCGATTCACAGCTCGGCGAATTGGGAGAAGCAGTTGCTAACTCCGCGTATTCCCGCAACCAGGAAAGCCAGGCCGACAACTACGGTTATGAATTTCTGAAAGCAGCAAAGCTCAATCCGTGGGGCATGTCTATGGCTTTTGAAAAATTGTGGAAGGCCTCACAGGAAAGCAGTGGTGATAAAAAGAAAGGATCCCAGTTATTCTCTTCTCACCCTGATACAGAAAAAAGAATGAATACAATGGCGGAGAAAGCGAAGAAAGATGGGTATGAGAAACCTGTTGTAGCAGCGAAATAATTATTTTTTCAGGAAGATGTAAGCCAGAAAGGATGAATGTAATCCTTTCTGGCTATACTAAAACGCCTGCCAGGTTAAGCCCCCGGACGTTTTAACTCCTGTTGCATGGCTCTTTTGGTTGCCCTATCGATCAGCTTTTCAGGCAGCAGGGATATCAGAAAAGTTTGTATGGCATGAGGCCAATAGGGCATAATACTCTTTCTGCCACAACCCACAATGGCCAGCACATGTTTTGCATAGGTGGCCGCGGCCGGTCTCATAAAGGTGACAGGCTTTTTATTTGTCCCGGTGTTTACACTACCGGTTATTATTGAAATCACTTCCACATTTTCTAATTCACGGGCCAGCGAAATGGAAAAGGCATTGTTATATGCCTTTGAGCCTGCATAAACCGCTAAATAGGGCGGTGGGAACAGGCCCGCATACGACGAAATATTTAATATAAGCGCCTGTTTTCCCAGTTGTGGCAGCAAACTACGGGTAAGCTGTGATGGGAAGGCCATGTTAAGCGTAATTGTTTCATCAATTTCGTCAGCAGAAAAATCCGCGAGTGCATTCATCGGCCCTATCCCTACGTTATTAACCAGTACCGTCACAGGTAAATGCTCAATTTCTTCCACATTCACCCGGCTTTTCCTGCTTCCATCATGTAACAGGAGAACTACCCTGCACTGCGGGTTATCCGTTTCAATTTCCAGTTTCACCGCCTGTAATTTCTCTTCGTTCCGGCCATGTAAAACGATATTAAAGCCTTTCTTTGCCAGTGCCATAGCGATAGCCTTCCCGATTCCGTCGGTTGCGCCGGTCACAACAGCAAAGGCTCCCGGCGTCAGGTACTTTTTAAGATCCGTGCGACGGATATAAGGATAAACAAACTTTATCCCCCTGAATAAAAGCCATAGCAGGCATACTACTCCTACCGTAAGAATGATGTGGGTTCCCATTTGTTATTTTCCTGCAAAGTTATCAGCAGCTATTCACCCGTAAAATGGATGGATAAGGGGAACTATTGGATTATTTGCGGCAATTGTGTCGGAATTGCAGTGGCGGCTGGCCTTCGGCATTAGAAAAATAGCGGGTAAAATAAGCGTGATCAGTAAAACCCAACTGCCAGGCTATTTCCTTAACAGATGCATTTGTTGCATACAATAGTCTTTTTGCCTCTACGATAATAGTTTGTTGTATCCAGAAACTTACCGTGAATCCTGTTGTCTGTTTTACGGCATCGTTCAGGTATGCAGGGGTTATATTTAACAGGGTAGCGTAAGCAGAAGTAGTTTTATGTGTTTTAAACTGTTGCAAAAGTAACCGTTTAAATTGCTGTGTTAAAAGATGCGTGCGTGATAAAGATGCGTCCTTATTCTCCTGCCGGCGATAAGCAGAAACGAACATTCCAATACCGGCGCTGATCAATGAATACATTACCTGGGGCATAAAATTCAATGTCCGGCGGTTTTGCGCTATGGACGCCATCAATTCAATACAATCATTTAGGGAAGCACTTTCTAAGCCGGATAAGGCTAATGGTGTGTTTTGAAAATAGTAATCATCAAAAATTCTCCTGTAATCTTCTTCCACAAAATTAGTATCCAGTGTGATCAGCCATGCTTCAGTGTTATTATCTGCTGTAACGCCATAATGAATTTGTCCGGGTAACACGCACAAGACCATACTTTCAATTAATTCCACTTCTTTAAAATCAATAACGATCGTACTTCTGCCTTTTTTTTGAAAGATAAACAGGTAATGGTCATCCCTGCGATGTGCTGCTTTTTTGTAAAAATCTTCATTATTCTGCGTTCCAATAAATTTGTTGATACTTATTTCCTGGTCCGTAATGTCTTTTAACGATTGTGTCAGAATATTATCCGTCATCAGCAGCTTTTTAAACGATTAAAGCTATGATAAAAAGCTCAACCGGTATGCTAAAAATAATGATGAAAGAAGACAAGCCCTGCCCTGTTGCCGCAGCAGGTAAATACCCACTTCAGGGAAAAAATACTGCAATCTGATCACCCTCCTCCACAGCGCTGGCGCTCCTGCTTTCGGCCGTACCGGCGAAAAAGCTGATCATCAAAATACAGGTATCATTTATGCAGTGACCTCAAAAAAGCCAGGAAGTATGTTTATAAAAGCAGCATTAAATGGTTCCAGGTCCAAAGCCGATCATCCGGATATTCCGGTTACCACAGCTGAGCTGGTGGCAGCCGCCACAAGCGCTGTTCTTGCCGGGGCTGGCGCCATCCATTTCCATGTACGTGACCACAACGGTAAAGAAACCCTGGAACCACAGTTTGTGAATGAACAGGTAAAAGCCGTAAAGGCAGCTGTGCCGGAAATCCCGGTAGGCATCAGCACCGGCGCCTGGATAGTACCCGATATCAGCCAGCGGCTTGCATATATCCGCGAGTGGGAAGTACTGCCCAACTTTGTGTCTGTAAACGGGCATGAAGCTGGTTTTGAACGCATCATACAGGCAATACTCGATAAGAAGATAGGTGTGGAAGCGGGTCTCAACTCCGCAGTAGCAGTCGCTAATTTCAATAGCAGCGGATTACTGAAGGAATGTTTCCGGCTGTTAATTGAACCGGAAGAGCAGGAGCTGACGGCAGCACTGGCAACGGTGAAAGCCATTGAAGATAAGCTTACCGATAAGCAGCCGCATCAAACCGTGGTATTGCATGGTTTTGACAGTACCTGCTGGGAAATACTGAAAGTAGCTAAATATAAGGGCTACGACCTGAGGATAGGATTTGAAGATACTTTGCTGGACCCATCCGGCGCCATTGCAGAAAGCAACGAAGCGCTGGTGAAAGCAGCCTTTCACTGGAGTTGATTATTTCTTTTCCAGGCTGAGCCTATTACTTTCATAATAACAGGCACTGCATTTAATATGCCATCTGTACTCCTTCTGAGGTCATGATAACCCGTTTCATGGTATCGTCGGAATTGTAATGCAGATAGTCGATACACACCGAGCGCCTGTGACTTCCTCCATTTTTCAGTCCGCCATTGTGATAAATAAAATAAGACCTTCCTTTGAAATCCAGTATTGCCGGCCTGTTTGTTTCGCAATTTCCGGCCAGTTCATTTAATATTCCCTTAAACTCCCACGGACCTTCCATACTCCGGCTCATGGCATAAGCCACCCTTTCCGGCATCTGGTAACCATAGGAAAGATAGTGCCAACCGTTGCGTTTATGCAGGTGTGTGCCTTCTTCAAACCCCGGCAGGTCCAGTGTATGTATGGGCCCGTCCAGTTCAGTGAGATTGGGTTTCAGCTTCGCATAAAAGCACTGTCCGTTCCCCCAGAAAATATATGCCTGCCCGTTGTCGTCGATCATCACGGTTGGATCCAGGTTAGCTTTTTCATGAACACCTGATGGCAGCATATCAAGGGTGATCAATGCCGATCCACGGGCATCTTTAAACGGACCAGCCGGATTGGTGGCCTCTGCCACACCAATGGCCGAACCTTTAATGGTAGCATGGGCTACGGCCACATACCAATAAAACTTACCGTTGTGCGCGATTACCTTTGATGCGTAAGCGTTACCGCTGGCCCATGAAAAGTCTGTTGCTTTTAATGGAACAGGATGTTCCGTCCATTCCGTGAGGTTGGTGGATGAGAAGCACAACCACTCGTTCATTACGTAGGCTTCCGTTCCTACGGGTGCTTCGTCGTGGCCGGTGTATAGGTATATGGTGTTATTGTTGACTATTGCGGTAGGATCAGCAGTGAATTTATGCCGGATTATTGGGTTTTGATGAGATAGCATAACTTTTGAATTTATTTTTCAGCAGATATGTTATCGATAACTATGCCATGCGAAGGGATAGGAAAAAGCTTATTTCTATTCAGTCATAAACCTACCTCTCCCCCCTCCACTCAAAAACAGTCATCACCGCTGCATGATCCGAAGGAAACATAACCGGGTGATAATCTATTACGCGTGATTCAATTGGATGCAGGGCCGCTCCCAGATAGTAGATATAATCAATCCGGTCTCTCACACCATAACGGGTGGAAGACGTGGCTGCCCGTGGTGTCCAGGTAAAACCAGGATCCAGCAGCGGATCGATATGCAGCTTCCGGTAGCTATCCGTGAAACCTGCCTTCAACATAGCTTTGCTTTCCGGCCACTCCACTACGCGGTTGTAGTGAATGGCGCTGGTAGCGGGTATCCAGTCGAGGTGTGAGCCTATATTAAAATCCCCTGCCATCAACACAGGCGTGTTGTGTGCGTTTTTAATAACAGGTTGCATACTTTCCAGGATAGCGGTTATTTCTGTTTGTCGCGTTGCGGCTTCATCTGCTATCAGCGAATCGGCGGTTCTGTTTTTACTGATAATACTTTCCGAATAATCCGGCAGATAATGTAACCAGGTATTAAAGTAGACGAGATCTTTACCCGGCGCCAGTTTTATTTTTACGCCGCCGCTGTTGGATGGTTTTTTGGAAATAAAAGTTTCTGTAAACGGATACTTGCTTATAACAGAAAGATTGGAGCTGATCAGGTAGAAGTAATAGCCAAGCGAATCAGCAATCACTTCACCGGAGCCGTAAGTTTCTATCAGGCCAATAACATCTGCGTTGGTGGCTTTAATAGTTTCGATTAATCGTTGGAGTCCTACATACTGACCGTACCGGTGGCCGCCATGCCAGATGTTCCAGGAGAGCACTTTCAGGTGACGGGGCGCCAGTGGTTCATCTGCCGGCATACCTGGAATGCATGTGGTATAGAGCTGGCGTACTGCTTCCGGCGTAATGGATTGATTCCAGATCTTCACCTCATCTATATATCCGTTAAAGGCATTCCACTGGGCATTGGAGCCGTACTCCCATTTCTCATCTGATCCGCCGATAACGCTAGCCTGTTCACTTTCAAAACTGCCGGCGCCAGGTGTATTGTAGATGGCCACGTTGCGGCCATCGAAATAGATCCATACTTCCTGCTTATCGCGCCGCACGGTAAAAACAAGCTGGTGCCACGCACCGTCGTTGATCCTTTGCCGTGGAGCGGTAGGTTTATAGTCGTAGCGGTTTTTACCATCGTTTAATACCAGTGCCCATGCGCCATTTTCCTGTGAATAGATCTGCCACCCTGCAGTGGCGGGATCATCGGCTTTTTTGTTACCCATCACAGGTGTTCCCATCAGTGCGCCGGGCAGGGTTTTGATCCAGACCTGGACTGTAAAGGAAGTTTTTTCATTAAATGGTGGTAAGGTTTTCCTGTCCGGTTTTACCGGTCGCCTCAAAATGGCGTTGGCAGACAGATCCAGGGCATAACCACTCAGTCCTTTCTCAAATTGGGATTGTTGCAGATCAACAGTGTATACCGCTTCGGAGTCTGCGACGGGTGGGTACTTAAAATTGTTTTTATCAAAGTCCAGGGTGTATACCGGTTGCTGTGCAACGGCGCTGGTACAGCATGCGATACACACCCACATCCATAATATTCTTTTCTTCATATACCTATTTTTTTCCCAACACACTGGTTACTGCTTCTCCTACCGGGTGTTTACTGGTAAAGTTAAAACCAAGAAAAGCCGCCAGTGTTTTGGCAAACTGGTCCTGGTAAAGTTGTTGCGATGTTTTTATTTCCCCCAGGGGAGCGGTATCCGGACCAAGTACCAACAACCAGGTTTCGTTGGCATGCGGAATGGAAGCGCCGTGACTGGTCCATTGATGCTCATCACCGCGGCCATGATCAGGTACAATAATGAACGTGGTTTTATTGCGGTAGAAAGCATCTTCCTGTAATCCTTTCCAGAGGCTTGCTATCATAGCATCTATGTTATGAATAGCATCGAGATAGGCATCATACTTTCCTTCATGCCCGTATTCATCTGTATCTGCCAGGTCGATGTACACCACTCTGGGATGCTGAGCAAAAATATACGACCGTGCCATGGCGTATGTGTTGGCATCCAGCCGTTCTCCATCTCCCCATATTTTTGGTGCATAATGCTGTGTTTCGCTGGCCAGTTTTTCCGCTTCTGAAAGATGGTTACCGGTGAGGTTATCAAAAGGAATATTTACAAGCATGCCGCTGCGGTTACGGTTCACAATCTTTGCTACTGCATCCCAGGAAGCAAAGGTGACCACTTTGCCTTTGAATCCCTGCTGGTTGTTAAGGAATTCGAGCACGGTTTCGTTGGGATTGTCGGGATGACTGTTGGTGGTAATAGCCGGATCAGCATATCCTGTAAGGCTTTCCGCGCGACCGGGATAAGAGATCCAGGCTTTGTTACGTACGTTTACATTGTTACCAAGATCGCGGTTGCCATATAGTTGTCCGTGTTCCGACAAATAATTCCACGTAAAGGGCATCAGCAGTTTTCTTCTTTCTTCCTGATTTTCCGACCAGTATTTTTTCAGGTTACCCGCCGTATCTGTATTGTATTTTTTATTCACCAACAGGGCGCGTTCCGCGCCTCTGAACAGTTCTTTCCAACGGTAACCATCAATAGAGATGTAAATAATATTTTTTGTGGTGTATTGTTGTTGTGCAGTGGATGCCAGGCAAAGGATCAATCCTGCCAGGCATAGTAATAATTTTATTTTCATTGTTCAGTATATTAAAATTAGTTTATTAAGAAATGATGGCTGCGGGGGCAGTAGCAGTTTCGTTCCGCCATTGTTCTTTACGGTAGAAAAACAACGCTGTGAGCGCTAGTACCACAATAGCAACAGTGGTTTGCAGGTAAGAAAAATTCATCAGCATCCTGGTCCAGCTATGATTATGATCAAAGCATTCCTTGTAAAGTAGCAAGCCTACGCTGCCCATGTAACCAATAGAATCACAGGTATACACAAAGAAGCCTGCGTTGGCTTTGATGCGGAAAAGTGCAATAAGCCGTTCAAAGATGGCAATCTGGATAGGAATGTATGCGAGGAACAATCCCATTCCCAACAGCAGCATCCACCAGAAAGGGCTCAGCCACCGCAGTTGAAAAAACAGCGTGGAAAGACCACTGAGAGAAAGCCCCGTAAATATTAAGCCGAACGTACACCAGAAGGCAGTGGCACTTTTTTTAACGGCCGACAGGCATCCTATTGCAATGAGCACAATAGCGCCTGAAATGCTTTCTGTTTTTGCAAATACATCCGGCCGCCAGCCTCTATCCAGTTCACTCCATACTTCCACGGAAAAATTGTCCCTGAAATCGCGCAGCATGGTTAACAGTGCATATACAATAATGATCCCGATGAGGCCCCATCTGTAATCACGCCATACTTTTTTCTTGTCTTGCGTATCCATTGGCAGCCGCTTTGATCTGGCCTGTATATCCTTTTCCGTTGGCGCGGGGATCACGGACAGCATCCAGACAAACAACAGGAAGAAGGGCAGGAAGATCAGGCCCACTACCGCCGGCATCCAGAATTCTGATAGCAACGGAAAAACGCTGTGTACCTGCAGATAGATAGTTTTCAGAAATCCGGAAGAAATAATGAGACTGGTACTGAGGCCCATGCTCAATACTTCTGTAAACCGCCGTCCTTCCAGGTAGCTGAAAATAACACCCCATACCATGCCCAGCGGAAGGCCGTTTAGAAAAAGGCAAAAGAAATTATATGGCGCCGGTACAGTGCCGAATAATACCAGTGATATTTCTGCAAAAACAATAAGACTGATTATTAACTTTTGCCGGTTGGCCGGCTTTAGTTCAGCGATTACTTTGATACCAATAAACTTTGATACCATATATCCTAATACCTGCGAAATGATCAGTACTACTTTATAATCCAGGAAGCCGATGCTATACCCTGCATAGATGCCGGTGTTGAATGGTTTCCTGAATGCATACATGCAAAAGTAAGTGCCAAAAGCAGCCACCATACACCAGCATACGAATAGTATATCTGATTTTCTGAGTAATCGTTGCATCCTGTTCATCTGACTGGTTTAGTTGTTGAAGAGATATACTATCACGGGGGCTCATCCGCTTTTCTTTAAGGATCTCGCCATTGCGCATTTGTCGAGCCATTCCCGGCTGAAAGGATCTATCTCCCCAAACCTGCCGATATCAAAGCTATTGAAATCATATGGATTTGGGTGGCCTGCCGCCATTTCAGCGAAGGCATGCCCAACCCCGCCGGAAACGGCAATACCAGCGCCCACACAGCCTGTGGCCATCAACAGGTTTTCTTTGCCGTGTACTTCTCCCATCGTGAGATTATTATCGGGCGTATATCCTGAAAATCCTGCCACGTAGTATTTGAGCCCGGTTTCATATACACCGGGGAAAAAGCGTGCAAGTCTTTCTATTACTTCCGAGAGGTCGTGCATACCTTTATCGGGACTGAAGATAAAATTGCTGATATCAGCGGGTATTTCTTCCGGAGAAACGCTGAAGGATTTTTTCTCCCTGATACCGAATAAAAGACTGCCACCTTCCGGCCGGGTATAGGCCTGGGCATCCGGTAATAATACAATGGGGGCATCTACCGGAAAAATGGGCGCTCTTTCGGTAATCCAGTACTGGCTTCTTACCGGGGCCATGGGTAAACCAACGCCAGCCTGGGCAGCAAACAACGGCGACCAGGCGCCGGCTGCAATAATCACTTTCCCCGCGCTTATTTCACCGTCTTTTGTACGAACACCTGTTGCAGTAATACCTTCCATCAGCAGCGAAGTAACTTCTACGCCCTGCCTGATATCAGCGCCCTGCATTTTTGCGCAGCGGGCATAAAAAGTTCCCAGCAAATAAGGATCGCAATAAGCTTCCTGCGGGATGTATCCGATACGCAGCACCTCCTCTGTTTTCAGCCACGGCGCCATCTTATGCGCTTCGGTTCTGGTAATATAAACGGCAGGCTCATTAAATTCTCCTGCAATTGACATTAATTCTTCCAGATCCCTCACACTGCTTTCGGATGCCGCCACGTGCATGACGCCGACGGTTTTCATATCGAGGCTTTCCCCCAGTTGTTGCTCCATTTCACCTACTGCATTATAGGTTTCCAGGGAGAGCGGTATAAATGCTTTTTTGGGACGGATCCTTGTCATCAGTGCGGCGGCACGGCTGGTAGCCGCATTGCACAGCTCATTACGTTCCAGCACAACGATCTTCTTCCCGGGGTTATTCCGGGTATAATAATAGGCGATGGCACAACCAAATATGCCTCCGCCAATAACCACCACGTCGGCTTTTTCAACATTCATGTTAATATATTTACGGTTAAATGTTACCAGGGGATGGAGCATGTTTTAATAAACGAAAAACATTTGATGGCTTCAATCACCCCTTCCTTTATCCCCAGCCCGGAATCCTTTACCCCTCCGAAGGGAGAGCTCTCGATCCGGAAGCCCGGAATTTCATTGATATTTACCGTGCCTACTTTCAGCTCCTTTATAAACCGCATTGCATACTCCATGCTGCGGGTAACGATGCCGGATGAAAGTCCGTATGCGGTTGCATTGGAGAGTGTGATAGCGTCGTTGATATCGGTGAAAGTCATTACCGGCGCCAGCGGACCAAAGGATTCATTTACCACAATGTCGGCATCGCGGGGTACGTTGGTTAGTATGGTTGGCTCCAGCAAAGCTCCCCTGCGGGCGCCGCCAAGCCGTATCTTCGCTCCTGCTTTCACTGCATCTTCCGTTACCCTTTCCAGGTAAACAGCAGCAGCTTCGTCGATCACCGTTCCTACCATTGTTGCCGGATCTGACGGATCCCCGCAGGTATACTCTCTTGATTTGTGTACAAATTTCCGGATGAAATCATCCTGTACTTTTTCATGTACCAGGATACGTTTTACTGCTGTGCAGCGTTGCCCGCTATTCCGGAAGGAGCCTTCTGCCGCAAGCAGTGCCGCCAGGTCCAGGTCAGCATCTTCCATGATGATCAGCGGATCGTTGCCACCCAGTTCGAGGATCACCTTTTTATATCCTGCGGTAGCGGCAATACGTTTTCCTACGGCTACGCTGCCGGTAAAAGAAACAATGTCTACCGCCGGGTTTTTCACCAGAGGTTCTGCTACTTCCGAAGTGTTGCCGAGCAATACGCTCAGCATGTGCGGAGGAAGACCGGCCTCGTACAGCAGCTCTGTTGCCTTGATGGCAGTAAGCGGCGTTTTCTCCGAAGGCTTCAGGATCACCGGGGTACCGGCTACAATGGCAGGAGCGATTTTGTGCAATACCTGGTTCAGCGGATGATTGAAAGGGGTGATACAAACCCCCAGCGACAGCGGTTCCCGGAAGCTGAGGATTTTGCGGTGTTTTCCTTTTGGGGAAACATCGCAGGAGAAAAGTTGCCCATCATCTTTCAAACATTCAATCGCCGCAAATAAAAGTACATCATGCGCTCTTTCTGTTTCATACCTGGCCTCCCGGATAGCCAGACCGGCTTCTGCGCTGATCAGTGCTGCAAAATCTTCTTTTCTTTGCACCAGCAAATGACGCGCTCTTTCGAGGATGGCATAGCGTTCGTAATGGGTAAGCCTTGTGCCGCCTTTAAGAGCGGCCGATACCGCATTATCCACATCACGGGTAGTAGCGGTTTGCACAACACCTACCAGGCGGTTATTATATGGATTCCTTACTTCCAGTTCGTGCCCCGGTTTCACTTTTTTTCCGGCTACATAGCAACTGAGCTGCATTACATCCGTTGTATTGATGGTAACTGGGTCCATAGGAGTATTTATTTTGTTCCATTGATGAGAAAATCGAACACGTGGAAATTTCTTGGGTCCCCCGCGGCTTTCATGGTGTAAGCTGCATTCAGCGGCTGCGACAGGATCATGGACACCATTTCCTCGTATCTGCCGCCGTGCGACCTTAATGTACCATCCAGCGCGGAGAGATCGTGGTATTGCGGGCGCCGGCCCACTACCACGTCCCGTGCAGACAGTACAACCAGATCACCGGTACGGTCTTCCGGCTGCTCCAGCAACCTGGCAGCGGCGTGTTTGTCGTGCACCTCTGTGATCCCTGGTTGTTGCTCCAGCCATTCTTTCACTGCCGGTATCTTTGATTTATCATTCATATGAATCACCACATAGGAGCCGAGTGCGCCATGATGCTTAACATAAGGATCCGTAATAGGGCAGATCACCCGGAAGTGATTTCCGAACTGTGCTTCCAGCATATCTTCCACGAAAAGTACATTTGGTTTGCCATGTTCATCCACTTTGGCATTCATACCATGATCGGGCGTAGCGCCTATGATGGCCCCGGTGGCGAGTAAGCGGCCCAGCTCCGTATCAATAGCGGCATAAAAATCCAGCGAGGCTTCAGCTTCCGGTGCATAGGTATGCTGCATGTAATCTGTAAGCGACAGGTACAGGAAATCAGCCATTCCTTTTTCTATCAGGGCCACGCCGGCGCGCAGCACAAACAGGCTGGCAGCAGCACTGTATATTTCGGGCGTCTGGTGACCCGTAATTGCTTCTGCATTATCGATACCATGTGTATCCATTTTTGCCTGGGCTGCTTTTTCTGCTGAAAAAGCGATGCCTTTCATTTTGTGCGAAAGGATATCACGCAATTTTTCCTTGGCAGTTACTACTGCTACTTTTCTTCCCGCATTGGCTGCAGCAGCAAGAATAGTGTCCGCACGCAGGTACTCCGCCGAGTTCATCATGATCTCCTGGTCTTTCTTCTCATCATAAAAAAAATTACCGGAGATACCATGTACGGCAGGCGACACACCTGTTACGATAGAAGAATTATTTACGTTGGTAAAAGACGGTAAAGCTCCTCTCACCAGGCCCCTAAAGCCGGTTACGATCATCTTTTCCAGGTGAGGCATCCGTCCTCTTGCCAGGGAGGCATTGTAATATTCGTCTGCCGATCCATCCATACAAATTACCACGACTGGTTTTGAAGGTGGATGATAGGTTTTACCATTTACTGTAAAAGCGGTTGTTGAAATATCCATAGTTCTGATTTTATATCGCCTGTTAAGATTATTTTATCAGCCACATCACATCGTTCCGGGTATCCGATCCTGCATATTGCTTTTGCAGTGATGCTTTGATATTGGATTCGTTGGTCGTGTATTCCGATGTTGGATATGGCCAGCGCACGGGGATCTGGTTATTATTACCGTTTGCCGGGCCAATATCAAATACAGGCGTACCTGTTCTGCGGAAATTGTAATAAGCCTGCCTGCCGGAATTTTCAAAGAAGGCGGCGTATTTCTGCAACAGGATCTGCCTGAGACCCGATGCGTTATTGCCGGCGTAATCATTGCCAGGCAGGAGGAAATACGCGGCGATGTCTCCCAAGCTTACACCATAAAATTTCATGGAAGCAGTGATGCCTTTTTTATAGTGGTCGGCCGCATCTCCGGAGATCCAGCCTCTGTTCACCGCTTCTGCAATAGAAAATTCTGTTTCAGCGGCGCCGAACATAATATTAGGGATGCCGGCAGGTGAAGCCTGCCAGTAATCAAAGTTGATAGTGGATAATTTACCGGCTACTGCCTGGGCCTTGAGCGTAGTTTGCAGTTCACCGGTTTTACCACCGCGGAAAGAAGTAAACTTTGTGGCGTATGCAGGGTCTCCGCTGTTTTTAGCCGAATCTGTAGGATTCGCAACAACAAATATGCGGGGATCGCTGGTAGCGGTAAGAATACTCATATATGTATCGCCTAAATTATTGCGCAGGTCTTGTTTTACTACAACACCGTTGCTGGGCCATAAAGGATAATAGTTGGAGGTGGTGGTACTGTTGTACACCAGTTGGAAGTTATCTTTATTGTCCAGGATCAGCGGGTATTTTGACGGATTGTTTATGATGGTGGAAAACTGTTGTTTCACATTCAGTTCAGGGGTATCGTCTGCTCTTTTACTAAGACTAATCAACACCCTGAGCCTGTAGGAATTGATGAACCGTTGCCATTTCGATAGATCTCCTGCATAGAAGAAGTCTCCTCCTACTGTTTGTGTAAGCTGTGTACTGATATCGGCATTTGCTTCTTCCAGCCATTGCAGGCATTGTTTGTAGATATCGGGCTGAGGATCATAGGCAGGCTGAAAAACGCCTTCCGTGCGACCTTTCAGCGCATCTTTCATGGGGATATCGCCCAGCATCTGCGTCATTTCCACAAAGAAATAAGCCCTGAAAAATTTGGCAAGCGCCAGGTATGGTTTACCGAGATCTCCCAGTTTTGCAGCCTGTGCTTCCAGCTGCAATACATTACGCAACTGGTCGTAACCGGCGGTGGATCCGGTTCCCCAGGTGTAAGCCTGGTTGCCGTAATAGCTTTCGTTGATCACCATAAACTGGTTGTTGCGCTGGTCCGTACCCCAGGGCGATTCATTCATATTCAGCAGAATGCCTGTAAATATTAATTGTGCATTTGGATCATAGATGGCAGATGGATTTTGCTGAAGATCCTCTATTTTCTTGCAGGAGCCGGCCAGTAAAAGCGTGGCCAGGCCCGCTATGAATATATATTTTGTGGATTTCATGTTGATGTGATTGAACAGTTAGAAGGTCAGGTTTAAGTTAATACCAAAGCTTTTCACAGAGGGCGTTTCCAAACTGGATACGCTTCCGGTATACTGATCAAGATCCATATTGCGTGTCCCCTTCCCGGTGAAGTACAATAAGTTCCGGCCTACCGCGGAGATGCTGGCATTATGGATAAAATGAGTGCGTTCCAGCATTGCGGAGGGGAAATTATAAGTAAGCACTACTTCCCTCAGTTTGGCGTAGGTGCGGTTACGGGCAAGATTATATCCCGACTGATAATAGTTCCTGGCCCATGTTTGCCAGAGCACCGGTTTATCATTGGGTGCGAACACTCTTGTGTCGGCAACAATTTTCCCGTCCTGGTCGGTGCTGAGCTGACCGGATACGATCCTTTGTCCGTTTGTCATTACAGATCCTTTCCAGTTGGGATCATCGCGGTGGTTCCAGTCGAGCAACCGGTATGGACTGGCCGATTCCGGTGCTGTGCCGGCGCTCCACTGGTAGCCATCCAGGTAGTTGTTGATGAGTCCACCGAAGCGGCCATCCAGCTGGAAGGAGAAGCTGATTGCTTTATAGCGGAAGCTGTTGTTAATACTGGCTTCAAAATTATTATTTGCGTAGCCTATGCGGGTGGTATATGGATTATAGGCAGGTAATCCGTTGGTGCCTACAATCATTTGTCCTTTATCATCGCGTTGGAAGTCGGTGATGTAATAGGCATCTGCGCGTTCACCGAGGTGGATATTGCCGTCGCGGGTAAGCACCCCGTCGATTTTATCCAGCCAGCGATGGGAAGTGGACCAGTTGATCAGCGTGTTCCAGGAAAAGTTTTTACGGGCAACAGGAGTAGCGGTTACCGTAAGCTCCCATCCTTTGCGCAAATAGGTATATGCATTTTTCTGGATGGTATTTACACCGGAGCTGTTGGATACCGTTACGTTTACAATACCGGGGCCTTCCACGTTGCGGTACCGGGCGAGGTCAAATCCGAGGCGGTTATGCAGGAACCTGGCTTCCATTCCCACTTCCACGGTTTTGATCCTGGAAGGGAGGATATCAGGATTATACAGTGTACCGGAGTAGGAAACACCCACATTGTTGTTCCACCTGGTAGAATAAGTTGAATAGGAAGGGAGCAGGTTATACAGGTCTGTGGGTTCAGTACCAAGATCTGTAGCCACGTTGGCATATGAACCGCGGAGTTTAAGATAAGAGATGGCCCTGGGCAGTTTAACCATATCCGAGATAACAGCGCTCAGGGATACAGACGGATAAAAGTAGGTGTTATTTTTTACCGGCAGTGTGGACGATTTATCAAAACGGCCGGTAACACTCAGGAAGAGATAGTTTTTATAGTCGAGGTCCAGGAAGCTGTAAGCACTGGATACCTGTTTGGTCGCTCTGGTGTTGGTGGGCGAATTAGGCAACACAGAATTGGACAAAGTGTATACACCAGGCACTACAAGCCCGCCGAGTGTGGCGCCGGTCATTTGCTTATAGGAAAGGGTTCTGAGGTTGCCATACAGCGCGCCGTGAAAATGGAAATTACCATAGGTATCGGAATAGTTCAGTGACGCTTCCGTATTATTTTCCCATAATTGGGTGTATGATTCTTCATATCCTCCTACAATATTATAGGGAGAATAGAAAGTACCGGATACCGGGTAACGGGTAGAACGGTTCAGGGTATAGGTACTCACGTTTGTTCTGGCGCTGAATTTAAATTTGTTGCTGATGGAATAATCCATTTTGATATAGCCATAGAGGTCATCTTTATAATAGCCGCGCAGATTTTCATAGGCAACCAACCAGGGATTATTATAGAGGGTATATTCCCTGCTGTATGCCTGGATGCCTTCTTTGCCGGGCTGCCAGTAGTTGCGCAGGTCTCTTACGTCGTAGTCCACACCGCCCCAGATGGTCATCAGGTAAATAAGGCTTTGCGGGCCGTAGCCGAGTGACGGATAATTTTTAGTGTATTGTTTATTGTAGTTAATATTTGTTTCAAAGCGCACTTTGGATCCGACGTTGAGGCCACCGTTGAAACCAAAGTTGGTACTGGCTACCTGGGAATTGGGGACAGTTCCTTTCTGGTAGGTTTGAGATACCGATAGACGCATATCGCCTTTATCGTTATTAGCGGAGATAGCGATATTGTTGGTACTGAGTAATCCGCTACGAAGGAAATTTTTCAGGTTATCCTTTCCTCTTGCTTCCCATGGGATGGGTACTAGTTCCCCGGTAGATGGATCTACCGGGCTGTTATACTGGGTGATCAGCTGCCCTTCGAACCGTGGGCCCCAGATAAAATAATCGTTGTCATTGATGCCGCTTCCTTTACCATCTTTGAAGGCGTATTCAAATCCATCGCCGGCGCCGTATTCTGTCTGGTATTTCGGGATGGCGTTATAGCCGGTTTGCAGTTGTGTGCTGGAATTAAACTCCACGGAGAATCCGCGTTTATCTTTAGAGCCTCTGCGGGTGGTAATAATGATAGCACCGTTAGCGCCCAGTGCGCCATACAGTGCTGCTGCGCTGGCGCCTTTCAGTACCGAGTAGGATTCGATGTCATCCGGCGCCAGGTTCCATGAATCTGATTTTACGATCACGTTATCCACTACGATCAATACACCGGAGTGACCGCGCAGTAATATGCCGGGATCCCCGAAAAGATTGCTGCTGGCAGCGATGGTGAGACCTGCCACTTTCCCGGTGAGAGAGTTGATGGCATTCGGTTCACGCGCCTTTACAAGGTCGGCGCCCTTTACCTCCTGTACCGCGAAGCCCACGGCTTTCTTTTCTTTTCTAACCCCGAGCGCGGTGACTACCACTTCGTTCAATCCCCCTTTGGAAGGAATCAATTGTACTGTCAGGGGCTGCTCATTGTTCACGGTCATTTCTTTTGCGGTGTAGCCCACAAAACTGAAAGTAAGGGTACCGGGTACCTTCATGTTAATGGTGAAGTTTCCTTTCAGGTCGGTGATAGCTCCTTTGTTAGTGCCTTTCAGCAAAACCGAAACACCGGTTAATGGTTGTGCATTTTCATCTGTTACAATTCCTTTGATTTCTTTTTGTGCAAAAGCAGCTGGCAACGCAGCCCATAAGCTAAGGGCAAGTAAGAGCGTTAATTTCATGATAGAAGATTTTGGTTTTTTTCATTAATTGATCACTGTACGTGGCTGATGGTTGACGGATGAAATATTAAACTACTAAACCTTTGTTTAGTAATATTAAACATTAATTTTGAGAAATGTTTATTTATACTAAACTTTTTATTTCAAAGAAATGCCGGCGATAGAGATGATCAAAAAATATAAACTGAAAACGCTTTTAATTGAATATATTAATAAGCAAGCAGCGAATTGTACCAATAAATAAATGACATTTCCCTGAAAGTTATTGCTATAGTGTATTACAAACACCTGTTAATATATAACGCCGGTCAGTCATGCAGATGCACCATCCGGTTCTTTTATTAAATTTTTCTGTCCCGGATTATAAAATACTGGAAATATTAACTACACTTGTGTTTAGTATTTGTATTTATTAATTAAAATACTGGCGATGATTCGTTACCGGTTTTTATACAAAGTCTTTCAAACAGTGCTGCCTGCGCTTTTCTGTTTTACAGCCGGAGCGCAACAATACCAGCCCAACTGGAAAAGCCTGGACAAGCGGACGGTTCCCCAATGGTTTATGGATGCGAAGTTTGGCATCTTTATTACCTGGGGCGTATACGCAGTTCCCGCTTATGCACCGAAAGGCCAGTATGCTGAATGGTATCAGTACTGGCTGCAAACGGGTGCATTCAAAGGCGATGTAGCCAGCTATCACCGGAAAGTATTTGGTAATAAAACCTATTATGAGCTGGCAAACGATTTTAAAGCTGAACTATATAATCCACGCGAATGGGCACAGCTGATTGAAAAATCGGGGGCAAAATATGTAGTACCGGTAGCCAAGCACCACGATGGCTTCTGCTGGTGGCCGGATGAATATGCCAATAAAACCTGGGGATTCCCCTGGACCGCAGCAACCGTAGGCCCCAAACGGGATCTGCTGGGAGATCTGCTCACTGAAATAAGAAAAACCTCCGTAATGCCCGGTGTTTACTTTTCATGGTATGAATGGTACAACCCTTTATATAAAGCCAACCCGGAAAAATACGCCCTGCAACATGCCATACCACAGGCAAAAGCGTTAATTGAAAAATATAAACCGGTTGTTTTCTGGACGGATGGCGACTGGGAAGACAGCGATACCACCTGGCACGCCACTGAATTCTTAAGCTGGTTGTATAATGAGAGTGCGGTAAAAACAAATGTGGTTACCTACGACAGGTACGGCAAGGGAATCCGGTTTAAACATGGCAGTGTATACACCCCGGAATACCAGCCCGACATGGATTTCGGGGATCATTACTTTGAAGAAAGCAGGGGCATCGGCTTCTCTTACAGCTACAATAAAGTGGAAGATATCCAGGACTATAACTCCCCTGAAACGTTGGTGCTTCTTTTGAGCGACCTCGTAAGCAGAGGCGGCAACCTGTTGCTGGACATTGGTCCCGACGCCTCTGGTAAAATACCACCCGTTATGCAGGAACGGCTGTTGCAAATGGGCGCATGGCTGCAAAGGAATGGCAAAGCCATTTACAACACCCGCAAATGGATCAGGCCATGCCAGTGGAGCAGCGGCAGGCGTGATTACAAACCTCAAAGAGCTGAGGGCGACTTCAAAGCCAACGGTGATTTTATCCTGAAACTTACCACCGATCCTGATCCCGGATATGCAGTAAAAGAATGCTTCTTTACTACCCTTCCCGGCACCGGTGAAATATTTGCCATACTGCCTAAATGGCCCGCCGGTAACCACTTCACCATAAAAGACATACAACCGGAACACGGCGCCACGATCCGGCTGCTGGAAACAAATGAGGCATTATCATGGAAACAGGCGGGAAAGGATATAATAATAACCTTCCCCACATTTCATCCCGACAAGTATACCAGCAAATACGCCTACGCTATCAGCATTCTATAAATCTTAACATAAAAGAAAATGGATAGAAAAGAATTTTTAACGAAAACCAGTCTTGCCAGCGGCGCCTTATTATTTCCACGCTACCCGGAATGGAAGCCTTCGCGTAAAAAGATCCGGTTTGGTGTGATTGCCGACTTACACCACGATATCATGCATGACGGACCAGAGCGCTTATCTGCCTTTATTAATAAGATGAAAGATGAATCGCCTGATTTTATTATACAGATGGGTGACTTTTGCTATCCTAAAAAAGAAAACCAGCCGCTGATGGATATCTGGAATCAGTTCAAAGGACCCTCCTACCATGTAATAGGGAATCATGACACAGATGGCGGCCATACCCGCGAGCAGGTAGTGGCCTTCTGGAAGGCCAAAGGCAGATACTATTCGTTTGATGCAAATGGGTTTCATTTCATCATACTGGATGGCAATGAGCATAATGAAAGTAAATCCAGACCACCGGGATATGCCCGTTTCATATCGCTCACACAACTGGAGTGGTTAAAAAAAGACCTGGAAAACGCCACAACACCTACTATTGTATGTTGCCACCAGGGACTGGATAACGACGCAGGCGGACTTGAAAACGGCACGCTGTTGCGGTATACACTGGAACAGGCTAATCAGGGTAACAAACAGAAAGTGATCATGGTACTGAGTGGTCATCATCACCAGGATTATTACAACTACATCAACGGCATCCACTATGTACAAATTAACAGCGCCTCCTACCAGTGGCTGGGCGACGAATACAAGGAGATCCGTTATTCTGAAGCGGTGGACAAAGCACATCCCGCAATAAAATACACCGTGCCTTATAAAGATCCGCTTTGGGCCACGATTGAAATAACGGATAACGGCGTTATCACCATAAAAGGTAAAAAAACGGTTTTTGTTGGCTCATCGCCGGAAATGCTGGGTGTAAAACTTGTGGAATACATCTATCCCATTGTGCCTGTTATATCGGACAGAACACTCAAAGTGTGATTTCTCACTTATCTTCTTTTCACATGAAATATATATTAGGCCTGCTGGCATGCACCACGTTATTATTGTCGTTTACTTCTTCCAAAACCGGAAGAAAAATTCCTTTAACGGTAATTACCTACAATGTATGGAATGGATTTGAAGGCGACAGCCAGCGCAGAAATACATTTGTAAACTGGGCCAGGCAACAGCATGCCGATGTAATCGCTTTTGAAGAACTGAATAATTTTACACAAGATTCATTTGCAAAGCTGGCTGCCACATGGGGACATCCATATGCGGTTATTCTGAAAGAAAAAGGTTACCCTGTTGGCATTTCTTCCCGCTATCCCATCACCAATATATACCGGCTGATGCCAGGCATGCATCACGGATGTTTATATGCAGAAATAAAAGGAACCGGTTTCTTTGTGGTACACTTCTCTCCTTTCAGCAGCGCCAGGAGATTACAGGAGGCCGGTGCAGTGCTCCATGCCATACAGGAAAAAGAGAGGGCCGGAAAACCAGTCATCATCCTCGGAGATTTTAATTCATTTACACCTTACGACAGTATCTTCTATACCCACACCGGCATACGGGATAGTATGCAACTTGCGCAGGAAAAGAATTCAGTATTACAGAACCTGGATGAAAATAACCAGATCGATTACAAAGTAATACGTACTTTCCTTGATGCCGGTTTTTATGACAGCTATTCACTATTCCATAAAAAATTTGAGTCAAGCTATCCGACCAGGATATACCCGGCAGTTCCTCTAAGTGAAAAAATAAAGATTGATCATATCCTCCTTTCCAAAGAAATAAAAGACAGGTGTAAACAAGTAGAAATAATTAAAGATGCTGTTACAGATACCTTATCTGATCATTATCCCGTGAAGGCTGTTCTGTTTATTTGAATAAATAAGATATTCATGTTTATTGCCGGGCACAGGGGTTTAAGGGGTGAAATAAATCAAAGTTTCAATTCTGCCGAAATTACCCCAAATTGCAGCCTTATCCAGCAATCATAAACATTGAACGCAACAAACGAAAAAAACGACGAAAAAAGCCTTAAAAGAGGATTACAGAACAGGCATATCCAGCTGATTGCCCTGGGCGGCGCCATAGGCACCGGCTTATTCCTGGGCATAGGCCCGGCAGCCGTACTGGCGGGACCGTCTGTTATTTTGGGCTATGCACTGGCCGGTATTATTGCTTTCTTTATTATGCGCCAGCTGGGCGAAATGGTGGTGGAAGAACCGGTATCCGGCAGTTTCAGTCATTTTGCCTATAAATACTGGGGCTCATTTGCAGGTTTTTCTTCGGGATGGAATTACTGGATTCTTTATATCCTGGTGAGCATGTCGGAACTGACTGCCATCGGCGTATATGTGCATTTCTGGTGGCCGGAGATCCCGTTATGGTCTTCCAGTCTTTTTTTCTTTATTGCTATTAATGCGTTAAACCTGAGTTCTGTTAAAGTATATGGAGAGGCAGAGTTTTGGTTTTCCATCATAAAGGTAGTGGCGATCATCGCCATGATCGTTTTTGGTATTTATTTACTGATAAGCGGAAGCGGCGGTGCCCAGGCCAGTATTCAGAATCTCTGGAACGACGGCGGATTTTTCCCGCGGGGATTATTGCATGCCGACGGTAAAGGCGGTTTCCAGGGATTGTTTGCAGCCATTGCCCTGATCATGTTTTCATTTGGCGGGCTGGAACTGATTGGTATCACTGCCGCAGAAGCGGACCAACCGGAAAAAACAATCCCAAAGGCCACCAACCAGGTGATTTACCGTATCCTGATCTTTTATGTGGGCGCGCTTGTTATCCTGTTTTCTTTATCGCCGTGGAAAAGTATTACTACCGACAGCAGTCCTTTTGTAATGGTATTTGAGAGCCTGAAGGGATTCCAGTTTTCTCTTTTTGGCAAAACCATCTATTTCACCAGCCTGATTGCAAATGTGCTGAACCTGATCGTTTTAACCGCGGCCCTTTCCGTTTACAACAGCTGCGTATACAGTAACAGCAGGATGTTGTACGGTTTGTCGAAGCAAGGCAATGCACCCGCATTTCTATCTCAACTAAATAAAAATCATGTTCCTGTAAAAGCGATTCTTGTATCAGGATTGTTTGCTGCGATCTGTATTGTGGTAAATAAAGTGATCCCTGAAAAAGCGCTGGAGGTGCTGATGTCGCTGGTGGTGTCTTCACTGATCATCAACTGGCTGATGATTACCGTAGTACATCTGAAATTCAAAAAGAGTAAACGGGACGCGCAGATCCAAACAAAATTCCCTTCCTTTATTTACCCGGTGTCCAATTACATTTGCCTGGTGTTCCTGGTGGGTATCCTGATCCTGATGTGGATAACGGGGATGAAGCTACCGGTAGAACTGATCCCGGCATGGGTGGCGTTTTTGTATGTATGTTTTTTGCTGGTGAAGAGGAATAAAGTCAGGAGGGTGATACCATCCTGACCCATCACTACTTCATCACCTGGTTAAATCCGTACCGCAAATTGATACTCGCTATAAAAGCGCTGAAAGGGTCTTTCTCCTTCAGGTAATTATCAATGCCTGCTTCCGCCACAATCCAGATGCTTTTCGCAACCCTGAATTCAGTGCCGAAATTGAACAGCAGGGACTTTTCCAGGTTATCATAGTTTTGATACTTAAACTGCGTTTCCGCAAATCCCCTGAAGCCGGAGGTGCCCAGGTAGTAGCGTACATTCACCGTTGCATTGATGAAAGTGCTGTCTTTAAACTCCGACCGGGGCAGGCTAAAACTACCACCCAGCAACAGCTGGCTGCTTTTCCCGATGCCCAATGCCCAGGTGAGCCAGGTATTGAAGGAAGCGAAGCCGGCATTTTTAATCAATGAATCGCGGGATTGCCCTACCCATGCAATGGCGCCATCCAGGCGGGTAGCGTTCCAATGTTCGCTTTTAAACTTTTCTATCAGGTCATCTACTGCTGTGTAATATTTCTTTTTATCGGTGTCGTATCCTTTTTTAAAGGCATCGTAGCTGGCCTGTAAAGCGGTATCCGGATTTTCTTTGAGATATGCTTCTGCTTTATTTTCTGCGAAATCCCAGAACTCTTTATCGTGTTCTACTCCATACTGTGCGCGCTCTGCAGGTGGCACTTCCTTATGTACAATAATGATCCAGTTATTTTTAAATTCCCGGAGCGCTAACTGTGCCTGTTGTTGTGCAACAAAAACAGCTTTTCTTTTTGCAGCATTCAGTAACAGGTCGTCTTTCTTCCTGACAATAGAAAACCGGTAGCCTACGGCCAGTTTAGAGGATACATTCCCGGAGTCGACAATCGCACCGATACTAAAGGAAGAGTTGTACCAGAACTTCCTTTTGCCATAATCTTCCAGTGTCCAGTTTTTGCTGGCCAGTTTACCGGGAGAAAATTCCACCGCGAAATTTCGTGGGATCACGCCCGGGCTGTTTGAATAAAACGGGGATAAACTGAGCGCAAATTTTTGAATATCCGATGGGCGCAACAGGTTGGAAGGATCTGCTCCCAATGCTTTAAATGCCGGCATGTCCGGCACGGAAAAGTTTAGCAGGTAATGCTCGGTGCTGTCTGTTTTAAACTGCGCAGATGCCTGAAAAGAAATCAGGGATAACAGCATACATATTTTTCTCAGTGCTGACATACATGTGTTTTAAATCAATCCTGTTTAGCGATTAACTGCAGTAATATATCTTCCTGTTTGCCGGTAACATCCGCACCTAATGTAGCGGTGGCGCCATAGCCAACCTGATCGCTGCCTATTACTTTGGCGGTATTGAAATCGTCGCCCTGCAACACGCTTACCCTTAATTTATAACCGTTGTCGTCCTCATACTTCCTTACCCTGAAGGAAATATCCAGTACTCTTTTATCAAAATTTATTAGTGGTTCACCGGGTTTGTAGTCGTTTTGAACGAGGTAATAATCCGGTTGCGGCAGTTCGTTGCTGTTTTGCCGGAGGGGCTTTGTTAATATGGGCAGTTCATCGGCGGTGGCCGCCCACATCTGGTAGATGTAAGTAATAAAGTAGATGCCGGTCATTTCTATCCTTATCCAGATTTTTCCGCCATCAGGGTCATAGGCTACCTTTTTCATGATATACAGATTAGAACCTAAAAATAGATATTCTGGCGAGACAATGGTATAATTCTTACTACTTCTTAAAAAAAAGTGCTTAACAAAGGATTAACCAATTACACTACTCACTCCGTTGTAATGCCTATAAATACTGGATCTCCGGGAAAACACCGGCTCCATCCCCTTCCCCCAATAACAACGCCGGCTACTATTTTACCGGCAGGAAAAAAATACTTCCAAAATGTATTACCCAAAACGATAATTGATTTGTCTTATTAATAACGATACACTTTTCCGGAAGAGAGGTCTCGAATTAAAAACGCTAAATAATAAAAAAATGGAAAGTACAGTGCGTCAGCAAGTTTCTATTATTGAACATTATCTTAAAAATTATAAAAAAATCGACAAAATGATTTTAAGAGTTCTGACTTTTCTATTGTATATTTTTTTTATCTCCAACGATGCTTCGCGTCTATCAATTAAAAACCCAGCTGATTTTACCGTTGTTAATGATGATCATGAGGAGGTTTCTTTCTATTTAGACAATATGTCCGGTATAAATTCCACTATTACATTCAGTCCTGCAGCAGCAACGGAATTTAGTACAACTTCATCATTCAATATAAACAATGAAATAGAAATTGAGTGTATCAAGGGGAACAGTTGGAATTCAAAGCGGGTATACCTGATAAAGTTTAAGCGAGTCGTCAATAAACAGATGCGTTTACAGGTAATAAAAGATAATAGTGAGTTATATAGAGACAATAGTGGGCTATACAAAGATAATTGCGAGTTATGTAGGGATAATAGTGGGTTATGCAAAGATAATAGTGAGTTATGTAGAGATAATAGTGGGTTATGCAAAGATAATAGTGAATTATATAGAGACAATAGTGGGCTATACAAAGATAATAGTGAGCTATGGAAATACAATAGTGAGTTGTGCAAAAACAAAATCGGGTTATATAAGGCTAATATTGGATTATGTAAAAATAATAGTTGGCTATATAAAGAATCATCTTGCAAAAAGATACTCAAACAATATAAAACAAGGGACAACAAATCATTCAATCTGATCACACATAGATTTCTCACCGTTTAGTCAGCATTAAATAATGCTAAAAAACAATTGATTAATTATTCACTTTAATTAAACAGGGAATCATATGTCTGACCACAACAACAACTTCAACGAAAGTTATGGAGAAATAAAGCTGCGGATTGAAAAACGTTTTCCCAGTTTCGACCCGGAAGATGTAAGGGATGCGATAGGAACCGCTATACTGGGCATTTTCCTGAGAAGAAATGACGAGGTTATTAACAATTTGGAAAGCTATCTTATGAATGCAACAAGATTCAGATTAATGGGTGAAGCTAAACGTAAAAAAGAGAATAAGGCAAAAGAGCGCTCAGTAACCCAGGCGATATATGATTCGGAAAACCCAAAGGTAGAAATAGATCCCTGGGACCGTGCGTATTATACAGAATTTATACGGGAAAATATTCACAGGCTAACAGACCGGCAGCAGGAAGTGATCCTGCTTACATTGGAAAATAAGAGTATAAAAGAGATTGCCGCAAAGCTAAAGGTCAGCAGAAATACTGTTAAAAAACATAAAGACAATGCAAAGAAAATCCTTTATTCCATTTTCAAATCGAAAGAAGCCGATTTCTTCACTCAATAATATAATCCTCCATTTATGCTGAAAATTTCAGATCTCGCAAGCTTGCTGTTAAAGTTTCATCAGAACAAATTAACAGATTACGAAAGGCAACTCCTTGATGGCTGGAAGAGCGAATCTGCTTTTAATCAACAGAAGTATAACGAAATCACTAATCCGGAACTAGCTGAAAAGAAAATGCAACTATTACTTGACACAATGGGAAACCCACGCCCTTACCCACCCGGGAAAAGAAAACGCAGTTATAAAACAAAGAAGAGTAAAAAATGGGGCTTCCATATGTCCTGATCACTCAAAATCTTTGTGCGTTCTTTTTGTGGAACCAGCCCTGCTGATGTATGAACTGTATTAAAGGTAATAGTACGCCTTTAATACAGTTCTTTTGTTTTATGTTTAAAATGCCCTGTCCGCCCCGTTTCCCTCCAAAATGATTACCTTTTTATAAAAAAGCCCGGATTTCTTTTTCTGCTGCTGACATAAGGTTGTCATACCCGCCTGCTACTTTTACATCAGACAATAAAAATTTCATCCTAAAACAATCCATATGAGCAACACAAACATTTTAAGAGGATTTGCCACACTGACCTTTTACGCAGCAGACCACGAAGCCGCAAAAAAATGGTACACTGAGTTAACCGGTATTCCTCCTTACTTTGAAAAGCCCGGCTATGCAGAGTTCCGCCTGGGCGACTATCAGAACGAACTGGGTATTATCGACAGCAAATATGCGCCAAAATCAGCCGGCAACGGACCCGGCGGCGCTGTTATTTACTGGCATGTAGATGATATCCAGGCGGGGTTGGAAAAATTACTGCAACTGGGAGCTACCGCCTTTGAACCTGTTACAGAGCGGGGACATGGATTTGTTACAGCCTCCGTGGTGGATCCTTTTGGTAATATATTGGGCATTATGTACAATCCTCATTATGTGGAGGTATTGAAAGCCAACGAAAAATAACACCACCGCCGGTCAGGGCCTTTTTCCCAACCGGCTTTTTTTATTTATAATTATTTTCCGGGAGATAGACCAGCAGCAGTTATTGCTGTAATGCAATCACAGCACTATCTTTCGTAAAGCGGGTGTCCTTTACGGCGCCGGTGCCATTGAACCGGTACTGCACACCAACAATGCCGGAAGGCGGATTGGCGATGGTGAGCGCCGCGGCGGCGCTATCGTTCACAAAAAACTGCATATGCCTGTCTTTTGCCACCACGCGGAGTTTTACCCATTTTGTCAGGTCGGCGCCAAATTTTGAGAGGTCGGTATTCCTGCTTTTGATGACAGTGCCGGCGGCAAACAGGGAGAGATCCCCCACGCATCCGGGAGCGCACAGCGGGATGGAGATCAGGTCATTTTTGCACAGGATCAGCACTTCTACGCGCTGACAGGCAGCGGTGCCCTGCTGAAAATCGCTTTTCAGGGTTGTTTCAAAAGTAAAATGATCCGTTTTTATGTCGCCCAGGGGTTGTACATTATAGAAGCGCAACGCGGGAGGAACGGGTTGCAGCGGAACGTGATACGCCGACAACAATGCTTCGTCCACTTCTATTCCGTTTCCTTTTGCTACTTCGCTTTTCCGGAAATACAGCGGCGTACCCGGCTCCTGTTCTATCATGGCAAGCCAGCCACCGGAGCCGATCATCAGGTCGTGCTCCTTTATGATCTGCTTACCCACCATTAATTTCGCCTTGAAATAACCCGGCTCATAGTAAATAGCCGTGTATGTTTTTTCTTTTGCAGATACCGGTATTTTCCTCCTGATATCCCAGGTTTGCGCAATGAAAACAGAATCATTCCCTGCTGCGGCGGCGTTATAATTGAAAATAACAGAATTGGGTACGCCATCCGCTACCACTTTATTGGAGCTGAAGGAAAAAGCGGTTGTATCAAGCGGTTTCCCCGGTTTGGTATTGGATAACAGTAAGGCATATACGAGGATTCCCAGCGGTATCAGGCCCAGCAACCAATAAGTCCATTTACTACGTTTCCGCGGCACTGCGGCGGAGGCATCGCCAGGCGCCGTATTTACAGACGTGATATCATCACCTGGTAAAAGCCCGGTGGTTTCATCGCCGGTTGCCGCAATTGTACCAGGCCCCGGCAACAAGGTAACGAGGCGCTTAAACTCCCGCCAGTCCGCATACCCGGCAAACTGCGCCAGGGTGTTCAGCGTGGTGGTGGCGGGCATATTGGTGTACTTCAGTTTTCCCCACAGCCGTTTCAGGGTGGTAACACTCAATATTACCCCGGTGGCTTCTTCTATAGCTGCACTTAGTTTTTCAAAATCATAGCTGGTCCATTCGCTGGCGTCGCCCCGGTTTAACCGGGCTTCTGCCAGCTCCAGACACTTTCGTATATAATTAATCTCAAAACTATTATTCATTCCCTGGTAGTCTGTTACAAGCTTGCACAGATTTGCACACACTTGATGCGCCAATGATTCGCCCTGAAATTAGTTATTATTCAGATTTGCTGCAGCATTTAAAATTAAAAATACTGGTCATGACAAAAATCCGCATCGCGTGCTTATTCCTATTGCTTCCATTATGCGTAGCAGCACAAAAAAAGAAACCTGGCCAACAGGAGGTTATCAAGGTACCGCTGGAAGCCGGGCACTGGGCATTCCAACCCGGCACCGTGGAATTTATCACCTATAAATCGGTGCCGGCCATGAAGCTGTTGCACTCCAACGACACTGTAGTGCTGAAAGATCTCGACTTTACCAACGGTACCATTGAATACGACGTACAAGCTACCTCCCCTTTTGCGTCGTTCTATTTCAGGCGTATGAGCCGGAAAGAGAATGAATGTTTCTATTTCCGTACACCTCTTTCCGGTACAGGCGACGCCGTACAGTATGCACCGCATATCGATGGTATTAACCTGTGGGATATGCTGGATCAGTACCAGGCAGCCGCGTGGTTTTCCAAAGACGACTGGAGCCATGTGAAGCTGGTTATTTCCGGCAAACAAATGCGCGTGTATGTAAACGATACCTCCCGGCCGGTGCTGGAGGTACCGCGACTGGAAGGCAACACCTGGCATGGCGGCCTGGCATTCGACGGACAGGCGATCATTGCCAACCTGGTGGTGAAACCGGATCAAACGGAGGGATTGCCCCCCGGTGAAGGCATTGATATCACTAACAATGACGCTTCCTATCTCCGCACCTGGCAAATTTCACAGCCTGTGAATACCCCCGAAAAGATTGATTTCAGTATGGCATGGAAGCCCGGCACGGATGCACCCTGGGAAACCATCCGGGCCGAAAGAAGAGGACTGGTCAATGTAACCCGCAAATTTGGCAGCGCTGAAAACCGCGCCCGGCGCATTGTGTGGCTGAAAACAAATATCCGCTCCGCCGTAGCGCAAACCCGGCAGCTACACCTTGGCTTTAGCGACGAGGTATGGGTTTTCATAAACGGGAAGTACCTCTATGTAGATAAAAACCGGTACGGTTCCCCGCTGGTGAAGCAACCGGATGGCCGTTGCACCGTGGATAACGCATCCTTTCCCCTCCCATTGGTGGCCGGCGACAACGAAGTACTGATTGCCCTGGCCAACGATTTTTATGGCTGGGGAATAATGGCCAAACTGGATAAGTTTGAAAATATGACCTTCGACAAATAACCACTCCTTCCGCCAGGCAGCCCCCGTGAGGGTTGCCTGGCTTTACGGGGATTACCGCATTCCCCATCTCTCCCGGAAAAAAATACCCGGAAAACACCACCCCAAAAATATCATGCAGAAATAAGTACTTAAATAGTGGAAGTTTATTTTGTTTCCAATAACTTTAGGTACCATGAAACAGACATTGGCAGATACTGAGCTGACCGGGCCGGTACAGCAAATGAAATATGCTACCACAGACCCCGATGGCAAATATTACGGGTACGAACTCTCCTTTTTTGATGAGAAAGGATTATTGCTCAAATGGGAAGATTATACCGCCGGCCACGAATTGGATAAAACCCTCGTTTATACTTTTGATGACCAGGGAAACCTGCTGGAAAAAGCGCTGACCTCCGCAGCGAAGGGGCCTATCTACAAAAACAGCTATTTTGAAAACGGTACCCTGAAAGAATGCATCGAATACTATGGGGAAGATACCTTCTACACCCGGTATGATGAAGCAGGTAATGTGCTGGAGCAACTGGAAAACAACGACCCCCTGCCCGTAGAGGAAGATCCCTACAACGAGCAATGGGAAACCAATACCAGCACAGATGACGATGGCTGCCGGATAGAAATTACCCGCTACTATTCTTTTGATGCGCTGATGGAAATCACTAAAAGTAAGTATAACAGCCGGCAGCAATTACTGGAAGAATACAAATTCCAGGACGCCGACGGTTTGGCCGGTAACCATGCAGTAGAAACCACTATTTGCCACTACAATGAACAGGGACATCTGACCGCGAAAATATGCGACCGGAATACCACCACCGGTACTGTAGAAAGAACGGTGCACCGGTATGAATTTACCTACGACCTTCATCATAACTGGATAGAAAAAGTGGAAATCATGAATAACAGGATAACGGATTATAAAGACAAAGTCCGTTTTATCCGCCGGAGAGAGATTTTATACGCTCCATAAAATTTGCGCACATGCTATCTAACCGTCACCAGATCTTTATGGAAGTGGCCCATCAGAAAAGCTTTTCAAAGGCCAGCCAGGCGTTGTTTATTTCACAACCGGCGGTAAGCACACATATCAAAGGGTTGGAAGAACAATATAAAACCAAATTATTTGAAAGAAAAGGTTTGCAGATAGAACTGACAGACGCCGGTCAGCTGCTGTATAACCGCCTGCTTACCGTACGCCATATACAACAGGAAACCGAGTTCGATATTTCCGTGATCCACGACCAGCAGCAGGCCACCGGCATGCTCAACCTGGGCGCCAGCACCACCGCAGCACTCTATATATTACCCAAAGTAATGTCGGCCTTTCACCGCGAATACCCGCTGGTGGATATTTCCCTGCTTAACCGGAACAGTGAAATTGTATTGCAGGCACTGCTCGACAAAGAAATTAATATAGGCGTTACCGAAGAAAAAGGACAACTGAGCAATATTACCTACCAGCCTTTCCTGAAAGACCAGATAGTGGCCGTATGCAGTCACGACAACCCACTGGCCCGCAAAAAGAACTACCCACTGAAAGAAATCCTGCAGATGCCCGTAGCCATCCGGGAGCGCGGCAGCGGCACCCTGGAAGCGCTCAAAAAAGGGCTGCAGAAAAGCAAGATCCGGCTCAACGACCTGAAAATAAAAGTCAGGCTGGGAGGCACCGAAGCCCTGAAAAACTTCCTGCTGGAATCCGGCTGTGTAGGATTCCTGTCTACCCGCTCCATCGCTAAAGAGTTGCAACACGGCGAGTTAACCATCCTCTCCTTTGAAGGGCTGCGGATAGAACGTAGTTTTTATTTCATTCAACGAAAAGGCGAAACCAGCGACCTCAACAAACGCTTCATCAAAATGGCCAGATCCATTTATAATTATTAATTATAGGTCATAATATTTTCATATAGCCAGGATTATAAGCTATGGGCTACATTTGAACCATACAAAATAACCTGTTGACATGAACATGCTTTTTTATTACGACGAACTGTACAAAGCGGCTGTAGAAAGAATTAACAAGCTGGTAGATATCTCTGTTACCCAGAAGAATGCGTTAATCCAGCGGCTGAAAAGCCAGGCGCCATTTCTCGCCACCACCACCGAAGATATAGACCTGGTTGCCCAAAGAATGATGAATTCCCTGGGAATGGTATTATGTCCGGATGCTGCGGCAGATTTTGCAGGAGGCAGCAAGCTCCTCGAAATGGAGATGCTGAATAATGGTGAATAACCCCCTGCATCCCGAACGGAATATTACTGCAACGGCGGAAAAGGCTCCGCCATTCCCCGCTCAAAAGGTGTGAACGGTTCCCCTGCGGCCACACGTGCCGGCCAGTTTGGATTGGCAAGTGCCGCCTTTCCGAGCGAAATAAGATCCGCATGTCCTTCCGTTAATGCCCTCCCGGCCACGGCCAGTTCTTCCATGCCGCCGTTGGCAATCACCGGCCGTTGAACAATACGTTTAGCCATGCCCGTAAGTGTTTCCCCATGTGCATAGGCGCCCAGTTTTTCCCAGGTGCTGCCTTCCCCTGAAATATGGATATAATCCGGTGATACCTTGCTTACTTCTTCGAGTAGTGCTGCTGCCGTAACAGCGCCATCCGGCCAGCGATACGTGAAGTTATTCACTTTGCCTTCCGAGAGGCGCAGCCCGATAATAAAATGCGGAGGCACTGCCTGCCTGATAGCAGTGATGATTTCCGCGATAATACGGAAACGGTTCACCACAGATCCGCCGTATTCATCCTCCCGCAGATTGGTATACTCCGTTAAAAACTGGTCGGGCAAGTAGCCATTGGCGGCATGCACTTCTATGCCATCAAATCCGGCGGCCACGGCGTTGGTAGCCGCCGCGGCGTATCCTGCCACTGCGGTGGCGATGTCTCCGGGCGTCATGGCGGCAGGAATCGGGAAAGGGCCATCGCCGCCACCGTAGGAACGCAGCTTACGACCCAGCGGCGTTACCACAGAGGGCGCCAGCGTATGCGATAAATGCTGCGATAACGCGCCGGCATGCATCAGCTGCGCAATGAATAAGCTGCCGTGTGCTTTTACTTTCACTGCCAGCTCCTGCCAGCCGGCCACCTGTTGTGGCGTTACCAGCCCCGGCTGATGCGGATACGCCTGGCTGGCCACCGCATCGGTATATACTCCTTCAGTGATGATGATCCCAAAACCACCGAGGGCAAAACGTTCGTAATAAGTGTGCATAGCTGCAGTAGGAATGCCCTGCAATGTAGCGCTGGCTCGACTCATAGGCGCCAGCACCACCCTGTTCTTTACAGATTGCTGCGCCAGCATAACAGGCGCCAATACCGGGTGTGTAGTCATATCTAAAACTTTAATGCAAAGTTGTGCACGCAGCCCCTTCAAAACAATAACAAATGGTAAGAAATCTATAACGGCTCCTTTGCTATTTTACGACGTAAACGGCTTAGTGACTCAGGGGTAATACCCAGGTACGCCGCTACCTGGTGCTGGGGCAGGCGCGTTTCAAGAAAAGGATACCGGCTTACAAACCCACGGTACCGCTCTATGGCAGGCTTCTGCAGCGACAGGATACGACGTTGCAACGCGATGTAACCCCGCTGGGAAATAATGCGGTAATACCGTTCCACTGCCGGGATATCGTTAAACAGCTGCTCCAGTTGCTGCCGGGTGATACGCAACACCTCCCCTCCTTCCAGCACGTCAATATTAAACAGGGATGGCTGACCGGACAGCATACTGTCCAGATCCGTGATCCACCAGCCTTCCACGCTGAACTGCAGCACATTTTCTTTCCCCGTGGCATCTTTTTCATACTGACGGCAACAACCTTTCAGCACAAAAAATTCGTGGCGGCAAACATCGCCCTCCCGCAACAGGAACTGGCGGCGGCGCGTACGCACGGATTCAAAATAGCCGGGAATACGTTTAATATCAGCGTCGCGCAGCGGTACATGTTGGAGAATACTATCTGTCAGCAATTTCATGCTCCTTGGTTATTCTTCAAAGATAGCCCTGTGCAGGAACGTCTCAAAGAATAATCTTTTGCGGTCCCATCTTCCCGAAAAAATACTGGAAACTGATCATTACATAACGCTGTAAAGCATTTACCTGTTTTGTTTCTGTATAGGTAGCCGTAGTGATATTGGAGATATTAGTGTTATTATTAAAAAGATCATTCACCCGGCATTTCAACTTCATCTGTTCTTTCCTGCCAAAACTATAGGCCACCGCACTGTTACAAACAAAGTAACGGCGTTGGTCCGGCGCCGTTACCTGCGAATTATAGTGATACGCCATATCGCCGGACAGCTCCAGCCGTTTAATGGGGATCAGCTCCCACTGCATGTTAAGGCGTTGCGTGTTGTAATTAACGTTATCAATACCAGGCAGCGAATAAACGGTGCTATTCACATCTATATTTACAGCAGGCGATATGGTCAGCCATTCTTTATAAGCAACGGAAAAATAAACACCGGCGCCGGCAGCCCACCCGTTGGAAATATTTTTTTCACCGGCCACCAGGCCAACACCCCGGTTCCTGTTTATGTTAACATTAATACCATTGTTGAACGTCCAGTTGTTCTTTTTCTTTTGGAGATTGATATTTCCATATACCATCATTCTCCACGTACCATTCACATTCTGAAAGGTACTGATTTGCCGTCCCAGGGAATCATAACGCTGATCCGCCACAATTTCATTGCGGGCAACGGAGCCATTGCCACTAAGATTGAAAGTAAACCCTGTTACCGGCTGATAAACGAAAAACATCAGCGACAGGTTTTGGGTGAAAGTGCCTTTCAGCAAAGGGTTGCCGACCTTCATGAATAAGGGGTTGGTGTTATCCACTACGGGCGACAACTGCTCTGCCGAAGGGGCGGAAGAAGAAATGGAATAGTTGGTAAACAACCGTCCGTATTTACTGACAGAATAATTTAATTGCAGGTTGGGCGCAAATTGTTGCTGATGGATCTTAATCACGGAGTCCAGCCACAGCAGCCGGTTTTCCTGTTGCAAAATCCGCATACCGGTATTCAGCGCTATGCTGAGGCGGTCGCTTTTCCAGGCCAGCTGCACAGAAGGCGTATGGGTAAAACTCGAGTTTTTATTACTGCTGGATAAAGCACTATCCCGCATACCATATTTACCGGACGCGGGATCTTCTTCAAATACTTCCCGGAGTTGTTTGTTGTAAGTGGTACCCAGCGTGTAATCTAATGCCAGCACAAAGCCATGCCCAATGGCTGCCGACAGGTTAAATGTAAAATTATTATTAAAGCTGTTTTCCCTGGAGCTGATATACTGGTTTAAAGAATCCCGCTGACTGATGCTATTGTTGGTATAAAAATTATTGACCGTATTGTTATATTCAGTTTGTTTTTTACTGCCGGCATCAAACCGCCAGGTGGTGTTGAGGTTCAGCTTGCGGTTACGGCTGGTTTTGTTGAAATTAATTTCACTGCCGCCGTTGCGCGTATGTGCTTCCCCGTTATTCCGAGAAAAGAGCGTATTCAGCAGGTCGCCGGTGGGGGTTTCCGATAAGGAATGCGACTGCAATGTGTTGCTTTTTTTCCCGATAGCCGCGTTGGTCCTGAATGTCCAGGTGGTTAGTGAATCTTTTTCATAAACAAGACTGGTATATAGCTGATGCTGGCCGTTCCTTGTTACTTCGTTATTGGTACTTTGATTACGGAAACTGTTATCCGGCAACAAATTGAGCCGGTCGGTGGCAGCTGTTTTTGTGTTTTTAGTGTTATTATAGCTGTAGTTACCGTCCAACGTGAGCTTTTTACCGGCTTTTGTATTGATGTTGATGCTGCCGTTTTTGTATTCCGGCAAGCCTCCTTCTCCGCCGCCGCCCATGCCAGTGGTGGATACCGCTGTTATGCCGCCCGGCTGATCAGCAGCATTCTTTGCAGCCGCCATCACGCTGATACGTGTAGGATTACGCATAGAGCTGATCATGCCATCTGCAAGGTAACGGTCACGACTACCCGCACCGGCAGTTATGTTTCCTACGATGCCGGTGTTTTTATCTTTTTTAAGTACGAGGTTAACGGTTACATCTTCCGCCGGGGCCTTCACTGCAAGGGAGCGCTGGGAGGCGAGGTCTTTGGTGGCGGTTACTTCTACCTTATCAATAATTTCCGCGGGCAGGTATTTGGTGGCCGCTTCTTTATTATCTCCAAAAAATTCCCTGCCATCTACTTTTATTCTTGTTACTGATTTTCCGTTCACGGTAATGCTGCCATCACTGCCTATCACTACGCCGGGGAGTTTTTTCAGCAGCTGCAATACGCTGGCATTTGCAGCCAGTTTTATGGCAGAAGCGTCAAATTCCAGGGTGTCGTTACGAAGTGTAAAAGGCGGTTTGGCAGCGGTTACCTCTACGGCTTTGAGTCCAATAATTTTGGGGTGCGTGGTATCGGAAGCTGTTACCGGCAGGCTGTCCGCAGCCCGCCCCTGTGCAATTGCGCAAGGGGCGGTTACGAAACATCCGGCAAGGAAAAATGCAATCCCGGCGGCGTATAGTGTTTTCACGTTTGTTTAGTTACTTTCCGGTACCAGTACGGCGCGGATATAGTTAGCATTGTTAAAATATTTCACAGCGGTTTGCTGTAAAGTTTCCGGTGTGATTTGTTGCAGCCGGTCCTTTATATCCGGCTGTTGCAAAGGTTCCTGGTTCAGGAGCGTGGAAGCGATATAATTCAGCCAGAATCCGTTTTCTTTAAACGCCCGTTCCACGCTGCTTTTATAGCCGGCCTTATATTTTACCACATCATCTTCTGCCACGCCTGTTGTTTTCAACTTCACAATTTCACTGTTAACGCTAAGGATCAGGGTTTCCACGTTGCGCGGGTCGCAGATAAAATTAATGCCAAACATATATTCACCGGAAGGTACTTTGCGGGTATTGGCATTTACATTAACGCTGTATACGCCTGCTTCCTGTTCGCGGAGCCGTTCTGTAAGACGGATATTAAGCACCCCTGCCAGTGCTTTCATCTGGTCGCTGGTGGTGATATCGTACGGAAAGGAACCGCTGAAAGCGAGGGTAACAATTGCCTGCGGCTCTTTACCGGCTACTACTTTTTTCACTACCCTGCCCTGCGGATAATTCAGCTGAAGATCCTTTACATCTTCCTGTTTATGTAAAGCCGGCAATGATCCAAGGTACTTAACCAGCAATGGTTTGATACTATCGGTGCTAAAGTTGCCAACAAAAGTGAAGGTGAAGCCGGCGGCATCTGCAAACCGGTTTTTATAAATGGCCAGTGCCTGATCTGCATCGAGCAGGTTCAGTTGTTGCTCCGGCAGCTGCATCTTACGGAAGTGATAATTAGCCATTACAGCGTTGAGGGTATCGCTGTATAGTTGCCGCGGCGCTTTGTTGGCATTGGCGTACGACAGCCGCGCCTGTTCAATCATATTGCTGAACATCACCGGGTCTTTACGCGGACTAGTAAAATACAGGTATACCAGTTGCAGCGCGGTTTCCAGGTCTTCATCAGCAGCACCGCCGGAGATGCCTTCTGATGTTTCGCTGATGAATGGCGATACCGACACATTTTTCCCGGTGAGTAGTTTGCGTAATTCCGCCTGGGTCATATCTGATACGCCGCTGGCGCTAACGAGTGAAGCTGCGATGCTGGCGTTATAAAAATCAGCGTCACTTACCTGTGATAAACCTCCGCGGCTGAAACCATTAAATAAGATTTCATCTTTTTTAAAGCTGGTTGGTTTCAGCAGCACTTTCAGTCCGTTGCTGAGTTCCAGGGAAGTGATGCCCAGGTCTTTGATCACTTTCTCACTGATGATAGTACCCGGTTGCGGGGCACTGTCGAGCAGCGTGGTACGCAGTACTTTTTTATCTTCATAGGCAGCGATGGACGCGGTGGCAGCTTCGTTCATCCATTGCAGCACGGTGGCTTCCGAAGGAAGGGAGTCTTTCTGTTTGTCGTTGGCCACCAGGATAAGATCACGGTCGGTGTCCTTAAAGTAGGATTGTATAACAGCATTAAAACCCTTCAACGTGAGCGTGTCGGTAATGGCTTTGTACAAGGCGGTTTCATATGCGCTGCCCGGACTTGCTTCACCTTCCAGGAAGTGTTTTACATATTCCCTTACATACGATTCCGAAGGGGTTTTATCCCGCTCCTTGTAGCTCAGGGAAATATTGCTGAGGAAGGAGGTTTTTGCCCGTTGCAATTCTCCTTCGGTGAAGCCGTATTTCTTTATCCGTTGCAGTTCTGTCCACCAGGCTTTGATGCCTTTTTCTGTTTCACCGGGCTTGAGTACTACTCTGCCGCTAAGGCCGCTGAGATTGGCCATCATTTTACCAAACCCTGCACCACCACTGAGGAAGGGGGCATTTTTTTGCCGTGCCACTTCATTCATGCGATCGCTGACCATGCTGTTAAACAGGGATTGGATGAGGATATTGCTGAAATCCGTTTTTGTTTTAATGGTGGCTCCCGGCTGCTTGATGGTGAGTTCCAGGCGGGTGGTGGCCACTTCCGCATCTGTTACCGCCAGGAACTGGTTTTTGCCGGTGAGCGGGATAGTGGTGTATTTACGTTCTTTCGGCTGTGCGGGTGAGCGCAGATCGGCGAACATAGCGCGGATGGATTTTTCTATCTGCGCCACATTTACATCGCCCACTACGATCAATGCCTGCAGGTCGGGCCGGTACCAGTCTTTATAAAAAGCGCGGATCTGTTCATGCTTAAAGTTTTTCAGTACTTCTTCCGTGCCTATCGGCAAACGGGAGGCGTACAGCGACTGGTTCACTGACAACGGCATTACTTTGTCCTGTATGCGTTGTGCGGAGCCCAGGCGTTGTCTTTTTTCTTCGAGGATCACGCCTCTTTCATTATCTATTTCCTCATCACTGAGGGTGAGTTCCTGTGCCCAGTCGCGCATGATCTGCATGGCATTACGGAAAACGGTTTTATCTTCCACGGATACCGGCAGCTGGTATACGGTTTCATCAAACCCCGTGTAGGCGTTAAGGTCTGCGCCAAAACGCACGCCTGATTTCTGGAGATAATTTACCAGTTCATTTTTGGGATAATGGGTGGTACCGTTAAACGCCATGTGCTCCAGGAAGTGCGCCAGGCCGCGCTGTTCGTCTGTTTCCAGGATAGACCCGGCTTTGTTCACCAGGTACATTACCGCTCTTTTTTCCGGCGTGGTATTTTTCCGGATATAATAGGTAAACCCGTTGGGGAGTTTACCTATCGTTACTTCCGGATCCATCGGCACTGTTTCACCGGTTTGTTGTGCATGGGCTATGCTGCCGGTAGCGACAGACAATAGCATCCCCCATGCTGCAATGCTGCAACAAAATTTTATCATGATAACCGTTATTTTTTTTAGAAGATGATTATGGCATCCACCAGATTTTGCTGGTGAAGATGTCGATAGGACCCTGTGCCAGCAGGTTTTCCTTATTCTGTACCATTTCTGATGCCGGGTAAGGACACCGGATAGGCATGATATTGCCCACCCTGGCGGGGTCGTAAGACAATGGGATTTCCGGGAACCTGCCGTTGCGGCGGTAGTCCACCCATGCTTCAAAAGGTTCAATACCGTTAAAGGCCATGTATTTCTGGAACATCAGCAGTTTGTACTTATCCGGTGCGGCGGCCCAGCTCACCTTTGGATTGGCGGCAGCTGTTTCTGCATTGTACCAGGTATTGAAAGCATCATCCGACAGGGAAGGCACCGTGGTGTTGCCGCCTACATTGAGCCAGCGGAACGATTCCTTCACGGCGTTCTTATAGGCAGTTTCGGGATCACCGGGCAACCATCCGCGCTGAATGGCTTCTGCCTGCAGGAACATGCTTTCGATGCTGGTAATGATCCAGCAGGGCATATCATAGCCTTTTATGATACCGGTCGATAAAGGCGATACAGGTGTACGGAAAGTGCGTACGCCGCCTACCTGTGACACATATTCCGTACGGTTGTAAGGGTACTGTTGTTCATCTACCGGCAAACCGAATTTATTGCCCCTGTATTCCTGCGGACCAGGTTGTGTAAATGGTTCCACTGCATTGGCAGGCAATGGCACACGGGCGGGTGAGTAAAAGAAACCGAGACGGGGATCATGGTTTTCTTTCAACATATTCATGGCGGTTACGTTTGCGGAAGCCATCTGCCAGTTAGGTATTTGTTTATCCCCAGCCACAGTATAATAGCGGGGATATATATCATACTGTGAGTATTTCGCGTAATACTTGGAAGGCCGCTGATCTGTAAAACCGGGGTTTATATCCGCATTTTCCCCACTGTTTAAAAAACCGGAACCCTGTGCTACGATCTTCGCAATTTCTCCTTTGATATAATCCTCCCGGCCGGGTTTATTGGCCTGGTGTACCAGCAACCGTAGTTTGAGGGTATTGATAAACTTAAACCACTTTTGTTTATCGCCATGAAACATAATATCCGCGATGGAAATACGGATCGCTTTATCCTGTGGTGCTTCACGGATGAGTGTAATAGCCGAATCCAGCTGCTTCACCAGGTCTTCATAAATGAATTCCCCGGTGTCGTATTTAGGTTTCCGGATGCTGGTATTATTGGCCTCGCTATATGGCATGTTATTGCTGTTATCTACCGCGCGGCTCCATTGCAATGCCCTGATCGCTTTGGCAATACCAATGTAATAAGGCTGGTCGTGTACCCTTGCATTTGCCTCCCAGAGCAGGATAGCCGGATCGGGAGAACTGGTGCCGAAAAACATATCATCCAGTTGATAATAAGTAAGTACGTTGGCTCCGGAAGAATACTCTGCAAATGTCCAGTAGCCCATCCATTGTGCTTCCGTTTCGTTATTCACACCCGACATGCTGTTGAACAACATATCCGGCAACATCAGATCCGGTGTGGCATTGTTTTCTGTAAGCTGCATCGGATTGTAGTTAATATCAATCCAGCCTTTTTTACACCCGGCGATGAAGATGGCAGCAGTTAAGAGGGCTCCCGTTAAAATATGATATCTTTTGCGCATCAGTTTAATTTTTTGTTGTTAGAAACTCACAGTAGTGATCACTCCATATTGTGCTACACCCGGAACGGTAGACACCCCGGAAGCTGATCCCGAAAGATTGTCGGGGATAGTACGATAGCCTCTGTCGCCCGGGCCTTTGATCAGTTGCGGATCACCTGATTTATTTGCTTTTGCATAGAAGTTGAACACATTTCTGCCGTATACACTTAAATTGAGTTTCTTGATGGTTTTTGTTTTAAAGAAGCGCTCGTAGCCAATCACTACTTCCCTTATTTTGAAGAAATCTGCTTTCGTCAGGTAATTCGCAGAAGCATTGGTAAAGTGGCTATATAATTCCTGGTTGGCGCTTTTCGTATATACGCTTGTGTTAGGCACATATTTACCGCTGCCATCATCATATGATGAATTGGGATAGATAAATGGCTTGCGGTCGTTGTACAAAGTGAGTGCGCTGAAGCCATATTGTACGTCATACTGCATCAGTTCAGAATAGTGCATAGCGCCGGTATTGAATTCTCCCAGCACTGCCAGCGTGAATCCTTTAAACGCAAAGTTCAGGTTCATTCCACCGGAATATTTGGGTAACGTACGGCCGCCATAAATGGGGTTGTTCATATCCACATCCGGCATACCGGTTTCTTTATTCACAATCACCCTGCCTGCGGCATCTCTTTTTAAATCATATACCTGGTATTCAAATGCGCGCTCGCCGGTACGTGCCACTATACCATACATGCTGCCGTAATAAGGTGTTTTTAAAGGAAACAGTCCGTCATAGGCGTCACTGATGGAAATGACTTTATTATCGTTCATGGCCATACGTACATCGGCACTGACAGAAAAGCCGCTCCTTGTTTTAATAACCGGATCAAATTTCAGATCCAGTTCCCAGCCATAATTGCGCATTATCCCGAGGTTATCTACGGTGCTGCCACCGCTTAACCACGGAATTTTCACTTTCATGATCACCCCGTTATTGCGCTGGGTATACCAGGTAAAATCGGCCGATACCCGGTTTTTCCACAGGCTCACACTGGCGCCATACTCCTGGCTGAGGATTTTCTCCGGCTTCAGTAACGGGTTAGGATTACCTCCCAGGTATTCATAGGCAATGACGCCTTCGTCTGAGGTGCCGGGATAAGGAAAACTATTAGAATACGCCATCTGCAATGTCCGCTCCGACTGATATGGCTCAATATTCATATTGGCCGTGGTATTTACTGCTGCGCGTACCTGCAGGCGTGACAGCCAGGTATAATTTTTCAGGGAAGAAATTACTTCATTCAGGATCACAGAAGTATTACCTCCTATGTACAGGTCTTTGCCCCTGCCTGCTTTTGCACGCTTGGAATCCCAGTCGTTCCGCGCCATCAATTCCACAAATACTTTGTCTTTGTAACCAATACCGGAAGTACCGAAGAAGGAATAATTACGGGTCAGCAGTGATTCTTCACCGGCGCCTGTCGGATCGCGGGAAAAAGCCAGGTTGAATACCGGTATAATCGGATTACCGCTACCACCTAATTTCTTATAATAATTTTCCTTTACGGAGCTACCCAAAGTAGTCCGGAAATTAAAATCGCCGGCATGGTTTAATGCTGTAATCAGCAGGTCGTTGTTAAGCGTGGTGTTAGAGCGGGTTTCTTCCGACAGCTGTGAGAGCCTGTCGCGGAAACGGTTATAGCCGCCGAACTGCTTTGCAAAATCAGAAAAATTCTGTGGCTGTGATGTCGATTTTTCGTAGAAGCCATCATATACAATACTCGGTTTATCCGTTACCGTTAACCAGGGCAATACTTTGCCTGTCAGGATCAAACCGGCTATCACCGCATTATCCGTACCTTTTTTCCTGCGGGCTGTTGCTGCCTGGTAAGGGCTCATCACATCATTGTCGTTCCAGTAGTGGTTGAGGTCTGACCACTTATCATTTTCATAATCCTTGTAACTAAGGATAGGGATAAAAGTGGGTGTGCTCAGCATATCAGTGAACTCAGGGCCTTTATCGGTATTGGTGCGGGAGTAGTTCAGGTTCAACTGTACATTCAGTTTTCCCAGTTTACGGCCTGCGCTGAAGAAGAGGTTAACAGCATCCTGTTTGTCGCCCGGTACCATGCCTGTTGCGTTCACTGCGCTTAGCCCCAGGTAGAAATCGGAGATGGCATCTGATTGCGAGATAGACAGGTTGTTTTGTATAGTATGACTTACATTGAAGAACCGTCTTGCGTCTTTCTTATCGGAGTAGGTCACCATCTGGTAGTCGCCGTTTTCATCGGCTCTTCCTATTGGTACCAGCCGGCCATCGTAAGCGGGGCCCCAGCCGTTTTTATCCAGGCTGCTGTAAATACCGTTTCCTTTGTCGTCTACCAGTCCGCTGCCGTTACCGAAGCGTCGCTGTTTGCTTTTATCGTTCCGGAAATCGAGACGGGAAAAGCTTACGTTGTTACGAAAGTTGATAGCGGGTTTGCCTTTTTGTCCTTTTTTGGTGGTGATAACGATCACGCCATTCACCCCTTCCGGTCCGTACAAAGCCGTACCGTTGGCGCCTTTCAGCACGGTTACGTTTTCAATATCCGCAGGGTTGATGTTATTGATAAAGTCCATGATCATGGCGGCGGAGCCATTATCCGATCCAAAAGACAATGGCGTACCATTCAGGATAAACAGCGGCTGATTATTACTGGTGGTGCTAAAGGAGCGGATGCCGCGGATCAGTACCCGCATCTGTGGGTTCATGTCGGCACTCTGTACAGCAATATTTAACCCGGATACTTTACCGGCCAGCCCCTGGAGCAGGTTACCGGAATTGGCGCGGTTGATATCTGCCCCGCTCACTTTGGCTACGCTGTAACCCACTTCTTTAGAACTCTTTTCTATACCAAAAGCCGTTACTACGGTTTCATCCAGTTTGGATACCGCGGGATTCATCAGCACCGTGAGTGCAGGCTGATTAGGGATGATCTTTATTTCCTGTGTTTCATATTGCAGGGAAGTGATGACCAACACATTGCCGGGTTCTGCATTCAACGCGAAGTTGCCCTGTGCATCGGTAATAGCGCCCCTGTTCTTTCCTTTTATTTTTACAGATGCCGACGCAATGGGCTCTTTATTCACCGCATTCAGCACGGTTCCTCTCACTTCTATAAAAGCACTTACCACAAAAGGTAGTTTGCCTTCCAGTGGCGGTGGCTTTACCGCAAGTGTAATCACTTTATCGGTGATGGTATAATTCAACGGCTGGTCTTTAAAAGCCGTTTCCAGGAAAGCCGCCAATGGCATCTCTTCCGCCGCTACCGTTACCGGTTTCGCTGTTTTCAGCAATTCGCTGTTGTAGAAAACTACATAGCCTGTTTGCTGCTCGATAGCAGTAAAAATTTTCTTCAGGGAAAGATCCTTTCCTGAAAGTGTGACACTTTGCGAAAAAGTTGATGCATGCACACTGAGAAAAGTAATGGTCATCAGTAAAAAGGTCAGCCTCATTACGAACAAGATTTTGGTAATGTAACGATGCCTCCACCATGACAGGTGGCCACAATAAGCATTTTTTTGCATAAATTGCATTTGGTTTGGTTGATAATAGATTCTCTTACGGAAAATTTAAAACGACTGAACTACTAACCGGAAGTGGGTCCAAGCACTTCCGGTTTTCGTTTTTTATGATTGGTTTATTTAGGTTGTATGATGAGCTTTCCTCCCGGTTCCAGCCTGAAGTGAATGCCGGCATCGGTCAATATTTTGAGCAATTGCGTCAGGCTTACATTCCGCACTATTTTTCCGCCAAACACCACATCCGGCACTTCCTGGTCATACACTACCTCGATGTTGTACCACCTGGCCAGTTGCCGCATTACCTCGCGCAGGTGTTGTCCTTCAAAATTAAACAGCCCGCTGCGCCACGCCATTACCGCGCTGGTATCCACCCCGTTCACCACCTGCGGCGTGTGCGTACCTGCCGCTAAAACAGCCTGCTGCCCTGGCTGCAATACCACCGCCTGCGCTGCGCTGAAGCGGATACGCCCTTCCAGCAAAGTGGAGCGGATGGCTGCTTCATCGGGGTAAGCGTTTATGTTAAAGTGAGTACCCAGTACATCAATATAGCTTTCCTGTTTGCTGATCTTTACCCGGAAGGGTTTGTGTGCATCCTTCGCTACTTCAAAATAGGCTTCCCCGCTCACTTCCACCAGTCGTTCCCGGCCGGTAAAAGCGGTAGGATAGCTAAGTGAAGAGGCGGCGTTCAGCCATACTTTTGTGCCGTCGGGTAATACTACCTGGAACTGGCCACCGCGGGGCGTTGTGAGTACATTGATACCGGCGGCTTCCCCATTGGAGGAAGGTGCATAATTCAACTGGCCGTTTACCTGCTGGGCGGTGGCATTGCCCAGCTGTATCTGCCGTTTGGCAACGCTGTCGAGTGTGATTACGGAGCCGTCGGCCAGTTTCAATACGGCTTTGCTGCTGCCTGGCGCCACGTCGTATTTCGCTGCCAGCTGCTGTTTGCCGGCTTGCTGCTGCCAGCGGAAAATACCGGTGCCAATGAGTAGCAGCAGGGATGCCGCTGCCGCCCACCAAATCAGGCGGCGTGGTGGTTTATCTGTTGCTTTTGATGGGATGGCTTGTATAATATGCGCGTACATTTCCGGCAGGGGCGCATCCTGTCCGAATGCCGAGTGGTCGGTGTCGGCAAGCGCCGCCAGCAAGCTTTCCAGCCTGGCGGTGTTGCGCTCATCCAGGAGCATCACCCGCCATTGCCGGAACTCTTCCGGTGTCATGGTATCGTCCGTATACTTGCGGAACAGTTCATCAAATTCCTTGTCGGCAGGTTGCATGCATTTAAATAATAATGGTTGATGTTGTTACTACCCTTCGCTACTATAGACGTAAATACATCCGGGGGGTAATGCATACTTTCTTAAAAAAAAGCAGAAAATAATGGCGTCAGGTACAAAAGAGCCACCAGTGCAATTTCCGGGAAGTTTTCTTCCAGGTATTTACGGATAATAGCCAATGCCCGTACTAAATGACTTCTGGAGGTAATGGGTGAAATATTCATGCGTTGTGCAATTTCCGTATGGGTTAATCCCTGGAAACGACTTAGCATAAAAGCGGTTTTTAATTGAGGGGAAAGTTGGTCTACCGCCTGTAAAATGGCTCCTTCCAGTTGTTTCAGCGCCAGTTGTTCTTCTACGGAAGGCGCTGTATCGGTAAAAAAGCTGGTCAGGTATTCTTCATTTTCCGGAGCCACTACTTTTTTCCGCAGGTAATCCATCGCCATGTTGCGGGTAATGGTGTTGAGCCAGGGTCTGAATTGCTGTACAGTAAGCAGGTGGTCTCTTTTCACCCATATTCTTACAAAAACTTCCTGGGTAAGGTCCTGTGCTATCTCCGGCGATTTCATCAGGCGCAGGGCAATGCCGTACACATGCCTGGCATAATGTTCATAAAGTATACTGAATGCCTCCTGATCGGCGTTGGCTATCCGCTGGAGCAATTCCTTCTCATCTTCTAACTGGTGCATTCCATAAAAATCTAGGCGCGGAGAGATCGGTGTTTTGATTGATATCGTAAAAATAGAAAAAAAGCCGTCATTCGTTCTTCTTTTTATTTACAGATATCTTTTCTCAGCACTTCCCCGTCTTTCATGCCGCGTGTATTGAACTCAATAGTTTCCACGCGTGTGCCACCCGGATAATGGAGGCGGATTTCATAGTCGGTATCTTTTTCCAGTGTCAGGGTAATTTCCCTGCCGGCTTCCCCGATAAAGCACCAACCGATTTGCCGTTGCTTGTTATAAATGTAAATACATGCGGCTGTTAATGACGGGCACACGGTACCGGTGAATGGGATCACGAGTCCTGGTGGTAATTGGGTAAGCGTATAGGCGGAGGGTGTGGTAATGGAATAAATATCATCGCTTCCTTTGCCGCCGGTGCGGTTGGAGGCGAAGTAGGTATCTCCGTTGGCGGCGGCTACAAAATAAAAATCGTCGCCCGCGGAATTGGTGGGATAGCGAAGGTTTTCCGGTGTACTCCACTGGGTTTTACTACCGCTGGTATGGAAAATGTCGAAGCCACCCATGCCGGTCCATCCTTTACTGGAAAAGTACAGGCTGCCATCGGGGGCTATGGTTGGAAACTCCTCTTCTTCCAAAGTATTAATACCCGGGCCGCAGTTTACCGGTGTGCTCCATTTGCCATCGCTTTGTTTTTCGCTGTACCAGATATCTGTAGCCCCCTGTCCGCCGGGCATATTGGCTGCAAAATAAAGGGTGTTGCCATCATTGCTGAGGGCGGCGTGTCCCAGGGAATATTCATCGGGTTTATTATACGGGAATGCCGTTAGTTCTCCCCATTTGCCATTTGCATCTTTTTGGGCGGAGAATAATTCCAGGCGGCGATAGCCGTACTTCACTTTATCTTCTTTTACGGCAGGAATGCGACGATCGGCGTTTGTCATGGTTACATAGGCCGTGCGGTAATCTTTGTCAAAAACGGCGGGGCCTACATGGTATTTCGACCAGTTGAATGCCGGGGAAAAATCTTTGATGTATACGTTACCATAGTTGGCGGTATCTCCTATATAAAGCCCCTGAAAATCGGTGCGGGTGCGGCCATATACATTCCTGTTAAAATGGCTGCCGTTTTCGAGCTGGTTACGGTATAGTGAGTCGGACACGAATACGATGCCGCCGGGATAGTAAGTAGCGCCCCAGTCGGAGCCAATGGTGTTAAGCCGTTCCACATTGCGGATGGCAACAGGCGTGGGTGCTTGTATCCATTCCTGTGCAGCGTCGCAGCCGGCGATCCTGTTCTTTACGCGTTCCTGGTTACCGGTTTGTGCATATTGTGTATAAGCAGCTTTTGCGTCGGCGTATTTACCTAGACTTTTGAGCATATCGCCGTAGTATAAACGGGCATCAGCAGGGGCATCGGGGCGGGCCAGCAATTTAGCGTACCAATCGGCGGCCGCTGCATATTCATTGATATGCCGGTAGGATTCTGCCAGGCGTTCCAGCACAAGGGTTTTTGTTTTGTCCTTTCTCTTTGCAGCAATCCTTTCATACAGGGAAGCCGCTTTTGCGTAGTCGTATTTGTTGTAGTAAACAGCAGCCTGTTGGTCCAGCGACAACTGTTCCTGTGCCTGTAAAAACTGTACCGATAAGATGAGTAGAATTATACCAGCATATTTTTTCATAGTGTGTATTTAAATGAATACCCTGCATTAGAAATATCTCGGACTGATCACCCTGGCTTTTTTGCCGGGGAACAAAAACCCGATGGATATTTCATGTGATCCGCTCTGGAAAGAAGACATTTTGCTAACGGTAAGATCGTACGCATATCCCAACCTGAATTGATTGGTGATATTAAACTGTACCAGTGCGCTGGCGGCATCCAGTTGTTCCAGGTTTTTATCCAGCGCGGGTTTACTCCAGATCTTCACCCCGGTGCGGTAAGAGCCGCCAACCCAAAGGCGGTCGGCTATAAAGAATAAAGCAGTGAGGTCTACATTGGTGGGTCCTTTAAAGTCTTCTTTTACCAGGATAGATGGCTTGAACTTTATGCTTTCAGACAAGTCGAACATCATGCCGGCGTTTACATACAGGTGTTGTGTTTTACGGATGGTTTTATACTGGTATCCTTTCCAGTAATAACGGGAGGCATCTGTATAAAGGGAAAAGAGATCCATTACAGAGGCGCCTACGTAAAATTTCGAGGTGAAGTAATAGATCCCGAACCGTGCATCGGGTACCCAGGTAGATGCCCTGCCCATAGGAATGGTAGGATCATTATCATCGTTGTACACAAGCGCGTTGCCGTCGATGGCATATTGCGTAACCCCTGCTCCTACTCCCAGGCATAAACGCTTATCGCCGTCTTCATTCAGTGGGATACGGTAGGAGTACATTCCATAAATGGAAGTAGCGTCCTGGGGACCCAGTTTATCGTACATTACCTGCAGCCCCAATCCCACGCGGTTATCGCGGGAGGCGTTCAGGGCGCCGTCTACAGATACGCCGCCGGTTTGAGGACCACCGGGGAAATTAACCCATTGCTTTCTGTAAATGGCATTGGCAAACAGCTCTTCTTTGTAACCTGCGTAAGCCGGGTTCACGCTCAACATATTAAAAATATATTGGCTGAACTGTAGGTTTTGCTGCGCCTGTATTGATACCGGCTTATACAGCAGGCCGGAAAACGCTAACAACAGCATTAACTTTGATTTCATGTTTATGCTCATACGAGATCCTTTAAGATGTCAATAAGTAATGATTACCGAAGTAATTTGACTTCCCCGTTAAATCCCTGTCAGTTTGTGCTGTACATCATTTCAGTATGTAGAAGTAAATACTTTGATTGAGGTGTTATCACGAAACAATCGTTTTACCATTTCCGTCCGGGGTACAATAAACTCCATGATCTTATTCACATTGCGTGGTGGTAGCAGGATACAGTGCCGCATAAAGGATATGTCAATGTTATAACCGGACAGACAAAAGGGGGTTGCACGTGCGACGGGCACGTTTTTTCCCATAGAATATGAGCTACAAATCAGTTTTTGAAGACGGTCGTGAAGGATACCTTTCCTTATCTACATACATCAATAGCAACCAGAAGGGTATCTCCCAGCCTTTATCAACAATAAAAATGGTAAAAGGTTTACTAAATTTTATCATTTGCAGCAGAATAACATATGTGACAACATAGGAATCCTATCTACATGGGGTTACAGCAGGTACAACAGCATCGCTGTAATAGCGCCAAACAAGGTATTGCCGAAATTCACCGTATCATTACCGATGATGTGTTTGCGTTCCAGTGTGGCGCCCAGCAGGGAGTCTGCCAGGTTACCGGCAATACCGGCAATGGCCACAAACCATACGGTTTCGTCCATACCAAAACAGATACCGTAAAGTAAAGCGAGGATGCCGGCGCCCGCAGCGCCCAGCAGGGTGCCTTCCAGGCTGACTACCCCATCCAGGCCCCTGGCCTCCTTTTTAAAGGTGAGGATATTATAAAAGTTGCGGCCGTATACCATGCCCAGTTCGGACGACAGCGTATCGGCAGTAGCCGCAGCCAGGCTGGCGGCCAGCATCATCTGGTACATATCGTCGATGTCGGGGCTTATGAGCGCCAGTAACGCCATGATAGCGGCCACTCCGCCATTGGCAAATACCTGACCGGCCGTGCGCTGTTCGGGATGGTTTTCTCCCGGAAAAATTTTCAGGTGCTTCTTATGCGAAGTGGCGGTTATGCCCATGATAAAAAATGCGCCGAGCAATAACAGTCCGCCGTAGCCGGTTCCGGCGGCTACCAGCAGGGCTACTGCCGCTGCCATTACGCCACCGCCCGGAGTGAGCTTACGTTTTTTTACACACAGTACCGCAATGGCAATAATTGCCACCAGTATAATAATCAGTTCGAAGAAAGAAGATAGTTGCATAACAAGCCGCAAAACTATACAAATATCCCGTTCCTGATTTTTTAAATGTAAAGGGCGGTCTTTTCTTTTATAAAGGCATGATGTACGCTCCAGCTATCCCATACCGCCTGTGCCCATTTTTTCATAGCGGCGTATAGTTCCTCTTCCGTGGTGGCTTTGAGTACATCCTGTACGGTGAGAGCGCCGGTGGTGGCGGGCGGTTCCAGCTTCTCCCAGGATTGTTTGGGGATAATGCTGTGCACATGCTGTACCTGCCGCCCGGTATAATTCTTTTCCAGTGCAAGATACAACCCTATCAATGCGTAGGCGGTGATGATGTTCCGGCTCACGCCACCGGCATGCTGGGCGCCGTAGGCATCTACCGACAGCTGATGATGGAAATCCGGATGTTTAAAAGCAAAGGTACGGTCGGCAAGCTGATTGAAGAGGTCCAGGCATTCACCGGATGCATTATATCTTTCGGAGGGGGCCAATTGCTGGTATGCAAGATGTAGTTTACAGCCCGGGCAAATGATGTTGTTTTCTGTCATGTGCTGCTGAAATTAAATGCTGGTGTAAATACTAAAAATAAGGATTTTACACCAGCATTCTTTCAGCGGTTATTATTTCGCATACCAATCACGCAGTCTTACTTCAATTCCTTTATTACCTGCGTCTACCAGGCTTTTGAACTTATTTACATCGGCGAGTCCGCCTTTACCGCGGTAATGATAAGGATATACTATTTTTGGAGCAAAGGCCAGTACGGCATCTGCCGCTTCCGTTACATCCATTGTATATGGCAGGTTCATGCAAACAAAAGCTACATCAATATTTTTCAGCGTCCTCATTTCCGGAATGCCCTGGGTATCACCGGAGATATAGACAGACTTACCCCCTACCTTCAGCACATATCCATTACCCCTGCCTTTGGTATGCATAGCGGTGGCGCTTTCCGGCAGGTTGTACATGGGAATGGCGTTGATGGAAATTCCTTCCACGGTTTTGGATTCGCCGTTTTTCAGGGTGATGACCTGGCTGGCAGGTATGCCTTCCAGTTTCGCTGTTACCACTGCCGGGGCAACAATAATTGTATGAGCCGTTTTAACAGCATTGATGGTAGCCGGGTCAAAGTGATCGCCATGAATATCCGTTACCAGGATGATATCCGGCGCTGCCAGTCCTTTATGTGGCTCCGCTCCACCGGCAGGGTCCACATAAATGGTTTTGCCTGCCACCGACAACAGGAGGTCGGCGTGGTTAATGGGCTGGATAGTAAGATTGCCTTTGGAGGTGGAGATCACATCCGGTGTAACTCTCTGCGCAATGGCATTGCCTGTGGCCAAAAGTACCAGGAGGGCAAGGAAACAGTTTCTCATAATTGCTGATTAATGTGATCGTAAAGTTAAACAATTCCGGCGCTGCTTCTTCTTAAAAATACTACTTTCGTGCTCTTTGCAAAGCACTTAAACAGATGGGATTCCGGCTTATATTTCTTTTACTGGTTATTTTCTCGCCCCGCTTACAGGCACAATCGGACAGCAGCCTGCCCGTTGTGACAGACAGCAGCCATCCGGCTATTAAAGCCAGCGACACCTTAATACGGTACCGCATAAACGGCGTTTACCTGGGCAGTATCTGGCAGGACCTGAAATATACGGTAGCCCGGCCTGCCCACTGGGAGAAAAGAGATTACATCCGGCTGGGTGTGATAACCGGGGTAACCGGTATCCTGCTGGGAGGGGATTATGGTGTGAAACAGTTTTTTGTGCGTCACCAGTCGAATTTTGTTACCAGCGTAACAGACCAGATAGAACCCTTTGGCAATGCCTATTCCCCGTATCTTGTAGCCGGCATGTATGTGGTGGGCGTGATTGCAAAAGACCGCAACCTGGAACACGGCGGACTGATGGCTGCCAAATCGCTCATCATTTCCACCGCCATTTACGCTACCCTTAAAAGTATTGTGAGACGCGGACGCCCTACCTATTACGACTCCCCGTTTAGTTTCAATGCTCCCTTCAGCAAAGATAAACAGCATACTTCTTTCCCATCAGGACATAGCCTTACCGTGATGACAGTAGCCACCGCTTTCGCGGAGCTGTACGGAAAAGATCATCCGTGGGTGCCGTGGGTGTCCTATGGCATTGCCGGGCTTACCGGCGCCACCCGCCTGTATGAAAACCGGCACTGGAGCAGCGATGTGTGGGTAGGTCTGGCACTGGGACATTTTGTAACCAAAAGCGTTTTCCGGCATCACCGGGAACTGGAGCATAAAAAAGCCATGCAACTCATGATGGCCCCCTGATCTGAAACCTGCAGGAATTAGAAATAAATAGCTAATTTAGCAGCGCCTATAACGCTATGTCATATATGAGTATTCCCTGCTTCCGGCCCGCTGCGCGGATTTGTATTGTTTGCATTGCCTGTTTTATTTATTTCACCCCTACTGTGAGCGCACAGTTAAACGTATTCAGTCCCGCCAGTCCGGACGAACGCCTGCTAACCAGCCTGGAACAACAGTTTGAAGCCGGCTACAAAGCCAGGCTGGCTGCCTTCCCATCCAAATACAAAAAAGAATTCCAGGCTATTTACGATCAGCGCTGGGAAAATATCAAGTCCAAATTCGACAAAAAAGAAATCTATACGGCCACCGGTGCCAAACAATATCTTGATAAGTTATTACAGGAAATTGTGCAGGCAAACCCGTTACTACAACATCAAAAAATATACTGCTACTTTTCAAGATCGGCCGTTCCCAATGCCAGCTATATCGGCGAAGGCATTATCCTGTTTAACATGGGCCTGTTTAAGCAACTGGAAAACGAGAGCCAGGCAGCTTTTGTATTGTGTCATGAACTGGCGCATTACTACCTCCAGCATAGTGAAAACGGCATTGCCCGTTATGTAAATACCATGAACGGGAAAGATATGCAGCAGGAGCTGCGTAAGATCAAAGCCACGGAATATGGCAAGCGGGAGCAACTGGAAAAACTGATCAGGGGCGTTACATTTAACAGCCGCCGGCACAGCCGGGACCATGAATCGCAGGCCGATTCTATGGGGCTGGTATTCCTGCAACGCACCCGCTTCAGCGTGAATGGCGCGCTAACTGTAATGGCCCTGCTGGATACGGTAGACATAGATACCATGAATACCGCCGCCAGGTTACAACAACTATTTAACGCCAAAGCATATCCCTTCCGCAAAAGGTGGACAGCCAAACGGGAAGGACTACTCGGCGGACACGCGCAGCTGGAAAAAGACCAGGAGATGGAAGATTCTCTCAAAACACATCCTGATTGCAAACAACGTATAAAGCTACTGGAAGCAATGACAGGCGCCGGTCAAAGGAACAATACCGCGCTGAATATTATTGACAAAGCCACTTTTGATTCCCTGCGGCATGCTTTTAAATATGAAGTGATCAGTTATGCATTTGAAAACGACCAGTATTCGAGGAGCTTATATTATGCGATTTCCCTGTTACAGGAATATCCCGGTGATCCTTTCCTGGTAACTCATATCGGGAAAGTACTGAACAGTTGTTATGATGCACAGAAAGCGCATACCCTGGGGAAGCTCGCCGACCTGCCATCACCGGTTTACACCGATAATTACAATGTGTTGCTGCAGATGATCCAAAACCTGCACCTGGATGAATACCCGGCCATCAGCTTTTATTACCTGGAAGCATATCAGCCGAAACTGAATACCTATACCGCTTTTATGCGGGAGTTTAATAAATCGCGTCAGTTAATCCAATAATAAAAATTAACGCCCTAATACCTAAACATCATGTACAAAAAAATGTTCGCAGTAGTACTGCTCTTTCTCTCTGGCTGGTCTGCATTGAAGGCGCAGGGTAAGTTATCTATCGACAATGTGTATTCCGCTTATTTGCGTAACAGCGGTACCATTATGGAGAAGCAACAGATCAAAGGATACTTCTTTTTTTATCTGAGTGATAAAGTAGATAGAAAAACCAATGAATATACTTTGCAGATCCTGGACGAGAATCTCAATAAAGTAAAAGATATCAAGTTCGAGGATAACAAAAAGGTGAATCTCCTGGAAGCGGCATACAATGGTAACAGTCTCTCTTTTCTTTTCCAGGATGAAAAGGAAAGAAAACTCACGATGAAGATATATTCTATGGAAGGTAAGCTGCTCCGTACCTATATCAATGAATACAGCCGTAAAACGGAGGAGTTCATGAAGATGTACAACAAAGACCGTGCAGATAATGAAGCTACCAACCAGCATGTATTTGATGTGGGAGAAAAAGGGTTTGTATCTGTAATGCCGGTGAAAGACGGAAAAGATTATACCTATGAAATGGATTTCTACGGATCCCAGAAAAAAGCTTACTGGAAGTACATCCCGGATGACAAAAACCGGTTTGCCATGGCAGAATACCTGGGTAATACCGATAGTCTTATTATCCTGCAGGTACTGAGCAGAAGACGCCTGATCAGCAATGCCATGAAACCACACCTGGTAGGTATCAACTTTATTACTAAAAAAGTGGCATTTGATCTTGAGGGAGATGAAGATGAAGACGAATACCGCATACTCCCTACCAGCATCAAACGTAAAAGCGATGGTACCTTCCTGGTAATGGGGCCTTATTGCGATAAGGATGCGAACCCGGTAAAGTCCGCCAGCAAAGGGCTTGCTGTTTATGAAATGAATACAGCAGGAAAAATTCTCTCCAGAAAATACAACAGCTGGGAAACTGATTTTGCCAAATACCTTCACACTTCCGGCAAAGGAAAAATAGATGAAATAGGTTATCTCTGTATTCATAACCTCATTCTTTCAGCGGATGGCAAACTAACGGTAGTAGGCGAAGGCTATAAAAGGCAGGTTAGCGCCGGCGGTACAGCCCTGAAGGCATTAAGCATTGCAGCGGGAGGAGTTGATGCATTTAATGCTACAAAAATCACCATCACCGATATGGTGGTCATGACATTTGATGAACATTTTAATATAACCGGCGCCCAGATATTTAATAAAACAAATAACACCGCCGCTACCCCACCAGGTATAGATTATGTAAGCCAGCATATAATTGCACTGGCGCTCAAAAGCACTGGCGCTTTTGATTATGATTTTACTACCGGTGATGAAGATAACGAAACGTTCTCTATCTGTTACAGTGATTATGAAAGAACCGGTGATTACAAGGGACAAACGTTCAATACCATCCATTATAACGGCAGTAAATTCACGCAGGATAAGATCAAGTTAAAATCCAACGCCAGCAAGCTGAAAATATTCCCTGCAAAGCCTGGCTCTGTAATGATCCTGGAATATTTTAAGAAAGAAAAACGTATTGATGTACACCTGGAAAAGATCAGTTAACAATACATTCATCTTAATGAAAAAGCAGCGAAGAAAACCTTCGCTGCTTTTTCATTTCCAGCAAGATTAATTCGCTGTATTACCATTATACTGGTCCAGCAGCTGCGCCAATGCGTTTACTTTATCAGGATATTCCTGCGCGACGTTAGTACGTTCCCGTACGTCAGACCCAAGATTAAACAGCTCTATATTTTTAGTGCCTGTTTTAGCATCGGTGGTTCTGCGCAGCTTCCAGTCGCCCACACGGATGGCTTCCGGTGTACCGTTGTTCACGTAGTAAATAGGAGCATGAACGATGTGTTCCTTTTTACCGGTGAGCAGATCCAGCACTGATTCCCCATCCAGTTTCCTGCCGGCAGGAAGCGGCGCATTTACCCAGGCTGCCAGTGTAGGGAGTACGTCCATGCTGGTGAAAGCATCCGTGATAGTTTTGTGGGCCGGTACATGGTTTTTCCAGTACACGATAAACGGAACGCGGTGACCGCCTTCATAGGTTTCTCCTTTCTTTCCACGGAAAATACCCGTGCTGCCCACATCCCAGGGCTTGATCACATTATCGGCCGACATACGCGCCGGAAAATCTATCCAGGGACCGTTGTCACTGCTGAAAATGAAAATGGTGTTATCCGCCAGACCCTGCTGCTCTACTGCTTTCCAGAGGTCTGCCAGGTTGGCGTCTATCTCTTCTATCACATCGCCATACAAACCGCCTGGCGACTGCCCCCTGAATTTTTTAGAAGCGGCCACCGGCAGGTGCGGCATGTTATGCGCCAGGTACAGGAAAAAAGGTTTGTCCTTTTTCTGTTGCTTCACATACTTAATCGCCTCTTTTGTGTATAACTCCGTGAGGGAAGTATCCGCGGGGCGGAAGATTTCCGGTGTTCTGTCGCGGTAAATTTTCAGCACGGTATCCGTTTTCACGTAAGGGAAGCGGTAATCGTGGCTGTACAATAAACCAAAGTAATGATCAAAGCCCTGCGCAACCGGGAAGTTATACGGCTGGATATCGCCCAGGTGCCACTTGCCTATCATGCAGGTATTATACCCCACTCTTTTCAGCATTTCAGCAATCGTAACATCTTCATCCGGCAGCCCGATCTTATATCCCGGAGGTATCGGGAAATTAAGCTGGGAGCGGGTTGGATAGCGGCCCGTTAACAGGCTTACCCTGGAAGGCGTGCAGGATGGAGAGGTAACCATATACCCGGTGGACTTTACTCCCTGCTCCGCCACATGATCCAGGAAAGGCGTACGGATCTGCGGGTTGCCATAACAACCCAGGTCGCTGTATCCCATATCATCGGTTAATACGAAGATGATATTGGGTCGCTGCTGTGCATACACGGCAGGTGCCATGCCAAAGGAAAGCGCCGCCAGTAAACAAAAAATATATCGCTTCATAAACAAAAATTACCAGTTTGGATTTTGTGATAATGCCGGGTCCAGGTCACGCTCTTTCTGCGGCACCGGCCAAAGATAGTGTCTCGACTTATCAAATGCACGATTAAAGGATACTACCTGCACGACTGTACGTTGACCATTATTATTCCAGGTAATGCCATATACCGGGCCGGTCATTACCTGCTCCGCTGTTTTCCAGCGGCGGATATCGTAGAGGCGCAGTCCTTCAAAGGCCAGTTCCACAGTACGTTCGTACCTTACCGCATCGCGCAGCTGGGCCTGGGTAAGGCCGGCAGGCAATGCGGGCATGTTTACATCTGCCCGCTGACGAACCGTGTTGATGGCGTTGTACACGCTCTGGTCCAGCTGATTCAGTTCTATTTTTGCTTCTGCGTATGTAAGCAATACTTCCGCATAACGCAGCAGGATCATATTGATGCCGCAGTTTGTTGGATTGGCATAGTCTTCCGGGTTGATGTATTTTTTCAGGTTATACCCGGTAGTGGAAGCGATGTAGGTGCTGCCGATAGCGTCTGCCGTACCGCTGTTGGGAGCGGGATGAAACACTGCACCGGAGGGAAGTACATCGCCATCTACAAACAGGCTGTACCTGAGGCGGGGATCCCTGTTATCATAGGGATGGTCCTCATCAAAAGTACTGCCCGGTGCATGGATGGCTTTGCCGTCTTTCATCTGGTAAGTATCTGCCAGTACTTTGGTGGGCACATAGGAGCTGTTGCCGTTCTTCTGGCTGTAGGGCGCCATCATGCTGAACACGTTGTTGGGGTAATTGTCTTTAATAAACTGTTTATCAAGGATCACTTCTTTGTTATTCTCCGCCGCATAGGTGAATAATTTCTGATAAGAATCATACAGCGTATAGCCAAGACCGTTTACTTCCGTTGCTGCAGCTACAGCCAGCTGATAGCGGCCGGCGAACAGGTCGGCACGGGCTTTCAGCGCCCAGGCAGCGCCGCGGGCAATGCGGCCTTTATCGGCTGCACTGGAATAAGTGGCCGGTAACAGTGTAGCCGCTTCCGTTAGTTCCTTGTCAATAAAATCGTAGATCTGTGCTACCGGTGTTCTTTGCAGGGCCCGTGCCTGTTCCAGGGTAATAGAAGTGGTAACCAGTGGTACATCTCCATATAAACCTGCCAGTTTAATATACTGGTAAGCCCGCAGTGTTTTTGCTTCCCCCTTGAACTGGTTGATCAGCGCCGGGGTGGAGGAAGTTACCTTATCCACATTCTCCAGGAAATAGTTGGCAGCATGGATACCTTTGTAGGCGTTCTTCCATTCGCCATATACTTTGGCGCTGGACTGATCATAGGTACCCAGTTCAATATACGCCTGCACATCAAAGTTCTGGTTGGTATGCCCGATATCGGTGAGCGCATCCAGCGAGAGGATGTTGGTGCTGTCGAGATCGAGATACAATGCGTTTACTGCAAGCTTGGCATCGGCTTCTGTTTTCCAGAATACATTTACCGCAAGACGGTCTGTAGGCGCGGTATCCAGCAGGTCTTTATTGCAGGAGGCCAGCAGGATAACCAGGAAAAGATAAATACTTTTATGGATTAAGTTCATAACAATTCGTTTTTTGCAACATTAAAACTGCAGGTTAAGTCCAACAGTGAACAAGGAGGTTTGCGGATAGTATACCGCCCTGCCGGATTCCGCTTCCGGATCGAGGTTCCATTCATTGAGTTTGGAAATCGTGAACAGGTTGGTAGCGGATACGTATACCGTAGACTTGCTGATGAGCGCTTTTTTGGTGATGTATTCCGGCAGGTGATACGACAGCTGGATATTTTTCAGACGGATGTAAGAACCGTCGATTACCAGCCGGTCTGATGTAGCTACGTTACGCAGATCGTATTTAACAGGACGCGGGAAACGGGCATTGGTATGCTCCGGCGTCCAGTAGTTGTTTGCATAGATCTCGTGCGTAAAGCCTTCCTGGTTGCCCATTTCCGCCAGTGCACCGGATAAGCGGGTATCTACTTTTGCCGCGCCCTGGATCAGGATATTCAGTTCAAATTCTTTGTATTGAAGTCCTGCGTTCAGCCCGAAAGTATATTTCGGAAAAGAAAGACCGATGTTCGTCATATCGTTGGCATCAATTTTACCATCGTTATTGCGGTCTACATACTTCACATCACCGGGTTTGGTGTTAGATGCCAGTGTGGGATACTTACTGATTTCCTCCACGGTCTGAAACAGGCCATCCGTCTGGTATCCCCAGAGGGTGTTGATCGGCAATCCTGTTTTGATGATATAACGGGGATCAATATCCGAACCGGTGATATAAGGGCCGGTGCCTTTCAGGTCTGTTACTTTATTTTCATTGTAACTGAAATTAGCACCGATGGTATAGCGGAAATGGCCGCTTTGTTTACTATTGTAGTTCACCGCTATTTCCACGCCTTTATTCTCTACTGAGCCTGCATTTTGCGGAGGAGCATTCAAACCAACAGTAGCCGGAATGTCGAGATTGAGCAGGATATCAGAAGTAAGTTTGCGGTAATAATCGGCGGTTACATTTAGTCGCCTGTCGAGGAAAGCTGCATCCAGACCAAGATCCAGCTGGGTTGTACTTTCCCAGCCGAGATCTGTGTTGGCCAGTGTGGTTTGGCGGTAACCCGGTACCGGCACGCCGTTGAAGGTGTAGCTGGTGGCGGTGAGTGCGTCGTAATAGCTGTACAGGTCTACCGACTGGTTACCGGTTTTACCGTAGGAGCCTCTTAGTTTCAAATCGTTTACGATGGGTAGCAGTGGTGCAAAGAATTGTTCCTTTGCAATGCGCCATCCGGCGGAGAAGGATGGGAAGAAGCTGTAACGTTTGCCATCCGCAAAGCGGGAGGAGCCATCGTAGCGGCCATTTACTTCCAGCAGGTATTTGCCTGCATAGGCGTAGTTGATTCTGCCAAAATAGGAACGCAGGCCGTATTCCGCATCGCTGCCGCTGTTACTTTTGGTGCCGTCGTTGGCGCCCTGTCCAATGGAGGTAATATCGTTATTATAAAATCTTTCGCGGTAGGCCGTGAGGAAAGTTTGTTTATTATCTATCTGTGAATAACCGGCCAGTGCTTTCAGGTCGTGTTTACCAAACGAGTGTTCGTAGGTGAGGAGGTTATTCCAGGTGTATTCCCGCAGGGTGTTGCGCACTTCTGTTAAACTGTTGTTGGCTACCGTTTTGGTGATGTTGGTATTTTTATCGGTATTGGTGTAAGAATTGGTAAAATTCTTTTGTTGCGTGTACATCACGCGGGTACCGAATTGTGAGGAAAAGCGGAGTCCTGGCAGCAGGTCCACATCTCCCCTTACATTACCTAAAAAATAATCGATTCCCTGTTTTGATAATCCACCGATTTCGTCAAACATCAGCGGGTTGTTGCCTTGTGTGCTGAGGCCGTAGGTGCCATCGGGATATTTCGGAACCGCCCACAGCGAGCCATGAAACATATTATTAAAGGGTTCTACCGTTGGCTTCGTGTTGGTGTTATTGCGGTAGTTGATATCGCCGGCAAAATGTACACGGCTGTTGAGCGGACTGTAATCCGCGTTCATGCGTACTTCACTGAGCTTGTCGCTGTAATTTTCCACAATCCCCTGCTGGTCCTGGTAACGTACGCTCATGCGTGTTTTCACCACTTCATTGCCACCGGACAGTGACAGCACATGGCTTTGCTGCGGTGAAGTTTTGAGCATGGTATTGAACCAGGTGTTGGGCATAGGATATTTATAACGGTCTGTTGCATTTACATACTGCTGGATGGATTCCTCTGAGAAGCGCGCCGGCACGGCTACTCCGGCGTTCGTATAGGCCACCACCTGTTCCCGCATATAGGATTCGATGTCCATCATTTGCGGTTTGTTCACACTTTTCTGCCAGGCATAGTACCCGTTGTAGTTCACGGTTAGTTTGCCTGATTTGCCTCTTTTTGTGGTGATGAGGATTACGCCGTTGGTAGCGCGCGAGCCGTATATGGCGGTGGAGGCGGCGTCTTTCAGCACGGAGAGCGACTCAATATCTTCCGGGTTGATATCCTGCATGCGTTGTTCAATTCCATCTATAATTACGAGTGCGTCGTTTTTACCGAGGTCGTAGCCGCTGGTGCTGCTGCTATTGATATTAAAGGTGGTGATCCCTCTTACGCGGATGGTGGCGTTGGATACGCCTGGAGCGCCGCCCCTGTCGAGCACCGTAACACCGGGAGCCAGGCCCTGTAATGCCTGCTGGATATTGGATACCGGGCGACGGGTGATATCTGCTCCTTTAATTTGTGCCACCGAATTGGTGAGATCACTTTTCTTCTGGGTACCATAACCTATCACCACTACTTCACCGAGGGCGGTTTCATCGTCGGCGAGCCGCAGATCCAGCTGCGATCTTCCGTTTACCGGCGCCTCCAGTTTTTTATACCCGATACCGGAAACCAGGAGGGTATCTCCGGGCGCTACGGAGAGCGAGAAGCGTCCTTCTGCATCCGTTACGGTTCCTTTACCGGAATGTTTTACCTGGATATTGATGCCCGGCAGTTTTTCGCCTTTGCCGGATCTTACCTGGCCGGCTGTTTTCAGCGTTTGCTGTGCCGTTGCAGCAAAAGTTAACAGCATGGCGATGCCATACATGAAAAGTGATAGCTTTTTCATTCAGTTATTTATATTAGTGTGTTAGCTCTTATCAGCCGGAAGTGATGTTGGTCCTATGTTTTTTTCATTGACAGCGACAAAAATATATGTTATAGTCTACAAATCCTATAGGGTATTTGTATTTTTTATAAAAGCAGACGTATTGTCAGTAGCAATGACGAGCTGTAGGAATTGTTTGGCAAATCCTTGCACCTGTTTTATCTTCCCTTAAATTTTCAATTTTCATGAAAAAGATTGTAGCAGCTCTCCTATCAGTATTTGCTTACAGCGTTTGTTTTTCCCAGGAAGATGGAACATGGGTTGAGCCCAGCAAAGAAAGCCAGGCTTATCACGAATACCGCCTGAAAATAAGCAGACCTCCGGATGGATTGGGAAAAGTACTGGCCCTGATTGCCAAAACCGGTGATGATGAAGACGAGAACACCTCTTTGCCTCCCAAAAAAGAATACATGGCTTTATCTATGCGGGAAAAGCTTACTTATCACCTGCTCCATGGAGAATCGTATAGCCAGAACTGTGATGCCATGCCACCGGTTCCGGATGAGCATAAAAAGATTTTCGCACAATTGCCGGACGCCTTCGGGGAATACAGCTGGAGCCAGCGTCAGCAGAATTTCATGAAGGCTAACCGCGACTCCGTCATTGCGTTAATGAGCGCTTCCATCCAGCGTAGTAACCGGGTTGGCGTTAACTATAAAAAGGCGATCATCGACATCAATGGCCGGGAAATGATTCCTTTGCTGATCAGCACCTATAACAGGGATCATAAGGATCATGATATCCTCACCCTGCTGATGATATTAATGAAGAATAATGAGTATGCGCCCTTTCTCTCCTCTGCTTCCTACAAAAAGCTGTACGCCGATGAAGAAACCAGTTACCAGGCATTCTTAAATTTCAATACCGCCAATGAAGCGTTGATCATTGAACGGGCTACTGCATTTTACAATGGGCTTCCTAAAAAAGGTTAGTATTGGGTTGCTGGTGCTGAGTGGCTATGCCAGCTCCGCGCAAACGCCGGGCGAATACGTATTGGTACCCGCCGGCACCTACCGCATAGGTGGGCCACAACATACGCTTAACCCGGAAAGACAAGCGAGGGTAGATAGTTTTAATATAGCCGTATATGAAACCACTAACCGGCAGTTTGCCGCGTTTGTGGCGGCCACCGGTTATGTAACCGATGCAGAGCAACGACACGATGCGCTGGTATTTGTACCGGGATTGCGGGAGTTTGAATGGAACAATGATTCTACCGCCTGCTGGCGTTTCCCCAATGGGGTGAGTGCCGGTGGCATTGAAAACAAAATGGAGCACCCGGTTACCTGTATCAGCTATAAAGACGCGCAGGCTTATTGCCACTGGGCAGGCGTAAGACTTCCAACGCTGGAAGAATGGGAAATTGCTTCGCGTGCCGGCGCCCGCACCACTTATTTTTTTGGAGATAAAAAAGCGCTCATCGGCCGCTATGCCAATATCTGGCATGGGAAAGACCACCTGCAGGCTGATAGTTCAGACGGATATATGTATACAGCGCCTGTTGGCAGCTTTCAACCCAATGCCTGGGGGTTGTATGATATGTATGGCAACGTTTTTGAATTCTGTTCCGGGCATATAAAGCCCGGTGAAAGCCCAACCTTGGCCCATGCCCGCGGCGGCTCATGGTGGTGCAGCCAACGCTCCTGTTCCTTCTTCAACTCCGTGGATATTGGGCGTGTTCACCAGCGGGCTTCTTTCAGCAACCAGGGTTTCCGGACGGTAAAATAATTATGGCTTCACTTCTACCGGCAGATCTGTTTTGATGGCTTTGGCCGTCATGCTTTGCAGCAACACTGCCGGTTTAAAAGGCACCTGCCACGCATTTCTATTCAGCTTTACGCCTTCACAGCCGGTGAGCCGGAACGCAGGCCGTGGTGCGCCCTGCGGCAAATAGTCTTTCATCCAGGAAATACGGTTACGGGTAAACGATAAGTTGCCTGTGCTGCGGGCAGTTAACACCGGGTAATCGTAAATCCTGAATTCATTATCTTCTATGCGGATGTTATGATGCACCATAAAGCCTTTGAACAGCTGGTGGTTTTCCGGTGCTATGGCAATCACATAATTATTATCGGGCGCCAGGTTATACCCGCAGCCTTCGAAGGTATTACCGGTGATCAGCACATCCTGTACCGGGCCGGATTCAAACCAGCTGGCGGCATCATCGGCGATGAGGATGGCATGCATACCTGTTCTGTAAAACCGGTTATGTTCTATCACTACTTTTTTACGGGTGGTTACCAGCAGTCCTCTTGTATTCACGGCTTCAAACAGGCAATTCCGTATCGTCAGCGACGGTGTCCAGGTGATGTTTTCGAGGCAGTCGCCGGCAACAATCCCTTCCGGCAGATCCGTGCTGAACGTCACTTCCATTTCCCTTTCATTGAGCATGCGCGCGGTGGTGACCCGCCCGTTTGCATATCCCTGCAACGTGGCAGCATGTACGAAACTGATACTGTCGCCCGCAAAGAAAGCCTGGAACCCATATGTCTGATGATGCATAAACCGCAGTTTCAGTACCCGTGGCGCCACTTTCTCCGTAATTACCAGGTGAGTGCCGTGTACATTCACCGGATCGTCGTGCAGACCCTTGAAATGCGAATCTGTAATGGTGATGTTTCCTTTGCAGCCGGAAAAGTGCATGCCATCTGCAAATGTGGCCATTACGCGACCACTCTTTTCACCGGGCATGATCTGTATATGGCTGTAGTGAAGATCTTCGGAGAACTGGGATACAATCCCGAGGCCATGCATGTAACGCATGTTAATATGCTCCAGCTGTACATTGCGGCAATGCTGAATAAAGGCGCCTACCTGGTCACGGATGCCATCCCTTACCGTAAGCACGTTGCCAGGCCTGCCTTTGAAGCCGGAGAAATCGCCGGTAAACTGTACGGTATTGGGAGCAATAGTAGTGGCCGTACTTTTTTGAAATGGCGTCCAGGAGGAATAAGTGTATACGCCTTTGACGGTATCTGCCAGCACTGCATGGAATATTTTCATGCCCCATTTAGGACCATACCATTCGAGGTGCTGGTCAATAATAGCATACTTTGATGCGGGATGCACAGCTGCAACTACCATTTGCGGCGTAACCGTTTTCAGCGTCATTTCCGACATGGAAGGGCGTTCCATATCCACAGTCACGTTGCGCATGGTGATGTTCTCACACCGGTCAAAAACCCAGGTGGTCATCTTTCCATGAAAAACAAATTCCGCTCCATTCCCTTCAATGGTAAGGTCTTTGAAGTTTTCAAAAAACAACCCGATGGTTTTTGTTTTCTCCGGCACTTCTGTTTCGCTGGAAGTGTTGGAAATAAAATATACTTTCTTCACGGCGCTGTCGGGGTAAAAATCGTAACGGCCGGGCGCAAACTCCAATATGGCGCCGGGTTTGTCCTTACACGCTGCAATTGCCTGCTGTACCCGCGTAGCGGCATCTGTGAAGGTATTGGGTGCAAGACCAAAACTATTTACGTGTATCCGTTCCTGTGCGGCAGCGGTGAAAGTAAAAACGATTCCTGTGCAGGTAAATATCTTTCTGAAAATATTCATTTGCTGATGATGATAAAAAATTCTTTACGTGGAAAGATGATGATACTGTTTTGCTGCAAACGCGTACTATTTTAAAGCCATTTTCTGCGCTGCTGCAGGTAAGAGGAAAGCTACTAAATATGCCGGTTATGAAGCAGATAATTTTCTGCTGCGCCAAACAAAAGTGGCGGAAAGGTGTTCATAAAGAAAAGGCATAATCATGAAAAAAGTATTGCTGTTTCTTTACTGCCTGTTTCCTTTGCTGATAAATGCACAGCAACAGGTGTTAATTAACAATGTGCAGCTGTTCAACGGGAAGGATAATAAAACCGAAACCGTTAATGTGCTGATCACCGGCAATGTGATTACCCGCATTTCCAAAGACCCGGTTGCTACCAATAAAAGCATGATGGTGACCATCATCGACGGGCAACAGCGGTTCCTGATGCCGGGCATGATAGATGCCCACTGGCACAGCTTCATGTGCGCCAATACCATGACGGATATGATGATGGGCGAACAGAGCTTTCTGTTTATCCGGGCAGCCAGAGAATCGGAACAAACCCTGTTGAGAGGCTTTACCGCTGTAAGGGATCTGGCCGGGCCGGTATTTGGCATTAAGCGCGCTATTGACCAGGGTCTGCAGCCTGGTCCCCGGATTTATGCCAGCGGCGCCATGATTTCCCAGACTGCGGGACATGGCGATTTCCGTTTACCTACAGATCCTCCCCGTATGTCGGCCCGGGAAATATCCAGACCGGAAGCGCTGGGCGTAGGCATTATTGCCGACGGCAGTGATGAAGTGCTGGTAGCCACCCGTGAACAGCTGCGGCATGGCGCATCACAAATAAAACTCGCAGCAGGCGGCGGAGTTGCCTCTCTTTATGATCCGCTGGAAGCGACCCAGTATTCCGTAGAGGAAATGAAAGCGGCAGTGCAGGCGGCGGCCGACTGGGGTACCTATGTTACTGTGCACGCCTATACGACAGCAGCCATTAAGCGGGCCGTTGCTGCCGGCGTGAAGTGTATTGACCACGGGCACCTGATGGATGAGGAATGTGTGAAACTCCTGGCCGATAAAGGCATCTGGCTAAGCATGCAGCCGTTTGGTGGCCCCAACAGCAATACCTACAGCGATCCCAAACAGGCGGCAGACAGCAAAATGGTAGGAGAAGGTACGGATCACATCTACCAGTGGGCAAAAAAATATAAAGTAAAGCTGGCCTGGGGAACAGACATGCTTTTTAACCCCGCGGCAACAAAAAACCAGAACCAGCAGGTAATCCGCATGAAAAACTGGTTCAGCAACTTCGAAATCCTTAAAATGATCACCAGTGATAATGCACAACTGCTGGCATTGTCCGGTCCGCGGAATCCTTACCCTGGTAAGCTTGGCGTACTGGAAGAAGGTGCGCTGGCAGATATGTTGCTGGTAGACGGCGACGTATTGAAGAACCTGGAGCTATTGGGCGATCCGGAGAAAAACCTCCTGCTTATCATTAAAGACGGGAAAATATTTAAGAACACCATTCCCCGTCCATGATATCAGAACAGGAACCAGATCATAGCCACTGCCGCGGCAGTCATCAGCAATAGTGTAAGTCCGCCGAGGATATTCGACAACTTTGAATTGGTATACTCTTTCATAATCTTTTTATTGTTGCCGATATGCATGATCATCGCAATCAATACCGGCGCCGTAAGGCCATAGGCAATGGCGGTATACAACAGCGCTTTAATGGGGCTCACCCCGAGGAAATCGAGCGATAAACCCACGATCAGGGAAATGATAATAGATACATAAAACGGTTTGGCCTGGGAGAACTTCTTATCCAGCCCCGCCTGCCACCCTAGCGTTTCCGCGAGCATATACGACTGTGAACCCGCCAGCACCGGGATAGCCAGCAACCCCGTTCCTAATACGCCCGTTGCAAAAATCAGGTAAGTAAGTTTTCCTGCCAGTGGCTCCAGCGCTTTGGCGGCCTGATCTACGGTATCTATCTCTCTTACACCAGCCGGAAATAATACGCTGCCCGCAGTGAGGATGATGAAGAACATTACAATATTGGAAAACAACATCCCCGTGTTTACATCTGTCTTCATTTCACTCAACACCCTTTTATCCACCACAATCCCTTTGCCGTTATGCGCCTGGTCTTCCGCTTCCATAGTCGTTTGCCAGAAAAAGAGATACGGTGAAATAGTAGTACCCAGTATCGCAACGATGATAGAGAAGAAATCTTTGTTATATTGAATGGTGGGGATGAAAGTATGTTTTGCTATGTCACCCCAGTTTTGTTTTATCATAAAGGGCACTACGATATACAACAGCAGCGACATACAAAGCCACTTCAGGATCATGGCAATTTTTTCGTAGGAAAAACGGATGATCACAAACATCATCAGGGCGGTGATTCCCACACAAAAAACGGATACCGGTACTGCCGGGAAGATCATATGACATACCGCTCCCATGCCCTGGATATCCGCGCCTATGTTCAGCGTAATGGCCGGAAAACTGAATAACAGCATGATGTAAAGTACCGGCCTTGGATAATTCTTTTTTAAGGTAACCGTTAAGCCCTCGCAGGTAACGAGCCCGATGCGGGCGCACATGCCCTGGATAGCCGCCATCAGCGGGAAAGTGAGCAACGACGTCCATAAAGTGGCCAACCCGAACTGTGCGCCTGCCTGCGAATAGGTGGCAATACCGGACGGGTCGTCATCGCTGGCGCCGGTAATTAAGCCGGGACCCAGCTTTTTAAAAAACGAGATGGGTTTATTGGGGGAGTCCTGTTTATCCATGAACCTTGTCATTAATGGGTATATGGTAAGTTAATGGAATTCCGGGATATATAGCTTCCGGCGTCATCCATTGTTTTTGCCAATCATGATGATCTGATAATACTATTTATTTAATTGATGACTTCATCCGACCTTTGCCCAGTTATAAAACATTTTCATATGGTCATTAACCGCTTAGATCATTTGGTGCTGACAGTAAAAGATATATCAGCCACCTGTCGTTTTTATGAAACAGTACTGGGCATGGAAGTGATCACCTTTGGTGATGACCGTAAGGCACTGCGTTTCGGACACCAGAAAATAAACCTGCATGAAAAAGGCCGGGAAATAGATCCTAAAGCGCTTACTCCCACTATGGGATCGGCGGATCTGTGTTTCATTGCGGATACTGAAGTGGAAGAAATTTTAGTTGAATTAACCGCGCTGAAAATAAATATCCTGGAAGGCGGGATTGTAGAAAGAACCGGCGCTACCGGCAAGATCCGCTCCATCTACTTCAGGGATCCCGACGGCAACCTGTTGGAGGTAAGTAATTATATTTCAAAATAAACATTCCGGGTAATATTGTTTTTATGCAAAAAACGGTATATTTTTATGCCGCTAATGAGAATCATCCTGTTTTGTTTTCAGCTTTGACCCGCTGTAACCGGACATGGACCCTATAACCAAAATTTGAACATGCTATAACTGACTTGTTTTTGCTAATCACGACGCTTAATTATTTTATCTAAATCTGTACTGTAGGCCCAACGATTGTAGCATAGCCAACTACATACTGGTTTTTATTAACCTTTTACACAGCAGATGTTGCGATGGACCCCGGTCCGTCCAGAGGTGGTATTTCTATCAACAACAAAATCTTTAATAATGTTACAAGCCTTTATGGGCTTATCTATTCTGTATATATACTTTAAACCAAAATCTGTATAACTATGAATAAAGCAGGCGTCTGCGCCTTTCAAGACCCGATTACTTATTAGACCAAAATCTGACGCGTAGTCGCCTGCCCGCAACATTTTCTTATATATCTAAACCAAATTGAAACCGTATGAAAAAAGGTTTACTACTATGGCTTTTGCTGGCCATTGGTGTGGTGCATTCCTATGCCCAGACCCGAACGATTACTGGTAAGGTAACAGATGCACAGGACGGACAGGAGCTGCCCGGTGTATCTGTAATTATCAAAGGCACCAAAACAGGTGTTGTATCAGGCGCCGATGGTAGGTTTTCCATCCAGGCGGATGCCAATACCATCTTATTATTCTCTTTTGTTGGCTATGAAACGAAAGAAGAGAAACCCGGTAACCGCCAAAACATCACTGTTGCTTTATCCGGCAGCAACAGAGTACTAAGTGAAATACTTGTAACCGGTTATGGAGAACTGAAAAGAAAAGATGTGACTTCCTCCGTGAGTCATGTGTCAGCCGGACTTGTTAATAACCGCCCTGCCACCAGCTTCGACCAGGCGTTAACAGGCCGTGCTGCCGGTGTAAACATCAGCACCAACTCCGGTGTGCTGGGTGATAACGTAAACATCCGCATCAGGGGCGTTAACTCCATCACCAACAGCTCGCAGCCATTGGTAATAGTGGACGGTATCCCGGTGAACTCCCTCACTAACCTGAACGTTTTTAACAGTGGTAACGGTACCCGTTATAACCCGCTTGCAGACATCAATCCCAACGACATTGAATCGGTCGACGTGTTGAAAGATGCCGCTGCCAGTGCTTTGTACGGCTCCCGCGCGGCTGCCGGTGTAATTATCATTACTACCAAAAGAGGTAAAAACGGTACTATCAATGTAAACTATAACGGGTATGTGGGCGTGAGCAATGCGGTGAGATTACCTAAACTGCTGAATGGCGACGACTTCATTATTATCCAGAATGAAAAAGCAAAGAACGCCACTAAAACGGGTGGTGTTACTCCCATCCTCGCAAAAGATATTGATTTAAACGGTGATGGTAAACCAGACAGAACTGACTGGCTGGATGAAGTGTTCCGCACCGGCGTTATCCAGAATCACCAGTTATCACTTACCGGCGGTACAGAGAAAGCAAAATTCTATGCGTCCGGTGAATATGCTGATCAGCAGGGTATGGTGCTTGTGAACCGTTTACGCAGGGGTAGCATCCGTATGAACCTGGATGTTACGCCTAAAAAATGGCTGAAATCAGGTATCTCTTTATACAGTTCCAAATCACTGAACAACGGCGTATTGTCTGACGGATACCTCGCAGGCTCCACCTTCTCCGCTTACAACGCCATGCCAAATGTACCGGTGTATGACAAAAATGGCAACCTGTATATCAAGTCCAGCAACGGGGATCTGGCGGATGGTAATAACATCACTACCAATAAACTGAACCGCTTCTTCCACCCGCTGTCCAACTTACAATTCGGAAGAAATGATAATACTGCCACCCGCGTATTATCCAGCGCTTACGTGGAAATTGAGCCGATCGCCGGTTTGAAAATAACTTCCCGGTTTGGCGTTGACCTGGTACAGAACTTTGAAGACCAATACAGCGGCCCGTTACAGGCAGGTTTGGGATTGGGCAACAATGGCCTCGTACAGGAAAACCTCTTCAGACAGAACCTGTGGAACTGGTCTAACTTTGCCACCTACACGAAATCAATTAACAACCTGCATTTCATCAGCGCTACCATAGGTCAGGAATCCCAACATACAGAACAGAAACAATTATACACCGGACAGGGTAACCTGGCAGATTCTTATTTTAAAGAAATCTATGACGGTTTATTTGCCGGTTCTGATAACAGCTATACCGGTGGCGGCAGGGTTGCCAACTCGTTTGAGTCTTACTTCGGTAAAGTAGGTTATAACTACGGATCGAAATACTATTTTGATGCAACCCTGAGAGCGGATGCTTATTCCGACTTTGGTTCCAATAACCGTCGTGGTTATTTCCCTGGTGTATCTGTAGGATGGAGAATTTCTGAAGAAGGCTTCTTTAAAGATAATATTTCTGTGATCAACGACCTGAAGTTCAGGGCCAGCTATGGTATGGTGGGTAACTCCAACATCCGGGCATACGCATTCCGTTCCCTGTATGGCGGCGGACAGTATGGTGATGTCAACGGATTTGGCGTTGCACAGATCGGTGACCCTAACCTCCAATGGGAAAAATCAAAGAAACTGGATATAGGCGTGGACGTTACCCTGCTGAAAAACAGGATCACTTTTGTGGCAGATTACTTCCACAGTAATATCGACCACCTGATCCTGGATGCGCCTATACTGGCTACCGTTGGTACTCCCTGGGATCCTGTTACCGGTGCGGTGGGTTCTATCCTCACTACCAACATTGGTACCATGTGGAACAAAGGACTGGAACTGACCTTAAATACCCAGAACATTTCCACCAGGGACTTTACCTGGAATTCCAGCATCAACTTCACCATTATTAAAAACAGGGTGACTGCTACTGCCGACGGATCTGATATCATCAAAGGAAACAACCGGGTTAGCGTTGGCAAAACCCTCGGCGTGTTTAAACTCATCGAATGGGGTGGCGTAAACCCGGATAATGGTAATCCAATGTACTACAACGCCAAAGGCGAACTGGTGATGTACAATTTAGATCCCAATGTACCTACTGCCAGAAAATGGACCTCTCCTGACGGCACCAAACCAATGAGCGCTGTTACTGCCTCTGATGCGCAATACCAGGAAAAATCCGGCTACCCTACCTGGTATGGCGGTTTCAATAACACCTTCAGCTACAAAGGCATTGACCTGAGCATCCTGCTGCAATACAGCGGTGGCAACTATGTATACAATTCTACCAGGGCTGCCCTGATGAGCAACTATTTCCAGAACAACCTGGAAGATATCAAAAACAGATGGACTCCTGAAAATAAAAACACGGATGTTCCCAAACTGGTACTCTCCGATGCTCCAACCAACCAGGCATCTACCCGCTGGATGGAAAAAGGCGATTTCCTGAGAGCGCGTGAAATCAGCCTCGGTTATACTTTCCCTGGTATCAAAGAAAAAATCGGTTTGAACAGCCTGCGTTTATATGCCCTCGTGCAGAATGCCTTTATCATTACCAAATATAAAGGCGCCGATCCTGAAATCAATACCAACCGTGACAGCAATATCAACTACGGAACAGATAACAGGGGTATGCCTTTACCAAGAATATTCATGCTGGGCTTAAATGTTGGATTCTAATTGTTAGCGATTAAAAAACTGAATTATGGAATTAAAATATAAACCGAACTCCCGGAAAAAAACAAGCATTGGTTTGGCCATCGGCGCAGTAGCGATCGCATCTACGATGCTGTTTTCCTGCTCCAAAGTAAATGACCAGATCCCCTTTTCCAAACTAACGCCGGAAGAAGCATTCAGCACACCGGAAAGGATTGAAAAGTCGGCCATTGGTATGTATGATGCCCTGCAGAATGGAGAGTTCCTGGGTGGCCGCGTACTGATCTATTCGGACGTAAGATCGGTGGATGTAAATATCTCCTCCTACTTTGGCAACGTACCTACCTTCAATATGCTTTCCAACAACGTGTATGCGTTCAACTGCTGGTCAGGTGGATACCGGACTATTTTTGAAAGCAATTATTTTTCACAGAACCTCAAGGATCATGAAAGCGTAGTTGGCGCAGAAGTGGCAGCAGGCTATTACGCAGAGGCCAAATTTATCCGTGCGCTCACGTACTTCTTCCTGGTAAATACCTACGCACAAACCTATACTTTCCAACCAGATGCCGGGCATATGGGCGTACCCCTGATACTTACTGCTGCAAAGGATGGTGGTGAAGCCATTGATCCGAAGAATAAAGTTCCCCGCAACACCGTGAAGGAAGTGTATGACCAGATGATCAAAGACCTCACTGAAGCCGCAGCCGTATTGCCTGTAAGCACCGGGGATGATTACAATGACCGCAGCCGTGCCACCAAAGGCGCCGCCCATGCACTGCTGTCCCGGATCTACCTGTATGAAGGCAACTGGGCCAAAGCCCGTGACTATGCAGATAGCGTGCTCCTGTCGTCCTATGGATATGACCTGGATGCCACTCCTGCTGATGTATGGTCTTCAGGAAACTACCAGGCTTCCCTGGAACGCATTTTTTCTGTAGCCATGAGCTCCGGCGACAACCCCAATACCAATAACGCCATCGGCCAGCATTACGGCAGTTCAGGCAGGGGAGATATCACCATCAGCCAGACCTACCTGACGCTCCCCAATTTCGATCGTTTCACCGATCTGCGTGCGAAACCACTGTTTACTTATGCCATCAGTGGCGGCGATACCACCGCCTTTTATACCAAGAAGTTTTTTGGCGCCAGCACCGTAGATGCCTGGGTACCTGTTGTACGTCTGGCAGAAATTATGCTCACCAAGGCAGAAGCATTAGCCAGGTTAACGCCAGGTGTTGCCAACCCGGAAGCCATCACCCTGCTGAATGCCATCAGAACAAGAGCGAAGGCAAAAGTACTGGCGCCGCTCACACAGGCGGCACTGATCAATGATATCCTTACCGAACGCCGAATAGAACTGGCTTTCGAAGGGCATGGCGAATTCGACTTCCTGAGAACACACCGTGCCATTCCCGCGCACGGCGGTATTGACGCACAGGAGTGGAATGACGATGCGGTTGTTTTCCCGCTGCCAAATGCAGAAGTGGAACGTAATCCAAACATGAAACAGAATCCTGGTTACTAAGCTGCAACGCTTATTCATAACAAAGGGGCTGACCAGTAATCTGGTCAGCCCCTTTTCTTCTTTCTAAAAAAATTATTGCAGGATAATTTTCCTTACTGCTTTCCCAAACCGTTCTACTACATAAATATTTCCTTCTTTATCTGTACAAATGCCATTGATGTTGTTGTAAGTAGCCTGGTTTAATGTTCCGTCATCGTTTCCTGCTACAGGATTGCTGCCACCTTTCCAACCGGTGATCCGCGTTACCTGGTCGTTGGCGATTAACCGGATGGCATTGTTATCTGCCACATATATTTCGCCGGTTACCGTATTGCGGGCCAGGCCGGTAATGCCACTGAACTGCGCCCCGGTAAGCGATCCATCGTTATAGCCGAACTGGTTGCCGGCATACAGCATTTTAACGCCGCCTGCAATTTTAGAAACAAACGGGTTGTCCCAGTCGCCACCGAAAAACAAAGCTCCACTGTTATCCACTACCATTGTACCCGGTGCACTCTGGTATACACTTGGCGCCAGCGCACTGGCATTGCCGGCACCATCGAGGCGGTATACACCGGAGTATTGCGCGCCTATGTAAACTGTACCATTTTTATCAATACCCAAACCAATGGGCGTAAATGATACACGGGCGATTGTTGTTACAGCACCGGCCGGTGTAATTTTGCGGATGCTTCTATTGTTCTGATCACATACATAGAGGTTATCCTGCGCATCCATTACGCAGGCTACCGGGTAATTGAATGCCGCGGCCGTTCCGTCGCCATCTGCATTCCCGGTGGAGCCATCTGTTTTCCCTGCGAAAATGCTCACGGTTCCGGTGGTGGTTACCTTCTTTATCACGTTCAGATCAAGTACGAATATATTGCCGCGGGAATCTACTGCTACACCTTTCGGTTCGGTAAAAACAGTTTGCGACGGACCACCCACAATGGTGATCACGCCTGCCCTGCGGAATACCGGACCTGTGGCATCCAGTGCGCCCACTTTTACTTTCAGCGCGCCGGTGCTTACCCCAACGGGCACCATTACACGAAGCGTGCTGTCGGTGGCTGTAGTTACCGGTACCACCACCCCATTAAAGCTAACAATGTTCTCCGCCGCATTGGCGCTGAAACCGAGTCCTTTCACGATCACCTCCGTACCTGCGAGACCGTTATCCGGTATCAGCTGTAAAATGCCCAGCGACTGCTCTTTAAACAACGGTCCTTCTGTTTGCTGTCCGTTTACAACGAGCTGCATTTTCCCGGCGCCTGCTCCGGCGGGTACTTTTACGCTTATACTTTTATCGGCAGCTGCAGTAACAACGGCGGTGTGCCCGTTGAAGGACACCGTTACCTCATCGGTGAAGGTGCTGAAGTAATCACCTGCGATGTCCACTGTAGCGCCAGCCGGCGCGCTCAATGGCGTTACCGTTCTGATCACTGGTTTGGGCAGCACGGTAAATACCTGGCCAATTGTTTTCTGCCCGTTGATGCTTACTGCTACCGGTCCTGTAGCTACACCTTCCGGCGCTGTTACCACCAGCTTACCGGCGGTGGCGCTTATTACCGTAGCTGCTTTACCATTAAAGGTTACGCTGTTGCCGGTAGCCAGCGTATTAAAGCCTTCCCCGTTAATGGTTACCGCCGTACCGCTACCACCCTTCAGCGGCTTGATGCTGCTGATAAACTGGAACGTAAAATCGGGGCCACTCACTTCTTTTCCATCTACCATTACCACGACCTTACCGGTACCTGCGCCTTCCGGCACAGCTGCTACCAGCAATGTATCAGACGCACCGGTGATCAGCGCTTCCTTTCCGTTGATGGTTACCTTTGCCGGTGCTTCCATGCTGCTGAAGCCCGCGCCGCGGATAGAAATATTCGTACCTGCGGGACCGTTAGCCGGACTGATACCATGTAAACTCAAAGCCTGGTAAGTGTAGGTACCCAGTTCCATTTTACGGTCGCCGGATTTTACGGAAAGCGGACCGGTACTGCCATTGTCCGGCGCCAGTACTATCAGCACAGAATCGCGTGCATCCAGTACCCTGGCCTCCGTGCCATTAAAGCTTACCAGTACTTCTTTATTAAGTCCTTGCCCCTGCAGGGTAACAATGGTACCTGCATTTCCACTATTGGGCCAGAACGTTTTTACATTCATGGCCACCGTGTTATTATCTCTATCTTTCTTGCAGCCTGCTGCCAGTAACAACATTACCGACAGCAGGTATAAAGCATATTTCATTGTCAGATGATTAACATTGATTAAAAAGAGTACCGTAATCCCAGCTGCACCTGTGCCCTGGAGTTGAGGAAATCAACTGAGTATGGCTTGCCCGGGTTTTCGAAGGTATACACCGGGTATCCGCCCGGGTTTTGCCCTGCCGGGAATACCGGTGTTAAGCCGGTGCTGGCAGTGGAGTTAAATGTATTGGGAGAGAAATATACCTTGCCCCAGTTGCTGTTGACCAGGTGCGTTAAATTCACTACGTCTGCAGTAAAAGTGATGAACTGCTTTCCGCCGAAATGATACTCCTGTGCAAAGTGCAGATCGGCCTGCACATTCCACGGCGTGCGGCCGGCATTACGCTCTGTGAACTGCCCGCGGCGGCTGCGCAGGTATTTATCCCCATCTATATAAGCATTAAAAGCAGCCGCCTGCTGTTCCGCAGAAATACCTTTATCGCGGAAATAGTTGATCGCTTCATCCACATAAGGAATGTACAATAAGCTCACCTGCTGTGGTAATCCCTGGATGCTGTTGTTCACCACACCATAGGTAAACGGGCTGCCGGATTGCGCAGTAGCAAATATTGTAATGGTACTCACCCAGCTGTTGCTCCATGCTTTATGATAAGTAACGTTGCCGACTATACGGTGACGTACATCAAAGTTGGACCATGCCAATCCCGGGTTGTTGGGACTCAGCGCCTGGTTCAGCTGCCAGTTGCTTTCCATAGAGTTGCGGATACCGTTGGAGATATCTTTGGAACCTCCATAAGTATAAGCCAGTGACGCCTGGATACCCGAAGGGAAGCTGCGGTTCACGCTACCGGTAAAGCTGTAGCGGTAGCCTTTCTTTGTATTGCTTAACAGGTAGGCGTTGGAAAAATGCGGATCTGTGGTGCCGCTGTAAATGGGTTGCTGCCGGTCTTTATCATAAGGGTAATATTTCGGATCATCCTTGATGTTCACCTGCTGAAACAGCACATCCTTCAGTGTTTTGGTGTACATCGCTTCCACCGTGTATTTAAATCCTGCCGGGCTCACATAATCCAATCCTACGCTGCTACGCCATACCTGCGGCATCACGAAGTTATTGTCAATCACATCTACCTGTGTTTTACCTGCGTTCCGGTTATTCATCTGTGCGCCGTTCTGCTCAATGAACTGTGCAATACCGTTGGGATTTGGTTGCAGCGGATCGCTGCCGGGTACAAATACTTTTGTATCTGCCTTCTGATCAAAGGAGCCGTAGTTGATGCCATTATTATAATATGCGTAGGCGATCCAGGCGAAAGGAATACGGCCGGTGAACAGCCCGGTACCACCACGGAGGATAAGGCTTTGATCGTTTTTCCAGTCGTAGCGGAAGCCGAGCCGTGGCGACAGTTGCACTTTACCCAGGTAACCGTTGTTGATGCGGTTAAGCGGCGTATAGGCGTAGGTGTTACCAAAGGAGCCATCGGTGTATGCGTTCTGTGTTTTATCGCTCAGTGCAGGTTTCTCCGGCAGCCAGGTATAATCGGCGCGTATACCGGGGATCACTTTCAGTTTGTCTGTTACCTGTATTTCATCCTGTGCGTATACGCTGTGCATGTTTACATTAAACTGTGCTTCCGGATGTGCGAGGATATATTCGCGGCTGTTGTTGGTATAGTTGTAACTACCGCGAACGCGGTAAGGATTGTTGTTCAGGTAATCTTCAATGCTGAGGTAATCCACTCTCCCGTTCCAGCTGTTAACAAAGCCATAGTCGATATGATACAGTTCATTGTGCGTACCAAGTAACACGGTATGTTTTCCTTTTCTGAAGGTAAGGTTATCAGAGATTTCGATGGTACGTTGTTTCATATCAAAGATGCTCGCCTCACGATCGGTACCGAGGTAGATGGTGGTACCGGGTGTGCGGCCGGCGATCTGCACCTGTGGCAGTGATGGATCTGAACCGGGGTTACGCTTGTCGTGTACCACGCTGAAACCGGCGATGAAGCTGTTGGACCAGCGGTTGTTGAACCTCGACTTTATTTCCATCACGGTAGAACTCTGGTTATTTACCTGTTGATAGGCCATGCTGCTGAACCGGAAATCCTGTTGATCCCGGTCCATGTTCATAGCTTTCGACAGAATGGTATTATTGCGGAAGGAGAGCTGGTGTTTATCGTTGATGTTCCAATCGATGCGGTTAAAGAATTTCTGCGAGCGGGAGTACGCCGTATAATTACCGGCGGTACCCGGATCGAAGGCGTTGCCATAGCGGCTCAGCGTTGCGTTGCGGATATCGTCTGCATCTTTCACGCTGAGGATCTGCGCCGTTTCCGGTTGACCAACCAGCAGCTGCGCAGGATCCTGGCGGGAGGTTATTTCTTCATTGGTAAAAAAGAACAGTTTATTTTTTATGATAGGGAATCCGATCCGGGCACCTGCCTGGTAATCATAGAAGTCGCTGTTCATTTTGCCGTTGGGGCCTTTGCCGGTGAGCGCAGCGTTACGGCCAAAGCCATACACCGAGCCGGTTACCGTATTGGTACCACTGCGTGTAACAGCATTGATACTACCGCCGGTGAAGTTCCCGATCTTCACATCGAAGGGGGCCAGGTATACCTGCATGTCTTCAATAGCATCCAGCGATACCGCGTTGGTGCGGGTACTGGAGCCGGGCATACCGGAGCTGCCGGTGATGCCTCCTGCGGAGGGGCTGAAGCCAATAGCATCGTTATTAATGGCGCCATCGATGGTTACGTTGTTGTAGCGGAAGTTGGTACCGGCAAAGGAATTATCGCGGCTGCTCTGCGGAACCATTTTGGTCATGTCCTGCAGGCTGCGCGAGATGGTGGGCATGTTTGCCAGTTGTGTGCGGTTGATGTTTTGCCCTGCGCCGGTGGTATTGGCGGAAGCGGCTTTTTTTGTGCCTTTGATGGTTACCGCAGCAAGATCTTTACCGGCAACAGCCATTACCACGTTGAGTTGCAGGGGTTCACCGAGGCGAACGTTCAGTTGCTCCCTTTTCTGCGGCTGCATGCCCATCATGGTAATGCTTACGGAGTAAGGGCCGCCGATACGCAGGCCCGGCAAATAGTAGCGGCCATCGGCGGTGGTGATTACGCCATACTTTGTACCGGAGGGCTCATGTATGGCCAGTACGGTAACACCAATAAGCGGTTCATTTTTATCGTTGGTGATCTTTCCGCTCAGCGTACCGTTTGTTTCCTGCGCATATGACAGGCGGCTGGTTGCCAGCAGCACGGTGAGCAAATAAGCTATGTATAAAATTTTCTTCATCACTACTGATTTTCTTTTAATACCTGGTCTATGATGTGGAGTACCCCGTTGCCGGCCATGAGATTTTCTCTTTTCACCTCTGCCGGTACTTTGTTGCCGGCTCCCTTTATGGTGATGCCTATGTATTTCACACCTGTATCATCTTTTACGAGTGAAATGCCTACGTTATTACCGTTTTGCATCGCTTGTTCCGTTTGATCGGAATTGCCGGTGGTAAGGATATAATCGTAGATAAACTTCCGGCCTGCAAACAGGTGGTATTCCAACAGATCGCGTAATGTTTTTGCATCTGTTTTATTGATACTGTCTACAGAAGGAAAGCCTGCGTTGCGGAATGCCGAATTGGAAGGCGCAAAAAAAGTATAGGTGGCACTACCGGAGATCAGCGTTTTCATACCTGCCTGTTGCAATGCTACGTTTAGAAAAGTAAGACTGGTATCTGTAGCAATCGCATCTGACAGCGTTTGATATACCAATGGTTGCAACACATTATCAAGTACCTGTATCATACCGTTACTGGCGGGCAGGTTGTACGCGAGGACGGGGCTGCCATTAATCGTCAGTACGGTATCTTCGCCTTTGATCCAGTGTGTAACAAACATTTTTGCGCCGGTAATCGCCGATATTTCCTGATTAAACTGATAAGGCAGTTTATTCAACTCCCAGGTACCGTTTATAATGTGATAGGACACCAGGTTATTGAGAATGACTGCACTTTGGGTTAGTACCTGTTGGTTAGTTGCATACCCGGCTTTTGCAAATGCGTTGTTATCCGGCACCATCACCGTATAAGGCCCTGCTTGCGCCAGCATGTTACGGTAACCGGTTCTGCCCAAAGCGGTATTAAAGGAAGAGAAGTTAAATTTATTATCGTCGATGATGTAGGTGAGGCGATTGATTTCATCCGGACCTGCTGTGTTATCTTTATCCTTTGTACAGGCTGACAATAAGAGTATCAGCAAACCTGTATAAGTGAATTTTTTCATTTGGCTGCTTTTAAAAATTATTGTTTAAAGAGATCTCCTACTTCGTGAACAACACCATTGATCACTCTTATATCCCTGCTCTTTAAACTGATGTAAGGATAGTTGGTGCCTATTCTTCTGACGCCGGGCTGGCCGTTGTTGTTAATAAACGATAAACTGATTTGTGTTGGCGGGGTGTTATAAGGCTGTCCTTTAAAAAGCACTAGTCCACTGAGTTGGGCAGCATTCAGCGTAAGGTCGTTGCTAAAGAAAACCGGTCCTACGCGGGCCTCTATTCCAGTCAGCTGGGAGGCGTTGGCTATTTCCGGTCCGCATGCCATCAGAATGGAATCCATAGCAGTTACCGGCTGTTGCCAATACATATTTTCATCATAGCCGGGAGAAGGCAACGGCCAGGAACGGAGGCAGTATTGCAGGATATCATCTGCATTATGAAAACCATTTTTTATAAACGCATCGTTGTTGGGTGCGAACAGGGTGAACTGTGCCAGCGATGATGATGATTTCAGCAGCGGCAGTGAACTATTCATCCAGACGGACTGGTACAGGCTATCGTTGACAAGTAATGCAGCTACATACAGGCTGAAACGCGGCTGGCTTTGCAGGTATTCCCACATGGATTGTTGTGGTTTGCTGATCAGGTGATCAATGGGATATATTACGCCGTTGGTACCTTCCAGTTGTTGTCCCCATTTGCTGAGGGCCACACCATTGACCATCAGGCTATCGCCGGATTTTGCCAGGAACTGGAAATCTACATAATCATTGTACCAGTTTTCCCTGTCGGCGAAAGAACGGGATGACAGTGTTGCTGCCGGCGTACTGCCTTTTACGGCGGTAATATTTTCCGGCAACAGGCGGGCGGGCATTATGTAGTAGGATAATAATTCATCCAATACGGTCGCATCTGCCGCCTTTATTTTTTCCAGTGTCCAGCCGGCTTCGTCAAAAGCTTTATCGGTGGGTACAATGAGGGTATAAAAGCCTGCGCCATCCTGGTTTACTTTCTGATCCATACCCGAGCGCTGCCATGCTTCACGGAAACGGGCAAACGAAGAAACAGCCAGTTGTTGTTGCCATGTTTTATCCGGACCTGATTCATGCGGCACAGGTTCACCTACCGGCTCCGGTTCTATGTCCTGTTTGCTGCAGGCCGCAAAAGCCAGGAGCAGTAATAAGAGCAAAGATATTTTTGATGTCATCTGTTTCGTTTTTATTGCTTCATTAAATCCGGGTTCAGGAAAAGGTCATCTATTACATGTACGATGCCGTTGCTACATTTATGATCTGCATTTGCGAGACCGTTCAGGTAGTTTACATTGGAGGGGCCGTCCTCGTTCGGGTACCAGTCGGCCGCTTTCTTTTTCAAAACACTTATAAAAGAAATTTCCTGACCGTAATAACTATTATACGAATACCCGAGTGCAATGCCATACCCTCCTGCTTTGATGGCTCCCTCACCCAGTGTAGCACTACCTGCAAGCAGATAACCATCTGTAGAAAAGACGTGCATAGGTCTCATTTCTACCGGGTAAATAGCAAAGGTGATGGCCTTATAATCAGCAGGATTCATGCTGGCAATCTTTTCTGCTGTGAGTCCGTATTTCAGGAAGGCGCTATTGGCCGGTGCGAAAACCGTTAATGGTTTATTTGTTTTAAGACCGTCCCATAAATTGAATTGTTTCATGGCAGCAGCAAATAAAGTTAAGCTGGTATCTGCGGCGATATAGTCCTGTACGGTGCCCCGGGTGAGCTTCAGCGGCTTGGCAAGGATATGCAGCACCCCATTGGCCAAAGCGATATTTCTTTTACTTTCCTTGAGGATCAGCGCACCATTTACAAACATGTCCAGGTCTGGCGAGATAGTGGCTGCTTTCAGGGTAGATACATATATTTCGTCTCCGGAAAGGGTAAGATACCTGTTATCTATTTGCTGTGGGAAGGTGGTGGTAAAGTAGCGGTTACGGATCATATGATAACGGAGCATAGACCGCAGACTATCCACCTCCATTTTATCGACATCTCCCGGACCTGTAATACCCATTTTATTGAATGCCGCATTATCCGGCGCAAAAAAGGTAAAGGGGCCGCCCTGATTCAGCGTATCCAGCAGGCCTGTTCTTTTCAGGGCAGCAGTTAAGATGCTCAGGTCATAATTATTTTCAATAAATGCGCCCATTGCGCGCGGCGTGGTTGTTCTGTCAATGGGCGGAATGAGATTATCTTTCCGGCAGCCCGTTATGAGCGCCAGCAGCAGCGATACTGCCATGAACTGTTTTATGATAGAAATATTCAGCATATCGAAATAATAAAGACGTTAATAAACCGGCGGTGCAAACTTGCGCTGGATGGTAGTTACATACATCCTGCGGTTGATATACTCCACCGTATTGACCGTAGCAAATGACCGGGGATTATTGGTACCGGAATGGATACTCACTACCAGCCCTGTACGCAGATCACATTTTATCTTGAAAGGCAGATAGGCATTTCTGCCGGATTCGCCATAATCGCCCATGATCACGGCAGCATAAACACCTACCGGTATAAAAGCCGGGTAGCCCAGGTTTTCCGGGGTAAAACCGGGGGCGTAAAATCCAAACTGCTGGCTCATGTTGCCTGTGAAGATTTTATTGCTGCTGGTATCCGCAAATAAAGGGAAGCTGTAGTAAGGCGTTACTTTAGGTTCCAGGGAATAAATGATCTGTCCTACCGGTATGCCTTTGTAACCCGGCAGCGCCACGGGAGCGCCATTTGCCGCCAGTTTATTGAGCGAGTAGTAAACGTTCATGGTGTCGCTTAGCTTGGTGTTGGACAGGTCCTCATTTGGCACTGCATCGGGCGCTTTCGTATAAAAATTGGCTGCGCTGAGGTTATAGAAGTTTACATATACCATAGAATCAGCGAAGGGTTGTTTCGGAAATGTTTCCTTACGCAGGTACATAAACGGTTGCTGGCTGGTATATTCTTTTATCAATGCATGCATCGTATATACTTCCCCCGCACTCAGGTCTATCGTGGTATCAATCAACGTAACACCCCGTTCCATTTTATCCAGTTCAAAGTAGGGTGTGTTGTTCAGCGGCCGGGTACGGAAAACAATATGATGCTTACCTGAAGGCACCTGCGCCCAGCTCGAAAGATCATATCCATTCACGATGGGAGCTGCCAGCACTCTTTTAGTACCCGGATATTCTTTTTGCCACAGTACATTACTGGCGGCATCGGGATAGGGTCTTGCCCAGTCGCTGCGCCGCTCCAGGAAGTCGCCTGTGATAGCAGCGCTGACAGGTACCCCGGCATCATCCATTACGGGATCTACCAGGAAGGTGAGAAATGGTTGCGGCGCATCTTTGTTATCAAGATTGGTAGTAAATTCAAGGCAGTTGAATACCCGCAGGTAGGCGGGATTATCCAATACCACATAGTCCGTTTTGCGGCAGCTGCTGAAGAACAGTGCGGCCAGTAGTAGTGGCAGTAAAAAGTATTTATTATTCATAAGACTACTCAATTGTTATGTTTCACAATAATCATCCGGGCTTTTTCTGTAGCATTGGCGGCGGTGCTACCCAGCAGCACTACGGTATATATGCCTGGTTCGCTCTGTGGTAATTCCGGTGTTTTATATAATTCCGGGCGGGCAATAAAATCACGGCTTTTCAGCGGCGTGATATTGCGCAGCCAATCGCCGGGGGCAATACCGGGCCTGGAGGCGTAGGCCATTACCGGTTGCGAAAAATTGACCATCTGCATCACATAGGGAAGATCGGTTACTGCTTTTGCGAAATAAATATGTTGATATGCCAATGCGGAAACCGCACTAAATGGTTGTCCGTTACCCTGTGTAAAAGTGACCTCTTCCAGGTCCGGGCAGAAATTCATGAAGCGGATCCAGAAAGGATACACAGCTTTCAGTATACTGTAGGTACCATCATCCGTAGCAGTACCGTCATAGTATTTTCCACTGAGGTTATTGGCGGAAAAAGTAATTGCGGCGCTGCCATCTTTACGGGTATACAGCCAGGCTGTAAAATTATCAGCGGGTTGCATGGCGAGATTACTTTCGGCCAATACCTGGCCGTTTTCATCCAGTGCTTTTACTATATGCGTACCCGTTATATACCGACTGTAGGTGGTTTGTTGGGTAAAGGCTAATGTACTGCCCATCGGCTGCCCGTCTACCTGCCAGGTAATCTTTTTCCCTGCGGCTACATTCACACCCTGTAAACGGGCGTAAGTGATATTCAACGGTTCAGGAATATCTGCAATAATACGGAAGGTGTTATTTTCTGATTTGTAGGTTTCCCCGTTAGGGTTACCGGTTGGGATGTTGGCCTCGTAGGTACTTGATACTACGATGGTATAAATACCTCCGGGCTGAAATGTTTTCAGTGGTGCGTAGGTAAGCCAGGTATCTTTATTACCGCCGATGCCGGGTGTACCGTTTATATCCATCAGGGTGCCGGTAGCCGGGTTGAAAAGATTATAAATGGTTCCGCCGGCCGGGACTTCTTTTCCTTCGTTATTCAATACTTTGAACTGGTAGGTACCATAGGGTATTTCCACATAATCAGAATATTTGCCGGGAGCAATGTTGCTGAGACCCGGCACTCCGGTGCCGTCGGCCAGCGTAAGCGACATAGGCCCGGTGCGGAAAATACCCGGAGGAATACTTCCGGCAATGGTGGAACTGAGATTCAGCAAACGGACCTTAAATACAGCCGGATCTGCCGCCGGTGATATACCCCGTGGGATCACGAATAAAGAGTCCTGAAAACCGTCCGGATTGGGTCTGAAACGTACAAAGTAATAATCGTTCGGATGCGCATCATCCTCTTTTGCGCGGAAGGGCCGGGGGGCTGGCACCGCATTTTTAACAGACAGACTGCTGAACAGGATACTATCTACCCAGCCGCTGGCTTTCACCTGCTCCCGGGGAATACTATATGTTAACCCTAAACGGCCTGTTTCCGGGAAATATGCAGTACCGCGTGTTTCATTAAGGCCATAATTTCCTTCTTTATCGGGCTGCAGGTAGCTGGTGAGGCGTTGTCCGTTCACCGACAATTCCGTGGCGCCTACCAGGTTAACCACGCGGATGCCGGAGGCGCTCACCGGGTATTGCACCACGCGGTTATCATAGCTGTAGTCGAGCTTTTTGCTGCAGGCGTTCATCATTACCGCCACCGCTATGAGTATATAAGTAATTTTCATTTTCATCATTCAAATTTTTACAGGTTAAAAGTCAATCCCAGCATAAATTCTGTTCCGCGGTAAAAACTTCTGCGTACATATTTCTTTCCGTAAAAATTCCCTCCTGTACCTGGGTTGGCGTATACTTCTTCCACTGGCCTGTCGAGTATATTTTTTGCATATCCTTTTAAGGTGAGGCGTTTCAGCAATTTTTGCGAGCCCACGAAATCCAGTACGGGATTAGGCCGGGAGTAGAGATCCGGCGTACCATCGAGGTTTACCTGGATGAGGCGCTCTCCTACCATGTTAAAAGTGGCCGTGAAATCGGTGCCTGATTTCGTGTTGTTGTAGTTCAGGAATACATTCACGGAATACGGCGCCTGTTCAAACAGCGGGCTGTTGGCCGGTGCGCGGCGATCAATAGCACGGGAAGATTCCAGGCGCTCTTTTGTTTTTTTGATTTCACTTTGCGCCAGCAGCAGGTTAGATCCCAGGAAAAGGTTTTTCATGGGCGCCCACAGCAGACCGAGGTTTTTTACCACTTCCAGCTCTATTCCATACACGCGTCCTTTGTTGGGATCGTTCTGAAACTCTATCGCAGGGAATTCGGGGAACCGAGCTTCCAGTCCGGACGAATTTTGTTTAAACACCTTTGTTAACTGGTTATCTATCTCCTTATAAAAAACCGAAGCAGACAATACCTCACCCGGTGCGGGGAACCATTCCCAGCGGAAATCGTAGTTAGTGGTTTGCTGGTTTTTCAGGTTGGGATTACCTACCACCAATGCAAACTGGAAAGGGTCAAAATCAAATACGTTGGTGAGTTCCCTCAGCTCCGGCCGGGCCAGCGTAGTGTTGTAGCCCAACCGGAAGTTCATATTCTTATTCAGTGTATAGGTAAGGTTAGCAGAGTAGTAAGGTTCGTAATCTGTTTTGTAGATAGAATTTGGTTCGGTATATACCAGGTTTATTTTGTTACCGCCGGCATCTGTAGCAGTAATAGAGGGATCCAGGAATACATTGGATGTATCTACTGCGGCTTGTATATCCGTCATTTCAAACCGTACCCCACCGGTGAGGCGCAGCTGTTCTGTCAGATGCAGGTCCAGCATACCATAAAACGCGCGGGTTTCATAGTAGCCTTTATAGTTATTGGGCGACTTCTGGATGTTGTACAGGAATCCGCCACTGCGGGGGGCGCCTTCTTCATTATAGGAAGCAGGCGGACGGATACCAATACGATCGTAACCTACCAGCTGATCCAGCTGACCATTTACTTCATACAGCGGCAGTGCGCCGCCGGCAGAATAATTGGAACCCGGAAGATAGAGTACATTCTCTGAAAAACGCCTTCTCCGGTGCAGGTAGTTCACACCTGTTTTAAACTCCTGTTTTTTACCGAGGACTTTAAAAGGCAGTGTGATATCCGCTTTATAGTTGTAATTATTTTCCTTTAACTGGCGGAAACGGCGTCCGTTGGGATCAGCCTGGATGATACCGTAGGGGCCATATCCGTTTACATAACCTGATACCAGGGAATACAAGCCAGGTGAAGCCACAATGGGCGGTGTAGTGCCCGGTATATCTATTGCGCCGGGATGGCTGGTACCGCCATTTACGCGATAGTCCGCCAGGTTTACAAAGCGATAGTCCGGATCATCCTGCGCCGACGAAGAGGTAGCGAGGTTGTAGCTCAGCTTTGGCGCGTATTCTTTTTTTGTGAACTTATGCTCGCCCTGGAGGTTGAAGGTGTTGAGTGTGCGATAGCTTTGGCGTAAGGAATACACGAGGTTATACACCTTGCCTGGCAGGCCGGTATATTCGTAGGCGCCGTGCAGGTTGCTGGCGCGTGTTTCCGCACCACGGCTACCCAGGTACTGCATACTTATTTCGTGCTGAGGGCTGAAGCGGTAGGTGAGTCCACCCAAAAATCCATAGTTGAGTGTTTGTGTGCCGGTGTTTTCCTTATAATTTAAATACTTCCCAAGATTGATGTTGTTGGGGGTAATGTAGTTAGGGATTACACGGGGACTGTACAATGCGCTGTTGCCTGTTAACACGCCCTGGTATACGCTGTATTGGGTGAGCTGGCCGTCGTAAATATCGTTGGTGCGGTTATAATAATTGGCGCCGGCTATTAATCCTACCTGGTGTTTCTTAAATACCGTATAGCTGTTACCGTAAGTAACTGCATAGATCTGGTTCAGCGGCGCCGATTTATACTTTGTGGTGAGCACGGGATCAAAGCCGTGCATGATACCGCTGATGCGGTTTGCTTCTGCCAGCAGGGCCGGATCGTTGCGGCTGTTGGCGATTTTGCGCTGGATATCGCCCAGGCCGTTGGGGTACTGGTTGGACAGCTCCCGGAATTCCGGCGACAATCCTTTTGATTTTACCTTTTGCCCGAGAAAGCCCATGTCGCTGTTATAGAAGCTGTTCACTTTGCTGCCGGTTTGCGAGTTCATGCCGGTTTGCGCCGTGATGGTGAGCATTTCCCTGTCGGGCACCGACTTTGTTTTGAGCTCCACGATACCGGCAGCGGCATCGGCAGGTTTATCGGAGGTAGTGGTTTTGTAGATGGTGATATTGTCCAGCAGGCCGGCAGGCACCAGGTCCAGCGGAATAGCGCTCCTGTCGGGATCGGAAGAGGCCAGGCGGATGCCATTGAGCTGCCCGATCACGGAGCGGTCGCCGAGGCCGCGGATGGCTACATACTTATCGTCGGTAACCGTTACGCCCGATACACGTTGCAGGGCCTGGGTAGTGGTAATGCTGGCTGTTTTTTCGATGTTTTGTGCAGAGATCCCGTCGGAGATCATGGCGGAGTTTTTACGGTCGTTCAGCAGCATTACTTCCGTGTTGGAGCGGCGGCGGGCATCTACCGTTACGCCGCTCAGTGTTTTGCTGTCTGGTTTCAGTTGCACCGATAACACCGGCGCGCTGCCGGCTTTGATCATTTTGGTAGCGTAGCCTACATAATAGATCACCAGTACATCGGTGGTATCTTTTACTTCCACCGAAAAGCGGCCGGATTCATCGGCCATCACTACACTGCCGGTACTTTGCGCCATGATTTCCGCGCGGGCGATGGGGCTGTTTTTTGTTGCGTCTGTCACCATCCCGCTGATGGTGCGTTTCCGGGGTGCTGTTGATTGTTTGATAATGATTTTTCGTACTACTACCTTCCTGCCATCTACCGCTTCAAATTCCAACCCGGTATTTTGTAATAACCAGGTGATCACTTCCGCTACGGTTTTATTATTGAGATCGGCCGTATATTTTTTTTCCACCGCCTTCATATCGGCAGGATTGTAGAAGAAGGTAATGCCGCCCTTCTGCTGCACTGTCATGAAACATTTTGCGATGGGCTCATTCCTGAAACTGATGCTGATCTTTTTCTGCAGGAAGCTTTCCTGTGCCATTGCCGGCAAAGTAAAGCATAGCAGGACCCACATACATCCGTGTAAAATTTTTTCCTTCATTCGTTTGCGATTTAAAAAAAGAAGATCCGTTACCAGCAGCTGTAGGCCGATGGTTGTTAGCATTCCCGTTATGTTTGATGCTACTTAATTACGATGATGCCGTTTTTGTTTTTGTGAATAGTTAGCCGGTACGACAGGGATATCACTTTCAGGATATCGTTCATGGTGTCGGTTTCCTCGAATGCGCCGGTGAATTTCAGGTCGCTGATAGCCGGCGTGGTTTTTATTTTTACGCCGTACAGCGATTCTATTTCCCTGAAAACATCGTTCAGCGCCGATTCATTGAACAACAGCTTTTTGCTGGTCCACCCGGTGTTTACTTCCGCTTGTTTATAGATATAGATGGTTTCCTTGTCGTATACGAGCTCCTCATTTTCCGTGAGCTGCTGTACCGCCGCCCCGGCGGTAACCGCTACCCTACCCGTTTTCACGCTTACCTTTGGCTTTTCGATACCACTACTATCGGCCACCACGAAGCTGGTGCCCAATACCTTTACGCTTAAATGCGGGCCGGTGATGATGAAAGGCTCGGTTTGCGGCGTGACCTCGAAGAATGCTTCCCCGTTTACTGTGATGTTTCTTTGTTTGCCGCGGAAGTATTGGGGATAAATAAGCGTGGTACCTCCGTTGAGAATAGCTACCGAGCTATCCGGCAGGATTACCTTTTTTACCTGGTACTTAAGGGCCGTAATGCTTTGCATGGGAACAGGATCCAGCCAGTTCTGCAACGCCAGCCGGTAGGTATAGGTAGCCCCGGTGGCTATGAGGATTAAGGCCGTAGCCGCATACCGCCATACCCTGATGCGTGGCGGTGCGATTTCCCTTTTCAGGTTATTCCACACCTCAAGGCGCTGCTCTTCCACATCAGCAGGCACCTGTTTTTCCTCCCAGGCTTTATCGAGGTAGGTGTTCAGCAACGTAGCTTCCCTGTGGGTGGCATTGCCCGACAGGTAATTACTGACCAATCTTTTAAACTGTGTGATATTCATCCGGAACATTCTTCTATAGATATGTTCCTTTAGCGGAGGTGCTTGTCCCGAAGAAGTACGTTAAGGAATTATTAACTCATTACTTCCGCGAGGATCAGGGCCACAGCAATATGATGCCTGAGCGCCTTCAATGCTATGTGCAGCTGGTTTCTTACTGTTTTTTCGGAGAGATTTAATTTCCCGGCGATTTCCGCAATAGATAAATGATGCCGGCGACTCAGCAGGAATATTTCCCGCGTTTTTTCCGGTAAGGTGGTTAACTGGGTATCGATTTCTTTAAATACATCGGCCGTTTCCATCTTTTCCCAGATATCGTTTAACACCGGCATGATATACTCCTGCACACGGTCCAGCTCCTCCGGCCGGTTCATGATTTCCTTTAGCTTTTTGATAGACTGGAAGCGGACAGCCTGGTGGAGATAGTTTTCGAGGGGGCCGCTCAGATTCAGCTTTTCTTTCCGCGACCACAGGGAGATGTATACGCCCTGCACTACATCCTTTGCGTCGTCTTTATTGCCGAGGATTTTGAGGGCGAAGGCATAGAGCGCCGGCCAGTGTTGATTGAAACACCTTTCGAATGCTTTTGTGTCACCGGTACGGATAAGCGCTATATCATCATGAGCATGCAACATGGCAGTGGTTTGAGCAACGGGGCGAAAATAGGGGATTTTGTTGGGGAGGTGGTTTAAGGTATTGTTATGTTTTCTGAGATGAGTTTGCAGTGATGCTTCTTAATTTCAGGATATGACGAAAGCCCAAATTTTACTTGTAATGGTTGGCCTGGCGACGATAGCTGCCGCACTGCCTACTTATTATTACATGCCAGCGTATAAAGGTGGGGCATGTACAGTGCAAACTATCATGTATAAAAGCGTGGTAGCTGATACCACGATGCCCGGGAGAAAAGTACAACTGGCTAAAGAGCCTGGAGCCTGCAAGACATATGTGATTATTGGGGAGTAAATCATTATTTAACTTCTGGCGTCCACTGACGCACTTATTTCAGGTTGCCACAACCGACATTCCACCATTCTGAATACCCTTAAACGGGAGGCAAAGGGGGAGTAAACGGGGAGTAAACCCCGAATTACTACTTCTTTTCCTATTCCTCTTTCTCTTCTTTTATACCCTCTTTTCTGATCGTTCCCTCAAAAACACGTATCAATATGATACAATCTGTATCAATGTGAATGGAAATTTTCTTGAATAAAAATACGATACTAGTTTAGCGGAAGTGAATGCCATTTACTACATCCTGCGCAGGTGTAAGCCTAAAAGGGCTGACTACCAAGAAGCCCTATTTTTTATTTCTAAATTTTATAAAAAATGGCAAAACAAAATGGGATTATCCCACTTCAAGGAACGATTGGCAACATTACTTTCTACAAGTCAAAAGCGGGGTATCTTGCCCGAGAGAAAGGTGGTGTTAGTGCAAATCGTATTGCAACAGATCCCGCATTCGCCAGGACCAGAGAAAATACAGCGGAATTTGGCAGGGCAGGTAAAGCTTGCAAGATACTCCTCACCGCATTCCGTACGCTGGTGATGAATATTAAAGACAGTTATACGTCTTCGCGGCTATGCCGGGAAATGGTGAAAGTCATCAAGGCAGATGCTGTAAATGTAAGGGGCCAACGTAATGTGATTGACGGCGAAGCGGAGCTACTCAAAGACTTTGAGTTCAACAGCAATTCACGTTTGGAAGCAACGCTATTTGCTCCGTACACCGCCGCTATAGATCGCGTTGCCGGTACGCTTCAAGTAGACATACCTGTATTCAGGCCGATTGACCTGATGGCCAGTCCTGCCGGCGCCACCCATTTTAAAATCCTGGCTGGCGGCGCTGAAGTGGACTTCGAAGCAGAAACATTTGTAAATGGTGTCGCTACCAGCGAAGAGATTCCGATAGATGGCTCTGCCACTCAGAAACTCCACCTATTGACCAATGTTACTGCCAACAGTACCAAGCCATTGTTCCTCGCGCTGGGTATCGCCTTTTACCAACAGGTAAACGGGGTATTCAACAAACTGAAAAATGGCATCAACAATGCGTTATCACTGGTGGAAGTTTCCGGTATGCCGGTCGCTACACCTGCTCCTTAACCCTCAAACCGGGGTTTCACTGACCCCGGTATTTTTTAACGATTAAAACAATGCAAATGAAACTCGCTGCACGTTTAATAGCTGATACGCCGCCTTTCTTTACCAAAGCCCGCAATATAGGGCTGGTATTAACGGCCATCAGCACCGCTCTGATTGGAATTCCGGCGGTACCTGTTATTATTGCTAAGATAGCCACTTACCTGGCTGTTGCAGGGACCGTACTTTCGACAGTAAGCCAGGCGGTAGTATATGAGGAGCCCTCAACAGAGGCCTCCGAATAAACAAACCATCCGGTTATTACAAAGGCTCTCGCAAATGCGAGGGCCTTTTTTATGCGGTGGCGAATTCAAGGCTGTGGTCCAGCCCTCGCTTGAATGATACAAATGTCAGTTCCGCATCTGTTCTTTAAGGAGCAGATCTTGCCAAAGTTAAAGACAGATTTGATTGAATTTTTATCCTTCCATCAGCTTAAGAATGTCACTATACTTATAGTACATTAAACCACCTACTTTTTTGGAAGCAAGCGTACCATTATTGCGCATGTTTTGGAGGGTACCTCCCGAGATGCCCATCAGGTCACGCACTTCGTAAGATTTAAGCCATTGACGGGGAGGGTTAAACATAGCAGTGACCTGCTCCAATAATTTTCTTAATTCCCCGATTTCCTTTACTTCCTCGTTTTTAAGATTCTCCAGGTCTTGCTCGGATACCATGTCATTTTTCATTTTTGCATTCTAATTGCAAGGTTAAACAATTCACTAAACTCTGAAGTGTTGGTATATTATATACACAAATATGGTGTTAACAATACGAGGTTCGTTGAGATGAATTTGGGAAAGAATGAGATACTCAGATCGAGTATTTGGCTAAGATAGGAAATTATGGACTAAAATGAGTAGCTATTGTGAAAAATTGAGAGATTGACCATTTTCTTTGTCATTCGATCCAATTCACCTAGTTACCATTTTTTAATTCCTCAGTAGATTGAACGTGTACTGCTTGTGAAAATAGTTCTTCTGCGATCCAACTATTTTAAGCCCTCTTTCTCCTAAACAAAGGGAAATGTGCATTTCTGATTCCTCCCATCATCTTCACCTAATTTCTTTAGGGCAAAAGTACAGAGAACGCGCTAGTTATAACCTTCGAATGCTATTGGGTTAATGATACGGATAATCCGTTTATCATTATGAGGCTACTGCAAGACAGTGGTTTAAGTAACGGAGTAAAATAGCGGATTTCATTTTGGGGCCATTTAAGGTATTGCTATGTTTAACGATGTCCCTGTGGGTCAGTTGGAGCACCGTGGAATATTTTCTATTTTTACTCCCGAGCTATCAGTGATAGCTTTTGCAAGATGCTTGATAAGAGCTTCACATACATTTTATGTGACCAGTATTTCTATAGGAAAGCCGAAACTTATCATCAAAAGTAGGTACTCTTTATAAGTCATAAGTCTTTATCATTATGAAGAAAGCAAAAATTTTATTAACGACGGTGGGATTGATGTCCATTATTGGCAATGCGTTAGCTTACAAGACTATGCGGGCAAATCTGGCCGGCTGGACCAATACCGACTGGACCGCATAGTGCACACTGCCGACTACTATTTATAGTGCGTAGCTAGCTCCATCCGGGACCCAGTTAGGTTTAGTATTTCAAGATTGTCGTTCCTCTGCCCACTTACCCACACGGTATCAGGGTGATGTGCTTTTTACCCTCAGCAAAAACTGAGGGCACTTTTGTTTCTGCATGGAGATTGCAGAGAACACTCGTAAATTCGATTCACGATAGAGTAAGGATTTATCAATGCTTACCACACTAACAAGAGTAGCTTCCGGATTGCCAACCCGTCATTATATACCGGCCTATGTGGGAGGTTGTGGCGGTGTGGAGAATTATATATATGAGCGTGGTTGCTAACACGGCTGTGGAGAGAAAAGGATCTTACTAGTGAAAGAATTTCGAAACTGAAGGCATACATTATTGTTGAAGAGTAAATTTATGGTTATGAAAAGAGCAAGGATTGCGATTGCGGCGGTAACAGTGGGTGGAATATTGGCATTTTTGTTGAGTAGGCCAATAGTCATATTTAAGTATGCCCCCCCGCTCACTATTACTCCAAGCACTATTTACGATAAAATAGATAGGAATCAAAAAATAATACCAATAAAAGATAACTCTAAACAACAGATTATACATACCATGTTGGCTTACAACGCCAAAACATAATATCAATATTTATTAGTAATAATAACTTCATAGTCAAAATCTAATCAGGGACCGGCGCGAATTAATTTAAATATCACCACGGGACTAAAATTGGATATTGCATTCCAGCCAATAGATTCTTATAAACCTTCATTCATACCTTTGCATAGGTTAATGGAAGTAATCTAAATAAATTCTGTATTATACAAAACATTAAAATACCTGTAATGAAACAAGAAAAAATAGCACTAATAATCATAATAATACTAGCTGTAACGGGAGGGCTAGCTGCCAGAAAGATCAACAAGATCAATCGAACCTTTTACGCAATTGGAAGTACCATATTGTATGGTCAAAACACTTCCGCCTGCATCATCCCTGTCCAACTGCCCAGAGCCCCACATCCTCTTGGAAGGCTCACACCATATTCCAGTACATATAATAGCACTCCAACAACAACATGTACATCCAGAGTACTAATCAACGGATAAATTCAAAGCTATAAGGCGGAATGCGTATTAAAGGTAATATCAAAATTCCGAGCAAATATACCACATATCAACTTTCTAAAATCCTCTGGCATCCCAACCTAATCCATCGTCCGTATTATGCAGCCAGTCAGAAGAAGGATGTGTCATCCACTTAGGGGCAGGACTGTTCTTTAAATAATGATCAAAGAACTGCTTCATACGTATGCTAAAATCAACCTCATCTTTGCCGAACACACCATGATTCCCATCGTAGACAAGCAACCACCCTTTCTTTCTTAAACGGTAAAGAGATGAATAAAACTGAAAAATATCGTCAAAACTACACAATTTATCATTAATGGTATGCATTAACAATAACGGAGTAGAGATTTTATGGACGTAGAAAACCGCAGAATTTTTAATATAAGTATCCGTCTTCTGCCACAGAGTACCGCCCATACGAAATTGTCCAACCTCATACATGCCTTGCATACTTTCCCCCAAACCTTTTATGCCACAATAGCTACTAACCCAATTAGTGATACCGGAGGCTGAACACGCGGCCGCAAACAAATCACAATGAGTAACAATATAATTAGTTTGTATGCCTCCCCAACTACAACCTTGAAGGCCCATTTTGGTCGCATCAACATAAGATTTTGCACCTAAATAATTTGCAGCGGAAATCAAAGCATCATATGTTCCTTGCATAGGATTTCCAATTGCATAATAAATATCTGGGCTAAAAACCAAGTATCCATTGCTAACATAATAAGGGATATTAATTGCGCATCCACTTTCTAACGCACGAGGTTCCATATATAAATTTAATGCATCAGACCTTCTCTCATAGTAATAGAAAATTACGGGATACTTTTTATGTGAATCAAAATCCTCAGGTTTATATAATACTCCCTGCAACGTATCTCCATTTAATGATCGCCAACTATGTAACTCGCTTCTATACCAATTAAATAACTTCTCAGGATACAGATTAGTTAACCTCTTGAAAACTATAAAGTCAGATGTCACAAAAAAATTAGGCGCAGCACTGGCACTCATTCGTCTAACAATATAACGACGAGAATGTAAAGCCTTTAAAGGTGCATAGTTCGCTCCGGCAGGCAGACATGGACTACCTGTGATACTATATATAAAAGATCCCATAGTTAGCGAGTCAGGATCTCCTTCTTTTCCCAATCTTTTCATATAGAATCCGTTCTCCTTATTATCAATATTAAACGCCGTCAATATTATTGCCTCATGTCTTTTAAATCCCCGACGAGAATACTCCTCAAGTGCAAAATCGAAAATTACCCTATGCCTTTTACCGTAACCATTGGTCAAATTTAAAGCCTCTTTTCTACCGGATGGATCAATCTCCCAAATGTCATATTCGCCCTTTATAAACACTCTCTCATCATTAAAATCCCATCCCAATATACACCTACCGTAGGTTCCACTAGCAAAATTCTTTTTCCAATTTTCATCTATACCAAGTGTCAAATTACGCCTTGTGCCAGTACAAGTTTCATATACAAAATAAGCACCACTTATCTCATCGTAGTAAATCACAAATTTACCCGAGGGAGATACTTCTACTAAAACATTCTTCCTAATCTCTTCCAAACTAATTTCATGTCCATAGTTTATAGACTTAAGATACCAACAAAAAACAGAAGCGGAATTCCAATGAGTTTCATCACCTGGTGTAATTTCCTTTTGCCGACGGATCAATGCAACCGTATCATGTATACTGGGCAAAAAAATCCAATCATTCCCACTATCTAATCTATTAAAGGAATAATCTGACATACGAACCACTCCTCTATAAGTCCTACTATTTGACTCAATCAGTTGCTCCGATCTTAACCTAGTATCTTTATAGGTCCATAAATTCATAGTCACATTTTGGAGATTGGTGTCTAATCGGGCATTCTCAACTAAATGAATAAATATATTCATACCATTACTACTAAAATGGGTCAATCTTGAAACAAGAATATTAGAATCAATATTGAGTAACAAGCTATTTACCTCATCTGCTCCAATTTTATAATAAAAAATACTATCTCTATTAGATCCTGAAAAAAAAGCTATCTGATTACTTTTTTTATCTTTTATAAGACTACAGATGCTAGTACCCTCCCACAATACCTTTCTCTCATTACATCCTCTGCGAACGGAAACCAACTGCTCGCTAAGAGAATTATGTACTAATAAAAGGCGTATGTTTCCGCTTTCCATGATAACCGACTCTTTTGCCGATAGGCGCGAAACAATCTTATTATTTCTAATATTTACTTCAAGTAAAGAACTACTATAATCCTTCAATTGATATGACATATATTTTCCTTGAATGCTAAAAAACAAAACGTTAGGAATATATCTTATTTCAGATAGCCCAAGGCGAGCAATGCATAGACTATCATGTTCATTTATCCAAACGGCATATCTACTATCATATGTAAACGAATAAAATTCTTTCAAGGTCGACCTAATCTCCCAATCATCTACCGTAGATTCTAGGATAAATTCACGACTCTCATTCTTTTCACTTTGGATAACATAAGCAAAATAGTTTCCATTATCCGTAATACCTGACAATGAAATATACGGCCAATTACCAAAAGTCGAAGAATCCAATTTAAGCTTGGGATCGCGATGCTGAATCTCTTTGTGATATACATTAGCTGGAATTTGGCCTATGCAATAGGAATTAAATATTACAAGTAAAAAGAGATTAATATACTTCATGAATATAGCATTAATTAAAAGGCATATCAGAGCATTGTCCCTACCCGATTATGCATACAACGCCGCTGATTATCTCTATCTAGCTTTAAAATACGCTAATTCAATGCTGCTACATTACAGTACAACCTCATACCTTTAGAGCAATGTTACAGCTCTAAAAAGATCTATTCGATTCCCAGACATTTTTGAACACACTATAATCTAAAAAAAATGCACAAAGCTAAAATAATCCTTTCAATAGTGGCATCATTGGGCATTACAGGCGGCGCGTTGGCTTATAAAGCGACCAGAATGCTAAACATATTCTATCTCGACACTACAGCTGTAATAAGCGGGGAAGTTCGAAACGTATGCACCAAACCAACTTCCTATCAATATACTTACAATCCATTTGGCACAAGAACAATAAAAGCCAGTATTGCTCCAACTAATATGACCTGTCCTGTTATTTCAGTAATCGACGCCGCCTAATACACATTATAAATAATAGAAAACAAGTAATTCAATTTCATTAGAAAAATCACCAATAAAGATTACACTATATACACCTGAAACTAGAATTCGAATTAGGTAAGTGCACAGACAAATACCATTAGATATTTTAACAACTGGTTAACGGAAAGACAGAATAAGATTTTATTTTACTTCAGGACTGCGTCATAAGCTCTGTATCTACTGGCGCACAAAAGCAGAATGCATATTCGAATATTTTCATCTTTATAGTAGATAACGCTAAACACATTTCACAAAAAGGAGGTATCATTCCATAAGACACCTCCTTTTGGAATAAGCTATCTATATGAAACAACCATTATTGAAGTCAGTCCAAATAGATTTAGATTCATTTGCGGGCTTTAACTGCGATTCTCATAGCTTCTACTTCAAATTTGTGTAAGTACTCCATTTAGGTGACAGTGGTTATTTGGATTTTTTTCATATCCTCAAGCTTCATAACCCACTCATATGGCGTGAGATTATTCAAAGATTCATGTGGCCTTCGTTGATTGTACTCATCTATCCAATTGGCTGTCAATTCTCTTACCTGATGAAGATCTTCGAATATATACGCATTCAGTACAGCTTCTCTGTAAAGGCGGTTAAATCGCTCAATATACCCGTTTTGCATTGGTCTGCCAGGCTGAATATATTGTAGCCTGATGCCGTTATTATTACACCATTGTTCAAAATAGCCGGAGGTAAATTCCGGTCCATTATCCGTTCTTATAGCTGCTGGCTTGCCTCTGACCTCAATAATCCTATCCAGTACCCTTACTATGCGAAAGGAAGATAGGGAAGTATCTACTTCAATAGCTAAAGCTTCCCGGGAGCAGTCATCTATCACATTAAAAGTTCTGAATCTTCTGCTACCTGTCATGCTATCGCTCATAAAATCCATACTCCAGGTGACATTGATATTGGTTTGTTGCTGCAACGGCTGTTTGATGCGGGCTGGTACTCTTCGCTTCAATTTCTTCCTGTTATTGAGCTTAAGCATCCTATAGACCCGGTAAACCTTTTTATGGTTCCAACTGTGCCCGGCCCGCCTTAAATAAGCAAACAACTTACGGAAGCCATATGAAGTGTACTTAAAAGCCAGCTCCTCTAAAGCATGGATGAGAGCCTTATCATTTTTACGGGTTCGATAATAGAATTTTGTGCGAGGGAAGGATACCAATCTGCAGGCCCTACTCACAGAAATACCCTGATCAGCGACCAGTTCTTCTGCTACTTGTCTTTTTGTGGAAGGGCCCAGCCTTTTTTTGTGAACAGATCTTTTAAAATCTGATTGTCCAACGACAGATCGGCATACATTCTTTTCAGCCTGGAATTTTCCTCTTCCAGGTCCTTGAGCCGCTTCACATCTGAGGCTTCCATTCCTCCATACTTGTTTTTCCAATTGTAAAACGTGGCCTCTGAAATGCTATGTTCACGACAGATATCTTTTATTGCCAGGCCATTTTCATGCTGTTTTAAAATAGATACAATCTGTGTTTCTGTGAATCTGGTCTTTTTCATAATAGTAGTTCAGTTTAAATTTAGCAACTTTTTCTAAGTTTAAACTGTCACCATAATAGGGATACTTACATAAATAAGATGAATTCTATATAATACTTAAAACACAATCATTCATTTGTGCTTTTTTCCCAAAAAATAAGAAAACTTAAGAATTAAGAATCGTTGAAGAGTGTTGGTTTTTAAATCCTCAATATAATTTCCACCTATATTTCGGGTAACACTTACATTTTGCCCTAGTAGATCAAATCCCTGCAATTCTATAAGTCCTTCTTTATGCTGAAACAACTGCTTGGCGATCGAGGCGTTCATCATTAAATAACCCGTATTATATCCTTCTGCTCTGCCCGATGATAATCCTATGTAAACATCAGTACCAACGATAAATCCGAAAGGGAGATTAATATTTGCTGCAGCCGCAAATCCTCCGTTCCAAAAAACAGATTTACGCAAATTAGTATCAGGATATCTTACCTTATTATAGTTTAAATTTCCAGACAAAATGAAATCGTACAATGATTTGTGGCTATAATTAAACCTAATTGATTGCGTCAAATAAACACTTTTAGTAATCCAGGGGATCTGATTAGCGTAACTTAGATCTTTTCTAATCATAGCTTTAGCAATAAAGAAAAGCGAGCTTTGGGGGTTAATTAAAGGAAATCCGTTCTCAATATCCAGGCTAAAAAATCGGCCTCCACTCAAATTTAATGGCTGAATCATTTGACGTCCCACTGAATCTATCAACGTAGCATTAACAATCTGATCGAACATAAATTTGCCATTCAACTCCAAAGAAAAACTACGCAATGACCTGCCATTGATGCCGCTATATGCTATACTTAAATTGTGTGCACTCATTGGATCCAACCTCGGATTTCCTTTCTTCTGATATAACGGATCACTGATATCAAGAATAGATACCAATTGAGATGCTTCTGGAAATTCAACTACATTTCTATACGAAAATCGAAACCGCTTGTTACCAGACCGCAAAAAGTTAAAATGAGCATCGGGTAAAAATCTAAGAATACGTCTGGATAAATCTTTCTCGGAACTACCGTATTGAGCCGACATTTGATAGTTAAGAGCCGCCAATGAAACCGACCAGTCATACTTCTCCTTCTGAAACAACCAACGTATCTTGGCAATATGTTGAATTGGGTCATTATCAAACTTATAACTAAGACTATCAACCAATCTGTCATATAAAGAGTTAATACCATTATAACTGAGTACAGATTTATCATTCATGCTACTTAAATGGTCACTTGCAACAATAATATTGACAGATCCATTTTTGAGAATTGGTTCTGTATAACTTATCATAAAGAACAATTGTTGTATTCTCCCATGGCCCAAAACATGATAATTAATAGTATCACAAATCGGATCTCCTACCATTGGATAGTAGAAATTATCAGATTTATTATATCCCGAATTATCATTATGTCCGGTGCTATAACTAAACATCATATCCATAGCCCGGCCCTTCTTCATAAATTTTTTTTCATACTGTACACTACCAGATAGAGAAAATACTCTATTCATATTAGTATTGTCCAACGTACTACTATTCAATTTCCATAATTGACTAGTTAGCGATTCATAGCTACTTGTCAAAACGTTACTATTTGTAGATAAAGAAAGTTGACTTCCAAAAGTAAGCTTTTGAAGAGAATCAATTTTATACTCAATCTGTAAAGAAAGTGCACTATTTCTTAAACTAAGTCTATTATCAGAAGCCTGATTATAATATAGAATTGAATCAGCCACGAAACTTTGCATGACACTGGTACGTTGACTTGAACTTAGATTATCGGTAATCAAGTAACTGGCATTTATCGTCAACTTTTTACTAATAATATCACTGTAGCTTCCGCCACCAATCCAATTTCTCTGAACCCCACCACTCCCAATGGACTTAGAATCTAGAGAGCCATTTACGTTATCCCCATTCCCAAACAAAAGCATCTGCTGTTGATTTCTAAAGTGGCTTAGATTAAGTTTGGTTGCAAATCGATTATTACTACCATATGCTGCAGTTAGCTCACCGGAGACTAAACCCCTTTTTTCTTTTTTAATAGTAATATTTATACCCTTCCCCGATCCATTACCACTCAGACGACCTATTCCCCTCTGATCACCTTCCATATCTATAAACTGCACCTTGTCTATCAAATCAGCTTGCAAGTTCCCACTTAGTATTTTAGGGTCATCACCAAACAAGGGCCTTCCATCTACCATAATATTCTTCACTATATTTCCATTTACGCGAATTGTACCATCTTTGTCCACCTGAACACCTGGTATCATCTTAAACAAATCCTCCGCGCTAGCATTGCTTTTTGTTTTAAAATGGCTCGCGTTAAACTCAATCGTATCCTTTGTAACTCTCACAACTTTTTTTAATTCAACAATCTCAATCTGGTTCAACGTTAATCCAATCCTCTTAATTCCGATCGTTCCTAAATCAATATCAACCTCCCCCACTTTAGGACTCACAGGAATCATCAGCTGCTGATAACCAAGGAAAGTAATATGCAACACATATTTATCAAACTTAAGACTATCAAAAAAAAACATTCCATTTTCATTCGTAAGTCTATAAGAAACTACGGAAGAATCTCTGCTATATAAGCAAGTTATTGTAGCACCACATAAAACGGTACGACTTTCCTTATCAAGAACATGCCCTTTGAGTCGCAATTTACTAGCTATCTGACCTGTCATCTGCATCGATAGGAAATGTATAAAAAAAAATAGTACGAATGGTTTCATATGAGGGATTACCAATAGTCTGTAAATTCCTATATTTAAATGCTACCTAACTGCAGTAATACCCCGCGAAGTAATTCAAAGAGAATGTTTTCATAAATTATAGGTCAAAATATTGCCCCTGTATGCAGATTGCAGTGAGTAAAATTAATTTTGATTTATGGAATGAGCAAGCAGCCCTAAAAACGAAACAATAATTTTAAAAAACCTTGTCCCCATTCCGTTAATAGATTCGATCAAACCCTTAAATAACTCAAACCATGTCATTCTCATTTATAAGATCAAGCAATAGAGTAAGAATAACAACAAACATGTACTACCAGCGGGCACATCTGACCAGATAATTTAATGCCCCTTGTTGATTAATACCCCTTATTGACAACTACAATTCATGTCTATTAAGTCCGAACGCAACTTAGGTAATTATGAGTCTCAATATCTATAAATGCGAACATAGTGCCCTAGTACTCTAAAATCAGGATTCTCCATAGATACAATAATATAAAAATGATCTGGGCGGAGAACACATTATTTATTATTTTGCAATATACCTTATTGCAAATAAATAAGTACCAGGAAATTTGGTAAACTCTCTTGAATTTAAGTAGAGCTCCTGCATAACAACTCAAAGCGATCCTCGCCACATAAAAAAGAAATGTGTTTCAAAAAAATGATAAGTTGATCTAATACGGGAAAAGAAATTTACGTAGGAATAAATAAAATAATAAACTAAATATATGAGCACTCTTGCGCACCAATTTGATGAACAACAGCAAGAAAAATTACAACTAAGCCTAAAGCACTTCATCTTTAGGCATCCAGGAAATAGGTGGTTTATAAGAATCGGAATTCCAGTAATAATTATACAATTTGTTATCTTTAAATTTCTATACCCATTCGCAGGATTTATAAATGGGGATTCTTATTTGTATCTGGAAACGGCATATCACAACTTTACTGTAAACACATATCCTATTGGATACTCTAAGTTTCTTCGTTTGATAAGTGTTTTCACCCATTCAGACACAGTGGTGGTTGCGATTCAATATCTTCTACTGCAATCCAGTACATTATCCCTAGTTTTTACGATATTTTATTTTTACAATCCTGCGAGGTTAACTAAAATAGTGCTATTCATATTCATGTTGGTCAATCCAGTGTATCTTTATCTTGCAAACTATATCTCAAGTGATGCATTCTTTCTTTCGCTTAGCCTAATATGGTTTACTTCATTACTATGGATTATGAACAGGCCTACTGAAAAATTGATAATTATAAATGCATTGGTTCTGTTTATGGCATTTACAGTTAGATACAATGCATTATTCTACCCAATTATTAGTGGCGTTGCTCTTATATTAACAAGGCGTAAAGTTTGGATGAACCTGGTAGGTTTTTCGATAAGCCTTCTACTTATCGGAATATTTACGGAAGTAACAAGTAAAAAGTATAAAGAGATTAGTGGGTACAATCAATTTACCCCTTTTACCGGTTGGCAGATGGCTAACAATGCTTTATATGCGTATAGATATATTGACAGTTCCCATAGAAAGAAAGTACCAATGAGATTACAACAACTTGATAAAATGGTACGTTCCTATTTCGACTCAAGCAGAGATATTAGAACTCACCCAGTGGAAGCACTTGTAGCAAGTACAGTCTATATGTGGGATCCCAGATCACCTTTATCCATATACATGGAAGGCCAGTTCAAAGGAGACTCTACGGCATCTGCATTGAAAAAGTGGGCCACCGTTGCGCCAATCATGAAAGATTATGGGACATTTCTAATTAAAGCGTATCCATCAGAATTCGCCAAGCACTACTTAATCCCAAACGCCGTAAAATACTATGCACCTCCTGTAGAATTTCTTGATCACTATAGTACAGGAATCGACAGTGTAAACGAAACAGCAAAAGTATGGTTCGATTATAAAAGCACAAAATTGAGATCTTACTTCAAGGACTATAGTGTCACTACTCTTGACTTCTATCCAGTGCTGACTGGGACGATGAATGTAATTCTAGTACTTAGTACAATCAGTTTTGTACTATTAAAAGGGTACAAACAGTATCCCCAGCTAAAAAAAGGACTAATACTTGTTATCGCTCTCTGGGCAGTAAATTTTGGATTTAGCGTTTTTGCATCACCGATTGCATTACGATTTCAGCTATTTCCTATATTGGTTTCCCTGGCGTTCACTTTTCTCCTCGTAGAGTTTCTTGTTAAGGCGGCAAAGGGAGTTCCACAAGAAGAAACCAATCATCAAGAAAAACTTAAAAATGAGAAACCGGAACTTACTGCAATATAGGTAGCTAACTAAGAAAAAAGAAAGAAACATGAAAAATAGAAAGAATATACTTATAGTTATTCTATTTGTCTCAGGGATACTCTTATATGTAATTATAAGAACTCCTCAATATTCATTCTCCAATAACAAACAAGAAACTAGGAATAAACCTATATCAACCGGACACGAAGGCGAATTGCTACCCGAAATTGATCTTTTGCTTACTGATAGCTTAACTTATGTCAATACTGCGACGGCACCAGATGGTAAACCAATAGTTTTATTCTACTTCGCCCCATATTGTCCATATTGCAAAACCGAATTGAACGAGATAATCAAAAATATGAAATACTTAAAAAACATACAATTCTACTTAATCACACCATATTTCATATCAGATATAAAGAAATTCTATGAAGACAATCAACTAGAGAAATATGGCAACGTAATAATTGGAAGAGATTACAAGTTTAAGTTTGGAGACTTTTTCAAAACACAGAATGTCCCATACTTAGTTATATATACAAGTAACAAAAAAATGAATGCCGCCTTCATCGGCAATGTAAAATATGATCAAATAAAGTCCATAAGCGAGAAATAAATTGTTGTACAACATAGACTGATTCGATCTTGCAAGGAGAATCAGTCAAATAAAATGGGGAAGCCGAAAGCCATTATAAATGAGTAGGCAAATTTATAATTCCTAAGTTTAGCTTTTTTAACTTTAAAAAGCATCTATCATTATGAAACAAGCAAAATTTGCATTAACAGCAGTAGCTATTTTAGCAGTAGTTGGTGGATCATTAGCATTCAAAGCTAATAGAGTCCCTAAAACCTTCTATAGTCTGGGTACCACCGTTGTAGGCGGCGTTCAAACCAGTGCATGTAATGTGCCAGTTGATTTGCTGCGTACACCAAATGCCAACGGAGCTATCACTCCATACTCATCCACAATTTTCCTGACTCCAACTACTACATGTACTGCTAGAGTTATTATTAATGGTTAATTTGGATGAAATGAATCAACTATGAGATTCGATTATATCTCAATAGATTTGTAACATTTTCATGTTAATATCAATTAAAGTAACCATCTCCCATGTTACTTAAAACCGGGAGATGGTTCTTTATAAAGAAATAAATAGTCCCCGCAGAATGTTATTTCAAGGCATCTGCTAACGTTTCGATTGCTTTAATCCATTCATTAAAGCCGTCCTTAAAAAACTAATTAAAACAGAGACTACTTCAACTCAACACTATTCAAAACTAAAAGATAATTCATATTAAACCTCATTCATACTAGCCCTCTCCATATTAATTAGCCCTCTCCATACTCAATCAATCGATCTCTATCAAGAATTCGCCGTCCACATGTAATATACCTAATGCACTTCAACATTTTAATTTACTATTCTTCTATCTTTACATGTAGAGTTCCCAACTAACACTTAACCAGTCATAACACACTCAGTTCAATGTTATAATTGTCTCTTTATTTAGAGCATCATTTGCTTGCTGAATCTCCGACTAATCCCTTTCCTGGAGTCGATATATCATAATCAAGGTTATAACCGTTCTCAACACCTTTCAATTGAACTGGTATTCCGCGAGTCATCCATATTGGGGCAGCTGTACCTTTCAAATAATGATCAAAGAATTGATTAAGACGAATGCTAAAATCTTCCGCAGACTTCCCATAAATCGCATGGTTCCCATCAGAATACTCTAATAACCATACCCGTTTGCCTAATCTTCGTAACCCCGTAAAAAATTCAAGTGCTTGTGAAAAAGAATATACTCCATCGTTTGTCGTATGCATTAACAAAAGAGGAGTAGTAACTTTATCGGCCCCAAAAATGGGAGAATTCTTTATGTACTTGTCCGGAATTTGCCATAAGGTCCCCCCCATTCTGGCCTGTCCAGACTCAAAATAGTCAATCAGCCCCTGGTACTTGGATGGAACATCTCCGTAGGCGCTGATAAAATCACACATTGATGACGATGAATAGGCTGCCGCAAACAAATTGGTATGAGTAATTAGGTAGTTGGTCTGCAATCCTCCAAAGCTACATCCTCCTATTCCCATTTTACTTTTGTCAATGAAAGGCAAACTGGACAAATATTGTGCGGCTGAAACAACAGCATCATAAGTTCCTTGCATTGGATCCCCAATCTCATACTCTATATCTGGAGCAAAGACCAAATATCCGTTACTTACAAATGTTGGTATATTTAGGTTACACTTATTGGTAAGAAATTCAGGGACCAAATATTCATTGAGTGCAAATGATCGCTTTTCATAATAACGAAATATTACGGGATACTTCTTATTAGGATTAAAATTCTCAGGTTTATAAAGTACTCCATTCAAAGGTCTACCTCCTTCCTTTCTCCAACTATGCAATTCTGTTCTATACCAATTAAAGGCCCTTTCAGGATGGATGTTTGTTATCGGGACAAATTTTGTAAAATCGGACGTAAAAAAGTAATTCGGTGACTCGTTTGATTTCATTCTTAAAACAATATACTTCTTACTGTTGGAAGCTTTTATAGGATACATTCCTGCATTATCGACATAAGGATTATTAATAAGATGGTATATACAATCGTCCATTGTCAACATAACTGGATTACCCGACTTATTCATTACCTTTTTAAAAAAACCATTCTGCATATTTCGTAAATTCAATGCATTCAATATCAGTGTATCCCGCTTAGAAATTGAACTCTGAGAATATTCCTGGAGACCAAGGTTAAAAATAATATTATTTCGAAGTCCATAACCATTTGTAATATTCAGTGGGGCACTCATCCCTAATGGATCAATCAGCCAAATATCAAATCTGTCATAAATTAAAACTCCGACATCATTTTTCAACCATCCTCCAATCCCTCTTGGTGTCTTCAATATTAAATCATCTCTGAAAGAATCAATCCAGGAAACCTCTATCCCAGAGCTAATATTTCGATAGACCCCTGTAGCAATTTCATAACTAAAATAATTACCCTGCAATTTGTCATAATATACAACAAATTTCCCCGCAGGCGAAAGCTGGATAATCTGTGCATCTTTTAGATTCAGAATCAGTCGATCATCATTGCGTAAGGATTTAATAAAATATGTTTGAAATGCGGCAGGATTCCATGCCCGTTCAAATGCATCTGCGGTTCCCATCATATGTTGTATCAAACAAACATTATCTTCATTGCTGCGGCTCAATATCCAATCATTTTCCTTGTCCAAATTGGTAATATGTCTGCTTGGGACCTCAATAACAGAGGTATAGACCGGAATAACCTCGTCGTCTTTTGACTGTGCAGATTGCAACTTTTCATCCATATAGCTCCACACAGTCAGCGTTGATGAAGAGCTCTTTTTTGTTATCCTGCTTCTAATACCTTTTGTTGTAAAAAAAACACGCGCTCCATCGTCACTCAGCTTTATGATATCATCTAATTGCAAAATACTATCCCTGCTAGCTATTGCATTATTAACCAACAACACAGGCTCCCCTACTTCACTCTTGTACCATATCGCTTTCTCTTTCATGTCTATATTCGATAAAAGAAACACAAAAATTGAAGCTGAATTGTTAAATAACATCTTCTCTAATCCCCGTCCCTTCCATATTCTTGTAGTCTTACCGGTCGCAAGCGTCAATTTATCAACGAATTGGATAGACTCATCCTTCTCCATTCCCTCAGTTTCCAATATCAAACTTTTGCCATCATCGGTAAATAAAAAATTCTTAACTGACTTATGAGACCTCTTCTCTTTAGAGATTAAGTTGTACAATACCAATTCTTGTGAATTTTTGTATGCCAGCCAGTTCGAATTCTCATGAGAAGGCAGCTTAAAATATTGAACGCCAGCGATTGTATCACTATATGTCTTTCCCAACTCAATTACGTATAAAGAGTCCCGTGACATAAACGTGCCTACCTTTCCATTCGCAGAGAATTGAAAATTTCCGCTGTCTGGAATTCTCATTTCCCAGTCCCCTGTACATTCCTTTAAAACAGCATTACATCCATCATTATACACGTTCTTTGTTGAGTAATAAGTATAATTTCCACTACTGGATATTATTGGATCTGCAACATAAGGCCACTTGCTATAACAAGAAGAATCAACTAGGGGCTTGCTTCCATTTAAAGAATTGAGTTCATTACCCACAAAGATATTCTGTCCGTGGACATTCAAGAAGAGAAATGAAAATAATAGATATAAAGAAATTATTAACCTCATTATAACATGTTTTTTTTTAAGTACATAAGTACGTTTAATAAAAGCTATAGATGAGCAACATAATAAAGCTCGTGTCCATATAAATTAGTAATTGATGCTGCTACATGACTGCAGAGTTAATTGAAACCTAATAAAATAATATGTTTCGCAACTCACTGAGCACAGGCCTTTTAATATATCAATACTTATTAATATTATTAAATCTTACTGCCTAAGCTTTTACTATCCACATATCCATTGAATACACCTTTGGCTAACGAAAGTACTATACGCTTGCCCCATGCATAAAATTTAACCGCCTATAGTACTGAAGTTATGTTCTGTGTGTAATATAAATATCAATCATTTGCCTTTTCTCCAAACCAGAAGCAAAATAGACAAATTATGTATATGTATAGAATGCTACGAGAAACACCTGTACAAAGAATTTCCTTTATACTTATACTTTTCTTCGGTTTTCATTACGATAATAACGTATTAGGCAATACGAACAGACAAATATCGAAAGTTACAATTTCAGCCAATGATATACCACTTGAAATTGTTTTCAAAATAATCAAACAACAAACTGGGTTCACAGTTTACAATAACTATAAAGATACCCAACTTAATGAGAAGAAGAAGGTTACTGTGAATTTCTTAAAGGCAGACATCATTGAAGTAATGGAACTTCTTCTTAATGACAAAAAAAATCTGTCCTTTATTTTGCATGATCATACAATTTCCATTTTTAATCAAAAAAACACCACAAAAAGCAATACTACGCTAGTTAAAAAAGATACCGCATCTTCGCCATTGCAACTTTCAGGTAAAGTTGTTGATACCAATGGCGCCCCTATACCTGGGGCATCGATTAAATTGAAAAATAAGAATAAGTATGGAACTGCTTCAAATACTGACGGCAGTTTTCGCGTGTCGAATATTGAGAAAGGTAGCATTGTGGTTATTAGTTCAATTGGATTCGAGTCAAAAGAGATAATTGCCGACGACAAGGATTTTCTAGTTCAGCTAAGCCCTCGCACTAACTTACTCGATGAAAAAGTCATAATGGCTTATGGTAGTACAACAAAGAGACTAAACACGGGAAACATCAGTAGCTTAAAAGCAATTGACATAGAAAAACAACCAGTCAACAACCCATTAGTGGCCCTGCAAGGACGTATTCCAGGAATATATATTCAGCAAGCAAACGGCCTACCAGGCTCAGGAGTAACTGTTCGCATTCAGGGACAAAACAGCTTACGTAGCGGTAATGATCCATTCTATGTTGTTGATGGAGTTCCTTATGTTTCGCAATTACTACCAACAAATAATGCGATTGGATCTAATCCCGCGTCAGGTGTATTAAATGGAAGTCCATTAAACTATATGAATTCCGCTGATATAGAAAGTATTGAGGTGCTAAAAGACGCGGATGCCACTGCCATATATGGATCTAGGGCTGCGAATGGAGCCGTATTAATCACGACCAAGAAGGGCAAAGCGGGTCCCACCAGGGTAAATCTTACAGTACAAAGTGGATGGTCCCAAATCCCCAGAAAGATGGATGTATTAAATACCAATGAATATCTCTCAATGCGACATGAAGCTTTAAAAAACGATGGTAGTACGGCTTCAGTGTTTGATTGGGATTTAAATGGCACATGGGATACTACCCGAAACGTCGATTGGCAAGAAGAACTCATTGGTAAAACAGCAAAATATAATGACGCTCAATTTAGCGTATCTGGTGGTAATGCCTTTACACAATTTATTGTTGGCGCCGGTTACCATAAAGAAACTACTGTATTTCCAGGCGCCTTCTTATATAGAAAAGGAACAGTCCATTTAAACTTGAATAGTAACTCCTCAGATCAAAAACTCAAATTTCAACTCACAGGCTCATATGTACAAGATGAAAACCAACTACCCCTTGCGGATTTCACTTCAAGTGCATTAGCATTAGCACCAGTTGCCCCAAATCCATATAATCCAGATGGAACTATCAACTGGATGCCAGATGACAATGGGTCTACCACATATTACGTTAATCCACTGGCAACATCCGTCCAAAATAGCACCAACAAAACATCTAATTTAATTGCCAATGCAATCCTGGGTTATGAAATAATCCCTGGCCTAATAATCAAAAGCAGTTTTGGTTACAATAAATTACAAACAAACGAAATATCAAAATACCCAGTAACTGCTTATGCTCCAGAATTTAGGCAATATGTCCCTAATGGGTCTTCTTTTTTAACCAATAATAATAACTCATGGATAATAGAACCTCAATTGGAATATAAACAAAAAGTTTCTAAAGGCAGCCTTAACGTCCTAATTGGGACAACTATCTCACAACAAAATAGTGATCAAGAAAATATCCAAGCAAGTGGATTTAGTAATGAATTGGTAATGGAAGATCTTGCATCCGCCACAAACGTCACAGGGACAAACATTAATTCAATATACAAATACAACGCGTTATATGGCAGACTAACTTACAATTGGTTAGATAAATACATTCTAAACTTAACTGCAAGGAGAGATGGAAGTTCTCGCTTTGGCTCAGAAAACCATTTCCATAATTTTGGAGCAATAGGATCTGCCTGGGTTTTCTCCCAGGAATCCTTTATCCAATCAGGGTTACCTTTCTTAAGTTTTGGCAAGTTAAGAGGCAGCTTCGGCACCACAGGTAATGATCAAATAGGGGACTATCAATTTATGAATATTTACCAACCTGTTTTCATTACTGGAAATGCTTATCAAAATGTTATAGGACTATCTCCTACAAGACTAACCAATCCTTACTTACAATGGGAGGAAACAAAAAAATTACAAATTGGATTAGAACTTGGATTCATAACAGACAGAATTCTAGTAACAGCAAACTATAATCTAAATCGATCCTCAAATCAACTGACTAACACGCGTCTTTCCTCAATCACTGGATTCTCGGGAGTAACCAAAAATTTCCCGGCGGTTGTACAAAATACAGGCTGGGAATTAACGCTTTCCAGCACCAATATCAAAACAAAGGATTTTTACTGGACAACCAATTTCAATATCACCATTCCTAAAAATCAATTACATTCATATTTTGGTCAGGATAAAAACAATTCAATTTACATAGGCCGCCCTCTATCTTCGAGAACATATTTCAAATATGCAGGAATTAATGACACGACAGGGGTCTATCAATTTTTAGATGCAAAAGGAAACATAACATTAAGCCCATCGGACCCTGCCGACAAAACTGTAATAGTTAATACCGATCCGAAATTCTTTGGTGGCATTCAAAATACATTAGGCTTTAAAAATATCTCGTTAGACTTCTTTTTTGCATTCACAAAAATATCTTCAATTGATAATGTAACCTATGGCCAAAGAAATATAGTATACCCTGGCGATTTCTATTCAGGATTAGGCAATCAATCTACAAGCGTTCTAGATCGTTGGCAGAAAAACGGAGATAAAAAAACGATTCAGCCATATAGTGCAGGTAAAAATACAGATATAAGCTACATAAGAAACAGCGATGCTATTTTTGTTGACGCTTCTTTTATTCGATTAAAAAATGTTTCCATTTCATGGCAGCTACCGGATCATCTAAAAAAAATCCTCCATCTAGTAAACGCAAGGATATTTCTAAATGCACAAAATTTATTTACAATTACAAATTTTAGATCTTTAGATCCTGAGACTGATATCTCGCTTCCGCCCTTACGCACAATTACGCTTGGAATACAGGTTACGCTATAACAATACTACAACAAAAAAAAATGTCATGATATTTATAATCAGAGCTGCAGATAAATTTTCAACCACCCATAGATTTGCCATCCTCCTCACTTCTCTAATTATCCACTTAAATTGTGCTAAATTAATCGAAGTTAATACTCCTAAAACAAGTATTGACGCCAAAAATGTATACACAAATGACGTAACAGCTTCGGCAGTACTAACGGGGATTTATACTACTTTAAGTGCTAGCAATATTACCGGAACAGACTTATCTGCTATTGGATTAACAACGGGCCTTTCTGGAGACGAGTTAGTTTTATATGGTGGTTCAGGTGATATTAGGCTACGAGCTTACTATCAAAATAACTTAAAGACAATTACTTCATATAATGATTTCTGGAGTACAATCTATAAAGAAATTTATATTCTAAACTTGTCTCTTGAAGGTCTCACTAGTTCTACAACCTTAACTCCAAGTATAAAGCAACAACTGCTGGGAGAAGTAAAATTTATGAGAGCATTATGCTACTTCTATCTGGTGAACCTCTATGGAGACGTCCCATTAGTTTTAAGCACTGATTATACAATAAACAATATACTACATCGTAATTCCAAAGAGGTAATATGGACTCAAATTATATCAGATCTAAAAGAAGCAAAATCATTGCTTTCTTCTGATTATTTAGATGGTACCCTATTAAACAAAACGACAGAAAGGGTAAGACCCACTAAATGGTCTGCCGCTGCTCTTTTAGCAAGAAGCTATCTGTATATCAAAGATTGGAAGAACGCAGAGGTTCAATCTACAGAAATCATTAATAATTCAATAGAATTCAATTTGGATTCCTTGAATAGAACATTCCTGCTCAATAGTCACGAGGCTATATGGCAACTACAGCCCGTTAATATTGGATCAAATACAGAAGATGCCAAAATCTATATTCTCACCACTGCTGGTCCAACTGTAGACAAACCAGTCTTTCTTAGTCCTCAATTGCTAAACAGCTTTGAAATAAATGATCAACGAAAGAAAATATGGATAGATACAGTAACATCTTCAGGAATTCTATATCATTATGCACATAAATATAAATCGGGAACACTTGATGCCCCTTTAACTGAATACAATTGTGTGTTCCGTCTCGGAGAGCAGTACCTAATTCGAGCAGAAGCAAGAGCACAACAAAACAATATTAAAGACTCTCGCAATGATCTAAATAGTATTCGTATGAGAGCTGGTCTAAATGGCTCTACGATAAATGAGAAAGAACCTTTACTTGATGCGATCTATCGTGAAAGGCAAGTAGAGTTATTCACCGAATGGGGGCATAGATGGTTTGATATAAAAAGAACAGAAAAGGTCAACACGATAATGGCAAACGTTACCCCCTCAAAAGGCGGCTCATGGAGCAGTAACTGGCAACTATTACCTGTCCCCTCTTATGATATTCTTGTAAATGGGAATCTCACTCAAAATGCCGGATATTAAAAGATAGAGTCAAAAATAAATAATGCTTGATACATCAATAATTTTTCTAAACAAAACCAACAATGAGGAAAATATTTATTAGCATAGGATTCTTAGCTTTAATTAGTTTTAATTGTTATGCCCAATATAAAAAAAACGATCGCGTAAATTATCAAATGTCACCTCTTCATATGCAATCAAGATGGGCAGCTAAAGTAAGCCCAGACAATGCACTAAAGGAATATCCCAGACCACAACTGCAAAGGAAAAATTGGGAAAATCTAAATGGGCTTTGGGAGTACTCTATTACTGATTCATCTGAAACTGCCCCTTCTAATTTTGAAGGTGTTATCTTAGTTCCATATCCGATTGAATCAGCACTGTCTGGTGTACAAAAAAAATTAATGCCAGATAAATGCCTTTGGTATAAAAAATATTTTGAATATCCAAAGTCAATTGGTAACGAACGGATTCTATTAAATTTCGGTGCCATTGACTGGAAAGCTACAATCTTAATTAATAAAAAAGAGGTAGGCCAACATACTGGAGGATATCAAAATTTTTCATATGATATTACAGATTTTCTGAAACCAGGTAGTAATGAAGTTCTAATTAAAGTTTATGATCCCAGTGATAAGGGAATTAATCCACACGGGAAGCAAGTACTTAATCCAGCTAATATATATTACACGTCTTCTAGCGGTATCTGGCAAACTGTATGGTTGGAAAAAGTATCTCCAACACATATAACTAGCTTAAAGACTACACCTGACATCGACAATAGCTTAGTCACTTTAAAGGTAAATATATCCGGAAAGATAGAAAATACATGGTTAGAAATCTCCACATTGGAGAATGAGAAACTAGTTAGTAAAACAAAAATAAAAGTTACGCAAAATCAAGAAAATAACATTATTAATATTCCAAACATGAGGTTATGGTCGCCAGATGATCCCTTTTTATATGATCTTTCTATAAAAATTATATGTGGCGGTAAGACCTTGGATGAAGTAAAGAGCTATTTTGGAATGCGTAAAATTAATATCCAAAAGGATGAAAAGGGAACAGATCGAATCTTTCTTAATAACAAATACACTTATAATCTGGGTATCCTTGATCAAGGCTTCTGGCCAGAAGGACTTTATACAGCGCCTACAGATGAAGCATTAGCCTTTGACATAAAAGCTATAAAATCACTAGGGTTCAATACAATACGGAAGCACATAAAAATTGAACCAGAAAGATGGTATTATTATGCAGATAAAATAGGTGTCCTAGTCTGGCAAGATTTTGTTAATCCTCCCCATGGTCTCCCGGAGGGATCCAGAGTTATTTTCGAGAAAGAGGTTCAAACAACCATAGACCAACTGTACAACCATCCTTGCATTGTGATCTGGGTTCTATTCAACGAGCGCTGGGGAGCTTATGATCAAGAAAGATTAACAAAGTGGGTAAAAAGCTATGATCCAAGCAGAATAGTCAACGGACACTCTGGAGAACTCTTATATGTTGATAATCAGCTAAGAGATCCCGCTGAGAATCCCTGGGTAGCCAGTGATCTAACAGATGTACATTCATATCCCGAACCTAGACTCCCTCCTGCACGCGTTAATAAAGCAAGAGTAGTAGGTGAATTTGGTGGTATAGGGGTTCCGGTTCCTGGTCACGAATGGGATGATATGCAGGGCTGGGGATATGTACAAGCAACAGCTTCTGAGTTGAAGGGAAAATACATACAAATGATAGAGGATCTTAAAAAACTGGAAAAAGTTGGGTTAAGCGCTTCTATTTATACACAACCTTTCGACGTCGAAGGGGAGGAAAATGGGTTACTAACTTACGATCGCGAAGTAATTAAAATTTCGGTAACCGAAATGAGAAAAATTAATCAAGAAATAGTAAAACAAACATCCGGTTTCAATTTAGACACGAACTTCTTTATTGCAACTAATATAAATATAAACGATAATGACAGCAGATATGATGAGTTCCTAAGTGAATACAGAAACGGAAAGCGGGATTCTGCCTTTTTAAGACGGCTTATTTCAATTTCAATAAGAAGAAAAGATCAAGAAAACACAACAGCGTTGGGCAATACATATATCAGTACATTATCCCAACCTTATTCGAAAGAGAATTTAACATTTATCAGGAAAATAACTAAAACTACTAAAGACAAAGGGTTTGATCTCTTTATGCAACATCCTCAAAAGGTGGATTCAGCTCTTTGGGAAACTGCGGCAATAAGTAAAGTCAAATCAATAATAGACTATGAAGAAGTAGCACCGTATGTAAAAGAAAACCCCAACTGGGATTCTATACAGCAGAAGGTTAGTAATAAGTATGGTGCTGTAGGAGAAGAACTAATTTTAGGTAAACGCATGATTTATTACGGTGTAGAGTCCAAAAACAAAGACTGGAAGAATTTCGCGAAATACTATGTGCTTTATTTTGAGAAAGCACTAGCCCATCCTGAATATGACATTAACAACATGACGTGGTACATATACGAAAATGTGAATGATCCAATAATTTTAGAATTTGCCATAGACGTTCTGAAATATGCCATTGAGAAGTGGGATCAATCACCAGAAGCATATGACACATACGCTCAATTACTTCACAAAACAAAAAAATCTAGCGAGGCTATTAAATGGGAAGAAAAGGCCTTACAACTTGGAAAGGGAACCCAATATGAAAAAGTTTACGCCGAAACCCTTCAAAAAATGAAAGCCGGCCTCCCTACCTGGCCACAAAATAACTAAACTCTACGCGGTGTAAGTGGGTGGATGGTTTACACCCCTTACGCACTCATGTGTCGGTCGCTAATATTCCTATTGGTGACCCATTTTTTCTCAAAATCACACTCAAAATGTCAAATAAATTATTTTTTCATATCAATAGTACGTAGGCAAATTTGCAGGTGTATTATATATGATTAACCTTAAAAAAAGACAAAAGCAAAATTTTAAGATACAAAACTGAATAGGCCAGATTGAAATAGTTTGTTGCTATCCTATAAAAACACTTCAGTCAGCCCGGTCAGCAGGCAAAACAATAACAGACATTTTTACCACCACTTTCAAAAAAAATAATGTTATGAAAGCGCCCAGCAACTTACCCCGTATACCTTTAAGAATCGATGAAGATGACCAGGATTTCATCTCTATTGACAGTTTACCCCCGGAATACCAGCACCTGGCTATGCCGGCAGCTAAAATCTCCTTCAGAAGTGATGATTATGTGGACATCATTAGTCAAACCATCAAATTTGGCAGGTTTACACTCCGTACACATGAAGTGTATAATAAGGAACACGCCATTATGCTGATCCCTTATACAAAGATTGAACTGTTGGCCCTGCATTTTATGGCTGGTGGCGAAGTGGTGGCAGAGATTACAGATAATGGACCGTATATGATGGCCAAAAGGGAAATGACCTTGTTCAAACTGGAACCCAGCGCACATAAAGCGCCCATGAAACCTTGGGATAATATGTTCAGCTTCCATATCAATATCACACCGGAAGACCTGGCGGAGCTGGCACTTGAATATCCTGAGCTGGCAGCAATAGTGAAGAAAACAGGTCAGAAAGGAAGTGCGCCTGTCAACGCAGAGCCGTATCACATCAACCTGGCGTGTACAGATCTTATTGATGCGATCTGCAATTGCAAGTTTGTAGGTAAACAGGCAGAAGTATTCATGCACAGGTGTTGCCTGGAGCTGTACTTCAATTTTGCGGCGCAGGATAAACTGGAGGACGAGCCCATGCGGGTGTTCCCGTTATATGTATCCGAAAAACTAGAAGCCTCCATCAAATACCTTATTAACGTTACCAACGAAAAGTTTTCGATGGCAAAAATGGCAGTGCTGCTGGACCTCGGCACCCAGGAGTTAAGAGAAGCCTTTATAGATAGCTTTTTCATGACGCCGGAGCACTTTCACTTCCAACGCCAGATGATCCAGGCATATGGCACCGTAACTACATCTGCAGAATCCCTTGAAAAAGTTTGTACTTCCATAGCAATGAACAATGTAAACGAATTCACTACCCTGTTTGAATCCTATTTCAACTGTTCCATCGCTATCATTCGAAATAGTCAATGAAGAGATTGAATATCCCCATTTTGATTTTTTAGGTTGTTAATATGCCGGATCAATCCTGATCCGGCCATTCACTTGTCCCTCAAAATAGCCCTTGCTTTTTGCCGTCAGAGAAAGATTCCTTAAATTCCTCTTTCTTTCTCACCGCTAAAAGCAAGGGTTATGTCATTTCAGCAACGTACCATCTTTATTACCGGCGCAAGCCGTGGCATAGGCAAAGCCATTGCGCTGCGCCTCGCCAGCCGGGGAGCCAATATCATCATTGCCGCCAAAAGCGTAGAAGAAGATCCAAGACTGGGAGGAACCATTTACTCCGCCGCCGCAGAAGTAGAAGCCGCCGGTGGTAAAGCCCTCGCTGTACAGGTAGACATCCGGGAAGAAGCACAGATAGCCGCCGCCGTGCAACAGGGTGTGGAGAAATTTGGCGGGATTGATGTAGTGATCAACAACGCATCCGCCATTCAGCTCACCAATACAGAAGAAACCCCCGCCAAACGTTTCGACCTGATGTACAATATCAACGTACGCGGCACCTTCCTCGTAACACAACATTGCCTTCCTTATCTGAAAAAAGGAAATAATCCGCATATCCTTACGCTGTCGCCACCAATAAACCTCGATCCAAGATGGTTTGGACCACACGTAGCGTACACCATCAGCAAATACAATATGAGCATGCTGGCAATGGGCTGGGCAAATGAGCTGGAGAAATACAACATTGCCTCCAACGCACTGTGGCCGGCCACCACTATCGCTACCGCCGCGGTAAAAAACCTGCTGGGAGGCGATTCGCTGATCAACAAAAGCCGTACCCCGGAAATTATTGCCGACGCAGTGGAATATATCCTCCAACAACCCGCGTCGTACTCGGGAAATACATTGATTGATGAAGAGGTGTTGAAAGCGGCGGGTATCACCAACTTTGATAAATATGCAGTGGTGCCGGGCGGCAAACTGCAGCGGGATTTGTTCCTGTCATAAAAAAATTGCCCGGTAAAAAATTTTACCGGGCTTTTCCCCCTCCCTACTCTGGGAATATGCGCGGCATATCCCTGAAAATAAATTGTTTGTATAGTTGATCCGCAACAGGATAAATATCATTGGGGATAATCGCCGTTTCCCCATCCTCCGATGTTTTGTACAACGCGCACCGGATGGCGCGCCAGCAATCAGACGTTTTATCGTATAACAGCGCTTCCATAGTAGCCTGCTGGCCTTGCATAATAGTATCCTGGAACAGCAGGCTGTAATCACTCCAGGAAGCTTTCACCATTTCATCGTCGGAGAACTTCAGCCAGTGACGTACATGCGGCGTTACTTCATCCCATTCCCTGATGCGGATCAATATAGCCACCAAGGTGTGTACGTAATCTGTTACATGCGGCTCCAGTTCTACCGCACGACGGGAGAACTTCGTAGCCTGATCTAACCGCGTATTCAGTTTATACAGGCACCGGGCCACCCGGTTCAAATCGCGGGGCGACAGGCGGAGATAGTTGGAATTAAGTTGCTGTTCCATAAACAACAGCAGGGACAGTGCGGTGGATGTTTCTCCCTGATCTACCAGGAAACGCAGGTAGGAAATTTTTGCATACAGCAAATCGTAGCTACTCCCCTTCTGATCTACCGCCTGCTGGTACCAGCTATGGGCCAGCCGGTAATCCGTAAGACTTTCCGCATACAGCTCCGCCAGGGCACACATAGGCAGGCACTGATCATTGTAGGGAGCAGACATAGCGGCTTTATACAGCTTTTCTGCCTCCGCATATTCCCCGGTTTCTTTGTAACAATGACCTACCAGCAGTTGTAAGAAAGATACCTGCTGCACAGACGCCGGCGCATGTTTAAACACGGCAATAGCCGCTTCATAACGATGCTGATCCGACAATGTTTTAATCAGCAGCTGGCTGGTGGTTACACAATCGGGGACATTTTGCAGGTGCTGCTTCCAGAGGGCAGCAGCAGTATGATAATCTTTTGCCTGGTAGTAGATAGCTGCCAGCTCCTTATGTGTATTAAATTTGATGAACTCAAATTTCTCGGCCCACTCCAAACCATTACTCAGCAAAGAAAGATCGCCCGCTTGTACGGCCACGGTATGCAAAGCATCCAGGTAAGCTTTCGCCAGCAGGGCGCCCTGCGGAAAATAGTCGTCGGACAGGGTAAATGCCTGTTCAAAATAATGGATGGCCATCCGTAGCTCATCTATCGCATAATTACTGTATGCCAGTATCAGGTATAAAGAAATTTGTTCCCGCTGTTGCCGCCTGTTGCCTTGCAATGTTTCAAGGTAAGCGATATCCGTTTTTTCCAGCATGCCCACCGGCCGGTGAGCGTGATGCTTTTCGTTCAGCTGCTGCAGAAATGCCGGTAAATCCTTTTGAATTACGTGGAGTAGTGCTTCATTCATAACGATTGGTTGGGGGTTAGTATCCTTGCCGCGCACCATACGTGCAAATAATAATACACCCTAATCAGGTGGAAAGTACTAGAGGTGGGAAAATATCGGGCTGTTCATATCAAAGGCTCCTCCTCAGATGATTATTATTTATACCAAACCTATAATATTATTATCGCTTTCGACTTCCTCTTTCAAATAAGCTTTCAAGGATCTAATTACTCTGGAAATAGACGGTTTGATCCTTTTCAAATAATCATTTAAGATATCATCTAAAAAAATTCTCTCATCCACATTAAACTCAACTCTATCCTGTCCGCCACTTCTACTCCTATCAATTACTTTTCTGTAAATTTCATATCGCTTAAGTTGATACTCTTCAAGACATGCAGATAATTCATCAAACATATTCTCATCCCGGTGGAAGGAATAAGTAAAATAATTCAAAATTGTTAATGTATTCTCCATTTTCTTTTTAGGTAGGCCTGGCCTTAAATCCTCCTGCGCTCTTTCTAAAAAAGGTAGAGATAAGTGCTTAATAACTCCAATTTGATCTTGTTCAATTAATAAAGCAAAAAAATTATCTTTAGGCAGAAGTTCAAAAATATCATTTCTAATAAACTGATCTAGAAGTTTTTTATACACCTCATTTTTCTGTTTTGTTTCTAAGCTAGCTATATAAAGACTAGAGAAATACTCCTGCAATGACCTATGAGGAAAAACATAATCAACTCCTTCCTTATTTAATATGCAGATGGCTATTTGAAGGTCATCAATTAAATACTCATTATCAAACTGTAGATTCTTCTTTGTTTCCTTAATCTTATTTAAGGTACTTTCCATATACATTTGATCAAATACGAAAACTTGCTTAAAAAAAGAAATGAAGGAAAATAATTTTAGTACATGTTCAAATTGCTCTTTACTCAAACCTGATTTTTTTTCCCTATCATATGCCAATTTTGACATACTGTCATGAAGATGAAATAGCGAATCAAAAACTTGTTTATAAAATGCACTTCTTTTGGGAGGAACAGTAGAGTAGGTCTGGAATGTCAAAATGAACATCGATAGCAGTAGTGGGTTACTCAGAAAAGTATCATAAGACTTGCTATGATCATTATTTATACCTTCAACTATTCGTTCAACAATTTCTTTCTCGTTTAGTGATATCTGCTTTCTTACAAACTCTTCAATTTCAGTTTTAGATAATTCACATACCTCAAAATTTGAAAATTTGGCAAGTAACTCAACATTCGTATAAGGTCTTGACGTTAACAAAAAAAGATTATTAGAATAAATCTTTGTAAAATCGTTTATATCTTTGGTGATCTTCTCCTTTACAGTTGAGCTGAGTTCATCATAACCATCAAAGAAAAACAAAAAGTCACCTGAGTTAAGTAATTTCTTCGTTGCTTTTTCACTAACTGAAAGCTGTTCAAGATTAAAAACCTCTTCTTCAATATACTTGTGTAGCCCGCCACTATACTTATTTAAATACCGTAACTCAATCCTTATTGGAATTTTAAATGATTCTTGAATAGAGTTGATCAATAAAAATTTTACTATTGTACTTTTCCCACTACCTGCAGTGCCCAAAATTGTAATTGACTTCTTGTCCTTAAATAAATCTTTGACCGAACATGTTGGTATTTTTTCGTTTTGATTCTTTTTTCCAAATGGTCGAATAAATAATGGTTGATAAAAGTCCAATAGTCTTACTGGTTCGGCCCGATGCAGTATAGTTTTAGTAAAATAGTTTCTATTGAACTCTTCCACCTGATACTCCAAAAGTCGATTAAAAATAAGCTGGGATGCTTCACCATCAATAACATTCCAAATTTTTTCCATAGGACCTTTCAATAAGTCTTTTATTATCTCCATATCTTCAATGAATCTTTATACTCTTTTTCTGTTATATAAATAGGTACACGTAAATAATATTATCACTTTAAGCTTTATCGGATCAATGCGCTAATGTAAATACACCAGAAAGAGATAAAAGGTAACATATCGAAGAAAATTACAGAAAGATTCCCAGGAATAGGAAAAGTCACTGGAGGCGTCACCTCACTGCATAACTCCCCGCCGATGACGTTACCGGCCGCCGGTTCACCACATGCAGCAGATACTCACCGGAACCGGTTTCCATAACATACCGGCCCTCTTTATATCCCTTTTCTATGGCCACCGCTACTCCATTTACGGTAACATCTGAAGTGGATTCCGCAGGAAGATAAATAGTAGCATGAGTGTTGGCAGGTATACGTACACGCAGTGTAAACGTGTTGTCTTCTTTCTTCCAGTCGCTCACAATTTCACCATAGGGGGAAAGATAGCTGGCTTTGGCGGCGGTAACATCGCCAACAGGTTCCGGCCGGATCACTATATCGCGGAAGGCAATACTGCCGGGCGCGGGCCGTATACCAGCAAGACCGCTGTAAAACCATTCCATCAGGTGGCCCAGCATAAAATGATTATTGGATGCATCGCGGTAGCCCTGCCAGGATTCGGTGAGCGCAGTAGCGCCTTTGGCCAGTTGCAGGCCGTAGCCGGGAACATCGCTGCGACTGTTCATATCAAAGATCACATCCGAACGGCCTTCATCGTCCAGTACGCGGAGCAGGTAGCGGTAACCGATATCGCCGGCAGTGAGACTGTTGTTATGCTGACGGATATCTGCCACAATATTTTCCACGATATCGGTTTTGTAACGCGGATCTGCCAGCTGCATGTATACCGACATGGCGTTGGCCGTTTGACTACCCGTAGCATATTGTTTGGTACTATCGTTGAAGAAGGCGCGGTTATAGGCTTGCTTCACTGCTTCACTTTGCGACAGGTATTTTTGTGCATCCTCCTTTTTTCCCAATACCGTGGCTACTTTCGACAGGATGCTGAGGTCATAATAATATATAGCCGTAGCCGTTATACCCTTCGGGGTAAGCTGCGATTCGCCGGGGAATTTCGGGCCAATGTCGTACCAGTCGCCCAGCCCGTGTGAGAGAATATGATGATCTGATTTTTGCGAGAGATAGTTCACGTAGCGGGTCATCATCGGGTAACTTTCTTCCAGTACAGATTTATCGCCGTACCACTGGTACATATACCAGGGCAGGATAATGCCGTTGCTGCCCCATTCCGGCGAGTCGCGGAAGCCGTCATCGAAATGCACATACTCCGGCGCGATGTCGGGGATCAGGCCATCCGCGGTTTGTGCATGGATCATGTCGCGCACTACTTTCCTGCAAAGTGCGGCAATGTCGTAATTGTAACGGATAGAGCTGCCTACCAGGTGCGCTTCTTCCAGCCAGCCCAGTTTTTCGCGGTGCGGGCAATCGGTAAACACGCTCGCCGTGTTACTGCGGATGGCCCAGTCGATCAGCTTAAAAGTTTGATTGAACAATTCATTGGAGCAGGTAAACTGCCCGATGGTGGCGGCTGCATTGCGGGTGTGCAGGCTATACAGCGCTTGTATTTCCGGCAACCCCGAAGGATTGCTGCTGCCGGCGGGCACCGCGCCATCAATTTGAATATACCGGAAGCCATAGTACATAAACTGCGGTTGCCAGGATTCCGTATTCTGTCCCTTTAAAGTATAATTAAAAAACACCGGGCTGCCTACGGCAGATTGATCTGCCAGGCCCTTGCCGGTGATCAGTTCCGCCGGCGTAATACGTACCACCATTCCTTTTTTCCCTTTCAGGGAGATGGCAGGAATAGCAGACGCATTTTGCCCCATATCGTATACCCAGGTGTTAGTACCGGTTTGTGTTACTTTAAGCGGTGTAAAGCGGTCGAATATTTTCAGCGGCGCGGCGGTTTGCGCGTCCAGTTGCGGCGGGCCGGGTACAGCTACTGCGGGTTGCCAGGAGGCATCATCAAAGGAAGGCGTGTCCCATCCTGGTTGTTCCAGGGTAGCGTTGTAATCTTCCCCGCCGTAGATGCTGGAAAAAGTAACGGGGCCGGGGGCCGCTTTCCAACTGGTGTCGCTGATAATATTTTCGGTGGTGCCATCGCTGTATTGCAGATGCAGCCGGCAAATGAGCTGTGGATAACCAAAGGCGCCGGTGAGTTTCCGGTACCTTTCTCCGGGCACATAAAAGAAGCCGTTGCCCAGCATCACACCGAGTGCATTGGTACCGGTGTGTAACTGCGACGTTACATCAAAGGTAACATAGAGGGCATGCTGATCATATTTTGTCCAGCCGGGATCGAGAAAATGATCGCCTGTTTTTTTTCCGTTGAGATGAAGATCAAACTGACCTAATCCGCTGATATAAACAGTGGCCCTTTGCAGCGGTTTGGCGATATTAAATTCTTTTCGCAGCAGGGGCAGTATATCTTTCCGGTTACGGTATTTTTTGTCGCTGTCGTTGGTGATGGCGGGAACGATGCGTGCCGTATCCGGCATTTTCTCATAGCCAATCCATTGCGCTTGTTGCCAGTCGCGCGGAGAAAACAGCCCGGTATGCCACTGTGCCGTTTCACTCCACGCGGAGGGCTTTCCCTGCTGATCCCATACCATTACTTTCCAGTAGTAGGTAGTGGCGGGCAAGAGTGGCTTGCCGTTGTAAAGCACCTGCACCGACTGGTCCGATGATACTTTTTTTGAATCCCAGCTACGCCCGCGGTTTTTCTCCAGCGCAGCGGGATTGTCGGCCACCAGTATGCGGTAAGCAGTTTGCCGGATGTTGGTTCCTTTGCTTTGCAGTTGCCAGCTGAGAGCGGGACGTGTGGCATCGATACCAATGGGATTGTGCTGGTATTCGCATAGCAGCTGTTGCAATGAAACAGATTGTGCAACAACGGTATTGGTAATACCCAGCAGTAGCAACAAGAACCATGATTTCATCATCATCAGCTGTTTTGAGGATCAAATATCTATGATCGCCTTTATCACTTCATTGCGGGGATCCAGCCAGGAAGCAAAGGTGGTTTTCACTTCCCCGAATTTCACCCGGTGTGTAACATATTTATCCGGACGCGCCTTTCCTTCTTTGATGCAGCGGATCACCTGTTCAAAATCCTCGCGGGTGGCGTTGCGGCTGCTCATCAGCGTGGTTTCCCTTTTATGGAATTCGGGATGGGGAAACTGCAGCAATTCTTTTTGTAACCCAATAAGCACATACCGGCCGCCGTGTGCCAGGTAATAGATGCCGTTGTTAATGGCCTTCTGGTTACCGGTGGCGTCGATCACTACTACCGGCATATCACCGCCGGTGATGGTGCGCAGCTGCCCGGCTACGTCGGTGGCGGCATTAATGGTATAAGGAATACCCAGTGTTTCCCGTGCAAATTCCAGCCGTTTATCCTGGATATCGGTGGCGATTACCTGTGCGCCGGCAATGCGGGCAAATTCCATTGCCGCCAGCCCGATGGGCCCTGCTCCTATTACCAGCACAAACTCACCAGGTTGAACGGCTGCGCGACGGATGCCATGCGCACTTACCGACAGGGGTTCCACCAGTGCCAGTTGTTCGGCCGTGAGGCCGTTGCCATGCACCAGCAGCCGCTCCGGCACCGAGATGAATTCGGCCATGCCGCCGTCTTTATGTACACCCAGCACTGCGATGTTTTCGCAGCAGTTGGGTTTGCCGTTACGGCAGGCAATACAAACGCCGCAGTTTTCGTAGGGGATAATGGTTACCAGCTCCCCGACATGGAAATCAGTGGTTTCCACTGCGTCCAGCGCTACAATTTCACCAGCCAGCTCATGTCCCAGGATGCGGGGGTAGTTAAAATAAGGCTGGGTACCTTCAAAAGCGTGCAGATCGGTGCCACAAACACCTATTTTCCGGATACGGATAATAGCATGACCCGCCTGCAGCGCGGGCATTGCCTGCAGACCATATTCAAAATTGCCGGGAGTAGTACAAATGAGTGTTTTCACTATAAATTAATTTAGAAAAAAAAATCCGTACCCGGATGTTTTATTTTCACATACGGGCAGGACGAACGATATTCAAAGAAACAGGTTTAAGGTAAATATTTATCATAGTATATTATCATCTCTGTAAGATATATTGCCTTTTTTCGGTGAAAAACCCTTAAATAACAAGTAATCTGTCATTCAGACACTTAATATTTGTGCGTTTGCAAATTTGTATAATTTGGGTATTTTTACTTTTATGCGCGACGATATCCCCGAATTGCAAAGCAGAATATACAGCGGTGATACACAGGCATTTAAAGAATTATACGATTGCTTCTGCGCGCCATTACTCCAGTTAGCCCTGGCCATTGTTCATTCCAGGGAAATGGCGGAAGAAATAGTAGCAGATGTGTTTATTGCCGTTTGGAGAAAAAAGGAAAGCCTGCACCAGGTAAGCAACCTGAAATGGTATCTCTATGCAGCCACCCGCAACATTGCGCTGAACTATCTCCGTAAATATACCTCTAAAAAAACGCTGCATCTCGATGAAGCCAGTTTACCGGAATATGAAATAAACCCTGAAGCACAACTCATCAGCAATGAAATGATGCGGCATATTAATATGGCTATCAGCGAGCTGCCACCGCAGTGCCGGCTGATCTTTAAACTGGTGAAAGAAGATGAGCTCAAATACAGGGAGGTAGCCGTACTGCTTAACATCTCCATAAAAACAGTAGAAAACCAGGTGGGCATCGCGCTGAAAAAACTCACTAAAATGAGAGCATTCCTCACTACGCCGCTGCCTGGCGATCAGTAACCCCTTCTCAAAAAAAATTCTTCCCTCTTTGGGGGTATTCTCTCCTTCCGGTTGTCTTATACCCCGAAGCGCGCGTTCATTCAACCATTTTCAATCGTACTATGAGCAACGACCGTATATGGATATTACTCGGTAAACAGTTCAGCGGTGATATTTCACCCGAAGAACTGTCTGAACTGGAAACATTGCTGAAAGATGATCCGGAGGCAGCCGCTTCGCGGGAACTTGCCGCGGCTATCTGGCAGGCGCCTATGCAGGAAGTACCCCCTGCTCATGACAGTAAAGAACGTATATGGGAAGCGGTAAGCCCGCAACTACAGCCATCCCGGCGCCGCAGTGTTGTACGCAGACTGGCAGCAGTTGCGGCAGCAGCAGCGGTATTAACGGCAGCATGGGTGCTGTGGCGTTCCACAACACCGGCAGTGCAACAACTCAGCTCCGCTCCCGGTGGAAAGTCAAGAGTAGTACTTCCCGATGGCTCCACAGTATGGCTTAACAGCAACACACAACTCAGTTACGAAAAAAACGGCTTTGGCAAACAACACCGTGAAATTACGCTCACCGGTGAAGCATTTTTTGATATCTCAAAAAGTGAAGGCATTCCTTTTATTATTCATGCGGGAAAAGTAAACATCCGCGTACTCGGCACCGCGTTTAACGTGAAAGCCTATACGGGCGACAGCGCCATTTCTACTACGCTGGTGCGTGGAAAAATTGCGGTATCGTTCGGCGAAAAAACCGTGGTGCTGCAACCCGAAGAAAAACTAATGGTTCCGGCAACCCGCCTGGCGCCTGTCTTCCAGCAAAAACACCTGGAAAAAGACAGCAGCGGACAACTCCGGGAAATATCCTGGCTCAATAACAAGCTGGCATTTGACAACGAAACCTTTGCCGGGCTGGCAGTGAAAATGAAGCAGTGGTATGGCGTTACTTTTTACTTTGAATCTGCCAACCTTCAACAACTCCGGTTTTCCGGCATCATCGATACAGAATCAATAGAAGAGGCGTTGAAAATGCTGCAGCTATCGCGCCATTTTAATTTCCGGGTCAACGGGAAAGAGGTCCATATCAGTAACTGATATCACATTCTTCATCTTCAAAAATAAATGCTATGACATAAAAACATTACAAAGCACTCACTGTACTTTACTTTCCTTCACCCTCTTACATTCCATGTTATGAAAATAATGTTCCTATGGACTTTTAATAAAAGTCTGCATGGCGGGCTGCCGGGCATACTTATCCTGGCTTTGCTGTTAACCGGTATCACACCCTTATACGCCACCTCCGTCACCCAGGAAAAGATCAGCATCTCCCTGGAGAAAGTCAGCATTAAAACAGTGCTGAAAGCTATTCAACAAAAAAGCCGCTGCCGGCTCATCTACAACGACGATATTTTACCGGAAGAACCGCCGGTATCCATTCATGCAGAAAATGCCACGGTAGAACAACTGCTCACAAAAACCTTTACCGGCACCACACTGCGTTACACTGTACTAAACGACAACGCTATTGTAATTGCCTCCGGCAATATAAGCGCCGCCAAAATAAGCGGCATCGTAAAAAATGAACATGGCGATCCGCTCATTGGCGTATCCGTAAAAGTAAAAGGCACCAATATTGGCACCATGACCAATGAACACGGTCGTTTTGAACTGCAGGCCGCTGCCGGCGTTACGCTGGTATTCAGTTATGTAGGTTATGAACAAACGGAAGTGGTAAGCACCACCGATCCCATCAACATTATCCTGAAAGAAAGCGCCAGCGGCTTAAATGAAGTAGTGGTGGTAGGTTACGGTACACAGAAGAAAACTTCCTCTACCGCAGCTGTAGCAGCAGTACAGGGAAAGGAACTGGCGAAATCGCCGGTGACCAACATCTCCAATTCGCTGGCAGGAAATGTTTCCGGTATCAGCATGCGTCCCAATGGCGGCCAGCCTGGCAGGGATAATCCCGATATCCACATCAGGGGTATTGCCACCACCGGCAACAACTCACCACTAATAGTAGTGGATGGGATCATCCGTAATAACATCAATGAAATTGCACCCAGCTCCATCGCCTCCGTTACCGTGTTGAAAGATGCCGCCGCAGTAGCCCCGTATGGATTGGGCGGCGCCAACGGCGTAATACTCATTACCACCAAACGCGGACAAACAGGTATGCCTTCGCTGTCGCTCAACGCCTACTATGGCTGGCAAACGCCCACCTATTACCCAAAGATGCTGAACGCCCAGGACTATATGCGCCTGCGTAATGAAGCCTATATGAATGAAAATCCCGGTGGCGCACAACAGCCTTTCTCCGAAGAGCTTATTAATACCTATGCAGACCTGAACGCTAAAGATCCCGACAAATATCCCATCAGCAATACCAAAGACCTGGTACGCATGCGCGCACCTATTCAAAATTATAACCTGCAGCTCAGCGGCGGCACCAAAGTAATCAGGTATTATGCCGGTCTAGGTTTCCTCAAACAGGACGGGATGTTTGACCCAATAAATTACAAGCGTTACGACTATAACGTGAACATGGAAGTGAGCGCCACCTCTACTACTACGGTATCGCTGTCGCTCATTGGCGCCATCGAAAACACCAACAGCGTGGATGCCGCCACCACACCGGGACAGCTGTTCCGCAGCGCATATAAACTGATCCCCATTACCAACATGTACTACAGTAATGGCCTCTGGGGCGAGTTTGCGGGCAACACGCCGGTAGGGATCCTGAAAGCAGGTTATTCCCACCGCAAAGCTACTTCCCTGCTCACTACCCTTGCCGTGGAGCAACAACTGCCTTTCATTAAAGGGCTGAGTATTAAAGGAACCTTTAGCTATGATCCTAACGACTTCACCGTTAAAGGATGGCATACGCCGTTTTACTTTTACTCACAGAACACGTCCACTAACCCTTACAGCTATACGAAACAGATATCCACATCGGAAGGAAGTGCTGCTCCATACACCTGGCTGAACCAGGAGTACTCAAAAAACCAGTACTTCACCTACCAGGGATTCCTGAACTATCATAACACCTTTGGTAAACACGACTTCACCGGGCTGCTGGTAGCAGAAGCCCGCAAAAATGATTCCACCGGCTTTTCTGCGCGGCGCAATAATTTTGCGGTAAACATCGACGAGCTGGGTATGGGCAGCTCCAACAAAAATGATTTTGATAACAACGGCTCCACGATTACCGGTAGCCAGCTTGGATTTGTATACCGCTTAGGGTACATCTACGATCATAAATATCTTTTTGAAGCGGCCGGCCGGTACGATGGTCATTACTACTTTGCTCCCGGCAAACGCTGGGGTTATTTCCCCGCCTTCTCCGCAGGATGGATCATCTCTGAAGAAAACTTTATGAAAGACCATCCCTCCCCGCTGACCTACCTTAAATTAAGAGGCTCCTGGGGAAAATCGGGTAACCTGGCCGGCGCGGCATTCCAGTATCTGAACGGCTATAATTTATACGGCAACGCCTATGCTTATGGCAACGGTAATATGGTACAGGGTTCCAACATCACCCGCGAAGCCAATCCCAACATCACCTGGGAAATATCTACTAAAGCAGATATCGGTATAGACGCTACTTTGTGGAAAGGTTTGCTCACCCTGGAAGTAGATTATTTTCATGAAAGAAGAACAGGTATGTTACTGCCTCCGGCTGTAACGGTGCCGGTAGAATATGGCCTGAACCTCTCCGATGAAAACCAGGGCATTATGGAAAACCGTGGTATCGATATTTCCGCCGGTACCAGCCACCGTTTCTCCAATGGCCTGCAGGTTAACCTGAACGGCAATTTCAGCTATGCTAAAAATAAAATGATCCAGGTGTTTGAAACTTCCGCCACACGCAATAATCCCAACCGGAGCAGAACAGGCCGGCCCACCGGCACACAGTTCGGCTATCATGCGCTGGGATTGTTTTCCCTGGAAGATGATAAAAACAAAGATGGCATCATCAACACTGAAGATGGATATAACGTTACCCAGTTTGGCGTACTGCATCCCGGCGATATCCGCTATGCTGATATAGGCGGCCCTGATGGTAAACCCGATGGTAGAATAGACTCCTACGATGAAACGGTGATCGGCAACCCGGTATATCCTTTCATCACTTACGGCTTCACCCCCAGCGCCTCCTGGAAAGGATTTGACCTCAGCCTGTTTTTCCAGGGTTCTGCACTGGCCAGCCTGAACATCCGCGGTTTTCAGACAGTGCCCTTTAACAACAACAATAGCAATTCTGCCTATGAATACTATGACAACCACTGGACACCCAACACCCCCAATGCAAAGTACCCTCGTGCGAACCAGTCGCCTTACGCCAATAACACGCAGAACTCTGATTTCTGGATGATGAAAACAGGTTATCTCCGGTTAAAAACTGCCGTGCTGGGATACACGCTTCCGGCCAATATTTCCAAGGCTATGAAGATGCAGAGCGTTCGTGCTTATTTCTCCGGGCAAAACCTGCTCACCCTCAGCAAAATGAAATTCATGGACCCGGAAGTAGGCTACACCGACCTGGAAACAGCTTATCCTAACCAGAAGGTATTTGTGTTTGGGCTCAATGTCACTTTTTAGATTCATCCTGTTAAATCAAAATATTATGATCCGCTTCATACATTTGTTGTCCGCCGTCATACTGCTACTCAGTATCCTGTCGTGCAAAAAGGAATTCCTGGAAAATACCGACAAGTCGAAACTCACCGATGAAACCCAGTGGGGTACAGAAGGGAATGCTGATCTTTTCCTCAACGATATCTACAGCGCATTACCCAACTACTGGAACCAGCCGGAAAACCTGGATAACTTCACCGACGACAATGACGCCGGTTTTTATTACACGTCCTACAACTGGAAACAAGGCATTGTGGAACCGTCTTCCAACGACTACACCATTTGGGGAGGCATCACCGGTTCCGGCGATCTGACCAACTGGACCACTATCTTTACCAATATCCGCAAATGCAACACCTTCATTACAGAAGTGCGTAAAAACGCTGCAAACTTTTCCCCGGAGTGGCTGAACAAACGGCTCGATGAAGCCCGGTTTATCCGCGCCTTTTTCTACAGCGAATTGTGGATGCACATCGGTGGATTGCCCATTATCACCGTTCCCGCAGACAGGCGCACAATGGACAGCGCTGCCATCTATACGCCCAGGAACACCTTTGCAGAAACAGTGGACTTCATCACCACGCAACTCGATTCCATTGCCAAAGACGGTTACCTGCCGGCTAAATATAACAAGGGCGATGCAGATGCAGGTCGTGCTACCCTCGGCGCTGCACTGGCCTTAAAAGGATGGGTGGAACTATATGCCGCCAGTCCTGCATTCAACGCTCCACAACCCGCCGCAGGAAATGACCCGCACAAAGTAGCCGGCTACAATAACTACGACGCACAACGCTGGGCAAAGGCCGCTGCCACCTTCAAACAATTCATTGATCTTTATGGCAACGGCAAAGCGTATGAACTGTTTCCCGATCCTTCCGCCATCTGGTATGAAGCCAATGAATACCATTCAGAAGTGGTGTGGGACCGGCAGGTAGTAGCCAACACCATGGGATCTTCTTTTGAACAATATGGCGGTCCCGTGTGGATTAACGGCGCTTATTATACCTGGGGCAACTACAACCCCACGCAGGAACTGGTAGACCAGTTCAATATGGCCAATGGCAAGCCTATCACCGATCCCACTTCCGGCTATGATCCGCAGCATCCTTATGTAGGCCGCGAGCGACGCTTCTACGACTGGATCGTATATGACGGCGCCCCCTATAAAATGACCTGGATGGACAAAGCCGACGTCATATACACCCGCATCGATAAAGTACATCCGTCCAAAAACCAGATTGACTTTGGTACCGACGACGTAAGCAACACCGGTTATTATTTTAAGAAGCGGCTCAACCCACTGGTACGTCCCGGCGGTGGTGCAGTAAGCGGCGCCAACTTTATTTATTACCGCTACGCAGAAGTACTGCTGGGATATGCAGAAGCGCAAAATGAAGCCGCAGGACCGGATGGTACCGTATATAACGCCATTAACCAGATCCGCAAAAGGGCCGGCTTACCCAATCTTGCACCGGGGTTATCCCAGGCAGATATGCGGGCCGCTATTTATCACGAAAGACGCGTGGAACTCTGCTTTGAGAACAAACGCTTTTATGATATCATCCGCTGGAAAACAGTGAGTACCGTGATGAATGTGGATAAACACGCCATGAAGATTACCAACACTTCTCCAAACGATAATGCGGGAGTATGGAAATACGAAATTGTACCACTGAATCATCCGCATGTGTTTACCGCCAAAATGTACCTGAACCCGGTACCACAGGACGTGATAGACCGTAACCCGAAGATTGTACAGAACCCGGGATACTAAGTAGTAAAAAGTTGCAGGCATGTCCTGCAACTTTTTGTTTTATCTTGTTCCTGCTAAACCCGGTAAACATATGGTACCAGTCAGGAATAGTTGGGTGGATAATCTGCGTTCGTTTATTACTCTTTTAGTTGTGGCCCATCATTCATCGCTGGCATACACCACGTTTGCATCTTTTAATAAAAGCGCCTATATCCTCTCCACCAACCCCGTGGTAGATACTGCGAGGTGGAAGGGGCTGGATATCTTTGAAGATTTTAATGACATCTTTTTTATGTCGCTGATGTTCCTGATCAGCGGCATTTTTGTGATGAACAGTTTGCGTAGCAAAAGCATGGGGAAATTTATCCGGGACAGGTTTTACCGATTGTTTATTCCTTTTATGATCGGCGTTACCCTGCTGATGCTTATCGCCTATTACCCTTCCTTTCTTTTGGCTACAGGGCAACACAATATAAAGGCTTATGTAATAGATTTTTTTACGGTAGAAGCGTGGCCGGTAGGACCGCCCTGGTTCATCTGGGTATTGTTTGTGTTTAACCTAGTTTTTGCCTTGTGCTACCCGTTGGTAAAAAACGGGGTGAACAAAGCAGGTAACTGGCTGGCGATGCAAAAGCAACGTCCGGGAAAATTATTTCTTTCCTGGTACATCTATACTTTATTACTCTATATTCCTGTTATCCAATTTGTATCCCCGTATGCATGGACGGGCATCGGTCCTTTCGATTTCCAGATCAGCAGGGTGTTCCTGTATGCCGGTTACTTCCTGCTGGGAGCAGTGATCGGCGCGCCGGGGCTGGCCAACGGCATATTTGCAGATGGATCTGCCTTTGTAAAAAAATGGCCGCTGTGGGTAATCAGTTGTCTGGTGATATACGCCGGGCTGAAACTCAGTGAAGCCCCCATCATCCGGATGATCGGCAACCACCAGCTGAGCGAATTACAGGCCACCCTTATCTACAGGTTGATATGGATATTATCCTGTACAATGAGCTGTATTGCTTTTTTAACCCTGTTTAAAAGTATCCTCAATAAAACAAACCCGTGGTGGGAATCACTTTCCGCTAATGCCTATGGTATTTACCTGGTGCATTATATTTTCATTGTCTGGTGCCAGTACAGTTTGTTGAATGCGCCATTACACGCGTTCGTGAAGTTCCTGATCACGTTTGTGGTAACGGCAGCGCTGAGTTGGAGCGTGGTGTATTTGGTGCGGAAAAATGGGGTGGTTAAAAAGTATTTGTAACCTATATTTTTGCAATGGTTTTATGCACATTTTTCTTCTCTTTCCTTCGTAATTCTTTATTTGTGCTGATATTATAGGCTTTCCCTTTTCCCGCCAGCAAAAACCAGCTGAGTGCGGATATGGTATTGTTTGAATGCAGTTCCAGTCTGATAAACAGTTCATCATTCGGGAATTCCTTATTGTGGATAATGCGACTTAAACGGGTTTCATCAATGCTGATTTCTGCGGCAAATTCCTTTTGCTTTTTTTGTACTGCCCGGATATAGGCAGAAAGGAAATAGCCGAAATGCAATGAGCCCTGGTACTCCAGTGATTCAATAACGCTTTCCATTTGGTACTTGACTTGCAGCAGGTCTGCGCGGAGGTGATCTGCTTTGGTCATCTTATTCCACTGTTCCATACGAAACGCAGCCATTTCCCTGTCTGCTGCTGCTTTCTCTTCCCTGGAAAGACCGTGAGGGTAGATGTTGTCTATTGTGAGTTCTTCTTCGTAGTTTTTCTTTCCTTTCATAGTTAATCGTTTTCTAAATACGCTATAAAGAAATCTATACACGATTATTATAAAATCAGTACTATCAATCAGGGAAATGATGTCTGCAATTTTGTTAATAATCGAGATTTAACTCGTTGTAGAAAGAATGTATTTGAAGAAAAAGGAATTTCGTGTTGTTATTGAGATTGATTTCTCAAAATTTGAATGCTTAATTTGTTTTGAAATTAATATATGAAGCTTGACAAATTTCAATCTATTATCGAACAAACACCGGCTGATGTTCGGAAACACATAAAACTATCTATGGATATACAGGATAGAATTCATGAACTGCTGGAAGAAAAATTTGAAGGTAAACCAAATCTTTTGGCGGAGAAAATGAATAAAAGCGAGGCTGAACTATCCAAATGGTTATCAGGTGTACAGGATTTCACAATAGAAACGCTTATTAAGCTGGAGGTAGCTTTTGGTGAACCAATAATAAAAGTTTGTGGCAACCTCACTCTACCATCCCCCTCAACCCCTCCGTCATCCACACCCTTACCCCGCCCTTCGCATCCAAGTACACCAGGTACACATCCATATCTTTCCGCTGCTCCAGGAACCGTTTTGTACCCTCCACGCCCATCACCATAAAAGCCGTGTCATACCCATCTGCGGTGATGGCATCTTCGGAAAACACGGTAACGCTTAACAGCGAATCCGGTGTGGAGTACCCTGTTTTGGGATGAATGATATGCCCGGATATGGTGCCGTTCTGCTCATAATGATCGCGGTAGTTACCTGCTGTGGTAGCGGACCGGTTGTGCAGCCGTACAGTAGCCAGCTGCTGATCAGGATGCAACGGGTTATCGATGCCAACAGTCCATGACACACCGTTTTTAAGCCCTTTACAGCGCACTTCTCCTCCTATCTCTACCATGTAGTTGCTGATGCCGTTACGGTCCAGTAAAGCGGCTAAAACATCCACACTATAGCCCTGGGCAATACCATCGAAGTCCAGGCTCACGCCTTCCTTTAATTTGCGCACGCCTGTTTCATCAAAACGGATATACGAAAAGCCTACGTATTGCAACAGGGAATCGGCCTTTTCCCACCACGGGGTATGTGTTCTTTTCCCCTGCCGGTAAGCGGCGGTGAGGGGCATTACGGTGGGGTCGAAGGCGCCATCGGTGGCGGCGTATATCTCGGCAGATTTTTTTAATACCGGGTAAAAATAGGGCAGCTGGAATTCAATAGAAGCGGCGCGGTTGAATAAAGAGATCTCGGAGTCTTTCCTGTAAATGGATAAGCACTGGTCGATATCCTGCAGGGTTTGGGTGATTTGCGGCGTAAAATCCCGCTGCTGCGCATCGGCATATTGAATATGCCAGGTGGTGCCCTGCGCGCTGCCTTCCAGGTGTATCAGGGAAGGAGCAACGGCGGTATGAAGCAGCAGCAGGATATAAACGGCGTACATCTTTAATTTTTAATCAGGTCCATAAATTCGGTGAGGTGATCGGTGTATACACTTCTCGGGCTGCTGTGGTATTTGTTGGCTACATAGGCGGCAAAGCCTACTACTTCTCCCATCATGCCACAGGTGCGCATTACACGGGTGCTGCCAAAGGCTACGTGCGTGGTACTGATATTCCGTCCTGCCATAAACAGGTTGCTGATATTTTTAGAATACAGGCAACGGTACGGAATGGTATACGGCGCTACCCTGATATGTTTGGTGCCGGCAAAAAACTCCTGTCCTTCAAAATATTTTTTGTTGACAGGATCCGGGAAATGCAGGTCGATGGTCCAGGTGGCGGTGACGGTGCCATCGGGATACATTTTGCCTTCCTGGATATCCATCTGTGTAAGCACATGATCACCGATGATCCTCCGGGATTCGCGTTTACCACCGATATAGGCTACCCACGCGAGTTGTTGTTTGCCGTATTTTTCAGGCTTGCTGTTTTTGAGATACGACCAGTTACCATAAATGGCGCGCAGGTTATGATCGCGGAGCTGTTCTGCCTCGGTGATGGTATTGAAATTACCAAAGCCGGTTTCCCACTCCCAGTCGGCTTTAGACGCATCGATATGATATTCGTCTGAAAACTGCAGTGCCCATGGCGTGGCGGGGAAGGAAGTAACGCTGTCTGTTGGCAGGGAAGCCCATAAGTTGGAAGTACCCAATGTAAAGCTATCCGGCTTTTCCGCAGCGAGCGATTCGCCTGTTTCTGCCTTGCTTTCACGGCCCATTCTGAAGGCGGCGCCGGCAAGATATCCTACCGTACCATCGCCGGTACAATCGGAGAAGTAAGTGCCGGTAAAACGTGTTTCCTGGCTGTTGGCGATATCACGACCGGTAACCGCAACAATGCGGTCGTTCTCTTTTTCTACTTTGAACACGTAGGTATTGAGGAACAGGGTGAGATTTTTTTCTGCTTTAACGATATCAATTTTACGGGCATCGCCATATTCATTTGCATCGGGGTTACCATTACCGGGATCGCCGTTATCCATTTCCCTTACAATACGGCCCAGTTTGGGATAGTAATTTTTGTCGATATCCCCCCTCAGGTGTACCCGTATTTCTGAGCTGTTGTTACCACCGAGTACAGGCCTGTCCTGGATTAATGCTACCTTCAAACCCATGCGGGCAGCGGAGATAGCGGCACAGGTGCCGGCAATGCCACCACCCACTACTACGAGGTCAAAAGGCCCGGCTGCTTTTGGCGTGGCCGTTAAATGCAACAGGTTACGGCGTAATGCGCTTAATGCAGCGGCATCATCCGGTGGCGTGAATTTGCCGGTGGTGAATAGCAGCGCATCACAGCGGCCATTAAAACCGGTGAGATCGCGCAGGGCGATTTTTGCGGCGCCGGCAGGAACGGTGATCTCTCCACCATCGTACCATTTCCATTTGTCGTTGCCACTTTCGCCAAACACCGTTTTCACCGGTGCATCATTTATCACCACCCGGAATTTTCCCGGTCCTTTCGGGAAGGGGGCCCAGTCTTTGGTACGCACCCATACATGGTAAGTACCTTTCTCCGGAAAATTGACGGTAGTCACGGCATCTTTTACCGGGCGGCCCATGCCGTGCGCCATCAGGTAAGAGGAGCCCATTACGGGAAACGACTGCTGGTCAATTACCCAGCCACCTTTTTCTGCGAAGGATTCTGTTTCCACAAATATCCGCTGCTGCGCCTGCAGCCATTGTGTGCATACACACAACAACAGGATGATCAACCAGCTATTTTTCAGTTGGATGAAGCGTTTGTTCATATTCATGCATCTTAATTTTTACGGAATGATTCACCGGCTGCCGTTGTAACAGCAACGCATGGATAGCGGCTGCCCGTGTGGCATCGGTATTTTTTAACTGATCTGCCAGCTGCTGTATTACCGGCTCCGGCAAACCAGGAGTGGCCTGCAATGCAGCCAATATTAAATGGAACTGTTCTTCGTTGGCACTGCTGCCGGCGACGGCGAGTTGCTTCGCCATTGCAGCACTCAGCGGCACGGTGGCCAGCTTGCGCAGTATTGTTAATTGCAGGGGATAGCCGCTTTTAGTATAGGTATCCCACAACCACGATTGTGCTTTAGCGCCGGTAACAAAACCGGGATACACCTGCTGTAAGGTATAGCGTGCAATAAAAATGTTTTTGCCATTGATCAATGTACGGATATCTTTCTCAAAACCCGGCGCTATCCTTCCATTTTTATCCATAATCTTTTCAAGTGCCTTATACTGGTAAGTATGATTTTGGGAAGATAGAAAACGGTGCAGCAGTGCGGGATTGAGATACGTATCGGTGATGCGGGTAATTTCATCTGTTACCGGTCCGTGTGCAATATGCCACAACGTATAGCAGGTATATACCGCGCCGGAGATCACTTCATTTTTAATGGTTTTGAGCGTAGCGCCGGTACGGGCATCTACCGAATCGCTGAGATTTTCCGTTCCCGGTACAATAAGGTCGGTGATAGCCAGGTCCGCAAGCAATGAATTAGGACGCGCCAGTATGTCGTGCAGTTTTTCATAATCATCGCGCTTAAATTCCCGGTGATCCAGTTTCGTTAATACTTCCTTTGCGGGCAGGTCATAACGGATATAATTGCCCAGCAGATCCCAGTAAAGGTTGATGTATACCGGTTTACATTCTCCCGTATAACAAACGGGCGTAAAAATATTCCGGTAATAATACAGTGGTCTGTTATCAGCATCCAGCGCCAGTTGCAGCTCGTAAGCAGCCGTGTCGCTGATCCGGTATGTTTTATACATGGCGGCAACCGGCAACAACGACCGGTTACCCAGCACGTCTTTCAGGGTATCAGCGGGATTCATCCCGTTTGTTACCTGGCAACACCAAATCAGTAAACAGACCACTGTATATTTCATGTTCGTCGCTTATTTATATTCCAGCCATGCGGTAGCGCGGCAGTTTTTATTGGTCGTGAAACGGATCCACCGTGCCTCGAAACCACCGGGGAATTGCCAGTTCAGCGTTTCTCCCGGAGCAACGGTAACGGTTTTATAATTCATCCAGGCGCCATTGCCTACGGGATCAATGTCTACGGTAAATTCAACGGGCGCGGTAGCATCATGTGACAACTGCAGCTGACGCTGTGAGTAAAAACCCACCAGGTAAGGATCTGATGGTTTGCCTGCTTCTACTGCAGCATCTTTCCATGGACCTCCACGGCCCACCGGCCGGCCCAGTTGCCATAGATCATCAATCGCGCCTGCCCACACCATTGCTTTTTTATCGGCCGATACAATGATGTGTTCACCGGCTTTGGTATCGGGCGCAATACCCGTCATTACCAGCAAGCCGCGGTAGGCGGCGTAGTCGTTGATCCGGAAAGGATGCGATGCTACCGGTCTTATTTTCGCATAACCGTCGGCGTTTTCCGCAGGCAATTCATAGAAGGTACCCATGCAATTAAACAGGTCCCTTTCTGTTGATACCTCGCGGCAAATGCGCAAGGCGGCTTTGCCGGTAAGACCTGCAAAGGCTTCGTTGCCCAGTGGCAACCGCCATCTGCGGCCTTTATCGTCTACTATCAATACAGAGCCAGCTTCAATGGTCACTGCCTGTTGTGGGATTGCAAATTTCTGCCGGATAAAGTCCGCTGTTTTAGGATCATCTTTTTTCACGAGGTCCATGTTGGCATCCAGCTCGTAATAGCCTTCCACGGTAGCATCCCCGTTTTTATACGACTGTGCGAGTATGCCAAGTGCGCGGCGGTCGTCGCCCAGGCCATATAAGAGTCCGCCATTGGAAACGGCGTCCGTTACTTTGCTTAGTCCGTTAAAAAGCGCTGCCGGCACTGTTTTGCGGGCATCATTGGCAGCATAAAAGAAATGCGCCGTAGCTACTACCGGTTGCGCGGCGGTAATACGGATCCATTCTCCCGGCATGTTTTCCGGGAAAATAATGTCGCCGGTTTTACCGGGTGCCACGGTTACTTTTTGTGCAATGCTCCAGATGCCGTCGCCCTTATCTGTTTCCAGCGTGAACTCCACGGGACGTTTGCCGTTATGGGTGATCCGTGCGCTGCGGTGAGGCCATCCGGCAAAGAGGAAAGGTTCGGAAGGCTGCGATGGCGTTACTGCTTCGTTCAGCCACACAGCGCCTTCGGCGGTGTTGGGTCCCAGCTCATCGGGTTGTTGCAGGGAAGTAAACCATAGATTGGAATTGGATTGGCCTGGTCCTTCGATGTTTCCTTTGGCGGCCCGCTTGTTGAGAAATTCTTTTTGCGCGGCATCGTCACAACCAAATACCAGTTGATCCTGCCAGCGGGCGAAGTCGCCGATCACTTTCAGGTATGCACTACGGGGACGGATACCCGCAGTATGCCCGGTAGAAAACTGTCCGGGGAAATGCCAGAACAGGCCGTGCATCGTCATGAGGTAATCCGGCTTATTTTCTGCGCCGATGTCGCGGATACGCGGCCACTCGGTGTTCCAGCCATGCGCGCCATCGTAGCTATGACTGGCCTTTGGCAAACGGAAGAAGGACCATCTGCCCTGGTCGCGCAATCCGAGTAATACAGATTTATGATCCCAACCCGTAGCCCATATGGGATCGGTGGCCGGATTTTTATTTCCGGAGATGCCACCCGGACCAGTAATTTCCGTGAACTGGTTCCGGCGCACAACTTTCCAGTCTTTCCCGTTCCATTCCGATAACGACCCCGCTTCAATATCAAACTGGGTCAGCGCTTTGGGTCCGGGTTCACCATTGTTGGAATAAATCATTACGCCCTGACCGGAATACAAGCCTTTACCATGCGCTCCCGGCAATAAGGCGGAAGGTGTATTAGCGGTAGTGTCTGCGCCTTTTTTGCTTTTTACATTTCCATCTTCATATAATAAAACAGGTTGAAGGGTTTTTACATCTACTTCGTAAAAACCTTCTTCCATGGTACCATAATAAATTTTACCGGCAGGATCTGTAAGATGCCGTGCGTTACCGGTATGCCGCCCTGGCATGGCCGTGTAGGGTATGGTGCGCACCTGGCCATTTTCACCGATGGCATACGGTCCTATAAACAACTGGTGACTTTCCGGGTGAATCATCCGGTTGGCCGGTGTGCCGCCAATGCTTTCGCTGCGCACCACCTGTTTCAGATCCGGCGTTATTTCATACAGTTTATCGGACGAGCCATAAGGCAGGTGCGGACCATAAGTAATTACCCACAACTTCCCCGCCCACGGTACTACGGCACCGGTGCCACACTCCCCTTCCTTGTTATACATGGCCAGCTGCGGATAAATACCGCTGAACGATCGCGGGGCTGCGGCTTTTTCACTTTTACACGCAGCTCCCGATATACCGATGGCAACTATTACTGCGGCCAGTCTATTCTTTTGTTTCATACGATCGCTTAATAGTTTGGATTCTGGGTTAGGTGACTGGTCAATACTTCTGTTGATGGAATAGGCCACAGGTACTGGCGCGTGGCATCAAACTTACGCACAGTGATCTGTTTTATCAGTCCGGCGTTATACATCGCGGTAAAATCGGCTATACCATCTTCATCAATAGCAGGCGTTTGCGGGAAGAACCATAATCCCGGCTGCACTATTTTTGTACGCAGCTCTGCGGGTTCCAGCAAACCATAGTTTGCTTTGTTCAGCACTTTTTCCGCCAGCTTCCAGCGGATGATATCCATGTAACGGATACCTTCCAGTGCAAACTCCATTCTTCTTTCGGTACGGATAATTTTACGCAGGCTGGACTGATCCGCGGCGGTAACCGCAGGATACGCACTGGTATTGGTGTACACGGTACCATAGGCGCGCGCCCTTACTTTGTTAATGGCATCGCGCACCAGCTGGTCTGTTTCTCCTAACTCTGTTTTGGCTTCTGCATATATGAGCAATACATCTGCAAAACGGATCACAATATTATCGGCTTCCATTTTCCAGGAGTTGAGGAGCCAGTCGCCATCGATACCTTTTTTCCATAACAACCCGTTGAAAGAGGCGTATTGTGCAATAGCACGGGTATCTTTATTTTCCACGTATTTATTATCTGATACTGACCTCACTTTCAGGGAATCCGGATGCGGCTGGAAAACGTATCCCAGGTGCGGGGTCTGGAATTCCACGATGGTGGCGGCACAGCGCGGATCGCGGTTATCAAACGGACGGCGGGGATTAAATAAAGGGGATTCATCTACCGGTAATCCATCTTTACATAAAAAACTACAAAAGAGATCCCAGGACGGATCTTTGGCAGCCCAGCCACCGGCGTTACGCGACACATAATTCTGGCAGTCGTCGAAAGTAACTTTTAACGTCACCGATCTTGGCAATCCAAAAACAGTTTCAGTGGAATTCTTTGTTTTCGACAGGAACAGGTTTCCAAAATTATCGTGCAGTTTATATACATCCAGATCGATACATGCTTTGGCAGCATCGCGTGCAACGGCCCAGTCGCCCATATACAGTGCAATACGTGCTTTCATGGCCAGGGCAGCGCCTTTGGTGGCACGCTTCAGTTCCGATGCGCCATAAGTAGTTTTTAAGGTAGCTGCGGCGAAATCAAAATCTTCATAGATCTTTTTTAACACTGTGGCTTTATCCATTTGCTTCAGCTGCAGCGCCTGGTCGATGTCGAGTGTGGAGTCGGTATAAATGATGTTGCCGTAATGCGATAGTAAACGGGAATACATACACGCTCTTACAAAGCGGGCTTCCGCGGTGTAGTTGTTTATCTGGTCGGCCGACAGTACCTTATTTGCGCGGGAAATGCTTTGCAGGATGTTGTTGGCGCGGGCTACGGCTTTGTAGGTATCCGTCCACCACTTCTTTACAAAATCTGTTTCACCATTGATAGTAGCGCCGGTAACAGCGGTGGTAACGTCGCGGTATATCCAGTCGTCGGTCCAATCATCGTCGTCCTTCATCCAGAAATTGATTTTATACAATCCGTTGAGCGACATTTCTATTTCTTCCGCATTGGAATTCCAGGTTTCGCTGGAGCCATCGGACAGCGGGTTCAGATCCAGGCTGCCGCAGGCGCTGAAGAAAATACAAGTGATGCCGGCTATGAGAATAAGTTGCTTCATGTTCGTGGAATTTAGAATTTAACAGATGCGCCAATAACATAACTGGTGGTAATAGGATAACCCAGTGATGGTTGTTCAGGGTCCCAACCTTTCGGGAAATTATGCACAGAGAACAGGTCGCTAACGCTACCGTATATACGAACGCTCTGAATGCGGATCTTCTTTACCCAGTCATTGGGCATGGAATATCCTACGTTGATATTTTTCAGGCGTAAATAGGCGCCGTTGATCAGCCAGAAGTCGGACATGGCGTAGTTATTACCTGCAGAGGTATTGGTATAGCGCGGATACCTGGCGGCTTTATTCTGTTCCGGCGTATTGTATTTGCTCCAGGAATTGCCATCGATGATAGCCGGGAAATTGCCAAAATTTTCATAGAGTGGCCGTACCATATCGGTAGTGAGGCGGGAGTTTTGTTTGCCTATACCCTGGAATACAATACCCAGATCCCAGTTGCGGAATCCGCCCTGCAAACTGATGCCATACTGATAACGCGGCAGCGAACCACCCAGCAGTACGCGGTCGTATTCAGGGGATATTTTGCCATCGGGCACACCGTTGGGGCCACTCACATCACGGTAGCGGATATCACCGGGTTTCACGTTGGCGTTGAGCTTTGCTGATTTATCCACTTCGTCCTGTGTTTGGTAAATACCATCAGATATATAGCCATACCATTCGTTGAATTCACTGCCTTGTCTTTTTATAGAATCGCCAACGAATTGTGTTCCTCCAAGATTGCCCATTTTGGATACAAAGTCGGATACGTTCACGGATACACTATAAGTGAAATCACCGATGCGATCGTTCCAGCCCAGTTGTGCTTCCCAGCCGGTAGTAAACATTTTACCGGTGTTCTGGTAAGGATTGTCGAAGCCGATATAATCAGGGATTTCCAGCTCCAGCAGGATATCTTCGGTTGTCTTCTTAAAATAATCACCGGTAAAACGCAACCTGTTATCAAGGAAATTTACATCTGCGCCCAAATCCCACGAGTGCGTGGTTTCCCAGGAAATATCACGGATGGCATATTGCCACTGTGCAGCAGATTGTGCCGATACGATGTTGTTGCCTTTATAAAACAGGGAATTATTTTCAAAGCGCAGCAATGCCTGGTAAGGATAGTTACCGATGCGTTCATTACCCAGTGAACCCCAGGAAGCACGGAGCTTTGCAAAGGATAACCACGGCGCGGTAGACTTCATAAATTTCTCTTCTGATATCACCCAGCCGGCAGAGAAAGACGGGAAAGAACCCCAGCGGTAGCCTGCGGCAAAACGGGAAGACGCATCATAACGGATATTTCCCTGGAACAGGTATTTATCTTTATAGCTATAGGTAACTCTTCCAAACCAGGAGCGGTATGCATTTTCATAGGCGCCGCCGCTGTTGTCGCGGAACTCCAGCGGGCCCAGGTTCAGGTAGGGATAGTTGCTGAGGATATATTGTCCGCGCGATGCACCCAGGTCTTCATTGAATGCCTTATAAAATTCATATCCGCCCATCAGGCTAAAGCTGTGGTCTTTGATCTGTTTATTGTAATTAGCGACAAACTGGGTGGTGTAGCGGTAGTTATCGTTGCGCGCTTCTTCCAGTTTGGTTTCGGTAAGACCTTCAATATATCCTGAAATAGCGTTTGGATTATTGAAAGCAGTATAGGGCACCTTGCGGGTAAATTTCTTTCCTTTATCAAAGTTGATAAAGGGAGATACGATACCGGAAATTTTCAATCCTTCTATGGGCGTAAAATCGATACCTACTTTTCCGCCAAGCTGGTTAAACCAGTTGTTGTTAAAGCCGCCATATTTTGTTTGCACGTACACGTTAGCGCCGTCTTTTCCCGCGCCGATGCGGCCATCAGACCACATGGCCGCATAAATGGGCGGCATGATGCCCATCTTGTACATCGGATCAATGGTCGGCTGTTTAACGATGGTGCGTTTGTAATTCACATCTACGCTGGCGGTGAGGTATTTATTGATGATGATATCGTTGTTGATGCGTGCGGTAAGCCGGTCGTACGAGCGGCCCTCGTACAGCGCGCCGATTTTATCATATACCAGCGACACCCTGGAACGCAGGGATTTCCCGGCGCCGGCGATGCTCAGTGCATGGCTTTCACGGGGTGCGCTGTTGCTGAGGATCATACCTCTGAAGTCGGTATCGGGGTACTGATCCGGATTTTGTGCATGCAGTGCGGCGTAGTTATCCACAATATCTTTGGTGTAAATAGGGTATTCGTTGGCGTTATTGCCGTTGTCGTTCCACCGCAGCTCATTGGTGAGGCGCATATAGTCTACCGCATTGGCATAATCACGCAGTTTGGTGGGCTTTTCCACACCGTATTCATAACTGTAGTTCAGATCCAGCTGCCCGTTCTTCGCACGTTTGGTAGTAACGAGGATCACGCCGGCAGCCGCCCTGGAGCCATAAATAGAAGCAGAAGCGGCGTCTTTCAGTACAGAAATATTATCAATATCATTTGGGTTGATAGAGTTGATATCATCAATGGGTACGCCATCGAGGATGATGAGCGGTGAAGCGCCGGCATCAGAAATAGTAGTGATCCCTCTTACACGGATCTGTGCCACGGCGCCCGGCGCGTTGTTGGTACGGGTAACCATTACGCCCGGAACAGCGCCCTGGAGCGCCTGCGACACCTGTGTGGTTTTGCGGGAGGCGATGGCATCACCTTTCACGGTAGACACGGCGCCGGTGAGGTCACTTTTTTTCATGGTGCCATAACCAATTACCACCAGTTCATCGAGGGCGGTGTTGGCGGCTTTGGTAAGACGGATGTCCAGCTTATACTGGCCATTCACGGTAACTTCTTCTTTATTAAACCCGATATAGGAAAAAACGATCACGGCGCCATCGCTGATGTTGGTGAGCCGGTATTCGCCGGTTTCGTTGGTAATAACAGCGTTGCTGGTTCCTTTCTGCAATACGGTCACACCTGGCAGCGGTGTATTGGAGTCGTCTGTAACCCGGCCGGTGATGGTCATCTGCGGGATCATTAACTTCAGGATAGGAGGAAGCGTGAGCAGCTGTTGCTTCCTCACGGAGATGGTTTTATCCAGGATGGTAAAAGTCATCCCCTGGTCTTTCAGGGCAGCATTGAGCAAAACCGCCAGCGGCGCGTTTTCCACGGAGATGGTCACGGGCTTGCTGTTTTTCAGCAGCAGGTTGTCGTAGAACACTACGTATCCCGTTTGTTTTTTGATAGCGGCAAACACTGATTTGAGTGATACCGACTTACCTGAAAAGCTTACCGTTTGCGAAAGGCCGGTGGCGCTTACGTTCAGGAGCAATAACGTGAACAGAATCGTTAACTTCATAGCTAACAGCATTTTGGTTGAGCATAGCGTGCGATGCCGGGAAACCCTGCTGCCTGTCCGGGAAATAACGCTCCGGGTAATAGCAACAGCTGTCCGGCTGCAAAGAGCGATACAATTAATTTGCATACATTTGCATTGTTTGGTTGAATGAATAAGGAGTCTTCGCCGACTTTTTTGTTTGTGTTATCCAGACGCCGCCGGAAATGTTATCAGCGTTTCCGGCTTTATTGTGCATAACAGGTAGAATACATAAACTTCAGGAGCCTATGCAGTGGAATTTGTGTTTCTTAGTTTAGTAGTAAATCAGTAACGTGGTTTTTTATTTCAGAACAATAATATTTTTTCCCTCTATCTTAAATTTTACCCCATTTTCCTCCAGTATTCCCAGCACCTCCGTTAAGGGCAAAGAGCGTTGCATGCCGCCGCCAAAGCTTCTTTCAGGAATCGCTCCTTCATAAGACACTTTAACGTCGTACCACTTTTCTATTTGCCGCATCACCGTAGGCATATCTGCATCGGTAAACTGGAAGAACCCGTTTTTCCAGGCGATGGTTTCATCGGTATCTATATTTTCAGTAACGTGTAATACTTCATCTTTCCCTACCCTCGCCTGCATACGCGGACGGAGTATGGTGGTGTTTTTCCCGGCAGCCACGCTCACAGCGCCATCTACCAGTGTAGTGCGGATAGCCGGTTCCTCCGTATAGGCATTTATGTTAAACCGTGTACCCAGTACCGTTATTTCTGTGTTGCCGGCCGCCACCCGGAAAGGCATACTGGCATTGGCAGCTACCTCGAAATAAGCTTCTCCTTTCACCGTTACTTTTCTTTCCTTACCTGTAAAGGCCGCAGGGTAAGTAATGGCAGAAGCAGCGTTCAGCCATACCTGGGTGCCATCGGGCAGGGTAAGGTGGTACTGGCCGCCACGGGGGGTGGTCATAGTATTATACATGGCTTCGCCGTTACCGTTGCCCACATAAGCCAGTTCTCCGTTGGCCTGTTTGATGATTTTTACGGCACCCTGTCGACCGAGCACGCCGTTGCCGGCACTGTCCAGCGCAATAACGCTGCCATCGGCCAGGGTGAGCATAGCGCGGTTGCTGCCGGGCATCACTTCATTTTTATACCGCTGCTGTTTGCTTTCCGCTACCGGCGCCGGCGTCGGCTGATGCTGCCATGCCCATACGCCGATGCCACCAAGCACGAGGATACTGGCAGCCGCCCACCATATTTTATGGTAGCGGGTACGTACCGGCACTACAGGCACTTCCGGCGCGCGGCCAAACATGGCTGCCACAATGCGGTCCGACATTTCATCGGGCATCATGATCAGCGGCACATGCGATTCCCAGGCGTCGCCCAATACTTCTTCCAGCACGGCATCATCCGTTTGCCGGCCGATCCATGCCGCCAGCTCCAGCTTTTCTGCCGGTGTACAGGTATTATCAAAATAGCGTGCTGCCAGGTAGCTGATCCTTGCTGAAATCATGCGGTGTTTTTACATTAATGCGGAATCTGTCTTACAATAGACACCTGAGCGGGAAAATATGACTAGTGTAATTAAAAATATTTTTTTCAGCGGAAGCCATCGATGATCATGAGCAGGCAGGAAGCGCCCGTAATGGAATGCAGGTGCGGCCCCAGTTGCTGACGGATGGTGCGCAGGGCGGCAATCATATGGTTATTAACGGTAGACGGGGAGATATTGAGCTGCCGGGCAATTTCATCGTGTTTCAGCCCCTGTTCCCGGCTCAGGGTATATACCAGTTTTTGTTTTGGGGGAAGATGATCCAGCGCGTATTGTAACTTTTCCCTTACTTCCCGGACACTCAGGTTGTCCGCGGCATCGGCGGGCGCGGCCCCGTTAGTCACCCTGGTGAGTTCGGCGAGGATCAGGGTTTCTTTCGCCATGCGCCGGAACGCATTCAGCGCCTGGTGTTGCGCCATCCGGTAAATATATCCGCCGAACTGTTCGATGTTCACCAGGTTTTCGCGGTCTTTCCACAACTTCAGGAATACATCCTGTATCACATCTTCCGTCATCTCCGGAGATTCCGTCAGGCGCAGCAGGAAGCTGTACAACTTATGCCGGTACAGGAAAAAGAGTTGAGTAAACGACTCCTCATGGCCCGCAGCAGCCCTTAGCAACAAGTTCTTCTCAATGTTTACATGCTCCATGAAACAGGAAAGTGGAATAGTTTTACATAACGTCGTGGTATTAAAAGTAAAGAAAATGATGGAACAGGGAGAAAAAAATAAAAAAAGGGCGGTCGTTGCCGACCGCCCTTTCCTGTAAATTCGTTTTTGTTACTATAATTCTCTTACCCAGATATTGCGGAAACTCAGCGGCTCGCTCTTATCGCCATGTGCCTGCAGCTTGATAGGGCTGGGACCATGCGCCTGGCGGTAGGCTGCCTGACCGATGTATTGGGTAGGGCCTTTCAGCTCGTAGCCATTTTGTACTACTACCCCGTTAAAGGTTACGGTTACTTTTGCGGGAGATGTCAACGCCCCATCTGCACCAAATACGGGCGCTGTCCAGATCACATCATACGTATTCCACTCCCCTGGCTTCAGGGTAGGGTTAGCCAGTGGCACCGACTGCTTGTAAATGCTGCCAGCCTGGCCATTGGTATATGTTTTATTATTGTAGGAATCCAGTACCTGTAATTCATAACCGGCATCTCCTTTACCGACGGAAGCCAGGAAAACACCGCTGTTGCCCCTGCCCTGACCGGTACCGGTGATATTGGCGGGAACGCGCCATTCGATGTGTAACTGGTAGTTGGTAAACGCTTTCTTTGTTTCAATATTCCCTACCTTCTTGTTCACCGTCAGAACGCCTTTGCTCACCAGCCATTCTGCGGGTTTCTCCCGGTCGTCGGTCATTACCCACTGATCCAGGCTGCTGCCATCGAACAGGATGATGGCATCCGAAGGCGCTTCACCACATTTTTTCCCGGGCTTTACTTCCGGGGGCACCGGGGTATACACTTCTGTATCTTCAGGCTTTGCTTTTTCCTGGGCATTGGCGGCGCCAATTCCTCCGGCCAGCAGCATGGTAACTAAGATTCTCTTTTTCATAATCAATATTTAACTGGAACTAATTTATGGGTCAAAAATGTAACCGGCGTCACAATAATATATAAAATAGTATCGGTAAGCAAGCATTTTTATGTCAGCGGCAGCTGGTTTGGTAACATACAGTTAACACTAAAAAACATTCTTTGCGGATTGATTACACTTAATTAATACGTGCTGTCATTACAAATGAAACGGGTTTTTCAGTTTATCGTACTATGCTTATCTGCCTTCCCGGTAATCGCCACCGCTGCGCAGGACACGCTGCAAATGCAGCTCGCCGCCGCCGGAAAGCTCAGCCAGGAATCACCGGATGCCGCCTTTCTTGCCCTGCGCAAAATGCATGATGCAGCTATCAGTAACAAAGATGAAGCCACTGCTGGCAAATGCCTCCGTCAGATGGGAAAGATCTGCTTCACCCTGGGCCACTACGCCAAATCGCTGGAATATTACCAGCAGGCGGCCACCCTTTTTACCGCCACCGGCCATAAAGCGGCCGAAGCAGCCGTGCTCAATGATATGGGCCAGCTGTATTACCGCAATATTAATAAGCCGGGCGCTAAAATGCAGTACGATAAAGCCCTCCAGCTGTACCGCCAGGTAAACGATCCCGCCGGCATGGCTGCCACCTATGGCAACATCGGCCATTATTATGAAAAGCAACAACAATACGACAGCGCCCGGTACTTCCAGCAACTGGCGCTGACCCAATACCAGGGCGCACGCGATACCTTTGGTATGGCCGGCATCTACGAAAACCTGGGCACCATTTATGAAGACCTTGAAAAATACGATACCGCACTATCGTCTTTCCGCATGGCCCTGCAACTTTTTGAGGCAAGCCACGAACGCATAGCAGGCATTGAAGTACTCAATAATATAGGAGACGTACTCCGGAAAACCGGCGATGTTAAAAACAGCCTGCCCTACTCCAGGGAAGCACTGGCCCTTGCACTGCAAACCAATAATAAATACCAGGAAGCGGCAGCCTGTAAAGACATTGCCAAAGCATTCAATCTCCTCGGACGGAACGACAGCGCCTTTTATTATATGGAGTACAGCCGCAAATGCCTGCTCGACATCTACTCGGCCCAAAACAACCAGCAGATGAACTTCCTCCAGATCCTGTACGACACCAATAAAAAGAACGACGAAATCCTCCAGCTGGAAAACAGCCATAAAATAAACCGCATCATTTACACCGCTGTAGTGATTGTGGTAGTACTACTCATCATCCTTTGCCTCCTCACCATCTCCCGCCAGAAGCTGAAAATCAGCCAGGCGCAGACCGTATCTGAACGGAATGCTGAAATAAACCGGGTGCAGAAAGACCAGCTGGAACTGAAAAGTAAACAACTGGCCACCCACACGCTGGATGTGATCCAACGGAACCAGTTCCTCGATGAGCTGCGTAACACCCTCTCCGAAATGGTGCAGGAAGATAAACGGGACCAGAAAAGGCAACTGCAGCAACTGGTACTGAAAATTAACCAGACCGTGAATCACGAGAAACAATGGAAAGAATTCACCGGCATCTTTGAACAGGTACACCAGGTGTTTTTTGATAAACTCAATGCGTTGTACAGCGATCTTACCAACAACGATATCAAATTACTGGCGCTCCATAAAATGAATATGGACTCAAAAGATATGGCGACCATTCTTGGTATTTCACCCGACAGTTTACGGGTAGCAAGATATCGTCTCCGGAAAAAATTAAACATCCCGGAAGGCGATACGCTCAACACTTTTGTACAAAGCCTGTGATGCATAACGTTCCGGTAACGTTGCGGTAACATAATGGTAATGGCGATTCCTGTTACAAATAAATACTTAATTACCAATCATTTACATCCTGTTTGTATACGCTGATCACGCTTTGTTTACGGCGTTGTTAACGCTGTTTACGTTTTGCTTACGCTGCTTTTTTGCATTTTTTTTTGCAGCAGCCCACATTTGCGATGCAGTTCGCCACTAACACGAACGGCATCAAATTCACCAAAGATGAAGACACTTTTAACAACGCTTTTATGTCTGCTGCTGAGCGTCACATTTGCCAGCGCCGGCAGTCTGAAAGGACACGTGTACGATCAGAAAACGGGCGAACCGCTGGTAGGCGTCACTGTTGTAATGGACCAAACCAAACTGGTTGCCCTCACTGGTCTCGACGGTTCCTTTGAATTCAAAAAGATTACGGCAGGAAAATTCACCCTGCACATTTCCCATCTTACCTACAAAACATTAACAAAAGAAGTGACCGTACTGGAAAGTGATAACCCGGCGCTCAACATCTACCTCAGTGAACGCAGCAGCAAAAACCTGAGTGAAGTAGTGATTGCCGGCGGCACCAAAGCCTCTTCAGAAAACACGGCCCGCAAACTGGAACAGAAATCCATCCAGGTGATGAACGTAGTATCCGGTCAGGCTATAGAAGTATCGCCCGACCTCACCGTGGCGAACGTAATCCAGCGCGTTTCCGGAATCTCCATAGAACGCAGCAGCAACGGCGACGGACAATACGCCATTCTCCGCGGCATGGACAAAAGATACAACTACACGCTTATCAACGGGGTGAAAATACCCAGCCCGGATAATAAATACCGGTACGTGCCGCTCGACATCTTCCCGTCTGAGTTGCTGGACCGCCTCGAAGTATACAAGTCCTTAACACCAAACATGGAAGGCGATGCGGTGGGCGGCGTAGTGAACATGGTGATGAAAGACGCCCCTGGCAAATTATCGCTCAACGCCAACGTAGCTACCGGCTACAGCCAGATGGTACTGGACAAAGGCTTTACTTCTTTTGATGCCAGCCACATACAATCCAAATCACCTTACGAAGCCCACGGTAAAAGCTATAACGCCACCCCGGCAGATTTTGCCACCGGCACACTGGACTATAAAAACAAAAACTTCGCGCCCAACCTGGTAGCAGGTTTATCCATCGGCCAGCGTTTCCTGCACAATAAACTGGGCGTGATCCTCGCCGGTAGCTTCCAGAATACTTATCGCGCCACTACCAGCACTTTCTATAAGAATGATATGGACACCGGGCATTACTCCGTGCTTACCAGTATGCAAAACCGGCAGTACAGCGAACAGCAGCAACGCAGCGGCCTGCATGGAAAGATCGACTACGTGTTTAATGAAAACAATAAGCTGTCGCTTTACAATGCCTACATGAATCTGCAAAGCTATCAGACCCGTGAAGGCATCACCACCAACTTCTCCGATGGCATATTTGATCCTGTGGCCGGCAATGCGCAACTGACATTTGAAAGCCGCTCCAGGAAAACCACGCAGCAGATTTACAATTCCACCCTGCATGGTGATCATCATATCATTCCCGGTAAATTAAAATTGCAGTGGTCTGCCGTATTCTCCTCCGCCAAAAATGAGGTACCCGATAATACCACCATCGCATTAAACGGGGTGCGTAACAACTTCAAGGAAACACGTACCACTGTTGAGAACAATGGCACCAACCGCCGTTGGGAACGTAATACAGACGATGATATCGCGGGTTACCTTGATCTTACTTACACTGCCAGGATAGCCGGAACAAAAGTAGATTTCTCCGCAGGTGGCCTGTACCGCGACAAACAACGCAGCAGCTTCTTTAATAACTATACATTCAGACCTTCCAATATCAACGCATTGTATGGTAAGGATTTTACCAGCTATACAGATATTGTATGGGAGATCCAGAACCCCGGCGGCGCAGTAGGCAACCCGCTTACTTACGATGCTTCCGAAAAAACAACCTCCGGATATGGTATGTTTAAATTCGAAGTATCCGAACTGGAAATAACCGGTGGCGTACGTGTGGAACATACCAACCAGGGTTATCATATGTTTTTTCCACAGGGCGAAGACCGTCCTACCGGCAGCCAGGTGTACACCGATGTGTTGCCCAGCCTGAATCTGAAATACGAATTATCCGAACACCAGAACTTACGTGGTTCTTACTTCCGCTCACTGAACCGTCCCGGCTTCTTTGAAATTGTTCCTTCCAAAATTGTACTGGAAGATTACCAGGAACGCGGTAACCCTGATCTGAAACGCGCTATCGCCGATAACTTTGATCTGCGCTATGAACTGTTTCCGAAACGTTCCGATCAATTACTGGTAGGCATATTCTACAAAAGAATCCAGGACCCTATCGAAAATACCATCCGTGCAGACGCCACCCGTCCGCAAGACCAGTACTATTCTGCCGGTAACTTCGGTACCGCCCGCAACTATGGCCTGGAAATAGACTATATCAAATTCTTCAGCAAAATAGGTTTCAAAGCCAACTACACTTACACCCACTCTTCCATCACTACTTCCAAAAGTTTGCGGATAAGGGATGAAAAAGGCGACGTTAAAACCATCGCGGTAGATCAAACACGTCCGCTGTACGGACAGTCCGAGCATATCGGTAACCTCTCTGTGTTGTACAAAGACATACAGCATGGATGGGATGCACAGCTGGCCGGCGCTTATACCGGTCCACGCATCGTTACCGTTTCCCAGTACATCGACAATGATCTCTGGCAGAAAGGATTTATACAGATGGATGTTTCTGTAGAAAAAAGGTTCAGGAATAACTTCAGCATCTTCGCCAAAGCAGGCAACCTGCTGAACACGCCGGCAGAAATATTTATCAAAGGAACTGACCCTGCCAACACCAATATGCCGGGACAGGGAAAAGCCAATGAAACCCTGATCAGGAAAGAATATTACAAACAAACCTACCTGCTGGGTGTACGTTACAAATTATAAACTCATTCCAAAATATTCATCATCATGAAATATAAAAATATTCTCTTTTACGCTGCGTTGATACTGACCATTGTCAGCGGCTGTAAAAAAGCAAACAGCGATGTAGACCTCAGCGAAAGCATCATTGGTTCCGGCACCGTTCACGGCGATGTGTGGGGCATCTGGCCCAAAGGCAGCATCCAGCGCGTTTCCGGCGATATCACCATCCCGGAAGGTAAAACGCTGGTGATTGAAGAAGGCGTATTAGTAATCATGGATACCCTCGTAAAACCGGAAGTAATTGTAAAAGGCAACCTGTATTCAATGGGAACCGCTGAACAACCGGTGAGATTTACTATTGAAGAAAACTACCGCACTGACAGCCGCAAGTTTGGTAAACAATGGGGTGGTATTCTCGCAGCGAAATCCTGTGCAGAGCTGCTGTTGGACAATACCATCCTTGAATACGGCGGTGCTGTTACCACCGAGTCGTCTGCTTCTGTAAAACAGGGATTGTATAAAGCTGTGAGTGGCGAAGCACTGCCCGCATTATGGTACAGCAATGTGAATGGTAAGCTGGTAGTGACTAACTGTATCTTCCGCAATTTTAATGAAGACTGCACCTACATTGAAGGCGGCAAACTTATCTTCTCCAATAATAAATTTTACACCACCGGTATCACCGGCGGAGAAGGTATTAACATCAAATCCGGTTGTATCGCGGATGTGAGTTACAATCTCTTCTATTCTACCAATACCAACGCGCTTAAATTATCCAACTCCGGCGAACGCACGCCACAGGCGCATGTAATTGCCTATAACAATACCATGCTCAACACCGGCTGGAGAAGACCAACAGTAAAAGGGGGCTCCGTGTGGGTGGAAGCTACCGTGTTTGTAGAACTACACAATAACCTGTTTGCCAACACACGGTTTGGTATTAAGAGAGATACCAAAAAAGTAGAGGACAGTCGCTCGGTTATCAGCAACAATCTTTATTATGGCTTTAACCAAACTACTGTAGACCAGTTCCAGCCCGCAAAAGATATCATTAGCGGCGCCAATGATGTTATCAGTACAAAAGCCGGTGAGAATGATCCGAAATTTGTAAATTATCCGTTGAACACACCGACCGATAGCCCGGATTTTAACACCAACTGGGACTTTCATTTACTGGCCGGCTCACCTGCGCTGGGCGCCGGTACCACCGCCTTTATCCGTAACTTCCCGAACGGACTGGTGCTGAACGGCATTAACTACGCCTCTCCTGCTCCTTCCTCTTTTATTGGCGCCTTTGGCACTAAAAACTAAAACAGCGATCTCACAGTAATGACTACACGCAATATATTATTCTCCACAGCAGTTCTTGCCGGACTGCTGTGTTTTCTTGCCTGCGCAAGACCGGCAAGCCGGGCTAACGGACAGGCATACACGGACACCACTACTATTCAGCCCGCGGTAATCACCGAACAGGTAAAGTTTGATTCAGACGATCCTGCTATCTGGGTAAACCCTCAAAACCCCGCCCGGAGCCTGGTGATAGGCACTGATAAATCGGCCGAGGGCGCCCTGTATGTGTTTGACCTTGAAGGAAAGATCAAACAGGTAGTGCCTAACCTGCAACGTCCCAACAATGTGGACATTGCATACGGATTACTCCTCAACGGAAAACGTATAGACTATGCCGTTACTACCGAGCGCATCACGCATAAGCTCCGCTTCTATTCATTGCCCGATATGCAACCCATCGATGATGGCGGCATCCCGGCATTTGAAGGCGAAACCGGCACACAATACCGTGATCTCATGGGAGTGGCGGTTTACACTAACAAAAAGAACGAACACTATGTAATTGCAGGCCGTAAAACCGGTCCGCAGGATGGTACCTATTTATGGCAATACCGCCTTACCGATAACGGTGCCGGAAAAATAAAAGCCACACTGGTACGTAAGTTTGGCCACTACAGCGGTAAAAAGGAAATAGAATCTATTGCCGTAGATAATGAAGCCGGCTATGTTTATTACTCTGATGAACAGTACGGCGTACGACAATATTATGCCGACCCGGAAAAAGGTAATGAAGAATTAACAGTTTTCGGCACCACCGGTTTTACAGAAGATCATGAGGGTATTTCTATTTATAAAACCTCTCCCACCAAAGGATATATCCTGGTATCTGACCAGGGTGCCAACAAATTTCATATCTTCAGCCGGTCAGGAACAACGCATACGTTACTGAAAGTGGTGAAAGTAAGCGCCGGCCACAGCGATGGCTCCGATATAGTAAATGTGCCACTGAACAATACTTTCAAACATGGATTATTTGTAGTGATGAGCGACGACCGGACCTTCCATTATTATCGCTGGGAAGATATTGCCGGTAAAGAGCTGGAATCAGCGCCAACAAAAAAATAGTGTCCCATATATGAAATCTATCTTTCTCGCTTCCCTGTGCCTGTTCGCCGGTTTACACCTGGTGCAGGCACAGGATGCTGCTGTTACGAAAGCGCCCATCGCTGCAAAGCTGATCCGTGGCCCTTACCTGCAGGCAGCCGGTACACAGCAGATGCTGATCCGCTGGCGCACCGATGCATCTGCCCGCAGCCGTGTGAAATACGGCACCGCGCCGGATAAGCTGGATCAGCAGGCAGATGATGCCAACCTGGTAACAGAGCATAAAGTACTGCTTACAAACCTGCAACCCAACACCCGCTACTATTATTCCATTGGCGGCTATAAGGATGTATTGCAGGGCAACGCAGACAACTACTTTATGACCCTGCCCGAAGCCGGTAAAACAGACCTGTACCGCATTGCCGCACTCGGCGATTGCGGCGACGGCTCTCCCAACCAGCAACTCGTAAAGGAACAATTGGTAAAGTACCTCGGCAACAACTACCTGAATGCATGGATACTGTTAGGCGATAACGCCTATCCCAACGGTACGGACGCGGAGTATCAGAGCAAGTTTTTTAATGTTTATAAAGATGACCTGCTGAAGAAATTTCCCCTGTTCCCGGCGCCCGGAAATCATGACTATCATGATACCGATATCTCTGCTGCCTTTGCACAGCAATCGCACCAAACAAACTACTACCAGAACTTCTCCATGCCATCGGAAGGAGAATCCGGCGGGTTGCCTTCCCACTCAGCTTCTTTCTATTCTTTTGATATCGGGAACATCCACTTCCTGTCGCTCGACAGCTACGGTAAAGAAGACAGCGCTTACCGCCTGTACGACACTACCGGTCCGCAGGTAATCTGGATAAAGAAAGATCTCGCCGCCAATAAAAACAAGGGTTGGGTAATTGCCTACTGGCACCATCCGCCGTATACAATGGGTTCCCATAATTCTGATGAAGAAGATGAATTGGTGCATATCCGTGAAAACTTTATCCGGATACTGGAACGCAACGGCGTAGACCTGGTACTGAATGGGCATAGTCATGATTACGAAAGATCTAAGATGATCAAAGGACATTATGGCCCCGCCAACAGCTTTGATCCGGCCAAACATAACGTGAGCAACTCTTCCGGCCGCTACGACGGCGGCAACAATTCCGCACCGTATATCAAAGACAGCATCCGTACCACCGGTACTGTATACGTAGTGAGCGGCTCCGCCGGGAAACTGGGCGGCAAACAAACCGTTTACCCGCATAACGCCATGTATTTTGCAGATGCAGAACACGGCGGCTCCAGCATACTCGAAATACAGGACAACCGCCTGGATCTGAAATGGATCTGCGCAGATGGCACTATCCGCGACCAGTTTACCATGATGAAAAACGTAAACCGGAACACGGATATCCGGATTAAAAAAGGAGAAACAGCCACATTAACGGCTTCTTTCATCGGTACCTACAAATGGAATAACCGTAAGGAAACCACCCGGAGTATTACCGTAACACCTACCGCGTCTACCACGAAATATACCGTAGCAGATGCGTACAATAATGTAAAAGATACCTTCACCGTATATGTATCGAAATAAGATCATCTGGCTGTTATTCAGCCTGCTGGTAGCTTATAGCTTTACACCCTCCACGGACGACCGCGGTGTTACCCATACTATTGCCATTTTCAGGGAAGGCGCCAACGGATTTTCGGCGGCTTCCCTGGAACTGGAACAAGCCATACAGGCGATTGATAAAGATGATACGGCCAGCATTACCGCAGCCAGGGAAGCACTGAAAAAGTGCCGGTTACAATATAAAAGGATTGAGTTTTTCCTTGATTACTTTTTCTTCTCTTCCGCTATGGTGTATAACCGCCCGGCCAAAACGGAAATAGATGAACCTTACATGGAATACCAGGCGCCATCAGGGTTACAGCAGATAGCGGTACTGTTGTTTGAGAAAGATCCTTTCTCCCGGAAAAAAGAACTGGTAACAGAAGCACTGGTAATCCGTACCGCCGCAGCTGATCTCACATCGTTGCTCTACCAGTTCACCACCAGCGATAAAGCCATTATGGAAAGTATCCGCCTCGAACTGGTACGCCTGTACGCAGGAGGCATCACCGGCTACGATGCACCGGAAATAAAAACAGGGATCGCAGAAACCGCACAATCCATGCGAACTATCCAGGCAGTGATGGAACCCTGGCTCAGCACCTCTTCTCCCGAAACAAAATCCGTGGCACATTACCTGGCCCTTTGTATACAATACCTCGATGCACATCCCGGCTTCGACGATTTCAACCGGCTGGAGTTCCTCACCACCTGCGGCCTCCCCTTGCAGGAAAGTACCGGCGCACTCATACGTGCGTTACAGTTGGACCTGCATACCCGCAGCGCGCTTAATTACAACGCACCCAACCTCTTCAGCAAAGATGCTATAGACCTCAAAGCATTTACTAACGGCGCCGTATATACGGAAAAAGAAAAGCTGTTAGGGAAGCAATTATTCTTTGAAAAAGCGCTTTCCGGTAACAACACCCGCAACTGTGGTACCTGTCACCGCCCGGAACTATACTTCAGCGATGGCCTGCGCACCAGTATGGCGCTGGATAATAAAACGACGGTAAGAAGAAATGCGCCGGGCCTCACCTATACTGCGTTCCAATACGCACAGTTCTGGGACGGCAGAGCCGGTACGTTATCAAAACAAATACTGACCGTAATCAGCAACCCCGAAGAGATGGATGGCCATCCCGCTGTGATCATCAGCCGGCTAAAAGACAGTGCGCATTACCGCAACGCCTTTGCTGCCACCTTTCCTGAAGACAGCGCCGCTGTAACCATGCCGCACCTGGCCACCGCTATCGCGGCGTATCTAAGTACCCTCGCACCCATGAACAGCGCAATGGATGAATATTTTGCCGGCAACAAAAACGCATTGACGCCTGCACAAATCCGGGGCTTCAACTTATTTACCGGGAAAGCGCAATGCGCTACCTGTCACTTTGCACCACTGTTCAACGGGCTCACACCACCCCTGTACCAGTTCACCGAATTTGAAAACCTGGGCATGCCTGTCAATGATGATCTCCAACATCCGCAACACGATACCGATGCCGGCAGGTTTGAATTTTTCCCGATCGCATATTATCAGCGTGCCTTCAAAACACCCACGGTGCGTAATAGCGCTATGACCGCCCCTTACATGCACAACGGCGCGTTCCGTGACCTTGAAAAAGTGATGGAATTTTATAATGCCGGCGGCGGCAATGGAGTGGGTATGGCTGATCCGTATCAAACGCTTTCTTCCACGAAGTTGCATCTCAACGAAACAGAGATCAGGGACCTGATTGCGTTTATGCATGCGTTGACGGATAAGCCCATCGCAAAGTAGCCCGGTATTACGTTTTAATGACAAACATCCCCTCCTCCTCATTCTTTGATTTATACAACTCTTTCTGTTATTTTCACAATTTCCGGATCAGCCGTTCCCCCTACCTTTGATCCATCAAATCATAAAAAAATGGAAACAACACAAATATCTCCCGCCACCACCTTTCTTTTAGGAGGTGAGTTCAATATTAACCGCGTGGGTTACGGCGCCATGCAATTAACCGGCAACGGTGTGTTTGGTGATGCAACCGACCGTCCCAACGCCATCAAGGTACTGCAACAGGCAGTGGCTTCCGGTGTAAACTTTATTGATACCGCAGCGGCTTATGGTCCAGGTACCAATGAACGCCTCATTGCGGATGCCCTGCATCCATATCAAAAAGGGCTCATTATCGCTACCAAAGGCGGCTTCCAGCGCCCCGGACCCAACCAGTGGATACCTGATGGCCGCCCGGAATGGATTGCCAAAGACATCGATGCCAGTCTCAAGAATCTGAAAACAGATGTGATAGATCTCTGGCAGTTGCACCGCATAGACCCCAACATCCCGGTGGAAGAAACCCTGGCGCCGGTAGTGGCCGCCGTGAAAGCGGGTAAGATTAAGCATGTAGGGCTGTCTGAAGTAAATATTGAGCAGATCCAGCAGGCAGAAAAAATACTCCCCATTGTATCGGTACAAAACCTGTACAACCTCGGTAACCGCCAGTGGGAATCCGTACTGGATTATACTGCTGAAAAAGGTATTGCCTTTATTCCGTGGTACCCGCTGGCTTCCGGTCCGCATACGCTGGAAGAAAAGATCAGTAAAATTGCCGCCCGCCACAACGCCACCACCGCGCAGATTGCGCTGGCATGGCTGCTGAAACGCGCCAGCAATATCCTGCTGATCCCGGGAACTAAAAGCATTGCCCACCTGGAAGAAAATCTTAAAGCAGGAGCAATTGAATTATCTGAAGAAGATTTTCAATTACTCAGCAAATAACAATCAGGTGATTTTAAGAAAGGGGAAGGCGGGGTCGCTTTCCCCTTTCTTATTTAAAGTCCGTAAGCCGGCTTCAGGAAAACTGCTTACCTTTGGTAACTATCTGTTCAGTCTTACCTGGAGGTTACTACTAACCTCCAGATAAGTTAAAATATATGCAAGTGGATAAAAAACGTCATCCTTCACCGGAAGTATGTGCCGCCTCTCTCGCTGCCGTGGGAGACGCGATGTACGCCATCGGTGGCAAGTGGAAACTGAAGATTATTGTGGCCCTTATTGACCACAGGCGGCGGTTTAATGAACTGCAGCGTTTAGTGGAAGGGATTTCGGCAAAGGTGTTGTCGAATGAGCTGAAAGATATGGAGATGAACGGTTTTGTGAGAAGAATACCGGCAGCGGAAGGCAGTACCCTTATGGAGTACGAGCTGACTGACTACAGCGATACCCTGGGAGATGTGCTCCATTCATTAACCGTATGGGGAACAATGCACCGGAAAAAGATCACAGGGCGCAGCATGGAAATACCCGCCCTGGAAGTGGCATCAGTTGATTAGCGTGGCTTTCACGGGCAATTGCAGCTGATAGCCTTTGCTGCCCATGTATACATATCTTTTCACGGCTGTAAACCGTATTTTCTTTTTGCCTTTCAGCAGGCTTTTCACTTCATCCGGAAGCTGGTCGGTGTCCGTAGCGGTGGCGGTTCCCTTTAACGTGATCACAATATCACGGAAGTACTTTTTATCGCCCGCAGATACCGTGTACTCGCTGCTCCAGCTGGATAACCCTTCTTCTGCTTCTGTTCTTTCCACACCATAAGCGGCCATCACCTGCTGGTAACCGCCGTTGATACCTGCAATCAGGAAATAGTCCCCATCGAACGGACCGCCACCGGGTCCATTACTATGTTTAATCATAAACGCATACTGATCATTGCCTATCAGTAATGGTTTCGGCGTAGGGCATTTTGAAAAAGCGCCATACGCTTTGATAGCAGGTTGAAACATCCGCAGCTTCCAGCCTTCATCGGTGAGCACAAACTTGGCGAGGCCCAGTAAGCCGCCGGTGAAGCGCGAGGTCTGGAAACCTTCTTCATCAAATACAGAATGGTTAAAGCTGATCACTTTATACTGCAACCCCGTGGAGTCTTTAAAGTCCATTTCGTTGATCAAACGGGTGGCCACGCCTTCAGGATAAGGGAAGGCGGGATTACCATCTTCATTTACATCCGGGTAAGGCTTCGGCTTACAGGTTTTACATTCCCAGTTGATCAGTTCATTCCTGTAATTATCTTTAGTAAGATTATAATATTTTCCGGGGAACAATTGCAGCAGTGCTTTCTGTGCATTAAAAGTACCTGCCAGTAACAGGGTGCGGTTTTGTAAAATAGTATCGGGCACATTCTTCTTTTTCAGGTATTCATCCGACTGCGCAAAACTGGCAGTTATCCATCCCGCCAGGAGGCATACCATAACAAACAAACGTTTCATCATAACTTTAAGCAAATATCTGTGCCGGCAAAGGTAATACTCCCGGCGCAAAAACGATATCCGGGGAAAACAGTAATTTAGTTTCCTTAATCCTGTTAACTGATTACCACGATGAACCGCTTCGACCGCTTAACCGCCATCCTCATACATCTGCAATCCAAAAAACTGGTGCTGGCCCAGGAAATTGCCGACCGCTTTGATGTGAGCCTGCGTACTGTTTACCGCGACGTACGTTCGCTGGAACAGGCCGGAGTGCCTGTTATCGGCGAAAAAGGACTGGGTTACTCCATCATGGAAGGTTATCGCCTGCCACCGGTAATGTTTACCGAAGAAGAAGTAATTGCTTTCCTGATGGCAGAAAAAATGCTGGAGCATCATGCCGACCTGCAAAACAGCGAGCGCTTTAAAGGCGCGATGTTCAAAGTAAAAGCCGTACTGCGCAATGCACAGAAAAAAGTGCTGGAAGACCTGGAAGAAAATATTGCCGTTAAGCATAAAGTATCCGAACATAATCACCTGCTCAATGATACCCTTCCCCTGCTCATCAGGGCAGTAGGTGAAAAGACAGTGCTGCATATCCGGTATGCTACCGAAACCGGCGTTAATGAAAGGGATATAGAACCTATCGGTATTTTCCGGGAAAATGGCAGCTGGAATGCCATCGCCTTCTGCACCACCTCCAAAAAGTATCATCCTTTCAGAACAGAACGGATGCTTTCTGTAAAAGATACCGGCCGGCCATTCCACCGGCAACACATCTCCCTGACTGAATACCTGGCAAACAAACCTAAAGATAACGGGCAGTCGTTCCCGGTAGTGATCAACGTGCATAACGATATGGCCCGGTATCTTACAGAACAGAAATATAACTACGGCTTTAACAGTGAGAAAGCAGGTAAAACGCACACCCGGATGGAATTTGAGGCGCCCTGTATACAGGCATTTTCCCGGTGGTATATCACCTTTGCTGATCAAGCCGACATTATTACACCAGCATCCCTTAAAACCCTGGTAAAAGACCGGCTGAAGGAAATGCTGAAAAAAGTTTCCTGACCCGTTTTCCCAACTGACATACCGTTGTCACACCCCACCGGTAATTTTGGAATATGAACAGTCAGCAGATCATACAACACCGGCTGCATCAGCAGCAGCTCCTCCATTCCCGTTTTACCCGGCCCGCCGACCTGGTACGCTGGATGGGCTGCATACAGGCCCAGGATTATGCAGGCGCCAAATGGGCTATCGGGAACCGTATTAAAGGCACTACCGACGCCTCCATTGAAAAGGATTTTAACGAAGGAAAAATCCTGCGCACCCATATCCTGCGCCCCACCTGGCACTTTGTGGCGCCGGAAGATATCCGCTGGATGCTGCAACTGACCGCTCCCAAAATAAAAGCCTTTAATAAAAGACTGCACGTAAAACTGGGCATCTCCGACAAAGACCTGAAACGGAGCAACAACATTATCACCAAAGCGCTTGGCGACCATAAATTTCTCACCCGCACAGCCCTTCTTCCATTGCTCGCCAAAGCGAAGATCAACACCGATGATATCCGGCTGGGATTCCTCCTGATGGATGCGGAGCTGGAAGGACTCATCTGCAGCGGCCCCCGGCAGGGAAAACAATTTACCTATGCGTTGCTCTCCGACCGCGTACCCGATGCGCCTGCACCTGGCCGCGAAGAAGCTATCGCACGTCTCACCCTCTGCTACTTCAGCAGCAGAGGCCCCGCCACCATCCAGGATTTCCAGTGGTGGAGCGGGTTAAATATCGCCGATATCAAAACAGGACTGCACCTCAACAAAGAACAACTTTCCCATACCGTTGCTAACGGGCAAGCCTATTGGTTTGCTGCCGGCGCACTGGCAAATAAACGCACGGTTTCCTCCACATTCCTTCTGCCCAGCTACGACGAATACGCTGTGGCGTATAAAGACCGCTGCGATATCCTCCCTGCTGAGCACCAGTCCACCGCCGGTTATGGCATCTTTAAACCTGTAGTGGTGGTGAACGGGCAGGTGAGCGGCATCTGGAACCGGAAAGAAAGCAGTCAACATATTACTGTGACCACACAACTGATCTGTCCCGGCAAAAAAGCAGCAGTAGACACCGCAGCTGCCGCCTATGCGGCTTTTATGGGGAAGAAGCTGCAAAGCATCACCTCCATATAAAGCCCGGTGACAAAAAGTGCCTGATATTTGGTTACTTTGTTTGACTATAGACTCATATTAAGAAAACGATAACCAGATTATCAGATGATAGACGATATTCAACTTCAGCTAAGAACGGTGAATGTAACCCGATACGTAACACCGTTACGTGAAGGTGGTTCGCTGCCGGCCATCGCCGAAGCAGACGACGGATTCCTGTATGCCCTGAAGTTCAGGGGCGCAGGCCAGGGCGTAAAAGCACTCATCGCAGAATTAATCGGCGGCGAACTGGCCAGGATACTCAAACTGAAAATACCGGAACTCGTATTTGCCAATCTCGATGCTGCTTTTGGCCGTACAGAACCCGATGAAGAAATACAGGATCTCCTGAAAAAAAGTGTGGGCCTCAATCTTGCCCTGCACTATTTATCCGGCGCCACCACCTATGATCCTACGGTAAATACCATTGATGCGTTAACAGCGTCGAAGATCGTGTGGCTCGACTGCCTCCTGACCAATGTAGACCGCACCGCCCGCAACACCAATATGCTGATGTGGCACAATGAACTGTGGCTTATTGATCATGGCGCCTCACTCTATTTCCATCACTCCTGGCAAAACTGGCAGGAACAATCCCTTCGTCCTTTTGTACAGGTAAAAGATCATGTGCTGCTGCCACAGGCCAGTGAGCTGGAACAGGTAGATGCCGCCTTCAACCTGATCCTCACACCGGAGCGGATACGCGCCGTTGTAAACATCATTCCCGAAGAATGGTTGCGTAGTGAAGATAGCAACGATGTTACACCGGAAGAAAGACGCCAGGTATACTTTGAATTTTTAACAAACCGGATCAGCCACTCCGGAATTTTTGTAAAAGAAGCACAACATGCAAGACAATCACTTATATGAGTACGCTGTAATACGGGTGGTGCCAAGCGTAGAGCGGGAAGAATTTCTGAATGTTGGTGTTATTCTCTATTGCAGGCAACAAAAATTTTTACGGGCAGTATATACATTGAACGAAGAAAAACTACACGCACTTTCTCCGGAAACAGATGTTAACACCATCCGCCCCTACCTCGATGCCTTCGTGGAAATTTCCAAAGGCAGCAAAGCAGGTGGCCCGATCGGGGCGCTGGATCTCGCCAGCCGCTTCCGCTGGTTAACTGCTACGCGCAGCAGTGTAGTGCAAACATCGAGGGTGCATCCCGGTTTTTGCAGCGCTGATGCGGAAGATACGCTGATGCGGTTGCACCGGCAGCTGGTACTTTAAATAACGCAAAAAATGCAGATGCCGGGTAAATAACCCGGCATCTGCATTTTCAGACAATCGTTATTTTGTTCCGAGATTTTTACGGACCAGCTGCACAAAGGCATCTGGTGTAACTACCCGTACATTTTTGTTCAGGCCGGCTATTACTGTACTTATGGCCGACATATCTTTTGTCCAGGTATGTACAAACACCAGTGTATAACCTGAACGGCTATACGGGTCTGCAGGTCTGGCGTTGATGTTACTGATCACAGTAGCTTCTTCTTCCAACCCGGCCCATAGGTTATCGCCGGCTTCTATAACAGGTTTCCCGTTGGCAGAAAAGCGGATACTGCCACCGGGTGCTTCTCCGTAACCGGTATACAGCAGGGCATCTATATTAGGTTGTGCGAGATATTTATCCCACAGATCCATTCTTTCCAGGGCGCCCTGATCCAGGATATTCACGATATTCAGATCGGATTTTGCCATAAAAGTATTCAGGCGTTGCACGTACTGATCGAGTGCGGCGGCCGGCATTTTGCTGGGAAAAGTATATCCACTTCCACTTGGTCCGGCTACAAAAAAATCCCTGCCTTTATCTGTATTAGCTGCCTTTTCATAATACCACCGCATGGCGGCAGGCGCCAGGTCCACCAGGGAAGGGCTGATGGTATAGCCCATATTGAATGTGCCTCTCAGCGGATGGCTGAAGTATTGCTGCATGCTCCACAGATCGTAGCCTACATTATCGCCGTCACTCAACAGGAAAGTAACGTAGTGTACATTTTGTTCTGCCGCCGGTGTGGTGCGGCCCTGCTGCTTCAACGGCGCTTCGTCATACACACTGCTCAGCGGCGCAAGATTAGCGGCCAGGTCTGTTGGCAACATTACAACGCCGGCAGCAGCTGCATTTGCCACCATCGAAAATTCTTCCTTCCCGTATCCGAAGCAAAAGGCTTCCGGTTGCAGGGCTTTTAGCACATCGGCGCGCCAGGGCGTTTCGCCGTCGTAAAAAGTAAACGCATTGGTGAGCGTAATGTAATCCCGGAGGTGGTGATCAATAGCAGGGTTCTGTTCTGCTGCCAACGAGCGGCTGAATGTTGCAGAATAATGTTCCCATACCCACTTCTCATCGCGTGCACGCATATCCGCTTTTTTTATCTTTATACCGGCAGTGATAACAGCCGTTTCCAGGCTGGCATCCACTGCAATGGCATTCATGGGTCCGCACAGGGAATTTGCGGCAGTGAGAGAGCGGATATTTTTAGTGCGGTTGTACAACACATAGCCACTTACTTTAGGGACGAAGTGCCGGAGTAGTTCCGCCCATGACGTATAGTTAGTAATCCTTATTTTATATTTTTCGGAAAGATAATTTTTCCATACGGAAGAAGCACCTCCCTCGTCAATATAGATCTGTTCACCGGAAGTTTTTGCTACCACTCCCTGGAGTGTGGCGATCAGCACTTTTTGTTCGGCGGTGAGCGAGCTGGCCGGGATCGCACACAGCGCTGTGAGGGCAGCGCCCTTCTGATGGAGTACCCCTTTCTTCAATACAACGGTATCTGCTCCCGGTGGTAGTACTACGGCTACTTCGGTAGTATTCTTTTTGCCACAGGCCGTAACAACGGCCAGCATGGTGGCTATAAAAAAGATAAAAGTATGGCTATTTCTCATATAAGAAATGTGATCAGTTGGTGATAAAAAATAAATAGAAACAGTGTGGCATTTGCGTTAAAACACCTGTACTTCCGCGATGTTGGTGCTGGAAGTGCCGTATACTTTTGTTACGGTGAACTTCACGTACCGCGCCTGTTTTAGCGTAGATACAAAATATTTGTACCAGGGCTGACCGGGATCATGCGGTACATCTTTTAATACAGCCACTTCTGTCCAGGTGGCATTATCCGCACTAACGGAAACGGTTATATCCTGGGGTTGACCATGACCATCGGTTTGCCAGCTGCCCTCAAAATAACGGTCCATGATACCGATGCCATGTACCGCTTTCTCTTCTCCCATATCTACTATAAAATAATGGGGAGGACCGGGCTCACCACCCGACCATTTGGAATTCCAGAAGGTGGATGGATCATTGTCTATCGCTCTTGCGGCCAGCCCGTTTCCACCGCCTTCCGCTGGTTCTTCCGTGGAAAAACCGGCAATGGTCCATTTAGCCTGATCATAAGGTATCATGCTGTTCAGATCCGCTGTAGCATTTACCACATAATAAGTAGTTTGTTGGTAGGCACTGGCGTTGGCTCCTTCAATGCTTTCAATACTAACGGGGATCATATAATCCTGGAAGGGATCTATTTTTCCTTTGGCGTGGATTGCCAGTCCTGTTGCAGCAGTAATAGAAGCGCCTTTAACAATAGTAGCAGTAGCAGGCATTTCGTAACTGCCTTCAGGTAATACGCGGTAATCAGTACCATTCTGTTCATTGAAGAAAGCCACCTTTTCCGGGTCTGCCTTGAAGTGTACCACAATATCACTTCCCGCTACCGCATTGGTCACAGTAGCATATTCAGCGCCGGTTATAACCGCGCTCACCGGTATGGTGTAAGGCGTATCTGCCATCTCAAACGTTACCTTTACTACGCCCAATGCGTTGGGCATGTACACAGTTGACGTGGCGACACGATCTTTCTTACAAGCGGTGAAAACAATAAGACCTGTGATGAGCAGGAAAAAAATATAGCTGGATAATCTGTTCATAAAATCGGAATTAAAGAAGGTTGCTGCAAAAATCAATACCCGGGATTCTGCCCGTTCTGCCAGTTGTCTTCCCCACCGCTCTGGGCACGGATCGCCGGATTACGGTCCAGTACATGCTGCGGAATAGGCATGATGTACATCTTTGGCAGGAACAGGCGGTTGCTCACATTCACCGGCGTATAAGTGAGGGTAGCCGTTCCCGTTATGACCATGCCTTTTTCCGGCCGGTTTAACACACCTGTTGAACCATCCATCATACGGTCCGCTATTTTCCAACGCAGCACATCCCACCAGCGCCTGTCTTCAAAAGCCAGTTCCACCCTGCGCTCACGGCGAATGATATCTCTCATCTGCTGTTTATTCACTGTTCCGTAGGTGGCTTCCACTGTGGGCAGGTTACCGGCGCGTGTGCGCACCTTGTTCACCGCCGCCAGCACTTCCGCAGTAGGTCCGTTCACTTCATTTTCTGCTTCTGCGAAACTGAGTAACACTTCTCCAAAGCGGAAAAACATATAGTTCTGGTAAGAGGTGCTGTTGGCGCGGTTATCACTCCCCAGAATCTTTTCGTCCAGCCGCTTGCAGGCATAGTAACCAGTATGGGTAACATCACTGGTATATCCCAGATCAATTTCATTGGCAGTTTTTCGTCCGAGCCCTACTACCATGCGAAGGGTATCACCCTGCCAGGGCGAACCATTAAAGAGAATAGTCTGATAAAATCTTTTTTCTCTTCCTACGTATGGTTGCTGCGGATTATAGCCCGAACCCGGTTCATAAATCGCCTTACCGTTGGCCATCGAAAATTCATCCACCAGTTCCTGTGTAGGCTGAAAATTACCCCATGCCTGCTGTACACCGTTTACAATGGTAGGTCCTTCCTTACCTTCCAGCTGTCCGCCTTTTCCTTCCATATACTGCCTGGCAAAAATGGATTCTGTACTGTTGTTGCCTACCCGGAGGAACAGGTTGCGGAAGTCGGGATAAAGGTCATATACTCCAAGATCTATTACCTGCTTATTGGTTTTCGCGGCCAGTTTCCATCTTTCAAGGTCACCGCCGGGATTGGCCACATCACCGGAATTGCGCAACGGGCTGGCATAAAACAGTTCACACCATCCTTTCAGGGTAAGTGCAGCGCCTTTGGTGGCCCTGCCGGGTTCTGACTGTTTTTCAGGTAAGATGTCTGCAATTTCCCCCAGTTCTTTATCGATGAATTCAAATGTTTGTTTTGAGGTACTTCTTGGTACATAAATATCATCCCCCTGGGTAAGATTATCCAGCACATTGGTAATAACAGGCACGCCACCATAAGCCATCCATAACCAGTGATAGTACATAGCTCTTAAAAAGCGCGCTTCGGCGATCCTTTCCTTTTTATAATCCTCCGGCAACGCAGATGCGCCCACTTTCGTGATAAAGAGATTGCATTTCCGGATCTTCTCGTAATTCCCGGTACGACTGTCGTTGTTACTTTCTTTTCCCCAGTACCACATATCCCACGGTCCGCGGGGCAGGTTGGAAGGCGTGATATTAGCTACCCGGATACTGCTGTAACCGGCCATCCAGGTAACGCCTACATCCGAATTATCCGTATACTGTTCCAGGTGTTCCGTTTCATTATTCATATCCGGCAACTGGTTATAAATATCATTGAGAAAGAGATCGGCATTATTGGTAGATGCCCATACGGCATCATCTCCCACCCTGTCACGCGCCTGTACATCCAGGAAATCTTTTTTACAGGAAATGAACAGGAGGGTGGCAGTCAGTATTAAAAGGTATTGTTTTATCTTGAACATGGCTGTTGACGGTTTGGATATTAAAAGGTTACGTTCAGTCCGAATGAAAATACCTGCTGCTGGAAATAATATTGTCCGTTAGAAGAACGGGCTTCAGGATCAATCATCTCCTTCATATTCGGCGTCCATGTCCATAAGTTCTGTCCGGATACATACACGCGGAGTTGTTGCATATACCAGCGTTTGGTGAGGGAAGACGGCAGGGTGTAACCAAATTCCGCGCTTCTCAGTTTCAGATAGGATGCATCCCGCACCCACCAGGAAGAGAACCGGGTATTATAGGCCACTGGCTGATTGGTAGTACGCGGATACAATGCGTCCGGGTTGGCTGGCGTCCAGTGATTATCATAGTATAATTTGCTGGCAGATCCTTGCTGGTCGAAAGGATACACCAGGTTGCCACCTACCGGCAAACTGATCTGCGCGGCGCCCTGTAACAGGAGGTTCAGGTCGAAACCTTTCCAGGAGATAGCAGGAGATAAGCCGAAGATCATTTGCGGTACGCCATTGGGGCGACCGATCACGGTTTCATCATTATCATCTATCACGCCGTCGGCTTTACCATCCGGGCCACTCAGGTCTGCATATTTGAGATCTCCCGGCTTCACCGGTGCATTGGCCAGCGAAGCAATACCTGCTTTCAGCGTTCCATCTGCATTAAAATCATCGGGTTTATAATAGCCCAGCGCCTTCAATCCAAACTGGGTGCCATTGGCCCGGCCGGTACGACGGCGGTTGGGATTATTAAAAGTGGCATCCGATTCAAATACCTGTAACAGCTTATTTTGTGCATAGGTAAAGTTGCCGTTTACTTCCAGCTTTAACCCATTGGAAAAAGTATGCGCAGTACCCACGCTCAGCTCAATCCCCTGGTTACTCATGATGGCGGCGTTTAATTCAGACAGCCCTGTACCGTATTCTGCCGGCACTGTTACCGTGGGCGGCACCAGCATGTTTGAACGCTTTTCATAAAAATAATCCACGCCGAACGAGAGGGCGCCATCCCACAAAATTCCATCTACACCTATATCTGTTTTCTTTGCCCGCTCCCAGGTGATAAAGGTATTTCCCTGGATCGTTTCATAGATCCCTGTAGTAAGCGCATTACCTAATACTGCTGCGTTATTATAAACGGCATAACCACTCATATACTGGAACGGACCTCCGGCAAGATTACCGGATTCTCCATAGGAGGCCCGGACCTTCAGCAAATTGATCCAGCTGTAATGATCCTTTATAAAGTTCTCCTGGCCTATATTCCAGCCCAGTGAAAACGCGGGAAAGAAACCGTACTTACGGCCGGGAGCAAAATAATAATGACCGTCATACCTGCCGGATACTTCCGCCAGGTACTTACCGGCGTAACCGTAACTCAACCGGTATACATAACCCACCTGCCGCTGTTCAGAAGAGGATCCGCCATTACTGATATCACCGTTGGCCACCCCTCCCCTGTCCAGTTCATCAATATCTATCGGGTAATTCCTCCTGCTGGCATCTACGTTCCAGCCTTTTTGAATGCGAGATTCAGCCACGCCGAGGAATGTAATATCGTGTGCCCCGAAGGTGTTGTGGTAGTTGATATATCCCTGATAGGTAAACGCTTTATTCTGGCTGTTGCTCAGCTGGAGCGACGGTTTCGCAGGACCAATCAGCCGTTGCGTATATTCGTATGGGTTAGTGCTGAAGTTTACGCTGTAGGTTGGTATAGGTGTTTGCCATACTTTGGTGTACGTGGTATAGGGATCGTAGCTGGCCACTCCTTTAACGCTAAGGCCCTTCAGGAAAGGCAGTTGCTGCTCTATTGAAAAGGTGGTCATAATCTGCGTATTCTCGTTTTTCACATAGCCACTATGGTTAATGGTACCCACAAGTGAATTGGTAATATAACTTCCCCACAATCCATTACTATAGTAAATAGCAGATGTAGGCGGCGTTCTGAATGCCTGGTACATAATTCCTCCGCCGGCGGCAGCATAGCGGTTGTTGGCATCTCCGTTGTAAGGATCGGCATAACCGGAATACTGCTGGTTTTCCACCCAGCCACTCAGCGATAGCCCTACGCGGGTAGTGCTGGTAGCCTGTACATCCAGGTTGGCCAATACGTTATATTTTTTCAGGTTGGTGGTAGAAAACTGTCCGTCCTGGTTAGTATAACTGAAGGCGGTGAAATACCTGACTTTTTCTGTTCCGCCGGAAAGCTGCAGATTGTGATTGGTGAGCAGTGCATTTCTTTGTATAACATCCCGGAGCCCGCTGCTGTTGGGGTATTTGTCGGGATCGGCATCTGCTGCGCCGGTAACAGTTTTTCTATATTGCTCTACTTCTTCCGGTGTAAAAGCCGGATTTAACCCGCTGTTCCGGTTGGCTTCATTGGTTAATAATGCATACTCCCAGGAATTAACCATTTTGGGCATGCGTGTTGGATTCTGGATGCCTGCATAACCATTATAGGACAACGTAGGCACACCGGTTTTACCTTTCTTAGTGGTTACCAGTATCACGCCGTTGGCGCCAGCCAGGCCATAAGGCGCTACTGCTGCCGCGTCTTTCAGGATGGTGACAGACTCAATAGAGGCCGGGTCCAGCCGCGAAAAATCACGGTAAATGCCATCCACTACCAACAGGGGGTTGGCGTTGCCTAACGTGGAGGTGCCTCTGATACGAAGCCGGGAGCCGTCCTGGCCAGGTTCGCCGCTGCCCTGGTCTGCAATAATGCCGGGCGCCCGTCCTACGAGGTTATTGGTAAGATTGACCACCGGCTTTTGTGCAAAATCCTTTCCCTTCACAGTAGATACCGCTGCGGTAGTAGTTGCTTTCTGTTGTGTGCCATAACCCACTACAATGACTTCTCCAAGTGCAGTGGAGCCTTCTTTCAACTGCACATCGATACGGGATTGTCCGCCAACAGGTACTTCTTTCGTAACATACCCGATAAAGGAAAATACCAGGATAGCATTTTCATTGTTGCCGGCAGGGATATTGAAGTGCCCTTCCGCATCGGTATTAGCGCCTGTGGAGGTGCCTTTCAGTCGCACATTTACCCCCGGAAGCAATTCACCTTTGGTAGAGGTAACCGTACCGGCTATACGCTTTTCCTGCACCACCGTTTTGGGAGGAGCCGGCTTTGGTACAATAAAAATATACCGGTCATTTTGCCGGTAGGTGAGGTTTGTTTTTGCCAGCAGGAGATCGAGTGTGGCAGCAACGGTCCGTGTGCCCGCAGGCAGGTTTACCTGCCCGATGCGGCTTAGTTCCGCGACCCTGTAACCAAAACGGAAATCTGTTCGTTGCTCAATTTCTTTTAACGTGGCTTCGAGGCTTTTGCCGGAAACACCCAGTGCAATTTTTGTCTGGTGGATATCCTGGCCGTTTGTTCTGCCTGCCATCAGTAACTGGCAACCAAAAAGCAATATGGCCAGTGTTATCGTGGAACATCTCATAATCCAAAGGATTGTTTTGTTCAGGATAAGACGCTCATAAGGGCGCATCCGTCCCTTACTTACTGAAAAAATCATAGATTTGTTTGGTTTTAATCGGTTGACATACTGAGTTTAAAAACCATCCGGTTACGGGTGCTTGCCTGCACCTGTAACCAATTTTCAGGTATCGTCGTGGTTGCCTCCACGGCGATACTTTTTTAAACTGATTTCATAACGTATTTTTTTGCCGCTGTAAAGGCTAATCGAAGTGGAACTTTTTCATGGTACGTGATTATGATGATGAATACAAGTAAACCGTGTTAACATCCCTTTCCGCTGATAATAATAGCGCTGCCTCTCATCTTCCATGAGCATCCGTTCAATTCGCAAATCATTTTCATCACTTCCCCGATACTTTCCCCATGCAAAAAAGAAAGGGAAAAACGGCAGTTGCGGATGGCGTCATTCCCCAATTCCACCTGCACATTATACCACCGGCCAATGATGGCGGCAGCCTGCTCCATTGTCACATCGTCCATAATAAGCTCTCCTTTTTTCCAGGCCAGCAGGTTTTCCGCATTCACCGTATCAATTTTTGCACGCCGGCTTACTGCTTCATATTCCAGTTTTTCGTTGGGATGTAATACACCTAATGCCGTAGTCCCTGCTGCCACACTCACTTTTCCGCTAACCACCGTTACCGCCAGCGGCGCCTGCTGGTAGGCCTGTATATTAAACACTGTTCCCAGCACCTTCACCGCCACATTACCACTATGCACAATAAACGGCTGCTGATCCCTGCGGGTAACATCAAAACAGGCTTCTCCCTCTACATATAATTCCCGGGTATTACCGGTAAAGGCAACAGGATATCGCAGTTTACTGCCGTTATTCAGCCACACCTCGGTGCTGTCTTCCAGTACCAGCCGTACCCGCTTGCCTGCGGGCGCCCATACTTCCTCATATACCAAAGCAGGTTTCCGGGATGGTTTCATGAGCAGCCAGGCGGCCAGGCCAGCACCGATCAGCACCAGTATCCCCGCGGCATAGGCGAGCCAGCGATGAGGTTTTAAAACAGGAACATCCTCCGTTTGGGAAAAACGGGGGTTCTCTTTAATCTGATCGTAGAGTGAGCGGGCTTCTCCGGGCGACAGCTGCGTGGCCGGTGTGAGTCCCGACCAGGTTTTGTCGAATGGCGGCTGAACGGCGTCATCAGATTCAGCCTGCCGCAACAGCAACATCAGTTCTTCAAATTCCTGTTCATTGATGGTGTTGCCTGCCAGTTTTGTCAACAAAAGATGTATACGATGTTCATCCACGTGAAATACAATTTATCCCGGGCAGAAAAAAGCCGGTATAATGCAATACACGCAGGGGATACCTGTCGGGTAGTCAAAAAAAATATTTTTTTAAAATAACAGGGAGAATGCCAGGAAGCCAAAAACAATTTCGGCTTCGTTAAAATGGGTACGCAATACCTTCAGCGCAGCCATCATGTGGTATTTAACAGTATGGGGAGAGATATTCATACGAACGGCTATTTCTTCATAGGTGAGCCCTTCAAACCTGCTTAAGCGGAAAATTTCCTGTTGCTGGGGAGGCAATATATTCAATATCTGTCCCGTGATCCTTTCGAGATCTGCGCCCAGCACGGTTTCTTCCGTATCATTATGGTAGGCAGGAATAGATTCCCAGAGTTTCAGGGAAGCTGCACGGCTGCTGGCGGCCTGCCGTAACAGGTTTAAGGCAACCCGTCGTGCAATGGTATATACATAAGGGGCAAGGGCATAGTCCACACTCAGCTTTAACCGGTGTTCCCAAAGTCGCAACATCGTTTCCTGCACCACTTCCTTTCCCTGGTCTTTGTTCTTCAGGAAATGACAAGCCAACCCGTATATCTTCTGACTAAACCGGTCAAACACTTCACGGAACGCCGTCTCATCTCCCGCCTGTAGCCGAAGAATCAATTGCACATCCGGTGATTCCCTAGTATTTTCCAAATCCGGTAGTATAAAATAATAATGGTGGTTGATCTGATTTGTTGACTCCTTAAATGCCCCTTCGACGCTATAACCCGAAAGTAAACTTTTTTTTCAAAATCATACATCAACAAACAGGAAAGACCGGCGAAGGAAGCCCCCACCGGTCTTTGCTTATACAAAAGATATTAATTATTTATTGCCTTACAAAAGTATACGTCTTCCCCGCCTGCGTATCCAAATCATACAATATCGTATTGGGCAAAGGCAACTCCTCTACCTTTGCTTTGTTGCTCACCAATGCAGGAGCAGTTGGCGCTACTTCGAAGAAAGGATTGGTTTGAGCGCCACCAGCTGCTTTCAGTTGTCCGTTTTCCTGCAACGCATTGGGTACACGCAGGCGACAGTTGCCACCAAGCGTGGAACGGATTGTGATCTTACTCAGCTGACCATTTTCCCACACCATTTCCTTGATCTCAAAACCACCACGCGCACGTAAGCCGCTCACACGGCCATTCTTCCAGTCGTCCGGAAGGGCCGGCAACAGGTGGATAGCGCCATCCTGGCTTTGCAGCAGCATTTCACAGATCCCTGCGGTGCAGCCATAGTTCCCATCGATCTGGAAAGGCGGATGCGCATCAAAAAGATTGGGATAAGTGCCACCGCCACTGTTCTCTCCTTTATTTACGCCCGATGGGGTGAGCTGGTCTTTAATCAGTTTCCATGCATGATTGCCATCCAGCAAACGCGCCCAGAGGTTCACTTTCCAGCCCATCGACCAACCCGTGGACACATCGCCGCGTTGCAGCAACGAGGTGCGCGCAGCGCTGAACAAAGCAGGCGTGCGGTAGGCCGAGATCTGGTTGGCAGGATACAATCCGAATAAATGTGACACGTGACGGTGTTTGTCGTTTGGATCATCCAGATCCTGCAGCCATTCCTGCAACTGGTTATTCTGCCCCACCTGCATAGGTGGCAAACGCTTACGTGCCGCCTTCATTTTTTCCACCAGCGCTTTATCAGTTTGTAAGATTTCTGCGGCATGGATGGTATTGGTAAACAGATCAAATACCAGTTGATTATCCATCGTGGTGCCTGCCGATATAGATACGCCGGGATAGGCTTTCGGATTATTTTCCGGCGACATGGAAGGCGATACCACCAGCCATTTATGCACCGGCTCTTCTACCAGAAAATCCAGGTAAAACTGCGCGGCGCCTTTTAATGCAGGATACACGGTTTGCAGGTATTTCTTATCGCCATTAAACAGATATTTCTCCCACGTATGCCGGCTTAACCATGCGCCGCCCATTGGCCACAAACCGTAATAAATAGGATCTACCGGGCCTGTAATACGCCACAGGTCTGTATTATGATGCACTACCCAGCCACCGGCGCCATACATTACCTTCGCTGTTTCCCGGCCGGTAACAGATAAGTCCTTCACCATTTGTATCAATGGCTCATGCATTTCAGAAAGGTTTGTTTCTTCCGCAGGCCAGTAATTCATTTCTGTATTAATGTTGATAGTATACTTACTTCCCCACGGTGGATTCATCAGCGGGTTCCAGACTCCCTGCAGGTTTGCCGGCTGACCGCCCGGTTGTGAAGCGGCTATCAGCAGGTAGCGGCCAAACTGGAAATACAGTGTTACCAGCTGCGGATCATTGCCATTCCTGAAATCCCGGAGGCGGATGTCTGTTGGATTTTTGATAGAATCGGTGGTACCTAAGTCCAGCTGTACCCGGTTAAAGAAGTGCTGGTAAGCCGCAATATGATCTTTCAAAAGACTTGCGAAATGCTTTGGCCATACCTTCGACATATACGCCGTGGTACGCTTTACTTCATCGCCGCTCAGATCAGCATAGTTTACAAAGTTGGTGGCAATTGACACGTAGATAGTCACCGCATCGGCGCCGGTAATACTGATAGTGTTACCATCGGCGGCAGTTTTACCACCACTGGTTTTAAATCTTACCTGCGACTGGAACTTCACCTTACCCGGCACACCGTCTTTATCCCCGCTGATACCGGATAACACCAGTTCATTATTTCCGCTGGTGACTATATTCGATTTTTGCGGGCTCTTCATGCCGGCGTTAAAAGTAATGCTGCCGGGTTTACTGGCGGTAAGCTGTATAATAATCGCCTGATCCGGTATAGAGGCAAATACCTGCCGGGTATACTTTACCCCGTTTACGGTATAGCTGGTAGCGGCTACCGCTGTTTGCAGATCCAGCTCCCGTTCATAACCGGTGTATTGCTCATGACCGGGAAATGCCAGTTCCAGGTCGCCCACCGGCTGATAGCACATGCCGTTGATCTTTTCTGACTGGATATTTTTTGCTGCTATATCGCTGGCCTCTTTCATTTTGCCCTCGAAAATCAGCTGACGGATTTCCGGCAACGCTGCCAGCGCATGTGGATTTTCATTGCGGTTGGGGCTGCCGCTCCATACCGTATTTTCGTTTAGCCGTATCAGTTCACTTCCGGGATTACCATATACCATTGCAGCCAGGCGGCCGTTGCCTACCGGCAGTGCCGCTTCCCATACTTTGCCTGAGGGGCGGTCGTACCTGAGTTTCAGCTCCATGCGCTGCGCCAATGCAGGCAGCGATGTTAGCAATGCTATAACGCAAACGGCTATAGTGTGTTTGTTCCTTCGCATGAGTTTTTACAGTTAAGTGGAATAAATTACTCCGGCGGTTTTCTTTCAAAACGCCGAACTGGTTACCGGGCTTATTGCCGCCCGGGTCATTACGCCTGCGGCATTTCTTCCCCGGAAAAATCCGCTTGCCGGATCAAAATACAATTTATAATTGCAATTCTTTACATACAGCATCCTTTCATATTAATAACTAATCCCCTGCCGGATAGCAGGGGATTATGATGATATTCTCCGTTGATCTACCTGGCAGATTGCTCCAGTTCTTCCAGCGTCCAGAATTTATCACGACCGGCGGTAGCCGCTCTCATTTTCTTTACGCTTTCCACGTCCACTACCGGCGACTTTCCCTTTTCATTTTTCCCGAAGTTATACCGCACATAACTTAAGATAGAAGCCACCCATTCATCGGTGTTGGTAGCGCCAAAGGGCGCCATTACATCGGTGTAGGTTTTGCCGTCGATAGGACCGGATAAACCGTTGAGCAGAATTTTCATCATCAGTTCCTTGTCGCCGCTTACCCGTTTGGAACCTACGAAAGGCGGTGCGGCAGCAGTACCGCCGCCAACTACAATGCCTTTGCCATCCGGACCATGACAGGTAGAACAAAGCTGTTTGTAAATATTAGCCCCGTTCAGAATAAGATTACGATGCGCTGCCGGCATGTTGGCCAGACGGCTGCCAAATAGTTTGGTGTTGTTATTTACTTCCACGCTGTTAGCAACGCTGCTCAGCATTTTTGTGTAAGCGGAATTACTCACCATCGCGGTTTGCAATGCTTTTGCTTTTTCGGATTTACTTACAGATAACGACAACACCAGCTGTATCTGCACAGCGGCTGCAGGATCATGTTGCAGCGAAGCCAGTTTGCTGATTACGGCTTCATCATTCTCTTTCAGATAGGTTTCGCTGATCCATACGGCAGCTTTTCTCACCTGCGCGTCTGTATCGCCAAAGGCGGTAAACAATGTTTCTTTATCAATGGCATGCAAACCTTCCAGTGTCCACAGGGCGTGAATACGTGCCAGTGCACCGGTGGTTTTTCCAATGGTGGTATGTTTACCCGTGGCAATAAGTTTTAGTGCAGGTACTACAGACAGGTCGCCATTGGCAATAATTTCCTTCTGTGCGTTTTCTCTCCACCAACCGTTGGGGTGATCAAGCCAGGTAATCATCGTACTGCCAGGTGCATCCAGCAATTTAGGTTTCGCATCTGGTTTATAACCGTCATGTACCAGGCGGTAGATGCGACCGCGGCCAATATTTTTGTCCAGTCCCTTTTGCAGAATGCGCGGGCGCAGGAAGCTGCCTTCAGCTGTCCAGGTGGCTTCCTGGATAATGCCGCGATACATATCCACGATATACAAACAGCCATCCGGACCAGTGGCAGTATTCACCGGGCGGAAGTTCATATCATAGGAAGTGATAAATTCCTGCTGGCCGTTGTATGCGTTCTTCAGCGTGATCTTACCATCTACTTCAGATACTTTCGCACGGCGGATCAGGCGGCCTACCGGCTCACAGATGAGCAGGTCGCCTTTCAGATCAGCAGGCAGCGCATCTCCCCTGAACACCGACTGCCCGCAGCTGGCGGTAAAGTGATTGAGCGTAGTATCGGGGCGTAACCTGTTCATACCGCCCTGTACATCCGGGGTAGCAATGATGGGCCATACCGCCAGGAAATCACGGTCGTACTGATCGTTGGGATTCAGGAAACCGTAGGCAGGGTTGATCTGGAAACCCAGTGCCGGAATTTCGGCGCCTGCGCTGGAGAAATACAATCTGCCGTAATCATCATTTCCTAATCCCCACTGTCCGCCGGGTGAATTGGTTAAACTATCCGGTACCAGTTTCCCGCTCACATAACGATAACGTACCGGGTCGCAGCTTACATAAATCCAGTTGTCCATATTCCATACGAGGCCGCTCTTCTGGTGTTCCAGGTTGCGGGTATCGGGCTTATCGTTTTTGTACACCAACTCGGTGGCATCTGCCACGCCATCGCCGTTGGTATCTTCATAACTCCTGATATTATAGGTAAAGGTTTCATTTACCAGCAGCTTATGTCCTACACACAACATCATGCGGGGCAGTACCAGGCTGTCGATGAACGTGGAACTTTTATCCATCGTACCATCGCCGTTGGTGTCTTCCAGTAAGGATATGCGGCAGATGGGCTTTCGCTGCCCCGTACCGTTGATGTCCTGCATATAAGTACGCATTTCTGCCACATACATCCGGGCGTTGCCGTCCCATACAATCGCTACGGGTTCTTTGATCATTGGCTCGCTGGCCACCAGCTGCAGGTGATAACCGGCCGGCACCTGGATGGATTTCATACTTTCCTTTACGGTTTGATATGCCGGGGAAGGATGCGGGTTCACTATAATATTGCCGGCTGCATCCTTTTTGATACCGCTGGTTTTACTGGATACCCTGCATTGATAAATAAACAGGCTGAAGCCCGCCAGCATCATTGCCAGTAATGAATTTCTTTTCATGAACGCGGAACTTTATTTAGCTTTTAAAGAGAGAATATAAGTGACCATTTTCTTCGCATCTGCGGCCGTCAGCGCGGGGTGCGCCGCCATAGGCACTGCTCCCCAGGTACCGGAACCGCCGTTGATAATCTTGGACGACAACAGGTCGACGTTTGCAGCAGAATACGGATACTTCTTTGCCACATCAGCATAAGCCGGTCCTACTACTTTTGTGTCCACTTTATGACAGGCAAGGCAATCAGATTTAGTCAGCAGCATTTTGCCTTCTTCAATATCCTGTGGTTTTATAGCCGGTGCAGTAGTTGTTTTGGGAGAAGCTTTGACAGTCGCCTTTTGGGCAGCCGGTTTCGTTTGGGCATTAACGGTACCCATGACACACATCAGTAAAAAAAGAGGAATAGCTAAACGTTTCATATCTCAATAAAGAATTATAAATAATGTGGAATAGAATGTTGGTGCAAGTAAAGCGGGAGGGCATAATAAATGATTAATAAAAGATTAATCCGGGTGGTTTCCGGAAAAAAAAGACAAAAAAAAGCCGTTAACGCATTAATAAACGCGTTAATTTCCCCGGAGCAGGGTGCTCATGATAAGATAAGAATAGTTGTTCCGGAACTGCTAACGCTATTCTGCCCGCATACTTTTCACCGGGTCTGCCAGCGCGGCTTTCAACGCCTGGTAGCTGATGGTGCCAATAGCGATGATACCCGCAATAATGCCGGATACGGCAAATACCCACCAGCCGATACTGATCCGGTAAGCAAATACCTGCAGCCATTTGTGCATAAAATACCAGGCTACCGGTGTGGCTATCACAAAAGAGATTAATACCAGTTTAAGAAATTCTTTTGATAACAGGTTCACGATATCAGCTACAGATGCCCCCATTACCTTACGGATGCCGATTTCCCGCGTGCGTTGCATAGCGCTGTAGGAGGCCAGTCCGAGTAAACCAAGACAAGAAATAATAATAGCCAGCAGGGCAAAATTGAAAAAGAGTTTACCAAACCGTTCTTCTGTGCGGTATTGCCTGTCGAAGAACTCGTCCAGGAAATAATAACTGAATGGCCGGTTAGGCATCAGGGTTCTCCACTTACGCTCAATAGCCGCGATGGTACCCGACAGCTCTCCGGGAGCTACGTTCACTGACACCACTTCACAATCCTGCGGTTCCATCCGGATGGTAAGCGGTTTGATATCCTGCTGCAGCGAGCGGAAATGAAAATCCTTTACCACGCCTATGATGGTGCCTTCGTGGCCCCATTGCCGGTAGCCCCTGCCGATAGCCTCATCGGGAGTAGCGTAACCAAACAGCTTTGCGGCCGCCTCATTGATCACCAGGGCATGGGAAGAATCGCTGCCATAGTCGCGGGAGAATCCGCGCCCGGCTACTATCTTCATTTTATATTGCTGCAAAAAATTGTAATCTACGGAATACAGGTCCAGGTTAGCTACCTGCATATCCCCTTGTTTATTCTGTATTTCTGAATAAGCGCCATTGGTTTCTCCGCCGGGAATACCTGATGAAATGGTCACGGAATTTACTTTCGGAATATCTTCAATAGATGTTCTGAATGTATGTTTTGCCGGGTCGCCATGTGTATCTATCACCAGCACCTGCTCTTTGTTAAAGCCCAGGTCTTTACTATGCACATAATGCATTTGCAAATACACCACAATAGTGCCCGTGATCAGTGCAATGGAAATAGCAAATTGCGTTACCACCAGTCCTTTGCGAAGAAAAATACCTTTGGTACCCGTAGAAAACCGGCCTTTCAATACCGTTACCGGCTTAAAGGACGACAGCACCAGCGCCGGATACACACCTGCCAGTAAGCCAATGCCAACGGCGGCTGCCAGCAATGCCCCGATATACCAGGCATTGGCAAATAAACCGGTACTGACCGTTTTTCCTGCCAGCAGGTTAAAAGATGGCAGCAATGCTACGAATAATACCACCGTGAATACAAACGCCATCAAACACAACAGCACACATTCCCCGATAAACTGCCGGATCAGCTCCACCCGCGTAGCACCCACCACTTTACGTATGCCGATCTCCTTTGCACGCTCTACTGACCTTGCAGTGGTGAGATTGATGAAGTTAATACAGGCGATAAACAATATAAAAATGGCAATAATGGAAAAAATGTACACATTCGTTATACTACCGTTTTCAAAAGAATCCCGGTCGGAATGCAGGTAGATCTGTTCCAGCGGCTGCAGCAAAACGGTATAAAACATTTTGGCCTTTCTTCTCTCATCACCATTGTGCCGCTCTACAAAGTCCGGGAACTTGGCTGTCAGCGCGGCAGGATCTGCATTAGGCTTTAGTAGCAGGAAAGTGTTTGCGCCAAAATTGCCCCATGCCTTATCGATACGTGGGTTCATACTTACCAAAGTAGACATCGACACCAGCATATCTGCTTTGATCTGGGAATTTTGTGGCATGTCTTCCATCACACCGGTAATAGTCACTGGTACCAGGGCACCGGTCAGTTGTACAGTTTGTCCTACGGGATCTGTATCCCCGAAATATTTCTTCACCGCTGTTTTACTCAACACCACGCTGTTCACTTCCTTCAGCGCCGTAGCGGGGTTACCATAAATAAGTTTAAAATCAAATACCCGGAAGAGGGATGAATCGGCAAACAACGAATGCTCTTCCTGGAAACTCAGGTTGCCTTTCTTTACCAGCAAATTGGCTCCGCTAAACCGTGTAAACGCTTCCACCTCCGGAAAATCGTGTTGCATATCCGGACCAAACGGCCAGGGCGTGCTTCCGCTCCTGATCATTTCACTGGGCGTTTTTATATCACAGATAACGCGGTAGATACGATCTCCTTTACTATGAAATTTATCATAGCTCAGTTCAAAACGTACATAGAGGAAAATGAAGAAGCAGGCAGTAAGACCGATAGTGAGGCCCATTACATTGATAAAAGAAAAAACTTTATTTCTCCAGAGATTGCGCCAGGCAATTTTGAGATAGTTTTTAAACATCAGCAGGAAAGTTGGATTTTGAAAAGATATCAATCTCACGGGATCGTAGGGCTGCTGCGAAGAAAATGCCAGTGGGTAGAGGTGTTAGGATCAGGCGGAATTGAATACGTGAAAATTATAATCTGTCCGGATTTAAGACAAGGGTGTCCGGAAATGGACAAGACAGTAAAAAGAAACAGGGGTTTTCCGATGTGGAAAACCCCTGTTTGAATAATGTGTTGCTGCAAACTTATTTAGTATTCTTTCCCGTACTACCTGCATTGATCAAATCCCTGATTTCTGAGGCTTCCGAGTTGTAGTAATAAGACATAATGGAAGAATACCGTTGATATAGATCATCTCCTGTCCGGAGATCATTTTGTTTTGATCTCAATGTGATTCTCATTTTCTTTGAGAGGATATCAACTTTCTTTGTTCTTCCCAATTTTGCAAGATATTTCCTTTTCATACTTAACTAAATTAAGATATTTTCACGGAATTCGAACAGCTTTGCAGGGTTATCGTTCAATAAATCAATACAATAAGGCAGTTGCCCCTTTGGAACATCTGTAGAAATTGCGCCATAACTGGAAATAAAGCTATATAATTTATTTTTTATTAAATAGTAGGTCAAACATGGATCATTTCCATAACCGTCGAATATCAATCCAATAGGAACGTACCGTTTTGTTTCATGAAATCTATGAATTGCGCGGACAGTTGCCTTCTGTCTCAAAAGAGAAACCAAAGTCAAATGCACCTCGTATCTTTTAAAATGTAAAAACGCCGCCAAATCAATTATTGCATTTACGTCCTGACCAATTTTCGGCAACAGAATGTTATAGCCCAAATCAATTGACCTCAGTGTTAAAGAAGGCACTATCGGATCTGGATTTGAAATGATCTTACTAGATTCCTCATGCACCAATGAGGCACCAAATGGATATCTTGAATATTCCGGCAGTTTTCTCTTTGCAAAATCTGCATCCAAAATTATTGCGCCAAAGTTGTCAGCCATACGGCACGCAATAGATGATTTCCCTGAAGCCGGTAACCCAATCAATATAAATGCTTTCCTGTTACTGATAATGCCACCAACAGGCAGCGCTCCACCTTTTCCTAAACAAATATCTTCATCGTCGGCTAATCTGGTCTTTGACAGTAATTCATCTACAATTGTAACCCTCAGTTTTTCCCTGGAAGGCTCATCAAAAAATCTCTTATCCCTATATTCATTTCCTGAATATGTCTGCATTTCATAGGGCACATTCAGTATGCCGATTTCACCTGCAACTATACCGGGAATAATTCCTTCCAAGCTGGATGGATCAAAATCAAGTACATGCCTTAAAAAGAATTCTACTTGCTTCTCCTCTATTAAAACCCTCGAATATTTCTGGCTCATCAACTAACAATCATTTTCAGATACATTCCACTACTCAACTGAACACTTATTTCAGGAAAACTTCCATCGTCATGGCCTCTTAATATCGGCGCACATCCAATATCTTCCGGCATTCATCTAAGTTTTTGTGGGTTAAACAATATCGTTAACAAATGTACCCTGCCAATGCAAATCACCCGTAAAAAACAGGTTAAAAGAAAATGATTAACATAAAAAAGATGACCAGCAAACGCTGATCATCTTTCTATAAATCTGTAAAGATTATTACCTGACCGGCAAAAAAGCGCTTTTATCCCGGATGCCCGAAATACCTTTCCACTTATCAGCGCTTTCCCGCCACCGCGCGATATATACGCATTTGGCAATTCCCGCACTTATCCTCTTGATAACGAAGGAATTTAGGTGGAGATTTGTTAAAGAAGCAGGCGTCATTATAACAGCACAAACAGTCCCCAAAAATTCTAATGAAGAACACCCCAAAAGCACCTGCTTTAGATTTAAAATAACCCCAAAATAAAATGTCATGAGTTACCAGTTTAAAGGCAATTTAAAGGGCCTTCTGTGCGACAAATACTGCATAGAAGCCATTGCCAACGTTAAGATCAGGCTTTACCGGGCAGCCGTTTCCCGGGAAGTAATCCTGCAGGCCACTGCTGCGGAGAAAGAAACTTTTCACGAAGTATCCGCAGAAGAAGCCAAAAAGAAAGCCGGCAACCTGCTGGCAGAAACCCTCACGGATGCAGAAGGCAACTTCGCCTTTTCTCTCGGAAGAGAAAGTAAGTATGAAGGCGAAGCCTTTGAAATCGACTTCGAATGCGGCAATGTACCACGCCCCAAACCTTACCCCGGCACATTGCCTACCCTCCAGTTCCACATTACCACGCTCCAGCCACGGTGGCGCGGACAGGAAAATGATTTCTTCGCTTCCTGGGAATATGTAATCCCTAACCGCTGGTGGTGCCTCATCCGCGCTAAATATGATGCATGGGTGATCTGCGGCCGTGTGATCAACTGTAAAACCCAGAAGCCCCTGCAAGGTTTACGGGTAGCCGCTTTTGATGTAGACTGGCTCCAGGACGATCCTCTCGGCAGCCAGCTCACCGATGCCACCGGCCATTTCAGGATAGACTATACAATGGCCGACTTCAGCCAAACGCTCCTGTCGCCCTGGCTTAATGTAGAATGGCCCGCAGGCCCCGATCTTTATTTCAGCATCACGGAACCTGTATCAGGCGCCGTATTGCTAAAGGAAGACCGCAGCGTAGGCCACCGCGCCGACCGCACCAACCGCGGTCCCTGCTTCTGTATAGAACTCTGCGTACCAGACGATATCACTCCCAACAACGAAGTACCCGCCCTCTTTGAAAGAGTAGGCGCGTACGACATAGGCCCTACCGGCGCCCAGTTTGATGTACAGGGTTACACCACCGATGTACCCCGTCTCTCTTTCTACGGCCCGCTCGATCTCAACGGCACCCTGCCAAGCGGCACCAACTCCAATGAAATGGAATACCGCTTCCGCATTATCAACGCAGACACCAGCTACGAACTCAGCGCCACACAGGTGCTCAGCGCCCTGCTGCCATTTAAGATCGGCGAACTGCTGAAACAAACCGGCCCCACCACCTGGACGCACGAAGCGGTAATTGTTACCCCCGCCCTCAACAGCGCAGGTGAAGTATGGATTCCCGTACCGCGCGGCAATAACTTAACCACCGGTATCTTCACCCCTACCAATGGCGTACTGGCTATTCTCAATACTGCGCAGCTGGCACTCAATGCCGCCGGCACGGCCTTCGCAAGGGATAATTTTGATCTCACCGCACCCACTGTGCTCGTGGCCGGCAACGCCGTACCACCCGCACAAAGAGCAGGCATCCATACTTTCAAAATTATCTTTGAAGCCCGGAAAGTAGGTACCACCACACTCACTGCCATCAATACACTGGAGAAAATTGTAGTATCCAATGTAAATTATAAACAAAGAAGACACCCGGGATGGGGCTACACCGGTGATGAAAATATCCTCGCAGCAGCCATGCTCGAAATCGGGGAAACTACCGGCAGCGGCCACGGCTGCGGAGGTATCACCACCACCGTTACCGCACAATACACCATTGCCCACCCGCATATCGAAGCATTTACCCTCCGCTTTGAAGGCAACCCCGTACTCCCGGCATCCTTCCACGGCGGCCCGCCACCGGCAGCAGCAGAATACCACAACAACAGCCTGGTATTCTCTACCGCCGGTATGGAACCCTGCGCGTATATTCTCTGGCTGGATCTGCAATTAGGTCTTACCAACGGCTATCAGAAAATACCACTGGTACATGATCATATTGCTTTCTGCAAAACAGCGTAACATAAAAAAGCAGCGAAGAAAATCTTCGCTGCTTTTTTTATCTTCTAATTTCAATTGTCACGCCCGTTTTAACACGTAAAGGATCAGGAGTAAAGTGAAGTCGCCAAACTGCTCACGTAAACTTTCAAGCGCACGGTATATCAGCTTGTACGCGCCAACAATATTCATGTGCATAATGTCAGCGATCTCTTCATAGGAAAGATCCTCATAGTATTTCAGGAAAACCGCTTCCCGTTGCCGGTTAGTTAAAATGTTGAGCAACATATCTACTTTGGCAGTAAGTTCCTCCATGCGTTCTTTCCTCACCATCGGATGCCCGCCAATCAGCTCCAGTTGAAAAGGAATATGTTCCCCACTCAACTCTTCTTCATGCCGCGAAGGGTTGTACTCCAGCTTACGAAGCAGGATACGCCGGAAAGAAAGATACAGGTACTGCTTTACCACCGCCGGACTTTCAATACGCTCCCTGTTTTGCCATAGCTTCAGGAAAAGATCCTGCATGCTTTCTTCTATGCATACATTATCGGGCGTAAATTTAAATCCGTAGTTCGTGAGCGGGGAATAATACAGTTCATATAATCCTTCCAGGGCTTTTACATCTCCTTCTTTATAGGAGTACCATAATTCATTATCATGCATGATGTTGGAATAATGGGATTAGTTCCATAACGAGGGGGCAAAATACAGTAAAAATCGTTTACGGCAAAATGCGTAACCGCTGCCGGGACGAAATTGACCGTTCTTCTTTTTTTGCTCTCAATGGTATAATAATTTTAGTTAAATTAGCCTTATACACTATGATAATGTACTGATGTAGATAAGATCCCCGGTAAGTTTTTGCTTTTTTTATCAAGTCGGAGCCATCAATAATACTGCCGGGAAGGTATAGTGATATCAACCAGAATATAAGATTAAACCCTTATTGCCTCATATGCATTCAACCAAGAGATGTAGAAAGCTGGGTGCGTTTCCCTACCCTACATTGCCCGGATTATATTCAATTAAATCGCTGTTAACTATGAAGCTACTGTCCCTTTTTCTGCTCGCGCTTTCTTTGCAGGCAAGCGCCAGGGATTCCCTGGAAAAACTCCCGCCCGGCCCCTTGCGGCAAACCGCGAAAGCGGCGGCCCCTGTGCATGGCATTATCCGCAACAATAAAGGGGAACCATTACCCGGTGCCTCGGTAAAAGTAAAGGGTACTACAAGAGGCGCTATTACCAATACGGCAGGTGCATTTGACCTGGATGTACCGGATGGCGCCACGCTGGTAATATCTGCCGTGGGCTATAAAACCCGGGAAGTAAGGGCCACCGCTAACCTGGTTATTTCCCTCGAAGAAGATGTAACTGAACTGGGAGGTGTGGTGGTAACCGGTTTCCAGAATATCGACCGTAAGAAATTTGCCGGCGCCGCCGTTACCCTCAAAGGCGATAATGTGAAAATAGACGGCGTACAGGATGTGAGCCGTATGCTGGAAGGCCGCGCTGCCGGTGTGAGCGTACAAAACGTTTCCGGCACCTTCGGTTCCGCTCCTAAAGTACGTATCCGCGGCGCTACCTCTATCTCCGGTGAAAACAAACCACTGTGGGTAGTAGACGGCGTAGTACTGGAAGATATCGTAAACGTTTCCAACGAACAGCTCTCCAGTGGTAATATCAATACCCTCCTGGGTTCTGCCGTAGCCGGACTGAATGCCAACGATATTGAAACCTTCGATATCCTGAAAGATGCTGCCGCCACCGCCCTCTATGGCGCCCGCGCCATGAACGGTGTAATCGTTATCACCACCAAAAAAGGTAAGGCAGGCAGGGCCGCAGTTTCTTACACCGGCAACTTCGGCGTACAACTGAAACCCTCCTACGAAAACTACGATATCATGAACTCTGCCGACCAGATGTCGGTATACGCGGAACTGGAACGTAAACAACTGCTCCAGTATTCCGAACAGATCAACGAACCTACTTCAGGCATCTACGGAAAACTGGGCCGCCTCCTTCAGTATCCCGATGGCAGCGATAAATTTTCTGTACTGAATACCCCGCAGGCACGGCAGCAATGGCTCATGCAATACGCCAATGCCAACACCGACTGGTTCGATATCCTGTTCCGGAATTCCCTCACACAGGAACACTCACTGAGCCTGTCTACCGGTAGCGAAAAGTCACAGCTCTATCTCTCCACCAGCTTCTACAACGACGCCGGCTGGACCATCGCTGATAACGTGAAACGATATACGGTAAACATGCGCGCCAACTATACACCTAATAATAAACTGAGCTACGGCCTCCAGATCAACGGTAACGTACGCCAGCAACGCGCACCAGGCACGGAAGACCGCGTATCGGACAAAGTACAGGGTACCTATACCAGGGACTTCGACATTAACCCCTTCTCCTATGCACTCAGCACCAGCAGGGCACTCAGAGCATACGACGAAAACGGCCAACTTGAATACTTCACGCGGAACTTTGCCCCCTTTAATATCATTGACGAAACGAGAAATAATTTTACAGACCTCAACGTCATCGATTTCAGGTTACAGGGCAACCTGAATTATAAATTCAATTCCCACTTCAACTACGACTTTACCGGCGCCATCCGCTACGCCCGGACAAGTGCGGAACATAAGTCAAACGAAAAATCCAATGAGGCCAATGCCTACCGCGCCAACGGCAACAGCATTATCAACCAGCGGAATCCATTCCTCTACAAAAATCCGGACTTCCCTAACGACCCGGCAGTAGTAGTACTCCCCTACGGAGGATTTTACCGGAGAAATGATGTGGAACTGAAAAATTATACTTTCCGTAACCAGTTTAACTATAACCAGTCGTTCAACGATGATGAACACCAGGTAGCCGCGCTGATAGGACAGGAAGTAAAATACGCCGATCGCCAAACGTCCAACAACATAGGCGTAGGTTATCAGTATAACAGCGGCGGAACACCCTTTGTAGATTATCTCTTCATCAAAAAAATGACAGAGAAAAATAAAACCTACTACGGGGTAAGCAATGACTACGACCGGTTCACCGCATTTTATGCCAACGCCAGTTATACCTATAAAAATAAATACACCCTCCAGGCCACCGTCCGCGAAGATGGTTCCAACAGGCTTGGCAGCTCCCCCAACGCGCGCTGGCTACCTACCTGGACCGTTGCCGGTAACTGGAACATTGACCAGGAAAACTTCCTGAAAAATTCCTCAGCGGTGAGTCACCTGATGCTCAAAGCCAGCTATGGCCTGAACGCCAGCACCGGTGCGGCCACCAATACCACCGCCATCCTGCGGTCGTTTGTTACCGCCCGGCCATATCTTGCCGATCAGCAAACCGCCATTCTCATACAGGCACTGGAAAACTCGGATCTTACCTGGGAGAAAAAGTATGAACTGGACCTCGGCACTGATATGGGATTTTTTGAAGAAAGACTCGGACTTACCTTCGACTACTACCGGAGAAAAAGTTTCGACCTGATCGGTTTGATTAAAACTTCCGGCGTAGGCGGACAGGTAAACCAATTCGCCAACTATGCCGATATGAAATCTCATGGTGTGGACGTAGCGCTCACCGGCAAAATTATTGCACAAAAGAATGTGGGTCTTACCAGTACCCTCATCTTCAGCTATAACAATACCCTCATCACCAACGCCAGGAACAACCCCGTGATCTTCGACCTGGTAGGTGAAGGCGGCGGCGCACTGGAAGGCTACCCTGTACGCGGACTCTTCTCCCTGCAAAACGCAGGACTGGACCCATACACCGGCGTAGCACGCTTTATCAACGACACCGGCACCGTTTCGTCCGGCGTATACCTGCAAAGCCATAATGTGAAATACCTGAAATATGAAGGCCCCGCCGATCCAACCATCACCGGCGGATGGAGCAACACCTTCCGGTATAAGGATTTTTCCCTCAGCGCACTCATTACTTACCAGGCAGGAAATAAAATCAGGCTTACACCGGTATACACTACCAACTACACCGATTTTAACTCGCTGCCAAATGAGTTTAAAGGAAGATGGAGCTTACCCGGAGATGATAAGAAAACAAATATCCCCTCCGTGGCCGACATCTACACACAAACACATCTGCTGGATAATACCGCTTATCCGTATAACAACTATAACTTTTCCAGCGACCGCGTAGCAGATGGTGGATTTGTAAGATTAAAATCAGTGACCCTCAGTTACCAGATCCCCGCACCATTGCTGGGTCGCATCGGTTTAAAAGGCGGATCACTCACGGCTACAGGAAACAACTTATGGCTTATCTACGCCGATGAACGCCTGCACGGGCAAGACCCGGAATTTTATAATACCGGCGGGGTAGCAATGCCTGTCAACAAACAGGTAACCGTTTCACTGAGGGTAAGCCTTTAATCCAAAAAGTATTCATTATGAAAAAACTACTGATCTATATAGGCTTGTTTACCGCCGTACTAACCATACCTGGCTGTAAGAAGTACCTCGAAACACTGCCCGATAACAGGACGGTGATCACCTCACCGGAGCAGGTTACCCAGCTGCTCACTACTGCGTATCCGCATGCCAGTTATATGCTGTTTTGCGAAGCAATGAGCGATAATGTGGAAGACAAAGGCAACACCGGGGTAGGTATTGATCCGCAAACCTTCCTGATCAATACCCAAACTTTTAAGTACCAGGATGCAGATGATATTTCCGCCGATGGCCCCATTGCCTACTGGGACTCCTGTTATGCCGCTATTGCGGTGGCCAACCAGGCATTGTCCTACTGCAGCGGTCCGGACTCGGCAAATTATTCCGCACAAAAAGGAGAAGCGCTCGTATGCAGGGCCTATGCCCACTTTATGCTGGTTACCCTGTTTGCCAAAGCATATAATCCGGCTACCGCGGCCAACGATCCGGGCGTACCCTACATGACCACCATCAGCACGTCCGTTTTCAATAAATACGACCGGAGCAATGTGGCGGCCGTATACCAGAAAATTGAAAGCGACCTTACCACCGGCTTACCCCTGCTGAAAGATGAACTGTATGCCAACGCGCCAAAATATCACTTCACCCGCCAGGCTGCAAACGCCTTTGCTGCACGGTTCTATTTATTCAAACGGGATTATGCAAAAGTGGTAACACATGCCACCGCTGTTTTCGGCAGCGCCAACCCGGCTAACCTGATCCGCGACCAGGACGCATTCTACGGCATGTCGTACGATGATATGGTGGTATACTATAACCACGCATCTAATCCTGCCAATATTTTACTGCAGGAAGCACCCGGCACAAAATATCCGGACAACTATTACAGCTACCGCTATGGGATAGGCTCTGAAATTAACCAGGAATATTTCCTGTCGAACAATGTTACCGGCGGTAACCTGGCAGCCAGCATCTATGGTGCAGGTCCACAGTATTTTAACTTCCCGAAATTCAAGTCAGATGTTACAGTGATGTCGCTCCTGAGCATGGATGAAGTATTACTGAACCGGGTTGAAGCTAATATCCGTTTAAAGAATTACAGCGCGGCTGTTACGGACATGAATACCTGGGTAAGCAAAAATATCTCAGGCTACAATCCAGCCAGCCACAACGTAACCATCGCAAAAATGATGTCTTTCTATGGCTTGCCACAGGATCAATCCATGATCGAAACTACGCTCTTTATGAAAAGGATCACTTACATGCAGGAAGGTCTGCGCTGGTTCGATATCCTTCGTCTCGATATCCCGGTAGTACATACCGGCTCACCCAATTTTAACACGACCCTGGTACCCGGCGATAAAAGGCGATTGCTGCAGCTACCGCCGGAAGCGGTGAACGACGGTATGGCATTGAATCCGCGATAATTCATCTGTTGTAAACCTTTTAAAAATGAAACCAATGAAACTACATATCATCACCGGCATCTTCCTCCTGCTACTAATGGGGAGCGCGTGCAAAAAAGAAAAGGTGAACCTTACCACACCTCCCGTTGGACTCGGCGGCGACTCTACCGCCAACACGCTGGAAGATATCTTTATACACGATAGTCTGACTGTACCTTATAACATCGCTGTTTATTATAAATGGCTGCCCGGTCAGCTGGACTTTCCTTACGAAATTGTTCCGCCAAAGGCTGAGAAAATGATCCCGGCGCTAAAAGCCTTGCTGGCGGTTACTTTCAGACCTTATAATGATCAAACCGGCAGCACCGTTTTCCTGAGAAAATACCTGCCGAAAACATTTAAAGTAGCAGGTTCCGCACAATACCTGAGTAATGGTTCTATTATTCTCGGCCAGGCGGAAGGCGGTACTTCCATGGTGCTGTTTGAATTTAACAATTTCACCACCCAGGCAAAAGATTCCAATACGCTGAAACGGATGGGACATACCATGCACCACGAGTTCGGCCACATCCTGAATCAGAATATTATAGTGCCTCCTTCATTTAAACAGATCACACCACGGTACACCGGTAACTGGTATAATATCGCCGACCAGGAAGCGCGGATGGACGGGTTCATTACCGCCTACGCAGAATCGGACCCGAATGAAGATTTCGTGGAAATGGTCGCGTCCCTCCTGATAGGCGCCGACAATGGCAACGATGGATACGACAACTATGAGAAAATTCTGGCCGATCAGACAGATGGTCCGGGAACATATGGATATGAAGCCATCAAAGCAAAAGAAGCAGCGGTGGTGGACTATTTTGCCCGGTCGTGGTCTATCGACTTTTATGCCCTGCAACGCAAATGCCGCAGAGCCCTGGCCGCCTATTATCAATAATTGTTGATCACCCTGAATTATTATTTATGAAAAAGATATGGATATATTATTTCCTCGGCATAGCAGTGATGCTCTCTGCGTGCGACAGGAAATCAGACCTTAATATAGATGGGATACCAACGGATGTGAGAATAGCACAGGCCCTGGCCACCTATCAGCAAAAGCTTACGGACGCCCCCTATGGATGGGTGGTTACCCAGTACACCAACGGTACCTCCACCAATGGCGGCGTTACCCGCAACGGGCCCAAAGCAGTATTCTCTTATTATATGAAATTCGATAAAAACAGCCAGGTGTCTATGCTGTCGGATTTTAACATGGGAGCTGCCACTGTTTTTAACAATACCGGCTATCGCATCAAAGCTAACCAGCGCCCAACGCTGATCTTTGATACCTATAGCTATGTTCACCTCCCCTGCGATCCGGATGGTAGTATATCCAACAGTCCTTTCGGATCAGGCTTCGGATGGGGAACCGATTTTGAATTTTCTTTTGCAGACAACATAGCCGCATCGGAACTGGGAGACACCATCCGTTTGAAAGGCAACCTGAATCAGGCGGAAGCGGTGATGGTAAAGGCCACGCAGGCAGAACAAACCCTGTTTACTACCAGCGGGTTCGGTTCCTATAGCACCTTCAATAAGATCCTCGAATATTTCAAACGGGTGAACGTTGGCGGCGTCATCTTCGAAATAACTCCCGGCGTAGGCGGCAGGTCGTTCGATATTAAAACAGCAGGCAGTCAAACTATTACCAATGTCGGCTGCCAGTTCGCGCCCACCAGCATCATACTGCAGGAACCCGTTACTGTTGGTGGACTCACGGTTCGCTCCCTCGACAATCTCGTTTGGAATGCAGGCAGCCGCACCATCAGCGCCACTGTCAATGGTACTGCTGCTACCATTGCGCCCGCTCTGGCGCCGCTATCGCCGGAACCAGGAATCGCTATCGACTTCTACAACGAAGGACTCGACAATCCCTGGCTTACTATTCCGGGCTTCCACATCAGCGGAGTGGATGACGCTTACAATATCAGGGGACTTACCTTTCCCGGCCGAACCTATTACAGGTATGTATACTTCCCGGGCCTGGTAGATGCAGGCGGTGGCGACTTTTATGATGTGTTGTCGCCGTTCTTCGTAGGAGCTACTAACGGCTACCCCTACCTGTTTGCGGGCGGAGTGGCGTATCCATATTTACAAAGTGGCGGCCGTCTTACCTTCGAAATGCTCGACGGCGGCGATCCAATCGTGAATCCTCCGGCCATTATTTCTACCAATAATGTTTTTAATACCGGTAAAACAGCACCGCCTTATTTTGCCAACTCCGCAGGCTTTTATATTGTACGTAAAGCAGATGGAACTACAATGGATATGGTGACTGCCGGCGATGCACTGGGCTGGATCTCATGGAACCACCAGTAATTTTATTATTAAAATTTTTATCAGATGAGAAAGATATTCTTCATAGCTGTTATAACCCTGCTGGGCGGCAAATTGGCACAGGCCCAACAAAGCACCCCGTCGCCGGTTAACCAGGTAAAGGAAGGCTACAAGCAAACAAGGGCCAATACCGATTATAGCATGATTTACCTGAGAAACATTGCGGTGACCGATGCGCAGAAACCACAGGTAAATAAAATAATACTGAACTATCTCGACGCCAAAAGAACATTGGCGCTGGCTAACAAACAAGACCTCAGCGTTTACAGGCAGCAGCAACCTGCCCTGTTCAACGACTTTAAAACAAAACTCGCCGCAGTGCTGAACAGCGAACAGATGTCCGCATTCATGGCGTCAAAGCCACCACTCGACGATAAGAAAAACCTGTTAAGAGGATTATTCTACTAAAATAAAAAACGGAGGGGATCATTCCCCTCCGTTTTCACTTGTATTTTTCTTGCCGAGAATTTCCACGCGATGCTGCTCTCCCCACTCTTTCATCGCACCAATCACCGGCGCCAGTGTTTTGCAGTAAGGCGTAATGTCATATTCCACTGTCACCGGCCGCGTATCGCATACCGTACGACTTACCAGTTTATGCATTTCCAGCTCCTGCAATTCCTTTGAAAGTACCCTCGGTGAAATGTTTAATTCTTTCACCAACTCACGGAAACGACGCTTGCCTCCTTTATAAAATGTTAAAAGTATCAATAGCTTCCACTTTCCGCTGATGGTTTCTAAAGTATCTCTTACAGCCATCCCGGCTGATTTGCATTCCTTTTCGCTTAAATGTTCCATGTCAGTATCCTTTTTGTAACCGGTTACACGAGGCAAACATAACCATTCCGGTACTATTTTCGCTCAACGGATGCCATCCAATTGCATACATGAAAATACTTTGCCAGCTACTTTCGGTTTTACTGATTGCCCTCATTCTTATTGCCGCAGGCGTGCCTCATACGGCCCTCATTATTTCACCGGATGCTTTGGACAGCCTCCCCGCTGATACTTTGCCCATCGCCTCACCCGATAGCATGGATGCCCCCATCCATTACAAAGCGAAAGACTCCATCGTAATGCAGATACCCAAAAAACGTATACTCCTGTACGGTAGCGGCGATACCAAATACAAAGAAACCAACATCACCGCGGAACGTATCAGCTTCGACCAGGAAAACGGCATGGTGGAAGCCACCAAAGTAAACGACACCGCCGGCAAAGCCATTGGCCGCCCTGTTATGACCGACAACGGGCAAAGCTTTGAGTCAGATACCATGCAGTTTAATATTACCACCCGTAAAGCAAAAATTTATAATACCCGGTCGGTATATGGAGAAGGATTTATCACCAGCCAGCAGTCCAAACGGATGCCGGACAATACCATCTTCGGCTTTAAAAATACATTTACCACCTGCGATCTCGATACCCCGCACTTCCAGTTCCGCGCCCGTAAAATAAAAGTGATCCCCGATAAACTGGTGATCTCCGGTCCGGCTAACCTGGAAATTGAAGGCATTCCCACACCTTTGTTTATCCCGTTCGCCATTTTCCCCATCACCCAGGGACAACGCTCCGGGATCCTACCACCACAATACGTGGTGAACCAGCAAAAGGGAATCGGCCTGGAAAACGGCGGGTACTATCTCGGCCTGGGCGACAACTTCGACCTCACTACCCGGATAGACCTCTACTCGTACGGCAGCTGGGGGATCAAGGCCAGTCCTACCTACCGGAAAAGATATAAATACAACGGGGGCTTTAACTTCGACTTTGCCAACACCCGCTTCGGCGACCCGGAAGTAAAATCAGAGTTCAGTACCTCGAAAGATTTCCGCGTAACCTGGAACCACAGTATGGACAGCAAGGCCCGCCCCGGTGTGAACTTTGGTGCGGCAGTAAACTTTGGTACATCTTCCTATAACAAATACAATGTATTTGATTACAATACCCGCGTAAACAATAACATCGGGTCATCTATCACGTTCTCCAAAACCTGGCAGGGCAAACCCTATAACCTTACAATGGGATTGAACCACTCGCAAAACCTCAGCACCCGCGATGTGTCCATCTCTTTCCCGGATGCGACTTTCACCGTGAACACCATCTACCCTTTCCAGCCAAAGGAAATGGTGGGCACACCAAAGTGGTATGAAAAAATCGGGGTTTCCTACAATACCATCCTGCGTAACCAGGCTAATTTCAAGGATTCCCTGTTTGGAAAACAAGCGATGTTTGATGCCATGCAAACAGGTATGCAGCACAATATCCCGATCTCGTTTTCTATCCCGGTGTTTAAAACATTTACGTTATCACCGGGCATCAACTATACAGAATACTGGTACACCAAGAAACTTATCCGCAAGTGGGACCCCAATAAAAAGAACCTTGGATCGGACACCGCGGGTGGCGCTATTGACACCACTTATATTCCGGGCTTTTACAGTGCCCGCGATATCAGCGCCAGCATGTCGCTGTCCACCGCCATGTACGGCATGTATACGTTTAACAAAAACTCGAAGATAAAAGCCATCCGTCATGTGATGCGGCCCACGATGAGTGTAAGCTACCGCCCGGATCTCTCCAGCCAGTATTATCATGAGCTGCAGTACAACAAGGAAGGCGATAAACAAATGGTGTCCGATTTCGACGGGGCTATCATCGGGGTGCCTTCCCCAGGCGCTTTCGGAGGTATTAACTTCGGACTGGATAATAACCTGGAGATGAAAGTATTCTCGAAAAAAGATACAACCGGGCATCATGAAAAGAAAATAAAACTATTGGATGGTTTTGGGATCAACGGCAGCTACAACCTGGTGGCCGATTCATTTAAGTTGTCTACTTTCAGCCTCTACGCCCGTACCAACCTGTTCGATAAACTGAATATCTCCGCCAGCGGTAACATCGATCCCTACCAGGTAGATGCCCGTGGCCGCCGCCTCGATAAATACGTATGGCAGCAGGGTAAAATCAGCCTGGGGCGTTTAACCAACGCCAGCGTTTCCCTGAGCACTTCGTTCCAGTCGAAGGATGCAAAGAGCAAGGAAAAGGAACAGAAGATCGACTCTTTGGAGAATGTACAGGGCGCAGACGCCGCTTTTGCGGCGCAACAGCGGCAGCTGCAGATGGTGCGTAACAATCCGGGCGAATACGTGGATTTCGATATCCCCTGGCGCATAGATCTTTCTTATAGTTTATCTTATACCAACACCATTATCCCCGATTCCGGCGGCGTGGTAAAGCGGATCACCCAATATGTAAGTTTTAACGGCGACTTCAGTCTCACACCAAAATGGAAGATCGGTTTGAACAGTGGCTTCGATTTTACCAACATGCAAATCGCGTACACCAACATGTATATCTCGCGCGACCTGCACGATTTCAATCTCTCCATCAACCTGATTCCGTTTGGCACTTACCGGCAGTTCAGTTTCACTATAAGCGCCAAAGCCAGCATCCTGAAGGATTTGCGGCTTAACCGATCCAGGCAGTTCTATGATCAGTAGAACAACACCTTTTCCAGTGTTCCTACCACCGCCGCAATTTCTTTATTGTTGAGCGATGCAAAACCCAAACGCAGCGCATTCTGCGACGAAGCGCCATAGTGGTATTGCTCGCCGCTTGTCATCTGCAAACCAAGTGCTGCTGCCTTTGCTGCAATTTTCTTCAGCGGATATTTTTTGGAGAAGCGCAACCAGATAGCCATTCCGCCGGAAGGAACCGTAAACTTCACCGCATCGCCAAGTTTGGTGCGCAATAAGTGACAAAGCAGGTCCCGTCTTTCTTTATAAATTTTATTTGATTTTTTAAGATGCCTATCTATGGTACCATCCTCAAACAGATTGGCCAATGCCTGCTCGGAAAGGTTATCCCCGCGCAGGTCCATCAGCCGGCGCAAGTCGGCGGCGGCCTTAATAAAATCCGCAGGCGCAATCATAAACCCGATACGGATAGACAGCCCCAGCGATTTTGTAAACGACCCGATATAAATCACATTACCGCCATGATCTGCACTGGCCAATGGTAAAATTGGCGCCGAGCTGTAGTGAAAATCATAATCGTAGTCATCTTCTATCACCGGCAACTTGTACTTCCGGATAACCGCCAGCAGCTTCATTCGCCGCGCTGCACTCAGCGTAACCGTGGTAGGATGGTGATGATGCGTAATCAGGTACAGCATCTTTATTTTCCGTTTGCTGCATAGCTGTTCAATCATATCTACGTCAATCCCTTCTTCATCTACCGGCACCCGTAACAGCTGTGCGCCCCGTTGTTCAAAACAGAGGTCCGCGAAAAAATAGTTCGGACTACCAACAATCACCAGGTCATCTTTTTTGATGAGTAATGCAGCAGCCAGGTAAATAGCCATTTGTGCGCCGCGGGTAATCATGATATGCGGCAAACTGATATTTAATCCGCGGGTATCAGAAAGATACTCCATCATTTGCTTGCGCAGCGATTCCAGGCCAGTAGCGCCTCCATACATCAGCAGCTTGTGATACCGAGGACTTTCAATCACCGAACGGCATTCCTTTACCCAGTCGGTAAGAGGCGCCAGCCGTGCATCCGGGAAGCCATCATTGACGACCAGTGCACCGGTAACCGGCTTCACACTGGCCAGTGTTATGGAAGGAGCCAGATGAAATGAAAACGCCGCCGCATCTTCATAAGGAGATACCGCGCCGCGATAAGTCCGGGGTCGTATTACCGGTAAATTGGCCGCTACCATCACCCCTTTGCGCGGCACCGCCACCAGCCAGTCCTGGCTTACCAACTCATCATACGCCGCAATCACCGTTTTCCGGTGCAGCTCCAGTTGCAACGCCAGCACCCGGCTGCCGGGCAGATATAGCCCCGGCTTTAAGATCCCTTCCTGGATAAGCCCTATGAGCCGGTTGGCGATTTGCTGGTACACCGGCAGCTTCAGCGTTTTATCTGTTTGTATGAGCGTTTTAAATGGCAGCATCTGGACTACTTAACAATTGTAAGGTGGACTACTAAGATACTCCAGTTGCCGGTAAATTTGCAGGATCATTTTTAATACAAAACAATTGACGATGACAACCAGATTTTTGATGAACGAAACGGAACCCGGCGCCTACGCCGCTATGCTGGGGCTGGAAAAATATCTTGCTACCACCGGCATTGCTCCGCTCCATCATGAGCTGATAAGAATACGCGCCTCGCAGATCAACGGCTGCGCCTTTTGCGTAAATAAACATAGTATAGACGCACTTAACTCAGGCGAAACCACGCAACGCCTGCTGCTGCTCCCGGTATGGCGGGAATCGCCACAGTTCACGGAAGAAGAGCGGATCATCCTGGCTATGACGGAAGAAATTACGCTTATCAGCGAGAAAGGACTTACCGATGAAACCTATGAAAAAGCGTTGGCCACATTTGGTCTGAATGGCACTGCGCAGCTGATTATGGCAGTCAATATTATTAATGCGTGGGATCGTATCGGGATCACTACCCGGCGTATTCCTGGTCAATAAAACCCAACAATATGGTATCTGTAAAAACTGCCCGCAGCGAAGCTGAGGATGATACCCGTGTACGGGCACACGGCGTATCACCGTTACTGTTTTTTTGCCTGTACATTCAGCGTTACTGTGAGCTTATCATCAATGGCATTGTCTGGCCCCACCTGGAAGTCTTTCCGGTTAATGGTAAACTTACCGGTCAGTTGCACCGCCTCAGCAGATACCACTGCCGTAAACGGAAAAGTGATGGTTCGCGTAATTCCCTTGATGGTAAGCGCCGCAGTGAGCTGGTAAGTGGAGGGCTTATCCGTAGCTGCAATGCCGGTGGAAACAATCCGCATCACCGGATATTTTGCCGCATTAAAATACTTCTCTTCCAGCAGGTCCCTGTCGCGTTTACCAATACCGGTACTGATCGTATTTACAGCCACGGTAGCATCTATCGATGACGATTTCAGGTCGCGCGGATCAAAACGGATACTCCCTTTCAATCCTTTGAAATAGCCATTCACCGTAGAAGTAAAGATCAGGTGATTGATAATGGTAAACTGTACTTTGGAACCGGCGTCTGTAGGAACATAGTGCTGCGCCTGTGCAGAAATACTGCAAAATGCCAGGAGGCATAACAACCATATACGCCGTGCGTTTGCGGGTGCTTTCATACCTGCTAAGTTGGCTAATTCCCCGCTTATTACCAAATCATAAAAAAACAGCAGGCAGCCCTTGCAATGCCACCTGCCGTACATCTATCATTATGAAAAAAAAGCTATTTTTTACCGGTTTCTTCTTTGTAGGCGCTCACGTATTCGTGCATAATTTCAGTAAGGCTTTCCCCTATCAATGTATACGCATCGGTAGGTAAATTGGCCAGCGATACCCTTACCGACCATTCCGGACCGGCAAAGCCGCCACCATTCAATAATACAATCGCCGTTTTTTCCGCCAGCCGGAAAAGGATATCCGTGGGCTGCATTTTTTTCTGCAACCATTTCAGGAAATCGTCTCCATAAATTTTCGACGCCCACGATGCAATATCTATTTCAGCATAATACCCGGTATTCAGCGGATCATCCAGCTGCGGCTGTTCCAGCTTATCCCACAATAACTTCAGCCGTTTATGCACCAGCGCCTGCGCTACCTGTTTGTAATTGTTCTCTTTGTCGAGCAGCGCAAACAGGCTGAATAAAGTCATTTGTGTTTGCTGCGGCAACGAAAGTCCGGCAGTATGGTTCAGCGCCACCTGTCGACTATCCGCCACCATGCGGTCGATGAACTTCATTTTTTCCGGGTGCAATGTAGTAGTACTGTAGCGCTTTGCCAGATCTTTTTTAGCAGCGGCAGGCAGGGCGGCAATCTGCTCATCAAAGATGTTGTCTTCATGAATAGCGATCACGCCTAAACGCCAGCCGGTACAACCAAAATATTTGGAGAAAGAGTATACACAGATTGTGTTGTAAGGGATCTTTGACAACAACGACCGGAACCCATTCACAAAAGTGCCGTATACATCATCCGTTACAATCATCAGATGAGGGTTATCCTTCTTTACAATCTTTGCCAGCTTATCCAACGCTGCAGGCGCCAGGGCCCGCGATGGCGGGTTACTGGGGTTTACACAAAACAACACCCGGATGCCAGGGTCCTTTAATTTTTCTAGTTCCTCATCCGGGTACTGCCAGGTATGCCGGCCTTCTTTGGTTTCGCCCTTCGCGTTGATATACACCACTTCAAACTGGTAGCGGTCCAGTTCCGGTATTTCCAGATAGGGCGTAAAAACAGGCACCATCAAAGCGATCTTTGATCCCTGTTTCAGCAGTTTGTTCTGCATCAGTGAATCGAAGATATAACACATCGCCGCCGTGCCGCCTTCTACGGCAAACAGGTCGAATTTACCTTTCGACTTTTCCCCGCCACACATCTCCTGTACAATATAATCATGCACAATCGGCTCCATATGTGCCAGCATGCGGCCAGGCACCGGGTATTCATTACCGATCACACTTTCTGCCAGTTCAAATACAAAGGCATCGTCGTTAAACTGGTGTACATTTTGTCCGTATAAATATGCCTGTTGCAGCAGCGCCGCGCCGGGAGCATCTTTATGCAGGGCCAGGAAACTTTTGAACCGGTCGGCGATGCCGCTCTTTTCAGGCACGCCGGTAAAGCCATGCTCCTCCCGCATATTACGGCGGCATTCCGCTATACCGAATTGCCCCAGCAGGAAGAAGGCTTCCCGCGGTGTGGAGGCCGTCCAGTTAGGATTACCACGCCCTGCATTCAGCATTACCTCAATACTTTTCTGTGCGGTTTGTTGTGCCAGTGAAATCAGCGTATCCTTCAGTTCAAAAGGGCTTAATTTCTGTAATGCACGTTGTTCTGCAACGGTAGTTTTGATATAAGACAGTCCCATAAAATAATGTTTGTCGGGTCAATAGGTGAAAAAGTAACTCTGCAACATATCCCTGTTTGAAGTTTGGGTAAGTCCAAGCATCAGGAGGATCCTGGCTTTCTGCGGGTTGAGGTCATCGCTCACAATGGTACCCAGTGTTTTATCGTCTACTTCATCATATTGGGTAACGCGGCCGGAGCCAACATGACTGGAGCGCACCACCACCACGCCTTTCTTTATCGCCTCCGCAATGGCGTCGTAAAATGCTTTGTTGAAATTACCGTTGCCTACGCCGGCAATGATAATTCCTTTGTACCCGTCTTTTACAAAATTGTTAATGGCTACCGGGTCCGCATCGGCATACATATAAGCGATACCTACTTTCGGCAATGACGTAACACCCGCAATATCAAAAGGCGTTTCTTTATTTGCTTTCCGCATGGCGCTCTGGTAGTAGGCCACCCGGCCATCGTACACCTGGCCCAGCGGTCCCAGGTTGGGCGCATAGAAGGCATCTACTTTGGTAGTATTCCCTTTTGATACATCACGGCCATCAAAAATGCTTTCATTAAACACCAGCAGTACGCCACGTCCGGCAGATTTAGGGCTGGCAGCCACGGTTACAGCATCAAATAAATTTTTGGGACCATCTGCACTGATAGCGGTGGAGGGGCGCATAGAACCGGTGAGCACTACCGGCTTATCGGTACGTTCAGTGAGGTTCAGAAAATACGCGGTTTCTTCCTGTGTGTCGGTACCATGCGTGATCACAATACCATCCGCCTCATTATTGGCGTATATTTCATTGATCCGCTTATTCAGCTTCATCCAGATATCAATGGTCATATCCTGGCTGCCTACGTTGGCGATCTGTTCGCCGGTAATAGCTGCAATTTTCTCAATACCCGGTACCGCTTTCAGTAAAGAAGCAATGGGCACCTTGCCTGCCGTGTAAGCAGCCCTGTCGGCGGAAGCGCCTTCACCGGCAATAGTGCCGCCGGTGGCCAGGATGATCACACGGGGTTTCTGGGCAATGGATGAGATACAGACAAATAATACAATGATTAAAGTACAGACGATTTTCATATGTAACACCTTTAGATTGTTTGGTGGAATGGTCAGGATAATAGAACAACGGAAGTTTGCGGATTGTTCACATCGCCTTCGGCGATGAAAATTGTCTTGAAGCAGGATTAGGCTGATTATACTGATTACACTGATTTTATTTTCCGGGATTTTTATTAAAAGATTAGGGAAGATAAAAACGAATACATCCGCTTTTATCTTCCCTAATCTTTTAAAATCAAAACGTAATCAAATCTGCGTAATCAGTATAATCAGCCTAATCCTGCTTCAAGACAATTTCCATCGCCGAAGGCGATCCTTTACGCTTTCTCCGCCACTTTCTTCAGGCCAGCCAGCACCTGCTGCCAGTTATCGCGCGAATGATCGCAGGCTTCCTGGTTTTCAAAATTCTCCTGGCTCACGGTAAAGCCGGTAGCGCCATTGCCGTTACTGTTCAGTGTATAAACGATAACGGAATAATTCTCCGGTTTATCTTCTTTACCGGAACTCAGGTAAGTGAAAGATAATTTCTTATCCAGCTCCGCTGCCAGTACTTCACCTTTTTCTTCATAGTGTTTTCCTTCCCATTCACCGGACCAGATCACCGGACTACCCACTTTCCAGTCGCTGATAACATCTGTTCCAAAAAAATATTCTTTGATCAGTGCCTTATCAGTGATGGCGGCCCATACTTTTGCAACAGGGGCGTTGATACTGATGGTTTCCGAAAGTTTTAACTGCTTGTCCATAATACATTGTTTTTGATAGTACAATATTAAGCAACCGCTGTTCCGGCGGATTGCATTTTACGGATTAATTCTAACGGAATTGGGAGTAACCCCGAATTTCTTTTTAAAGGCATTATTAAAATGTTGTGGTGTGGAATAGCCCAGCTCATAGGCTATTTCAGCAGAAGTTTTCTGGGTGTCCTGCAGGTATTGATTGGCCAGCTGCAGGCGTTGCCCGGTGAGATAATCAAACACCGTGGAATTAAATGTTTCTTTAAAACCACGTTTGAGTTTATATTCATTCAGTCCTACGAGTTGCGCTATTTCACTGAGGCCGGGCGGGTTAGTGAGCCGGTCGTTGATCAGGTCTCTTACTGCAATGATCTTTTCTTTGTCTGTTTTATTTTTTATAAAGATGTCTTTCTTCGCGGTATAATTATATGCCTCGGCCGATAGCACCAGCAATTCAATACTCTTCGACAGGAGGAATAATTTCTTCAGCTGTCCCGTAAAACGGCAGGTCAGTATTTGCACAATCACCTGTTGGATACCGGCATCAATGGGACCCCAGTTTTCAGACAGCAATACGCTTTTTCCACTCAGCACCGCTTCACAAAAGCGTTGCAGATGTTCATTCCCGTTTTCGGTAAATTCCAGGAATTGTTTTTTGGAGAACTGGATCCCGAATGTTTCTATTTCTGTGGCTTTGGGCGTTACTTCAATCTCAAAGCCATTTGAGTACATGATGTTGTGATGCCCGCCGATCAGGTCAAAAGAACGGTCCAGTTGTTTATACGAAAACGCATAGTCGCCTTTCATGCCGAAATGCAGGCGTACCACATCGGTATCGTTGCTGGCGCGTATCTTATCGGGTTTTGTGTAACGGGAAACAGTATGCGTTAAGCGGATATCATCACAAAACCAGTCTGTGATATCGGTAACGCTGAATGCGGTAACTAACTGATGTTGTTTGTCGTGGTTCATAATGGGTCCTAAAAATACGAATATTACGGGGTATCTTTGATTTGCACAATTAATACTGTAATAACTACAAGTATGCAGGTATTACGCCGCTTATCTTTGCCCCTTTGAATTACCACCAACCCGAAATTTACATCATATGAAGTACAGAACACTAGGAACAACAGACGTGCAATTGTCAGCCATCGGACTGGGCTGCATGGGTATGAGCTTTGCCTATGGCACGCCGGACGACGTGGAATCTATTGCCACCCTGGAAAAGGCCCTGGAAATCGGGATCAATTTCTGGGATACAGCGGATGTGTATGCTGCCGGCAAAAATGAAGAGCTGATCGCCAAAGTATTAAAGCCTAACCGCAGCAAGATATTTATTGCCACCAAATTTGGCTTTACTTCTTCTCCTGCTTCGCCCGGTGCAATACAATTCGATGGTTCACCCGCCTACATGAGAAAGGCCGTGGAAGCCAGCTTGAAGAGATTACAAACGGATGTGATTGATTTATATTATGCACACCGCATCGACCCGAACGTACCAGTGGAAGAAATGGTAGGCGCTATGGCTGAACTGGTGAAGGAAGGAAAGGTACGCTACCTCGGCCTCTCCGAGGCCTCGGCTACCACTTTGCGTAAAGCGCAGGCCGTACATCCTATCAGTGCATTGCAAAGCGAATACTCGCTGCTGACAAGAGACGTGGAGAAAGAGATCCTGCCGGCGTGCAAGGAACTGGGCATCAGCTTTGTGCCATTCAGTCCGCTTGCACGCGGCCTGATGACCAACGACCTTGATATTGCCAATCTTGCCGACAACGATTTCCGCAAATCACTCCCCCGTTACCAGGGCGAACATGCGGAAAACAACCGCCTGCTGGCTGCCGGGTTTGCGGAACTGGCTGCCGGTAAAAACTGTACCACTGCACAACTGGCATTGGCATGGGTGCTGGCACAGGGCGAAAATATCATTCCTATTCCCGGCACCAAAAGGAGAAAATACCTGCTGGATAACGCCGGTGCAGTGGATGTAGATTTAACAGCTGCTGATCTGCAAAACCTGGAAGAATTGCTGCAGAAATATCCCAACACCGGGGAACGGTATACTGAGGCAATGAACAAACTGGTGGATAAGAGCTAAGCGTTCCGCTACTTTTCCTGGAAGGGGAACAACGCTGTTTCCACATGCGCCTCTTTCATATGGGCAGCCAGTCTGCGCGCAATGTCCGGGCGGGCTGCTGCCATATTCTTTGTTTCTCCCGGGTCTGTGGAAAGATCATAGAGTTCCACAGGCCCATCAGGGTGTTGCGCTGCCTGCAAGCGCACCGCTTTCCAGTTTCCCTCCCGCACAGCCTGACGGCCGCCGTCTTCATGGAATTCCCAATAGAGATAATTATGTTGCTGCTGTCCTTTTCCGTTTGTAAGCGCAGGTAATAGTGACACGCCGTCTGTATAAGGCACGGCCGGTGCGTTGGTGAGCTGCGCCAGTGTAGGCATAATGTCCCAGAACGCGCCCTGGAAACTGTTGGTGCTGCCGGCTTTGATTTTACCAGGCCAGCGTGCAATAAACGGTTCGCGGATACCGCCTTCATACAGGTCGCGTTTAACCCCGCGAAAACCTCCGCTGCTGTTGAAGAAAGCCGGATCGGCGCCGCCTTCTTTATGCGGTCCGTTATCGCTGGTAAAAATCACCAGGGTATTTTTATCTAAGCCCAGTTCTTTTAAGCGCGCCATCACCTGTCCTACGTAGTTATCCAACCGGGTAACCATTGTGGCAAAAGTAGCATGCGGATATTGCTGGGAGGCATAGCCAGGCACAGTGGCGTTTGGGCCGTAGTCGTTGCCTTTATAGGGCTTCTCTTCAAATTTGCCTTTAAAATGCTGAAAGAGGCTATCATCCGGTACCTGTAGCTCCGCATGTGGCAGGGTGTAGGTGAGATATAAAAAGAAAGGTTTGTTTTTATTGTCGTCCAGGAAGCGGAGCGCCTGTTGCTGGATAAGGTCCGGTGCATAGGTGTTCATATGTTCCAGCTGGCCGTTTTGTTCCAGCACCACTTTGGTATCGTTGTTCCACAGGTGTGTTGGAAAAAAGCGGTGCGATTCGCGCTGGCAGTTATAACCATAAAAACGGTCGGCTCCCTGCTTCAGCGGATCGCCTTCTGAGCCAACCGGGCCCAGTCCCCATTTACCAAAGATACCGGAAGTATACCCGGCTTTTTTCAGTACTTCCATCACCGTTGTAACGGTGTCGGCTATAGGTTGTTGTCCTTCCGGCTGGATCTCCTTGTTGCCCCTGATAAAGGTATGCCCTGTATGCAGCCCGGTTACCAGCGATGCGCGGGAAGGTGCGCATACCGATGTACCTGCGTAGAATTGTGTAAACCGCATACCCTGCTTTGCCAGCTGATCGATGTGGGGCGTACTGAATTTACGCTGACCATATGCACTCAGGTCGCCGTAACCCAGGTCGTCCGCAAGAATAAAAACAATATTGGGAGGAGTCGCCTTTTTTTGCTGTGCCGCCACTGGTGCGGTTAACAGGGTGAGCCCTGCTGCAACAGGCAGTAGTGTATTAAAAATTTTCATGTTCATTGTGCTATACCTTGCAATTACTTCGCTGGTCCAAAATACAAAAGTATTCCGGTCTTTTTACAACAATGGCGCTGGTAGCAAAGCAGGATATCCGGCAGTAGCGGGTGGGGCCTGCACTGAAATTGTTTAAGCGGAGGGATTGTATCCCTCCGCTTAACAATATGTTTTTACATTTTAAATACTTTACCTCCTACCATCACTTCCTGTGTAGCTTCATCGAAGGTGGCTTTCATGCCGGTGCGGTAGGCCGCGTTACCCATGATGAGTGCAATAGAGTGTGAGTAGGCTGCTTCTATCGGTGCATTGGGTTGCTTACGTTCACGCACACACGTCATCCAGTTGCGTACGTGCGCATTGGTGAGCGGATCGCCACCGGTGTTGGCGCTGGTAGCAGCAGCTTCTTCGTTGCTGAGTGTTTGAGGCGTCAGCAGGTTAGCGTGCATGCCCATTTCCTGCGCTTCTTTTTCGGTGAGGCCACCGGTAGCGCTTATTTTGTTGGTAGACATATCAATAGTGCCGCCGTTGGAATAATAAATTTCTTTGGTACCGCCGGCAGAGTTGTGGAAACGGCTGCTGTACATTACCTGGAAGCCATTGGAAGGATCATTTTCCGGGCCGTAGTCGAAAACAGCAGTGAGAGTATCCGGGTTTTTGCGGCCATCTTTCCACATATAAATGCCGCCATTAGCTACTGCGCTGCGTGGATGTTTCAACCCGCTGAACCAATGCACCGTATCTATCTGGTGTGTCATCCACTGCCCGAAGATACCGGAGGAATAAGGCCAGAAGAGGCGGTATTCGAGATACTTGCGCGGGTCCCAGCTATCCTGCGGGCGGCCGGCCAGGAAGCGTTTCCAGTCGGTATCCGATTCTTTGATGGACTTTACCAGGTCCGGGCGGCGCCAGCGGCCTGGCTGATTTACGTTCCAGGTCATTTCCACCATCGTAATAGGACCAAATTTCCCCTGTTGGATGAAGTTGGCAGCGGAGTGGTAGCTCGGACCGCTGCGGCGCTGCGTACCCACCTGCATAATACGGCCGGAGTCTTTCACGGCTTTAAGGGCGCTGCGGGCGTCTTCCATTGTTTCCGCGAAAGGTTTTTCGCTGTATACATCGCACTTATTCTTTACCGCTTCAATGGTATGGTAAGCATGCTGAAAATCGGCGGAGGCGATGAATACCGCATCCAGTCCTTTGATATTATACAGCTCATCATTATTCATACATGCCTGTACGTTATGCCCCGTTTTCTGCTGCAGGAAAGCTTTTCCTTCATCCCTGCGGCGGTTCCATATATCAGATACAGCGATCAGATCAAAGTTCAGTTCCTTATTGTTGTTAAAGAAAGATGGCAGCAGGGCCTGGCGTGCACGATCGGAAAATCCTACCAGTCCCACATTTACCCGGTCGTTGGCGCCCATGATGCGGGCATAGCTGCTGGCGGGCATTCCCATAGCACTGATCGTGATACCGGCTCCTGCCAGTAACGACTGTTGCAGGAATTCCCGTCTTGTTTTTTTTGATTCAGACATATAAAGGCGTTTTTTATAGTGTGTGGTTTATTTGGCGTAAGCTTCTTTCAGTTGACCTTCCAGGTAATCAAATGCTGGTTTATACTGCCTGGCCGGGTCGTCCCAGCGACATTCCATCATAATACGACCGGTATATCCAATTTTATGCAGGGCGGCAAAATAGGGCCGGAAATCGTCTCCGGCAACACCGGGCGGTGTGCGTTTATCCCGTTCCGCGATGTGGCAATGTACCAGTACCGCCTTTGCATTTTCTATGCTGGCGGGCGATTCATGCTCTTTCAGCATATGATAGATATCTGCAGTAAGCCGGAAGTTAGGATGCTGTATGGCTGTAACGATCTCATTTCCTTCTGCCAGCGTATTCACAAAATTGGTTTCCGTGGCATTGAGGTTTTCCATAGCGATGATAATATTGTACTTTGCAGCCACCACTGCCATTTTACGACATAGTTGAATAAACTGTTGTTTGCATTTTCCCCGGTCGGCGCCTTCCGGTATTTTCCGGGCTTCCCCGCTGCCCAGCACAATGAGCTTTACTCCTGCAATTTTTGCCCGTTGCATCACAGAATCCACGTACCCCAGCACATTGGCTTCGTTTACTTCGTTGCCGGTTAGCTTCATGGTTCCCGGGATAAACACATTGCAAGTCTGGATCTTGCACTTGCTGTTGCGGATGGCGTGCAGTTGTTCCCTGAATTGCGCCTCGCTCAGTGCGGGCGACAGGATCTTGCGGACCGTTTCTTCCAGGAAAGTAAACCCGGTGGCCGCAGCGAGACTGTCGTTGGAAAAAGAAGTGCAGATGCCAATAGCCGGCAACGACTGTGCATTCGATTGCAAAAATGGAGAGAAGATAACAGAAAAAAGCAGTAGCAACCAAGTTTTCATAACGTCTGGTATGTTTATGTGGAAAAACGGAACAGCATTAAGATAATATCTAATTCCGGAAAAACAAAACAAAAAGACGACAGGCGGAAAAACAGGGGGTTACCGTTCCATATTTTCCCCAGGCTCAGCCTTAAAGGGGAGATTTAAGCTTTATGCGGATTACTTCCTGCATACTTCTCCGATACTTCCCGGATACTTCTCAGATACTTAGGAGTCGTGTATGTGTCGTACTCCCTATATGGTTCCTATACAGTCCCCATACAGTCACTATACACTCCCCATACTCTCCCTATACAGTTCCCATACACTCACAATACACTCACAATACACTCCCCATACACTCCCCATACACTTAGGTCCCTGAGGCTAATAGTATTTTAACGCCATTTCATATATTGACTGCCTAAAATAATAATTTTATCCGTCTAAAAACCAACACAGGCTATGATTGGTAAAACACCTGCAGGAACGCAGCGATTAACAAATCATAGCCTGTATGTTAGGTTCATCGGAATAGCCTGACGAAATAAAGGCATGTTGAATTTATATGGGAAGGAAAGCAGAAAGAAGCGCTGACTAATTATACTCCTGTTTTAAAAAAGTACTTAATTCCTGTTCAAGCTTTCTCTGTTCTGAATAAAAAGGTAAAAGCCGGTGCAGCAGATTGCCACTACCCGTAGTGATAAGGTCCAGTAAAAAGAATATTGTTGTGAGAACAGATGGCTTAGTCATTCTCTCTATCACAATTTCGTTTTCTTCTTTTGTTACCTGGATGGATACAAAAGCAGATTTCTCCACAAAAATACTTTGCTTGTTACCAAAATCAAATAGCTCATAAGAATACCTGCCGGAGAACTTTTGCTTCAGGGTTTCTGATAGTTCGTTAATGGAAGGAAGTATTTTTGAGGTGGTAATCTTCATCTTTCTTTTTTTATATTAATATACCTATAAATTCCGACAAACAGTAAATAAAAAGATAATTCCTATATGCATCTTCCTACTTTTTTACTTCTTTTTCATACTGCTTAATCCACGTTTCCGGTGTAATCTTTGCCGCCAGTTCTCCCAGCAACTCATATGGTATCTCCGTCGTTTTTTTAAACCGGATACAACCTTTTCCCATATCCGGCTTCTTACCGGTTGTTTCTATCCAACGGGTGGTAAGCCATTCCAACAACTCCGGATCATACAACCCCATGTGATAAAAAGACACATAATTTTTCTGCGATGCAATACTGATAAAAGGCAAAGGCAGTTCCGGGTTTGCATGATACCCGGAAGGATACAGGGAGTGCGGCACCACAAAGCCAGGCATACCATAATTCATTTCTTCCCGGAACCCGGCCGGTATGTGCTCCTGCAACACCTGGCGCAAACGGGTGAGTATTTCTTTGCGGCCGGGAGGCAACGCAGCAAAATATTCATCAGGGGTAGCGGCTTTGGATATCATAAGAAGCTGATTGTAGTATGAAGTTAAATAAAACGCCCCGGTAACTTCCGGAAAACAGATTAAATTATCCATATATTTGCTTAGACCAGCATTTGAATAATGGACCCATTATCTACCCTGCATATCCGGATCATCAACCAGGTTTTTGAACTGGATAAGAAAACAAGTGCCAAACCGGAGCTGCTATCCCTGCAACGTAATATAGACCGGATCAAACAACATTTTGAAGAAGCAGGTTATACCATCCTCAACCCACTGGGTGAACCATACAGGGAAACACGGGTGGATTACGAAGCCAGCATCACCGGCGAAATGTCGCCGGACATGGAAATAGTAAATGTGATCAAGCCCGTGGTATATTATACAAACGGAGGACAAAAATCCATTTTACAAAAAGGTGTAGTCATCGCCGCAGCAAAATAAACCTATGAACAACCAAATTAATTTCGGTATCGACCTGGGCACTACCAATTCCCTGATCGCCAGGTTCCAGAACGGCGCCGTGGAAATCTTTAAAAACCCGTTCGGTCAGAAAGAAACGCTGCCTTCGGTGGTGGCCTTCCGGAAAGACAGGATCATTGTTGGCGACAAAGCCAGGGAGCTGATAGAGAAAGATCCGGAAAATGTGTTCTCTTCTTTCAAAAGAAAAATGGGAACATCGGAATCATTCTTTGTACCTAATACGAGCGACTTTAAAACACCGGTAGAACTTTCTGCCCTCGTACTCCGCGAACTCAAAAACTTTATCTATACCGGCGAAAAACCGGAAGCAGTGATCATCACTATCCCCGCTTCTTTTGATACTATCCAGTCGAACGCTACCAAAAAAGCAGGCAACGATGCAGGCTTCAGCGAAGTACTGCTGCTGCAGGAACCCATTGCCGCCAGCCTCGCTTTTGCCAACAAACAGGCCAACGCTACCTCCCTTCAGGGGCAATGGCTGGTGTATGACCTCGGCGGCGGCACCTTTGATGTGGCCCTCGTAAAAATTGTGGATGGCGAAATGCGCGTTACTGATCATGAAGGAGATAACTATCTCGGAGGCGTGGACTTCGACATTGCCATCATAGAACAACTGGTGATTCCCGCCCTGCAACAACAACACACCCTTCCCGACCTGCTCACCGAAATGCGCAGCGCACGCGGAAAATATAATACCCTGTATCATATCCTGCTTAAAAAAGCAGAAGAAGTAAAAGTACAACTCACTGCCAGTCCTTCGGCGGAAATGGAATTTGAAATCACTGACGCCACCGGCCAACCGCACGACATCTATCTCACCATTACCCGCGAACAATTTGAAACCGTTATATACGACCGCATACAGTATTCCGTTGATCTCGTAAAAAAGATCATCGACCGTAACCACCTCACCGCTGCCGATATCAAAGAAGTAGTGATGATTGGCGGCAGCACGTATATCCCGCTGGTAAAAAACCTGGTCGCGGCACAACTGGGCATCCCCGTTAACTGCAGCGTAGATCCCACCACTGCCGTAGCCGCAGGTGCTGCATGGTATGCCGGCACCAAAACAATTACCCAGTCCAACCCCGCCGCCAGCAAACCTTTGGCCGCAGGCATGCCGGATATCCGGTTTAAAACAGCCTATCAGAAAAATACCGCCGATAAGGAAGAATATTTTACCGCCATCGTAACCGGCCCCGTAGCCGGATTAAGCTACCGCATTGTGCGTGCCGACGGTGGCTACGACAGCGGCATCAAACCATTACAGGAACGTATCTCTGAAATGCTGCTGCTGGCCGAAAATACCAGCAACGTATTTAATATCCTGGTATTCGATGCCGCACATAACGAACTGGCGGTACAAGCACCCGTAATCGCTATTTCGCAGGGCAAGTTTAATATTCATGGTCAACCATTGCCAAACGATATCTGTATTGAAATAGATGACCTGGAAAACAATACCACCAAACTGGAACTCATCTTTGAAAAAAACGCCATCCTCCCACTGAGGAAAACGATTATCAAAGAAGTGATGAAAACAATCCTGCGCACCAGCCAGGACAGCCTCCTGATCAACGTGCTGGAAGGCAGTCGCTATGCCATCCCCGGCAGCTGCGTTCCCCTCGGCATGATCGAAATAAAAAGCACCGACCTCATCACCGATCTCGTGAAAGGCTCCGATGTGGAAATTACCTTACAGATCAGCGAAAGCAGGGACCTTTCCGTGAGGGCAGTACTGCTCATGAATGAACAGGAATTCTCCGAAGTATTTAACCCGATGGTCAGGAAAATCAATACCGGCAAACTACTGGACGATATCCGCCAGCTGCGCCTCAACGCATCTGAAAAAATAAAATCATTCAGGAGAAGCCAGCAGTATGAACTGGCAGCAACCGTACAGGATATCATGGTGGATCTGGATCATATCAGCAACCGCCTGGAATTGCTCAGCACAGACGATGTGACCGACGAAAAATATCAGCTGGAAGAAAAGAAACGTAAACTCGCGCAACATCTCGACAGTACCGGGAAAGACCAGCTGATTGTAGAAATTACAGAACTCTATTTTAAAAGGAAAGAATATTGTTTGTATAATATCCGGGAAGAAGAAGACAGCGCCCGGATGATCCGTTTTGAAAAGATCACCGCCGATGAAAGCGCCTGTCTTTCTTCACAAAGCTACTACGCCATCAAGGCAAAAATTGATGAACTGAATGACCTTTGCTGGGAAATAAGACGCAACAAACCCGAAACCTGGATCAATGCGTATTACTACTACGCCAACGTAAGTACAGATGATTATACCGATCCTCAAACAGCCGCCCGCTTCAAGGAAATCGGGGAAAAAGCGCTGGAACGGAAAAATTATGAAGAACTGAAAGTAGCCGTGAATCAACTGTACAACCTCATGCCGGATACCAAAAAAGAAACCGACCAGCTGAAAGGAACCGGGATCGGTTAATTGCCTATTTCCAGTTCTATTCCTGCTGCATTATTTTCCAGCAGGTTGAAATACAAACTGGTACTATCAGTAAGCCCGATTTCAATAGGGATATTCCGGTCGGAGGTAGCCCAGTAATTGGGGTCGAGCTTAAAAATCAGGCTGCTTTCCTTCAGGAACTGCCTGGAATTTTTATACGGCATCAGGAAAAAACCTTTAACCCGGTAGGCACGCGCATCGTCCATCGGAGCCCTGGCTACCTTACTTCCATTCCAAAGCTGCCCTGCATATACATACAGCTGGTTAACGGTGAGCTGCAGCGGTACATAAGCGCTATCCGCCGGCGCAATATAGCAGGAATAAAAAGTATCGGGCGTTTGGATCATGGCAATGGCAGGAACGATCAAACGGTTGTAGAGATGCAGGCTTTGCCGGTGCGCGGTATTCGATTTTGGTGCAGAGATGGTTGCTCCTGGTTTGCGGTCTTTAAGACGATCATTTACTGTTTTTAGCACAGCGGGATCGGTGGTATTGGAGAACAGCGGTTTTTGCAATGCAGCCATAAAGTCGGGGCCGTATACGTCGTCTCCTGTTATGGGGGTTTTACTCACATCCCTGTATGGAGTATATATCGAGTCCGTTTGTAGGTTGAACAGGAGATATTTCATTGCTTCCTTAGTGCGGCTGGTGATAAAATAATTCACAGGTGCAGATAAAGTAGGATTAGGTCTTGTAAACATGGGCCTTACGTTGATCACAAAAATAAGTGCGACCGCCACACCTATGATCAACGAACCGGCTCCCTGCTCACTTAACCATTTAGGCCGGATAGGCGCCACCCAACGCCCAATCCGCTGCGCCAGGGACATCTTCTTTTCCTGCTCCTTCCAGTACACCTTCATCTTCACTGTCCACCTTGCCATTTCCTCCTGCACATATTCCGAGGTCAGTAATTTTCCTGTCAGTCCAACTATAGCCATACCATTTGTAAAATCATTCCGGTATATAGCCAGTCCCAGGTTGATCAAAGAAATACCGTAGTCACTTCTCCACTCATAAAACGCATATGGCAACTGATTCAGTTGTTTCACCAACGTAATATTGGCGAAGGGCCACAGTTCCCGCAGGGGAATCGCCTCGCCTGCCCTGAGCTTTGCTATTATAATTTTTAACCTTTCTTCCAGCACTCTCACATAACGGAATATCCGTCCATAACAGGTGGTGGTATGTTCCCCATCCAACAGCAAAGGATTAGCAAACAGATCGATCGTATTCTGTAACCGTTGATGTTTCAAACTATCCAATACCGCATTTGCAAATAATGGTTCGTAGTAAGGAGATATAAATTTCAGGAATCCATTCTCATTATAAAGAGGACTATCCGCAAACCTTCCGGTGATTTCACCGGTTTCCAGGAAATGCAGCAGCACTGGGTCTGCCGCTATCTGTGCATGATAGCGCAGCTCGTTGCCTGCTGTCAGCTTGTCGAAAAACTGTAACAGCTGGTGCTTATCGAATATCCATTGATTTATTTTAAGTTGCTTGTCATCCGACAGTTCCAGTTCTGCCAGCATTTTTTTCCGGAGAAGGGATAACGCAGCAGCATTCTCCGTATCTACGGGTCCACCATGAACTGTCTCCAGGAAACTAACGGGATTCACATACTTCATAAGAGAGCAAAATAAATAAAAAAGTGGCTACTCCACCGGAATCAGGTCTACGCCGTTGAAATTATTGGTCAGCTGCCGGAGTTGCAGCTCCTGCTGCAGCTGGTTCTTTTGGGATAAGAAAACTTCTACCGGGATATAACGGTTGGAGTGTTGCCAGTAGCTACTGTCCAGGTTGAGTTGCAGGCACGACGTTTTCAGAAACGACAGTGCATCATACACCGGCATGAGGAAAAAACCTTTGGCACGATAAGATGGTACATATTCCATTGCATATTCCGCCTGCCAGTCCGGGTCCCAGCCTACACCGGCGTAAAAATATACCCTGCTTATTGAAAGCGGCAGGGGTACAAAGGCGCTGTCGAACGGCGCTATGTAACACGAGTAAAAAGAATCGGGTGTTTGCACCATTGTAATCAGTGCGCCATCCTGACGGTTAACCACCTGCATGCTTTGCCGGTGTGCGGCATCGTGCCAGGAGCTGTCTTCCGGCGCCCACTCCCGCGACCGGCCAAAAGGCGGACGCACAAAGCCGGCGCCATAATCTCCCTGCATACGTACGGCCTTCATAAAATCAGCGCCATACACATCTGCCCCGGTAGCCGGAGATGGCATCTTAGAGCCCTTTAACAGCTTCTTCGCCCGCTTTTCTGTATCCATCAGTAGCTGCGATAAAAGGTATTGCATAGTCAGCGAAGTACGGGCGCCCATAAAAATACTGTGCTCACTTTCGCGGACTTTTATGCGGGGCGTATATTCCTGTTCAAAGCGGGCGCCGATGAAAATGGCTACGATAATGCCAAGCGCAATTCCTCCTTTCAGCAATACATCACGCACCAGTTTCCGGCGCTGTTGCCGGGTTTTATAACCATTCCCGAAAAACCTGCCCAGCAACGATTTGCGGCTGGCGGCCTTTTCTTCCAGTTGCTGAAGATACCGGTGTGTTTCTTCTCTCACATACGCACCGCATTTCAATGTGTTTACGGCATGCAGGACTTCCAGCGCCTTTTTATTTTCGCGGGTACCATCCAGCGCCAATGCAAAGTTGATCATCAGGATACCATAGTCATTCCGGAACTCCTGGAAAACATCCGGCAACGCATTCAGCGCCTGTACCTGCTGCAAACTCACATATGGAGCGGCTTCCCGCCACCTGGAGCCAGGATCTGCTCTCCTGCCCTTTTCTGCGGCTTCCAGTATTTTATAGGATTCCTGTAATGCGCGGAATATTTTATCATAACTCCGGTTCAGGTGTTCGCCATCCATCAACAGCGGATTAGCATACAATTGCTGTAGTGCCGCCGCCTGCTGCTGTTTCAGGCTACTGAGCACCGCCGTGGTAAAAACCGGTTCGTAAAAGGGTGCTATAAAAGTGAGGAAAACAGGCGTGCTGTAAAGCGGGTTATTATTAAAAAGTCCTGTCAGCTTGCCCGTTTCCAGGAAAGCCGACAGGACGTTATCTTCATTGATCTGTTGATGTAAGTGTAATTTGCCAGGCGACTGCAGTTCATCAAAAAAAAGCAGCAGGTCGTTTTTACTGAACCATTGCGCACCTACCCGTAATACCTTTTCTTCCGATAATTCCAGCTCTGCCATCATTTTTTTCCGGAGAAGGGATACTGCGGCAGCATCCTCCGCTGATACGGGCCCGCCATTCATCTTCTCCAGGAAAGCAAAGGGATTCAGGTATTTCATATACCGGCAAAATACTAAAAAAAGTAATCAGCCGGGTCAGGAAAACAGCAGGTAAGCCAATATCAGTGTAACAATCACGTTAAACGTTTGCGCTATCAGGAACGCATACACGGGTTTCCTGCTTTCTGTGCCAATCAGGTCCTTGAAATTTGTTTCCAGCCCGATGCTGGTAAATGCCAGCGCAAACCACAATCCCTGTAAACTTTTCAGCGATCCCTTCACCGGCGCAATAGCTGCAGGTGACAATAAAAATGAAAATACCAGCGAAGCAATGATAAAGCCGATCACGAATTTTGGAAATCTATCCCAGATCACTTTCAGCGTGGGCTTCTGCTCTTTATCAGCCGCATTCGGATGTTTGGTGTAAGTCCAGTATACCGATATAGCAAAGGCCGCAATACCCAGCAACACATTCTGCGAAAATTTCACGATGGTGCTGATCTTCAATGCGGTTTCACCTACCAGCGATCCGGAGGCTACCACCGCACCGGTAGTGTCTATACTGCCTCCCAGCCACGCCCCCGTTACTTCTTCCGGGAACCGGAAATGATGGGCTATCATCGGCATAAAAATCATCATCGGAATAGCGGTAATCAATACCAGTGAAATCACCAGCGACAATTTCTTTGAATCTCCCTTAATAGCGCCGGAAGTAGCGATGGCTGCAGATACCCCGCAAATAGATACCGCGCTGGATAACATCATGGTCAGCTCTTTATCTATTTTCAGTCGCTTACATACCCAATAAGAGAAATACCATACAGAAATAACTACCACCAATGCCTGTATCAGCCCCAGGGAACCGGCTTTCAGCACATCTGAAAAAATAACGGTAGTACCGAGCAATACCAAACCTATCTTCACAAAAAACTCCGAGGTAAGCGCTTCGCGAAACCAGGTGGGTAATTTAAACAGGTTACCGATCAGCAAGCCAATGATCAGGCTGAAGATAACCGCTTCCAGTCCCAGTTCATTTAACGCGGCGTTACCCGCTACAATCAGCGCCAGTGTGGTTAATATGAACACTGCCGGGAATACCAGCAGGGTATTTTTTAATGATCTGCCGGTAAGAAAGGATCCCAGCAGGGCCACCAGCAACACGTAAATAAACTGTGCACCTATTTTTAAAAAGTTGGCGCCGGTCAATACTTTTGTGGTGAGGTCACCGGTGGTACTCCATTTGTAATCCGGTAAAGCAACGTGTATTCCGGCCAGCGATAGCAGGATGATCAGGAACCCCAGTACAACAATGGCCCAATCTTCCTGTAAATAAGACTTAACTCCAGGCATATTTTTTTTTCATTAAGATAGTGACGGTTTAAAAAATATCTTTCAGCACGGTGTTGGCAGCATGGTATCCGCACATGCCATGAACGCCGCCTCCCGGCGGTGTAGCGGAAGAACAGATATAGATCCCTTTGGCAGAGGTACGGTAGGGAGAAATGCGACAGGCAGGACGGGTGTACAACTGCCTGATGTCAATGATGCCGCCATTGATATCGCCCCCTACATAGTTTGGATTATATATTTCCATCTGTTGTGCATTCATGGTGTGTTTTGCCAGGATCAGGTCGCGGAACCCCGGCGCAAAGCGTTCTATCTGCTGTTCTATGATCTGGGTCATGTCCGCGTCGCTGCCGTTAGGAACGTGGCAATAGGCCCAGGCTGTATGTTTTCCGGCAGGCGCCCTGTGATCAAACAGGCTTTGCTGCGACAGCAATACATACGGCGCCTTACAGATCTTTCCATCGTATGCCTGTTGCTCCGATAAGGCAATTTCTTCAAAGGTGCCACCCAGGTGTACTGTGATGGCCTGCCTGCATTCCGGTGCAGTGAAAGGAATGGGACCGCTTAATGCCCAGTCCATCTTAAATACGCCCGGACCGTAGCGGTAGCGGGACAGCTGCCGTTTATAATACGGTGAAAACTGATCACCGGCAATGGTGAGTAATTGTTTTGGCGTGAGATCAAAAACCACTGCATGATGCGATGGCAGTTGCGACAGCGAACTAACGCGTACGCCTGTCTGAATTTGTCCGCCGAGTGAAATAAAGTATTGCGCCAGCGCATGGCCGATTGCCTGTGAACCGCCTTTGGGAACCGGCCATCCGTAGCGGTGGCCTACCGCAGACAATACAATGCCGATAGCCGCAGAAGCCACGTTGGTTAAGGGTTGTATGGAGTGTGCCGTCATGCCGGCCCATAAACCCCGCGCTGCGGTAGTGGAAAACCTGTTGGCAACAGCCGATGCAGAGCGCAGTGCATTCAGTCCAAAACGTGCCATGATCAAAGGATGCCGCGGAAAGGAAAAAGGCCCCAGGCTATCTTCCGCCACTGCTTCCCAATTGTCAGCTACCGGTTTTATCAGCTCCCGGTACACTTTTCCATCTGCTCCCAGCGCGCGGGCGGTATCGTCCAGCGAACGCGCCAGGAAGGCTGCTGTGCCATCATCAAACGGATGGGCTGCTTCCAGCGGGGAGTAGGCAAACTCCAATCCGTAATCCGCCAGCGGCAGTTTGGAAAAAAAAGGAGATCCCATCGCCATGGGATGCACCGCCGAACATACGTCGTGGTAAAACCCCGGCAACGTAAGTTCTGCAGTACGCATTCCCCCGCCAATGATATCCTTTGCTTCCAGCAGCAACACCGATACCCCCTGCTGTTGCAGCCTGATGGCGGCAGACAGGCCATTGGGTCCGGACCCTACCACTATTACATCGTAATCTTTTTTCTCCATGAGCTGCTTGCCGCGGTTGAGAGATCATACCCCCGCGCTGATTTATTAGTCTACAAACTTAGTATACTATTAACGGGAATGCAAATTATTTTTGAGAAAGATAATATTTTATTTCGCCTCCTCCACTACTACGGCCAGGCGCAGCGCTTTCAAACCGCTGAGGCCCTGCAGGTCTTCCAGTTCCAGCTCTTCCAGTTCCGGGTGCAGCACACCGGTATCCTGTAAATAACGGATAAACGGCAGGTAATCGTCCACATCGTCCCTGTCGGAATAGATCAACGCAATTTTATCGGGCTGGGTTAACCGTTCTTCGGTGTTCCGGATATGTACTTTATCGATCCGCTTCTTAATCATCTGGTAACGGATATTATATGCGCCCTCTACATCAAACTTCCGTTCATCTGCCCGGAAGCTGATATCAATAGGATGGTTATGCACAAAAATAAGCTGGGTGGTAAACAGCTCTTTTTCCATCTGCGCTATCAGCGAGTGGGTAAGCTTTGTAATGGCCACCATAGAAGACAACTGCCATAACCGGAGGTTTTTGAGATGGAAGTGATTAAAGGGCCGGTCCGGTGCAATAGACTGACCAATATAAATATCATACTCCACGCCATCCGTTCTGAACTTTTCAAAATAACAGGGATAGGATTCCTGTAACCTGGCTTTCTCCGATTCCAGGTAGCCGTTCGCGGCCTGGGTGATGAGCTGCATAGATACTTCCAGCGCATCCTTATTCACATTACCGGCCATACTTTCCAGGCAGGTATTAATGGTTTCACGGGTGTTGGGGTATTGTGCCGCTATATGCTGCAGGTAACTCACCGATTCCTCTTCCAGGAACCTGTTCAGCGCATTTTCATCGGAAGGACTCAGCTGCTGATGCAACAGGGCCTGCTGCCACCGCTGGCAATGATAAATCATTTCCTGCAACAGGTCGTTCTGCTGGTACTTACGCAGCACGTCCAACGTATTGGCAAGGATGCTTAAATGACTATCCAGGTCGGCAATAATGGCTTTATTTCTTTCTACAGTAGAATTCCGGATATCAATGGCGCCATACAACGGGTATACTTCTTTGAACAGGATATTACTGATGACAGCCGGCTGGTTCTTTTTCAGCCGGTACAGGTAATACCAGGCGGCTTCGTTAAATTTCCATTGCACCGCGGGTTGTATGGAAGTAAATTTCTCCTTGATCACCTTTTCTATCTCCCCGTTAAATTCTTCTATATAAATCTGTAACAGCTGGCCTATTGCTCCTATGGCAGGTTCCAGCAGCGACAACGTTTTTTCGTCGAACGAATGATCGCTCCAGGTATGTACCGCAAATGCACCCACCGGTTCGCCCATAAAGAAAATGGGCATAATGGCCAGTGATTTTACCCCCTGCTCACGGAAATATTCCAGGAACGCATATTCCTTCCGCGTTTCTTTCCCGATATCTCCGGAAAAAAAGAAGAGTGGTTTTGACATAAATGCTTTCGCATTCCGGCTGAACTCTTCCGGCGACAAGCGGCTTTCTCCCCAAACAGCAAACAATACACCGGTACCGCCCTTTTCAAAACTATACACCGGGTTATCATTCACCCGCAGGAAAGGAAACAGGTCGAATTCAATCCGGGTGTCGCGCACCAGCGATTTAAGCGATAAGATCACCCGCTCGTAATTCTTTTCATCTATCAGCGTTGTACGCGACAGCCGCATACCCGAAATATTTTCCACCGCTTTTTCCGCTGTAACATCTGTTACGGTAATCACACAAAATCCACGGAAACGGAACAGGTCCAGTGGCATCATTTCCTCCAGTATTTCCACCCCGCCTCCTTCACTAAAATGTGTGTACAGTTGTACAAAATCAATGTCCGGCAGTTCCCCTTTTGCCGTCACCTCAACAAAGTCGGTACTGATGGCCACCGCATAATATTGCAGCAAACCGGTAGCGGTATTCACCCCTGCATGGTGTTGCTCCGTTTTTACCGGCGCCTGGAAATTATACAATCGTTGCAGGATCAGTGAATACACCAGCTGCAGCCGCTCCCGGTGATAATCAGCCGGTGTACGGGTTACTTCGTAATTATATTCCGGCGAATTATTTGCAAGCAGTTGATAGATCAGGTCGGTGCCGTAAAAAGTAGTGGGCAGGAACGGGAAGCTGAGTCCCCAGGCCAGCTGATGCTCCGGGCTCATGGCGGGAGAAAGACAGGCATATACATACTCCAGCAGGTCGGAATACTGAGACGTTTCTTCCAGGGGGATATCCCGCCGGCCAATATCCGACGCTTCAAATGCGGCCAGGGCTTCTTTATACAACCGGGCTTTTACGGTAGGTTCTTCCCCGATCCGCTGCTTCAGATAGGATATAAATGATTCAAAGGAAATGGCTGCATCTATGGCCAGTGGCTGCGCCTTTTTTCCTGACACATCCAATATGGTTGTTTGCATAAAGGGGAATATTCTTTTTCAGGATCAAAGGTAGGGGAAATCCCGGCTATTTACGAGGTGCAACACGCATGCGATGGCGGAAAGCAATAAATATCTTATCTTGTTATCCTGTAATTTCACCCCGATACAAACATCTCTTAAACAGCTGCAAATCATGAAAACAATTTACCTGTTAACAGCTGCGTTATGCCTGTTAATTAACTCCGCAACCTTTGCTCAGCAAGACTCTGCCGCTATGATGAAAGCATGGACAGATTACATGACACCAGGCCCCGCACACCAGAAAATGGCACAAATGGATGGCGAATGGACAGCCGACATGACCTTCTGGGAAAAGCCAGATGCCCCACCTACCAAATCAATGGGCACCGCCGCTTACAAAATGATCCTGGGCGGCCGCTATTGTGAGGGCCGTTACACCGCCAACATGATGGGCATGGACTTCGAAGGCATCAGTACTATGGCGTACGACAATGCAAAGAAAATCTACATCACCACCTGGGTAGACAACATGGGCACCGGCATCACCATGATGGAAGGGAAACCTAACGGCGACGGACTGGAACTTACCGGTAAAGGGCTGGACCCCACAACCGGCAAAGAACACAATATCCGCCAGGTAATGAAATGGCAGGATAAAGACCATCACACGATGGAAATGTACAAAACAGTAGATGGAAAAGAAACAAAAGACATGGAGATTAAATACACCCGCAAATAACACCAGGTTTTGCAGGGGAACCAGCTTCCGATGGACGCTAATTCCCCTGCTTTAAAATATCATTCACGTTATAGTCCGGCGCACCTCCCGCATAAGACGCCACCAGCGCCCCCAACGCATTGGCAAATACCAGGCACTCCCGCGCTGCACGCCCACGGATGATGCTATGCAGGAACCCCGCCAGGAAGGCATCCCCGCTACCGATAGTATCCACCACCTTCACCGCAATACCAGGTTCCACATAAAAAATATCATTCATAAACAACAACGCACCCTCACTGCCCATTGTTACCACAATAGTCGTAATCCCAAAACGCTCCGACAACATACGCACGGCCTGCTCCTTATCCACATAAGGATGATACCATCCGCTGATCAGCTCCAGCTCAGCGGTATTCAGCTTCAGGATATGGCACTCCGTGAGCAGCCATTCCACATGTGCACGGGTGTAATGCGGCTCCCTTAAATTAATATCCAGCACTTTCACCACATCTTCCTTCAATGCCTGCTGCAACGTATGCAGCGACACCTTATCCCGGGAGCAAAGACTCCCGAATACAAAATAGCGTGTAGCCGTATCCTTTAGCCGCGCAGATAATACCGGCGTATATTCAATAAAATCCCACGCCGCCGGGTATACGATATCATAATGCACATTATGCGGATCCGTCATATCAGCGTATACTTTCCCGGTTTCCTGCTGCTCATCGATCTGCACCAGGCTGGTATCCAGTCCAAACCGGTGCAGCATATCCAGCAGCCCCTGCCCCCGTACGTCACGCCCCACACGGGATACCAGCGATACCTGCTCTCCCAGCTTCTGCAGGTGGTAAGCTACATTCATCACCGCTCCACCGGGTAATTCCTTCTCCGGTAAAATATCCCAGAGCATTTCACCAAAACATACAATCCCGTTTGCCATAATTTTTCAATTTTGATTAAAGGTGATGATCCCTTACATTGTTCAGACAAAATACGATAAAGCACTTATATTTATAACGCGAAGCCCCCTAAACCCGGAAAAGATGCACCAGGAAGAACATTTAAAAAGCTCAGATTTTATTACAGATATGGTCATTGGCATGAGCGACGGACTCACCGTGCCCTTTGCCCTGGCCGCAGGACTCAGCGGCGCCGTGAGCAGCAATAACATCATCCTCACCGCCGGTATCGCCGAAATTGTAGCCGGCTGTATTGCCATGGGCCTCGGCGGCTACCTCGCCGGGAAAACAGAACTGGAACACTATGAAAGCGAATTAAGAAGAGAATATACAGAGGTGGAAACCGTACCCGACAAAGAAATGGAAGAAGTGAAAGAAGTGTTTGCGGAATATGGCCTCAGCCCGGAAGTACAACACCTCATTGCCACCGAGCTGTCGAAAGACAAAACCAAATGGGTGAACTTCATGATGAAATTTGAACTGGGACTGGAAGCGCCGAATCCAAACAGGGCACGGCAAAGCGCGCTCACCATCGGCGCCTCCTATTTTGTGGGCGGACTCCTGCCTTTATCGGCGTATCTTTTCACGGACACGCCTCAACGTGGTTTGGTAGGCTCCACCGCGCTCACCATCATCTGCCTGTTTGTATTCGGCTATTTTAAAAGTAAAGTAACCGGGCAACCACCCGTACAGGGCGCCCTGAAAGTAACCATGATAGGTGTGCTCGCTGCTGCTGCTGCTTTTGCCATCGCAAAACTGGTTTCCTGAAAAGGTGAACATATATGATACCCGGCTGTTTGTAATCAGGTCATTCGCATACGAGGAATATGAAGATATCGCCCAAAGCAAGAATATGGCTGAAAGTACTGGCAATCCTGCTCATCATCAGGATTGCCATAGGCGTGCTGCTATATTATCTTGTGGAACATAAGTTCGTAAACATCATACGGTACATTGTGAACAAGGAATCCGGTAACGCCTATACGTTTGATGCGGATGATATCGACTTCTCCCTCTTCAAAAGAAATATTGTAATCAGCGGTGCGCGGCTTACAGGGAAAGATACCATCAACGTAACCTCGCATTTCGATGTATCCATTCCCAGGGTTTATCTCTCCATACAATCCTGGCGGGCACTGATACTGCATAAAAAATTGCTGGTGGATAGTCTTTCCGTAATCAGCCCGGCACTCAGTATTCATGAACATGTGTCGCGCGGCCCACGCCAGGAAGGGTTCCAGCTCTCGTCTGTTGTACAGCACCTGGAACAAACCCTGCAATACGTAAACGCCCGCATCGTTCACCTGCAAAACGGTTCGCTGTTATACAGCAAGGTAAACGGTCCGCCGCCACTGCGTGTTGATCATTTCAATTTCTCTATCCTCAATTTTTCTAAAGTTACGCATTCGGATAACCACATCCTGGGATCAGATGATGTGGACTTCTCATTCGATCACCAACACTGGATCCTTCCGGACGGCAGGAATACCATCAGCTTCAAACGGCTGCACTTCTCCGGTAAAAAACAAATCTTTGAACTCGACTCTGCTACTATCTTCAGTGCCGCTACTGCCACAAAAGGAGAAATGTCGCTGCAGGCAGATAAGTTCTATTTCAGCGCCCGGCATCTCCCTGCTATTTATATGCGGGAAGAATTACTGATAGATACCCTCGTGTGTATCCGCCCGGTGCTGAAACTCCCCGGCAGAAAGGTGAGCGCCAAAGATAAAAAAGTGGCGCTGGACAGCCTGCCCAATACCCTGTTCAAAAAGATGAACTTTAAATACATCGAAGTAAAGGATGGTGAACTGTTACTCCGCGGCAATGTATCTACCGGCACTACCAAACGTACCAACCTGAATATCTATAACCTTACTATTGCACATGATACTACACCCGGTATCACCACCGACAGCATCGCACTGAACCTCGATAAAATAAAGTTCTATTCGCTCGATAGTATGTTCCAGCTTAGCGTGGACGAATTTATCCTGCAACAGAATGACGTCATCTTTAACAATGTGGAATACAGTCCCACGCCACAAAACCATTCCGGCAAAGGATTAACCTTCCGCGCACCATCCCTGCGGCTCAACAACGTAAGCCTGGAACACCTGCTGAGAAAGCGTTTGAAAGCCACCAGCGCCGTACTCTACCAACCCGGCATCACTTTTCTTACCAAAGCAAAACAACCCGTTAAAGGTAAAACACCAACAGACAGCACCGCTCTTAAAATGCCTGCCTTCTATCAAACCCTGCACGGGCTCAGTGAGCTGATACAGGTGAACACTTTCCGGATAGTAGATGGCAATGTTAACTTTACTTCCAACGGTAAATCAAAGGTGACGCTACTGGTAAAAAATCTGAACACCGATATCCTGCTGCACAACTTCCTGCTCAGCGATTCACTGGTAGATATTAAGCACGCCATGCCCAACCTGCGTATCCTGCAAATGAATGTGATATCCGACAAGGCCAATATTACGCTGGACAACTATAGTTTCGACGGTACCCACCGGCATAATAAAGCCACGAAACTAGCCGTATCACTCTCCAACGGTACCCGCATTGCCGCGCGGGATCTTTACTGGGAAGTGTTCGACTGGGACGTATACCAGCAAACAAAGGATATACAGGTAGATGTGTTAAGAATAGGCGCCCTCAATATACAGGCGCCGCACAATGGCGCAAAGAAAGAGGCTCCTGCAAAGAAGGACCTGCCAGTGATCCGCATCGCCCGCATGGACATCGGCAACATGCAATTTAACAGCGAAGGCGCCGGTGAACACAGCAGTTTTAATGCAGCTAAAATAGCTTTGAAAGATATACGCACGCGCCAACGCTTCTTTACCTGGGCATCTGTCACGGGGCAGCTTAACCGCATCAGCCATCATAATAAAAAGATGGATGTTTCCATTGGTGGCGTCCGGCTTAGCAGCAACGGCTATACGTACATTACCGATGCCGATGCCACGCTGCATAACGGTAACGGCCGTACTAAAATAACAGTCCCTTCCCTTGATATTCAAACCAATATTCATAGCACCGACTTCAGCAAGGTGGCTATCAGTAAACTGGCTACAGGCAATGCCGCGGTTACGCATACCAGCATCAAAGGACCCGATACTACCCGGTTGGAAACACAGGCCAGGCTCACGGGGAGTGAACTGGAATTAAATAGCGACGGCATGTTGCAATACGGTGATATGCACGTGCAGCTATCAGCACTTTCCTATAGCCATACCGGTACCACTGCCGCGGTTCCGCAACTATCCCTGCAACTTAATAAGGGGGCGTTGCATAAGGATAAGTCCGGCCATTTATCGCTCCATTCCGGTGTAGCCCTCGCATGGCAGGAGGCGCAATTTTCCCTGCACCATGCCGATACGCTGGAACTGGTATTACAAAAGTTGTCCGGGTTGTTTAAAGATGCGTCCTTCTCCTGGCACCAGGGGCATAAAATAAAATGGCAGTCATTTATCAACAATACCACTCTCAGCGACGGCAGATTACACTACCGCAATAAACAGATCCATGCCCACGCGGAAAGCTTTAAACTGGACCCAGCCACCCAAACATTTCATGTGAGCAACTTTGAAGTGGCGCCCAACCTCACGGCAGCAGAAACTTTCCGCGCCGCCCGCTGGCAGCGCGATTACATTACGGTGAAAGGAGATGCCTTACAGATCAGCGGTATCAATATGCATCACCAACCCGGCGACACCACCATTGCCATCCGGAAAATTACGGTGGAGAATACGCTGCTAACTACGGCCAGGGATAAACGGATTCCGTTTGAACACGGCATCGAAAAATGGATGCCTACAAAATTAATTTACACTATTCCATTTGCCTTACAGGTGGATTCTATCGTGGTAAAGCAATCCGCCGTAACGGTCAATGAATCGTCGAAGTCCACGCACAAGTGGTCGGCCGTACCCATTACAGATATTAACGCCCTGATCACACATTTCGGCAATACCTACGGTAACACCGACAGTCTCCTGGTGCAGGCCACCAGCCGGCTGCTGGGAAATCCCATCCGTTACTTTTCCTATCATGAATCTTATGGGGATTCCCTTTCTGGCTTCATGGCACAAAGCTATCTCGCCCCGATGGATCTGAAAGATTTTAATGCCGTAGCCATCCCCATGGCTGCCGTAAAAGTAAGACGCGGTTATGCAGATACGGTCTTCTCGCAATGGTCAGGAAATAAATACGCTACGCTGGGCACCATGAATTTTTACTATCACAACCTGAACGTACAGGTACTCAATAAAAAGGATTCCACGCGGCAGGGTTTCAAGGCTAACCTGGAAACCCTCCTGGCAAACGCTTTCCTGAGAAACCGCAATCAACGGCCCACCCTTATGTTCTTTGAGCGCGACCAGGAGAAGTTCATCTTCAACTATTGGGTAAAAGCAGAAACTTCCGGTATGGTAACAGCCGTAGGCGTTAAAAAAGACCGGAAGTACCTGAAGAAATATAATAAAGTAGCAAAGAAATATTCTTTACCAAAAAAGTAACTTATTCCCTGATAATGGCCAGGGCCCTGTCCAACAGCTCATCCCTGTTTTCACGTATACCCTTCACCGTTGGTTCCATCACAATGTCGGGAACAATGCCCACCTGCTGCGTTTCCCGGCCATCAGGATAGTACACGCCAATGCCGGTGATCAGCGTTTGTACGCCGCCGGGAAGTGTAAAATAAGAAACATTTCCGTCTGCCCCGGCGGTAGTGCTGCCCAGCACCACGGCGCGCGGCGCCAGCCGGAGCGCCATCGTAACAAACTCGGCGTTGCTTTGCGTGGTAGCATCTACCAGGATCACCACCTTGCCTTTGTAATAATCTTTGTTCTTTGTACCTGCCTTCATTTCGCCCGTCATGCCAAACAACCCCGGCTGCTGTATACTGCCAACAGTAAACTTCGCAAAGGGCATGGGCGAAGGCAACACATACTTCACGAGAGAATTCAACAGGTTGTCCGCAGGATAAGAACGCAGGTCTATGACCATTCCTTTGGTGTTTTTAAAAGCTTCGCTCACCGAGTCCATTTGTGTGTTCTTAAAATTACCCGGGTATACGTATCCTGCATCTTCCCCTATCATCTTCCAGGAAACGGATGGCCGTTCGCCCGGTATGATGGCCTGTTTATAAGTGGTGGTGGTTAACGTTACGCTGCTGACGTTACCCTCTCTTTCATACTCCAGTTGCAGGGTGCTATCCTTCGTTTGAAACAGGACCTGCTCAATCCTGTTTAATTGTGTGGCGTAATTGGAAGCAGAGGTAACAGGTAGTAATCTTTGTACTATAGCCGCCACCGGCTCTTTATTAATGGCGGTAATCACATCGCCGGTGCGTAGTCCATATTTTTCATCGCCCACTTTTACCAGCACGGCCTTATTTTCCACAAACCGCGCCCTCAGTGGCAACGTTCTGAATCTATCTGCACCGCGGATCACTACATTGGGTCCATACATACCGGCGTGCGAATCATGGATGCCAGCAATGAGCCGTAGCAGTGCAGTTTGATAGGACGCGGTATCTGCCGCGTTTACCATTGCCGGGATATATTCCGCCAGTTTATTATTCCAGCCTTCGGTGATCAGGTGCTTATAAGGGAAGTAGTATTGTATGATATTCCAGTAGCGGTATAATGCCAGTAGCCGGAAACCGGCATCAGGAAAGGGCATGGTGTTATAGCCCTGTTCATTTTTAAATGATGGATTTCCTGCGGGCGCCAGTTCGAGATAATAATTGAAATCCCCGCGGTTCATGGCCGCCACATTTTTCAGGGATGCAGATAACGCAGCACCCAGTGTTTTCTCATCTGAAAGCCAGTCGAGATCAGGAGTGAATTTAATAACCGTTTTAGCGGTGCGTGTATGCCGGACCTCTTTCGGTGTGGTAAGCTGGTTAATCCAGCGAAGCAACACCTCATTCCTGGCCGTTTCGCTGGCACTGTTCAGTATCGCCGGCAGGATCCGGAACAGTTCATAGTCCCAGTTATACTCCCCGGCCATTACTGCAGGATGATAATATTTCAGGAAGCCCCATACTTTTCCGAGAACTTCCAGGTGTGTTGTTTGTAAAGGTGTAAGACCGGAGATAGTTATACCGGAGCCTTTATCGAACGCGTGATCGCTGTCGGCCTTAAACACACGCAGTGGTGGCGCTTCTTTCAACGGTTTCCCATCAATCAGTATTTCCAGGTTATCGGCCCATACGTTGCCATTGCTATGGTTAATGGCGCCTGCATATACCGTACCACCACCGGGTGGCAGGGAAAGGGTAATGCTGTATTTTTTCCAGCCGGTGGTTCCCTGTAGCCGCTGCTTCTGCATATTGTCCATTTTGTATACGGCGCCAGATGTATTGTCTACCCTCATAAACAGGCCGGCATAGCCATCGGTCACTGAATCCAGTTTCAGGTAGCCATTGAGCAAAATGGTTTTCCCGGCGAAAGTAACCGGGATGCGCATTACGGTGCAACCAAAATCGTTACTGCCTCTTTTTTCAAATGGCGTAATACGCAATGCTCCATGTCCTTCATAACTGGTGCTGTCAACGGCCAGGCGGTAATTGGAGCCCCAGTCGATCCAGCCGGACGGCAGTCCGCCATCCGGTTTCTTACTTTCAAAACTTCCGTCGAAAGACGCGGGGAATTGGGCTGCAACAGGAAGAGATAAGGCACACGATAATAAAAGGGCCGGAAAGCGCATAAGGAAAAGGATTTTCTGTTTCAAATCTTACCTTAAAGTAACGGGTATTTTTGTACCCTAAAAGTTAAAGTGTGCACTTGATTATTTTAAGATTTTTTGATGTACTTTACCTTCTTTCATTTACAACTTTTTATCCGACATTTGTTACCCAATTTTGAATGAATATGAAAGTTTGCATTGCTGAAAAACCAAGCGTGGCAAGGGATATTGCAGAAGTGATCGGTGCGAAACAACGCAAAGATGGCTACTATGAGGGCAATGGCTACCAGGTAACCTGGACTTTCGGACATTTCTGTACCCTCAAGGAGCCGCACGATTATTACGAGCAATGGAAGTTCTGGCGGCTCGAAGATCTGCCGATGATTCCTCCCAGCTTCGGTATCAAACTGATTGAAAATTCAGGCGTACAGAAACAGTTTAAAATTATAGAAACCCTGGTACAGGCTTGTGAAGAAGTGATAAACTGCGGGGATGCCGGCCAGGAGGGGGAACTGATCCAGCGTTGGGTACTGCTGAAAGCCAAGTGCGCTGCACCCATTAAAAGGCTCTGGATTTCCTCACTAACGGTAGAGGCTATCCGCGATGGTTTTCAGAACCTGAAAGCTTCCGAACAATATAATAACCTGTATGCCGCAGGCAGCGCACGCGCTATCGGCGACTGGCTCCTGGGCATGAACGCCACCCGGCTGTTCACTAAGAAATTTGCGCAAGGCAAAGTGGTATTGTCTATCGGAAGGGTGCAAACACCTACCCTGGCGATGATTGTACAACGGCAAAAGGAAATCAATGCCTTTGTATCAGAAGATTACTGGGAACTGAAAACCATTTACCGGGAAACAGAATTCACTGCGGCCATCGACCGGCTGAAAACACCGGATAAGGCTGCCAAAGGGCTTGCCTACCTGCAGGAACATCCGTTTGAAGTAACTTCTTTTGAAAAGAAAGATGGTAAAGAAGGCAATCCGCGCCTGTTTGACCTCACCGCCCTGCAGGTGGAAGCCAATAAAAAATTCGGCTTCTCCGCAGACGATACGCTCAAATATATCCAGAACCTCTACGAGAAAAAGCTGACCACCTACCCCAGGGTAGATACCACTTACCTCTCGGAAGACCTGCACCCGAAAATTGCGGGCATCCTGCAGGATATGACACCCTACAGCGCGCTTACCGCCCCGCTGCTGGCCGCGCCGATCCCTAAGCTGAAAACCGTTTTCGACGATAAAAAAGTAACCGATCACCATGCCATCATCCCTACCGGTCAGCATCCCGGTGGTCTTCCCCTGGAAGAAAAACGGATCTACGACCTGGTAGCCCGCCGCTTTATCGCCGCTTTCTACCCGGAATGTAAGATCTCCAATACCACCGTACTTGGTAAAGTAGGACAAGTGCCTTTCAAAGTAACCGGTAAACAGATCATAGAACCCGGCTGGAAAGAAGTATATGCCAACGATGTAAAAGAGAAAAAGGAAGGGGAAGAAGAAGAAAAAATACTTCCTCACTTTGAAGTGGGTGAAAGCGGGCCACATACCCCGCGCATCCACCAGGGCAAAACTTCTCCGCCCAAAGCCTTTACAGAAGCTACTTTGCTGAGGGCAATGGAAACCGCCGGCAAGCAGGTAGATGATGAGGAAATGAGGGAACTGCTGAAAGACAATGGTATCGGCCGGCCTTCTACCCGCGCCAACATTATCGAAACACTGTTCCGCAGAAAATATATCGAGAAGAAAAAGAAGAATATCTATGCCACCCAAACCGGCATAGATCTCATTGACACTATACAGACAGAATTGCTGAAAAGCGCTGAACTAACCGGTCAGTGGGAGCGTAAACTACGCCTCATAGAAAAAGGCGAGTATGCTATGGATACCTTCAAAGATGAACTGATCCAGATGGTGGTTGATCTTACCAAAGAAGTAAAAACCGCCAGCTACAAGTTCATCACCATTGCCCCCGATCCGCCCCCCGTGCCGGAAGAAAAAGAGAAGCCTAAAAAAGAACCTAAGCCCAAAAAGGTAGTGGTGATAGAAGAAATGCAATGCCCGAAATGCAAAACGCATCCGCTTAAAAAAGGTAACACTGCCTATGGCTGCGCCAATTTTAAGGAATGCGGTTTCAAACTTCCTTTTGAAATACTGGGTAAAAAGTTAACAGAAAAACATATCACTGATCTGCTGACCAAAGGCAAAACCGCTAAAATAAAAGGGCTCAAAGTTCCCGGCAGTGAAGAAGCGCGTGAAGGGAAACTGGAGCTGGGACCGGATTTTAATATCAGCATGTCTTAGTGCGGAGGACATCGCCTTCGGCGATGGTAAATTGTCCTGGAGCAGGATTAGACTGATTATGTTGATTACATTGATTTGATTGCGTTTTGATTTTCCGTGATTTTTATAAAAAAGATTAAGGTTAAACCGCAAATCAATAGGTCTTTCATTGCTTGTCTATATTTTTTAAGAATTTGTAATCCACGTAGAATGTACCAAACGGAATAAGGCTGGAAGCTAATATCATTCCTGTAGTCTTAGCTTTCCATTTTTGTTCGATGCCGGCACTGAATGTATTTAACAGGAACAATAAAAACAATGCTCCGTGTATCGGTCCCATCATTTTGGTTAAAGATTCATCATTATACCAATACTTCATCGGTACAGCAATAAATACTAAAACAATCAATGAAATTCCTTCCAGAAAGCCTATGATTCTTAGTCTTCCTATTTTTGTTTTTAAGAGTTTTAAAATCATTAGTATAAATTTTGAATGTTAATATTTTTTGATACTAACCAATCGGTTTTGATGAGTGTATTTACAATCAGTTTTACAAACAGATAATACTGCCAATATTCAGATTGTTAAATTCATCCAATCCTTTGTATTCCTTTGCCATTACAGAATGTCCATCTGCCAAGGATTTTGCTATTATTTTCTTACCAACTGCTCCGTTGGCTCCGGCTATAAATATGTTCATGACTATCTGAAATAAGGTCTGTTTGCTAATGGTGAAAATGGCCAGGGAATGGCTATGAATATGAGAGCTAATGCAACTGTAAACCAAATCAGCATTGTTTTAAATTTTGCCGTATCGGTTTCCTTTCGTTTGGCAGAAGCAGCGCCGATAGTAATGAGTACAATGGAAATCAACATCAGTGAACTATGTATCAGTCCGAAAAAAAACATATTAAAATCCAGAACGGCTGTTTTGAAATTGGCAAGAAAGTATTGAACCAGTGGGCTTTGAAAATAGAGAATCATACCAATCATCAGTTGGATGTGGGAAATGGTTGCCGTCCAATGCCGTACTGCATTATCGGTTTTGGAAAATTCCGATTTAGAAAAATAACCTTTATAAGCCCTATAAAGAGCTAATAACAAACTGGCTAATACAAGCCATCGCATAGAATTGTGGCAAAATATGAGTGTTTGATACATTGCATTTAATTAAAAGATACCGTTTAGTATGTTTTTAGGCAAAAAAAAAAATATTTTAGTTATAACTTTTATTGGAAAATAAATTCATCTTTATGCAGGTTATCCTGCATCCCGTTTTCAGTTTCTTAAAAATTCTCTTCATCTACAATAACTACGCAAGAACTTTTCAGTAAAAACTGATGTTAATATTCATCATCATAGAAATTCTCCTGTACAATTACTTCATTCCCGTTATTCCAAAGGAAATCAGCTATGTTGTAAAGCAACTCTTCTTATCGTTTATTTTCTACTATCAGGTATCTTCCATTCATAATGAGTTGTTCTATAAAAATATTTATAGGGCAATTATCCCCATCCAAATCGAATCATCGATTGCAAAGGTAAATAAAAAAACATACTAAATAGTATGTTTTAGATGTAAATAATTTTTTTACTGTATTTAATTCAAATAAAAATTATTAAAACAAGACAATTAAACAATCTCATTCGACTTAATCCTCCATCCTTTAGCTCTTTCTTTTTCTTTCCAGAAATCGGCATAACGTCCTCCCTTAGCTAACAAATCATGATGTCTGCCACGTTCTGTTATTGTGCTATTACCAAGCACCAGTATCTGGTCTGATGCCATAATAGTTTGCAGGCGATGTGCCACAATAATCAAGGTGCGGTTGGCACTTAATGCACTTAGTGCTTCCTGAACCAATGCTTCGTTTTCTGCATCCAAAGCAGACGTTGCTTCGTCCAGGAGAATAATAGGGGCATCTTTTAAGATAGCTCTGGCAATAGAAACCCGCTGACGTTCGCCACCAGAAAGTAAGCTCCCTGCTTCTCCTACCTGTGTTGCTAATCCATCAGGAAGCCGTTCTATGATTTCATCAACCCTTGCCGCACGTATCGCATCATCAAATTCTTCTTTTGTGGCATGGGGTTTAGCCATCCGAATATTTTCTTCAATAGTTCCGGTAAATAAGTACACATCCTGAAAAACAAATGAAATCTGTGCCATTAAATCCTTTCCTGAAAGTGATTTTACATTACTGCCCCCAATCATTACCTCTCCGGAGTTAACATCCCAAAATCTCCCGATCAATCTTGTAATGGTAGTTTTACCCGATCCTGATGCTCCTACTAAAGCGGTTATTGTATTGGGCTGAACTTTAAAATTAATATCCTGTAGTACTGTTCTGTTGTTCTCATAACCAAACGATACATTTCTAAATTCAATGGATGCATCATTTGCTTTCACGGGTAATGCAGCTTCGGGCAATCCGGGCGTTCCCATCAATTTTTCCATACGCTCTAAAAGGTTACGAGCTACACGGGCTGCAACCCCCAATCCTCCTGCTTCTGAAAGTGGCTGCGCAAACCGTGTAACCAGAATTAGCAATGCAATCAATTCAGGAGCATCAATATTAGCACCCAATGCCCGGTAAGTTCCCACAAAAAGAACGATGGTAAATGCAGCTTGTATGACGATTAAAAATAACGTTTGCCCTAATGAACCCATAGCCAGACTTTTCCTGGTGGCATTTCTGCTTTGTAGTATTGCATCATCCAAAAGCTGTATACTGTTGTTTGTTCTGTTAAACGCTCTTAGTATAGGTTGGGTCTGTGCAAATTCAACAATACGATTAGACATATTCACGGAAGCTGAATACCACTGATCGTCAAAACGGTGCGTAATTTTCTCGGCAATGTAATAAGCTGCAATGATAAACGGAACCGTTGCCGCTACTGCTAAAGCCAGCTTCCAGTCGAAAATGGCTATCGTTATTACAACTACTGAAGGTGTCACAAAGGCATCCATTAATGGCTTTAGCAGATTTGTTGAAACGGCCATCACGTTAAGCACACCATCGCTCGTTAGTTTGGCAACTTGCCCTACCTGACCTCCGGAAAACCATCCGAGCGGAAGAATGGAAATATGATCTCCTAATCTTCGCCATAATACACTACATAAATCAGTAGATAATTTTAACCCTGCTATTCTAGTCCAATAGGATAAGGCAGAATAAACAATCATTATAGCCAGCTCCACCAATACCCAGGTCCATACGTTTTCTAAATCGTCTACTAAGAGACTACGCAATAGCGGTACTAAAACTGCGAATGCCAAACCTTGTAAAATACCACATATAAAATGTGTAAAAATCAATAACCGGAATTTATGGGCATCGGTGTCTAATATTCTTAAAATCTTGCGAAACATACTGATTAATTGACAGGGTTACTGATTGGTGAATTATTTGCACTGTTTTCTGATACTACTGTTTCCGGAAACCACATGGTTGAACGCTCATGTCTTTCCCAAAGACTGGCATACTTTCTATTGTTATTCAATAACTGATTATGTGTTCCCTGTTCTATAATTCTTCCTTTATCGAGTACAATAATATTATCTGCATACTGTATGGTAGAGAGCCTGTGTGCTATTACCAATAATGTACGACCCATAGTAAGATTAGAGAGTGCATCCTGAATTAAGGCTTCTGATTCAGGATCGGCAAAAGCGGTAGCTTCGTCCATTACCAATATGGGTGTATCAGCCAATAAAGCCCGGGCGATGGATAAACGCTGCGCCTCTCCACCTGAAAATAATGCATCTTCATATACAACGCTATCGTAGCCACGAGGTAATTCCATAATTCTATCATGAATTTTAGCCGCTTTGGCCGCAACTACAATTTCATCCTGATGGGCATCCGGTCTGGCGAGAGCGATGTTCTCCCGTACACTCGTTCTGAGCATTTGCACTTCCTGAAATACAAAACTGATATGCTGATACAATTCTGTAGTAGGCAAGTATTTTATATTAACTCCACCCAACAAAATTTCACCCTCTGAGATATCCCAGAATCGGGGAATCAATTTAGCGATGGTCGATTTACCGGATCCTGACCTGCCCACCAAAGCCGTGGTAGTTCCCGGTTTCAGTGTAATGTTTATGTCATCAAGCACGTTGGTTTTTTGGTCATAACTAAATGAAACATGCTGTAGTTCCAGATCGGGACTATTTAGTTTTTTCCCCGCAACAGCTTCTTCCAAAACAGGTGTGGCCAATAGTTCTTTCACCCTGGTAGCTGCTACTCCTGCTTCCTGTAATGCCCTTCCTCCATATACTGCCGCCAATAATGGCGCTGTAATTCCTAAGCCGAGTAAGGTAAATGGAACGATAACAAAAGAAGATACCCAACCCATCTGAACGGCAAAAATGGTTGCCGTCGAAATAGCAACCAGTGATGTTATGTGGGTAAGGAATAACTCCGCAATAGATGAAGTATGTAATGCTCCTTTCATCATATCCCACATAACCTTTAGAAATCTATCTCCTGCTTCAAAAAAACGACTGTATGTCTTTCCCGTTTGCCCGAATGTTTTCACCACACTTATTCCCTGTACAAACTCAATCGCCGCTCCATTGATTTTCCCCATCGATTCGGTATAGGTATCCATCAGCTTCAATCCTTTTTTCAATTGGCGGGTATACATGTATATACCTATAATGATAGGAATAAGAGCAACCAGTGCCATGATCCAGCTAATGCTAAATAAGTAGATGATTGTAATTAAGGGAAGCAGCACTGCAGTAAGCAATTCCAAAGCTGCATGAGCGATCAGATTATGCATATTCATGACATCATCCGCCATTGCTTTCTTTACATCTCCGGCACTGCGATTGGTAAACCACCCTAAAGGAACTTTGACCAGGTGTCTGGCCATTCTTTTTCGGATATAAAATTGAAAATCATTGTCTGCATTGTGCGAAATGAAATAAGCCGTATAAGTGGTGGCCATTCGAACAAGCAATGCGAAAAACGCAATCCAACAGGCTCGCCATGCCGCATCTGCATCTATAGCTTTTTGTTCTTCCAATAATACTTTCGCCAGGTCTACAACGGCAATGAATGGCACAATGGAGGCAACAGCTGAAATTGCCTGTAAAACAATGGCGATAATCATAGGACGCTTTACCGGTTCTATTAATTCTTCGAAGTCTTTCAGTGATAGAAATTTGCTTTTTTTTCCTTCAGGAAGCTTTATGTTTAACGACTCCATTTAGTTTGACTTTAATTCATTGCAAAGGAACAATGAACGCATGGTTCAAACAATGGAAGGAAGATTGTAAGTATTGGATTAATCGTGGTTTTTGCTTCGGAAAGCTAAAGCTGACATTCCTGTCAATTTGGAAAACAGTCGGGAGAAGTAGGCATAATCTTCATACCCCAGTTCCATAGCAATCTCTTTTACGGACTTGTTCGTGTGATAAAGCAAACGTTTTGCTTCTAAAACAATCCTTTGTTGAATGTGGTGCGAAACAGGATACCCTGATACATTTTTTACGCACTCATTCAGATAGGATACAGATATGCTCAACCTATCTGCGTAGTCTGAAGGTCGTTTTATAGTCGAAAAATTTCGCTCCAATAATACCTTAAAGCCTTTGAAAATTACTTCAAATCTCGAAAGAACATCCGATGATTGGGATTGGATTAAATACTGTGAGGCAATAAGAGCAACCAAAGTATTACAACTATCTTTCAATAAGAAATGATACAGTTTTTCATTTTCTCTTTTATAGAATTTTAAACTGAGTGATACGGTTTCCGACAGGATAGAAAAGGTTTCTTTGCTTAGGGTTAAAGGTTTTGCCGGTGAAAGATCTTCTAAGATGTTTAAATATTCAGGATTTAAGTTTTCATTGTTGATGAGTAAGGCTGTAAATATTACATTATCTATTGCTAATCCTTTGTGCACCTGATAAGGTTGTATATACATCAGGGAAGGTGCTTTTAACCGATGTTTCTGGAAATCAATTTCAAGTGATACTGTTCCCTCCTCCAATAAAAAGAATACATGGTAGTTGTCCCGATGTGTCTGCCTGATGTATTCATCCGACATAAAAACTCCCAATGGTACTTGTATAAGAGCGATACCCTTACCCAATTCTTTGGTTAGTGATCTCAACGGAATCGTTTTCTGATTTTTGGACATTGCACTTTTTATATCAGGATTATTTTAGTGTATTCAAATAGCTTTTAAGTTCTTTCAAATAGGGTAAATACACTTTTTTATTATTCTCTAATTTCCCGAAATTGCGAATCCCCCAATAACCGGACATAACAAAAAAGGTTACTTGTCTTGCATTGACATCTTTACGGATATGCCCTAACTTTTTTCCATTTTCAATAACAGCTGTCATTATCTTTACCCATTCCTGTATTATTTCGTTCAAAGCATTGCTAAAGTCTTCGTTCCAGGGCGTCATCTCCTGTGTGAAGTTGGCCGCAGGACAACCGTATTCTACTTTCAGAAAATCGTTTTCAATCAGCAAATGATGCATCAGATTGTAAATAGCATCCAGTGGGTTTCCAGCGTTTTGCAAAGGTTCAATAAAATCTTTTATTAATGCAGGCATCATTAGCTCATTGATGATAGCTAATCCCATTTCATCTTTGTTTTTGAAATGGTAATAAAAAGCTCCTTTGGTTACCTGTGTGGTAGCCAATATATCGTCAATACTGGCATTCTGATACCCTCTGGCATAAATCAAATCAAAGGATTTTTGTAGAATGTTCAGGCGCGTAGCTTCTGCTTTTTTCATATAAGATACTATCCGGTATTTTTAGTAAAGATGGTCCTTCACAATCTTCCTCATCAAAAATCCATTTCACATCTTAAAATGTACATGAGGAATAGAAATCATAGTAATTGAACCTATTAATCGCACCTATGCTATTTTTTTTAATGCTAACCCAAATCTTTTATTTATCCGTGCAAATATACAAAATAACATACTATACGGTATGTTATCTTTATTTATTATCAATCTTTTTATTAAATAAATACCTGTATCGAAGTGTGTGTTTTCAAGCCCCAAACCTATCAAACACCGGGTTCCAAACTAAGACTGCTATTTTATAGAACATTGTATGGTAACAGGTTTAACCGTTTTGCTTATTTTTACTTTTCACTAATTTTTTTTAAAAAGATGAGGGAAGCCAGAAGCGGATATATTCGCTTTTAGCTTCCCTCATCTTTAAAATCACAACCTGATAAAATCAGTGTAATCAACATAACCAGGCTAATCCTGAAAAAGACAATCGCCGAAGGCGATCACTCCACTACGCAATCGCGGTTCCAACGGTTACTTCTTTCCACTGTTCCAGGTCGGCTTCCAACATGGCTATTTTCTGATAAGCGAGGTTGTAGGCATCTTCACCGAGGAAGAGGTGCAGCGGTGCATTTTCCATATCGGCTATATCGATGATGGCGGCTACTGCTTTTTCAGGATCTCCAGGCTGGTTGCCGTTGATCTCCTCCTGATGCGCATGTTGGGTGGCGCGAACAGCCTCATAAGCGGCCAATGGGTTGGCAGGCACGCCCAGGGAGCCGGAAGTGAGGAAATCGGTTCTGAAATAACCGGGAGAAACGATGGTAACGGAGATACCAAAAGGTTTTACCTCTGCGGCGAGCGACTCTGACAAGCCGTCTACTGCAAACTTGGTAGCGCAATAGATCCCGAAGCCGGGGAAGCCACCGGTAAAGCCGGCAATAGAGGAAATATTGAAAATCTGTCCCGATTGCTGCGCTCTCATCTGCGGCAGGATATTGCGGGTTACATTCAGCAGGCCGAATACATTCACATCAAAATTGCTTCTTGATTCCGCATCCGACAGTTCTTCAATGCTGCCTACCTGTCCGTATCCGGCGTTGTTTACCAGCACATCGATACGGCCAAAGCGGCTGATTGTTTCTTTTACCGCTGCCTGTATGCTGTTTTCATTTTTAAGGTCAACGGCCAGCGGCAGGAAATCCTCGTCCGTTGCAATTTTGCGCAGGTCGTCGATGCTACGTGAGGTGGCTGCTACTTTATATCCTTTACCTAATAATTGTTTTACAAGGGAGCGGCCTAATCCTTTGGAGGCGCCGGTTACAAACCATACTTTTTTGTTGTCCATGATCTTGTGTTTTTTATTAACACAAAAGTAGATCAGGGAGCGTTGCCACCTGTTACGTTATTCAAACCAATGATTGCAAAATTCAAACAACGCGGAAAGCGCCGGGGGTGATGCTGGTTTGTTTTTTAAAAAAGTTACTGAAGTGGGCGGGCTCTTCAAATCCGAGGGCATAACTGATTTCTGCCACGTTCCAGCTGGTGTGCTTTAATAAAGCCTTTGCCTCGGCGGTTAAGCGTTCTGCAATGTGTGCTGTGGTGGTTTTACCGGTGGTTTCGCGGATGGCCCGGTTCAGGTGGTTTACGTGTACGGACAACTGCTTTGCAAAGTCGTTGGCCGAACGCAATGCAAACCGCTGTGCCGGCGATTCAATGGGGAATTGCCGTTCCAGCAGGTCGGTAAATACCGCAGTGATACGCGACTTCGCATCGGCGTGCTGGTACAGGGTTTCGGAGGGTTGCATCTTTAATGCGTAATGGATGATTTCTGTGAGGTAACTGCGCAGCAGATCGTATTTATAGACATAGTCCGTATTAATTTCTGTGAGCATCTTTTTAAAGATCTCTGATACTTCTTTGTCCTGGGCCTTTGTGAGTATATAGGAGGGAATGCCGCCCGGCATCATCATGGGCAGATCGTGGATATTACCACGGGTGGCGCCGGTAAAAAAGGACTCCCTGAATATGCAGAAATAGCCACTATTGTCGGTGGAGCGGGGCTCCCAGCCATAAGGGACCAGCGGATTGAAGAAAATCAGGGTACTGCCTTTTACCTCAATGGTTTTATCGGCATAGTGATAGAGATTGGTTCCCCTTAGCAGGCTTACTTTGTAAAAATCGCGGCGGCTGTACTTCACCGTTGAAGCGCCGTCTACAATACAGTCTTCCAGCCGGAACACATTAAAATGTCCGATATCCTGCTGTAACTTATCAGGTACTGCCTGGAACTTATGTTCGTAAAACTCCCGGAGTGTTTCTGTTTTGTTCATCTTACAAAATTACAAAATTCACACTATGATTGATGTGATGATGATAATTTTCCGGATAATCACCATCATCACATTATCGTCCGGCGTTCTAACAGGCCAGTACCAGGTCTTCCGGTTCCCGGAATTTCCGTTCGCTGCTTTTAATAGGCACGTCGTTGATGGCCGCCAGCCTGCGCTGCATGAATCCGTCGGCATTAAACTCCCATAGCTCATTACCGTAAGACCTGAACCAGTTACCGGCATGATCATGCCATTCATACTCAAAACATACGGCAATGTGGTTGTCGGTAAAACTCCAGAGTTCTTTTTTCAGGCGGTAATCCAGCTCGCGCTGCCATTTTTTTGTAAGAAAGGCCACTACTTCTTCCCGGCCGTTGATAAACTGGTCGCGGTTGCGCCATACAGTGTCGGGTGTATATACCAATGATACCTTTTGCGGATCACGGCTGTTCCAGGCATCTTCTGCCATCTGTACTTTCTGCAGGGCGGTTTCACGCGTAAATGGGGGAAGAGGGAATTTTTGTTCCATGTTTGAGATGTTTAAAAATGATGAATATGATTTATATAGATAGATCGATCTGTCTATCTAAAAAGGTTAAAAAAAAGATGCCCGGCATCTTTTGATTTATATAATGTGGTCGGTTGTTAGTTTGCAGAAATGATCTGCTGCCGCACTGCAACAATTTCCCTGGTTCCAATAAAGCTGCCACACTACAACAGCCCCAGCGCCATTTTCCTCGCTTCCTGCACCGGCCACTGATTCCGGTAAAGCTGACTTTCCACGATTGCTGATTCAAACAACAGGTAAACGTGGTCCTTTATCAACTGCTTTTCGTTGGTGAGGATCTCCCCCAGAAAGGCGCGCAGGTCTTTTTTATGATCCTGTATCACTGTCAGCACCGAAGCATCCTTCTCCGTAGTTTCCGAGAGGATATTCAAAAAGGCACAACCCCTGAAATGCTCCCTTTCATTATTATCAGACAGGAAGTCAAACGCCGCTGCAATTTTATCCTTCGGCTTGCTGGCCTCATCCGTAAAGCTTTTCAGCCCGGCCATCCAGTCGATATGCCGCTGGTTTAAGAACGCCAGCAGCAGGGATTCCTTTGACTCGTAATGCAGATACAAACTGGCTCTTGCCACACCGGCTTCTTCAATTACCTGGTTAATGCCCGTGGCATGATACCCCTGGTTATAGAAAAGCGTAGTGGCTGTATCCAGCAAACGCTGCTTCGGATCACCTGTTTTCTTCTTCATGGAACAAAGATAAGAAATAAATAGACAGATCGATCTATCTTTTTCCATTTACATAAAACAATAAAAAAAAAGTGCGGCTTACTTTATCTTGTTGTCAAATAATCAAGCGCTTAGCATGCATTCAATATTCCGGAAATTGTTTCTGTACCTGTTATTTTTTGTTGTATCAGCCAGTGCAAAGGCAGACAGCCTTACGGCCTTCACAAAAGCCAATAGCCATTACAAGGCGGCCCAACCTGCCACTGCCAGCAAAGCAGCAACAGGAGTCACCCCCTGCGAGGCCACCAGCCTGAAATGTGAGCACCTGGTAACGCCACTCGGCGTAGATGCCGCTCATCCACGGTTGTCGTGGCAACTGGAAGATACACGCCCCGGCGCGCGTCAAACAGCTTACCAGATCCGTGTATCCGACGACTCCCTGACGCTGAACACCCATCCGCTCTGGACCTCCGGAAAAATCAACCGCGCAGATATCCTGACCACCTACTCCGGGAAAGCACTCGATCCATTTACCCGCTATTACTGGAGCGTGGAAGTGTGGGATAAAGACGGCGTAAAATCCATTGCCCGCCGCTCCTGGTTTGAAACCGGCATGCGGCAACAAAACAACTGGAAAGGCGCCTGGATCAGCGACAATGACGACGTTCGCCTGAAACCCGCCGCTAACTTCAGGAAAGTTTTCACGGCGGATAATACAATTAAATCTGCCCGTGCCTACATCGCTGTAGCAGGCTTGTATGAACTGTATATCAACGGGAAAAAAGCAGGTAATCATCGCCTCGATCCCATGTATACGCGCTTCGACCGCCGCACGCTGTACGTTACCTACGATGTTACCTCCCTGATGCAATCCGGTAAAAACGCCATCGGCGTGATGCTTGGTAATGGATGGTACAATCACCAGTCCACCGCCGTATGGAATTTCCATGAAGCTCCGTGGCGCGGAAGACCCGCATTCTGCCTCGATCTGCGGGTAACCTATACCGATGGCACCGTGGAAACCATTTCCTCGGGGAAAGACTGGAAAACAGCGCTGGGACCTATTGTATTTAACAGCATCTACACCGCGGAACATTATGATGCCCGCAAAGAACAACCAGGATGGAATACGGTTAATTTCGACGACAGCAAATGGAAGGATGTTATTTACCGCGCCGCGCCTTCTCAAAATATTGTGTCCCAACAACTATATCCCATCGAAAATGTGGAGGAAATTCCTGCTGCCGGCGTTACCCATCCCAACGACAGCACCTGGATATATGACCTGGGCAGAAATATTGCCGGTGTTAGCAAGATCCGCGTAAGCGGTGCAGCCGGCACCGTCATTAAACTGAAGCACGGCGAACAACTGGATAAAAAAGGTTTCGTGGATCTGTCGAATATCGTGGTGCACTACCGCCCTACAGATGACACCGATCCTTTCCAGACAGATATTTTTACGCTCAGCGGCAAAGGCGAAGAATCCTTTATGCCCCACTTTAATTATAAAGGTTTTCAGTATGTGGAAGTTACCAGCAGTAAACCGGTGCAGCTCAACAAGGAAAGTCTTACCGGCTATTTCATGCACAGCAACGTACCTCCCGTAGGCCACGTTCATGGCTCCGATACTATGATCAATAAATTATTCGCAGCCACCAATAACGCGTATCTCTCCAACCTGTTCGGCTATCCAACGGATTGCCCGCAGCGCGAAAAGAACGGCTGGACGGGAGATGCACAGATCGCCATTGAAACAGGACTGTATAGCTACGACGGCATCACCATCTACGAAAAGTGGCTGGCAGACCACCGCGATGAACAGCAACCCAACGGTGTGCTGCCCTCTATCATTCCAACCGGCGGCTGGGGATATGAATGGGGCAACGGCCCGGACTGGACCAGCACCATTGCCATCATCCCGTGGAACATCTATCTTTTTTACGGCGATGCCACGCTGCTGTCGGCCTCCTATGATAATATGCGCCGGTATGTAAACCGGATCACGGAAATCAGTCCTTACGGGTTAACCACCTGGGGCCTCGGCGACTGGGTACCGGTAAAATCAAAATCGCCGGTAGAATTCACCTCAACGGCTTACTACTACGCCGATGCACTGATTCTGGCCAAAGCAGCGAAACTGTTTGGTAAAACGGACGACTATACCTATTACAGCGCATTAGCAGAAAAGATCAAAACTGCCTTTAATACCAAATACCTGAACAAGGAAACCGGTATTTATGGAGAAGGAGTACAAACAGAGCAAAGTGTTGCCCTGTACTGGGGATTGGTACCGGATGCCATGAAAAGCAAAGTAGCTGCCAATCTCGCTAAGAGAGTAGCCGCAGATAACTTTCACCTCGACGTAGGTTTACTCGGAACCAAAAGTATCCTGAATGCGCTGAGCGAAAACGGCTATGCAGATGTGGCCTGGAAACTGGCCGCGCAACGCACCTTCCCATCCTGGGGCTGGTGGATCATGAACGGCGCCACTACCCTCTTTGAAAACTGGGACATCAACGCTTCTTCAGATCTGTCGCGCAACCACATCATGTTTGGCGAAATAGGCGCCTGGATGTACAAGGGCCTTGCCGGTATTAAGCCGGATGAAAATGCACCCGGGTTTAAAAACATCCTGCTGTCGCCCAATTTCGTGGAAGGACTGGATCATTTTGAAGGAAGTCATGACAGCCCTTATGGCACCGTGGTTTCCTCCTGGAAAAGAAACGGTACTGCCATCACCTACCGTGTGACGGTACCCGCAAATGCCGGTGCAGACATCTTTTTTCACATCTCACCCACACAAAAAATATATGAAAATGATAAACCGGTAACTACACAAAACACCGGTAAAGGGTTACGTTATCATGTAACCGCTGGTACAAAAGAGTTTCAGATCAGGTAAGCCGGATCTTTCGGAATAATTTCCACTCCATTCTTTCCCGCTATGATGGCAGCATGCGCCATATTGTAAAAAAGTGAAGTTTCGAGAATACCCGGAATTTCCTTTAAACGATGATTGAGGCTGTCTAATGGTGGGAAGGAACGGAACCAGATATCAATGAGCAGGTTGCCATTCTCCGTAATCACTGCGCCATCTTTTTTATTACTGAGCCGGATCACCGGGTTAGCCAGTGAAAATATTTTCTTCAGCTGCTTCATCACAAAGGGAACCGCCTCCGGGATCACCTCTATCACCACGGGAAAAGTAGTGTACAACTGCGTTACGTACTTGGAGCCATCGCCGATAAGGATAAACTTATCTGCCATCGCGGCCAGCAATTTCTCGCGCGTATGAATACCGCCGCCACTTTTCAAAGCATTCAGCTGATGATCAAACTGATCGCATCCATCAAAATAAATATCCAGTTGGGATAGTTCCCCGGGTTGCTTCGTGTTAAATCCGTGTTCCTGCAGCAACTGCTGTGTGTTAAAGGAAGAGGTGACCGTGGTAATGCTTTTAAACAACGTTTCGGCTGCTTTCAGATAATTCACCAGGTGCGCAATGGTGCTGCCTGCGCCCAGTCCTATGATATGGCCGGGTTTTATATAATCCAATGCTGCCTTTGCAGCCACTTGCTTCAGATCTTCCATATGGGTTGTTATGAAAGGTAAAGATGCGATTTTTTTGTCTTACTCAGGTTGGTCTGAGTAAGACAAAATTCCGCAACTTTATACTGCTATGCGATACTTCATTCCTTTCTTTGTAGCAAAGCGCAACACGCCATCCTTATACTGATGCGGTATTACCGCTCCGTTACGATCCTTTACCACAGCGCTTTCCGGCAGCAACACGCGACACTCTGCACCGGTATTGGAGAGCAGGTTGAGTTCCTGCACCGCTTTATTCTTCCAGCTGAAATCCACTACAAAACCATTGATGGCACAAAGTCCTTTTACCTGGCCGGCAGCAAATTCCTCATTGTCCGGCAGGGCCGGCAGCAGGCGGATCACGTTGTCGCCGCCATGACTTTGCAGCAACATTTCCGCGATGCCGGCAACAGCACCTAAGTTACCATCAATCTGGAACGGCGGATGCGCGCAGAAAAGGTTAGCATAGGTACCCGCACCTGATCTCATACTGATTTCGCTGGTAGCCGCAGCAGGCGCCAATAATTCGCGCAACATCGTATAGGCGTGGTTGCCGTTGCCTAAGCGGGCCCAGAAAGCAATTTTCCATGCGCGTGACCATCCGGTGCCGCCATCGCCTCTTCTGAGCAGCGTTTTTTCCGCAGCAGCAGCCAGCTCCGGCGTATCCCACGGCGTAATTTCATCGTAAGGGTATAAGCCATACAATGGTGACACGTGGCGGTGATGCGGATCGGATTCTTTATAATCCTGCAGCCATTCCTGCACCCCGCCTGTGCTCGGGCTTACCTGGTTAGGCGCCAGTTTGTTCAGTACTACCTGGAGTGTGTCTGCCCAGGCTTTATCTGTTTGCAGGATGCGGGCCGCTTCCTGGTTGGCTTTGAGCAGATCCCTTCCGATCTGCATATCCATTGTTGGGCCCATACAGGTTTGTCCCTGCTGCCCGTTGGGCAGGATGTACGCATTTTCCGGTGAATTGGAAGGCGCAGTAACCAGCCACTGATGCGATGGTTCGGTAATCAGGATATCTTTATAAAATACAGCCGCGCCTTTCAGTACCGGGTATATTTCTTTCAGGAACTTTTTATCGTTGGTATACTGGTAATGTTTCCAGAGATGAGTGGCTACCCAGGCGCCGCCGGTTAAGGTAGAACCCCAGTCGGCCCCCTCTCCTGGAGAAGTAAAGCCCCACGGATTGTTGATCACATGTGCTACCCAGCCATCTGCGTTATAGTAAGTACGGGCAGTACGCTGACCATATTTCGCCATTTGCCTGGCCAGTGTAAACAGTGGCTGGTGGCAGTCCGACAGGTTGGTTACTTCTGCCGGCCAATAGTTCATCTGTACGTTGATGTTGAGGTGATAGTCGGCGTTCCACGGCGTTTGGTACTCTTCCGCCCACAGCCCCTGTAAATTGGCCGGCATGCCGCCATTACGGGAGGAGCTGATGAGCAGGTACCGTCCGAAGTTAAAATACAGGGAGGCCAGGGAAGCGTCTTTCTTACCGTCGTGCAGGCGTTGCAGCCGGTCGATGGTAGCGAGTAACTTCACCTCCTCATTGCTGTTATCTGCAAAGGATATGCGGCAACGGTTGAAGAACGACGTATAGTCTTTTACGTGTGCCTGCAGTAATGATTGCCACGACGCCGCCGTGACTTTGCTGATGTCTGCCAGTGTTTTCGGCATCGGGGCCGGACCGGGCGTTTCCACCGCCGGCCAGTTCATATTGGTACGTGCGGCCACCAGTAACAAGCATTCGGTGGCGCCGGTAATGGTGATCTGGTCATTGCTTTGTGTGCGGGCGCCGCCTTTGGGTATTACTTTCAGTACAGCTGCATACTGAACGCCGGGGTCGTTGTTACCGCCATTCAGTGTACCGCTCATTTCCAGGTTGCCATTTACCAGTTTCAGTGCAGCGCGTTCTTTCCGGTATAACCCTGTGCTGAAAGAGAGGCTGCCTGGCTTGCTGGCGGTGAGTCGTACCACAGCTACCTGCCCGGGGGCCGATACCAGCACTTCTTCCTTAAAAATAACTCCGTTCTTCTCCCAGCTTACGGCGCTGATGGCGCTATCCAGCCGCAGCTGGCGCTGGTAGTTGCTTACCGCCGACGTGGTATCTTTCCACTGGATAAAAAGATCGCCCAGGGTTTGATAGCAACCAAACTTTACGTTGGCGCCACCACTGCTTCCCGGACCCTTGCACACAAAATATTGCTGCAGCATTTTCTGCGCTTCAATATTCTTTCCTTCCAGTAATAATGTTCTGATCTGTGGCAGGTAGTTGCCAGCTTCTTTGCTGTCGGCGTCCTGTACGCCGCCGGCCCACATCGATATTTCGTTTAACACAATGCGTTCCCTGTTGGTGTTACCAAACACCATAGCGCCCATACGCCCGTTTCCCAACGGGGCAGACGCGGTGAAATGCCGGGCCGGTTCACTGAACCGTACCGTTACATCAGATTGCGCCGATAACGTGAGGGCGCCCAATAAAAATGCAGCTTGCAGCGTGGAATATATCTTGCAGTTCATGTGCATCAAGATATATAAAATAGTTATGCAGGGAAAGCCCGCAAGGGGGAATTGCTAATTACAAATTAAGAAATGCGAATTCAGTATCGGTGACCGGCTCATTGCAGCCGCTTCACGCCTTCCATACACGCCCGGGCGTTATGATAAGGACATTTCCAGAGTCCGGCTTTGTCTTCCGGGATGATGCTGTAATCTTTGTACACGCCCCAGAACCATTCGCCATTGGTTTTATCGATGATATGCTGCGTGATAAAGTTCCAGGTGTTTTGTGCATGTTGCAGATAGCGGCCATGCGGCTGCAGCTGCCAGGCGTTGATAAAACCCACCAGCGCTTCGGCCTGTGGCCACCAGTGTTTTTCGGTATTCATATGCCGGCGGGAAGTTTCGTATTCATACCAGAGACCTCCATCTTTATCTATGCCGCCTTGCAGGGTGGCATTGGTGATCACCAGCGCCAGTTTCCGGTATTGTTCCGTGAGAACCGGATCGCCGATGTTTTCCGCAGCTTCCTGCAGGAGCCAGCTGGCTTCAATATCATGACCATAGGATACATTGTTCCCTTTTACCTGCCATTGTTCATCAAAAAATAAATGCAGATGCCCGCTTTTTTTATCGATGATCTTATCATAGAATACCTGCAACAGCCCTTGTATTTGTGTGCGTAGTTTTTCATCCGGCCAAACCGTGTACAGGTTGGCATAGGCTTCCACTACATGCAGATGAGTGTTCATGGTTTTCTTTTCATTGGCATCTTTTGCACTGAGGCGCAGGTCCGCTATTTCCTGCCACTCCCGTGTGAATGCTTCAAAGTAGCCGCCATAAACCGGATCATAGCTGTGTTCTTCCATACTATTGTACAGGGAGATGGCCGTAGCCAGTACCTCCGGATGCGCCGCCGCCTTGTAGTATTCACTGTATGCGTAAAGTGCAAATGCAATAGCGTATACCTGTTTCTTTGTTTCCGCCGGCTGACCGGTATAATCCACCGTCCAGTATACACCTCCGTAGGTATGATCAATAAAGTGCGTATTAAAATACTGATATGCACGATCCGCCATTGCAAGGTACACCGGGTTGCGGGTACTGTTGTAAGCAGCTGCAAAAGTCCACAGGATGCGGGCATTTAACACAGCTCCTTTGGCTGCTTCCGGCATGGGGATATTATCATTTCCAAGCTTACCATAAAAGCCGCCGTATGTTTCGTCCGGCGTGTATTTCATCCAGTAATCCAGGATGGCGGTGAGTTCTTTTTCCAGTAAAGCTCTTAATTCCTGTTGCATTATTTCCTTCTTTGTTCCAGTTCAGCAGAGATAGTAGCAATGCGCTCTTCAGAAAGCGGGTACATTGCAATAAATATAATAGACAACACCGACCCGATAGCCGGTAAAAAACTAAGCATTAACAGGATGCCGTTTTGTGCGGCATCGGCCTGTACTTCGTTGGCTTTAAAACCAAAAGCGCCAAGCAGCCAGCCGGTAAGCGCACCGCCGATCGTCCAGCCAAATTTCTGCGACATAGAGGAGGAAGAGAAAATCAAACCAGTGGCACGGCGACCGTTTCTCCATTCTGAATAATCCGCAATATCTGCATACATCGACCATAACAACGGGAAAATAATACCCGCGCAAATACTGATGAGGAACTGGAAGATAAAGATCAGCGTGAGCTGCCCGCGGCCCAGCCAGTAAAACCCTGTACTGAGTACAGAAGCTATCACCATAGCGCCCAGGTAGGTATTCTTCTTACCAATTTTATTACCTACAGGAGAAGCAAGGATTACGCCCGCTATATTGGCCGCCTGGCCAAGTACCAGGTACAGCGTGGAATACGTGATGCTGACACTGCCCAACTTAAATGCCTGTGCATTCTGTATATAATATTTGAAATAATACAGGGTAGCGCCATCGCGGATAGAATTGAAGATAAGTGCAGCAATACCAGCCCCCAGCAAGATCCACCAGGGTTTGTTTCTCCAGAGATCCTTTACATCCTCTTTCAGTGACGATTGTTCATCTTTGATAGGCTGCACCCTTTCTTTGACCCAGGCAAAACACAGCAGGAATAAGATCACACAGATTACTGCTATCACTGCTACGCCCAGCTGCCAGCCAAGTTGCAGGTTTTCCCGGCCGCCGGCTTTACTAAAAAAATTTACCAGCGGTTCTATTAATGCCAGCGCAATAAGACTGCCACCAAAAGCAAAGGCCATCCTGAAAGAGGCCAGCGTATTCCTTTCTTTTCCATCGGCAGAAATTACCCCCAGCAACGATGCGTATGGCACATTAATCAGGGAATAGATCATCATCATGGCGGAATAGGTGATGTAAGCGTATACCAGCTTGCCCGTGGCGCTATAGTCCGGCGTGGTAAAAGTGAGTACACCGATAATACCAAAAGGCACTGCCATATATAAAATGTATGGCCTGAACTTTCCCCACCTGGAATGGGTTCTGTCGGATAAAGTACCTACTACCGGATCAAAGAAGGTATCCCATATACGGGTAACCAGGAACATGGTTCCTACCGCGGCGGCAGCAATGCCCATCACATCTGTATAAAAAAACAACAGGTACATACCAAACAACTTCCAGAACATGGAAGAAGCCATATCCCCAAAGCCATACCCTACTTTTTCCTTTAACGAAATTTTGTTGCCCATAGGTGGAATTCTGCTTAAAAAATATTTTATACTGCGATTAGCAAATCTATCTCTATAAAGGACAATTTTTATAATACTTATTTATCTATTCAGGGTGCTTTGTTATCAATTGGGGATATCAGTCTTCCGCAGGGGTGATTTCAAACCTGGCGGCGTAATGCAATGGCTCCACGGGCCTACCTGTAAGGGCGCCCCAGGCATAGGTAAAACAGGCCCCGAAATAAAAAATCAGGGAAGAATAAAACATAAACAACAACACCAGCACAGTAGATGCAGAAGCGCCATAAATGCTATTAATACTACTATAAGTGAGCATGACCTTTAATACCATTTTCCCGATGTTAAACAGGATACTGGTCACCAGCGCACCGGTAATCCCTATCCTCCAGCGCGGACGCCCGTCCGGCAGGAAATGGAACACAAGGAAAAACCAGATGGTGACAATGATCACAGAAATAACATAGTTGAGCGTACTGTTATAGTAACTGGCCAGTGCAGGCAGGTATAAGTCTATATACTTTCCAAGAAAGATACGCGCGGTTTCCGCCACCAGGTCGATGATAAACAGGACACCTGCAAAAACAATCACCAGCACTGCTTTCAGCCGCGACACCATAATTTCCCAAAAGCTACTTTTGTGCGCTGGTCTTATTTTCCACAGCTCATTCAGGGAGCCCTTAATAATTTTAAAGAGTGTAGTAGCTACAAACAGCAGGAAGATAAATCCGGCAATAGCAATGATCCAGTTCTGTGCAATACTCCGGAAGGCTTTCAGGGTTTCGAGGATGGCTTCGGTTGCTTCCTTTCCAAACATACCTTCCAGCTGTACCATGAGGCGCCGGCCGGGATGCTGTATGCGGAAAATAATACGCAGCAGCTGGATAATAATAATCAGGATAGCGGGCAACGCAAAAGTGGTGAAGAAGGCTGTGGCTCCGGCCATCCGCAGCGGGTCGCTGGCCTGCAATGCCTTATATGCCTCTTTGAAGGAAAGCAGGAAAAGCTGCCAGCGTGGCAATTGTTTTTCTGTTGTAATGGTGTTCATACCTCACCCAATTTACTGATTAATTTCCGTGTTTGTTTTAACGGCTCAATGGCCGATGGGGTTAATGGCGGAAAAGCTGACGGTTTATATCAGGAAACTGAAGGATTGGTAGCGGGCATATTTTATCAGGTGGCCATTTAAAATATAAAAACGCGGTGTAGCGGGGACTTACTCATGTGGCGATTCCTGCTCCATTTTTCATTATTTACCAAATGTAGTACCTTAGAAAAGAGCAAAAAAATATCTCTACAGATATTTTTTTTCATTCTATTATTCTGATTCCGCGACTATCAAACACCCTCAACTTCGCATAGAAAATGAAAAAGCTGAAAGTATACATTGCCACCAGCCTGGATGGTTACATCGCCGACCGCAATGGAAAAATTGAATGGAGGCAGACCTCATCGATGAAATGATCATACAAGTGATGCCGGTAGTATTGGGAGAAGGACGCCCATTATTTGGCGGCATACCAATGGAAAAAGTATTCCGTTTAACGGATACCGCATCTCATCCCAATGGTGTGCTGAAACTGCACTACACGATATAACTGATACGTTATTTCTTTACCATCTGCGCAATCCCGCGGCCGAAAGACCAGTCCTCCAGATCGTTTTCCACGAAGATGATAATTACATCATCTGCACTCACCGGTGTGGCAGCGGCAATACGGCTGGCTATTTTTTCATACAGCGCCTGTTTCATATCCGGTGTTCTGCCGGCCCTGGCCGTGATGCGGATGTAGAGCAGGTTACCTGTATGCGGCACGTCAAAATAACTTTCCGGATAAAGGATATCGCCGGGTTCCATTGCATGAATCACCTGGAAATAATCCGCCTGTGGAATACTAAAAATATCCACGAGGCTCTGGTGAACAGCGAGAGAGATGTCTTTTTTATTTTGTTGGGAAAGATGTTTTCCCAGATAGATCTGTACGAAAGGCATGACTTATTTATTTATGATGATAGAAGGCTGATCTTTTCTCAACAGGTAAACAGCTATAAAGGTTGCAGGTTGATCGTTCTGTGCATTTTTGAATACACTGATTTCCTTGCCTGCTGCTTCCCGGAAGCTGTCGCCGGCGTGTAACAGTTGAACGGCCTCTCCGGCTGGCTTGTACAGGATCTGCCCCGATACTACATATCCATATACTTCACACGGATGATGATGTACCGGCGCTCCCTGTCCCGGCGCAAAAGTGATCTCGTCCATTTTTACTGTTTCCACAGATATGCCAGGCAGCACCTGCTGCAGTAATACTTTGCGGGCTGGCGGCATTTGTGCAGCCAATGTTCCGGTAGTTAGCACGTTCATGATCAGCAATATTTTTTTCATGGTTCAAATTTACTACGGTTTCATACATTTGTAATATTGAAACATTTAACATTATACTTTAATAAAACTAAACCATGATAACAGACCTGCTGGAGATGGACCTGCTCCGCACCTTTGTGCTGGCGGTGGATCTCGATAGTTTTGCAAGGGCAGCCGACCAGGTGTCAAGGTCACAGTCGGCCGTAAGCCTTCAGATGCAGCGGCTGGAAGAAATCACCGGTCAGCAGCTATTTATCAGGCAGGGACGCGGCTGGCAACTCACTCCCGCCGGGGAAATATTGCTGGGTTATGCCCGGCAGCTGCTGGATGTTAACCAGCAAGCCATCAATGCACTAACGGCCACGCATATAGCAGGAAAAGTAAAACTGGGGCTGCCGGCAGACTTTGCAGAAAGTGGCCTGCCGGTGGTGCTGGCGCGGTTTGCCGCCATACATCCGCAAATGGAAGTGGAAGTTACTATCGACCGGCAGGCAGTGCTGCAACAGCAGTTACAACGCGGTAAACTGGATGTGGTACTCTCCTTTGGAAAGGATGTACCGGAAGATGCCATCCTCATAGGACATGTACCTATACGATGGATCGGTAACAGTCAAAAGAATGTAGCGCAGCTACAACCATTGCCATTGCTGCTATTTGAAGCGCCATGCCTGTTTCGCAGTGTGGGCCTGGCCGCACTGGAAAAGGCAAAGCGTACATGGCGACCAGCGCTCACCAGTAGCAGCGTAGCTGGGATGTGGGCCGCCGCACAGGCCGGACTGGGTATCACCATCCGCACAGAAATGGGATTGCCTGCGGGCTGCGTGGCGCTTACTACAACCAGCGGGCTACCGGCGTTACCTGATGTGGCCGTGTTTATGCTTACCCGCAAAAAAACGCCTTCCCCCGCTATAAAGCGACTCACGGATATTCTCTTCGACACCATCACTACACAGGTAAATGATATCCGGAAACGGACGAAGAAAAAATAAAAAGCCCACCGGAAAACCGGCGGGCATGTGAATTTGTCTGTTCATCATTCTCTACAGTGTAATCTCCTGTACCGGGGAGAAAAGCAGATCTTCCACACCGGCTATTTTTAAGCCAACCCTCACAAATACGGAAGGCTGCGCCGGCACTACATCTGGTATAGTCAGCTGCAAACTGATATTAGCAGGATCAACGATATCGCCGCCCGCCATGTCGGCAGTTTCAATACTATTACGGCCATCCACAAACTGTGTTTTACACACGTACAGGAATACCCGCTCAATATCCCTCGCATTGGCATCTTTAATGATCTTCTCGGCACTAAAGGTTGCCGTGAGTTTTTTGGCCACCGCCGTAAATTTCGGAGACCGGATCATGTAATAAGGCATTACCTCGATATCCTGGTGCAGGTTGCCGGAGATAGTCAGCGGAATAGTATCTGTATTGGTTGTTTTATCGGGAATAGACCTGAAAGGCCCCTGGGCAGAAGGAATCACCAGTTTATAGGCAGCGTTGAACAACATCGCTGAAAACGAACCGTCCTGGCTAACATTAACGTTGATGGGCGTACGGGTTCCCCATCCGGGTTCCCACAATTCAAAATATACATCGTTATAACTAACATTTATTGGTTCCCCCTGGTATACCAGTCGCCCGTTGAAAGTACTGGACGGCGCCTTATAGTTATCTTTCTTGCAGGAAGCAGAAAAGACACCTAACGCAATGAATATCGCATACTGAATTTTAGTTCTCATAATAAATCACTTTATTGGTTAGGATTCTTTACTATTTTAGGATTATTATTCCGGATATCGTCTCCGATAAATCCGTAATAATTTCCTAAACGGAACAAATGCGCAGAGGTAACCGCTCCGGGCAACACCTGTTTAAATACATATTTACCGTTATTGGCACTTCCCGGATCATATACTTTGTAAGGCCACAGGGCAAATACGCGGGTGCTTACAGCTGTTGCACTTCCCGGCGTAGTGGTAAGCGGCGTTTTAGCGCCATTCCATACCTTGTGTGCCAAACGCCAGCGCTTCATATCCCAGAACTCGTGCCCTTCAAAGGCCAGCTCCACTTTTCTTTCATGTACAATCCGGTCGAAAGTGATTTGCGCCGCCGTCAGCGGAATTTTAAAGCCGGCCCTTTCACGCACCTCATTGATATAGCCGGCGGCCACTCCCGCCTGGCCCAGTTCAAACGCTGCTTCTGCAGCGTTCAGCAGTACTTCAGCGTAACGGTAACGGATCCACCACACTTCACTCTGCGTACCAATACGGCCGGAACCAACAGTTGGGTCCATATACTTACGGATGATAAAGCCGGATTGCGCGCTGAACTCCAGGTTATTTACCGGACCATCGAACCCAACCACCTGCACATCCGGGCCATTCGGTTCCAGCTTTGCTTTTGCTCCGAAATTATCACCGGTAACAATGCTGCCATCTTTTTTAATATAACCAGCCCAGATATCCACTTTCTTATCTTTAAATTCAGATCCAGGTAACATAACTGTTGCGGCTAAACGTGGATCCCGGTTGGCAAACAGGTCCATCGGATCATTATAATAGATATAGCCTCCACCGCTGGCATTTATGGGTAGCGGGGCAAAGGTGTTGTCCAATAGCTCGAACGACTGTACGAGATTCAGCGATGGATTGAGGCGGCCACCCTGTTGTTCCTCGGCATTGGAACGGGGCTGGCTCCATAAGGTCCAGGGTTGTACCCTTCCGCTCTGTAGTTTGTAATCCTTTGCAAATATTACTTCCGGATTAGAGCCCTTGTCTATAAACAGGCTGACAAAATTCTGTGTAACATTATCTGAATTCTTTTTGTACAGAGAATAACTTCCTGTTGCAATCAGCTCCTGTGCTGCCTGTAAGGCAGTGGTGTAATAAGCGTTTGCTTTTGAAACAGGAATGCCCACTTCTCCACCAGGCAAAGATACCTGTGGTGTTTCAGCACCATGTTTCGCAATGGAACCGGCATATAGTGCTGCCCTTGTTTTGGTGGCCAGTGCCAGTCCTACCGTTACACGTGTTTTACTTACCGGGCTTGCAGGCACATATTTCTTTACAGAATCCATTTCACTGATCACAAAATCATAGATCTCCGATTCTTTTGCGCGTGGATGTTGCAGGTAAGCAGGATCATTTTTATAATCATATTCCATTGCCTGCAGGATCAGCGGCACACCGCCCACCCTTTTTACTTCTTCAAAATACACCACTGCTCTCAGGTAACGCGCTTCTGCTATAAACCGGTCTTTTACCTCCTGTTTAAGTTTTGTAGAAGTACCGCATTTTTCAATAAAGATATTCAGTTCCCTGATGTAGGCGTAGTCCCAATAGGTTACTTCCGCACCTCCGCGAACAATCATACCCGGAAACACGTATGGATAATCACCGGCGCTATGTCGCCAGTACTGGCCGTTTTCAGAAGCAAATGCTTCATCGAAACGGGCAAATTCTCCCCAGTTATCAATGGTTTGTACTACCATAGACGGAATGGTGGAATTGTTCACATCTGTTTGCCTGTCGGGATAACGATCATACAGATCTGCCAACACTGACAGAATCAGCCCTTCATCATTCCATAACTGATCGTTCTGCAGGATGTTGGACGGCGGCACATCCAGGAAATCTTTGTCCCTGTTGCAGGCCGCACTTAAAGCGAGTGCACAAAGACCTATATATAACAAACTTTTTTTCATAACGAATCTTATTAATTACTTAGAAAGTAAAGTTCAACCCAATATTAACCAGCTTATTCTGCGGATACTGCAACCCGTTTTCATCAGCTATTTCCGGTTCTATTCCAAGATCTTTTACATTATCCAGCGAGAAGAGATTGTAAGTATTTACATATACCCTCACCTTCTTAAACCTGATCCTGTCCAGTATTTGCTGGGGAATGGAATAACCAATTTCCATTGTTCTCAACCGCAGGTAATGCACATTATGCAACCAGAAAGTGGAAGGCTTGTTGTAATTACTATGACCACCTTTGTTGAAACGCAGCGGAGGGTTCTTACCGGGAATCCATTTGCTGTTCAGATCAAAAGGATCTTCGCGGTGCCAGCGGTCATCGTAGAATTGTTTCAACAGGTTACCGCCGTTCTGATAGGGCCATCTCATTTCCCAGTTCTGATTGTAGGAGTACATGGAGCCACCGGAGAAGTCGGCTGTAAAATCAATACCATTCCATCTTACACCGAAGTTCAAACCAAAGTTAACAGTAGGGTTACCGGTTGTCTGGTAGCCAATAGGGCGCTGATCATAATCATTAATTACGTTATCACCGTTCATATCTTTGTAGATAATATCTCCCGGTAACAAAGTTTTATTGCCTTGCCCGTCAACGTTAACAGGGTATTTGTTGATTTCTTCCTGCGACTGGAACTGACCAATTGCTTCATATCCCCAGTAGATATTATTCCAGCGGTCTTCAATGGAATTCCTGTAATGATCCCATGAGTTGCCCCACACCGGTTTATAACTTTCGAGGAACCTGCTGCGGGAGTAAGACACATTACCACCTATCACGAAATTCACTTTGCCTGCCTGCCCGTTATAGGCGGCAGAGAACTCACCACCTCTCTGAGAATCGCTGTTCACGTTTTCATCCGGCAGGTTGTAACCTATTTCACTTGGTACCAGTACATCGTATTTACGGCCGCGTAAGCCGGAGCGTTTACGGTTAAAGAAATCGAGAGAGCCGGATATTTTCCCATTCCACAACTGGTAATCCAATCCTACGTCGGCGATCTTACTGGTAAACCAGGAGAGGCGGTCGTTGGGAACGCCTTTATCGCGCGAGCCCCTGATAACGGTGCCATCCAGGATTACGGTAGAAGTACCATAGGTGTACCCGGGCAGGTAATCGTAGGCGCCGATACCAATATCATCGTCACCCAGTTCGCCATAGGAAGCCCGTAGTTTTAATTCTGTAAGAATAGAATTTCCGCCCAGCCAGTTCTTAACAAAAGGTTCTTCTGTTATTCTCCATCCTCCGGAGATAGATGGGAAGAAGCCCCATCTTTTATCTGGTGTAAATTTCCAGGAGCCATCGTAACGGCCCGCTACTTCGAGAAAGTATTTATCGCTGAAGCTATAGTTCAGCCGGCCGATGTAGCCTACACGTGCTTCCGTCCAGTCGTTATCATTATAAGTATCCATATCGGAAAACTGGATCAGTGGCAGCTCGTTACTTTTGGGTACGGCATGCACCCATACATCCAGTTCCCGGCGTTTGATACGTTCAGATACCAATGTAGCGCCGATGGTGTGTTTGCCGAAAGTGTTGTTATAATTGATCTGGCCCTGCAGTACATTTTCCAGTACTTTATGGTTGCCTCTTTCCCTCCAGGGATTGGAGCTTCCGCCGGTGCGCAGGTAAGTATCGGTAGCTTCCTGGTAGGTGTAGGTATCGTACGTGTATTCGTGACCGTTCATCAGCTTGTCGGCGAAATAGTAGGAATACATTCCTTTCAGCGTAAGCCCCTTTATCGGTGTTTCGTAAGTAGCATTGAAGTTGGTTTGCAGTACACGCCAGTCTTCCGTCCAGTAGCCGGAGATGTCTTTGGTTTGCACCGCCCAGTTCTCTGTGTTATGGCCGATATCATTTGGGTACAGCGGGTTGTCGTTGGCGTAGGGCCTTTCTGTGGGCCTGTTGCGGAACAGGGCGAAACGGGGCGCCCAATAATCGTCGCCGCCTGGTACGCCGGGGTTATCGCGTTGTTCAATACGACCGTTGATCTGTACGCCTACTTTTACACGTTTGGCTACTTTGGCATCCACGTTACTCTGGATATTGGTACGGTTAAAATCAAACTCTCTTCCCAACACTGATTTCTGGTCCAGGCGGGTGAGGGAAAGATAGTAGTTAATGTTCTCCGAACCGCCTGTAGCATTTACGTTGATAGAGTTCTGCGGGGCGTTTTTCTTGATAATAAAATCATACCAGTCGAAGCTCTTATATCCTTTTTCTGTTCCTGCTTTCCATTTCTCCAGTTCTTCCCTGGTGATGTCTGTATGCGGGTTTTCGTCGTTCATTTCTGCATCCGCTTTACCCAGCATCCATTCATAGGCGTTTACAGTTTTGGGGAATCTCGACCAATTTTGCCATCCCGTATAGGCGTCTACGTTAATGGTATTTCCGGCGCCCATTTTACCACGTTTGGTGGTTACCACCACTACCCCGTTGGCGGCCCTTACGCCGTAAATGGCGGCCGACGCGTCTTTGAGTACGGTGATGCTTTCAATGTCGTTGGGAGAAATGTTATTGAACTGGCCGGCATCTTTCTGTATACCGTCAATTACATACAGGGCATTTCCAAAGTTACGGATCTGGATATTGGCGCCGGCGCCGGGCCTGCCGTCAGGCATACGGAAAGACACGCCCGGTATTTTACCTGCCAGCGTAGCGCTCACAGTAGAAGCGTGAACCCTCTCCAGGTCTTTACTGGTAACGCCGGAGATAGCGCCTGTAATAGACTCCTTCTTCTGCGTACCGTACCCAACCACTACTACTTCTCCCAATCCTTTACTATCAGTTTCCAGTTGTACGTTCACTACTTTCTTGCCCGACAGCGGAACTTCCTGTTTTAAAAATCCTACATAGGAAAACACCAGTACGGCACCATTTTCCGGAACAGACAGGGAGTAATTTCCGGCGCCATCTGTAGCGGTTCCTTTATTGGTGCCTTTTACATTCACTGTTACTCCTACCAGTGGTATTCCTTTATCGTCTGTTACCTTACCGGTAATTACCATGTCTGCAGGTGCAGCATGGGCCATCAGGCCGAGGGAAAGCAACAATACCGTAAATAGCCGGCAATAGCCGCCCGGTATCACTTTCCGGATTGAATTGCGGAAACGTAATCGTTTTTTCATAACAAGTTTTTGTGTGGTCTTATTAAATTATCAGGCTTACATAACTGTCTTTTGGTTGATGTCTGCTTCTGCTGTTGTTTACTTCACTACCGGGAATGCTACTATTCTCACCTTCGTGCAGCCATAGGGCACCAGGCTTATATTGGTTTCTTTGTCGTTTACTTTTCCTTTATAAATACCGTTCCTGTCTGTTACGGGTTGCGGCGCTACGTCATCCACCAGTTTCCACTCAGGGAGTTGTTTACCTGTGGTGCTAAGGGTTACCGGCGCATGTGCCAGGTTCCATACAAAAGTGTCTGTTACGGGTTTCAGGACGCTTACCTGCAGATACTTTGCCGGCTCGCGGATGATTTTTTCTGGCAGACCATAGTTCCATTCACCCTTCGGGTAAACGCTGAAGTAATCGCCTTCCACCTCATCATGTCCTTTCTCCCATTGCTCTTCTAACTTTAACGCGTACACGAGCGGACCTCTTTCCACTGCGCGTGAGTTACGGCCCCAGTTGGAAGTGCGTATCTGCATGGGCAGTTGCAGCACCAGCTGATCATCATTCTTCCAGTTACGGCTTACCGTAATGATCTGACCACCTTTTGCGGTGCGCAATTTTTCGCCGTTGAGCAATAGGGTTGCTTCATCGCACCAGGCGGGGATACGCAACTGGAGAGGGAAGGCCACTGCCTGCTGCATGCGCATCCGGAAGCGGATCTGCTCTTCAAAAGGATAACCGGTTTCTTCCCGGATGGTAACAGGTGTATTGCTTTTTCCCACTTTAGCCGTTACTTCATTCGGGCTGTATGTAAGTGCAGCCAGCCCGTTTTCTGCCGTGCCATACCACAGGTGGGAAGCAAATTTTGTCCAGCCCTGGTGCATATTGGCCAGGCAGCAGGTATAACCGCTGCGCATACCCAGTACGTTATTCATTTCACGGTCGAATGGCAGGGAAAAATTGAATACGCCTCTTTTGATATTCACCTGGTTAGCTACCTGGAAGTATTGTTTGTTGTTATAGTCATCTGTTGTTTGAGTGGGCAGCGCGTTAAAGGTCATACGTTCCAATGCTTCCATATACAGCGGATCACCGGTGATGCCGATAATCTCCTCCAGGGAAAACATGGCTTCCACAACGGCGCATAACTCTGTTCCCTGCGTAGGTGCGTTACCGTGAAGATCTTCATCCGCAGAGAAGATACCCATTGGCAATCCATGCAGGTTCATCAGGTCGGCAAAGCCGGTGTGCAGGTCCTGCAGGTATTTTTTGTTACCGGTGCGTTGATAGTTTACCACGGGATCTTTCAGTCCCATGCCTACATTCACGCCGTGGCGGCGCATCCAGTGCTGGTCATTTTGCTGTGCAGCGGCATCTATTACCCAGCTGCGGTTACCGAGCCAGCTGCTCCAGGTGAATGCCTGTGATTGCAGCAGTGCAGCCAGTTCCAGCAGTTGTTTGTCTTTATTGATACTGTACAGCCATTGTGCTACCATTACATTCTCTGCGCCACGGGAGGTGGCCCATTCCGTCCATTTACCGAGCGGGCAGGTTTTCAATACCTGCAGCTGGTAGTGAAAATACCGCGTCATAAAAGGTAAAACACGGGGATCATTTGTGGCCGTATAATATTGCTGCAGTACTTTCAGCATCACCATCTTTGGCCACCAGTCGTCACCATCTGCAGCATTACTAACGCCAATGGTTATATTTTTTTCTCTTTCGGCTTTTGTGAGCGGGCCAAAATAACCGGAAGGACGCTGATGATCAAGGGTCCAGTTGATATAACGGAGTACTTTATTTTTCAGCTCCTGGTCGTTGAGCAGGTAAGCCAGTGGCACAGCGCCATCGAGCCAGTAGGGTGTTTCTTCCCAGCCGTCGCCTTTTCCACCGAGCCAGCCGTTGTCATTTTTCACTTTATCATATACTTCATCGAGGTGGCCACTGGTACCATTGCGCATGATCTGCAGCTGGTGCAGCAGCCAGCCTTGTGGCTTGACTGCGCCCAGCGGCAATGCCTGGTAAACGGGTGCCACAAAAGTATTGGTGTCGGCCCTGGCACCCGGCAGATGCGCTGCATCCGCCGGGATAAGACCAACAAAAAAAGCAGAAAGCATCAATAAGCCAAACAACTTTCGCTTTTTCATCGTTATGGTTTTATAGTTACCAAAGCCGGGTTATATAATTTCTGATGAATCAGTTTTAATTTTTCCAGTGGCATCTTCTGCACTTTCCGGTCGTAGGTCATCAGGCCATTTATTTCCACTTCCACATCGGTTGTTTGTGTGTATACGGCGGCTGATAATCCTTGCTTAATCAATGTTTCCAGCCTGTCCGTAAAACCGCTGTAGCGTTTAAAAAGATCTTCTTCATTTTTGAAGCTCTGGTATCCCCAGTTATCTTTTTGCTGCCACACGTGACCGTTCACCGGGAGGCCGAGACCACCAAATTCACCCAGTACGATGGCGCGTTTATCGCCATATATAGCAGGGTCGGGCATTGCCGGTTCAGGGTAGTTGTGCAGGTCGATGATATGTCCTACCGGGTAGAAATTACCACCACTCGCAGTGTTCACGAGGCGGGAGGGATCTTTCTTCATAGTCCATTCTGCAATTTCTACAGTTTTGAATTGGCCCCATGCTTCGTTGAATGGCGTCCATACTACAATAGAAGGATAGTTGTATAAGTGATCTATGATGGCGTTCCATTCCTTCCGGTAGTAGCCTTCTGATTCGGCTGAACGTTTCTGGTCGGTGGCGCGGTCGATAATACCAGGGCGTGGCTCCCAGCCATTTCCGAGATCGCCGCTTGGCATGTCCTGCCATACCAGCATACCCAGCTGATCGCAGTAATAATACCAGCGTGCAGGTTCTACCTTAATATGTTTCCGGATCATGTTAAAGCCCATTGCTTTAGTTTGTACGATATCAAACTTCAGGGCTTCATCTGTGGGTGCGGTATATAATCCGTCGGGCCACCAGCCCTGATCCAGCGGGCCGTACTGGAATACGAATTTATTGTTCAGCAACATGCGTTCCACACCGTTGGCATCTTTGCCAATGGAAGATTTACGCATGGCGAAATAGCTTTTTACTTCGTCGATTACTTTACCTTTTCGTGTAACCGTGAGAGTGAGGTTATAGAGGAAAGGGGTTTCGGGCGACCATAATTTTGGCGACGCTATTTTCAGTACGGCATTTTCACCGTTAATCGTGCTTTCTGCTACTTTGGTGCCACCGTCATACGCAGTTACTTTTACCACGTCGCCAGCTTTTACGTTTTCCACATTAGCCGCTACGGTAAGTGTTTCCTGGTCGATGTCTGGTGTTTGTTTGGTAGAGGCGATATAGGTATCCGCTACCGCTTCCACCCAAACCGTTTGCCAGATACCCGTTACCGGTGTATACCAGATCCCTTCGGGACGCTTTACCTGCTTACCTCTTGGCTGATCGCCGTCGTCGGTAGGGTCCCATACTTTTACTACGATCTCCTGTTTACCTTTTTTCACTAATGAGGTGATATCGAAGGTAAATGGATCAAAGCCGCCTTCGTGGCTGCCGGCTTCTTTACCATTCACGTATACGGTAGTACGCCAGTCGGATGCGCCGAAGTGCAGCAGTATTTTTTTACCCTGCATACCGGAAGGCAGTGTGAGTGTGGTGTTGTACCACAGGGTACTGTCTTTCCCAACATTACGGCCTACTCCGGAGAGTGCTGATTCAACAGCAAAAGGTACCAGTATTTTGCCGTCCCACGTGGCAGGTTGATTCTCCTCCTTTGCTTTGATGGCATAATTCCACAATCCATTCAGGTTTTTCCAGTTGCCGCGAACCAGCTGCGGACGCGGATATTCCGGCAATGTAGCTGCCGGCGATACCTGTTCGCTCCAGGTGGAAGCAATCTTTCCATTCACCATTTTCCAATCCTGTTGTTGTGCTATTGCTGTACTGCTGCCCAATCCTAGTGCCAGTGCAAAAAATAGGTACTTCTTTTTCATATATTTACTTAAAGTGATTTTATTCTCCAGCGGGATTAGTGATCCATGTATTTATTTTCACCGGTTCTCCAAAAAACGGGGTCCCGTCTGCATTCCAGGTGATTTTTTGTATGCGGGGATTACGAAGGTTGCCGCATCCCTGTCCGGCTTTTGAGTTGGCGTGATAAATGATCCAGTCTTCTTTCCCATCGGGCGATTTAAAGAAGCCGTTATGTCCCGGTGCATAAGCGCCATTCTCCGGTTTACTTTGCAATACCGGCTCCGGCGATTTGGTCCAGCTTGCTGGTAACAGCGGATCGGCGCCGGTCTTTAGTTTCATGATACCGAGTATATAATTTTCTGTCCAGCAACCACACGCAGAAAAAACAAGGAATACTTCTCCCTTAGCATTCCGCAGGATTTCAGGCCCTTCATTTATCCCGTTCTGTTCCCACGGATACTGCGGTGCAGCAATCTCTACTTTTGATGAGGCCAGTGTCCACGGATCTTTCATGCGGGCGATATACAGGCGTTGTACGGCATCTTTTCCATTATGTCCGCTCCAGATAAAATAGTTATTGCCTTTATGTTGAAAGAGGGTACCATCAATAGCGAAATGCTCCGGATGGGCAGGATCAGTGATCTGTCCTTTGTCGGTCCAGCTGCCGGTGGTAGGGTCTTCCGCGGTATTTTCCAGTACGAAGGTGTGTTGCGGATGAATACTATCTGATGATCCGGCGGTATAATACACGTACCATTTCCCATTCAGGCGATGCAGCTCCGGCGCCCAGATATCCCTTGCGTTGGGACCTTTGGCCGGTGGTCTCCAGATAACTGTTTCGGTTGACTGGGCCAGTGCCGACATGTTTTTTGTTTTCCGCATCACCAGGTTATGACCCGTAGTATGCATATAGTAATACATGCCGTTGTGCCTCACCACCCAGGGATCGGGGCCGGAAGCCAGTAAGGGATTTTTGAACATACCGGTAGTATCCGCAGAAGCAGCGCGGCATGTCCCACTGATGAACAGTAAAAATACCAGTGAAAGTAGTTGGCTACTTTTCATAACATGGATTTAGAAGATGGCTTATTTAAGTGTATATTTCACGCTTAACACACTTCTCCAAAGAAAGACTATCCTTTGAATACTTGTTTGCCCATTTATCTCAATTTTTCTCGCTTTTGTATCATTTTAGCTTTTGGCCGGACGGTAGTAGGTTTTAGCGGAAAAACCATTAGTTTTAAGCTTTCCACTAAATGAACACATGCCAAAAATCCGCTATTACATCCTGTTCGTATTGCTGCTGCTAAGCGAGGCGCTATATAGCCAGTCGCCCGGTTTTGTACATTACCAGGTAGAGAACGGTTTATCGCACAATGCCGTTATCTGCACACTGCAGGACAAGCAGGGGTTTATGTGGTTTGGAACGATATATGGTTTAAACCGGTTCGATGGCTACACCTTCCGCGTATTCCGGCGAACAGAGCAACCCGGAAGTATCGGCGGCAACTATGTCCTTTGCCTGTTCCAGGACGATGACGGTTTGCTGTATGTAGGATCGGACAAAGGAGTATTTATATATAACCCGCGTAATGAGCAGTTCCGAGAGCTGAGTAAAAAGACAGAAGGAGAAGTACGGGCTATTACCAAGGATAGGCAAGGAAATATCTGGATTATTTCCGCAGGACATTTGTTCCGTTACCAGGCCGCTGCCGACCGCCTGACAGAAATTCCCGGCTTTCCGGACGCGTCCTCTGTTTGCCTGGATGGTGAAGGGCAACTCTGGCTGGCATCCTCCAGGGGATATATGGCTGTTTATCACTACGACAAAAATAATTTCACCACCTACTCTCTTTTTACACATTCCACCAAACCGAATTCCTACGCTATCCAGAAAATTGTGCCGATGGGCAGGGATACTATCTGGGCGTGTACCGCAGGGCAGGGCTTAAAGCTATTCAACACACGGACACGTACCTACGAAGATTTCCTTTCCAGGGATACAGCAGGTATCGAATTATATGTGAGAGACTTTATCCGCCGGAATGATGATGAATACTGGATTGCGTCAGAATCCGGTATCTATATCTATAACATTAAAAGCGGTAAGGTCATCAACCTGAAAAAAAATTATGACGATCCTTACTCTGTTTCTGACAATGCCATTTATAATTTTTGTAAAGATAAAGAAGGCGGTATATGGGTTGGTACTTACTTTGGCGGCACCAATTATTTCCCGCAGCCATATACTTACTTTGAGAAGTTATTCCCGAAAACAGGCTCTTCTTCTCTCAGTGGCAATGCAGTAAGGGAAATACATCCCGACAAATATGGTCATCTATGGATAGGTACTGAAGATGGCGGGTTGAATAAGTTTACGCCATCGGATGGCAGTTTTTCCGCCATCAGGCCATTGGATAAACATGCACCGGGTTTATCGCATACCAATCTTCATGGCTTACTGATCACCGGAGATTCTCTCTGGATAGGTACCTTCGAGCATGGGCTGGATATCATGAATATTCCCACGGGGAAATTTATCCGGCACTATGCGCCGGGAGACGGTCCACATCAGCTGCACAGCGGTTTTATTTATAGTTTACTGCGTACCAGCGACAATAATATATTGATCTGCACCACCTGGGGGTTATATGAGTATATCCGTTCCCGTGATGAATTTAATACCGTAAAAGAAGTACCTCATTATATTTTTTATACGGCTGTTTTTGAAGATAGTGAAGGCACCATATGGTTAGGCACCGTGAGAGACGGGCTCTATTTCTATAACCGCCGCACGGGCAGAAAAGGGCTCTACCTGCATGATGCACGCGACAGCACCAGTGTGAGCAACAACCGGGTGAACAGAATTTTTGAAGACAGTCATCATCGTTTATGGCTGGCTACAGATGATGGTCTTTGTTTGTATAACCGGCAACGGAATAATTTCACCACCTACAGAACCCATCATGGTTTCCAGAGCAACATGATGTTCTGCATCCTGGAAGATCAGAGTGACCGTCTGTGGATAACTACCTCCAAAGGGCTGGCGTGCTTTACACCGGCTACAGAGAATGCGGTAGTATATACCAAAGCCAGTGGATTGTTAAATGATCAGTTTAATTATAATTCTGCCTATAAAGATAGTTGCGGTAATATGTATTTCGGCAGTGTAAAAGGATTGATCCGTTTCAACCCGGAATCGTTTGTGCGTAACAGTTACCTTCCACCGGTATATATTACCGGCTTCCAGGTGTATAATAAAGAAGCAGCAGTAGGCGATATCCTGGAGAAATCCATTTTCCTGACGGATACGATTGTGTTATCACACGATCAGTCGTCGTTTAGCATCAACTTTGCGGCGCTGAGTTACACCTCGCCTGAGATGACGGCCTATGCGTATAAAATGGAAGGGCTGGACCGGGACTGGACTTACCTGGAAACCAACCGGAAAGCCTTCTTTACCAAATTATCTCCCGGTACTTATAAGTTTATGGTGAAGTCGGCCAGCAGTGGCGGTAACTGGAGTATTACGCCGCGTGTGCTTACCATTACTATTCTGCCGCCCTTTTGGGCCAGCTATTGGGCGTATGCGGCCTATGTCATCCTGTTGTGCAGCCTGGCGTATTTTATTATCCGGTGGTATCATCAGCGTGCGCAGCAAAAGCAAAAACGGCAGCTGGAGCTGCTGGAGCACGAAAAAGAAAAAGAGTTGTACCAGGCAAAAATTGAATTCTTTACACATCTCGCGCATGAGATCCGTACGCCGCTTACACTGATCAAGGGACCAATGGAAAAGGTGATCCGTAAATCCGATGAAGTACCGCTGATCCAGAAGAACCTGCGCATCATGGAACGCAATACCGACCGGCTGCTGGAGTTGACCAACCAGTTGCTCGATTTCCGCAAAACAGAGATCCATGGTTTCAGTCTCAATTTTGTGCGTACTGATATTTCTGAGCTGCTGAAAGAAAATCATCTGCGGTTTACACCGGCGGCAGAGCAGCAGGATATCCGGTTTAAAATAGAGTTATCCAGCCTGCATTTTTTTGCTTATGTAGATGGGGAAGCACTACATAAAATATTAGGCAATCTTATTAACAATGCTATCCGTTATGCAGCCACCAAAGCATCTATACACCTGTTGCCTGTTGATGAAAATGATACCACTTTTACCATACTGGTGAAGAACGACGGATACATTATTCCTGTGGAGATGAAAGAAAAAATATTTGAGCCATTCTTCCGGGCAAAGGCCACCGCCGACAAATCCGGTACCGGTATTGGGTTGTCGCTATCAAGGTCATTAACGCTGCTGCACAAAGGCAGCCTGGAGCTGTTATCCACAGATGGAACATTAAATGTTTTTTCACTTACTTTGCCTGTTCACCAGGAAATAGAATTTAACCTGAGCAAATGGAAAACAAACCACTGATACTGCTGGTAGATGATAATGAAGAAATACTTTCTTTCATTGCAGACGACCTGGAAGATAAATATAAAGTGACCACTGCGCGTGACGGGCAGGCCGCTATGCTTTTATTGCAGGAGCAACCCGTGCAACTGGTGATCAGTGATGTGATGATGCCTGTAATGGATGGCTTTGAGCTTTGCCGTATTATTAAGTCCGATTTTGTATCGAGTCATATTCCGGTAATCCTGCTTACAGCACGCAATACGATGCAATCGAAAATAGAGGGGCTTGAACTTGGCGCCGATGCTTATATTGAAAAACCATTTTCACCTGAATTCCTGCAGGCGCAAATTGCGAGCCTGCTCAGCAACCGTCATAAAATAAAATCCTACTATGCCAGCACCCCGCTGGTACATCTGCGCAGCATGGCCTATACCAGCGCTGACGAACAATTTCTGGAAAAGCTGAATGACCTGATCAATCAGCATCTCAATAATATCGACCTGGATGTAGAACAGCTGGCAGACTTCATGAATATGAGCCGGCCCACCTTCTACCGTAAAATAAAAGCGATATCAGATCTTACCCCGCATGAACTGATCAATATTGCGCGACTGAAAAAAGCGGCGTCTTTGCTGTCTACCGGATCATACAAAGTAAATGAAGTAGCGGAGCTTTGCGGCTTTGCCTCCCTGACTAATTTTGGAAAGAATTTCCAGAAGCAGTTCGGGATACTACCATCGAGATATGTGGCGCAGATACAGGCGGAGAAAGAGCGGTAGGAAATTTATTTTTCTTGAAATAATAAAAAAACTATTTTAGTGATCCGGTAATTTTCATCATAAGAAATTACTTCCTCTCCTTTCCCAACATCAACATTGTTACCTGCTTTTAATTTTAAAAACAGTTAACCTTCAGTTGATTTTATGAAGCTAATACGTATCTTCGTTCCGGAAAATGCTACAACTCCGGATGGATTATATTCCATACAATACGATCAGAAAGAATATAGTGAATATACCTGCATCATGCAGACATGGCGCAATCAGAGAGAATTAAGGGACTTCTTTAACAGGAATTCCCCTGATTTACGTAATGGCTTCTGGGGAGAAACCAGTATCGATGAAGCAATTGTTACCACGATTACTGACGCCGTTAGATTTGAAGATACTTTATTCACTTGTTGCCAGGATATAAATTATGAACTTCAGTATATATTCCAGCCATTATTTAATACTGAGTATAGATTAATTTCACTGCAAAAAAGCAAAGGAAAAATAAGACGTAGCTGGTTAAGATTATATGCCCTGCGAATTGATAAAAATTGTTTCATTATCACCGGTGGCGCAATTAAATTAACCAACAATATGCGACCTGTTCATCTGCAGGAAGAATTGAGTAAGTTAGAGCGCACAAAAAGATTCCTGCAATCAAAAAACATTCAAATCCCTGAAGATTTAAATTCAATATTATGAGTGAATTAAGAAAAAAGCTGGATGCACTTGTAAGCGGAGACGAATCCGCTCTTGTCCTGGAACGGGTTAAATTCCGGAAGGAAAATAAAACATGGCTGGATAAGTCGCTGAAAATAGCCATTACAGCTTCAAACGCGATGGAGATAAAGAAAATAACACCGGAAACACTTGCGGCACATATGGATATTTCCCTCCAGGAGGTAAATAAAATACTCGGAGGTCAGGAAAATATGACGCTTCAGATTATTTCCAAACTGGAAGCGGCTCTTGGCATTGAGTTAATAAATATCCACTTCCCCTCCGCTGCAAAATGGAAAAAACAACAAGGATCAAAAAAGGATAAATCCTGACCCTTCCTCCTGTACAGCTGTTATTTTCTTCCCTGCTTTCCCCTGCGATAGCCTCTTTTCCTTTCCCTTCTCCCAAACTTAATCTTGCTTCCCCGCAGGAAAAATAATATATTAGCAATATTCAAAGATCCGGAAACTGGCATCTGACACATATGTGCGCTGATTTCTCAGCGTCATAAAAGTACATCACACGAATCATTAAATCGATTATTACTGTATGCATCTACCATCATTGATCATTGACCTGGCATTAATATTAGGAGCGGCGGGAGTTATTACATTACTGTTTAAACGGCTGAAACAGCCGATGGTGCTGGGGTATATCATCGCGGGGTTTATAGTGGGCCCCAATTTCAAACTATTTCCCACTATCGGGGATGCGGAAGGCATAAAAACCTGGTCTGAGATCGGCGTTATTTTCCTCTTATTTTCACTGGGTCTGGAGTTTAGTTTCAAAAAGCTGATGCGGGTGGGAGGTACTGCCACCATTACCGCATTTGTAGAAATAGCGCTTATCACGGTAGCTGGTTATTTCACCGGTAAGCTGATGGGCTGGGGTTTTATGGACAGCCTGTTCCTCGGGGGTTTACTGGCCAGTTCTTCCACTACTATTATTATCCGCGCCTTTGAAGAATTAGGCATCAAGAAAAAGTCCTTTACCAAAATCGTATTCGGCGTATTGGTGATAGAAGACATTGTGGTGATCCTCATGATGGTATTGTTATCTACGATGGCAGTGAGCCGTAAATTTGAAGGCACAGAGATGTTGTTTACCATTGCCAAGCTGATGTTCTTCCTGGCCGTATGGTTCCTGGCGGGTATCTTCCTGTTACCTACTGCACTCAAAAAAATAGAACGTTACCTGAATGGTGAAACCCTGCTGATACTGAGTATAGCGCTCTGTCTGGGCATGGTGATCCTGGCGACCAAAGTCGGTTTCTCCGCAGAACTGGGCGCCTTCATCATGGGTTCTATCATAGCGGAAACCACCTCTTCTGAAAAAGTGGAGCACCTGATACAACCGGTAAAAGATCTTTTTGGCGCTATCTTTTTCGTATCGGTAGGTATGCTCATTAACCCCGAAATGATTGTAGAATACAGGTGGCCGGTGTTGTGGATAACCTTGTTAACCATTACCGGTAAATTTTTCAGCACCACTATGGGAGCGTTATTATCCGGTCAGCCGCTGAAACAGGCCGTTCAGGTGGGTATGAGCATGGCGCAGGTAGGTGAGTTTGCCTTTATTATTGCCACGCTGGGGCTTTCACTGGGTGTGACCAGCGAGTTCCTGTTCCCGGTAGCCGTGGGCGTTTCGGCCATTACTACTTTTACAACGCCTTACATGATCAAGTTTTCCATACCGTTTTACAACTGGCTGGAGAAAATTATCCCCGCGCGCTGGATGGCCACCCTGAACCGGTATAGCGCCAGTTCACAAACCTTACAGGCGGAAAGCGACTGGCGTATTGTATTGCGCAGTTATGTAAAAGTGATTGTACTCAATGCGGTGATCATCCTCGCGGTAATCCTGCTGAACACCTACTATATTGGTCCGTTTGTGATAAAGTATGTGAAGAACCTGTTCCTGGCGGAGCTGGTGAGTGTGATCATTGGAATTGCCATGATGTCGCCGTTTATCTGGGCGCTGATGGTACAGAAAATTTCGAGCAACTCTTACAAGGCGTTGTGGCTGGATTCCAAATACAATCACGGACCGCTGGTAGTGGTGGAAGTGGTGCGTAACGTGGTGGCTGTGCTGCTGGTGGGTTTCCTGGTAAACCAGTACTTCCCTTTCTGGCAGGCGTTGATGGGCACTGCCATTATACTGGCCTGCGTGTTGCTGGTACTGCGGTCACAATTACAGAAATATTATAACCGTATTGAAAGCCGCTTTCTTACCAATCTGAATGCCCGTGAAACGGCCGATGCGGCCAACAATAAAGCTACGGCAGCAGACCTTCTGCCCTGGGATGCACAGGTATCCGAGGTGGAAATTGATCCGTGGTCAACCCTGGTGGATAAACCGCTGATAGATCTGCAGCTGCGGGAGAAATACGGCATCAACGTAGGGGCCATTAAGAGAGGCAATGTGACCATCTACGCCCCTACACGCGATGAAAAATTGTTCCCGCACGATATCCTTACTGCTATTGGCACGGAAGCGCAGCTGGAAGAATTTAACCGGGTAGTGAACACGCTGAATGTAGAAAGAAGTGATGATGTGGCAGATGAAAACATTGGCCTCACCAGCATCGTGGTGGATGAGCACAATGGCCTCAAAGGCCAGACCATCCGCGGTTCCGGCATCCGCGAAAAAACGCAGGCGCTGGTGGTGGGTATTGCCCGCGGCGGTGAAAAGATCCTTAACCCCGCTTCCGAAACGGAGTTTGAATGGGAGGATGTAGTCTGGCTGGTGGGTAACCGCCGGAAGATCCTGGAATTTTCACGGGGCAGGTAAGCGCGTAGGATCGCCTTCGGCGATGTTAAATTGTCTTGGAGCAGGATTACACTGATTATACTGATTTAAGGATTTGATTATTTTGGATTTTATAAATATTTAGGGGAGATAGAAGCGAATTCGCTTCTATCTCCCCTAAATATTTATAACAGATGGTGGGAAAATCAACGGAATCACGGTTAATCCCAAAATCCTGCTCCAAGACAATTTAACATCGCCGAAGGCGATCCTACGCTTTTTCAAGAAACGCCCGCAGCACATACTGCAAAATACCACCATGACGATAGTACTCAATTTCTATCAGGGAGTTCAGCTTGGATTTTACTTTGAATACAATGGGCGCCCCTTCTGCCGGGATAGCCGTTACCGTTAGTATTTTATTTGGAACGAGACCAGCAGATATATCGCTGATGGTGTACAATTCAGTTCCGGTAAGTTTTAAGGTGTTTGCATTTTCTCCTTCGAGGTATTCGAGTGGGAGTACGCCCATACCTACCAGGTTGCTGCGGTGAATACGTTCGTAGCTTTCTGCAATCACTGCTTTTACACCGAGAAGATTGGTGCCCTTTGCAGCCCAGTCGCGCGAAGAACCGCTGCCATATTCCTTTCCGGCCAGTATAATCAGCGGCACTTTTTTAGCAGCATATTGCTGCGCCGCATCATAAATGGGCAATACTGTTCCGGATGGAATGATGGTGGTAAAACCACCTTCTTTGGGCGATAGCTCATTTTTAATACGCACATTGGCAAAGGTGCCGCGGATCATTACTTCATGGTTTCCCCTGCGGGAGCCATAGGAGTTAAACAGGCGTGGATCAATGCCACGGTCCAACAGGTACTTGCCTGCCGGCGTATCCGGTTTGAATGAACCTGCCGGAGAGATATGATCCGTGGTAACGGAGTCTCCCAGTTTCAGCAGCACGCGTGCATCTTTTACATCTTCCACGGGAAGCGGGAATTCAGACAACCCGTTAAAGAACGGCGCTTCCCGGATATAGGTAGAGTCGTTGCTCCAGTGATAATCCTTCCCGGATGGCGCCAGTAAACCGCGCCATTGTTCATCACCGTCGAATATTACTTTGTAGATATTTTCAAAATCTTCCTGCTTTACGGCGGCGGCTACAGCGTCGTTGATTTCCTGCTGGGTGGGCCAGATATCGCGGAGGTATACGGGTTCGCCATTGGGGTCGTAGCCCAATGGGGCGGTGAGCATATCCACATCGATGCGGCCTGCAATGGCGTAGGCTACCACCAGCAATGGCGAAGCCAGGAAGTTCATCTTCACCTGCGGATGTACCCTTGCCTCGAAGTTACGGTTGCCGGAAAGTACAGATGCCACCACCAGGTTTCCTTTCTCCACCGCTTCCGCGATGGCCGGCGGCAGCGGACCACTGTTACCAATACACGAAGTACAGCCGTAGCCAACAATATGAAAACGCAGCGCTTCCAGTTCGGAGAGTAAGCCCGAGCGTTTCAGGTATTCCGTTACTACCCTTGAACCTGGCGCCAGGCTGGTTTTCACCCAGGGCTTTACATACAACCCGCGACTGATAGCTTTTTTCGCTACCAGCCCTGCGCCTATCATCACGCTTGGATTGGAAGTATTGGTACAGCTGGTGATAGCGGCAATGGTAATGGCGCCATCGCTCAGTACATATTCTTCATTTTTCAGTTTAATACGTACGGATTTAAGATAGTCCAGTTCTACCGCTACTTCTTCTGTATGCTTTTGTATTTCGTAGGTAAAGGCGGTGCCGGAGCCTCCTTCCGACAGCCAGGCGGTGTCGCGGCGTTTTCCTTCGGGCGTATACATGCGTTTAAATTCCTTGCTGAGCAGGGTTTCAAACTCGTTGTGCAGGTCGCGGACCAGGATACGGTCCTGTGGCCGCTTAGGCCCGGCCACAGCGGATTGTATTTGTCCGAGGTCCAGTTCAATAATATCCGTATAGGTGATTTGCTCGCTGCCATGACGCCAGAGCATATTTTCTTTGCAATAGTTTTCCACCTGCGCAATATCCTCTTTGGAGCGGTTGGTGCGATGCATGTATTGCAGTGTTTGCGTATCTATCGGGAAATAGGTAACAGTGCAGCCAAATTCCGGCGACATATTAGAGATCGTGGCGCGGTCAGGTACAGAGAGGAAGTCAAGTCCGTCGCCGAATACTTCCACAAATTTGTCGACCACCCCGTATTTACGCAACAGCTGCGTGATGGCGAGTACCATATCGGTGGCGGTAACGCCTTCTGTGAGCCGGCCGGTGAGACGCAGCCCGATCACCTGGGGACAGGAGAAATAGATGGGCTGACCTAAGATGGCTGCTTCTGCTTCAATACCACCTACGCCCCAGCCCAGTACTCCGATACCGTTAACCATGGGGGTATGGGAGTCGGTGCCAACCAATGTATCGGGAAACAGCCAGCCATCGCGGCTTATAACGCCTTTGGCAAGGTATTCCAGGTTTACCTGGTGACAGATCCCCATGCCTGGCGGTACTACCGTAAAATTATCGAAAGCCTGTTGCGCCCATTTGAGCAGCTGGTAACGTTCTTTATTACGTTCATATTCATAGGCCACATTTTTTGTATAGGAGTAATCTGTTCCAAAGAAATCGACCTGCACAGAGTGATCTACCACGAGATCCACCGGGATGGCCGGGTTAATTTTTGCACCGTCTTTTCCTTTACGGATCACCTCTGCACGGATGGAAGCAATATCCACTACGGCGGCTACGCCGGTAAAGTCCTGCATCAGTACGCGCGCGGGCTTAAAAGGTATTTCTTTGTCCGTCCCTGCGGGGTCCCAGTTTACCAATGTTTCCAGGTGTTCGTCGGTGATGGCGAAGTTGTCATGGTTCCGCAGAACATTTTCCAGTAAGATCCTGATCGAGAAAGGCAACCGGGAGATTTTTCTACCGTCCTGTTCCAGTTTGCTGAGTGATGCGATACGTGGCTGCATAATCTGAGTTGTTGACATTTTAGTGAAACAATGATGCTACCATTTTGTTTATTAAATATACCTTATTGTGAAGCGTTTATGAACCATTAATATTAAAATAACCCTGCTGTAGCCATGCATTGGCCTATATTAGCTTTATTATAAATGCACCTCAAAATGACCGAAAAATTAAAAGTACCCTCCACGTCCCGCCTGGTGCTGGAAGCAGCGATGCAATTGTATACCACACCACTGCAGCAACAGTATATAGAAGCGATCGATTTTAGCGAAACCAGCGGTTTCTATGATGAACTGAAACAGCAATATCCGTTTATTGCAGATATGATATGCCTGCGAAAACAAAGCATCCGCCGGATGTTGCGGGAGCGCATGCCGGCATTTCCGGGTCAACAGGTGATTATGCTGGGCGCCGGACTGGACCCTTTATCTTTATATCTCCTGGAAAATTACCCGCAACAGATCAGCAGGATTATAGAAGTGGATAATGGATACATTGAAGAAAAGCAGCAACTCTATGAAGAGATCATGCCGGGTAATCCGCTGATCCGCTTTATCAAATGTGATATAACGGATACTGCGTTGTTATGGAGTAAGTTATTGGAAAACGGCTACCGGGAAGAGATTCCTGCGATCATTGTTTTTGAGGGCGTGCTTCATTATATCTCTAACGATGCGTTTGTGCAGGTGATGCAGTTATTTAAAACGCCACAGCAACATCACCTGGTGTTGCTGGATTATTCTCTATCTGAAGAAGAAGTACCTGCCAGGTTCCTGTCTTATCACAAAGCAGTGAAGGAAGTATTGGAAAACTATATTGGCCGGCCGGTAAATGTGAATAACCGGGCGGATATTGCAGGCTTATTATACCAGCTGGATGGAATACTGGATACGGTGGAGCCGCTGTGTGAAACGGAGAAAAAGCTCACCGGGGACAATCATCTGTTTCATGCGCCCGGTGAAGGCATTGTGGAAATGGTGAGCTTCCGGATCTAGGAACTATTCCCACCAATGCTCCTGCGGATAATGTGCGCCTACGGTTACCGGCTCTCCTATGCGGGGAGTGGTAACAAGCAGCCCCCTTTGCGCGCCGGCGGCAGTCACCCGTTTCGGGGAGTCATTCCATGCATGCATAGCCAGTACAAATTTGCCCCAATGTACCGGCAGCAGGGCTTTTGCCTGCAGGTCGATGGCCGCCTGCACGGTTTCTTCCGGGTTCATATGGATGAAAGGCCAGTAATCGTTGTATTGCCCGCATTCCAGTATTACCAGGTCGAACGGACCGAATTTATCACCAATGGCTTTGAAATGCGTATCGTACCCGGAGTCTCCGCCGATAAAAATTTTATACCCGAATATTTCCAGTACAAAAGAAGACCAGAGGCTACCGCCTCTTTTAATTCCACGGCCGGAGAAATGTCGTGCAGGCGTAGCCGTTAGGGTGATATCTTTTGCGATTTCACGGGTTTCCCACCAGTCCATTTCCGTGACATTGTTGCCGGTTGCCACGCAGCGCTGCAGATCATAGCCAACACCTAAGCTGGTATATATTCTTTTGGTATGGGGCTTTAGCTGGGCTAATGTTTTTTTATCAAGATGATCATAGTGATTGTGGGTGATGATCATCAGATCTATTTCCGGCATATCTGCTGGCGTATAGGCATCAGCTCCGGGGAATGCCTTTACCATACATGACATGGGCGATGCGCTGCCGCTAAACACGGGGTCTACCAGTATATTAAATCCTTTTACATGGATGAGATAAGAAGAGTGGCCAAACCAGGTGACTACGGGCTTTTCCGAGTATAATGCTTTCAGATCCGTGCGCACTGTTGGCATAGGTCCGGGAGGCCGTACATCTGCCGGGCGTTTCAGCACTTTGCGGAGCATGGTGAAATAAGTAACATCCTCCGGCTTCATCGGCGTAACGGAGAGGTTCTGAAAGGATCCGTTACGGAAGTTCTGAGACTGTTGTATTCTTTCTTTTATGGAAGGTAATTTCCGCTGCATGTATTAAAGTTAAGACGCTTTTATAGGAAGACGGGCAGCGCAGGAGAATATTTTACGGGGCATAAAAAAAGGCCCGCCCAAAAGAGCGGACCTGCATTTCAACCGTTATGTCAGGATGTTAAGGCCGTGCCAGCAGGCGTTTGCCCCGTGCCATTAACCGCAGCAGGCGGGTATTGCCATAGAAAGCAGAATGATACTTTGCGGTAGCCTTGCGGCGTTCGCCATAGGTTCTCAGCACCGCATCGGCAGTGACAATGCCTGTTAATTTCTTTCCCGCATCGAGTACCGCCAGGATATCCGGCGGATAACTATCGAATAGTTCTGTAACGAGATTGATATCATCGGCGGGGTACAGGTAGGGCGCAGATGATTCCAGGAGGTCCCGGAGAGGCATATTGTTTCCGGCCAACAGGTGCTGCCGGTTTACATATCCTTTGAAATGCCCGGCCTTATCTGTTACCGGCAGGTAGCGGTAGTGATAAAAAACTGTTTGCAGCAACTGATGTGCCTGCGCCTGGGTAGTATCTTCCTCCAGCGCTACAGGAGGGTTGGTGGCCACGGCCGCCACATTGATCAGCTGCATCATATCAGGGGTATATTCTTCCGGGGTGGCCACGCCTCTGCGGCGGATCTTTTCTGTCATGATACTGCCTTTCATCAGGAAGAACGACACAAAATAAGCGGCCGTGCAGGCGGCTATCAGCGGCAGGAGGCCATGTGTTTGCCCGGTTGTTTCCAGTGAGAATACAATAGCCGTGAGCAATGCGCGGGAGGCGCCGGCAAACATGGCAGCCATACCAATCAACGCCGCTGTAGCGATGTTGATGCCGCTGCCGGGGAATATATGCATTACTGCCACACCCAGCAATGCTCCAAAAGCACCACCGATGGTAAACAGGGGCGCCAGCGTTCCGCCGGAGGTACCGCTGCCCAGGGAAATCACCCATGAAAGATATTTGAGCACACAAAGCGATACCAGCAGTGCCAGCGGCGCGGTGCCGGTTAACAGTGTTTTAATGTTATCATAACCCACACCCATTGTGTGCGGGGCGAAGTAGCCGGTCACACCCACCGCGATGGCGCCGAGTGCCGGCCACCACATCCAGTGGATGGGTAATTTCTCAAACAGGTCTTCCACAAAATAAACGGACTTCGACACGTAAGCCGCCACTACGCCTATGATAGCGCCCATCAGCACATAAGTGACCAGGGCGATATCCGTTACCGCAGGGATTGGCGGCATGGCAAAAACCGGGGTGCTGTCGAACAACAGGATGTGCATACCGGCGCCGGCGATACAGCCTATGGCCACGGGAATCACCGAACGGGGAGAGAATTCAAACAGCAGCAGTTCAATAGCCAGCAAAACAGCTGCCAACGGGCTTCCGAAGATAGCGGCCATACCGGCGCAGGCGCCTGCTGCCAGCAAAACTTTTCTTTCTGCCGAAGAAATATGGATCACCTGCCCTGTGAAGGAGCCAATGGCGCCACCCGTAGCGATGATGGGGCCTTCTGCACCAAAGGGACCACCGGTACCGATAGAGATGGCAGCAGACAAGGGTTTCAGCAATGTAATCACCGGCGGGATCTTGCTTTCATTGCCGATGATGTTTTCCATCGCCTCCGGGATACCATGACCGCGGATGGCTTTACTGCCAAAACGCGCCATCACCCCTACTATCAGGCTACCTATGATGGGTACTATGATTACCAGCATGCCCAGGTGGTTTCCTGCCGGCCCTGCTTCTTCAAATGAAAATTTCCCGTAAAACGACAGGTTGGTAATGAGACTGATCAGCAACACCAGTGCTTTTGCCACTACGCCGATAGCCAGGGCGTTGATACATGCCTGCAGACTGAGGTAAAACACCCTCCGTGACATGTTTCCGGCAAATTTCTGCTCTTTTTTGTGATTCATACTATATAAAGTGACAATTACATCTTTAAAACAATGCAAAAATATGATTCAAATCATATTAAAACCTATTTTTTCTTCCAAAAACGCGAAAAAACATTAGTATTGCAGTCATGAAAAAAGCCGGAACCTGCGATCTAAACACCTGTTTTTTATGCCAATACAGCATCCCTGAATGGATTGCGGCGGTATCAGATCACAGGCAGCATCTTTTTTATAAGAAGAATGAAACAATTTTCCAGGAGGGCAGCCCGGTGAAGGGGATCTTTTTTTTGTATGATGGCAAAGTGAAAGTGCATAAGCAATGGGGGGCCGAAAAAGAACTCATCGTCCGCTTTGCGCAGAAAGGCGATATCCTCGGGCATCGCGGGTTGGGCAGCGGAGATCGGCTGTATACTGTTTCTGCCACCGCACTGGAAGACACCACGGTGTGTTATACAGAGCTGTCGTTTTTTGAGGCATCGCTGAAAGTGAATCCCAGCCTGGCGTTGAAGCTGATGCAGTTTTATGCCGACGAATTACAGGAAGCAGAACGGAAGATGCGCAACCTGGTGCATATGGATGTAAAAGGCAGACTGGCAGACGCTTTGCTGGAACTCAGCCGCTTGCATAAGGCGCTTCATTTTACCATCAGCCGCCAGGATCTTGCGGCTTTTGCAGGCACCACCTATGAAACTATTTACCGCAATTTGCAGGAGTTTATCGCGGAGAAGCTGATTACTGCGGAAGGCAGGGCGATAACGATATTAAACGAGAAAAAGCTGCGCAGGTATATTGTTGGAGGTTGAAGGGAAGTTACCACGGCGCATACACGCCTTTGAGGTGGACTTGATCCGGAAACGCCTGCTGGCAGGCTAACTGGTTGCCGTAAGCCGGGCTAACTTATCTTCATTCAAAATGGTGATACTCTTCCCTGAAACGGCTACCAGCCGTTCTTCTATCAATTCATTCAATACCCGGAAAGTGGTTTCGTAAGTAGCGCCGATGTAGGAGGCGAGGTCTTGTTTACTAAGTGCAAGGTCAATAAACCCGTCTTTGTTGAAACCAAACTTTTGCTGGAGCTGTATTAGTGCATTGGCCATGCGGCCTTTAACAGACATATGCGCAAGGTTACGCATCTGCTTTTCGGACGTTTGCAGTTCCTGTGCATAAAACAACATGAGTTCGTACAGCAGGTCGTGATTGATTTTAAGAGACGCCTGGAAAAAGTCCATCTCTATAAAACAAACTTTTACCGGCTCCAATGCAGTGGCTGATATGGGATAATAATGTTCCGTACCGCCTATGCCGCGGTGGCCAACGATATCGCCTTTCTGTGCAAAGCGTACAATGAGTTCTTTTTCGGAGCCCCAGTGTTTATGCACTTTCATACGGCCTTCATAAATAAAGTAGATCCCTTCTACTTTATCACCTTCTTTAAACAGGGTTTCTCCTTTGTTCAGGGTAAAATTTTTGCGGTACAATGCTGTTGCCGGGGCCCATTCTTTCAGGGACAACCGGCAAAGGAGGCAAGTTTTACCATCACAACCCTGTTTATCTTTCTTCATGTATCGTATTGCTGTTTTGTAATTGTTGTAATGTTTCATCTGCCAGCAGGGATTGCAGCTTTACTACCTCTCCTACCACTATAATAGCAGGATTTCCCATTCCGGCGGCCTGTGCACGTAAGGCAATATCCTTTACGGTACCGATCACCATTTTTTGCTGTGGTGTGGTGCCGTCCTGGATAATGGCTACCGGTGTTGCTGCTTTGCCGTGTGCGTGAAAGATATCCATGATACCTTCCAGTTTACTCATGGCCATTAATATCACTACCGTTGCAGTGGATTGTGCCGCCAGCGCGATGTCTTTTGAAATATCGCCGCTTTTGGTGGTGCCGGTGGTTACCCAGAAGCTTTCCGCGGTGCCCCTGCAGGTAAGCGGTATCATCTGGGATGCCGGTACCGCTACTGCACTGGAGATTCCTGGCACAATGGCCACTTTGATTCCATGCTTCCTGGCAGCTTCAATTTCTTCCACAGCCCTGCCAAATACAAAGGGATCGCCGCCTTTGAGCCGTACTACATGGCCGTGGGCCAGCGCCATTTCCACGATCAGGTGGTTTATTTCCTGCTGGGACAGGGCATGGCAACCATATCTTTTACCTACAAACTTAATGATCGCACCCGGCGAGGCATAAGTGAGCAGGGATTCATTTACCAATGCATCATATAATATGACGTTGGCCCGGCGGATGGTGTTAATCGCTTTCAGCGTGATCATTTCAGGATCTCCGGGTCCTGCTCCGACTAAAGATAGAGATGGATTTGATACCTGCATACATATGACATTTAAAATTATATGAAGATTTAACAGCTATGCATGCCTAAAATTAAAACAAAAACGCTTAATTTTATAATTAACATCATACACCTACCTTAAAAATCGTCTCCAAAACAAAAAATACTATTATATTAATTAATTCATAATATAATTCCAGATTTCTGATCCTTAAATATAATCGAATGAAAATAGTAGTTATAGGAAACGGTATGGTGGGATACAAATTTTGTGAGAAGATCATTTCCAAATCTGCCGACACCCCGATTGAACTGGTTGTATTTGGAGAAGAACCCCGTCCCGCTTATGATCGCGTACATCTCACCTCCTGGTTTGACGGCAAAACAGCCGACGACCTGCTGCTGGCTACGGCCGACTGGTATGTAGAGCAGGGTATCCGCCTGCACCTCGGCGACCCGGTATTACAGATTGACCGCACCAATAAAACCGTACAGTCATATAAAGGTATCGTGGAAACCTACGATTACCTGGTGATGGCCACCGGCTCTGCCGCGTTTGTGCCACCGGTACCCGGCATGGATAAAAAAGGCGTATTCATTTACCGCACTATAGAAGACCTGGAAATGATGAAGGCCTATGCCCCCGGAGCCCGCAGCGGCGCTGTAATAGGCGGCGGATTGCTGGGACTGGAAGCTGCCAAAGCCCTCCTGGACCTCGGTATTAATAATACGCATGTGGTGGAGTTTTCCTCCCGCCTCATGCCACGCCAGATAGATGAACAGGGCTCCGGCATCCTGCAAAACAAGCTGGCCAGCCTGGGACTGAAAGTGCTTACCGGTAAAAACACCCGGGAGATACTGGGAGATGAAGCAATAACAGGGCTCCAGTTTTCGGACGATACTATCCTGGAGACAGACATCCTGGTTGTGTCTGCCGGTATTAAACCACGCGACGAGCTGGCACGTGCTGCCGGTATCGCCGTTGGTCCACGTGGTGGCATTGTGGTAAACGAACAAATGCAGACAAGTGACTCCTTTATATATTCCATCGGTGAGTGCGCACTTTACAACAACATGATCTACGGCCTGGTGGCCCCGGGTTATGAAATGGCAGAAGTGGCCGCCTCCCATATCGCCGGTGAAGCCAAAGCCTTCACCGGGTTTGATATGAGCACCAAATTAAAACTCATCGGCGTGGATGTGGCCAGCTTCGGCGACCCGTTCCCTGCCCCGGAAAGCTGCCACAGCATTGTATTTGAAGATAAATTCAAAGGCACTTACAAAAGGATCAACATCACCCACGATGGCCAGTTCCTGCTGGGAGGTATTTTAATAGGTGACGCAGCCGCTTACAACATGCTGCTGCAAACCACCAAAAACAAACTGGCCCTGCCGGCCAACCCGGAAGATTTACTGCTGGGTAACAGAAGCGGCAGTGCCGATACCGGCGCGGGCGTTACCGCGCTTCCGGATGAAGCCATTATCTGCAGCTGTGAAAGCGTAAGCAAAGGCGCTATCTGCCAGGCGGTGACCGATGGCCGTGAAACACTGGACGAAGTAAAGAAATGTACCAAAGCCGGTACCTGCTGTGGTGGCTGTACACCAATGGTGAAAGACCTGATCACCGCCACCATGAAGGCACAGGGCAAATATATCCGCAACGTGGTATGCGAACACTTCCAATACTCCCGCCAGGAAATGCTGGACCTCATCAAAGTAAAATCACTCCGTTCCTTTGATGAAGTACTGGACCATTACGGCAGCGGGGAAGGCTGCGAAGTATGTAAACCAGTGGTAGCCTCTATCCTGGCCAGTTTGTGGAATGATATGATCCTCGATAAAGGCAACGATACAGCGCAGGATTCCAACGACCGCTACCTCGCCAATATCCAGAAAGGTGGTACCTACTCTGTAGTGCCCCGGATTCCCGGTGGAGAAATTACACCGGAAAAACTGGTAGTGATCGGGCAGATAGGTACTAAATATAACCTCTATACGAAAATCACCGGCGGACAACGTATCGACTTGTTTGGCGCACATCTCAGTGACCTGCCAAATATCTGGGAAGAGTTGATTGCAGCAGGTTTTGAAAGCGGCCATGCTTATGGTAAAGCGCTCCGTACAGTAAAAAGCTGCGTGGGCTCTACCTGGTGCCGCTTCGGGCTGCACGACAGTGTGAGCTTCGCCATCCGGATAGAAGAACGCTACCGCGGATTGCGGGCGCCGCATAAAATTAAATCGGCCGTATCCGGTTGTATCCGGGAATGTGCAGAGGCGCAGTCGAAAGACTTTGGCATCATCGCCACCGAAAGAGGCTGGAACCTGTATGTATGCGGTAACGGCGGTTCCAAACCACAACATGCACAACTGCTGGCATCAGACATCGACAGCGAAACCTGTATCCAATACATCGACCGCTTCCTGATGTTTTACATCAAAACAGCCGATCCGCTGACGCGTACAGCTACCTGGCTTAATAAGCTGGATGGCGGTATGGACTATTTACGCAATGTGGTGGTGAATGACAGTCTTGGTATTGCCACCCAGCTCGAATCAGAAATGCAACTCCTGGTAGATAACTACAAATGCGAGTGGCGCGAAGTAGTGGAAAACCCAGAACTGCGCAAGCGTTTCTCCCACTTTGTAAATGCACCAACCGATAAAGATCCGACTGTAAAATTTGAAACGATGCGGGCTCAGAAGAAAGCCGCTGAATGGAAATAATCTCTTTACACAAAAATACACTGCTATGTCTACTACTCACACAACTACTACCAGCTGGTTCCTGGCCTGCAAAACATCAGATGTACCTACCAATGGCGGCGTTTGCGTAAAGTACAAAGAAGAGCAGATAGCCCTGTTCTATTTTGCCCGCAGAAATGAATGGTATGCCACCCAAAACCTTTGCCCGCACCGCCAGCAGATGGCACTCAGTCGCGGTATGACGGGCACTGTACAAGATGAGCCTAAAGTAGCCTGTCCTTTTCATAAAAAAACATTCTCCCTGAAAGATGGCCGTTGCCTGTCTGACGAACACGAATGTTCCCTCACTACCTACCCTGTAAAAATCGTGGACGACATGGTATATATAGGTGTAGCTGCTGAGATGGAGATGGCAGGTGTATAATAAAAAAACGAAACCCGGTAGCTGGCAGGCTAACCGGGCTTCTGATCCGGAAATGATTGGCTCATTCAAAATCAACCAAAGTTACATGAAAAAATGGTTTCCAGGCAAGGTATCGTTGATACTTCCCGGACTGCTGTTATCGCAGTACGGCTATGCCCAACTCTCACTCGGTGCGCAACTCAGAACCCGCACCGAACTACGTAACGGACAAGGCGCTCCGCAGCCCGAAGGCGCCGCACCAGCTTTCTTCACCTCTCAGCGTACCCGGTTAATGGCCGGCTTCAGCGCCTACCGGATCAAGCTGGGACTAACGGTACAGGATGTACGTGTTTGGGGACAGGACGGCTCTACTATTAACCGCACCACTACCCCGGATAATAACGGGTTTATGCTGCATGAAGCGTGGGCGGAAGTATTGCTGACAGACACTGTGGTGAAGAATAAAAGTCTTTCTCTGAAGATCGGCCGCCAGGAACTGGTGTATGACGACAGCCGTTTACTGGGCAATCTCGACTGGCTGCAACAGGGCCGCCGGCACGATGCAGCAGTGTTGAAATACGAAAGTAATGCGTGGACCCTGCATGTGGGCGCCGCCTTTAACCAGAATAAAGAAAATGCCAGCGGCAGTGTATACAATGCCACGCCTCCCGGTAATTATACCGCGAACACCAATGGCGGCAATATGTACAAAAGCCTGGAATTTGCTTATGTATCCAGGAAGCTGAACAAAGGCAATTTATCCTTTCTTTTCCTGACAGATCAGTTTTCAAAATACCACATCGACAGTGTAGAACATGTGGCTGTAAAAGTATACGAAGGAGCGGTGAATACCCGTATGACCACGGGTTTATTTTACACGCAGGCATTTAACAGATTTACCTATACAGCTGCCGTGTATCATCAGTTTGGCACCAACGGGAACGGACAAACGGTGAGCGGCAGTTTACTTTCAGGTTCTTTCTTTTATAGTGTGAATAAAGCATTCAGCGCAGGCGCAGGCGCGGATTATACCAGTCCGGATTTTGATCCGCTGTATGGCACCCCGCATAAGTTCTGGGGCAATATGGATTACTTCTATGTGGCCAGCGGATTTGGGAATAAAGGATTACAGGACTATTACGTAAAAACGAAACTAAAGCCGGGGCCGCGTTGGGCATTGACCGGCGATGTACACGAGTTTTTCAGTGCAGCCGATGTAACGGGCATGAAGAAACAGTTTGGAACAGAAGCAGATGTAACAGCGAATTACACCCTTACCAAAATGATAGGACTGGAAGCAGGTTACAGCCATTTCTGGAGTACTGCCACCCTGTCTTCCCCTACTGTTAAAAATGTAAAGAACGCTGCTGCAAACAGTAACTGGGCATATATATCGGTTAATATCCGGCCCGAATTTCTGATTAAATAACCTGTAAAAACACAACACATGGCTGCTCCTTTAGAAAAATTAAAAATATTCAGTCTTGATACCATACAGATGCGCACGTTCCATATTACGTGGCTGATGTTCTTCGTTTGTTTCTTTGGCTGGTTTGGGCTGGCGCCGCTGATGCCTACTATCCGTGCGGATCTCGGGTTAACCAAATCGCAGGTAGGTAATATCATTATTGCTTCCGTATCCGGCACCATCATAGCGCGGCTTATCATTGGCCGGCTCTGTGATACCTGGGGACCGCGTAAAACCGCGATCCGGCTGTTGCTGGTGGGTTCGTTGCCGGTATTCCTGGTTGGGTTATCAAAAGACTATACTTCCTTTATGCTGTTCCGTTTAGCCATCAGCGTTATAGGCGGTTCCTTTGTTATTACGCAGTTTCACACCTCCCTTATGTTCGCCCCTGCCATCAAAGGCACCGCCAATGCAATTACCGGCGGCTGGGGCAACCTGGGCGGAGGCGTTACCAACATGGTGATGCCGGTGATATTTGCCGCGATTGTTGGTTTTGGTTACACCAAACCGGAAGCGTGGCGGTACGCCATGATACTGCCGGGACTGATGATGCTCGGTGTAGCGTACCTGTATTACCGTTATACAAAAGATACGCCTAACGGAAATTTTGATGAGATTGGTTATAATAAGAAAGATAATAAAACGGATTGGTCTGTGCTGGGCGACTGGCGCATCTGGGCGCTTACACTGGCATACGGCATGTGCTTTGGTATGGAGATCACTTTTGATAACGTAGCGTCTTTACATTTTGTAGATACATTTCAACTTTCGCAAGGCAGTGCAGGGTTCTGGGCCGGTATATTTGGTTTTATGAACCTGTTTGCGCGGGCACTGGGAGGCATTATTTCAGATAAGGCAGGCGCCAGGTTTGGCATGAGAGGTAAAGGATGGTTATTGGCCCTGATGCTGCTGGCGGAAGGAATCGGGTTGTTATTATTTGCACAGGCAGGATCGCTGGTAGTGGCTATCATCGCCATGCTGAGCTTTGCGCTGTTCCTGAAAATGGCCAATGGCGCCACTTATGGCATCGTACCTTTTATCAACGAAAAAAATGCGGGGCTGGTAAGCGGTATTGTTGGCGCAGGGGGCAACCTCGGCGGAATGATGTTCGGCTTCCTGTTTAAATCAGACAGTATCAGTTACGTACAGGCGTTCACGTATATTGGCTATGTAGTTATTGCCATCTCCTGTATTGTAATGCTGACACGCTTTACCCGGCAGCCTGCTGCTGAGGAAGCACCGGTAAGAACACCGGTAGCGGTATCATAAATCATTGTAAAACCTTTAGCATGCAAGCATCATTCAAAACCACCTGTTGTTACTGCGGCGTAGGCTGTGGAATAGTGGTACATAAAGACCGGCAGGGCAAGCTGCATGTAGAAGGTGACAAAACACACCCGGTTAATAAGGGTATGCTTTGTTCCAAAGGTATGAACCTGCATTATACAGTGATGGATACATCAGACAGGTTGCTGTATCCTGAAATGCGGTACCACCGTAACCTTCCACGGCAAAGGGTTACATGGGATCAGGCATTGGAAAGAACCGCCGCTGTATTTGCAGCCATCATAAAAAAACATGGTCCGGATGCTGTAGCCTTCTACGCATCCGGGCAATGCCTGACGGAGGAATACTATGTAGTGAATAAGCTGATCAAAGGATTTATTGGCAGCAATAATATAGATACCAACTCCCGGCTGTGTATGAGCAGTGCGGTAGTGGCTTATAAAATGGCTTTGGGAGAAGATGCAGTGCCCGGCACCTACGATGATATAGAGCAGGCCGACTGCATCTTTGTGGCAGGCGCCAATCCGGCGTGGTGCCATCCTATTTTATGGCGCAGGGTAGAAGCAGCGAAAGCAGCCAACCCGGCTATGAAGATTATTGTGAGTGACCCGCGGGTAACACAAAGTTGCGCGCTGGCAGGTCTGCATTTGCAGGTAAACCCCGGTACTGATATTGTATTACACCACGCCATAGGCCGCGCGCTGATCACCGCCGGGCATACGGATAGTTCCTTTGTGGAAGCGCATACCAATGGTTTTGATAAGTACAAGGATACCGTGATGGAACGCACCATAGAAGAAGCGGCGGCCATTTGCGGTATTGCTGCGGAAGATATCCACAAGGCCGCCGATTACATTGGCAACGCAACCGGGTTCATGACCCTCTGGACAATGGGTTTGAACCAAAGCTCCGTGGGCGTGCATAAAAATCTTAGTCTCATTAACCTTCACCTGATCACCGGCCATATCGGCAAACCCGGCAGCGGTCCTTTCTCTTTAACAGGCCAGCCCAATGCAATGGGTGGCCGCGAAGTAGGCGGTTTATCCAATCTCCTCCCGGCGCACCGCGTGCTGAACAATCCTGCGCACCGTAAGGAGGTACAGGCTTTCTGGGGAGGCACCGAGCTTTCCGACAAGCCGGGGCTTACTGCCACAGAGATGTTCACCGCATTAAACGATGGACGGCTGAAAGCTATCTGGATCATGTGTACCAATCCGTTGGTGAGCCTGCCCGACGCCCGCTTTGCCGAAGCTGCACTGCAAAAGGCAAAGTATGTAGTGGTGCAGGAAATTTCCAGTAAGCCCGAAACATTGCGTTATGCAGATGTGGTATTACCCGCCGCTGCATGGACAGAAAAAGAGGGCACCATGACCAACGCAGAACGACGCATCAGCTATCTCACCAAAGTGACCGATGCGCCCGGCGAGGCGTTACCCGATGCCGAAATCATTTGCCGCTTTGCGCAAAAAATGGGGTATCACGGATTCGACTATACGAATGTATCTGAGATATACGATGAACATTGCCGGCTTACTGCCGGTACCAACATTGATGTGAGTGAATTGAACTATGATATTATCAAGGCACAGCGCAGCGTGCAGTGGCCCTACCAATCGGGCAACGGCACGCCGCGACTGTTCCGCGACCACCGGTTTTATACCCCTGACGAAAGGGCGGTAATCCATAGTTTCGACGATGACAACAGATCCGAGCCACTCAGCAATGAGTTGCCGCTGATACTCACCACCGGCCGCATACGCGACCAGTGGCATACCATGAGCAAAACAGGTAAGGTGAGTAAGCTGAAGCAGCATATTTCTTCCTCCTTTCTTGAAATACATCCCGAAGATGCACGGCAGCGCGGCATTTCGGCAGAAGATATTGTTACCGTTACCAACGGACGCGGAACAGTACGGGTAAAAGCGCAGCTTAGCACTACTATCAAAAAAGGCGTTGTTTTCCTGCCTATGCATTGGGGAAAAATATTGCACAGCGATCTTCACCGCGCCAATAACCTGACCAGCCCGTTGCTTGATCCTCTTTCCAAACAGCCGGACTTTAAATATGCAGCGGTACAGGTAGCGCGCTACCGGAAACCGGTACAGAAAATTGTGATAATAGGCGCCGGAGCCGGGGCCTGCGGATTTGTAAAGTCGTACCGAGAACTAAACACTTCCGATGAAATAGTGGTGTTCAGTAAAGAAGACCTGCCGTTTTACAACCGCGTGATGCTACCGGATTACATCAGCGGCACCCAGCAATGGAAGCAGCTGGTGAAGATGACCAGTGCAGAAGAAAAATCTTACAATATTACCTTGCACCGCGGCGTAAGCATTACGCTTATCGACCGCAGCAATAAGTTACTCACTGATAGTAACGGGAACGTACATACGTACGATATCCTGCTGATGGCTACCGGCAGCCGGGCCGCCACGTTGCGGGATATTCCACCCATACCGGGCATTTTCACGATGCGTACCCGGATGGATGCAGATGCCTTCAAACAGCATATAGATCCATCCAAAGGGAAAGTAATGATAGCAGGTGGTGGATTGTTGGGGATAGAGCTGGCAGCATCTCTCAAAGAAATTAATATAGACGTTGGCGTTATACAACGTACTTCCCGGTTAATGGACCGCCAACTGGATACGCTGGGTGGGCAGCTACTTTACGAAGAACTTACCGACCGCGGTATTGACATCTATTATAATGATGAAATCAACCGTTTCTCCGGGCAGGATCAGCTGGAAGGCATCCAGCTGAAAAGCGGCCTGTACATTCCCTGCCAGGCAGTGGTCATGTCTATAGGCACGGTTCCCAATATAGAGCTGGCCCAGGCGGCGCAACTGGAGTGCAACCGCGGCGTGGTGGTGAATGAATATCTTCAGACCAGTGATCCGGACATCTACGCTATTGGCGAAATTGCGGCTTTCAATGGTACGTTATACGGCATCACTGCCGCCGCGGAACAACAGGCAGAAGTAGTGGCCCGTTATCTCAATGGCGACATCAGCAATTACTACCAGGGCTCCCTGTTTATGAATATCCTGAAGATGCATGGCACCGATCTTTGTTCGCTTGGCATGGTGGAAACACCGAAGGATCCGGCTTATGAAGAAGTAGTGTTTATTGATAAAGCAAAACGTTATTATAAGAAATGTATCATTCACCAGGACCGGCTGGTGGGCGCCATCCTGATCGGCGACAAATCGGAGTTCATCGAATTCAGGGATCTTATTCAGCAAAAAATTGAGTTGTCGGATAAGCGGCTGGAACTGTTACGTTCCGGCAAAAAGGGAACGCCGGTAATTGGCAGGCTGGTATGCTCCTGTGGCAATGTAGGTGAAGGTAATATTATGGAGAAGATAGCAGGAGGTTGTGAGAACCTGCAACAGCTTTGCCAGGCTTCCGGCGCTGGTTTGGGCTGTGGCAGCTGTAAATCTGAGGTAAAGGCTTTGCTGGAAAAATCAATTCAAAAAACCATGGCAGCACTTGTATAATTATGGCTAAACATACGCATACATTACCCGTTAATTTCACCGGTGGTATTATTTCACCGGGATACCTGCTGGAGCTGCTGGAAACAGCGGCAGCAGCGCAGGCTACGCATGTACGTTTTGGCTTACGGCAACAATTGCTGGTAGATATACCGGATAAAAATTTAGCCGCCTTTAAAAAGAACTGCGCGGATAAACAACTGCCTATAGCGGAGCAGCCCAATATTATGAGCTCCTACCCTGCGGCTGGTATCTTTATCCACGACAGCTGGCTGAGTGAAGGAATTTATAAAGATGTATTTAACGGGTTCGACTATACGCCAACGCTGAAGATCAATATCTGTGATAGTCAGCAAACATTTGTTCCGTTGTTCACCGGGCATATCAACTGGATCTCTTCTTCCAGTTTACATTACTGGTACCTGTATATCCGCATGCCGGGAAGCCAGCAGCTGTATGCGTGGCCGGAGCTGATCTATACCAATAATATTGCTGCTATGAGCAAGCAACTGGAGCAAAGCATCAATGAAGGCGATACGCCGGAGGAAGTGTACCAGCAGGTAAAACAGGTAGCAAGTTACATTGGTCGCGCGAAAGAAAAGGAGCCGGATCTTCCTGCTTTTCATTTACCCTACTACGAAGGTTTTAATAAGCACGACAATAGTTATTGGTTAGGTATTTACCGGAGAGATGAAGATTTCCCGATTGCTTTTTTGAAAGAAGTATGTACCATTTGCCTGGAAACCCGCATCGGGCAATTATATGCCACGCCGTGGAAGTCGCTGATCATTAAAAATATTGAGCCGGCCCACCGTAAGCTCTGGGATTATGTGTTGGGGAAGTATGGCATCAATGTGCGTCATGCCGCGAATGAATTAAACTGGCAGGTAGAAGATAACTGTGAAGATGGGCTTGTTTTAAAGCGGCACATCATCCGCTATTTTGATACGGCTGATGTGCGTACTTATGGTTTGTGTTTCAGTGTGAGGATTAACCGGCCGGCAAGCCTTTTTGGAACGGTGGTAATCCGCAAGCAGGAAAACAAACATGGCAGCAAGCTGAAGTATATGCAGCGTTACGACATTCTGTATACGGCGGGTTATAACGCCAATTCCGCACAGCTGCTGTTATACCGGGAAGGCGTTTCCAAAGAGCACCTGGGGCCTTACATTGTAGCGTTGTGCAGAACTTTTTACGAGCGGGAAAGTGAGGCGGATGTATTACAGCACTATGTAACGGAGCAGCAATCGCTGGCGCCTGTTGCCGCTGTCGAACGGACAGTTCATCAATGCCAGGTGTGCTTAACGGTATACGACGATGCCGCCGGAGATCCGGAACAGCAAGTACCTGCAGGTACTTTATTCAGTGATTTACCGGAAGATTATTGCTGCTCCGTATGTTCGTCGCCATTAGATGACTTTAAAGCGATTAACGAAGCTACTTTATCCACACACACTGTGTAAATGCGCCATTGGCAGCAACATCCCACAATTCAAACCGTACCCATTTACGGTTTTCCAGGTTCGTATTAAATGTAAACGTGGTTGATCCGAATGACTGCGTTTGGTGCAGGGGAATTTTTTCCCGGTAAACCTCCTTTCCATCGCCGGAGATGATTACCGCATAGTTAAGCGGGAAAGTCCAGCTGGCAGATACTTTCACAATTCCCTTCCGTGCGGCGGCGATCGTATTACCGGAAGATTTTCCATTCACGGTAAAAGCGGGCAATAATATTTCTCCTGTGGTTACAAAAAACTTTCCCTGTTGCATGGCATCCAGCACAGGTTGCCAGCCATCTTTAAAAGCGGGCAGGTGATCCAGCTGAAGATAGTTTACGTTGAGGTGTCCGTACAATTCATCTTCCGGCGTAATGCGGAACAGATCTGCTTCTGCAATCATTGTTTTGTGCAAGCCCCAGTTGGCCATATCATCCAGCAGGTCCAGCGCCCGCTTGCCGAGATAAGGCTGTGAAAGATCGGCGGGTAAAGCTTTCCAGGCTGCCCCCATAAATTGGGGAGCCGTAAAAAATGCTTCCTCTTTATATTTATCAGGGAACCCGGTAGATCCTTTGGTACGTGCATGAGCTGTCCAGGCCATGCCTTTTTCTGTTTGCAATAGCTGCAGCATTTCTTCTTTATTGCTTACGCGGTATACTTTCCCATAGGTAGGATCATTGGTTACAAAAGGCTGTGAGGGCTTACGATCCATCACCCAATAAACCGGTTTAGGGAAGAAGTTCATCCAGTGCCCGCCGAAGAAGTTATTAGGCTCTTCACCGGGGAGCAGTAAAAACTGCTTGGTAGACAATCGTTCACACTCTTTAAACAGTGTTTGCTGTTCAAGGAAGCGTTCACTTTCCGGACCGCGTGGATGTCCGGGGCCGTGGAACTCGCCCAGGTGAACGATGTTTACACCCGTTTCACGAAAGGCTTTTATGAATGCAGGAAGTTCCGGCATCGGCAGTTTATTCAATACATCAGCAGTATGCTCCTGGTGAAAGTGGCTGCTCATGGTGTAGTATCCGGGGAGCGGCGTATATGCATCACTGTGGGTATAGCGGCGTACATATTGCAATGTTTGGCCGGCAGTGGTATTGCTGAGTAAACAAAAGAAATGAAGGCGCTGTGCAGTTCCGGGAGGAGCATTAAACCAGGGTACCCATCTTTTATCCCCTTCCGGTTCCTGCCGGATACCAATACCATAACCGGGTGCAGTTTTATTATAACTATTCCCGTACCAGGTAAATGACTGGTTGAAACAATTATCCAACGGATAAAAGAACTGGTGCGGCGCGGGAAATAATGCCAGGCTACCGGTTTTACTTTCACCGATGATGGTGCGGTATTTCACGGCGACATTGGTGCTTTGGGTACCTGCTACTGCCGGCACAGACTTCATCACACCTTTGGGATCCGCCCAGTGAATCTGTTGCCAGGGTATATCCGTAGCCGTTAGTCCGGCGTCATATAGTATAGCGGTAGAATCTTTTTGGGTAGTCATCACAGCTGCCATGTTCATCAGTCCGCTGCCATTGTACAGGGTTATTTCCACCGCACCGCTAAAAGGGCCTCCGGTGGCGCCGGCTACACGAATAACAGTTCGGGAGCCATCTGTAATAACGGCGATACTGTCTTTCTGCAATTGTACCGGGTAAGTGGTGCGCGGTAATTTTGCCGTTTTATCAAAGAAGATATTCCAGCCGTTTTGTGATACCAGGTCACGTTTGCCGGTGGTAAGAAAAAATACGGGTTGCAGACCGGACGCCACCTGCTGCCATTCCTTTTTACCGTTGTTCCAGCTGAGACTATGGATGAGCGGGCTTCGCTGCTCCATATCCAGTACAATCCGTGCCTGTTGATTGGCGCCGGCATTCCACACAGCAGTGAGTTGCTGATTGGCCACGCTTACCTTTACATCGCCGGAGGGCTTGTATCCATGCAGGTTTACCGGCACCTGCGCCGCTACAGGCAGGTAAAGAAAACAACAGCTGACAATATATTTAAAGAAGGGCATAACGTGGATATTTAAATACAGAAAGGGGAGAAATTATTACCTCCCCGGTAATCATCTCTCCCCTACAAAATATATAATTGTCCTGATAACAACTTACTATTTTTTATAAACAGCAGTTGTTTGTAACTGGTTCAGTAAAATAACCGGTGGTTGTGTAGCGAACTTAATAAAATCTGCCGCGCTTACCTGGCCTTCGTAAGGTATGAAAGCGCCTTCCTTTGGCCCATTGCGCCAGAAGAGTGCATAAGACATCTTATATTTTTCCAGTACGGGTCCAAATGTTTTTGTCCACCACTCCGACTGTGGTGTATTGATGTTGCCTACTTCGGTAAGGGCGGGAACTTTATGGTGTGTGGCAGCTACTTGCTGAAGGATACTTAACCGGTTGTTAAGGTCTTTTACAAAATGGGCTACATCTTTATTGCAGTAAGCATCAAAGCCCAGCACATCCACATATGCATCACCGGGATAGCGTTCCAGGTATTCTTTTTCTGTCGCAAAATCTGCGGCAGAGTATGCATACAGCAGGTTATGCAATTGTTTTACATCACGCAGGTAGGTAACGGTGAATTGCCAGATGTCTTTAAATTCTTCCGGTGTACACGAGGATTTGCCCCACCAGAACCAGTTACCGGTATGCTCATGGAACGGGCGGAACAATAAAGGGATTCCTTCTCCCTTATCATTTTTTATTTTATGAAGATAAACAGCCAGTTTATCCAGGTAAGCTTTGTAAGCGGCATGATGCGCGCCTCCGGGGATAATACTTTTTACCGTGCTCGGATTAGTGCTCCAGGCCGTGGCCTTTGTTACGGGATCGTTGAAATGCCAGCTGAAAGTATTGATGCCGCCGTTTTCGTATACCCATTTCATATATACTACGATAGAGTCGAACGGAACACCATCCAGGTTATGGGTGCTGTCTTTTTCCAGGCGGCCCAGTTCCCATCCAAAAACGCCGGGGTATTGTCCCGTTAACCGTTTCACGTCAGATTCGCCTGGTTTATAGGCCCATTGCATGCCATAGGCCAGGTCGTCCTGGTGACCGAGGATGACGCCTTTATCCAGCAGCGCCGCCATGTTATGCAGCAGCTGCCTGGTTTCCGGCGTAGCCTTTTTATCAATGGGCTGTTGTTGTGCGAGCGTGGGTATGGCGCCCAGCAATACAGCGGTGATAATGGTTAATAATTTCATGTGGTTCATTTAGCGTTACAGGAATGTCTGGTTCTTACTCACCTGCTCGCATATACGTTGTACGGTACTGTCGGAAGTAAATCCGTCTGCCGGCGTGTTGATGGCATAGTCCAGCATCTTATCCACTGTGGTAACGGCAACGTGCATACGGGTATCTGACGAGGCATAATATACAAAGATATTTCCTTCTTCGTCTGTTACCCAGCCGTTGGAAAATAATACGTTGGATACATCTCCCACACGCTCCTCTCCTTCCGGCGCCATGAAATAGCCGGCAGGCTTATGTATTACCTGGGTTGGATCTTCCAGCGATGTGATAAATACATAGAGCGTGTAACGCAGCCCCGCAGCGGTGTTACGCACACCATGCGCTAAATGCAGCCAGCCTTTTTTTGTTTTTATGGGCGCCGGTCCCAGGCCGTTTTTTGCTTCGTATACCGTGTGATAAACTTTTTTATCCAGCAACTGTTCTTCGTGGATAACGGCGCGGGTGATATCATCTGCCAGTCCGAAGCCAATGCCCCCGCCGTTTCCGGCTTCAATAAAGCCATCCTGCGGACGGGTATAAAAAGCATATTTGCCGTTTACCAGTTCCGGATGCAGCACTACGTTGCGTTGCTGGGGCGAAGGCGTTTTGAGATCCGGCAGGCGTTCCCATGAGCGGAGATCTTTGGTGCGGACAATGCCGCATTGCGCTACTGCCGCCGACTGATCGCCCGGCGCTGCCGCAGGGTCCCTGCGTTCCACGCAAAACAGGCCGTAGATCCATCCATCTTCATGCTGTGTTAAACGTATATCATACACATTGGTTTCTTTGTCGGCCACCTGTGGCAGCGCGATGGGGTAATCCCAGAAGCGGAAGTGATCGGTACCGTTCGGACTTTCGGCTACGGCAAAAAAAGATTTACGGTCGTTGCCTTCCACCCTGGCCACGAGGTAAAACTTACCATTCAGGCAGATGGCGCCTGCATTGAATACCGCGTTCACGCCTATACGTTCCTGCAGGTGTGGATTGGTGGCCGGGTTCAGATCAAATTTCCAGAAATAAGGTATATGCGCTGCCGTTAGTACGGGATACTTATACCGGCTATAGATGCCGTTGTAGGTACCTGCAGGTTCATTGCCGCGTTGTACCAGTTGTTCGTATTGTTCCTGCAACTGTTCCACCTGCATGCTTGTGTTTTTCATTGTATATGCCATAAAACCGGTACTTTTTAATCGGCATTTTATGCCTGCATTAAATCCTGCTGATATAAGTTAAAATGATGCAGCGCTGATATTGCCTGTAAATGTATTTTTATTCATAACGTTCGTACAAGTGTGATCGTGACATTAAAATTACGGACGTATCAAATACTTTAATGACACTTTCTTTTCCAAATGTTATACTATTTCAATCAAATGATGATGATAAGTATACTTTGAGAAAGAAATATCCTTGATAAGATGATCTTCTTTCTCTCAAAAAGAACTTTTAATATTTACTACATTTAGGGCATCAGACTTAAACCCTATTTCCTGATGAAGATAAATTTATACTGTAGCATGAACGTCAGAAAATTACTCATTTCAACCTGTGTAATACTGTTACCCGCTCTTCAGCTGGTTGCGCAACACAAGTGCTTCACCTTTGGGCTAAACGGCGGATTTAATTTGTCCAACGCCCATGAAACGGTAAACTATATTATTGGAGAAAAGAAGAGTAAACCGGGATTCCAGGTAGGATTTAATGCCGACTATAACCTGTCGAATGCTGTTTATATACGATCCGGTGTTTCGCTTACCACTAAAGGAACCATACATGAGGATGCCGAAAGGTGGATTGGAGGTAGCAATGCCCCAATTACTTACAGGAAAATAATAACCAACCAAACTTATCTTCAACTACCTCTCCTTATCGGATACAAGTTTTCTCTCACTTCCAGCACCAGGCTTTTTATACAGGCAGGTGCTTATATTGCTTATGGTATCGGCGGAAAAGAAGTAACCAGGAACAAAACAGTTCATTCATCCGGAGAAACCAATTATGAAAAAACTTCAACAGATACATTCGGTGAAACACGAACGGGTTTAGCAAAAACGGATTTCGGATTAAGTTCCGGTGTGGGGGTTGAGTATAAAAGATTTGCGCTGGGAGTTAATTATGAGCCGGGCCTGATAAATATCGGGGAGATTAAAGAGGCTGATACTTATTCCAAACGGGATTATAAAAACAGGAATTTATCTGTTACGGTTGGGTATAGGTTGTGATATAATGAAGGAACTGTTATGGCTGCCGATCTATTTCGATCCGCAGCCATAATTGTTAAATATGAAAGGGGATTGGCATGATGAGTCCCGATTTTTAACTATTGCTATTAAAAAGAAAAATGCAATTGCTGCTTTACATGTATTTTCTCACTATCAACTATCTTATTATTATGCCGTAATTCATATTCCCTTTCCTTTTCCAGTAACCTAAACCACATCACAGCAGGGAAATTCCTGTTGGAATGTAACTCCAATCTATAAATAATTTTTTCGGTAGGTTTTCTGTGCTGATTAATGATCTGGCTTAATTCGGTCGGGTCCACATCTATTTCCTGTGCAAATTCTTTATTCTTCTTTTCCTGTCGGGTGATATATTCTTTCAGAAAATATCCGAAATAAAATTCTTTATTAAAACTATCTGCTTTCAAATAATCTTCGATCAGGAATTTTAATTGAAGGAGCTGCGCAATCAACTTGCTTTCTTCAGATTGTCCATCTTTATACTGCTTTCTGACCTTTTTGAAGGCCGATAGCAGTTGCTCCCGCTCACTGGCATCTTTAGGTCCCGGAAAAATAAGTGATTCCGCTATTTCTTCCGGGCTATGCTTCTTTTCAATTTCCTTATACGATTTCATATCTTCTGCGATTTTCTTTTCTGAACGGTAAAATTTTGGCCGGTCAATCCCGATCAATATAGGTTTTAATCAATCTCCTCGATCCAGATTCATAAAGTATCATGAACCCATTAGGTCTGTCAGGAGTTTTAAGTGGAACGTTCTCAAACCCATATTTATCCTTATAATAATTTATGAGGGAGGTTTTGGGCACCAGGAAAACACAACCTTCGTGCCCCCGTTTAAAAGATTCACGGCAGGCAAAAGCGATCAGACATCCTCCGATATGGTCCAGCTGCTTTTCCTTTCCAATATGCTCCGCCGATACCTCTAATAACTCAATTTCAATAGCGTCAATACCAGGGTCTGTATGATCCACCAAACAAATCAGACCTAAAAGGATATCATTATCTTTCAACTTTAACTTATAGACTTCCTTTCCGGTATACTGGTTCCAGTTAAATTTATCGAACCAGTTTTTACTCTTTTTCACCACTATGAAATCCTTGACAGTCATCGGTTCAATGAGCGCATCCAAAAGCTCTCCGGTTGCTATTTTCTCTATTTTTACGTCAATTGATCCCCCTACCATTCCTTCTTTTATTTTCAGTGCAAAGATATTGAAAAAAAATTACAAAAATGTAAACTATTTACAAATAAGTAAACAAAAATAGTACCTCACATGATAATACAAGTATATGCGCCACCCTCCCCCCCACAATAAAGTGTCCACCTAACACCCAAACCCTCCCCCCGCTTCATTTCTGCGCAATCCCCGCATTCCCCACGCCAATTCTCCCCGGATTTGCCTAATTTTGCACCGTCAAATACCACAAACAGGTGTGGAGCGCAGATCATGTTAGCAGATATTCAAAATGAAACCGATGCGAGGCAATACCGCATCGCTATTTCCGTCTTCTTTTTCATCTCCGGATTAGGTTATTCTTCCTGGGCCTCCAGGATTCCCTCCATTAAGCAGCAATTGCATTTAAATGAGGCGCAATTCGGGCTGGTACTACTGGCACTGCCTATCGGGCTGATGCTCACAATGCCCATTACCGGCAGACTGCTGGGGCTATTCAGCAGCCGGAAGATCATGGTATTTGGCGCAATGGTGTTTAACCTGATACTGAGCTTACCGGGTTTCACCACCAGTATCTGGCAGCTGGCACTGGTGTTGTTTTGTTTTGGCTCTGCCCGTAACCTGCTGAACCTCTCCATGAACTCGCAGGCGGTGCAGGTGCAACACCTGTTCCCCCAGTCTATTATGACCACTTTTCATGGCATCTGGAGCGTGGCGGGCTTTGCAGGCGCGGCTATTGGCTACCTGATGGTGACTATGAACGTGGCGCCTTCCTATCATCTGCTGATGATCAGTACATTATTACTGGTATTTACCATCTATTACTATCCCAAAACATTACCGGATCAGCCGGTGAAGGAAACGGTAAAAAGGGCGGCTTTTGCACTGCCCGATAAATCACTGCTGAAATATTCGCTGATCTGCTTTGCCTGTATGGCTACGGAGAATACGATGTACGACTGGAGCGGGCTATACTTTGAAAAAATTGTTGGCACCAGCAAATCCACTGCTGTAGCAGCTTTTGGCATATACATGGTAGCCATGACTACCGGACGTTTTATCGGCGACAGGCTCGTAAACCGCCTGGGCATCAAATCGATGCTGCTGTATAGCGGCTGGTTTATACTCACCGGGTTATTACTCGCTATAGTGCTGCCTTATCCGGTGACGGCCGGTATCGGGTTTATTTTTGCTGGTTTGGGAGTAGCGTGTGTAGTGCCGCTGGTATTCAGCCTGGCAGGACGCTCAAAGAGTACTAACAGCGGGCAAACGCTGGCCTCTATTTCTACAATCGGCTATCTTGGATTCATGGTAGTACCGCCACTGGTAGGATTGGTGGCACAGGCTACCAGTTTACGCTGGTCATTTGCCATTATGGCGATATGCGGATTAGCGATTGTTGCCCTGGTGAAAGGAATGAAGGAATAAGTTTAAGCGGAGGGTATTCCCCTCCGCTTAAACTGCTAAATAGTATACTTCTCTTTCAGGATCGCCCTTTCTTTTTCCCCGATCCCCAATTCTTTCTCAAAGAAATTTTCTACCGTGCCGTATTTGCCTTTAATGGCATTAAAAAGGCTGTGCAATAATTCCGGTTTCAGCTCCAATGCTTTACGGATGGTTTCTTCATCCATACCAGTACTTTGTTGCAGCCCCTGGAACATCCGTTTATTCATAGGCAGCAGGTATACATTGCTGGCAGTAAAATCTGCTTCGATGGTTTGCTGCGGCACGCCTAATGCGTAGAGGAATAACGCAGTAGCCATACCGGTTCTGTCGCGGCCACCGGTGCAGTGGTACATGATAGATTCATTGGCAGGTAACACCAGGAGTTTCTGAAACAGTGGTTTATAACGATCGCCCAGGTATTGGGTGTTACCGTAAAACTTCTCCAGGAAATTACCATTCTTAATGATTTCTCCCATTTGCGCAGCACCAGGCAGACTGTCGCTGCCGGCAGGGCATAGCAGGTAATCTGTTTTGGGCAGCAAATGATCCGGCGCAGCAGCAGCTTCTTTCACGCCACGGAAATCTATTACGGTGTGGATATGTTTTTGTTCCAGCACGGTGAGGTCCTGGTCTGTCAGGTGGCTTACATCGGCAGAGCGGAACACTTTCCCCCATACTACTTTTTTGCCATCATTTGTTTTGTATCCGCCTACATCGCGGAAGTTAACCGCTCCCTGCATGCGCACCACTCTTTGCGCGCTATCGGCTAATTGGGCAAAAGTTGCACCGGGTAAGGCAATAGCCAGTACCAGCATTATTCTTTTCATATAGTGTTTGTTATTTTTTGAGAGATGATGTTATTTGATGATGTCCCAGCGGATACCCGCCTGACCGCGACTGCCATACCATTCTTCAGCGGCGATACGGCGTTTATCACCCATATAGGTTTTCAGCGGTTCATTGGTAATGTTATTCAGCTCTGCAAACACCCGTATTTTGGATGTGATGTTTACGGTAGCAGAAGCATCTACTGTAAAGTTCTTATCTGTCCAGATATAAAAATCCTTGCCCAGCTGCTGATTAATGGTTTCTACCGATGCACCGCGGTAGTTGCCCGCAATACGGATCATCAGACCGTTACGTTCATAAAAGAGAATGCTGTTAAACAGGTGACGCGATTGGTTTGGCAGACTGGTTTTATCCATGATCTTATTACCGCTGGCGGTTCTTGGCACTTCTACCGACGAACTGATAAAAGTATAATTCAGTTCTGCACCCAATCCACTGAGGACACCTGGCAGAAAATCGAACCGCTTGTTGATGCCTGCTTCCAGTCCTGTGAGGGAGGCATCGTTCAGGTTCTTTGCCTGTGCCACCACGTAGTTCGTATTATTCTCCGTATAGTAAGTTTTATCTGCAAAAATTACGTTACTGATTTTCTTATAAAAGACACCGCCGGAGATGAGACCAATATTTTTAAAATAGTATTCGCCCATCAGATCGAAGTTGTTGGAGAAGGTTGGCTGCAAGTCGGGATTACCTTTGGTGATGGTGATAGTAGAGCCGGTGTTATCCACAGATTCGCCTGGCGTGAGGTCTGTAAAATTGGGGCGGATAAACGTGCGGGTGTAGGCAGCACGCAGGTTGGCCTGGTCGTTAATGCTGTATTTAAGGTGCAGCATTGGCAACAGCGCATTGTAATTATTTTTTACTGTAGCCGGTGTAATGGTGGTTACTTTTGGTGTGCCTTCTGCAGTGGCTTTTGAACCATGCAATGTAAAGGCGGTGTATTCATTTCTTACACCGGCAATCATTTTCAATTTTTCTGTAAGATCGATTTCTGCCATTGCATAAGCTGCTGCTACATTCTCTGTACCTGTATAAATATTGGTAGCATTGGATTTAGACGTGTAATCGGCAAAGCCGTTTTTACGCAGGGTGGCGGTATCGTACAAATCAAACAGCTGTTGTTTGGTGATGGGATCAATCATAAACTGATCATAGTTGCCTTTCAGTCCCTGGAAGAAACCGCCGCGTACCGGGAAATCAGTGGTTTGCAGTGTATTCAGCGGCAGCAGGCCCGGTGAATTTGGAATGCCCAGTGCGGCGCCGGGGAGGTACACGATGTTGGAGCCATACGTACCGGCGCGGTCTTTATGGCGGTATTTGGCGCCGAACTTCAGGTTCACCCTGGAAGAGGCGCTTACTTTGAAGTTCACCTGTGCGGTTTTATCTTCTTCTTTTGTATCCAGTTGCGCAATCACTAACTGTTGCAGGGTGAGCTTCGACGGGTCCATTACTTCCCCGCTGTTTTTTATGCCGGCATCAAAGTGTAACGGATCTCCGCCAATACCTTGTGGTGAATCGAAACCCCAATACCGTTTTCCATCTGCAGAAAGATTATTAAAACCACCGGTTATTTTCTGACGGAAAGTAGCGATGGGTAATCCTTTATTACCATTGGTAGGTGGTGTTTCCAGGAAATACTTTGTGTAGTAATCGCTCACCGTCCAGTCCATTTTTACTTTGGAAGACAGCTGGTGTTCACCGCCCAGTTCTCCGCCGTTCAATACAGTTTGATAGTAAGAGTAGCGATAGTTGTACTGGTAGCGGCTGTTGTTGTAATCCACATAAGATTCATATACCGGGCGGATATCGTTGAATTTATCCATCAGTCCGCGGAAGAATATTTTATGGGAAGAATTGAATTTATATTCTAGTCCAACGTTGGCGCCATAAGTCTGCCGTTTACCCATGTATCGTTTCAGCATAACGGTGCTGACAGACTTCTGCTGTACCGGATCAGGAAGGCCGGTATTGTAGGCTACTTCAAAGGCATCCGTTCCCCACTGGCGGTCCCAGATGGCGCCGGCGATCATCACGCCCAGTTTATCTTTAAAAAAGCGATCACCGTATACAAGGGATGCGTTGTAGGTAGCATCTTTTGAAAAGGTGTTGTAACCGCCTGCCGCACTTACATTGAGTGTTCTTTTAGCGGGAGCGGTGCGGGTAATGAAGTTAATGGAACCACCAATCGCGTCGCCTTCCATGTCTGGTGTAATGGCTTTGGCTACCTGTACGTACTGGATAATTTCTGAAGGTACTGCGTCCAGTACAGAGTTGCGGTTGCCGAGTACATTGGCGCTTGGCAGGCGGCTGCCGTTAAAAAGAGTAGAGGTCCAGGCGAAGGGCGTACCTCTTACAGTGGCGGCATCGGCTTCGCCGTGGTAGCGGGCTACGGCTACGCCCTGTACGCGTTGTACCGCTTCGGCAGCGTTACGGTCCGGTAATTTACCGATGGCATCCGCCGCGATTACATCCATAATAGCGAGGGAATTCTTTTTGATACTGAGGGCTTTCACGGTGGAAGGCGCCATTGTTCCTTTCACCAGTACTTCTCCCAGTTTGCCACCGGTAGGCGTTAATGTGATATTGCCGGCGTCGTTGATGCCGGGTTTTACGGTTAGTTCCAGTTGTTGTGTTTCATGTCCTATATAGGATACCAGCAGGATTACTTTGCCGGTGGTGTGTACATTGATAGTGAAGGCGCCATTCAGATCGGTAGCGGTGCCTTGTTTGCTTCCTGTGGTTTGTACAGAAGCGCCGGGCAGGTGTCCTTCCCTGCCGTTGATAACTCCTTTGATGGTTTGTGCCTTTGCCGTGCCGGCCATTACCAGCAGGAGCAGTAATGTAAGGTAACGGGAGCTTTTTAATGGTTTAAAAATGCGATCCATATGAAGGTATTTTTCAACAAAAGTGGGGGTTGCTGATGATGAGTTCGACCGCATCCAACTACTGCTACGTGTATACGTATTTTCCGTTTTAAACGTACTCACTTTTATTGAAAACCAATGCATTACCATGTGTTACGAAATCATTACCAAATAGGGCGGCAGCTGTCTGAAACCGCAGGTTTAACATTCCGGTAATATTGGTTTTATACTTTCGGTGCATATCCGCACTATGATATATGTTATTGCCATCGGAGCATTTCAGGCGCTTACCGCAGTTGCTTTATTAGGAAGCAGTAAATTGCGCAGTAAAGCAGATTTTCTGCTGATCCTGTTGCTGTGCTGTATTGCTGCGCATCTTGCTATTAAATTCTGTATATATTCTTTTGTGAACGACAACGAGGTGCGTACACAGATGAATACATTTATCGGTTTTTGTTACGGACCGTTACTGTATTTATATGCGTGCCAGCGGCGGGATGCTGCATTTATTCCTGCTTCGCGGTGGTATGTTTTTCTTCCTTTCATACTAGGTGCAGTGGGTTATCTTACGGTGGTGTGCGTGCTGATGTGGTCGGCGGATGCCGGTCACGCGGTATTGTATTACTACAATGAAACCACCACCTGGATGATGATGGTGTTGGGTTTCCTCTTTCCCGGGTTATCGCTCCGTATTGCGAAGCAATTACCCGATATGCCGCAGGAGAAGAAGCTGATTAACAGTATCAGCTACCTGTTGGGTATTATCAGCATTATTTCGCTGGGGTTTAAAACGGCACAGTCGGTGCACCTGCTGGATAGCTCGTATAACTATAATATTATCTGCAGAGATATCGTATATTCCTTACTGTTAGTGGTGTGCCTCGTGATTATCCGGTACAAGTATGTGGGAATTATAGGTGCGCAGCCGGTGAAGGCAGCGGCGCAAACAGTAGCAGCGGCAGAGATATTGCCTTCCCGCAGGATGCAGCTCAGTACCGAAGAGCAGCGGATGCTATTGCAATCGCTGGAAGCTTATCTCCATAAAACAAAAATATTCACGGATGCTGAGTTAAACCTCGACAAGCTCGCGCAGGGCGCCGGGATCAGTAAGTATCATATTTCAGAAACGCTGAACAGTTATGCAGGGAAGTCGTTTTACCAGTATATCAATGAATGGCGCATCCGGCGGGCGATGGAACAGATCCGCTTCATGAACGAAAAAGCACTGCCGGTGAATGTGTTAACACTGGCGTATGATTGTGGCTTTAAAGCCAAATCATCTTTTAACCAGTATTTTAAAAAGATTACCGGTCTTACACCTACTGAATATATCAAATCACTGGTGGCTGCCAGCGTAACTATTCACGAGTGACGGGCTAACAAATTCAGTGGAAAAGATCCGCTGTACTTTGTCTATTTCTGCCGCGTACATTGTTTTTTTCCGGGTACCGAAATACAGTGTATTTTCTATGACCTGTTCCCCTTCCCACACCGGCTTCATGCTGCCATTTTCAATTTCATGGGCGCACAAAAAGTCGGGTACTACTGAAAAACCGGTTTCGCCACTAAGACAGCGAACAATAGAACAGATATTCGGAACGATGTAGTTGGGTTTAAAATCCATCTGATGGCGGAAGTTAAATTGCCAGAATCGTTTCAGGTGCTCCATATCTGCCGCAGTGCTGTACCATAGCTGTTCTTTCAGCCAGTTCTCCGCTGCTTTCATATCTTTCTTTTTCAATAATGCGTTCAGTGGCTGGATATCTGTTTTACCGCCGGCCACCAGTACAATTTTTTCTTTCGAGAAAGGTTTAAACTCCAGGTTTTTCTGATCACCTTTCTGTGGGGTGATGATGAGGTCCAGCAGTCCTTTATCGAGGTCGTTGATCATTTGCGGGTAGTCGCCGAATTTGATGATGATGTTAAAGGGCAGCGTGGCGATGTATTTCTCCAGTGTGTATTGAAATGTTTCGAAACACATACCGATGCTGATAGTGGCCCTGTCGGTTTTTGTGCTTTTATGAAAAAGCTGTTCTGCGTTTTCCAGTTTGAGCAGTGGTTCCTCTATAAAGTTATAGATCACTTTTCCCTTTTCGGTGGGCACGAGTTTTTTGGCCGAGCGGTCGAACAGTTTGTAGCCGGTATATGCTTCCAGGGAGTTGAGGTGCAGGCTTACGCCAGGCTGTGAAATAAAAAGCTCCTGTGCCGCACCGGTAAGGGTGCCCTGCTCATAGATGGATTTGAAGGTACGGAGCCATTCCAGGTTTAGTCCCATATCATTATCATTTTTCTGATACAAAGGTATAAGTTAAATAATTATGATAATAATATATTTTGGGAGAATTTTGTGTTGTCAAAATATTAATACGATGCTTTTTACAGAATATACACTAGGCGGGCTTCACCTGAAAAACAGGATAGTAATGCCGCCAATGACCAGGTCCAGAGCGGCCCGTGGCGATGTAGCCACTTCACTGATGGCGGAATATTACAGTCAGCGTACCGGTGCCGGGCTGATAATATCAGAAGGCACACAGGTGAGCCGGCAGGGCCAGGGCTACGCCTGGACCCCGGGTATATACAATGCGGAGCAAATAGCCGGCTGGAAACAGGTTACAGACGCCGTACATGCCAATAACGGCGTCATCTTCGCCCAGTTGTGGCATGTAGGCCGTGTTTCACATATCTCCATACAGGAAAATGGGGCTGCCCCGGTGGCACCTTCCGCCATCCTTGCAGAAGGCGTGAAAGTATTTGCCGATCCCGCAGGGAAAGGGCCCGAAAACGGCGCCGGGGAAATGGTTCAGCACTCTATGCCCCGCGAGCTTACCAGGCCCGAAATACAGGCTATTATCAACGAATTTGCGCAGGCCGCCAAAAACGCGGTAGCCGCCGGTTTTGATGGCGTGGAATTGCACGGAGCCAATGGCTACCTCATTGAGCAGTTCATCGACTCACAAACCAATCACAGAACAGACGAATACGGCGGCTCCCTGGAAAACCGGTTACGCTTCCTGAGAGAAGTGGTAACCGCAGTAGCAGATGCCATCGGAAAACACCGTGTAGGCGTGCGCCAGGCGCCGCTGACTACTTTAATGGGCGCTATGGACGACCATCCCGAAGAAACTTATATCGCAGCAGCCAAAGTGCTGAACGACATAGGCATTGCCTATATCCACATCGCGGAGGCCGACTGGGACAATGCCCCCGTGATGCCGGTGGCCTTTAAGGAAGCATACAGAGAAGCCTTCTCCGGTACCCTTATTTATGCCGGTAAGTATACCGTTGCCAGGGCTGAAGAAGCATTGCAGAAAGGCTGGGCAGACCTCATCGGTTTTGGACGTCCGTTTATTGCCAACCCCGATCTGCCTTACCGCCTGCAACACCAGTTGCCACTCAATGAGCCCGACAGATCGACATTCTTCGGCGGCAACGCCGCAGGATACACCGATTATCCCATCATCAAAAAAACAACAGATGCTATTATTTGAACCATATACCGGCAAAGGCCTGGCATTAAAGAACAGGATCGTGATGGCGCCCATGACACGCGCACGGAATCCAAACGGAATTCCCAACGAAATGAATGCGTTGTACTACCGCCAACGCACTAACGCAGGACTCATCATCACGGAAGGCACTTCCATCTCTCCTACTTCATCGGGCGTATTGCATATTCCCGGCTTGTATACACCGGAGCAGGTGGAAGGCTGGAAACTGGTTACTGCAGCCGTTCACGCAGCAGGCACTAAAATATTTACACAGTTGTGGCACGTGGGCCGCGTATCACATACCACCAATCAACCCGGCGGCATTGCACCAGTAAGCGCTTCCAACATCCAGGCCGCCAACTCACATGCCTGGGGCTACAACGAAAACGGCCAGGAAGCATTTGTTACCTGCTCTGTTCCGGCAGCATTAACCACCGAAGGCGTGAAAGGCGTGATCCAGGATTTTGCCAACGCCGCTGCCAATGCAGTAAAAGCGGGCTTCGACGGAGTAGAACTCCACGGCGCTAACGGCTACCTGATTGAACAGTTCCTGAATCCTTTTGTGAATAACCGCACCGATGAATATGGCGGCAACATCGTTAACCGCAGCCGCTTTTTACTGGAAGCCATTGATGCGTGCATCGCTAACATTGGCGCGGCGAAAGTAGCTATCCGTCTTACTCCTTACGGCGGCTTACATGAAATGCCCCACTACGATGAGCTGGAAGCTACCTATAGTTACCTCGCCGCGGAACTCGGCAAACGGAACATCGCCTACATTCATATCATGGACCAGCAATCGAGAGGCAGCTTTGCCTTACCCGACGGCTTCCTGGAATGTTTCAGAAAACAATACAGCGGCGTGATCATACTGGCAGGCGGTATGAACAAGGAAAAAGCGGAGCAATATTTAACAGCCGGCACCATTGACCTGGCCGCATGGGGCGAGCCTTACATTGCCAACCCTGACCTTGCCGAACGATTAAAAAACAACTGGCCATTAAATACACCCGACCGGAATTTACACTATGGAGGGGCCGCACATGGATATACAGACTATGTGGCGTATGAAGCAATACAATAAGAAGGAAGCATTACGATTCATACCGTAATGCTTTTTTATTGGGGCACTCATCTGAAGATTAACCGACATATGACGAGTAATGCCGCCATTGCCTCCCGGATGCCCCTCCAATACTTCGGACATGGGTATGTTATGGACTATCTATGCACTATCTATACGGTTCGCATGCACTCCTCATGCACTCCTCATGCACTGTTAATGCACTATCAATGCACTATCTCCCCTTGGGAACACCTATTTTAATAATTCTCTATATGGTTTTATTTTGCTAAGAAAGCGTTCAGATAATCTAAAGGGCATATTGATTTATCACATTATTAATAATATTAAACTTTATGTTACTCCCGTCTGTTTTCACAACATTTTTTCCGCAACCCGATCTATTACATTATCCCCCATAAAACACTGAACCCGCCTGTTACAGCGGGTTCAATTCAACTAAAACAAACTTTAGCCATTGGGCATCCGGCTATTAGCATACCCAAAAAGTTTCTCCGCAGGAAATAAACTGCGTAGTTGGCAAAGTGCGGCCTTTGTCTTTCTCCTGTGGCGCTTTACTAAGGCTGGCAACAGTAATTTTTGTGAGCTTCAGCTTTGAAGTGATTTTCTTTTTCATATTGATACAGATTTAGGTTACTTCAATCTACGATAAGAATCTGTTACCATCAATCACGTAAAAAGGGGATTTATCACTGCTGCGCTCCTTTGCTGATCTTATTATTGACAATACGTGCGTTGCCGTCGATATCCAGACTGCCATTCACTGCTTCAGAGATCACTGCGCCGGTATTGCGGGCCGGTGAATTGGGAGCGATGTGCAGATCTGGTGTTGTTGTACTGATGAGTAACGGATCTGTGCCATACACGGAATTCGCATCCGTGCCGGAGGTAGTTTTCCATGTGTTGAAATCGGTAATGATGTTAGTATTAGTACCGTTCCAGATCCATTGCGGTGTACCGGTGGTGAAGTAAAGATTGTTGTCTATGATATTACCGGAACCTGTGCTGGTATATTTATGCACAAAGATATCTACCGGTCGCGCATATACGATATTATTACGGATCACATTATCAAAGCATTGCTCTGTGAGGCGGATCTCTCCTTCTATTTCGCCGAAGGCGCCCGGCTCTCGGTCGTTGAATAATAACGTATTGTTTACCACGTAACAATTGCGTGTGCCACCGGATGTATAACCCAGGTAGCCGCCAAGATAGATGCCGGTACGCCAGCAGTTATACACAAAGTTATTTCGCACAATGCAGTTGCTGGTAGGATAAGCATCGTTTTCACTGACGATACCAATGCCGCGGTCTGCTTCATGAATACGGTTTCTTTCCACGGTGATATTCCGCGCGCCGTCTACATAAATAGCGATAGCGCCGTGGCCATGCGTTCCGCCAACAGGCCCGCGGGTCATATCAATGTTATACAATTCATTTTCGGTGATAACGCCGTTCCTGGCATAATTAAATGCGGGGTTGGTATTGGCAGCATAACCACCTGCCGCGTCGATACCAATGTTCTCAGTATTGTAGATCGTGTTTCTCCTGATAGTAAATCCATCTACATAACCATTGATCGTGAGATTTTCGCTATACCCTGTTTTAGTATCGTGAATGATATTATCTTCCACAAGAATGTTCTTCATCACATCGGCGGTGTTGCCGATAATCTCGATACCATGACCGCTACGGCCCTGCGATGGGTCTACGTTATGTTCTATATTATAAATTTTATTTTTCCGGATGATGATATTGCCGGCGCCGGCATCTGCTGTAATCCCATTCACATTGGCCCATGCCGCGCTACTCTTTAAATTGCAGATATCAAATCCTTCCAGCACCACATAACTGGCGTTACTAATGGTAACCAGTGCTTCCTTTCCGGTAACGGTCATACCAGTGCCATCAATCACGGCTTTTTCACCGGGATATGCTTTGAGGGTAATAAGCTTCTCCAATCGGCCGGAGCGAGGAAACACTACCTTCTCTGCGTATGTTCCGGCCCTCACCATCACAGTATCGCCGGGAAGGGCTTTTGCCAAAGCGATGTTGATGCTGCGTAGTGGTTTGTTGATAGTACCTGCGGCCGAATTATCGCCGTTGGCTGCTACGTAATACGTGTGGGTTTGTGCGGCATCAACGGTAGTAACAGCGGTAGATCCTTTACTACAGGCGCCGGCCAGCATTGCGAATAGCAATAAATACATGTTCCTGTTTAACATCTTTAAAAAATAAATGGCGGCAGTAGTTACTGCCGCCGTGGGTTTGCATATAAGTTATTCTGAAATTATTTTCCTGACCCTGTTATTATTCTTATCCAACACATACACTATTCCATCCTTATCTACTGCTACTCCCATCGGTGCGTTGAAGGAAGCAGCGGCTCCGATACCGTCTGTAAACCCGGCGCTGTTGCTGCCGGCATACGTAATCACATCCCAGGTGTTAGCGGAAATGGCGCGGATACTTTCATCAGCATTAGCGCCGTAGCTACCATTACCTGCCACGTATATATTACCAGTGATGTCTACTGCCAGTCCCCAGGGATTTGCAAACCGTGCAGCAGCGCCTGTTCCGTTTACATAGCCTGCCACTCCGGTAGCACCGGCAATCACAGTAGGCTGCCATGTGCCTGCCTTAAACTGGATAATAGTATGACCGGTATTACTTGATACGTATAAGTTACCCGCCTTGTCGAAGTCCATTCCACCGGGGGAGGTGATGCCATTGATAATAGCGGTACTGCTGCCATCTGCCTTCATCTCGAAAACGCTTCCGCCGCCGTTGCTGCAATAATATACTTTACCGGATACTTTGTCTACCGCTACATTCCAGGGCTCCTGCACCGTGCCGCCCAGGGTGGTGGTAGTGCCATCCGGTGTAATTTTGCGGATGCTCCAGGTGCCCGGATCTGCCGTATACACATTGCCCTGCGCATCCAGTGCTAAACCATATGGAATCTGGAAACGCGCTGCCGGACCTTTGCCATCGTCGCTTCCGCCGTTGCCCGGACTACCGGCTAACACGGTGGCATTTCCTGCGTTATCAATTTTACGGATACAGGCGTTACCCGGATCTGCCACATATACGTTCCCGTTATCATCTGCACCAATTCCCATCATGCGGTACCAGCTTTGCCCGTTAAAATTAAACAACGCATCGGCGCCCTTGCCGTTTGCAAATCCTGCAGTGCCGTTGCCGGCCAGCGTTGTAACGGTCCTGGAAAACACATAGGTAAACGGCGTGCTGCTCACCACACTATCTTTTCCTACTTTCACCACCAGGTTTCCGGTGCCGCATTTCTTTGGCACTATCACCATAATCTGTTTCGTATTGGCGTTCACGATAGCACAACGTTTACCATTGATGGTAACCGTTATATCGGAGGTATCAGCGGAAAAGTTATCGCCTGTAATCAGTACTTCCGTGGTACTGCCGCCGGTGGCGGGAATGAAGTCGGTGAGCAATACGGGTTGCCCTTCCGCGTGTTTCAGATCCTCGTCCTTTGAACATCCCGCCAACAAGGCAGACATCAGTAAACAACCTTTCAGTATATATGAATTCAGTGGCCTGATCATAGTAGTTAGTTAAGAATTAAATAAAGAAGAATTACCAGCCCGGGTTTTGCACCAATGCGCGATCTCTTTCCAGGTCCTGTTGCTGGATAGGGAACATATACATTTTGTTATCCCAGTATCTTTTCTGGAAAAGTGTGCGGGTATAAAAACCGGTGAAAGAAAATCCCTGGTCATTATCTTTCGCATTTATATTCATGCCGTAAATAGCCTGGTTTTCCGGTTTGCTCATCAGCAACCGGCGGATGAGCGTGTAATAACGATCGCCTTCAAAGCAAAATTCCACCTGTCTTTCCCGCAGAATATATTTTCTCATTTCTTCCTGGTTGCCAACTGCGCCTGGGTACACGGTTTCAATGCCGGGCAGGCCGGCGCGTGTTCTTACCTGGTTGAGGTACTTCACGATATCAGGATTGGCAGGATCATATTCGTTCAGTGCTTCTGCATAGTCCAGTAAAATTTCCGAATAACGGATAAGGATATACGGAGAACGGTATGCGTCGGTAGACATGCTACGGAGGTTATCGTTCGGACTCAGTAATTTAGCCGGGAGATAGCCGGTGATAACGTTGCTGCCCATTCCCTGCATCCCTGATTTACCGCTGTAATAAAATTCCTGGCGGCCGGTACCATCTTTATTTTTTTCAGAAGAGAAGTAGTTTTTATCATCCACTGATACCGCTGCAATCACCGGGCGGCGGTTGTAGGCGATGTAAGCATAGAACCGTGGTTCGCGCTTTGCGTACATGTTCCAGTCGCCCTCCTTATTTTCCCAGTAGTGCTCACCGTCCTGTGTAGCAAAGCCTGTTTCCACGTAGTTAGAAGTAGGATCACTGATGGTTTTACCATTGTTCATATAAAAGGCATCCACTACATTTTGTGTGGCGTTGTACAGGTTGTATCCTGCGGGGCCGGGAGAGGAACAGATGGTATATCCCCAGCGTTGCCAGTTCATGGAAGCAAGAATGATTTCATCATTCCAGGAAGTAAGGAATACATCTCTTACAGAAAGGAACGGATCAAAAGTAGTACCGCCATTATCGAGGTTGGTAAACAATTTGTACTTGTTGGAATCGATGATCGCTTTTGCTGCCTGTGCGGCGATGCGCCATTTATTCACATCATAGCCGGCTGGTGCGAGTGCGGTACCGTCCTGGTTTTTAAATCCGGCAAGAGCGGGATTACCATTCCATAAAGGACTGGCAGCCCACTGTGCTACCTTTGCTTTTACAGCTAGACAGGCGCCGCGGGTTGCACGGCCATTGTTACCGGAGGAACTCCATACGAAAGGAAGTCCGGCTGCTGCGCCATCCAGCATTTCATTGATGAATTTTACGCAGGTATCGAAAGGCGCTCTCGGATACTTGTTCATGTCTTCATCCTGACTAACAGTAGTGGTGAGTTTTACAAACGGTCCGTATTGTCTTAGCAGCATCCAGTAAAAGTAACCGCGCAGGAAAAGGTTTTCTGCTTTGTATTGTGCTTTCAGCTCGTTGCTCAGCTGATCAGCCGGTACCTTATCGATGTTTTGTTCGAAGATGAAAGATTTCCGGATGGCAGTATAGTAGCCGCCCCAGTTGTAGAAGTACCAATCAGATGCACTCCAGTTGCCGCCCACCATGTACCTTACCGTAGTACCGGGAATAGAAACAGAGAGTTCATCCGCGGCGCCTATGCCGGCATAATCGCCGCCAGCCTGCCGGGCGCTGTAAATATTACTCAGATAGGCTTCCGCGTTAGCCCTGGTTTGCCAGATCTGATCTTCGGTAAGAAGATTATCCGGCTTTTTATCCAGGTACTTACTGCAGGATACCAGTGTAATGGCGTTGATACCGATGAAAAAAAGTAACAGGTATTTATATCTGGTCATAACAATAATCTTTTTGATCTTGATTAAAACTGCGCTCTTACACCCAGGGTAAAGGTTTTCGGATAAGGATACTTTGCCGCGTTGTTACCCAGTTCCGGATCCCATAATTTAAACTTCGAGAACGTGAGCATGTTGGTAGCAGTGGTATATACCTGTAAGCTGCTGATGCCCTTGCGCTTCATATCCGGTGTGATAAAGGAATAGCTGAAAGTAGCCTGTTTCAGGCGCATGAAACTACCGTCCCTGATCCACCAACTGCTGTTTAAATAGTTATTGTCGTTGGTATTGGCTACCGTTAAACGTGGATAGTGTACATCCTGACTGGGATTCTCCGGTGTCCATCTGTTCATCATATCTTCCAGTACACTGGCCGGATATTGTCCCATACCGGCGAAAGGAATAACGCCTACACCATCAGCGCCGGCCCCATTGCCGCGCACTTCAGAGCCATTGGCCATGATCCCTACATCAGCCACGCCGGCGAAAACGGCAGAAAGCTCAAATTTCTTGTAGCCGAAATTAAAGCCGTAACCATATGACCAGGTAGGAAAACTGGATTTGCCCAAATAAGTTTGGTCGTTACCATCAATCCTTCCGTCGTTATTCAGGTCTGCATACTTTACATCACCGGGATGCACTACCCTGAACTGCTGCGGGCTTTTTTCCACATCATCCTGGCTGGTGAACAGGCCGAGGCTCTGGTAACCTTTGAATTCGCCAACCTTATGTCCCTCCTGTTGTGCATAGGCGTACAGGGCAATGGGATTATCTGCAAAAAGGATCTTGTTACGTGCGTAAGTAACGTTACCGAATACACGAATGGAGATATCTTTTCCGATACGACCGGTATATTCCATGCTGCCATCTATTCCTTTATTCACCATTTCACCGATGTTACCGTAAATGCTGCTGGAGCCATATCCGGCTACGGGTGAAATAGATCTCCGCGCAACGAGGATGGCACTTCTTTTATCCTGGAATCCATCTACTATAATATTCAACTTATTCCACAAACCTATTTCCAGGCCGATATCTGTTTTAGCAGATTTTTCCCAGGTAAGGTTTTCGGTACCAATTACATCTGCATTAATACCTCCATAATAGGAAGGCGTACCGGAGCTTCCGAAAGACACGCCGGACGCGCCGTTATAATAAGTGAGATAACCGAAGCGGTTCCCGTCTATCTGGTCATTTCCTGTCATACCATAAGATCCGCGGATCTTTAACAGGTTGACCACATTTGTATAAGGCAGGAAAAAGTTTTCTTTAGAAATTACCCAGCCAACAGAACCTGCGGGGAAGTAACCCCATCTTTTTCCCTGTTCAAAGTTTTCAGATCCGGTAGCGCCCATATTTACTTCTGCCAGGTATTTGTCCATATAGGAATAGGTGACCCGGGCTGCCGCGCTTTGGTTGCGGTAAGGAATGGCTCCTTTCACATCACCGGCAGAACCCACCAGGCGGTTACGGATACTACCTACCAACAATGCACCGAAATTATGTTTACCGAAGCTATGATCGTAAGTGAGGTTACCTTCCAGGTACATCATGCGCTCACCGGTGGAAGAAGCGCCATAGCCCAGGTAGGTGTTTCCTGTTCTGGTTTGGTTAAAGATTAAACTACCATCTTCATTTCTGCCAGGCGCATAAAACAAATCATTTACACCGGTTCTTCTGTTATCAAATTCGCTGTAGGTATCAAAAGAAAAACGCGCGTTGGCGCTCAGTCCTTCGGTAATTACATCCAGTTTCTGATTGAGGGATAACACGGATTGGATGGAAGGTCTGAATTCTGTAGCGTAACCTGCGTTTTGTACGAGGTTAAACGGATTGGAGCCACCGTTGTTAACCGGGCCTGCCCACTTGCCATCCGGGTAAGATACCGGGAAGGAAATGGGGTTGGTGGCGTAGGTAGAATACCAGATAGAGCCGGCGGAATTACCCGGGTAGCGGGTATTTACCAGCATGGAAGCCAGGTTAAGGGAAAGCAATGTTGTTTTGGTCACGTTCAGGTCTACATTACTCCTGAAATCATATCTTTTGAAATTGAGGTTGGGGTTGTATCCGATGTTATTCACTTTATATTGTCCGTCCTGGTTGTAAAACGACATCGACACATAGTAGCGCATGGCTTCACCACCGCCACTTACGTTTACGTTGGCATTGGCCATAGATGCCCAATCCTTATAAATAGTCTTAATCCAGTTTACATTTGGATAGATATATGGATCAAGACCGCTGGCTGTTTTACGGATCAGTTCATCGGAATATACCGGTTCTTCCCCGGCGTTGGTACGGGCTTCATTATACAGCTTCATATAATTCACGCCATCCAGCATTTTTGGCATCTGGGTTAATCCGCTGAAACCCGTTTCTGCTTTGGCAGATACTTTTGGTTTACCGGCAACCCCTCTGCGGGTAGTAATGATCAGTACGCCATTGGCGCCTTTGGCGCCATATACTGCGGTAGCGGAAGCATCTTTCAGCAACGAAATGCTCTGGATATCTTCCGGGTCAATGTTATTGAAAGCACCGCCGTAGGTACTGTTTACATCTTCCCTTTGCACGCCATCCACAATGATGAGTGGAGAAACGCTTCCCTGGAAAGTACCAATACCGCGGATAGTGAAGTTAGGGTTATCATAACCGGGTTCACCACCGCCGCTCTGCATGGATATTACACCGGCTACCTTGCCTACCAATGCGTTGGTAAGTGAGCGCACCGGTGTTTGCATATCAGCCATATTTACGGTGGATACAGCGCCTGTTACGGTTACTTTTTTCTGGCTGCCAAAACCTACTACCACTACTTCATTCAGCTTATCCACCTTTGCGGTTAAACTTACTTTGAGTGTTTTCTGGTTTACTACTTTTACTTCTTCGGGATTCATTCCCATCATCGCTACTTTGATGATATCGTCCCTGTTGGCGGCAATAGAAAATACGCCCATTACATCGGTAACGGTTCCTTTTTTACTGTCTTTCACCGTAATAGTAGCGCCAGGCAAGGGATTTCCATCTACATCCATTACCTGCCCGCGCACCAGCCACTCTGCCGGTTTCTCCCCTGCGGGAGCTGCTGTTGTTTCCGGAGCAGCTGCTTTTTTGTCGAGTACAATACGATTGCGTTGCAGTACGTAGCTGATATTTTTATTTTTAAAGATAAAAGCCAGTACTTCTTCCAGTTTCGCCTGCTGAAAGTTGAGCGACATCTTTTCCCCGTCGTTCAACAGCTGGTTGCTGTACACCAGGGTGAGCCCTGTTTGCTTTTTGATGGCCCGGAAGATCTGCAGGAGGGTTACCTCGTTACCGGTAACCGTGACGATTGATTGCAGCGAAGGCGGCGGTGTTTGTGCCTTCACGCTGGAAAATGACGTGCATATAAGGGCACACAGCACCAACATGCGCACAACGTTTCGCATAGCCAGCTGGCAGTGGCGTATACTTTTTCTCATTCGGGAATTGTTTACAAGTTAAAATGATGGTACAGCAAATGACCGTAACAAATGCTTTCATCACAACTACATCGTTTTTCAGAAAACGGGTGACAAGGAGTAGTAAAAATATTTTTTGAGGGAAGAAAAATTTATCTCAGGGTAATTTCATTTCCTGATAAATGGTATTCGATATGTGCAGTTGTTTTAAGATCTGATAAGAAATCTTCCAGCCGGTTACGGTCCATCAGGCCCGTTACTACCTGTCCGGCTTCCTTGTTCTTATCCAATACAAAACGCATCCCATAGAAGCGGGAAGCAGCGGTGATAAGGGTTGTAAGCGGCATGCGGTGATAGTAGTAAACACCGTTGCGCCAGGATAATACTTCTTCTTCATCAAAATGACTGGTAACAAATCCTTTACCGGCATCATAATCAGCCTGGATGCCTGGTTGCAGCGTTTGGCGTTCGCCGGTTTTTCCTTTGGTGACAACACTACCCTGTACGAGCGCCGTTTTCACGATGCCCGGCTGATAGGTATTTATATTAAAAGCTGTTCCCAGCACTTGCACGCTGGTAAGTGCAGTGTGTACAATAAAGGGTTTCTCTGCATTGGCGGCCACCTTAAAATAGGCTTCCCCTTCTACATATACTTCTCTTGCGGGACGTCCGAAATGGAAAGGAAAACGCAGCCTGGTGGCGGCGTTCAGCCATACTTCCGTACCGTCTGACAAGGTGAGTTTATAGCTTTCGCCGGCGGGTACATCGAGGGTATTTAATACGGTGTCGGCAGAAGAATATTGCAGGGCGCCATTGCTGGTATTCAGCGTGGCGTTGTTCAGGGCAATGGTTTTGGTGCTGCTGTCTTTACTCAGCACTACTTTTTCGCCATTGCTCAGCAACAGGCGAACCGGTTGCTTCTGCTGCTGCATAGCCACTGTTGGTGAAGTGGCCGGTGTTGTGCGGACAAAGAAGTAATAGACGCCACTACCTGTCAATAGTAATATGGCGGCGGCGGACAACCACTTTTTAAGGTGGACGACCGGGCGGCGTGTTGTTCTTTCTTCTTTAATCCGGTGAAGGGCAGCTTCGGAATCAATCTGCTGAAGATACCTGTCGGTATGAAGGGTCATGTTCTCCTGCTCCAGCTGATCCCACTGTGCTTTGAAACCGGCATCGTGCTGCAGCATTTCCTGCACATACCGCTCCTCTTCTGCAGAGAGTGTTCCCGACAAACGTTGTAGATATAATTCAAATATTTTTTCCTGTGCCTGCTCCATTGTTAACAAAACGCGGGCTAATACCCCTTATTAGTAATTGCATGACGTAATACTTTCAGCCCTCTTTTCAGATGGGTTTTGAAAGAATTGATACTGATACCCATTTCATCTGCTGCTTCCTGGTAACGTTTTCCCTGGATATACACCATTTGTATAGCCGATCTTTTTTGTACCGCCATATCATTGATGGCCGTTAATACCTGTTTATAATAATCCGGTGAAACTTCGGTGTTTACCATACAGGTATCTTCCTGTAACTGGGTGAACGCTACTTTATTTTCCAGTTCTGTCTTTTGCTTTTTAAGATGCGTCAGGCAACGGTTTTTTACGGCCTGATGCAGGTATCCTTTGATATCGCCTGAAAAATGAAGGTATAATTTTTTGTCCCAAATGTCCAGGAAGAAGGTCTGTACAAGATCATTTGCTTCTGCTTCGTTTCGCAGAAACCAATAGGCATTCAGGCAAAGCAGCTTGTGATACTTCATAAATAAAGCATCATATGCTGAAGCATCGCCTTCCTTTAACCGTTGTACCAATACTATGTCTGAAGAATGACTCATGTAACCGGAACCTTATTGGTAATTATTCATTACAGGTAGTTTAAACACATAACATATCTGTAACGCTGCTTAGCGGCAGCCTTATTACAGTGATTTTGATTAAATGATCCGGAAGAAATTTACTTCTTCCATTGTTCACGCTTTGATACTAAAGATTTTGGCTAATTGACTATTAAACTGGAATCAAGGTAAATAATAAAATCGGAAAAATATACGGGGGGCAGTAAAAAAATTAAAAGCCCCGGTAAAGGATACCGGAGCTTTTGTTCCATGGGGGTTTCAGTAGATAGCTTATAATTTAAAGAAGATCTTCTTTTTAAATAGCCAGTAACACAGTCCCCATTCCAGCGCCAGCACTGCAAAAGCGGATAATATTTCCCGGATGCTTTCGGGGATTCCTGCCAGTGCCGTAAATCCTTTTACAAAGATGCCGGTGGTAGGATTTACCCATTGCCCGCCTACTGTTTCAAAGAAGAGGTAAATAAAAATGGCGTTCATGCCTACCACAGTGGCTATCCAGGCGTAACGCACATTTTGTTTTACATCTATCAGCCAGTACAGCAGGGCCATTACCAGCATTACCCATCCGCCGGAAGCCAGCGTAAAAGATGCAGTGGCAATCCGTTTGATAATGGGTGTAATGCCTGCCAGGTCCAGTCCGAAGCCGGTGATGAGCCCTATCAGCCCGGCTGTCACCAGGATTTTTATTTTCTGTGCCCGTGGCCGGTCGCTGATCAGTAACTTCCCGGCCAGCGCGCCCCAGATGGTATGCGCGGCAGTGGGTATAAAGTTAATGGTCACCCATCCGTCCGGGTTGATTTTACCCATCAGCACAGTATCCATAAAAGCTCCGAAGTTATGACCTTGTATGAAGGGTTCTTCGAAACCGGGCAATAAAACAAACCGGTACAATAAATCGGTTGCCAGCAGCAATAACAGGCTTACACCCAGCTGAAAACCAAAGGAACGGCGTATGATGAGGTAAGCGATCAGGGTGGTTACAGATAACTGCGTGAGCACATTCCATAACTCCCATACTAACCTTCCTGCATATACGCAATGGAGGGCAGTACCAAATATAAACAACTTTAAACAACGCAGGGCAATATGTCTGAAATTTTGTGACCAGGTAATGCCCTTTTGTGTTTTATAATAATAAGAGATGAACATCGCAGCACCGGCCATTGTCATAAAAGCAGGTTGCACCAGGTCCCAGGCGCGTAGCCCGTTCCAGGGGTGGTGAAAAAACTGCGTTATTAAACTGCCGGCTATTCCCGTAGGGTGCAAATGTGCGATCGACTCATAGATACGGGCGCTTTCTCCTGCCAGGAGAATCATAATAAGGCCACGCATCACATCCAGGGAAATCAATCGTTGGCTGACATTGGTTGTTTGGCTCATTGTCCTGTTTGTAGGCTTAAATTAATAATTTATTCCGGCATATTTAATAAAAAAGCGGCGGCCCCTTCATCGGGGATGGTGCCCAGCTGGGTGGACCAATCGTTGGAAGTGGCCACCATGCCAAGTCGTATAGCCGCTCCCGTAAAGCCCTTTATTTTTGAGCGGTCCAGTTTTCCTTCAAAACGGATCACACCACCGGCTTCCGCAATGGTGCCCATCGTAAAGAAATCTGTACCTGATTGCTGGTCGAAACTGAAGCTGGTTTGCGGTCCGTTATGGTAATACATCGCCATCGGGATAGGCGCTGTATTCTGATTGAGCAATAGCTGTCCCTCCAGCAATACATCGTACGCCGCGCCGGTAAACAGGGAGGTGATCAGGCCCGTAGCGGCACTGTTGTCGCTGTCGATATACACGTCGAAAATAGCGCCATCGGCCAGTTTACCACTCATCTCTCCATAGAAATAAACAAACTGTCCGTCGTAATCGAATTTTACCTTTTTGAAAACGCCGCCGGCCGGGCCGGCAGTGATCACATTCTGGCTGATGGTATCCCAGTCGGCCAGGCTGTTATCGGTGAGTTTCACCGGCGAGGTTTTAGAGATGCGGATCACGGTAGATCCTTCCGCCGTAACCCCTGCGGCAGACGTAGCATACAACGTAGGCACGTATTTGCCCTTGCCCTGGTAGGTATGTACGGGGCTTTGCTCGGTGGAACCGGTACCATCGCCAAAGTCCCATTTCCACGAGGTGGCGCCGGTAGTGGTGTTATTAAAAGATACCTGGTTGCCTTCTACTTCGATGGTATATACTACCAGCGGCGCGGGATTGGTATCATCTTTTTTGCAGGCGGAAGCTGCACACAGCAGCATGAATATATAGAACAGTTGCTTTTGCATGATCGGGTAGTTTTAAGGATTCTGTACGCACAGTTTATTGGTTTCTATTTCATCGATCGGGATGTAATAGATGATCTTGGGATTATCGGGCTGCACCACCATGCCAGCATAACCGGAAGGATTTACAGCCGGGTTGATATCGGATTCTTTCAAACCCGGTAAATGATAACCCCAGTAAGTTCTGTTCATGGCTTTTTTATTGCGGTACACATCGAAGGTTCGGTGGCCTTCAAAAGCAAGTTCCAGTCGTCTTTCCTTTAACACTACGTCCAGTGCGGTTTTCCCGGCAGGCAGCTGTTGATGATACAATGCGCCCGACAAGCCGCGGTTGGTGCGGATGATATCCAGGTCGTCCAGTGCGGCGGCTGTTTTACCCGCCTTAGCTGCTGCCTCTGCCCTGTTCAGGTACATTTCCGCAAGGCGGAAAAGAATGGGCGAGCTAAGCGTAGGACTTCCTCCCTGCCCGGAGAATTTGGAGATATAGTAAATATCGATGCCGTTCTTTTTCTGTAATACGCCGTTATCATCTTTCAGCGGGATAATATATTTCCAGCGTACATCTTCCGGATTAGCGGACATGGTATCCCTCAGCGATGCGGACGCAAATTCTTCGCCCCAACCGGAGTTACCATTGGAATAGATCATGGAGGCGATAGAACCAAACTTACCGTAGTCGTCCAGCTGCGTAAAGGCCACACAGAAAATGGTTTCTGTACCGGCGGCAGCGTTGGCAAACAAATCGGGGTAAGTAGCCGGGGTAGCCAGTGAATAGCGGCCGGACGAAATAACCTGCGACGCGAAGTAAGTGGTGCTGTCGTTGTTCCCTTCATACAGGTAAGCCCTGGAGAGCAGCGCCCAGGCGGCTTCGCGGGAAGCGTACTGCGGCCCCCTGCTTTGCGACATCAGTTCGGCGCCCTTCCTGGCGTCTGCAATGATCTGTGCATATACTTCGCCTACACTGGCGCGTGCCTTTTGCGCAGGATCGCTGGTGGCAGTGCGCAGGATCACACCGGGAGCGCCGGGGTTTTGCGCGTATGGCATGGCAAATAATTTCACCAGGTTAAAGTGACTGAAGGCGCGCAGGAAATAGCACTCACCCAGCATTTGCTGCGTAGTGGCGTCAGGGCTAGCCTGCTTCTCCACCGCTTCAATTACAGTATTGGCGTCGTTGATAATTTTGTAGGAGATATACCAGAAATAGCGTGTATTCGTTTGCGTAGGCGAGTGGCCTAACGAGAAACTATAGAACAGGGGATCTTCTGTTGTTTGTCCGCATACAATATCATCGCTGGCAAAATCCGACAGCTGGAAATACTGACGCAGGTACATGTTATTATCATCGGTAGTACCATTAAACGGTACATGATCCTTTAGCAGGGAATATGCCCCGTTTACGGCGTTCTTCAGCCCTTCGGGAGAACCGGTAATGGTTTCTGTGGTGAGGGCATCGCTTGGATTCACATCTTTCATACAACCTGTTTGCCATAACAACACAGGCAGTAGTAGTAATATTATAATCGCTGATCTCATGACAGGCATTTTAAAATCTGAAATTAATGTTGAACAGGTACTGGCGGTTGTTGGGATATTTAAAATCCGATACGCCCGGCATCACCTGTGATCCAGGTGTGATGGTAGTTTGCGGGTCCTGCCCTAAGAAATTGGTGAACGTATGCACGTTATCGGCAGTGAAGCCAACCGTTACTCCATCGAGGCGCCACCTGTTTACGAGGGCTTTTGGCAGTTCGTAACTCAGGCTGATATTGCGCAACGCCCAGAAGCTGCCATCTTTCAGGAAACGTGTAGACGTTTGCGTGCTGTTGGCAGAGTTCTGCGGACTGGGCTCTGTAGCGTTATCACCAGGCTTCGCCCAGGTGCTGCTGCCTTTGGGCAGGTTTACCTGGTTGTAGTAAGGTTCGTTGCCGTCATTTTCCACAAAGCGGAGGTTATTGCTGTATACTTTGTTGCCGGAAAGGAAATAGATATTTGCGCTTAAAGAAATACCGCTGTATGTAAAGGTGTTAGTCATGCCTCCCTGGAACTTCGGCAGTGCGGAGCCTACTTCCTGGTAGGTGGCGCTGGCATAATCTGATGTTGATGATTTGTTGCCGTCTTTATCCACTACTTCCCACAAAGGTGCGCCGGTTTGTACGTCCACACCTAACCATTTGGGCATATAAAATTCATACAGGTTACCACCATTGCGGTAGATCTGCGAGATACTCCAGGTAGATTGTGTATTGATGATGCTGGCCGGGAATTTCTGCAGTTTGTTGGTGTTGAAGTTGATATTAAAATCGGTGCTCCACTGGAATTTCCGGCTGCGGATATTCACGGAGCTGATGCCCAGTTCCACGCCATTATTCACCAGTTCACCTACGTTCTGCCAGCGTGTTTCAAAGCCGACCGACAGGGGTTGCGATACCTGCAGCAACAGGTTTTTGGTGATATTGTTATACACATCCACACTCAGATCTATACGTTTAAACAACCCGATATCGATACCGCCGTTCCACTGGTATTTGCTTTCCCAGGTGAGATCCGGGCTGGGCAACTGTGAAGGGGTTGCCGCTATTTGTCCGTTATACTGACTAGCCAGTGAAAACAACGCAAGGTAGCGCGATGACCCGATGTCCTGCGTACCGGTAACACCATAACTGGCGCGGAGTTTCAGATTGGTGAACACATTATTATCTTTCAGAAAATCCTCATTACTCATCAACCATGCTGCAGAAACAGAAGGGAAAGATGCCCAGCGATTGGCGGACGGAAAATTGGAAGAGCCATCCACGCGGAATGATCCGGTGAGGAAATATTTATCCAGGTAACTGTAGTTTACCTGTGAGATGAGCGACTGTATAATGGCTTCATTGATACTGCCATTTACAATCTGGCTGTTAGCTACTACGTTCAGCACTTTTAACCCGGCGGGCAATCCTTTTCCGGAGGCGCCCAGCACTTCGGTATTGCTGCCTTCAAACGCTACGCCCGCAAGGCCGCTGATGCGATGATCACCCATGCGGAAATCTACTTTCAGCAGGTTATTGGATACGTAGCCGTAGTTCAGCGTACTGAATTCGCTGAGGTAACCGGTACCATGATATTGCCCGGCCACATCCGGCGAATACCAGGTTTTATTTTTATTGTATCCCAGCGACAACCGGTTGGTACTGGTAAAGGTAAGCCAGTCGGTGATGCCGATATTAAGTCCCATATCATAATTCACATCAAAATTTTTATAGGGATGCTCTGAATTATTGATGGTGTGAATAGGATTCACCTTATCGCGCGACCACCATTTGAAAGGCGAGTTACCATCTACATACAATGCTTTACCGGAGCTGTCGTATGGGTTATCCCAGGGCATATTGAGGAATGCATAATACATATCGTTATAGTCGTATGTTTTACCAAAGGAGCCACTGAGATTGATGTTATTGGTTAAGCTGATACGTTTGGTAAAGTGATAGGTAGAATTGGCTCTCAGGTTTACGCGCTGGTAGTTGGTATTCATGAACGTACCTTTCTCGTTATAATAAGAGAGACCCAGGTAGTAATCTGATTTTTCTGATCTGCCGCTGGCGGAGAGATATACATTCTGCATGGGTGCGCGCTGGAACATGTCTGTTAACCAGTTGTAGTTCTGGTTGCGCAGGGCAAGCGGGCGTTCATTATAGAATTTCAGCAGGTCTATTTTATAGGAGTTGTTGGTAGCGCCGGGAATATAATCGCGGTAATATTCTTTCTGGCGTTCATACAATTCGCTGCCGTTCATCATGTCCATGGTGCCGAAGTCCGGTGTGCGGAAGCCGGTGGTTACTTTTGCCTGGAACTGTATTTTTCCGGAGGCGGCTCTTTTAGTGGTGATGATGATCACGCCGGCATTAGCCTGGGAGCCGTACATGGCGGTGGCGCCGGCATCTTTGAGCACGGTTACGCTTTCTATATCATTGGGGTCGTAGTTACCACCAATGATACCATCTACTACTACGAGCGGACTTTGTGAAGCGTTTACAGAGGAAATGCCGCGCATGCGTATTTCTGCTGCGGCGCCGGGAACGCCGGAGCTGCTTACCACCTGGAGGCCGGCTACCTTGCCTTGCAGCATGGTACCTACATCGTTGGTGGTAACGTCTTTCAGTTTTGCTGCATCTACTACGGTAACGGCGCTGGTTAATTCGCTTTTCTTTTTATCGGAGTAGCCCACTACCACTACCTGGTCCAGCTGACTGTTAGCGGTGCGCAGGGTTACCTGCATGCCGTTGCGGGCGGGCAGTTCCTGTTTGTCGTAGCCGGTGAAAGTGACTACCAGTATTTCGCCGGCGTTGGCTGCTACCGTGAATTGTCCACCGGCATTGGTGGCGTTGCCCCTGCTGGTGCCTTTTACGATTACCGTAGCGCCGGGAAGCAAGGTGCCATCAGGGCCACGCACGGTACCGGTAATACGGCCAGTAGTATCCACTGGCGGCGGCGGGGGCTCGGACTTTGGGCGGATCACGAATACGCCGTTGTTGATAGAAAAGGTAACCGGCTGATGTTGCAGACATTGCTCCAGTACGGATTGCACGGAAGCGCTGCTTACCTGTAAGGTAACCGGGGTAGTGTTTTTGAGGGCGGATTCATTGTATACGATGGTGGCCCCGGATTGCAGGATTATTTCTGCAAACACTTTCTGTAACGGCATATTTTTCACAGAGAGGGTAACCTGTTGTGAAAAACTCCTGGCGCTTACATGTAAGCAGGCGATCAGGATAAGCCAGGTGGTCATTTTCATAACCCGCAAAATTTTGGTTAATAAAAGTCCCTTTGGGAGAAATGGTATCTCCTTAAATTTTAAATGCATACTTTTAATAAGGTTTAGAATTCTTAAATGATCGTCGCTGATCTTACAGGATGCTGAGCTGCTGCCGGGGGTGTGTCACCACCTCCGGCTTTTTTCATTGTTCAATGTGTTACTTCATATGTTTTTTTTACAGGTTTTACGGTAATACCACTACTTTATTTCCATCTGTTTTAAAGTGATTAGTTCCGTTTTCTTCTAATACGTGCAATACGGCTGATAAATTAAGATTCCGGCTGATTCCGCCACCATACAGTTCTTTACCGGGTGCGGACTGATAAACTATTTCCACATCATACCAGCGGGCAATTTCCCGCAGTATGGTTGGCAGGTCCATATTATTAAATACAAAGAGGCCGTTTTTCCAGGCCATAATTTTATTCACGTCGGCATCGCGTACGGTGAGCTCGTGGCCGGACAGTGCCAGCACGGCCTGCTGACCGGGGCGCAGGATCTTATCCTGTACTTTTATTTTTCCATCCACCAGGGTGGCGTTGATAGTTGGTTCGTCGGCGTAGGCCATCATATCGAAGCGGGTGCCCAGCACCAGCACTTCCATTTCATTGGCCTGTACTTTAAAGGGTTGCGTGGCATTGGCGGCGATTTCAAAGTAGGCTTGCCCCTGCAGGATCACTTTCCGTTCTGCTCCCCGGAAACTGGTGGGATAGCGCAGGGAGGTAGCGGAGTTGAGCCATACGTTGGTGCCGTCCGGCAATACCAGCTGGTATTGGCCACCACGAGGCACAGTGAGGGTATTGTACACCACTGCGCCGTTGGCGTCTCCGGCCTGGTAGGCCAGTTGTCCTTTTTCTTTTTTGATGATATTTGCGCCGCCTTGTTTACCGAGGGCGCCGTTGGCGGCATCATCGAGGGTGATGGTGCTGCCATCGGCCAGTGTAAGCATGGCTTTTTTGTTGGCGGGTGGTTTATCTGTTGCGGTAGTGTTATCCGCCATGATATTTTTTTGGGGAGATGGATACCGGTGCTGCCACCCTATTTTGCCGGCTACTGCTACCAGGGCCAGCAGGGCCGCAGCAGCCGCATAACGCCAGAAGGGAATCCTTTTTACTTTTGGTGGCTGCATCACCGGCTTCAACCTGTTGAGCAGCCGTTGTTCCAGCATCCGGCGGTCTTCCCCCGGCTCCACGGGCAGCGGCACTTCGCTGTCGTCGAAGCTATCATACCACTCATGAAGCGCTTCCACTTCTTCGGGTGAAGCATTGCCTTTCAGGTAACGTTGGATCAGGTCTCTTAGGTGCTGCATAATAACAGAGTACAGAAATACTGCTGTTACCCTTAGTTGTTTTTATATTTTTTTTCAGAAGAAGAAAGAAAGATAGGGGTATACATCTTTCAGGCGAACGCGCAGGTGTTTCAAAGCCTTTGTGAGATGGGCTTCCACGGTTTTTTCGGACAATTGCAGGGCGGCGGCGATTTCTTTATTGCTGTATTGATCGCGGCGGCTGTACAAAAATACGAGGCGGCATTTTTCGGGGAGCTGGGCTATTTCCTGTCCGAGCCGTTCCTGGAGGCGGCAATAATCCAGGTGATCCATGTCCGGGGTTTGCACCAGTTGCTGCGCCACATCGGGCGTATCGAGCGGATGATCCGGCAGTAAACGGCTGATCTGGCGGAATACGGCGTATCGGGTGGCGGTGGCGAGGTACCCGGAAAGGTGGCGGATATCCAGTTCTGCTTTTCTAACCCACAGGCTGGCCAACACTTCCTGCACTACATCCTCCGCAGCGGCGCGGGTACGTAAGCGGTTGTACGCAATAGCATACAGTTTCTCCCAATAACGATGAAATATTTCGGTGTACGCCGATTCATCGGATTGCCGTAGTCTTTGTAATAGCGCTATGTCACTTTGTTCCTCCACGTGTGGTAATTGGTTGATATCGGTGTGCGCTATAAAAATAAGTAAAAAGAAGCGGAATTTGTCTTTCGCAAAGGCGATAGAGCAATATTAAAAAAGGTGTACCAGCCGATACACCTTCTTCTTACAACCGTTCGCGGATCACTTTCACCGCATCGCCTCTTTCCAGTTCGTTGTGTTCCTGCCAGCGATCCTGCTGCTGTTTTACCAGCTCACTGGTTTGCCAGGCGAGGAACTTTGCTTCCAGCCGTTCCAGGCATAACTGTTTATTCTGTAACTGTGAGCGGCTGTCCATTGCCAGCACCTGTAATCCGCTTGGGCGGTGAATACCACGAACTGCGGTTTCCACTTTATTTACATGCTGACCGCCCGGGCCCGCGGCACGGCAGGTTTCCAGCGTTACGTCTTTGGGATTCCACTGCACCTGTTTTTTGATATCAAATACAGATACACCTACGAACCAGTTTTTACGTTTATGGAATTTGCGGTAGGGGCTTTGTGCAATCCACTGCACGGTGCCTTCCCACGCTCCGCAGAAAGCCGTTACATTTTTTCCTTTGAGCAGCAGCGTCGCAGAAAGCAGGGTGCCGTTAATATCTCCTTTGATATTTTCCAGTACCTGTATGCTGATGCCAGCTGCACGGCCTTCCTTTATCATTATTTCCTGCACCCTGGCCACCACCCTGCAACATTCTGCAGGGCCGCGGCCGGAGATGATCTGTATAATCATTTGTTCCATGTTGTTAGTCTTTATTCATTCTTACTATGGCGGGCATAAACCGGCCTTGTATGTCTACTAATTCCTGCTGTGCGCTGATAACATTTTCAATGTCTTTATACGCCAGCGGGTTTTCTTCCACGCTGCCACCGATGAGGGTTACGCCTGCGGCGGCCAGCATTTTTTTCAAACCGGACACGGTCATGCTTTCTTTGGCTCTTTTGCGGCTCATGGCCCTGCCTGCGCCGTGGGAGGCAGAGTATAAAGCATTGTCCACGCCCTTTCCCATTACGAGGTAGGCGGCGGTGCACATGCTGCCGGGGATGATGCCCATTTCGCCGGCATGAGCCGGAGTAGCGCCTTTGCGGTGGATGATCACGGATTGACCGTTTGCAAGGGTATCTTCCCAGGCAAAGTTGTGGTGATTTTCCACTTTTGCGAGCGACTGCAAACCCAGCGCCTTCATGAGGTTGAGGTGAATGCGGTCGTGGCATGCTTTGGCGTAATCGCCCGCCAGGTTCATGGCCAGCCAGTATTCCTGTCCGGCTTCACTGTTGAGGTCCAGCCAGGCCAGCTGCTGCGCTGACTTTGGCAGCTTGCAGGTATCCATTGCAATACGTGTGTAATGCTGCGCGATGTTAGCGCCCAGTCCGCGGCTGCCGGAATGCGACAGCAATGCCAGGTACTTTTTTGGTGGCAATTGCAACGCATTGTCTTCCTTCAGTTCTATTAAACCGAATTCCACGAAGTGGTTGCCGCTGCCGGAAGAACCTAACTGCCGCGCGGCTTTGGCCTGTAGTTTCCGCAACAGTTCTGTTGACTGGAACACCGCGCTGTCGAGCACTTCATGTTCCTGCGGAAATTCGAGTCCACCTTCCATGCCGAAGTGCGTGTATTCTTTCAACGCCACTTTTACCTGGTGGGAGAAGCGTTTTAAAAAGCTTTCTCCTTCGTCGAAGATGGTGAGCGCCATGCGGCAGCCGATATCCACGCCTACCGCAAACGGCAGTACGGCGTTATCGGTAGCCAGCACGCCGCCGATAGGCAGGCCATAGCCGGTATGTGCGTCCGGCATAAGGGCGCCCTGTACGGTAACCGGTAAGGACATCGCCGTTTCCATTTGTTGTTTGGCGGAGCGTTCTATTTCTTTAGCGCCGTATACTTTCAGCTGGCCTGTTTTTTCCAGCAGGTCGTACGACTGAAAATTGCATTCCACCGGTTCATCCATAAAGGTGTCTGCTATTTTTCCCAGTATTTCGTGGGAGCGATAGCTGGCCGGATCCGCTTTGATGGCGGTTAATAACGCCAGGAGATCTGCCTTTGCCTCATGTTTGAAATGCTTTGATATAATATTGATGACGAGGCTTCTGGCCTGGTCGTTTGTATAACCTATTTTACTAAGTTCCTTTGTTTTTATACTGCCCATAAAAGGTGATGTATTTGCAGGGATGCGGCCTTTGCGGGCACACCACTGCTGCGCCGGTTATCCGGTGCGGGTATTAAATATAAATTTTGTTCTGGGTGGGAATACACCTTCCGCTGAAAGGAGGAGATAAAGCAAACGGAGGCACTAACGTATCCGTATATACGAAATGCGTTTATACAAAAAGTATAAGATGCATGTAAGTATTATTCCGGCTTATGTAAAAGGTAAGCAGCAACGTTTGCCTGATCAGGCAAGAAGCGAAAGGCGCGATATGTGGGTATGTTCTGTCATGATTCCTTGTATTTTAAAAGATGATAAATAAGGAATTCGGATGCAAAGGTATATTTATTTTACAAATACAACGGCATTTTTTTCACATAATAATTTCAATGCAGATTGTGGCAGATTTTAACATTTCTCCAGCCTATAAAAAAGGGTTTATAACTGTGCATGACGTAAATTTGTATGTACCCGCATTTTTAACCTCCGGAACCCGCTCCGGACGGGTTACATCAACATTATAAAACTTTTTCTTATGGACAAACAGCTCATCCGCAACGCCTATAAAGTGTACTGGCTGGAAAACGGCAAAGCGCCCGTTTCTGTTTATGCGCTCTGCAAACTTGTAGACGTTTCTGAAACCGAATTCTATGAACAATACAGTTCACTGGAAGCGGTAGAAAAAGACATCTGGTTAGCTATCTTCCAACAAACATTGGATCAGCTGCATGCAGATGAAATTTATCAGCAATATAATGCGCAGGAAAAACTGCTGGCCTTTTATTTCCTCTGGGTACAGAAGCTGAAGGAAGACCGGAGCTACCTGTTATTACAGCGCAAACACTTCCGGTTACCAGACCTGTACCGCAACAAACTGGAAACTTTCCGTCATGCGTTTAACAAGTATGTAAGCGACCTTGTGAAAGAAGGTTATCAGTCCAGCGAAATCAAGGAAAGAAAATATATCTCCGATCAGTATGTACATGGTTTCTGGTTACAGGCCCTGTTTGTGCTGAAATACTGGCTGGACGATACCAGCAACCAGTTTGAAATGACGGATGCCGCCATTGAAAAAGCGGTGAACCTGAGCTTCCAGCTGATTAAATCCAATACACTGGATAGTTTGCTGGACTTCGGGAAATTTATTTTTACGCGGAAATAAGTATCATGAAAGAACAATCCAATATTCCCACTTCAAAAGTGGAACGGGCAGGCAAATTCGTTACGACAGGACTTAAGGTAGGTACCAATTATATCAAACACTACACCCGCAAACTGATGGACCCTTCTACCACCAAAGAAGAGCTTCACCAGGATAATGCCGCGGATATTTATGATACGCTGAGTAACCTGAAAGGCAGCGCGCTGAAAGTGGCGCAGATGCTGAGTATGGATAAAGGCATGCTTCCGAAGGCCTATACCGAAAAGTTTGCCATGTCGCAATACAGCGCCCCCCCGCTGAGCGGCCCGCTGGTAGTAAATACTTTTGTAAAGACGTTGGGCAAATCGCCTTCACAGCTGTACGACCAGTTTGACCTGCAGGCGTCCAATGCCGCCTCCATAGGGCAGGTGCATAAAGCCACCAAAAATGGTAAGAAACTGGCCGTGAAAATCCAGTATCCCGGTGTGGCCAATAGTGTAAAGTCCGACCTCCGCATGGTGAAACCCTTTGCCATCCGCATTGTGGGCATGAACGAGGTGGACATGGACAAATATTTTGACGAGATAGAAAGTAAGCTGCTCGAGGAAACCGACTATGCGCTGGAACTCCGCCGTTCTATGGATCTTTCCAGGGAATGCGCGCATATTCCCAACCTGAAGTTTCCCGGTTACTACCCGGAACTATCGTCGGACCGGATCATTACAATGGACTGGCTGGATGGTCAGCATCTGAAGGAGTTTTTGCTGACCAACCCCTCGCAGGAAGTGCGGGATAAGATTGGCCAGGCCCTCTGGGACTTTTACCAGTTCCAGGTGCATAGCCTGAAACAAGTGCATGCAGACCCGCATCCCGGCAATTTCCTGATGCGCCCGGACGGCACCGTGGGCATCTTTGATTTTGGCTGTGTAAAGGAAATTCCGGAAGATTTTTATGAGAATTATTTCCTGCTGGTAGATAAAGAGGTATTGAAAGACGAGAAACGCCGGCACCAGATCTATACCAACCTGGAGATGATCCATCCGTCAGACACCCCCAAAGAGGTGGAATTCTTCTCCGGTCTTTTCCAACATATGATCGATTTGCTGACCCTTCCCTTTACGCTGGACAATTTTGATTTCGGCAACGAAGTTTATTTTAATGAAATATATGCCTACATGGATGAACTCTACAATATGAAAGAGATCCGTGATTCAAAGGTAGCACGTGGCTCCAGGCATAGTCTTTATATTAACCGTACCTATTTTGGGTTATACTCCATTCTGAGCGACCTGAAAGCGAATGTGATCACCGGCCCCGCCAGGATACAGGAGCTGATGGATGCCAGGAAAACTGCTTAACCGGCTTTCCGGGGACATCCCCCGGAAAGCTTTGTTCTTTTCCATGTTAGTCGTAGAATTATTACAATTGGTCGCAACTCCGCCTTGATAATTATACAAATGCCCTAATTTGCCGCCATGAAACAGGAATGGTACCAACAAAAATGGGCAATAATAGCCAGGCATATGCTCGCATGGCTGATATTCTTCTCTCTCCCCTATTTGTTACATCCTACCAACGAAAAGTACGACCGGGACCGCATGGATGAAAAACAGGCGTGGGCCATGTATGTGTATTTCACTTACCTGGTAATGGTCGTGTTTTTTTACCTGAACGCCTGGGTATTTATTCCGAAACTGGTTTATAAAAAGAAGATTGTCGATTATATCCTTTACATCGTGGGGATATTTATTTTTATGTGCACCATGCGGTATACTTTTGAAAAGATATTCCTGAAACCGCATCAGATGGATATAAAACCAGCCATCCTGTTCACCTTTTTTACTTTTTCCTTTGTACTCTCAGCCAGTACAGCTTTCCAGATGATTGTGGATAAAATGAAGCTGGAAAGACGAAGCAGTGCGCGGGAAAATGAGTTGCTGAAAACAGAATTATCGCTGCTCCGCTCACAGGTAAGTCCGCATTTTATGTTCAATGTGCTCAACAACATGGTATCGCTGGCGCGTAAAAAGTCGGATGTGCTGGAACCTTCTCTCATCAAGCTGTCGTCGCTGATGCGTTATATGTTGTACGAAGCGGATGAAGACAAAGTTCCCCTGCAAAAAGAAACCGAATACCTGCAAAGTTATATTGACCTGCAGCAGCAACGTTTCGGGAAGAATGTAACCATCCAGGTATCGCTGGAAACGGGGGATACCTGTTATGAAATAGAGCCGATGCTCCTGATCCCCTTTGTGGAAAACGCTTTTAAGCACGGTACCGGCATGATCACTGATGCTATGATAGATATCCGGCTATATACGCGGGATGACAAATTGTTTTTTTCCGTGCGTAACCGTTTCAATAAAGATTCTTCCGAAATAAAAGATAAAACCAGCGGTATTGGTCTTACAAATGTAAAAAGGCGTTTGAATTTGTTGTATGGAGATAATTATGTTTTGCATATTGATAAGAAAGATGACTGGTTTATAGTATCCTTGCAATTAAATCTCCACTGATGATGAAATGTATTGCCATAGACGATGAACCGTTAGCGCTGGACCTGCTGGAAGACAATATCAGCATGGTTCCTTACCTGCAGCTCACCGGCAAATGCAACAACGCATTTGAGGCGATGGAGATTTTGCGGCACCAATCCGTAGACCTCATATTCCTGGACATCCAGATGCCCGGACTTACGGGGCTACAGTTCCTGGAGTCGCTGCCCAATAAACCACTGGTGATCCTCATCACTGCTTATGAAAAATATGCGTTGCAGGGCTTTAACCTCGCCGTAACGGACTATCTCGTAAAACCGGTGTCCCTGGAGCGATTTATCAAAGCCTGTAACAAAGCGCAGGAGCTTTTCCTGCTCAAAACAGGCGGAAAAACGGCGCGGGAAGAGGCGGATTTCTTTTTTGTGAACGTGGACTACAGCCTGCTGAAAGTAGTATATGCCGATATCCGGTGGATAGAAGGATTGAAAGATTATGTAAAAATCCACCTGAACAGCAGCTCCAAACCGGTTATTACCCGTATGAGCATCAAGGGATTGGAGGAACAGTTGCCCGGCTCCAGGTTTGTACGGGTGCATAAGTCGTATATCGTTTCCATTGCCGCCATCACTACGATCCGGAAAAACGCCGTATTCCTTGATACGCTGGAACTCCCTGTGGGCGATACTTACCGTGATGCGGTATATGCCATTGCCGGTAAGGCCGGTCAGTGATCCGACAGTTCGTAGCTGTTTTTTCCCCACTCATCTCATTTAATTTATTTTATCCACCTGGTGGGTATACTTTTGCGTGATCTGAATTTATATAAAATGTATAAGATTTATTTGTTTATCACCCTGTTTTTGCTTTCAATGAGTGCTGCAGCTCAGCCCCCCGCAGGTGCCAAAATGCCGGTGGGTATGGGTATGGGAATGAGCGGCCATGTATATGGCAAAATTATTGACCCCGATGGAAAAGCCGTTCCTTATGCTTCCGTAATTATCCTGCAGAACCGCATGGATAGTGTCACAAAAAAAATGAAGGAAAAATTGCTGAAAGGCGTACTGACCAAAGGCAACGGTGAGTTCAGCCTGGAAGATCTGCCCGGCAGAGGCCCGCTCAAGCTGCGGATCACTGCTACCGGGTACAAAACTGTGGAACAACCGGTTACCTTTCCGCCATTTGAAAAGGATCTCGGCAATATTAAGCTGGCAGTAAGCACCACGCAGTTGCAGGGCGTTACGGTAGCCGGCACCAAGCCGATGATGCAGATGGATATCGATAAAAAGGTATTCAATGTGGAAAAAAACATCGTAAGCGCCGGCGGTACCGCACTGGACGTGATGAAAAACGTGCCTTCTGTAAACGTGGATATCGATGGTAATGTAACCCTGCGTAACAGCGCGCCACAGCTGTATATCGACGGGCGCCCAACCACCCTTACCCTGGAACAGATTCCGGCGGATGCGATTGAAAACGTGGAAGTGATCACCAATCCTTCTGCCAAATACGACGCGTCCGGTGGCAGTGCCGGTATCCTGAACATTGTACTGAAAAAGAACCGGAAAACGGGTTACAACGGTAACCTGCGCGCCGGTGTGGATAAACGCGGCGCTGTAAATGGCGGTGCGGACTTTAACCTGCGCCAGGATAAAGTAAATATTTCCGCCAGCGTAATGGGTAACCAGATGAAAGGCCGTACCAATGGTACCACCGAGCGTAACAACTTTGCGGATGAACCACCTACCAACATCAACCAGTACAACACCAACAAAACCGATGGTGGTTTCATTTTTGGTAAACTTGGGCTGGATTGGTTTGTTACCAACCGCACCACCTTATCTGTGGCCGGTATCAAGGTACATGGTTCCATGAACCCTTCTGAACGGATTGATATCAATACCGATACCCTGAATAAAGCCGCCGATATCAGGGCTTTCAGTCAGCGTAACTCCAGTTCTCACAACAAGTTCAACGCAAACGGCCTGGTATTGGGCATGAAACACCTTTTCCCTAAAGAAGGAGAAGAACTGACCGCCGACTTCAACTATTTTGGCGGAAAGAGCGATAATAACTCCGACTACAGGACCGACCGTTATACCGGCAGCAACATCAGCGGCAGCGATATACAACAGATCCTGGGTAATGGCTCCATGAGCTTTATGACCATCCAAACGGATTATGTAAAACCTTTCAGCGGTAAATTAAAGCTGGAAACCGGGTTGAGAGCCTCTGTCCGTAAAACGAAGAGCAACTTTAACAACTATATGCTGGACCCGGAAACACAGGAATATGTACTGATCCCGGCGGCCTCCAATAATTATAAGAACAGTGATAATGTATACGCAGCTTATGTAAGCGTATCCAACACTATCGGTAATTTTGGTTATAAAGTTGGCGTACGTGCAGAAAGTTCCAATTACACCGGCGATCTGCTCAACAACGGGCAGCATTTCTCCAACAACTACCCGGTAAGCCTGTTCCCATCGCTGTTTTTAAGCCAGAAGCTGAAACACGACCAGGAGCTGCAAGTGAGCTATACCCGTCGTATTAACCGGCCCAACTTCTTCCAGTTGATTCCTTTCACCGATTCCACCGATAAGCTGAATATCACAAAAGGTAATCCGGGACTGGTACCGGAATTCACCACTTCACTGGAAATGTCGTACCTGAAAACGCTGAAAGGAAACAATACCATATTGGCGTCTATCTATTACCGACATACCAACAACCTGATCACCCGTTACCTCACGAAGGAAACCGATCCGGTAAACGGCCAGGAAATGCTGGTGAACACTTACATCAACGCCAATTCCAGCTATTCTGCCGGCGCGGAAGTAACCGCCATGTATAATTTAGCCAAATGGTGGAGCGCAACAGCCAACGTGAACATTTATAATTCAAAGATCAATACAGACAATGTAACGCAATCGCAGGATGCGCTCTGGAGCTGGTTTGGTAAGCTTAACAACACCTTTAAACTGCCTGCTAATTTTGAATTGCAGCTCACAGGTACATACCAGTCGAAAACCAATTTGCCGGTGAATGAAAATAAGAATGTGCAGAGCGGTCCGCCTATGCAGCAGTCGCAGAATGCTTCACAGGGATACATTGCTTCTTTCTATGGTGTAGACGCCGCCATCAAAAAGAGCTTCCTGAAAAACAATGCCGCTTCGGTGACCTTCAGCGTGAATGATATCTTCAGAACCCGCTGGTCCGACCAGTATTCACAAAGTGATTATTTCACACAATATTACAGTCGCTTACGCGACCCGCAGATGATGCGCCTGACATTTGCTTACCGGTTTGGTAAAATTGACGCCAGCCTGTTTAAGAGAAAGAATATGGGCGCAGGTATGCAGGGAATGCAGGAAGTGATTCAGTAAGAAGTTGTCTTATAGTTTAAAGCACCGGAATGCGAAGGGGGTACACCTGAGCGTTCCGGGCTTTTTTTTGTGAGGAATTTTTTACATCTTTGATTGATTTTGTAACCTTATTCTCCTTTACCATGAAAAGATTCTTTTTGTTAACTTCCTTTTGCTGTTTGACAGCAATGATGAGTAATGCACAGATCCTCAACCAGACTACATTACAGAGCGGTGCTAATTTTAATATTGATGGGATTGGACGCGCAAGCCAGTTCAGGACTTCTACCACGACAGCCGGAGCCGGTTCGGGCCACTATATGCTTATGCAAAACAGTGCTTATCGCTGGGGATTGGGAACCGCCAATGCAGAAAGCGGCACTAACCCCCAGGGCAGCGATTTTGCATTATTTGCTTATAACAATGATGGCAGCTTCATTGCCAGGTATTTAACTGTTATGAGAAGTAATGGGTATATGGGGGTTAATACAATATCCCCTACTGCGCAATTGCACGTTTCCGGTTTGCCCAGTACTGAAGCGGAGCCAGTAGCCCTGGCTAAATTCACCTATACAAACGTCTCTGAAGCCGAAGCTGTACTGCGCATTACTAACGGCACTTATCAGACAGGGGCCTATATTCCGAGCATCATCGGCCGGGCCTATAGCCCGGGAAGACCATATGGTATTGCTTTGAACGGAGAAGCTGAAGATGTGGCCCCTCCTCCACTTGAACCATATTCCGCTGCTGTCATGTTAGACGGAAGAAGTAAAACCAACGCAAGACTTACCAACGCCAACGTATTCACCGTTAATTCCTATGGCACATCGTTATTTATGGTCAAAGCCAACGGTAACGTGGGAATAGGCACCACCGCCCCCGGCACCAATAAACTTGCCGTGGAAGGTACCATTGCTGCCAGAAAGGTTAAAGTAACACAGGCCGCTACCTGGCCTGATTATGTTTTTGAACAGGATTACCAGTTGCCATCTTTACAAAAAACCGAAGCATTCATCAGGGAAAACAAACATTTACCAGAGGTGCCTTCCGCAAAGGAAGTTGCTGAAAATGGCCAGGATCTGGGAGATATGAACGCTATCCTGTTGAAAAAAGTGGAGGAGCTGACACTTCACCTGATCTCTATGCAGAAAGAAATAACGGAAGTAAAAGCTACCAATAAAGCGTTGATGAAGGAGTTAAAAACAATACAGGCCACTGTAAACAAATAATAGTTGAAGGCCGGAGTCATGGATTCCGGCCATTCTCCCCCGGATATAGTAAATACACCGCATCGCTCTGCCACACTTCTTTCGTATCCACATTCATAGCGGAAATTTTGCCCTTGAAGGCGGCGCCGGTGTCGATGTTGTGCACGTTGCAGGCGATCATAGGAAGATCTTTATTGTATATCAGCGTAGGGGTATGACCAATATAAATTTCGTGAAATTGCAGCAGTTTCTTTGGAAATAAGCCGGGATCTTTCTTCACACGTTTATCCATAGTAAGCGCAAGCTCCCACAGACTTCTGTCTTTGTATATCACCTGATCAATTAATCCAGAGCCGGAGGCATTTGAAAAACCGGCATGGATAAACAGGCGATTTTTATCGTCAATAAAATAAGGAGACATGCCGGAGAAAAAACGGGCATGCACCATCCGCTCGTCTGCAGATAATTTATGATAACTTGCTACTGTTGCCTTCCCTGCATTATTAGCCCACGGATTTTCTATTGTCTTTTCATTTAACCATGATTCGCATGATATATCATGATTACCTTTTATAAAAACACATGCCAATTTTGATTCCAGCGACATCAGGTAGTTGATCACACCGGCAGACTCCGGCCATCCATCCACGTAATCACCTAAAAAGATAAGTGTATCTCCATCACGGAGCGGTAGCCGTCCGATCAGTTGGTCCAGGGCTTTCAGGGCGCCATGTATATCACCAATTACATAGGTTGCAGGCATATTATACGTGCTATGATGGATTCCGGCCATTCTCCCCCGGATACAGTAAATACACCGCATCGCTCTGCCACACTTCTTTCGTATCCACATTCATCGCGGAAATTTTGCCCTTGAAGGCGGCGCCGGTGTCGATGTTGTGCACGTTGCAGGCGATCATAGGAAGATCTTTATTGTATATCAGCGTAGGGGTATGACCAATATAAATTTCGTGAAATTGCAGCAGTTTCTTTGGAAATAAGCCGGGATCTTTCTTCACACGTTTATCCATAGTAAGCGCAAGCTCCCACAGACTTCTGTCTTTGTATATCACCTGATCAATTAATCCAGAGCCGGAGGCATTTGAAAAACCGGCATGGATAAACAGGCGATTTTTATCGTCAATAAAATAAGGAGACATGCCGGAGAAAAAACGGGCATGCACCATCCGCTCGTCTGCAGATAATTTATGATAACTTGCTACTGTTGCCTTCCCTGCATTATTAGCCCACGGATTTTCTATTGTCTTTTCATTTAACCATGATTCGCATGATATATCATGATTACCTTTTATAAAAACACATGCCAATTTTGATTCCAGCGACATCAGGTAGTTGATCACACCGGCAGACTCCGGCCATCCATCCACGTAATCACCTAAAAAGATAAGTGTATCTCCATCACGGAGCGGTAGCCGTCCGATCAGTTGGTCCAGGGCTTTCAGGGCGCCATGTATATCACCAATTACATAGGTTGCAGGCATATTATACGTGCTATGATGGATTCCGGCCATTCTCCCCCGGATACAGTAAATACACCGCATCGCTCTGCCACACTTCTTTCGTATCCACATTCATCGCGGAAATTTTGCCCTTGAAGGCGGCGCCGGTGTCGATGTTATGTACATTGCAGGCGATCATGGGGAGATCTTCACCATAGTTAAGGCTGGGGGTATGACCAATATAAATCTCCTTGAACTGCAGCAGTCTTTTTGGATAGAACATGGAGTTCTTTGGAATGCTGCGATCCATCGCCAGGGCGAGTTCCCAGAGGCTTCTGTCCCAGTAGAGCATGGGTTCAAACCTTTCATGGGCGGGACCGTGAGTGGAAGTGAACCCCGCGTGTATGTACAACCTGTTTTGATCGTCGATGTAATACATGCGCATGCGGTTCAGGAATTGTTGGTGGCCTTCCAGCGCTGCGGGCGACAGCTTATTGAAACTCTCCACCGTGGCTTTGCCGCCATTGCGTTGCCAGGAGGCTTCGGGCATTACGCCATTCAGCCAGGATTCGCACCAGGCGTCGTGGTTTCCTTTTATAAAAATGCAGGTGTATTGTGATTCCAGTTCCATGAGCCAGGTGATTGTTTCTGCAGACTCAGACCATCCATCCACATAATCACCTAAAAAAATCAGTGTATCGGTTGTTTTCGGCGCGATACGCTCTACCAGCTGTTTGAGGGCTTTCAGCGCACCGTGTATATCACCTATTACGTAGGTTGCGGGCATGTTTTGTTTTATTTGTACATAATGTCCGTTCGCAGCACATATTTCACACCTGCAGTAAGCAATGAACCTTCATGCCGCAACGGGTGATGAAATATCAGGGCAGTACCGGATTCCGGGCGGATGATTTCGCCGGAAGCAAAAATGGTTTCCCCGCCGGTATATGCTTCGTTCAGATAGATCATAAAAGTATACTGGCTGGCTTCAAACCTGTTCCGCTCAAAACTGCCGTCCTTGTGCATTTTGAAGCGTTGTCCGGGGCTGTATTTATAGAACCGGAACAATTCATTTACACCGCAGGCGGTTCTGTTATCTTTTCCTTCCGGAACAAAGTTTTTCAGCCGTTCCCAGATAAAGGTAGCATAAGCTACATCTTTATACAAGACCCGTTCATTATTTCGTACACCTTTTATCATCCGTTGCACGCCTCCGCCTACGTCTACAGTGGCTTCTTCGTAGCCCGTTGCTTCACTTTTTTCTATAAGTCGGGCACATTCGGCTGTGCTGAGAAAGTTTTTAATGGTAAAAATTTCCGGGGTGTAAGTGATTTTCTCCATAACATCAGGTTTCAGTGGGAACATTGATCTGGAAACTATTTTTCTTCAGTTGTTTGTTGAACTTGTACAGTTCGGGATGCCGGTTCTTCAATCCTTCGCGTTTCAGGCCTGTATTAACCACATAGGCGGCGTCCAGTATTTTGCGGCGGAAGTTGCGCCGGTCGATGGTGGTTTGCAGGATACATTCATACAGTTCATGCAGCTCTGTGATGGTAAACAGTTCGTCGAGTAATTCAAATCCTACCGGGTAATACTGGATCTTCGACCGGAGCCTTTGCAGCGCCTGTTTAAAAATATGTTTATGGTCGAAGCCCAGAGCAGGCATTTTCCTGACATTGAACCATTTTACATCATTGGCCATGCTACCGGCTACCACGTTGAATTTAGCGGGGTTAATGAGGGCATAATATCCCACAGCTATTACCCGGCCACGCGGATCCCTGTCAGGTGCGTCAAAGGAATAGAGCTGTTCAAGGAATACTTCCTTCATGCCCAGCTTTGTTTGCAGGATGCGGGAACAGGTGTCCAGGAAGGTTTCTTCCATTTGCAGGAAGCCGCCCGGTAAGGTCCAGCAGTCTTTAAACGGCTCCTCCTTACGGTTCAGCAGCAATACCGATAAGGTATTGTTGTGGTATCCAAATACCACCAGGTCTACCGCCAGGGAGGGGTTCTTATACTCGTGGAAAGACTTCATACTCTGTTTGCGTCATTTTAACGTGAAGTAAAGATTTTTTGGGGAGATAACCTAAAAATTGATTGGATTTTATCTGTAAAACAAAAAGGCGGCGCCGAAGCACCGCCTTTTTTATTTGGACCCGGGATAGGAATATTCCAGTCATCTCATAACCTACAACTGTTACACTGTTAAAGTAACAAGATGCAAATATACACCCCGCGATCTATATAAAGTAGACCGCTATCCCGCAGGTTACCAGTATTTTATGGGTGATGAGCCAAAGTCACGATATCCTTTACTTCCAGCACCGGCTTCGAATAGCCATAAAGGGTAACATTGATCATGGCCTGCCCCACCTCCGCCAGCGTGGATACCCACTGTGGGAAAACGCGCCGGAAGAACGGATAGGCCCAGGTCATATACTTATAGTACTTCTGGCTATTTCTCAATCCATCGGTAGGTAACATAAAACCCGGCCGGAACATATACGCCGCCTTGAACGGCTGCCTCAGCAGGTCATTTTCGGTTTTGCCCTTCACCCGCGCCCACATACTGCGGCCTTTCTCCGAGCTGTCGGTGCCCGCACCGGAAACATAACAGAAGGTCATATCTGAATTGAGAGCGGCCAGCGTTTTAGCCACTTCCATAGTAAGATCATAAGTGACCCGCTTATACCTGTCTTCCTTCATTCCTACGGAAGAAACGCCCAGGCAGAAGTAACAGGCGTTATATCCATGCAGCTTTGTTGCCACGGGCAGCATATCATAGAAATTTTCATGAATGATTTCCTTCAGCTTGGGATGCTTTACGCCACAGGGTCTGCGGTTAATAACCAGCACCTCCTTTACATCCGGATGTTGTAAACATTCATGCAGCACCCCTTCTCCTACCATACCGGTACTTCCTGTAATAATGGCTCTTATCTCCATAGGAACAATTTAAATTTCAGATATCCCGAAATTTAGATCTTTCGTTTGATTTTAATAAAAATATCTATGCCGGGATGTTGTCGTTAGCTTCCCTCTCCCAGAAACGATGCTGTGCGATGGCGTTTATAAAGTCCTTACTGCTTTTGTTCAGCAACAAACCCGGTTCATTACTTTCTGTTTGCAGGTAGGTGCCTTTCAGCACTTCCACTCCTTCGCCATTTACTGCAATGGCCTTGCAATGTTTATAGGCTTCGTTGATGAAATGCAGCGCTGCCGGATCTTTGGCTAATACAGCGGCGCTGGCCTTACCGCCGGGCACATATACGGCATCAAACAGCACAGATGCCGCGATGAGCAGGCTCTGGTCGGCCTGGAGATCTGCGCCGCCGGCTACTTTGATGGTACCAAGCCTCGGAGCTATCAGCTGCACCTGCGCGCCTGCCGCTACCAGGTCGGCTTTCATTTTGGCCACATCTGTACCGGAAACGCCGTCCGCCACCAGGAACGCTACCTGCCTGGACTTCACCGTATTCTTTACTGTATTGGCCATGCTCAACGCCGGCGAAGTAGTTACCTGTTGCTTTACGGCTTTGGGCTCGTACTTTTTGATATCTGCATCTGCCGGCCGGATGTGGTTAATGGGAAATTCCGGTTTCGCAGGTACGGGTAATCCCAGCCCTTCCGCCACCCGTGCAGCAAGCGTTTTATCTACCTGTGTTAACACACCGATCATCCGTTCACGTATATCCGTACGGGTTACCTTGCCAAGCTCAAAGCGCAGGGCTTTTACGATATGCGTTTTTTCCACTTCCGACTGGCTGTTATAAAACAAGGTGGCCTGGCTGAAGTGATCAAAGAAGCTTGCACTACGGCCGCGGATCTTTTTAGTATCTATTCTTTCTTCATAAGAAGTAAAACCACCGTCTTTCATCTTTGCCTGGAAAGGACAACCGTTGCTGACGGTATTAGGCTCATAGGCAGCTTCACCCCGATTAATGGTTTGCCGCATGTGGCCATCGCGCTGGTTGTTGTGAACCGGCGCAACCGGACGGTTGATGGGGATTTCATGAAAATTGGGACTGCCCAGTCTCGACAGCTGCGTGTCTGTATAAGAAAATAATCTTCCCTGTAAAAGCGGGTCATTGGTAAAATCGATCCCCGGCACCAGGTGTCCGGGATGAAATGCTACCTGCTCCGTTTCTGCGAAGAAATTATCCGGGTTACGATTCAACACCATCTTACCGATACGCATTACCGGTACTACTTCTTCAGGAATTATTTTAGTAGGATCGAGGAGATCGAACGGAAATTTATGTTCATCTTTTTCTGCAACTATCTGCACACCAAACTCCCATTCGGGAAAGGCGCCTGATTCAATGGCATTCCACAAATCGCGGCGATGAAAGTCGGCGTCTTTACCGGAAATTTTCTGCGCCTCATCCCATGCCACAGAATGCACGCCCAACAATGGTTTCCAGTGAAACTTTACAAAGCTGCCCTTACCTGCTGCATTGATAAAGCGGAAAGTGTGTACACCAAATCCTTCCATCATACGTAAACTGCGGGGAATAGCGCGATCACTCATGGCCCACATAATCATATGCATGCTTTCCGGCGCAAGGGATATAAAATCCCAGAAAGTATCATGCGCAGAAGCAGCCTGGGGCATTTCATTGTGTGGCTCCGGCTTAACAGCATGAACAAAATCAGGGAACTTCATTGCATCCTGTATAAAAAATACAGGCATGTTGTTGCCTACAAGATCATAGTTTCCTTCATCGGTATAAAACTTCACTGCAAAACCACGCACATCACGGGCCAGATCAGTAGAGCCGCGTGAGCCCGCTACCGTAGAGAAGCGGACAAATACCGGCGTTTGTTTCGACGGATCCTGTAAGAAACCCGCCTTTGTATATTTCGCCATAGACTCATACACCTGGAAATAACCGTGAGCAGCTTCTCCCCGGGCATGCACAATTCTCTCCGGAATACGTTCGTGGTCAAAGTGTGTAATTTTCTCCCTTAAAATAAAATCTTCCAGCAGCGAAGCACCACGTTCACCTGCTTTCAAGGAGTTCTGGTTATCATTAATGCGTAAACCCTGGTTAGTGGTCAGGAACTGGTCTACCCCTTCTTCTGTATGCGGGGTAAGACTTTCCACCTTCCTGTTTGACTTTCCGATAATAGGATTTCTTTTCTTTGCCATTGGTTTGGTGATTTTAATGATGAGGTAGGACTCATTCATTCACACAAACCATACCTATTCAAAACGCATTCTCATCTCCCTTAATCGTATTCCTGATCGTTAAAAATATAATACGCAGATCGAGATATACCGACCAGTTTTCCATGTACCAGATATCATGCTCGATCCTTCTGCGCAGATGTGACTCCTCTGTAATTTCCCCGCGTAACCCGCATACCTGCGCCCAGCCTGTAATACCGGGTTTCAGGAAATGGCGGATCATGTACTGCTGGATCACCCGCGAAAATTCCTCGGTATGACGAAGCATATGTGGACGAGGCCCCACAATAGACATATCGCCCATAAATACATTCAGAAACTGCGGCATTTCATCGAGGTTTGTTTTACGCAGGATACGCCCGATCCTTGTGAACCGGCTATCATGTCGCGTAGCCTGCTTCGCATTCGCTTCATTATTTACATACATACTCCGCAGTTTCAAGCACGGAAAATTCAGGTTATTACGGCCTGTACGGTATTGAATAAAAAACACCGGCCCCCTGGACTCCAGCTTGATCAGCAGTGCCAGCAAAGGAATCAGCCAGGTGAGTATAAAAACAATCACAAGACTGCTGAAGATAATATCAAACACCCGCTTACGGATGCGGTTGGCAATATCATCCAATGGTTCAGAACGCAATGAGATGATAGGAATATTATTGAAGTAATCCACAAAGATCTGCCTGTTCACAAACAACTTGAAATCGGGCACAAAGCGGAAGTGAATCAGGTTCAGCTCTGCTTCCCTCGCCAAAGTGTACAGGTAAGGAAATTTTTCGGGAGATAACGTAGAATATATTTCACGGATATTATTAGACTGTGCATAGGGCACACAGGCTTCCAGGTTACCTATCACCGGGTAATAAGACAACTCATGCACATTACTGGATTCTTCAAAATAACCTTCAAACTTGAGGTTGCTGTTATCTCCTATCAACTGATCCGCCAGTTGTTTGGAAAGATCATTATACCCGAGGATCACCACTTTCTTTTCCACTCCGTTGCGATGCAGGATATGCCGGGTAACCTTGTAGAAAACCCAGCGGCCCAGCAATACCATGCAGAGGAAGCTGGAACAATAACTCAAAATAAACAACCGGGAATATAATTGCTTGGTGAGAAACAATGATAACAACAATAACAACAGGTACAGCAATATGCTCTGTATTGTTTTACGGGCAATACGGTCAAACGATAATTGCTGACTGAGGAAGTAAATACCGGTAGTGTACAAAGCCACCAGCCAGGAGAGGTTTGATACTACGAGAAAAATATCCACGTTAATATCCTGCATACGGTCGTACCGCTGCAACCAGGAGCTGGTTAAAAAAAACAATACGTTCAGCCAGATAAAATCCAGCACAATCAACTGGATACTGCAAATTTTGAGATACCGGTTCAGCATAAAATAGAATATGGTTGATCAATAAAAGAAAGCGCTACGCCACCTGTTCTTTAAAGCGCGTCATCACTCCTGAAATAGAAAGGTGACTGGCTGCAAATTCACGGGCATTCCTTGCAATGTCGGCGGTATTTTCCCATACCGCCCTGCCTATACCCGTTTGCAGCGCCTCCTGGTTTTCCGCATCCACGAGGATTCCCATCTGATGCCGGCTTACCAGCTCATGCAGGCCCGTGCCTTCATTGGCGGTAATCAGCGCTATACCGCCCACCGCAAGTATAGTGGTTAACTTAGATGGCATCACCAGATCGCTGGCATGTGATTTTTGTATAACCAGGTGTACGTCTGCCATGTTTAAAAAGTTATTAAACTGCGCGAGGGGTTGCAATGGAAAGAAGATCGTGTTCTTTAACTGCAGTTGCGATGCAACCTGTTCCAGCTTCGCTTTATAAGGACCGGAACCACAGATCAGGAACTTCATTTCTTCACGGTGCTGCCAGGATGCAGCGGCATGCAACAAGGCTTCCAGTCCCTGCTTTTCGCCGATGGCGCCGGAATACAATATAATTTTATCGGTAGGCAGAAATCCAAAAGACTGTTTTAATATAGCCTTATCCGTTAGTGGATGAAATTGTGTTACATCCACCCAGTTAGGAAAATAAAACACTTCCCTGCCAGCCTTGTCACTTATTTTACGGATCATCCCGTCGGCTATACTGCTTACGTGATCTGCCTGCCGGAGAATCATCTTCTCCAGTTTCAGCAGCGCATTGATAAGCCGTGGCGAGCGGATCATCTGCAGGTCACGCGCGGCTTCTATCTGCAAATCCTGCACATGGTACACGAAGCTGGCTCCCCGCAGCTTTTTATAGAGAACGGCCAGCAACCCGAGATGAAAGGGCGGCGCTACCGTAATCACAATATCATACTTCTTCTTCCACACCAGTTGCATCACTTTGACAAATGCGGCCGCTGCAAAAGAAAAGTCCTGCAACATCCTCTTCTTGCCGGAAGGTTCTGCAGGTACATACTGCGGGCAGCGGTATACCGTTAGTTTTCCTTTTCCCTGCGGAAGTACTTCTTTTTTAAACCAGTTCTTTGACCGTTCATAGGGCGATTGCACCTGCCATTGCGGGTAATAAGGATAGGTAGTTATTACCGTGCAGTCGTACCCGTTATCTGCCAGCCAACTGATCATTTCTCCATTATACTTTCCTATTCCCGTTGGCTCGGGTGAAAAATTGCCGCCTATCAGTAATATTCGTTTACCCATATACGTTGTATTTAAATATTATTGCCGCCAACTCCATAACACCCCCATCATAAACCCCACGTTATCGGAGAGCTGCCCCTGATCCACTGCTATGGATGCTTTCAGGGCAAGTCCTTTCGACGACAGCTGGTACTGAAACTCCTGCAACGTATACCATTGCCGCTTCATTGGCTTAAAGAGGGCGGTATTGGTGTAGGTGCCATAATTTTGTGTGTAGGTGATTAATGTTCTGCCGGTAATTTTTTTCGGGAGATGATAAAGCGCACCGATATGCACTCCCATTACACGGTTATTAATAATATTCCCTCCCTTTGCCCTCAGTGAATCCTTATGATCATTCCAGTTGAACGGCTTCATGCTGGGGAAGTAATGCTGTCCGCGATCCCGGTCAATAAACAACGGCGTGCCGATCACACGTTCGTGATAATCCCAGCCGGTAAGATATACGCCGTTGTTATAGTAACTTTCGCGTTGATGCAACGGGAAGAAATCGTTCATTTGTTTGGTATACAGCACCTCTGCTGTGATCTTCTCCAGCCAGCTGCCAGCTTGTTTGTTGGTATACACAATGCCCAGGAGCCGGTCGATGTTCCGGATATCGATACCCTGCCCCGATTCAAAAGGGGTTTGATTATACAGGCGAAGCGACAACTGATCATTTTCCCATTCAATACCTCCTTCTATAATGCCGCGGTGGTCGCCGGGTCGATTCGGCTGTATCTCCGAAGTACCAACGGTACCATCATCTTTTGTTTTTACCAGCAGCACATCCATAAACCCCTGCCAGTCGGCGGTGATCTTTGGCAGGTCTTTCCGGTTACCACCCCATACCGCGTAGTGCTGTATACCACCAAATACCTTTAGTTTTCTTTTGCCTATGCGGAGATAGAAATTTTTCTCATGCAACCAGGCATCTTTAATATACTGGTCCTTTCCCATCCAGCCGTGACTGATGAGTCCTTTAAACTGCACCCAGCCATTGGTGTAGGGAATATCGGTGTACTGCGTTACCGCGATGCCTACTTTCGGTATGGGGAGTGCGTTACCGCTGATCCCCATAGAGCCGCTGCTCAGGTCTTTGTCTGTTTCCCCTATGATTTCTTCATACCGCCCGGCCCTGATTTCCCAGTGTTTATAACCGGCCTTTACATATCCCTGTTCTATAAATGTTTGATGGAACTGATCATTGTTGTATACATCCAGCCCGTACCTCACATAAAAATCCTCTTTCCATACGTGCCCGTTGCTAAAACCCACATGTGTGGACACATCGCCTTTACGATCGCTGATGGTACCAAAGTGATTGGCCATGAGCCAGAGCGGCTGATAATCTTTTGAAGCAATGGTTCCTACTGCGCCCGCATGCACTTCCAGCGAATCCACAAAATGAACCTGCGCCCACGCAGTGGCCGGCCCTATCATTAGCGCGATATATAAGCCCCATTTCTTCATATAGCCGCCGTATTTAGTATGGTAACCGTATGCCCTTTCATTTCCCTTTTACGTACTGCCACCGCCGGGTTGCCGGAGTAGATCAGCCAGGGCTCCATCTCTTTTGAAACCACGCTGTTTACTGTAAGCACGGCATGGCTACCGCAGGTAACACCGGCACACACTACTGCCATAGCGCCTATCCAGGCGCCATTCTCAATGTGGATAGGACCAAGCCGGTAAGGAAAATCCGGTTGTTTATAATCGTGGTTGCCGGTCAGCAGCAGGGCGCCCTGTGAAAGGCAAACATGATCTCCGAGCGTTACCGCCGCCAGGTTATCAATCCATACCGATTCCCCTATCCAGCAATGATCGCCGATAGTCAGCAGCCACGGATATTTGATCCGCACCTTTGTTTTTATGACGAGGCCTTTGCCCACACGGGCGCCAAACAGCTTCAGCAGCTTGCTTTTTAAGCCGTATGGCCAGGGGAAAGCGCTGTTGAAAATGTAGTAGTTACAGAAGTACCATAACAGCACTTTCCACTTAGGGCCGGCATAATAACTGCCTGTATTAAATGCAGCAAGATTAGTGGTCATGTGATATCAGATATGAATGTTATAATCCTGTTTCAGTAACGCCATAATATCTTCCCTGCTTTCGTTTCCATCGAGCTTTTGCTGAAATTCCTGCACATTAACGTCTACGAGTAAACGATACCAGTACCCCTGCATGAAATGGAAGAGGAACCCCTTATAACCATCCAGGAAGCCGTAACGCACTACATAGCGGAACAGGAAATACAGCGAAGCGCGCATTCCCGGCGACATGGAGGCGTATACCTTCTCCTTCAGGAACCGTTTCCGTTTGGCCTGTGTTCCGCTTTCGCGCAGCAACCTTTCGTCAGTTTGCCAGAAGCCATAGCGGATATTCAGCAGGTCTACCATTTCACGGATGGCGTAGTTATTATGTTTGTTTACCCACCAGTGAATGGAGTTCAGGTTATCGTCCACAATATGTTCTTTAAACAGCATCGTAGCGCCGTCGGACAATACAATATGTTCATCCATCCAGCGCTGTTCGATGCTGCCTACCCCATTGCGCCATATCCGCAAGAGGGTATGCGGGTAGAAACCGCCGAAGCGGATCCATTTACCTTTGAATAACACCTTCCGGCGTATATATATGCCTGTTATACCGGCTGGCACTTTGTCTATCCGCTGGCGGATTTCCTTTACCAATCCGGGTTCCAGGTATTCATCTGCATCCATGCGCATCACCCAGGGTGTTTCAATGCCGCAATGATCCAATGCCCACTGAAACTGATTGGCATAGTTGACCCATTTGCGCTGAAAAACCTTTGCGCCGAATCTTTCCGCTATCGCTACGGTATCATCTGTTGAAAAAGCATCTATTACGTACAGCTCATCCGTTATTTGCCGGAGATTCTCCAGGCAGCGTGCCAGGTGCAACGATTCATTAAATGTGAGTATTACTACCGCGATCTTCATCTAGCTACATTTTTCATACAGTTCTACATAAGACGACGCCAGTGTGGCATCATTGAAATCATTACGGATCTGCAAAGGGGCAGACCGTGTAATCCTTTGCCGTTGTCCCTTTTCCTGGTAAGCAGCAGTGAGCTGCGCGGTGATCGTCTCCACACTATCAATCCCCGTAATCCAGCCCAGGTCATGCTGCTGCACATACGTTGCCAGTCCTACCTGGTCGCTGATCAGCACCGGCGTGCCCGCATACAGCGATTCAATCACTACAATGGCAAAGTTTTCGTTACGGGAGGTAAGCGCAAAAAGGTCGGTGGCAGCGAGGAAATGAAATTTATCCTCACTGCCTTTCCAACCTACCCATTCGACGCTATTATCCATATCGAGCGACGCAATTAAATCTTTTAATTCAGCTACATACTGTGCATCTCCGCTCCCCGCAATCTGTAACCGGTAAGGGAACGTAACCTTTGCCAATGCACGGATCAGCAGGTCCAACCCTTTCTTGGGATCTACCCGTGAAAGAAAACTGATGGTAAATACTTCGTTCTCTGTCCGCACAAAACTTCCCTCCGGTAAATCCACCAGGTTAAATACCTGTCCGCCTTCCCATTGTGTATTCACCTGCCGGCATTCTTTCCACTCCAGCTCTGACGATACATGCAGGTAAGTGTTCTTTAATAAACGTTTACCCATCACCGTATGCAGCAGCTTTTTCTTCCGGTTGTTCCGCGCCGTCAGTACATAGTCGCAGAACATGCCATGCGGCGATAGCAATGGTTTCAGCTTTTTCCATTTACAGATAAAGGAGGCGCCCATCACCAGGAAATTCCACCAGGAGTGGATATGTACTTTATCAAATTGTTTTGCATTAGACCAAACTGCTTTCCACAACGCCGGCGACACATGCGTATGATCACCGGTGATCCTTTTGAAATAGGTTACCTTCACCCCGTCCATGATCACCGTGGTATTAGCCGCTATATCCAGTTCCTTCGCACCGTTGGCAGTGGTAGTATACACTTCCACCTGGTGCCCCATTAACACCAGTTGCTCCGCCAGCCGCGCTATTACTACAATAGGGCCTCCGTACACGTAGGCCGGTTTGTAGGAAGGAACAATAAAAAGTATCTTCATAAACAAGGGTTATTTATTCATTGAATCCAGTGAGTGAAAAGCATTATCCACCATCGCCGTCATGGTAAGGTTTTCTCCCACAAACTGTTTGGCATGTTGGCCCAACCTGTTAATCTCTTCATCCGATAATTGCTCCAGCACATATAAGCACTCCTCCATGTTATCGAAGATTAAACCATTGTAGCCATCCCTGATATAACTGTATTCCACACATTGCAATACTTCCTCGCTGCGTTTAAAAGTACATACCGGTTTACCATAGGCCATTGCTTCCACCGCTGAAAGGCCCACCCATCCTGGTTGAAAGTACAGATCCGCGATACCAAACAACTCATGCTTGATGGTAGGATCATATACTGCACCGAAGTCGTGCACATGTGGATAACTGCTGAAGTCCGGCTTATATTTACCTGCGCCGATAATAATAAATCCGTACTGTTCCGGATCGGTTTCCCGCATCAGCTTTTCCAGCAGATCAATACGACGGCCGGTTTCATTGAAGCGGGCGCAGTAGATCAATATGCGTTTTGAACGGATATTATATTTCTCCCGCAACGCTGTTTTATCGGGCACCTCCCGTTGCATGATCTTCTCCACTTCAGAAATGGTATTGTTTAAAGCCACTGCTTTTAAACCCGGCATCTCCTGTTGCCAGAGCGCCATTTCCTTTGGCGTGTAAAACCAGGTAGCATCGGCCAGCTGTATCATCCATTTCAATAAGCGGCTGGGGCGTTGCTCTTCCTGTACATATCTCTTCACTGAAATACCGTGTCCCCAGAGAATAACCTTTTGTTTCAGCAAAGGCTTCAGCAGCAGGATCATCCAGGTGGACAAATGCGCGAAATTGAGCATCAGCACCAGCACTTTATAATCTTTACTAAAAAAGCGCAACGGGTTATATAACACGAACGGGCCTACGCTCCAGGCGGGTAATTGCTTCACTGTAGTATTGCCGGCCGACAGGTTCTGCTGCTTAATAGCATCCGCCTGATCATAACAATACAGATCGAAAGGCGCCTGCTCATTGAGCCGGTTAAAAAAATGCTCGCGGTAATGCGGTACCAGTGGCTGCAGGATGGCAATCATACCAATACATTTTTATGTGCATGAATAATACTGCTCACATCATAACCATAAATCATGCGGCGGCCTTCATGGATGGAATCAAAAGCCACCACATTACCATCGCGCTTCCAGCGTGGGTGCAAATCACAATGCAGGCCGCTGCGTGTAAAAGCCATCTGCTCCAGCGAAAAGGCTTTTAACACGCCTTCTTCCACACCGGCCAGTAAAGGGTGTGCCAGTTGCAGGTCAGGTTTATCATCAATCATACGGTAAGTACCCAACGTAACTTTCTGTTGCGTGCTGTACTGGAAAAGAAACAGTGTACGGATCCCCTGCTGGTTGGGATAGGTATCACAAATCATCCAGTCGCGGTCTGCAGGGCAAAACATCGGATGCCCGTCTTCTGTAATAATATCTTTCGCCAACATCGTCGGTGCCCCGTTATCCACATCTTCCAGTAACAACCAGTTGAAGGGTGCTACTGCTTTGGCTCCTTTCTCTTTTGTATATAATAATTTCTTCAGTACTTTCTTTCCTCCGGAAATCAACCCGGAAGGCATCATCTTATACAACAGCGAGCCACGCAGTTTTTCGATGTTACTGCCTGTTCTGCCCCAGATAGCAATGTGGGAATCATCTTTCCAGTCGAAATGACTGAGAAACCCCGTTGCCAGGCATTTCAGGTCGCTGCCGTCCACACCAATGGTCATAAGCCGTGTAGTTTCGCCACCGTCTTTCAACTTATAGCGATGCAGGAATGCTAATCGCTGCTGCGAAGGATTCAGCAGCAGATGCGTGATATAATGATGCTGCCCCAGGGCAGGATTCATTTTATAATTGGCAGCAGCGGCGATAGACAGCAGCATTGTCTGCTCACCGGTGTATACATTATGTTTCACAATACCGGATGTATCGGGCACATGAACGTGTGCATACTTATCCGTAAGACCGGTGTATCCATATCCTCCTACACGGAACAACCGTGCATAGTCGATGCCAAAGGCGACGCCTTCGTCTGTAATCACATGGGCGGGCTGATGCAATACGCTCACACATTTACCGGCATTTGTATCATATATCCGAGAACCCCAAACATCATCAACACGATCATTTACAATAAAAGTATCTGTATCGCCAATCCATTGCTGGCGGGCGCCTTGCGGATAGTTGTAAGCATAGGTATCTCCCATCCGGCGGAATTGCTGCGCTGCATCGAAATAGCCAATGCCGCAGGGAATGCGCGGGTCGGGTGGAACGGTAATATCCGGTGTTTGTAATGCGAGCAATTTATCACCTGCAGCATTCCAAGCTACCAGATCATGAAAACCAAAAAAGAAATGTCCTGTTCCTGCTGATAAAATAAATTCCTGCTGCATATGTTAATGTGTTGTGATGAAAGATGATTTATCCATGCACTTTTCTTTTCTCAACAAAAAAGTCTGATCATGAATTTTATTATCGATACGCCTGATCACATCTTCTTCAGATAAATAAAAACCATTCACCGCCTGCAGCGTTTTCAGCAGGTCTGTTTTTACGATATCCCTGGCCATAAACTCCGCGCTGATACGGTTGCCGGAGAGTGTTTTAATTTTCTGATGAAGAAATGACTTGCGGTAAAGCTTCACGGGTGTAGCATTGATATTATACAGATGAATGGCCGCCTGCCAGTCCATCCATTTAAATTCCGCCACGCCGCTGCCTTCTGTATGCGGGGTAGACAATATAAAGCGATGCCAGGGCACGCGCAGCGCATCGGCGAGGATAGCGCCGTGCATGGCTTCTGCAATCACATATTCCGATGCAGCGATTTCCTGTAAGGTATGCTCCACACCTTTTTCAGAGCGCGGTGAGATATAATTATAACCCAGTTTACTACAGAGCGCTTCCCAATCGAAAAACGGCACTGACTTAAAATAAGGGATCACGCTCACCTTATACTTTTTTTTCACCTTCAGGAATTTATCGAACTCCGGCAGCTGGCGGATGGCATAAGCAGCATCTGCGATATACGGGAACTGATTATTAAACGCATAGGCAGATAATGGTCCACGCAGGAAGCGGATATCCCAACTGCTGTTGAGGCTGAAGGTTTGATGAGAGGGCCTTACACCTGTGCCGAATACGATCTTGCATTTGTCCGGTATATCCCTGAATAACGGGGAGCCATCGAACAGGATTGAGCCAATGCCCAGGAACGCTTCCGGGTCATTGATGTTGCCTTCGCCAAATAACTTGGGCCAGAGCCAACCGTTCAGGTCATCACCAAAATTGCCTTTGGGATCTTTATAATACACATAGTTCACGTTGTAGTCATTTACAGGTTAGCAATACGTAATACTTTTACTGCATCGTTACTGTTGATCCATGCTGTAAAATCAACTGCCCGTCGTTCCCAGCTGTGGGCTTCGCTATTCACCGTTGCCGGCGCCAGTCTGCCGTTGGCCAGTTTACTGATCAATACTGCCAGCGATGCCGGCGCATTGTTATTGAAATAATATCCCTGTTGTCCGAATATTTCAAGCGGCTCGCCAATAGCGCAGGTAAACACCGGCTTTTCAAATGGCAGGTACATATAAATTTTGCTGGGGCAACGTGCCCAGTCCTGCACGGTATCATTCAGCGGGGAAATAAATGCATCGGCAGCAGTAAACCAGGAGCTGAGATCTTCTTCCGGTGCATAGCCCAGGAATTCTACCTGTGCATCAAGCTGTTTTTCTTTCACAAAAGCTTTTGCTTCCGCCATATGTCTTCCCTGACCCAACAGCATTAACACCACATCACTTCTTTCCTTACTCACCATTTCCATCGCCTGTAACATGGTAAAAAGGCCATAGTTGCGGGTAAGCGTACCCATATAGATCAACATGGTTTTACCTGCATAAGCATCCTGCAATTCTTTCAGGCGGATACGCGGTGATGCTATTACATCGTTGTTGAATGCGTAAGGCGAGTATAACACGGGCAACTGCTTGCGGAACAACTGAGCCGCTCTTTTCGTATATACGTTACAGAGATACTTACTGGCACACAGCAGTCCATCTGCATACAACACCGACCAATATTCCAACGCCAGCATAGCTAACTTGCGGATGCCTTTATTATCTGGGATTCCGGAGGGTAGCTCCGAATGTTCGATTAGTATTTTCGGTTTTACGTTCAGTTTACTTTTGGAAATACGGTTGCGGAAACTAAAGGAACAGAACAGCACATAGTCGGGTGCAATCTGGTTTACCAGATCCGTTTTAACCTTTACTTCTTCTCCTGCTGAGCCAGGCTGATAGTAGTATACCTTTACTGCTTCGCTGCACTCCATCGCTATGCGTTTGCGGTTTTCTTCACTGTCCTGTGCAATGATGGATACCTCCCAGCCGAGCGACAGCAACGGTCCGGCCATGCCTATGGCCCGTTTCATGGTGGCAATGAATTTAATATCCCCTAGTGTAATGAAGCATATTTTCATAGCTGATGTTTTTTACCGTTTATATTTTCCCTTCGGGAGATAGCATATCGATCGTTTCATTTGTTTGTACCGCTATTTCCCCGGTGCTGGCTTCTTCCATAAAATCGTAATACGCGCGTAACAACACTGCACCAATAGCGGGTATATTAAATCTCAGTTGCTGGATGGGAGAGAAAAGAAAGGTCCATATCACCCCAATCGTCATGAGTACCAATACCGGGTACAAGGCCGTATCTGCTGCATTCCGGATGAGATAGAAACCCATTCTCAGCAGGAAGATGAATATGAGCAATACTGCAATAAATCCACCCAGTCCGCAGTTTACCCAGGCGCCCAGCAGGATCGAGTGACTGGGGATCAGGTGATCTGTTGAAGTAGCCAGTTGTTCATTCATCTCTTCATTCTGGTACAACAACAGGATCCGGTAATATTGCAGGTTATCATCTTTTGCCCAGGAACCATGACCAAACAACGGCGCATCGGCGATAGCGGCCATAGCAGCAAAGGTTTCGCCTCTGCCTGTCATGAGCAGCGATAAGGGGTTATAAGGATTATCAAGCCGGTCTATTTGTTCGGAAGCATGATCCCCGCCTATTTCATGATTCATGACAGCATTTACATAACATACATAGGCAAACTGGAACAGGATAGCGCCTGCAATACCAAATACCAGCAACCGGTCGCGGGTGAGGTACATGCCGCTGTTAAAGCAGTAGATGATGATAGCACCGAGGAAAAAGACCATGCCTGTTGAGCGCGAGTCGCGGGCAAAACACAACAGGCTATAGCCTAATAGCAGCGCCAGCACTGCTTTCCATTGTCCCCTGCGATATAATAGGAAAGAACAGATATAAACAGCGTACGACAGGATAGGTACCATTTTAAATTTGAAGTACGACATATCCGTATCTGCATTATCATCTGTCCAGATAATATTTTTTATAAGGGTCATGCAAAGGAAGAAGAAGATTGCCTGGTCATCTTCCAAAGTTTTAAACAGAAAAATAAAAGAGAGGATAGACATAATAATAGCAGCCCAACCCCGCATGAAATTTTCTGATGAACTATGTACAACAAACAGATCTGTAACAGCCTGGAATACAAAAAGCGCTACCAATGCAAAAATGATCTTGCGGAACATGGGATATGCTTTAAAATCCCGCAGGTCAAATACAAAGGGAGTAGACAGCAGCACCATGATCTCATTGAGCTTCAACTGGCCTACCAGTGCTACATTCACGCCACTCAGCAAAGTGTACATGGCTATTTTGACCCGGTTAAACATAGGCAGGTATTTTACCGCGTACCGCGTAGTGAACAATTTGCTGCAGTCGTTCCCGGTTTACATCCAGGCTGTATTCCTGTAAAAAATCTTCGCGTAACCTGGCGCCTTTATCTGTTTCCGGATCAAACGCCAGTAAGGATTGTTTAAAGGCGGCCGGTTCATCAGACACAATAAAGTGATGGCTCTTCACACCTTCCACACCCTTACGGGTGCTGATAATTGGTGTGCTGAGCGCCATTGCTTCCAGGCATTTCAGGCGGGTACCACTGCCATGCACCAACGGAATAATTACGGCACTGGCTACGGAGATATACCATTTCACATCATCTACTTTTCCAAATGCCACAATATTGCGATACTCTTCTTTACCGGTAATTTGTTTCAGCGCTTCCTTAGAACCTCTACCAACCAGCCACAGATCATACTTTCCGGCCAGGTCATCATCCCACACATTTTCTATAAACCATTTAAGGCCGGCGAAATTCATATATACGCCGAAGTTAGCCGTCATCACCAACACACGCTGTTGCTTCTTCCCGGTGAAGTGATAGTCTTTTGCATCCAGGAAATTGGGAACGGTAAATACTTTCTGTTTAGGCAGGAACCGTGTGTGATAGGCATTATCATCTTCACTCACTACCAGCACAGCTGCAGCCTTGTTAAAGTACATACGTTCATGCAGCTTCTCCATGCTGAACAGCTGCCACTTGCGCAGCTTATCCACAATACTTTTTGAAGGCAGCTGCCACGTGATCATGGGCTGTGCGTTGTGAGTACCCAGGATAACGGGGATCTGTTTCTGTTGGAAATAAGAAATATAATGACCTACATAGCCATAGTCCAGGATAGCTGCTGCCAAAGGGTATTCCCGGCACACCTCTTCAAAGATGTTCATCACGGTGGCGGATCGCTGGAAGTATTGTTTACCCGTAATACGGGTCAGCAGGTCAAAAGGTTTTGCTTCATAAGTATAAAAAGTAACGTTAGGGAGATGGTATTTTTGCAGGTCTACCTTCTCCACATTCCGTACCACGGCAATCACCTCATAGCCGAGCTGCGACAAAGCTTTGATCAGGTAGTAGCTCCTGATCCGTTCTCCCCCGTTTTGCGGGAAGGGAGATATGTCTGTGAAGAAAAGAATGTTCATATCTTAATTCGCTTTTAATACCACTAGCCGTGCCTGTAGTTTTGTGAAAATCCGGTTGAGTAACTGTTCCACTTTCGCAGTTTCATCGGTGGTTAACCCAATGAGCCGGATGAGGAACACAATACTGATGATACTTACTATGGTGGTAACGCCCAGCCGCACAAACCCTTCGCCCATGAATAGCTGCGGGATACAGGCCAGTCCGGCTGCCAGCAGTACCGGCACTATTGATTTGATGATCACCTGCCGGGTGAATACTGCCGGAGACAAGCCCGTGATAGTTTTCGCCGCCATCATACGATAGATGCCGCTTACCACTTCTATGGCTATTGCGCTGATCAATACAGTAGCTGCGGGGTATCCGGCTTTCAGCAGCAGCCATGCTATGGGTAAATTGAACAGTACCATTGTGCTCACCACTACCTGGTACTTTCTTATTTTCCCCACTGATTGCACGGCTACCTGTATACCAGACGACAGCTGGTTAATCAAGGTAGCAATGATGATCAGGCGGCACATCATCACCGTAAAATCAGGTACCTGCTTCAGCCAGCATTGCAATACAAAAGGCATTTCTATCATCATGGGGATGGCAAAAAAACTCAGCAGGAAAAAGGAAAACTTGCTGGCAATCATGGCCAGCCGCAGCATCCTCGGTCGGTCGCCGCTGCCCTCACTTTTAATGATCTGCGGATTTAACGCCCGCAACATGGTAACAGAAAAGTAGCTGAGCTGCGCATTTACCTGGTTGGCGATGCCATAGGCCGCATTTACGATGGTGCCAAAGAAAACATTCAGCAGGAGCGCAATGCCCTGGTTGCGTGCCACAAAGCTGCCGGCGCCAAACATATTCCAACCCGCATAGGCAAACATTTCTTTCAAAAGATTTTTGTCGAAATACTGCCGGATGCGGATACGGCTTTCCTCATACTTCACGGCGCAGTAAACCTGTTTGAATACCAGCAGTAATACCGTGAGCAAGGCCATGAGTCCACCGTATACAATGAGTCGGTCGTACGAAGTGTATTGCAGGCTGAGTGCTATCAGCAGCTTTCCTACTGATTCCACAATACCCAGTATAGCTACCATTACCATGTTCTCCTGTGCAATCAATGTAGCATCATAAGGCACGGAGATGATGGTAAAGAATGCGCTGACCACCATGAACTGAAAGATGAGTTTGGCGGCCATGGTGCGGGATGCAGGATAGTTAAGCACATGATCAAAAAGATAGCTGCCTATTACTTCAAACAGCAGCACCAATGCCAGGCCCAGTACAAAGTGTAGCAGCACGCTGGAGTTAAACACCACTTTTAATTTGTGTGCGTCTTTGGTGCCCAGGTGAAAAGACATATACCGCTGCGTGCTGATGGTCATGGCCATGTTCAGAAAAGACAACATGGCAATGACCCCGCTGATCAGGTTAAACAATCCATAGTCCGCCGCACCCAGCAGGTTGAGCACCAGCCGGGTGGCGTACAAGGAAATAAAAACGGTGATCAGCATTCGCCCGTAAAGCGCTCCTGTATTCAATATCACCCTGTTCGCTACCTGCATGTTTGTTAAATTATCCGATTAAGTGTTCCAGTTGTGTAACTTCTTTCTTTGCAAACAATGCCACATCGCTGGCCATCATTTCCTTTACCAGTGCAGCCAGGTCGTAGGCAGGTTCCCATCCCAGTACAGTTTTGGACTTGGTAGGATCGCCTATCAGCAGTTCCACTTCTGTAGGGCGGAAATAGCGCGGATCAATGGCTACTACCTGCTTACCTAACGGCAACGCGTATACTTCATTTGTACAGGCAGCCACTGTTCCGATTTCTTCGGCGCCGGTGCCGGTGAAGGCGATTTCAATGCCCAGTTCTGCAAAGGACATGCGTACAAACTCTCTTACTGTAGTGGTGATGCCGGTGGCAATTACATAGTCGTCCGGTGTTTCCTGTTGCAGGATGCGCCACATGGCTTCCACATAATCTTTTGCATGGCCCCAGTCGCGTTGTGCATCCAGGTTACCGAGGTACAGTTTATCCTGTAATCCGAGTGCGATGGCAGCAGCGCCCCTGGTGATTTTGCGGGTTACGAAGGTTTCTCCGCGCAGCGGGCTTTCGTGGTTAAAGAGGATACCGTTACAGGCGTACATACCATATGCCTCACGGTAGTTCACCGTAATCCAGTAAGCGTATAATTTCGCCACGGCGTATGGACTGCGTGGGTAGAAAGGTGTGGTTTCACGTTGCGGCACTTCCTGTACCAATCCATATAGTTCAGAGGTGCTGGCCTGGTAGATGCGTGTTTTCTTTTCCATTTTCAGGATGCGCAGCGCTTCCAGGAGACGCAGTGTGCCTATTCCATCCGCGTTGGCCGTGTATTCGGGCGTATCAAAACTTACCCGTACATGGCTCATGGCCGCCAGGTTATAGATTTCATCCGGTTGGGTTTCCTGTATAATGCGTATGAGGTTGGTGCTGTCGGTCATGTCGCCGTAATGCAAACGGAAGCGCACATTTTCGCTGTGCATATCCTGGTAGAGGTGATCAATTCTTTCTGTGTTGATCAGCGAAGCGCGGCGTTTTACACCATGCACCATATATCCCTTTCCCAGCAGCAGTTCTGCCAGATAAGCGCCATCCTGGCCGGTAATACCTGTTATCAGGGCTACTTTCATACGATCGTTATTTTTAGTGATAAAGAAATAAGTTATTGCATAAGGGCATTTACTGCGGTAGCGGCGGTATTGCCGATGCCGTAATAAGTGAACCCGTGTTTTACCAGTTGTACGTCATCATAAATATTCCTGCCATCAAAGAGCAGCGGTGTTTGCAGCAGGCTGCGCAGGCGTGGCCAGTCGGGCATCCGGAAGGCATTCCATTCCGTTACCAGCAGCACCGCATCTGCACCGGTGGCGGCGGCGTACATATCATCCGCAAAAACAACGCTGTCGCCCAACACGTGAAGCGCTTCCTCCATTGCAACGGGATCGTATACACGAACCTGTGCGCCGGCTTCCAGCAGGCTGTTGATCAGCACCAGCGAAGGCGCTTCCCGCATGTCGTCGGTGTTGGGTTTGAAAGACAATCCCCATACGGCGAACGTGCGGCCTTTGATATCGCCATCGAAGTGACGGAGCACTTTATCGGATAATATTTTCTTCTGGTCTTCATTCACTGCTTCCACGGCTTCAAGAATGCGGAGCTGATACCCGTATTCGCGGCCGGTTTGGATCAGGGCTTTTACATCTTTCGGAAAACAGGAACCACCATAGCCGATACCCGGATACAGGAAGTGTTTCCCGATGCGGGGATCGCTGCCGATGCCTTTTCGTACCTGGTTAATATCCGCACCCACCAGCGTGCATACGTTGGCGATATCATTCATGTAGGAGATCCTGGTGGCCAGCATGGCATTGGCTGCGTACTTGGTCATCTCCGCGGAGGCGATATCCATAAAAAGCAGCGGATGTCCGTTTAACACAAACGGGCGGTATAATTGTTCCAGTACTTCGCGGGCATGGGTAGTACTCACGCCGGCGACTATACGATCCGGTTTCAGGAAATCATTTACCGCAGCGCCTTCTTTCAGGAACTCGGGGTTGGAAGCAACATCGTAATCAATAATCAGCTGGCGGGCCGACAGGCTTTCTTTTACAGCACGGTTCACACGGGCGGCGGTACCTACCGGCACAGTGCTTTTAGTCACCAGCAGGAGGTAATGCTCCATGTGCTGCCCTACTTCATGCGCTACCTGTAATACATACTTCAGGTCGGCGCTGCCATCTTCTCCCGGTGGTGTGCCTACGGCAATGAATACTACTTCTGCACCGGGCAATGCGCTGGCCAGAGAGGTAGTGAAGGAAAGACGGCCGCTCGCCTGATTACGCATCACCATTTCAGGCAAACCGGGTTCATAAATGGGTAATACCCCTTTCTGAAGCCGCGCTATCTTTGCTGCGTCCACATCAACGCAGGTAACACTGGTTCCCACTTCAGCCAGGCAGGCGCCGGTAACCAGTCCAACGTATCCTGTTCCTACAATGACTACTTTCATACCACTGGTTTTTAAGGTTGTAATTTGAACTGATCCTGTTGCAGGAAATCCCTGTAAGCCATTACCAGCCCTTCTTTCAGGCTGATGCTATGTTTCCATCCCAACCGGTGCAGTTTTGACACATCCATCAGCTTGCGTGGTGTGCCGTCAGGTTTGGTAGCATCAAAAATGATTTCTCCTTCATAGCAAACCACTTCCCGGATATATTCTGCCAGTTGCTTAATGGTGAGGTCTTCTCCTATTCCGATGTTCACAGGTTCCTTTTCGCTGTAATGCTGCATGAGGAATACACAGGCATCTGCCAGGTCATCTGCAAATAAAAATTCCCGTTTAGGCATTCCCGTGCCCCATACGGTTACCGATGGTTTCTGATTCACTTTCGCTTCATGAAAGCGGCGGATCAGCGCCGGTAATACGTGTGCATTTTCCGGGTGATAATTATCGCCGATGCCAAACAGGTTAGTGGGCATTACGCTGGTAAAGTTGCAGCCATACTGATCGCGGTAAGCTTCGCATAATTTGATGCCGGCTATTTTTGCAATCGCGTAAGGTTCGTTGGTTTGTTCCAGTAAACCTGTCAGTAAGAAGCTTTCTTTGATAGGCTGCGGCGCCATGCGTGGATAAATGCAGGAACTCCCCAGGAACTGCAACTTGGTAACGTTGTGTTTCCATGCCGAATGAATTACATTGGCGGCAATCATAAGATTATCGTACAGGAACTCCGCGCGGTAAGTATTATTAGCGTGTATGCCGCCTACTTTGGCAGCTGCCAGGAATACATAGGCCGGTTTTTCTTTCGCAAAAAATTCGTCCACCGCTGCAGCGTTCCGCAGATCCAGACTGCCGGATGTGCGGGTAATAATGTTCTGGTAACCTAATGTTTCCAGTCTCCTTTTAATAGCACTTCCTACCATTCCGCGGTGGCCGGCTACATATATAAGATCGTTTGCCTCCATACGTGTTGATTGATTGTGTTTATGTTTAGAGCAGTTCCGGGCGGTTTTCCCTCACCCATTGATGCAGTTGTTTAATATCCTGTCCGCTTCCTTTTTGCATGATCAGCAGTGCGCTTTCCGTGTTCACCACTACCATATTTTCCACGCCCACCAGTGCCACCAGTTTATCTTTCCCGATCACCATACTTTTATGGGGATCGCTTTGAATAAATACCGCCTGGTGATTCCTGTATTGGTAATGTTGTGAAAGTGCGTCTGCCAGTGCTTCATAGCTGCCTACATCGCTCCAGTCCATTTTGCTTGGCACTACTTTTACGATGCTGCTCTTTTCCAGCACCGCGTAGTCGATGCTGTCTGATGGTATCGCTTCCATGCTTTCTTTCGACAGCACGCCGGTTTGTTTCCATTCTTCCGCGGCGATGGCAGCAGCTTCGTAGATAGCAGGTGCATGTTTCTGCAGTTCCTGCAGCATGATGCGTGCTTTGCAACAGAAGATGCCGCTGTTCCAGAGGAATCCTCCGGCCGCCAGCATGGCTTCTGCCACGGGGCGGTCGGGTTTTTCCACAAAGCGGAGCACATCATGACCGGAGTAGCTGATGTAGCCGAAACCCGTATCCGGGCGTGTAGGCACCAGGCCGATGGTAACGATATGGTTGCCAGCGGCCAGCAGACCGGCTGTTTCAATGGCCATGGCGTACCGGTCGGGCGTACCTATGAGGTGATCGGCGGGTGTGATGAGTAATATGGTTTCCGGCTCTGCGGTGAAGGCTGCCAGGGCAATAGCGGCAGCCGTATTACGGCCTACCGGTTCTGCCAGGCATACCGGCGCCGCTGCACCTGCCTGCATTAGTTGTTCCTGAACAATTTCCGATTGTTGTTCATTGACGATCGCCATTACTTTATTACAGGCAAAACGGTTGCGCCGGAAAGCAAGTTGTAAAAGACTATAGCCGTCGAACAGGGTGAGTAACTGCTTGGGCGTTTGTTGGTTGGACAAAGGCCATAACCGGGTGCCGGAGCCACCGCAAAGAAGAATGTGCTGCATCATAGGATGATTGGTTTATGGTCAGTAATGATGTCCGTTCACCGTTTTATGGCCGGTGATCACCGTCATTTCCCTGGATGGCACGGTTGCTACAAGCATACAGCCCAGGCTATTGAGTTCCACTTTCACGCGGTTACGACTGATCTGTAAGATCCTGGCGGACGAAGCAGGACGATCCTCCTCTTCCTGTGCTTTTATAGGAAACTTTTCTACAGATACATCTTCATAGTCACGGAGAAAATGGCGGATGAGTGCTATTTCGTGATCCGGTATCACCGCCGGTTGCCCCAGCCAGTATACGAAGTTGACCACGTTGTCTGTTTCTTTTACCACCCAGCTCCTGCTTTCAGGAATGTGTACGAATACGTAGGATGGAAAAAGAGGTTCCTGGATGATCTTACGGGCACGCACCAACGGTTTAGCGGGAACGTAGTGTTCCACCTTTTTACGGGTGAAAAGGTCTGCCACTTTTTTTTCGCATTTTGGCCGGGTATATACCGCATACCAGACCGGAGGCTGTTCATTAAACATAGAAGCCGGTTTTAAGGTGATCGGATAGTTTTTGCAGAATTTATAAAGGCAGGAGCGGGCATTATTCGCCCTTTGTTTATTTATATTTTCGACTATAGCTGGCTGCAGTTACTTTACACTGCGCCTGAATAATCCGGGTTTCTTTGTTACTTCCGTGTATCCGTATCCGTTAATGTCACCATATCCGGATCCGTAACCGTATCCTGCTACACCTTGTCGTTTGATACCGTTAAACACGATGTTTAGTTTTCCTAATTCTTTATTCTGATACAACTCTTCAATTAATTTAAGATAGTGTTTCGGGGTCCGTTGATGACGCACCACATACAGGGTAGCATCGCAATAGGGCGCTATCAGGCGGGCATCGGTTACCAATCCAACGGGGGCGGAGTCGATGATAATATAATCGAACCGTTCTTTCAGTTCATTCAGTAATCGCTCCAGTTCACCATTCAGAATAAGTTCACTTGGATTTGGCGGCATAATACCGGCCGACAACAGATAGAGGTATTCATTGTCTCCTACGGGTTGCAATATCTGCTGCAATGATGCTTTTCCAACGAGATAGTTGCTGATACCCGGGTCGGCGCGCATGTTCAGCATTTTGCTGACCATTGGTTTCCTCAGGTCAAATTCCAGCAACACTACTTTCTTTTTTGCGAGTGATAAGCTCATTGCCAGGTTAACGGATATAAAGCTTTTTCCTTCACCGGATATGGAAGAAGTGATCAGTAATGTTTTGCGGTCGCCGTTTAAACCGATGTAAGACAGGGATGTTCTTAATGCCCTGAACTGTTCTGCCACGGCGGTTCTGCTGTTATTGGACATCACGATGGCATCTTTGCTGTCGTGGTACATTATTTCTGCTGCAATAGGCGCCGTTGTTACTTTCTCAATATCTGCGCGGAACATTACTTCGCGGTTCATCATATCTTTCAGTGATACAAATCCTGCTACCAGTGCAAGGGCTGTGAGTATTGAAATACCGAATACCATTGGTTTCTGCGGACTGAAAGCATATGCTGCAGCTTCTCCCGCATCTACCACGCGGCTGTCGGACACGGCAGCCGCGTATGCCAGTGCGGTTTCTTCTCTTTTCTCCAGCAGGAAGGTGTAAATATTATTCTTGATCACCTGTTGCCTGCTTACTTCCAGCAATGCTTTTTCTTTTCCGGGTACGCTGCGGATGATGCCCATGTTGCGGCTGTTTTCTGCCTGCAGGCGTGTTAAGCCGGCCTGCAGGTTAGCGCGCAGGCTCCCGATATTTTCCATGATAGCGGGTTTCAGCCTTTCTACCTGCCGGTTCAAACTTGCCAGCAGCGGACTGTTTTCCCCGGTGGTTTTGCGTAGTCTTTCCAGTTGTAATTCTGTTTCAGATAACTTGCTCACCAGTTCCAGCAACACCGGATCTGAAAGGCCCAATGTACCGGGTACAATATTCCCTCCCGGGTTCTGGCTCGTAACATATCTTTCAATGGCATCCAATACGGAGATCTGCATGTTGGCTTCACTGATCTTACGGTCGTTCTCCTGCACACCTGCCAGGAATATTTTGCTTTGTTCACTGATGTCTACAATGCCCTGGGAAGTTTTGAAGTGTTCCACTTCCGTTTCCGCCTGGCCCAATTCCGCACTTACAATACGCAGGCGTTCTTCCACGAAGCGCATGGTGTTGGCAGAAGTTCTGTTCTTATCTTCCACAGCGGCCTGGCTGTATACCCGGATCAGTTCATTCACAATATCTTCCCCGCGTTCCGGCGCTGCATCGGTGTATTCAAGATCCACTACGCTGCCGGCTTTTGCGGCGGGCATAATTTTCATAGTGCCAAGGATGATCTGCATCCAGGTTTTTTCATTCATGATATGCAGTACATAACCGGCGGTAGTATCTGTATGCCTGGCTTTTGCCTGGATGAGCATTTTTCCCCAGCGTGTTTGCACGGTATCGTTCAGCGGATATTTTTTACCGTCGATGGCTACACGCTTTTGCACAGGATCGTATGTAAAAGGCCAGTTGCCGGTAGAAGCCAGCTGGATAGATTCCGGTTCCAGGAAGGTAAATTTCACCGGGCTATCTTTATAAAGTACAACGTCTCTTATTTTTCCTTTTTCTATTACTTCTCCATAAAGATTCAGGTTCCTTACCACTTCTTTTGTGAGGGTGCGTGATTTCAGGATTTCTATTTCGTTTTCCATCACCGTTTTGCTGCCGCCCATCAGGTCGAGCGACTGCAGCATATCGCTGGCGCCGAGTCCGTTGGTGGCTTCCTGTACCAGGAGCACGCCGGAAATTTTATACAGGGGAGTGGCATAACGGAGATAAAGGAAAGCTGCTAACAGTGCGATTACTACGGCTCCTGCAAAGAAAGGCCAGTATGGCAGATAGCGGGAGCGGATGATAGTAAGCAAACTCTGAGGCGCTTCCGTGTGCTGGGTTTTATGTCCGTTAACTTTTTGCATAACCTAATTATTAATAACTAACCGGTCCAGGATAATAACGAGTAATGAGAGACTGCTGAGAATAATTGGCAGTACCTGCCGCGAACGATCAGCCGTCGCTACTTTTGACTTATTGGGTTCTACATATAGGATATCATTGGGTTGCAGAAAATAATAAGGAGAATTCAGGATACTTTTGTCGTTCAGATCGATGCGTCGTATAATCCGCTGCCCGTCTATCTCCCGGATCAACAGGATATTATTTCGTTTACCGAACACCGTTATATCCCCTGCCATTCCCAATGCTTCAAGGACCGATATTTTTTCGTTGGTTACGTTTACTACAGTTGGTTTATTCACCTCTCCCAGTATGGTTACGCGGTAGTTGAGAAACCGTATGCTCACCACCGGATCTACCAGGAGCTTTCGTTCAATGAGCTGATCATGCAGGTATACGGTAAGTGCTTTTTTGGTGAGGCCTGTTACTTTTACGGGACCCAGTACGGGGTACTGTATAAATCCCTGTTCGTCTACCAGGAATCCTCCCAGCATAGCGCCGGCTCCTGCGTTGGCGCCACCGGCGCCGGAAGCGGAGGTCATGTTGGATACATTATAAATGATCACATCCTCCGGATTAAGACTGCTTACATTAATCTGCAGTATGTCGTTCTTTTGGATACGAGGGTCAAAACTGCTATCTGATGGTAATAGCACCGTATCTCTCACATCATTGAAATAAACAGCATTTTTGGTTGACACGCACGAAGTAAACAAACAACTTAAGCATAGCAATCCCAATCCTATCCAGGTTAAGCAGGCTTTCAATATCATCGATATGGCATTTAACATCATCACTTACACTGACCGTTCCTCTCAATACAATATTACTTCAGAACGGGGTGGTATTCAATTACTCACTACAGTATAAATTGGGATGATTGGTATGGTGTCCTTACTTATTAAAGTAAGTTACCGTTCACAGCCATCGACATATCAAATAAATTTAAAATTTAAATAATTTACTTGGATAAGAATAAAAAACAGGGTGATGAATAAATTATTTGATAAAATTTTTGAGATTAACTCAGATTTGGTTGAAACGTTCAATTTAAAATATACTTTTTTCAGATGTTGGTTCACAGTGAATACTGTCACGAACAGCTTGGCGGCCATTTCCTTATATGAGTAACCCTCCTTCAGCAAAGCCACCAGTTCATACTCCCTGCGGGTAAGCTTGTCTTTGATGCTTTCCAGCGGATCCTTATTGATATGAGTAATGAGCAGGTGTGCTGCGCGCGGAGATAAAGAAGCGCCGCTTTGCACGGTATCCATCACCGACTGATAGATATCACTGAGACGGCTGGATTTAATAACATAGCCGCTCGCGCCGTTTTTAATGGCTTCAATAATATACTGCTGCTCTTCATGACCAGACAGTACAATCACCTTTGTGTCGGGATACAGCCGCCTTACTTCGCGGAGCCCTTCAATACCGGATATACCAGGTAAAGTGATATCCAGCAGGATTACTTTTACATCAGGATAAGTAACGGGTAAGGCCATAAATTCCTCTATCGATTTACAGGCAAACATAACCTTACACTCCTGGAAGTCTTCCAGGAATTCACGGTAATTACTTAGCAGAAAATGGTTGTCTTCAATGATTCCAATGTTGATCATGGCTAAACGGGGGGTATGGTACTCGAAATGATATGGTTTAATAAAATAATCTGATAGTAAATATAGTCTGAAAAATGATAGCTGGTTAGTATGATTTTTTACACATATGTTATCAGCTTATATACAGACAAAAGCAAAATAAGGCATCTTCATAAAACAAATTATAATATTTTCTATATAAATAAATATACAGTCTATGTTAAATAAAAGTAACCAAAATGGACTTTTTTAAAAATATAGATAAGTTTCGTATATTGTGTACATAACCATTTGTGCTCCTAACCCGATATCCTTCGAAATAGAAACCTTATTTAAGAATCAACCAAAAAAAAAGTATGCTGAACCATATCAAAAGGCATGCAGGTGGCCAAAAATCATTACTGGAAATGCGATCGGATTTTATTGCAATGGCTACACATGAATTTAAAACACCGATCAGTGCCATCTCGTCCTCCATAGAGTTACTGGAAACCAAAATGCAGAGAGATGAATTGATGTTACCGTTTTACGAACGCAATTTGTCCCGCATTAAGGAAGAAATAGACATTTTAAGCAGCATGGTAGATGACATCCTCGCTACCGGCAGCGTGGTAGCCGGCAACCCAGTAACACAACCGGAAGAAACAGCCCTACCCATTTTTGCCAGTATGATCCGGCAGCAATATTTCAGCAACCGTGCCGACCAGCGGGAACTCCGCATCAAAGTATCCGGACGCCCGCGTAATATCTATATCGACAGAAGCCACCTGGCGGGGATACTCACCAATCTCATCAGCAATGCGTTTAAATATTCTTCCGGGGATCCACTGCTGGGCCTGCATTTCCGGAAAAACCACCTCTGCATCAAAGTAAAGGACAATGGCATTGGTATACCGGAGGCGGATATACGCTTTTTATTCACTCCTTTTTTCCGGGCAACAAACGCCCGCAGCAAAGAGGGCACCGGCCTGGGCCTGGCCATTGTAAAATCGTATGTTGCCGCCAACAACGGACACATCAGCGTAACCAGCGGTAAAAATGGTTCTGTCTTCTCGGTTACCTTTAATTATTAACGGAGCAGCATCACCGTTCCTTTCAATACATGCTGTTCACTACGGCTATCCGTATACGTACATATGTATACATATGCCTGCACTCCCGCCGGCATGCCTTTAAAATTCCCGTCCCAGCCCACTTCGGGCGCATTGCTCATAAACACCAAAGCTCCCCACCTGTCATATACCCGTAACCGGTAGTCGTGAATAACGTCGTATACTTTCGGACGAAACAAATCATTTAGCCCGTCGTTGTTCGGACTGAAAGCACCGGGCATTACCACCGTACAGTTTTTCCAGGGAGATTCCACCTTAGCAGTTATGCCGGCGCTGTAATCATGTGCATCCATTATTTCCGCTATATGCGTACCCGCCGCAAGCCCGGGGAACACGCTGTCTGTTTGCCACAGCCCGTTATCCAGCCGGTACCGGTAGGGCGCCGCGCCACCGGTTACGTGCAGCATAATGCGGCCATCGGCTACTTCCCCGCAGCTGCAGGGCTTTACACTGGCCTGCACTGCGGGCGGTATCAGCGGATCAATGGCAGAAAGATTGTCCATCAGCAACGCTATTCCATACATACTTTTGTTGCAGGGCGTTGTTGGGTAAGCCCAGAACGAAATATAAGCATGACTGCGGTGCGGCCTGAATATGGCATGATAACGTTTCCAGTTCTCATGGATAAAATTACCGGACGACCATAACAACTCAGCAGTATCTCCCGGTGCATTACCTCCAAAGATTGCCAGGTTGCCATAACAGGCCGGGTATAAATAGTAAAGTGTAAAGGCCAGGTCGAAGCTCAATATATAAGTGCTGTCCTGTTTTAACGGGGCAGACAACTTCTGGGCAATACCTTCCAGGAATCCTTTTCCACTATGCACACCTATATAACTATTACCTGCCGAAGGAGCCAGCAGGATCTCAAAAACGCCCGGCTGTGTATCCGGCGTACCATTAGCTACCATCCAGCCTGCAGGAACCAAACCTTTCCCGGTACGGCCTTCCAGTGAAGGGTTACTTAAGGGTATCTGCTGTGCCTCCGCCGGGGCGCACACAGCCAAAAACAGCCAGCAGCATAGTATTCCGTATATAACTGTGAGATCTGAAAACATGCCGCTCATTTACCGCATTAAAATTACCGGTTATATAGATGATGACATATACTTATACGAGTAGTTTGTCTTCCTACTTTTCTTTTGTTTTGTTTGCCTGAAAAAATATCTTTGCCCACGAAAAAGCCCCGGCACGCGATTGTGCCATCGTTTAATCCGAAAAACACTTATCATGAAAAGATCCGTACTGTACTTAGCCCTGGGAGCCGCCCTTCTCACCACGTTTGTGTCATGTAATGAAACTGGTAAAAAAGACAGCAACGCAGCGTACGAAGATAAATCTGCATCTTCGGCAAATGACGTAATTGAGTACACCAACCTGATTGTAGACCTGTCTAACAAAAATTCCGATTACGTAGAGCGGCTGGTAAATAACGCCGACCGTGTAACCGAATTGCTGTCTCGCAACGGCAATCCTGCCTTCCTCAGCAGTATCATCAAACCCATTATGATCAGTATGATCAGTCATGGAAAGGTGAAAGTGGAAGAACCGGTAGATGCCTTAAATAAGGCAGATCAACAGTTTTTTAAAGAAAAGGTAGCCAGCTTTAAAGGCTCGTTCGACAAGTTAAAAACTACTTACACCCAACTGGATGATTACCTGAAAGCACAGGACTATAAAGACGATAAAGGCGCAAAGGGCCTGGCACTGGCAGATTCTATCCGCAACAACGCCCAGGTATTTTTTGAACAGAAAGCCGTCCTGATGAAAAGAGTAAGTGAAGTAGCAGATGCCAGTGAGGCGATCATTCTGAAAGACAGCCCCATAAAAGAATACGTACTGGCTATGAAAGCAGATATGCAGTCGGTACGCGATTACATTAACCTGCTGGGAGAAGGCGGTGCAGACTTCGCAAAGATCAGCGACAAAGCACAGGCCGCCTATGATGCATTGGAAAAAAGCCAGGCAGCGCATGCCGGCATAGATATGGCCAACGCGGCAAAAGAAAGCAAAGACGGATACTACAAGAACTTCTACGACAGCTTCCATCAGTTCCTGCTGACAGCAAAAAGGATCATGCGTGACGCCAGGGAAAAAGGCGAAATGACCGACAGTCAGCTCGAAAGCCTCGACAGCGCGCTCGATACCATGATTGGCAGGTACAACAGCTTCACAAAATAAAATAACAATGGGTAGATATCCAGCGTGGATATCTACCCATTTATCTTAGCGGTGACTATTTCTTAAATACTTCTTCCAACTTCTTCTCTAATTCTTCTCCGCGTAAATTCTGTGCGATTATTTTTCCACTGCCGTCAACAATAAAGTTGGCAGGAATGCCTGAAATACCAAATTCCAATACAGGAGTACTTTTCCAGCCTTTCAAATCTGATACGTGCGTCCACGTTAGTCCGTCTTTACCTACCGCTTTCAGCCAGGCTTTTTTATCAGTATCCAGTGATACACCGAGAATATCAAAACCCTGATCATGGAAGCGCTGATATGCTTTTACTACGTTGGGATTTTCTGCACGGCAGGGCCCACACCAGCTGGCCCAGAAATCCACCAGTACTATCTTCCCTTTAAAGTCGGTCAACTTCACCAGCTTACCGGTGCTATCAGGCAGCGACATTGCCGGACGGGCGCCCACGCTCATTTTAGCGTGTTTATCCATCGAGGCTTTGATGGCCAGGCCGTAGTCTGTTTTCTTTGCCGCGTCGGTCAGCAGTTTATAGGCAGCCGCCGCTTTTTCCGGATAAGAATAATTGATATACCTGTCCACGATCACAAATGCGGCCATTGGCGAACCGGGATAACGCTTTACAAAAGCGGTAACAGCGCTATCCAGTTCTTTATCCAGAGCAGCAAATCCGGCTGTTACGGCCTTTTTCTCCACACTGTCTTTGCTTTTCTCTGCCGCATCCGAACGCTGATATAATTTGCCTGCCTTCTGCCGTATTGCTTCCCATGTTTCTGCCCATCCGGTGTATAAAGGCTGATTTGCCGAACCGGTTATTTTTGCGGCGCCCATAGAATCCTTATAGGCGGTAATGGTGATAGTGTTGTTTTCCAGGAAAAACGATATCCCATTATATTTTGAAGCGGCCGTCCATATCGAATACAATTGCGGTGAGCCCACCTTTCCTTTAAACGTAAATTTCCCGTTCTTCAGCACAGTGGAATCCGGCTCATGACCGGGCAGCATAAAAGTATTCAGGTATACTTTACCGGTGTCCTCTCCGTGGATAACGCCATTAATCGTATAGCCTTTACCGTTCTGTGCCTGTACCGACAGTATGCCAATAGTGGCTGTCAACAAGGCGATTGATTTCTTCATATTAATAGTGGGTTTTGATGGTTATGCTGCTTTATAGGTCATGCTTACAATTTTGCCAAAACCAGTGAATACCTTTACATTCTGGAAATCGCCCAGGGGACTGATCCTGTAGCGGTACAATTTTCCCTCCGTACCGTTCCAGGTGCCTACCATTACATCGTCGCCGGTACATTGGAAGTAAGTTACCTGCTCTCCTGCTGCAATGGCCTTGATGGCCCTTGCTTTGCCAGAGGGAATATCATACAGGTAGATGTTGCCATTAACGAGAAAATAGATCTGCTGTAATTTTTTGGAGCTGGTCATTTTAGTGAAGGCAGCCAGTTCAGGTGCATCGCCCGTGATCAGTTTTTTTCCGACGGTGGGGTCCGAGCGGTTGCCATCTATCTGGTATAAATAATAATTACCGTTATCCTTAAAGATAGCGTTATTCAGGAAAGGCGCATTTCCCTGGTCCATTGCAAGGAGGTCCATCCCGATATTACGCATATCAAAGTAACTACCCGGCTCCGGTGCGCTGAAAGCCACCAGGGAAGGGATCAGGGAAGCACCCGACAGGTATACAAAGCCTTTGCTTTTTGTATCAAAAAAGATAGCGGAATAGGGCGTTTTTTCACCGGTGTAGGGTTGCGGACCGACCCCTACATAAGAAGAAAAATAATAGTTATCGCCTTTGCCTCCCGGGAAAGGAAGTGTATTCATATATTTTACATCTCCCGGAAAACCTCCGGCAACACGTACATTCAGAAGACCATCGTTAATCATGATATTCGTCCCGTCATCGATTTGTCTGAACTTTTGCGGATGGAACACTGGCGGTGTTTCCCAGAACCAACTGGTGTAGTCTGTGAGTTTTGTCATTTCTGTATACTCCAGTTCTATGGCGTTATCAGCGCCAAACATCCACACCGATTTAGCACCGTAAAAGTTAGTGGTAGCTACCTGCACCGGTGCATTCAGTACATAGTCTTTATTCAGTTCTGTGAAAATATGATGGAAGGAGGTATCTGTGTTCAGGATGATGCTCATATCTGTTTTACCGGCTACATCTTCCATTACCAGCCATCCTTCGCTGAAGCGATTAATGACTTTCAGATTGAAGAACTTAAAGTAAGAAACACCGGAGGCTTTCACGGTTACTTTATAAATGAGCCTGTAAATGCCAGGTTTCACACGGATAGCCTGGTGAAGGTAACGGGTGCTGTCCAGGATATATACCGGGTAAGCATCTTCAGAATCATTCTGGTGGATGCTCCATTCATATACCAGTCCATCTTTGTCTGACGGTACCGCCTCTTTAATATCGGGCCTCACAGTTAATGTATCAAACTGCAGTACGGCATCTACTGCGGTGGTATCAGAGATACTCAGCACATTAATAGGAATAATATCTTTATTGCTCTTGTCTTTCAGGCAACCGGACAGCGTAAGCATTACCAGCATTAAAACACATAACCAATTATATACTGACAATTTCATATTGCAACTTTTAGGATAAAGAAATAAGAATGCAGATTAAATAGCAGGAAAAGTAACCCGGTTGCCATTTTCATCTATCAGCGGTCCGTTTGTATTTTCGTACCTGATCAGTTCTACACGCATCTTTTGCAGGATAGACATGATCTCCGAGAATTGTGCGCCTGTTCCCATTGTGATAGCGGTGGTACCTAACCGCGATACCATGAACTGATGCTTGGTGAGTGAATAGGCGCCGTAGAAGAAATCGCTCCAATCGGCGGGCTTCAGCAGCATATCCGTTATCCTTATCTGGTATTTAAGGCTGTTGGCGAATCCTGCGGCAAAGTCATCGGAAGAGGCTATACGAAAATAAACAGAGAACACTTTATCTTTCATATCCGGAGTACGGAAAAGGTATACCGGGAACTTTATAGCATATTCACCTGCTTTTATAACGGCAGGGCCTATATCAAAATGTTTTCCTTTCACGGCGGTAGAGCTGTCCGCTATTACCAGGTTAAATTTCCTGTCGGCATCAGTAGCCAGCCCGGTGATCCGGATATTGAGGTACACGGTATCTCTCAATACGGTATCTGGTTTTACCACAAATGTGTAATTGATACTGTCGGGCAATACGAAATCCCGGGAGAAGTAGATAGCAGGCGGTTCTTTGTACATCAGCCGCTCTTCCTTTCCACATGCACTTATCAGCAGGTATAATATGGCTGTTGCTATCAGCCGGTTAATATTTTTCATGTTTAATGATTTAAAGAGATGCAGATGATTATTTTCCAAACTCGATTTCCTGGTTGGGCAATGGCAGTACGTACTGCGTATTATTGATGGTACCATTGAGGGCACCTTCAATTTTAGCCAGGTTTAACCGTTTGTAATAATAGAAGAGTTGTCCTACACAGATAAAGTCCCTGCGGTACTCTTTAAATATTTCATGCTGTAAAGTAGCGGCATCCAGCCCTGCCTGCAGTTCTACAATGTTCCTGGCGGCACGGATCCTGTTCAGCCATTTGAGTCCTTCAGCAGGAGCTGGCTCGCTTTCTGCGGCGATGTAATACATTTCTGACAGGGAAAGCACCGGTATTCTTTTCTTTAGTGATTCCCTGTTTTCATCTACCTGCCAGAGTTTACTGGGGAATATAATACCATTGCTTACGCTCCACAGGCTGTTACTAACAAAGCGGATATCGGTACTGCCACCTGCTGCAGTTTCAAACACGGCTTTTCTGCGTTCTTCCGTGATGGTAAATTTCCTATACATTTTATCACCGGTAGCCATCATAAAATAGCTGCTCACAGGCTCTCTCAGCTTAGATACATAGATAGAGAAAATGTGTTCCGGTGTAAAGGTCCTGTTGAGATCAGCAGCATTGGTTGTTAATTCACCGGAAGTAATAAAGCGGAAATTATTGCTGGCAATTACTTCTTTTGCATAAGCCAGTGCCTGTACTTTGTTGTTATTGTAGAGATACAATCTTGCCAGTAATGCTTTTACCGCCCAATAGTTCATGCGGTTGCTGCGGAAGGCGAGAAAGTCGTCGTTACCACCGGGATTGCTCATTTGCGGGTATACTTTCAATAACGCTTCTGCTTCTTTCAGATCTTTTTCACATAATGCAATCACCTCGGTTACTGTCAGACGTGCCTGTGGCGTTACCGTAAAGGCTGTCATATAAGGAATGGCAGTGGCAGTAGCATCTGATTTAGGAGAAGGCGCGTATAAGCGCAGCAGGTCAAAGTGTATAAACGCCCGCAGCGCCAGCGCTTCACCTTTGATAATATTATAGTTATCTGCTGTAAAGACTGATTTTTTACTGTCGATGTTTTTCAGGATATAATTTGTTTGCGCGATGGTAGCATACATATTACTCCAGATGTTGTTGATGATGTCTGTTATACCGGCATTGCTATACTGGTAGGTAGCGGCATAGAAAAAGTCGTGGTCTATTTTCGTGGTATTGTCGTATCCCTGCGACAGCACTTCCAGGAAACTGAAAGTCAGGTTGCCACCGTAGAGTTGCCCGTCTGCTGCTTTCTGATAGCTGCCATACAGCGCATCTTTGAAACCCTGTTCGGTAGAAAACTGTTCTGATTCCTTGATTTCGGTTTTGGGTCTTACATCCAGCCATTTCTTGCAGGAAGTAAGTGTGAGTGAGGCAACGGAAGCCACCAGGAAAAATATATTGCGTAGATGTTTCATGTTCAGATCCTCTTAAAATTAAAAAGTGGTTTGTAACTGTAAAGTGAAGCTGCGGCTGAAAGGATAATCCAGTCCTCTTTCCCGCTTAATGCTGGACCACCAGAACAGCTGGTTCGTGAAGAGGGTGATTTTGGTATCGTGCAGGCGTAGCCGTGCGTTCTGCGCATCACTTAAGCGGTAATACAGCGAGGCGCTTTCGAGGCTCAGCCAGTCGTCTTTCTGTACAAAGCGGGAAGTGGCATAGGTGATAGTGTTAATAGTATACCCGTTATTATCCACAATACCTTTATAAAAAGTTACGTCACCCGGTTTTTTCCAGCGCTCTTCAAATACGCGGCGGTCCACATTAAATCTCATGTCGGCGCTCTCTACCCTGTCAACCAGTGTTTGATTGTAGGTGTAGCCACCAAACCGGTACCGGAAATAGAGATTTACCCCGATGCCTCTTTTTTCAAAATTAGTTCCGAAGGTTCCTTCCAGTGTGGAGCGGGCATCTCCTACTATTACCTGGTCCAGCGGATCATACACGGTAGTAGTGGTACCGTTGCGGGTACGGAAAATTTCCCTTCCGGTAGAAGGATCGATGCCCAGCGATGGCACTGCCCAGATGGCTGTGGTGCTGCGGCCTTCGGCAAACCGGGCCAGCGGTGTGGTGCTGAGTGAGTCTGTATTTCTCTTGTTTAACTGTTCGAGGGTATTGGAGATTTTTTCAATTTTATTCTGCACATGGAATCCGTTGGCAAAAACGGACCAGCTGTCGCGGTTGCGCGAATTAGAGAAAATGGTATAGCGCAAATTTACTTCATACCCCTTGCTTACTACGTCGCCCATGTTATCCATATACATGGAAAACCCGGTAGATGGAGCGGTGGTGATAGATACCACGGAGCCTTTTGTTTTCTCTTCAAAATAGTTGGCACTAATATCCAGTCGCCTGAAAAAAGTACCGTCAATACCGAAGTTGCTTTTGGCAGTTTGCTGCCAGGCAAGATTAGGGTTGCCAAAGCCCAGCAGGGAGGTACCGAGGTGATATAAATAGTCCTGGTCGGTATAATACTTACTGGTAGTAAGACCGAGGTAGCTGGCAAAATTGGAGGAGCCGGTATAACCATACGAGTAGCGGAGTTTCAGCCGGTTGATAGCAGTACTGTTTTCCAGGAATTTTTCTTTATGAAGATTCCATCCGCCTCCTACGCTCCAGAAAGAGGCAAAGCGTTTGTTGGCGCCAAACTGGGAAGAACCGTCCAGACGGTAGGAAACATCCAGCAGGTAACGGTTGTCGTATGCGTAACTCACGTTGGCGAAATATCCCAGCAGGCGGGTAAGTCCTTCTCCACCGAATGGCCGCGAACCTGCTTTATAGCCGTTTCCCAGTGTCACCTGGTCCAGTTTATCATTCGGGAATCCGTTGATGGTATAGGATTCTGAAGTAAGTTTATCCTGGCGCAGGGTAGTACCCACTGACCCGAAAAACATATGTGATCCGAAGGATTTGTTCAGGTCGATGGTAAAAGATCCATCGATTGTGTTCCTGAAGCCATACCCTTTGGTGTAAGATCCTTTTTCATAATACCGTTCCACGGGAATACTATCGAAGGATGTATGCTGGGCCGGAAGGAATCTATCACCGCCGGTGGTAGTGCGCTGATAGGCAAAGCGGCCGGTAAAGCGCAGCCATTCTTTTGCCTGCCACTGTGCAAAGAAGTTGTTGGTGATATTCTGTTGCCTGGACTCGTCTACTGAATGCAGCGACACATTGTAAACCGGGTTCAGTTGTGAAGCCAGCCGTGCGTCATCAAAGAAGCGGATATCTTCCAGGTAGTATTTGGGATTACCGTTCGCATCGTAAGGCGACCAGTAAGGATTTAATTTAGTATAAGTATAAAATGAACCATAGGGTGAGTTAACTGCCTTATTGAAATTGAGGGTGAGATCATTTCTGAATAAAAAGTTTTTATACCGGTAGGACAAATACGTGTTGCCGGAAATATTCTGCCGGCTGGAGCCCTTCATAACGCCCTCTGTAGTGTTATAAGTACCATTGAGGCCATACATCACCGATTCCGAGCCACCTTCCAGGTATAGGTTATGCGTACTGCCGATGCCATTGCGCAGGGGTACATTGAGCCAGTCGGTATTGATACCTTTGGCTACTTCCGCCAGGCGGTAGTTATACAGGAAATCTTTTCTTTCCTGCCAAACGGGGTTGGGATAGCCGTTATAAAGACCGGCTTCTTTTTCCAGCTGGAGTTTTTCTTTGGAGTTTACCAGGTCGTAGCCTTTCAGGTCAGGCAGTTCTGCTACCACACTACCGGTATAGGTTACACGTAAACTGCCTTCGCGGGGCCTTATAGTTTCAATAACAATTACGCCGTTGGCTGCACGGGAACCGTAAATAGAGGTAGCTGCCGCATCTTTTAAGATAGTAACCTTTGCGATGCGGTTCATGTCGAAATCGTTTACCCGTTGCAGTGATACCTCAAATCCGTCCATAATAAAGAGCGGTGTGTTGGGGCTGGTAGTAAAGTCGTATACGTTACTTTGATTAGTCCCGTTAAGGTTGCCGAGGCTGTTACCGCCTCTTACCACCACGTTGGGCAATGCATTGGGGTTGGAACCGGCACCGATATTTTCCGGCATCTGGAAAGAGGGGTCCAGTGCGCGCAGTGCGCTTAACACACTATTGCCCGATACCTTGTTCAGTTCTTCTTTTGTATAGGAAGATGCTGCACCGGTGAAGTTTTCCGCCGGCCTGGAAAACAGTCCGGTTACCACTACTGCGTTCAGTGACTTGGAGCTGGTACTTAGTTTAACAGTGAGATTAGCGGATCTGCGCACTTCCACTTCCTTTGTTTCATAGCCTACATAGCTGATGAGCAAGGTGGCTTTCCCTCCTGATACATTCACCGGTATTTTAAAGGCACCTACTTCGTTGGAAGTGGTGCCGTTCAGTACTTTATTTCCTTTCTCAATAATGGTGGCGCCAACAATGTGGTCGCCACTTTTTTCATCAAGGATACGGCCGGTAATAACTGCCTGTTGCTGGAATAGTTCAGCGGCGTCGTTGCCTGAAATGCCGGGATTGGCAATAGGTTTTACATACAATACCACGCTGCTGTCCACCTCCCGGTAAGCGAGGTTGGTATTTTCGAGAACTGCATTCAGTGTAGCACTTACGGAGCGGCTGGCGGTTGGCAGCGTGATATGCTTGTATTTCGCCACTGCTGTAGGTGGATAGGCAAAAAGAAAACCGCTTGCCTGCTCAATTTTCTTAATAGCGCTGTGAAGTGATTCATCCCTGAGACCCAGTGTAATTGTTTTCTTTCCCAGTTCCTGGCCCAACACCGGTGAGGCTATCAGTAGCTGAACGGACAATGCCAGCAGAAAAAAATACAAGAAAATTATCTTCATAATAAAACCTGTTTTGCCCTTTTTCTTAATGTATGGTTGGTTGATTCGCATAGGGACATAGCGATCCCTCACGGAGATTAGATCCATAATTCTGATGGTTGATTTAGATAATTACAATAAAAAAATAGCAGCTACGCGCGGTGCACAACGCGCCTTACCAGATGAAAATCTTCACCGATGTTACATTCCGTTTATTTGATTGACTACCGTTTTGATAAGCGTTTATTTATTGGTTGGCACATCCTTCTCCGTTCAGTACTACTTTATCATTGGGATAAATGGTATACCCGGCATTTGCCACACTGCAAATAATGGTCAGCACTTTTTCCAAAGGCTGGTTATGAAAAAATGTTCCTGCAATACGGCAATTCTTTAATGACTCATTGGCAAATAATATTTTCACATGGTATTTATCTCCTATCATAACAGCTGCTTCCTCCATGCTTACATCGTCCAGCACCAGGAATTCATCTTTCCATTTTACCACTTCTATGCTCTTCACCTCTGCCCTTGTTACTGTGCTGGTAAGCATATTTACCGATAACTGCTGATCCGCTACCAGTACACCATAGCTGTTTTTTTCATCATTTACCTTCACCTTACCCCTGGTAACGGTAACCACCACACGCTGCTGATCGGCCGATGCTTTTACATTAAAAGCAGTGCCAAGTACCTGCGTGCTGAGCTTACCGGTTTTCACGATAAAGGGTTTATCCGGCACTTCTTTAATATCAAAATATCCTTCTCCCCATAACCGTACTTCCCTTTTATTTCCTTTGAAATCGCGGTTATATTCCAGGCGGCTGTTGTCCGCGAGTAATACCGTACTCCCATCGGGCAGGCGTACAAACTTCGTTTGTACTTCCACCACTTCTTCCGCGGCAGGTGCTGCTGCGGGTCTGGTAATGGCTACCGGGGACTGCTTTCCGCCGGCATGCCACCACCACCAGCCAGCGAAAGGCAGCACCAGCAAGCCGGTTACAACAGCTGCCAGGGCCAGCCTCCGCATGCTGCGGCGACGGTTCCGTTTAAGCGGGATGATACTGGCAATATGTGATTCGGCCGACATAATATTGCCGATCATCTCATGATAGCGCTCAAATGAAACGCCTGGTTCCATAATGCCACTATCCCATTCCGCATCTATCCGGTTCTTTATTTCTTCATCAAAGTTGCCTTTGTTGATCAATCCCCTCAATTCATTCCACTCTGCCTCGCTGGCTTTCCCGGCAAGGTATTTATCCATTAATTCATTGAATCCAGGATCGTTCGTCATAACGATTACAATAACTTTACAGGAACTTACAGGTAGTTTTTCAAAACTTATATAATAACAGACACCCGGCAAATTCCAATGGTGGAGGGTGAAAAAATATATTTTTTATTATTATTTAATAAGAGACATCAACAGGAAGATACTGATGCTGCCGTTCAGGTAGCGGCGGATCGACTGTAATGCCCTGGCCATATGGGATTTAACGGTAACGGCGGAGATATGCATGCGACTGGCGATGGCCTCATGGCTTAGTCCTTCTTCTTTGGCGAGGCGGTATACTTCCCGTTGCTGGGGCGACAACTGTCCGAGGGCAGCCTGGATAATTTCCTGGTATTGGTATTCCTGTATCCGGTGATCAGTATCGTTTACCATTACTTCCCGGCGGCCCAGCTCTTCCTGGGCGGCGGCTTCGTTGGCCAGTTTGCGGAAACGGTTCAGGACCAGGTTCCTGGTCACAACTTTCAGGTAGGCATCCAGGTTTTTCACCTCCGGCAGGGTTTCACGTTTCAACCAGCACTTCAGGAACACATCCTGTACCACTTCTTCAGCGGCAGCCTGCGACCGGAGAAACCGGAATGCCACAGAATACACCTTTGTACGGTAGCGGCTAAACAGCTCCGTAAAAGCATACTCACTGCCCTGTGATAACAGCTCCAGCATTGTGTTCTCATCGTAATTACTCCGGGAAGGCATATCCACGTAATATATGATTGCCCGACAAAATAGTTCAAAATATTTTAGCAAAACAAAAAAACCGCAGCCAGGAATGACTGCGGTACTTTTCTTATCCACTCGTTTATCGTTGTAAACTCAACTCTGTATTATGCGAAAACTGTTGTAATGTAGTTGTTACGGTCTTTTCCAGTTCGGCGCCGGAAAGCTCTTTGCGGAAAGCTTTTTCCTCCAGCGCAGACATTACCTTATATAGCGGTTCATTATTTACTTTCTTCTGCAGGTTAATTTCACTGCTTTCACCATAAATTTTATCCCAACTCTTACGTACTACTGTCCAGAAAGCTTTATGTTGTTCCCACCATTCTTTAGCCAGCTGGCATTTGCTTTCGCCGGTGCGGTTATAGGTGTTCAATCCTTTCTCTCCTACAATCACCTTATCAGTACCATTTGCGCGGATCACTTTCTTGTTATCCTGCTCATGTACAGATCCGGTAGCAGTGATTTCATGATGATTTACCCGGTGTAATACATTATAGTCCTTGCGGGTGGTGTATTCGCGGCGGGGCAACGGTGCATCGGACGCAGCTTCCCAGTAGTGGCGGCCATCGGCATGTACCCAGGTAGCAGAGCCTTCGTAACGCGGCTCATCATCCACACCATATACTTTCTGCGACCACTGGCCCTTCACCTGGGCAGCGGGCAGGGTGATCTTCTTCCACTGGTTATCCTGTGCATAAGCAAGCAGTTGCTGATTTTCGTACTGCCAGTCTTCCGTCCAGTGCTTGATCACGCTGCTGTCTGCAATAAGCAGATGCTGCAATACAATGCGGCGGGGATCTTCGGATGCAACGGTTACATATTCTATGGCGTCAATAATTTTATGATATCCTTTGGGTTTATAGCTGGTATCTGCCGGGAATGTTTCCGTGTATTCAAAGGTCACTTCCTGGCATCCACACATACTTTTGATAGCTGCTTTATCCTGCGATAGTTTATCACCGCCCTTTTGCTGGGCTGTTGCTGCCAGCGTCATGAATGCGCCGATGGTTAAAATGGTAATACGTTTCATAAAAATAAAAATGAGTGGTTAGTTGAACTTACGTGTGCCATCCGGCTGATAAGCAAACCGGAAGTTATAGTAACGGCTTATTGAATTCTGATCCGGAGTGGCCGGCGCATCCTTATAATAGCTGGTCACTTCCAGTTTGGCATAATTACCGTTCGCTGTTTTCAGTACAATCACGGCGCCTGTTACCGGTGAAATCACGTGGGTGGTCATATTGTAGGAATACCAGCCGGTGATGGCTTTCTTTGCAGCAGCATCGGCAGTGTAGCCCGTTTCCGGCGCAGTTACCAACTGGCTGAATATGCCGGTGATCACCTGGGCTTCTGCTTTACCCGGTCCGCTGGTACCACCGTTGATGATGATGGTAGTGGCTTTGAAACCAATATCCCATTTGGTGGTGGCAGAATCGCTGTTGGGGATTACTTTATTGTCCACAAGACTGTATAAAGTAAAGCTGCCTTTATTCGCTGCGTCGGCGTCGACGTTTGCTACTGTTTTAGTTTCCACTGCAACAACCGGCGGTGTAACGGTATTATCATCATCTTTGCTGCAGGACACCAGTGTAAAAAGCGACAGTGACAGCATACCAGCTGTGAGTATTTGTTTCATATAGTATTTGGTTAATGGTTTACGTGATGATAAAAATTCCAGGTGGCCCCGACAGAATAGATCCTTCCGGGCATGGTGCTGATATGCTGCGCATCCGTGTAGTTAAATACGTTTTCCACAGTGGCCTGCATACGCAGCTGGCGTTTGAACAGGTATTTCGCGGCTGCCAGGTTTACCGTAGCATAACCGGGCACAAACTCGCTGGTCTTATCAGGCGTGTTATTCCCGTTTTCGTCGGTGAAGCCGTATTTGCTGCGGTACAGCACCCGTGCATTCGCATCTATACCAAAACGGGAAAGGCTATACGCAATTTTCAGGTTGGCGGAATGATGTGAGCGGTTAAACAATCCGAAGTATTCCTTACGGGTAAGTGCGCGTGTTTCCCCGGTAGTCTCATCTTTCGTATATACTTCCCCGTTCTTTACCCTTTTAAAAAGATCATTGTCCTTTGAACGAAGGTATTGATAGCCGGCAGACAGCTGCAGATGGCTACCAATGGCTTGTCCCAGCTCCGCTTCTGCGCCGGCAGTGGTAATGCTGTTGATATTTACATAGCTGTATACAGCGAGGTCGTTTGTTTTTACGGCAATAGCACGGGTGTCAATCAGGTTTTTTACACTGTTGTAAAAGACATTTGCTTTGACGGTGGTGCGGGAAAATGGTTTCCCTTCCACTCCCAGGTTGTATGACCAGGAGCTTTCGGCATCCAGGTTTTTTAGTTGTTCCGGGTCGATGTTTACCTGTTTGATCTGCCCCTGTTTCTCCATTTCTTTCAGGATGTCTGCCGCCAGTTTGGTACCTACCACGGTATAACCTACTGCTGCATTATTGAAATGCAGGTACAGCTGTCGGAAATCAGGTGCGCGGTAGCCGCGGCCTACGGTGCCCAGCAAGCGCCAGTTGGGCGTTAACTGGTAGGATACCGACAGCTTGGGGCTGAACTGGGAAGGGTATTGATTGTGTGTATCAAAGCGGCCACCGAGCAATACATTCCATGCATCTGCCGGTTTCCAGTTTTCCTGTATAAATACATACCCGGTATTAAAGGCCATACGTTCCTCATAGCGGGTGGCTTCCAGCGATTCATGCACATACCCCATACCCGCGGTGAGCTGATGTTTCGGGTGCAGCTGCCAGTCGGCCTGGTACTCCGGCTTCAGGTATTGCTGGGTAAAAAATGAGGCATCATACAAACTTTTGTCGGCCTGGTAATGCATATCCTCATTGGTGGAGTACCGGGAATAATACAGCCGCAACGTTTGCCTGAAATTCTTTGCCGGCGTATGAATGAGCTGCAATGATCCGTTCATGTCTTTCTCTTTTCCGATATCATCCACCATTCCTTTTACGTCGGAGAAATAGCTGTTGTACTTTTGTTCATAGTAGCGACCAGAGAGAACAGTGCTCCATTTTTCAGACCAGTTGTGCTGCCAGCGCGATTGTGCCGTATATGCTTTAAATGGCGACACGGTAGGCGTGCTGCCCCCTGTCCCGAGCGTGTATCCGTCACTGTTATAGGCATTTACGCTGGCGGAGAAAGATCCTTTTTTATAAGGAATACGCGTACTGCCATCGAGGGTATAGGTATTATTAGAGCCATACCGCCCGCTGATACTGCTTATTCCCTCCTTGCTGTTGTTGCTGGTAATGATGTTAATAACGCCTGCCAGTGCATCGCTGCCATAGAGTGAAGAAACGGGGCCTTTAATAATTTCAATCCTTTCAATATTGCCCACTACAATCCTCGACAGGTCGAAGGTGCCGGCAGTTCTGCCGATGAGCGGTTCGCCATCCAGTAATATAAGTGTATATTCTGCTTCCAGTCCCTGCATCTGCACGCCTGTTCCGTGGTTGGAGGTGATGAACAGGCCGGTTTGTTCTGCCAGTACCTGCTGCAGCAGTACCGCTCCCATAGCCTGTATCTGTTGTTTATGGATCACCGTAACCGGTACGGGTACTTTGCTTAACAGTTGTTCATTCCTGGTGGCGGTAACCACTACTTCCTGTAACACTTTACTGCCGGAAGTAGTGTCGGTTTGGGCAAAAAGGGTCCCTACCCGCATGATGCAGGTGAGCAGGAATAAAAATTTATACATCTTAAGGTTTATCTGAAATTGTGAAGCAAAAGTACGGGCATAAACATCAGTACCTTTACGAGTTTGGGAAAGTTATTTACGAGATCCGGAAATTTGCATTTAACTTAGTTAGTCCGGAAAACTAACCGGTGTCCAAACAATTTTAAATCATTACCTGTTCATTAATATATGAAAACACAATACTTCCCGGCGGGCGACAGAGGCGTGAAAGACATAGGCTGGCTGAAAAGTAATTTCTTCTTCAGCTTCAGTGATTTTTACCACCCGATGCGCAGCGCTTTTGGTACGCTGTTCGCCTTCAACGACGACTATGTAGAAGCCGGCAAAGGCTTTGGTATTCATCCACATGTGAATATGGAAATCATTTCCGTTTTGCTGAAAGGAAAGATGAACCATAAAGATACAATGGGATACAGTACCGAGATAGAAGCACCCGCTGTACAGATCATGAGTGCCGGCAGCGGGCTACGACATGAAGAGTACAATATAGGTACAGAAGAAGTTAACTTCTTACAGATCTGGATTCTTCCCAAACAACAAAACATTTCACCGCGGTATCAGCAGCGGAGTTTCCCCCTGGAAAAACGAAAGAACAAACTGGTAACCATCGTATCCGGTGAAGAAGGAATGCAGCATTGCTGGATCAACCAGAACGCGAAGTTGTCGCTCGGTTATTATGAGCAGCCGGCCAGTGTTACCTATACCTTTAACCAACTGAATAAATGCCTGTTTATCTTTTCCATTTCGGGCAGCCTGAGAGTACAGGACCAGGTATTGCAGCCGCGTGATGCTATCGGGATATGGGAAACCGGTGAGGTGATCCTGCAGTGTGGAGAGAAAACAGAGTTCCTGATTATTGAAACACCTGTCAATCAGAAGTAAGCATCTTCTTAATACATATTAAATACAAACATATTATTAGTTTTATAAAATAATAACATCCAATTTATTCATACAGGTAATTTATTCCACCGGGAATCATTAAATTTATACAGCACCGCTCCAAAGGGTCAATTACCTGTATGATTAATACCTCTCAAAATAATTACATAGGTTTCGAGGTACTCTTTAACCATGCCACCATCAGCATACTGGTTGCCGACAACCAGCACCGGATCGTGATGGCCAACCCCTTCCTGCTTAACCAGTTTGGCTACACAAAAGAAGAGGTTACGGGTCAGTTAGTGAGCTTGTTGCTTATTCACAATGGCAAAGAACAATATGCGGTACGGAAAAACACCAGCCAGTTCCCGGTAGAGATCAACCAGGTTAACCATAGCACCCCTGAAGGAATACTAACGATCATCTATATCACTGATACCACCGATCGCCGCAATGCTGAGATGACGCTCCGCGAGCTTTCACAGCAACGGAAAGAAGCGGCCGTTAAAGACGGTTCGCTCCAGCGGATGAACAGCTTCCTCAACAGTTTATGGACCAGCACCGGCGCCATGATCATCGTAATCAATACCGATGGTTTCATCAGGTGGTTCAACCCGGCAGCAGAAAGGATACTGGGCTACAAAGCCAGCGAAGTGGTGGATGTGTATACCCCGCTGCTGCTGCATGATCCGGAAGAAGTAGCCCTGCGGGCAGAAGAATTTTCACAACAGCTGAATCAGCCGGTTGCTCCCGGTATGGAAACACTTACGATCAAAGCCAGGCTGAACCTGTACAATGAATACGAATGGCAGTATATCCGGAAAGATGGAAGCAGGCTACCGGTTTCCCTGACGGTATCCGCCATCCGCGATGCCTCCGATATTACCGGGTACATCGGCATTGCCATTGACCTTTCCCGCATTAAACAGGCCGAATCAGAGCTGAGAACTTCCCTGGAGAAAGAGCGGGAGCTGAATGAACTTAAATCCAGGTTTGTATCCCTGGCCTCCCACGAATTCAGGACGCCACTCAGCGCTATTCTCTCTTCCATCTACCTGGTGTCCAAATATGAAGCTGATGATGATTTAGCCAAACGGAGTAAACATATTCAACGTATTATTTCCGCCGTAAATATGCTGACGGATATATTAAACGATTTCCTGTCGGTAGGAAAAATAGAAGAAGGAAAGATACAGGTGCGCCCCGGTACTTTTGATGCCGGCAAACATATCAGCAACATTCTCGGTGAAATGGACGGACTCAAAAAAGCCAAACAGAATATTTACTATGCGCACCACGGCGCTGCTCATGCCTGCATGGACCCTACACTATTAAAACACATTGTTATGAATCTTGTATCCAATGCCATCAAGTTTTCTCCGGAGGGAGCCATCATTTCTATCCGTTCACAATGTAGCGACAGCACTTTCCAGTTATCCGTAAAAGACAAGGGAATAGGTATTTCAGAAGAAGACCGCCAGCATCTTTTTGAGCGTTTTTTCCGTAGTCAGCATGTATCCAATATCCAGGGCACCGGACTTGGGCTGCACATTGTAGCCAAATATGCAGAATTAATGAATGGCACAGTTTCCTGTAACAGCGCTCCGGAAAAAGGTACAGAGTTTATTGTTACGGTTCCCTTCCCCAAAACTGACGCTCATGGAAAAAATATTGCTGATTGAAGATAATGCTGCTATCCGTGACAACGTAGCAGAAATCCTTGAACTGGCCAACTACCAGGTGCTCACCGCCACCAACGGCAAAGAAGGCGTGGCAATGGCGCTGGAACACCTCCCCGATCTTATTGTATGCGATATCATGATGCCCGTGCTGGATGGCTACGGCGTATTACACATGCTGCATAAAAATAAAGCCCTGCAAAAAACGCCTTTTATCTTCCTGACAGCCAAAGCTGAAAGAACGGATATACGAAAAGGAATGGAGCTGGGCGCAGATGATTATATCACCAAGCCCTTCGAAGGCACGGAATTACTCAGCGCTATAGAAAGCCGCCTGAAAAGATGTGCAGAAATTAAACAGGACACCGTTACCGGTTTACACGGACTCCAGGTATTACTCTCTGCCAGTACCGGCAAGGATCAGCTGACCCTGCTCAAAGAAGACCGTAATACCAATCATTATAAAAAGAAACAAAGCATTTACGCCGCCGGCAATCGCCCGGATCATTTGTACTACCTGCTCCAGGGAAAAGTAAAAACGTATAAACGCAATGATGAAGGAAAAGAACTGATCATTGGTTTATATAACGAAGGAGATTTTCTCGGGTATAATGCCCTGCTTGAAGGCGGCAACTACCAGGAGTATGCAGAGGCGATGGAAGACACGCTGGTAGCGGTGATCCCACAAAAAGATTTTGAGCAGCTGATCAGCAGTAACCCCGAAGTGCTGGGAAAATTTATCCAGATGTTATCAAAAGAAATGGCGGAAAAAGAACAGCAGCTGATCGGACTCGCGTATAACTCGCTCCGTAAAAAAGTAGCGGAAGCATTACTGATGCTCGATAAAAAATACAATACAAAAGGCAGTAAACATTTTACGATTGATATCAGCCGGGAAAACCTTGCTGCAGTAGCGGGGGTGGCAAAAGAATCACTGATACGTACATTGGGCGACTTCAGGGATGAGCAGCTGATTGCATTGAAAGAGGGTCAGATTGCTTTTCTATCTATCAAAAAACTGGCGGCGCTGGTAAACTGATGTCTATACCTTTTCAGCGGCTATAAAAACGAGGAATGCCACCTTTAACCGCTCGTACTCCTGCATCATTCCTTCCATATCATTTTTCAGCACCGCATACGGATGAGGCGCAGGCACGCCCGCCGGCTGCTTATTCAGCCAGTCGAGCTGCTCCCCTATCTCATGCCGCAACAGGACCAACGACTCTTCCCGGTCCAGCATAGTGAGCTGAAACTCCTCTGCCTCCTCAATGAACGACCGCCGCGTTGTTTCTTTCAACGCTGCCGCCAGCCGGTTGATCAGCGAGGCATTATCTTCCCTTAAGGCTTTCAGCGTCCTGATCCAGTTGCTGCATGCTTCCCGGTAGGCAGCAATAGCTGTTTCAGTCAGAGGTTCATAAGACATATTGATATTGATAGTTGCTAATTATAATAGGTTTGCTGCATATGCAGATTCTTATCCGCTCCCCATTTCTTCAATAGCTGACATAGATGTTGCTGGTGATGATTCATCTGCCGGATGTTTGATATTAATTCCATCATCTGGCGGAGATATTGTTCGCCTGGTAAATAGTTCTCCTTTCTTGCCACATCTTCCAGTACAGACAACATGCTTTTGCTTTGCAAAACAAATTCTTTTACTACCCTGTATAGTTTAGAGATGTGTTCCTGTCCGGGTTCCACCACCGGTTCCCGTTTTTTTGATTTTCCGGCCGGCTGTAATTCCTGCTTCATATTGCGCAGAATCACATTGTGATAGATGGATGCCTCCCTGTAAAAATGAATGATGAGATCACTGAAATCCAGGTATAAGCCCGGCAAACTACCGGCAGCCGCTTGTACCTGCGTATAAAATTCTTCCAGCTTTGCCAGCACCTGCGCCGTTTCCGGTGCTGCCTTTTCGGCGATACAGCGCTGTATTTCTTCAGCATACCGGTCGTTGTTCCCCGGCATGCCCAACTGCATATCCAATAATGCTTTCACACCGGCATGACGTCCGTATTGCCTGAAAATATGATTCCCATACTTACGTAAATGCCTGATGGGAAAAAAGAGAAAACCTTCACAAAATTTCCGCTGACGGGATGTAGGAGTTAATCCGCTGAACATGATTTGCATTTTTTTTAACAGTAGGTAAAAGTACCACCGCTGATAGAACGGTGATACCTTCTCGAACAGCACATCTTCACTTTTATTTACGCCAAGGAATCCAGGTGGATGTCCAAATGCTGATGTAAAACTAAGCCGGAATGCATTGCTGAACAATGACGGGCATTACTCCTTCTGTTGACTGTCATCATTCTTTCGGATGACCGGCGTCATTACCCTGCTGCGGAGGCTGATAGTTCATGCAGCGGAAAACGAGGAATTTCCTTACTACGCGGCCCTGGCGGGTAACAACAATGGGAGGCAGCGGCCGTACCGAACTAAAGAACGGCGCCAGTTCTTCTTCCACAAACTCCTGTTCATCCACATCATCGTTTACGTCGGTCAATGAATTGATAAACAGGGCATTTTTTCCTTTTAATGCATTGATATCGGTGCCGATAAAATCGAACTGCAGGGCATTTTCACCAATAATATTACGGGAGTATACCATGCGCCCCAGGTAGAGATTGAGCATGGCACTGGTTTTATAATCATCTGCAGAGAAAATAAAATCATCGGGGTATTCTTCAGACAGTGTCTTTACACCGTCGCCCAGCCCTTTCCAGCCAATCATCGTATCATCAGAATGAATAGGTACCGGATAGAAAATGATCTCTACAGCCAGCGCCAGGTGTATTACCAATGAGCAAATCCACTGCCAGCGTACATATTTAAACGTGATCCAGGTGCTGATCCATATAATGCCCGTAATATAGGCAGGCATCATCCAGTTGATCTTTACCCAGTAAATAGGAGAAATCAGGAAGAAAATGCCAAAAACGGGGATAAAAAAGCATAACAGGAAAAGCTGCCGGGCAGAGATCCGGCCAATATGCCATCCGTATTTGCGGACCAGCTTATACACATAATACAGCAAGGCAAAGAATAATACCGGCAACAGGATGGCGGCCTGGTGACCAATAACACCGAAAAAATCCAGCGGCCGGAATTCCACGCCCCCTACCCGGTCGGATGATTGGAACCGGAAAGAGGCAAAGTCGTTATCCACATTCCAGATCACTACCGGCAAAATGGTGATACAGAAAACCACGATACTGGCAAAGAACCAGGGCGACCACAAATACCGGCGGTGCTCCCTGGACAGCAACAGGTAAAGCACGGCGCCCGCCGGCAGGAAAATAGCCGTATACTTGCTGTCGAATGCCAGTCCCATTGCAATCCCCGCCCATATCCAATATGCTTTACGCTGCTCAAACACCGCCCTGTACATAGCAATCAGCGATAATGTCCAGAACAGCAGCAAAGGCACGTCGGGCGTGGATACCAGTGATAAGATAGTGATCATCAGCGTAGCGCCCAGCAACAACAGGCTATTCCAGGCTCGTTCCCGGGGAAGGAAGCATGCCGACAAGCGATAAAAAGCCAGCAGGGTACCGATGGTTACGAGAGTATCTGCCAGCTTGATCACAAATACATGCCGGCCCAATAAGTCGGTAAAAGCACGCAGGATCCATGCTATTGCCGGAGGGTGATCGAAATATGACAGGGCGAAGTGTTGTCCGTAGAAATAATAATAGGCATCCTGGGGCATAGCTCCCATGATCCCTGTAAATGAAAATCTCATCAACACAATAATCCCGATGGCAACAGCCACCCACTTATTTGCTGTGATATAGGCCAAGAAACGATTACTCCCCGATAGATCCCGCATATGTTAGGCTGACAGTTGTGATAGTGTGATCAGAGTCGTTCCTTCCACAATCTCTGTGCCGCTTGGTAATTTTATACCTGTTGCTTAACTATAATTAACACTACTGCACTGGTTATGTTCAGCCTCAAACAGCGGCTAATCCGCGTTCAGGCGTAAGGGTAATGCCGTCTGTTGTTTCAACTACCGGAAGAAATCGCGCGTGGTGGCCAATTTCCTTCCAGCCGGGCAGTGAGGTGAGTGATGTACATTTTCAGGCGGGAAGAGTAGAAATTCCGCATCAGACCGTCCTATCACCCGTCAGGCAAATCAATCTTTAAAGATGATAAAAATTTATGAATTACAAATCCTTAATTCATAATTCGTAAATTTAACAGACCTCCTTTCACCAAAACAACCCTGCATGGCTGGACAGATCAATTTACCGGAGCATATCAAAGGTTTGGATGAAGCAGCTGTTACTGCTTCAAGAGAACAACATGGCAGCAATACCCCTCCGGAACCTGTTACCAGTCCACTGAAGGCCGTATTGAAAGAAATCACGGAAGAGCCCATGCTGGTATTACTCATAGCAGTAACTGCCATTTATTTTGTGATGGGAGAACTGGGCGAGGCGTATTTTATGCTGGCTGCCATTGCATTAGTATCGGGCATTTCGTTTTACCAGGATAGCCGCAGCCGTAAAGCACTGGAAGCGCTGGAGAAAATGAATGAGCCACTCAGCACGGTTATCCGCAGCGGGGAACTGAAAAGTATCCCTACCAGCGAAATTGTAAAGGGAGATATGATGCTGGTGTCCGAAGGTAATACGATCAATGCCGACGGCATCATTGTACATAGCAATGACTTTTCTGTCAACGAATCGGCCCTCACCGGCGAAGCCTACGCCGTATTCAAACAAAGCGACAGTGAAGACAATAAAGTGTACAGCGGCACCGTAGTGGTGTCCGGACTCGCTATCTGTGAAGTACAGGAGATAGGCGCGCAAACAAAAATCGGCCAGCTGGGAGAAGCCATTCTCAATATCAAAGAAGAAATAACGCCGTTGCAACAACAGATCCGGCAGTTTGTAAAATGGATGGCCGTAGCCGGTGTGATCGTTTTCCTGGGAGTATGGCTGTTTAACTACATCCGCAGCGGGAGCCTTACCGACAGCCTGCTGAAAGGGCTAACGCTGGCCATGTCTATTTTACCCGAAGAAATACCGGTGGCCTTCACCACCTTTATGGCACTGGGTTCCAGGCGGCTGATGCAGATGGGGATTATTGTAAAAAGGATCCGTACCGTGGAAGCATTAGGCAGCGCCACCGTTATCTGCACCGATAAAACAGGTACCATTACTGAAAACAAAATGAGCCTGCAGGCGGTGTATAACGGCGCCGACTACACGATATATGAAGCCGGTCACTTTCCGGCGGCGCTGATCACCAGCGCCATGTGGGCCAGTGAGCCGGTACCGTTTGATCCGATGGAGAAAACACTGCACCGGCTATACGAAGAAATGACGCCGGTGGATGAACGCACCAATTACACAATGGTGCATGAATATCCACTGGAAGGCAAGCCTCCTATGATGACGCATATTTTTGAGAACACAGCAGGCAAACGCATCGTGGCAGCGAAAGGAGCGCCGGAAGCGATACTACAGGTTTCCCATCTCCCGGAAAAAGAAAAACAAACGATCCTCGACCAGGTAAATATACTGGCAGCAAAAGGCTACCGGGTACTGGGAGTAGCCACTTCGGATTTTACCGGTACCAACTACCCCGCCACGCAACAGGAGCTGCCGTTTGCTTTTGTGGGTTTGCTGGCCTTCTACGATCCTCCTAAAAGCAATATTGGCAAGGTATTCCAGCAATTTTACCAGGCGGGTATTAAGGTAAAGATCATTACCGGCGACAACGCCGTTACCACCCGCGCCATTGCACAACAGGCCGCGTTACAGCAGGCAGATGAAGCCGTAAACGGTGATGCCCTGATGCAGATGAACGAAAAAAAGATGCAGCAAACCTTACAGTCTGTCAATATTTTTACACGCATGTTCCCCGAAGCAAAACTGGCCGCCATCAATGCGTTGAAAGCAGACAATGAAGTGGTGGCCATGACCGGCGACGGCGTGAATGATGGTCCTGCGCTGAAGGCTGCTCACATTGGCATTGCAATGGGCAAAAAAGGAACGGAGATCGCCAAACAGGCCGCAGCGCTGATCCTGGTGAATGATGATCTCAGCAACATGGTGGATGCCATTGCAATGGGACGGAGAATTTATACCAATATAAAAAAGGCGGTGCAGTATATCATCTCTATTCACATCCCGATTATCCTCACTGTATCGCTCCCACTGTTTCTCGGCTGGATCTATCCCAATATATTTACGCCCGTGCATGTGATCTTCCTGGAAGTAATTATGGGTCCTACCTGTTCTATTGTGTATGAAAATGAACCGATGGAAGAAAATGCCATGTTACAACCACCCCGGCCTATTACACAAACCTTTCTCTCTTTCCGGGAAATGAATATCAGCATCCTGCAGGGACTGATCATCACCGCAGGCGTACTAACGGCCTACCAGTGGAGCGTAGCACGGGATTCGGGGGAAGTGCTCACCCGCAGCATGGTGTTCACTACGCTGGTTCTCGCAAATATTTTTCTTACCTTGGTGAACCGTTCATTCTATTACTCCTTTATACACAGTATGCGCAACCGGAACAAACTGATGGTGGGCGTAATTGGTATCACCCTGCTGTTGCTGGCAGCGATGTTATATATTCCGCCGGTGGCGCGGTTCTTCAGTATTACCGGTCTTTCAGTGTATGAACTGCTGCTGTGTACCGCCATCAGTGCAGCATCGGTATTATGGTTTGAAATATGGAAACTGGGGAAGAGAAAATTTCAGCGCAATTAAACTGATGATATTATGAAGGTATTCACAACAAGGGTTATTCCGGAAGAAGGGTTATCACTCCTGCAACGTGCAGGCTTTACCGTTACACAGTGGTCGGAAGAAAAAGAAATGACGCCCGCACAAAGAGTACAATATTGCAAAGACAGTGATGCCCTGCTTTTTGCCGGCGGCGAAAAACTGGACCGGGCATTTTTGGAACAATGCCGCCACCTGAAAGTGATCAGTCTTTTATCCGTAGGATACGATAACGTAGATCTGAAAGCGGCTACAGAACTGGGATTACAGATCACTAACACGCCTGGCGTATTAAGTAACGCCACCGCCGATACCGCCTTTTTACTGATGTTATCCGTAGCACGAAAGGCATTCTATCAGCATAAAAGAATTTTAAAAGGCGAATGGGGATTCTCTACTCCTACCGCCAATCTAGGCACCGATATAGAAGGAAAAACACTGGGCATATGGGGACTCGGCAACATAGGTACGGTAATGGCTAAACGCTGCAAGGCTGCTTTTGGTATGAAAATCATTTACTGCAACCGCCATCGCAACGAAGCCGCTGAAAAAGAGCTGGACGCCACCTTTGTTACCTTTGATGAGTTGCTGCAACAAAGCGATGTTATCAGCATACACACCTCTCTTACACCCGAAACAAAAGAGAAGTTTAATAAAGACGCCTTCCGTAAAATGAAGCCCACCGCCATTTTCATCAATGCAGCACGCGGAGGCATCCACAATGAAACAGATCTCATTGCCGCTTTACAGGAAGGGCAAATATGGGGCGCCGGGCTGGATGTTACCAATCCGGAACCCATGCACCCGGATAATCCACTGCTGGAAATGCCTACCGTAGCAGTACTGCCGCATATTGGCTCGGCCACACTGGAAACCCGCAATGCCATGTCCAGGATTGCTGCACAGAATGTAATTGCTGCCTTAACCGGCCAACCTGTGCCCAACCCGGTGAATCATATTTATGACCTGTAAACAAGTACCATCGGGCTGATATATTCCTTAACTTTAGTTAAAGCACAGCAGCATGAAAAAGGTCGCTATCATCGGCGGATTACGTATCCCTTTCGTAAGATCCTTTAAAGAGTACAATCATATCAGCAACCAGGAAATGTTAACCACTGTATTGAGCGCATTGGTGGACAAATACCAGCTTTCCGGAAAACGGCTGGGGGAAGTGGCGCTGGGCGCATTGCTGAACCGCTCCACCGATTGGAACTTTGCCAGGGAGTGCGTGCTGGGCACCTCGCTGGATCCCCATACGCCCGCCTATGGCGTACTGAGAGCCTGCGGCACCAGCCTGGATACCACTATACAACTCGGCCTCCGCATTGGCTGCGGACAAATAGATACCGCCATCAGCGGCGGCAGCGATACCAACAGCGATATTCCGTTGCTGTTCCAGCAACAGCTGGCGTGGAAGCTGGCCGATCTGCGGGCCGCAAAAACCTTTTCCCAACGGCTAAAAATACTGGCCTCTATCCGCTTCAAAGACCTGAAGCCATTATATCCTTCCATCGTGGAACCCAGAACGGGCTTGTCGATGGGGCAACACACCGAAAAAATGGTAAAGGAATGGGGCATTACACGCCAAGAGCAGGATGCGCTGGCATACCGGAGCCATATGAATGCCGCAAAGGCTTATGAAGAAGGCTTTTTCAATGACCTCATTATTCCTTATAAAGGTGTGAAGAGAGATACTATTGTGCGGGCCGATACCACACCGGAGAAACTGGCTGCATTGAAGCCGGCTTTCGATTTCAGCGGCAAGGGCTCCCTGACAGCAGGTAACAGCACTTTGTATACCGACGGCGCAGCCGCTTTGCTGATGGCCTCCGAAGAGTTTGCGCAGCAACAGAACTGGCCCGTGCTGGCCCATCTTGTAGATGCGGAAACCGCCGCCGTGGATTATGTAAACGGCGAAGGACTGCTAATGGCGCCTACCTACGCCGTGGCGCGTATGCTGAAACGCAATCACCTGAAGCTACAAGACTTTGATATCTATGAAATCCATGAAGCCTTCAGCGGGCAGGTACTCTGCACACTGAAGGCATGGGAAGATGCGGCCTATTGCAAAAAACTCGGCTGGGATACGCCGCTGGGAAGTATCGACCGGGACAAACTAAATACAAAAGGCGGCAGCGTGGCTATTGGCCATCCCTTTGCGGCCACCGGCGCACGTATAGTAGCGCAAACCGCTAAAATGCTGCAACAGCGCGGCAGCGGCCGGGCGTTGATTTCTATTTGCACCGCCGGCGGCATGGGCGTAACAGCTATCTTAGAAAGATAAGCACTCCCTACTTTTTTAATGATGCCAGGTAGGTAACCAGGTCAACCAGTTCCTGCTGCGACATAGCTGTAGCGAGACCGGTGGGCATCAGTGAATGTTCATATGCTTTCCGGGATACAATGGTGCTCTTTTGCAGTTTTACACCCTGACCACCAGCGGTACGCACATCTACTTCCTCTTTTGTTTCTCCGGCAATATAACCCAATACCTGTGAGCCATCTTTTAGCTTAAAGAAATAGCCTTCAAAACCGAAGCTGATGCCTGCATCCGGTTCGATGATGGCATCGTAGATAGCGCTTTTAGTAAGCTTACTGCCAATTTCTGTTAATGCAGGTCCGAAGTTCACGCCGGAATTTCCATCCAGGTGGCAGGTAGCACAATAAGTATTAAATACTTTTTTTCCTCCGGAGATGTTGCCCGGCAGGGTCACCAGCTTATCTACGGGCAGCAGGTCGTGGTGTACTGCTGCAGGCTCATAATGGGCTACGGCTTTGGCTTTGATGTCCTGCCGCCATGCGTGTGTAAGCACTGCCCTGGCTACAGTATCTAAATCGGCGGGGAGCGATTTGCCTTCCACCATATTCCACAGATCTTCAAATCCATCCCATCCGTGACCAAGATTGCGCGTGGCCTGTTGTCGTAACGGTAAAGGGTATACGTTGTTGCGCATCAGTGTAGAAAGCAACGTCCGGCTGGTGCGGTCCTGTGTTTTGCCGACGGCGTTTATCAGTGAGATGGCAGATGCCGAATCCTTTTTTGAAATGGTTTTTATCACCAGCAGTTGTCCGCCGCTTTGCAGCAGCGCTTTCATCGCGTATCCCTGGAGGTCTTCGCGCTTTGAATCCAGCACCATTTGCAAAAGTGTTTCATTCTGATCGCGGACATGGTACTTTAACACGAGGTCAACAAATTCCATATGCCCTTTGAATGCGGCCAGGCTGTTACGGAGCAGGGCTGCGATGTCCGGCGTTTTAGGCACTGCTTTCTCATCCAGTTGTATAAATGCCAATGCATTGATATAGGCTTGCTGCGGATGTTGTCCTTTCAGTAATCCCAGCAGCACGGGCGTGCTTGCTGCGGTGGGATAGAAATCAAATGCACGGAAGTAGCGTTTGTTTTGCAGGGGATCTGCATCCGGGTCCAGGATCAATGCGGCCAGCAACGGCAGCGCCGCCGGTGTTCTGGCGCGCCAGATAATATCATGGTCTGCTTTGGGGTGTTTTGTATTAGGTGGTAATTTCCGCCATTCATTAAAGCAGGCATCCCAGTTGCCATCTGCTGCAATGCCCAGTGCTTCCAGGTACCACCGGTCATTTCCGTTGTATTGTGCAGCGAGCAATGCCCAGTTGGCAGGCATGTCTTTTTCATGGCTGTGATGCATGGCCAATAGCAACTGGCGGCGCACCGCAACGGAAGTATCTGTTACCAGCATATTGCCGTAGGATACGCCGGTTTCCCTGGCGGCACGGATGGCCGTGATGCGGATATCTTCATCTTTATCTTTCAGGGCTGCCAGCACATAGCCGTTACCGTTAGGCAGCCTGCTGAGCAGCCACAGGGCGCGGGCCCGGTAGCGGGGGTTGGCGCTGTTATACAGCTCCTGTAATTCCTTTTCTGCAGCCGCGCCCATGCCGGAGAGTTTTGTCCATGCGAGGTAGCGGGTACTGAGATTAGGATTCTTCAATGCGGCAATGGCATCGGCGGCAGTATTGAGCACCGGTGGCTTCACCTTATAGGCGCTACCGGGCGGGGCTATACGAAATACGCGGCCCCGGTTCAGGTCGGCTACCTGGTGACCGCCAACACCGGGGTCGTACCAGTCGGCTACAAACAGTGATCCATCCGGCGCCACGCACACATCTGCTGGCCTGAACCACTGATCGGAACTGCTTTCCAGGATATTTTCAATAGTTGCCGTATAGCCGGCGCCGTATTTTTTTACGGGATAGGATCTTACTACGTTATGGCCGGGCTCTCCGTGGATCATCTGGTTACGGAAAGGCGCGGGCAACAGCTCTCCTTCATAGATCACCATACCTGTAGGCGAACCCGAACCCGTTTGCAACAGGTTGGGCACTACACCGGGGTCATTGAGGTGCCAGTGCCGGTATGGGATGGAGTCTTCCATATTCATACGGCGGGATGACCAGCCTGCGCCGGTCATCTCATCCGTATAACCATAGTTGCCATGTTCAAGAATATAGTTGATGCGAACGCCCCTGTTGCCATCGTCGTCGTTATCGCTCTGCCACATGTTACCAAAAGCATCCACCGCTACTTCGTAGTTGTTACGGAAGTTATGCGCCATTACTTCCAGGTTGCTGCCATCTTCATTACAGCGGAAAATCATTCCCTGGCGGTAAGGCTTCCCTTTGTTGGCGATCAGGTTACCTTCTGCATCCCGGATCACGTTTCCATTCTTGTCAAGTATGCTGTCGCCGGCGTTGCCGAAATTGAAATACAGTTTCCCGTCGGGACCAAAGGTGAATGAATGAATGGCATGATCGTGCTGTACGCCACCGATACCGCGGAACAGCAATTCTTTTTTATCTGCTTTATCATCTCCGTTGGTATCTGTAAAAATAAATACGTTCGGACTGCAGGACACTATCACTTTATTTCCCAGCACACAAATACCCAGTGCCGCATTTATGCAGGTATCCTGGTAAAATACTTTGGCCGTGTCTGCCTTTCCATCTCCGTTCAAATCTTCCAGGATCATAATACGATCACCGGCAGCCTTATAAGGATGCCCCGGATTTAATTCATTGCGGTAGTTATAGGCTTCCGTGATCCATACCCGGCCCTTTTCATCGATATCCATGTTGGTAGGATTCATGATGCTGGGTTCACTGGCAAACAGGGTTGTTTCCAAACCTGAAAGCGTTTTTAGTCCATGTACGGCATTTTCAGGCAGTCGTTGCTGCGCTTCCGTTAGTACAGTTGGCGGCGTTGCCGGCTTGTTCGATTGGCATGCGCTGATAACAACAGTTACCATCAATATCGCCCGGTGAATGTATTTCATATACGCGGAAATAATTAATTGTCAATATAACACGTATTAAAAGTAATAAATAAATTCACATTTTTTCATAAAAAAACCCGTCCCGGGAAACCGGGACGGGTGGTCCATTGTCATCCATTTCACCGAATAAATAATTCGTTGCAGGCATAGTGCAGATACCATGCCGGAAATGAATGAATAACTTAGTGCAGTATTTTTTCCAGTTCTTTCTCTAATGCCTCCCCCCTCAGATTAGTAGCTATAATTCGTCCTTGCGGGTCGAGCAGAAAATTCTGTGGAATAGAATGGATCATATACAATTTAGCGATATCACTTTTCCACCATTTCAGATCGCTTACATGATGCCACACAAGACCATCCTTTTCAATAGCGGCTGTCCATTTTGCTTCATCGCCGGTTCTGTCGAGGGAAACACCCAGGATATCAAAATTCTTATCCTTGAATTTATTGTATGCCTTTACCACGTTAGGGTTTTCAGCGCGGCAGGGACCACACCAACTGGCCCAGAAATCGAGCAAAACATATTTACCTCTCAGGTCAGACAGCTTCATGGTTTTACCATCCGGAGTAGCTGCAGAAAAATCAGGAGCTACCTGGTTCTTTCCCAGTAACGCAGAGGCTTTCAGCAAGTCTGCTGCTTTTTGTCCGAGGCTGGACTGGCGTAACGCCAATGGAAATTTATCAAACAGTTTCTGCGTACCTTCTACGTCTTCTACACGGCCACCCATGCCTTCATAAAGCGTAGCGAGGCTTACATAATAATCAGTGTGCGCCAGCATAAACTTTTCCTGCAGCGCTTCTCTCTCTTCTGCCAGTTTTCTGAAAGTCATGCTCATAGCATAGTAGCCGGTGGTATCCCTTTCTGTCTGCATCATCATTTTCTGTCCGATAGCGCGGAGGGAATCCATACTTTTTGTAACCGGCGCCAGCACGGCATCCATTTCCAGCTGTTGTCTGGTAATAACCGAACCTTTGATCACCGCCCCGGATAAGGCGTTGGGTTCGCCGGCAGTTTTGAGTGTGAAGGTTATCTTGTCGTTTGGCGTAATGTACAACGCCTGGTTACCACGCAATGGCTTATCCACTGCTTTGGTGCCTACGCTTAACATCGCGGCTAATGTATCTGTTACTTCATACTGCAGTTTGAAAGCGCCTTTTTCTATCAGTGCAGAATCCAGTTTTTTGTAGCCGTTACCGGATACATTAAAGAGATAGATGTATTCATTGTCAAAGGCCACGGGTATTTTACCGGTGATGACAGATTTCTTTTGTGCAAATGCACCTGAAACGGCCACTGTTGCCAGGCAGCCGAGAATCATTTTTTTCATACGATGAATGATTGGTTGGTTTTGCCCGAAAGTATAAAAATGCAACAGCCCCTTCAAATGCTTAATGACAGGCGGTTAATGAACCGTGATTACCGGCGGGGCTCAGGGAACGAGCACCAGCCTGCTACCACCGGGGACTTCGCGTGCCCAGGCAGTGGCTACTTCACTCAGCGGCATCTCTATAGTGTTAATCTGCAGTTTTCCTTCAGCGGCCTTTTTCATAATTTCCGGTAATACTTTAAAGATGGCTTCTATAGATACGCTGCCACCGCCACTTCCCATGATTTCCAGCCGCGAACTGCGCAATGCCCCGGAAGGAAGTGAAATAGGATCTCCGGCCATACTGCCTACCTGTACCAGGCGTGTGCGCGGTGCTTCCTTCCTCAGGCTATTACCCGTTAGTGCTGTAATAAGCGTCATTACCGGTTCTCCCCACAGGTAATCTATTACCACATCATAAGGTTGAGCGGCAAAAGCTTTTACGAGGTTTTCGGGAGATTGGTCCAGCGGTATACATTCATCTGCTCCAAGTGCGCGCAGTTGTTCCAGCACGGCTTTATTACGACCGGCGGCAATCACTTTGCCTGCACCCAGCAATTTTGCAACCTGTACTGCCAGTTGACCCGATGTGCCGGTGGCGCCGAGAACCAACACGGTTTCTCCGGGTTGCAGCTGCGCCCTGTAGGTTAATGCCAGCCAGGACGACATGGCAGGATTAAAAATAGCCGCGGCAGTGGCATCCGGGAGGCCATCCAGAAGCGGCATGCTCCAACCCTGCGTGGTGATGCTTAACTCCGCGAAAGTGCCATAAGGCTTACGTACGGCGCCGAAATACACACGTGAGCCATCTGCCAGCAGGCCCACGCCGTCCACACCGGGAACAAGGGATTGATCGCCGCCCGAGGAATAGTGCTTTCCGGCCGCAATGGATTTCACCACATGGTGTATAGCGGCGGCCTTTACCTGTACGATCTGTTCTTTTTCTCCGGCCACAGGATCAGCGAAATATCCATACTGAGGAACCTGACCGGGAGTTACAATTGCTGCATTCATCTTATTTGCATTTTTGTATCACAAAGATGCACGACGAAAAAACAGGATCACTTTACATTTGTTAAGAAATTACCGGTGAAGTTTATTCCTGATCCTGCTCAGGGACACAGGGGTAATACCCAGATAAGAAGCGATGTATTGCAGGGGAACTCTTTGCAGGATGTGCGGTTGATCACGGATCAGCGCCTCATAGCGCTCCTGCGGCGTATCGCGGATCTGGGATATGAACATGCTGGCGTAACGCAGCAAACGTTGAAACATAATTTCTTCCATCTTTGGCCTTAACCCCGGCGTGCTGTCAATTACCAGGTCCAGGTTTTCTTTGGTGATCTTATAGAGCCTGGCGGCAGTAATGGTTTCTATAGTACACATGCTCGGCTGACCGGTACGGAAACTCTCAATGGAAGACACCCCTTCTCCTTCAAAGAAAAACTGGAAGGTGGTATCTTTCCCTTTATTGTTAAACCACACGCGCACGGCGCCTTCTATGATGAAATAGGCATACCGGGATACTTTGCCTTCCTCCAGCAAAACAGATCTGGCGGGTACGCTGATTTCTTCATAGAGATGCCGGTACTGCGACCAATCAATGTATTCTGATCCTCTCATAAATGTTGCAGCTGAAAATATCCGAGATGAACAGGATCGGCGATCGCATCGGTTGCTGGTGTAATTTCCAATGTGTACTTTTCCTTCAGATGCGCCGGTAAAATATCCTTTACGTTATGCACATCATCTACGTCTACGCCATACTTATCATCAACGTGCGAGGTAGCCTCTCCGAAAGAGGTATGCTTGTAAAAGGCCGTTTGTTTGGATGCCCGGATCGACGCGCCGATATCTTTTTGTACGCTGAGAATTTTGTAATGAAACTCTTCCATCTCATCGGGCTTATAACCGCCCAGGTTCAGGAAAAACAATTGCATTTCCTGGTGCAGGGTTTCTTTTTTCTCCACCACCCTGATCCTATGGTTATCCACAAAGTTTACTTCCCTGTAACCATCGATGTGCAGTTTGTCTTTGGCCTCCGGCCAGAAGGCCCTCATATCAGGAATAAGATCACGCAGGTGATGCCCGATCCCAAAAAACACATCGTGTTGTTCTGTATGACGCCCTTCCAGCGAACATCCCAACACCAGCATAAACAATTTTAACTCCGCCATTTTTTACTGTTTGCAGTAAGAAAGATACAGCATTTTTAGTTCTTGCATATGCCTTCATAAATTATACGATAGTAAGATGGAAATGCTGACCTGCCCTCAATTGCAGTGATGTGGCCAGTTGAATAGTAACGTAACCATTTTCTTCTTTAAAAGTGGCCGGTGTTTTCTTATCTCCCAACAATACCTGTTTCACACCGGTACGCTGAAAGCACAAGGTGTTTATTTGCAGCCGGCCATATTTTAGCCACAGCGTATGATTACTACCCTGTTGTGTATAAGTGCCCCACCCTTCGGCGGTAACAAAGGGCGCTTTAAAATTTTCCCGGTTGATGGCCGGTGCAAAGGCAATAAAACCTTTAGGACCATGATAACGGAATCCGCTGGCGGTAACAAAAGTGCCATAGCTGGCCATAGCGCGCGCGTAGTGGTCGCTGCATTCTATTTCATTAAAGGGGTTGCGCTTCCCGGCATAGTAACGGTCGTGTATAGCGCGGGTAAGCGTAAGCGCTTCATCGGTCATACCTTCCGCCATCATATGCGCTGCCACCTGGTGTTCAAAGCCACTCATGCATTCATTAAAGTACCCGAGTTGCCACGCATCTTTCACACCAAAAGGAAACTCCTCATTGCGGGGATTGGTGTTCAGGATCATGCCTCCTTCACCTGCGAGTGCATAGGGCCGGCCTCCGGGATGAGCGGCAATGTAAGGCCCTACGTCTGCCTTAAAATTATATTTATACAATGCTTTTAAAGCCGACAATGTTTTTTCGCGGTCAATTACCCGGTCCATACCCACCTGGAAAGCCCAGCTCTGGCCATATACCTGGTCGATATGACAAGTATTGTAAGAACCGATCACCGATCTTCCTTTCACTTTATCCGGCTGATGAATAAAATATTCGCCATTGAACAACTGCGTTTCCATGTTCCGTTTTCCTTTCTCCGTATAGTCGTTACAGATAGCAGCGAATGCAGTATCATTTACTTCTGCGGCCATGAGTGCAGCCGCTTTAACAGCAGCGATGCACAATCCCACAATCCAGGCGATTTCCCCATCCCAAACAGCATCCAGCGTATTTTCCATCGGCGTATCTTCCATGCCGTCGTTGTTGCGGTCCTGGCGGATCAGGAAGAGCGTAGCCTTCTTTATATTGGGCCAGTTTTGTTGCAGGAAAGCATGATCGCTGCTCATCTGGTGTTCGCGGTAAATGCGTAGTATGGTGCCTGCCTGTCCGTCGATAGCGGGGCGCTTCTCTGCTTCGCCGCGAAACAGGATGCCGCCGTCGGGCATCTGGCCAATGCCGAGGTCCACCCGTTGCCGGGTATCGCGCTCCAGCGCCGGGAATATGCGGCCAACAGCCTGTGCATACTGCCATACGTGGGTGCAGGTACCTTCACAGGCACCCACGCCTTCCCATGCATAAAAGCGGCCCGACCTGAAGCGGTGCGCCGTGGTAGTAGCGAGTGTGGATATGTTGAGAAAAGTGCGCTCCATAAACCACCACGGCAACGATGCGTCGTACCAGGTATTCTTCCACAGGCGGCTTTCTCCGGCCAGGCGGGCATAATTCTCCAGTACGTATTTCATTACTGCCGCAGCATCTGTAAACTTATTGGCGTAGTAGCGTCCTTCTCCCTGGATATCTTTGAAATGCAGGTTGGCCGCGTACCAGCTGATGGCAAAATCAGTACGTATAGCCCTTCCCGGTAGTACGGCATGCCTGGTGGCAACGGTACCGGTTAACTTCTCTCCCGTTCCTTTTACTGCCTGCTTTGCAGACATCAGGGAAAAATGTGCGTCCGTTAATTCACCCGTGGGCATGGCCGGGCTTACCATTACTTTATTGCCCGCTGCCGCGATACAAAAATTTCCGTAGTCGTACTGTTGCTGAAAATCTTTATCATTGCCGCTTTTGGTACGTACCGTTTCATAAATGCCCTGCCAGTTCTTTCCTTTCACAGAAGTATTCACACGTTCGTGAGCATCGCCTGCAGAATAAATAGCCGTTTTGTTTTCCAGCCATCCGAGAATAGTGGCGGTAACAGGCACCCTATCCTTGTTTTCTATTTTGTAAGACAGAATGGTAACGGGCAACCCGGAATCATCTTCATTCAAAGGAATAAAAGGAGAAAATGCTTCCAGCGTAACCGCTACCGGCAGCGCGGGATCGGTATAACGGATAGTGGCTATCGGATAGGTTGCTTCAAAACTGATTTCTGGCCAGCTTTCCTCATCAAATTTCCGGATAATGGTTTGCCCGCCCCAGCTAAGCTGCAACGCAAATCCCTGGTCCAGCGGCCGGATATTTTTTGATGGCTCAATATAACACGCCCCATCGCGGGAGCGCACTTTTTTGCCGCCATCCAGCACATTGGCACTGTAGTTAACTACTTTGGGTTCTATTCCTTCCTGGTTTTTATTAAAAATATCCCAGAGCCACAGGCGGCCATCACCACCGAGATACACGGTACCGCACATGATCCCTCCTACCGGCATACCGATATATTGCAGCTCATTCCTGCTTTTGAGATAAGTGGTAGCATTGCTCCGTTCGTAGAGGGAAGCGATCCAGGCCGCATCCGGCTGCCGGGTAAACAATAGCCGGCCACTTTCTGCCATAGCGCTGCCTAACACCGGCAGACGCACGGTTAATGCACCCGCCATTGTTAAACCAATATTTCTTAAAAATTTTCTACGTTCAATACCCATAAAGAAGTGTTTTATTTCCAGGCAGTACGGGTATAACGCGCGGGCATAACGCCTTACAGGCATTATTCTCATTGTTCAATGTCATATTCTCCTGCCGGATGTTAATCATAACCAGTGGTAAAGCAATATATACAACCTTCCGTAAGGATTACGCCGTATGTTAAGGGAGCGTCAGTAAATGTGAATAAATCATCAGTACGGATTTTGTCTTACTCAGGATTAAACTGATTACACGGATTTAGGGGATTTGATCACTTTTGATTCTAAAAAATTCGGGGAGATATAAGCGGATGCACTTGCTTATATCTCCCCGAATTTTTTAAAATCAAAAAAGTAAAATCAAGGTAATCCGTATAATCAGTTTAATCCTGAGTAAGACAACCTTCGCGTGCTACCAAACAAAAGTAGCTACTTCTCCGCTGCGTAAGGAAGCAGCTGCTGCTTTGTTTTTTACTTTAATCTGGAAATCCTGCGCAGCCGCATCTGTGTTTACTACAATCAGAACGGTTTTACCTCCTGGCGTTAAAAAGGCCACGTTATCAAGCGGCCCCGCAATATTGGAAGCAATCCTTGTGGAACCAGCCGGCACAAACTTAGCAGCATGGCCTATTACATAGTAGGAGGAGTTGCGGGAAATAGACTGGCCATCAATGGTAATACCACCCAGGCACTGGGAGCAGCCGCCCTGATCGGTATGAGGATTCCAATGCGCATCAGCAGCGAGGTTCCATTGCAATACGTTGCGGCTCCAGTTGCGGGTGGCGCCTACGATCAGTTTGCTGACATTATTTTTCAGCTCATGGGAGAAACTGCCTTTACCATCAGACCACTGCTCTGTAAAGTAGAGGTGCTTTGCCGGGAACTCGTTGTGTACTTTACTCAGCGCATCAATAGTACCGCCATACAGGTGAAATGCAGAACCATCTATGTAAGGATAAGCGGCCTTATCTCTCAAAATAATGAGGGGGTATTCCGGCTTATCGCAGTTGTGATCATACAGGATGATCTTTGTTTTCACACCGGCTTTTTTAAAAGCAGGGCCCAGGTGATCTTTGATAAAAATGGCCTGGTCTTCCGCCAGCATCAGCATGCTGGGATTATTTCTAGGATGCAGCGGTTCATTCTGGATGGTGATGGCATCGATAGTAATACCAGCAGCTTTCATCGTCTTTACATACTTTACAAAATACTGTGCATAAGCGCCGTAGTATTCCGGTTTCAGGCTGCCACCAATAAACGAGTTATTTGTTTTCATCCAGGCAGGTGGTGTCCAGGGAGATCCTAATATTTTAATAGCCGGGTTTAGTGCTACAATTTTTTTCAGTACGGGGATCAGGTCTTTTTTTTCTTCGTTGATATTGAAATGCTTCAGCTCCGGATCTGTTTGTCCGTCGGGCATATCATCATAGGTAAATACAGATGCGCTCAAATCGGAAGCGCCGATGCTGAGGCGCAGGTAGCTGATGCCGATGCCATTACCTTTTGTGAGGAACAATTCTTTCAGCAAGGCATCCTGTTGTGCAGCGGGCAGCTGGTTGATCAGCGTGGCACTGCCACCGGTGAGGGTAAAGCCAAAGCCATCTATCGGCTGAAACTTTGTTGCGGCATCCACTTCAATGGTAGCCATATTTTTATCCTGCGTGGTAAACGGCAGTGTGGTTGCCTGCTGTTGCAGGGCAATGGATTTGTCGGGAGATGTTAACCAGTAACGGATCTCTCTATTTTTTTTCTGCTGACTTATTGCGGGCTGAATACTTCCTGTCAGCAAGGCGAGGCAACATAGCAGTTGTCCGGTTCTCTTCATCATAGCAAAGGATTATTAATCGGTAAAAGTATTCAGGAATTCCCGTATTTTCTTCTTTTTTGAAGAAATACAGGAACTCCTGAATGAAGGGATCATTACTCCCACTCTTTGCTCTGCTTCAGACTTGTGTTTTGCAGTTCCAGCGCAGGAATCGGCAATATTTCATTCTTAGGTTTAAAGCTTCTTTTATCGATAGCGTTCAGTACAGCGGATGCCTGCCCGGTTCTTACCAGGTCGAGGAAACGGTGTCCTTCTCCGGCCAGTTCAAGACGTCTTTCTTTAAAGATATTGTCGAAAGTGGCATCTATGGGTGTTAGTCCAACGCGGGCACGTACGGCATTGAGCAACTGATAAGCGCGACTGCCGCTGCCACTGCCTTCTCCTGCTTTCACGCGGGCTTCTGCTTCCATCAGGTAAGTATCTGCCAGGCGTATTTCATACAGGTTTTGCGGAAAGTTCAGTTCCATGTTACCACCACCCTGGGAGATGTTGGCAGTACGGCCCACAAATTTATTCAGGAAGAAGCCCGTGTTATCAAAACTTTCCGAGTAGGTTGCTTTACCTGCGGTCACGAGGCTTTTCATATCCAGGATGGTGGCGTTATAGCGCGGATCGCCACGCATAACGCTTTCCAGTTCTTTGGATACAAGCAGGAAACCCCATCCGGCCACATACTGGGAAGCCTCACTGGTAGCGGGTGTTGCCACCAGGCTGCGGGGACCGCAAAGGATATTCAGGATATTTCCGTCGGTGTTGGCTACGCCCGAAGTCCAGTTACCACCGGAAGTAGAAGTATAGGATATCTCAAAGATAGATTCGCTGGGAAATTTGTAGGCATCTTCTGATCTCCATAAATCGGCAAAATTCGGCACCAGTGTATAGTTGTATTTAGCACTCGGCTGACCGGGAGTTTCGCCATTTACTTCTTTAAGTTCTGCGGCGGCTTCAGTCCATTTTTTTTCATACAGGTATACTTTACCCAGCAAAGCATGTGCAACGCCTTTACCTACGCGGCCTCCTTCGGTAAGGCGTGGCGGCACGTCCGGCAGACTGGCTTCCGCAATGGCATCTTTCAAATCCTGCTCAATCTGTTTGTATACTTCTTCCGGTGTGGCCTGGGTTACTTTCTTGACATCGTCAATAGGAAGTGGCGCTGTCATCAGCGGTACATTCCTGAATAAGCGCACCAGGTCGAAATAAAAATATGCACGCAGTAATTTTGCTTCTGCAGCATATCTCTTTTTCAGATTTTCATCCATTGGTACTCCCGGCAGCTTGGATAACAGGGTATTGGCGCGGCTGATGCCTGAAAAGCCTCTTTTCCAGAGTTCATCCTGCGGACCGGTAAGCGGCGTAAGCAGGTCTAACCGGGTCATTACCTGGAACACATTAATATCACTGGGACTGGCGCCACCGGTCCAGTGGTCGTCTGATGCGGCATCCATAGCGCCTATCTTCGTGGTATAGTTGCCGGCCTGGTAGCCCACCATGTCATATACCGCTACCAACCCGTTAAATGCTTCCTGTTGATTGGAGTAGTAAGTACTTTCCAGGAAACTTCCTTTGGGAGGAACGGTAATGAATTTATCACTGCAGCTGCTCATTAACTGCATGCCTGCCGCTATGGCTACTATATATTTTAAGTTTCGTTTTTTCATTTTTGATCAGCTTTAAAATTATCAGAAAGTAACATTCAAACCACCCATAAAGGAGCGTGCCTGCGGATATACGCCACGGTCGATGCTCAACGCATTGGTACCGCCTATTTCAGGATCGTACCCGGTATATTTCGTAATCGTGAGCAGGTTTTCGGTCATCACGTATACACGTATTTTCTGCAACCCGGTTCTCTTCACCAGCGTTGACGGTAATGAATAACCTATCTGTAATGTTTTAATCCTGAAGTAGCTGCCATCTTCCAGGTAAAAAGAAGAAGGTCTGCTGTAGTTTTTATTTGGATCAGCAGCGGTAAGCCGTGGATAAGTAGTAGAAGGATTTTCCGGCGTCCAGCGTTCCAGGGCTTTGGTTTGCCAGTTTGCTTTTGGAATATCCAGGCGGCGTAATCCCTGGAAAATTTTGTTGCCGTTAACGCCCTGGCCAAATGCGATGATATCAAATCCTTTGTATGCGGCGCTGATGGTTAAACCATAAGTCCAGCTCGGAGTGGGATTACCGATGAAAGTCCGGTCTTTATCTGAAATGCTGCCATCACCATCGAGGTCTGCAAACTGGAAATCGCCTGGTTTTGCAGATGGCTGGATCTTGCCGCCTGTTTTGTTGGTGTAGGCATCTATCTGTTGCTGGTTCTGGAAAATGCCCATTAATTCATAACCATAAAAAGAGTTGAAAGCATGGCCTATTTCTGTTCTTACAATTTCGGGCATGTTCTGGAACCTTTCTTCCTTATCGTTTAAGCGGGTTACGCCATCACCGAGGTAGGTTACTTTGTTTCTCATGTAGGAAGCATTCCCATTGGCAGAAAATTCCACTTCACCGATCTTCCCGTGGTAGCCCAGTTCCAGTTCCACACCGCTGTTTTCCATGCTGCCCACGTTGGCCGCGGAGTTGTCGATAGCGCCTACAAATAAGGGCAGGCGGGGCTTCATCAGGATATCTTTTGTTTTTTTGTTGTACCAGTCGAAGCTCAGTGTAATATTGCGTAACAGCGTAGCTTCAAAACCGATATTGGTTTGACTGGTGGATTCCCATTTCAGATTTGGATTGGCCGGTGCATTGGGGCTGTAACCAACGGTATAACCGAGCGGACCAAAATTATAATTCCTGCCGCTGCCGATAGTAGAAGCAAATGCCTGGTCGTCTATTTCATCGCTACCTACCGTACCGTAACCGCCGCGGAATTTGAGGAAGTCCACCACTTTATTTTCCGGCCAGAAACTTTCTTTGGAGGCCACCCATCCCAATGAATAAGAAGGGAAGATACCATACTGGTGGTTGGGGCCGAAGCGGGAGGAACCGTCGCGGCGCAGGATACCTTCTACCAGGTATTTTTCTGCATAGTTGTAGTTGATACGTCCGAAGAGGGAAGATACACGGTGATCAATATTTTCCTTACCATCGGAGATACGGTTGGCCGCTGACGATTTAAAGTTAAGCGATGCCTCTTCAAAATTTGTGGCCGGGATGTCGTAGAACATTACATTGAGTTCCTTTAAGCGATTATCCATATAAGCGCCCTGCCCTGCGAGCAACGTGATGTTGTGCTTATTGAAACTGCGGGTATAGGAAACGATATTTTCAATGTTCCATGCATAGCTCTGATGCTGGCCGCGGTTAAAAGAGGTACGGGTATTTTTGGAAGAACTGTTCAGGTAATAAATAGGCGTAAATGTTTCATCTCCCCAGAAAGAAATTTTTGCGCCTACAGTAGAGCGGAATTTTAATCCTTTAACCGGCTCCATTTCCAGGAAGGTATTACCTACCACGTTGTGCGACCAGTTGTAATTTCCAAGACGGGTACTGATATAAGCCAGTGGATTGGTAATTTCCTGCGCCACCTGATCGGAGATGCCATAGAACTGTCCGGCCGCATTTTTCCGGGCGCCTGTTTGTGTGTATGCGCCTCCGGCAGATTCTGCCGGATCGGTGATCACGGCTTTGGTAATCGGATCCAGGTTGATGGCGGAACTCAGCGGTCCACCAAATTCATTATTGGTATTACCTATGCCGGTTGATTTCTCATAAGAATAACCAACGTTTTCGCCCCAGGTAAGCCAGGGAGTAATTTTATGCGTGGAATTCAGACGGAAGTTAACCCGTTCGTATTTGGAGATATCGGAAGCCACGATACCTTCCTGCTTCAGGTAACCAAAGGAGGAATAGAACGTAGATTTTTCGCTGCCGCCGCTGATGCTCAGTTCATGATTCTGGCGGATAGCGCTGTTGTTAAATATTTCAGCCTGCCAGTCGGTACCCTTGCCATAAGAAGAAGGATTGGCAAAAGGGGCGGTACCACCATCATTTGTAACCGCTTCATTTCTTAAAGTGGCGTATTGCGTGGCATCCAGCAGTTTCAGTTTATGTGCCGGTGCTGAAGTGCCCAGGTAACCATTATAGCTCACGGATATTTTACCGCTCTTGCCTTTTTTGGTAGTTACCAGGATAACCCCCGCAGCGGCGCGTGCACCGTAAATAGCCTGGGAAGCCGCATCTTTCAGCACTTCCACGGATTCAATATCGTATTGGTTCAGGTAGCCGATGCCACCATTATCTACCACTACGCCATCTATTACCCACAGCGGGTTATTGTTGTTGAAAGAAGTGATGCCTCTCACGCGGACAGACGACGCCGAACCCGGCTGACCGGAACTGGCTGCCACTGTTAAGCCGGATGTGCGGCCCTGGAGCACCTGCTCCACGCGGGTTACGGGCTGGGATTCAATATCAGCGGCACGCACGCTGGAAATAGCGCCGGTCACCACACTTTTCTTCTGAATACCATAACCCACTACTACTGTTTCTGTGAGCGCAGTATTGGAGGGTTTCAGGCGAATACTCAAAGGACTGTTGGATACCGCTACCACTTTACTGTCGTATCCGATAAAAGATACCAGCAGCAGGCTTTTATTGTTGGGTACTCTGATACTGAATTTACCTTCAGCATCTGCCGCAGTTCCGGTACCGGCATTCTGTACACGGATAGTAGCTCCCGGAATGGGTTCGCCTGTTTCAGATAACACACTACCGGTAACGGTTATACTGGAATCGGCGCTTTTTCCCGGAAGTATATTTACCAGGGTGATGCGCTTTCCTTCCATGACATAAGCCAGGGGTTGATTTTTCAGGCAGATGTCCAGGGCTTCCTTTACCGATACATTACTGACATTTACGTTAACACGCGCAAATGAAGACAATAATGCTTCGTCATACACCACAGATATACCCGCTTGTCGGGCCACTTCTTTCAGCACTTTTTTCAGGGGTGCATTTTTTTCCGAGAGTGTGATCTGCTGCGACAATCCTTTTGCGCTGATATGCAGGCAAGCTGTAAGAAGCAAAAAGGCGGTCATTTTCATAACGCAGAACATTTTGGTTGATAGTAATTTCCGGGTACAGGAAATTATACCACTAAAGTTTAATTGCATACTTTTGTAGTGTTTGGGAATTCTTGTAATGAAGTTCTTTGATTAAGGGACTGAAACTCAAGGGAATGCCCAGGCCATACCGGGAGTGTTGCGAGCACTTCCGGTTTTTTTCGGACATACCTTTCCCGGTTAACTTGTTTCGGTTGTTGTCATCTGTTTGAAATTTATCAGTTTTTACGTGGATTGCCGCAACGTGGAAGCTGCAATAATTAGCAAATATTAAAAGTGTTGTCTTGTTATTTTATTACGGTTAATTTTCTTCCTTCCAGGTTAAATTTCGCACCACTCGCTTCCAGCAGTTTCAACATTTCCGATAGCGGCAGGTTCCTGTTGATCCTCCCACCGAATAGCCTGTTGTCTGCATTTCTTGTATCTGTCTCAATATCATACCAGCGGGCTAGCTGTCTCATAATTACGTTTATATTAGCATTGTCAAATTCAAAGAATCCGGTCTTCCAGGCGGTTACACCCGCTACATCTGCAGCGTATACCGACATCATGCCGGTGCTGTTACTGATGGCTGCCTGATCGCCGGGACGCAGGTACTTTTCTGCCTTACCAAGCTTCACTTTTACTGCACCACTAAGCAAAGTGGTTTTCACGGCGTCTTCATCGGCATAGGCCATAATATCGAACGCAGTGCCCAGTACCTGTACTTCTATGGCATTTACTTTTACAATAAACGGATGCTTTGCATCCTGCTTTACTTCAAAATAGCCCTGCCCTTCCATTTCCACGGTGCGGTTATTACCGGTAAAAGCAGTTGGATAACGCAGGCTGGAGGCTGAATTGAGCCATGCCTGTGTGCCATCCGGCAATTCCACGGTGAACTGCCCGCCGCGTGGTACTTTCAGTGTGTTATATCCAACTGATGCATGACCGCCGGACACAGCGTACTCGAGTTTTCCGTTTTGTTGCTTCACTACCGTTGCACCCTGCCGGATCTCCTGTTTGCCTGCACTGTCGAGCGTAACCACCGAGCCATCGGCCAGTGTAAGTATGGCTTTGTTGGTACCCGGCATTACGTCTGTGATGAGCGGAGCAGCCGGTAAAGGTACTGCAGGCTTACGCAGGTTGTAAAACAAAGTAATGCCGGATGTTACCAACAAGGCTACTGTAGCTGCTATCGCCCAGTTACGGCGGAAGGATACCCGCATCGGTACCGCTTCTTCCTTACTGGTACTGATAGATTGCAACAACCGGGTTTCTATCCGGTTGCTCAGTTCTTCCGGAACTGCCGGCCGCTCCTGCATGATACGCTCAAAATCCTGTTGCATCACTGACAACAAAGGCTTATGCGCATCAGAGGTCAGCAGCCAGCTATATAAGGTGGCTATTTCCTCCGGGCTGCATTGCCCATCGAGGTATTTTTGCAATAGTGCTTCCTGGTAGTCTTCCGGTAAATTCATTATTATGCCAGAACCTTTTGAATACAGGCCCTGCATATAATATCCGGAAATGAAGAAAGAGGGTACCCCTCCGGGAAAATATTTTTTTAAATAATGGTGGTAAGAAGATAGGTCGCCACCAGGATATCGCCATGACGGAAGATATAATCCTGTATAAACCGCATACTGAGAACCATATGCTTCTTTACGGTATCGCGGGAAATACCTAATATGGCGGCGGCTTCATCATATGTTTTGCCTTCCTGCCGGCACAGGCGGAATACGCTTTGCCGCTGGCTGGTCATCCGGCTTAATGCTTCCTGGAAAAGGCGGTCGTACTCCCGCGACCTTACCGTCAGATCAGTTAACCCGGTATCGTGGTGGGAGAGCTGCAAAAACAATTGCTCGCGCATTTGCTCATCGGTAGCCAGTTTGGCGATGGTTTTAAAAACGTGGTTACGGGCAATCCTGTAAAGATAACCGCTGAAAGAAAGCTTTGGGTTAATCCGCTCCCTGATTTCCCATATCTTCAGGAATACATCATGAACAAGGTCCTCCGCCAGGGAAGGCACTTTGCAAAAGCGTAACAGGTAGATATAGAGAGAAGAATGGTAGTGCCGGTAGATACTGGAAAAAGCCAATTCGTCGCCCCCTATCATCCTCAACAACACTTCTTCTTCAGATGGCATTCGCTCCATATGAGTTTAACAGGTTTTAATGATGCACACCGTTCCGGTGTAAATTATAAAAAACCACGGGAAATACAAATAACACGAATTTCACAGCACTGGTGTATAGTTTACGCTTCCTGTATAAATGCCAGCGCCCTTTTCTCTGACCAGTAAAAATCGTCCCCGAATTTCACAAATCCCACATGGCCACCCTGGTGCGGGGTTTCCAGGAAAAGGTATGGACTGTCGGCCGCTATCTCATAAGGATAACACTCCTTCCCAAGGAACGGATCATCTTTCGCATTGATTACCAATACCGGTATCCGGATGTAAGGCAGCAACGGACGGGAACTGCATTGTTCCCAATAGGTAAGGGCATCTTTAAACCCATGCATGGGCGCTGTATAGCGATCATCGAATTGCCGGAACGACCGGATATCCGCATACCGGTCGAGGCTGATACTCCCCGGGAACTGCAACTCCTTCAAGCGCAGCTTCTCTCCCAGGTCGCGGATGAAGCGCTGCATATATATAATATTGTGTCTTTTCTCCAACTCCGCAGAGCCGCTTTTCAGGTCACACGGCACAGAAATGGCTACGGCCGATTTTATCGCACTATCCAGCGACGCGCCCCTTTCTCCCAAATATTTTAATGTTACATTCCCTCCCAGTGAAAAGCCCACCAGGTGAATGGCCTTGTACTTTTTCAGCGACACCAGGTATTGAATCACGGTATGCAGATCTTCCGTTTCGCCACTGTGGTAAAAACGGAGGTTTTTATTCGGCTCACCACTGCAGCCCCTGAAATTCATGGACACCGTATCAAAACCGGCGCTATTGAAGATATGCACCATCCCCAGCACATACTTGCGACTGGCATTGCCTTCCAGTCCATGCAGGATCACTACAATACGCTCATGCCCCTTCTCACTGAAATCCAGATCCAGGAAATCGGCATCGGGCGTAGCAATCCGCTCCCTCCTGTACACCGCCGGCCGGATGCTGCGGAATAAAGAGGGATAGATGGTGAGCATATGGCGATTCTGTAATAAAAAAGGCGCCTGGTAATCTGAGTTATGTAATACGGGCATCCCGCAAAATTACGAATTCAAACTCCTTAATCCGTATTTTCGCTACATGTCGCTACCCGTTTTTGGTATAGAGAAAATATTTAATCTTCCTTACAAAAAAGAGGATTTCAAAATAGTATATCATGCGCCGATCAATATGACGGTGATACCGGAAGCGCATAAACATGATTTTTTCATGCTGCTGGTAATTGGACAAGGGAGCGGTGTTCATACCATCGACTTTAACGATTATAAAGTAAGCCCCCGCACTGTATTTTTCCTGGCCCCCGGCCAGGCGCACCACTGGCAGCTGTCGAAGAACACCTCCGGCTACCAGGTGATGTTTTCTGCAGAGTTCATGCTACAGAAAGGGCCACTGTGGCCTTTTTTCACACCGGCATCCAAACCGCTGCTGAAGCTGGACCAGGCGCAATATGATCAGTTATTCCAGGAGCTGCAGCTGATGGAGAAAGAAACCACCGCTGCTATTACGCAACACCGGCTGCAAATTGTATTGCTGTTGCTGCAACGCTGGTATGCTGCCATCCACCCGGAGGAAGTGGCCGCCGCGGGGAATCACCTCATCAACCGTTTCCTGTTGCTGCTGGAAAAACATTATGCACAATATCATGAAGTAGCTTACTATGCTGCAAAGCTGCATGTTACGGCGAGTTACCTGAACCAGGTATGCAAGAAAGAAACCGGTAAAACCGCCGGCACTTACATCCGGGAACGGTTGCTGCTGGAGGCCAAACGTATGCTCACGCTCACCGACATGGATATAAAGGAAATTGCCTTTACGCTGGGCTTTAACGATACTTCTTACTTTTCCCGGTTCTTCAGAAAATATACTTCCCTAACCCCGATGGATTTCCGCCGCCAGTTATAAAATGTACCCGTGATATTATAACCAGTACCATTTTCCACCTGTATACCGGGATACCTTTGCAGGATAGCACAACATAAGTATGAAAAAAATACTGTTCTCTTCGCTGGTACTGCTTTGCGGGGTATCAGCATTCAGCCAGCAAAAAAAGGCCGATCTGCTGATCAGGTCTGTACGTATCATTGATGTAAAAACCGGTAAGATCACTGCCAACCAGGCCATTGCGGTGCGCAACGACAGTATCATTGCCGTGATGAATAACAAACAGGCCATGCAATACCAGGCCACGCAAACGGTAGACGGTAAGGGCAAATACGCCATGCCCGGTTTATGGGATATGCATATGCACTTTGGTGGCGGCGATACGCTGGCCGAAGAAAATAAAAACTTCCTGCCGCTGTATCTCGCCCACGGTATTACTACCATCCGCGATTGTGCAGCAGACATCAGCATGGACGTTTTAAAATGGCGCGATGCCATCAACAACGGGCAATTACAAGGCCCCACCATTTTCACCTCCGGTCCAAAACTGGAAGGCTATAAATCCGTGTGGCTGGGCGACCTGGAAATAGGCACCTCCGCGGAACTGCAACAGGCACTGGATTCTCTCCAGAAACTGAAAGTAGATTTTGTAAAAATTACAGAGAATACCATCAAGCCGGAAATATACCTGGAAGCACTGAAAGAAGCCAGGAAAAGAGGGATGTTTATTTCCGGGCACGTACCTTATGTACTTACCATGCAACAGGTAACAGACGCGGGCCTCAGCTCCGTAGAACATTTAACCTATGCGTGGAAAGCCGGTGTGAAAGATGATGCCGCTTTTGCACGCGCCATCGCCAACGGCGAAATAAAAGGAAAGGATATCAATAAATATATCCTCAACAACTTTGATACCGCCGCTGCTATGAACACCTACCGCCACATGGCAGAGAAAGGTACCTTCATAACGCCAACGCTTACACTGGGAAATGTAATGGCGTATTTTGACCAGGATAACCACGCACACGATCCCTACCTGCAATACATTGGCAAAGGACTCCAGCGTACTTATGAAATGCGTGTAAAGCGCGTAATAACAGACGACAGCGCCGCCATTGCCTGGCGTAAAATGATCTATGAAAAATCATCTTCCATACTGCCGCTGCTGCAGAAAGCCGGTGTTACCATTATGGCCGGCACCGATGCGGGTTACCTGAACTCATTTGATTATCCGGGTATAGGTCTTCACCAGGAACTGGCGCTGATGGTAAAATTCGGGCTTACGCCGCTGGAAGCATTACAGGCGTCTGTGATCAACTCACCCGCCTACCTGCATAAAACAAATTATGGCGCCATCGCTCCCGGTAAAAAAGCAGACATCCTGTTACTGGATGCCAACCCGGTAGCGGATATCCACAATACGCAGAAAATTTATGCGCTCGTAGTAAAAGGCAAGCTGCTTAACAGGGCCGCACTGGACGGGCTGTTACAGGATGTAAAAGATAAAACTGCGCGAACAAAGTAGCGGATTTTGTCTTTTTCAGGATTAGACTGATTTTACTGATTTAGGGATTTGATCACTTTTGATTTTAAAGGATTTTGGGAGATTTAAGCGGATATATTCGCTTAAATCTCCCAAAATTTTTTTTAATCCTTTATAAAATCCTAAAGTAAAATCAAAGTAATCAGTAAAATCAGTCTAATCCTGAAAAAGACAAATTCCGCTATTTTATCGCTGAGAACAGCCGTCCCCAACGGATGCGGTTATGATGAATACTCATCCAGATGATCCACGCTTTTCCCACAATATGATCTTCGGGAACATAGCCCCAGAAGCGGGAATCCATCGATTCACGGCGGTTATCCCCCATCATCCAGTAATAATCCATTTTGAAGGTATAGGTATTGGTTTCCTGGTTGTTGATATAAATTTTTCCATTCACCACCCGCAGCGTGTTGTGTTCATACGTATCTATGATGCGGCTGTAGAAAGGCAGGGTAAGGGTATCCAGCGTTACGGTGGTCCCTTTCCGGGGAATGTATAAAGGTCCGAAGCAATCCTCGTTCCAGTCGTAGTGTTTCGTATCAAAGGGGAACACCCGCGAATCCGCGAAGGCATCATACACATAGCGTTGCACGGTAGCGCCCATAGCTTTCAGGGTATCTATATTGGCGGTGGTGAGGTTGTAAATAAACATGCCCGAATCGCGGGTAGCCCGCTGGATATGATCTGTTCCCAGTACATCCCGCATAGAGTCGCTGAGTTCTTTTTTATCCGGCATGGTAACATAATACCGCGCTTCAAAGTGTTCCGGTGAGGCCGTGGGCGCATGATTGATATACACGATGCCGTCGATGATCTGCAGCGTGTCACCCGGAACAGCGATGCATCGCTTGATCCAGTTTTCTCTTTTGTCGACCGGCCGGATTACGGGAGGAGGATAATTTTTATGAACGTATTCCGCACCAAGCGACCGCATATTTGTGTAGTAGTCCTCATCATCGCCGGTAATGGTTTTCAATACGGTATCCCCGCAGGGATAATTAAATACCACCACATCATTGTGTTGAATACTGCTGAAGCCCGGCAAACGTGTATAGGGCCATTGAACAGCGGTGGAAAAGGGTTTGGTGTTTCTGGTAAACGGAAGGGTGTGATGGGTAAAAGGCCATGCCAGTGGTGTGATGGGGATACGCGGACCGTAGCTGATTTTGCTGACAAAAATAAAATCGTTGATCAGCAATGTTTTTTCCATAGAAGCGCTGGGGATAACAAAAGCTTCAAAGATAAAGGTACGGATAAGGGTAGCGGCAACCACAGCAAAAAGAGCAGCTTCTATCCATTCTCTCACCTTCGATTTCTTCCGGGTACCTTCCTCTGGCTGCTTTACATCGCTGAAAGAAAAATTCATTTTACACGTGGTTTTGGATAAGTAACTACTAACAATTTAATTAATTATACCCACATCTTTTCAAAATTTATATGGACAAAAAGGGCTGCTGTAATGACGCAGTAAGCAACGGGCAAAAACCTTTACAGCATTATCATACAGCCCAAATCAGCCTTTACTGCCATGAGACATCTGCGTTATTAAAAGCACACATTTCATTGTACTATTATACCCGTTTCTGCAAAAAAGTATTATCTCCCGTAATTCTTTTTAAAAAATTTCAACAAGATAAAATCGTTTTATTAAATTGCTCTGCGTAACCACTTCAGTAGTTACACATTTACCCACGTTCCAAACATAATTACCATGCATACGTCGAGACGTTCATTCATACAACAAACCGGGCTGATAGCCGCAGGTATGATGTTGCCCGGTGCTTTGGCCGCCATGACCGGCAACAAAGCGCTCCCAAAGAAAATAGGTTTGCAGCTGTATACCCTCCGCGACCAGCTGGCCAAGGATCCTAAAGGTACGCTGGCCAAAGTAGCAGGTATCGGCTACAAAGAAGTAGAAACTTTTTACGGCTTCCAGGGTGCAGACGATAAAGGAGAATTCTGGGGACTGAAGCCCGCCGAACTGAATGCTGTATTGAAACAACACCAGCTTAGTACACCCAGCGGCCATTATCAGCTCAACGATTACCTGACCAAAGGCAATGGCAATGCGGATGCGCTGCAGCCACAGATCGACCTGGCTGCTGCACTCGGACAACAATATTTTATCGTTCCGGTACTCCCCCTCTCCCTCTGGGATAAGAAACTGGGCGCTGACGATTATAAGTTCATGGCCGAACAACTGAATAAAGCCGGTGAACAATGTAAAAAAGCAAACCTGAAGATCGGTTATCATAACCACTACTGGGAATTCAAACCGCTGGCAGACAGCAACAGCACTGGTTATGAAATCATGCTGAAAGAAACAGATCCCGCACTCGTTGCCTTTGAACTGGATCTTTTCTGGGCGGTAAAATCCGGTCGTGATCCAATCACCCTGTTTAAAGAAGCACCCGGCAGATTTGTAGCCTGGCATGTGAAAGACATGGACAAAGCCAATACAGCCAGTCTTACCGCCAGCGGCACAGAAAACAAAACCTCTATGGAGCTGCTCTCCGGAGTTACTTTTGCAGAAGTAGGAACCGGCAGCATCAACTTCTCCAAAATATTTGCCCAGGCAAAACTTGCCGGTGTAAAACATCTCTTCGTAGAGCAGGATAAAATCACTATCGATCCATTCGACAGCGTAACGCAGAGTTATAAATACGTGAAGAACGTTTTGCTGAAATAACGGAGTTTGTCTTTTTCAGGATTAGACTGATTATACTGATTGAGGGATTTTACTTTTTGGATTTTATAAATGATTTTAAAAGATAAAGGGAGATACAAGCGGGTATTCGCTTATATCTCCCTTTATCTTTTAAAATCAAAAGTGATCAAATCCCTCAATCAGTATAATCAGCCTAATCCTGAAAAAGACAAAATTCGCGTAGTTTTGCACCAAAGCAACTAACATATGGCGATGCATGAAATTGAAACATTGGTGGAACTATCTGTTCTTTGCCTGGATAAAAGCCAGGAAGAAGGACTGGATCGCAGGAGCCTCTTTTTTAATCTGTACAAATTACAACAGCAATACGATACCGGGTTTACCCATTTCCGGGTAATGGATGTATTAATCAAACATCATTTCGTATATACCTTTCCCGTTACTGCGCATCCGGCTTATGCCGCGCATGCTGCCTGGTTTGATGCATTGGCTGCCAGTAAAAAGTTTAGCTTCATTTATGAAGAACCCACTGCTGAATGGAACCAGGAAACCAATCCTGTAGCGGGTTACGCTAACTTCGATTTCGCCACTCAATCCTATATTTTATACTGCGATGCCGGCTCCGCGCTCTGGGCGGCTATGGTAGCCAATGGCACCCTCACCGGCGATGACGCCATAGCGCCGGAAAAGATGGACACTTTCCCGCTGGCGCACGAAGTGGCAGAAGCCGCCGGGGAACAAAAAGATAAAGACGTGCTGGGCCTGTGGTATCAGTTCCTTCCTTACCTGGTAATGGAAGCAGAACAGGAAGGTGAACCCATTCATTATAAAGCGCTGGAAGCCATACTGGAACTGGTAGTAGCCAATGATGCCATCCCGGATGAAGGATTGCCTCCGGCAGATGAACTGCCCGTAGGTGGTGAGCTGGGGAAATTCTGTAAGTGGTGGTACGCCCCTGCAGCAGATAAGATGCCTGCAACAGCGCAGGAAGAAGTAGAAGAAGAAATAGACCTCGAAGCCGTACCATTTACAGAACAGGTGGATAAAAGCGCCGCCTGGTACGAGCAACAGGTAGTGCAGATCCTCCAGGATGCCAATGCGGCCATCACGCATATGGAAGACAGTGGCCCCAATGAAGCCACACAGCGAAGCGTTTATGAACGCCTGCAACAAGGATTAGTGTACGCTGATAAAGGACTGGAGTTGTCGCCCGGCCAGCCGCCGCTGCTCATGAACAAAGGCTCCATACTGATGTTGCTGGAACAATACGATCAGGCGCTGGCCGTTTATAACGAAGCGCTGGCCATTGCACCCGAAAATCCATATGTACATCTGAACCGGGCAGTACTCTTTTATCATATGGAACGGATCCCGGAAGCCATTGCCTCTTTTGAACACCTGCTGCAACTGGAACCGGGAAATGAATTTGCGCAACAGTGGCTTTCACATCTAAAAAACGGCGGGTGATTATCATCGCGCCTGCTGGCGGATATTAAAAGATCTGAAGCATAAAACTACCTGGCGCCTGCCTGTTGCAGCATTTGTACGATCTCTTTATAATTTCTTTTCAGTGCATGTTGCAAAGGCGTTACGCCGTCTTTGTCCGCTATATTCACATTGGCGCCCGCAGCAATCAGCATTTTTACCACCTGCTGATGCGCGGCGCCACCCTGGCCTAATATCACGGCCTCCAGGAGGGCGGTCCAGCCCAGGCGGTTGATGTGATCCACCGGGAAATTTTTATCCGCCAGCAATACCGCTATTACTTCAAGATGCGCACGCTCACAGGCAGGAATCAGCGCAGAGCCGCCGTAGCGGTTATATACTTTATAATCTGCTCCGGGCATGTATAGTTGTACCATATCCGTATAACCTTCAGCACCGGCATACAGGAAGGGCGAGTTTAACAGCTGATCCTGCGCATTTACATTGGCGCCGGCAGCCGTCAATAATTTCGCGGCAGCAGTGTGATGATGATAGGTAGCCACCATTAATGGCGTGCGTCCCTGTGCATCTTTTGCCTCCAGCTGTTCGCCCCTGGCTATAGCTGCTTTAATGGCGCTGGTGTCGTTTCCGGCTACCGCTTTGAAAATTGTATTATCACGTATCATCGTCTCCTTTTCTTTTTGTGCGCAGGCCGGATGTATGATCCAGAGCAGGCCCAGTAATAAAGTTAATCGCATTATGGAGGTTTGTTACACGAAAATAAAGCACCGTAGCCGTGATCAATGGTGTTATTCATGCATAAAACAGGACTAATTAAAACTACCTGTCTTCTTCCGCCCGGTAAAAAAGATATATCCGTTCATCTATTTTAAAAGCAAAATACCGGATTTATTTCCTAACTTATTAGTGATTAAATCTGGTAGAAAATGCCACAGGAAAACGACCAACAACACTATCCGCACAGGAAGGAAAAACATGAAGCCCGCCGCGACTTCCTGAAACAATCTTCCGCTATGATGGCACTGGCGCTCACTCCCCCGCTGGTAATAAAAGCGGCTCAGCACGATGAAGCCATTGCAGGCATCTTTGAAAAAATGCCGGTAAGCATGGAAATAAACGGGAAGAAAATAGAGGTTTCTGTAGAACCCCGTGTTACATTGCTGGACCTTCTCCGGGAACAACTGAATCTTACCGGCACCAAAAAAGGCTGCGATCATGGCCAGTGCGGCGCCTGTACGGTGCATGTAAACGGCCACCGCATTAATTCCTGTCTCACGCTCGCCGTTATGCAGGAAGGCAAAAAAATCACGACCATTGAGGGCCTCGCCAACGGCGAACAACTGCATCCGGTACAGGAAGCCTTTATTAAGCACGATGGCTTCCAGTGTGGTTATTGTACGCCCGGGCAAATCATGTCGGCCGTAGCCTGCATCCGTGAAGGCCATGCCGGTTCCCCCGAAGAAATAAGAGAATTTATGAGTGGAAATATCTGCCGCTGCGGTGCATACGACAATATCGTTCACGCCATTACGGAAGTAAAACAGGGAGGGAAAACAGTATGAACCAATTCTCCTACGTACGCCCCGCGAGCCTGAAGGCAGCTATCGACGCGGTGGCAAAAGATAACACTGCCCGTTTCATCGCCGGCGGCACCAACCTGCTGGACCTGATGAAAAGCGGCGTGGTGATCCCGGAAAAACTGGTAGACATTAACCGTTTGCCGTTAAAAGATATCCAGTTAAATGGTAACACGCTGCATATAGGCGCCCTGGCGCTTAACAGTGAACTGGCCGCACATGAACTGGTTACCACGCATCATCCGCTGCTGTCGCAGGCTTTACTGGCAGGCGCTTCACAGCAACTCCGCAATATGGCTACCGTAGGCGGCAATATGATGCAACGTACCCGCTGCACTTATTTTTATGATACTACCATGCCCTGCAATAAACGCAGCCCCAACAGCGGCTGTGGCGCTATTGGCGGCATCAACCGTATGCATGCCATCTTTGGCGCCAGCGAAAGCTGCATTGCCGTACACCCCAGCGATATGTGCGTGGCACTTGCCGCACTGGATGCGACCGTACTGGTAACCGGCCCGAAAGGTAACCGCCGCATTCCTTTTACAGATTTTCACCGCCTCCCGGGCAATACCCCGCAGCTGGATAACAACCTCGCAAAAGGAGAACTGATTACAGCCGTGGAAATTCCCGCTAACGCCTACACGAAAAATGTATACTACCTGAAGGTACGCGACCGCGCCTCATACGCATTTGCACTGGTATCTGTAGCCGCAGCGCTGGACATCAGCAATAATGTAATCCGGAGCGCCCGGCTGGCAATGGGCGGCGTAGCGCATAAACCCTGGCGACTGTACGATGCCGAGAAAGCATTGGCCGGCAAAGCGCCTACGGAAGAAAATTTCCGCCATGCGGCAGACATTGCATTGCAATCTGCCAAAGCATACACGCATAACCAATTTAAAACAGGTTTATCAGTCAACAGTATTCAAACCGCCTTACTTAAAGCTGCCAGCGTATGAAAAAGCAACAAACAGGACAGTCGATGGACCGTGTGGATGGCCGCCTGAAAGTAACCGGCGGCGCAAAATATTTCGCAGACCACCAACTGCCGGAACTGCTGTATGCCGCACTGGTATGCAGCTCCATCAGCAACGGTACCATTAAAAGCATCAATACTACCAAAGCGCTCAGAGCCCCCGGCGTGCAGGATGTAATATCACATCTCAACGCCCCGCCGGTACCGGGATATAAAAATTCCGATCCCAATGCGAAAGACGGACTCAAAATATTCAAAGACAACCGCATCTACTCCAACGGGCAGCCGGTAGCCATCGTATTGGCCAACACGATGGAACGCGCTGTACATGCTGCTTCCCTCGTGGAAGTACAATACAACCAGGAAACGCATTACACCGATATGAATGCCAATATGGGTAAAGCCTTTCAGAATAACCGGATGAAAGACTATACACGCGGGGAAGCAGATGCCTGGAAAAAAGCGCCTGTTACCATTGACGCCACCTATAGCCTTCCGCTGGAAGTACATAACCCAATGGAACTGGCCGGCATCATTGCCCACTGGGATACGCCGGACACACTGGTGCTCTACGCCAAAACGCAGGGAGTAAAAAATGTGCAGGATACCATCAAAAGACTATTCCAGATACCGGAACAGAATATCACTGTGCATTCGCAGTTTGTGGGCGGCGGATTTGGTATGGCGTTACGTGTATGGCCGCTGGAAATAGCCACCATAGTGGCTGCAAAGAAAGTACGCAAACCAGTAAAACTGGTGATCACACGCGACCAGATGTTTACATTGGTAGGCTACCGGCCTAACGCCGTACAACGATTAAGCCTGGGCGCCACTGCCGATGGTAAGCTCACCGGCATCACCCATGAAGCAGTAGCCGTTACGTCTCCCTACGAGGATTTTACAGAAGGCATTGTATCCATGAGCAAATTCATGTATGCCTGCCCCAATGTAACTACCCGGTACAAACTGGTACCGCTTAATATCAGCACGCCCATCTGGATGCGGGGCCCCGGCGAAGCTACCGGCGCATTTGCACTGGAGTCGGCCATTGATGAACTGTCTTATAAACTCAACATCGATCCGCTGGAACTCCGGGTGCTGAACCATGCGGACACCGACCCTGAAAAAGATCTCCCTTTCTCCAGTAAATACCTCAAGGAAGCTTACCAGCTGGGAGCGGAGAAAATTGGATGGTCGAACCGGAAAGCCGCTCCCCGCAGTATGCAGGAAGATGGTATGCTGGTAGGCTATGGCATGAGCAGCGGCACCTTTGGCGCATTCCGCGGCAAAGCTACGGTATCGGCTACACTAAAAGCAGATGGTTCACTCATCCTGCAGAGTGCTGCCGCCGATATTGGCCCGGGTACTGCTACCGCAATGGTACAGATAGCTGCAGATGTAACCGGCATAGCGCCGGCAAAAATAAAATTCATGCTCGGCGAATCTGCCTACCCGTTTGCACCCCAGCAAGGCGGGTCTTCTACCGTGTCTACTTTAGGCAGCGCGGTAACAGACGCCTGTAAGGCATTGCAGCAGAAGCTGGCGGGTCTTGCAATCAGCCATGTACCGGCTTTTAAAAATGCTGCTCCGGAAACAATTATTTTTGAAGATGGACAACTGCTGAGAGCCGGGCAATCTGAAAAAATATCTTACGAAACTATCTTACAACAACAACAGTTACCGGAAGTAAATGTAGTAGCCACTTCACAAAGCGGGGAAGAAAGAAAAAAATATTCCATGTATTCTTTCTCTGTGCATTTTACCAAAGTACATGTACATCCGGCTACCGGCGTGGTTCGTATAAAACATATTGTAAGTGTGGCAGATGCAGGTACCATTGTAAACGCCAAAACAGCCCGCAGCCAGATGATCGGCGGCGTAGTAGGCGGCATCGGTATGGCGCTCACTGAAGAAGCGGTTATGGATCACCGTTTCGGACGTTTTGTAAACAATAACTATGCAGACTATCACGTTCCGGTAAATGCAGATACGCCACCTACCGATGTATATTTTATTAACAAGAAAGATCCTTACATTAACCCGATGGGCTCAAAAGGCATGGGAGAAATAGCGCTGATCGGCTTTGCCGCCGCAGTTTCCAATGCCGTATACCACGCCACCGGTAAGCGGGTACGCGACCTGCCCATCACCCCGGATAAAGTACTGGATGAGAAAGGATATCAGCAATGGAAGCTGGAAAATAAAATGAGTACATGAAAGAACTGGAAGACATTGTAAAGTCATACCACGCTGCCTGCCGCCAGGGAATAAAAACGGCGCTGGCTACGGTAGTACATGTGGAAGGCTCTGCTTACCGCCAGCCAGGCGCAAGGATGCTGGTTACAGAAACCGGTATGCTCACCGGCGCCATCAGCGGCGGTTGCCTCGAAGGGGACGCCCTGCGTAAAGCGCAGCTGGTAATGATGCAGCAACGGCCCATGCTGGTGACTTACGATACCAACGATGAAGACGATGCCAAACTCGGCGTAGGACTTGGATGCAACGGTATCATTCATATACTGCTGGAACCCGTGAATGCAGAAGATCCGGGCAACCCCGTGGCTATGCTGCAGGAAATAACTTCCCATCGTACGCCTGCTGTACTGGTTACCCTGTTTACGCTGCGCCAGCGCAAAGCGCCGCAACCCGGTACCTGCCTGGTGCTCACCGCCAATGGTCAGTTGCATCACTGCATCACCGATGCTCAGCTGCAAAACGCCATCACTGCCGATGCACATCAGGCTTTGCAAACCCGCACTTCTTTTACAAAAACATACGTCTCTACCGGCAACGACTACACGACACATACGGCCTACATTCCGCCGGCGCCACAGCTATTAATTGCAGGTGCAGGCAACGATGTAATCCCGCTGGTGAAAATGGCAGCATTGCTCGGATGGCACACTACCGTTATTGATGGCCGTCCCGGTTACGCCACCACCATGCGTTTTCCGGAAGCCACGCAGGTGATCACCGCCAAACCCGTACAGGTACTTCCACAGGTGCAAACAGATCAATATACCGTGGCAGTACTGATGACTCACAATTACAATTACGATCTTGCCCTGCTGGCGCAACTGCTCCCGCTGCCGTTGCCCTACATAGGCGTGCTGGGGCCTGCAAAAAAACTACAGCGTATGCTCGACGAGCTGGCGGAAAACGGCATCTGCATTTCCCCGCTACAACGGGAACGCATACACGGACCAGCAGGATTGGACCTGGGCGCTGAAACATCAGAGGAAATTGCCTTGTCCGTTATCAGTGAAATAAAATCCGTACTGTCTGCCGCTGCCGCTACATCACTGCGGGAAAAAACAACGGCTATCCATTCCCGCGAACAACAGATCATACATCAACAACAACTATAATGGAAACAACTGGTATCATCATCCTGGCCGCCGGCGCCTCTAAACGACTGGGAACACCCAAACAACAACTCCCCTTCCAAAACAAAAGCCTGCTGCAAAACGTAGTACACACGGCCCGTCAGTGCGATATGCCCACCGTAGTAGTGCTGGGCGCCTTTGCCACTCAAATCAGGGAACAACTGGTGTCTGAAAAAGTACATACTGTTGTAAATCCAAACTGGCCTGCCGGTATGGGCGGCTCCATCCACACCGGGTTACAGCACCTGCTGCGTATAGCCCCTCACGTGAGCAATGCACTGCTGCTGCTATGCGATCAGCCTTTTATTACCACCGCGCTGCTGGAAGAAATGTTTGCGCTGAAAAACTCCTCCGGCAAAGCGATTGTAGCCTGCACCTATGGCAATTCCACCGGTACGCCGGCGCTTTTTGGTAAATCTTTTTTTCCACAACTGCTGGCACTCAATGGGCAGGAAGGCGCAAAGAAAATATTGTTGCAACATCCGGAGCAGGTGGCTACGGTCGATTTTCCACAGGGAGCAGTGGATATAGATACCAATGGCGACTATGAACAACTGCTTACCAGCACAAAATAAACCACCTTTTACAGGGGCTTCTCCCCGCAACGGCATATTCCCTTCCTGTCGCCTCCCCTGAAAACCTTCATGGTCCTGTATTACAGGATCCTGATGAGATATTCTTTGCTTTTTCCTGAAAAATTTTTTTGGTAAATAAAATGACATGCTTATATTTGTCTACAAGATTGGTAGACTAATAAAAATCATACTCACCATGAACACAGATCAACGTCATCGAAACCCGCGCCCGATAAGCGCCTCAACCAACCGCCTCACAATAGCGGCATCATATTGTTGTTGTTAACACCCACTCCCCTCTGCGGCCACCCCACCAATTGCCGCGATAGTATTTTCTATTTCAACAACTGATTTAACACTGTCAACAAAAATTTTCGTCATGAAAACGACCAACCAACCCGTATTCTCTCTCGCCGGGGGAGTAACTGCAGCGCACCTTGCCTGGTTTCGCACCTATGGCATCATACAGTTTAAAAACTTCCTCGATAAAAATGCACTTGCTACTGTGCATGAAGAAGTACAACGTGTACAGGAACTTCTGATCCGGAATAACATTCAGAAAGTAAATGGTATTCCGCTCAAATTCGGTACAGACGTGGACGGCAGCCCGCTGATCCAGCGCATCGCCTTCGCATCACACTATAGTAACGCATTGCGGGAACTGTTAAAAGACAAAAGACTGCAAACACTCACTGCTTTGCTGGGCCCCTACTCCGGCAGGATCGGTGAAAACGAAAAAGACGGACTGGTAGTAAACCACTACGTAAACACTACGGACAGCCAGTTTAAACAACTCGGCTGGCACACCGACAGCCCCCGCGATCTGTTCCTGGGCTCACGCATCCTGCCGATGCTCAATGTAGGCATTCACCTCGATGATTGCCCGCTGGACAATGGCGGCCTCAGAGTATTGCCCGGCACACATGAGCAGGGAATATTAAAACTGCTATTCAGAAAGAAATACTTCATAGACAATAACCCCGATGAAAAAGAAGTAGGCTTTGATATTGAAGCCGGCGATCTCACGGTTCACGACGGGCGCCTCTGGCACCGCGTGCAGCAGTCGCCCTACACTGGCGAAAAAAGCCGCAGAAGAGTGATGTATATTCCCATCATCACCGGCGCTTACCAGCCTAAAACGGCTGCCAGTCCTACTCCTTTTTATCACAAACTGGCACATCTGAAACAACATCTGTACGGTGGCAGACCACAGTGGGTGAATGTAAAAGCCCGGTCAGAAAGCCTTGCGGAAGTAAACACTCCATCTCTCTAAAAAATATAATCCGATGTCATACGCATTAATAACCGGCGCAGCAAAAGGAATAGGAAAAGCCATCGCTGCACAACTGGCGGAAAGGAATTATCATTTGCTGCTGGTAGATATAGATGAAAAAAGCCTCGCTGCTACAGCAGAAACACTTGCGGCGCAATATCACGTGAACGTACATACGTTGCACCAGGATCTGTCGGCCCCCGATGCTTTATCAAATGTTACCGGTTGGAGCAGCACCTGGCATCATTCGCTTTCCGTAGTGGTGAATAACGCCGGTTATGGTATCAACGGACCATTTGAGCAACTCACCCTACAGGAACAGTTCAACATCATTGATGTAAATATCAGGGCACAGGTAGGGTTATCCTATGCCTATATACCAGTGCTGCGGCAGTTTCCAAAAGCGTACCTGCTCAACCTCGCCAGCACAACAGCCTATCAAACCGTTCCATATCTCAATATTTACGCGTCTACAAAAGCCTTTGCGCTTTCCTTTACACGCGGACTCCGGTATGAACTCAGGCACTCCCCCATATCGGTCAGTGCCCTGAGTCCCGGCAGCACCGACACGGATTTCGTAAACCGGGCGCGCATGGGCGACTACACCCGTAACGTTGCCAACCGCTTCAATATGACGCCGGAAAAAGTCGCCAGAATTGCGGTAGACGGCCTCTTCAAAGGCAAAGCAGAAATCGTTCCCGGCTTCACCAATAAACTGAATGCCTGGCTGCCAAAATTCTTCCCCAAATTATTTGTGGAGAAAATTGCCGCGGGTATCTATGAACCAAAAGAGAAAGAAACCAGCACCGTAGCACTCACTGCCTGAAATACAACCCCTGCTTATATGAGAAAGCTGCATCATACCTGGTGCCGCTTTCTTATGTATATGGGAACAACATTTGCAGCACTTCTATTCAAAAAAACGAATGGCAACTGCAGGCATTCATATCGGCACATCCGGCTGGAGCTACAGGCATTGGCGCGAAATATTCTATCCAACAGGATTAAAACCCGTTGACTATCTCCCCTGGTATGCAAAAAAATTTAAGGTAACAGAAATAAACACCAGCTTTTATCACCTGCCCAAACCGGCTACAGTAAAAGCCTGGGTAGAAAAGGTACCTACACGTTTTTATTTTTGCCCGAAAATCAGCAGGTATATCACCCATGTAAAAAGATTACTGGACCCCGAAGAATCTCTACCCAAATTCTTTGACCTCTTCGATCCCTTCATAAAACACCTGGGCCCCGTACTCATCCAGTTGCCGCCAACAGCCGCTTTTGAGGCAGAAAGAGCAGATCACTTCTTCAAAGTACTTACAAAAAACTATCCCGGTTATCACTTCGCATTGGAAGCGCGGCACCAAAGCTGGCTTTCTGATGAAGCCACTGCTTTGCTACAGCAATACAAAATTGCCTGGGTGATTGCACTATCAGGGCGCCGGTGGCCGTTTGCAGAAACCATTACCGCAAAACATATCTATGTCCGCTTCCACGGGCCAGACGGCAGGTACGATCAATTATATCCCGAAAAAACAATGGATACCTATGCGGGGAAATTCAAAGAGTGGCAACAGGACAAACATACTATCTGGGCATTTTTTAACAACGACGGGCACGGTTATGCTTTACAAAATGCACAACAATTGATGGCGCTACTCAAATAGCTCCTGTTCGTCTGTATAATAAGTTTTCCGGCCACCACCGGTGTCCTTCTTAATAGGAGCGCCACCGGGGCTTTCGGTTAATTTGGAGTTATGCACCAGCATAAAATCGCGGACCTCGCCATTAATGATATCAGGATTACTTTTCAGGATTTTCTTTTCCGCTCCTTCCAGGATCTTTTTTACTGATTTCAACAGCGCTTTGATCTTTGGGGCCGGTATTTTATTAGCGATAGAAAAAGGTGAAATTTTTGCGTCCCATAAAATATCATCTGCATACGCGTTTCCGATCCCCAATACATTGTGCTGATCCAGCAGGTATTTTTTAATGGTTATTTTCTTCTTTGCCAGCTGTGCTGCCAGGTAGCTTTCGTTGAAGTCTTTCGACATCGCATCCGGCGCAGTTTTCTCTTCCGGATCGAGAGTGATATTGGCAGCGGCCTGGAAATCCGTTAAGGCCAGCCCGGTACCATCTCCAAACAACAATTCTACAATGGTATACTTTTGCTCATTCTTCTTCTCAAACAAATATAATTTCCCATGCAACATTAAATGCATACCCAGCACATGCCCGTTTTTAAATACAAAATGCAGCTCCTTTCCCACCCGCTGTATGTGTTCCAATGCCTGCCCTTCCAATGCGGCCTGCAGGTCGGCTTCTTTGGTATGTAATTTCTTCGCATTCTTTACCGTAACAGACTTCAGTTTTTTATGAAGCAGCGCTTTTTCCAGGTTATGCCGGAAGGCTTGCAGATCAGGTAATTCAGGCATGATAAATATTTTTAAGATAAGTTAACGAATGTGCGGGAAATAATAAAGGGCCGGCAGCAATAACCGACCCATTTTTTATGGCAGTTTTTTCCTTCTACGAAACAATAAACCAAAGATAATTATCATAACAGATCAGCTTATGCTGATATTGTCCATCATTTAACCAATATTAGCCACTTATACATATTTTTCATGTATGTGAATAACCTGTTAAAATAATCGCCCAGCGGCCTCAGACGCGACTTTGCGGGCTTTTTAAACACAAAAATCGCTATATTTGTGCCCTATGCCTTTTCTCTAAACCAATAAAACACGGAGTGTGAACATGAAATTGAAGCAAGTGATTAAACCGTTGATTTTTATTATTACAATTTGTCTTTTCGTATTTCTATTTACAAATTTCACCAACCTTACCACAGCTGGAACATCCACTGCAGCTACCCAACCGGCTACTGCTGTAAAAACTGACTCGGTTCAGCGGGAAAGTCTATACGACATGATGCGGCTGGATACTACTGGTCTTTCCAGGGAGGCGTTTGACAATGCGATGGTAGGATACGAGCACCTGCAGGAAAACGGACGGATAAAAAATCCGGATGTATTGTCTATTATCGACTTCTCCCTGCCCAGTACCAAAAAGCGTTTGTTTGTAATAGATCTGAAAAACAAACTATTACTTTTCAACACCCTCGTATCTCATGGCCGGAATTCCGGAAAAGATATCGCCAACGCGTTTTCCAATAAGATGAACAGCTTTAAAAGCAGTCTTGGTTTTTACGTTACCGGCGATACCTATAACGGCGAACATGGCTACTCCCTCCGTCTTGAAGGCGAAGAAGCCGGCATCAACGATAACGCCCTCAGCAGGGGTATTGTAATGCACAGTGCAAACTATGTGAATGATAACCTTGGCAAGTTACAGGGTTATATTGGCCGCAGCCTGGGATGCCCCGCCATCCCCGAAAATGTGCACCGTAAAGTGATCAGCAGCATCAGGAATGGTACCTGCCTGTTTCTTTACAGCCCGGATAAATATTATTCCGCGCATACCAAAATCCTCGTAAAAGACAGCACTGCGTCTTAAACTATTTAAACAGCTTTTGCTTAAAAACGGCGTCATGCCCATATACATCGGAGGCAAAGTATAACTTGCCTCCTTCCATCCATGCGGTGAAATAGGTAATAATCACCGGCACCGGATCCTTCACCGCTACAAACTTTTCCTTTCCACTGTTCATAGCACTATCAATTTTTTCGTTGGTCCATTGAGGTGAGCCCTCCAGGACAAACTGCGCCATTTTCACCGGATCCTTCAGCCGGATACAACCATGACTGTAGGCCCGGTTATCCCTTTCAAAAAGACTTTTCTCAGGCGTATCATGAAAGTAGATATTGTAACTGTTCGGGAACAGGAACTTCACCCGTCCCAGTGCGTTACGCTGCCCCGGCCGCTGACGGATAACCGGCAACCCGTTCGCCTGCCCGGTAACCTCCATACCTTTCGACGCCAGGTATCCCCTGTTGCGCTGGATGGCCGGCAGGATCTCCTTCCGTACAATGCTGCGGGGAATATTCCAGTAAGGACTAAACACCACCTGGTTCAGCATTCCTGAAAACATAGTAGTGCTGTGCCCTTCCTTTCCCACCACAATATCCATATCAAATAAACGTTTATCCCCGTCCGTTACATGCAGTATAAAAGCAGGTATATTTACCAGGATCAGCTTCCCCTGCGGTTTTACAGGCATCCACTTCATGCGTTCCATATTTACCAGCAACTCCCGCAGCCGTTCTTCCGCAGGGATGTTTAACGCATTGATCACAGTATCATTCAAGACGCCATTTTGCGTATATCCGTTGCTGTTACGGAATGTATTGACGGCCGTTTCCAGTTCATCATTAAATACATCGGTGCTGTCATTATTCTTCAGCTCCCCGGTTATCAGCAACCGTTTCTTTACAGCTATAATTTCGGGAGATGATTGCCCCCTTTTCAATCCCTTCTTTATTGCGGGCAATGGCTGCCAGCCACCATTTATAACATATTCCCGGTAGGCTTTGAGCGGCTCTTTCATAGGAGCAACCGCCGGGAACATCTTATCATTGGTTTTAAGCATGGAATCTGCCAGCTCCATTGCAGCGTAACGCTGTCCCGGCACCATGTGCTCCAGCTGACCGATGCTGCCGCCGGTTTCCCTGAAATAGTTAATGAGCCGCCAGGTAAGCTGCAGTTCCGTTTTAATAATTTCTTTGTCGGTAGCGCTCACTACCAGGCTGTCTTCATCGATAAGGGCATTCAGCCGCCTATCAAGCGCCCGGTTGCTGATGCTGTCTTTACTGTAATTATACAGGCTCCGGAAGGCGGCAGCCTGTTCTACCGGCCCCTTACTGTCGAACCAGGCAAATTCGAAGTTACGCGCATTGTAAAAGCTGCGTAGCCGGTTAGCGATGGTATCGTTCAGCTTTTCTGCGGTGATGAATGCGGCAATAGCCGAGCTGTCCAGGAACAGGTCGTTGTAGGCATTTTCCGGGGTAATCCCTGCATTCCGGGGACTAATGTGTTCATCAGACGTGGCAGGGGCAGATGGGGAGTTGCAGCCATTAAGCATGTATGCAAACAATGCAATCAGTAGTAGCCTTTTCATACCTGATCATCTATCAAATAGGAAGCCGGTTGCAGGATGCCCTTTTACCGGGGCAAAAAAAGAGCGGACGTAGCCGCCGCGGAACAAACTGTGCATATAGCGCAACAAAAAGTCCCCCTGCGGGGTGCAGGAGGACTTTCTCACAAAAAATATTTGCGCTAATTCTTTAGTCCCAGGTATTGTTGTACAGACTTATAATTTTTCCAGTCCACTCCACTGGCACTGCGGGCAGCAACGCCGCCGGGAACCAGCACGTAGCGGAACTGCTGGATCACTTTCTCGCCGGGGTAATTGCCGGAGCTGAGATCATGACTGGCCAGGATGATGATTCCTCCTTCAGCAGCGCGGAAACTTACAAACAGGTAAGGATCCACATAAGGCAAAGGTACTATATAAGGCGCATCGGCGGAATCAAGGTTAAAGTAAACATTTATAACGCCCTTGGTCAGTATTTCTTTGGTCAGTTTTGGAATTTCGATGGAACCAATAAAGCCATCGCCGGTTGGCACGCCATTTTCATCCCGGATACTATCAAAGGCTACATTGAGCCACTCCGAGTAGATCACGTTCGCCACACCGGTATCGCCTTTGGGACCCGCAGGGCCGGCAGGACCGCCAGGACCCGCTGGGCCGGCTGGACCGGGATTTCCGGCAGGGCCCTGATCTCCATCTTTGGAGCAGGCAGCAAAAGCCAGAATTACAGCAAACAGAAACATGAGGGGCAGGTGACGGGAAGATAATTTCATAAAGGAAGATTTTGGATGATTTAATATAATTAATGATATGTGGAGATTCGAGGCAACGGGATCTTTACACGTTAGTCAATATACAAAAAAACAAATAACAAAAATGGTATAATTTAGTTCAAACACCCATCCATAACTCTCTCCCTTTTCTTAAACAAAATCGTCACTTGTTGGTTTAAATACAATGTGATCCCTTTTTGTCATCTGAACCATTTCTTTAATAACCTATAATTAGAATATGACAGTGCGCCGTAAACTTTGTGTAATAATACCTGTACATAAATCTGTGCTATCTGAGGAAGAAGTTTTGTCCCTGCATGCATGCCACAGGCATCTGAAAGCATTCGACTGTTTCCTTGTTTACCCGGAAGGACTGCCCATTGATCGCTACCTGGCAATACATCCCGGGCTCAAACTTAAACCGGTTGCACCGTCGTGGCTTTCTTCCCTGGGGAATTATAACAGGATGAAACTATCGGTTCCGTTTTACCAGCAATTTGCTGACTACGAATTTATGATGACCTACGAACTGGATGCTTATATCTTTAGCTCTAAAGTTCATGAACATCATGGGTTCGACTTCGATTTTATAGGGGCGCCTGTTTTTGAGGGATACCTGAATGCAACACCGGATGCACCATTCCACGGTGCGCTTAATTCCGGTTTTTCTATCCGCAATATACAGTCATGTCTGACGGTTCTGAAATTACTCAGAAGATATAAGTTAAGATGGAAATTCTATCATTTCATTTACGCCAATTGTGCCGCTTTACGGAAAAGGATAAAACAGGATCAGGACGCTATCTTTTTTAACATTCATCTTAAAAAATATTATACAGGAAAAAATTTTAATGAAGATATGATCTGGACACAGGTAGTTCCCCTCCTGGAACCGTCCTTCAGAACTGCACCTCCGGAAACCGCTGCTGTATTCAGTTTTGAAGTAAATCCGGAACGGCTGTATGAACTAAATAATGGCCGGTTGCCACTCGGATGTCATGCCTGGTTCAGATTTCCTTTCTGGAAAGAATATATCAAAGTATAAGCAGCCGCTTATCAGGTATATGCTTGTTTTCCATTCATCATTTTATTAAATTTACTATACATCTATTTATCAGGTATGGCCAATTATCATGTGCAATCTCCTGTCTTATTATTATCCTTCAACCGACCTGATACTGCCTTAAAGATATTTGAACGGGTAAGAGAAGCCCGGCCCGCTAAGTTATATATCGCAGCAGACGGACCACGGGCCGGCGTAGAAAAAGATACACAGCTATGCAGGGAAACAAGGATGATATATGACCAGGTAGATTGGGACTGTAGCGTATACAAATTATTCAGTGAAGAAAATAAAGGCTGTAAAGTAGCCGTAGCAGAAGCTGTGACCTGGTTTTTCCAACAGGAAGAAGAAGGCATTATCCTGGAAGACGATTGTTTACCGACCAACGACTTCTTCTATTTTTGCGACCAGCTGCTCCCGCGCTACCGGCACGATACACGTATGGTGAATATCACCGGCACCAATCTGCAGATGGGAAAAAAGTGGGGAAACGGCAGCTACTATTTCTCACAATACAGCCACATCTGGGGATGGGCAAGCTGGCGGCGGGCATGGGAAGCATACGACATCGACCTCGAGCACTACAACGAAAAGGAAACCGTTGCTGTACTGAAAAATATCTTTACGGATCAATTCCTGATCGACGGCTGGATAGACATCTTTCAAAGACTAAAAAGAAAAGAAATAGACTCCTGGGACTACCAGTTTAACCTGATTAACTTTTTCCGGAACGGACTATGTATTACACCCAACGTAAATCTTATCAGCAACTTAGGGTTCAGGCCGGATGCCACCCATACATATAACGTTCCGGAAGATCACGCCAACCTGCCGGCGGAACAACTGGAAAAACCCCTGGTGCATCCTTTGCATTTTACACCGGAGAAACAGGCCGATTATTATTTTTTAAGTAAAGACTTTATGCTCGAAGAGAAATGGCGGAAAGTAAAAAAAGAACAACTGTTGAGAAGACGGTTTAAACGATGGGTAAGAAGTCTTTTTAAATAAATCATCTTCAAACGTCCAACAGTATGTTTCAAAAAATGATAGAAAGATCTGCCCTGAAAAAGATCCATCCCTATTACGAAATAGATGGATGGCTCACCGAACGGGAGGCACTGGGACTGTTCCTCACCGCACGTAAACTACGCCGCGACGCGGTAGTGGTGGAAATTGGCAGCTGGCAGGGAAAAAGCACCTACTGTATTTCAAAAGGACTCCGGTCAGGAAAAATATATGCCATCGATCCATTCAATGCAGACGCCGGGTTTGACCAGGAAAGCCGCAAAGAATATGCAGAGAAAGGCGCCAGCACCGATCTCCTGATACGCTTTACGGAAAATATGGAACGCCTCTCTGTTCATGATAAGATCATCGTGAAAAAAGGCTATTCGTATGAAATGCATAACGACTTTCAAAAAATCGACTTCCTCTTTATCGATGGCGACCACTCCATCGCAGGATGCAGATCGGATTTTGAATTGTACGCCTCCAAAGTTGTAAGAGGCGGCTACATCGCTTTCCACGACTACTACCCCGACCGGGATGAACTGGGTCCTACTTATGTGATCGAAAACCTGGTGGGCAACCATTTCAATTTTTTCAGGCAATATGACTCGTTATGGATTGGGAAAAAAAGATAGATTATTCACTGGTTATATGCACGTTCAATCCGGATAAACGTATACTGCAACGTTGCCTGGAAGCCGTGTGGCAGCTGGATACCTCCGGTATTTCCACCGAAGTGATTTTAGTGGATAACAACAGCGATCTCCCACTTCACCAACAATCATATATAAAGATATTCGAAGAAAAGATCCCCGGCATGCACATCCTCCTGGTACCGGAGCAGGGCGTAAATTATGCACGCATGGCGGCCATCGAAAAAGCTGCCGGCAACTATATCGTATATTTTGACTACGACAATGAACCCGAAAGCGATTACCTCCAGGAATTGAAAAAACTAAACGAACAATTTCCTGCAGTGGCAGCCTGGGGCCCCGGTAAAGTGACAGTGGATTTCATTGACGGAGTAGATAACGCCATCAGGCATTTTGCCAGCATGGCCTTTCAGCAGCGGGAAGAACAAACAGTACGAACCGCCCGGGAAAATTCGTGGCAATCCTGTTATCCTTTTGGTACCGGTCTTTGCACCACCGCCTCCCTGTTGAAAGAATTCGTGCAACTGGCCCGCCAGGGACGCTTTACCGCTTCCGGCAGAAAAGGGAATAAACTCAGCAGCGGGGAAGACACACAAATGGTATTGCATTGCATCAGCAAAGGATATGCTGCAGGCGTATCTCCAGCGCTGAAACTCACGCACATCATACCGCAGAGCCGGGCCAACAGCCAATACCTGCAACGTTTGCTGTATGGCACGTTTATCTGTTATGAAACCTGTCTGCTGCAGGTATTTCCCGAACAAAAAAAAACACTCGAACAAAAAATAATGCCGCGGTGGAAATTCTCCCGGAAATCCCTGAAGAAATTCATCAGGGCCCGCTGGAGCAAAGATCCACACAAAATGTTTGATCTCGTGGAATTCATCGCCACCAACGCAGGAACCTATGCAGCACTGAACAAACCGGTACCATTACCGGTGAACCAGATAGTCAGGATCCTGAAAGTAGAATAGCTTAAAATTAAATATAAACATGAAGTGGAAGATTCCGGAAAGTAATATCAAAGGCGTTTCAGTTATTATCTGCTGTTATAACAGTGCTTCCCGGCTGCCGCAAACATTAGCTCATCTGAATGAACAGGTAGTGCCGGAAGATTTTTTCTGGGAGATAATACTGGTCAACAATGCCTCAACAGATAACACGGTTGAATGCACCCGGGCCATCTGGCAGGAAAATAAACCGGTGAATGCTACGTGCAGGATAGTGGATGAGTTTACGCGCGGACAAATGTACGCCCGGAAAAGAGGCGCCAGGGAAGCTAATTATGAATGCCTCATATTTTGTGACGATGATAACCTGCTGGATAAAAACTACGTTTATCTTTCCTGGCAGGTGATGCTGAAAGATAAAATGATCGGTGCGGCAGGCGGACAAAATGTACCGGTAACAGATTCGGCAGCGTATCCCGACTGGTTTGAAGAATATAAAGATAAATATGCCATCGGTATCCCCGCAGAAGAATCGGGAGATGTAACCCATCGTGGGTTTGTTCTCGGCGCCGGACTGATTACCCGCAGAGCCCTGTTCCTCCAGGTGTTTGACGACAGGTATCCTTCCCTCCTGAATGGCAGGAATGGCGAAAAACTTACCACCGGCGATGATTTCGAATACTGCAAACGCCTGCTCCTGTGGGGGTTTACCTTATATTATGATAAAGATCTGAAGCTGAAACATTTTATACCGGCAGAAAGATTAACAATCGATTACAGGGACCGCCTGATGGACGGCATCCGCGAGGCCACAAAAGTGCTGAGCGTGTACGACAGGGCGCTCTTTCTCCACAACAAAAACAAACATAAAAACAGGTGGCGTTTACTTGTTATGACCCCGATCCGGATATTGTTTGCAAGAATAGGTTTGTCTAAACGGGACCTGACAACAGAAAGACAAGTACTCTTCTACCTGTCGCCATTCGCCCGCAAACAGGACGAGGTGACCTACTCAATTAAAAAATTCTTAAATAATAAATGATGGCAAGAGAAAGAAGAAAGCAGTTTAAGATATTCTCGTTTTATAATCATAAAGTAAATCCCAGGGTGCCCCGGTATCAAAAAGCAGTGTTTGGTAAATTCGGCGTGCCGGTACATCACATTGTTGATGAACAGTTCAGCCATGGCGACTTTCTGAATCATATATGCAGAACCGTTACAGATACCGACTACCTCATTTTCTTTGATATTGATTGCGTGCCCACACGTAAGGAGTGGTTATCTGAGCTATTGGAAGATCTTCGTGAACCCCGCACCATCGCCGGCGCGGCGCAAACAGCCAATCACCTGCGCGACGCAAAAAACCTGTATGTTTCCCCCTTCTTCTTTGGTATTTCCACCGCTTACCTGAAAGAGCTGGGATATCCGGATATGAATATGACGGAAGATATGGATGCGGGACAAAATCTAACGGAAGAGATTATACGACGTGGTGGCAATGTAAAATACTGGTGGCCCACTCACATCGAAGATGAGCAATGGTACCTGCATCATCCGGAGCACAATAAATTCGGGTACGGCACTACCTACAACGACCGTATTTACCATGCCTTCCTGTCGCGGCACGATTTGTCGCAGCGCTTTATAAAGAAGTGCAAATCAATATTGCCTTTACTTACCAAACTTCGTTTGAAGCTAACGGACAAAAAACAATCGCCTCCAGTAGAACAATAAAAAGGCGCCTCATACTAATGAGACGCCTTCTTTCCTATCGTTGTAAATAAATATTATACTCTTCCCATCACCGGGTCGCTGATGCTTTCCTTCCCGGTTTCCACCCTGCCGGCATAACGCTGCGCAAATACATCGCTACCGGTGGCTTTCACGGAAAAATCGTACCAGCCGTGGCTTTTAGCCAGGTCTATTACCAACGTGGCGGTGGTGCGTGCGGCTACTGTTTTCTTCAGTACGCCCTTGTTATATCCCAGGTCGGTGATGGTAAAAGTGGCCGGTTGTGTACCGTGGTTCACCAGTTTAAGTTCCACGTTGCCAGTCAGTTTCTTACTGTTGGTAAGACTCCGCTGATAGCTGCATTGTATTTCCACCTGCGGATCATTGGCTGCGCCGGTGAATTCACGGTAAAAGCCATTGGGGCCGTATACTCTCAGGTGATAGTGCGCGTTTTCAAAAGCCGTCAGTGGCCAGGCATCTTTCAACTGGTCGCCGGCCTTCACGGCATACGACCAGGTTCTTACCGGCTCCATTGTTTGGGTGGTTTCCCGCAGGTATTTGCCGGGTGCATATACATTGAATGGAGCGCCGGCTGCCCGGTTGCCAAACACCTTGCTGGCGGCCTCAAAACTTATTTCAAATGATTGCTTATCCGCTCCCAGTTTTCCTCCAACGTACAATTCATAAGGCAATGCATTGGAAACACGGGTACCTTTCTCCTGCTGTGGCATCCACTCTGCGGCGGCGGGGTTGGCATTGATCTTTGCAATTTCCTCCGCGGTGAGCAGCTTGAATTCATCCGGCAGCTTCTTGAACTTCGCATTGTAGATCGTTTCAATAAACTCGTTCCTTTCCGGGAAGGGCACGGAGATTTTTTCCCCGTTAAAAGGACGGAATACGGAAGTAAGATCACTGCACACCGTACGGCGCCAGGCAGATATGTTCGTTTCTTTGATAGGCTTTCCCGTTTTGTGTTGCAGGAAATGTTCCATCAACTGCAGGATGGAAGTATGGTCGCATACCTGCGAATTTACATAGCCACCGCGGCTCCAGGGCGATGCTATCACCAATGGCACACGGTAACCCAACCCGATAGGGCTTTCCCGGATTTCATCTGCGCTGAGATATTTCTTTGCTTCTTCTTCCTCGCGTGTTACATATTCAATACCGGTATCAATTCCTGCAGATACCTTGCCGGTGCCGGGTTTATGCGGTGCGGTAAACGGAGGTACGTGGTCGAAGTAGCCATCATTCTCATCATAACATAAAATGAAGATGGTCTTTTTCCATACCTCTTCCTGGCGGGTCAGGATATCCAGCACTTCAGATACATACCAGGCGCCATACCACGGCGATCCGGGGTGATCAGAAAACTCGCCCGGCGCCACCAGCCAGGAAATAGTTGGCAGCTTGCCTTCATTTACATCTGTTCTGAACTGATGCAGGATGTCGCCCTTCGGCACCTGTACCGTTCTTTCCGTACCACCATCTTTGTAGGTGAGGGTTTCCAGTTCGTGGTAATCAGGATCGGCAATATTGGTGGTAAATGCTTTATTATGGAGATTTTGTGCGCGTTGCGGCAATTTCGCAAAATTAGCTGCCGTAAATTTTTCTGCGTCTGACTTTGCCCGTTCCAGTTCCGTTTTACGTTGTTCCAGTTGCTTTTGCAGCTTGGTGGTTTCTTCCCCGGAAGTACTGCCCAGTTTTGATTCCAGCGTTTTTATTTCGGCAGGCAGGTCTTTAATTCTGCGTTGCAGGTATTGAATATGCCCGGCAGCAAAGCGAACGTTATAGGCAGCAAACCACTCTATGGGGTTATCGGTAAAGTTGGCCAGCATACCATCTTTTTCTCCTTCCAGGCCCGCAGCGCTGATTTCATTCTGGTAAATTTTCCAGGAAACGCCGTTGTCTTCAAGACGTTCGGGGAAACTGGTCCAATGTGCCTCCCGGCCATAGTCCACATCTTCATTCCATACATTGGCTTTGGAATCGGCTTTCTGTTCATCGCGCAGGGTACCCGTCCAGAGATAAAGCCTGTTGGGTGTTGTACCGGTTAACGAAGAACAGAAATTCTGATCGCATACGGTAAAGGCATCTGCCAGGGAATAATAAAACGGAATATCCTCCCGGTTATAATACCCCAGTGTGAGTGGCATAGGCGCCCAGTCTTTATTACCTGATTTCTTTACCAGCAGCCACTGATCATATTTACCGTTGTTGCGGGCATCTACCTGGTTACCCCATGAATGCGGCAGGCTGCTCATCCAGGTGGCTTTTGTTTCCTTCAGGTTGAGCCGGAAAGGGGCGTACGTTTCATTCTTTGCATTGCTCTGCAGCCATACCAGGTTTTTGTTGGGCAGCTGAATGGCACGTGGATCATTGTAGCCCCGCACTCCGCGGAGCGTTCCATAACAGTGGTCAAAAGAGCGGTTCTCCTGCATCAGCACCACGATGTGCTCTGCATCCAGGAAAGTAGTACCCGGCTTAGGGTCAATAGCCATTGCCCGCTGGATAGACGCCGGCAGGGCGCTAAAAACACCGGCAGCCCCGGATAGCAACGCTGCCTTCTTAATAAAATCTCTTCTGTTATCCATTATTCGTTGAATTTTTCTTGTACACTGTAAAGGGATTACGAAAGATGGAAAATAGTAAAAATCCCTTGCTATATGCCACTTACTATGAAGAATGGTGGTTATTTTATTATTATGGTTCTGACTTAACGGAAATAAAAAAAGGCGCCCGTTTCCACGGAAGCCTTATGTATGTTGAGAAATGGTAAAGCCGGTTTACTGTGCAGAAGGTATCAATACAATTTTCACTCTCACTTTGGTAGCCGGCTTTTGTGATGCAGCGCCGTTCACACCTTTGATATCCACCTCTACTGCCTGATCATCGTGGATAACGAAATAAGATTGATTGTTATACACCTGTGGCAATAATTCAAATGCCTGTGGCACCACTGTTGGAGCGTTGGCATCATATCTGGCCATAGAAACAATCACACCATCCAACTGGTTCACGTTATTCAGCTCCGATACAGGGATGGAATAAAAGTAAACGCCGGTATTGTTATCAAATCCCCAGTCGGCCGGATTTATTTCAAACAAAATCGTCTGGTTAGGGATTACTACTTCGTTAGTTGTTTTGGTGCAACCGGGCAATATAAAACCCAGTAACAGCAGCGGCAGGTAAAACCATGTTTTCATATTGAGTTGCTTTTAACATCATTTTACCAAATACAATGCCATAAACATATAATTCCATGCTAATCCGTAATTTTATGGCATGTTAATGCGATATCCAAAAGCCTTTGAACATATTCCCGATGTACGGTTGCAGCACGCCGGAAAGTCAATAGTGGCGTGGTTCAGGCAATCTGACGAACCCGGCAAAGAACAGGGTTTTCTTACAGAAAACTCCCTGGTATTCATTCTCCGGGGCACCAAACATATGCATTTCCCGGAAGGAGACATGATCGCCCACGCCGGCGACCTCGTATTGCTGAAAAGAGGCGTTTACCTCATGACCGATTTCATTACGGATGGCGCCGATTATCAATCGCTTTTACTGTGCATAGATGATACCCTGCTACGTTCTTTTATCAGTGAAGATGGCGCTCCCGCCCCGGCCACAAACGCAACGCTGCCATTAATCATCTCCTGTAAAAATGATCTGTTACAGGTGCGCAACAGCATCCTGAATTACCTGGAGCATCCCAACACCCACACCACCCGGTTGCTGGAATTAAAAATACACGAGGTACTGCTGCTATTGCTTTGCGGCGAATGCCGGGAAACCGTCCGGGCATTCCTGTCCCATCTTTTCGACAACAGTGCGGAAAATATTTCCCTGATCATCCGCAATAATCTCTTCCAGCCTTTTACCCTCGAAGAATATGCGAAAATGTGCGGGCTAAGTTTGAGCAGCTTCAAAAGGGAATTTGCCCGCCTCTATGATGCGCCTCCCAAAAAATGGATCAATGAAGAACGGCTGAAACATGCACGGGAACTCCTGCTGCATTCCCGCAACAACGTCAATGAAATCGCCTATGAGTGCGGTTTTGAAAATGTATCTTACTTTATAAAACAATACCGGCAACTTTACGGCACCACCCCAAAAAACGCACAACGAACCAAAAATGCTATTTTTTGAACGATTCGTGCTACAGCTCCATCTCCGGCGGATATACCTTTGATGAAAAATAACATCAACTATGAAACGTATATCTGTAATGGCTTTCATCCTGATGGCCGGCCAAACCTTTGCCCAGCAAAAGCTCAATAACTCCGCATTCATGCACGCCCCGGAAAGCGTGGCCACCGACAACAACAACTATTATATCGCAGACATAGGCGAAGGCGGCAACCCCACAAAAAAAGATGGTAACGGCAGCATTTTCCGCATGGACAAAAAAGGCAACGGCAGCATCCTGGCAAAAGGGCTGGATGCGCCCAAAGGCGCGTTCATCCTGCATCACACGCTCTTTGTAGCAGACATCGATAAAGTAAAAGGATACGACATCGTTACCGGCGCACAACTATATAATGTAGATTTTGCACCCGCCACCGCTTTCCTGAATGATATTGCCGCCATCAACGACACTACCCTGGTGGTTTCTGCTACCGATGTAAATAAACTCTTCCTGGTACATCTCAGTAAACATCCACGCATGGAAGAACTGGTATACACCAATCCCATAAAAGGTACCAATGGCGTGGTTTACGACGCCCACACTAAAAAGCTGTATGTATGCGGATTTGGCGGTGATAATAAACCGGATGGACAAATTGGTTATATTGATATGGCTGCAACGGAAAAAGTATTCAAACCACTCACCAGCCGGCCGGGTTATTATGATGGTATTGCACTCACCGCGCATAATACACAACTGATCATTTCCGACTGGGTAGCTTTTGAAAAGAAAGGGATACTGCTAAAACTGGATCTGGCCAGTGGCAAGGTTACCACCCTGAATGAGGAACCGGTTGCCGGCCCTGCTGATTTTACACTGGATGCCGCTGGTGCGGCAATTGTACCCGCTATGCTGGAAGGGAATATATTGAGATACAATATTTCAAAATAAAAATATTTCAGCGGAGGAAGTGCGCTTCCTCCGCTGAAAATAATGATTACAATCTTACCTGTACACCAGCGGTACCGCCAATATATTCGCCGCGAAATTTATTGTTGCTCCTATACTTCGACCAGATATAATGGTTGCTCAGCTCCTCTCCCACACCATGTTCCGTTTGCACAACATTAAACGTAGGACCCGCAAATACTTCTACCCTGCTGCCAAAACGGTAGGCTGGAAATATGCCCAGCGACTGACGGTGATAATAACCTTTTTTGAAATCGGTAAGTATCAGCGACGTGGCTTCTGCATTAATCCTGAAATGTGATAACAGCGGGAAATGCGCACCCATACCCGCCTGCAGGGCATACAGCGGATTAGGATTATCCTTAAAGTTATATCCCACCCCGAGGATACCGTATAGTATTCTTCCACCCGATTTGAAAGACGCGATGGTAGTAGCAGTTTCATCAATGCTCACACTTACCTGCTTTTCGCCGCCTTTCACGATGTTGATCACTCCAATCGGATATTCACTGCTGTCCGCAATGTTAATAAAACCAACCTGCACGCCTTTCACTTTCTTTGCCATATTCAGAAAACCAGCCACCTGTGTGTGCACGTTCTCCGATTTATTCATAAAACCGGCTATCTGTATGCCGGCATCTTTCTTTACAATATTCGTAAACCCGGCCACCTGCGCCTGTGAATTATTTGCGCCCATATTCATAAAACCGGCTACCTGCGTGCCTTTCACATCATGCTGCACCAGGTTGGCGAATCCTGCCATCTGGACACCATGCATGCTTCCGGACAAATTCAGAAAACCCGCCACCATAGCGCCATCGGCGCTGGTTTTCACCTGGTTCATAAAACCTGCTACCGTGGCAGCGTGAAACGTTTTGCCAATATGATTGGAAAAAGCCGCTATTTCTGCGCCGGTAGCGTTGTCTTTAATGATATTGGAAATGCCTGCGATAGCCGCGCCTGTTTCAGCTTTGGACACGCCGGCAATGATATGCAATGAAAAATGATTGGTATAGGCAGCTGCATTTTTTCCGTTGCTGCTCAAAGGGTATACAAAACCAATATGCGCAGGACTGGTAAGCGGCGTTTGCGCATAAGCCGCTGTGACAAAGGATAAAACGGAAACAAAGAAACAAATGATCCGGCTGCTGAAGTAAAATATTCTCATGGTGTGTTAGTTATTTCGTACTGTATAACGACACGTTGAAGAACTTATACCCCTATGCGGAAGAAATGAAATTTAAAAAAGACTGATACCCGCCTGCCATCCCAACCAGGAAGTAACGGAGTTTCCAATGTTAAAAGAAGGATAGTGCCTGCTAAAGTCCACCGACTTATAACCCGGCATAGGCGCTATTTTATCATCGATGTAAATCGCCATCGCCGGCCCCGCAAATAAGGTGATGCGTTTGGATAATTTAACATTGAGAGAAGGTTGCAAACGGAAGATCTGTGTATTACGCTCCCAGCTGCCCAGGAAAATATTCTGCGCGGTAATTTCTGTGGATAACGACAACGTTTTATTAAACGGAATAATTTTACCTACACCATATCCCAGCGACCACGCTTTGTTGTTTTCGCCAAAGCCGGCGCCACCCAGCAGGATGCTGTACAGCTCACTGCGACCTGCTTTCCAGGCAATATTAAAAGGCAGCACATCGGTACTGAATATGGCAACTTTCTTGTAACCTCTCCGCACAATATTGATGATGCCGATACTATATCCGTTCACCGTATCTGCAATATTTACCAGGCCAATCTGTACACCATCCATTTGCCGCGCGTAGTTAAAAATAGCGGCGAGCTGCAAGCCTTTCATCACACCGCGGTTGATATTTCCACCGCCCGCGAGCTGCATACCCTGCGCATCTTTTCCGTTGTAATTGGCAATGCCGCTCAGTTGCAACCCGTCGAGGTTTTTACCATTGTAGTTGAGCGCGCCCGCTACCTGCCAGCCCTGCGTATTGCCACGTGTAACGCCGGCGATGCCCTGTATGGATACGCCTTTAATATTGCCGTACACCTGGCCGATGGCGCCGGTGAGTTGCACTCCTTCCATATTACCTTCTGTAATATTGCTGATACCAGCTACCTGTACGCCTTTCATAGAGTCCAGTACGTTATTGTGAAAACCCGCCAGCTGCACCCCTTTGGTTTTTCCACCCACTATATTCACCATGCCCGCGATCTGTACATGCTGCATATCATTTTTCACGATGTTGAAAACGGTGCCTATTTCCAAGCCATCTACACCTGCGGCGTAGCCGCCGAGCATGTTCACCGAAAATTTATTCACTACCTGTCCGCTCATCCTGCCGTGAGTACCCAGGCCCGGCGTGAGCGACACCTGGTAAGGCTTGTCAGCCAGGAAAGCGCCGATGTTCAAACTGGTTAACTTCTGACGGGAAGATAAAAACATGCCGCCGAACCAGGTTTTTTCCACATGTGGGTGCCCGGTGATATCCACCACTTTCAGCTGATAAGTAGCAGGGGCAATACTTACCGCGATTTCCTGGTCGTAACCGGCAGTGAGTAACAGGGAGGTATCTGCATAGAGGTCCTTATTAACACTGATGGCTGCGGTAGGATATTTATCCTTTAACCGCAGCCTGAAGTAACCGTCGTTGTTTGTTAGGGTAGAAATGAGTTGCTGTCGTTCATACACACTGGCATTGGGTAGCCGTTGACCTGTTTTCCGGTCCGTGACCACCCCGCTGATCAGATAGTATACTTGTCCCGATGATTTTTTTAAAAGGATAATATAGTTCCCCGATTCTTTATATAAAAAATCACCGTTGAATAAAATATCAAGTACCTGTTTTACACTTTTGTTTTTTACAGAGATGCTTACCAGGCTGTCTTGTGGAAGGATGGTACTGAGATACGAGAAATAAAAATTGCCTTGTTTGCTGATGGTGGTGAGCACTTCCGAAAGTGGCCGCTGCTTCACGTCAATGCTAACGGTTTTATTCAGTAGCTGCTGGGCAGCCAGTGGTAATGAAAAACAACAAACAAATATTAATGTCAGCAATTGCTTAGGTAGTAACATACAGTACGAAGGCTATTATTTCAGTATAATTTGTGATCCCTGTTTCTCCACGGCGATCTCATAAGTAAGCCCGATTACTTTTAAAGTACTATCCAGCGAACTGTTGGTAAAGGTAGAATTAATCTGCAGATCGCGTTTAGCATTGTTGGCAATAACGATGTTTACGCCATATGCTTCATTCAGGATCTCCACCAGTTTCCATAAAGGCGTGTTATTGCATACAAACGTTTGGGTGCGGTAGTAGCTGTACAATTCATCTGTATTACTTTGTTTGCTGGGGGCAGCCTGTTGTTCGGTTACCACTGCTTTTTCGTGTTGTTTCAGTTGTACGCTGTTATTGTTTTTTGTTACTTCCACAGCGCCGGTTTCCACAATTACTTCTGTTTTACCGTGTACGCTTTTAACATTGAAAGAAGTACCCAATACAGTTACGGTTACATCGTTCACTTTTATCACGAATGGTTTTCCAGGGTCCTGTGCCACATTAAAAAATGCTTCCCCTTCCAGTTTTACAGAGCGTTGTTTTCTGTTGCCTGCATAGGTGATAGTGGATTGCTTATTCAGCGTTACCTGGGAGCCATCCGGCAAAACGTCCTGTTTGATTTGCTCCCCTGAGCTTACGATCAGCGGGGTGTTGCGGTTTTGCGAGATAAACCAGGCGCCGGCAGCGCCTATCATGACGATGAGTATGGCGGCAATGCGGAGAATAGGTCGCCAGGCAATACCGGTATCCAGTTTTACGATGCGGGTTGTATTTTCGTTGGTGCCTACCCGTTGCTGGAAGCGCGACCATGCGTCATTTTCACTCACGGTGCTTACCGCAGCCAGTTTGCGGCTTTCCTCCCATATCAGGCGGAAGTGTTCAAAGTAGCGTTGATGCTCCTCCTTTTCTGCCAGCCATGCGGTTACAGCTGCTTTTTCGGATGGTGTGGTGATATCCAGCAGATGCTTTACCAGCAGGTCGTCGTTTATATGTGTAGATATTTTTTTCACGGATGCACTTTTACAGGTGGAGCAAAATTAATAACAAGGGCAGAAAATCTACCAGGTTGAGTCGTAATAAGCGCAACGCTTTGCCCATCTGATTTTCCACAGTTTTTATAGAGATATCCAGGCGATCTGCTATTTCCTGGTATTTCAGTTCTTCGAAGCGGCTCAGCTGAAAAACGGTGCGGCACTTTTCAGGTAGTGCCATCAAAGCTTTTTCCAGCTTCTCTTCCAGCTCCCGCAGCATTACTTTTCCGGATGCGTTGCCGGTATCATGGTCATTGCTCATCTGGTATTTGGTATGTGCCTGGTGGGTAGCTTTCACTTTCTGGTGCCGCAGATAATTAATGCACTCGTGATACACCGCCCGGTATAGGTATCCCGAAACAGATTGCTTTATTTTTATATCACCTGATTTTTCCCATAGTTTACAAAAGACATTCTGTACCATCTCTTCCGCCATCACTTCGTCTTTTAATAAGGTACATGCATATGCGTGCAAGCCTTTAAAATGAGTTTTAAAAACCTGTTCAAATGTTAATGAGTTTTCTATTACCGGTGCTGCAGTATTACCCGGATTCATAAATTCCATGCCTAGGGTTTGATATCTAACGTCAAATATAATTCCTTCTGCCAATTGAACTGATTTATTATACGACACCTTTCTAAGTACTTACCCCTACGCGGAGATTGTTTTTTTTCAGGATTAAACACGGAGGTTGTCTTTTTCAGGATTAAACTTATTTGGCTGATTACCCTGATTTTATTCTTATCACATTTATTCTCATGTTTTCACTTAATACAAAGTAATTATTAACATCTAATTACATATAAATAATTAAATAATAAAACAATAAAAAATACAGTTCATAAAATGAAATCAGGGTAATCAGCCAAATAAGTTTAATCCTGAAAAAGACAAAATCCCCGTCACTTTAACATTACTTTATATTCGTGTTAAAGAATATTTCACAACTGGACGATTATTATTGTGAAAATTATCCCGATGAAATATATCTGTACACTTTGCCTGTTACTGTTAGCAAGTACTGTTCTTTTTGCCCAATCCAAAACGGGCTACATCAATTTTCAACAAATGATCAGCATGATGCCGGAAAGTAAACTGGCAGGAGATTCATTAAATATTTTACAGGAGAAGTTGAATGCCGACGGGCAGCAGCTGGTGGCCGAGTACACGAAGAAGGTAACTGAATTTGACAGTACCCAGGGTAAGTTGAGTGAGACTTTGAAAGAAGTGAAAGTATCTGAAATCAAAGCGCTGCAAGCCAATATCCAGAAATATAAAGAGATGTCTGAGCAGGCCATGAATGCCAGGGAACAGCAATTACTGACTCCTATTCTTGATAAAGCAAAAAAGATATTAAAGGCGGTAGCTAACGAAAAGGGCTATACGCTGGTGATTGATAACTCCAGAGACGCGGTGTTGGTATCCGCAGAAGCCGATGACCTGATGTCAGCAGTAAAGGTGAAGATGGGAATCAGGTAAGAGGGCATTTGAATATTTAGTTATTTAGTTATCTGACTGGTCTCAATGTCCGATGAATCTTCCGCCATTCTTATTTTCTGATAATGTGGATGGCCGGCAAATAATTAAATAACTAAATGTCAAATGTAAAATAAAGAGCTATATGTGTAAACCATGCGCCAGCAGCGTTTTCCACTGAGGATTACTGCGAACAAATTCTGCCACTTTTTTGCTGGAAGGCACCATACGGATATTCTGTGCAGAAATTTCCTCCATTACTTTTCCCAGCATCATTGGTAATACACCCTGTTTTTCCAATACCGGCGGCACTTCTGCACCAGTCAGGAAAATACGGCTTCCGTTTCTTTCGTAAATAACTTTAGCCATCTGTCCGGCGATATGCGCCTCAAACTGCCTGGCCTCTTTGTTGTCAATAATTTTAAAATCCTTCATGATCATAATTATTTTTTACATGATGTTTCTAGCGGTAGCATACTAAAGGGAAGTATCTTATGCAAAGGGAAGTTGAAATAAGATAGTACGAATGGTATTAAAATACCCTGAAAAAGCTGATTCCGTCTGCAAATATACTAATAATATAGCAGAAAACCGTGAAACAATAATATGTAAAAATAATTAATACTTAAAGTAGTTGGCAGGTAAGCCTTTAACTGGAAGCTTTACGTGAAACACACTGCCACTAAGGGGATATTCAGCTACCTGTTCAGCTGTCATGTGCTCCCGGGCGGTTGTAATCAGCAGTTCATCCATATCCGGGCCGCCAAAAGCACATGAAGATACATGCGGCGCCGGCACGGCCACTTTTCCCAGCAATTCACCCGTTTCAGGGTTCCAGCAATATACGCCATAACCGCCCCAGTGGGCAACCCACAACATCCCCCCGCTGTCTATCGCCATGCCATCCGGCCATCCCAGTTCCGGCGGAATACGTACGGCTACCCTTGTAAAGGCAATAGCACCACTGGATTCATCATAACTGAACTCCTGCACCGTACGGGTATGCGTATCGTTGTAATACATTTTATCCCCTTTCCACACCAACCCGTTTGAGATGGTTACGCCAGCCAGTTTCAATACAGGCGCCGCAGACCCGCTGATACAATACAGGTTGCCCGTTCCTTCATCCGCCGGCATCTGCATGGTACCGATCCACAGCCGCCCCGCAGGATCACATTTACCATCGTTGCAACGCACGTTGCTGCGTTCTTCCAGCACAGCGATACGTTTGCCCAGTCCGTGCTCCGGTGAAAAAAAGGCAATACCGTCTTTCAACCCCACCAACAGCTCATTCCTGCCCGCCACCGGCACCAGCGTAGTTACATAGTTACCGGTGTCAAACTGTTGCTGATGGCCATTCAGGTTGCGTATATAAATCGTAAAGCCCAGGATATCCACCCAGCACCAGCTGCTTCTTTCGGGCCACCAGCAAGCGCCTTCGCCTAATTCACAAGTTAATGTTGACAATATGGAAGCCTGGTATGTTTTCATGCTCGTGCGGTGGATTTACTGCGAATCATTTCCGTATACCACAATATATAGTTTTGTGCGCTGATATTGTATATTGCAGCGGGTAACGATTGTTAATTCCAACTACTTTAACTCCATCTATGAACATCAAAGTATTTGAAAAACTCCGCGCAGCAGCACTGATAAATGATGCGGAGCTTACGGCAGTAAAAACTGCGGAAGATCAGCAGCTATTCTCCCTCCACTGGGAAATAAAAACACTACTCTACCTCGGCGTACTACTGCTGAGTGGTGGTTTGGGTATCCTGATCTATAAAAATATCGATACTATTGGTCACCAGGTAATCCTTTTGATTATTGGTGTGATCTGCGCCGGTTGCTTTAGTTATTGTATCCGGAAAAAAGCGCCGTTTTCATGGGCAAAAGTAAACTCGCCCAATGCCTTTTTCGATTATGCGTTACTGTTAGGCTGTCTCACGTTCGTTACGTTTGTGGGTTATCTCCAGTTTCAGTACACGGCATTTGGCACTGCGTACGGACTGGCCACTTTTATCCCGCTGGCTGTACTCACCGTGAGCGCGTATTACTTCGATCACCTGGGTGTACTGTCGATGGCTATCACCAACCTCGCCGCCTGGATGGGTATTGCAGTAACGCCTTTCCAGTTATTATCCGCCAATGATTTCGGCAGCGTACAGCTTATTTATACCGGCGTGATACTGGGAGGACTCCTGTTGCTGCTGGCATTTATATCTGCCAGAAAAAATCTGAAAAAACACTTTGCTTTTACCTACCAGAACTTTGGTGCGCATATCATTTTTATTGCCTGTGTAGCCGGCATGTGTGTATATGATGCAGGTTGGTTAGCCTGGTTCGCATTTATGGCGGTTATTGGTTTCTTTATTTTCAAAGAAGCATTCAGGGAACGGTCTTTCTACTTTGTACTGATCACTGTTTTATATGGATATATCGCTTTGAGTATTGCCGTAGTGCGTTTACTTATTACAACAAACGATATCGGCGGCGTATATCTCGGATTGCTATACTTCATCGGTTCTGCCATTGGCGTAATTGTATTATTGATCAGCCTCAACAAAAAAATCAAACATGCTAGCGTATAATTCCCAAACACTCGATAATCTTGAAATACAGGAGGAAGCAGAAAAAGCACTGCGGAAAAACTGTATCACCGTACCCACCTACAAAGCAATTGAAGCGGCACACCCGGTAAATTTCTATACACCCAATCCCGTGATTAAAATCGGATTGTTTATTCTTACGGTTGTTATTATCTCGTTTTCGCTTGGCTTATTGTCGCTCATGGCAATGGATATGCTGCGTAATGAAGATGGATTTGCGGGTCTTTGTATTTTCGCCGGACTGGTATGTTATGGTATCCTGGAAATATTTATCCGCGAGAAGAAGTTATTCCGCGCAGGAGTTGATGATGCCCTGTTATGGGGCGCTATACTGCTCATTTGCAGCAGCATGGTAATTGTAGGTCATATCTCTGCTTCTACTGTCTGTTTGGTGGTTTGTATAGTTACCGTGCTGGCAACTTTGCGCTTTGCAGATATGATGATAGCGGGTGTAGCATACCTGGCTTTCCTGGGTTTTATATTCACAGTGGCTATCAAACTGGGGCCTGTTGCCAAAACCATTGTGCCGTTTCTTATCATGTTTATCTCTATTACCGTATACATTGCGGCAAAAAAAATATCGGCCTATCATAGCAGCAGGCATTATAAACATTGCCTGACGATTGTATCGGTACTGTCGTTACTCACGCTTTACCTGGCGGGTAATTATTTCGTAGTGAGAGAGGTGAGTAATGAGATGTTTGATTTGCAGCTGCAGGATGGACAAAGCATTCCGGGTGCGATATTCTTCTGGATCTATACAGCCGTTATTCCGGTGGTATATCTCTACCTGGGTATCCGGAAAAAAGATGCTGTGCTGCTGCGTACGGGTATGATATTACTGGCTGCCATTGTATTTACCATCCGTTACTATCACAGCGTGCTTCCGTTGGAAACGGCAATGGTAATTGGCGGCCTGGCACTCACCGTAGGCGCCTGGGCACTGATCCGTCACCTGAAAGAACCGAAGCATGGCTTCACTTATGCAGAGCCGGAAGATCCTTCCCTGGCAGACAAATTAAGGCTGGAGTCGCTGATCATTGCGCAAACATATGTACCGGGTACACAGCCTGCCGGTAATGATGTGCAGTTTGGCGGCGGTACCGGTGGCGGTGGCGGAGCAAGCGGAGGATATTAACCAAAGGCGCGGAGGGCTTTCGCTTCCGCGCATAAAAAAAGCCTGACTGAAATGATCAGTCAGGCTTTAGAGCGAAAGACCGGGCTCGAACCGGCCACCCCGACCTTGGCAAGGTCGTGCTCTACCAAATGAGCTACTTTCGCAGATGTATTAAGAACTTTATAAAAAACTGGAGCGAAAGACCGGGCTCGAACCGGCCACCCCGACCTTGGCAAGGTCGTGCTCTACCAAATGAGCTACTTTCGCAGGTATTAAAAACTTTCTTATTTTAAGAACTCTTCCTTTCGAACCGCATTCTTTCGTTTGCTTTGCCCCGTGGCGTTTTCGTTGGGATTGCAAAGATAGGAAACGGACTGAAAACACAAAATTTTTTTTGAAACTTTTTCGAATATTTTTTACGCTGCTGTATACAGCAACTTGCTGGAACACAGCAGGGAAAAGCATTTCAGCAGAAAAATAAGTAACACTTTTTATTTACATTGTGCTCGGTACAGCAGATGCACGGATCACTACCGGTTTCTTTTTCGACTTCTTTCTTTTACCCCACCACACATAAAAACCCGTTACCGGTAACGATGCGCAGATCAGGCTGATGATGAAGGCCAGGATCTTTCCGGGCAGTCCGGCGATAGCGCCCACATGGATATCATAGTTCATGTCTATTAACCGCTCTCCCGCATTTTTATGCGAGTCGTTCCTTCTACCCAGCAACTCACCGCTGTACTGGTCAAACGTAAGATTATCCGAACCATAATAGGTTTCCTCTCCTTTATTTCCGCTGATAGTGTTCACCCCGGTTTCACCAAACGCCGGGGCAATGAATATGCGCTTTGCATCTTTCAGTATAGGCAATGCCTTGCTGTAAGCGATATCCAGCGGATCCTGGCTCAGCTGTGCAGCTGTTTTGGCAGATTCATATTGTTTTACATCAGGAGGAGTAATGCTGCGGGAAGCCACTACATATACCGTGGTCTGAAACCATGTAAATGCCCACACCATACCGGTAAAGGCAATTACCAATGCAATGATCATAGCATAAAAGCCCAGTACATTGTGCAGGTCGTAGTTCACTCTTTTGAAGCCTGCTTTCCATTTTATTTTAAAGCTCTTATCGCGGTTGGCTTTGTTCCATTTCTTTGGCCACCACATGATCAACCCGGTGATCATCAGGACCACAAAAATGAGCGTGCTCCAGCCTACAATGGTTTGCCCGTACTTATCATTCAGCAAAAGACTCCAGTGGATGCCTTTTACAATGGAAAAGAAATTGTACTTATAGTCGATCCTTCCGGTCACCTTTCCGGTGTAAGGGTTCACCAGCACAGATTCATAATATTCCAATGTGCCAAAATAGGTTAGTGCAGTATCGTTGCCTTTATAAGCCATAAACTCCCAGGCCATGTCCGGCCTGGCGTAAGTAGTGATGCTCATCGCCGGTTTATCAGGTCCCAGGGCGGCCTGCGCAGTCTTTTTCAGTTCGCTTACCGGGCGTAAGGGCGTATTTTCCGGGGTAACATATAATATTTTACGATAATAATAATCGTTCACTTCTTTCTGAAAAACAAACAAACAGCCGGTAATGCTGATAATAAGCACAATAATGCCAGCCCCCAGCCCCAGCCAGAGATGCAGCTTATCCACAACTATCCTGAACAGCGACTTATGCTGTTTCTTCTTTAACTTATCCGTCCGTTTAAACATATACTAACACCTACCGGTAGATATCATGCCGGAGATACAAAAGTCGATTCAAATGGTCAGAAAAGCTGATCGGATCGGGAATTTTATTTACGCAAAACGGAAAGGCATAAAAAAAGCCTCCACCGGAAAACCGGTGGAGGCTGGATAATTATGTTTAAGCCGTGGCTTATTTATATTTTGGATTGTACAGCGAGCTTTCCTGCACCTTTACTTCCGGCTTGCCCTTGTATCTATGTGCGTAAAGCCCGTAGCTAACTCCCAGGATGAAGGCTACCATACAAAACAATTGTACGTAAAAAAGCCAGCGGGAACGGGAAACCTTGTCTAAGGTGATGTCGTATTTATTTTCTACTGTATTCTGTTCCATAATCAGTTTATTTCCGGTGCAAACCTACATAATATTTTGAAATTTTCGAATTTTCATAGCTGGTAATTTTGTGAGATAAGAAACTTCCCCCGGAGATTACCGCTGCTTAAATCAATTCAGAAAAATGTTTGTGTCCGAGAAAGTAATAGCGCCAGATCATAATACCGTGAAACACACCACTCATTTTCATCAGCTTCATTTCCGGCAGATCATCTTTCTTCACATAAGTCCTCCGCCAGCGATAATAATCCTTATAGGCACGGTAAATAGCCGCCATATCCTTTGGTTTTCCTGCTACCAGGCTTTTTACGCCCGCGAGTATATCCAGGAAAAAGCGTTGTACCAGCACAATCCAGCGGTCTTCACTATGCAGGTTTTTCCACAGCATCATCAGGTTATTCCTGAAGTTCAGGTACAGCTTGCGGGGATTCCCCTGTGGTAAGCTCCCGCCTCCTACGTGAAACACCCTGGAATCAGGACAGTAACAAATGCGGTAACCCGCTCTTTGCAGCCGCCAGCAGAGGTCCACTTCTTCCATATGCGCAAAAAAATCGCGGTCGAAGCCCCCCACCTGGTGATAACAGGCCGAACGGATAAACAATGCCGCCCCGGTTGCCCAGAAAATGTCCTTTACATCGTCATATTGCCCGTTGTCTTTCTCCGTGGTATACAGGATCCGTCCCCGGCAAAAAGTATAGCCCAGGATATCCATCCAGCCACCGGCTGCCCCTGCATATTCAAATTCGTCGGGGTCTTTGTAAGCCCTCATTTTAGGCTGACAGGCAGCTATCTTCGTATCCTGCTGCATGAGCGCCACTACCGGCTCTATCCAGCCCGGTTCCACCTCTACGTCCTGGTTAAGCAGCACGTAAATGTCGGCCTGCACATGTTGCAGGGCATCATTGTACCCGCCGGCAAACCCATCATTCCGGGGATTCCGGATAATCCGGATCTGCGGGTAATGCGCCGCCACAAAAGCCACACTGTCGTCCGTAGAGGCATTATCGGCCAGCACCAGCTGCAGGTTGCCGTAGGTAGAACGGCAAACAGACGGCAGGAACTTTTCCAGAAAAGATCTCCCATTCCAATTTAAAATAACAACTGCTACTGATGGCAATACGGACAACGGCAATTACGTTTATGCGTGAACAATTATTTTTGAGATGCAAATATGCAACAAAGGATTCTAATATTTGCGAATCATTACAGATTCAGGTAAGTCGAATAAGGCTTAAATTAGAAGTATGTTTAAACAGTATATCGGTTGGAAGTTTGTACTGGCCTCCATAGCAGTGCTCATCATAGGCACTACTATCTGGTTTGTAAGTAATTTATCCCGGAACATTCAGGAGGAAGAAAGAAAAAAAGTTGCTACCTGGGTGGAAGCCAACCGCGAACTCCTGCGGGCAAGTTCCGAAGCCAACCTTAACCTGGCAGTAGACATCGTTACCAACAATACCACCATCCCGCTGATATTAACCGACGAAACCGGTAAGATCCTGGATAGCCGCAACCTCGACTCCATGCGCATTATGCAGGACCCCCACTTCCTGAACAACGAACTGCAGGCATTTAAAAAGCAACATCCGCCGTTTATCATGGAAGTGGATTCCAAACAGAAACTATATAACTACATCTACTACGGCGATTCGCTGATTCTCCGGCAGATCCGCTACTACCCGTACATTCAGCTGATAGTGGTGACCCTTTTCATTGCCATAGTACTCTTTGCCCTGTCCAGCACCAACCGCGCCACCCAAAACCAGGTGTGGGTAGGACTGGCCAAAGAAACAGCCCATCAGCTGGGCACGCCCCTCTCCTCTATGGAAGCCTGGCTGGAAATTCTCCGCGACAATGAAGCCAATGCCACCATCGTAACAGAACTCTCCAAAGATGTAGACCGCCTGAAGCTGATCACCGACCGTTTCTCTAAAATAGGAAGCGTTCCAAAACTGGAAGAGAAAGACATCGTGGCACAAATAGAAAATATGACCAATTACATCCGCAAACGGGCGCCCCAGAAGGTGATACTCACGGTTCACAGCGCGGAAGAAGAGCTGCCTGCCATGTTTTCTCCCCCGCTTTTCGACTGGGTTGTGGAAAACTTATTAAAAAATGCCCTTGATGCGATGGAAGGAAAAGGAAAGATTGATATCACCATAGAAAACCACCCTACTTTTATCACCATCGATGTAGCCGACACCGGTAAAGGCATCCCTAAACTGAGCTTCGAAAAAGTGTTCAAACCCGGATTCAGCACCAAAAAGCGGGGATGGGGCCTGGGCCTGTCACTGGCCAAACGGATCATTGAAGAATACCACCGCGGCCGGCTGTATGTGAAGTCGTCCGAAATAAATAAAGGCACCACTTTCCGGATCCTATTACGGAAATAACAACCCTTTTCAGTAAAATATGAATAAAAAAATTTGCTTATTTTAAAAAAGCCATTATTTTTGCACCCCATTCTACCAGATGCGAAGGTGGCGAAATTGGTAGACGCGCTACTTTGAGGTGGTAGTGCCTGAAAGGGCTTGGGAGTTCGAATCTCCTCCTTCGCACAACTAAAAGGATTAGTTATTACTGTGGCAGCTTTGCGGAGCGTCAATTGAAAAAAGGTAAACAGAAATCAATTGAACATGTCAAAGCAGCACTACACGAATCCTAAAATTCTCGAACCACTGTTCAGATTCTTCTGACAGTGGTTTTTTCATTTCAGCCCCCCACCCCCATCACGTCTTTCTTTTAAGTTCCTTTTTGCATTTTAATAGCCTTACATTACTTACAGTAGGGCATCACAGGCAAAGTGTTGTAATTTGCTGTGAAACCTGCGACTCTGACAGGCTATAAATACTGGCTCCTGATTGTTAATTTTAACCACTTTAGCACCCAGTGCGTCAAAGTTCAAAAACACCAGCGTATGAGTGAGATATTAAAACAGCATCTGATGAACTTTGCGGCGCTTACGCCCAAAGATATCACAGACAGCAGTCCTTATTGGAAAACCCGTAAAATAAAAAAAGGTGATTTTTTTAATATGCAGAATGTGGTCTGCAACGACCTGGGGTTGGTAGTGAAAGGAATTTTCAGGATTTATTACAATGATCCTGTGACCGACGAAGAAAAGAATATTTTCTTCTTTTCTGAAAATCAGTTTATTGTATCATTCAGGAGCTTCATCACCCGTTATCCCTGTGTATACTTCATAGAGGCGTTAGAGGACTCCGAAATTATATATATCACTTACCGTGATTTAAACAATTTGTACGATACACATCCTAACTGGAGCAAATTCGGACGGCTGTTGGCCGAGTTATTTTTTAATTACTCTCAGGCCCGGACAGAAGAGTTCCTGTTCTATTCACATGAAGAGCGTTATGTTAAATTGTTGAAAGAACACCCTAATATCGTGAACCGTATCCCAGCCTACCATATATCCTCTTATCTGGGTATCACCACTCCTTCGTTAAGCCGTATCCGTAAGAGAATTAATCGTTGATTCCGCATTAACATCCATTTTTTGCTGAACAAAGTGAAAAAAGTTATTCCGGATTAACTTAAGTGAATGTTTCCCATTTTTTTTCTCCGAATTTTTGCAGAAAGAAAATAACAATATGGGACTATCAAATTTGGGCATTTTTCATACCATCATTGGTATCATTGCCATTGTAGCAGCATTAATATCGTTTGTAAAGTATGCTAAAATCAATCTTGCTAACACATCCGGGAAAATATATTTTTACGGAACAATCATCACTTCCTTAACAGCATTAGGGCTTTCAAAACAAGGTGGCTTTAACGCCGGACATCTTTTTTCGTTATTGATTTTAATCCTGGTAATAATTGCTTTTTTCCTTTATTACAAGATGGGACAGCATAACAAAGCCCGTTATTTCGAAAACTTTCTGCTGTCGCTCAGTTTTTTTCTGTCTATGGTTCCTACCGTTAACGAAACACTAACCCGGATCCCAATCGGGAACCCTTTGGCCAAAAATAGCGGCGACCCTTTGATAGGGAAAACACTGCTTATATTTTTCGTACTGTTTCTTGCCGGTTCGGCTTACCAATTCATTAAGCAAAAAAGAAGTAATAAAAATTCATCAGGAGAAGTAGCCAGGGGTATATAGCATTTTCCGTCTGCCGGTCCACCTTATCGGGGTAAGGTGGACCGGCAATTTTTCCAATGTCAAAATCTGTCCCCCTCGCAAATTTATTTAAAAATCACCTGCGTAAAATTGAACAGGTTATTCCGCCATACCGGCCAGGTGTGGCCTCCCTGGTATTCGCTATAAGTATGTTTAATATTCAACTCATCCAATTTTGCCAGCATCAGCTGACAGTTCCCGTAGGCAATATCTTCCTTTCCACCCATCGCAATCCAGAACGTCTTCAGGTTGTTGTTAATCATGGCGGCATGGGCTTTCATGAAATCGTACTGTGCTGCCGCAACACCGGCCTGCCGCGACTGCATCCAGCCGGAACTGAATACCCCCAGGGAAGAAAACAGATCCGTATTTTTAATACCTGTATAAAGCGTATGAATGCCGCCCATCGATAAACCCGCCAATGCCCTTTTATTGGCAGCTGTTTCGGCGCGATAGTTTTTTTCTACCAGCGGAATAATGATATCCTTCAGTTCTGTTTCAAATGTCTTCAATGAAGATTCGTCGAAAGCTGTGCCACCTACGTTGGCATCGGGCATCACGATCAGCATAGGCCCGGCTTTTTTTGCAGCAATGAGGTTATCCATGATCAGATCCGTTTTGCCTTGCAGGGCCCAGCCGGTTTCGTCTTCACCGCCACCATGCAAAATATAGAGCACTGGGTATTTTTCGGTTGTATTGGCATCATAACCGGGAGGAGTATAGATATACAACTGCCGCCATGAACCTGTAACCTTGGAGAAATACTTCCTGATCCGGATATCGCCATGCGGCACATCTCTTAACGCATAATAGTTACCACCGGCAAACGGTATTTCAATACCGCTTGCCATTCTTCCCATGCCGTAAAAGGTTTCACTGGCGGGGTCCGCAACGGCCACCCCATCTATCAGCAGGGAATAGTAATGAAAACCTTCGCCTATGGAATCTGTCGTTACGGTCCATAAACCGCCGGTGTCCTTCACCATATCATACCTGCGGCCCAGGTCCACCTGTACCTTCCGCGCTTCCGGCGCTTTGGTGCGGAAAACAACGCGATGGTCGGCCAGTACCTGCGGATACTTTGCATTGCGCACATTGGTTTCGGCAGGAGCGCCCACCACCGGGTATTTTGAGAAGGTAGTAGTATCCACGGGCTTAAAGATCAGCTGGGAAAACATAAACAATCCGTTCTTCCATACCTTAAAGTCATGCACACCCGGTTCAATGTAATAGATATGCGGTACGTTGTTTTTTTGGAGATAATCATGCGTGCGTTTGCTGAAAGCAATTAATCCGTCGCTGGCGCCGCAGGAAATCCAGAGTAGTTTTATTTGCTCCCTGGCCTTAACAGGATCCGGTATCAACTGCTCCGGTACTTTGGTGTTTGGGGCCGAGGAAAAACCGCCGATCCATGCAAACCTGTCCAGGTTACCCAGTCCAAAATTCAGTGACTGCCCTCCTCCCATGGACAGTCCGGCTATGGCCCGGTGCTCCCTGTCTGTATAAACAGGATACTTCTTTTGTATGTAGGGTATAAGATCGCTCAACAAATCTTTTTCAAAAGTGGCAAATGCCTCCACTTTGTCGGGAGCCATGATATTCCCCGTAGCCCGGTCGTCTTTCATAGCCCTTCCGTTAGGCATAACAACAATCATCGGCTCAATTTTTCCTTCTGCGTACAGGTTGTCCAGGATTACCTGTGGCGTGCCGCCTCTCAGCCATTCCTGTTCATCGCCGCCAATGCCGTGCAACAGGTATAACACCGGGTATTTATTTTTCTTTGAAAATCCTGGCGGCAAATATATCAGTGCTTTGCGCGGATTACCCACCGTTGCCGAATTATACGTGATGGTATCAATACTGCCATGCGGTATATCCGTACGTGGGGTGTCAAAACCGGGCAGGGCGTGCTCAATAATGCCTTGTGTAAAAGCGGTTACGGCAAACAATAGAAGGATGGTAACACTAAATACTATCTTTTTCATGTGGAATAATTGTTTTATTACAAATGCAGCTTAGTTACTTCCGGGTGATTAACGTAATATCATCAGAGCCGGTGATAAAACAAAAATACAGGAAGCCGCTTTTAACCAATAGCTTATTTGTTGAAATTGATGGTATAATTGTCTTATAGACAATAAAATACATAAGCGGTGAGTGGAATGTATCTTAAAACCGGTAAAATGTCAGAAGATTTCAAGCATCGCATAATGGAATCCGGATGGGGCGGAACAGCCAGTATCATCAATGGTAAAATTTATCAAACGGTGACGCTACCTGCAGGGAATTATATTTTCCTTGTGAACTGCTACACAGAAGCGCTCGACCCTGTATACGTGGTAGCTGTTGCCGGCAATACGCTCCCGGATATAAGCGACCTGTCTACTGCAGCGGGATATGCCGCGTTCACCACCGCGAGGTTTGTGAATGCAATGGCGCAGTGCCAGTTTAGCATCGCTCAGCCACAAACCGTTTCGTTAGGCTTTGTAGCCACCATGACGTCCGGCAACCAGTACTGGCGCGTGCCTTCTGTTAAACTGATAAAAAACTGATCCTTTCCATATCCTATGCCTGAGCGCCTGTTCCTTACCGGAACAGGCTTTTTTACTGGATCCACGGCAGGGTTTGTCTTGTCCTTTCGCCCCAAAAATTAGCTGGTAAGCATAGTTGTATAAAGATTTTTGTAAATTAGGTTCTATATACCTATTCTTCGTAGCACATGAAAAGGATAATTCACCAACACTTTGTTTCATACCCCCAGGATATAACTTACTGATGCCTGGCCTGTTTTAAAACAACCGTACAAAACAATAAAAAATAATAACCTCTGAAATTAACACCATGAAAAGATTTCTATTTGCATTAGCAGCATTATTCCCCGTAGCGGCTTTCTCCCAGAACGCGCCAACAGTAATAGAACCCGGAACAAAACAAATGGCTGCGCAGGCCCTCGTGGAAAAAGGATATACTACTCCTTCCGGATGGACTGTTAAACCGGGCGATGAACTGAAGATAGGAAAGGGATCCATGCCCAATAAAACATTTTCGTTCATTTATCAGTCGCCCGCAGGATTTGCAACAGAAACTTCCGGCGACAATTATAGCAACAAGCGGTATGCGGGTACAAACATGGCCGGTAAATCAACCAAGGTAAAATCATTGATTGCTTATGGAAATAAGAAAACGGGATATACCATTGTTGCAAGGGTTGGCTTTGGAGAGCTGGTTAACTATTGGATTGAAATAGATAATGCCGTGGAGGGCGGAGAACTCATTCCACCTGCTGCATATGCCAAAAAAGAGCAGAGCGGGACTTCAACAGGAGGCTCCGTTGCCGATGAATTGAAAAAGCTAAAAGAACTTTTAGATTCAGGCGCCCTTACCCAGGAAGAATATAACGCGCAAAAGAAAAAGCTACTGGCACAATAACAACGTTGGTTAAATGTATATAAAAGAGCCTGTTTCTTACCGGAACAGGCTCTTTTCGTTAATAGCAACCTCTGCCATATGCCACCCCAAGCATAGGATAAGCCGTAGATAAGCCGTATCTGAGCCGTATATAAGCCGTAGATAAGCTGTATCTATAGAGATACGGCTTATCACCGTTTTTACTCCGTGTCAACTATAAACATACCGGGAATGGCTTATATATCGGTAATTGCGAATATATCAGGAACACATACTTAACAATTCCCTAACCCATACTTAACTTCGGGCTAACAATCATTTCCCATCTTGCCGTTGTTACCCCGGCAGGAAATGCTATCCAATTGAAAAACCTATTACTATTGTTTGTTTCAGCCATTATGGATGCAGGAGGAAGGAAGAGCAAGCTCCTTCCTTTTTTTATTCCGGCGGCCAAACCCCTATCTTTACGTAATTTTTTACTGAGATACTATGGGAACATCAATTACCTGTCCCAGTTGCAGGCACCAGTTTGTTATTGAGGATGCTTTTGCAGCGGATATAGAAAAAGAAATGCGGGGAAAAATGGAAGATGAATGGCGCAGACGCCTGAAATCTCTCCAGGAGGAAAAAGATACACTTCTTTCTGAAAAAAATAAGATGGCACTCGAACGCCGGCAGATAGAAACACTGAAACAGCAACAGGAAGAAGAAGTGAACCGCCGTGTACTCGCAGAAAAAAAACAGCTCCAGGATGCCATGGAGCAGGAACTACGCAAAACCATTACCGCCGATTTCGGCAGCCAGCTGTCGGCTTTGAAGGAAGCCAACCAGGAACAGGAAGAAAAGCTCCGCGAAGCCCGCAAACAGGAGCTGGAGTTCCTCCGCAAGGAGCAGGACCTGAAAACCAAAGAACAGGAACTGGAAATTGATCTCCAGAAAAGATTACTGGAAGCCCGGTCAGAACTGGCCGATCAGATACGAAGGGAAGAATCCGAACGTAACTCCCTCAAAGATACAGAACACCAGCTACGCCTCCGTGAACTGGAAAAGCAACTGGAAGACCAGCGCAAACTGGCAGAAGAAATGAGACGCCGGGCAGAACAAGGCTCCATGCAGCTGCAGGGTGAAGCACAGGAACTGATACTGGAAGAAATGCTGCGTCTCCATTTCCCCTTTGATGAAGTAACGCCGGTAGGCAAAGGCGTTCGTGGCGCCGACTGCATACAACTGATCCGCAACCAGTACGGACAGGAATGCGGACGCATCATCTATGAAAGCAAACGTACCAAAGAGTTTATCAAAGACTGGGTAGAGAAGCTGAAAGCAGACATGCGCAGCCAGGGTGTGGATGTAGCCATCCTGGTTACCCAAACCATGCCCAAAGACATGGAGCGGTTTGGTGAAAAAGAAGGCATCTGGATCTGCACCTTCGCAGAAGTGAAAGCACTGGCCTATGTGCTGAGAGACGGGATCATCAAAATTTCAGGTAAGCTCCGCTCACAGGAAAACAAAGGCGACAAAATGCACATGCTCTACGAATACCTTACCGGGGGAGAGTTTGCAGAGCAATGGAAAGCGATCCGCGAAGGGTTTATGTCTATGAAATTATCCATACAGCGCGAACGGGATGCGATGGAAAAACTCTGGAAAGCACGCGAAAAACAACTGGAAAAAGTATTGCTCAATGCAGCACATATCAAAGGCTCTATTGAAGGTATTGCCGGCAGCGATTCGGTAGACCTGCAACTGCTGGAGGATGCAGCCGATGAACTTCCTGAATAAATATAAACCTATGCAAAACAAAAAGATCAACACAATTATATTCGACCTGGGCGCAGTATTGATCGACTGGAATCCCCGTCATTTGTACCGTAAAATTTTTTCTTCGGAAGAAGAAATGGAAAACTTCCTCCGCGATGTATGTACTTCGGATTGGAACGAAACACAGGATGAAGGCAGAACATTAGCAGAAGGCACTGAACTGCTGGTTAACAGCTTTCCACACCATGAAGAAAATATCCGCGCCTACTACGGCAGGTGGGATGAAATGCTCGGCGGAGAAATTGAAGGCACAAAAAACATATTGCATCGACTAAAAGAAAGCGGCCAATATAAATTATACGCGCTTACCAACTGGTCTGATGAAACGTTCCCCATTGCCTGGGCCATGTACCCTTCCCTCCACTGGTTCGATGGCATCGTAGTTTCCGGCAAAGAAAAAATGCGTAAACCTGCCCATGCATTTTTCCAGCTCTTACTTGACAGATATAACGCTGACGCACATACGTCGTTGTTCATCGATGATAATTTACGCAATGTATTAGCGGCGCGTGAGTTTGGCATTGATACTATTTTATTTGAAAGTCCGGAACAGTTAAAAACAGCATTAGAAAATCGATCTATAATAATTTAATCCACTACATTACTTATTGTATTTGTTAGCCCTTCTCTCACTTTAGGATTTCATTAACACTCCACAGATAAACTTTCTGTAACAATCAACCATCTAATCCGTTCAAGAAAGATACACGGAAATCGGAATGTCAGGATACCAATCTGTTTGGTCCATGATCGTTAACCTGTAGATTTTATTTTTTTAAATTAATACGCTAGGACATGAAAAGAACTTTGTTTTTATTCAGCGCCGCTGCCGCAGTGGTAGCGATGGTTTCATTCAGCAGCTGTCGTAAAGATCCCTTAAAAGATATGACTAATGAAGAGTCGAGGATCTATATCACTAACCACGACAGCACCGCTAACTTCACCTCATATTCAACTTTTAGCATAGTAGATTCAGTGGCAGTGCTGACGCGCACCAGCGATTCAGCTAAAAAAGAGCTGACCGACTACGACAAAAAATTAATTGCTTCCGTAACCACTGCTATGCAGCAACGGGGTTACACACTTGTGAACAAAGCCGCCAAACCCGATCTGGCAGTGAACCTCACACGCATCGACAACTCCTACACCAACATCTCCTGGAATCCGGGATGGTGGGGTGGCGGCGGCTACTGGGATCCAGGTTACTGGGGATATCCGGGTGGCGGCTGGTACTGGCCTTCTTACTACACCGTTTACCAGGTGAATGAAAGACAGGTAGCCATCGATGTTTTTGACCTCAAAAACCCTAAAAACAATAAGCTGACAGCTGTATGGAATTCATTATGGCGTGGCTCGGGCGTATGGAGTATCGGTAATATCGATTCAATGGTGCAGGCATCTTTTGCCCAATCGCCCTACCTGAGTAAAACCGCTAATTAATGTTGATTGAGAACTTTTAAACTGACAGGAAATGAAAAAGATAAGAAACTGGATATTGATATTTGCAGGATGTTTTGCTGCCCAGGCAGTATCCGCACAGGTTCGTCCGCCTTTATCCGTAGATGTTAATTACTCCATTGCACAACCCCTGGGTTCATTAAAGGACTATTCCGACAAAACCAGCTTCCGTGGCTGGAGTGCAGGGTTACAATATCAATTGAATAATCAGTGGTCTGTAGGATTACGTTCCGGGTTCCAGGACTTTTATCAACGGCTTCCACGTGCAGTATATCCCGATAAGCAAGGTGATGTATCTGCTGTTCAGTCGCGCACATTGCAGGTAATTCCGATCCAGGCAACAGTGAGTTATGCATTCACCCAACCATCTGCAGCGGTTATTCCGTATGCTACCGTTGGTGTAGGTACTGCTAATATGAATTATGAAAAATACTGGGGTGAATTTGTAGAGAAAGATAATAGCTGGCAATTCCTCGTGAGCCCGGAAATAGGCATCAATGTGCCTTTTGGAAAGGCTTCACCGTTGATGTTCAATGCCAATGTACGGTATAACTATGCGCCTTATAAGTATGGCGATATCACCAATTACAATACCGTTCAGGGAAATATTGGATTGAAGTTCTCACTGAACTAAATCCTTTTATGTCCATATTCTAAGAAGAAAGCGTGAGAGTGAGTCCCGTTCGTGAACCAGCGAACGGGACATTTTTTTTAGAATTCCATATATGCCTTAAAACCTTTACTAAAGGCTTCTTTAATAGCGCCATCTTTATCTTTATAAATATAAATTGCTTCCAGCCCATACTCCGGATGCTGCGCAATAAAGGCAAGTCCCTTTTCCACACCCATCAGGATAAGCGGGTTATCAAAAGCATCTGCAGTAAAACAATCCTTCGCAATTACGGTTACGCTGATAATATTATTATGCAACGCCACTCCGGTTCCGGGGTGAATGGTATGCGCAAAACGTGTATGTCCCTGGTCAAAAAAGCGGCGGTAATTTCCGCTGGTGGCAATGCCCTTGCCGGGAAGCCGTACCAGCCCCTGTACCGGCTCATAGGCAGTATCGCCGGGCGATGGTCTTTCGATCCCCACACTCCATATTTTATGCTGATGATTATGTCCTTTTGCACATAATTCACCACCTACATCTACCAGGTAATTATCTATTCCCTGTTGCGATAAAAAGTGTCCGATAACATCTACTGTATATCCCTGCGCGATACCGTTGCAATCAATCTGTACGCCTTTCTTTGCTGCATACAGCTGATCCCCTTTTATACGGAGATAACGGTAACCAATATACGACATGGCAGCTTTGATGCTGTCCGGTGGCGGCACGCCTTTAAAAGAAGGTTTGGTAACGCCAAAGCCCCACAGGTAAACCAGCGGCTTTACCGTAATATCAAACAGGCCGTTGGTGGCTTTGCTGGTAAATAAGGCTTTTTGAATCACTGCTTTCATGTGTTCGTCCATCGTAACATGGCCGGTTTCATTAAACCGGTTGATGGCTGATCCGGGTTTATACAGCGACAACGACTGATCGATCATGCCAAATAAAGAATCAATTCGTTTATCCATTGACGTGGTATCGGCCGATAAATATTTCACGAGATAATAGGTACCCTGTGCTTTTCCTTCGCAGGTGATCAGCTTCAGGGCAGGCGCCTGCTGCGCCCGGGTGTTGGCAGACCACAGAAGAATGGCCAGGAAAAAAAATCGTTTCATGTAACCGCTGATGCTGCTATTTAAATGCGTCTAACCCTGTAATATCCATACCGGTGATAAGTAAATGTATTTCGTGTGTTCCTTCGTAAGTCATTACGCTTTCCAGGTTCATCATATGACGCATTACCGGGAATTCGCCGGTGATACCCATTCCGCCTAAAATACTGCGGGCGTTGCGGGCTATATTGGCGGCCACTTCGCAGGAGTTGCGCTTGGCCATGGATATTTGTGCAGCCGTTGCTTTTCCTTCATTTTTTAACACCCCGAGGCGCCAGTTGAGCAGCTGCGCTTTGGTGATTTCTGTAATCATCTCTGCCAGTTTCTTCTGCGTAAGCTGAAATCCGCCAATGGGACGGTCAAACTGAATGCGTTCTTTGGCATATCTGAGGGCCGTATCGTAGCAATCCATCGCGGCGCCTATCACTCCCCAGGCAATACCATAACGCGCCGAAGAAAGGCAGGTTAACGGCCCTTTTAAGCCGCGGGCTTCGGGCAGAATATTTTCTTTAGGTACTTTTACATTGTCAAATACCAGCTCGCCGGTAGCGCTGGCACGTAAACTCCACTTCCCTTTTGTTTCAGGCGTGGTAAAACCTTCCATGCCTCTTTCCACAATGATACCGCGGATCACACCACTTTCATCTTTTGCCCACACTACAGCGATATCTGCAAATGGCGCATTGGAGATCCACATTTTAGCGCCGTTCAGGATCACATGATCTCCTTCCTCCCGGAAGTTGGTAAGCATGCCGGCAGGATTGGAACCATGGTCAGGTTCTGTAAGGCCAAAGCAGCCCATCCATTCTCCTGTAGCCAGTTTGGGCAGGTACTTCTTTTTCTGGGCTTCGCTGCCAAAAGTAAAGATCGGGAACATCACCAGCGATCCCTGCACCGAAGCGGTGGACCGGATGCCACTGTCGCCCCGTTCCAGCTCCTGCATCATCAGTCCGTAAGCAATATGATCCATTCCGCCTCCGCCGTATTCCACCGGGATGGTGGGGCCGAAGCAGCCCAGTTCTCCGAGTCCTTCTAAAATATGTGATGGAAAAGCAGCGCGCTGGCAGTAGTCTTCGATAATGGGGGATACTTCTTTCTTCACCCACTGGCGTACTGCGTCGCGGATCAAAAGGTGTTCTTCTTTCAGCAAATCATCTATAGCAAAGTAATCAGGTGACTGAAACAGATCTTGTTGCATTAACTACGGGTTTAATACCCAATATAAGAAATTACCTGTTAGGAACCACGTCCACGGGGAGATTTCAGCCATGTATGCCTGCATTAAAATACCGGGAAGACAAGCATGTTATTTCATGACAAGTTTGTACCTTTCCTTCAAATTCAATAACTATGGCAAGCAAAGTTATACCTGCGCTTTTGCTATTGGGATTTTTAGTCATTGTGATGTTATCATTTCACCCCACACCATTACAATCTGTTGCACTGAACAGAGTGCTACCCCCAAAAGTCAAATCAGGCGCACCTCCTGAACTAAAACGGTATTGGATGGTTCTGCTCAAGAAAGGCCCCATCCGGAACCAGGATACTGCCCTGGCAGCAAAAATCCAACAGGCCCACATGGACAACATCAACAAAATGGCAACCGCCGGCAAACTGCTGGTAGCAGGGCCTTTTGAAAATGATGAAGAGCTGCGTGGTATTTTAATTATGGATTGTAAAGACAGCCTGGAAGTAGTGTCGCTGGTGAATAAGGATGCTGCTGTGATAGCGGGCCGGCTGGTTTTCGAGGTAAAGCCTTGGTGGACCGTAAAGAACTGTATTTTTAAGTAGTAATCAGGGAGATACCGGTACCTGGTGTCTGCTGCAAACCGCAGCTGCCCGGTACCGGTATTAAAAAATTATTTACACGGCTGCAACCATCTTGTTCAGGTAACCGGCCATTTCCACCTGGTATTGTTTGGCTACACGACGGGCATCTGTAGCAAAATCGTCTCCATTGCCTGCATAAATGATAGCACGGCTGGCATTTACCAGCAGTCCGCAATCCTTATTCATGGCCTGTGTGGAAATTTCCTCGAGGCTTCCGCCCTGTGCGCCTACCCCTGGTACAAGGAAGAAATGATCCGGTACCAGTTTGCGGATATAGCCCAGTTGTGATGACTGGGTAGCTCCTACCACGAACATCAGGTTTTCCGGAGTACCCCATTCCATGCCGGCTTTCAGCACTTTTTCAAACAGGAACTCGTCCCCGATCTGTTGCATCTGGAAGTCCTGGCTGCCTTCATTGGAAGTTAATCCCAGCAGGATCGCCCATTTTTCAGAGAACTGGAGGAAAGGCGTTACGCTGTCTTTACCCATGTATGGCGCAACGGTCACAGAATCGAACTTATAGGTTTCGAAAAATGTTTTGGCGTACTGGGTGGAAGTATTGCCGATATCACCGCGTTTGGCATCAGCAATAGTGAATATACCCTCAGGGATATATTCAATGGTGCGTTGTAAACTTTCCCAGCCGCGCATGCCCATACTTTCGTAAAAGGCCGTATTAATTTTATACGCCACGCAAAGATCTTTGGTAGCGTCAATAATCGCCTTGTTAAAGGCAAACACCGGATCTGCATGAGAAAGCAGGTGTTTTGGAATCTTTTGAATGTCCGTATCCAGTCCTACACATAGGTAAGACTGCTTTTCCTTAATCAGATTCACCAATTCCTGTCGATTCATAGTCGGTTAATTTGGGGCGCAAAGTTAAGAAAAACTTAAGCATTGACGCTTCTTTAAACATATTATGATTACCTGTAATTGAAAAACAACTCTTTTTTTATTCACTGTGGTAGTTGTGGCTTACCAGCAATGTGGATTTTCGTTAACGCGGAAGATTCAAATAAAGATATTCCTTTTTGGGATTACGACCATCAACAAAAATAAAATGTTTCTGTCTATTTTTCAGTTGACCGGCGGGCCTCCATTTCTGCCGCCACGCGCAGTGAATTTTCATCGCCCAATGCCCGCAAATGTGCAATCACGCTGAAATAATCCATATCTTTTTTATTCTGGCTGAGCTTATAATTGGCGTTTACCTCCCGGATGCTCATTTCAAATCCCACAATGGCTTTTACATTGTTACGGAGCGTTTTATCATCAATATCGCTGATATGCACCGGGCAGGCAGATGCCGCCTCGTAGTGATCCATTAATGTACCCAACGCCTGCACCACTTCTGCTTCTTCCTGGATACGGATGGTACCATGAATATGTACTGCCATATAATTCCAGGTAGGTATCTTTTCCTTTTCGTACCACGAGGAGGAAATATACGCGTGATGTCCTGAAAACACTGCCAGTGTTTCGTTTTTCTCAAAAAGTTCCCATTGTGGGTTAATCCGTGCGATATGTCCGTGTAACACAAATTCTCCGGGTGTTTTTTCCACCAGCGTCATGGGAATATGCGTGGCATGGGGAGTTCCGGCGTTATCGGTATTAATCAGCAAACCAAAACCATTTTCCCTGATAAAATTGGCAATAGTATCCCAGTTGGTTTCCCTGGTATGTTTTGGAGTATACATATGAAGCTATTAGAGAAGATGATTACGGATCACAGATATTCTTATCTGTAATCCGTAACCGCTGATTCTTTTATACAATAATTTCCACAATCCTGGTAGGAGCAATATTGGCGTTGCGCATAGCGATGCTGCGTGCAGCTGCACCGGCAACATCCAGGAAGGCCTTACGGGTTAGCTTTTCGTCGCCGGCCATAGCGGGCACACCGGCATCACCGCCTTCGCGGATGCTTTGTACCAGCGGGATCTGGCCGAGGAACGGGATATCCATTTCTTCTGCCAGTTGTTTTCCGCCTTCTTTACCAAAAATGTAATATTTATTTTCAGGCAGTTCGGCAGGCGTGAAATAGGCCATATTTTCCACTAATCCGAGAATTGGCACATTGATCTGCTGTCCCATGAACATGGCAATACCCTTTTTAGCATCGGCCAGGGCTACATCCTGCGGTGTGGTTACAATCACAGCACCGGTAACAGGCACCGTTTGTACCAGGGTGAGGTGAATATCGCCGGTGCCGGGAGGCATATCGATGATCAGGTAATCCAGTTCATCCCAGTATACATCGGTAATAAACTGCTTCAAAGCGCTGCTGGCCATAGGTCCGCGCCAAACAACCGCCTGTCTTTCATCTATCAGCAAACCAATAGACATGACCTTGATACCGAATTTTTCTATCGGCTGGATCATGCCTTTGCCATCTACATTCACCATCAGCGGCCTTTCGCCACGTAATCCGAACATAATAGGAACGGACGGACCGTAAATATCCGCATCCATCAGCCCTACTTTGGCGCCATCACGGCCCAAAGCCAGCGCCAGGTTGGCTGCCACAGTGGATTTACCCACTCCCCCTTTACCAGAGGCCACCACAATGATATTTTTTACATTAGACAGGACACCCTGTCCATTTGCTCTTTTGGTATTTACGTTGGCCGTCATGACAACTTCCACTTCTGCATCCTTGCTTACCAGCATGTGAATAGCATTCACACAGGCATTGCGGATCAGGTCCTTTAACGGACACGCCGGCGTGGTAAGAATGACCGTAAATTTTACTTTATTGCCATCAATCTCTATATCTTTTACCATGTTCAGCGTAACGAGATCCTTGCCCAGATCCGGCTCTTCTACGTTGCTCAGGGCCTTTAAAACCTGCTCTTTCGTGATCATAAATTGTTGTTAATTTTGAATCCAGACAGCAAAGTTAACCCAATTGGGATTTAATTTACAATTTCTCTGGGCAGGAGACCAACTGCATGAAAACACGTAATTAAATTTTTATATCTTAGGGCCGGCATGCATCAGAAAAGATCCTACATACTGTCACTCATAATAGTTTTCGTTTTATCTCCTTTCCTTTTGAAAGCTCAGATCGCGGAATTCAGAGACAGCGTTATACAAATTTCGGGTATTACCATGACGGCAGACAGTCTTCGGGCCATCCCTGCAGTAAGCATCCTGGTAAAAGGACAAAACAGGGGAACTATCTCCAACAGATCCGGCATCTTTTCTATCGTTGTATTTAAAGGCGATACCCTGTCGTTCAGTGCAGTGGGCTTCAAACATAAAAATTACCGCATACCTCCGGACATCAAAGGCAACAGCTTTTCCCTGATACAGCTGATGGTGGAAGATACCACCTATCTCCCGGTAACTATCATCAAACCTTATCTTTCCAGGGAAGAATTTGAACGGGCCTTTGCCAATATGGACATCCCAGACGATGCATATGAGGTGGCCCGAAAAAATACAAGTAATGCCAGGCTTCGCGCTATGGCCCGTTATACACCGGTCGACGGCAGGGAAGGCACCAGCCAATACCTCAAGAAACAGGCCCAGAGCCTTTACTATGCCGGTCAGCCTCCTCCGCAAAATATCTTCAATCCGCTGGCATGGGCCCAGTTTATCCAGGCATGGAAACAGGGCGACTTTAAAAGGAAAGACGACAGTTATGGCAGTTACTGACCGTAACGTGTAATACCTTAAATTAGCGCCTTATTCAATTCCGACAAATCACTACACCATGCAAAAAATTGCGGTTATCGGCGCTGGTACTATGGGAAATGGTATTGCGCATGTATTTGCTCAACACGGCTACGCCGTAAACCTGATAGATGTTTCGGCCCCGGCACTGGATAAGGCGCTGCAAACCATTACCAAAAACCTGGACCGCCAGGTGGCAAAAGGCACCATTACCGAAGCCATAAAGGCGGATACCCTGGGTAACATTTCCCTGCAAACCGACCTGGCCGCCGGCGTAAAAGAAGTATCCCTGGTAGTGGAAGCCGCCACAGAAAATATTGCGCTGAAACTGAAAATATTCCAGGATCTCGACCTCCACGCCCCGGCTGATGCCATTCTCGCCACCAACACGTCTTCTATCTCTATTACAAAAATTGCTGCGGTTACCAAACGTCCTGCAAAAGTAATAGGCATGCACTTCATGAATCCCGTACCGGTAATGAAACTGGTAGAGATCATCAATGGCTACGCCACCGATAAAGAAGTAACCGCTACTATCGTAGCGCTTTCCGAAAAACTGGAGAAAGTTCCCTGCGTAGTAAATGATTATCCCGGCTTTATCGCCAACCGCATCCTGATGCCCATGATCAACGAAGCTATCTGCTCCCTTTTTGAAGGCGTGGCGGGCGTAGCTGAAATTGATACAGTGATGAAACTGGGGATGGCGCACCCGATGGGACCCTTGCAGCTGGCGGATTTCATCGGGCTGGATGTTTGCCTCTCTATTCTGCAGGTACTGCACGACGGCTTTGGCAATCCTAAATATGCACCCTGTCCGCTGCTTGTAAACATGGTAACAGCAGGTTATCTCGGTGTTAAAAGCGGTGAAGGATTTTATAAATACACCCCAGGCAGTAAAGACCTTGTTGTGAGCGAACGGTTTTAAATAAAAAGCAGGAATTTATTCAACAGTGGGTGGTCAATAAAACTATTGCTGTATCCTTTCCGTTTTCTCAACACCAGCAGACTGATGATCTCCAACGGGAAATATTGCCAGATAAGCTGATTAAATGGTAAAGCTGTTGTCGTATTTTTCTTTTACATAAAAAGAAAAGTACGACAACAGCTTTACTATATCCTGTGGAAAATAAATGGCTGCCAGGATATGTGTAAAACAATATCAGCCGAAAAAATACTATCCGCTGTTTGCTGCTGTTCTTCACATTTTAACAGCGCCTGTATGTTGTAGTGTAAGCCGGTTAATGTTTCTATGCATCAGGGTCGAGGCTCCAGTCAATTTCATCCAGCAACCACCCGATTTCATTACACCAGCTTTTAAAGTCTTTTAAAAAATCACTCCCGGTTAATTCCTGGAATTTATACTTTGAAATGGCATCAACGATGTTGTCGTATATGGTATGTCCCAGATCATGTCTTTGTTCAATCCTTTGCAGGCCTTTATACTTATCATAGCTAACGGTGATATCAATTGTTAAGTAACGATCCTTTTTGTCATAGCGCTTAAAGGTTTTTCTTTCCAGTTCATCCGGCAGACACCTGATGGCGATGCCCATCACATCAGGTGTTTCGACGCTTCCATACTTTTCATTTACCTTCTCACATACCGGATCTAATTCGTCCCTTAAACTCAAAATCGAATCTAAATAGGTATCAACGTTTAGTGATATTCTCATATATAGTTTAAAACTTTTAGTGATGTGCTTTATTGCCGGGAGGCAGGTGTCCTTTCCATGCCTCGTATCCTTTTAACTTCTGACGTTCTATAACCTGCATTGCCTTTTTATTTCCTGTAGCAATCCTCACTTTATCCAAATCCATTTTGTCCAGCCATTTTTGACTATACCTTTTTTTCGGATTGATGGTTTCTCCTATTTTCCATAAGTCCCCTTTCTTCAGATACATTTCTCCAATGGGGGCTTTTTTACCATACTGCATTACCGGGTACCATCCATCTTTCTTCGCTAACAATGCGTATAATTCCATCAACCCGTATGGATCAACGGATTGATTGGAATCCCGTATGTATGCGTACATGGTAGCATTCCCTCCTGCTAATCCGATCGGATCCTGGCTTATGTACATACCTTCGCCAGGTGAATAGTATCTGAAACGGTTATACGCCAATCCTGTTTCAGTATCTTCATACTGCCCCTGATAAAGATAATTACAAAATGTTTTATCACCACGCAGGCGGATCACTTTTCCGTAGCAATCGAGTTCCCGCTCCCATACTTTATTTCCGGCAATATCAAACGCGTGTGTAGGTGTACCAAGATGGTCTGTTACGATACTATAAGCCCCGCCTGCAGTAAGTTTTGCACAGGGTGTAAAAGAATCATCTTCAAATACCCAGGTCACCAGGTTCTCTACCGGCTCTGCTTCTATCTGCAATGCGCCATCTGCCACGGCTTCGAGGTGCGGTGGATAATCGCCGGTATACTGCCATTCATGCAATGGCACATTGCCGTCCCATAGCCAACGTGTTACTTCCTGCTTCCGTTTATTCACCTTCGCAATACGTCTTCCCAGCGGATCATAGCTGAATATAATTTCTCCTCCCGAAGGTGTGATCACTTTCCACAGCCATCCGTTTGCCTTCCACTCATATACCCAACCTGTATGGCTTCCTTTCAATACTACTTTATTTGCCTTCGCCCATGCCTGCTTATCTTCCGCCACCTGGTGATTGTGCCGGAATTCCTTGCAGATAAGATTTCCTTCTCCATCGTAATAATAGAAGTAATCCGGACATTCCAGCAGGCGTCCGCCTTTGCCATACACGCGATCAGTACGTGCGGGTGTTCTGAAAAGATGCCCCAGCTTATCCGGTATCCGGTAAACCGTATCCATCGCGGCGCCGTTTGACTGTCCATAGGTGGCACTTACAAGGTTATCAAATTCATCATAGGAAAACTGCGATTGCGCACCATTCAGTTCATTCACCATCCGGCGCAGCTTTGTATTTTTCCCCCATTCATAACGGATGCGGCTTTGTTCTACCTTGTGTACCCCGATAGATTGCCTCACTACCAACCCCTGCTTATCGCGTTGTGTTTCTACCGTCACTCCACCGGACAACATCCGCAATACTTCCAGTCCGCTTTCATTGTGTTTCCACTGCGCCTGCCAGGAATCTCCCGGTCCATTGGCAGCCTGCATCTCCTTTACATATCCTGCGGCGTGGTGTTCCAGTTGAATAGCAGCACCCAGTGTGCTTCCTACAAAAACCGGTTCTCCCCATTCATTGTATTCACGGTTCACTGCGTAAGCGCCCTGCACCTCGCTGATGGTGTGACCATAGGCGTCCCGTTGGATGGTAACTGCCCCGTCTTCATTAAAGGCGCCGGTCAGCTGCCCGTCTTTGTTATATCCATATGCAGTTACGCTACCGTCGTTGTATTCTTCCCTTACCAGTAAACCGGTGCCATCATATTCGCAGGCGGTCCAGCGATTATCCGGCCGGAATATTTTTTTCACACGGCCTGCAGCATCGCGTTCGTAGTGGTAATGCACACCATCGAAGCCCCATTCATGGATGATATTTCCGTTTGCATCCGGCTCCTGCCGGTACAGCTCTCCGCCTTCGTTGGCGATGCTACGCAACTGCAGCTCCCTGTCATAATTAAACCGGACATTCACACCATGCTGACTCCTGCCCGTTAATACGCCCAATGGTCCGTAGGTAAAACTTACTTCCCGCTGGCCATCTTCCGCCTTCACCAGGTTATCAGCTGCGTCGTAACTAAAGTGATGACTACTGCCATCCGCTTCTTCCATATGAATAATATTGCCGGCGGCATCGTATTCATACGCGTACCAGTAGCCGGTTTCAGTGGTTTCTTTTATCAACTGCCCCAGTTCATCGTACTTCCAGTAACACTGTGCATTTTCCGGTGAGGTAATCTTGCTGAGGTTATGCTGTTCATCATATTCCAGTTCAAAGGTGCGGCCGTTTTTATGGGTTACCTGTGTAAGATACGGACCAGTATACCGGTACCGCGTTACCACTCCTTCCATGTTCTTTTTCTTCACCAACAATCCTTCTTCATTGTAGGTCCATTCCACCCGTTTGCCACCGGGCGTTTTAACGCCTGTCAACCGTTGCTCTTCGTCATAATAAAATAAGGTGGATTCCCCGTTGCCATTGGTTTCTTTCACTTTATTTCCATAGGCATCATATTCATACTTCACGGTATTACCCGCAGGATCTACCACAACTTCCAGTTCATCATACCTGTTGTAATGCTGCAGGGTAGCCCCTCCGTTGCCATCAATGAATTTATAAATAAGATAACGTTCGTCGTAATAATAGGTTGTCGTGTGCCCAAGACCGTTAGTAACAACGGTTTTCCCTTTTTCATACTTTGCATGATATTCCAATACGCCTTCATCTCCCCAGGTATGAACACAACGCGCCTCATCTCCCCTGCCTTCATACTCCCAGTAAAAATTCAATCCGCTCTGGTTGGTTAGCCGCACCATTAAATGCCCTTTGTAAAAAAAGTATTTGCTGACATCACGCGCATTGGTGGTGCTTGCGAGGTTACCATCTTCATCAAAGGAATAACGCACGAGGTGAATAACTTCCGCTCCTTTGCGTGTGTGAATCCCTTCAATACGGCCTTGTTCATCGGTAGTTACCTGCAGCAGCCGGTTGCCGCTGTCGATGATCTGTTGCAGATAGCCGTGCCCGTTATACCGGAACTGGATCCGGAACCCTGCCGCGCTGCATATTTCAGATAGCATGCAACTGCCATCGGGCGCAGGCCGGGCATTGAAGCGATACTGGAGTTGCTCTTTATCTTCCAGGTAATAACCGCTGTTGTCGCGGCGCCACCACAACTGTTCCGCCCTGTTAAAATAGCTGCTGTTTGCTGGCAGTGCCGGCATCACTGTTTCGCGGCCATCTGCCAGGCGGATACTGAAGTACCCGTTATGCAGATTGTACAGACTGAGATTATAGCTGTGGTGCCAGTTGTAACCCAATGGCCCCTGTACTTCTGCATCGCTGTAATAGGTGCGTTCCCATACCAGCGGTATGGGGCCGGGCAATTCAAAATCTATATTGGAAGACACCACTCTTCCGGTTACCGCATCCACAGGTTCTCCAAACCTTTTACACTTAAAATCCTGCAGTATGCCTGCCAGCTTTGGAAACCGGCTTTCTATCTTATTAATTACTTTTTGTAAAGCGGCGCCTGCTGCTTTGGACAGTCCTTTCAACCCCAGTTTAAACATGAGCTGAAACAGGTCGATAGTCGGCGGACCACCCACCAGCACCGGTTTCCCGGAAGAAGTCATGATCAGTAACATAGAAGTAGGCGCCATTAACGCCATAGCAGTGCTCTTTTTATTCAGCCGTGGTGGTGAAGGAAGTCCCACCAGGTTACACGACAGCGCGGGATGAAACTGCGTGGAAAAAGGACCGCCGTCTGCCAGCACAGTAGAACTACCCATCCACATTTCGGATGCCGCTTTGGGCTTCACAATGGGAAAGGGCAAATGTGCAATGATGGCGGGTAAATGCAGGATGGGTGTACCTGCATTGGCCACCCATTGGTTATGTACTTTTACGGAAGGGCTGAGTGCATGTACCAGCATTTGTGCGGTAGCTGCCAGTGAAAATGGTTCCGGCGCCGGTTCTTTTCCTTCCTCTGCAGGCGGCGGTGGTGGTGGCGGAGGCACCACGCTGGCAATAGCTGCCATGATAGCGCCGAGGATATCGAACACCATACCGATATGCGGTACCGGCAATAACGGTGATGGAGGAAATACGGAATCGTGAAAGTCAATACCTATGCCGAGGTCAAAATATTTTGCGGCGGGCATTCCCGGGAAAGCGGGTAAGATACTGGCCATTCCTTTCTGGATATGGTCCAGTGAGTTTTTCTTTTCCGCAAATAATGCCCCAAAGCCTTTGTTTTCTACAGCCATGATATGATTACTTTATTCCCTCGTGGGATAGGATCTTAGTTAAACTCAAACAAGGTGGATTTACGTCTCACTGTTGCTTTGTCCATGCCTTCCGCCTGTAGTAATGTATGCCAGTCGTCACCTAATAATTCCTGCAGGTTACTTTCCAATATGGCGAGATCTTCCGGTCCCCGGATCTTTTCACACAGGTGCACCGCCATCGCGGCCGCATGCAGGAAAGTTGATTGTCTTCTTACTTCCCGTTCCAGGTAGCTGCCGCCGGTCATAGACAGCAACAGGTTTTCAAAGGCCGTATTCAATTGTCCCAGTTCATAATGCAGGTGACCGCAAAGCCGGTATCCTTCCATGATCATAAAGGCATCGCCTTTATTTACGGCTTCCAGCGCCAGTGCTTCATAGAGTGCAATGGCTTGCTTTCTTTTCTTCCTGCCGGCCAGTATAGCGGCGCGGATCATCACGCAGGATTTCCAGGTAGGATAGCCCGCCGGATCATTCCTGTCCATCAGCTGCCTCGATAAGCGGATGGCTTTATCCGCATAGCCGGCGCTCTTATCAGATTCACGCGCCATGAAATACGCCTGTGCAGCTATCATCATTCCGGCTACTTCGTGGGATTCACCGCCCATTTTTTTACTGAGTGAAAGCAGTGCTGATACTTCCTGATCCAGCGTGGGTGAACCGGGTTGTGTAGTGCAATCCATCACTTTACGGATCTGTTTACGGAAACGTGCATCTACACTGATGGTGTCGGAATTGCCACCACCTTTATCCATTTCATGATTAATGGCTGCCACCATTTGCAGGGATGGCTGCAATACTTTTACCTGGTTGGTAAATATTTTGGGAATGGTGATACGGGAATTGGCCGCTATATCTATGGTAACAAGCCGGATACCTTCCGGCAATCCTTTTTTCAGTACATCCGCGTACCATGCGCCGGCATCGGGCTGGTCGGGTCTTAAAGCGGGAAAATAAATGCAGCAGCCGGTATCTTCCAGGCCGCGGATGCAGCCCATAAAACGCCGCAGTTCCTTCCAGATACTTTGTGCTGTTGGCGGCAGACTGCCGTCGGGATGATAATCTGTTTTCAGCAGGCCATCTTTTTTCATGGCGGCGTACACATCATATTCTTCGCGTGGCAGGGGTTCAAACCATTCCAGGAATTCATTCCACAGCGCCTGTTCATACGCCTGGTGATCTTCCCGGTAGGGGGAATCAAATCTGAAAAATATCTCTTTAAAAACACCAATAGCAGTGCGTTCGGTTTCCAGGAATTTATCAATAATTTCCACGTCGGCATATTGTATCTGCCAGATGGCCAGTTTCCATTGGTGATCACTGTCGGCGGTGGCCCATGTTTCCCTTACTTTATAAAACTCCTGCCCGATAGTTGGTGAGGTTGTCATAAGTGAGCTTTAAGGATCAGGAATTTATTTTCACCAGTCCGCCGGATACTATTACATCGCCATGCCCGCTTACCGTAACATCCTTTGTACCATTTACCATAACGGAGGCGCCGGTAATGTTGGCATTTTTACTGCCGGAGGCCAGCAGGTCTTTCGATATCAGTGTAAGTGAGTCACCTCCTTTCACTACGGCATCCTTACTGTTTACGGTGACCGTTTCAGTGCCTTCCAGGTAGATGCCTTTCTTGGCAACAATAGAGCCCTGTTCGGAGGCTGCGATGCTAAATTTCTCGGAGGTTATTTCAACTTCTTTGGAAGATATTGACATTTTTGTTTTGGAGAAGAGCGACATTTTATCTGTGCCATCGATGAAGATGGTATTACCGGCTTTATCTGAAACGGTAACGCTGCCGTCGGCATCATTCAGTAAAATGGAAATGCCGGTGCGGGTGCGGATGGCTTTCATGTCGTTGTTGGCGGTGCCAAATCCCGACTTGCCTTCCCCATTGTAGGTGGTTCCCAGTACGAAGGGGAGTTCGGGGTTGCCGCCTTCGAAGTCCACTACTACTTCTTCTCCTTTTTCCGGTACCATATACATGCCTTTGCTGCCACCACCGTGGGGAGCCACCACTCTCATCCAGGGCGTCATGCCCTGTTGCTGCCATTTGAAACGCGCTCTTACACGCCCGAGGTCTTTAGGATCATGATTGTCTACTACTGTGGCACTCTGTGCTTCACAGAAGGGGATATTTTCCAGGTTCACCGGCGGAACGGCCGCATCTGCCGGGATACCTTCAAACTCGTTGTAATAGTCGCCGTTGCCGGTTACATGATGGGTAAGCCCCCAGATCATGAATTTCCCATGATCGTCTTTTGCGTATACGCTCTCCTGGATGGAAATATGATCCCCAACCCGGAGCGAGGTATGCCTGCTGCTGCCTTTCAGTTGCACCATAGCGGCCATACGTCCTTTTTTTTGCCGGGTTACCAGCGTATCCAGTTCTGCTTTGGCGTTGCTGGTAAAGGCGTGGTTCATTTTATAGGTGGAGGGGGTACTGTATAATTTTTCGCTTAGTCCCTGTACATGTGAGGTATAATCGTTGACTTTCCCGGCGGGCTGCGCCACCGTGGTATTTTCCACCACTTTGTTGTTCCGGTAGTCAAATCCGTTCAACTGCTGATTATTTGGCTGCACTTTCATTTCGAGGTCGAAGCTCATGAGGTCAACCAGGTGTACCAGTGATACTTCACGGGGTTGGTATTTTCCAAAAACCACCTGTTGCCCGTTATAAAAAAACCATTCCCCGAAACGTTCTGAGAGCCGGTGCAGGAAATCGAACGATGTTTCTTTGTACTGCACAATATATTTCAGTGGCGATGTGGTATTGGGATCTACCAGCGGACGTGCTACATAGGGGCCACCCGCTTTCAGCGTAGTGTTCACAATAGCGCTGAGGTCCTGGTTTTCAAACGCCTGTACATGCAGGTCGTTACTTAGCAAAACGGTGGGACTGTATCCGCGGATCACGCAAAAACCATGTGTGCCATCGCTTTCTTTTCCGGAGCTGACAGACATCACAATGCCATTGAAAATAAGCGGTTCATATGTTTGTAATTGCTCAAAAGCCTGTATGGTGATGCTCACTTCTTTTCCCAGAAAAGCTTTGGTAGCCGACACCATACCGGGCCCCAGTTCCTGCAGCCAGTCGTAGCCTATTTTCAGCTCAAAATGATGATGTCCCTGTAACTGTTGTTCCAGGCGCAGGGAATGAAATTGTTTAAACTGTTTGTCAGCAATAGATACGGTTGTTATGGTATGTAACATATACAGGGGGGCTTTTAATATTAATATGGTCCTATATCTGATCTGAAAAAGCTGGATGGGCGCTGCTGTACGGGCAGATCTCATCTCAAAAAACACCTGAAAAACGGGTTAAGGAAATCCTAGTTAACAAAATTAAATTTAAGGAAATTTATATTACGACTCTCTCATTTTATGCAAATGGGGAAAATATTTTCGGGGGTATTTTGGGGAGATGATCCTGAAGTACGGATTCCTATCTACATGTTGTAACATCCGCCTGCTTACCAGGATCATCCATTCTTCTTATCAGGGCTTTTGTGGTTGTATCTGTAATCCGTAAATATCTTTTAAGCGCAGCAGGCAAAGCTCTTCGCCTGATTTCGGAACGCCGATCACCATTTCGCAGAACAGCTGCAATTCCTGTGAAATAACGGTGCAGTTATTTTGCTTCACCACCATCATTACGTCGTTCATAATGGTGTAATCAAAGCTGAGATGATATTTGGCTTCAATGTTTTTCTGGATCACGGGGATGAGTTGCAGCACCATGGCCGCGCTCATTTTGTACGCATTGATGAGTCCGGGTACGCCGAGCAGGCTACCGCCAAAATAACGCACCACTACAATGAGCACATCCGTAATTTGTTTACTGTCTATTTGCCCCAGGATAGGTTTACCTGCTGAGCCCGAAGGCTCTCCGTCGTCGCTGGCGCGGAACTGGAGCCCGGCGGTGCCGAGGCGGTACGCATAACAGTGATGGGTGGCTTTTGGATGTTCCTTTTTCACCTCTCCAAGGCATTCTTTTACTTCCTCAGGCGATTTAACGGGAAATGCGTACGCGAGAAATTTGCTGCCTCTGTCTTTAAATTCTGCTACTGCTGTTTTATCAATTGTAAAATAAACCTCCATCAAAATAATTTAATACGCGCTTAAAACTACGCGGGATGATAAAAATCGATACGATCGCCGGCTACCTGTAAGGTATGCGTGAGCGATGCGTTGGTGAGTACCGGCGCTGCCAGTCCTTCCGGCAGTGTATCCGTACCCGTGATAACACGCGCCTCATCCCACAAACCGGCTGCAATAAATTGCTGCAGCACATTGCTGCCGCCTTCCACCAGGATGCTCTGGATCTGCCGCCGGTGTAACTGCTGCATCAGTTGCGGCAGCAGGGCGGTGTTGAAATCGAGCGGCAGGGTTTCGGTAAGACCATGCGTTTCCGCCGCTGTGGCCGTGATGAAGATAGTAGGGATACTACCGTCCCATACGTGATGGGACCTTGGCACTTTCAACTCCCGGTCAATGATCAGGCGCACCGGGTCTTTCCCCGTCCACAGCCGGTTATTGAGCCGGGGGTTATCATTTACCGCGGTGCGGGTGCCTGCCAGGATACCCATTTCCTCGCTGCGCCATTTGTGTACCAGGCGGTCGCTGTATTTATTGGATATCCGCACGGGCGCCCCGCCGGCGCCGGCGATCAGGCCATTGCTGCTCTGCGCCCACTTCAGTACAATATAAGGGCGTTGTTGTTCATGAAAAGTAAAAAAACGGCGGTTGATTTGCCGGCAGGCCGCTTCCAGCACGCCTGTTTGTACCTGTACACCGGCTTTCTCCAGTTTTTCGATGCCCTTTCCGGCTACAGCTGAAAAGGTATCCACGCAGCCAATCACCACCTGCCGGATGCCTTGCGATACTATGAGATCCGCGCAGGGTGGCGTTTTACCATGATGCGCACAGGGTTCCAGGCTTACATACATGGTAGCCAGCGGAATGAGCGAACGTTCTTCCGGCGCCACGCTGTTCACACAGTTCACTTCCGCGTGGGCCTGCCCGTACTGCCGGTGATAGCCTTCCCCGATGATACGCCCCTGGTGCACCAGTACGGCTCCCACCATTGGATTGGGCGCCACCTGACCAGCTCCCATAGCGGCCAGTTCGAGGCAACGCTGCATATAAAATTCATTGAACGTGCTATTCATAATCACCGGGCGAAGTAATATTTTTGCAAAAGTATCGTTTTTAACGAATGGAAAATGCCGCTCCCCCAGGTTTGCACTTTCCTGTCACATGCCTTAAACTGATTATATTGACTATACAAACGGCCTTTACCTATATTACAGGCGCCATCAGTGAACTATATGATGAGCGGGAAGCCGCCAACATTGCACATATCATAATGGAATACCTAACGGGTATGAGTAAACTGGACCGGATTGTTCACAAAACAAAAATCCTTTCCCCCGATCAGAAGCAACGTCTCCAGGCAGCCATAGAAGCCCTGCAGCGCCATGAGCCGGTACAATATATCACTGGTACCAGCTGGTTTTATGGCATGGAACTCCTCGTAAATAAAAATGTATTGATTCCCCGTCCGGAAACGGAAGAACTGGTAGAATGGATGGTGCAGGACGCCGCACACCGCCACCGGCTTCACCTGCTGGACGTAGGCACCGGCAGCGGATGCATTCCGCTGGCATTAAAAAAATCATTGCCGGATGCACAGGTATCTGCCATAGATGTGAGCGAAGGCGCGCTGGAAGTGGCGCGCAGCAATGCTGCACGCCAACGGCTGGATGTTGGGTTCCTTCACCTGGATGCGCTGAACCCGCAACAGATGGCAGGCTTACCGGAGTTTGATATGATTGTGAGCAATCCCCCCTATATCACACAGAGTGAGCAAACCTCTATGCAGCAGCGGGTTTGGGACTTTGAGCCGTCGCTGGCCCTGTTTGTTCCGGATAATGATGCACTGCTGTTTTACCGGCATATCTCCGAAATGGCGCATTCCAGGCTGGTTTCCGGCGGCGCCCTTTATTTTGAAATCAATGAAGCGCTGGGAAAAGAAGTGGTAGCGTTAATGGAGCATATTGGGTTTACAGAAGTAACACTGAAGCAGGATATGTTTGGGAAAGACAGGATGGTAAAAGGAAAGAAGATATAAATAAAAAAACCTGGTGGTATTATACCACCAGGTTCCGTATAAGTTAAAGGCATTATTACTTATGTGCGGTGGCCAGCACTACTTTGGCCCCCATCTCCCTGGCCACTTCCATCACACTCACCACATCTTCCACCGGTACAGATTTTTCCGCATTGATAACAATGGTGGGATCAATCTTTTCATTACCGATAGAAGGCGCCAGCGCCTGTTTCAGGTGGTCAAAGGTCACTTTATTGGTGCCTACAAAAAACTCGCGTTTATCGTTGATACTGACTACTACTGTTTGTTTCGACTTGGTATTGCTCTTCGCTTTCGGCAGCAGCAGTTTAATCACATTCGGATTAGCCAGGGTGGAAACAATAAGAAAGAACAACAACAGAATGAACAGAATGTCATTCAGTGCTGAGTTGTGCATTTCCACCTGTCTCTTATTTCGTCTGCGTAAATTCATGAGGGTGGTTTTAGCGGGTTGGTTCCTGCAAAATATCGATGAATTCAGCAGAAGCGCCTTCCATCTTGTTTACTACCTTGTCTATCTGGGCATTCAGGTAACTGTAGCCGATGAAAGCCACAATACCGATAATTAACCCGGAAGCAGAAGTAATCATTTTTACATAGATACCGCCGGCAATGGTTCCCAGTGTGATATCAGAAGTAATGGAGATATTGAAGAAAGTCTGGATCATCCCTGCAATGGTACCGAGGAATCCGAACATAGGGGCAATACCTGCAATAATAGACAGGATTACCAGGTTCTTCTCCATCCGGTAAATTTCAAGTTTACCCACATTCTCCATTGATTTTTCAATATTTTCAATAGGCTTGCCTATGCGCTGAATTCCTTTCTCAATCATACGGGCAATGGGTCCGTAGGTATTTTTTGCCAGTGATCTGGCAGATTGCATGTTCCCCGTGGTGATCTGATCACGGATCATGGGCATAAAGTTATCAGGCAACCGGCCGGCTTTACTGATGGTGATGGCTCTTTCCACAAATACATATACAGCTATCAGGGAAAGTATCCCCAGTGGGATCATCAGCACACCGCCTTTCATCAGCATATCTATCAAATGAATTTCCGGCGCCGGGGCTCCGGCAGCACCGGCTGCCAGGGCTGCTGAATCAGCCGGAAGAGACGATAAAGAATCCTGTAATAACGTAATAAAACCTAACAACATGAACTATATTTTAACGGGTGCATAAGTAGAACACTACTATAAACGGTTAAAGTAATAAAATATTTGCGAATGTGCGCGGCAATATTTATGCCTTCTCTTCCCAAACCTGTGCCAGATACACAATTGTTTGCACCGCTTTCTGCATATCCTGTATGCTTACGTATTCATGTTTGCTATGAAGCGCCATTTCACCGGTAAAAATATTGGGACAGGGAAGCCCCATAAAAGACAGGCGGGAACCATCGGTACCGCCCCGGATGCTCATTCTCAGGGGTTGTACGCCGGCACGGCGGATGGCTTCTGCTGCATTGGCCGTTACTTCAGGATGATTTACCAGCACCTCTTTCATATTGCGGTACTGCTCTGTTACTTTCAGCGTAGCCTTTGCGCCATGATGTTTTGCCAGCACCTTATCCATGATCCTGCGCAGGAAAGTTTCATGCGCTTCGAGATGGGCGGTTTCAAAATCACGTATAATAAAATCGATTTCTGTTTTTTCTACGGTGCCCTGTATACGAACCGGGTGGATAAAGCCTTCACGGTCGTCGGTGGTTTCAGGGGAAAGACTGTCTTTCGGTAACGCATCTACGATTTCGCCGGCTATTTTGATAGCGCTTACCAGTTTATCCTTTGCGGAACCGGGATGGGCGCTGATGCCATAAACCGTGATCCTGGCGCCATCTGCCGAGAAATTCTCATCTTCCAGGGAACCCAGTTCTCCGCCATCCATGGTATAGCCAAAATCGGCGGCCAGCTTCTTCATATCCACTTTTTCCACACCACGGCCCACCTCTTCATCCGGGGTAAACAGGATGCGGATAGCGCCATGCTTTACTTCGGGATGCGTCATCAGGAAATGGGTGGCATCCATAATTTCGGCCACACCGGCTTTATCGTCTGCCCCCAGCAGTGTGGTACCGCTGGCAGTAATAATATCGTCGCCTTTTTTACTGGCCAGGTAAGGATGTTCTTTTGCGCTGATCACTACTGTTTCGTCATCGGGCAAAACAATATCGCCGCCATCGTATTGGTGGTGTACAATCGGCTTTACACCAGTGCCACTGCTGTCTGAAGAAGTATCCACATGTGAACAAAAGCAGATCACGGGTACTTTTTTATCGGTGTTGGCCGGGATGGTGGCATACACATAGCCATGTTCGTCCAGTTCTGCATCGGTAATACCCATTTCCTGTAATTCCTTTACCAGCAACCGGGAAAGATCCTTTTGTTTTTCCGTGGTAGGAAAAGTGTTGCTCATCGGGTCCGACTGTGTATCTATCTGTGCGTAACGCATGAAGCGTTTATCTACTGTATATGAGTAATTTGTAAACATATTGCAAACGTAAGGAAAATCATCTTCACACTTCTGCCGTAGATTATTCTGTTTTACCATCTCTCACAATATCCCAAACAGTAATTTATTCTTCAAAAGTCTATTTTTTTAAGACAAAAAACCAAAATTATATGGAATGATCGAACAAAGATCTAATAATGATAGGTTTGTGTAGAATAAAATACATCCTATATATGCTTACCAACATTCCAGGCTATCCGAGAATAGGTAGCCAGCGGGAGCTGAAAAAAGCCTGCGAAAATTACTGGGCCGGAAAAATTTCCCTGGAGCGTCTTGAGCTAACGTCAAGGCAGCTACGAAAAGAGAACTGGAACGGGTTACAGGAAGCCGGTATTGACCTGATTCCCTCCAACGATTTTTCCTGGTACGACCAGGTACTGGATATGTGCATGACCCTGGGCGTAATTCCTTCGCGTTTCAAAGCATTGCAGCAAACATTCGCCAACCCGGGTTGCCCGGAGCTGTATTTCGCTATGGCAAGGGGGTACCAGAAAAATAACTTCGATATCACTGCCCTGGAAATGACCAAATGGTTTGATACCAATTATCATTACCTGGTACCTGAATTTGAATCCGTTCAGCAATATACCCTGCACCAGCCTAAGTGTGTGGAAGAATTCAAAGAAGCGCTTAGTCATGGTATCACCACCAAACCCGTACTCATCGGGCCTGTTACCTTTATTTTATGTGGAAAAATTAAGGGAGATGACCTTACGCACACCCAGCTGCTGGAAAAACTGCTGCCCGTTTATATCGAATTGTTAAGATCCCTTCAACAGGCGGGCGCCACGTGGATCCAGCTGGATGAACCTTTCCTGGTGACCGACCTGGACCCCGCCACCAGAGACCTTTACCACGCCGCATACACCGCTATAAGCCAGGCATTGCCTGCGCTCAGCATATTACTGACCACTTATTTCGGTGGGCTGGAAGACAATACCACCCTGGCTTTGCAGCTGCCGGTGCAGGCGGTGCATATCGACCTGGTAAGGGCTCCGGAGCAACTGGATGCCGTACTGGCGGCTCTCCCGGCAGATAAATGGTTGTCGCTCGGCGTAGTGGACGGTCGCAATATCTGGAAAAATGATTACGCCGCTTCCGTGGCGCTGATTGAAAAAGCGATACAGCAAATCGGTGAAGAACGTGTACTGCTGGGCACTTCCTGCTCCCTCCTGCATGTTCCCTACAACCTGGAAGATGAAACCGCGCTGGACCCGGAAGTAAAACAATGGATGGCTTTTGCCAAGCAGAAAGTAGCCGAAGTGATAGCGCTGAAGCACATCATAGCCGGCGATACCTCCCTGCTCATTGACAATGAAACAGTGATGAACAGCCGCAAAATATCTTCCCGGATACATCAGCCGGAAGTGAAAGCCCGGCTGGAAAGTATTACCACAGCGGATACACAGCGGCACAGCATCTTCCCGCACCGTCAGAAATTACAGCAATCGGTATTACAACTTCCGCTGTTTCCTACCACCACCATCGGCTCATTCCCGCAAACCTCGGAAATAAGACAACTCCGCGCCGATCTTAAAAAAGGGATCATTACGCCGGAAACTTATAACGCGGATATCCGTAACGCTATCACGGAAACCATTTACCGCCAGGAAAGCCTCGGGCTGGATGTGCTGGTGCACGGCGAGTTTGAGCGGAATGACATGGTGGAATACTTTGGGGAACAACTGGATGGATTTGTATTTACCCAAAATGGCTGGGTACAGAGTTACGGCACCCGGTGTGTAAAACCGCCGGTTATTTTTGGAGATGTACAACGGCCGGAACCCATGACCGTTGCCTGGAGCCGTTTTGCGCAGTCGCTGACCAGCAAGCCTGTTAAAGGCATGTTGACCGGCCCCATCACCATTCTGCAATGGTCTTTTGTAAGAAATGACCAGCCGCGTATGCAAACCGCTATGCAAATTGCACTCGCCATCCGTGATGAAGTAAAAGACCTCGAAGATGCCGGCATTACCATCATACAGGTAGATGAGCCGGCGCTCCGCGAAGGGCTGCCACTGCGTAAAGCACAGCGCGCCGCCTATCTCAGTGAGGCCGTGAAAGCCTTCCGCCTTGCGGTAAGTACTGTGGATGATTCCACCCAGATTCACACGCATATGTGCTATGCGGAATTCAATGATATCATAGCGCACATCGCCGCGATGGATGCCGATGTGATTACCATAGAAACATCGCGCTCACAGATGGAACTGCTGGAAGCATTTGCAGGATTTAAATATCCGAATGAAACCGGTCCGGGTGTATATGATATCCACTCTCCAAGAGTACCGGCAATAGCGGAAATGGAGGCATTATTGCATAAGGCGGCGGCCTTATTACCGCTGCGCAACATATGGGTAAACCCCGACTGCGGGCTTAAAACGCGGAAATGGCCGGAAACAGAAATGGCATTGCGCAATATGGTTACCGCCGCAAAAAATGTGCGATTGGCGATGAGCAACTAGTACCGGGCTTTTAGTAAATGCGGCGAAAATCATCCGCGCTGCATTTACTGAATGCAGCCTAAAATCCGTAATTTTAGGACATGGCATGTCATGAAACCGTAACCTGTCCGCGGTGCGAACGCACCTTTGAATGCCGCGTAGGCACCATTCTACGCTGTCAGTGCCAGGATGTGGTGTTAACCGAAGAAGAGCGTTATTTTATCCAGCAAAATTATAGTGGTTGTCTTTGCGCAGATTGTTTGCGCGATATGAAAGCAATGTATCAGCAGACATAAAAAATTTACGGATGCAAGGGTAGTTTTATCAACCAGTTCCTGCATCCGTAAATCAAAAAAACACCTGAATATTATACGATTTCAACCAGTTCGAGGTCAAATACCAGGTCTTCGCCAGCCAGTGCGTGGTTAGCATCCAGGGTAATAAACTCGTCGCCGATAGCAGCTACTTTTACCTGGAAAACCTGTCCCTGAGGGTTGCTCATCTGCAATTCCATACCTACTTCAGGATTCAGATCAGCCGGGATATTTTCTTTTGGAAAATCCATGATCATTTCATCACTTTTGGGACCATATGCCTGATCAACAGGGATATGAATGGTTTTCTTGTCGCCAACTTTCATGTCCAGCACACCATTCTCAAAACCTTTGATAACCATACCGGCACCTACCTTGAATTCGAGCGGAGCTCTACCTTCGGAAGAATCAAAAGTAGTTCCGTTCGTTAAACGGCCGTGGTAATGCACCTTCACTGTATCCCCGTTTTTAACAGTTTGCATAAAAATTAATTGTTTAGTGTTAATAATTACGCGCAAGATACAAAAAGCAGCCATAATCCGCACTTTTTGATACAGTCAATAAAGCTTTGCATTATCTTAACGGTATGAACCGTATTCTCCTTCTTTGCGTCCTCCTGGCAGGGTGCATTTATGAAACCTCCGCACAATATGCGGAACATGTATTGCCAGGCGCCACACAAACGGCGCGTTACCTTCCACTGCTGAAAAACAAGCGGGTAGCCATGATGGTGAATCAAACCGCCACCATCGATAATACGCACCTGGTAGACTCCCTGTTAAAACTGAATATAAAAATACAGAAGATCTTCAGCCCTGAGCACGGCTTCCGCGGCAATGCTGGTCATGGTGAAAAAGTAGCCAACAGCATTGATTCCGCTACCGGTATTCCCATTGTGTCGCTCTACGGGCAACACCGTAAAGCTACCGCAGCCGATCTGGAAGATGTGGACATCCTGCTGTTCGACATCCAGGATGTAGGCACCCGCTTTTTTACTTACATCTCTTCCCTGCAGGAGCTGATGGAATCCGCAGCAGAAAATAAAAAAACACTCGTAATACTGGACCGTCCTAATCCCAACGGCGACTATGTAGACGGTCCCATCCTCGATACCGCGTACCGTTCCTTTATAGGCATGCAACCTATCCCTGTGGTACATGGCATGACCGTTGGCGAATATGCGCGGATGCTGAACGGAGAACACATGCTCCGCAAAGGCGTACACTGCGATATTAAAGTGATTCCCTGCGAAAATTATGACCACAAAACATTTTACCGCGTGCCCATCAAACCATCGCCCAACCTGCCCAATATGGCCGCTATCAACCTCTATGCCTCCCTCTGCTTTTTTGAAGGCACCGCACTTAGCCTGGGACGTGGTACTGACAAGCCTTTCCAGGTATATGGCTCACCGGCTTTTCCTAAAAAGGGTTATTCATTTACGCCCCGCGCCAGCGCCACTAATCCAACACCGGTGCTGAAAGACCAGCTGTGCTACGGCTTTGACCTGAGCGATGCCCCGGAAGCAACTCCCCACGCAGGCCGTAAAATTGAGCTGAAATGGCTGCTGAATGCCTATCGCATGTTCCCGGATAAATCTAAATTCTTCATTCCCTTCTTCAGCAAACTGGCCGGTAACACCATACTGCAACAGCAGATCGTGAAAGGTATGTCTGAAGCAGAGATCCGCAAAAGCTGGGAACCCGGACTGGCGAAGTTTAAGATAATACGCGCCAAATACCTGTTGTACTAAAAAGCAAAGGGGAATGGCTTTCCGTCTTCCCCTCGTTAAAATCCGCGAAAGGTCGTTATTTTTGCATCCTATGAGTAAAGAGCTTCGCATTGTTTTTATGGGTACCCCTGATTTTGCAGTGGCATCCCTTGATATATTAGTACAGAACGGATTTAATGTAGTGGGTGTGATCACAGCACCGGATAAGCCCGCCGGTCGTGGGTTACAGCTGCAGGAGAGCGCAGTGAAACAATATGCAGTGAGTAAAGGACTCACTGTTTTGCAACCGGAGAAACTGAAAAATCCTGATTTCATTGCTGCCCTAAAAGAGCTGAAAGCCGACCTTCAGGTAGTAGTGGCCTTCCGCATGTTACCTGAAATAGTATGGAATATGCCCCCCGAAGGCACTATCAATGTACATGCCTCACTACTGCCCAATTACCGCGGCGCAGCACCCATTAACTGGGCTATTATCAACGGTGAAAAAGAGTCCGGCGTTACCACCTTCAAACTACAGCATGAAATAGATACCGGCGACATCCTGTTCAGCGATAAAGTAGCTATCCGCGACGATGAAACCGCCGGTGAACTGCACGATGCCCTGATGCAAACAGGCGCCCGCTTACTGCTTAAAACTGTACAGGCTATTGCCACAGGCAACGTACAGGAAACGCCACAGGCCAATATCCCGGCAGCGGAAATAAAACATGCGCCAAAAATTTTCAAGGAAACCTGCCAGATCAACTGGAACCAGCCGTTGGACAGCATTTACAACCTGGTACGCGGACTTAGTCCCTACCCCGCTGCATGGACTACTTTCCAGGGGAAAACACTGAAAATATATAAAGCCCGTAAGGAACATACCACGCCGGCAAAAGCACCGGGCGATTTTGATACCGATCAAAAAAGCTATATCAAAATAGCAGCACCGGACGGTTATCTCTACCTGGATGAAATCCAGCTGGAAGGCAAGAAGAAAATGGATGTGGAAGCGTTTCTGCGGGGGTATCGCTTTTAGGCCGGGGAGATCGCCTTCGGCGATGGAAATTGTCCTGGCGCAGGATTACGCTGATTATACTGATTTATTGGATTTGATCATATTCGATTTTAAAGATTAAGGGAGATAAAAGTGTGTATCCACTTCTATCTCCCTTAATCATTTATAAAAATCCAATAAATCAGTATAATCAGCGTAATCCTGCGCCAAGACAACATCCGCGTTAATCCTCGTAACTCAGCTCGCAGTAAAACTTGGTTTCATTGCTGCCGAGTGCCTGCATCGCACTGTCGCTCAGTTTGATGATAAGGCCCGCATTGGCTTTCATCTGCGGGATTACGTCCAGTACTTTTGCATATACTGCTTTGCCGTTCAGGGGATTGGTTACCTTGATGATGGTGCCACGTGGTGCGGTGTTATGCAGCGCATAGTATTTACCTACCGCATTGCTCTTGAACCAGGTACCGGGGCCTTTTTCAGAAGTAGTTTTTTTGCCGCCGTTGGTTTGCTGCTCATACAACTGTTCAAAATCGGTGCTGCTGCTAACAGGAGCGGATTTAACCGGCGCGGGGGCAGGAGTAACCGTTTCTGTTGTTTCTGCTACAGGACGGGCTTCCGGTTCTTTTTCTTTCTTAGGCGTTTCCTTTACTGCCGGAGGCGGTGGTGGTGGTGGAGATAAAGTAACTACCGGTTCTGCTGCCGGGGTGGCTTTCTCCTTTACTTTTTCAGGACGGGGGGCAGCTTCAGCAGCGGCGCCACCAGCTTTCATAAAGCCCACAATCAGGTAGCTGTCTTTTTTCAGTCCATCTCCGGAAAAACTATTCCACTGACGGATATTATCCAGCGGTACTTTGTTATAGTTCACACTCACACGGTATAAAGTTTCCTTATCGGATACTTTATGATATACCGGCTTGCCGGAGGCATCTGCTTTCTGTGAAAAGTTGGCAGTGGTGAGGGGGATATGCAGCTTATGACCCAGCTGTAATCCCTGTTCCATATTCACTTTATTGGCGGCCGCAATTTCTTTTGGCGGTAAGCCATAAGCACGGCTGAGACTATAAAAATTTTCTCCTTTTTTAACAACATGGGATATGTAGAGAGCGGGGGAAGTACCTTGTACCTCCAGCGTGTCCTGCGCTTGCGCCGCTACTGCACTAAAACCAAACAAGACGATTGAAAGAATCGATTTTATCATACTAACTCTGTTTATGATGCAGCAGAATATCTTAAATTTTATCTGCTATTTCGGGCAACGAATATATGCGTTAAAATTGACAAAATTATTTAATAAACCAAACGGAGAAAATCCCTTTTTGTTGTGGCTGCCGTTATAAACGGCGCCCCCGTTGGCACTGTATTTCAAAGTTAGTATCATTCCCGGATAAATAGCAGTCGTTTATTCTTTACAATCCTGTAATCTCTTTCAGGATGCGCAGCTCTTTCGGATAGTAGTTGTTCATGCGGTTGGGTAATATTTTTGCCCAGCCGAGGTTCATGTCCTCATATCTTACCAGCGCCCAGCCCCGCACCCGTGTGCTCATTCCCGGATCTTCCTTGCGCAGGTATTGCAATGCCTGCCGCAAATCCAGGGAAACCACCGGCAGCTCATCGGATACTAATGTGCTGGCTGCCAGCTGATGATCGGGGATCAGTTCTTTCGCGCTGGGATGTCCTGCTTTTACACCCGCCTTGCGAATATACAATTGTTGCCGCAACAATGGTATTTCTGCTGCCACAGAAGGTGGCAAAATCAATACTTCTTCCTGGTGCATGAAATACTGGTAATCGTCAGGCATCTTTATCCAGGGGGTAACTACCTCCTGCTGACGGGCAGTGAGTGCAGTTGATTTATGTTGCTTCGGCTTTCGCGGAGTTTCGCTGCTGCGCTTACGGAAAGCTGCTATAAAAAATCCTTCTCCCTTCAGCCTGTCGGGGTAAAACCGGTAACCGGTACAATTTCGTTTGTGCGTTACCGTTGCAACAATATTCCATTCGGGATTCAGTGTAACCGGGATATTCTCCAGTTCAAAATGATCGGCCAGCCAATCCAGGATCGCTTCATCTTCTTCTGCAGAAAAAGAGCAGGTGGAATAAATAACAACACCGCCTTCTTTTACCGATGGCAGCACATCTGCCATAATCCTTTGCTGCCGCTGGCTGCAGAGCGTTACATTCTCCGGCGACCATTCCTCCACCAGCTCCGGATCGCGGCGGAATAAACCGGAGCCGGAACAAGGCGCATCCACTACTGCCAGATCAAAGTAACCAGGCAGCCTTGAAAAATCACGCGGATCATTATTGCTCACCACTACATTTGCAGCGCCCCATTTTGTGAGGTTGTCTGTCAGCAGCGCGGCCCGTGGCTTGATCACCTCGTTGGCCACCAACAGGCTATCCCGGCTGATCAGGGATTGCAGCAAAGTGGATTTGCCTCCCGGAGAAGCACAAAGGTCCAATACCTTCAATGGCTGTGTAAGATCCACTGTTGCACGTACCACCTGTTCCAGGAACATAGAGGAAGCCTCCTGCACATAGTAGGCGCCCGCATGAAAATAAGGATCAAATGTAAAGGAGGGCCGCTCCGGTAAATAATACCCATCCCTGCTCCAGGGAACCGGGGTGGCGCCGGTGGCCGACAGGGATTGCAGCACAGCGGCCGTTCGTTCCGGCGTTTTTATTTTATTGGGATTCAATCGCAGTGAAGTAATTTTTTCGGCGGCGGCATGCACCTGCTCAAAAGTTTCCCGGTTATAACCCGGAAGTCCCGCTAACGAATCTAGTAGCGCTGCTGGTAATTGACTGGACAAAGGAATTTTTTTTCCGCAAATTTAGCAAAAAATGTTTTATGCGGGAATAGCCGGGGAGAAGGTTTTCTTTCGGGCTCACACCTCCTTGATGGCGGAAAGCAGCTCCTGCAACACCTTCTTTGCATCTCCAAACAGCATGGACGTTTTGGGTTGGAAAAAGAGATCGTTTTCGATACCGGCATATCCCGGTTTCATACTGCGTTTATTGACGATCACCACTTTTGCGTTTTCAACTTCCAGGATAGGCATCCCGTAAATGGGACTGGCGGGATCGCTCTTCGCTGCCGGGTTTACCACATCATTGGCCCCCAAGATCAATACCGCATCGGTAGTAGGAAATTCAGCGTTGGCATCTTCCATTTCCAATAACTTCTCATAGGGAACATCTGCTTCTGCCAGCAATACATTCATATGCCCGGGCATACGGCCCGCTACCGGGTGAATAGCGTATTTTACTTCCACACCTTTTTCCTCCAGCTGCTTCTCCAACTCATGACACGCATGCTGGGCCTGCGCCACCGCCAATCCATACCCTGGTACAATGATCACTTTATTGGCATATGCCAGCACTACGGCGGCATCATTCAAACTGATTTCTTTATAGTTACCCTGCTCCTTCCCGGAGGCAGCAGCACCTGCTGCACCACCGCCAAAAGAGCCTATCAGCACGTTTTTCAGGGAACGGTTCATGGCCTTGCACATGAGGATGGTAAGGATAGTTCCGGCCGAACCTACCAGGATACCGCCCGTGAGCATCACCGGGTTACTGTACAGGAACCCGCCACAGGCCGCGGCTACTCCGGTAAATGAATTCAACAGGGAAATCACCACGGGCATATCCGCCCCACCAATCGGCAGCACGAATAACACGCCATAAAACAGCGCCAGCAGGAAAACAACGTAAAAGACAATAAGACCCGTTCCCGGCGAAATACCAAAGATACACACCAGCCAAACGGATAATCCTACTATCAGCGCCAGTACCCCCATGTTGAGGAAATGCTGGCCGTTGAAGGAAAAATCCTTCACTTTTCCGGTAAGCTTTCCCCACGCAACAATGCTGCCCGCGCAGGATACCGCGCCAATGATGAGGCTCAGCAAAATGATGATCACCATTCCTTTTGAGGCAGACGACTCCAGTAACTGAAGCGCCAGGTGATCGTCGGAAACAGGTGCGTATAAATTCTTTATCAGTTTGATCAGGTGGTCAAATTCCACGATAGAAATAAGCGCAGCACATGCCCCGCCCATGCCGTTAAACATACTTACCATTTCCGGCATGGCCGTCATCTTCACCTTCTTTGCAGACAACACGCCGATAACACCACCGATAAGCAGCCCGGTGAAGATCCAACCATAATTATGCAGGGGGGCATCGTTTACCCGGTAGAGAAAGATAGTGCCGAGAATGGCCAGCGACATTCCCGCGGCGGCTACCAGGTTGCCTTTGCGGGCAGTATCCGGTTTACTTAACATTTTCAGTCCGAGGATAAAAGTAACAGAGCCGATCAGGTAGATAATTGATAAAATGCTGGATCCCATAAGTATTATGCTTTTAGCCGTTAGCTTTAAGCTGTTAAACAGTTAGCATCTGTCTGCCGTAAAAAAAACAACAGATAACGGTAACCCTTTACCAGCTATTTCTTTTTTCCTTTGAACATTTCCAGCATACGGTCGGTTACCACAAAACCTCCTACCACATTGATCGTACCCAGGATCACCGCCAGGAAGCCGATGATCAGCGCGGGATAATTATCCGCTTCCGCCTTCCCCATCACAATGATAGCCCCGATAATTACAACGCCGTGAATAGCGTTGGCGCCGCTCATCAACGGTGTATGCAATACAGACGGCACTCTCGAAATCACTTCTATTCCTAAAAAAACAGACAGGATAACGATGTAGATAAGATCGATATGCTGGTGAAGAAAAGTTAAAATATATTCCATGTCAGACAGGTATTTTACGATCTCGACTACTAAGCTGGCTGCATCAGGTTTTTCACACGGTCGTTCACAATTTCACCGTTGTGTGTAATACAGGCGCCTTTCACAATATCATCTTCAAAATTCAGGTGCAGCGCTCCTTCTTTTGTCAGTATCAGTTTCAGGAAATTGAATACATTTTTTGCATACAGCTTACTGGCATCGGCCGGCATAGTAGCAGGCAGGTTGGAATTTCCGATGATGGTCACTCCTTTGTACTGCACGGTTTCATTGTTCTTTGTAGCACTGGTGTTACCGCCCGTGGCGGCGGCAAGATCCACAATCACGGAACCGGGCCGCATACGGTCCAGCATTTCATTGCTTACCAGTACCGGCGCTGCTTTACCCGGAATTTGCGCAGTGGTGATCACAATATCTGCTTTGGCAATGCTTTCCCCAATACGCTGCTGTTGCTGCTGCTTATATGTTTCGCTTTGTTCAACCGCGTAACCGCCGGCGGAGGAGGCATCTGCGGCTCCTTCCACTTCCACAAATTTGGCGCCCAGGCTCATCACTTCTTCTTTCACAGCGGGCCTGGTATCAAATACTTCCACTACAGCACCCAAACGGCGGGCGGTGGCAATAGCCTGCAAACCCGCTACACCGGCGCCCAGTATCAATACTTTGGCGGGAGCAATACTGCCTGCTGCGGTCATAAACATGGGAAAGTAACGGGAATAGCTATACGCTGCCAGCAATACTGCCTTATAACCGGCGATATTGGCCTGCGAACTAAGCACATCCATTACCTGCGCACGGGTTGTGCGGGGGATGGTATCTAAACTGAAAGCGGTGATATTACGGGACGCCCAGTACTCCACTTCGTTTACGCGGTACAGTGGCTGCAAAATACCGGCAATAATTTTTCCCGGAGGGATCTGGTCTGTTATCTCTTTTGACGGAGGCTGCAGGGTAAAGATGATATCTGCTCCGGTGAGGATATTGGCAGCTGTTTTTATTTCCGCGCCCGCCTGCATATAGGCGTCATCGTTATAAAAAGCATGGTCGCCGGCTCCCTGCTCCACCCACACGGTCACCGACATTTGCTGCAGTTGCTTTACTACTTCAGGGACAAGAGACACCCTCGTTTCGCCGTTTTTTTCTTTTAAAATTCCTGCAATCATCTGGTGGAAATTTATAATGGAATTTAAAGAAAAAACGGCAACAACGAACTATTTTTCTGTTTAATTTTTCTTCAGAGAAGCGGCCAAAGCAACAGCATGTTGCAGTAAAGCCGGGATGGCTACGCCTTGCAGGTAATTTCCGGAGATATGGATGCCCGGATATTTTTTTTCAAAGTCTTTTACAGCATTCCGCAACTTAACATGACCTACATTCAGCTGCGGGATGGCCTTGTTCCATGTACTGAACCGCTGCATCACCGGTGGGGCCGACAGGTGCAGTAAAGAGCGTACCTCCGAAACTACCTGCTGCTGCAGGGTTTCCGGGTTCATCTGGTCAAACAGGCTTTCCTGCCTCGCACCTCCCAGGAATACGGTAAACAGGATTTTGCCCGCGGGGGCTTTATCCGGGAAGATAGCAGAGTTGCAGATAGCGCCGAGGAAATGCATATTTTCTGCATTGGGCACCAGGAAGCCAAAGCCTTCCAGCGGCTGTGGCAGCGCGGCGGCGTCAAAGCCCAGGTGCAGTACACCCATGCGGGGGTAATGAATATTGTTTAACAAGGCTGCGGTAGCCGCATCGAGGTGGGTAATGGTTTCTGCCGTGCTGTATGCCGGGGTGGTCAGTACAACTTTTGAAGCGGTATAGCTTTCTGATACCCCGTTTTCCACCGCACTCACAATATATCCGCCATTGGCGGCAGTGATGCCGGTTACGTTGCAATTAAAGCGTACCGGGGTGGTCAGCAATTGATGTAAACGGTTTGTGAGCAACTGGTTGCCGCCTTTGAAGCTGATGATTTTCCGGCCGCCCATAGCGCCCTTATCTTTCATCAGCCCTTTGGTAACGCTGCCGTATTCCCGCTCCCACCGCGGGAGTGCGGGCAATACTTCCGCTACGCTCATCAGGTCGGGATTACCGGCATAGATGCCTGATAATACCGGGTCAAAAACATATTCGGCAATCTCTTTATTAAATCTTCTTGTTACAAAATCACTTACTGTTTCTTCTCCTGCTACCGTGGCCGGTTTACGGAAACGCTCTGTAAACAGCCGCCACTTACTGCCGCGGCTCAGGTATGGAGAAGCCATGATTTTGAAAGGATGTGGGGAAACCGCATGTAGTTGGTGTCTTCTAACCAGGAAGCGGTTTTTGCTGGCGGCGCTGGCCTGCAGAATTTCTTTATCAAGACCCAGTTCTGTAAAATACTGCAGCAGTTCCGGCGACGCCGCGATGGTGTTGGCGCCTGCATCCAGCTCAAAGCCATTTTCCCGTATAGATTTCATTACACCACCGGTATGATCAGAAACCTCCAGTACCTGGTATGGCACCTGCAGTTTCTGCAATTCATATGCAATACTCAGCCCGGACAGACCGGCGCCGACAATCAATACGGGTTGATCAGACATATGATAAATTTAAACGGCTTCAGTTGCGATTATCTGCGTGCAATATTTAACCACAGCTTTTACCCATAACGGGTGAATATTCAAACACGGAATCATAGTAAAAGATTCGCCGCCACTGTTCAGGAAAGAATGTTTTCCTTCTACAGCTATCTCCTCCAGTGTTTCAAGGCAATCTGAAACAAAAGCAGGACACACGATGAGCAGTCGTTTTTTGCCTTCAGCCGGCAGTGTTTCCAGCAAACCGGCGGTGTAGGGCTTCAGCCATTCTTCACGACCCAACCTCGACTGAAAAGAGATACCCCATTTTTCCCGCGGCAGTCCCAGCTTTTCCGCTACCAGCTCAGTAGTAACCGTGATCTGGTGACGGTAGCAATAATCATGTGCGGGTGACTTTACATGACAGCAATCATTCACCTTCATGCAATGCGCACCGGTAGGATCGGCTTTACGCATATGCCTTTCCGGCAACCCATGATAACTGAATAATACGTAATCATAGTCCTGCTGAAGATATGGACGCATGCTTTCAGTAAGTGCGTTAATATAATCCGGTTCATCATAAAACGGAGGCACTACCGACAGCTTGAATTTATATTTTTTCTTTTTATAGACTTCCTGCGCGTATTCCACGGCTGTTTCATAAGAAGACATGGCATAATGCGGATACAGGGGCAACAGCACCACTTCTTTCAGACCAGGATTTTGTTTGAGCAGGTTGTCGTAAGCCACCTGCGGATGCGGGTTACCATAACGCATGGCTATTTCCACCGGGATTTCCATGTCGTTCTGCACTGCCATCTGCAGCTGCTTTGTTAAAGCCACCAATGGCGATCCTTCTTCCCACCAGATAGATTCATAAGCCCTGGCAGATTGCTCCGCACGTTTTGGCACAATGATACCTTCAATTAAGATCTTGCGGAACAACCACGGATAATCAATTACACGCTTGTCCATCAGGAACTCATTCAGATAACGCTTAACATCCGGCACGGCGGTAGAATCAGGCGATCCGAGGTTCATTAATACTATTCCAACATCAGATTTAGATACCATTTCTTTTAAATTGGTGCAAAAGTAAGCAAAAAGCCGAAAGCGAAAAGCATTATAGTCCACGTATAGCCAGGCTGATTAGTGTCATTCTTTTGTAAAGGCAAAACCTGATAAAAATCATTTTTTCGTCGTAATGATTACCAGTAGTAGAAATGACACACTAATGACAGCTAACCCCTTTTGTTTGGGACGTATGAAAGTACTTTTGCAACCGGAAGCTTATACAAAAACATGCAGGTCAGTCATTCAAAAGAAATAGCAAATTTTCATATCGTTGGCATCAACTATAAGAAAACAGACGCTGCTATCAGGGGATTATACGCCATCAATCCGGCTCAGTATCAACAACTCCTGGAGCATGCCAGGGTAGTGCAATTAGACGATCTCTTTGTGCTCTCTACATGTAACAGAACGGAAGTATACGGATTTGCAGCGAACCCGGGGCAGTTGATAGATTTGCTTTGCAGGGAATCAAACGGCGACAGAAGCCAGTTGGAAGAATTAGCCTATACCAAGTCAGGAGAAGAAGCAATCAGGCATTTGTACCAGGTAGGTACCGGTCTTGACTCCCAGATCCTCGGCGACTACGAAATCATAGGTCAGATCCGTAATGCCACTAAGTTTGCCAAAGCGCATCACAGCCTGGGCAGCTTCCTGGAAAGGCTTGTCAACAGCGTTTTACAGGTTTCCAAACTCATCAAAACTGAAACAGGACTCAGCAAAGGCACGGTATCAGTGGCTTTTGCCACCGTGAGAATGCTGGAACGCATCTGTCCTGATATAAAAGATAAAAAAATTGTATTGCTGGGTGTAGGTAAAATAGGCCGCAACACCTGCAAGAACATGATCGAATACCTCGGCGTAAAAGAAGTAACCCTCATTAACCGCACCCTGCAGGTGGCCGCCGAATTCGCCGGCCAGCACGGACTGAAATACGCTCCCATCGAAGATATGGTAAGCGAAATGCAGCAGGCAGATGTGATACTCGTTGCTTCCAATGCCCCACACCCAACAGTGCTGGCAGAACATCTCCGCAATACTTCTCCAAAACTCATCGTCGACTTATCCATTCCTTTTAACGTGGAAGCGGCTGTAGGTGAACTCCCGCATATCACCCTCGTGAATGTGGATGAACTCTCCAAAGTACAGGATGAAACCCTGCAAAACAGGCTGGGAGAAGTACCAAAGGCAATCTCCATCATCGACGAACATATGGAGGAATTCCTTTACTGGTACAAAATGCGCAAACACGCAGTAGTACTGAAAGCCGTAAAAGATAAGCTGCAGGAAATACATACCCGCGAAATACAGCAACAGAAAAACGGCGGTCACTATAACATGGAAGACATCGAACTCGTATCTTCCCGCATCATACAAAAAATGATTAATCTCATGGCTGGTAAAGTACGCAAGGAAACAGACAAAAGCGACCAGTACATCGCCATGATCAACGATATTTTTGAGACCGGAGTTAACCAGGAATAAACAAATGGATAAAGTTATCAGGATAGGCACAAGAGAAAGTCAGCTGGCCTTGTGGCAGGCAAACCAGGTAAATGATCTGCTCACCGCACAAGGTTACCGTACAGAACTGGTACCCATCAAAAGCGAAGGAGATATAGACCTGGTAACACCCCTGTATGAAATAGGCGTTCAGGGCATCTTCACAAAAAGCCTCGACCTGGCATTGCTCAATAACCGTATAGACATTGCCGTTCACTCCTTCAAAGACGTTCCCACACAACTTCCGAAGCAAATTGTACATGCCGCTATCCTGCAACGCGGACCGGTAAAAGATTTGCTGGTATATAAAAACGATACTAACTTCCTTTCACAACCCGATTATATAGCTAACATCGCTACCAGCAGTGTACGCCGTAAAGCACAGTGGCTGCGGAAATATCCACAGCACCAGCTGCATAACCTGCGTGGCAATGTTAATACCCGCTTAAGAAAACTGGCGGAAGAAAACTGGGACGGCGCCATTTTCGCGGTAGCCGGACTGGAAAGGATCAACGTTCGTCCTGCTAATTCCATTGATCTCGACTGGATGCTGCCAGCTCCCGCACAGGGCGCAGTGGTGGCAGTGTGCAGGGAAGATGATCAATTTTGCCTGGATGCATGCGCTGCTTTTAATCATGCAGATACCGCCCTCGCCACACACATTGAACGAGAATTTTTACGTACCCTGATGGGCGGATGCACCACCCCTATCAGCGCTTACGCTTATATACAAAACAATCACATACATTTCAGCGGTGAACTGTGCAGCCTTGATGGCGCCCGGTTCTTCACTGTTTCACGCGAAGTACCATTGGAACAGGCCCAACACCTCGGACAGGAAGCTGCAGAAGATATTATGGCGCAGGGTGGCGCTGAAATAGTAGCACAGATCAGAAATGCTAAATGATAAATACCGCATATTAAGCACCAGGCATTTAACAGACAGCTCTGTGGCTGTTGCTGGTGAAAGTGGTATACACATAGATGTACAGGATTTTATACAGATAAAGCCGCTTCTCAATGAAGCACTGTTAGGCGAAGAGCATATGGCACAGGTTTTCCGTCCGGAAGCTGTACATGTGTTCACCAGCGCCAATGCAGCGAGAATACTGGCCAAATATTATTTGCACCAGGATGATACATTTTATGTGATCAGCGAGCCAAATATCTGCTGTATTTCCGGGAGCACCAGGAAAGCAGTGGAAAACGTGTTCACTGATTGTAAGATCTTAGCGGAATCGCATTATGGCAGCGAACTTGCTAAGGCCATTATACAAATTGGTAACATTACTTCCGTTAATTTTTTCTGCGGAAATATCCGGAGAAACGAATTACCGGATGCATTGCAAAAGGCTGGTATTGAAGTAAAGGAATTCGTGATCTACGAAAATATTCCTGCACCCGCTGTAACAGCCGATGATTACGACGGTGTATTATTTTTCAGTCCCAGCGCCGTAAAAAGCTACCTGTCTGCCAACAGGCTGAATAGTAAAACCGTTTGCTTCGCCATTGGCAGAACAACCGCCACCGAACTGAGAGTACACACCGATAACAAAATTATAATGAGCACCGATATCAGCGAAGAAAGCATGGTGCAAACTGCTATATTTTATTTTAACAACATTAACTGCTACGAATGAGCGCATTGAAGAACGACTTATTGCTGAAGGCCCTTAAAGGCGAAACTGTTTCCCGCACACCGGTATGGATGATGCGTCAGGCTGGTCGCTATTTACCGGATTATATCAAACTGCGTGATAAATATACGTTCTTTGAACGCTGCGAAAACCCGGAGCTGGCAACAGAAATAACGGTGATGCCGGTAGACCAGGTAGGCGTTGATGCTGCTATCATCTTCTCCGATATCCTGGTGGTTCCACAGGCAATGGGCATGGAAGTACAGCTGGTGGAAAAAGTAGGACCACTGCTGCCCGCTCCCATTAAAACCGCGCAGGATCTGCAACGTTTATGCGTTCCCGATGTACAGGAAAGACTGCACTATGTATTTGATGCGCTGAAGCTCACCAAAAAAACACTGGATGGCAGGGTGCCGCTGATAGGCTTTGGTGGCGCGCCCTGGACCTTGCTCTGCTATATGGTACAAGGCAAGGGTTCCAAAACTTTTGATGAAGCAAAAGCATTCTGCTATCAGCAGCCTGTTGTAGCACATCAGTTGCTGCAGATGATCACCGATACCACCATCGCTTACCTGAAAGCACAGGTAGCCGCAGGCGCTGATACCGTACAGGTATTTGACTCCTGGGGCGGGCTGCTCAGTCCGCAGGATTTTGAAGTATTCTCTTTACAATATATCCGCCAGATAGTTGCCGCGATGAAGGATGTTTGTCCTACTATCGTATTTGCCAAAGGCGCCTGGTTTGCCCTGGAAGACATGGCCGCTACCGGCGCGCACGGACTGGGTATCGATTGGTGTATTAAACCGGAACTGGCCCGCCAGTTTGCCGGTAGCAACATCACCCTGCAGGGAAATTTTGATCCGGCTAAATTGCTGGCGCCGATCCCCGAAATTGAAAAGGCCGTAAAGGAAATGCTGAAAGGCTTTGGCAGACAGCGTTACATTGCCAACCTCGGACATGGTATCTTACCAAATGTTCCGGTTGATCACGCCAAAGCATTCGTAGAAACAGTTAAAGCACACGGATAATTAACCATGAGCATCAAAGATAATTTCATATCATTCATACACGGCTTACAGGATGAGATCTGCGCTGCGCTGGAGAAAACAGACGGCAAAGCTACTTTCCTGGAAGACCGCTGGGAACGCCCTGGTGGCGGCGGTGGTAAAACACGCGTGATCGCCAACGGGAATGTGTTTGAAAAAGGCGGTGTAAATACTTCGGTTGTTCATGGTGAGTTGCCGGAGGCAATGGCACAACAATTCGGCGTTACCAACAGCCAGTTCATGGCATGTGGTATTTCGCTGGTGCTGCATCCGGTGAATCCCTTTGTGCCTACCGTGCATGCCAACTTCCGCTATTTTGAATTGTATGACCAGGATGGAACGCTGAAAGACAGCTGGTTTGGCGGTGGTGCGGATCTTACGCCCTATTACCTGCAGGAAGAAGACGGTGTACATTTTCACCGTACCTTTAAAGATGCCTGTGATCCTTTTGGAAAAGAATTGTATCCTGCATATAAAAAACACTGCGACGAATACTTTATCAATAAACACCGTAATAACGAAGCGCGCGGCATAGGCGGTATCTTTTATGATTACCTCCGGCCCAACGCAGAAAGGACCGCAGAAGAACTCCTGAATTTCTCCAAAGCAAATGGAAACGCTTTCCTTGAAGCATATCTTCCGCTGGTAGAGAAAACAAAAAATCTGCCTTATACCGACGCACATAAAAACTGGCAGGCGTATAGGCGTGGACGTTATGTGGAGTTCAATCTTGTTCACGACAGGGGCACACTGTTTGGCCTGAAAACAAACGGCCGTACAGAATCCATCCTGATGAGCTTACCACCTGTGGCCCGCTGGGAGTACGACTTTCATCCTGCACCCGGCAGCCCGGAAGCACAGCTGGAAGAATACCTGAAGCCCAGGGAATGGGTAAAAGAATAAGCCGGCAGACGACGATATAAAAACAATAAAATTTTTATAAAGATGATCAGAAGAAACAGAATTTTAAGAGTATCTCCTGCTATTCGTGCAATGGTAGCGGAAACAATTTTAACACCCAGCGATTTTATAGCGCCGTTATTTGTTACCGAAGGAGAAAATGTGAAAGAAGAGATCAGCTCTATGCCGGGTTATTTCAGGTACTCCCTGGATCTTACCATTAAAGAAGCCAGGGAACTCTGGAGCCTGGGTATTAAAAGCGTACTGCTGTTTGTGAAAGCGCCGGACAGTGTAAAAGATAATAAAGGTACCGAAGCAGTAAACCCCAACGGGTTGATGCAGCGTGCCATCCGCGGCATTAAAAATGCCATTCCCGAAATGGTGGTAATGACAGATGTTGCACTGGACCCCTACTCTTCCTACGGTCACGATGGTATTGTAGACGGAACGGAAATTGTAAACGATCCTACGGTAGAAGTACTGGCACGCATGAGCCTGAGCCATGCACAGGCAGGCGCCGATTTTGTAGCGCCCAGCGATATGATGGATGGCCGCATCCTGGCAATCCGCAATATCCTTGAAGAGAATGGTTTCGACAAAACAGGCATTATGGCTTACAGCGCCAAATACGCGTCCTGTTTTTACGGCCCTTTCCGTGATGCACTGGACTCTGCTCCCGGCTTCGGCGATAAAAAAACCTACCAGATGGATTATGCCAATTCCCGCGAAGCGATCCGGGAAACGCTGATGGATATTGAAGAAGGCGCCGACATTGTAATGGTAAAACCTGCTATGGCTTACCTCGATATTATGCGCATTATTAAAGACCGTGTAACCGTACCAGTGAGTGCTTATCATGTAAGCGGAGAATACGCCATGATCAAAGCAGCAGCAGAAAGAGGCTGGCTCGATGAAAACAAGGCCATCATGGAATGTATGACCAGTATGAAACGCGCCGGCGCGGATCTGATCGCTACCTACTTTGCAAAAGACGCTGTAAAACTGCTGAATGCATAATTCCCTATCTTGCGTAAAATAATAAACCACCAACAGATGTACAGTAAAAGTGAAATGTTATTCGGGAAAGCAAAGCAGGTAATTCCCGGCGGTGTTAACTCTCCCGTACGTGCATTTAAAAGTGTAGGCGGCACTCCCGTATTTATGGAACGTGCCAAAGGCGCCTATATGTACGATGTAGATGGCAACCGTTATATCGACTATATCAATTCCTGGGGGCCCATGATCCTCGGCCATGCATATGAGCCGGTGGTAAAGGCCATACAGGAATACGCCACCTACTCCACATCTTTCGGGGCTCCTACAGAACTGGAAACAAAGATCGCAGAACTGATCACAGGCATGGTGCCTAATATCGATATGATACGTATGGTAAACTCCGGTACGGAAGCCTGTATGACAGCCATCCGGCTGGCAAGAGGCTATACCGGCCGTAATAAGTTTATCAAATTTGAAGGTTGCTACCACGGTCACGCTGATGCGTTCCTGGTAAGCGCCGGCAGTGGCGTAGCTACGCTGGGCATTCAATCTGTGCCGGGCGTTACCACTGCAGTAGCAGAAGATACGCTTACGGCTCCATACAATAATTTACCCGCAGTAGAGCAATTGATTGCCGATAACACCAACCAGATTGCTGCTATTATCATTGAACCGGTAGCGGGCAACATGGGCTGTATCCTTCCGCAACCAGGCTTCCTGGAAGGGCTCCGCCAGCTTTGCGATGCAAACAATATCCTGCTCATCTTCGATGAAGTAATGACGGGGTTCCGTTTGGCCCGCGGTGGTGCACAGGAATTGCTGGGCATCCGGGCCGATCTTGTTACTTTTGGTAAAATCATCGGGGCAGGTATGCCGGTGGGCGCAGTAGCAGGTCCGAAAGAAATCATGGAACATCTTGCTCCGGCCGGAAAGGTATACCAGGCAGGCACTTTAAGCGGTAACCCTATTGCAATGATTGCCGGTTATACTTTATTGCAAACGCTGAATGAAAATCCTGTTATCTACCAGCAACTGGAAGAAAAAGCCAGCTACCTGGTGAATGGATTAAAAGAAGCATTTGGCGCTGCAGGTATCGTGCATAGCATCAACCAGATGGGCTCTATGCTGAGCGCACATTTCACTGAATATCCGATTGTGGATTTCTCTGCTGCCTCTGCCGCTAATAATGAATTATTCAAACGTTTCTTCCATGCGATGCTGGACCGTGGTATTTATTTGCCGCCTTCCGCTTTCGAAAGCTGGTTTATGAGTAATGCACTCACTACCGAAGACCTGGATGAAACCATTGCTGCTGCTAAATCTGCCATGCAGGCGATAAAATAGTTAACAATTCAATCCTGTGCAGAGTGGAAAGAGCTGTCTCTATAAAATGAGACGGCTCTTTATTTTTATACACATCTTACCGGTTATCAAAAAATAGATCCTTTACAATAAACTAATCTTTAAATAAATCAAAAACTATTAATTTTGCGGTTTAATGAATGATCGTGCGCACATATTAAAACGTTGGACACTCGTCTGCTTCCTGCTGTGTTTACAGCTGGCAACCGGCGTCCTGCCTTCGTTTGCAGCACATCGTCATTATTTTCTGTTACCCGATCTGCACAAGCAACAGGTAGAGCAGGACAGGTTATTAAGTCTTGTTAATAAAATTCCTGTACATCTCGAAGCAGATGATGAAGGTACCGAAGTATGGCATATCACGAAGCACCGGCGCAAAACACGCTGGTATCTTTCTGCAGCTGCCCCGCAGGTAAGTACCGCCACCCGCATTGTATATCTCGATGCAGATAATACTGCACGCAGCATTTATATTCCTGAAAACAAAACCGGTGAGTATGGCCGCCAGAAATCCTTCCGGCCCGCCTACTATTCCTTTCTCTTCCGGTTTACTCCTTTTTGAATACCAGCACACCTTTTATTGTAATCATTTTTAATTTTTTTTAGGGAGATGCCTGCCTTTTCTGCTATCACAGCGGATGGCCTCCTATTGTGTTGTATTCACCTATTCCGGTTATGCCGGGATCAATATCTTATTGCTATGCGTCAATATACAGGGATCTTAACATCGCTGATCGCTCTTTTCATGGCCGGTTGTGCCACCAAGGGAGAAAGTACCAACAACGAGGATCTTAAAGTTTTACCGGTTACCACACTGGTAACAAAAGATACACTGCTGCACCGTTCTTATGTAACAGATATCCAGGCGGTGCAGAATGTGGAAATACGCGCCCGTGTAAATGGCTTTCTTGATAAAATATTTATCGACGAAGGTCAGGAAGTAAAAAAGGGACAACTGCTGTTTGGTATCAATGATGCGGAATACCGGGCAGAACTGGCCAAAGCAAAAGCCGTTCTCAGCAGCATGGTAGCAGAAAGCAAAGCTGCCGCACTGGAACTGGACCGGGTAAAGTTGCTGGTAGAGAAAAAAGTAGTAGCCCCTTCCGAACTGGAAGTAGCCAATGCAAAACTCGCTGCGGCACAGGCAAAAATAGAAGAAGCCCGCTCTGCCGCCTCCAACGCGGAAATGCGCCTGTCGTATACCAGTATCCGCGCCCCTTTTGATGGTATCATCGACCGTATTCCCTTAAAGAAAGGAAGCCTGATCAGTGAAGGCACCCTGCTGACTACGGTGTCGGATACACGCGAATTTTATGCTTATTTCAACGTATCAGAAACAGAGTATCTACAATATAATAAAGCGCTGGCCAAAGGTGACAACAGCTACCGGCAGGTAGCGCTTGTATTGGCAGATGGGACAGATTATAATCACACTGGTAAAATAGAAACCATAGAAGGTGAGTTTGAAGAAAACACCGGCTCCATTGCATTCCGTGCCCGCTTCCCCAACCCTTCCAAGCTGCTGAAACATGGCGCCAGCGGGAAGGTGCGTCTTACCACTGAAATAGACAGTGCGGTGATCATCCCACAAAAAGCCGTATTCGAAATGCAGGACAAAAACTATGTGTTCGTGGTGGACGGCAGCAACAAAGTGAAGATGAGAAACTTTATTCCACAGGCCCGCTTTGCACATTTCTACATCGTTCAGTCCGGACTTCAGCCCGGAGAACGGATTGTGTGTGAAGGCGTACGCAACATCCGCGATGGTATCCGGATTTCACCACGCGGCGTTGCAATGGATAGTTTACTCAGTTTATAATCACACAGCTTTTGAGCTGAAATCACGGAACAATGTTTGAAACTTTTATAAAAAGGCCAGTGCTGTCACTGGTCATATCGCTTATTATCACACTGGTAGGCCTGCTCGCGCTATTTACCTTACCGGTTACCCAGTTCCCCGATATTGTGCCGCCTTCGGTAACGGTAACGGCTAAATATACCGGCGCCAATGCGGAAGTATCTGCCAAAGCAGTGTCTACACCACTGGAAAGAGCCATCAACGGGGTACCGGGTATGACGTATATGTCGTCCGTATCCAGTAACGACGGGATCACCGTGATCCAGGTGTTCTTCCAGGTGGGTACAGACCCCGACCAGGCCGCAGTGAACGTACAAAACCGCGTAGCCACCATTATTGATGAGCTGCCCGAAGAAGTGATCAAGGCCGGCGTAACCACGGAAAAAGAGGTAAACAGTATGCTGTTATACCTCAACGTGATGAGCGAGGACACCACCCTGGATGAACAGTTTATTTACAACTTTGCCGACATCAACGTACTCCAGGAATTAAAACGCATCGATGGAGTAGGCCGTGCGGAAATCATGGGCGCAAAAGAATACGCCATGCGCGTGTGGCTGAAACCCGATCGTATGCTGGCCTACAACGTATCTGCCGATGAAGTGATACAGGCTATCCGCAAACAGAATATTGAAGCAGCTCCTGGTAAAACCGGCGAAAGCTCCGATAAAGATGCGATGATGCTGCAATATGTGTTACGCTACACCGGTAAATTTTTTGAACCGGAGCAATACCGGCAAATCGTACTGCGGGCAGGACAGGACGGATCTGTACTGCACCTTAAAGATGTAGCCGATGTAGAATTTGGCTCGCTCACCTACAGCATGGTATCCAAAACAGACGGCAAGCCTTCCGCTTCCATCATGCTTAAACAACGACCCGGCTCCAATGCACGCGAAGTAATTAACAATGTGAAGGCAAAAATGGAAGAAATGAAGAATTCCTCGTTTCCTCCGGGCATGACCTTTAACTTCAACTACGACGTTTCCCGCTTTCTCGACGCCTCTATCCACGAAGTGGTAAGAACCCTGTTTGAAGCGTTCCTGCTGGTATTTATCGTGGTGTTCATTTTCCTGCAGGACTTCCGCTCCACCCTCATTCCTGCACTTGCGGTACCGGTAGCGTTAATTGGTACGTTAGCCTTTATGCAGATGATGGGCTTCTCCATTAACCTGCTCACGCTCTTTGCACTGGTACTGGCTATTGGTATTGTGGTAGATAATGCCATTGTGGTAGTAGAAGCCGTACACGTGAAAATGAGTGAAGAACATCTCCCTCCGATGGAAGCCACGCTGGCAGCCATGAAAGAAATCAGCGGGGCGTTGGTGGCCATCACGCTCGTAATGTCTGCCGTATTTATACCGGTGGCATTTTTATCGGGTCCGGTAGGCGTATTCTACCGGCAGTTCTCGCTCACACTGGCCATTTCCATTGTGATATCAGGTATCAACGCAGTAACGTTAACGCCTGCACTCTGCGCCATCATGTTAAAAGACACACATGGCAAACCCCGTAAAAAGAGCCTGCTGCAGCGCTTCTTCAACGGTTTCAACAAAGGCTATAATGCTACCGAAAATAAATATGCAAAGCTGATCAGCTTTATCGCCGGCAGGAGACTGATTACACTGGCCTGCCTCGTATTCTTCTTCGCCGCCACCTGGGGCGTTAGCGCCATCCTGCCTTCCGGGTTCATTCCTACCGAAGACCAGGGGATGATCTATGTAAACGTAACCACTCCTCCGGGCGCAACAGTAGAACGTACCGAAGCCATACTGGACCAGGTGCAGGCTATTGCTGCTGAACTGGGAGAAGTGGAATCCGTATCCACCCTTGCAGGTTACAGCCTGGTAAACGAAGTGGCCGGCGCGTCTTACGGGATGGGCATGGTAAACCTGAAGCCCTGGGACGACCGCAAAGCATCTGTACAGGATATCATTGAAATATTACAAAAGAAAACAGCTGGTATTGCAGATGCCAGCATAGAATTTTTCCCGCCGCCTACCGTTCCGGGATTCGGTAACTCCAGCGGGTTTGAACTACGGCTGCTCGATCGCAGCGGCAGCGGCGATCTCCGGCAAACCGCGCAGATCACCAACCAGTTCATCGACGCACTGAAAAAAAGACCGGAAATAGGCAGCGCCTTCACCAGCTTTGATGCGGAGTTCCCGCAATACCTGATCCATGTAGACCAGGCCATGGCTGCAAAAAAAGGTGTGAGTATAGAAAATGCCATGAGCAATCTTCAAACGCTGATGGGTAGCTTCTATGCTTCCAACTTCATCCGCTTCGGGCAAATGTATAAAGTAATGGTACAGGCAGATCCCTCTTATCGCACCAAACCCGACGACCTGCTGCGTCTCTACGTAAAAAACGACCGCGGCGAAATGGTGTCGTATTCCGACTTCGTAAAACTGGAACGTGTATACGGACCGGAACAACTGACCCGCTATAACATGTACACCGCCGCCATGATCAATGGCGACGCCAAACCAGGATTCAGCAGCAGCCAGGCCATTGCCGCTGTACAGGAAGTAGCCGCCAAAGAATTGCCAAGGGGATATAGCTACGAATGGAGTGGTATGACGAGAGAACAAATCCTTTCCGGTAACCAGGCCTTCTATATTTTCATCATCGTACTGGTGTTTGTATACCTGTTACTGGCCGCTCAGTACGAAAGCTTCCTGCTGCCACTGCCGGTATTGTTATCGTTGCCAGCCGGTATTTTCGGCGCCTTCCTTTCCCTGAAGGTACTGGGCCTGGAAAATAACATCTATGCACAGGTGGCATTGGTAATGCTGATAGGTTTACTTGGAAAGAATGCCATCCTCATTGTGGAATTTGCCATTCTGAGAAATAAGCACGGCGCTACCATCCTCGCCGCTGCGAAAGAAGGCGCCGTATCCAGGCTACGCCCCATTCTCATGACGTCGTTCGCATTCATCGCCGGGTTAATACCATTGTGTATTGCCTCCGGCGCCGGCGCTATGGGCAACCGTTCCATTGGTACAGCCGCAGCCGGCGGCATGCTCATCGGAACCATTTTCGGTGTACTGATCATACCCGGATTATACGTGCTGTTTGCTTCCATGATCAGAAAAAAATCCGTTGAACTAAAAGCTTACACCAATGAATAAACGAATATATCAATACGCATTATATGCTGCGATGGCCACTGCAACAGTGGCCTGCAGCACACAAAAAGAACTGGCGCTGCCGGAACGTATAAGCGTTCCCGTGGTATCAGGTAATAGCAGTGATACCATTTCACTGCACAACTTCGCGCAGGTATTTAATGATCCAAATTTGCGGAGCCTCATTGATACCGCCTTGCGTAATAACTATGACCTGCTCTCTGCTGCACAACGCGTTGCTACAGCGCAGGCCAACCTGATGATGGCAAAAAACGCATGGCTGCCGTCGCTGAATCTTTCCTTATCAGCCGGTGTGGATAAGTATGCGGACTATACGCTCAATGGTGTAGGTAATTTCGATACCAACCTGTCGCCCAATATCAGTAAGGATCAACGCATTCCCGGTCCAACACCTGAATACTTTGCAGGGCTGAGAAGCAGCTGGGAAATAGATCTCTGGGGTAAACTGAAAAGCCAGCGCCAGGCCACCTACGCACGCTTTCTCGGCAGTGAACAGGGCCGCCGCCTGCTTACCACGCAAATAGTGGCAGGCGTTACCGGGCTGTATTACGAGCTTACCGCGATGGACAATGAGCTGGCTATTATACAACGCAATATTAAATTACAGGAAACCGCAGTCGCCACCGTGCATATTCAAAAGGCCGGCGGACGCGCTACCGAGCTGGCAGTGCAACAGTTCACCGCCCAGTTACTGAGCACACAGGCATTGGAGTATGGCGTAAAACAGGAAATCGCTTCTTTGGAAAACCAGCTCAATGCCCTCCTGGGAAGACTGCCACAGCCCATTGTACGCAGCACGGTAAAAGATGCGCAGGCGTTGCCGGCGACGATAAAAAAAGGTATCCCTGCCAGCCTGCTGCTGCAACGCCCGGATGTACAGCGGGCGGAGCTTGAACTGGCCGCCACAAAAGCTGATGTGAAAGCCGCGCGGGCGGCCTTTTTACCCGGACTCACCATTACGCCCTATGCGGGCTTTAATGCTTTCAAGGCAGGGTTGCTGTTCCAGTCGCCCGCGTCCATAGCATGGGGCGCTGTAGGGAATTTAACCGCTCCCATCTTCAATAAAAAACAAATACAGGCGCAATACAATATCAGTACCGCCAATGCCTGGACGGCATTCTACGAATACCAGCAGACCATTGTAAATGGCTACCAGGAAGTAGCTTCTGCCTTAAACAAAGTAGAAAACCAGCAGGAAGCCTATGCGCTGAAAAGCAAGGAGGTATTGGTGTTGCAGGAGGCGGTATCTACCGCTAACATTCTTTTCACTACCGGTTATGCCAATTACCTGGAAGTGATCACTGCACAGAAGAGTGTGCTGGAAGCAGAGCTGGCGCTGGTAACTACGCGCCGGAATGTGTACCAGGGAATGGTATCGCTGTATCGCGCTTTGGGAGGTAACTAAAGTTTTTTTAACAGAAGGGATCGCCGCACAGGCGATCCCTTCTGTATTTTATTTTTTACGGTGCTGAAACAACCACGGCATCACACCGGGTTCCACAAACATATTGTCCCAGCTGTTGTGTCCTACGCCGGGATACTCCGTATATTTTTCTTCTGCACCCAGTGCTTTCAGTTTCGCATCATAAGCCCTGGAGGCTTCTACCGGCACTACGTTGTCATCACCGCCGTGAAAAATCCACACCGGTACTTTTTTAGCAAACCTATCAGCTGCTGCTACGTTGCCTGCGCCACAGATAGGAAATGCGGCAGCAAAAATATTGGGACGTTTGGTGATTTCATAAAAGGTGCCCATTCCACCGAGCGATAAACCGCCGATGTATACACGTTTGGTATCCACTTTTCCGCCGGCCAGTAAACTATCCAGCAATTGGTTGAGTAAAGCGGTGGGAGGTGTGGGATCGCCATCCAGCGGAAAATCTGCCTTGATTATTTTACCGGTGCTGTCACGCTCAAATTTCATAGGCGCCCATGTTTGATCGGGAGGGCATTGCGGGAAAACCACAAATGCCGGGTAATTGGCGCGGATGGTATCACGCACGAACATGGCGCCGCCATGCAGCAGCTGCGCGTTATTATCAGTGCCCCTTTCTCCGGCTCCATGCAGGAAAACGATCAGGGGATATTTTTTGTGACTATCGTAGTTGGCCGGCAGCAGGAGACGGTAGCGGAGGGTATCACCCTTACGGATAAACGATTCACGGCTGTACTGGGAAAGATCGTCCTGTGCAGCGGCTACCAGGCTACCGGTGAGCATGCAGGCCAGGAAGAATAATTTCAGGTAACACATAACTGGGGAATTTTACACCCAATATACTACGGCAAAATCAGTATTTCAGTGTAAAATGCTGTTTAACTTTAAAATCTTTCCGGAAAAATACCAGCCCGATAAAAAACAGGTCGATGGTCATGGTCACCTGCGGATGTTCCTGTATGGTATGCCAGGCGGCTTCCATATCCGGGGTCCAGTGGATATCGTCAAAAATAAAAACGGAGTATTCATCAGCAAACTGCAGGCACTGCTCAAAATAGGCCAGGGTGGGTTCTTTGCGATGGTTCCCATCTATATACACCCAGTCGGGCAGCTGCATTTGTTTTAACACGTCCGGTAACACGGTATCAAAATTCCCCGTTACCTGCGTGATGTTTTTGATGTGAAGCGCCTCAAAGTTTTTGGCAGCCCGCGCGGCTATATTAGGGCATCCTTCAATGGTATAAATACGGGCCTGCGGGGCGGCCTTTGCCATATATGCTGTAGAAAGCCCCATAGAAGTACCCAATTCAAGGATACGGCCCGGTTGGAGGTATTGTATCAGCCGGTAAAATAACTGCCCGAATTTGGGCTGTTTTGCCGCATAGCGGGTAATATCCCGTACCCGGCGTTCATTACCGGCCGATATCAGCGACCCTGCGCCCAGGTCGGTTACCTGGAGCGTTTCATTACTTTGCAGCAACTGTTTGCGCAACTGTTCTATTTCCCGGAAAGCCGGATGCTGTTTTTTATCCAGCAATACATCCTCTATCAGTGAAAATACAAAGGGAGAATGTACATCATGACGATTGCCTGAAGTAAAATAATACTTCAGGTACTTTCCGGCTAAATTATACTGTTGCGCTAAACCCACTGGCTAAATTATTTTTAATAGATCTTTCCTTTTATCATGCCCCACATATGCAAACGATGCTGCAGGGATACTCTCAACACACCTAAACCATAAATGGCGCTGCGTTTGAAATTGATACTGGAGGCCTCGTCGAAGTATTTGGTAGGACAGGTAATCTCTGCAATATCGTATCCTTTCATAAATATCTGCGAAACCATTTCATTATCGAACACAAAATCGTCATTATCAGCCATATAGTTGATATCACGCAATACTTCCGATGAAAAAGTGCGGTAGCCGGTGTGGTATTCACTCAGCTTCTGACCAATCAGGATGTTTTGTGTCAATGTTAAGAAACGATTAAATATGTACTTATACATTGGCATTCCCCCTTTCAGGGCGCCTTTTCCCAGGATCCTGGACCCGAATACCACCGGGTACACATCGTTGGCAATAATACTGCACATGGCGGTAATGAGCTTTGGTGTATACTGATAATCGGGATGCAGCATCACCACAATATCAGCTCCGAGGTCCAGCGCTTTGTTGTAGCAGGATTTCTGGTTACCTCCATAACCTTTGTTGTTATCGTGACGTATCAGGTGCTGAATCCCCAGCCGCCTGCCGACTTCAAGGGTATCGTCTCTGCTGGCATCATCTACCAGTACTACATCATCAACTATGTCAAAAGGGATTTCCCGGAATGTTTTTTCCAGCGTAAGTGCTGCGTTGTAGGCCGGTAATACAACCACGATCTTTTTGTTATTAAGCATGAAAGTGGATCAAATTTGGCAGCAAAGGTAACTCACCTGCTGATAATTCAAAATATCTCCCGGAAATGCGTTCCGGACACCACCTATCATGATTTAATTTTAACTGTTATTAATTATTTATCTTTGCCTGATGATGTTTTTGGCATCATATTTTCTTAAATTTTTGTTAACAAAAAGCAAAAACAACATGTTAAAACACCTACCAACGGAAATGAGGCATGATAAACGCTTGACCTGCAAGCCCGATGAGTCATTACCGTTAGTACACCTGGCTCAAAAATTTCTGACCACCAGATGGATTAAAGTGCTACCAGCCCCACTTGTTTTACTTTTTACTTTCCAGACAGCCTATGCACAGGACCCGGAACTGAAAAGCACCACGTCTCCTGTTATCAGAACCCAGGATACCACCATCCGCAAACTGCTGGAAGACGTACAACGGATCACCGACAATGACAAACAAAACTCTACCGCTATACAGGCCCTGTTACAGGGAAAGGAAATAGATAATATCACGAAGTATGAGCTGATAAAAAATAATATCATCAATGCCAGTGAAACCTATTATCTGCTGAATAAGAAAATTATCGATCTGAAGTCACGTACCACTACCAATAACCTCGATGTTTTCATCACCTCGCTGAATAACCCGGAAAGTAAAGCGCTGGGCTTTTCTCTGAGCGACCGCATTGTAGAACTGGTAGAAAAGATCATCCTGAAAAACAAAGGAGATAAAGGAGAAAAGAATTCTAAAATTGTTGAGTCTACCAAGTCGATCATCAACAGTCCTATCTTCCAGAGCTTTACCTCCCTCACTCCCCCGCTGGCAATTGCCAACTCAGTGATGAACTTCCTGCACAGCGTGAGTGTGAATAACAAACAGATCAACCAGAAGTCATTACAGGATTTTGAAAAAGAGCTGAACAAATATGTGGTGTATTACACCGCATTAAATGATGCCAACCAGAAATTTGAATATGGCCTGAACTTCAATAAAGATCAGTTAAGCCTGTTACAGGATAACCTGTTTGATCATCTTTCATTTACCGCCACTTCTCTCAAATTTCCTGCTCCGCAGAAAGGGAATCAGGGTTTGAGCCAAACGATGAATGAATACTTTTTTGATTTTAAGAAAGAAAAAGTAGTGGATTACTTCGCTAAACTGGAAGAGAAATATACCAAAGGCAAACGGATCGACTATGAATCCCTGCTGCGCGAAAACTCTTCCCTGAAAGAAGTAAATAACCAGCTGGAAGACCTGGTTTTACAAACCAAACGATTTGAAAATCTTTACAACGAGTATTTCACTTTACTGGATTCTTACTATACCAAAGTAAACAACTCGCTGAAAATTGCTCAGGATAATGGTCTTGCCGACAAAAGCATCATCGATGCCAAACAGGCGGAATTCAGGAACCTGAAAACAGAAGCAGTGGGCGAAATCCAGGCGTCTATCAATATACGGGAACTGTACAGCAATACAGAAAAAATCAAGTACCGTTACAGGATATTCTAGTTAAACATATTAATATAAAAGCAACAGGCGGTAGTGAAGGATTTCACTACCGCCTGTTGCTTTTATAGGATTTAACGTCTTCCTATAGATTTTATTTATACCTTTACGCCACAATCTTAGAGGAAATGACGACAGTTCAATTGGAGTACATTGTTGCGGTAGATACCTACAGAAGTTTTGTAGTAGCAGCAGAGAAATGCTTTGTAACCCAGCCAACACTGAGCATGCAGATTCAGAAGCTGGAAGATGAATTAGGCATTAAACTGTTTGATCGCAGCAAATTACCGGTAGTCCCTACAGAAATAGGCGTATCCGTGGTTGCCCAGGCCAGAATCATTATTAAGGAAAATGCCCGCATCCGCGAGATTATAGCAGACCAGAAAAAGGAAGTACAGGGCAACCTGAAAGTAGGCATCATTCCTACCCTGGCGCCTTACCTGCTTCCGCGTATCCTGACCGGGTTCATGAAAAAATATCCGAAGGTACGGCTGGAGATATGGGAATATCCTACCGAACAAATTATGCAGCAACTAAAACAGGAACTGCTGGATTGTGGTTTGCTGGCTACTCCCCTGCATAACCCTCACCTGGAAGAACATCCTTTGTTTTATGAGTCCTTTGTGGTGTATACCGCTAAAAGCAATGCTTTGTACGAGAAAAAAATTGTGAAAGCAGACGAGCTGGATATCAAAGATGTGTGGCTGCTCAACGAAGGACATTGCATGCGCAACCAGGTGCTGAATATCTGTAAAGATAAATTCACAATGGGCGATAATAAGAACCTCGAATATAATACCGGTAGTGTGGAAACGCTGAAAAGAATGGTAGACCTCAATGAAGGCTATACGATTTTACCAGAGCTGTCGCTGCAGGACCTTTCCTCCCGACAGCTGAATATGGTGCGCTATTTCAAGGCGCCCGAACCGGTGAGGGAGATCAGCCTGGTAACACATCGTCACTTTATTAAACAGGCGTTGATAGAAGCCTTCAAAAAAGAGATCCTGGCACATGTGCCGGAGAAGATGAAGGTGCAGAAAAATAAGAAGGTAATTGAAATTATAACGGCATAACGGAAGATATAAAGAAAACGGGCTGGTAATAATACATTACCAGCCCGTTGCTTTTTAAAGAGATTTATGCTTTCGCCGGTGTATAATACTTCATTGCTTCCGGCATCAGCTGTTGTAATTTTTGTACGCGGGTAGCGTCGCTGGGGTGTGTACTCAGGAGTTCAGGTGGCTTCTGACCTTTGCTCATGTTAGCCATACGTTGCCAGAAAGGAATTGATTCCTGTGGATTGTAACCGGCCATTGCCATGAATATTACACCCAGGTGATCGGCTTCCAGCTCATTACCGCGGGAAAAGGCAAGCGTACCTAAGTTACCGCCTATACCAAATGCCTGGTTGAAGAGGTTTACGGCAGTAGGATTCTTATTCAGCGCCACAGCGCCTGCTACCTGGATCCCCTGCATTACCAGTCCCTGGCTCATACGTTCGTTACCATGACGGGCAATCGCATGTGCTATTTCATGGCCCATTACACAGGCAAGTGCAGTTTCATTCTGGGTTACCGGCAACAAACCTGTATATACCACTACCTTACCGCCAGGCATACACCAGGCATTCACTTCTTTACTATCTACGAGGTTAAATTCCCATTTATAGCTGGATATTTCATTCCCCATATTATTCTGGTTCATGTACCTGGTAACGGCAGACGCAATGCGCTGGCCCACTCTTCTTACCATTTCGGCGTCTTTACTGGTAGTTTGCGCCACTACTTTGTTTTCAGACAAAAACGACTGGTATTGTTGCACAGCCATTGATTGCATAGTGCTTTCAGGAACGAGGTTCAGCTGACTACGGCCGGTGATGGGTACACGCGAACAGGCCGCCAATGCGAGGCTTGCAGTAAAGAATAAAACATACTTTTTCATGGGAGCATCAATTTAAATATGCGGAAACGCACAATGCAAAAAGCAAAAAGCATGCACATTTTTATGGCTGTCGCTTTTTGCTTCCTGCTTTAATATATAACTATAACTAGTTCTTGTCTTTTCTGTTCTTAAACAACGGAACTTTACTTTCCACACCTTTCAACAGCCGCGTAATATTCTTCTGGTGGGTTAATACCACCATTAAAGCTACAGCAATAGCAAATATGCGATAGAAAATTTCCGGTTCATTGAAGATATAGAGGATAAGTATCGGGAAAGCGATACTGGCAATGATAGAACTGAGAGAAACGTATCTGGTTAAAAAAAGGATCATTAAAAATACGCCTACGCAGCACAGCGCTACCAGCGGCTGGATGGCAAGCACCAGTCCGAACAGGGTAGCAATTCCTTTACCGCCCTTGAAGTTTGCCCAGATAGGGAATATATGACCTACCACTGCAGCGAGCCCCAGACCGATCTGGAGATTCACGAGCTGTGTAAGATGCTCAGGATCAAGATAATAGGGAGCCAGATAAGCTAAACGTACAGCCAACACGCCTTTCAGCATGTCTACTACCATTACAAAAGTACCCGCTTTAGGCCCCAGCACCCTGAAAGTATTGGTAGCACCGGCATTGCCGCTGCCATACTCCCGGATATCCATACCAAAAACGCCTTTACTCACCCAAACAGCTGTAGGAACAGATCCTATCAGATAAGCACAAATAAGCAATAAAATTTCTATCATCACTACAAGTTAGGAATGCTAAGATAACAAATTCTGTGTTAAAATAGAGAGAATATTAGAAAAGATTGTAACACAAAAGTTGGATTATCAACACTATTTATATGTAACTTTTAATCTATTTTGTTGGGGGTACATAAAACTGAAGCGCCAGCCAGTTATCTTTTTCTATCCTTCCCTCCATGATAAAACCTGTTGAAACTGCGGCCGCTGCAATGTTTTCTTCGTCGGTTGGTAAGATCCCGCTCAATAGTAATTTGCCCCCCGGCACTAATAAATGCCGCATATCTCCCATAAATTTCAGTAAAATGTTATAGTTGATATTTGCCAGCAATATATCATATTTTCCGGTAATTGCATCAAGGTTGTCTGCCTGCCATACTTTTACCTTGTTCATGCCGTTGGCAGTAAGATTTTCCAGCGTATTATTCACCGACCATTCGTCGTAGTCAATGGCATCCACCGTATCAGCCCCCATCATTTCCGCCAGGATGGCGAGAATACCGGTTCCTGTACCAAAATCAAATACCTTCTTCCCCTTAAAGTCCAGTGGCTCCATGAGTTTTATCATGGAAGCAGTAGTAGCATGATGACCGGTACCAAAAGCCATTTTAGGGGTAATAATAATTTCATATACGGGTTGCGGATCAAACGGCGGATGAAACTCCGCCCGTATACCACAAAAGCTATCTACCTGCACCGGCTGGAAATTGCTCTCCCACAGGGCGTTCCAGTTAACCGGTAAAATCGTTTCTTTCGTATAGGTAACCCCGTGGGCTTCCAGTTGCTGCTGTAGCGCGGCCTCGTCGAAATCAGCGGCGGGGATATAGGCAATAAGTGTGTCCGGCTGTTCTTCAAACCCTTCGTATTTCAGCTCAGATAACTGGGCAATCAGCAGGTCTGTTTGTTCGGCGCCGGCCCGCATGGTAATAGCAATGTAAGACATAGGCCGCAAATATAGCCATTAGTGGCTAGCTTTCAGTCTTTTGCCCCTGTATCTGCCGCTAAAATCATCTCCAGATATTAAAAATCATTATATTTGATTTATAAATCATATCAACTATCCTATGAAAGCACTGTTCCTCCTGCTGACCGGCGTGGCGTTGTCCCTGCCGGGCATGGCCCAGGTAATTAAAGTACGGCCACCAGAACCTATTATGGATTCCATCATTTACCAGACTGAAAATGTAACGCTGATCTTCGACCGGAAACATCTCACGGAATACATGACGGGCATGGATTCTACCCTCCGCAACAGTAAATACAGTAACAAGGTATTTAACAGCGTACAGTTTGCACACCTGAATGCCATTGATATGGGCAACCATTTCCGTAAGGCTTATTGCTACCTGGAAGATACTGCCAACAAGGATTTTAGTTACAGCACCGGTAAAATGAATATGTTATGGGCAGAAGATGGCGGTATTATGCTTCCCTATGTGGAAGAAATAATGCCGGACCTGCTGGCCGGCGGGGAAGTAAGGGTGATAGACAGAAGTACCAAAGCGATACAACCTGCTTACAAGATGATTGCCGAACCGGTAGATGGTAATAATTACCGGGTGTTCCGCCTGAACAGCGGCCGGGAAATTTTCAGGGAAAGTACTTTCCGTGTAGAGCAGCTTACGAGGAGATAAAAACGGATCCATCATAAAAAGAGAAAGCAGCCACCTGGGTGACTGCTTTCTTTTGTATTTAATTCCAGTTATCTGCTAGCTATAACAGCGCCTATTCGGCATCAAAGGTAGGTTCCTGAGGTTTTTCAGGACCGGCGTTGTAATTTCCGCCACCACGGTTACCGTCGCGGTTGAAATCACGTCTGTCGCCGCCACCACGTCTGTCATCACCGCCACGTCTGTCGTCACGGGGACCACGTCTGTCGCCACGATCACCGCCGCGGTCTCCACGATCGCCACGATCACGGAAGTCGCCTCTGTCGCCACGCTCTTCACGTTCTGGCCTTTCCACATAACCTTCCGGTTTAGGCATGAGCACTTTGCGGCTCAGCTTAAACTTACCGGTTTTAGGATCGGTACCAGTCAGTTTTACTTTTACTTTTTCGCCTTCTGTCAGCACACCTTCCATTGTTTCCAGGCGTTTCCAGGAAACTTCAGAGATGTGGAGCAAGCCTTGTTTACCAGGCATGAACTCAACGAAAGCACCATAAGGCATGATGGATTTTACAACGGATTCATATACTTCACCTACTTCAGGTATTGCAATGATTCCTTTCACCCATGCAACTGCTTTATCAAGACTTTCTTTCTGAGAAGAGAAGATACTAACTTCACCGGTTTCACCAACTTCTTCGATGTTGATGGTAGTACCGGTTTCGCGTTGGATCTCCTGTATAATTTTACCACCGGGTCCGATTACAGCGCCGATAAATTCACGGTCGATGATGATCTTCTCCATGCGTGGTGCATGTGGTTTTGGTTCAGGACGTGCAGCAGGCATTGCTTCGTACATGGCTTCCACGATATGCAGACGGCCTTTCTTAGCCTGAGCCAGTGCGGAGCGCATTACATCCATGCTTAAACCATCCACTTTAATATCCATCTGGATACCCACAATACCATCGCGGGTACCGGTTACTTTAAAGTCCATATCACCCAGGTGATCTTCATCACCGAGGATGTCGGTTAATACTGCCCATTTGCCATCGGATGCGCGGGAGATCAGACCCATTGCCACACCGGAAACGTGTTTAGGCAGGGGCACACCGGCGTCCATCAGTGCCAGTGAACCGGCACATACGGTAGCCATAGAGGAAGAACCGTTTGATTCGAGGATATCAGAAACCACCCTTACTGTGTAAGCGTAGTCGCTGCCTGGCATCATTTGCTTCAGGGAGCGCATGGCCAGGTTACCATGTCCTACTTCGCGACGGCCGGGACCGCGCATCATTTTCACTTCACCTGTAGAGAATGGAGGAAAATTGTAGTGCAGGATAAATTTGGAATAGTTGGAAACGGCTGCGCTTTCGATCAGCAGTTCATCTTCCGGAGTACCCAGTGTAACGGTAGTCAGCGACTGTGTTTCACCACGGGTAAACAGGGCGGAACCGTGAGGAGAAGGCAGGATATCTGTTTCCATAGCCAGCGGACGAACCTGATCCAGTGCACGGCCATCCAGGCGAACGGATTCGTCCAGGATCATGTTGCGGATCACTTCTTTTTCCAGGTCATGCAGGTATTCTTTTACCAGCGGCTGGTCTTCTTCCGGTAATTCGCCCAGGTGTTCTTTCAGTTCGGTGCCGATGGCAGCAAACGCATCGCTGCGATCGTGCTTGGCTGAAGCTGACTTGGCTACCTGGTAAATTTTATCTTTTGCAAAAGCTTCTACTTTTGCTTTCAGTTCTTCGTTCTGATGAGGTTGTGCGTATTCACGTTTGCCGGTTACACCTTTCAGGTCACGCAGTTCTTCCTGTGCTTTTACCTGCACCTTGATCGCAGCGTGTGCTGCTTCAATTGCGAGGATCAGATCTTCTTCCTGGCACTCTTTACTTTCACCTTCCACCATCATGATGTTCTTATCGGTAGCACCGATGATGAAGTCCATGTCGGCTTTAGCCAGTTCAGTACGGTTAGGGTTGATCACGAGTTTGCCATCAATGCGCGCTACGCGGCACTCAGAAATAATTTCCTGGATGGGAACGTCGGATACAGCCAGTGCAGCAGATGCAGCCAGACAGGCCAGTGCATCGGGCATTACTTCGGGATCAGATGAAATCAGGGACACCAGTACCTGAACTTCACATAAATAATTGTCGGGGAACAGGGGACGCAGAGCGCGGTCAATCAAACGGGAAATAAGTACCTCGGAATCAGACAACCGGCCTTCACGCTTGAAAAAGGAACCTGGGATACGGCCTGCGGATGCAAACTTTTCCTGGTAATCAACTGTAAGGGGGAAGAAAGACTGGCCTGGTTTGGGTTCTTTATTTGCTACCACGGTGGCCAGCAATATTGAATTCCCTAAACGCACCGTAACGGCACCGTCAGCCTGACGGGCCAACTTGCCGGTTTCGATGGTCACCATACGACCGTCTCCTATATCGAATTTCACTGAAATAGGTGTCAGATTCATAATAAAGTGAGGATTAAAAATAAAGTTATTCTTTTTTGATCGCTAAAGAACAACAAAAGGTATACATACAAAAAAACTATTCCCAACCATATAAGTTGGGAATAGCGCTATAATTAAGTCATGGTTATTTCCTGATACCTAACTTCTCGATGAGGGCACGGTAGCCTGTGAGGTTGGTTTTAGATAAATAGGAAAGCAAACGCTTTCTCTGGCCAACCATCTTCATCAAACCACGGTGGGTAGAAAAATCTTTTTTGTTTTGTTTCAGGTGACCGGAAATGCTGTTGATACGCTCAGTCAGCAGTGCGATTTGTGCTTCCACAGAGCCTGTATTTTTTTCGCTTCCACCAAATTCCTTAAAAATATTGGCTTTCTTTTCAACAGTTAAGTAAGACATCTTTAAAAATAATAAGTAATAATAATGTTTTTTGTCGCTATTTTTCCGGTGCAAAGGTAATTTAAAAAATAGGAATTACCAATTAACCGGAAATTAATAATAAATGAGGGATAATGTACATCTGTAAGATTTTCTTTCTCAACAACTCCTAAGAAGAGAAATTCACAGCTGCATTATCCGTTACATGCCCGTTTTCTGTACGCAGTACTCTCGACGGGAATTTCTGTAATACAATGTAATCGTGTGTGGCCATCACTATGGCGGTTCCTTCGCGGCAGATACGGAATAACAGCTGCATAATACCATCGGAAGTTTCCGGATCCAGGTTACCTGTAGGCTCATCCGCCAGGATCAGTTTTGGCGAATTCAGCATAGCACGGGCAATATCTACACGCTGCTGCTCTCCTCCCGATAACTCATACGGCATCTTAAAGCCTTTGGTACCCAACCCCACTTTTTCCAGTACATCCGTGATCTTATTCTCCATTTCCTTTGGATCCTGCCAACCGGTTGCCCGGAGCGCAAATTTCAGGTTATCATGCACGTTGCGGTCGGTTAATAACTGAAAATCCTGGAATACCACACCCAGATTCCGGCGAAGATACGGCACTTTTTTCCAATCCATCTTCTTGAGATCAAAACCAACCACCTGTCCTGTGCCATCATTTAAAGGTAAATCGCCATACAATGTCTTTAACAAACTGGATTTCCCGGTACCGGTTTTACCAATGAGATACACAAATTCACCCTTATTCACCGTGATGTTCACATCAGATAATATCAATGAATGGCCCTGGTATATACTGGCGTTTGTTAATTGTATGATAGGTTGTTCAGGCGTCATGTCCTTTCTGTTTTTTACGGTCTGTGCGGACAAAAATAACTAATTAAAAAATAACTCGTTGTGATAATATATCAAATATCCATCTCTTTAAAACTAAAAAAATAGTTGTCGAACTAAATAATTAGTTTTAACTTGGTTTTATAAACGAGATATATGAAACAACTCACCAAAGCAGAAGAACAGATCATGCAGGCACTCTGGGAAACAGGACCCGCCTTCGTGAAAGATATAATAGAAGTAATGCCGGAACCAAAACCACATTACAATACCGTATCTACCCTCGTGAAAATCCTGATTGAAAAAGGATTTGTTGACTTCAAAGCCTACGGTAAATCACACCAGTATTTTGCCCTTGTTACCAAAGACGCTTACAGCCACAAAACGGTCAACAATATTGTAAAAGGCTATTTCGACGGCTCCTTCAGCAACATGGTTTCTTTTTTTGTGAAAGAGAAAGAACTGAGTATCGCTGAACTGGAGAAACTGGTACAAAAAATTAAAGCAGCCCAAAAACCTTAACCATGACAGTTCTGCTCACCTATCTCTCTAAAGTGATCATCTGTTCTGCCGTTTTATACGGCTACTATTATATTGCCCTGCGTAATAACCGCTTCCATCAATGGAACCGGTACTACCTAGTACTCATCACCCTGATTTCCCTGCTCACACCACTCCTGAAGATTCCACTGCCTGGTCAGGCAACCGAATCCTCTGCAGTATTATCTTATACCGCGCGTATTGTTAATATCCGCGAAACCGTGATATCAGCAAGCCCGGGGATCAGCTCCGGCACAGTGCTTAACACATTATACATCGCGGTGATAGGGTTGCTGCTGACAAGAACGGTGATCAGTCTTTTCCGGATCAAAAACCTGATCCGCCGCAGCCAGGTACAGGAAATTCCCCCTTACCGGTTTGTAAAAAACAAGGATATCAAAGCGCCCTTCTCTTTCTTCAGCTATATTTTCTGGGATCATCAAACTTCGCTGAATTCGCCCGAAGGGCAGCAGATCTTCAAACATGAACTGGTACACCTGCAGGAGAAACACAGCACAGATAAACTGTTCATGGAACTGGTAACGGCCGTGTGCTGGATCAATCCCTTCTTTCACCTGATAAAAAGGGAACTGGCGCTGGTGCATGAATTCCTGGCCGATAAAAAAGCGGCCGGAGAAGAAATAGCCGGCTACGCCCAAACCATCCTCCAGATGGCCTTTCAAAGCAAACAATTCAGTATTACGAACGACTTTTTCCATCCGCCAATAAAAAGAAGAATTCTTATGCTGACACAATTCCACACCCCCAGGTTCAGTTACCTGCGACGCATCATGGTGCTGCCACTGGCTGCATTCATTTTCTGCTCTCTTGCATTTGTGGCCGATAAGCGTCCGTCCGCCATTCCGGCGCTTGCCGCCACTAACACCGTTGTACCCACCCCCTCAGCGGTACCCTCCGCCCTTGCAATGGATACTACACCTGTGAAGAAGGTGAACAAAACGAAAGAGAACGTTTACACTTTTGTAGAGCAGCCCCCTTCTTTCCCGGGTGGTGAGGAAGCGCTGGCAAAGTATCTTTCCAGGAACATCCGGTATCCAAAAACTGCACAGGAAAAAAATATATCCGGTACCGTGTTCGTAAGTTATGTGGTAAACGAAGAAGGTAATATCACGGATGTTCGCCTCGTGGGAAAAAATCCGGGCTTTGGTCTTGCTGAAGAAGCCATCCGCGTAGTAAAGGAAATGCCGCAGTGGGTACCTGGAAAACACCAGGGGAAAACGGTATCTGTACAGTTTAACCTGCCCATCCGCTTCATGCTGGATGCCGGCAAACAGGCGCCCAAACCCGGTAGTCAAACCGTGAACTTCCCGCCACCTAACAATAATAATAATGAAGTATTCACCTTCGTTGAACATCCTCCGAAATTTCCAGGCGGTGATAATGCGCTCGGACTATATCTCAATAAAAACATCCGTTACCCGGAAGAGGCACAGAAAGCCAAAATAAGCGGTACCACTTTTGTGCAGTTTGTTGTGGATGCAGATGGCAGCATCCGTGATGTGAAAACAGTGGGTGCAAAGAAAGGCTATGGCCTTGAAGATGAAGCGATAAGAGTAGTTAAAGCCATGCCGAAATGGGAGCCAGGCGTGCAAAACGAACACCAGGTAGCTGTGCAGTTCAATCTTCCTATCAGGTTTAGTTTACAAAACTAACACAACTATAAACAATCAATGAAGAAAGGCCACCGGTTAAAACGGTGGCCTTTCTTATTAAAATATGGTTATTACTTCTCCGATATGTCTTGGATACTTCTTGGATACTTAGGACTCGTCTATGTGTCGTATTCCCCATACACTCCCTATACAGTCCCCCTACACTCCCCATACACTCCCTATACTGTTCCCATACACTCACCATACACTCATGATACACTTCCAATACACTCCCCATACACTATGAATAAAAAATCCTGCCCACTTTGCCGGTGAACAGGATACTTTTTTAACACTATCTTCCTAATACACAAAAGTACCGGCCGGCGCTTTCACCGTCACTTTCTTCTCTTCAGCGGCCTCTACCCTGCCTATAATCTGTGCATCGATATTAAAGCTTTTGGAAATGCTGATAATGTCGGCGGCTATTGCTTCCGGCACATACAGTTCCATCCTGTGGCCCATGTTAAATACCTGGTACATTTCCTTCCAGGGGGTACCGGACTGCTCCTGGATAAGACTGAACAACGGAGGTACCGGGAACAGGTTATCCTTGATTACATGCAGTTTCTCGATAAAATGCAGCACTTTGGTTTGAGCGCCGCCACTGCAATGCACCATCCCGTGGATCTGCGGACGGAATTGCTCCAGCACTTTCTTGATCACCGGTGCATAGGTGCGGGTGGGCGACAATACCAGCTTGCCTGCATCCACGGCGCCAAAGCCCGGAATATCTATTTTATCTGTCAGCGATTTTTTACCGCTGAATACCAGTTCATAAGGAATATTGGGATCAAAGCTTTCGGGGTATTTCTCCGCAATAGCTTTGCTGAATACATCGTGACGGGCACTGGTAAGACCATTACTGCCCATACCGCCGTTGTATTCTGTTTCGTAAGTGGCCTGACCGTACGATGCCAGTCCCACTACCACATCTCCCGCCTGGATACGATCATTGGAGATCACATCTTCGCGTTTCATGCGGCAGGTAACAGTGGAATCCACGATGATGGTACGTACCAGGTCTCCCACATCGGCGGTTTCCCCACCGGTGGAATAAATACTGATACCGTGGTTCCGCAGTTCTGCCAGGATTTCTTCCGTGCCATTGATGATGGCGGCAATTACTTCACCCGGCAGCAATTGTTTGTTGCGGCCAATGGTGGAAGAAAGGAGGATATTATCTGTAGCGCCCACACAAAGCAGGTCGTCCATGTTCATGATAATTGCATCCTGGGCTATGCCTTTCCAAACGCCCAGATCACCGGTTTCTTTCCAATAAATATAAGCCAGGGAAGATTTGGTGCCGGCGCCATCTGCGTGCATGATATTGCAATAGGCTTCATCGCCCCCTAAAATATCGGGTACAATTTTGCAGAATGCCTTGGGGAAAAGACCCTTATCAATGTTTTTAATGGCATTATGCACATCTTCCTTACCTGCTGAAACACCACGTTTGGCGTAAATATTATTATCCACCGGGAAATAAATAAATATGTAAATAAAAAATAAACTAAATAAAGATGCTCTTCAGGCTGCAAAAGTAACAGATTCCATGCAGAATGCCCGCCGAATGTGTTAGATTTGCACGGCGATTTTGATAGTTATTGATTTATATGCAGGTTCACAGGGACTTAGACCATTTACCGGAATTCCGTAATGCTATTATCACGATAGGCACTTTCGACGGAGTACATGCAGGCCACCGCTTCATTATTGAACAATTGGAGCAGGCTGCCGATACCTGCGGTGGAGAAACCGTGATCATTACCTTTGATCCGCATCCGCGGGAAGTATTACAACCCAAACCCAATAACATCCGGCTGCTGACTACCCTGCCTGAAAAAATTGCCTTGCTGGAACGTGCCGGTATCGATCACCTGGTAGTGGTACCTTTTACCAAAGAATTTTCTGAGATGCCCGCCCGCAGTTACCTGGAAGACTTCCTGGTAGCGCGCTTCAAGCCGCATACCATTATCATAGGCTACGACCACCGGTTTGGTCATAACCGGGAAGGTGGACTGGAACTGCTGGAAGCAGAACAGCAGCAGTATGGTTTTACCCTGATAGAAATTCCGCAACAGGTAGTGCATGATCTTACGGTGAGTTCTACGAAGATCCGCAAAAGCCTGCAGGAAGGCGGTATCCGGCTCGCCAATGAATTACTGGACTACACTTATTTCTTAACCGGCACTGTGGTGCATGGGGATAAAATGGGCCGGCAGCTGGGTTATCCAACCGCAAATCTGCACCTGACAGATGAAAGAAAGCTGATTCCCGCTGAAGGGATTTATGCCGTAAATGCACAGCTCAGCGGCCGCAGCGAATTATTACCCGCCGTTATGAGCATCGGCTTCCGCCCTACTTTCAATGGCACTGATCTGCGCCTGGAAGTACACATCTTTGATTTTAAGGAAGATATTTACGGACAGGAATTGACCGTTCACTTTGTAGAATACATCCGGTCCAACCTGAAATTTGATAATATAGATGCCCTGATAGTGCAGATGGATAAGGATTCTGCACAAGCGAAGGAGATCCTGGCGAAGATTTAGAATTCTTCTCCCAGCAGCTCCGTCTTTTCCTCTTTCTTTTTAGGAGGTTTCATTAAACGGACCCCACGCCAGAGGAAAAAAGCAGAAGCGATCACATAAAAGCACATCACCAATGCGGTGTTGGTGCTCATTCTAAAATCCACACCGATGCTTCCCTTATGAATAGTAATAATATTCATCAGCACAATCAGCGCGCAGAAACTACTTAAGCAGAAACACAACAGACCAAACAGCAACCTGAATATCTTTTTTACCCCAAGAGCCATAGAAATAATTAATTCATCACCTTATACATCAGTTCTTTCATCAGTTCCCCGTCTTCCACACCACTATCGTTAATGCCTATACTCCGCAGGTTATATTGATGTAACAGCAAGATAGCTTTTTCGGTTCCTTCGGGTCCGTATTGACGGGCAGCGTTCATATAGTCCTTCACAAAAAAAGGATGTACACCCAGCGCAGTGGCTACTTCCTTTTCTCCTCCTTTTACACTGAAAATGAGGTTTACTTTTGCGAAGAAATTATACAATGCGGGCAGTGTCATCTGGATAGGCGCTGCTTTGGGATTGGCGGCAAAGTAAGAGATGATGCGGAATACTTTGGCCGTATTTTTCTGTCCCAGGGCGTTTTGCAATTCAAATACATTGTATTCTTTGCTGATGCCCACATACTTTTCAATATCCCCTTCATCAATCTTTTTCTGGGCCGGGAGGTTTACCAGCAGCTTATCTATTTCATTGGAGATACGCGACAGGTCATTACCGATATGGTCTACCAGGAGGATAGCCGCTTTTTGTGAGATGGCCAGTCCGCGGCTGCTCACATAGCTTTCCACCCAGGTGGGGAGTTGGTTATCATATAATTTTTTGGTAGACAGGAGTACGCCTTTTTCCTTTATGAGCTTGGCCATTTTACTCCTGCCATCTATTTTGCCCTGTTTATGCGCCACTACAAACACGGTGGAGGTAAGCGGGTTATCGATATAGGTTTCCAGTTTCAGGAGGTCGCGCATGGCCTGGGCTTCTTTGAGGAGTACCACCTGTCTTTCCGCAAACATCGGGTACCTGCGGCAGGCGTTGATCACCTGGCTCCAGTCGGTATCTTTTCCATAAAGGACGGTGAGGTTGAAGCCTCTTTCTGATTCAGGCAGCAGCTCATGCTCTGCATAGCTGGTAACCTGGTCAATAAAAAAGTCTTCATCTCCTTCCAGCCAGTATAATGATTTGAATTTCTGTTGCTTCCAATCCCTGATGATATCCTGGTACTCCATTACTAGAATGCTTTTCGTCTTTTTAAGACTATTTTTTTACGATGATAATATCTTCCTGTGTCAATGCCGGTAAACGTTTGAATTTCAGCAGCAGCTGTGCTACCGCCAGTACATCCTTCTGGCAATAGGCGGCAATACGTTCCAGGTCTCTTTCCTCCCAGTATACCTTGCCTACCATGCTGCCGTCTATATCGTCTTTGGGTGTATCAATACCCATTACGGCGGTCAGGAGTTTCAGGGAAATATAATGTTTAAAGTCCCCGAAGCGCCACAGTTGCAGGGTATCGAGCATGGGAATTTCCCAGGGTTTAAATCCGTGCAACTGTAAAGGCTGTGGCAAAGATAACTGATGGATAACAGACCTCCTGCAAATAAAAGGAATATCAAATTCTTTGATGTTATGCCCGGCAAACTGGAACCGGGGGTATTTCGCATAGAATTTATTGATTAATTCTAAAAATCCTGACAGCACAACTGCTTCATCATCATCATAAAACGATTTCAGCCTTAGCTGGTACCTGTTATTTTCGAGACTGAAGAAGCCTACCGAAATACACACAATTTTCCCAAACTCAGCGTAGATGCCAGCCCTGTCAGCGTATGCTGAATCTTCATTTCCCGAAACTGGCGCAGTTTTTGTAATTTTCTCCCGCCAGAGCTGTTGCATGTCTTCAGATAAGTGCTCTATAGCTGGAGCCGCCGGTGTTGTTTCTATGTCCAACAGTAATAATTGATCTAATGCAATATTTGGAAGCACGATTGAAAAACAGTTTTATAGCTATTTATAAAATATGAATATTATAAGTACTTTTGAATAACAATTTTTAACCATATAACAATAAACATAAAACTCACAACTATGACGGAGAACACTTTTAATTCACCTGCACCGGGATCACCCGGACCAGAAAAACCACGTAGCCGGAACGGTCTAATTTACGGTATTTTAATTGCAGCATTAGCGGGTACCTGGATATATATGTTGTACGATAAAAATAAATCCAATGAGCAAATCGTTCAAAAAAGTACCCAGATAGATTCGATTTCTTCTTCCCGTGATGCACTGCAACAGGAATACAATGCAGCCAATGCCCGCCTGGATGATCTGGTTTCGCAGAACACCCGGATGGACAGCCTGGTTAAAACAAAAGATAAAGAAATACAGGATATGAAAGCCAGGATCTCCAGCATCCTGACCAATAAAAATGCTACGCAGGCACAGCTGGCGGAGGCCCGTCGCCTGATTGAGCAGCTGAAATCCAATATTGAAGGTTACTCAGAAACTATTGAACGCCTTGAAGGTGAAAAAATAGTGCTGGCAGGTGAAAGAGATTATGCACGTAAAGAGCGCGACTCTGTGTCTACTGTGAAGGATAGTCTTAACAAGAAAGTAGACCTGGGTTCCGTACTGCACGCATCCAACATTAAACTGTTACCGATCCGTGTAAAGAACAACGGTAAAGAAGTGGAAACCAGCAAAGCAAAACGCGCAGATATGATGCGGGTTATCTTTGACCTGGACGACAACCGCATTGCACCAACCGGTGACAAAGAAATTTTTGTAGCCATCACTGCTCCCGATGGAGCTCCTCTGGCTGTAGAAGCGCTGGGTTCCGGCCGTTTCACACTGGAAGATGGTACCGAGAAATTATATACTGCTAAGAAAACAGTTGCTTACACTACTGGTCAGAAACAAACAGTAAGTATGGACTGGAAACAGAACTCCGATTTCAAAGTAGGCGATTATGCTGTTGAAATCTATCACAATGGTTTCAAAATCGGACAAGGTAAAGTAACATTGAAAAAAGGCGGCTTGTTTTAGTAGCAATCAGCTTTAGTGATAAAGGCAATGGCCGGAGTGAAAGTACGTTCTTTCGCTCCGGCCATTCGCATTTATAGCGGTTTTACAGCGGGTTCATGGTGTTTTTTTCGCTTATCTGATTTGTTAATGATTAGTTATTGCCAAAAAGATATATATAAAAATAAAATTAAATTAACGTTCTTTGCTTCACAATTAAAGATAGCCGGAGGCCACTGCACTCCCTTGACCAATGCTTAAGAAGAGAATGTGACAGGCATATAATGCCGGTTTAGCCCGTGTTTACAATTAAGGAGATTGATTTCAGCAGCTTGTTATCCCTGAAGTCAACGTCCTTTATTTGACAGAAAACGGTCCCAGATAATTCGCTTCTTGACATCGTCTCTTGTGCACCTTTTGTTATTATCGGATAAGATAAGAAGCCCAATTAAAACTGAAGCATGGAAGACATGAATAAAATAGTGTACGTTGTAGATGACGATGAAATATTTCATTTCATCATCAAAAAAATGTTGGGGCACCAAAGCGATCACCTGGTAGTTACCTCTTTTCTCTGTGCAGAAGAGGCCCTGGAGCAGCTTTCCAGTACCCCTCAGCCTACCTTACCCTCTCTTATCATTCTTGATATGAATATGCAGCGAATGAATGGCTGGGATTTTATTGAGGCATACAGAGGATTGAAAACTTCTCTTAAAAGTACCATCCCGATTATTATGTGCTCCTCCTCTGTGGATGTACGCGATATGCAAAAAGTGCAGCATACGCCGGAGCTGATGGCGTACATTACAAAACCGCTCGATAAGAATAAACTGAAAGTAATAGAGGAGTATCTGTAAGATATAAAAACACCATTAAAAAAGAAGCGAATGATCGGTTGATCATTCGCTTCAATTATTTTCAGCTATTTATCTTTTACGCTAAAACCGCGCTGCCGTACATTTCTTCACGCAGTGCTTTCACACGTTCATCGGCCAGGTACTCATCAAAGGTCATCAATCTGTCGATGATGCCTTTAGGCGTCAGTTCAATAATACGGTTTGCTACTGATTGCATGAAGGTATGGTCATGGGTAGTGAACAACACCACGCCTTTGTAGTTGATCATACTTTCGTTGAAAGACTGGATAGATTCCAGATCCAGGTGGTTGGTAGGCTCATCAAGTATCAGCACATTCGGATCCTGCAGCATCATGCGGCTGGTCATGCAACGTACTTTTTCACCACCACTCAGCACGGAAGTTTTCTTCATGATCTCATCTCCGCCAAATAACATTTTACCGAGGAAGCCACGCAGGAACGGCTCATCCACATCAGTTACATGTGGTGGTACGTATTGACGCAGCCAATCCATCAGGTTCAGGTCTTTATTGGTAAAGAAGGCAGCGTTGTCGTTTGGCAGGTAGGCACTGGTAACAGTGGTACCCCATTCAAACTTGCCGCTGTCGGCCTTTGCTTCATTGTTGATTACTTCAAAGAAGGTAGTGAGTGCCAGGTGATCTTTAGACAGGAACGCGATCTTATCTCCCTTGTTAACGGAGAAAGTAACATCTGTAAAGAGTTTGCGGCCATCCACCAGTTTTTCCAGTTTCTCTACGTTCAGGATCTGGTTACCTACTTCGCGCTGTTGCTTGAAGATGATACCCGGATACTTACGGTTAGAAGGCTGGATATCTTCCACCACCAGTTTTTCGAGGGCTTTCTTACGGGAAGTAGCCTGTTTACTTTTGGAGGCGTTGGCACTAAAGCGGGCGATAAAGTCCATGAGGTCTTTACGCTTATCTTCCATTTTCTTGTTCTTATCTGCAATCTGGCGGGCCATCAGCTGTGATGATTCGTACCAGAAGGTGTAGTTACCACTGAAGATCTGGATCTTCGCGCGGTCCACATCTGCCACATGCGTACATACGGCATCGAGGAAGTGACGGTCGTGGGATACAACGATCACGATATTTTCGTAGTCGGCCAGGAAGTTTTCCAGCCAGCCAATGGTTTCCACATCAAGGTCGTTCGTAGGCTCATCCAGCAGCAGGATATCAGGATTACCGAACAGCGCCTGTGCAAGCAGTACCCGCACTTTAAGGCTACCGGCAATGTCTTTCATGAGCGTGCCGTGCATTTCTTCCTTCACACCCAGATCGCTCAGCAGTACGCCCGCATCGCTTTCTGCGGTATAACCGCCCATTTCGCCATACTCAGCTTCCAGTTCGCCTGCGCGCATACCGTCTTCTTCGGTAAAGTCTTCTTTGGCGTAAATAGTGTCCCTTTCGTGCGCTATTTCCCAAAGTTTCTTATTACCCATCAATACGGCATTCAGTACGGTAACCTCGTCAAACCCAAAGTGGTTCTGTGTGAGCACGCTCATGCGCTCACCGGGGGTGATTTCCACAGTACCTTTATTCGGTTCTATTTCACCGGACAATATCTTCAGAAAAGTAGACTTACCTGCTCCATTGGCCCCAATCACACCATAACAGTTCCCTTTTGTGAAATTGAGGTTTACTTCGTCAAACAATACTCTCTTACCAAAAGAGAGCGTTACGTTTTTAACACTGATCATGCTGGCTATGTAAATTTTGAAGCTGCAAAGGTACTGATTTTATGCGGGGTTTCCAAGAAGACATCCTACCAGACATATCGATAAAAAAACAATGATAATCATCTTTGTAACAGCATTTTATACATTCACTATGCCTAACCTTATCAGCAGTAAGCAAAAGCGGTCATTCCTCTTCTGCTGTTAACCCATTCATCATGAAAGAGTTGTCTCATATATGCTTTCTATACGTATCTTTAGCGCATAAAAATGGAACCGCATGACAGCATATAAAGAGATATTTGAGAATAACAAACGTTGGGTAGCTTCCAAAATGGCCACGGACGAGGAGTTTTTCGAGAAGATGGCCGATTCCCAGAAACCAGCCTATCTGTATATTGGCTGCAGCGACAGCCGCGTTCCCACCAATGAAATCATGGGACTCGAAGCAGGTGAAGTTTTTGTACATCGCAATATTGCCAACCTTGTTCCCAACACCGACCTCAACGTGATGGGTGTGATCAACTACGCGGTGGTACATCTCGAAGTAAAACATATCATTGTATGCGGTCACTACAACTGCGGCGGCGTAAAGGCGGCCATGCAGGCGAAAGACCTCGGCATCCTCAACCCCTGGCTGCGCAACATCCGCGATGTTTACCGCCTCCATATGGACGAACTCAACGCTATAACGGATGAGCATACACGCTACAACCGCCTCGTTGAACTGAATACACAGGAACAATGCATCAACGTGATCAAAACCGCAGCGGTGCAGAAATCATACGTGGAAAAAGGGTTCCCTACCGTACACGGCTGGGTGTATGATCTGAAAAACGGCATGCTGAAAGACCTGGAAATAGACTTTGAAGGTGTATTGCATGAAATTCAGAAGATTTATGACTTAACAGGTTCCGGCCTGATGCAAAAAGACAACGACTAATCATGGGTCCGATAGGCATATTCGACTCCGGCTACGGCGGCTTAACCGTACTCAAAGAAATAGTAGCGGAACTCCCGCAATACGATTATATCTACCTGGGCGATAACGCCCGCGCACCTTATGGCAACCGTGGCTTTGATACCATTCACGCGTATACGCTGGAATGTGTGCAGAAACTGTTTGCAATGGGTTGCCCGCTGGTAATACTTGCCTGTAACACCGCTTCGGCCAAAGCGCTGCGTACCATTCAGCAAAAAGATCTGCCCAATATAGCCCCTGATAACCGGGTGCTGGGCGTGATCCGTCCTACTTCTGAAATGGTGGGCACCATCACACAAACCGGTGAAGTAGGCATACTGGCCACCAACGGCACCGTATCGTCCGAATCTTACCCGCTGGAAATCCAAAAGTTTTTCCCGCACGTAAAAACACATCAGCTGGCCTGCCCTATGTGGGTACCGCTGATTGAAAATAATGAACACGAAAACGAAGGTGCAGACTACTTTGTAAAAGAGTACCTGGATAAAATATTGCTGCCCTCACCCGGCATCGATACCCTGGTACTTGGCTGCACCCACTATCCCCTGCTGATGAAAAAGATTAAACAGTTTTTACCAGGCGGTATCACTGTTTTGTCGCAGGGAAAAATTGTGGCGCACAGCCTGAAAGATTATCTGAAACGCCATCCTGAAATGGAAAGCAGGTTGAGTAAACAACAGCAGCGTACTTTTTATACAACCGATGACCCGGCCATTTTTGATAAAATGGCGGAGATCTTTTACGGTAAAACAGTAACATCTGCAAAGATGCTCACCAAATAAATAAAGCCTGCCGGCAAATGATACCGGCAGGCTTTACATTTTTATTTCTCTTCTTTATTTTCCCTCGAGCTTTAACAGGAACGAATACTCCAGCGCCACTTCCTCCAGTGCTTTAAATCTTCCGGAAGCGCCACCGTGGCCGGCTTCCATATTGGTATGCAACAGCAGTAAATGATGATCTGTTTTCATTTCCCTTAGCTTCGCCACCCACTTGGCCGGTTCCCAGTACTGTACCTGTGAATCGTGCAACCCGGTGGTGACCAGCATATTCGGATATGCCTTCTGCTCCACATTATCGTAAGGAGAATAGGACTTCATGTAATCGTAAGAATCTTTATTTTTTGGATTGCCCCACTCATCAAACTCACCGGTGGTGAGCGGAATACTTTCATCGAGCATGGTGGTAACCACATCTACAAAAGGCACCTGTGCTACAATGCCGTTGAACAACGTAGGCTCCATGTTGGCTACAGCGCCCATCAGCAAGCCACCTGCACTGCCGCCCATCGCATAAAGATGTGCCGAGTCGGTGTAATGCTGCTGTACCAGGAATTTGGCGCAGGCGATGAAATCGGTGAAGGTGTTTTTCTTTTTAAACATCTTGCCGTCTTCATACCACTGCCGCCCCATTTCCTGGCCGCCACGGATATGTGCAATAGCAAAAGCAAAACCACGATCCAGTAAACTTAGCCGCGTAGAGCTGAAAGTAGCATCCATGCTGTTGCCGTAAGAACCGTATCCATACAGTAATAACGGGCCCTTGCCATTTTTCTCAAAGGTTTTCTTATACACAATCGACACCGGGATTTTGGTACCATCTGTGGCAGTAGCAAATAATCTCTCTGTGGTGTAATCTTTCGGATCATAACCGCCCAGTACTTCCTGCTGGCGTTTCAGTTCACTGGCGCCTGTTTCCATGTTGTAATCATACACAGAGTTGGGCGTGATCATGGAAGTATAGTTATACCGCAGTTCTTTGCTGTCCATTTCCGGGTTACTGCTAACGGAAGCAGTGTATGCGGTTTCTGAAAAGGGCAGGTATTTTTCCGTATGGGTTTTGTCGTTGATGATCCGGATATGCGTTAAACCGCCTTTTCTTTCTTCCAATACCGTATACTCTTTAAACAGCTCCACTCCTTCCAGCAATACATCGCTGCGGTTGGGGATCAGCTCTTTCCAGTTTTGCCGGGAAGTTTTATCCAGCGCGGTTTCCATCAGTCGGAAGTTGAGTGCATTCCAGTTGGTGGTAATGTAGAATTTATCATCACGGTGATCCACGTGGTACAGCATCTCTTTTTCACGCGGGTGGAAAATGCGGAATTCTTCATTGGGTTTGGCCGCATCCAGGATCCTGCTTTCAGACGACAACGTACTTTCGCTGTTGATAATAATATACTTACCGGATTTTGTTTTGGATACCTCTACATTAAACGTTTCATCGGCTTCATGATACACTTCCTTGTCGGTTGCAACGCCCAGTGAGTGCCGCATGATACGATCGGCCCGGAGGGTAACGGTATCTTTGCGGGAATAGAACAGGGTTTTATTATCACTGGCCCAGGTGCTGCCGGCGGTGGTTTCATGGATTTCGTCTTTCAGCAGTTCGTTTGTTTCCAGGTTTTTGATCCGGATGATATAACGTCTGCGGCTTACCGTATCTATTCCGTAGGCGAGTAATTTCGCATCGGGACTTACACTCAATCCCGCTACCTGGCAATAGGCGTGGCCTGCAGCCAGTTCGTTTACGTTCAGGATCACCTCTTCCGGCGCTTCCAGGCTCCCTTTCTTACGGCAATGCACGGGGTACTCTTTCCCTTCTTCATAACGGGTATAGTAATAATAACCGTTTTTAAGATAGGGTACACTCATATCTGTTTCCTTGATCCGGGATTTCATCTCGGTGAAGAGTTTTTCGCGGAGCTTTTTTTCGGGCGACAGGATAGTGTCGAGGTAGGCGTTTTCTGCGTTCAGCCAGGACAGTACTTTCGGATCTTCCCGGTTGTTCATCCAGTAATAATTATCGATCCGTTTGTCGCCGTGGATGCTGAGTTCTTTAGCTATCTTTTCCGCTACAGGAGGTTTTATATCGGCCTGGTCATTCATAGTATTTTTCTTTTGATTACAAGACAAAAGCACCGTTCCCAAAAGCAACCAACAATTACCCTGGAAGTTTTTAAACATAGGAGATAGATTTAAATAGTAAGGTTTTAACTCAAAAGCATTACAAATTACGAATTCTCCTTACACTATTTTCATATTCACCGGGTCCCAGTTGATCAGTTTTTTGCTGAAGTAGCTTTCATTTGTTACCAGGGCTGGTCCTGCGGCGCGGAGACCAAATACGGCATCTTCCACCACTGGTTTACCGGAGCGCATGGATTCAAAGAAGTTGGTGAAGTGGTCCAGGCGGTCGTCGTATCCTTTGGGAGAAGCAAAAGCGCTGGAGGTTTCCACTGTATTCCGTTTATCTGTAGGGTATTTGGCGTTATACTCCTGCACGTACTGCGCCTGTTGTTGTTTGGTAAACGTGTTATAGGTATCCCAGCCACCATAGCCCGGCGCTTCCGGCAGTTTGTGTTTTTTGATTTTGAAATCATTCCAGCCCAGTTCCAGCACGCCGTCGGTACCAATAAAACGGGTGTATTCACCGCCGCCGCTGCCATCGGCAAAATTCACGCGGAGTGTCATCTGGAAGGCGGGATGTTCTTTTGTTTCGGGGTAGTCGAAAATGGCTACTACCACATCCGGCACGTCGCGGCCATCTTTCCATTGTACCAGGTTGCCGCTGGCGTAAATGGAAGTGGGACCGAGCGACCCGGTAATGAAATGCAGTCCGGAGATGAGGTGTACAAACAGATCTCCGGGGATACCGGTGCCATAGGCGCGGTAATTACGCCAGCGGAAGAAGCGTACCGGGTCGAAAGGCATTTTGGCTGTATCTTTCAGGAAGGTGTCAAAGTCTACGGTAGCGGGTGAAGCATCCGGCGGGATGGAATATTGCCAGGCGCCGAGTGCGCTATGGCGGTCCATCCTGGCCTCTACCACGTTCAGTTGTCCTATTTCGCCTGCCTGGTAACGTTTACGCGCTTCTGCGAGGGCCACGCTGCTAACGCGCTGGCTGCCCACCTGGAAAACGGCTTTGGTGCGTTGCTGTGCGGCAATTACTTTATGCCCTTCTTCTATCTGCTGTACCATCGGCTTTTCACAATACACGGCTTTACCGGCTTCCATTGCGGCAATGGCAATGGTATCGTGCCAGTGGTCGGGTGTAGCTACTATGATGGCGTCTATATCTTTTCGTTTCAGTAGTTCGCGGTAGTCGCGGGTGGTGTATACCTGCGGACCGAATACGTCTTTCACTTTGGTAAGGTGGCCGGTGTACAGATCAGCAGCGCCCACAAATTCCACTCCCGGCACTTTGATGGCGGTTTCCACATCCCCGAATCCCATGATGCCCATTCCTACACAGGCGATCCGGATTTTGTCGTTCGGAGCGATCCTTTTTTCAGGCTGTAATATTTCTACGTGTTCCTTTTCTTTTGCGAGGGCCGCCAGCTGGCCTATTCCGAGCAGTGCGGCAGTGCTGCCGATGTGTTTGATAAACTTTCTGCGTGATTGTTCTGACATATGTTCTCTGTTTTACATTGCGTGGAAAAAACACATGATAGTAAAAAAATTTAGAAAGATAAAGTTCGATGGATGAGCGGAGGGTGCGGAGGTTGTCTTACTCAGGATTAAACTGATTAAGCTGATTAGATTGATTTTATTTTGGGGGATTTTGTAAATGATTGGGGGAGATGATATTGGTTTTGGGATTTTTTTGGAAGATTTCTACTTTTTGGGAGAACAAATAAAAAAAAGAAAGGAGATAAGAATGGATATTCCATTCTCATCTCCCTAATATCATAAAAGAAAAAATCAATGTAATCCGCTTAATCAGTTTAATCCTGAGTAAGACAAACTCCGCTATTTCTCGGAAGAAAATCCTGCGCCAATAAACTCCCGGTTGAGGCGGGCGATATTGGTGAGGGAAATTTCTTTCGGGCATTCAGCTTCGCAGGCGCCGGTATTGGTACAGCTACCAAAACCTTCCTTATCCATTTGCGCAACCATGTTGAGGGCGCGGGATTGTTTTTCTGGCTGGCCCTGTGGCAGCAATGCCAGCTGGGAAACTTTTGCAGATACGAACAGCATGGCAGAAGAGTTCTTACAAGCTGCTACGCAGGCGCCGCAACCGATACAGGCAGCAGCCGCAAAAGCCAGGTCAGCTTTGTTTTTATCTACCGGTAAACAGTTCGCATCCTGTGCGTTACCTGTATTTACGGAAATATAACCACCTGCTTCAATGATGCGGTCGAAAGCGGATCTGTCTACTGTCAGATCTTTAATCACCGGGAATGCGCCTGCTCTCCAGGGTTCTACCGTAATGGTATCGCCATCTTTGAAAGCGCGCATGTGCAGCTGGCAGGTAGTAGTACCATCCCACGGACCGTGTGCGCGGCCGTTGATATGCATGGAGCACATACCGCAGATACCTTCGCGGCAGTCGTGGTCAAATGCTATTGGTTCTTTGCCTTCATTGATCAGCTCTTCATTCACTACATCAAACATTTCCAGGAAAGACATTTCAGAAGAAATGTTTTTTGCCTGTAATGTTTCAAATCTACCCTGATCGTTTTTGTTTTTCTGCCTCCACACTTTTAATGTGAGGTTCATGTTATAATGTTCCATATACCTTGGACAATTATTTGATTTATAATCCTGGCTAACCGTTAAACAGTTTACCAATAACCATTATTTGTAGCTACGCTGTGTTGGTTTACATTCAACGAATTCCAGCGGTTCTTTGTGCAGTTCATACTGGCCATCGCCTTTGTATTCCCATGCAGATACGTAGCTGAAGTTTTCGTCGTCACGTTTTGCTTCCCCTTCATCTGTTTGTGATTCTTCGCGGAAGTGGCCACCACAGGATTCGCGGCGGTTCAACGCATCGATGCACATTAATTCGCCCAGTTCCAGGAAGTCGGCCACGCGACCGGCTTTTTCCAGTTCGGGGTTGAATTCATTGGCTTCACCGGGAACGCGAACATCTTTCCAGAACTCAGCACGCAGCGCTTTAATTTCTTCGATCGCTTCTTTCAGGCCCTTTTCATTACGCGCCATACCGCATTTGTCCCACATGATCTTACCCAGTTTCTTGTGGAAGAAATCGACAGATTTGGTGCCTTTGATGTTGATGAACTTATTGATGGTTTCCCTCACTTTATTTTCTGCCTCTACGAAAGCAGGGTGGTCGGTAGGGATTGCCTTTGTGCGGATTTCATCTGCCAGGTAGTTACCAACGGTGTAAGGAATCACGAAGTAACCATCTGCCAGGCCCTGCATCAGTGCAGATGCACCGAGGCGGTTAGCGCCGTGATCAGAGAAGTTTGCTTCTCCCAGGGAATATAAGCCGGGAACGGTAGTACCCAGTTCGTAATCCACCCAGAGGCCACCCATTGTGTAGTGTACCGCAGGATAGATACGCATGGGCAGTTCGTAAGGATTTTCACCGGTGATTTTGGCGTACATGTCGAACAGGTTACCATATTTCTCGGCTACTACTTCTTTACCCAGTTTAATAATTTCTTCTTTGGAGATATTGGAGAGCTGGCGTTTACCCACTTCAATATTACCATAACGTTCGATGGCTGCGGCAAAGTCGAGGTATACTGCCTGTTTGGAAGTACCTACGCCATAACCGGCATCGCATCTTTCTTTTGCTGCACGGGAAGCCACGTCGCGGGGAACGAGGTTACCGAATGCAGGATATCTTCTTTCCAGGTAGTAATCCCTTTCTTCTTCGGGGATCTCACTGGCTTTGCGGGTATCGTTTTGTTTTTTGGGTACCCAGATACGGCCATCGTTACGCAGTGATTCTGACATGAGGGTCAGTTTCGACTGGTGATCGCCGGAAACCGGGATACAGGTAGGATGGATCTGTGTGAAGCAGGGGTTAGCGAAGTAAGCGCCGTTCTTGGTAGCTTTCCAGGCGGCAGTTACGTTAGAACCCATTGCGTTGGTAGACAGGTAGAACACGTTGCCATAACCACCGCTGCAGATCAGCACGGCATGACCGAAGTGGCGTTCCAGTTCGCCGGTGATCAGGTTACGTGCAATGATACCGCGTGCTTTACCATCGATTTTCACGATGTCGAGCATTTCGTGGCGGTTATACATTTTCACGTTACCCAGTGCTACCTGGCGTTCCAGTGCGGAGTAAGCGCCGAGGAGCAACTGCTGACCGGTTTGACCGGCGGCATAAAAAGTACGCTGTACCTGTGTACCACCAAAAGAGCGGTTACTTAACAGGCCACCATATTCACGTGCAAAGGGAACACCCTGTGCCACGCACTGATCTATAATATTACCGCTCACTTCTGCCAAACGGTGTACGTTGGCTTCACGGGCGCGGTAGTCACCACCTTTTACTGTGTCGTAGAATAAGCGGAAAACAGAGTCACCGTCATTCTGATAATTTTTTGCCGCATTGATACCACCCTGGGCAGCAATACTGTGTGCGCGGCGCGGACTATCCTGAAAGCAGAATGCTTTTACTTTATATCCCAACTCTCCTAATGAAGCCGCTGCTGAAGCGCCGGCCAAACCAGTACCAATGATAATTACTTCCAGGTTGCGCTTATTGGCAGGGTTCACCAGTTTACAGTGTCCTTTATAGTCTTCCCATTTGGAATTTAATGGTCCGGCAGGAATTTTTGCGTCAAACATATATCCTTACTTTACAGAATTATTTGAAATAGATTACAACGGGGATGATAGCAAAACCGATAGGAATTGCGATACCAAACAACCATATGCCAATGAAGCTGAGTAAGCCGTTGTATTTTTTATGATTTAAACCAAAGGTCTGACAGGCGCTTTTAAAGCCGTGGATCAGGTGGAAAGACAGACCGATCATACCGATCACGTACAATGCTACCAGCCAGCCATTCTTGAAGGTTTCATAAGATAAAGCATACAGGTCTTTCAGCGGTTCAATGCTGCCTTCATAAGTGCGGGTGGGCATCTCCGTGTAGTGGAATTTCCCCCAGAAGTTAACCAGGTGGATAACGATGAAGATTAAGAGGATACTTCCCATAATGGCCATCTGACGACTGAACCAGGAAGATGTCTGATTACCCGGGTTCACGGCGTATTTCACCGGACGGGCTGCTCTGTTGCTGAATGTGAGCTGGAGCGCAATAAACGCGTGCAGCAGGATCACAATTTTCAGCCCCCAGGCAATAAACTGAATCAGGCTGTTGTGTCCCATAAACGCAGCGTATGCGTTAAAGGCCTTGCCTTCGTCGTTGTACAACAGCTGGAAATTACCTGCCAGGTGTACAATAACAAAACTGCAAAGAAACAAGCCGGTAGCACCTACCAATAACTTCTTACCGATAGAGGTATTAAAGAACTGTGACCACTTCATAAGTAAAATTCTAAGCTTCCTAGTATAAAAAGATGTTTGAAATGTCGGGCAAATTTAACGCAGGAAAAATAAAAACCAAATGATATTTATCAGGTTTTCATACGCATATATTATTATTCACATTCATTACGCATTTATAATCATCTAAACACGCATAATATCTTTCATTTTGTAATGAAAATTAATATTATTCCAGCCGTTTTAACATGATATTATCCACCATATTAAACAGGTGTAATGGTTGATAGGTACGCCATTTATCATCATCGAGCAGGTGAACATAGTAGTGCAAACGTGCTCTCTCAAACTCTTCGCGGGTTTGTATTGGCATGTTGAGGCTTACGATCCAGCCGCCTTCATCGCGGATATCTTCCCACCATTCTTCATAATAACAATCATCGGAAGAATGGAAGTTCATTACATTTTCCGTGATGAGAATATATTTTGTGATGCCTTGTGCGATGAGGGTATCGATGATGTTGCGCTTCATAGTCATGATGTCGTTATCAATCGCATCATTCCATTCTCCCAGTAATTCTATGATGGCGAAGTTAAACTGGTAATCTATGAAGAGAATTTTCATGTACAGGTTGCGTGAGCCAAATTCATCCCACTGTGGATGTATATAATAGTTATACACCGAATTGGAATATTCAAACTCACTGTATTCCCTTCCATAAAACGGAGAGTACTCATCTTCTTCGGCGGTGTACAAATGCCGCCAGTTGTAATATGGCTCTATGTTATGCATACCTGGTTGCTGGGTACAAAAGTTTTAAAATCATTTTCCGGTAAAATCGTCCACTGCCTTTTTCACGCTGCCGGCCTTTAACAGCAGTTGTTGCGCCTGTTCGTAATCGGTGAGTGACAATTGTTCCATGAGCATTTTCACGCCGCGGTCTACCAGCTTTTCGTTACTGAGCTGCATGTTCACCATTTTGTTATCTTCTACCCTGCCGAGCTGGATCATCACGGCGGTAGACAGCATATTCAGCACCAGCTTCTGCGCAGTGCCGCTTTTCAGGCGTGTGCTGCCCGTTACAAACTCCGGTCCTACCACTACCTCCACGGGGAAGTCGGCCGCCGCAGATACCGGCGTATCCGGGTTACAGCTGATGCTGCCCGTTACAATACCGTGCTTACGGCATTCATTGAGGGCGCCTATTACATAAGGCGTGGTGCCGCTGGCTGCGATTCCCACCACCACATCTTTATCGGTTATATTATACGCCTGCAGATCTTCCCAGCCCTGTGTGCGGCTGTCTTCCGCAAACTCCACGGCTTTACGTATAGCCGTATCGCCGCCGGCAATCAATCCTACCACCAGTCCCTGCGGCACGCCAAAAGTAGGCGGGCATTCCGAGGCGTCTACCACACCTAAACGTCCGCTGGTACCGGCTCCCATATAAAACAGGCGGCCACCTGCCAGCATTTTATCTGCTACGGCGGTCACCAGTTTTTCTATTTGCGGGATCGCTTTTTCCACGGCTAACGGAACGGTCTGATCTTCTTTGTTCATGTTCGTCAGCAGCTCCTGCACGCTCATCTTTTCGAGGTGACGATAGTGTGAAGCCTGTTCCGTTACTTTTACAAATGACATATTGAATGGTTAAAAATGATTAACGATGATATTCCAGCAAACCTTCCATTGGCGTGCGCAGCACTTTGCCCATTGGCAATTCATAGAGTTCGCACAATTCACTGATGATGTCTCGGAAGTGCCAGGCAACCCCACCGGTAAAGTGTAGTGCGGTGGTCCAGCTTTCCCTGTATTTATAAATATGATTAAAGAAGAAGTCGTTCAGCCCGTCTTCCAGGATGTTCTGGATCATGTAGTGCTCGCGGTTCTCCGACAGAAACTCTGTAAACCCGGCCAGGTAGCGGTTGGCTAACGGCTTGCGGTATACGTTTTCCAGGATCTCATCTTTATTGGTATGGTACTTATATTCAAAGCGGGCGTGCAGGTCGGCATCAAAACTATGGTAAAGGTAATACTGGAGCACTTTACGCCCCAGGTAGGCGCCACTGCCTTCATCGCCGAGGATATAACCCAGGCCCGGATTGTTCTTCACCACTTCTTTCCCATCATAGTAACAGGAATTGGAGCCGGTACCTAAAATGCTTACCACGCCTTCCTGTGCGCCGCAAAGTGCGCGGGCAGCCCCCATAAGGTCGTGCTGTACATCAAATGCAGCAGCAGGCCATACCGCCTTTATAGCATCGGATACCAGCTGCAGGTTCTTTGGCTGCGACAGGCCCGTTCCATAAAAATATATTGCTGTTACCGGTTGGCCGGCAGGTAACTGTGGTACCAGTTCCTTTTCGAAAATGGCCTTGATCTGCTCCGCAGATTGAAAATACGGACTCACGCCCTGCGTTTTCAATATCAGCGGTTCCGCCGCGCCGAGCAAGCCCCATTCCGTCTTCGTAGATCCGCTGTCAGCAATTAACTTTATTCCAGCACCCATATCCGGTTATTTATGAAATTTAAGAATCCTAAAAGTTTGCACCCGATTTATGCTATTTTTGTCACAATTTAAACAAAAGGGGTTCATAAAAACAAATGGCCCCTTTAAGTTTAAGTGATGATGATACATGTATGCAGCAGATTGCTTTCCGCCAGGTGCTTTTGCTACATGGATACAAAGATTGGTCATATAAATTAGCGGGATAATAATCTGATTATGTCTAACAGGAAGTTGAATGTTTTTTTACCTCTTCTCTTTGCAGTTGTATTAGCCCTGGGAATGTTCCTCGGACATAAAATGCCTGGATCGAACAACGGAGGGGCCACTGTATTTTTTACCAAACCCAACAGGGGCCCGTTACAGGAAGTGATGGACCTGATCAAAGCGAAATATGTAGATTCACTTAATACAGATGATTTACAGCAGGAAGCCATAGAAGGGTTACTGACCCACCTGGATCCTCACTCCATATATATACCACCTTCTGAACTGCAACGGGTAAATGAAGATATGGAAGGTAACTTTGAAGGGATCGGGGTAGAATTCAATATCACTGCCGATACGGTGAACGTGGTGAGTGTGCTGAGCGGCGGCCCGTCTGAAACCGCAGGCGTACAAACCGGTGATAAGATCCTGAAAGTGAACGACAGCCTGGTAGCCGGCAACAGCATTACACCGGAAAAGATCCGCAAACTGCTGAGAGGCCCTGCCGGTTCCACCGTGAACACCATTGTATTAAGACAGGATAAAAAGATCACCATTCCCATCAAGAGAGGCGTTATTCCTTTGTATAGTATAGATGCCAGCTACATGGCAGCTCCTGGCGTAGGTTATATCAAGATCAGCAAATTTTCCGCCACTACCTACGATGAGTTTATGAAAGCCATCCGTCAGCTGGAAAAACAAGGCATGCAGAAACTGGTAATTGACCTCCGGCAGAACCCCGGCGGTTACCTGGATGCAGCCACCCGCATTGCCGATGAACTCATCGACGACCAGAAACTGATTGTATACACGAAGGGGAAAGACTTCCCCCGCACCGATTATAAAACGAAACGGCCGGGTCTTTTTGAAAGAGGCGCCCTCGCCGTACTTACGGACGAAGGCTCTGCTTCCGCCAGTGAAATCCTTGCAGGCGCCATACAGGACTGGGACCGTGGCACCGTTATTGGCCGCCGCACTTTTGGCAAGGGCCTGGTACAGGAACAGTACGACCTGGACAACGGAGGCGCGCTGCGTCTTACGGTAGCCCGCTACTATATTCCTTCCGGCAGAAGTATCCAGAAGCCTTATGGAAAAGGACATGATGATTATGATGACGACATCATTGAACGATACCACCATGGGGAAATGGTGAATAAAGACAGTATCAAAATAACCGATACCGTGCTTTATAAAACAGCAGCAGGCCGCCCTGTTTACGGCGGTGGCGGTATTACACCGGATATCTTCATTCCGTTTGATACTTCCCGTTTTACTCCTACTTTAACCGCTATTTATACCCGCAATACGTTCAGCAACTTTGCGTATCAGTATTATACCACGCACAGGGAAATTTTCAAATCTTATACGAACGCAGAGGCTTTCACCAAAAACTTCCAGACTACGCCTGAACTGATCAGCGACTTTAAAGCATACGCTAAAAAAGACAGCGTACCTGGCCTGGATCATCTTACTGCCCGTGACGAAACAGAAATCCGCACAAGGCTCAAAGCCATGCTGGCACGCCAGCTGTACAGAACAGAAGGTTTCTATGAGGCCATCAATGCAGAAGATCCTATGGTAAAGAAAGCGCTGGAAGTAGTGAGCAAGGAAAAGGGAGCATCACAGTGATCGCCTTCGGCGATGGAAATTGTCTTGGAGCAGGATTACGCTGATTATATTGATTAGCTTGATTTTTACTTTCTGAGTTTTATAAATGATTAAGGGAGATAGAAGTGGATATTCACTTTTATCTCCCTTAATCTTTAAAATCGAATATGATTAAATCCAATAAATCAGTATAATCAGCGTAATCCTGCTCCAAGACAATTTCCATCGCCGGAGGCGATCCTGCTACTGGTTTTTACGCTGCATCTTAGGCAATGACTGAACGATCAGGTCATTCATTACGTTCACTGCTTCATCGAGATAGATGTCTTTGGTTCTGATCCTGATCCAGTCCTTGTTACGGGCTATCTTGGAAGAATCGTTGCCAAATTTCTCCATATCAGATTTGATGTTTATGATATTGAGTTCTTTTACTTTATCATTTACTGCATCATATTTTTTGAGTGCAGCGGTATTTGTTTTTTGTTCTGTTTTATACGTCTGCAGGTTCAGGGAATAAGTTTCCTGTTTTTCCAGTTTCTTTAAAGTGTTCAGGTTTTCGTTGAGCAATTTGAAAGCTGCGCTGGAAGCCATTCTTTTTTCGCTGTTCTTTTTCAGAGATTCTGCATTTACCGGGTTATACCATGCGGTGAAGCTTGCGCGGGGGATTTCATCCCATGCCAGTGCATCGGAATCTTTACGTTCAGCTACTTCGTAGTATGGATCAGGCAATACAATATCTGAAGCCACGCCTTTCAGCTGGGTAGAACCTCCATTTGCACGGTAAAATTTCTGCTGGGTAAGTTTCAGTGCGCCGAGGCTGCCACCGTCTTTTACCGGGTAGAAATCATCCAGGTTGAAGAGACGCTGTACCGTGCCTTTACCAAATGTTTGGGTGCTGCCGATGATTACTGCGCGTTTGTAGTCCTGCATGGCTGCGGCCATAATTTCAGAAGCGGAAGCGCTGTATTCATTTACCATGATAGCCAGTGGTCCTTCGTATTGTACATTCTTATCGCGGTCGCGCAGTACTACAGCGTCGCCGCCACGGGAGCGTACCTGTACCACGGGGCCTTCCGGAATGAACAGGCCGGCCATCTGCACTACATCCTGGAGGGAGCCGCCGCCGTTGAAGCGGAGATCAAGGATAATGCCTTCCACATTCTCTGCTTTCAGCTTGGCTACCTCTTTGGCAACGTCTTCCGCGCTGCGGGCGCCGTTACGGTCGTTGAAGTCGGCATAGAATTCCGGCAGGTAGATGTAGCCTATTTTATGTTGTCCGTTGATGATCGCTGATTTGGCGAATGTTTCTTCGGTAACAATTTCATCACGGATGATGGTGATATCTTTAGTAGTACCGTCCACGCTTCTTACGGTCAGTTTTACGGGAGTACCTTTTTTACCACGGATCAGTTTCACCGCATCTTCTACGGGGTAACCGGTAATATCCACTGGTTCAGTATTTCCCTGTGCAACTTTCTGGATCACGTCGTTGGCTTTCAGTTGTCCCTGTTTCCAGCTCGGGCTTCCGGTAACGATGCTTACCACGCGGATTTTGTCGCCTTCTTCTTTCAGCTGTGCGCCGATACCAAAGAATTTACCGGCCATCTGTTCTTCGAACGCACGTTTTTCATCCGGCGGGAAGTAGTCGGTATGCGGATCCATGGTAGTGGTGATCGCATTCACATAGAGGTTAAAGCGGTCATTATCGTTCTGCCTGTTTTTCAGACGTTCAAAATAACGGTCGTACAGTTGTTTCACCTTTACGCGGGCTTCTGCTTCCAGTTCCACATCGGTTTTGGTTTTAATGCTGTCTTTCCCCTTATCTTTTTCTCTCATTTCCTGGAGATCGGTCAGTTTTTCCAGCGTACGGTATTTCAATACTTTGCGCCAGGCTTCTTTACGGGCATTTTCATCTGCAGGAAAATCCACTTTATCCGGGTCCAGTGTTACCTTTTCATCTACGGTGAAATCAAAAGGCTTGGACAGGATTTCAGGGTAGATCGCTGCTGCTTCAGCCACCCGTTGTTTGATCAGGGTGTTGATGCTGCGGAAACAGTCGATCGGTGCCCCTTTCAGTTCATCATCAATATGAACGGCGAGGGGCATAAGTTTATCCACATCTGTTTTCAGGAAAAATTTCTTTTCCGTATCCAGGCTACGCAGGTATTTATTAAAAACTTCGGTGGAGAATTTGTCATCTATTGCTTTGGGTTGATAATGCCCTTCTTTCAGCATCTGCCCCACCAGGTTCATGATCACCTCATAACGACCCGGAGGATCGTCATTATGTCCGAGCTTATTAAAAGCCAACACGCCTGCGGAGATGCTAAGCAGCACAACCGGTATAATCACTTTCAGTCTCATATGTATCTCAATTGAACTTAAACGTTGTCAAATCAAATATAAAATAAAATCACCCGTCGGTCGTGCAATTTATTTCCTTTTAACAAAAAATTGGGCCAAACGGGCACCAGGCGAGATACATGGCTGAAAAGCGTTGTTTTTCCCGCCCGCTACAGTACCTGTGAGGGTGTGGTTACCGGCTGTCGACGTATCCACGAAGTATCTACGAAGCATCCACGAAGGAACCCCGCCTGAAAGGTGGACCTGAAGTAAACGATTAAGGTGGCTGGAATGTTTTATTCTTTCACCAGCTTATACACCGCTCCTTTAAATCCGCTGCTGCCGGAAGTGCTGGCAAGCATATATAATTCGCCCTGTTCATCCTCTCCCCAGCTGAGGATCTGGAGGTTATCTGCCGGGCGACCGGTGAGTTCCAGCGGAGCGCTGGTCCATTTTTGCCCGTTGGGCGTGAGTACAAAGGCTTTCCCGTTATAATCGCCGAAAACATATAATCCTTTCAGCGCCGGGATGGCGCTGCCGCGATATACATAGCCACCGGTGATACTTATCCCCACATCGTGGCTGTATTCGTGGATAGGTGCAATCAATGCCGACTTGTCCGCACCCGCAGGCACGTTATAGTCATGAGTGCCTTCCAGGATGCGCCAGCCGTAGTTGCCTCCTTTGGTGATGATGTCTACTTCTTCATACTTATTCTGTCCTACGTCACCGGCAAAGAGCATCCTGGTGGTTTTATCGAAGGAAAAGCGCCAGGGGTTGCGAAGGCCATAGGCCCATATTTCAGGCCGGGTGTCGGGCCGGTTAACGAAAGGATTATCCGGAGGGATAGAATAGGGTGTTCCATTGACATTTATTCTTAATATTTTACCCAGTAAAGTATTGAGGTTCTGGCCGTTGCCAATAGTGCCATGTTTATCACCGCCACCGCCGCCATCACCAAGCCCCACATAGAGGTAGCCATCGGCCCCAAACTGCAGCTGCCCGCCGTTATGATTGGATTCCGGTTCATCCACTTCCAGTACAATCCTTTTGGAGGCGGTATTAGCCACATTTGGATTTCCTGCTGTGGTGGTAAACTCTACCAGGCGGCTGGTGTGATCGAAGCCGGATCTTTTAGCAGGCGAGCTATAGTACACATAAAACTTGTGATTCGATTTAAAATCGGGGTGAAAGGCCATCCCTAACAGCCCGCGTTCATCATATCCCGGATTTACGGAAATCATATCGCTGCTTACATCCAGGAAAGGGGTGGGAAGCAGCTTGTTTTGCTGCACGATCCATACTTTCCCTTCTTTCTGACAGAAAAATAACCTGCCGGTACCATCCCCGGGCACGGCCATATTTACCGGAGATATGAACTGGTCTGTTACCAGCTGCAGCTTCGCTTTCCGGGGCGCATTAGCCGGAGGCTCAGGACCATCATCATTGGAATTATTGCCCGCACAGGCAAATTGTATGAATATGGCCGGTAATAAAGCCCGGAAAATAAGGGTATGTATTTCCATAGAACTGCGGTATTAATGCAGAATAAATATAACCCAGAAAGCCGAAAGGAAGAAGTGATTGTGGTGAGCGGTGAAGCGGATTGCCTGATATTCTGCCGTCGCCGTTTCTGATTTTTGTACCTTCGCAAAAAACTCATCAGGTTGGACACTACGGCACCGAAAAAGAACGACCCATACGCTTCGCTACGCTTTCCGGAATTCAATTATTACCTGGTAATCCGCTTTGCGCTTGTATTTGCGCTGGCCATGCAATTTGCCATTATAGAATGGAAAGTATATGAAATTTCAAAAGATCCCTTCTCACTGGGATTGATAGGTTTGGCAGAAGTAATTCCTGCCGTGTTGCTGGCGCCGTTTGCCGGGCATATGGTAGACAAACGTGAGAAGCGGGGCATGCTCCTCTATTGTGTGATTGCTTATCTTTTTATCAGCTCGGGGTTATTCCTGTTAACCTGGGACCGTGCAGTGGCGGGCGTTTCAAAGCACTGGGTGCTTAACCTCATTTACCTGCTGGTTTTCCTGGGCGGCATTGTGCGGGCCTATACAAGTCCTTCTAACTTTACCCTGATGTCGCTGCTGGTGCCGCGTGAATTATACGCCAACGCCTCTACGTGGAGCAGTTCTGCGTGGCAGATAGGCGGTGTGCTGGGACCTGCGCTGGGCGGGCTTTTCATTCACTGGTTCGGGGTACACTGGTCGATGTTGATGGTAGTATTTATTTTCCTGGCGCCCTTATACAGTTTGCTGAAGATAAAGCCCAAGCCGGTTTATTATAAGCCGAAGGGCGAGAGTTTTGTGACTGGTCTTACTGAAGGAATGCGGTTTGTATGGAAAACCAAAGTGGTATTGAATGCGATGGCGCTTGATATGTTTGCAGTGTTGTTTGGCGGTGCGGTAGCGATGTTACCGGCATTTGCCACAGATGTACTGCATGTGGGTTCCCTGGGTTATGGATTGCTGCGTTCCGCCCCTGCGGTGGGTGCGCTGGTCACCATGTTTATACTGGCCCATAAGCCATTGGTGAACAAACCGGGTATCAAGCTGCTGGCGGCGGTATTCGGCTTTGGTTTAACCATTATATTGTTTGGTCTTTCCACAAGCTTTTACCTGTCGATGTTTGCGCTGCTGATCAGTGGCGCGCTGGATGGTATCAGTGTAATCATACGGCAAACGATCCTGCAGTTAAAAACGCCGGACGATATGCGCGGGCGGGTAGCATCAGTAAGTTCCATGTTTGTGGGTTCTTCCAATGAGCTGGGGGCCTTTGAAAGCGGTTTTATGGCCAGGGCAATGGGTTTGGTGCCGTCGGTAGTGTTTGGAGGATGTGTTACGCTGGGCGTGGTGATCACCACTTACATTATTTCACCGGCTATGCGCAAGCTGGATCTGAAGCCTTAGCAGGCGGCGGTTAGCCTTTAACAGCGCTAACCGCCTTTACCTATAAATCCATCTTTTCTTTTAACTTTTCCAGTACATAATAAACAGCCGGGCAAACGGTGCTGTTTTCGTAGGTGATCTTCGGGCGTTTAAAAAAGTCGTAACTATCTGTGTAGGGATAGTTGGCGCAATCGCCGGGGCGTACATCATAGATGCCGCAGTAGTTGTCGGCGCCCAGGAAGGGGCACGGCGTGAACTTCACCACATAGTCTTCATCCTTATCAAGCCGGAGGTAGGTTTCAATGAAATCGCCTTCCTTCATGCCCAGGTGCTTTGAGATGCGCCTGATATCGGGCCCTTTAAAACGGGGGCTGATGGTTTTGCAGCAGTTACCGCACTGGAGGCAGTCGATTTTACTGAATGCTTCCTCATGCAGATCCGGCAACAGCTTCTCCACTCCTTTTCCACGGCGGGTTTGCAGTTTTGCGAGGAACTGTTTATTCGCTTTTTGCTTATCCTGGGCCTTCTGTTCCCAGTCTTCTAATATTTTGCTCATTTGGTGCAAAGATAGGTAAATAGTCTGTGGACAAAATTATGACATATACACCCATCCCTGAAGTATCATTTATCACTGTTTTCCCCCGCCAGTATTGATTGTTTGGCCGTTGCTTAAAATCTGCATAGCTTTGCGCATTCTATTTCAAATTACCTGCTTACATCATGAATCTTTTTGATATTCAACAAAATGAATTCGTGCACCGTCACATAGGGCCGAATGAAAGAGAGACCAACCAGATGCTGGAAACCATCGGGGCCTCCAACCTGGACCAGCTGATCAGCAAAACCGTTCCGGGCGCCATCCGTATGCAACAGCCACTGGCTATTCCTGCAGCGATGAGTGAAAGTGATTATCTCCGTCATCTGAAGGACATATCACTGAAAAACAAAGTATACCGCAACTATATTGGCCAGGGTTATTTTGATACGATTACACCAAGTGTTATTCTGCGTAATGTATTTGAGAATCCAGGATGGTATACCCAGTATACGCCGTACCAGGCAGAAATTTCCCAGGGCCGCCTGGAAAGCCTGCTGAACTACCAGACAATGGTATGTGATCTGACAGGACTGCCAATTGCCAATGCTTCCCTGCTGGATGAAGCCACTGCCGCAGCAGAAGCCATGACCATGTTCTTCAATGCGCTGAATAAGGATCATGACCATGTAACCAGACCTAAATTTTTTGTAGATAACAACGTATATCCGCAAACGCTGGATGTAATTTATACCCGCGCTACCCCGCTTCACATTGAAGTAGTGACAGGCGATTACAAAACTGCTTCCTTCGACGAACTATATTTCGGTGCGCTGATCCAGTATCCCGACAACGTGGGTGCTGCAGCCGATTACCGTGCTTTCATTGACCAGGTACACGCAGTGGGCGCATTTGTAGGTGTGGCAACAGACCTGCTGGCACTGACCCTGCTTACTTCCCCTGGTGACATGGGCGCTGATGCCGCCTTTGGTTCTGCACAACGCTTTGGTGTTCCATTGGGCTTTGGTGGTCCGCACGCTGCTTTCTTTGCCGTAAAGGACGATTTTAAACGTTCTATCCCCGGCCGTATCATCGGTGTGAGCATTGATGCCAATGGCGGCCGTGCGCTGCGTATGGCACTGCAAACCCGTGAACAGCACATCAAACGTGAAAAAGCAACTTCCAATATCTGTACTGCACAGGCATTGCTCGCCAATATGGCCGCCATGTATGCTGTATATCATGGTCCGGAAGGGCTGAAAAATATTGCTACCCGTATTTCCCTGCTCACCAATACACTGGCGGGTAAGCTGAAGGCTAAAGGTCTGAAGCTGGCGTCAGACAGCTTCTTCGATACTATCGTAGTTGAAGGCGCTGATGTAAAAGATGCTGCAGAAGCACTGGGTATCAACTTCCGTTACTTCGCCAATGGCAATGTGGGTATCTCTCTTGATGAAACCACTACCATTGCTGATGTAAACGACATCCTGCACGTATTTGGCGCGGGTACTACAGATGCAGCAGCCGTTTCCGGTGGTACCACCGGTATCCCTGCCGATCTGCAACGTACTTCTCCTTACCTGCAATATCCTGTATTTAACAGCTATCACAGCGAATCGCTGATGATGCGTTACCTGAAGATGCTGGAAAACAAGGATCTTTCCCTGAATACTTCCATGATCTCCCTGGGTTCCTGCACCATGAAGCTGAATGCAGCTACCGAGATGATTCCTTTGAGCTGGGCACACTGGAGCAAAATGCATCCATTTGCACCGAAAAACCAGGTAGGCGGCTATTTACAGATGGCTGAAGAACTGGGAGAATACCTCAGCAAAATTACCGGCTTCGACGCATGCAGCCTGCAGCCTAACAGTGGCGCACAGGGTGAATACGCCGGCCTGCTGGTGATCCGCGAATACCAGAAGAGCAGAGGTGAAGGCCACCGTAATGTAATGCTGATCCCGATCAGCGCCCACGGTACCAACCCCGCATCTGCAGTAATGGCAGGCTTCAAGGTAGTGATTGTAAAAGCGCTGGAAAACGGCTACATCGATGTAGACGATCTGAAAGCAAAAGCAGCCACCTACAGTAAAGACCTCGCCGGTATCATGATCACTTATCCATCTACCTATGGTGTATATGAAGAAAGTGTAAAAGATATCTGCGCTACAATACACGAACACGGCGGACAGGTATACATGGACGGCGCCAACATGAACGCCCAGGTAGGTTTAACCGCACCCGGACTGATTGGCGCAGACGTTTGTCACCTGAACCTGCATAAAACTTTCGCTATTCCTCACGGTGGCGGCGGTCCCGGCATGGGCCCTATCTGCGTAGCAAAACACCTGGCGCCATTCCTGCCAGGACACGTTACGCTGAATGACGGCAAGCCATCCAACGCCGTATCTGCAGCGCCATTTGGTTCTGCCAGCATCCTGCTGATCTCTTACGCTTACATCCGCATGCTTGGATTCAATGGCGTTAAACAGGCGTCTGAATTTGCTATCCTGAATGCCAACTATATGAAGGCAAGACTGGAAAAAGCATATGACATCCTGTATACCGGTGTTAACGGTACCTGTGCGCATGAATTCATTGTGGACCTCCGTCCGTTTAAAGCAGCTGCCGGTATTGAAGCGGAAGATGTGGCCAAACGTCTGATGGATTATGGCTTCCACGCTCCTACCATGAGCTTCCCGGTTCCGGGCACTATCATGATTGAGCCTACTGAAAGTGAGGATAAAGGTGAGCTGGATCGCTTCTGCGATGCGCTGCTGGCTATCCGTGAAGAGATTCGTGCGGTAGAACTGGGACAAAGCGATAAACAAAACAACGTACTGAAAAATGCACCGCATACCCAACAGGTGATCACTGCCGATGAATGGACCCGTCCATACAGCCGTCAGCAGGCAGCATTCCCGCTGGAATATGTGAAGGCAAATAAATTCTGGCCTTCTGTTAGCCGTATCAACAATACATTCGGCGACAGGAACCTGATCTGTACCTGCGAACCTGCAAGTGCATATGAGGAAGCAGCGGTATAAGCTGTTGGTTTAAATATTAAAAGAGAAGGGGATAGATGTTACGTCTATCCCCTTCTCTTTTTTTTTAAGATAAATAACGGTTATTGTAAGACAGGCTCCAGTACTTCCAGGCGCCCATCGATAGGCTGTGTGATATCCAGGCCAAGTATTCTTGCTACTAACGGGTACACATGTACGTTTTCGAAAGTGGCGATACGGGTATGTGGCTTAAAAGCCGGTCCCCAGGCCATGAAGATGGCGTTCATGTTGGTGAGGTTATTGTCATACCCATGATGACCCGGACTTGCTTTTTTTGACGGTGTAAATATATAGTTAGCTTCTGCCAGCAGGATAATATCACCGATACGGTTATAAACATCTTCCTGACCGTAATGCCATCTTTCCGGTGTTTCCTTTTTCAGGTAAGCAGTATAATGATTTTCGTGTTGTTTAAGATAATCATATGCGGCTTTGATTTCCTCGTCGGTTTTACCGTATAGCATTACCTTTTCGTTTCCAGGTATACTTTTCAGGGGTTGCAGCACGGGTGCATCCGGCAGGGTGATGGTATGAGTGGTATCTGCCAGCATCATACCGTGATCGGATACCACGATAAAATTTACCGGGAGATGCAGCTGCTCTGCTTCGGCCACCATTTTGCCGATGGCGGCATCCACAAATTGTACGGCGCTGCGTACACTGTCGGCGTCTGGTCCCCAGGAATGTCCCATGTGATCCACTTCAGGGAAGTAGAAGGTAATGAGGTGCGGGCGTTGTTCTTCCGGCAGGCGGAGCCAGTTTATGACTGTTTGGATGCGTTGATCGATCCTTGTTTTTTCCTGGTACTTAAAATAGTAGGTAGGACGTATGTTTTGTATAGCGCTTTCTGATCCTACCCAGAAATAGCTGGCGCTGATCATTTCCTGTTTCTCCGCCAATACCCATAATGGCACACCATTGTACCAGGTGCCGTCTTCCACGGCATCGCGGTTGCCCACTTTGTAAACAGCATCTCTTTTACGGTCGTAAAAAAAATTATCCACCAGGCCGTGATGGGCGGGGTAAAGACCAGTAGCCAGGGAATAGTGATTGGGAAACGTAAGGGATGGAAATGCCGGCTGCATAGCAGTAGCGCGAACGCCTGCTCCCGACAGGCGCAGCAGGTTTTGTGCATTGTATTTTTCGGCGTAGTCGTACCGGAAACCATCAATGGAGATCATGATCACATAGGGCCTCGACTGCTGCGTGGCGCTGTTCTTTCTTCCTTCCACTACCAGCTGGGCAGTATCCTGGGCGTAGCCGGCAAAGCTGATCGATAACAGGACAGCGGCTAATAAAAAAATCCTTTTCACTATTATAGTATTTATGATTGCATGGTAACAATTGGGGAAGAATAACAGATGATGGGTTATAATGCGGGGCAAATTAGAAAACTATTTCCATTCAAAACGGCATAAAGTAGTTATATATCCGTTAATAAAAATGCAGATATGAGTTACCACAGCTATTAAATCTCTCTTAAACATGTAATAATATTTTACCACATATTATTACAAAATGGCTGCAAACAAGCAAAATGATAATCACTAAATAAAAAATTATATATATAATTTTAATTAATTAATTGTTTATCTATATATTAGCCTACTGAAAAACCATCTAACAACTATGTCTGATTACACCTTTATTACGACTGAGGAACATTTTTTATTACAGGACGCGCTGAAGAGAAACAAGCAACAGTTAACAAAATTCACCCTTATCGGTTTTGGGCTATTATTGATTGCTGCTGTGATACCGCAAATTTATTTATACACTCACAACAACCTGGGTGATGCGGATGATTCGCTCCTGTCTTTCAAAAACCTTTGGTTCTGGGTATGGCTGTTATGCTTTGTGATAGCATTGATATTTGCGTTGATAAAAGTAACAGATATACGCTACTGGGCTATTAAAAAAGATCTGACTGCCCTACAGAAAGCCACCCTGGAGGCGCCGATGGAAGCGGTATACCTGGAAAACAATGATACACAAACCAATATTATGATCCTGCTGGAGAATAAGAAAAAACGCCTGTTTTACTGGATGCGTGGTGCGTTGGAAGGATACAGGGCAGGGCAGCAAGTGGAGATCACCTATGCCCGTTATTCCCGTGTGATCATCAGTATCAACAAGAAATAATCCGCCAAAGTTTTTAAGTGCCGGCCCTGTGCGTGTAGCTTACCTGCTAACGCACAGGGCTATATTATTGCAGGGCCGGCTTGTAACATTTACCCCATATCAGCGTTTTATCCTAAACCTGCACTCCGGGAGCGTCTGCTTGATAATTTGACCTTACTTTTCCCGCAGAAGCCATCAATAAATCGGTATTTTTAACAGGTTGTTATCCAATTTATGCGTTTATCCTTACTATATCCGGTAAAAATCCTGCTGTACTATACTGCGCTTTTGCTACTCATAATAGCTCCGGCCTGTCAGTGCAAAAAAGACAATAGCGTTACTCCCCCACCCCGGCCGGAGCCACCAAAAGATATTTACCTCGTTACCACGATCCGCGTGAATAATGTACCCAAAGACAGTCTTGTTTATAATGACAAACACCAGGTTACGGAGAGATGGGACTACAATCCTACTTACCGTATCTGGCAAAATTATATAGCCTACACCTATAACCAGGAAGGTTATGTATCAATGGCCAGGTATTATAACGAAAATGATAATACTATAAAAAGTCTTAGCCAAAAGGATTCAGTGGCGTGGAATGCAGACAGGTTTATCATTTACACCACCTTTTACAGGGAACTGGGTAATGAAATTTCCGGATACGATACGCTTAATTATTTACAGACTAACAATCAAAGAATGCTCACCCTCGTAGGCACTAAAGACACCATTTCTATTGTTGTTGGAGTGGCAGTGTTGTACAAACAATACCAGTATAACGGGAAAGATATCACGCAGTTTCAGGATATAAACTGGTATCATGTATATAACGGGGAACCCGAATTACTCTCGAACACATTTGACCTTGCATACCTTCCGCTGGAGAATCCATTGTTTCCACAGGTATCAAAAAACCCACTGCTGTTCCGCACCATTGGCGGTGATAATTTTCCCTATCCGTCCGATAACTATTATCCTTACCTTTTGAGTGAACACCTCACAGCAGCTTTTACGTATAAAACAGACAATGTACCACCGAAGATCTGCCCCATCACCTATAAAATGTATGATACCACACAGTATCCACAAACACAAAGTATTCCAGGCATTAATAAAACAATTGCTTATACCTATAAAGTGATCAAAGCAGATTAAGAACGAAATCATACCATGAAATATATTACGCTACCCGTCATTGCGCTTGTAATATTGACTAATACCGGATGCCGGAAAAAAGATCGGCCGAAAGAACCAACGGGACCAGCGCCCATACAGGTTACTCGCCTGATAACACAGATTTATAGAGATAATATTCTCTATGAGCAGCTGGGTTATAACAATAACCAGCAACTAACCACCTTCGACCATTATGAACCCGGCAGTGATCAGGCTACTATGCATATGGAATTTAAAACCGATGCCAATGGAAAGCTGACAGGAACAGTTCTCTATCGAAAGGACGGAGCCAATTTCAAATTGTCGGAAAAAAATGTGGTACAATCATCTGAAAGAGAATTTAAGATAACAGGATTCCTGTACCCACCATACTCTGGAGGGAGAAATGACACGGTACCGGACGCAATGCGATTTACATTTGATGACAGCGGCAAATTGATTGAACTCACAGATACATTGATAACAGAGAAGGGCGCCGATTATATGCGCCAATTGATAGCCATCACCACCTGTAATTATTCCGGCGATCAGCTCAACAACTTAACACGCAATGGTTATGGCTATTATGCCTCCCCCACCCTGCCAGGCGGAGAAGAAACCACACTGCATACCAGCAGCATATCTCAGTTTGAATATGACGACACGCCTAACTTTTTCTATGCACTCGGCAAACAATATCCTTATCTGCGATTTATAATGAGGCCGGACCATCGCTTATTTGCCGGTCGCACCAATGTAAAAAAGATCACTGAAAAGCATCTCCCTCCTGGCGGCAGTCAGACTGAGATCACCCATATCTTCCGGGATATCCGCGATGATCACGATAGCCAGGTCGTTTACACTACAGAGTTGTCCATACAAAACGGTGTTACCAGTACCATCCAATGGCGGTATCATTACAGGCCACTTCCATAATTCCCGGAAATTTTACAGACTTTTGTAACAAGATATAATTGTTACTCATGAACCTTGCACAATTTCAGGAATATTGTCTTTCACTACCCGGCGTTACAGAAGAGTTTCCTTTTGGAGATGAAACCCTGGTATATAAAGTTTGCGGAAAAGTATTTGCCCTCAGCGGCCTTTCAAATTTTGCATCTATTAACCTCAAATGCGATCCGGAAGAAGCTGTTGAGCTGCGGGAGCGTTATGAAGGCGTGATCCCCGGCTATCACATGAATAAAAAACACTGGAATACTGTTGATGTACACTCCGGTATTCCCAATAAGCTGCTGCTGGAATGGATCAGAAATTCGTACGAGTTGGTAGTGGCGAGTTTACCAAAGAAAGAAAAAGAGAAACTGGGCCGGTAACCGTTCCCCACATAGCTGCCAGCCATCCCCCGTTTTTTTATTACATTAGCCCGAAATCTAAAATAAACTGTTTATGAGAAAATGGCTGCTGCTGGCCTGTGCCGCGCTGTTTGTAATTCCTGCGGCGTGTAAGGCCGTTAACCAGGATTCACTCTGGATGCATGAACACTACACTAAAAAGGAAGTGTACATCACCATGCGCGATGGCATTAAGTTGTTTACTTCCATTTACCTGCCGAAAGATCAATCGGAAAAACATCCTATCCTGATGACGCGCACACCTTATTCCTGCGCTCCTTATGGAGAAAATGCTTTCCGTCCGTTGTATAAAAATCATTACAAAGAATACCTGAAAGAAGGCTACATCATGGTCATACAGGATGTAAGAGGCACCTGGATGAGTGAAGGTAAATTTGTAAATGTAAGACCTTTCAATCCTGCTAAAAAGGGAAAGAAAGATATTGATGAAGCCAGTGATACCTATGATACCATCGACTGGCTGGTGAAAAACCTCAGCGGCAACAACGGTAACGTAGGAATATTTGGTATTTCCTATCCCGGCTTCTACTCTACTATGGCTGCGCTGAGCGGCCACCCGGCCCTGAAAGCGGTGAGTCCGCAGGCGCCTGTTACGGATTGGTTTTTGGGAGATGATTTTCATCACAACGGTGCTTTCTTTATCGCAGACGCTTTCTCTTTTTATACGGTATTTGACCAGCCGCATCCCAAACCCACTATGGAAGGGCCAAAGGGCATTGATTACTACACGCACGACAACTACAAATACTACCTGGAAACCGGCGCATTGCCCAACTTCGCTAAGATCATCGGCGACAGCGTAACCTTCTGGCATGAAATGTACGCACATCCTACTTACGACAGCTGGTGGAAAGCCCGCAACGTGCGCAACTTCCTGCAGAATGTAAAACCCGCTATGTTGATTGTAGGAGGCGTGTTTGATGCGGAAGATTGCTTCGGCGCGTGGAATACCTATCAGGCCATTGAAACCAAAAGTCCGGCTACCAACAACCGTATTGTAATGGGACCGTGGTACCACGGTCAATGGGCATCCAACGATGGCACCCACCTGGGTAATGTGCGCTTTGGCAGCAACACCGCCGAATACTACGCACAAAATGTTGAAATTCCTTTCTTCAACTATTACCTTAAAGGCAAAGGCGCTGCACCTGATATCGCAGAAGCCACTATTTTCTTCACCGGCGAAAACAAATGGAAACAACTCCCTAAATGGCCTCCGGCTAACATGGAAGACGCTCCTGTTTATTTGCAGGAAGATGGTAAGCTTTCCTTTACCAAACCCGCTGCTGCCAATAGCTTCAGCGAATACGTAAGCGACCCGGCCAAACCCGTTCCGTATACAGAAGACGTACATTTTGGCCGTACCATCAACTATATGACCGATGATCAGCGCTTTGCCGCCCGCAGACCTGATGTAGCTGTATTTGAAAGTGAAGTACTGGACAAAGACATTACCCTGGCCGGCCCCGTAGTAGCAGACCTGATTGCCAGCACCAGCACTACAGATGCCGATTTCATCGTGAAAGTGATTGACGTATTCCCCGACGATTTCAAATATGAAGAAGACGCCCCTGCCGAACATCGCAGGGTGCCTTCCGCTACCTACCCGATGGGCGGCTACCAGATGCTGGTACGTGGAGAGATCATGCGCGGCAAATTCCGCAACAGCTTTGAAAAGCCGGAAGCATTTGTGCCTGATCAACCTGCTGAAGTGAAATTCACTATGCCGGATGTGGCGCATACCTTCCAGAAAGGACACCGCATCATGATCCAGGTACAAAGCAGCTGGTTCCCGCTGTCAGACCGGAACCCGCAGCAGTTCATGGATATTTACAAGGCTACTGACAAAGATTTTAAAAAGGCCACTATCCGCATCTACCACGATGCACAGCATCCCTCCAACGTGGTGCTGCCGGTAGTGAAGTAATGATTTACCGGGATGATGCCAACGGTGTCATCCCGGTAAAAGGCTTGCGGGCGAAATATTATATTGATTAACTTGCATCATCTTTAAAAAGCCTTATTTTAACTAACATTTCTGTCTATTATTTATGAAGTACAAAAAATACCTGTTCATAGGAGCCCTGGGATGCTTATCCGTACAAGGTTTCAGTCAGGCTAAACCTGCACCTAAGAAGCCCGTGGCCAAAACAGCCGTTAAGTCACCGGTATTGAAAAACAAACTGGACTCCGTGAGCTACGGAATAGGAGTTAGTATTGCGGAGAACCTGAAGGCCCAGGGACTGGAAAATGTGAATCCTGCCCTTCTGGCCAAAGCAGTACAGGATGCGTTGAAGAACAAACCGTTAACACTGTCAAAAGAACAATGTGATATGAGCATAAGTAATTATCTGCAGCAGCTGAAAGCAGACAAAGCTGCCAAAAACCGCGAAGCAGGACTTAAATTCCTGGCGGAGAATAAATCCAAACCAGGAGTTGTAACGCTGCCTGATGGTTTACAGTACCAGATCCTGAAAGAAGGCGATGGTCCTAAACCTACCGCCGCCGATAAAGTAAAAACGCATTATCACGGTACATTAATCGATGGTACGGTGTTCGATAGCTCTGTAGACAGAGGTCAGCCCATCTCCTTCCCGGTAGGCGGCGTGATCAAAGGCTGGACAGAAGCCCTTCAGTTAATGCCTGTAGGCTCTAAATGGCGTCTTTTCATTCCTTCTGAGCTGGCATACGGCGATCGTGGTGCAGGTCCGAAAATTGGCCCGGGTGCAGCGCTGATATTCGATGTGGAGCTGCTGGCGATTGAGCAGTAAAAGGATCGCCTTCGGCGATTGTCTTTTTCAGGATTAAACTGATTAAGCTGATTGAACTGATTTAGTTTTTCAGGATTTTTTATAAAAAGATTAGGGAAGATAGAAGCAAATCCGCTTTTATCTTCCCTAATCTTTTAAAATCAAAATATAATCAAATCAGCGTTATCAGTCTAATCAGTTTAATCCTGAAAAAGACAATCGCCGAAGGCGATCCCTACTTCGCAGCAAACACCCGCGGCCGGCGTTGTTCCAGCAACAGGAAATCAGCCAGTACCATAGCGGTAACTGCTTCCAGTACCACCGGTACGCGCAGCGCGATGCAAAGGTCGTGACGGCCTTTCACGCTGAAAGTTTCCACTTCCCCGCTTTTTATGTTGAGGGTTTGTTGTTCTTTAGGTGTACTGGAGGTAGGTTTCACCGCGATGCGGAAAACCAGCGGGTTCCCGTTGGTAATACCGCCTACTACCCCACCTGCATGATTGGAGGCCGTTTTACCGGTTTTATCGATGATGGGATCGTTATGTTCGAGTCCTTTCATTTTAGCAGCAGCAAAGCCGGCGCCAAACTCAATACCTTTGATAGCAGGAATTGCAAAAACGGCGTGCGCCAGCGCGGATTCCAGCGAATCAAAGAAAGGTTCGCCCAGGCCAATGGGCAGGCCATTTACCACGCACTCCACGATACCACCTACCGAATCTTTTGCTGCAATCGCGGCTTCCAGTCCGGCTTCCGGATCAGGGTTACCTCCTACTTCCGTGATGGTGGCATTTACCTGGATCTCTTCGCCCAGGATCTTTTTGGCAATTACACCGGCTGCCACCAGGTTGAGGGTGAGCCTGCCGCTGAAATGCCCGCCGCCGCGATAGTCTTCAAAGCCGCCAAACTTTTCGGTCGCTACAAAATCGGCATGCCCCGGACGCGGAAACTCCCGCAGCTTTTCGTAATCAGTGCTGCGGGTATTGTTATTTTCAAAAAGAATAGTAACAGGTGCACCGGTAGTGAAATCGTTAAAAACGCCTGATTTGATAAAGGGCAGGTCTTCCTCCTTGCGGGGCGTAGTGCCTCTGGAACCGCCTTTACGACGTTCCAGGTCTGCCAGGAAATCTTCCTGCTTTAACGGGATACCTGCCGGTATGCCATCTATATTTACGCCAACGCTGGCGCCATGTGATTCTCCAAAAACATTTACCCTGAATAATCTGCCAAAACTGTTCACACGCTGATGATTTAAAGTGAAATTATACGGTTACTGCCACCTTACCACCCAACAATTCCAGGTGATCATAAAATTCCGGGTAGGATTTGTTGATTGCTTCTGCATTGTCGATGATCACCGGGCCGTCTGCCGTTAAAGCAGCTACAGCACAGGCCATCGCAATACGGTGGTCGTTATGTGAATGTACCTGGGCGCCTTTAATACCGGTGCCGCCGTGTACCAGCATGATATCGCCTTCAAGGTCAATCTTAATACCCATCTTGCCAAATTCCTCCTGCAGTGTTAAACCGCGATCGCTTTCTTTATGAGCCAAACGGCTCACGCCTTTTATTTTCGTAGTGCCGTTACAGTTAGCAGCCAGCGCTACCAGCGGAGGGAACAGATCGGGACAGTCGGTGGCATCTATTTCAAATGCGTTCAACCCGCCTTTTTCTATATTTACCGTAAACACGCCGGACATTAAATGTGCGCCGGCTTTTTCCAATGCTTCCAGGATAGCTTTATCTGACTGGGCAGAGGACGTGTTGAGATGCTGTACTTCTGCTTTACCGGCTACTGCCGCAGCTACCAGCAGGAATGCGGCACCGCTCCAGTCGCCTTCCACCGTATAGTCGCAGGGGTTATACGCCTGTTTCTTTCCGAAATGGAAGGTTTCAAAATTCTTTTCTTCCACCTGAACGCCAAAGTGCGCCATTAGTTGAAGGGTTAACGCAATGTATGGTTTGCTTTTCAGATCTGTTACTGTGATGGTCACGTTTTCTGCTGCAGCACCGTAAGCCATGAGCAGGCCGGTGAGGAACTGTGAGCTGAGGGAACCATCGATCGTAATATCTTTCGGATGTAACGGTCCCTGGATATGCAGGGGCAATTTACCGCCCTGTGTGGAGCATTTTACATCGAGCTGTGGTAATACGGCTTCGAAGAAATCCATCGGGCGGGTGGTTAAGCTACCGTGGCCTTCAATGGTAATGGGCAGGGACGACAACGCCGCGATGGGCGTAAACATACGGATCCCCAAACCGGATTCGCCGCAGTTGATTTCATCATAAAACGGTGCTACACCGTTGCTGGTGATTTCGAAATAGTCGTATTCCCGTTTGATTTTAGCACCCAGGTTTTCGGCTACTTCCAGTGCTGCCAGGCAATCATTGCTCAGGCCGGGATTACGGATAATGCTCTTTCCTTTTGCCAGCAAAGCCGCTGCCACAGCGCGTTGCATGGCGCTTTTGGAAGGATTGGCCGTAACCGTGCCTTTAATGATGGCTGGTGATACAGTAACTTGCATATGTATATTTCGTCTGCCTTTAATTAATTAGAAAAAAATTTACAATTCCTGCAGTAACAACTTCAGTTCTGCAATGGGAATGGGCATGGTGGTTGCTTTCCCGATCTGCTCCAGTAATACAAAATGTATTACATCTTTCTCCCGTTTTTTATCCAGTTTAAAGATGTCGAACACCGCGTCTTTATCAGAGTTAAAAGCTACGGGCAGCTGGTAATCGCTGATCAGTTTTATCAGGCGGATCGTTTGATCTGCCGGCAGGTTCATCAGCTTTTCCGAAAAACGGGTAGCTGCTACCATCCCTATGGCCACTGCTTTTCCATGCGCTATATGTTCAAGCTTTTCCACAGCATGACCGAGGGTATGACCAAAGTTGAGCCATCTGCGCGGACCGTTTTCCAGCTCATCTTCCAGTACTACCTTTGTTTTTGCTGCTACCGATTTTTCCACCAGGTATTGCAGTACTTCCACATCGCGGGCCAGTGCTTTTTCTTTGTTATTTTCGAGATAATCAAACAACGTTGCATCCATGATACACGCGTATTTGATGATTTCAGCAAAGCCGTTATGCCATTCTTCTGCCGGCATAGTGAGCGGCAGGGTATAATCGAAGAGGATAAACTCCGGCTGGCGGATAATGCCTAGCAGGTTTTTCTGTTTACCATGACTCACCCCATTCTTTCCGCCAATGGAAGCATCTACCTGCGCCAATAATGTAGTAGGTACAAAGCCAAAAGGAATTCCACGCATGTATATGCTGGCAGCAAATCCTGCCACATCAGTAAGCATTCCGCCACCAATACCAACCAGCGTGGTTTTGCGGTCGGCTTCGTAAGAAATAAGACCATCGATGATCTTATCCACCGTAGCCATGTTCTTTAATTCTTCCCCTGAGGGCACCACAATTTTGTTCCAGTTGTGCAGATGATGACCGTGATAGTATTCTACATTTTCATCTATTACCAGTACGGCCCTGTGACGGTTTACATGATTGCCCAACTCCATCAGGCTTTCCCCTAAAAAATAGGTGGTTTCCTGTTGTTGAAACTGGTGGGTTTGTATGAGCATGGAGCGATTAGCTTTAGCTGTCAGAAAAAACTACTGCCGGCTGTTGTTAGTGTCAACAGCCGGCGGCTGATGGATCTACTTATCTTCGTTCATTACTTTGTTCTGGCGGTTGATGGATTCCAGGTGAACTGCATCAAAATATTTCACGATGAAATCTTTCGTCAGGCCCAGTTTCTCACCTTTAGACACCGCGCGGTCCAGTATTTCATTCCAGCGGTTTGTTTGCAGGATGGTGATGTTATTTTCTTTCTTGTACACACCAATCTTTTCTGCAATTTTCATACGGTTGCCGAGCAACAGCATAATTTCATCATCTACCTGGTTAATCTGCGCGCGCAGTTTTTCCAGTGCAGAGTTGAAATCTTTTTTATCGGAATGTTCTCTTCTCCAGGTGATACCATCCAGCAGGTCTGCTAATTTTTCAGGCGTGATCTGTTGTTTGGCATCGCTCCAGGCATTGTCCGGATCTACGTGTGTTTCCAGCATCAGTCCATCGTAATCGAGGTCAATGGCTTCCTGGGAAACTTCCTGCAAAATATCGCGGCGACCGGAGATATGCGAAGGATCGCAGATCATAGGCAGTTCAGGCATACGGCGTTTCAGCTCAATAGCCAGGTGCCACATTGGTGCATTACGGTATTGGGTGTTGCCATAGCTGGAGAAGCCACGGTGAATTAAACCTACTTTATTGATACCTGCTTTCTGGATTCTTTCCACAGCGCCAATCCACAGTTCCAGGTCAGGATTGATAGGATTCTTAATTAAAACGGTAGTGTCCACGCCTCTCAGTGCGTCAGCTACTTCCTGTACAGAGAAAGGGTTTACGGTAGTACGTGCGCCTACCCACAGAATATCCACACCGAAATGCAGCGCATCTTCCACCTGCTTCGCAGTAGCTACTTCCACCGCCAGCGGCAGACCTGTGATTTCACGGGCTTTCTGCAACCATGCAAGACCCTTTGTACCGATGCCTTCGAAAGAACCGGGGCGGGTACGGGGTTTCCAGATACCGGCGCGTAAAACGTCCACTTTACCTGTTTTTTGCAGGGCCAGTGCGGTGGCTAATACCTGCTCTTCGGTTTCTGCACTGCAGGGTCCGGAAATGATCAACGGCTTTTTATCGGAAGACGGATCGGAGAATTTTGTTTTAGATAATATCTGTTCCATTGTCTGTACCATAGTATTGAAGTTAAGTAGATTATCAGAATTTAGTTATTTCAGGATCTTCCTGATTTTATTGGATTTTTGAATCAATTTGTAAAAGGTGTCGTAGTCTTCATTTTCCAGCAATGATTTCATCTGCTGTAACTGGCTGATATGTTCGTCCAGTACATCGAGTACATTGTTCCGGTTGTGTTTGAAGATAGGTACCCACATATCAGGAGAGCTTTTCGCCAACCGTACAGTGGATTCAAAACCACCGCTTGCCAGTTCAAAGATGCGTCCTGACTCTTTCTCTTTTTTCAACACGGTTAATGCCAGTGCGAAAGAAGTGATGTGAGAAATGTGAGATACATAGGCAGTGTGCAGGTCGTGCTCTTCTGCATTCATATACACAGTGCGCATCTGCAGCTGGTCTACCATATTTTCCACTACTTCCAGGGCGTCTTCATCGCTGTTTTTCACATCGCAGAGCACCATCGTTTTATTTACGAAGAGGTTGCGTACAGCTGCATCGGGGCCGGAGTACTCGGTGCCGGCCATCGGATGGGCCGCTACGAAGCGTCCTCTGTTGGGATGACCGGCAACGAGTTGCAGTATTTTTTCTTTGGTAGAACCTACATCCATAATCACCTGTCCGGGGCGCGCTTTATCCATGATGGCGGGCAGGGCCTGCAGCACTGCATCCACCGGGATCGCCAGTATCACCAGGCTCGAGCGCTTCATGGCATCTTCCAGGCTGGCGCCTTCATCGATGATGTTCAGCTCCAGCGCCCGTTGCAGGTGCTCCTGGTTCTGATCTACCCCGATGATCCGCTCCGCCACGCCTTTTTCCTTCAGCGTGATGGCGAGCGAGCCGCCGATTAAACCCGTTCCTATTATTGTTGCAATCATTTTACGTTGGTTTTGATACGTTCTATCGCTTCCTGGAAAACTTTTTCATCCTGGCACAAACTCACCCTGATATAGCCGTTACCGTTACTTCCGAATATTCCTCCCGGAGTAATGAATACACGTGCCTTTTGCAGTATTTCATCAGTGAGCGTATAGCCGTTTTCGTTAGTAGCAGGTATTTTTGCCCAAACGAACATACCTACCTGGTTTTTATCATAGGTGCAATGCAGCAGATCCAGCAACTGAAATACTTTTTCCCTGCGTGCACGGTAAATTTTATTTAAGTCGTCGTACCAGTCTTTACCCAGCTGCAGTGCTTTTACAGCGGCCATCTGCATAGGCTGGAACATACCGGAATCCATATTGCTTTTGAAGCGCAGTACCTGTGCAATCCACTCTGCCTTGCCCACCAGCATACCAATGCGCCATCCGGCCATATTGGACGATTTGCTGAGGGAGTTCAGTTCCAGCACCACATCTTTTGCACCTTCAAACTGCAGCAAACTTTCGGGTTGCTCATTCAGGATGAAGCTGTACGGATTATCGTGGCAGATAAGGATATTATGTTGTTTGGCGAAAGCGATGAGCTTTGCGGCAAACTCCCTGTTTACTTTTGCGCCGGTAGGCATATGCGGGTAGTTTACCCACATCAATTTCACGCGGCTCAGGTCTTTTTGGGCCAGTGCATCCAGGTCCGGCAGCCAGCTGTTCTCTTCCGTCAGGTCATAATCAACAACAGTAGCGCCACTCAGGTTCACTGCAGAGCGGTAGGTAGGGTAACCCGGGTTAGGGATCAGGGCTTCATCACCTTCCTGCAGGTAAGTCATGCAGATATGCATAATCCCTTCTTTGGAACCAATCAGCGGCAATACTTCCGTATCCGGGTTCAGGGTTACGTTGTAATAGCGTTGATACCAGTCTGCCATTGCTTTACGCAGGGCGGGAATACCTTTATAGCCCTGGTAGTTGTGCGTATTCGGCAAAGCGGCATTCTCGTTCAATGCAGCCACCACTGAAGGATGAGGAGGCAGATCCGGGCTTCCGATACCGAGGTTGATCACCTTTGTACCGGTTTGGTTCATTTCCTCAATTTCCCTGAGCTTTTTGGAGAAGTAATATTCTTCTGTGCCTTGTAATCTTTTAGCGACCTGTATCTGCATAAAACTGATTAATGTGTTTTTCCTTTTTTATAAATACCCAGCACTTTCAGGTGTTCTGTGAGTGGCTCTATTTTCGATAATGCTTTTTCAAAGTGAGCGGCGTTATCAAATTCCATATCGGCGTGGAAGTAATAATTCCACTCTTTCGCCGGGATAGGAAAGGATTGCAGCTTCGACAGGTTGATGCCGGCCACTGCAATCTGGGTAAGCACTTTAGCCAGGCTGCCCCTGTCGTGGCTCGTTTGAAAGTATACGGATGCTTTATTGGCATCTTCCGGCGTAGCGATCGGCGTGCGGGACACGGCCAGGAAGCGGGTATAGTTATTTTTATTGGTGTGGATATTAGGCGCTATAATATCCAGTTCAAAGATTTCCGCAGCCAGTTTACCTGCAATAGCAGCCGTACTTTTCAGTTTCTTCTGTCTTACATGTTTGGCACTGAGGGCGGTATCTTCTGTTTCCACCAGTTTGATATGCGGGTACTTTTCCAGGAAATCCATACACTGCAAAAGGGCCATCGGATGGGAATGTACTTCCCTGATATCTTCCATTGTTTGCCCGGGCAGTACCATGAGGTGCTGGTTGATCTGGAGATAAATTTCACCGGTGATGTGCAGACCAGAGTTTTTAATAAGACTGTAGTTTGGTAAGATGCTACCGGCAATTGAGTTTTCGATGGCCATTATACCTGCATCCACATCGGTTTGCTGTTTTGCTTTTTTAACCAGCTCTGCAAAGGAGGCACAGCATTCTATTTCGGTTTGTTTACCGAAATACCCCTGGGCAGCAACCTGGTGAAAACATCCTTCAAACCCCTGTATGGCAATTTTCATGTGTATGTGATTGATTTTATTCAGTTATAGTTGCTACAGCAACTAGCTATTAAAAACAGAAAGGGTCCCGATCCGGGACCCTTTGCGCTGTACTTTATATGTAAGTATGTTATTGCAAACGAGTCCCCTGCTTCTTCGCATAAAAGAAGTAAGAGAAGTAATAAAAAAAGTAATTGCCTGAAACTGGCTGTAACATATGTTTATCTGTTGTTGGCATCAGCTGGCTGTATGCCTGTTTTTGGTATTAAAAAAGGCCTTCCGGTTCCGGAAGGCCTTTTTGTAGTTCTTTTATCTTTTACAAACGACCTCCCTATTTCTGGTACCAGAAATAATAAAAGCTAAAAAAGCCGAAAGAGGTTTGCTGTATCATATTATTATTTGTTACTCGTTTTGAGTGTAGGACAAAAATACGGCACGATTTTAATTATCCAAGGGGTAATATCAAAAAATATGCTTTTTTTAATAATAAAGGTCGTTTATTGAATAACTTTCAAAGAAACATATTTCCATAATCAAAAACGGGGCATAAAAAAACCGTTCAGGCTAAGCCGGAACGGTTAATTATAAATTCTAAAGTCAGATTAGTGATGAGCAGCAGCTGAATCAACAGTTTTAGCAGCAGAATCAACAGTTGCTTTTGCAGCGTTAGCTACAGAATCAACAGTAGAAGTAGCTACCTGAGCAGCTGAATCGATAGTAGCACCAGCAGCGCTAGCAGTAGAGTCGGTACCAGTTTCAGTTTTTGCACCACCGCAAGCAACTGCGAACAGACCGAAAGACAGAGCTAAGAAACCAATTTTGATTACGTTCTTCATGTTACAATTATTTAAGTTGTTTTTGAATGATTTAACCTTTATACCGGGATCACCTAAAAGGTAACCCAAACTTTTAAAAATATTTTTTTTCGCTACTTTGGGTTACCAAATGCCTAATAACTGTATTAAGAGTGAAGCAAAATCAAGACATAACAAGAGACCGGGAATTATTGCTGGGACTGGCAAAAGGCGAGGATAAGTCATTGGAAATCATCTATTCTGAGAACTTTCCGGTGGTATTACGAATGATCCTTCAGCATAATGGCTCGGAAGACGACGCAAAAGATGTGTTCCAGGAGGCTATTATAGTATTATATGAAAAGGTACAAACCAGTGATTTTACTTTAAGCAGCAGGCTAAAAACCTTTCTTTATTCGGTTTGCCGCCATCTGTGGCTTAAAAAAGTTCACCGTACCTACGGATTATATGCTTTAACGCCTGAGCTGGAAGAAGTAATTCCGGCCGCGGAAGAACTGGAAGAACATGAGGCAAGGGATCAGGAATTCAGGATCATGGAAGGGGCAATGAGCAGTATTGGTCAACCCTGCCAAACCATCCTGGAAGATTATTATCTGCATAAAAAATCTATGCAGGAAATAGCAGAAAAGTTCGGATACACCAATGCCGAAAATGCCAAGAACCAGAAGTACAAGTGCCTGATGCGTTTGAAGAAGTTATTTTTTGATCAATACAAAACACCACTATAAGCAGAAAGCAGCCATGAAAGAAGACATGATCTTATTACGTGAAATTGAGCGTTACCTGGAAGGGGAAATGAGCGAACAGGAAAAAACTGCTTTCGAAACTTTACGTCATACCAACCCGTTAGTTAATAAACAGGTAGAAGAACACCAGCTGTTTCTGCAACACCTGGGCAATTACGGAAAACGCCAACAATTACAGGCAAAGCTCAACCAGGTACATCAGCAACTGGATATGCCGAGTCTCCGCAAACAGGCACAGGAAGAAAACCAGACTGCAAGAAGATTAACCATCCGTCGCAGAACCATCACCAACCTGGCTGCCGCCGCCTGTATAGCACTGGTTACCTCCCTGTCTACCATCGCGGTAATACAGAATGTTTCCAAAAATAAATCCACTGCACAATACGAAGATGTAAGAAGGGTACTGAATAATATTCAACGTTCCCAGAATGCCATCATCAGTGATATGAACAGTAAGAGCAGGGCTCCGTTAAACCCGGGCACCTATGGTGGTACCGGTTTCGCGGTATCCGGTAATGGCTATATCGTTACCAACTATCATGTAGTAGCCGGCGCCGACTCCGTATATGTTCAGAATAATAAAGGAGAAGCTTTTAAAGCTATCAGCATATTTGAAGATATTTCCAGCGATCTGGCGGTACTGAAGATTGCAGATTCTTCTTTTAAAAGTCAACCCCTGCCCTATGCTTTGAAACCACAAAGCGTAAAACTGGGCGAAGAAGTATTCACAATGGGCTTTCCCCGCGATGAAATTGTTTATGGCAAAGGTTATATCAGCGCCAAAACAGGTTTTAACGGAGATACTACGGCCTACCAGGTATCTATCCCGGTAAACCCGGGTAACAGCGGCGCTCCGCTGCTCGACAGCAAAGGAGATGTAGTGGGAATAGTAACCGGCAAACAAACTACCTCCGATGGTATTGCCTTTGCGGTAAAATCTGCCCACCTCAAACATCTGCTGGACGAAATGCCAAAAGATAAACAAACCCGGAAGGATTGGAACCATAAGAGCCGCCTGGAAGGAATGAACCGGGTAGATCAGATTAAGAAACTGGAAGACTTTGTATATATGGTGAAGGTGTATAATTGAACCAACACCCATTAAAATAAAAAGCGCGGGATATGTTATCCCGCGCTTTTTTTATGCCCTCTGCCTGCTTATTTCTTCAGCCAGGCTTTGTATTTATCAGTGATCCAGTACAACAGATCATTGTTATTGATCGTCCGCATGGTATTATAATCAGGATAATTGTCCCGCATAAATAACTGGAGGGAGTCGCCTTTAAGCCCTGTTACCCGGCTTACCAGTACCGGTGTAAAGCGGGAGTCGATGTACTTTTCTTTTTCCATCTTCTCGTAATTCTCTTTAAACTGCCGTTTTTGTTTTTCTTTTTTGGAGAAACGGGTAATGGGACTAAATACGATACCAGCGCCTTCAGGAGTACTGCCACCTGCCAGTGGTTTGTTCGGATTATCAAGAATATATCCGTACTGGTTACGTCTTTCCATTGAATCCACCTGGTAAGGCGTATACTGGGAGGTGATCTCCACTCCTTTCAGGAACTTCCCGGCCGATTCCATCACCACATTGATGGTTTGAGTGCCGGAACTTTGGGTAACGATGACCGTATCCGGCTTGTAGCCTACGAAAGTAACCACGAGCCGGTCGTTGCGGGAGGCAGATATTTTGTAATACCCTCCCTGATCGGAAAGCGACCGTTTCCCGGAATTGAGATTGCTGACTGTGGCATAGGGCAGCACCAGCTTGTTGCTGTCTGAAATCATCCCGGTAACGGTTACCTGTGCCTGTACCTTCGGAGCAAATGCCATACTGAGTATACAGCCTAGTGCTATGATGCGTATGAAAACCTTCATATAGAATATAATAATTTTTACAGCTAAATCCCTTCCAATTCTTTACAAACAGATCAGTATAGACATTGTTCATCTACCCTAACGAAGTACAAATTAAAGAAAATGCCACGGTGTTTTAAAAACAAAATCCTTCCACCCCGGGGGCGGAAGGATCTGTGTATTTAAAATTTCAGGTTGTACCAATCAGGCAGACTTCAGTAAATCGATCACTTCGTCCCGGCTTTTACCCAATTTCTGTTGCAGCTTTCCAATCAACTTATCTTCCTGTCCTTCTTCATATAACAGGTCATCGTCGGTCAGGTCCGCATATTTTTGTTTCAGGGTACCTTTTAATTCGTTCCACTTTCCTTTGATTTGTAACTTGTCCATAATCTTTCAATTTATATGGTGATATAATCGGGTTACTTATGAAAGTGGAAGAGCCAAAGAATATGCCATCACCTGGTTATGCTATAAAGACACCTGGATGCGGGTACTGAAAACCCTGCTTTCGCCGGCAGCCAGCTGAACCAGTCCGAGCCCGTTGTTAAAGGCATCCGGGGCGCCGCTAAGGTTTTCCACAGCGATGCTGGTGCGGTGCGGCGGAATGTATATCTGCAGGATGGGGTAGCTATTTTCCGGGTAGAAGGCAATGTTGATATTTTTCTTCGGATCGTGGATCGTGGCAAGCGGTTGTGGCTTTGTGAGATCCAGTACAAAGGAATTATCAAGCTCCACGCCTTTCAGCAGCTTCCCTTCAACAAATTCGGTATATGGCAATACTTTTCCGGTAGGCAGCAATTTTTCGTTAAACTCCACTATTTCTTTTGAAGCAAAGGTGAGCACCAGTTCATCTACCGGGGTACCGGTGCTGAAGTATGGATGCCAGCCATCCATCACGGGGATGGTAGCGCCACTCTGGTTTACGAGGGTGGTGTTCAGTTGCAGCTCATTACCGGCGCGCAGGGTAAAAGTAGCGATACAGTCGTACGCAAAAGGATACCCTGCATCATCCGTTTGTTTAAAATGATGGGTAAGGGTTACCGATGCCTGCTGATCATCCGCCTGTTGCGCGGTCACCGTGAAAGGGGCATCGTATAACAAGCCGTGGATGGCATTTCCGGGCGCCAATGTTTTTTGAATGGTGTAGGGCTTACCTTCCCAGGTATATTGCGCATCCTTCATGCGGCATGCGTAGGGACTCAGTTTTACGCTTTTAAAGCTGGTGCGCAGATTTGCTTCCAGGTCGGCGATATCTGTATAACTATCTATCAGGTTCAGATTCCCTGTTGTGTGCTTTACCTTGAAAGCATGCAGCAGTGCGCCGTAAGAAGGAATTATTTCCACCTGCGTTCCTGTTTCGAGATCCTGGAGCGCAACGATATCAAATCCTGCCTCTTGAAAAGAATGGATGCCAAATTTCATTGTTCATTATTTTGGAAGAAAAATAAAACATTTTGGGATTTTACTTTGGTATTATTTGATAACAGCTGTTTGTTGTTATCAAATAATACCAAGGCAAAATCCCAAAAAATATCTTAAATGCTTGCGTTGATCAGGTTTTCCAGCCATTCCTGTTTGCCGCTGGTTTGTTTGGGCTCTCCGTTTGCCAGGGCAAAATTACGGAGGTCCTCCAACGTTAGTTTACCTGCTTCAAATTCCTGTCCTTTACCACTGTCGAAAGAAGCATAGCGGTCCTGGCGGAACTTTTTATACGGCGTGGCTGTCAGTACTTTTTCCGCAACGATCGCTGCTCTTGCGAAAGTATCGATACCTCCGATGTGTGCATGGAAGATATCTTCCAGGTCGGTGGAGTTACGACGGGTTTTTGCGTCGAAGTTTACACCACCGCCGGCAAATCCGCCAGCTTCAAGAATTACGAGCATGCTTTCAATGAGGTCGTTGAGGTTGGTGGGAAACTGATCAGTATCCCAACCGTTTTGCGCATCCCCGCGGTTAGCGTCAATGCTGCCCAGCATCCCTGCATCTACAGCTACCTGCAGTTCGTGCTGGAAGGTATGGCCTGCCAGCGTAGCGTGGTTTACTTCAAGGTTCAGTTTGAAATCTTTGTCGAGGCCAAACTGGCGCAGGAAGCCGATCACCGTGGCGGCATCGTAATCGTATTGGTGTTTGGTGGGTTCGCAGGGTTTAGGCTCTATGAAGAAGGTACCTTTGAAACCCTGTGCCCGTGCGTAATCACGGGCCATGCCCAGGAAACGGCCCAGGTGTTCCTGTTCGCGTTTCATGTTGGTGTTGAGCAGGGTCATGTAACCTTCACGACCGCCCCAGAATACGTAGTTTTCGCCGCCCAGTGCGATGGTGGCATCCAGTGAATTTTTCACCTGGGTACCTGCGTAGGCCAATACTGCAAAATCAGGATTGGTAGCAGCGCCGTTCATGTAGCGTGGGTTGCTGAATACGTTGGCTGTGCCCCATAACAATTTCACGCCGCTGGCTTGTTGCTTTTGTTTGGCGTAGGCAACGATTTGCTGCATACGGCTTTCGTATTCTGCGATGTTAGCGCCTTCGTCTACCAGGTCTATATCATGGAAGCAGTAGTACGGAAGCCCCATTTTGGTGATGAACTCAAAAGCTGCGTCCATCTTGTCTTTAGCGCTCTGATTGGCGTCTGAAGAAGTGAGCCACGGGAATTGTTTGGTACCCGGACCAAAGGGATCACCGCCGGTTCCGCAGAAGGTATGCCAGTAAGACACTGCAAAACGAAACAGTTCTTTCATGGATTTACCGCCGATGAGGCGGTTCTCATCATACCATTTGTAAGCCAGCGGGTTGTCTGACTGTGGTCCTTCGAACTGTATTTTACCAATCCCTTTGAAATACTCGTTGTTTCCTAATGTAATACTCATAACTAATGTGGTTTTTTAAAATGCTGGATCAACCTATATATTTCCGTTAGTGCATCAGGGTACGAAGACCGTTCAGCCAGTTGCCGTAAACATCACGGTATTGTGACTGCAGCGCGGCATCCGGCTCTATCACTGCGAGGCATTCCATACCGCGGAAAGCGTCTGCAGTGCTAACATAGCCGGCTCCTATTGCTGCGCCGCGGGCGGCGCCCTGAGCACCATCTGTATTATATAATTCTATCACTACATTGGCGGTATTGGCGAAGGCTTCCCGGAACAGGGGGCTGAGGAACATGTTGGCATGTCCGGCTCTTACACGGTGAATGCTGAGGTCCATTTCCGCCATGATGTCCATGCCATAGTTAAGGCCAAATACAATGCCTTCCTGTACGGCGCGCATAATGTGCGCGCGGCTGTGGCGGTTGAACTCCAGGTTGCGGAGGGTAGCGCCGAGGCTCCTGTTTTCCAGGATGCGTTCCGCACCGTTGCCAAAAGGAAACACCTGCAGGCCCTTAGCGCCTACCGGCGCCTGTTGCGCCAGGGTATTCATTTCAGGATAGGTGATATCCCCTACCAGGTTTTTGAGCCAGCTGTTGGCAATACCGGTACCGTTAAGACACATGAGCACGCCATTTCTTGTATGGGTGTGATCGTTATTCACATGCACAAATGTATTGACACGGCTCTGCTGGTCGAAACTGTTTTTATCGTGTACGGCATATACTACGCCCGATGTACCCGCTGTGGTGGCGGCTTCTCCGGGTTGCAGCACATTGAGCGAAAAAGCGTTGTTGGGCTGATCGCCGGCGCGGTAGGTAACCGGTGTGCCGGGCGCCAGTTTCAAGGTAGCAGCTGCTGCCGCTGTGAGCTGGCCCTGGATGCCGAACGTAGGTACGATGGCAGACAGCAGTTGTTCATCTATATTATAATACTTCAGTAATGCTTTGGAAACGGTATTTTCCTCAAAGTCCCAAAAGGTACCTTCTGATAAGCCGGAGATGGTGGTGCAGGCTTCACCGGTTAATTTCATGGCAATAAAATCACCCGGCAGCATTACCTTATGAATACGTTCATAAATATGCGGTTCATTTTCCTGGATCCAGCGAAGCTTTGAGGCGGTGAAGTTACCTGGAGAATTAAGCAGGTGCTCAAGGCAATACTGTTCCCCTAGTGCTTTAAAGGCGGCATTACCAGTATTTACGGCACGGCTGTCGCACCAGATAATAGCCGGGCGTAGTACCTGTTGTTGCTTGTCCACACACACCAATCCGTGCATCTGGTAAGCAATACCGATTCCTTTGATCTGTGCAGGATCAACAGTATACCTGTTCAGCAGGATTTCCGTAGCGTGAATAATTTCCTTCCACCAGCTCTCAGGGTCCTGCTCTGCCCAGTCGGCCTGTGGTACATCAATAGCCATCTCTTTTTCGGGGCAGGTGGCAGTGGCCACGCAAGCGCCGGTATCAGCATTCAGCAACGCCGCTTTGATAGACGATGACCCAATATCGTATCCTATAAAGTACATAACGCGAAAAAATTAACAATCTGAAAAAGGACCGGATATTTTACGACAGGAAAATGTCCTAAAATATCCGGATACCAAAATAATAAAATGTTCCTATTACCAGAATACAGTATACAGGGCAATAAGAATACCTACAATCAGTAAGGCGCCCACGGTAAAGCCCAGGTTGGGTTTAAACATGCTGGCGTCGATAGCCAGTCCTTTCGGATTGTTCACACTGCGTTTATCCGACAACGTAATAATGATCATACCCACCACGCACACTACAAACACCAGTCCCATACGATCAATGAAGGCCATTTCATACAAGCCGCTGTCCGGGTTTAATGCGGCAAAGCCAAACTGGTGCAAAGGCTCCAGGTTTACCCATGCCGGCATAAATTTCAGGAAGAAGGAAAGAAGCAAACCACCTATCATCGCAAACATGGCTGCGCTGGAAGTTGTCCGTTTCCAGAAAAATCCGAGGGCAAACATGGCAAATACACCGGGAGAAACAAAGCCGGTATATTCCTGGATAAACTGGAAACCACCTTTTTTATCTATACCGAGGAAGTTGGAAATCACGATGGCAATGATCATGGTAATAATTACCACGGCACGGCCTACGCCTACGATCTTCTTTTCGTCGGCATTTTTGTTATATATCTTCTTATAAATATCCAGGGAATAAATGGTGGAAATACTGTTGGCCTTACCTGCCAGGGAAGCCACTACCGCGGCTGTTAAAGCAGCAAATGCCAGTCCTTTCAGCCCCGAAGGCAGGAGGTTGAGCAGTACAGGGTAAGCATTATCCGGGTTCAGGGAACCGCCTTTCATCATAGATTGTGCGAAATCGCCGTGGTTCTGGGCATACAGTACGTAAGCCGCAATACCCGGTAATACTACGATCACCGGCATCAGGAGTTTCAGGAAGCCTGCAAACAGTAATCCCTGGCGGGCGGTTTTCAGATCCGCACCCAATGCACGTTGTGTAATATATTGGTTACATCCCCAGTAGTTCAGGTTTACGATCCACATACCACCAATCAACACGCTCAGGCCGGGCAGATCGAGGTATTTGGGATTCTCTTTATGAAGGATCATATGGAAATGATCGCTGGCATGTTGTGTCATCAGGGAGAAGCCTTTTAGTACGCCTTTCTCTCCAAAATGCTCAGACACCAGCTGCAATGCCAGGTAAGTAGTGGCTAATCCGCCGAGGATGAGGAAAAACACCTGTATCACATCGGTGTAGCCGATCACCTTCATCCCTCCCAGCGTAATGAGGATGGCGAAGAAGGCCAGTGCCACCATACACACATAGAAGTTTATACCGGAGATGGTGGAAACAGCGAGGGCGCCGAGATAAAGAATAGAGGTGAGATTCACTACCACATACAACAACAGCCAGAAAACGGCCATGATGGTACTTACCGTTTGATTATACCTGCGTTCCAGGAACTGGGGCATGGTATAGATCTTATTTTTCAGGTAAATAGGCAGGAAAAACACTGCTACCACGATGAGCGTAGCCGCCGCCATCCATTCGTAGGTTGAAATGGCCAGTCCCATGCTGAATCCGTTTCCGGACATCCCTATAAACTGCTCTGCAGAAATATTGGAAGCAATGAGCGATGCGCCGATAGCCCACCAGGTAAGGGAACCTTCTGCCAGGAAAAAGTCTTTGGAATCCGTTGTGGTCTTCTTCTTTTTCTGATAGATATAGTAACCATAGCCAGCCACTATTAAAAAATATACCAGGAATACCAGGTAATCAAAGATGTGTAAGGATTTTGTTTGCATAACGTTCAAACGTGGTTATAAAAAATTTAGCGGATCAATATACATAATAAATGTAAAAAATACGCTTACAAATGTTTTTTTTACGTGAAAATAAAAAACGCGAGGGCTGCCGCGGTTTACCGGGTGCTAAAACTATACATTTAAATTACTTGTCATAGTGCTTTTGTATAAAAAGAAACAATTGATACCCTTTACTTTCACAAAAGGTACCCGTGAACGCAATAAAAATACATTCCTGATTGATTTCCTTTCCTTTATGGAGATAGGAATTGTCAACTGAATGCCTGATAGCGTGGAAATAAAAAATAAATATAGAACACAGAAAACCGGGAAGCAAGTTTTTCGGCTTTGGCGGGAAAAAACATTTTGGCCGATGCCTGCCCGTAGCGGGTTATTATCAGGACTCCAATGCCATCACGGCAATATTGTCGCCGATTACAGAACCGATGGCCACGCCCATGCCTCCCATGCGCACGCCCATGATCACATTTTTCGTATGTGCCTTTACGATAGGTTGCTTTGTTTTACCAAAAGCCATAATGCCGGTCCACCTGTCGGCCACCGCCACTTCACGGCCCGGGAGTATTACGTTATGCAGCAATACTTCCAGCTCGTGCTGGATCCGGTCGTTAAACCGGAAGTTGGTGGAAGTTTCCCCGGCAAAATCGAGCTGACGGCCACCACCCAGCAGTACTCTTCCTTCCAGTTCCCTGAAATAATAATATCCTTCTTCCATGTGGAAAACTCCTTTAAAGGGCAGGTCTTTTACCGGCGTGGTAATGAGTACCTGTCCCCTGCCGGGCACTACATCTTCCTCCGGGAGCAGCCGGCGGGTAAAGGCATTGGTGCAGATGAGCACTTTGCGGGCGGAGAAGGTAATGTCTTCTTCCAGGGTATGATGCGGCACTATAACGTTTACACCTGTATGAAAATCGTCTATTGTTTTTACGGTGCAGCCGGTTTTAATTTCCACTCCTTTTAACAGGGCGGTGTCAATGAGCGCCCGCATCATTTTACCGGTATGTAATTCTCCTTCAAAGTTATTGCGGATAAGTGCTTTTACATGACCGGGGGCAAAACCGAAAACAGGGAGGCGGTCGTTTGCCAGGGTGAATGCGGGTTCCCCGTTGAAGAGTTCTGCCAGGATGTGGTTTACTTCCGGGAGTTGGAGCAGCGCCCATTCTTCCCGGGGGGCGATCAGTTCATGGCTGCCGTTTTCCCTGTAGCCGATAGTGGCGTCGCCGAGGCGGCTGCGCAGCAGGCGTAAGCCCTGCAGGCGCAGATTAACCAGGTTCTTCACCGCTTCCACGGACATCGTTTGCAGATCGGTCAATATTTCGGTGAGGCTACCGATACAGGCAAAGCCGGCGTTTTTGGTACTGGCGCCGGTGGGTAGAATGTCTCTTTCCAGCACCAGTACCCGGCTGCCGGGCGCTCTTTCTTTCAGGCTGATGGCGGCCGATAAGCCAACGATACCGCTGCCGATAATGATATAATCGTATTGCAGCAGGCTTTCCTTCTCCCAGAAACTTAACATACTTATTATTTATACAGTGCCTACAGATCCGCCATCTACCCGGAATACCGCGCCCGTGATGAAAGAGGCGTGATCAGAAGCCAGGAAGGCTACTATGCTGCCGGTTTCTTCCGGGGTACCGGGGCGGCCCAATACCTGGTAAGGACGGTTTTGTTTCAGGAATTCTTTGGCGGCATCGGCGATGGAAATATTTTTTTCTTTTGAGATGCCTTCCAGCATTTCATCTACCAAAGGTGTTTTGATAAATGCGGGTGAAACGGTGTTTACCAGGATATTGTCTTTTCCGTAGTTCTGCGACAATGTTTTGGAATAGTTATTCAACGCGGCTTTTGTAGCATTATAATGGCCCATGTTGGGATCCGGCTGTTCCGCATTTTCGGAGGAGATATTGATGATCCTGCCACCGCCCTGCTTTTTCATATGCGGTATTACCAACTGGGTGAGTGCAACCAGACCGAAGAAATTGACTTCAAACACCTGGCGCCACTGACTCATACTGATGGTATCCAATGGTCCGAAGGCATCAATGCCGCCGGCGTTGTTTACGAGGATATCGATATGACCCAGCTGCTGCACCGTGGTGTTAACCAGCCGCTGCAGGTCCGCTTCTTTCGTCATATCTGCTACTACCGCCAGCACATCCTTTCCCTGCAGCCGGAACATGGCGGCTGTATCTTCCAGTTCATCCGCATTACGGGCGGTGATCACTACTGTAGCGCCTTCCTGCAGCAAGGACGCTGCGATGCCTTTGCCTATGCCTTTACTGCCACCGGTAACGATGGCTACCTTTCCTTTTAAGTTAAGCTCCATGATCTTATTATTTTACACCAAAAATAAAAACAGGCGATCCGTTTATTACTGTATAAGTTATTGAAAAAACAGTAAAAAGAGCCGTTTTAAACGGGCAGGTATCCGGATAGTACAAATTATGTAGCTTCGGGGGACTAAAATTTTACACCATGATTGCAACAAAAGCTTATGCTGTGCAGGATGCTGCATCGCCATTAGGTCCCTGGAATTTTGAGCGCAGGGAGCCCGGTCCGCATGATGTGCAGATCGAAATCCTTTACTGCGGGGTATGCCATTCGGATATACACCAGGTGCGGAATGAGTGGGGCAATTCCATTTACCCGATGGTTCCCGGTCATGAAATAGTGGGGCGTATCACCAAAGTCGGCGATCATGTCACGAAATTCAAGGTGGGCGATCTGGCCGGGATAGGCTGCTTTGTAGATTCATGCCGGCAGTGCGATCCATGCAAATCCGGCGAGGAGCAATATTGTGTAACCGGTGGCGCCAGTACGTACAACGGTTACGAAATGGATAGAAAAACGCATACTTATGGCGGATACTCCACCCATATTGTAACAGATGAAAACTATACGCTGAAAGTTTCTGATAAGTTACCGCTCGATGGCGTAGCACCGCTGTTATGCGCCGGCATTACCACTTATTCCCCCCTTCGCCACTGGAAAGTAGGTAAAGGACATAAAGTGGCAGTAGTGGGATTGGGCGGCCTTGGTCACATGGCAGTAAAGCTCGCCTCCTCTATGGGCGCCGAGGTAACTATGCTGAGCACCTCTCCTTCCAAAGAAGCGGATGCCCGCCGGCTGGGAGCCCATCATTTTGCACTGATGACAGATAAAGCACAGGTAAAGCAGCTCTACAGCAAGTTCGATTTTATCATCAATACTATTTCTGCCCCGCATGATTACACCACTTACTTAAACCTTTTGAATCTCGATGGTGTGATGATTTGCCTGGGAGTGCCTCCGGAACCTTCCGTGGTACCGGCTTTCAACCTGATCATGGGACGCAGGAGCATTGCCGGGTCATTGATCGGCGGTATCCGTGAAACGCAGGAAATGCTGGATTACTGCGCAGAACATAATATTACCAGCGATGTGGAAGTAATTAATATCAAAGATATCAATACCGCTTATGAGCGGATGCTGAAAGGCGATGTGAAGTACCGGTTTGTAATTGACATTGCGAGTTTAAAATAAGCTCGCCGGATTTTATTTTACGCCCGTCCCGGTGAACCGGGCCGGGCGTTTTTTTGTTATGCAGTTGTTAAGCAGGATTTGCTCTTTGGTTTTGTTGGTATATTAGTCACTATCCCTAAATTCCCCGTCATGTCGAGTACTACTACCTCAAAGAACCGCAACAGGTACCGGCGCCTGCATCTAATCACAATTGGTATGGTTGTCATCACCATTGCCGGAATTTTGCTTTACTCATTTCTTAACCAGCACAAGGGTATACCGGATGTTGCTGCTGATCTGCATTTCGCGGTAATGCCCGAAGAAGATACCAGTATAGGAAGATGTGCACAATACCCTATAGGCGCCATAGAGCTGCAAAAGCTATATCTGGCGAATGATCCGGTAGTGGCAGAAAAGTATACGAATGAAACGGTATATCTAAACGGTATTTATATTGGTACAGGTATTAATCCAATGGGCACTGCCTATATGATCCTTAAAAGCAGTGACAGATCCCATTCCATTAAATGCTTTCTGCAGAACAAGGAAGATATCAATTTAACGAAGGGAAGCCCGGTTTTCCTGAAAGGCTATTGCAGGGGGCTGATCTGGGATCTCAAAATTGAGGAATGTGAATTACTGGATTTTCCGGTGGTAGCGTCACAAAAAAAATAGCGCGCCCATTTTATGGACGCGCCTGATTTTTATACGAGATACCCGAACAGGCTGTCATCTTTATTCAGTTCGGTGATCTGGAAATTATATTTCTGACAATTGGCAATCAGTTTATCGTAGTCTTCGCGGTGCCTCAATTCCACCCCTACCAGTGCCGGGCCTATTTCCTTATTATGTTTCTGGATATATTCAAACCGGGTGATATCATCATCCGGGCCAAGTATATCATTCACAAATTGTTTCAGGGCTCCGGGACGTTGAGCAAAGCGTACAATAAAATAGTGTTTCAATCCTTCATACAGGAGTGAGCGTTCCTTTATTTCCTGCATGCGGTCGATGTCGTTGTTACTGCCGCTGATAACGCATACTACTTTTTTTCCTTTGATTTCTGCTGCATGGTCGTCCAGTGCCGCTATGGACAAGGCGCCCGCGGGTTCTACCACAATAGCATCTTCATTATATAACCGGAGGATGGTAGAACACACTTTTCCTTCGGGTACCAGGTGCATTTTGTCCAGCACATCTTTACAGATTTCGTAGTTGAGGGTACCTACTCTTTTAACAGCGGCGCCATCTACAAATCGTTCTATTTCGTCGAGGGTAACGGGGCCGCCGTTTTCCAGTGCGCGGAGCATGGAGGGCGCGCCTTCCGGTTCCACGCCGATGATGCGGGTATTGGGGCTGTAAGTTTTGAAATAGGTGCCGAGGCCGGCAGCAAGTCCGCCGCCACCAACGGGTACAAAAAGAAAATCGATAGCGGACTGGTCTTCCAGTATTTCCACTGCCACTGTACCTTGTCCTTCAATTATTTTCGGGTTATCGAAAGGAGGGATAAAGGTCATACTGTTTGCTTTTGTGAAAGCCTGGGCTTCCGCAGAGCAATCGTCGAAGGTATCTCCTACAAGGCGGATTTCTATATGATCGCCGCCAAACATATTTACCTGGTTAACTTTTTGTTTTGGTGTGATCACGGGCATAAACACCACGCCTTTTATATTCATGGCTTTACACGCATAAGCGAAGCCCTGGGCGTGATTACCGGCGCTGGCGCAGGTAACGCCTTTGGCCAGCAGTTCGGCGGGCAGGCTGCTGATGAGGTTATAGGCGCCGCGCAATTTATAAGAGCGTACAATCTGCATATCCTCTCTTTTCAGATATACGTCGCAGTTATAACGCCGGGAAAGGTTGGCGCTATACATCAGCGGAGTGCGGGTGACGATTGGTTTCAGTTTCACTGCCGCGTCCAGGATATTCAGGGAATTGACACTACTCATTACTTCAGACATAAAATGTAATTAATACAAATGGCAAAGCATTTTCGGGATTATCGAAATCATGGAACCTGTATTCAGTATTGGAAAGATGTATTCTTCCGTACTAAATACGAGCGCCAATAATTTCAATAATTCGAAAATGCTTTGCCATTGTAATGTATAATATTAGCTATTAAGCGTTGTTAGGACGCAGCTTACGTACAGCCGCACCTGCCTGCCACATTTCGCTTTCGCGGAGTTCTTTCAGTTCTTCGTTCAGTTTCTCGCGGTAGTCCGGGGTGCTATTGGAAGCGATAGAACGGGCAGCTTCTTTACCTGCAGCAACGCTGGCATACAGTTCATCAAATACAGGCTGGGTAGCAGTTTTGAACTTCTTCCACCAGTCGAGCGCACCGCGCTGAGCAGTAGTAGAGCAGTTTGCATACATCCAGTCCATACCGTTTTCTGCTACCAGTGGCATCAGTGACTGAGTGAGTTCTTCTACTGTTTCGTTGAAAGCTTCAGAAGGTGAGTGACCATTCTTACGCAGTGTTTCGTATTGAGCAGCGAAGATACCCTGGATACAACCCATCAGAGAGCCGCGTTCGCCGGTAAGATCGGAGTAAACTTCTTTTTTGAAATCTGTTTCGAACAGGTAACCGGAACCAACGCCGATACCCAGTGCTACTACGCGTTCTTTAGCGCGGCCGGTAGCGTCCTGGAAAATAGCGTAGCTGGAGTTCAGACCCTGACCAGCCAGGAACAGGCGGCGCAGTGAAGTACCGGAACCTTTTGGAGCTACCAGGATTACGTCTACATCAGCAGGAGGAATAATACCGGTTTGCTCTTTATAGGTAATACCGAAACCGTGGGAGAAGTACAGCGCTTTACCAGGAGTCAGGTGTTGCTTTAAAGTAGGCCACAGGGTGATCTGTCCGGCATCAGACAGCAGGAACTGAAGAATAGTACCTTTCTGAGCTGCTTCTTCGATATCGAATAAAGTTTCACCAGGAACCCAGCCATCAGCAACTGCTTTATCCCAGGTTTTGGAATTTTTACGTTGACCTACAATAACATTAAAGCCATTGTCTTTCAGGTTCAGTGCCTGGCCAGGACCTTGTACGCCATAACCAATAACTGCAATCACTTCGTTCTTCAGCACTTCCCTTGCTTTTTCCATAGGGAATTCTTCTCTGGTTACTACTTGTTCGAGTACCCCTCCAAAATTGATGGTTGCCATGTGTTGTTTTTTTAGCTTTTAGCTACTAGCTGTTAGCTATTAGCTGAGGTGTGATTTGAATGAATAATGATTAAGATGTCAGCTGCCGGCGGCTGGCCGGCAGCCAGTTATTTGCTGAAAGCACGCAGCTAAAGGCCGGGCGCTTCCTGTGTATGTAATTCTTTCAGGTGCTCGTGGAAACGGCGGCTCCATTTTACAATGGCAACCCTTCCGCTCTTGGTGTACTCTATCAGGCCGTATGGCTCCAGTTTCTTGATAAAATCCGTCAGCTCCTGCTGATGACCTGTTTTCTCGATCACAAAATAATCTGCGGTGATCGTCAGGATACGCGCATTGTTTTCACGTATCAGTCTTTCGATATCACCTGTATGTAACGACCGGGTAGAAATCTTGTACAACGCCAGCTCCTGGTATACCACTTCATCTTCTTCATGCACAAAAGCGCGGTGAATTTCAATCAGTCTTTCTATCTGTCCAACTACCTTATCCAGCTTCTCACGTGTAGACATCACCGTTATTACAAACTTATACACACCCGGAATTTCTGTTTCAGCGGTGGTTAAGCTGGTGATATTGATGCCCCTGCGGGTAAATATGATGGTGATACGGTTGGTTATACCTATACGATCTTCCGTATATACCGTTACTGTATATTCTTTTTGCATATACCTGTTGTGAATTACAAATGATCAATGTGAATCCTCCGGGATGCTGCTACTCCAGCCTGATGCTGGAAACAGGAGCGCCTGCGGGCACCATTGGGAATACGTTATCTTCTTTTTCCACTACTACTTCCAGCAGATAAGCACCCTTGTGCGCCAGCATTTCATCAATAGCGGCGGATATATCTTCCCTTGCTGTTACTTTTTTGCCGGGGATATAAAATCCTTTGGCAACCTGTACAAAGTCGGGATTGACCATTTCAGTGGAGGAATAGCGCCTGTCGAAAAACAGTTGCTGCCATTGTCTTACCATTCCCAGGAAGTTATTGTTCAGGATCACTATTTTCACACCAATCTGCGACTGGTGAATAGTGCCCAGTTCCTGTAATGTCATCTGGAAGCAACCATCGCCGATAATAGCGACTACTTCTTTTTCAGGCGTACCGGTTTTAGCGCCCATTGCTGCCGGCAGCGAAAAGCCCATCGTACCCATTCCACCGGAGGTGACATTGGTATTGGGATTTTTAAAGCGGTAGTAGCGGGAAGCTACCATCTGGTGCTGACCAACATCTGTTACCAGTACTGCTTCGCCTTTGGTTTTTTCTGAGATCAGGCGGATTACTTCTGCCATTTTCAGTTCACCTTCCTGCGGATAAAGTTCAGCATGCTGTACTTTATCATATTCTTTTTTATCAGCGGCGCGGAATTCTTCCAGCCAGGCTGCATGCTCTGCAGGGTTTACCTGTTTGATCAATGCTGCCAGGGCTGGCTTTGCATCTGCGTGAACGGCTACATCAGCTTTAATGATCTTGTTGATCTCTGCTGCATCGATTTCGATGTGTATAACTTTCGCGTTGGGAACATAAGTGCCTACGTCGCCGGTTACACGGTCATCGAAGCGCATGCCCACTGCGATTACGACATCGGCTTCGCCGGTGAGCATATTGGGACCATAGTTACCATGCATTCCCAGCATACCTACATACAGCGGGTGATCTACCGGTACGGCAGACAGGCCCAGTAAAGTAGATCCGATCGGAATTGCGGCTTTTTCAGCCAGTGCGATCAGTTCTTTTTCCGCACCTGATAACAGTACGCCATGACCACAGAGGATGAATGGCTTCTTTGCACCGTTGATCAGCGCTGCTGCTGCGGTTACTGCATCCTGGTTCAATTCAGGAATAGGACGGTAACTGCGGATATATTCACATTTCTTGTACTCGTATTCAAATTCCCCGAACTGTGCATTTTTGGTGATATCCACCAGTACAGGGCCGGGACGGCCGCTGCGGGCAATGTAAAATGCTTTGGCCATTGCGCCGGGGATATCTTCCGGACGGGTCACCTGTATATTCCACTTGGTGATAGGCATGGTAATGCCGATCACGTCTGTTTCCTGAAATGCATCGGTTCCTAACAGGGCGGCGGCTACCTGGCCGGTTACGCATACCATTGGGGTACTGTCCATATAAGCATCCGCCAAACCTGTAACCAGGTTGGTAGCGCCCGGACCGGACGTAGCAAAAGCTACACCTACCTTACCAGAACTGCGTGCATAGCCTTGTGCAGCATGAGTGGCACCCTGTTCGTGCCGGACGAGTATGTGATGGACCTGATCCTGGAAATCGTAAAGGGCATCATAAATAGGCATGATCGCCCCGCCGGGATATCCGAAAATAGTGTCCACCCCTTCTTCGATCAGGGAACGGATCACAGCCTCGGAACCTGTAATCACAGGCTTTGCAGCTAACTGTTTATCTGCTATCTCAGGCTTCATCGGTAACACATCCTTCTGTTGCATTTTTTACAAGTTTTGCGTACTTAAATAAGATTCCATTGGTCACTCTCAATGCGGGTTGTTTCCACGCTGCCCGGCGTGCGGCCAGTTCTTCATCACTGATTTCCACATTGATAAAATTCTTCGTTGCGTCTATTTCGATGATATCGTTGTCTTGTACGAGTGCGATATTTCCCCCTTCAAAAGCTTCCGGGGTAATATGGCCTACCACAAATCCGTGGGTGCCACCGGAGAAACGGCCATCAGTGATGAGGGCTACGCTTTTACCCAGTCCCACGCCCATGATGGCGCTGGTGGGTTTTAGCATTTCCGGCATACCGGGAGCGCCTTTCGGGCCTACCTGGCGGATGACGACCACATCCCCTTCTTTCACTTTACCAGAGGTGATGCCTGCGATCAGTTCAAATTCGCCGTCGAATACACGGGCGGGGCCTCTGAAGCGTTCGCCTTCCTTACCGGTGATCTTGGCTACGGAGCCTTCTGTAGCGAGGTTACCGTAGAGGATCTGGATGTGGGCGGTTTGTTTCAGTGGTTTTTCCAGCGGCACAATGATATCCTGTGTGCTGAAATCTATGTCTGCCACGTCTTCCAGGTTTTCGGCGATTGTTTTACCGGTAACGGTCATACAATGGCCGTGGAGATATCCTTTTTTCAGGAGATATTTCATTACCAGTGGAACGCCGCCAATGTTGTGGAGGTCTTCCATGAGGTATTTACCACTTGGTTTCAGGTCGGCGATCAGCGGTGTTTTGTCGCTGATGCGCTGAAAATCTTCCAGCCTGATAGAGATGCCTACTGACTTCGCAATGGCGATAAAGTGCAGTACGGCGTTGGTGCTGCCACCCAGGGCCATGATGATGGTGAGGGCGTTTTCAAACGCCTCTTTGGTCATGATGTCCTTAGGTTTAATATCTTTTTCAAGGAGCAGGCGGATGTATTTACCGGCAGCGATACATTCATCTTTTTTGTCCTGGCTCAATGCGGGGTTGGATGAGCTGTACGGGAGACTCATACCGAGTGCTTCAATAGCGGAAGACATGGTATTAGCAGTGTACATACCGCCACAGGCGCCGGCGCCGGGGCAGGAATTCTGTACAATGCCTTTGAAATCGCCTTCATCCAGTTTGCCGGCCATTTTCTGACCTAATGCTTCAAATGCTGAGATGATGTTAAGATCCTGGCCTTTATATTTTCCGGGGGCGATGGTACCGCCGTAAACCATGATAGAGGGGCGGTTGAGGCGACCCATTGCCATCAGGGAACCGGGCATGTTCTTATCGCAGCCAGGTACGGTGATCAGGGCGTCGTAATACTGCGCTCCTGCAACGGTTTCAATGGAATCTGCAATCAGATCACGGCTAACGAGGGAGTAGCGCATCCCCGGCGTACCATTGCTCATACCGTCACTGACGCCAATAGTATGGAAAATGAGTCCGACCAGATCATTTGCCCAGACGCCTTTTTTCACGTCTTTCGCCAGATCATTCAGGTGCATATTGCAGGTGTTGCCATCGTAGCCCATGCTGACGATACCCACCTGTGCTTTTTTCAGATCTTCTTCTGTTAAACCAATTCCATACAATTGTGCCTGCGCAGCTGGTTGCGTAGGGTCTTGCGTGATCGTCTTGCTGTATTTATTTAATTCCATTGCTTTTTGTTATTACCCCGATTACAGGTGTTTATAGGTACCCTATTTTAAAAACTCTCCACAAATTACCCGGTGTCGTCGTCAAATTCAAACCAACTTATTCCAATTTACCGGTCTTCAAATCTGCCTTTTTAACTTCAAAACCCTTTACTGCAAAGGATTGTAAGTTTTTCGATTTACAACCTTCAAAGGGTTTTAACTGTCAGCTGTTAGCATTTAGCGAATGCTAACAGCTAACAGCCAACGGTTATGCTAATTGAGCTTCGCGCTGAAATGATTTTTCCAGCACTTTAGCTTTGTAAGCCTGTTGGAGTAATTTTCCGAGTGACTGTGCCCAGGGTTTGCTGAAAGACTGACCGTCCAGGGAGTCGATACCGATGATTTCTGCTGCGGTACCGCAGAAAAACGCTGCTTCGGCTTCTTTTAATTCCGGGATGGTGAATAATTTCTGTTCCAGTGGGATATTCAGTTCCTGGCAAAGTTCGATAACAGTGGCGCGGGTGATGCCTGGGAGGATGTTACCGGCGGGAGGAGTGTATATTTTGCCGTCTTTTTCAAAGAAGATGTTAGCACCGGGGCCTTCTGCAACGTAACCATTCATATCCAGCAGCAGCGCTTCATCGTAACCTTTTTCTTTTGCTTCCTGCGAGGCCAGTATGGAGTTTACATAAAGACCGGCCGATTTGGATTCTATTTTAAATGCTTTCGGATTTGGTCGTTCGTAGGAGGAAGTCATTACGCGCAACAGCTTTTCTCCCAGGTAAGCTCCCCATTCCCACGCGCAGATCAGGATGTGCGACTCTGCGGCGGCTTTCAGCGTCATATTTGGCGGACAGAAAACCAGCGGCCGGATATACGCTTCTTCCATGTTGTTCATCTCCAGTACTTTATAACAAGCGGCGATCAGCTCTTCGTTATCAAATTTGTAAGGGATGTGGATCAGTTCACAGGAGCGCTTCAGGCGGTCGAAGTGTTCTTTTGCTTTAAAGATCTTCACTTCGCCGTTTGCGGTTTTGTAGGCGCGGATGCCTTCAAAAACAGCATAACCGTAGTGGAGCGACTGGCCATACAGGTCAGTTGTAGCAGCATTTGCTTTGGTGTACTCACCGTTGATGTAAAGAAAAGTGTTGTCGTTGTAATAGCTATACATAAAATTGAAATTATACCAGGAATATACAGTCCAAAAAAAAGCCTCCCTCTTTGCGGAGGAAGGCGTTATATTTTGTGATTATATGCACGTTTACCTATCCTCCATACTGGTGGCTAATAATGACAACGACGATAATCACGACCTTCGTGATAGCCCAGTTGAGCTGAGGTACGATGTGATTAAGTTTTATATTGTCTTTATTTACCCACATGGAGGTGCCTATTTTCTTTAGCGTTTCTACAAAAGTATTCGTGAAAAAAATAAAAAACAACAACACACCCAATATTTAGTAAAAAATTAATCACATTAAGGGTTTTTGAAAATATTTAAAAAAAGAAAGCAATAGTTACGCATTTTCTAAACAAATCGTATGATCCTTATAAATTAATCTACCAATTTTGTGTACAAAAGACGCGGATTAGGGGTATTTATGGAAAAAAAATCCCGGTGCAGGAAGCACCGGGATAAAATGATTTCATTTCATTTACTGTTCACGTTCTAAAAAATGATTTCATTTACTGTTCACTTGTTACGTTGACATGCAGGCATTTGTCGATGATATCCTGCAGTACTGTTTCTTTTTCCATGAGCCGCTGCAGTAAAACCAGCTGATTTTTTGCGCGGTCGTAATTGTGTGCCGGATACTTGATGGGATAATATACATCACCGTTCAGATAATCGGTGAGGAAGCGTATCCCCTGCATGTAGATCATAAACTTCCCGGCAAAGAACAGTTGTTCTTTTTCTACTTTTGTCAAAGTACCGCCAATCTCTGCGAGATACCCCTGCATAAGGGCTTCGTAGTATTCTTCGCGGATAACGATCTGGCTGAAATCCCTTTCTTCTTCAGACACGGGGCAAACATAAGTGCGTACCATGTCACCGAGGTCTGAGATGATTTTTCCGGGCATCAGGGTATCCAGGTCACATACACAAATACCTTCATAAGTATCCTTGTTGAGCAATACGTTATTGATTTTGGTATCGTGGTGCATCAGATGGTCCCTGAATTCAGGATTTGTTTTCAGTTGTTCATACGTTACTGCGATGTCAGAATAGCGGAGGAAATCTTCAATCATCTCTTCTGCTGCAACTTTCCGGTCTTCCTTTGCCGTTCGGATAGCCTCCTGGAAGGCGCTGTACCGAAGGGTCAGGTTGTGAAAGTTTGGAATCGAAGCTTTAAACGGCTTCAGGTCAATTCCCGAAAGGTAACTGGCGAGGCGGCCAAATTGTTTGGCTGCTTCATACGCCTGCTTTGGGTTGTCGGCCTGGTCTACCGTTACGGAATCCGCAATAAAAGGGATCAATCTCCAGTATTCGTTGTCAATTACAAAGAGCTCTTCCCCGTTAACCGTGGGGATCGGCGTAATAAACAGATAGCCGGGATGATGAACTGCCAGATAATCCGCTGCCATTCTCTGGTTGGCGGCGATAACTCCTGGTTCCTTAAACACGTTTACATTGATCTTTTGTAAAACGTATCTACTGCCGTCCTGCTTTTTTTCTAACAAAAAAGTGTTGTTGATGTGTCCTGATCCAAATTTTCGGACATTTAATCCTTCAGGCTCAAGTCCAAAAGCCTGAAGGATCTTTTTGTTGGGTTTTATTTCCATAAATTGTCTGGATATTCTCCATTCTCAACCAGCGCCGACAAGCTGGCCTGCACGCCCGGTGCATCTTCTTTGTAAGTAACGCCAAACCATTTTGCACTGGTTGGGATTACTTTTACCTGGCCAATACCACGGCGGGTAAATTCATCGGCTACAATCGTAATAAAGAACTCCGATTTAGGATTGCTGCTGTTTTTTTCCAGGAATTCACTGAAAAGGCCCTGGCTCAGTTCAAATACGCTCGGATGAAATCCCCAGAAGTTCATGGATACCGGCGTGTTGGCTGGTAACGGATGTTTGCTGCCATCTGCTTCTTCATAAACGATCTGGTTGTTTTCAGCGTATATCTTGGTCCTTTCGTTGATAGCCGCCAGGTTACCGTCTGCGCTTACTTCGCATACACCGCGGGATACAGAACCGTGCTCACTGATAGTTTTGCCCAGTTCATAACCTACCACGCTGTATACATCAGGTTTGCAGTCGTTGTTCAGGAAAGCCGCCATTTTAACGAAAGCATCGGTACCATAGAAATCATCTGCATTGATCACTGCAAATGGCTCATTGATAGCGTTTTTGGCACAAAGAACGGCGTGGGCAGTACCCCACGGCTTAGTCCTTTCGGCCGGTACCGCATGATCTCCTAAAAAAGCATCCATTTCCTGGTATACAAAATCAACAGCCACGCGGCCTTTGAGCTTTGGTTCAAAGATTTCCTTGAACTCAGCCGCAAAATTCTCGCGGATGATGAACACTATTTTTCCAAAACCGGCGCTGATGGCGTCGTAAATAGAGTAGTCAACGATAGTTTCACCGCTGGGGCCAAATTGCTGGATTTGCTTTAAACTTCCGTAGCGGCTGGCCATACCGGCCGCCAAAATCAATAAAGTCGGTTGCATTTTTCTGATATTAGTTTTATAAGTGTCAACTATTTACCTAAAAATATCGGCGCTAAATTTAATCATTAAAACTATTTTCACACTTTCTTTTTGTAGTAACACCCTTTTTTAAAGATTAATTAAACTGAACAATGAAGAGATTATTAGTGCTGGTAGCCTTTGCCATGCAGCTTCTTACGGCTGCCCATGCGCAACAGAAAACAAATCCGGATGACATCAAAGAAAAAATGCAGTGGTTCTCCGATGCCAAACTGGGCATTTTTATTCACTGGGGCATCTATTCCGTCAAAGGAATCGATGAATCCTGGTCGTTCCACAACAAAAAAATATCCTACCCCGATTACATGCAGCAGCTGAAAGGCTTTACTGCAAATAATTACAACCCGCAGGCATGGGCCGACCTCATCAAAGAATCCGGCGCCCGCTATGCGGTAATGACCACCAAACACCACGACGGCGTGGCGCTGTGGGACAGCAAATACAGTAAACTGGATGTTGCTAACAGTACACCGGCGAAAAGAGACGTGCTCACCCCGCTCTACGCGGCTTTGCGGCGCGATAGTATCAAATGTGGTGCCTATTTCTCCCTGATCGACTGGAGCCACAACGATTATCCGCAGTTTCTGAAAGACAGCAACCGCTACGAAATCAAAGCCCAGCCCGAAAGATGGCAACGCTTCCTGAAATATTATGAAGGACAAATGGCCGAAGTAATGACGAAGTTCAACCCGGACCTGTGGTGGTTTGACGGCGACTGGGAACACTCTGCCGAAGAATGGGAAGCACCCAAAATGAGACAAATGCTCACCTCCCATAATCCCAACACCATTATCAACGGACGCCTTCAGGGTTACGGCGACTATGAAACCCCGGAACAGAACTTCCCCGTATCGCGCCCGAAGTACCACTGGTGGGAGCTTTGCATGACCATCAACAACAACTGGGGATGGCAGCCACAAGACAACAACTGGAAAACACCCTTCGAAATCATCACCATCTTCGTGGATGCTGTGAGCAATGGCGGTAACCTCCTGCTCGATATAGGCCCCAAAGCCGATGGCAGCATCCCTGAAGAAGAAGTACATATGCTGAAAGAACTCGGCGCCTGGAACAAACGCAACGGCGAAGCGGTGTTCAATACCATCGGTGGTATTCCGCAGGGACACTTCTATGGCCCCACCACCCTCTCCAAAGATTCCAGCACCCTCTACCTGTTCCTGCCTGCTAAAACCAGCGGCCAGGTAATGGTGAAGGGCCTCTCCAATAAAATTGAAAGCATCACCGTACTGGGCAACAACAGCCAGCTGACCCACAAGGTAGTTGGCAAAATTTCCTGGAGCCCTGTACCCGGACTGGTATTTATAGACGTACCGGAAAATGTACACGATAAATACATCACGGTGCTGAAAGTGAAGCTGGATAAGGCAGTGAAGCTGTACAGAGGCCAGGGCGGTTTCCTCACCAACGATTAATAAGCGATTTTGATTTTATATTTGGGGAGATGAGAGCTGCCGTATGCTTTCATCTCCCTGATCTTTTTATCGCCTTATCACTTAACCGCTGCATGCTTTCTTATAACAACATTACCCTCGAATCTTTTCAAACCACCTGGCTGCCGGAGCATATCCACGCTGCCATGCTGCGTTTGGATAAAATTCACCCGGAGGTATCAGGCAACAAGTGGTTTAAGCTGAAATACAACATCGCGGCGGCTAAGGCCAATAACAACACCGGCATCCTTACCTATGGCGGTGCCTACTCCAATCATATTGCAGCCACTGCGCTGGCCTGTAAGGAAGCGGCTTTGCCCTGCACAGGTATTATCCGGGGGGAAGAACATAACGGCCAGTTGAATCATACGCTTCAAACCGCGGAAAACAATGGCATGAAGCTCGTTTTCGTTAGCCGGGAGGATTATCGCAATGATAAAGGCGGCGAAACTGTATATCCCGGTTATCATGTTGTTCCTGAAGGCGGTCACAACGCCCTGGGCGCCAAAGGCTGTGAAGAGATCCTTTCCATCTTCCCCACAACAAACTATACACATATCCTCTGTGCAGTAGGCACAGGCACTACGCTTGCGGGCCTCATCAACAGTGCCGCACCACATCAGCAGGTAATTGGCATTCCTGTGCTGAAAGGCGCACAGTACCTTGAAAAAGAAGTTACTGATCTATTGCATCCCGATAATACCACCCGCTGGCAGTTATTATACGAACACCACGGTGGAGGCTATGCAAAGAAATCACCGGCACTTATAGATTTTATCAATACTATTTACAAAGAAACAGGCATCCCGACAGATATTATTTACACCGGCAAACTGGTAATGGCCTTTCGTGATCTGGTCCAGCAGGGCTACTTTCCGGCCAACAGCAACATATTGCTGATACACAGCGGTGGCCTCCAGGGCAATCTTTCCCTCCCTCCCGGCGTTCTATCCTTTTAAAAACTGTTCATTATATTTGAACGGTAGTGTATTTTTGCCAACTTTAAGAGCTCACGGAATAATCAGTATGAAGCAGATTGTGCGTATAACATTTGTTATTGGAATTTTTTTATTGACCGGATTTGCAGGAAAGGCTCAGACACAGGAGTTTGTGCCACCTGTACTGCCTAATTTTACCGCTTCTATTAAAACCGGTAGAATACAACTGGACTGGATCTCCGGCTTCACACAGGTAAAAGAAATTGGTGTACAGCGCTCGCTCGACAGCGTGCTGAACTTTAATACCATTGGTTACGCCAGCTATCCTACTCAAACAAGGAATGCCTATCTCGATAATAAACCGTTACCGGGCAGCAACTACTACCGCCTCTTTATCTTATTCACCAACGGACGCTTCATGTACAGCAAAACCATACTGGCCTTGTCCGACAGCACTATCCGCGCGGATCAGAAATTACAGTATGCCGATATCATGGATGCTTCAAGAGGACTGAGAGGCAAAGAACAGGAAAACAGGGAGCCGGAAAGAGCCTCCTGGCATCCCTCCAACTACATCTACACTACCGCCGATGGTAATATCAACATAAAACTGCCGGATGCTCCACAAAAGAAATACTCCGTTAAGTTTTATGAAGCCAACGGCACCTTCCTTTTTGATATAGACCAGGTAAAAGGCCCTTCCCTCATTTTAGAGAAAGCCATTTTCATGCATGCCGGGTGGTTCAACTTCGAAATATTCGAGGATGGGAAATTAAAGGAGAAATGGAACCTGTTTATTCCACTGAACTATAAAATGTAACACTACACCATTTCAGCGTTGAACACTTCGCCGAAATGTTTGCTCAGCTTAGCTTTTACTTCTTCCAGGCTTACCGGCTTTCCCACTTCTTTATCGAGTGAGGCTACCTGCTTGTCGGCAATGCCACAGGCGATGATGTTATTGAAGTAATCCATAAGGGTATTCACATTCAGGGCGAAACCATGCATGGTTACCCAGCGGCTGCAACGTACGCCCATTGCGCATATTTTACGGGCCTTCGTTTTATCGTGCGGATCCAGCCATACGCCGGTTTCCCCGGAAGAACGGTCGCCGGTTACGCCATACTCCGCCAATGTACGAATGATCACCTCTTCCAGGCAGCGCAGGTATTTGCCGATATCTGTAAAGAAATTTTCGAGATCCAGGATAGGATAACCCACCACCTGGCCGGGACCATGAAAGGTAATATCTCCGCCACGGTTGGTAGGCACAAAGCCTATCCCCTGCTCCTGCAGCTCCTGTTGGGAGATCAGCAGGTTTTCCATATGACCGCTTTTACCAATGGTATACACGGGAGGATGTTCGCAAAACAACAGGTAGTTGGTAGTAGCCTTTGGCAACTGATCGGCCACCCTGGTTTTCAACTGCACATTTTCCTTCAGCAACTGCTCCTGGTAATCCCAGGCAGCCTGGTAGTCTATCACGCCGAGGTCTTTTACTACAATCTTCTGCTTTACTTTATCCATGATCATATTGGTCTTTTTCAGCTGCGCAAAGGTACGCCAAATCGCTGTGATACGGAACATTTGCCCACAGGGCTGCTAAACTGCCAACTAAGCTTTACCTTTGCAAAAAATTATATTGATGGCTGAAGAATTGCTGGAACTGGAAGATGAGCTGGAAAACGGGGATGGCAGCGAGGAATTATATGAAAAGATTAATATGGTGGTCGACAAAGGTCAGGACCCTATCCGTATTGATAAATTCCTTACTAACCGCATAGAAGGCGCCACCCGCAATAAGATCCAACAGGCCCTGGATGGTGAACTGGTATTGGTGAACGATAAACCCGTGAAGGCCAATTACAAGATCCGGCCGCTGGACAGGATCGTTGTGTTTTCCAACCGGAACCCGGAAAATACCGATATCATTCCACAAGAGCTACCGCTGAATATTGTATTTGAAGACGACGATATTATGATCATCGACAAACCCGCCGGCCTGGTAGTACATCCCGGCTGCGGCAACCGCGATGGTACACTGGTAAACGGCCTCTCATGGTACCTGGGCGATAAAACCCAGGCTACAGAGCCGGAAATCCCCCGCTTTGGGCTGGTACACCGCATCGATAAAAATACCAGCGGGTTGCTGGTCATCGCCAAATCCGAAAAGGCGATGAACGACCTGGCCAAGCAATTCTTTGATCACACCGTACATCGCCGCTACATTGCGCTGGTGTGGGGCGATTTTGAGGAAGACGAAGGCACGGTGGTAGCCCACGTAGGCCGCCATCAACGCTTACGTAAAATCATGGACGCATATCCCGACGGTGAATACGGCAAAGAAGCTATTACCCATTACCGGGTACTGGAAAGGTTTAATTATGTAACCATGATTGAATGCCGCCTCGAAACCGGCCGCACCCACCAGATCCGCGTACACATGCAGCATATCGGCCACTCCCTGTTTAATGATGAAACCTACGGTGGTAACCGCATCGTTAAAGGAACCGTATATACGAAGTACAAACAGTTTGTGGAAAACTGCTTTAATATCATGCCCCGTCATGCCCTGCATGCACAACAGCTGGGCTTTATACATCCCCGCACCCGCGAGCAGATGTACTTTGAAAGCAACTTACCTTCCGACTTTACTTCTGTGCTGGAAAAATGGAAAAGATACATCGCGGCCAGGCCACTGAAAGAGGATGAAGAATAACTTACACCCGGTTTTAGCGGGGAATTGTCTCCGCTAAAATCATCTTCTCACAAAAATCATATTTATTATTATAAATATTCTACATGTTTAGGTTATCTTAGCGGCAATTACCCATGTCATTGCATGAGAGACCAAATATCTGTTTTCTGTCGATTCGTATTCCTTATGCCGGTTTTACTGGTGTGCTGCCTGTTTAGTAACAAAGCCGGCGCCCAGAATACCCCTTTCGCTGTATCCTCTACCTGTGTAAACGATACCTCTTTTTTCCTGATCATCAATCCCGCCGGTATTGACTCTGTAAAATGGTTTTTTAATGATCCCCCTTCGGGAGATAAAGATTCTTCCAGGAGCATGCGGGCGTATCATATTTATACCAGTACCGATACCTATACCGATACCCTCATCGCCTGGCGCAACGGTGTTCCGGATACCACCATACAACCCGTTACCATCGTTACACCCGTGATCTTCGACCTCGGTGACCAGGACATCACCCTGTGTGAAGGCGGTACCATGACTTTGCAGGCGCCCATCATTCCCGGCGCTACATACCTGTGGCAGGACAGCTCTACCAACAGCAGCATCCTCGTGGATACTTCCGCAACCTATAAAGTAAAAATAAACGGCTGCCCGAACCCCGACTCGGTGAATGTTTTTTATACACCCATCCCAGAAATTGATCTCGGCAAAGACCTCATATTATGCACCGGCGAACATATTGCGCTGGATGCTACCGCGCAAAACTGCACCTATCTCTGGAGTACCGGTAATACAGAACCTACGCAGGATGTTTATACCTCCGGTACTTATCACGTAGACGTATATCCGAAAGGATGCCCCACTGTGTCGGACGATATTACCATTACTTTCACCGGTGCCCCATATCCTTTTTCACTGGGACCGGATACCCTGCTGTGTCCCGGGGAAACGATCCGCGTGGCACCGGCCATCCCGGAGGCCACCAAATGGGAATGGAGTACCGGCGCTACTACGCCATCGGTAACCATCCGCAACACCACTAACCTGTGGGCGCTGGTGGAAATCAACAACACCTGCAGCGTGGTAGATACCATCTTCATCAATTATAACCGGTTAAAAAAACTGGATCTCGGCAACGATACCAGCATCTGTAAAGGCAACTTCCTGGTGCTTACCGCCGATTTCGGCAACGGACAATATCTCTGGCAGGATGGCTCCGACCAGGCCACTTACTATGTAACCAAGCCCGGCTTCTATTATGTGCATGCACAAATAGGCCGCTGCGAATCGATGGACAGCATCTCCGTAAAATTTGAAGATACCCTGCGGGTAAACCTAGGCCCGGATACGCTGCTCTGCAGGAATGAAGTATACCAGCTGCGCGCCACCGGCGCTGGTGGCGGCACTTACAAGTGGCAGGACAGTACCAGCACACCCATGTACACCGTTACCAGGCCCGGGTTTTATGCCATGGTGGCTACCAATAGCTGCGGAACATCTGTTGACTCAGTAGAAGTAAAATATCATGATTGCGAATGCCAGCTATACTTCCCCACAGCCTTTTCTCCCAATGGAGACGGAAGAAATGATTATTTCCGGCCGGTATACCGGTGTCCCATATACGATTATACGCTCAGCATCTACAACCGCTGGGGAGAACGGATTTTCTATACTACCGATCCGCAGGTGGGCTGGAATGGCCGTGTGAACGGTACTTTAGCAGATATTGCCACTTATGTGTGGATAGTGGATTATAAAGAAGTGATCACCCGGTTTGCCGTGCATAAAACCGGCACCATTACTTTGGTGAACTAACGGTTACTGCGCCCCCGTAAAATTCAGGAACTTAGCGGCAAACACGGCTGTCTCCCTTTTTTTGAAGGGTACATTCCAGGTGCCGTTATAGGTAACCAGCGCGGGTATCAGGAGGCCATTATATTTGGTCATCTGCACATTCATCTTCACATTAAAATCAAACAACATCGTTTTGTAAGACAGGGCATATTTACGGCCAACGATCTCAAAGTTCTCTTTATTAAACCAGGTGATCAGCTCGTCGATTACCACGTCTGCCCTGTCGATGCGGCTCAGGCCGGGCTTTGTTCTGGCAGTAAATACATAGCAGGAGGTGCCGTCCACATAGTTTTCGGCGGTGATGGAAAAATCGTAGTACCGCATTACCTCGCTGTTGAAGATGGCTACTTTGGGCCCTACGATGGGCACACCACGGATAGGTTTCCCGGGGTTAAAGATCAGTTGTTTCAGCTGCGCCTTATGCCTGGCGAGGCTGCCGCTGGAGCGGTCGGGATCTTCGCCTGATTCATCGGTACACACGGTGCCTTTGGTAAAGAAGAGGTTAGCGTATAATTCGGCCGTATAATAATTATAATTTCCTTTGCGGGTATAGAAGTCGCCGGTTACTTTTTCGTTAGAAACCTGCATGGTGCGGCATTTCCCTTTCATTTCCTGGTGGGTTTGATTATACAGGGAAGCCTGTACCTGTGCTTTTTTGCCAAGTACCTGGATATCGTTGATGGCATCAAAGCCTACGATATGCAGGTTTTTGAATGCGCGGTAAAAGGTGGTGTCATCTTCCACCCTTTTAATAAAGCTGTTAACGTCGAAGCCTATACGCTTTGCGGCTACAATAACTTCATCCAGGTTAACCGTCATTCCTTTATAGCGGGCTGTGTCCTGAGCGTTGAGTTGCAAACATTGTAACAGGCTGAGGGCAATGGTTCCGGCTATACTTTTCCAAAAATGTGACATAGCTGCAATTTAGTAAAAAAGAGCAAAGTGGATGCCAGGCAAATACTAAAAACAGAAAGCCGTTGCAAGTATCACTTGCAACAGCTTTCTGTTTTTCTTTAAAAAGAGATAGAGAAGAACTATCTCTTTTTATCAACCGGGGATTTTTCCGGCCACATACATTTGTTCCATAGTAGGCTGCAGCGCACCACCTTTTTTCTCCAGTGTAACAGCAAACATTTGTGCTTTGCCGGTTACTTTCATTTTCTGGAGGAGGCTGGCTGTATCACCCATTTCGAACACGCCCATATCAACCGGTTTGCCATCTACGATAGCCCAGAGCTGATACTGTTTGTCGGCAGTTGGTTCTGGCAGTTTGTTAACTTTCAGATACACTTCCTGACTTTGCGGGTTCCAGAATACAGTAGCTAATGCTTCAGGGAACGCTTTGGTACCTGGCATCGGCACTTTCAGAACTTTAGGATCCTGGAGAATATCCAGAGATTCCTGCATTTGTTTGGTCTTGGACAAAATGGAGTTCTGTGATACGAGTAAAGACTGGTATTTGTCTTTGTACTCCTTGAATTCCTTGTACCGGTTAAAGTACACATAATTCAGAATAAGACTTCCTACCAGCAGCACGGCGGCGACGGTGGCAAGCCATTTCCAGGATAGGTTTTTAGTTTCTTGCATGGATACTACTTTTGGTTGTTGCAGGTCTTGATCGGGTACAGGTTAACCCTCCTGCAAATTGGTTTCATTATTGAATTGTGTGAATAAACGTGTTTTTGGATATAGTTTAGGTACTTAAATACTAACGGATTTCACAACACGACAAAACGGAACATGATCACGCCTTCTGCTTTCACGGATATTTTTCTATAATAGTTATTTCTCTTTGAAAATGGTTAATCGGGGCGCCGGTAAAGGCGATATACTCATTATGATAAACAAATCCGGCGTTAGTTTGCCAGTTTTGCCGACATGCATACCTGGTCCATACTTGGGTCGGGGCTGCCGCCTTTCTTTTCAAGCGTAATGGCGAAGCCCTGTGCAACCACTACTGCTTTCATTTGTTGTAACAGTTGTGAGGCATCGGCGCCGGTGAGAAAAACACCTGCATCCACCAGCTTCTTATTCACAATGGCCCATAGCTGGAATTGCTTACCGGCCGGAGGTACAGGCATCAGTTGCGCCTGGAGGTATACGGCCTGTGTTTTTGCATTCCATCCTACAGATACCAGGTTGCCTGCATATTTGCCGCCACCGGGGATTTTTGTCCATTTAAAATCGGGATTATTCAGGGGATCCACATCTGTCACCACATTGCCGGGCGTTTCCTTTAAACTGGTCAACGCCTGCTGTTCCTTATCTGCTTCCAGTTTTTCTTTGGTGGCTATCAGCGACTGGTAGCGGCTTTTATAATCAGTAGATTTCCGGAAGAAAAAGAAATTCATGAACACACTGCCCAGCAACAAGACTACGATGGCGGCGGTCAGGTACTTCCAGATCCGGTCATTTGATTTTTTGGCCACCGGCAGCTGTTTTACCGGGGTTTCCCTGGCTGGTTGCTGCGTTTGTTTTTTCTGTTTTCCGTTCAGGGGTGTGGGGATTGGCGCACGCAGTTCATCCGGCAGCAGGTCGTTTCCTTCCTGCGTGTTTTCCTGACGGATAATTTCCACCAGCCGTTCCTTGATGCCGTGAGGAGGTGCTATTGCATACAGCTGCACAAAACGCTCCTTGTCGTGCTGCAATGAATCCACTGCAGCTTTAACGTCGGGGTATTGAGATACGGCCGTTTCTACCTCACCTTGTTCTGCTTCCGGTAACATACCGAATACATAGCTTTCAAGGATTCCGGATGATATGTATCGTTGTACATCCACTATTTCTTATAATTACAATTGTTTTAACAGTGTTCTCAATTGTATGATAGCATTGCGCATGCGGGTTTTCACGGTGCCCAATGGTATTTCAAGGGACCTGGCTATTTCTTCCTGGGTATGTCCCTTGAAGTAAGCCATGTCTATAATAATTCGTTGATCTTTTTGAAGCTTTTCAATCACTTTGGTTAAACCAAGATGGTCCACAGATAAGTGTACCGCCAGCTGTGGTTCATACATCAGTGCAACACTGTTTACATCCTGTACGCGCTGTTCCAGTTTATGATTTTTTGAGCGAAGACTGTCGATTGCTGTGTTGCGGGTAATATTCAGCATCCAGGTAAATAACCTGCCTTTGGAGGCATCATAGCGGTCAATATTCCGCCAGATCTTTACAAATACTTCCTGTAGTACATCTCCCGCTGCGGCTTCTTCTCCTACTACTTTCAGGGCTACGCCATATAAAGCAGGTGAATAATGATCATACAAATAAGTGAATATCTTTTCATCCCTGGCCATAAGGCCCTGAATCAATTCAACTTCAGTGTATGTTAAGGTAGCTCCCAAGTTTGAGGATATGGATGTTATACTTTATGATACCAAAATAACAGGTTTTCTTTACATTACAAAATTATTTCCTATTTAGGGAAAGTCATCTTGTAATCTACTCTTATTTTGCCTTTGGTAATGTCTTCGAGCTTACTTTTCAACATTCTGCGCTTTAATGGCTTCAGGTGATCGATGAATAAAACACCGTCGATGTGATCATACTCATGGAGGATTACCCGGGCAGTCACACCCGTGAATGTTCTTTCATGCGGGATAAAGTTCTCGTCCACATAGCTCAGGGTAACCGTTTCCGCCCTGTTTACATCTTCCCGTACCTTCGGAATACTCAAACATCCTTCATTATATGCCCAGTCTTTCCCGCCGGTTTCCACGATATGCGCGTTGATAAACACTCCTTTCACGCCTTCATCTCCGGGATAATCGTTCTTTTCGTCTTCTTCCAGGTTATGAATAATCTGCTCACTGTCTACCACAAACAGCCGGATCGCCTTATTTACCTGCGGGGCGGCAATGCCCACGCCGTTGGAACCATACATGGTTTCCCACATATTGGCAATCAATTCCTTCAGGTTAGGATATTCAGGAGTGATGTCTTCTGCTACTTTTCTCAATACCGGGTGACCGTAAGCTACAATTGGCAAAATCATGTTCAAATACTTGGTTTAATCCGCAAAGATAGACAATTTCGGAGTTAAGCGGATGTTGTCTTGCCCCCGATTAGCCTGATTAAGCTGATTTTTTATATGTTATTATATTTTATTACGGAGATATTCCTGCAGTATGATAGTGGCACTGATCTCATCAACGAGGGCCTTATTCCGGCGGTCCATTTTCTTCAGACCGCTGTCGATCATCGTCTGGAAAGCCATTTTGGAGGTAAAACGCTCGTCCACCGTTACAACAGGGATATCCGGGAAATTCTTTTTGATGATACGGATACACTCCGTAACCAGTGCAGTAGCATCTGTTGCGTTGCCATCCAGCCCTTTGGGTTCCCCTATTACAATCGTTTCCACCTGTTCGGCGGCGAAGTATTTTTTCAGGAAAGGGATCAGGTCATGCGTGGCAACGGTGGTAAGCCCGGTGGCAATCATCTGTAAAGGGTCTGTTACGGCCAGTCCCGTTCTCTTTTTTCCGTAATCTATTGCCATCAGGCGGGCCATATCGTATCTTTTAGCAGGGTGTTGGGTTAATGAAAAACGAGCATATCCGTGATCGCAAAAACAGCGAACACCACGCTCGCAATCCCGTTGGTAGTCATAAACATAATATTGATCTTACTGAGATCATCGGGTTTTACCAGCAAATGCTGCGAAACCAGCATCACCACAAAAACAGCGGCTCCTATCCAGTAGATCCAGTGAAAATTGCCGGTTAAGCCGATAGTTACTACCAGCGCCGCGGCTATCACATGGAGTAATTCAGAAAAACGCAGGGCGCCGGAAAGTCCCAACCACGCCGGGATGGAATTCAGCTGCTGTGATTTATCAAAGTCCTCGTCCTGCAGGGAGTAAATAATGTCAAAACCGGATACCCAGCACAGCACCAGCAAAGATACCAGCACCGGTAACAGCGCAAAACTGGCGGTTACTGCCAGGTAAGCGCCAATCGGCGCCAGCGCCAATCCTACACCCAGCACCAGGTGGCAAAGGGCGGTAAAACGCTTGGTGTAGCTATATCCCAGCACCACCAGCAAGGCTACCGGCGACAGGTAAAAGCACACGGGGTTGATAAACCAGGTGGTGAGAATAAATAATACCACATTGGCTATAATAAAAAACAGGGCATTTTTGGGAGATATGATACCGGCTGGTATTTCCCTTTTAGCCGTACGTGGATTGAGCTTGTCGATATCCACATCCAGCCACCGGTTAAACGCCATCGCCGCACTGCGTGCAAACACCATACACAGCACTACCAGCGCAAATGTAACCCAGTTAAGACCGCCGCCGCCTTTGGTGATAGCCATAAAAAAGCCGGTGAGGGCAAAAGGCATGGCAAAGATCGTGTGACTGAACTTTACCAGCGATAAATACTTGTTGACCGTAGAAATCATATAATTAGTCCTTTAAGCCTTCTTCAATTTTACAAAGATATCCCAAACCACAATACCGGTACTCACAGAAATATTTAAGGAATGCTTCATGCCCAGCTGGGGAATTTCAATACAACCATCCACCAGCTTCATTACTTCCCCGTCTACCCCGCTCACTTCATTCCCAAAAACCAGCGCCAGCGGCTGATCCGCAGGTGGTACAAAACTGTTCAGCATATAACTGTTCACCGCCTGCTCAATGGCCATCACCCGGTACCCGGCTGTTTTCAGCTCCTGTACAGCACTCACCGTGGTATCAAAATACTGCCACTCCACTGTTTCGGTAGCGCCCAACGCCGTTTTATTGATATCGCGGTGCGGCGGCACCGGCGTATAGCCACAAAGAATGATTCCCTGTACAAGGAATGCATCCGCCGTACGGAACACCGACCCCACATTGTGCATGCTGCGTATATTATCCAGTACCAGTACAATAGGCGTTTTATCGGCAGCCTTGAACTCTTCCACCGTTTTACGGCCCAGTTCATCCATGCTTAATTTTCTCATCACCTGCAAAGATAATAGGATGGGATGAGTTTTATATATTTGCGGCATGGCAAAAAGTAAAACGGAAGAAACACCGCTCATGCAGCAACATAAGGCCATCAAGGACAGATACCCTGATGCCGTACTGTTGTTCCGTGTTGGCGATTTTTATGAAACGTTTAATGAGGATGCAGTTATAGCCGCCCGGGTGCTGGGCATTGTTTTAACCAAAAGGGCCAACGGGTCCGCCTCTTATGTTGACCTGGCAGGATTTCCCCACCACTCGTTAGATACTTATCTTCATAAACTGGTAAAAGCAGGTCACCGGGTGGCCGTGTGCGACCAGCTGGAAGATCCTAAAACAGTAAAAGGCATTGTTAAACGCGGCGTCACAGAAATGGTGACACCCGGCGTAGCCATCAACGATAAGCTGCTGGAAAACTCCAGCAACAACTTCCTGGCGGCTGTTCATTTTGGTACAGACACCACCGGCGTATCTTTTCTCGATATTTCCACCGGCGAATTTTTTATTGCAGAAGGCAGTACGGAATATGTGGATAAACTCCTCCAGAGCTTCCGCCCGGCAGAAGTACTGTTCGCCAAACAACAACAGAAAAATTTCAAAGCCACTTTCGGCACCCGTTTCTACACCTATACTATGGATGAGTGGATATTTACCACCACCTATGCGGAAGAAATACTGCTGAAACATTTCCAGACCCATTCCCTGAAAGGATACGGTGTGGAAGGCCTGCCGTCCGCTATTATCGCTGCCGGCGCCACCCTTCACTACCTGAAAGATACCGAGCATCCCAACCTCCAGCATATCACCCGCATGCAGCGCATCAGCCAGGATGACTTCCTCTGGATGGACCGCTTCACCGTGCGCAACCTGGAACTGCTCAACAGCAGCGTGGAAAACGGGCATACCCTCCTGAAAGTACTGGACAATACCGTAACCCCGATGGGCGCACGCCTGCTCAAACGCTGGATGGTATTCCCCCTCCGCGATATCAAAGCCATCAACGAAAGGCTGGATACCGTTGAATACTTTATCAAAGAAACCGATCTCTCCAAGTCACTGGTACATCACCTGAAACAAACCGGCGACCTGGAAAGACTGGTATCCAAAATACCGCTGAAGAAAATAAATCCACGCGAAGTATTACAACTGGCCCGCTCCCTGCAACAGGTACAGGCGGTACAGGCACTCCTGGAAAACAGCAGCAGCGACTACCTCCGGCGGCTAAACGAAAAACTGGACCCCTGCGTTCCTTTACTGGACCGTATTCTTAACGAAATCATGGAAAACCCGCCGGTACTGGTAAACAAAGGCGGCTGCATCAAAGAAGGGGTAAACGCTGAACTGGATGACCTCCGGAACATCGCCAACAAAGGGAAAGACTATCTCCTGCAAATCCAGCAAAAAGAATCAGAAGCCACCGGTATCCCTTCCCTGAAAATAGCTTTCAACAACGTTTTCGGCTATTACCTGGAAGTAACCAACACCCACAAAAACAAAGTGCCCGACCGCTGGATGCGCAAGCAAACACTGGCCAACGCAGAACGCTATATCACTCCCGAACTGAAAGAGTACGAGGAAAAGATTGTAGGAGCAGAAGATAAGATCCAGGTGCTGGAAAGCAAACTGTTCGACGACCTGGTGCAAAGTCTCCAGGCATTTATTAAGCCGGTACAGGAAGATGCACAGGTGTTTGCGCGGATCGACTGCCTCCTGTGTTTTGCACACAACGCCCTGCAATACAAATACCGCCGCCCGAATATCACGGAAGGCTTCGACCTTCTGATCAAAGAAGGCCGTCATCCGGTGATTGAAAGGGGGCTACCTGCGGGTGATACCTACGTTTCCAACGACCTGCAACTCGATAAGGAATCCCAACAGATCATTATTCTTACGGGACCCAACATGTCCGGTAAATCGGCCCTGCTGCGGCAAACGGCGCTCATCACCCTGATGTCGCACATGGGTAGCTTTGTACCTGCCACCAGCGCGGATATTGGTCTTACTGATAAAATATTTACCCGTGTAGGCGCTTCCGATAACCTGAGCGGCGGAGAATCTACCTTTATGGTGGAAATGAACGAAACCGCCAGCATCATCAACAGCATTACAGCGCGCAGCCTCGTAATACTGGATGAAATAGGCCGCGGTACCAGCACTTACGATGGTATCTCCATCGCCTGGAGCATCGTGGAATATCTCCACGACATGACCACACACCGCCCTAAAACGCTGTTTGCCACCCACTATCATGAACTGAATGAACTGGAAAACAAACACGCGCGGGTAAAGAACTTCCATATCACCAACATGGAATCGGGGAACAAAATTATCTTCCTGCGTAAACTGGCGCCCGGCGGAAGTCGCCACAGCTTTGGTATTCACGTGGCCCGCATGGCCGGCATGCCGCCAGAGCTGATCAACAGAGCCAATGAAGTGCTGGCCAATCTCGAAGAAAAACATATCGATGCACCACTGCAGAAAAATATAAAACAGATCAGCACACCGTCTCAGAAGCTACAGCTGAATATATTTGATGCACATAGTGATGTGTTCCAGCAGATCCGGGAGAAACTGGATACCGTGGATATTAACCGGTTAACACCGGTAGAAGCATTGCTGAAGCTGAGTGAGATTAAGAATATGATCGGGTAGGTTGCTGATCATCGTTATTATAATAAAAAAACGTCCCGGAAAGTCCGGGACGTTTTTTTATTATAATTGTTCACTGGTCCTTAACGAACGTCCCAGAAAATTTTGATGTTGGCTTTGTCTTTTGCAGCAACTTTTGCGTAGTTGTCTGGATTGTACACCTGCTCAGTAGAAGGATACAACAAACGCTCAGGCGGAACGGTAGAACCGGAAGTAGATGCCAGTGGGAAAGGCAGCTTCGGATAACCAGTACGTCTTATCTCTGTCCATGCTTCGCCAGCCTGAAGGATAAAGAAGTTCACCCATTTCTGCGTCCAGATTTTTGCCAGTTTCTGCTGGGTGGTGCCTGTATAGGCAATAGCCGGCATAGTCAGGAAGCTATTAACAGCCGAATCAGTAGGCGTTGGTATTACAGGCCAGCTTTGATCCGCACGGTATACCACTGCTTTATTAAGGCCATAATAAAATTCTATCGACTGTTTAAGACCATTCGTATAATCGGTAAGAGGTGATCCTATACCCCATCTTTCACCTGCTTCTGCTTTCAGGAAGCTCACTTCTGAAGCTGTAAAAATAACTCCAGGTACGTTGTAGTTATTGAAGAAAGTTGCAGAGTCGTAAGTAGCATAACCTGCAGCCTCATAAGCAGCGGCAGTACCGTTAGCCGGGAAGCCTTTTAAACCATGTGTAGTACCTTTATCCCAGTATACTTCTGTCCGGGGATCGTCATTCGTTGCCATTACTGTATCCAGGAGGAAAGCAGGAGCAAAAGGACTTCCTGTTAAAGCGCTAAATATATCGCTTTTCAGTGACGGAGGACTCATCTGAATAGTTGCATTTTCCAGGTTGGAGCTGATTAACGGATATTTCACCGGGTTATTCAGCATAGTCGTCACTTCCGTTTTCGCGCTTGCTTCTTTCACAAACGAAGTACGCATTAATAAACGCAAACGCAGTGAGTTGGTATAACGTCTCCAGGCATTCACATCCCCTTTCAGCATAATATCCGCTTTACTTAAGCTGGCTTTGGCTACATTAGAGAGCTGGACTGTTTCAAAATAAGTATTCAGGCTGTTGAGTCCGGAGATCAGCGTATCATAAATAGCAGCTGCATCTTCAAAAGCAGCAGGATCTACATTACGGTCGGGCGTATTCAATGAACCTGCCTGGCCAAAAGGAATATCACCCCAGAGATCCACCATCTGGCTGGTCTGGTCAAATAAAATTACTTTGGCGCAATTCAGGAATACCAGTTGGTCTGCCTGTTCCTCCGGTGTCAGTTTTCCGAAAGTAGTTTGCATTTCCCTGAAGTTAGCCATGATACCAGGTCCAACGTAGTTAAAGTCATTGTCGTCACTTTTGGACCCTGCATAAAAGTCTACCCAGCGGTTTTCAGTGTAAGACAAAGAAGGTACATACATCTTTGTACCTGGCTGTAATGCCGTGGTCTGCGAGAAGCTGGCTGTAGTGGGCAATATAAAAGTGGCATAATCCCAGTACGATGGACGCATACGCTTATTGATGAACATACCGCTGAGCAGTTTGCTCATAGAGCCGGTCTGACTTAACTCCGGGTTAGCGTAATCGTCTGCAATCTGTTTCTTACATGCGCTGAAAGAAGCAACAAGTAAGATAAGAAGTGAAGTGTTTATTAAAAGACGTTTCATTTCAATTTGTTAAGTTCGTTTACAAAATCAGCATACTACTAAAAACGTGCACGCAGGCTGGCGCCTAAACTCCGGGTAGGGCCCACTGTGCCGCCATCAACACCCTGACTCAGCCAGGAAGAACCTACTGCTACTTCCGGATCTAAACCTTTAGGTAAGGTTTTCCAGATATAGAACAGGTTTCTGCCGATCAATGAAAACTGCAGATTCTGCAAATGCAGTTTTTCTATGATGCTTTTTGGCATATTGTAAGTAAGTGTTACCTCACGCAACTTCACGTAGCTGTTTTTAAACACGGCGTTTTCATACAAACCGTTAGTCTGCCAATCGTGCTGGGTAGACCAGTATTGTCCGGCTGTAATTACTTTCTCATTCTTTTTACCATCTTCAGTTACACCTGGCAGGATTACACCATCGTGATGCGCACCATTCGGATTAGCCACCAGGTTACCACTTGCGTAGTCGATTGCATCGTAGGCAAGACCGCCATGTGCTGCATCCCTGTATTGCAGGGTACTGTTAAACATACCGGCACCGATCTGATAGTAGTAAGGAATAGATACCAGGTTACCACCTAAGCGATAATCCAGTGTAAAGTCCAGTGAAAAGTTTTTATAGCTCACGGAGTTGGAGAAACCACCTACTACTTTAGGCATAATGTTGCCGGCATATTCGTACTCGGCAGTGTTGGTAGTGTAAATACCATCTGCATTTACAATCTTATTACCGTTTTCGTCTTTGTTAGCCGGATGTACATAAATATTACCCAGCGGATCGCCTACGTTAGAGCGGATCAGCAGGTAACCACCATCATAGGAAGGCATGGTTAAAGTAGTCTGACCATCTTTCAGTGCAGTAAGTCTGTTTCTATTTACCGCAAAGTTAAAGCGGGTAGTCCAGCGGAAATCTTTATTAGCAATTGGTGTGGCATTAATAGCAGCTTCGTAGCCATAGTTGCTCAGGTCGCCCGCATTCACCAGCTGAGAAGTAGCGCCGGAAGATGCAGGTGTGCTCAGTGTCAGGATCTGGTTCGTGATCTTATTGTTATAATAACTGAAATCTACACCGATCTTATTTTTCAGGAAACGTGCTTCAAAGCCAAACTCCATTTCCCTTTTTCTTTCTGATTCCAGCAGTTCATTACCAAAAGCGGAAGGATTGGATTGCTGGTAGGGAACATTGTTCTTACTCAGCGTAACGGTGTAAGGATTGTATGCAATGTTGGACTGATAAAGATTAGGATGATTACCAACCAGGCCATAAGAAGCCCTGAACTTCGCATAGTCAACAAATGCAGGCAGTTTAGCTACTTCGGAAAGCAGGAAACCGGCGTTCACGGAAGGATAAAAGTATTTGTTATTAGCTACCGGTAAAGTAGAGGTAGACTCATAACGACCTGTTCCTTCCAGGAACAGGAAGCCTTTATAGCTCAGGTTCAACATTCCAAAAGCCGCTACATCTATCTGTTCAGCGCGAACAGAGGTAGCATACAACGGACTTGCAGAGTTATTCAAACTAAACCAGTTTTCATCCACCAGACCATCTTTGGTTTGAGTGAACTGATTTTTATACGTTTGTTTACGGCCGGTAACACCACCTGTAACAGAGAGATCAAAGTCTTTGGCAACTTTAGGATTATATACGAGGATCGCATCTCCGTAAAACACGTTATTGTTACGGGTATTTACATCGTACTGACCAGTATATCCTAACGCAGCCGGTTGTGTGTTATGTTGTTCATCTGCGGTAGTTACGTTGGTGAAATCGCCTCCTACTCTACCTCTGAAACGCAGATTATCCAGGATACCCACATTCAGGGTTGCACTGTTGATAAAGCGGTTCTGGGTTTCATCGTAGTTGTTACGCAGGTTGTTCCACAGGTAATCCATCAGGTTGGTAGCTCTGAAACGATAGGCCATTTTCTCATCCTGATCGTACTGGTTGTTGTTAGCATCCACGTACTTATAACCGTTACTGGTCTGGTATTTATTTAAGAACGTATTCATATCATCAAAGCGGCTAAAGAAACCGTCGAATGAACCGAATATGTTACTCATTACGTTTGCACGGTTATGAACAAAGCTATTATTGTAAGTAGATACGAGATCCACACTTACCCTTTCACTCAGTTTTAATGTACCGTTCAAATTGAAGTTGTTCTTATAGAGATTACTTCCCGGCATGATGCTCTTATAATCCACGCGATTGTAAGAAAAGCGGAAACTACCCTTATCGCTGGCATTTGAGATTGCTACATTGGCTGCAGAGTTGTAACCTGTCTGGAAGAAGTCTTTATAGTTATCTTTCTGTGCAACATATTTACGGGTAGTACCATCCCAGTATTTCACATCACTGCCATCGAATTTAGGGCCGAACTGATTGTAAGCGCGATAATACGGGTGCCTGGAGCCATCGGCATCAGTAACCCAACCTTCAGCATCAGCAATACCATTTACGATATTCGTTTGCGGATCGTACCCGGGACCATATTCGTTCTGATAGTCTGGTTGCGAAGCAATTTTCTCCTGGTTGAAAGTGTAGTTTACATCTACGTTCAGACCGCGGCCTTTAACACCTTTCTTGGTGGTAATAACTACCACACCGTTAGTAGCTTCAGAACCATACAATGCAGAAGCACTCGCACCTTTCAGGATAGTGAGTGTTTCGATGTCTTCCGGATTGATGTCCAGTGCACCATTTCCCTCAATTCTTGAGTTGCTGGTACCAAAGCTTCCGGAAGTAAGATCATTGAAGTTTCTCAACGGTACACCATCTACCACGTACAGCGGCTGTGTACTCAAACCGATAGAGGATACACCCCTTACCTGTACGGAAACAGCGCTGGAAGCGCCACCCGGAGCAGCCACAATTTTCACACCGGCTGCTTTACCATACAAGGCAGAAGCAAAGTTTGTGCTTCCGCTTTCGGTAATTTCTTTTGAACTTACAGTACTCACAGAGTAACCCAGTGCCTTGGCTTCTCTCTTAATACCCATAGCGGTAACCACTACTTCATTCAGATTCTTGTTGTCTTCTTTTAATACAATGTTTACGGTAGACTGTCCATTAACAGCTACTTCCTGGTTGATAAATCCTATGTAGGAAAAAACGAGTGTAGCACCATCTGCTACCTGGATTTTGAAATTTCCATCGGGGCCGGTTGTAGCTCCGTTGGAGGCGTTTTTCTCTTTTACGGTAACACCCGGTAAAGGCGTTCCTTTTGCGTCCTTAACGGTTCCCGCAACAGCTTTCTTATCCTGCGCCCAAGCAGTGATACAGCAGCATAAGAAAAGCAACGTGGTGAGAAGAAGTGATCTTCGCATAGCTTCCTTTTGGTTTAGTGAATTATAACAAGTGAATCAGACACATAAGCAAAAAAGACACGAAAGGTCCCGCTACCATTAACCTGCCTGCATTGCACAGGGGTTCTGATGGTAATCACGTGGTTTCCGTTCTTAAATAATTAAATGGAATTACTCCATTGGCATTAATTGTTATTCTGACACTATAGTAATACTAAAACGTTTTAGCAATACCACATAAAAAAAACCTGTATACCACTCTCACATTTCATTTTCGCTACAAGTTTGGCTGATCAGTCTGAATAATGGTTTCAAACTTAGGGATAATTATGAGAAGTGCAAAGAAGATTTAACAATTTTTTTATTTATCGTTAACAGCTCGTTAAGAAAGAGAAAATAATATTCCATGTGATTAAAATAGCATTAGGTAATCGCCGGAGGCGATTGTCTTTTTCAGGATTATACGGATTGAGCGTGATTAAATTGATCTGATTTTGTTCAGATTTTTTTAACGATAAAGAGAGATAAAAGCAGATGTCCCACTGCTATCATTAAAAATTATTGCTGTCCGGGCTGAAAATAAAAAAGCATAAAAACTGTATTTAAAGCGCTAAATCCATCTATTGGCAATCTCTGCCATATGCCACCCTCATTATAGGATAAGCCGTAGATAAGCCGTATATAACCCGTATTTAAGCCGTAGATAAGTTGTACCTATAGAGATATGGCTTATCCCTGTTTTATCTCCGGGTATAATATAAATACAGGAAGTATCACCCCCTGGTTACAGCTGGCTATACAATGCTTCAGGGGAGATAAGCATAGGTATCTCTATGCTTATCTCCCCTGATCATTATAAAATCAAATCAAAAAGACATTACTTCCGCGAAGAAGAACCGCGGATAATCAGCTCCGGCTCCAGTATTACCTGTTGCGGCGGAGAAGCAGGAGTGCCCGCTACATGATTCAGTTCTTTCATCAATAAATCCACAATACTTTTTCCGATAGCTGCGATAGGTTGTGATACACAGGTAATAGAAGGACTGTGCAAACGGAACAGGTCATGGTCATCAAAACCCACCAGCCCGATTTCTTTTCCTATCTCCCACCCCATTGAGCGGATCGTTTCAATACCGGCGATACCCAGGTAGTTGGTGGCAAAAAATACAGCGTCCACGCCTTTTACAGCAGTGAGGAATTTCTTTATCTCATTGTTGAAACTTTCCCGGTCCAGGTCGAACGGCAGGCGTTTCACAAACGATTTATTAAAAGGAATTTTATGGTCCTTGAGCGCAGCAGTGAACCCGTCAAGCCTTTCTTTCATCTGTGTTTGATCAGATGCGATAGTAACGATGGCAATTTTTTTATAGCCTTGTTTCACCAGGTGAGTAGTGGCATCATAGGCGCCCTTATAGTTATTAAGCACCACATAATGGCTGTTCACATGCGGGAAATAACGATCCACCAGCACCAGTGGTTTGGCGGCCGATTGAAGCAGTTCTATTTCTTTATCGAGGTTTTTGGTAGGCGTGATAATATAGCCATCCACCTGCCGGTATTTTAATACTTCGAGGAGTCCTTTTGCCTTTTCCGTATTGTCTTCTGTGCTGCCGTAAAGCACTTTATAACCGTGCTTGTCGGCTTCGTCTTCCACTACTTTGGCCAGTGTGGCAAAGAAGTTGTTGGCAATATCCTCCACAATAAGACCAATAGTTTTGGTTTTACCGGTACGCAGTCCGCGGGCGAGCTGGTTCGGTTTATATTTCAGACGGGTGGCAATTTTCTGGATTTTCTTACTTACCTGTTCACTGATTCTTTTCTCCTTTGCTTTACCGTTGAGTACAAAAGATACCGTTGTAGGAGATACTCCGGCTTGTTTTGCAATATCTTTAATAGAGATCCCTTTCATAGAAAAAATGCTACATCGATTTAGCCGGACGTAATTTACAAAATGAAGTTGGAAATTACGCTCTTGTGCTAATTATTCCAAGTAACCCGGTCAAAACTATTGCTCTTTACCCCGGTTTGTTTTCTATCACATAAAAAGGTTATTTTCGGCAAAATGATATTTTTTTAACCAATTTTTAATAATTTGGCATCATTCATAGGACGATCTCAATACTGCTCGCCTACCTGCATAGGGTTCCCCCAGACGGGAATAATGGCAATGGTAATAAAGTACAGGACGGTCACACTAACATAGTAGCTTAAATTAATACATGAATGAAACCCATCCTTATTAAAGTTGGGGCTTTTGCCGATAATCAGATCACGATTATAGAAAGAAGTGATCCTTATTTCAATACACCATTCCACTTCCACCCGGAGTGTGAACTGGTATATGTTACGGAAAGCCACGGGAAGAGAATTGTAGGGGATAGCATCGAGAGCTTTGAAGAAGGCGATATGGTGTTTCTCGGACCGCATATACCGCATGTATGGTATAATGAGGAAGAATATTATAAGGGAGATGAAAATCTGAAAGCCCGCTCTGTGGTCATCTATTTCCCTAAAGACATATTCGGGGAGAAATTTTACGGATTACCGGAAACCAAAGCACTCAGTGAATTATTTCACCGGGCGCAAAGGGGGATGAAAATCACCGGCGCCACCCACGAGCTGCTGAAACCCGAGATCCTGGCCCTTCCCCGGAAGGAAGGACTGGACCGTATCATCTCCCTGCTCCACATCTTAAAAACACTCTCAGAAACCCGCGATTGCTATTACCTGGCCAGCACCGGCTACTCCCACGCCTATAATGTAAAGGATAACCATAAGATCGATGAAGTATTCAAGTACGTCATGAATAACTTCTCCAAAGAAATATCCCTGCAGGATGTAGCCAGCATCACCAACCTGTCGCCCCAATCCTTCTGCCGCTTCTTTAAAAACCGTACAAAAAAATCCTTTGTACAGTTCCTCAATGAAGTACGCATCGGGCACGCCTGTAAACGGTTAACCGAGGAAGACTGGTCCATCGCGGAAATCGCCTACTCCTGCGGCTTTAAGAACCTGTCCAATTTCAACCGGTTCTTCAAGGAAATAGTAGGCAAAACACCCAAGGAATACAAAAATGAACTGCGCCTGAAGGAAGCATGATAAAAAATATAATTATTTTATCATTTGGTTATTTAGTTATTTTAAAAAGTAAGGGCCAAATGTCAAAATATCAAATTTTTCTTCTTACATTCATTTCAGTAATTATCAACCAAAACGCTTAATTACTACTGTAATTCGATGTACAGCAGTTATTCCGATAACCAGTTAATTTCGCTGCTGAAAAGCGACGACACCGCTGCCTTCAATGCCATCTACGACCGCTACAGTAAAATGTTGTATTTGTTTATACACAGCAAACTGGATGCCTCCGAGATCAGCAAAGATGTGCTGCAGGAACTCTTTATTTCCCTTTGGGAGAAAAGACATTCACTGATCCTCAAGGAATCATTGAAAGCTTACCTGTACCAGGTAGCCCGCCACAAAATCATCGATATTTACCGGAAAAACGCCACTTACCGTAAATACCTGCAGCAGCTCATCGAACATTTCGATGCACAGCCGCACTCCATCACGGAAACAGTAGATAATAAAGCACGGACACAGGAACTGTTTGAGGCCATCAACCACCTGCCCGACCGTATGAAAGAAATTTTCATGCTCAGCAGGTTCGAAAACCTTACCGTAGAACAGATCTCCACCCATCTTGGCCTTTCACAACAGACCGTAAAAAACCAGATTACCAAAGCATTAAAGATACTAAGGACCAGCTATGCCAGGACCGACCTGATCGTACTCCTGATATATGTTTATTTGTTTATCTAACCCGCACACCCGGCACCGGATAAAAAATAATTAAATGTACATGGTACCTTTTCCACGTTATTACGACTTATCAACACATAAAACGGCAACAGGTGGACACAGAACAGATTAAAATATTGCTGGAACGGTATAACCAGGGGAATTGCTCACCGGAGGAGGAGGCTATTGTGGATCAATGGTTTGAAAATATCAACCGGCACAAGTCCACCTATGTAGAAGACAAAGAACTCGACCGCGAACTCGACAGCATCCGTTTACAACTCAACGAACATATCACCCCCGCACCAAAGGTGCGGCATATGCGTGCCCGTTACTGGTACGCCGCAGCGGCAGTAGTATTACTGGCAGCAGGCGTTTTCTGGTTCAACCAGCCAACACCCGGCACACATCCTGCCACCGGCAACCAACCCGCCCCCATTGCCGCAAATGGAGCCAACCGGGTGGTAAAAGATGGTTTTGTGGAAATCACCACACCAAAAGGCAACAAGGAAAGTGTCACCCTCGAAGACGGCAGCTCCCTCGAACTGAACGCCGGCAGTAAAGTACGCTACCCCGAACATTTCGATAGCAACGGCCGCACCATTTTCCTGGAAGAAGGAGAAGCCTTTTTCAATGTAGCCGCCGACCCAACCAGGAAATTTGTGGTGAATACCGGGGAACTGGCCACCACTGCACTCGGTACCGCCTTCAACATCCGGGCATATGCCAGCGAACACAAAGTAACCGTGGCACTCGTAAGCGGTAAAGTAAAAGTAGACCAGCTGAATAAAAACAGCCAATCTGCCTCCTCACTCATCCTGCTGCCAAGTGAACAGCTCAGCTACGACCTCATTTCACTCAGCCTCGTAAAATCTGTTTTCAGCAAACCCGAAGAGGTGACCGCCTGGAAACAGGGATACCTCGTATTCAAAGACGCACCCTATAATGAAATAGTAACAGGTATAGAAAATCGTTATGACGTTACCGTTATTAACGAAAGCGACAAAAAAGAATGGAACTACAACGGCTCTTTCAAAAACGAAAGCCTGAAAGACGTCATGGATATCATCTGCCTGGCTAAATCCCTTTCTTATACCATTAAAAACGACACCGTTCACCTGCAAAACAAAAACTAGTCCATATGAGGGTAAAGCCATGCCCCATGATGTGGTTTGTATCCACAGGGTTGATGCTGACACTACTGTTGGCGGGGAGCTTGAACACAACGACTAGTGCCATCACGCAAACACCCGACCCGCCCACAGGTATCGTTGTCACCATCCAGGTAAAAAATAAAAACCTGGAAGAAGTAATGACCGAAATTTCGGTAAAAACAGGACTCAACTTTCATTACGACAAAACGGATCTTAACCTGAAGAAAAAGATTACGTTGAACTGTACGAAAACACCCATCGATGAAGTGCTTACGCTACTATCAGTTCAGGCCGGATTAAAGTTTACCCTGATCAATAACAAAATCATTGTAGGCGCAGAAAGTGAAGCCAAACCCTCGCCCACTGTAGACCTGCTGAATCATGTGTCCCTGGAGAGAGAGATCAGTGGAACCGTACGCGATAACAAAGGCACGCAGCTCCCGGGAGTCACCATTCAGATCAAACATTCCAATAAAGGAACCCAATCCAACGCCGATGCTGGTTTTTCACTGAAAGCCAGTACCGGCGATGTGCTTGTATTCAGTTCCGTAGGATTCATTACCCGCGAAGTGACGGTGGGCGCCGATCCCCGCATCGATGTACGCCTGCAGGAAAATGTAAAAGCACTCAGTGAACTGGTGGTTACTGCACTGGGCATCCAGAAAAAAAGCCGGGAACTGCCCTACTCCACCCAACAACTGGACGGCGATGACCTGCAACTGGTAAAAGATGCCAATGTTATCAACTGCCTGAACGGAAAAACAGCCGGCGCCACCATCACCCGCAGCGCCTCCGGCATCGGTGGCTCTGTGAGAGTGGTATTGCGCGGCAACAAATCCACCCGCGAAAATCAACCCCTCTATATCGTGGATGGCGTACCTTATGCCAATTACACACCGGCACAACCCGCAGATGTATGGGGGCAGTCGCATAACATCATCGGGGCCGGTGGCCGCGACGGCGGCGACGGTATCTCCAACATCAACCCTGATGATATTGAAAGCATCAGTATCCTGAAAGGCGCTTCCGCAGCGGCGCTTTATGGCAGCCAGGCCGCTAACGGCGTGATCCTCATCACCACCAAAAAAGGAAAACCCGGCCGAAGCAAAATTGACGTTTCTTCCGATTATACCCGCGAAACGCCCGCGATCCTGCCCCCGCTGCAATATCGTTATGCACAAACCGATACGCCGGGCGTGGATAAAGTAGGCACGCCACAACCCGGATCACTCGGCAGCTGGGGCCGATCCATCAATGCCCCCGATCATGTAAAAAACTTTTATAACACCGGCTCCACCTTTACCAACACCATCGCCTTCAGCGGCGGCACAGAAACCGCGCAGAGTTATTTTTCATACGCCAATACAACCAATAAAGGAATTCTTCCCACCAACAAATTCGACCGTCATACGGTGAACCTGCGCGAAACACTGAAGCTGCTGAACGACAAACTGGTAATGGACGCCAACGTATCTTTCACCGCGCAAAGCACTACCAACCGGCTTTCATCGGGATTGTACTACAGCCCCATCTCCGGGCTCTATACCTTTCCCCGCGGGCAGGACTTCGACTACTACAAAAATAATTTTGAATACTACGACCAGGGCCGCGACCTGTACATGCAGAACTGGTGGAACATCCGCAATGATAAAAAGTGGATCGGGCAGGACGACCAGCAAAACCCCATGTGGGCGCTGTACCGCGACCTGCGGCTGGATTCCCGCTACCGTGGCCTCGCTACCCTCTCGCTTACCTGGCAGCTGAACGATTGGCTATCATTGAAAGGACGCGGCAACTTTGATAAATCGCTCGATCAATACGAACTGGAAGCATACGCCGGTACACAAATTGTACTCGCCGGCTCCAACGGGCGGTATACCCTCGAACGGGAATTTAATACCCAACTGTACGGAGATATGATGCTGAACGCCAGCCGGAAAATGAACAAGTGGCTGCACCTGGCCGGCAATATCGGCGCAAGCATTACAGACACCAAAGCACACGAACGCAATTTTAACGGCTCCAATCCCAATGCCGATCCGGGGCTCACATACCCGAATAAATTTTCGGTATCCAATATCCTCAGCACCTCGCTCGATGCACAACACAGCATAGACCAGAAGCAACTACAGGCCCTATTCGGTAATGTACAGGCAGGCATCAACAATTATCTTTTCCTGGATCTCACCGGCCGTAACGACTGGTCCAGTACATTCGCCTATACTTCTACGCTGCACAAAGGATATTTTTATTATTCAGCCGGGCTATCTGCCGTATGGAGTGAGATGTTTAAAATGCCCGCAGCTGTTGATTTTCTGCGTTCCCGCATTTCCTACGCCAAAGTAGGTAACGATATCGCCGCCTACTCTTCCCGGCCGGCAGCGTTTACGCTGCAAACCATTGCCGGCGTTACACGCGTGGTGCTGAATCAACGTACGCTTTACCCGGGTCTCAGCCTGGAGCCAGAAGACAACCGGTCTTTTGAAATAGGTCTGGAAGCGCATCTTCTGAAAAACAGGATCACCGCCGATATTACCTTCTACAAAAATAATAACTACAAACAGTACATGGAAGTGCCGGCACCACTGGGCAACAGGTATAATACCTACTATCTCAACATGGGGAATATACAAAACCAGGGATGGGAAGCCACACTCACTTTAATGCCTATACGTAATAAGGCAGTGTCCTGGACCAGCACTATCAACTTTGCCGCGAATAAAAATAAAATCGTTTCCCTTTCCAACTCCAGGATCATCGGTGCAGATACCAGCAGCATGTTTGTACTCACCGATTTCGGGGTAAATATGTTTGGCTCGTTCATCATGGAAGGCGGTTCCTGGGGCGACATCTATTCCAATAAAGAATTGTTGCAGAACGATAAAGGCGCCTACGTGATTGATGCTGCCGGCAAACTGCAAACACGCAACGCATTTAAAAAAGTGGGTAATCCCAATCCCGATTTCACATTAGGATGGAACAACAGCATCGACTATAAAAACTTTAACCTCAGCTTCCTTATAGACGGCCGCTTCGGTGGCAAGGTAATGAGCGTAACACAGGCAGTACTGGACTGGTATGGCGTAAGTGAAGAAAGCGCCAAAGCCCGCGACAAAGGCGGCGTGGAAATAAACGCGGTGAACAGCAACGGCACACCTTACAGCGGAAAACTGGACGCACAGAGTTACTACACCACCATTGGCGGCAGGGCCGGCATTGGCGAAATGTATATGTACGACGCCACCAACATCCGCTTACGGGAACTAAGCCTGAGCTACCGCATACCGCTGAAGTGGAAATGGATCCGCAATATGCGCATGGGCATAGTAGGCAGGAACCTGTTCTTTTTTGAACTGCACGCGCCGTTTGATCCGGAAGTATCTATGGGTACGGGCAACGGACTGCAGGGTGTAGATGTTTTTGGGTTGCCACCCACACGAAGTATGGGCATCAACCTGAGATTAGGAATTTAAAATACTCACCAATGAAAAGCTGGAAAATCAACACATTATTCGCCGTTATGGCAGTTGTGCTGGCAAGTGCATGTACGAAGAGATTTGATGAGATTAACAGGAATCCTTTCGACTTTACAGAAGAGGAACTGAAAGCCGATTACCGGCTGATGGGGGAACCATTGTCGCAGGCCCAGCTGAACCTGCTTATTTATAACGACCCGCCTACTGCCCAGCTGCAACAGAATCTGAATGCGGATATTTTCTCCGGCTATATGATGGCGCCCACTCCTTTTGAAGGCAATATCAATAATACCAACTATGGCCTGTTATACTACTGGAACAATAAACCCTGGCAGGTAACCTACAGCAATATAATGAAGACCTGCGATTTTGCACAATCGAAAGCCAAAGGCCACTACGCCGATTTTTATGCGTGGGCGCAGATCATCAAAGTAGAAGCCATGCATCGTATCAGCGATATTTATGGCCCGGTGATTTACACAAAGTATGGTATACTGAATGAGGAAATGGGGATTGATTATGATTCACAACAGGAAGCGTACTATGCTTTTTTTAAAGACCTGGATGAAGCGGTGGACACATTAACTGGTTTTATTAACAGCGGCTTCCCTCAACGCTTTGCTGCCTTCGACCTGGTATACAAAGGCGACTACACCCAATGGGTGAAATTTGCCAACACCCTTCGTTTGCGGCTGGCTATCCGTATTTCAGGCATTGATCCGAAAAAAGCGCGTGAAGAAGGAGAGGCAGCACTGCGTCATCCGATCGGGCTGCTCACAACACCTGCGGATAATTTTGCAGTGAATATTTCACCGGTTACCCATCCGCTGAATATTATGTGTTACACCTGGGCCGACTTAAGAATGAGCGCGCCTATGGAATCGATCCTCACCGGGTATAAGGATCCGCGGCTGGCGCATTATTTTGTACCAACCGACGATGGCGTGAACGTTTACCACGGCATCCGCAACGGTATTAAGATTGCCGCCAAAGAAGAATACAGTGGCTTTTCCCAGCTGGTGAAATTTGACAATAAGATATTGTTTATGACCGCCGCGGAAGCCTGGTTCCTGAAAGCCGAAGCAGCGCTGTATGGCTGGCAGGGCGCCGGTAACGCAGCCACTAATTATGCCACCGGCATCAGCACTTCTTTTAATCAATACAGCATTACTAACGCTAATGCATATATGAATAACAATGTGGATAAACCCCATCCATATACCGATCCGCAGAATGGCGATAATAATGTACCGGAAGGCGATCCTCATTTAAGTACCATCACCATTAAGTGGGAAGAAAGCGCTGCGCTTCAACAGAAGCTGGAACGGATCATCACCCAGAAATGGATTGCCATGTTCCCGGAAGGACAGGAAGCATGGAGTGAATTCCGCCGCACCGGTTACCCTAAATTATTTCCCGTGGTAATCAACAATAGTGGCGGTACTATTTCTACCGAAAAATTTATCCGCCGCCTGCCCATGCCGCAGATAGAACTTGTTACCAATCCTAAAGCAGTAGCCCGTGCTGTTGCCACATTAAAAGGACCGGATACCGGCGGAACACCGCTCTGGTGGGATCTCCGGTAACATCTCAAAAAAATTTAAAAATAATTTAAAACCCGATAGTACTAAATATAACTCCGTACGACTCCTTTCCGGAAGCGCCACAATTGAACGCTTTATGCTATACAGCCTGTAACAAACAGACGTTATTAAAAACAACATTTCATGTAAGGAAAACACATTTGCTTTGCTCAACCCGGTCAACACATTGCGATAAGCAATGAGGCTTTGCACGCCCCTATAGGCCGGTAACTGCATACAACACGAAGAAAAACAGCCAGTAAAGGATGGTACGCGCCATGCTAACGGCTATCTTATTTCCAAACAATGCACGCTATAAAAAATGGTCAGTTTAATTCAACTATACAAATCCCATTTATTAACCAAAAAAAAGGCAAGTATGAAAAAAAACCTACGCCTTATGAAAGTGTGCGCTATGACCGGTCTGGCCCTCACTTCCATATTAGCAGACAGTGCATATGTGAAGGCCGCCAGCTATACATGGTCGCCCGCATCTTCATTCCGTAGCACTTTCCAGGAAAAAGAAATCAGCGGCACCGTAAAGGATAGCAAAGGCAATCCTCTTCCTGGTGTTACTGTACAAATTAAAGGCGCCTCCAAAGGCACGCAAACAAGTGCAGAAGGTAAATATCATATCAATGCTAAAACCGGTGATGTATTGGTTTTCAGCTATGTTGGTTTTGCCATTAAAGAAAGTACCGTTGGCAGCAGCGCTACCCTCAATGCTACCCTTGAAGATAATGTAAGAGGACTGAATGAGCTGGTAGTTACTGCGCTGGGTATCCAGCGTAAAGCAAAAGATCTGACCTACTCTACCCAACAGGTAAAAGGAGAAGATCTGACGAACGTAAAAGAAACAAACGTTATCAATAGCTTATCCGGTAAAGTTTCCGGGTTGCAGATCAACCGCAGCGCTTCCGGTGTGGGCGGTTCTGCCAGGGTGATTTTACGCGGACAAAAATCTATCCGTGAAAACCAGCCACTGTACGTGATCGATGGCGTACCTATCGCTAACTTCACCAGCGCGCAACCTGGTGACCTCTGGGGACAGGCATCCGGCGCATCTTCCGGTGGCCGCGATGGTGGCGATATCTTAAGTACCATCAACCCGGATGATATTGAAAGCATCAACGTACTGAAAGGCGCCTCTGCATCTGCATTGTATGGCAGCCAGGCCGGTAATGGTGTGATTATCATTACTACTAAAAAAGGTAAAGCCGGTCAGGCAAAAGTGAACTTCTCTTCTAACTTCACTATCGACAGACCCGCATATCTGCCCGAATCACAAAACTCCTATCTTCAAACAGGCAACGGTACCATTGATAGCTGGGGTAAAGCAGGCAGCAGCCCTGAAATTGTAAAAGATTTCTTTAAAACCGGTACTACCTGGATCAACTCCGTAAACGTAGCCGGCGGTACTGAAAAGGCACAAACTTATTTCTCCTATTCCAACACCACGAATACAGGAATAATGCCTACCGCAAAGTATGGTCAGCATACACTCAACTTCAGGGAAACAGGCACCTTCCTGAACGACAAACTGAATATTGATGCGAATGTGCAGATGACCACACAAAATGCACACAACCGCCCTACTTCCGGTTTATATTATAACCCGCTTACCGGTTTATATATCTTCCCAAGAGGACTGGATTTCGAAAGTTATAAAAACAATTATGAATACTTCTCTGCACAACGTAACGTAAACATGCAGAACTGGTGGAACATCAATTATGATAAAGGCCAGGCAGGGGAAGACTTCCAGCAGAATCCATACTGGATCCTGAACAGGAACGTTACCGAAAACAGGAAAGATAACCTGATTGCATCACTGAGCTTGCGCTATGCTATCAACGACTGGTTAAATGTACAGGTACGTGGTAACGCCAACAAAGCATGGGATAAATATGAACTGAAAGCAAATGCCGGTACACAAACCACTATTGCAGATGCCAACGGCCGTTATACTTACGATTACCTCACCAGCACACAATACTATGGTGATCTGTTAGTATCAGGTAACAGGAAATTATCCGATAAACTCGGATTCAATTTCACTGCCGGTACCAGCATCAACGACCTGAAACAGGACCGTACCTTTATAGATTCCAAAGACGGCGACCTGGCTTTTGCCAATGTATTCCACATTGGTAACCTGAACCTGAGTCCTGCTGCGAAATTAACACCCACCGGCGCCAGAAGGCAGATCCAATCCGTGTTTGCAACAGCCGGTGTGAACCTCAGCGAAAAAGTATTCCTGGATCTGACCGCCCGTAACGACTGGTCATCTACCCTGGCTTACACCCCTTCTATGAAGAAAGGTTACCTGTATTACTCAGCTGGTTTAAATACCATTCTGAGTGATGTATTCAAGATGCCTTCCGCCATCACTTATTCAAAGATCCGTGCATCTTATGCTAAAGTGGGTAACGACGTAGATCAGTTTGTAACACGTCCTACCAACCAGATCATTTCCGGCACACTGATCTCCAACATTGCCGGTCCTTTTGGTGGCGTAGCATTGAAACCAGAGATCACCACTTCCGTTGAAATAGGTACAGAGTGGAGATTCCTTGACAACCGCCTGAACCTGGATGTTACCTGGTACAATTCCCACACAAAAGATCAATACTTCGACTTCCCCGTATCCGTTGGCTACCTGTATCCTAATGCTTACCTGAACGCAGGTGACGTACAGAATACCGGTATAGAAGCCACACTGGGTTTCCAGGTAGTTAAACAGAAGAATGTAGGCTGGAACACTGCCTTCAACTTCACCCGTAACAGGAATAAGCTGATCAAACTGGCGCCGCAGTTAAACGGTGACTATACCCTCACACCAAGAGGCGATAACGTTAATACGTATGCGTTAGTACTGCATGAAGGAAGCTCCTACGGCGATATCTACGGCAGGAAAGCAGTGCGCAGCGAAAGCGGTCAGCTGGTAATAGACGATGAAACCGGTAAGCCCAAAGCAAAAGACGGTAAACTGGAATACCTCGGTAACCCAACACCAGACTTCCTCCTGGGATGGAGCAATACCATTAACTGGAAAAAGTTCAACGTAAACATCCTTGTAGATGGCCGCTTTGGTGGTAAAGTAATGAGTATCACCCAGGCAATGATGGACCAGTACGGTGTGTCAAAAGCATCCGCAGATGCCCGTAACAACGGTGGCGTGGATGTACCTGCTGTTTACGGCAGCGGTAAAGCATATACCGGGAAGGTGCCTGCAGACCTGTACTATCAGGGAATTGGCGGTCGCGCCGGTATCACGGAGTTCTACATGTATGATGCTACCAACATCCGTTTAAGAGAATTATCCATCGGCTATACTTTCGCATTGAAACCAGGATTCTTCAAAGACATGAAGCTTGGACTGGTAGGACGTAACCTGTTCTTCATCACTAAAAAAGCGCCTTACGATCCTGAATTGAGCATGAGTACCGGCAACGGTGTACAAGGTGTGGATGTATTTGGTTTACCATCTACCCGCAGCTTTGGATTGAACCTGAAATGTGCATTTTAACCTGATTAAGAACAACAAAAACAAGAGCTATGAATTATAAAACATTCAAAATAGCTGGTCTGGTGATGGCAGCCACACTATGCTTCAGCAGCTGTACCAAAAACTTTGAGGACATCAACAAAAACCCATACGGTTCCACGGATGAGGAATTAGCGGCTGATTTCGCCCTGGTACCCGCCTTATTGCAACAGGCACAACGCAGCATTTACCTGTATCAGCCGGCGCCTACCTTCCAGCTGCAACAAAACCTGCTGAGTGATATTTACAGCGGATACATGATGTCTCCCACTCCTTTCGGCGGTAACATCAACAACATCACTTACAGTTTTGTGGATGGCTGGATCAACACTACTTTCAGCACCGGCTATACCAATGTAATGAACCCCTGCTATAAAGTGGCTGGTTTTACAAAAGGTAAAGTACCTGATAGCTACGCCATGTCGCTGATCGTGAAGGTGGAAGCCATGCACCGTACCTCCGATATCTTCGGCCCCATCATCTACAGCAAATATAACACGCCCAATGGTGACGGTTCTGTTGACTACGACAGCCAGAAGGATGTTTACTATACCTTCTTTGAAGAACTGAAAACAGCGATCGATATTCTGACTCCGCTGGCTGATAAACCATCTTCAGAGTTGTTTAAGAAATCTGATCTCGTGTACGGCGGTAACTACAAACAGTGGTTACAGTTTGCCAACACCCTCCGTTTAAGGCTGGCACTGCGTATCGTAAACGTAGATGCCGCGAAAGCGAAACTGGAAGGCGAAGCGGCCCTGGCCAACGCCGGCGGACTGCTGCAAACGTACAAGGATAACTTCACCGTGGATATCGGAAGCACCACGCATCCGCTGAATACCATCTGCGGCTCCTGGGGCGATATTTTAATGGGTGCGCCCATTGGTACTTATCTCGGTGGTTACAACGATCCCCGTCTGCCTTTGTACTTCAAGAAAGCAGTGGACCCTGCTGTAAAAGACCGCTATATCGGTATCCGTAATGGTATTAACATCGATGGTAAAGCGCGTTACGCCGACTATTCCAAACTGATGGACCTGCCTGGCAAATTACAGCTGGTAACCGCTGCTGAAGCCTGGTTCCTGAAAGCAGAAGCGGCTATCCGCGGATGGGCAGGTGCAGGTAATGCACAAACCAATTATGAAACCGGTATTCAAACATCCTTTAATCAATATTCATTAGGCAGCGCCAGCACTTACTACAACAATGCTACTTCCCTGCCTGCTGAATACATTGATCCCAAAGCCATGACTGCCGGACAAAATGATATTAAGAAGGGTTCACAATACCTGAGCACCATCACCATCAAATGGGAAGAAGGTGTTACGCTGGAAAGAAAGCTGGAACGTATCGTTACCCAGAAATGGATCGCTAATTTCCCTGAAGGACAGGAAGCATGGAGTGAATTCCGCCGTACCGGTTATCCTAAACTGTTCCCTGTTGTTGTGAACAACAGCGGTGGAAAAGTAAGTACTACCGATTTCGTTCGCAGGGCGCCGTTCCCAAGTAATGAATACTCTACCAACGGAGCTGCCGTTGCGAAAGCAGTGAGCACACTGAGCGAACCAAAAGACGTAGGTGGTACTCATTTGTGGTGGGATCCGAAAAAATAATTACCGGACATTCTTATTTTGAATCGCGTGCATAAAAAAGGCCGGTCCTGTTGAGGACCGGCATACGCGTATGTTGTCTTTCTCAGGATTAAACTGATTATACTGATTTAGGGATTTGATCACTTTTGATTTTAAAAGATTCTGGGAGATATAAGCGTATATCTCCCAGAATCTTTTAAAATCAAAAAAATAAAATCAAGGTAATCAGTATAATCAGTTTAATCCTGAGAAAGACAACATACGCTCTATCTATTGTTGAAAAAACTGATGAAAGAACAACAGCTGGTACTTCACAGCGTTGGCCCAGTACTGCCAGTTGTGCTCTCCCGGACGCTCCGTATAGTCGTGAGCGATACCTGCCAGCAATAATTTTTTATGAAGATCCCGGTTTACATCAATAAAGAAGTCTTTCACCCCGCAATCGATGATAATGGACAACGCGCCTGATTTGAGACTATCTACCTGTTTGAGTACCGTATAGTCGTACCAGTTAGCGCCATCTGGTCCGGGTTCGCCCAGGCGTTTTTTCAGGTCCCAGTTTTTTGGGAAGGGGCGAAAATCCACACCACCACTCATGCTGCCGGCGGCTCCAAATACGTCCTGGTGGCGGATAGCAAGGAACATAGCGCCGTGGCCGCCCATGCTTAAACCGGCGATAGCGCGGTGAGCGGGTTCGGGTAACGTTTGATAATGCTGATCTATGTATTGCGGAATCTCCTTTGACACATAGGTTTCAAAACGCATGGAGCTATCTATGGGGCTGTCGAAATACCAGCTGGTTACCGCGCCATCGGGGCATACGATCATGCACTGATAAGTATCTGCCAGTTCTTTGATAACGGGGACATTGGTTACCCAGTTGGCGAAATTGCCGCCGGCGCCGTGCAGCAGGTATACCACAGGGTAGCGCTGCGTGCCGTTTTTGTAGCTGGTGGGGGTAATGACTACACATTTGTAGGCGCGCTGCATTTTCTGACTTACAATAGAAACGGTATCTACATCCGCGGCCCTGGCTGTTTGCACCAGGCATATCCATAATAATAAACGGGCTATTACTTTCATAACTCGGGCTTTTAAAAGAATCTTAAAAAGTAAGGCGGCTACCATACATTGATGATAGCCGCCACAAAATATAAAATAGCTTGTTTATTTTGTACTTGCTTTCTTCATCGGGTTATCGCCACTGGAGGCACCTCGGATTCCCCCGGATGCCTTAAACAACTCGAATTTAGATGGTGCAGCTTCGCGTGGCCAGCTGTTGTTGCTTTCGTCGATATCGGCTGTTTCCCGCAGTGGATCGAGCTTCACGGCTACCACCTGTTTATCTTTTGCAAATACCTTTGTAACGGCATTTTCATCTTTGCGCCAGATGTAGGCGGAGATCCGGTCGGTTTCTTTCGTACCATCGGCATACGTCCACTCAATGATGAGCGGCATTACCAGTCCGCCTTTATTGGAGAATGTCAGCTGGTAGAAGTTCTTCTTACTGTCGTACAGCGCTTTTTCTTCTTTGCTCAGGCCATTATAGAACTGGTTATAGGCTGCTTTATCTTCCTGGCTTACCTCGAAGCGGTTCCATTTACTGTAGAAGTCCTGCAGGCTCGTATCCTGGTCTACCGTGTATTTTACGCCGGCGGCTTTATTTCTCTGCCTGGCTATATGATCCATATTTTTATCATAGGCTGCCTGTGCGGATTTGGCTGTTTCTTCCGGATTTTTGCCATCCATGCGATACCATTTGAGGCTGTCGATAGAGATGTCTACCGGTTCGGTTCCAAAGAACCATCCGCGCCAGAACCAGTCCAGGTCTACAGCAGAGGCATCTTCCATTGTACGGAAGAAATCCGCCGGTGTGGGGTGTTTGAAGGCCCAGCGGCGGGCGTATTCACGGAATGCAAAATCAAACAGGTCGCGGCCCATGATGGTTTCACGGAGAATATTCAATCCTGTGGCCGGTTTCGCATAAGCATTGGGCCCAAACTGCACGATGTTCTCGGAGTTTGTCATGATAGGTTCCAGCTGATCTTTCGGCATCTTCATATAATCCACAATCTTATGAGCAGGGCCGCGGCCAGAAGGGAAGTTGCTGTCCCACTCCTGTTCTGCCATAAACTGGCAGAAGGTATTAAGGCCTTCGTCCATCCAGGTCCATTGCCTTTCATCGGAGTTCACGATCATGGGGAAGAAGTTGTGTCCTACTTCGTGCGTGATCACCCCGATCATGCCGTTCTTGGTGGCTTCGCTATAGGTGCCGTCTTTATCGGCACGGCCATAGTTAAAGCAGATCATGGGATATTCCATTCCATTGGCGGCTTCCACGGAAATAGCCACCGGGTAAGGATATGGAATAGTATGTTTGGAGTAGGATTGAAGGGTGTGGGCCACTACTTTGGAAGAATAGCGGCGGTAGAGCGGATATGCTTCCGGTCCGTAATACGACATAGCCATTACCTTGTTGCCTTCCACATTGGTAGCGAGGGCGTCCCATACAATGCGCCGGGAAGATACCCAGGCGAAGTCGCGTACATTCTGCGCTTCATACACCCAGGTATTTGTTTTGCCGGCATGGCCCTGCATGGCTTTCTTTGCTTCGTCGAGGTTCACTACTTCCACAGGCTCTTTGCTGTTCTGCGCCTGCTGCCAGCGCTGGTATTGCGCCGGTGTGAGTACTTCTTTATAGTTCTGGCATTCGCCGGTGGCGCCCACTATATGGTCCGCAGGAACGGTCATGCGTACACGAAAATTACCAAACGTGAGGGCAAATTCTCCTCTGCCGGTAAACTGTTTGTTCTGCCAGCCCTGGAAATCGGAATATACGGCCAGTCGCGGATACCACTGGGAAATGGTGTACAGGTAATTTTTATCTTCCGGAAAATATTCATAGCCACCACGGCCGCCAATGGTCATACGGTCGGAAATGTTATACCACCAGGATACTTTAAACCGGTACTTCTCGCCGGGCATCAACGGCTTAGGCAGATCGATGCGGAGCATCGTCTGGTTAATGGTATAAGGCAATGCTTTGCCATCAGCATCGGTGAGCTTTACAATCTTTACGCCCAGGTCTTTTCCCGAAGGCAGGATACTGTTCAGTGTGGCCAGCGTCATTTTATCTGACATGCGGCTTTCATTGAACTGCTGGTTATCGCTTTTGCTGTCGTGTTCATTCTCATCCAGCTGTAGCCACAGGTAGGTAAGCGGATCGGGAGAATTATTAAAGTAGGTGATGGTTTCTGCGCCGGTGAGTTTCTGCTGCTCATCATCCAGTTGCGCTTCGATGTCGTAATCTGCCCGTTGCTGCCAGTACTTAGGGCCTGGAGCGCCGGAAGCAGAGCGGTACATGTTGGGTGTTTGCAGCATGGTACCCAGTTGCTCGAAGCGGTTGCCATGATTGGATCCCGGGTTGTTTTGCGCCTGCAGCGTCAATACGCTGCAGCACAATACCCCGGCCAGGTAAAGTTGTTTTCTCATAAACAGTATTATATAAACAGTGCTCTTACGCTTTGAATGATCATTAAAAATGCGACGCCAAAGGTGGCAGAAGAAAGGAACATGTTCCAGTCCCGGCGTTTTATGCCTCCAAATTTCACGATCGCGGTGGAAATGAGCAGTATGCACATCACAATGATGATCTGCCCGAATTCCAGCCCTAAATTGAATCCCAGGAGTGGCTTAACAATGTTTGCTTGGCTCCCCAGCAAACTTTTTAAGTAATTGGAAAACCCCAGTCCGTGAATTAAACCGAAAAATAGTGCATAAAAATAATTCAGCTGCAACTTCTGCGGCTCATCGTTTTTCCGGATAATATTGGAAACAGCTGTTACGCAGATGGTCACCGGTATCAGGAATTCAATAAGCGCCGCGGGTATACGGATAATGTGTAACACACTTAAAGCCAGCGTAATAGAATGACCGATCGTAAATGCAGTCACCAATACCAGTACTTTTCTCCAGTCGCGCAGCAGGTAAATGGCACTCAACGCTATTACAAAGAGAATATGGTCGTACGCGTCCCAGTTTATAATATGTTGCCACCCCAGCTGAAAATACAACTCATCCATTGTCCCCTTTTCTATAATTTTGGTAATTATAAAAAGTAAAAGTTAATTTTTTTTAAAAATATTAGTCCAGTGGGTTTATTATTATGTAAATGGTGGATGACGTTGTGGCTCACAGCCCTGCACCCCTTCTATGCAAGCGTGACAGAGATTTCACACGATGCCGGTAAAAAAGAACTGCAGGTAAGCTGCCGCATTTTTACAGACGACCTGGAAAATACCCTTAAAGCACAGTATAAGATCCCGCTTGATATTACCCACCCTGCCAGCCGGAAACAGGTAGAAGGCTATATCTCTGCCTATCTCTCCCAACACCTGGTGATTACCCTCGACGGTAAAAATGTTCCCCTTCATTTTATTGGTTATAAAATAGAAGAAGATGCTGTGTGGAGTTTCCTCGAAGCGGAAAATGTACCCACACCAAAGAAAGTGCAGGTAAAGAATAACCTGTTGTATGAACGCCATGCCACGCAAACGAATATGGTACATGTGCTGGTGGGCGGAGAAAGGAAAAGTACGAAGCTGGATAACCCGAAAGAGGTGGCGGTGATGGGGTTTTAGGATGTAGAAAACCAGTTACCATAATTTTTATTTTTTAAATTAAATTTCATTTATTGAAATTTAATTTTTACCTTTGAAGGGTAAACTCTTGTTATGGTGATCGTTTCGAAAACTGCAATCAATGAGTTTTCCTTAAAACATCCAGACGCTGTTGACCCTTTATTATACTGGTATTATATTAGTAAACTGGCTGACTGGTCAAAGTTTTCGGATATAAAGGAAAGCTTTAATACTGTAGACTATATCGGTGACAACTTATATGTTTTTGATATAGGTGGAAATAAGTTCAGACTAATAGCAAGGATTTTCTTTCGTGTCCGAACCGTATATATAAGATTTATCGGTACTCATAAAGAATATGATAAAGTAAACCCTGATTCGCTTTAGATGACAGGCCCAATCTGCACATGGGTGATGTGTGCATACAGTTAAAACGATAATATGAAAAAGTTACCTAAACTTTCCTTTTCTACCGAAAAAGAATATGCTGCCGCAATGCAACGTATTCATTTGTTAATGAAAAAAGGTGAATCCAATTTAAGTTCTACTGAGTTAAAAGAGCTTCAACATCTTTCTATTGCTGCTGAACACTATGAAGATACACGCTATCCAATCCCCAGACCAACTACATTAACCGGAATGATCGAGTTAAAAATGTTTGAAATGAAACTCAAACAAAAAGAGATGGCAAGTATGTTGGATATTGGGGAGGCTAAATTTTCGCAAATACTGAATGGTAAACGGGATCCGGATGTGGATTTCTTAAAGAAAATTTATCACAAGCTCAAAATTGATGCAGAATTTATTATGCAACATGTTTAACTCCTGTTATCCAAAAACTTCACCGGCTTCCGGCTGTTCTCCGGAAACTGCATCCGCATAATATCCTGCTGACTGGTATACCGTACCTGCGGAATCACCCGCAGCTTCGCCTGCAAATACGACTTTATCTTACGGTCCATTTCTTCTGATTCTTCCCGCGGCCACAGGTGCAGCAATATTTCATCTGTACCGAGTTCATTGGAATACACTTCCACTACAAACTCTTTCACGTCTTCCATATCATTGAGCAAATCAAACAGGGCAGGCGGATACAGGGTAGTGCCCTTATATTTGATCATCTGTTTTTTACGGCCTATTACGGGAGATAACCGGAGCGTATGTCTGCCGCAGGAGCAGGCTCCATAATGATACTGGCAAATGTCACCGGTTTTATAGCGCAGCAGGGGCATCCCTTCCACGCCCAGTGTGGTAATAGTTACTTCCCCTTCTTCTCCCGGTGCAACGGGCTGGTTGTTTTCATCAAGTAACTCCACATAGAGCAGCTCCGGGTGATGATGACCACCCTGACCGGCTTTGCATTCCGTAAAAGCAGTTTGCATTTCAGTGGATGCATAGGTGGAATAGAGCTGGATATTCCATTGCTCTGTGATCTTCTTGCCCAGTACGTTCAGTGAAAAGTCCGTGTTGCGGATATTCTCTCCAATGCATACCGCTTTCTTCACGGAGGTCTGATTGATATCTATATGATGTTCTTTGGCGTAAGCAATCAGCTTTACAATAAAAGAAGGAACACCTACAATAGTGGTAGGTTGTATCCGCTGGATATTTTCCCATTGCATGCTGGGCACGCCCGGGCCTACACGCAGTACGCCTGCTCCCAGTTTACGGATGCCATTGTAATACGCCATACCCGCCATAAACTGACGGTCCAGTGTAAGCATAAGCTGGTAAATATCGCTGTCGGTACCATCTGCACAACAGAAAGAAATATACTCGTTATAGCTTAAACGCTGCAGGTCTTTTTCCGTTAAGGCGATGATCACCGGGCGTCCTAAAGTTCCGGAGGTAGTAGTGTATTCGGCTATTTTGCTTTTATCCACACAAAGAAACTCCCAGTTATGTTCCTGGAGATCTTCCTTCGTAACCGGCGGGATCTGCGAAAATGCTTCCAGCGATTGAACCTGGTCTGCAGCAATGCCGTGTTTTTTAAACCATGCTTTATAGAATGGCGAAAATTCACGCAGGTAACCCAGCAGGCGCATTACTTCCTTCTCCTGGTAAGCCCTGATAGCTGCTTTAGACTGTAGTTCTATATCCGGTATATACATCTTCTATAAATTTATCCTTCTAAAATCACCATTGCAACAGCGGCACTTTTTTCATGGGACAATGATACCCATATTTTCCGGATGCCTGCTGATGCGTATCTGTCTGCACCGTTTCCTATTAAAAATAATTGCGGTTTCCCGGCTTCATCATTGCGGATCTCTATTTCGTCGAAGTTCACACCGCCATTGCCCCAGCCGGTACCCAATGCCTTTAGTAAGGCTTCCTTTGCAGCAAAGCGGGCAGCATAACTTTCCGCCGGCATCGCCTGGTTTTCACAATAGCTGATTTCAAAAGGAGTAAACACCAGGTTCCGGAATCCATCTCCCTTCGCCAGCTTTGCCGCGATGCGCGGCACTTCTACGATATCTGTTCCGATGCCAATGATCATAGTGGTTAGCTTTTTAGTTTAGCATTACACAGTGCCAGCTGCTTGCGGATATGATCCTCTTCACCTTTGGTGGCAATCACTTTTGTTAACGCCGTCTCGTAATAAGACTTCGCCTTTGCATATGCTTTCTGCTTATATTCATAATCACCTGCCAGCACGTAAGTGTGATAATAAGCCGGGTTAGAAGCAATCAATGCACGGATATCCACTGCCTGCCCTTCTTTCAGCTGATCTCTCAGCTTGCGGTAGGTTTCAAAGGCAAGATAATCTTTTGACAGCAGGAAACTATCTGCCGCAATATTCTGTGCACTGTCGTATACTTCATGATCAGTAGTAAGACCATGCATGCTGAAAATCTTATTCAGATCGTAAGCCACAAACTGTCCCAGCTGATAAGGTGCGGTAGACACCCATACCATCCCTTTCTTAGGCTCAAACACAATGGAGTGGTGCGCAATCAGCTGGTTAATGGCTTTCTCATTACCCATCCCGATATCCGCATTGTGTAAACCTGCGCGATCGCGCAGGATATCCACTGTTTTCTGAACAGTATTGGGTCCCTTCTCTTTCATCAGTTCTGTAAGTCTTTCGTAGCGATATTCGGAGGCACTTTCTTTTATCTGTAATTTATTAGATGCCAGGCTGCCCAGCGAATCGCCCTGGAAGTGATTGGTGCAGGTGATAAAGTTTTTACCGGAACTGTACATATCCATGCCTTCCGGTGTTTTTTCGATGAGCACCGCTTTATTATCTTCTGCAGAACCTACCAGGAAAGACTCTGAAACAAACATCTTACGCTTCCGCGCAATTTCCCATGCTTCATTGATGTTTTTTGCATATTGCAGTATTTCCCGCGCCACCAGTGATACCGGGGTAGCGGCAGCGGTAGGTACGCTGGTTTTGGCAGCATTGATGGTTACGGTGAGACCTTTGTCGTTCATGCCGGAAACCACGCCGGTAAAGCCGCCCCAGGTTACAAACATAAAGTTGTGGCCTTTCTCAGGACGGTAGAATACCACCATCTTCTCTTCTGCAAAGGCATCGCCCATGTAAAAATCGAAGTTGCGGCCAATAATCAGGTTACTGTCGGCCGACTGATCATTCCACGTACCGAAAGACGTACAACCCACCAGCATCATGCCTTGCAGGGCATGTCCAATGTCGTGCGCAGCATGATAGTTCATCAACCGGGCATAGTTGGTACCAATATAGTCGTAGTTGGGAGAAGCAGAAAAAGACTCTCCATAAATTTCTTCCTTAAACTCTTCCGGCACATGATCCGCCAGATCGCGGTTAAACCAGCCGATAAAATATTTCAGGAAATGCAGGTAGAAAGTAGAAGGCACCATTTTGCTGAATTGCGCCACAAATACATCTTCCTGGCGCCGGATCAGCTCCCCGGAAAGTTTGCCATTGATCACTCCTCTTTCGAACGGAGCGCCCTCCACATACATTTCATACAATCCACTGTTGCTTTTACGGAACCAGTTGTTGCCCAATGTATACGCGGTGCTGTCCAGCTGGGTGCGCTGCAGCTGTAATGCGCGCTGGTCGGCTATTACCGGCGGCGGCATTTTACTTACCGATACCAGGTAAATAGCCAGCCCGATAAAAAGCAATACGAAAAAGCCGATGATGTATAGTAGTATGCGTCCAAATCTTCTCCAGCCGCTGCGTTTCTTATTTTTCACTTCAAGTATATATTGACTGATTAATTTCATCTACCAGGAAATCCATTCCCAGCAACTCCGCCGAGGTGATTACACTGCTGATGGTTACCCCTAAAATTCCATGCAAGTTCAGGTTTTGACCGGTAAGATACAAATTAGATAGTTTGGTACGGGCCGAAACCATTGTCCGTAAAGGATCTGCGCTATCTTTTGCAATGCCGTACATGCTGCCGTCGCCGGTACCGATATAATCCCGGTACGATAACGGCGTAGCCACATAGGACGTATGGATACAATTCCGGAAACCCGGAAACTGCTTTTCCACACAATCAATAAGCAGGTTGGCTTTTTTCTCCTTAAATGCTTCATACTCCGCTCCCCTGCTGCCGGTTTGTAACACCGTATTAAAAGTATGCTGCCATTGCTTTACCTCATCATACCGCATATAGGTCATGATCGATAAACTATCAGCCCAGGTTTCATGCCGGGAGCTGGCCGATACGTACATGGCATAGGTTTGCGGCCACTCTTCTTCTTTATAATCAATACCTGCCCAGGCATTGCCTGTTGCATGGTAGTAATGATTGTAGTTAAGATATTTAAAGGTACCCGGTTTCAAAGCTACGTTCAGTACAAAGGCGCCTATTGAATTTTCCAATCCCTGCATGCGGCTGCGGTAAGCGCTGCGCAATACATCGCTGTGGGTAATCGCCATCGTTTGCGCAGGATGCAGGTTAGAGATATAATACGTAGCCTGTACTTTGCTGCCATCCTGCAATACAATATGATCCACCTTATCGCCGTCGCCATTGATAGCGGTAACAGCCATGTTACGGATCACTTCTCCACCGTTCTCCCGGATCTGGCGGCATAGCAGCTTTCCTATCTGGGAGCCGCCATCCACACACTTCCAGGAGCTTTTCATATAGCTGTTTAACACCAACGCATGTACGTAAAAAGGCGTTTTCTCCGCTACACCCGCATACAAAAGATTGTTGCCGGCCAGTACCTGTTGCAGTTTTTCATTGCTGGTAATGCTGCGCAAATAGTCGGCAGTATTCAGCTGCAACACCGACCGCTTTTCTTCATAATCACCGGTACGAAGATTATACAGCGGGAACTTGCTGCATACTTCCGTGATCTTATTGCAATAGGCGCGTAACGCCGCCTCTTCTTCAGGAAAATCCTCCAGCAGCGTACGGATGAAGTTCTCTTCTCCCTGCGCTATCCGGTACACTTTATCATCCCCGGCAAAACTGATATGATCGAAACCATCCATATCCATACGTTTCAGCCGGAGCTTATCATAAATGCCGAGGTATTTAAATACTTTGTAAAGGTTTTCACCAGGCGCCAGTCCGCCAATATAATGCACACCAGAGTCAAAAATAACTTTATCGCGCGACCATGTTTGCAGGCAACCGCCCGTTTGCCGGTTCTTTTCGTATATGCACACACGATACCCATGCCGGCTGAGGATAGCTCCACATACCAAACCGCCTAGGCCGCTGCCTATAATGATGACATCATAGTGGTGCATAATTTTCCTGGGGAAGTTTTTTGATCACAAATATTACATTAGAGGTGTACCGGGTATTGTCTATTTCCTCCGCTACTGCACCATATTTGTGAACAAGACTACGTACATGTGCAGCTGAGAAAAACGACAATGGCTGATCTTTCGTTTTATTAAACCCAATTACTTTTGTAGACATAAACTCTGTGAACTTCGTCCCCTCGTGCCTTTTGGCCATGTCGCTGTCGCCATCGCGGATCACAATCACACCATCCGGCGCAAGCCGTGCTATACATTGCTGCAACAACATCTCCTGTTCATCTGCAGGCAGGTAGTGCAACACATCACTCAATATAAAGGCATCATACTCGTTAAAAGGAGTAGCGGAAATATCACCATGAATAAACTGCAGCTGTTCCGGTTTATTATAACAGTAAGCCGCAGTGGCTATCTTATCTTCATCGTAATCAATACCAGTAATGGTTCTGCCCGGCGCCGTCCAAGTAAGCATGTAGTCCATGAACCCATAGCCACAGCCAATATCCAGTATGCGTCCTTCTTTGGGTAATAACTCATGAAACAGCTGGTAATTGTTTTCCATCTTTGTTTTCACACGCATATACCATTCCAGCACCGGTCCTTTGTAGATATAATTATATTTCAGCTGCTCCCGGAAATATTTTGGCACTTCCGTTTCCGCGCGTAATATTTCATATTGTTGTTTAAAATACCGGCTGATAGATTTCGTACGTGCGCTGTAATTATCTCCCCACGACTTATCTTCAGGTGTAATACGGGGCAGGTATTTTACGGTTACTGTACCATCCTTCAACAGGAAATCCCCCTTACTCATCGTATAGGCGGTACCGTGAATCACCATCGGTAAAATATCCAGACCCAATTGTTCTGCAATATAAAAAGCGCCTTTATGAAAACGCTTGATAGCCGGGTCGGGCGAGCGGGTGCCTTCCGGGTACACTACAATAGAATACCCTTCCGCTACCCTGTCTCTCAGCTTTTCAATAGCGCCCTCTGCACCGTCCGCTACAGGATAGTAATCCGCCAGGCGAACTACGGAGCCAAACACCGGCGAACGCCATACCCATTGATTGGTAAGCAATATCACCTTCGGATGAAGCATGGTGGACACTAATATATCGAGGAAAGACTGATGATTACTGATAATCACCGCCGGCTTTTCCAGTTGCTCATTGGAAGGATTAATAATGCGCTTCTTCACATTGCGCATAATATACAATACGCTGTGTGTATACGCAGAAAGTATGCGGTGATACAACACCTTTCCCTTTTCTTTATTGAAAGGGTTCCAGCGGATCAGCACCGTACCGATAGCAGTTAAAAGAAAGCTGCCCATCGCAAAATAAGTAAAGGAAAATACAGAAAGCGTCCATCCTTTGAAAGTCCACGGTGCAAAGCCTTTCCGCACACGGCCGGTGATCAGCCAGTTAAACAGGAAAGGGATCATTACCTGCGAAATCAACACCACGGTGCCAATACCGATAATAGAAATCAGCGCAATAGATTTCAGTGAAGGATGCTGTGCAAAGATGAGCACACCCAACCCAAGAATAGTAGTGATGGCCGACAGGAAAATGGATGACTTGAAAGAAGAAAGGGTTTTCTTCCCGGTCCTGTATTCCTGTAACAGGCCATCCATCATAAAGATGCTGTAATCATCTCCCAAACCAAAAATAAAAGTAGAGAGGATGATATTTACAATATTGAACTTGATCCCGAAAAGCCCCATGATACCTAATATCCACACCCAGCTGACAGCCATCGGGATAAAGGTGATGAGCGCCAGTTCAATACGGCCATACGATAATAACAATGCAAAAAATACCAGCAGGGAAGTCATCCATGCAATACTGTTGAACTCATCTTTCACCACTTCTACCAGGCGGTTAGCTGCGTATTGTTTATCCAGCACCGTTGTATTCGGTATGTTCTCCAGCGCATCGTACACTGCCTGTTTGTGGGCCGGATCTACTTTCAGTAAGGTTACCACGGAGGTAGTACCGTTCTTTTCTATAATAAAATCTCCGAGGTTACCGCTACGCAGTACCTGCAAAGCACTGGGATCGAGCGGCTGAAAATTTTTATTGATCAACTGGTCAAAGGGGTCAAAAGCAGCTTTACTAAAGCCCAGCGTGCTTCCTTCACTACGCAGATATTGCAGCAATTGCTGCTTCCTGTCTGCGGTCCAGTAATGATTCCAGCGGTTAATACGTGCCTCCTGTTCCTTATTGGATAACAGTAACGCCTGTACGCCGGCATACTTTTTCACGATACCTTTTTCCTGCAACTGCTGAATAACCGGCAGCAGCTTTTCGCCGCTTTCCAGCGCTCCTTCCAGGTTGTGGCCGTCAGACACTACATACACCGATTGCGCCACGTAGGAATTTACGCTGTTCAGCTGTGCTTCCGCAGCTCTTAATTGCGGTGTCATGTAGTTCATGCGCATCATATCACTTTCAAAGGATACGTTGCGTGCAGTATAGAAAAACACGATGGTAAACAGGAAAATAGTGCCTACCAGGTACTTGTTTTTCTCCGGCCGGTAAGCGGATAATTTGTCGAGCCAGTTATCATGATGGGTGGCTGCTTTCACTGATTGCCGGCCCATTACAATCCAGTGTGGCAGGAAGATCAGCGAAAATAAGGCAGCGCCCACCAGGCTGAGTGCAGCAAATAGTCCCACGTCTTTCAGCATAGGAGAATGCACAAACTGCAAACACAGAAACCCGCCGATAGTAGTAAAACTACCGAGCGTCATGGGGGTGGCCAGGTCGTTGATCACTTCGCGGATATTCTGCGAGTGACGGTAATGATTAAATACATGCAGCGAATAATTCACCGCAATACCAAGCACTACAGCGCCCGCGCCCATCGCCATTACGGAGATGTGCCCTTTAATAACGTATATCCATGCCAGTGAAAACAGTCCGCCGAAAATCACCGGCAGCATCACCAGCACCGGGGCTCTTTTCTTTTTAAAGAACAGGGCAATCAGTACTACCAATAGTACTACGGTGATGCCTTGTGTTAAAAAAGTATCCTGTCTTAACTGGGTGGCATTACCCACGGAAACAGCAGTACCACCGAAGTAAGAGGCGGCGATGCCGGGGTATTGCTGATCAAGACTATCCTTTATTTTATCAAGTCCTTTCAGGAACTGCGCATTGATTTTTGTGGCGCCCGGCGGGTTTGCCGGCGTGATAAAGATCATCAGGTGTTTATGATCTTTAGTGATGATGTAGTTATCATACAGTTCAAACTGATCATCATACTGCAGGTGTTGCAGTTTCTTTACGCCTATCCAGGAAATGCCTACCGGATCGGCCTGGATCATTTTTTTCAGTACCAGTCCTGCGGGTGATATCAGCGTATTATAATCGTATTGTAATGATTGCTGTAGTTGCTGAGGTGCCAGTAAACTATCGATTTTCGCGTAATCATTTTTTTCCAGGAAGATGGGCAGGTGTTGTTGTATCACCTGCATCAATCCCATGATCATGGCGTCGTCTGTTTGCGACTGAATCTGCCTGATATAGGGCGATAGCTGTGCGCCCGCCCTGGTAGCCAGTTCTGCGGCATAGGCCGTTAAACTATCAGGCTGGGCTTCCTGCGTAGTATCTTTTTGGGAGATGGTAACAATCAGCTTATCCGCAAACCGGGAATCCTGGAACACCTGTTGCAGTTTATCCAGTTTCTTATCCTGCGGCAATATTTTGGTAATATCTTCTTCCAGTTTTATTTGTGCAGCAAAATATCCAACCAGCAAAAAACTGGCAATGGTGCAACACCACAGCCATGCTTTACGCTGCTCAAAAAAATTATAGATCGCTACAAAAAGATTACCCATTTCTTCTTTCTTTTCTAAAAATTGTCAGTATTGCCCAACTCACTATCCAGGCCAGCAATCCACCCAATACTGCCAGTGTAATGCTGCCAAATACATATTGCAACAGGTTATCCCTGATGGTATCGAAGTTGATGCCATTGGAAAATACCAGGTCTTTGGCGGTTTGCCCCATCCATACACGCCCTGCCAGGAAGCTGGCAAAGATCACAAATGGTGTAAGCGGCGGGGTACTGATATGTGCAAAAAGCAGCACCAATGCCTTATTCAGCCTGAATTTTATAGACAACAGGATAGACACCAATAGCTGGAATCCCCAGATAGGTATGATTCCCATAAAAATACCAAAGCCAATGGAAGCCGCTTTCCTGATATTGGATTCGTCAGACTTCAGCACTTCTTCTTTCCACATTTTTTTCCAGTTCTCTTTTTTTAAAAGAAAACGGACCAGGTCGCGGGGTTTGATATACAAAAAAGTAACGAGTACCAGTATGGTGTTCAATACTGTGATGCGCGAAACATCCCTTACCGGTCTGAAATGAGACACCCGTTCTTCCGGTGGCGGGTAGTATACACGCACCGGCGTCCAGTCTACCTTAATACCTTTCCATGCGCTGCGCACCAGCACTTCTATTTCAAATTCATATTTGGTGCAGAAGTAGTGCATTCTCCCCATGCGTTGCAGGGGATACAGGCGGTAGCCGGATTGTGTATCAGGTCCTTTCAATCCGGTGGTTACCTGGAACCAGAAGTTAGATACTTTGTTGGCAGAAGTACTTTTGCCCGGCATATTCTCCTGGTGCAGGTTACGGGCGCCTATGATCAGTGCGCCCGGATGTTCTTCAATCTGCTGCAACATAGTGGGCAGATCAGTGGCAAAATGCTGCCCGTCGGCATCCATTGTGATTACATAGTCGTAGCCCTGCTCCAGCGCGTAGGAAAATCCACGGCGAAGCGCCACGCCTTTTCCACGGTTAGGGCTATACGAAACTAATTGCAGGGAAGGGAACTGTTCCAGTACCGCCGCTGTTTCATCTGTAGCACCGTCATTTACCACAATCACATGACTGGTATAAGCAAGCGCATCGGACAATACAGCGCTCAGCGTACCGGCGTTGTTGTACGTAGGAATGAGCACCGCTGCGCGGTGGCGTTCAAAGTGTTCGTTATGTGTAGGTTGGCTGGTCACTTAGTTGAATATACCCTGGAACTTCATAAATGTTTTATCGTCGCGCTTCAGTGTAGCATTCACTTTCCATCCTCCTTCCTCTTCTTTGTAGGTCAGCGTAACATCCACCAGTGGCTGTTTTACCGGGTCTATCATGTTCAGGAATTTCATCTGGTTTGCTTTTTTCAGCATCACCTTTCTGTCCAGCGCACTTTCCAGCACTTCCGTAATGGTTTGCATCATGCATACACCCGGTACTACAGGCTGTTCCGGGAAATGACCCTGAAATATGGGATGTGCCGCATTCAGTTCGATGGTGGTAGCCACCTGTCCGGGTTCCTGGGATTGCGCTGTAACGGTATAAAAATTTCCTGCTAACATTGGACTGTGTGATTATATAATTAAAGGTGACGTTTTTACTTTTCTACTTTCTGCAATGAAATATTGAATTTGAAATGCTCATGACGGATGTTGATTGTATCCGGCACACCGTTGTTATAATGCTGCATCCACACGGTGACAGCCGGTTTGCGGCGCGACGACTTTTCTATCCGCACCAGTTTCGTACAGGCGGTATCCGTGATATAATAGTTGTTACCTTTTTCCGTAGGCACTACTATATAACGGTAATGGCTATCCGTAGCCATATGCGCTGCCTGCAGACCGGGCCGCAGCAGCACCAATGCAAAATCCTGCTGTAACGTTTTCACCACTGCCTTCTTGTCCATTTTGGCCATCAGGTAGTGTTTGGTGAAATTCCCCTGCTTATCAAATTCAAAATCAAAGAACTTAAATCCCATCTCGTTGGCAAATACCACGCGGATACTGCTATCCGGCATCTGCTTGAAAAACAGGAGTCCGCTCAGGTGATGCTTCAGAATATCAACCTGCGTGCTATATAGCGTAGACGTGAACTGCGGGCTGAACTGCCTGATACAATTTACATCGCCGCTCACAGGCTGTAATCCTTTGTACACCGACCGGCAACCTGCCATCAGCATCACTATTCCCAACAAACTACTTAGCAGAAAATACCGCATCCGGGATATTTGTGTTCAATTGTTTATGTAAAAAACTGATGGTGGTATCATCGCCTGATAATTCCGCCATCGTAATTTTTGATACAGAATAGTCCTGTTTATCAACCAGCAGCACAATCGTTTGAAAATATTCTTTCATTACCTTGTTTACCGGCGTAAGCTCCAGGCGGTAATACTGGGCATTTTCAGCGGCTTTGGTAGAAAAATCAGCGTTATCCAACACGGTTCCCCTTACACAATCCACCGTAATTTTATTGATCTGTTCAAACAGTTTATTATTCTTCCCCGACACTTTATTCTCTTTCTGCGCGTCCTTGATACGGATATCTTTCCCGTTAATCACCAGCAGGTAATAAGAAGGCTGGAGGTATTCCATTCTTACTTTATTATCTTTCTTAAACCAGAATTTCCCTTTAGACACAATTTTATCAGACAACATGCTCAGGTTCTTTTCCTGTACAAAATCGCACTGAATGCTTTGTGTACTCTGAGCGGCTTTTGCAAACTGCTGCTTCAGCGGCGTCATATCTCCTACCGGCTTAAATCCGGACTGGGCCTGTATTTGCAGGCTCACTACACAACCAATCAGTATTAACAGCCATTTACACATATGCTCTAACGTTTAACATTTTATCAATTCTTTCCAGGCGGTATCCCTTTTCACGGATCGCATGGATCAGCTGTGGCAGTATATCTGCGGTTATCTTACAGGTATCATGCAGTAAAATAACGGCCCCTGGTTTCAGCTGCTGCATAATCCGGTGCAGTAATGCTGTTTCATCCTTTGCCACTGTATCCAGTGAGCGTATGTTCCAGCCTACCGGCAGATAATTACCTGCTTTTACTGCCCTTGCCAGGTTCGGATTGGTGACGCCGTAAGGTGGGCGGAACAGGCGCGGATGCAGGCCCGTAGCGTCTACCGTGAGCGCATCCATTTCCTGCATATCCTTCAGCATGTTACCGGATAACTTCATATCAAACCAGAAGTGGTGTGAATAAGTATGATTACCTATGATATGACCTTCTTCGTATATCCGTTTCAGTAAGCGCTCATTCCCCCTGATATTCTTCCCGATACAAAAAAAAGCAGCAGGTACCTGTTCCCTGTGCAGGATGTCCAGTATCTGCGGCGTAAAAGCCTCCTGTGGCCCGTCATCAAAAGAAAGCGCCACTACCTTTTCTGTAGTATTGGCCTCACAAAACGCTTTTAAAAAAAAGCCCGATTCAATATTCATCGCCCCGTAAACAGTTACCGGGAGAAAAATAAGCAAAGGCACACCGTACCACCAGAAGGAAATACCATACGCCATTACTTTATCCAGGAACAAAAGTACCAGGAGACTAATAGTGGCAATGATATTTACAACCCTGTTGTTTAGCATGCAGTGAGTAATACCAGCGAATGATGTGTTCCCTGGTGGTGATTATAGATTAATACTTTTTTTATCTTCTCCGGCGCCTTACCAAAAAACACTGCTGCTTCCGGCACTTCCTGTTGCGCTATGATGGCATTGGCCATCCATACGCCGAAAGACGCCGCTGTAGGATATTCCCCGCAGAGGTGTTTAAAGCTGGCTTCCGCATGTTCAGGAAATAAGGCGTCGGCTACTTCTTCATAAATCTCATCCTGGTCAATATCACCATTCCTGCCGGTAACAATCAGATCGATGTCTGCAGGCGTGCAATTATTATCTTCCAGGAATTTCATGATGTGCCCGATCACTTCTCCTTCCCAAAGCGGTTTGTACAAGGTACTTACACCGGATAGTTCGGCTACGGTACCTGGTTGTTTGGTAATACCCAATGTAAAAAAAGCAGCGCCTTCACCGGCAATAGTGCCGCGGGAAGGGCTGTTCAGCAATTCCATCGTTTTTACCGGCGTCTTTTTATAGAGGCCGAAACGCGACAGCAACTGGTGACTGTGATTCGTAATTTCATCCACTCCGCCGGCGAGAATGTGTTGTGCGGAGCCTTCTTTCAATATCATAATAGCGTCCAGCAGGGCGTTTTCAAAAGAAAAGCCACGGTGAACGAAGGTGTTGTTATATCCGTTGCAACCCAATAGCAGGGCAATCTGACCGGCTACGGTATTGTGTGTACTTTGTATAAAGGCAGTAGGTGTAAGCATTTCCTCCTGCTGGTTCACCATTTTGGTGAGGAACACGCCCGTGTCGTCCAGGCAGCCATAAGCAGTTCCCGTAATGATCGCATCCGGAGCGGTAATGCCGGCTGCTTCCAGGCTTAAATTCGCCGCCCCTACTCCCATTTTCACCACCCGGCTCATCCTGCGGATCTGTTTCACATCAATCCATTGTTTGTAATCGGGATCCACGGTAGCCAGGCGCACCTGTTCGTATTCCCTGGGAGTAGCCAGCAAAGGGCCTCCCTGCGCAGTTTCCTGCGGAGAAATACAACCGGTGCCATTTATATAGATCTGCATAATTTATAGCTGTTAACTGGCCCTTGAAAATAACAGGCTGGAACAATTGCCGCCAAAACCGAATGAGTTGGACATTACATGTTGCAGATCATGACCTGCAGAAAAGGCGGTAACGGGTGCAAATGGTAATTCCTTCATCTGGTGCTCGAAACGTGCATTCGGGTAAATAATTCCTTCCTTTACTGCCAGCGCCGAAAATACGGCTTCGATGCCACCGCTGGCGCCCAGCGTATGACCGGTAAAGGATTTGGTAGAACTCATCGCCGGGAAATGCGGTGCAAAGAGCCGGTTTATAGCGATTCCTTCCGATACATCATTATTCTGTGTACCGGTGCCGTGTAAATTAATATAACCAATTTGTTGTGGTTGCAGTCCGCCCATATCCAGCGCGCCTTTCATGGCCAGGTAATTACCCGTGCCATCCGGCGAAGACGCCGTTTGGTGAAAGGCATCATTAGCATTGGCAAAGCCGCTGAGGCGGCACCAGGGCTGCAGGCGGGCGGCCAGGCTATCGGATACCAGCACCACGTAACCCGCGCCTTCGCCGAGGTTAAGCCCGGTACGGGTATCGTCAAAAGGCCGGCAGGGCTGCTGATCAAGGATCATGAGGGTATTGAACCCGTTGAGCGTAAAGCGGGTCAGCGCATCTGTACCGCCGGCAATCACCACATCCACAATGTTATTGCGGATCAGCCGGGAGCCATACATCAATGCGTTGGCGCCGGAAGAACAGGCCGTGCTGATAGTAGAAATGTGATGACGCACGCCGAGACTGTCGGCTACCAGTTCGGTGATGCTGCCGCATTCGTGATGAACCAGGTTCTGTAACCGGCCACCACGGGGATCAGACAGGTACTCCGCGAAAAAATCCTCGGTTTTATCCATCCCGCCTACGGTATTGCCGGAAACAAATCCTACCCGGTATTGGGAGATATCCCCCAACCCGCTGGACTGCCACGCCTCGCGGGCGGCAATCATGCTGAGCAGGGCTGTACGGCTGATATTTTCCGGCATCCGCGCCATATCGGCGAGGGTGGCGTTATCTGCCTTTACTTCTGCTACCGGAAAGGTAGTGCGATGAACAGAAGACAGGTGCTGCATGGCTTCCATACCGGGTTTCATGTCCCGGAACGATTGTATACAGGCAGGTACATCCAGCCCGATACCGCTGATCACTCCACCGCCTGCTATCCACACCTTTTCACTCATGCCTTTACGGTTTGATTTTCGGTAATATACACCGCCATCGTGCGTACCGAGTGGAAGATCTTCGGTCCTTCTTCAGGATTGGCAATGCGGATATTGTAGTGCTGTTGCAGCAATACAATCAATTCCAGCGCATCGATAGAATCGAGCCCAAGCCCTTCCTTTGTAAACAACGGCTGATCGTTGCCAATGCTGTCCGGTGCTACTTCCTGCAAGTTCAATTGTTCTATGATCTGCGCTTTCAGATCCGCCATCAACTTTTCCACTGTAGTTTGATTAAAGTTATTAACTGTTTTTTGTTGATACAACGATGACAAAGCCGCCTCTGTTAAAGGGATGGCATTGTTCCGCTGTTTATTTTCCACGAGGAATAATACGGCCTCGTATTGTTGTTCCATTACTTCTACCCACCCGCAAATACAAGCCTGCAAAGGCGTTTCTGCCAGCAGCTGCGCCGGATAGGTGCTCATTAAAGTTGTATCAAAAACATCTGATACAAAAAAAGTATTCTCTCCTTTAAAACCATGCCGGATGGAGATCTCTCCCATCACGATATTGGGCAGGGTATACACAAACAACGCCGGACTGGCAAAATCCTTTACCGTAGCGTAGTACCGCAAATCTGTATCCAGGCTGCTGCTCCGGTTGGATAATACCATGCCTGTTTGTTCCGGTGACAATAAATGTATGTCGGTGTCCTTCAGCAATACTTCCGCTGCCAGCCAGCCCAGCTTGCTGAGGGCGTCCATTTTATGGAATTTAGGATACTGACCGGAAAAACGGTCGTATCCCGCCCGCAAAAACTCAGGTAATTCCAGTGCGGAATCCGCTTCCCACAACAAAGAGCCATTTAAATAAACCCTGTTTTGCCGTATGATGCAACTCCCCGTAATATATGTCGATCCGCTATTCAATCTCCGGGTTGCTTTTTAATTTTTCTGTTAATTCAATAGTCCTGACCAAACGTTTCAAGGCCGTATCATGATTTTTCACAAAAGGATTATTCATATCCCACACATAACCAGCCAGTACAGAACAAATTTGTCCTTTTATCAGCGGATCAGCATCTTTCTTAAAGAAAATGGTATCGAGGGTGCCTTCGTACCAGGCCATCACATAGGAACGGAATGTATTCACGCCCTGCATGGTAGGCTCCATATACTCTTTCTCCCAATCTACCGCCTCACCTTTCAGTTTCCGGATCACCAGTTTTGCCGCTGTTTGCGAGGAAACACAGGCCAAAGTTACGCCAGAAGAGAAAATCGGGTCCAGAAATTCTGTCACGTTACCGGTCAGCACAAATCCATCTCCATAAAATTTATCCGTGGTAGCAGACCACGACTGTAAAATACGTGGTTCAAATACCAGTTCCACATCCCGGAAACGCTCCCTGGTATAGGGTTCTGCCTCCAGCAGGGCGCGGTATTTCTTTTCATCGGTACCCGGATATTCCTCAAAAAATTCCGGATCTCCCACAAAACCCAGGGAAGTAACCCCGGTAGCGAAAGGAATGATCCAGATCCATACGCCCTTTTTATGTACCACTGCGGTAATGCGGTTAGGTTCGTCGGCCATGGAACGGCGCACATCCACGGTGTGGGCAAATAACGCCTTGCGGGGTTGCAGGTTGGAATTTTTCTCCAGGTTGAATAATTTGGGAATCACCCGGCCGTAGCCGCTGCCGTCTACTATGAAGCGGGCTGCAATCTGCGACTGCTGCCCATCTTTATCTTCTACCGTTGTAATGGAATCAGACCCGTTAAAACGTATATCCGTTACAGTTGTTTCATAAGCTACCGGTACACCCATGCTCTCTACGGTGTCGGCCAGCGTTTTATCAAAATCAGCGCGGGTTACCTGCCAGGTCCAGGTCCAGCCTGGTGTGAATTGCTCCTGGAAAGTAAAATCGCAGAGCGCGTCTCCTTTTACAAACTTTGCCCCATACTTCTGCTGAAATCCCTTTGCTTTAATGGCGTCAATAAACCCTGCTTCTTCCAGGGCTTCCATGCTGCGGGGCAACAGGCTTTCACCGATCACAAAACGGGGGAATTTCTGCTTCTCCACCACTTTTACATTGTACCCTGCCTGATGAATGATAGATGCCGCTACTGTTCCTGCCGGACCCGCTCCTATTACCAGTACATCAACTTGCTCAGTTTTCATAAGTGACGATTTTGGGAGTTATAGATTTATGCGATTGGGTTTGTTATTTTTTTTGACATTTCAACAATGTATAGTTCATTCCCATCTGGTCATTTTCCTCAATAATGGTTAAACCGGCATCATCAATACACTGGAAGAAATCATCTGTATGATACATCTGGCTGTTACCATTAGCCATAGCGGTAAAGTACAGGGAAGTCTGCTGCAGGCAAAAAGCGGCGGATTTAAACTGCTGGCGGTTCCAGAAAGGCTCCAGGATATATACAGTCCCTCCTTCGTTGAGCGCTTCGCGGCAACGTTTCAGGATGGAAACAATTTCAGCTTCAGAAAAACAGTCGAGGAACTGGCTCATCCAGATGGCATCAAAGCCTTGCGGGAAGGGCACTTCCTCGTGGAGGATGTTGGCAATATGAAAATGCACCCGGTTTTCCACGCCGACATCTTTCATTTTCTGTTGTGCCAGTCCGGCCTGACCCGGTAAATCAAAGATGGTTACTTCCACTTCCGGATCTTTGGCGGTGCAGGCCAGGGCCCACTTACCGGTGTTACCACCAATATCGAGCAAACGTTTTGGTTTCTTTTCAAAAACAATATCCAGCGCCTGCGGAGTAGCAAGGTCTGAATAGTAATGGTCGAAGTCGAACCAGCTTTTACCTACTTCAGGTGGCAGCAGCGACAAGCCCGGGTAAATAGTATCCCAGGGACCGAGTTCGCGCAAGCCGGCAGGCTTTCCTTCTATCAGACTTTCCTGCAGATGATTCATGCCTTTGTAGCAGATATCCTGTGAAAAGTCCATATTGATGCGGGTAAGCTGATCATGTAAAATAAAGTAACCGGTTTTGGTGAGGGTATACCGTTTATCGTTCACAATCACCAGCTCCATACCTAAACCTGCTTCCAGCAACACTCTTACAGCATAACGCGACATTTTGGTTTGCTCCATTATTTCTTCAATGGTAATACCGGCAGAGCGGCTGTTGCTCACCGCCGTTAAAATACCCATATCACGTAATGCCCGGGTAGCCTGAAACGCAACGGGGGCAAATGCCAGACGCAATGCAGCTTCTTTTGCTTCGAGTGCTGTTTTTGTTTCTTTATTAAACACGACAATAACTTTGTTTAGCTGTTAAGATTAAAAACCATCGCTGCATTGCATCCACCGAAACCTGATACTGTTTTCAGGAAGTGGCGGGATGTTTTTTGCAGCAGGGTATTATGAACATTCACCGGCATACTCACACCGGGTATTTCAAATCCTTTTGTTGGCAATACCACACCGGCTTTCATGGCCTGCATGCTGATAATTGCTTCTATGAGTCCGGCGGCGCCCAGCGTATGGCCGTAATAGCCTTTCAGGCTGTTTACCGGTAAGGCTGCCAGTCCGGCGTGATGCAGTGCTTTCGCCTCCATTTCATCGTTGTACAGGGTAGCCGTGCCATGTGCCGATACAAATCCAATGTCCGCAGCAGTGAGTCCGCTGCCGTTTACCGCCAGCTGCATCACTGCGGCCAGTTCTTCGCCGGTACGGGAAGGACCGGAAATATGATTGGCATCATTGCTGATGGCGCCTGCGCCCAATGAAAAAAGCGCGTCCCCTTTTTCCCGGCTGAGGATCACGGTGGCAGCGCCTTCTCCCAGCGTAACGCCTGTTCTGTTGGCATCGAACGGCTTACAGGGAACAGCGCTTACTGCCTGGAACGACTGAAACCCGGATAATACAAAGCGGGTCAGCACATCTGCGCCGGTCACCACTACGTGATCATAGCGTCCTGATTGAATGAGCCGTTTGCCGGTTAAAATGGCCACCAGCCCTGAAATGCAGGCACTGCTGATCACCAGCGGTTCATTAGCCGCGTTAAAATGAGCGGCCACTTTCTTTGCAGTGGTGTACAGCTGCATGTTGGCCAGCGGTGGTACGGCGCCTTCAGGTTGCTGCTCCAGCAGTTCAATATTTCCTTTTGTAGTGGAAATAATGAAGCCGGTGCGTGCATCTGTGAGCGTAACAGCTGTTTGTCGCAAAGCCGATTGTATAGAAGCAACCAGCAGCTGCTCAAACCGCGTGTATCCTTTTACGTTAGCGTTTGCCGTAAAGGCATCCAGTTGTGCAGGCGTTGTGATAGCGCCATAAAACGGAGCAGCGGCATAGGCGGCATTGTTATGCTGCGCTATGCCACTGTTGCCAGATAAAACCTGGTCAAAATTTTCCCGGGTAGTACTGCCAAGAGGCCCCACAATATTATCTGCTACTACATACACCTGTTGCATAATACCCTTTGGTTATACCAGTCCGTGCTTTTTTTTCCATTCACTGAAAAAAGGAGGAGCAATCAATTGCAGGGATGAAGTTTCCTTGTCCAGGAATACCTGTACGGAAGAACCCTTTGCTACTATTTCTCCTGTGGCAGGATTGGTAAGGATGTATTCAAATTTTATTTTTGCTGCCAGGTCGTCCACATACCTTGTTTCTACTATCACCCTGTCGCCGTAGCGCAAAGAGCGTTTGTAATCACATTGTACATTTACTACCGGTACAGTGAATCCTTCTTCAAAAATATCCAGGTATCTGAGCCCGTATTTTTCTCCGAAAGCTTCCCTGCCGTCTTCAAAATACCGCACATAATGCCCGTGCCATACTATTCCCAGCGGATCTGCTTCATTAAATCTTATCAGTATGTTGGTGCATTCAGTCAGTATCATAATTTATCCTTTCTTCTTTGGTTTCTTTGTTGCGGGCGTTGTTGTACCGGCAGCTTTGGTTTCTTTCTTTGCTGCGGGTGCTGCCACTACCGGTTTTGGTTCTTCCGGATCTTTGGCTTCAGCGTATTTGGTTTTCAGTTTGCTGTAGTCGTCGTTGATATCATCCAGCACACTCTTAATGGTAGCCAGCCAGTAGTTGCGCCATGCAAAGCTCCATTTCTGGCCTTTACCTACATAACGTTCTGTGAGCAGTACATTTTTCTTGTCCATGTCAAAAATGGCCAGCCACATAGAGGCACTTTTGCTGGTTTTGCTCATGCCTTCCATTACCAGCATTACGCCGATTCCATGTTTTCCGGTAAAATCGTACGATTTCACCACTTTGGCAATGTCTTCCGGTTTAAGACGTTCAAAGTCGGAAGATTCATCAGATTTCAGCGCATCTTTATTGATGGCTTCATTGCGTTTGTTCACCAAACCAATACTGGTATTGTATTTATCGCGGTGAAACGCGCCTGGTACATCATACTTCTTTTGTTCGTTCACAATTACCTGGTTAAGGGCAGTAAACTCATGGTCTACGATGGCGTCTGTTTTGGCGGCGGCATCACCCAACAGTTTGGCTTGTGTAAAATCCACGCCCAGCCAGGTAAAGGAAGAATCTTTGTTGTCCAGGAAGTTCTTCAGTGTTTGAGCATTTGCTGTCATAGCCATCATGCTCAACATCAGCAACGGAAGTGCAATTAATTTTCTGCAGTTCATGTGTGATTAAATTTGGGGATTGATGAATATTTTCATTTCGCATTGTGCCATCAGGCGGCCGTCAAACATCACTTTTCCGGTTACCATAGTGGCATTAAATACTTCACCGCCGATTTCGGTGGTTGTTTCTATCATTTGTCCTGCCGGCGGCAGCTCCAGTATTTCCAGGTCTTTTACAGCGCCAATAAACCCCAGGGGAACGGGGGTATTCTGCTGTTTGGCGATATAGCCGATGCGGGCAGCGGCGGTTTGTGCAATATTTTCCATCAGGCCGGGTGCGGTGAGCACCCCATTCTCCACAAAAATATTATCTGGTGCTATGTGAAGACCGGTACGGGTTACGGGGCCATCTACAGCCAGGATTCCACTGATCATCACAATGGGAGTACGCTGGGGAATATAGGCGGTGATATCGTCTGAATGAATAAACATCTGCACAAGTTATTATTAAATATGAAACACGAAATAAATAGAATTATACGAAATTATTAACAGTAAAAACACGCATTATTCCCAAAAATCGTAATAATTAAACCATTGTACCGGGTAACGGTATACTTTTTCTTCCACATGATGCACAAAATCCTGCAGGGCGGTTTCTACTCCCTGGTTACGCCGGCCGTGGTACGCGCGGGGTTCTGTGGCAAAAAAATGATAATGGGTAGACGATTCCTTAAAGGCAAATACTACGGAAACCGGCACCCGGAAGGTGGCGGCCAGCAGGAAAGGACCCAGCGGAAAACGGGCATCCTGGCCCAAAAAAGGAACCGTTACGGTTTTATTGCCCGGCAGAAACCTGTCGGCATGCATACACACCAGCTCCTTATTATTCAATGCTTCATTGATAGCATAAATATGCGACAGGTCATCCTTGATCACGATCACATTCATGTTCCGGTCGCCCGTAATACCAGACAGATAATCTTTGATCCGCTGGTGTTCGCCGTCGAACATCACAATATTGATACGGGTTTGGAGGCGCTTGAACAAATGACCGGCTACTTCCCAGTTACCCACATGTGCGCTCAAAAGGATGCCGCCTTTACCGCCGGCAATCATTTCACGTAAATGATGTTCTCCCTCAAACTCAAAGGTGAATTTATTGGACATGTCTGCCATCACCACTACCTTATCGATCAGTGTTTGGCCAAATACATGATAATTCCGGTATAAACTGAGCAACGCGCGGCCCCTGCTATAACCAATTTTTGTACGGAGATAATGATAGACAGGTTTTGAGGAACTCCAGGAAAATGCAAAAAAATAGAAGGCTACAAATCTCAGCAACATATACGCAGGCACCACCCCTCCATGCTTCAACAGGAAAACAAAACAACTATATCCGAACTTACTCCCCTTAGATTTTCCTTGCCAGGAAGGCATTATACCAGTTCTTTTTGTTGTACACGAGTGGCTACATAGTTGTAGAAATCCTGGAAGGTGACAATAGCCTGGAACTCTTCAGGATTTACTTTAAATCCGAAGTTATCTTCTATTACTACCACCATGTCGATATAATCCAAACTATCCAGATCCAGTGTGGATTTCATGTTTGCTTCCGGCGTGATGGCTTCAGGGTTTGCTTCAAACTCCTCTACCAGAAACTTATTCGTAACAGTTATTATCTCTCTAATGTCCATAAAAGTGTGAAATCAGATATAGGTCGGTTAATAATTTGTGTTTATTCAGTCTATTGGTCAGCTAATCCTATTCCGAGCGCCAAAGTTAAGGATATTTATTTTCCATTCCACCCCCTTACTATCAGGGATGAATTTGTTCCTCCAAAGCCAAAAGAATTTGACAAAAATATATTAAAATTTTTATTAATTGTACTGGTTACAATATTTAACCTGGCGGCATCCTCATCAGGGTTATCCAGGTTGATATTGGGGGCAATAAAGCCATGCTGCATCATAAGCATGGAATATACAATTTCACTGGCGCCCGCCATCCAGCATTCGTGGCCGGTCATGGACTTGGTGGAGCTTACGTAGGGCCGTGAAGCGCCAAACACTTCATGAATCGCTTTGGCCTCGCTGGCATCACCGGCGGCGGTGGAGGTGGCGTGTGCGTTGATATACTCAATATCGCCCGGCTGCAAACCGGCATCCTGCAGGGCTATCTGCAGGGATCTTACAGGTCCGTCTACAGTTGGATTGGAAATATGCGCGCCATTGGAGGAAAAGCCGTATCCCAGCACTTCGCCTAAAATTGTGGCGCCCCTGCGCTGTGCAGACTCCAGGCTTTCCAGGATCACAGTGGCAGCGCCGCCGCTGGGTACCAGTCCATCCCGGTCGCGGTCAAATGGCCGGGAAGCACGGGTAGGATCTCCTTCCCTCACAGAAAATGCGGCAATGGCATCAAAATTTCCCATCGCATACACATTTACTTCCTGTGCGCCGCCGCAGATCACAGCGTCCTGCATACCGTTCCGGATAAACATATATCCGAGCCCGATAGCATGTGAGCCGCTGGCGCAGGCCGCGCTTACGGTGAAGTTTACGCCCCTGAGCTTAAAAATAGTAGCCAGGTTCATATTCACCGTGGAGTTCATGGTCTGGAAAACAGATCCGGAACCCACCAGCATCGTATCTTTTTTAGCCCGCATCACATCATTGGCTTCTACCACCGGTTTTGCGGAGCTGTCGTTGCCATATAAAAGTCCTATCGGTGTGGAGTCAATATATTCAGGTGTCATGCCTGCCTGTGCGAGGGCTTCGCGGGTGGCCATGTAGGCAAATTCCGCCTGTTCGGGCATCATGAGCCTTGCCCGGCGATCCAGCAACCCTTTGAGTTCAGGTCTTTCTATATACCCGGTCAGCCCGGAACGGTAGCCAAATGTTTTTCTTTCGGGATCCAGTACTATACCGGATTTGCCCTGATACAATGAATCTTTTACTTCCTGCATATCCTTTCCGATGCAGGAATAAATTCCCATCCCAGTGATCACTACTCTGTTCATAGCTCTTAGCTTTTAGCGGTTAGCCTATAGCCCAGTTATATTGACGTTATTAAGTGTGCAGCCCCCCATTGATGTTTAAAATTTCCCCGGTAATATAACCGGCAGATTTGGAAGCCAGGAAGGCCACTGCATCCGCCACCTCTTCGGCGGTGCCAAAGCGGTTCATGGGAACCTGCGCTGCCAGCTCTTTTTCATTAAGCTCGGCGGTCATATCTGTTCTGATGAAACCGGGCGCAACGGCGTTCACCGTTACCCCTCTTTTGGCAACTTCCTGTGCCAGTGCCTTTGTAGCGCCAATTACCCCTGCTTTGGCGGCAGAGTAGTTGGTTTGACCGGGTAAGCCCTTGATACCGGACAGCGATACCATGTTAATGATACGCCCGTAACGTTTCAGCAACATGCCGTTCAGCACCTGCTTGGTTACGTTGAAAAATCCGTTCAAACTGATATTGAGTACATTACTCCATTGCGCCTCATTCATCCAGAACATCAGGGAATCTTCCCGGATGCCCGCATTATTCACCAGTACTTCTATCTGTTGTTCTTTATTATTTTCTACCCAGCTCCCTAATACCTGTTGCACTTCGGCGGCATCGCCTACGTTAAACGGCATCAGTTCACCGGTACTGCCTTTTGCTTTTACTGCCTCCAGCGTTTCCAGCGCTGCAGCCTCATTTCCTTTGTAGTTGATCAGCACATGATAGCCTGCTTCGGCCATTTTAATACATACTGCCCTGCCTATGCCCCTGGACCCTCCTGTTACTAATGCACATTTCATGAATTACAAATTACGAATTACGAATGACGGCTAACCACAATTATTTGATCAGAACTGAATCGGCATGTTCTTTATCAGGTACGCTTTAATTTGCTGAAGATCTTTATAGCGCGGGCTGTCCTCAATAAATTTAGGGAAAATTGCTCTCACTTCCTGGTATACTTTGTGAGAGAATCCCGCCAAACGGTCCTGGCAATTCAGATAATCCACCGCCTGTAATACTGTCATCACCTGTATAGCCAATACCTGGAAAGTATTCTCTATTACTTTGCTGGTCATGATAGCAGCGTTGGTTCCCATGCTCACAATATCCTGGTTATCGTTGTTGTTCGGAATACTGTGCACATACATCGGGAACGACAAAGTCTGGTTTTCCGCCACGGTGGAGGTTGCCGTAAATTGTACTCCCTGCATTCCAAAATTGAAGCCAAGTTTGCCCAGGTTCATAAACGGCGGGAACTTGTGATTCAGCTTTTCGTTCAGCAGGTAGTTGAGTTGTCTTTCTGCCAGCATCGATAATTTGGTGATGGCTATCTTGATTTTATCCATTTCCAGGGAGACATAATCGCCGTGGAAATTTCCGCCGTGGAAAACGTTTTCCAGGTGATGATCCACCACGGGATTATCACTCACGGAATTCAGTTCCTGTACCACCAGCTTTTCTGCCTGTGCAAGGGTATCGTATACAGGACCCAGGATCTGCGGTACGCAGCGCAGGGAATAATACTCCTGTACTTTATCTTTAAAAATTTCTTCTTCCAGTTCTTTATAAAGATGATCAGGGCGATGGCGGACCATTTTGCTGCCCTTGAGGATCTCCCGCATTTTGGCGGCAATCTGCTGCTGGCCTTCATGCTTTTTCACGGCATTCAGTTCGGCCGACAGGTGGTCGTCAAATGCTTCTACTATTTCATTGATCATGGCAGATAATACCACCGACCAGCCCAGCAGTTTCTTTGCTTCAATGAGGTTTACCAGCCCGATGCCCGTCATGGCGGAAGTACCGTTGATAATGGCCAGTCCTTCTCTCACGTGAATGCCTATAGGTTTCAGGTTCAGTTTAGCAAAAACATCTGCCGTAGGCTGATATTTATCTTCATACCATACCTCTCCTTCGCCGATCAGTACCAGCGCCAGATGGGCCAACTGTACCAGGTCGCCGCTGGCGCCTACGCCACCATGCTCAAACACACACGGATATACGTTTTTATTGATCAGGTCTTTTAAAAGATATACCACTTCCGGGTGAATACCGGAATGCGCCTGCATAAAGCTGCTCAAACGCGCTATCATCAGGGCTTTCGTATGCAACGGCGACATACAGTTGCCGGCGCCGGAGCTATGGCTGCGGATCAGGTTATACTGCAACTGGAAAGTATCTTCATCGCTGATGCGGTATTGGGCCATCGGGCCAAAACCGGTGTTGATACCGTAAATCAGTTTCTTTGCCGAAAATTTTTCGAGGAATAGAAAACTAGCTTCCACCTGCTGCAAAGCCGCTGCTTCCAATGTCAGCTCTTCTCCGCCCAAAAGGACCCTGTACACTTCTTCCAGGGACAGTGCCTTACTTCCTATTGCAACCATTTTATCTTAAATTAAATTATTTGTATATGTAAAAAAGTGCTCAAAATTAGCATAAAGCTAGATTTATCCAAATAAATAACAACCCCACTCAACGAATTACGGGTAATTACGCATGCGGTTATTACTTATCGGGGTGGGGAGCAAGCCTAATCTTCTTCTGTTGTTGTTGGCGGTGTAACCAGTACTTTGTCGATACGATGCGCATCCATGTCCACTATTTCAAAAGTAAAATCTCTCCAGGAGAACTTCTCTCCTGTTTGCGGAATATGTTCCAGGTGATGCAGGATAAACCCTGCCAGCGTATCAAAATCCTGCTCAAACTCGGTCATCCAGTCTTCTTTATCAAATTCTTCCAGGAAATCATAAAACGGGATCTGGGCATCTACCAGCCAGGTACCATCATCCCGGAGCACCATTTCGTAATCGTCGCTTTCGGCAGTTTCCGGCATGTCGCCCACAATCGCTTCCAGGATATCATTCAGCGTGATCATTCCCAGGAAAGTGCCATATTCATCCACAATAAAAGCAGCGTGCAGGTGTGTTTCCTTAAACTTTTCCAGCACCTGGTACGCGGTATTGTTTTCCGGCACAAATAACGGCTTACGGATAATGTCAGTGATCGGGGTCGACTGTCCCGCTACGGAATACAGGTCCTTGATGGTAATAAGTCCTTTAATACTGTCTATCTGTCCGTCGCACACCGGATACACTGAATGCAGGCTATCCAGGATGGTTTGCCGGTAGGTGGCAGGTTCATCGTTGATATCCAGCCAGGTAATATCATTACGGTAAGTCATGAGCGAGGTAATATTACGGTCGCCCAGGTGGAATACCCTTTCTATGATCTCCTGTTCAGTTTCTTCAATGGCGCCAGAGCTGGTGCCTTCATTAATAATAGCTTTGATCTCTTCTTCCGTAACATGGGGTTCACCGGATTTGAGATTTAATAATTTTATCAGCGCCGCAGAAGAAGCGGTTAATAACCAGATAAAGGGAAAGGTAAGCCAGGAAAGCACCTGCATAGGCTTGGCCATAAACTTGGCGATCGCTTCCGGTTTGGCCAGCCCGATACGTTTCGGCACCAGTTCTCCCAATACCATAGAAAAATAAGTGATCACCACTACAATGATAACAGTAGCCACCACACTGCTGTATGGCTGTATAACCGGAAAGGTGTTAAGCCAGGCCATCACATCTGTTTTGATGTTCTCGCCTGAATAAATACCCGTTAAGATGCCGATCAGGGTAATACCGATTTGCACGGTAGAAAGAAAGGTGTCCGGATTGTTGGCAAGCTTTAAAGCTGCCTTTGCTTTTTCATCCCCTTTATTGGCCTGGTTCTCCAATCGGATCTTCCGGGCCGAGACCAACGCTATCTCCGACATCGAGAAAAGGCCGTTCAATAAAATAAGGATGAGGATAATGACGACTTCCATATATAAAGCCTAAAAATAAAAAATTATTCAAATATCAGGGTTAGAAATGCCAGAAGCAAGCCCAGGGCTATTGCCAGCACTTTTTTCCTGCTGAGTTCATGATGTTTGGTGCCACTTTCGTAAAAGATAGTAGTGGAAATGTGCAGAAATGCACCCACCACCAGCGCTACCACGTATAAGAGGTAATGTTGTATCACTTCAAAACGGCTGCCCAGCCAACCCGCCAATACAGCGGCCAGCGGCGTTACCAACGCGAAAATGATCAGTATCCGCCAGAGATCTGCCCTTTTCTTGTTGGCATGCATCATCACGGTAATGAGTGTTAATGCCTCCGGAATTTTATGAGCAGCCACGCCCGCCATCAGCGAGGGTAGTGCCGAATGATCATTGTACTTAAAGCCCAGCGGCAACCCTTCCATGAACGCGTGGATGGAAAGCCCCAGCAAAAGCGGGGTCACCGCAATATGATGGTGATGGGTTTGCGGTATATGGGTATGGCCGTGTTCCATACCATGTGAGAGCTGCTGCAGGAATACCTGCAGGAAAAATCCCAGCACAATATAAACACCCGCCTGGTGGCCCAGCGCCTCATACACTTCCGGCAGGAGGTGCATAATGATCACCCCAAAAAGAAAAGCCCCGGTAAATGCGAGCAGGTAAATAGAAAAGTTGGCATTGACGCGTTTTACTGTCATGGGAATAATCCCACCAGCAATGGTTGCAGCCAGTATTAGTATCAGATAGTTCCAGTTCATGATGCGAGTTCAGACTCCAGTCTTATGCGGCGTTGAAAAAAACTACCGCTCAGCAGTCCGATTAAAATACCCAGTACTGCACCTCCCGCTACATCGAGCGGATAGTGCACGCCTACGTATACCTGTGCATAGGCAATAGCAGCCGCCCATACAAAAAATAACCAGGCGTACCGGTGAAATGCCTGTTTTAAAGTTATGAAACAAAATGTAGCCAGGGCAAAATGATTGGCGGCATGATTGGAAGTAAAACTCCCGCTCATAGGACAATACACCACCAATACCCGTGCGTAATGCGACACCAGCGGATCGCGGCAGGGCCTCACCCTTCCGATCGCGCTTTTCAGATACAGGCTGCTCTGGTCTGCCACGCCAAAGCACAGCAGAAAGAACAATATCCAGAAAAGGCCCTTCCAGCCATAGTTAATAGTTACAAACAGCCCCAGGAACAGGTATAGCGGCGCCCAAACAAAAGGCTCCCTTAAAAAAGGCAGCACTACATCCAGGAATCCATTATACCATTGACCGTTAATATGAAAAAAGAGCCGGAGATCTTCGCGGAGTATCGATTCAAGCATGGCTATGATTTTGTGGCAATGATGATCAGTCGTGGCGAACGCTGTTCATCATAGCTGTTAAAGTGATAGTCGCCGAATATTTCTGTTATTTTGAGCCCCTGTTTGGCGAACATGGTTTCAAACTCCTGCCTGGTAAAGGCATTCACGCTTTCGGTGTACGTAGCGCGACGCATCTTTTCCTTATCCAGGATACTGATCTGCTTCATAAATTTATGCGCTTTCAGTTCCCGGCGGATATCAAATACTACATTATCTTTTTCCTTTACTTCATCGTTCACCAGGTGAGCAGCTACGTAATTGCTGTTCAGATAATCCAGTACCAGCTTGCCTCCCGGCTTCAGGGCGTTTTTGAGCGTACGCAATGCGTTATCATTGTCGCGCTGCGATTCAAAATAACCAAAGCTGGTAAAGAAGTTAAACACCACATCGAAGTAGTTTACCCAAAAAGGCAAACGCATGTCGTGCTGAAAAAAGCTGAGGTGATCATTTTCCAGCTTTTTTGCGATATTAATACTTTCGATAGAAAGATCGATTCCGGTTACATAGTAACCTTTATCCGCCAGGTATTTGGCATGCCGTCCCCTTCCACAGGCTACATCCAGCATTTCCGCATCCGGCGCCGGTTGCAGATAGGTGAGTAACTTATCAATAAATGCCGCGGCTTCCCTGTCATCCCGGTTGTTGTACAACAGATGATAATAAGGAGAATTAAACCAATCTTTAAACCATAGTTTATCTACTTCCATATTTTGTGCAGCTATAGGCAGAAGCTAACAGCTATTTTTTATTATTAAACATCAAATATCGGGTGCTTTCGTAAAAGCCACGTGTTAAATTATCGAGGCTTTTCGCTGTATCCGGCTGCTGGGCACGGATATTCTTCAACGGGTCGCCTTTCAGATCATACAGTGCGGTAGCATCTGTGACCAGGTTGATTTCATACAGGTAACGATCACCCAATGTAGCGTAAAAAGGCATCTGGTTACGCAGGTAAGTCATGAACACATATTTATCGTTCACCCTGGTACTATCAAACAGGTCTACGCCCAATGTATAATTTTTATACGGCATTCCCACCAGTTTCGCTACTGTAGGATATACATCCAGCAAGCTTCCCGGGGTACTCACCTGTTGTGGCGCCAGGTGCTTCGGACTATACATAAATGCAGTTACATGTACGCCGCCGGTGGATAATTCATATTCCGGCAACGGCATAAAACTGTATGGATTAAGCACGCAGTTATGATCTCCGAAAAATACAAAAATGGTATTATCAAGATAGCCATCTTTACGGGCCATATTAATAAGGTGTCCCACGTTATAATCTTCATACCTCAGTGCATTGAACTGGTCTACCGACACAAAGCCCGATTGTTTGAACTTTTTCATGTCCAGGTCTTTCTCCGTCAGCTTTTTAAAATCGCCGGCACCGCTGGTAGTGGTGTACGGCGGGTGATTATCTGCCAGCTGGAGGAAGGCCACAAAAGGTTTCTTCTTATCATTATTTTCTTTAAAAATACCACTGGCTTCGGTGATCAGGTCATAATCGGAGATGCCCCATACATCGGCCTTCCCGGATTTGTACATGCCCTCTTCATAAATGCGCACACCTTCCACGTTGTTGGTAAATACCGCGCGAATATTGGCCCAGTTGGTATTTCCTCCCAGCAGGTACAGTTTGTCGTAGCCTTTGAACTGGTCCATCACAATGCGCTGATCCAGCATTTTAGGATGACGGCTGGCTGTTTTCACCGCAGTAATGTCCGGCAAACCGGTGTGCACGCCAAATACCGTTTTGGCGGTGCTGATGGCCGGTACATAAAAATTTTTAAACAGGATGCCGCTGTCTGCCAGGCGTTGCATATTGGGCGTGGCCTGCATGGGATTTCCATACATACTGGTTACTGCCGCACCGGTAGATTCCAGCATTACCAATACTACATTGAGCCGGGGCCTGCTGCTGTCGCCGGCAACGGTACGCACATAGTTGAGGTTATTCACATCGGCGGAATCCACTTTAAGGTAGGCAGCCAGGGACGGGTAATATTTTTTGGTGGCTTCCAAATTATAGGTATCCCCTTTTACAGAAAAGTTGGATGCAAAATACAGGATGGGATTGAGTCCCAGGCTGGTTACGCCATTGTCGCGGGTAAACATGGCCTGGCTCCAGCGCAGCGGGAAATAAGCGATGTTTCCATAAATGCCTGCGGCAAACAACAGCACCATGCCTGTTACACAGCCGGTAAAAGGCCATTTACGCAGGTAGATCACCGGCTGGGCGGCAAATTTTTTCCAGGTAGCCTTCTGCAAACGGTATACAAGGAACATGAAAACAAAAATTCCCAGCGCGCCTCTCACTACCGGGTAACTTTGCCATACCATCCGGGCATTGTCTGCCCGCTCCCCTTTTGCCAGGAATCTCAATACAGAAGGGTCGAGACGTTGCCCCAGGTAGTCGTAATGACCGAGGTCCAGTATATAAAGAAGGGTAAGTAACAGGTAAATAAGGAAGAAATAGACAAAATTGGTATTACGTATAGCCCTGGACGTAAAAAATTTATTCCGGGTAATCAGCGTTAATAACAATATGGGGATCATGAGGTAAAGTGCCAGCCGGAGATCAAATCTTAGTCCCAGGTTCCAGGCTTTGAGTATCGCTGCATGCTCCGTAATGGTTGTTTTAAAGAAGAACAGGTAAAATATAGCCCTGAACATCACCATTAGCAGGAAGAGGTAAAGCGTTTGAACAAACACATAACGAATATACCGGGGTATATTCTTCCACGAGTATTGCATGTAACGTATAGCTGTTTTTTGAAAAGCGTAGCTGCAAATATAGTGAAAAGTGATGGCGGAAAATTGAAAAACAGGAATGATAGCGGTGTATTCGTGGTCATCTTTTCATAATTAGGTTTTCTGGAATGGATTTTTTTATATTTGCCTTCCTTTAAAATTGAATCTTGTGGCACTGATCAAATCGATATCCGGCATACGCGGAACCATAGGCGGTAGGCCCGGCGAGGGACTTTCTCCATTAGATGTGGTAAAATTCACAGCCGCTTACGGCACCTGGCTGAGCCGGCAAACAGACAACCGTAAGGTGGTAATAGGCCGTGATGGCCGTATTTCCGGCGAAATGGTAAAAAACCTGGTAGTATCCACCCTCAACGGGCTTGGGATTGATGTGATAGACCTCGGTTTATCCACCACCCCCACCGTGGAACTGGCGGTAACGATGGAAAATGCCGCAGGCGGTATTATTCTCACTGCCAGCCACAATCCGAGAGAATGGAACGCCCTGAAGCTGCTGAACAGCAAAGGCGAATTCATTTCCGGTGAAGACGGCGCACAGCTGCTGGAAATAGCCGAACAGGAAGACTTTAACTTTGCAGATGTAAATAAGCTCGGCACCTACACTGCCGACGATTCTTATCTGCAGAAGCATATTGACCTGATCGTGAACTACCCGCTGGTGGATGTGCCTGCCATTAAAGCACGCAACTTCAAAATTGTGGTGGATGCGGTAAATTCTACCGGCGCTTTATTTGTTCCGCCCCTGCTGAAAGCACTGGGCGTGGAAGAAGTAGAAGTGCTGTTTGCGGAAGTAAACGGCAAATTCAGCCATAATCCGGAACCGCTGGCAGAAAACCTGACCGCTCTTTCCAATGAAGTAAATAAATCCAATGCCGACCTCGGTATTGCCGTTGATCCGGATGTAGACCGTTTGTGCTTTGTTTGTGAAGATGGAAGCATGTTCGGGGAAGAATACACCCTGGTGGCAGTAGCGGATTACGTTTTAAGCAAAAGAAAGGGTAATACCGTTTCCAATATGTCTTCCACACAGGCGCTGAAGGACGTAACCCTGAAGCATGGCGGTGAATATACCCCATCTGCGGTAGGGGAAGTGAACGTGGTAAAGAAAATGAAAGATACCAACGCGGTGATCGGCGGAGAAGGCAATGGTGGTATCATTGTTCCTGACCTGCACTACGGCCGTGATGCCCTGATCGGTATCGGGCTGTTCCTGAGCCACCTGGCGCACAGCAAAAAAAGCATCAAAGCTTTACGCAACAGCTATCCCGATTATTTCATCTCCAAAAATAAAATAGAGCTGGATAAAGGCGTAGATGTAAAAACTATCTTCGAAAAAATCAAGGTAAAGTATAAAAACCAGCCTTTAAATACCGAAGACGGACTGAAAATAGAGTTCGATAAAGACTGGGTACATCTCCGTACATCCAATACAGAACCTATTATCCGTATTTACGCGGAAAGCCAGAATGAAACTACGGCAGACAATATCGCCAAAAGAATCATGCAGGATATTAAGGAGTTTATGCACTAGTGTGTAAACGGTATATAATAAAAAAGGCAGCTAAGAAATACTTAGCTGCCTTTTTTTATGTTCGGATCAATTACATCAGTTCTTTCAGTCTTTCTACTACCTTATCCACTTCTTCTTTGGTGTTATTTTTACAGAAGGAGAAGCGAACCGCAATTTGGTTAGGATTGCTGTTGATGGCGCGAATAACGTGAGATCCCGCATTGGCGCCGGAAGTACACGCACTGCCGCCGGAAGCGCAGATGCCGTTGATATCCATATTAAACAGGATCATCTCCGTTTTCTCAGACTTGGGGAAAGCCACATTCAGTACGGTGTAAAGGCTACGGCCATACAAATCGCCATTGAAGGCTACTTCAGGAATGTGTTTTTGCAGCTGTTCTGCCATGTACATACGCAGGCCGTTAATATGCGCGCTATGCTCTTCATGGTGTATAGTGGCCAGTTCCAGGGCTTTTGCAAAACCGATGATACCATACAGGTTTTCAGTGCCGGCGCGCATGTTGCGTTCCTGGCTGCCTCCCTGGATGAAAGGCGTTATTTTAACATTTTCGTTGATGTACAGGATCCCTACTCCTTTGGGGCCGTGGAACTTATGCCCGGCGCCGGTGATGAAGTGTACCGGGGTATTGCGCAGGTCAAACGGGTAGTGACCTACGGTTTGCACGGTGTCTGAATGAAAGATGGCGTCAAACTCCTTGCAGAGGTTCCCTACGGCATGAATATCCAGCAGGTTACCGATTTCATTGTTGGCGTGCATGAGGGATACCAGGCAGCGCTCCCCGGAATTCTGCAGCAGTTCACGCAGGTGGTCCATATCAATATGGCCGGTAGGCAGCACATTCACAAAAGAAAGGGCTACGCCATCGTGGTGATGCAGGTATTCTACGGTGTGCAGGGTAGCATGGTGCTCAATGGGCGAAGAGATAATGTGCTTGCAGCCCAGATCTTTTACCGCGGCATTGATGGCCGTGTTGCTACTTTCTGTACCACCGGAGGTAAAGAAAATTTCTCCCGGATGTGCATTTAATGTTTTGGCGACTGATTTACGCGCATTTTCGATACCCAGTCTTGATTCCCGTCCGTAAGAATAGATAGAGGAAGGATTACCGAACTTTTCCGTCATAAATGGCAGCATCGCTTCTAATACCGCTGGATCCAGCGATGTGGTAGCTGCATTGTCGAAGTATATTCTTTCCAATGTTTGGTGGTTTTTGATAAAAGAATAAATAATTAATGGTGGTTGGTGGTCTTAAAAGGTAGCGAAGTTCCGAAAATTTTGGGATTTTTGATTTTGGTTTTTTATAAGCGGAAATTTAAAAGGTAGACAACACGCCAAACCAGTTGAAGCGCGTTGTCCACCTTTTAATGCACATCTCCCGAAGGGAAAATATATTATGAATTTCTGTTAATCACGTCATAGAACCGGTCGCGGTACCCATCTGAAATAGGGATCGACTGGTTGGCGATCATCACGGTATTCTTTTCCACGCAGTTGATTTTGTTAAGGGAAACCAGGTACGACCGGTGTACCCGGATAAATTTATCGGCCGGTAAACGGGTTTCAAATGATTTCAGGCTGCGTAGTGTGAGTACCGGCAGGTTTTGTGTATAGATCTTCGTATAGTCTTTCAGTGCTTCGATGAAAAGAATGTCTTCCAGATTGATCTTGATGATCTTGTATTCTGTTTTTATGAAGATGTAGTCATTTACCCATGCGGCATCCATAGGGATGGCGTTATTGCCGGCGCTTACATTTTTCTGCTGGGTAGCAGACCATGTTTCGCTGGCTTTGGCGGCGGCCTTCAGAAAGCGTTCAAAAGGAACGGGTTTCAGGAGGTAGTCTACCACATCCAGGTTAAAGCCATCCAGGGCATACTCTCCGTAGGCAGTGGTAAACACCACCATTGGTGGGTATTTAAGGGATTTCAGGAACTGGATCCCTGTAATATCAGGCATTTTGATATCAAGGAATACCAGGTCTACCGGTTCGTCCTGGATGAAGCGTAACGCGGTGGCCGCGTTTTCGAATTTACCTGCCAGGGTCAGAAAAGGAACCTTACGGATGTAGTCTTCCATGATTTCCAGCGCCAGCGGCTCGTCATCCACTGCAATACACTTTATCATTTTTTCAACGCAATTTTAAGATCAACAATAAATTGGTTCTCGGTTTCCGTGATATCAATCTCATGTTCATGCTCGTAGAGCAATGCCAATCGTTTTAATACGTTGTCCAGGCCAATTCCTCCCCTTTCGGCTACCCGTTCTTTAAAGTGACTGTTCTTAACTGTTAATCTGATCATATTTTCAGTTGTAGCAATATCTATATCTATAAAGGAATCTTCGGTATAACTGATCCCGTGTTTAAAGGCGTTTTCCACAAAAGGCACCAGCAGCATCGGTTCTATTTCTACCCCATCCGCGTTGCCGCTTAACTGGTAATTGATCTCTATATCCTTTGGTAACCGTAAACGTTGTATTTCAATGTAATCATGAAGGTATTTCAGTTCGTGCGACAGCAATACCCGGGCTTCATTGGACTCATAGATCATATAACGCATTATGGTTGACAACTTCAGAATGGCATGTTCTGTTTGCGCCGATTGTTTATGAGCCAGCGAGTAAATAGTATTTAGACAGTTAAAAAGGAAGTGAGGATTAATCTGCGACTTTAAAAATTTTAATTCCGCATTTAATTTTTCCACTTTCAGCTCTTCCCGTTGTTTCTCGCTTTTAAACCATTCCAGGGCAATCTTGATAAATCCGCTCATAAACAACATAAGCAGTGCAAAAAATCCGGACCTCCGCAGCACTTCCGGAAAAAACAGGTACTCCAGGATAGTTGGTGCATCCGGCTCCAACATTGGCACTCCGGGCAGCGGAGGAGCAGCGGCAATACCTGCAACGGCAACACCGGCGGTATCGTTGGTGACCGATTTCCCCTCTGTTACCTGGCTGGCGGGGATAGCCTGCGCGTCTGCCCCCATCAATCTTTCCCTTATCATCATACGACGACGGTGAAACGGTGGAAAGTCGTCGGATGTTACTTCTGATTTGTTAAATTTTCTATCCATGCGTATCGTCATCATCGGATGTGGCCCGCGCGCATAATTCCGGAAGAAATAATAATTTAAAACCGCCTGTTGCGCCGTGATAAAAACGATCAGTAAAACGATGCTGCTGAGATAGATGGCAATCTTTTTCCCGTTAAAAAAACGGGGGATCAGTACATATATATTGAGATAAAAAATACCGATGAGAAACAGGTTATCAATGAGTTCTTTTATAAAGAAACCTGTATGCAGAATCTGGATGCGGTAAATGAAAAATGGGAAAAACAGAAAGCACGCCCAGCCAAGGATGTGCAGTGAAATGAGGAAGGGACGACTTTTGATAATCCGTTTAAAATTTAGCATCACTTTGTTTGATGCGATAAACTTACACCAGATAGGGTTAGGCTTGTGTTAAAATTTGTTAATCCGATATAAGGGTTTGTTAAATTTAATAAAGAAATTAAAAACAGCTTAAAAACAGGCATATACAGGCTTTGTCTTTCTCAGTAAAAAACTGTGAAAGACAAAGCCTGCATACAAAACACATTCACAATCTATTGCGCTTCCGGTATCTGCATGGCTATTAATTCCTGCCGTGATACCGATGGTATTTTATGTTGTGTCAACTTCGTTGCTACCACCTGCCCTACACGCATTGCCTCCTCTCTTGATCTGAACACATGGTTACCAGGAATAGCGGGTATCACATCCTGGTAGATATAAGTATGTCCATCTACATTTACCTTGTATCCCCATCCGTTGTTTATCTCAAAGGGCACCACTACTACCGGAACCATATCCGACCCCGGGCCGGGTGTGGTTTTCCGGTAAGATTTCCCCACCACAAAGGCCAATACGATCACGGCTATACCAGCTACGATAATGATATTACGTTTAGTCATTTTTGTTGTACTCTGCATTTGGATCAAATTCCCATAAATCATCGAGCGAGAGGCTGGAACTGGCGCCCAGTCCAACGAAGCCACGGTCTTTCAGGCTAAAGCCAACCGCTCCTGAGCGGGCAGCTCCTTCAAAATCGGTTTTCTGTACCCAGCGGTCGGTACCCGGCGTGTATTCCCATACAGCGGCGGAATAGCCACCTTTAATACCAGAAACGATGTAGCCTTTGCCTTTCATGGAGAAAGCGGCAGCAGAGCTGCCTGCAAAGTTATAGTCATCATCAAAACTATCGTCGTTTACGTTGGCGATCGGGTTGAGGGTAGTCCAGGTAGTTCCGTCGAATGAATAGAAGTCGGTTACATTAGCTGCGTTGGCAGTACCCATGCAAACGTAGGCTTTGTTACCGATCACAAAAGCAGAAGCATCTGTTCTCTTTCCGCTGTTCATACTTTCTACCTGCGTCCACGCTGTAGCATCCGGAGCAGTAGGATCAAATTTCCAGTTATCCTTTAACCAGTTGCCATCATAACCGGTGGTAATAAAACCTTTGTCGTTCAGTGCAAAAGCCACTGCGCCGTAACGGGCCGTTCCTTTAAAGTTGGCTTTTTTGGTCCAGGTTTTGGCAACCGGATCGTATTCGTAAAAGTCGTTCAGCTTATTTAATCCGTCGTAACCGGTACCCACATAACCTTTACCGGCCATTGCCATGCCAACTGCTCCATTCCTCGCTACACCGGGGAATGAGGTTATCTGCGTCCACTGGTTCAGATCCACATCGTATACCCAGAAGTCCTGTAATCTTTCCGTTCCATCATAGCCGGTACCTACGTAGGCTTTATTATCAATTACGAAGGAAGCTGCCGAGCTCCTGGCCACGCCTTCGTATTGAGAGCGCTTCATCCAGTTCCCCACCAGCGTAGTGGTATCTGAACTTTTCGAACAGGCCGCCAGGGAAGCCATCAATAATAAACTATAACCTTTTAAATATCGCATTAGCATGTTCTTTTTACTAGCGCCAAAATTATCCGCAGGAGCATTCCCGCAAACAGGAAATAGCTGTTCCCCTGTTTTTAACGGACGGATACCGTTATTTCATCTACCAGTTGGTTTCTTTCGGCTGAAATGCCTGTTGCTACGCTATTGGCGGCATAAAGGATATATTTCGTTATTCATCGATGAATTTTGGCCATTGGCATATTAAAGGAACTGAAAGTATTGATCCTGTCTAAAATTGCGCACCATGAACAATACCATGTATCACTTATTTTTCAGGCGTTCAGCAGGAGGCATACGCAGATACCTCCCCGCACTTTTACTGGTGGCGGCTGTTTCTTCCTGCCAAAAAACCGGGTTTACCTATAATAATGTTGTAGATAATAATCAGAATACGGATTACATCCTGACCGACACGCTCACTGTAAATGTGAAAACCGTGCAGCAGGATTCTGTACCCACTTCCGGGGCTGAAGTATTACTGGCCGGGAAAAGAGTGGACCCGCTGTTTGGCACCGCCACCATACAATCCTATTTCCAGATTGCGCAACCCGCTGCAGTAGATATCCCGGTAAATGGCTCCGCATACGATTCTATGGTATTGATAATGCGTCCTAACGGCTATATCGCCGGCGACTCCACCATACCACAGGATCTCCAGGTATACCGGGTAACGTCTACCATACAAACCGCAAAAAATTTCTACTACCTGTATAACAACAGCAGCTTCTCTACAGAAAGCACGCCGATAGGCAGTTTCAGCGGCATTATCAGGCCGGGTACCGACAAAACCGTTACCCTGCATATGTCCGATCAGCTGGGCGCCCAACTGTTTGGCATGCTGCGCGATAAAAGCCCGGACATCACTGCCAATAATACCTTCCTGGAATTCTTTAAAGGACTGAATGTGAGAGGTGGCCCCAACAGTAAAGCCGTTAGCGGATTTAGCGCAACAGACAGCTCCCTCGTGATGCGGTTATACTATCACGTTAACGAAATCATCACCACTGTTAAATACGTTGATTTTAAAATGCAGGCATCTAACCTGCAATTCAACCAGGTAGTAGCAGATCATACCGGCACGCCACTGGCGCCGCTTGCCGGCAACGTTAAAGAACTTTCCTCTGCCAGCACCGGCAACAGGGTATTCACACAACCTATCACCGGATCGGCTACACGAATAGATATCCCCTATATCAAAAACCTTGTGTACATGGGGCAGTTCTTTAAAATAATGAAAGTATATATGACGCTCAAACCGGTGCTGGGCACTTATACAGATAGCCGCCTGCCACCAAGAATGGCGCTGTGCGAAGTAAATAAACTGAACGATGTCACAGATACCCTTACTTATGGTCAACTGACTGTAGATAAACTGTATGATAAAAACACCAACTACACTTTTGACATTACCAGCTATGTAACAAAAGAACAAACCGTCAGCGACGTCAACTCCCGCGGCCTCCTGCTTACACCAAGTGCTACAGACAGCAGAACAACGCTGGACCGGCTGGTTACAGGCGATCAGAAGAATACTCAAAACCAGCTTAAAATACAGTTATACTATCTGTTGTATAAATAAAGGATACTCATGCGAATAAAAATATATAGCGGATTAATCATACTCCTGTTGTGCACAGCCACTGTAAAAGCACAACACGGCCTCAATTCCATTTACTCTGCCTATGGCATAGGCGACCTGGAATCGAGGGATTACAGCCGCAATTTCGGGCTGGGAAGCACCGGCATCGGCCGCAGGCATTCCGGTTACCTCAACGAACTGAATCCCGCCTCTTACAGCGCACTGCCTCCGCAAAACTTCATGTTTGACGTGTCGCTGAAAGCACAGCAGATAAATTACAGCGGCAACAATATTTCACAAAGCGCCGGGGATATCAATTTTAAACGGCTCGCACTCGGATTCAAAGCAGCCAAATGGTGGGGCATCGGCGCAGGTATTACACCCTTCAGCAGCATCGATTACAAACTGGAAAACCAACAGTTTGTAACCGGTACAGGCACCCCTGTAACCGCCACCACTACCGGCACCGGCGGGTTTAACCGGGCCTATATCTCCAACGGTTTCCAGATCAGCAAAAATTTCTCCGCCGGCATATCTACCGCCTTCTTATTCGGACCGCTGAATACTACCCAATATATTGGTTCTGACTCCTTACAAACACAACATAACAAATACGGATTCAAACCTAACTTTACAGCAGGCGCACAATATGCAGGAAAAATAGGCAAGGACTGGCAACTCGGACTGGGCGCCACTTACCGCTTCGAAACAACGATGAAGCTCCAGGAAAAACTGAATATTGTTAACCAGGACGGCACTTCGTTATACCAGAAAGACGAAGATCCTTCTTTCTTTACCCTGCCCGCAGAATATGGTGCAGGTTTGAGTCTTACCAACGGTACCATTACCTGGGTAGCAGATTACCGGCACTCGCTGTGGAACTCACTGAATGAAAAAGGCGCTACCTACCGCTACCAGGATGGAGAACGGTATTCTACCGGTGTAGAATATACGATTAAACGGCAGTACTATAACCAAAGCTTTGAAGGAGCCGTGTTACAGGCGGGATTTGCTTATAATAAAACCCCGCTGGTAGTAGGCAGCACACAAATCACCGATATCTCCGGTACATTGGGCGTATCACTCCCCAATAAAAATGGTCAGCTAAGGTATTATGTTGGCCTGGAAGCCGGACAACGCGGCAAAGAAGGCACTGCGCTGGTGAAGGAAACATACGTAAATGCTGTATTTAACTTCAGCTTAAGGGATATCTGGTTCTTTAAACGATTAGCGCAATAGTAGATAGGAATCGCCTCCGGCGATTGTAAATTGTCCTGGAACAGGATTACGCTGATTATACTGATTTATTTGATTTTATTTTTTCGGATTTTTTATAATGATTAAGGGAGATACAGGCGAATCTATTCGCTTATATCTCCCTTAATCATTATAAAATCTAAAAGGTTCAAATCCTGGTAATCAGTATAATCAGCGTAATCCTGTTCCAAGACAAAATCCGCATCTACTACAATTCTTTCTCCGTCGACAACAACTCCCGGAACCAGTAGCCGGAGTCTTTAATCATTCGCTGCTGCGTGTCAAAATTCACGTACACCAGGCCAAAGCGGGCACGGTAGCCTTCTGCCCACTCAAAGTTATCGGTAAGGGTCCAGGCGAAATAACCATCTACCGGAATCCCTTCTTTTTTTGCTTTCAGCACCGCTGCAAGATATTCCTGGAAATAGCTGATGCGCGCAGTATCTGCTACGCGGCCATCGGCGCCGGGTATATCCGGGAAGGCGGCTCCGCCCTCTGTAACGATCAGTTTTTTTACGCCTTTGTAACCGGCAAACTGGCGGAGAATTTCGTATAACCCGTTGCCGTTAATTTCCCAGCCCAGTCCTGTTAAGGGCACATTCCTGTACCGGGCCTTCACTTCGGAGATTCTCACCACCGGCATAAAAGTATTGTACTTTACTACCAGCGGGAAATAATTCTGCACACCAATAAAATCAAAATCAAAGGCCAGCCGGTCCCAGTCGCGCCACAGGGCGTACCGGCGTTCAATACGTTTGAGCAACGGAAAATCCGTTACCGGGTATCCCATCCCCAGCGAAGGTTCCAGGAACAGGCGGTTAAACAGTGCATCTGCACGACGCGCCGCCATCAGGTCGGCGTCGCTGTTGCTATTAGGAATAATCTGTGAGCAGGACAGCGCCGTGCCGATATTGGCGCCGGCAACTTCTTCCCGGAGCACGCGTCCACCTTCCGCCTGTGCCATCACTGCATGATGCACGGCCGGCAAAAACCAGGAGAGCCCAAACTTGCCCGGTGCATGTACACCAAGCATGTAACCCAAGGCCGTAAAGCCGAAAGGCTCATTCATCACAATCCAGTTCTTCACTTTATTCCCGAATTCGCGGGCGCATACCCGTACAAATTCTTCAAAAGCAAAAACAACACCCCGGTGGCTCCAGCCGCCTTTATGCTCCAGCGCCTGGGGCAAATCCCAGTGATAAAGCGTTACATAAGGCTCCAGCCCCAGCTCCAGGCACGCATCTATTACCCGGTGGTAAAAGTCGATCCCCGCGGGATTTACCGCACCCGTGCCTTTAGGCATGATGCGCGACCACGACAGTGAAAAACGGAACACGGAAAAGCCCAATAGCTTTGCCAGCAGTATATCCTGTGTATAGCGGTTGTAAAAATCGGTGGCTACCTGTGCGTGACTTTTATCTTTGATCTTTCCTTTACGGCCGGAGAAAGTATCCCAAATAGAGGGTCCTTTGCCATCGGTATTGAAGGCACCTTCATTCTGAAATGCGGAAATAGTAACCCCCCAGAGAAAATCATCCCCGAAATCCTTTCGGGTAAAGGGTATGGCAGTTGTTTGCATATGCAATACCTGTAACCGGGGGCAAATGCCTCCCGAAACAGCATGCAGTTTACAACAGTTTTCGTGGAAATTTAATTATATAATTGTTAACGGGACATTTGCGGCCGGACAGGCGATGGTGAAAATTTCGCAAAAGCTGTTTTAATATATTATTTTTGAAAGCCTACTAAATTGATAGACAAATATTATATGTTTAAGATAAACCTATTGCTTGGCTTTGCATTTCTGAGCGCCTGCGCGGGGAATCCGGGGAAGCAGGAACCAGCTGCTGCCGGAAAGGATTCGCTGAATAAAATGGTACTGGTACCGGCAGGTACTTTTACAATGGGCGCCGACGACTCCACCGGTATGGCAGATGAATATCCTAAACACACCGTGGATATTGCCGGTTTCTGGATGGATGAACATGAAGTGACCAATGCCGAATTTGCACGATTTGTAGCCGCAACAGGATATGTAACTACTGCGGAAAAGCCTATCAGTAAAGAAGAATTGCTGGCCAGCCTGCCGCCAGGAACACCGGAACCCGACAGCGCTGCATTGGCAAGCATGATGATGCCGGGAGCGCTGGTATTCACGCCTCCTGATCATGCGGTTCCTTTCAATGATATTTCCCAGTGGTGGTCCTTTGTGGCAGGTGCTACCTGGCAGCATCCTGAAGGACCAGCCAGCAACATCGATAAGCGGGAAAATGAGCCCGTTACGCAGGTGTCGTGGCTGGATGCACAGGCTTACGCCAAATGGGCCGGGAAACGCCTTCCTACGGAGGCTGAATGGGAATATGCAGCACGTGGCGGCCTGTCGGGCAAAATATATCCCTGGGGAACCGAAGCCTTAACCAGCGGCAAGCCCAAAGCCAATACCTGGAATGGTAATTTCCCTTACAATAATACCAAAACAGATGGCTACTACGGTCTCGCCCCGGTGAAATCGTATAGTCCTAACGGTTACCAGTTATACGACATGTCCGGCAATGTGTGGGAATGGTGTGAAGACTGGTACGATGCCAATTATTATATCCAGGGAGAAAAAGGAGTGAAGAATCCGGCGGGACCGGCAGCAGGGTTTGATCCGGACGATCCGGGCCAGGCCAAGCGCGTAATCCGGGGAGGTTCCTTTATGTGCAGTGACGAATATTGCCGGGGATACCGGGTGTCGGCACGCATGAAAAGCACACCTGAATCCGGTTTGGCGAACCTGGGTTTCCGCTGCGTGCGTTCACTTGACCAGAAATGAAGATAGTTCACGGTAGTCGCCGTTGTACCGTTTGCCGTTTACATAAAAAGTAGGCGTACCGTTTACGCCGCTGCGAACACCGCTTTCAAAGTCGGCCTCCACCCTGCTCAGCAGTTTGGGCGCCTCCAGGTCTTCTGTGAATCGCTGCAGATCCAGCCCCATTTCTTTTGCCAGTGTTAACAACAGGGCTTCATTTAATTCGGGCTGACGGTTGTAAATGGCATCATGCATTTCCCAGAAACGGTTTTGTTTAGCGGCGGCTTCTGCTGCCAATGCGGCATCCATCGCATATTCATGGGCTTCAGACAATGGAAAATTGCGGAATACAAACCGGAGCTGGCGGGCAAAACGTTCCTGCAGTTCTTTTACCACGAAAAAAGCCTCCCGGCAGTAAGGGCATTGAAAGTCGCCATATTCAACCAGTTCGATAGTGGCATCGGGTGCACCGAGGACATGGTCCAATGCGTTTACCGGTGGGATCAGTGTAGGCATATCAGTTATTTTTGAGATTTTCCAGGGCTTCCAGGATGCCATCTGCGCCCGGGTTTTCGTTCACCGGCGATAAATAGCTCCATTGAATGATGCCGTTGGCATCTATTACAAATAACGCACGTTTGCTTACGCCAAACTTTTCCTCATATACGCCGTAAGCAATGGAAACCGCGCCTTTCGGCTCAAAATCGGAGAGCAGGTCGAAGTGGATCTGGCGGGCGCTGGCAAACGCGTGATGGCACCAGGCGCCATCTACGGAAATACCCAATAGCACAGCATTGTACTTTTCAAAGTAGTGAAGCATTTCATTGTACAGCGTCATCTGATCGCTGCATACGGGACTCCAGTCGGCCGGGTAAAAGGCCAGGATAACATTTTTTCCACGCAGGTCCTTTAAATGTACCTTCCTTTCCGGAGTGGCTTCCAATGTGAAATCAGGAGCAATTTCGCCTTTCTGTAACATAAGCGGTTGGATTGTTAGTCCTATATAAACAGCTGCCGCGGAATAATGTTGTGCAGAAACAAAAATGCCACGGTGGCGGACCGTGGCTTTTTGTGAGATAGGCTGTTGCCTTTATTACTTTACGATAACGGTATCAGATTCTACCCTTATCACACCCCCTGGATTCACTGTTCCGCCCGGATTGGCTTTGGTGGTGATCACTACTACACCTTCCGGATGCGCTTCCCCTTTGTAAATAGTAGCTTTGCCTCCTTTGTAAACATTTACTTCTTTGATAGAAGAAGCAGGTATGTTGTTAGCTTCTTCCTGGGTAATTTTTTTGCCGTCTACCACCAGTAATACATTAGCCGGAAGCGTTTGAACACCATTACCGTTGGTATTAATACCAGTCTTGAATCCAACCACTTTAACAGCGCTGTGGTCAGTATCCGTTGCCGGTGCAACCCTTACATCCTTCTTCATGGTAATCAGGATCACACCGTTCTTTGCCCGGGGACCATAAATTGCAGTAGCTGATTTGTCTTTCAACACGCTGATAGATTCGATATTATCCGGGGAAATGCCTTCCATTGATTCCACTGGATTACCATCTACTATGTAGAGCGGGGCTTTATCCGGATCCACATCCCGAAGCCTGATTACATTTCCTTCCTTTTGCACAGGTGCCAGGGTATCTTTTATTACCCTCGGCGGCGCAGGTGGTGACTGTTTCACTTTGGGTGGCGCAGGTGGCCGCGGTGCTTTGGGCGGCGCGGGCGGAGGTGGTGGCGGTGGTACGGTATCTTTAATGATACTGCTGATAAAAGGATTAACGGAAGGCGCCTTTGTGTAGTTGAGCGACAAAACGGTTCCCCCTACCAGTAGTCCTAATACCAGGTAACGCGCCATTTGATAACGTGATGACTTTTTGCTGTTCATCATGATGATCCTGTTTTTTAGATGTGAGAAATTGAAATTGTTTGCGATGGCCGTCGCATATGGGATCCCACTTACTTTAATTAAATTGTATTGATAGGCGGTTTTATCCACGCCCTGCTTTAGCAGGTACCTGTCTGTTATAAACTCCAGGTTTTCACGGATGGCTGTTTTCATGAGCCATGCGCCGGGATTGAACCAGTAAAAAATGTTGTTGAGTTCTCCCAATACCACATCCACACTGTGCCATTGCTGTACATGCACTTTTTCATGACGCAGTATAGCCGGCAGCTCCTCCGGCTGATGCAGCACAGGATTGATATAAATATTCCGGAAGAAAGAAAAAGGATTCACGGGTTGCTGCAGCACCTGTACAGGGATATCGGCTATTTCCCTGCGCTGCGAGCTCCGGTGTATCTTCCATAACGACAATAACTGGAAACAAAAACGTATAGCCATTACAGATACACCTGTCCAGAAGATATACACCAGCAATGTCCAGATGGTAAACACCGGTGCAGGCGCCTGCCAGCCGGCAAGATCCGGCACATAGGTCATCACATTATCCGCCAGCACCTCATGCCTGTTTACAAACGCATCGATGGGAATTGAGGGAAACAAGGATGAAAAAGCAATACCGGTAAGCAGGAACAACCGGTTCCCGGTATAAAAGGTAAGCCTGCGCAAACCAAAGCGGTAAGCGAGAAAAAATAACGTGAGCGCGATATTTGCCTTTAAGAGGTATATTAAAATAGCAGGTACCATAGCCGTAATTTTATTATTTACCTTTTTCTATCATGTTGATAATTTCCTTTAACTCAGCCGGACTGATCTTTTTCTCTTTGGCGAAAAAAGACACCAGCTCTTTATACGAGTTCTCGAAATAGTCTTTCACAAAGCCGTTCATAAACTTCTGTTTATAAGCTGCTTCTTCCATAACAGGCGTGTATTCATATACGTTACCCACCTTCCTGCTTTCCACAAATCCTTTTTTCTCCAGGTTCTTGATGGTGGAAGCCAATGTAGTATATGGGGGCGCCGGAGCGCTGTGCGCTTCCAGGAAGTCTTTCACAAAACCTTTCCCTACTTTCCAGATAGCCAGCATGGCCGTTTCTTCTTGCTGGGTCAGTTTTTCCATAGTAATGAATATTTTTGAATTACGATTCTTTCGTAAATCTACGAAAGTTTCGTAGATAAACAAATATTTTTTCAGAAAGATGATTTCAGCGGGCAGGATTGTTAAAAAAGAAAGAGGTGCAAAGGATGGAACCTTTGCACCTCTTAATATATTTCTCCCGGAGGGAAATTATTATTTCAATATCTCTTCCAGCTTGGAGGCCAGTTCATCACCACGCAGGTTTTTTGCTACGATCTTTCCTTTAGGATCGATCAGTACATTCTGCGGGATGGCGCGAACGCCGTAAAGGTCTGCTGCTGCATTCTTCCAGCCTTTCAGATCGGATACATGCGTCCAGGTGAGCTTGTCTGCATCAACAGCCGCCAGCCACTTGTCTTTTTTGTCATCCAGGGAAACGCCGAGGATTTCAAAGCCTTTGGATTTGAATTTATCGTATGCTTTTACCACGTTAGGGTTTTCTGCACGGCAGGGGCCGCACCAGCTGGCCCAGAAATCAACCAGTACATATTTACCACGGAAAGACGACAGGCTGATATCTTTACCACTGGCATCTGCCTGGGCAAATTCAATGGCAGGCTGACCAACAGCCGTTTTACGGGCAGATTCGAGACGTTTGGAGAATTCCTTACCGGAAGGTGAATTCTTCGCTTCCTTGCTTAATTTCTTGAACAGCGGTGTAACTTCAGCTGGTTTTATATCATAACCGGCTACCTGGTTTAACAGGAACATCGCAATGGGAGAGTTGGTATTTTTAGAAAGAAAATCGTTCTCGATCTTTTTCTCTTCTACGTCTAACGCGTCATATTCTGCTTCCAGCTTCTTAATCCCTTCTTCGTCTTTATTCTTTGCCAGTTCGCGGTATTGTTTCTGCAAAGCAGCGCTTTTCTCATTTACATCTTTCAGCAGCTCATTCAGATTTTTATAATCGTCATTTGCTTTAGAACCGGTAACAGTAGCTTTGCTGATAGAATCAGTAGTGCTGATAGTGATAACGCCTTTGTCCAGGAAAACCGCCAGCATATCACGTCCCATCGACATTGGTTTTTCTGTGCCTTTCTGCACCAGCATCAGGCTGGCCAAACCAGCTTCTTCCAGGGTGCCGTTAAAGGTAAATTTACCGTCTTTGATCTGCGCACTATCCATGAAGTTCTCACCGCCCTTACGCATCCGGAGGTAAACAGTAGCAGGATTCTGCTGTTGGGAAACAGTTCCCTGTATAGTATATGGTTTGCCTGCAGCCGCGCCTTTCTTATCCTGGGCAAACATCAGCGCCGGCACTAAAAGGGCAACACCTATAATCGCTTTTTTCATTGGTTTTTGTTTTACGAATAACAAATTTGTAAAATCCGCCGGTCATTAACAACCTGATTTTGATAAGCGGCTATTTTAGCAACTGCTCCAGTTTAGCCTCCAGCTCTTCCCCACGCAGATTGCGGGCAATAATTTTCCCGGTGGGATCTACGAGGAAGTTGGTGGGAATAGACTGAACGCCATACTGCACGGCTACTTCATTGCCCCAGCCACGCAAATCAGATACCTGGGTCCAGGCCAATCCGTCCTGGTCAATAGCCCGCAACCAGCGGTCGCGGTTATCATCCAGCGAAACGCCCAGAATGGTGAAGTTTTTATCCTTGAACCTGTTATAAGCCTTTACTACATTGGGATTCTCCTGGCGGCACGGACCACACCAGCTCGCCCAGAAATCAACCAATACATACTTGCCGCGGAAAGACGATAATTTTACCGGCTTCCCTTTGGTATCCTCCTGCGAAAAATCGTCGGCTGCCACATTCAACACGTTCGCTTTCAGACTTTTTACATAGGCGGTTACGCTCTGCCCGTACTGGCTTTCCTGCACCGACTTATCCAGTGATTCAAACAATTGTCTGAACTCTTCCGGCTCCAGCCTGCTGCGCAGTTCGTTCATCATCAGCCAGATACTGGCAATACTCTTCGGATGCGAGGTAATAAACTGTTTACCGGTATTCACCACTTCCCGGCTGAAAGTCTCCGCTTTCTTACGGAAGGCATTCTTTCCCGGCTCGTCTTCAGGATTGATCTGTTTTGCTTCCTCATTCAGCTCCTGCGCCTGTTTGATCAATGGCTCAAATGCTTTCTGGTACTCCTGCATCGCCAGCGTATTTTCATTTCCCTTTACGGAAGTAGCAATGGGATAAGTAGCCACAGAAGTAGTAACCTGAACCGGCTCGTTCCCTGTTACAAATAACAACGGGTAATTTACGTCCCGCAATATCAAAGCATACACCGCAGGCTCCTTACCACCTTTCACACGGAAGCTGAACTGCTCATTCTTTATCACTGCCGAATCATCCGGGTTGTTATCCTGGTCGTTAAAAAGATAAATGGTTTTGCCGTTGCCTCCCCTCACAATACCCGACACCTGCTGGGCATCCGCACCTGCGAAAACCAACACCGCAGCGGCTAACAGGAAAATCTGTTTCATTAAGAATTATTTTAATTAGTTAGTGGGGTGTAATATACGAAGAGATTTTTTTATGGAGATGGCTGCCGGCTTCGCCGGCTTTTAAATTGTCTTGCCCAGGATTTAACTGATTAAAGTAATTACCGTGATTTGATTTTGTTCATGAGTGGGCTTATAAGTTAGTTATCAACCTCTAATAAATAAAAATAAAATCAGCGAAATCATTTTAATCAGTTAAATCCTGGGCAAGACAATTTAAAAACCGGCGAAGCCGGTATACTATTTATGCCGCTGTTTTAACACCGATATAACATCTGACAGCTGGAAACCCTTTGCCTGAAGAAGGATCAGGTAATGGAACAACAGGTCAGCGGATTCGTTGAGGAACAACTCATCGTTATTGTCTTTGGCTTCAATCACCACTTCTACGGCTTCCTCTCCTACTTTCTGCGCAATTTTGTTGATGCCTTTGGCAAAAAGACTGGCAGTATAAGATTTATCGGAAGGATTGTTTTTCCGGTCGGTAATGATGTTCTCCAGGGTGGAAAGAAAGTTGTTGTCTACATTCTTTTCATCCCAGCAGGTATCAGCGCCGGTATGGCATACCGGGCCTACAGGACTGGCTTTAATGAGAATCGTATCCTGGTCGCAATCTACCATGAGGTCTTTAACGATCAGGAAATTACCACTCTCCTCTCCCTTTGTCCACAAACGGTTTTTTGAGCGGCTGAAAAAAGTCACCTTGCCATCCAAAACGGTTTTCTCCAGCGACTCCCGGTTCATATAACCGAGCATCAGCACCTTATTGGTGATGGCGTCCTGTATAATGGCCGGTACCAGGCCATCGGGCGACTTTTGAAAATCTATCTGCATTGTTTACTTGTTTCAGGTATCACTTAAAATCTTACGTTCACTCCCTTGTTATAAAGAAAAGTTTTGAGCGCAGGAATTTCTATTTCTTTATAGTGGAAGATGCTCGCAGCGAGTGCGGCATCTGCCTGTGCGTTTTCAAAAACGTCGGTAAAATGCTCCATCGTACCAGCGCCGCCGGAGGCTATAACAGGTACATTCAGGTGCTGTGCCAGCTGCCCGGTAATATCCAGCGCAAAGCCTTTCTTCGTGCCGTCGTTATTCATGGAGGTAAGCAATATCTCACCCGCCCCACGGCCGACTGCTTCTTTTGCCCAGTCGAATGCTTTTACATCCGTTTTCACGCGGCCGCCATTGAGGTATACGTACCAATCGCCGTCCTCAAAGCGGGTATCAATAGCCAGTACAATACACTGACTGCCAAATTCGCGGGCCAGCCTGTCTACCAGCGCCGGGTCTTTAAAAGCAGAGGTATTCACCGAAATCTTGTCTGCACCGGATTGCAGCAGTACGTAAACATCTTCTACAGAAGAAATACCGCCACCAACAGTAAACGGAATATTCACATGACGGGCAATGTTTGTTACCAGTTCCGCCAGCGTTTTTCTCCGTTCATTCGTTGCCGTTATATCCAGGAACACCAGCTCATCTGCTCCCTGTGAAGCATATAAAGCACCCAGTTCCACGGGATCGCCGGCATCGCGGATATTTTCAAAATTGATGCCCTTCACGGTACGGCCGTCTTTGATATCCAGGCATGGTATGATGCGTTTGGTCAACATGTGCTAATAGTTTACAGGAATGTTTTTAATGCATCCATAGAGATGTTACCTTCATAGATCGCTTTACCGATGATAGCGCCACTACAGCCAATTTCCTGCAGGGCTGCCACATCTTCAATATTGCTCACGCCGCCGCTGGCCACAAAGTTAATACCCGGAAAGCGTTCTATAATTTTTTTATACAGATCAATTGACGGCCCCTGTAAAAGGCCGTCCTTAGCGATATCGGTGCAAAAAATATTGGTAACGCCCCGTGCGATATTACTTTCGAGGAAATCGAATACAGATAACTCGGTTGTTTCCAGCCAGCCGCCTACCGCAATCTTTTCTTCCTTCACATCAGCGCCCAGGAATATTTTATCTGCCCCATATTGCTTCACCCAGCTGAAAAACAGTTCCGGTTGCTTCACGGCCACACTACCAATGGTAGCCAGCGCTGCGCCGCTTTGAAATACAATCTCCAGGTCTTTATCTGTTTTAATGCCACCGCCAAAATCTGTTACCAAACCGGTTTTACCGGCAATGCTCTCCAGCACTTTCCAGTTTACCACCGCTCCTTTTTTGGCGCCGTCGAGGTCTACCAGGTGAAGACGGCGAACACCGATAGCTTCAAATTCCTTCGCCACTTCCAGCGGATGTTCGTTATATACTTTCTGCTGGTTGTAATCGCCCTGGGTAAGCCTTACGCATTTACCACCAATGATATCGATAGCAGGTATAATTTCAAATTTCTTAGTCGTCATGTTTTGCTGATCCAAAGGCAGCTCCATTCTAACAAAAGTGATTCCTCCTTTAACAAAGTAGTCCCCTTTCGTCGTGTAGCCCAGCCTGTCATAAAATGTTACTGCGGTATCGCGGGCATTACACCAGAGCAGTTTTATTTTTTCTTTTTTACAGATATCCGCCAGATGCGCCAGTATCGCTTCGCCAAAGCCTTTCCCCTGTGCAGCCTGCGCTGTAGCCAGTTTGCGGAATTGCGCACTGTCGCGGCCCAGGAAAAGGGATACCACTGTTACCAGTTGTCCCTGGTCAAAAACGCCGAAGTGTAATCCATCTGCATCGTGGTCTACTTTTACAGCGTCCAGCGACTCATTGGGATACAACACATCCCTGCGGAGTTGCAGCGTATCATCTGCGCTGATTTTCCGGATATTCATCTTACAGGTTCAAAAAGTTTTCAATAATACGGGCGCCTGCTACTGCGGATTTCTCCGGGTGAAACTGTACCGCATAAAAGTTATCCTTCTGCAAAGCAGCGCTGTAGTTGATCACGTAATTGGTGATGGCTACTGTATCTGCGCCGAGGGCGGCATAGTAGCTATGCACAAAATACATGTAGGAATTCTCCGGCACGTGTTCAAACACTACGCTATGTAAACCGGTGATGTTGTTCCAGCCGATCTGTGGTATTTTCAGCAGGTTTTCTACCGGCGACTGAAAACGTTTCACATCCACATCAAATACACCGAGGCATTTGGTATCGTTTTCTTCCGAATATTTACACAACAGCTGCATTCCCAGGCAAATGCCCAGCACCGGCTGTTTCAGGCCGGCAATCACAGCATCCAGTTTCCTTTCTCTCAGGTACTGCATCGCCGTGCTGGCTTCTCCCACTCCGGGAAAAATCACCTTGTCGGCCGACATGATCTCTTCGTGATCATCCGTAACAGTACCGTTTACGCCTAAACGCTCCAATGCGAATTGCACAGAGCGGATATTACCCGCGTTATATTTTATGATAACCGTTTTCATGTTATTACTGAGTTATTCCCGAAATAAACGTTTTCACCGTTTCGTCAATATTTTTGCTGTGCTCAATGGCCCTGATAAAAGCAGTACCAATAATAGCACCATTGGCATATGCAGATGCTGCCTCAAAAGTAGCTTTATCTTTTATACCAAAACCAATTAAAACCGGGTTTTTAAGCTGCAGCTGCTTCAGCCGCTCAAAATAAGCCTGCTGGTCTTTCATATCCTTGTCCTTTCCTGTAGTGGAGGAAGAAGACACCGCATAAATAAAACCTTTACTCAGACTATCTATTTTACGGATCCGTTCTTCACTGGTTTCCGGTGTTACCAGGAAAATCAGGTGCAGGTTATACTTTTCAAAAACAGGTCTGTATTCATTTTCATATTCAGCCATTGGCAGGTCCGGCACAATGATGCCATCTATCCCTACTTCCGCACACTTTGCACAAAAGGCTTCCACACCGTAAGTTAATACCGGGTTGAAATACCCCATGAGGATAACGGGCACCTGTATACGATCCCTGAAGCTGGTGAGTTGTTCAAACAATTTGTGAAGACTCATTCCATTCTGCAACGCTTTGGTGCTGCTGTCCTGGATCACAGGGCCATCTGCCAGCGGATCGGAGAAGGGCATGCCCAGTTCAATAAGATCCGCCCCATACTGCTGTAACGCGGTCATTACCGGCAGGGTGTCATTTAACTCCGGAAAACCAGCCGTACAATATATATTTAAAACGTTGTGCCGCTTAACGGCAAACAGTTGATCAATACGATTTTGCATAATCCATTTTATTTATTCATGTGACGGATATAGGTATCCAGATCTTTATCACCGCGGCCGGAAAGGCATACCACTACTACATCATCTGTATTCAGGGGCAGGTCTTTCAGTTTAGCCAGGGCGTGAGCCGATTCCATAGCAGGAATAATTCCTTCCAGCAGGCTCAGTTCATAAGCCGCTGCGAGTGCCTCATCATCGGTAGCCGACAGGAACTGTGCACGGCCTGATTCATACAAATGGGCGTGCATCGGTCCGATGCCGGGGTAATCGAGTCCTGCAGAAATGGAATGCGGTTCCACGATTTGTCCGTCGTTGGTTTGCATCAGCAATGTTTTGCTGGCATGGATAATACCAATGGTGCCCAGCTGCGTGGTAGCGGCGGAAAACCCGCTGTGTACGCCCTTTCCGCCAGCTTCTACTGCTACGAGTTTCACCTCTTCCCTGTCGAGGTAGTGGAAGTAGGCGCCGGCTGCATTGCTGCCGCCACCGATACAGGCCAGTACATAGTCAGGATTTTCGCTGCCGGTTTTCTCCAGGAGCTGTTTTTTTATTTCTTCACTGATCACCGACTGGAAACGGGCCACCATATCAGGATATGGATGCGGCCCCGCAGCGGTACCTAAAATATAATGGGTATTTACCGGGTTATTGATCCAGTCGCGGATTGCTTCGTTGGTAGCGTCTTTCAACGTTTTGCTGCCGCTGGTGGCCGGTACTACGGTAGCTCCCAGCATTTTCATACGGGCTACGTTGGGCGCCTGTCTTTCTATGTCGATGCTGCCCATATACACCACGCACTCCATGCCCATGAGCGCACATACGGTAGCTGTAGCCACGCCATGCTGACCAGCGCCGGTTTCAGCGATGATGCGGCGTTTGCCCAGTCGTTGCGCCAGCAGGATCTGCCCGATAGTATTGTTTACTTTATGTGCGCCGGTATGATTCAGATCTTCTCTCTTAAGATAAATTTTCGCTTTATATTTTTCAGACAAACGCTTGGCAAAATATAAAGGGGAAGGGCGTCCTACATAATCCCGCAGCAGGGCTTCAAAGTCCTGCTGAAAAGTAGGATCGCTGAGGATGCTGAGGTATTGGGACTGTAATTCCTGTACATTGGGATACAGCATCTCAGGGATGTATGCCCCACCAAATCTGCCATAATAGCCATTCTTATCCACCTGATACCTGGAGTTGCCGGTATTAATCGCAATATCCATGACCGTCTATTTTATTATTGATGAATGAATTTGTTTCACAAATTGTTTTACTAGCGGGATGTTTTTCACACCCGGGCTGTCTTCAAACTTACTGTTCACATCCGCCGCAAACAACGCCGGCAACTGCATCTCCAATATCTCTGCTGCCTGATCTGCACTAATGCCCCCGCTTAAAAAGAAGGGATGATCAAAAGGATAAGCAGCCAGCAGCTCCCAGTTAAATCTTTCGCCGGTACCGCCATAGCCTTTTACGGACGCGGTATCGAAGAGGAAATAATCCGTTACCGGTATAAAAGGCGCTACTTCGGTTTGCCAGTTAACGTTGTCACCTATACGAAAAGCCTTTACCACCGGAATAAATGTGCGGACAGCAGCGCAAAACTCCGGCGTTTCATCGCCATGCAGTTGCACCAGGTCCAGTGCGTAATCGCTCACGGTACGCTGGATCTGCTCCAGCGGCGCATTTACAAACACCCCTGCTTTCTTGATGCGGGTGGTTTCCCGTACCGATCTTGCATCTATTTTGTTACCGGCAAAACGAGGGGATTTTTCGTAAAAAATAAACCCTGCGTAGTCAACGCTGTTATCTACCAGCGCCTGCAAGTCAGTTATCCTGGTAATGCCGCAAACTTTAATACGCATAGTGTTATGATTTATGCTGCAGGTCGTTGAGTGTTTGTACAAAATTTTCAAAGGCACGCGCCGGATCTTCCTGTTTCATGAAATGCTCGCCTATCAGGAATCCCTGGAATCCGGCGGCTTTCAGCGTTACAATAGCCGCAGGATCGTTGATACCACTTTCTGCCACTTTAACTTTATCGGCCGGAATTTTCGGGGCCAGTTCACAGGAGCGGTTAAAGTCTACCTGGAAAGTGATCAGGTCGCGGTTATTCACCCCTACCAGGTGAGTATGTTCAGTTACTTTTTCCAGTTGCGCTTCACTGTGTACTTCCAGCAACACTTCCAGTCCGAGGTTATGTGCAAAAGCTGCCAGGTGTGCTACCTGCGCGGCATCCAGGCATTCTGCGATGAGAAGTATTACATCCGCACCGATCGCCTTAGCTTCCAGTATCTGGTATTCATCTATCACAAAATCTTTCCGCAGAATCGGGATCTGGTTGAAGCTGCGCGCCTGTTGCAGGTCGTCGGATGAACCACCGAAATATTTTTCATCGGTGAGTACCGACAGCCCGGAAGCGCCGTAACGGGTATACGCCGTGGTTACCTGTTGCACGGTAACATCACCATTAATCACTCCTTTTGAGGGAGAGCGGCGTTTGAATTCCGCAATGATACCCGTTTTTTCCGGTTGCTGCAGGAAATGGCGGAGCGACAAGGTTTCCCTCGGGAATGCCGGCGACTGCTCCAGGTCCTGCGCGCTGCGCTGCAGTTTGCGGGCAGCTACTTCGATGTGTTTATGAGCAACAATTTCTGCTAAAATATTCTTCATGATAAACTATCTGTACTACGACTGCAAAGCAATCAGTTTTTTGAACGCATTATGTGCACTGCCCGACTCCAGGGATTCTACCGCGGCGGCGAAGCAATCTTCATACGAATTATATTTTCCGAGGCTGTACAAACCCATTGCTGCGTTGGCAAAAACAACGGAGTTCTGTGCCCAGGTACCTTCTCCTTTCAAAATCTTCATAAAGATCTTTGCGGCTTCTTCAGTAGAGTTACCACCGTAAATATCTTCCTGGTGAACTTTACGTTTGCCCAGCTGTTCCGGGGTCCAGTCCTGTTCACCTTTGTTGGTGATCACTTTAGTATCTGCTGTGAGGGATATTTCATCATATCCGTCGAGGCTGTGAACAATCACAAACTGCTTATCTGTTTGCTGGAACAGGTAGTTGTATACCCGCGCCATTTCCAGGCTGTACACACCGATCAGCTGATGTTTGGCCAGCGCCGGGTTCACCAGGGGGCCGAGCATGTTAAAGAACGTACGGATACCCAGCTGGCGGCGGATACCTGCTACATGTTTTAACGCCGGGTGGAACAGGGGTGCGTGGAGGAAACAGATACCTGAATCTTCCAGCTCTGTTCTCAGTTTGGCATCGTCGTTCTTGAATTTATACCCCACCAGCTCCATTACATTGGAGGCGCCGCTTACAGAAGATACGCCATAGTTGCCATGCTTGGCTACTTTGGCGCCTGCGCCGGCTACCACAAAGCACGACAAGGTAGAAATATTAAAAGTATTTTTTGCATCCCCGCCGGTACCAACGATATCCAGTACATCGTAACCGTTGAGATTAACCGGTACACAGAGTTCCAGCAAGGCATCACGGAAGCCCAGCAACTCATCGATGGTGATGCTGCGCATCAGGTATACGGTCATAAAAGCGGCCAGTTCGCTTTCATTGAACATCCCTTTGGAAATGCTGATCAGGATGTCTTTGGCAGCTTCGCGGCTGAAAGTTTTATGTTCAAAAAGGTAGTTAAGAATCTTTTTCATTTTTGGAAGAATTTTGCTGATTGGGTGTTCGATAATGTTAAAACGGGCGTCCTGTTGTTCTTACAGGCTTAACCAGTTTCTTACAATCTTTTCTCCCTGCGGGGTAAGCACACTTTCCGGGTGAAACTGTACGCCACTCACATCATACTTGTTATGTTGTACCGCCATGATAAAACCATCTTCATCTTTGGCGGTGATCACCAGTTCCGCAGGCAGGGTAAATTCGTCGATTACCCAGGAGTGGTAACGGCCAGCGAGTATTTGTCGTGGTAAACCGTTAAACAGCCGTCCATCTTCTTTAATAATATTCACATTGGTAGCTACGCCGTGGTATACTTCTTTCAGGTTGGTGAGAGAAGCGCCAAAAGCCTGTCCTATGGCCTGCTGACCTAAACATACCCCAAAAATGGATTTGGTGGGTGCATATTCTTTGATCAGCGGCAGTAACAATCCGGCTTCTTCCGGAATACCGGGGCCGGGCGATAAAATGATTTTATCGTAGTCGTTTACTTTTTCCAGTGGAATTTCATCATTGCGTACCACGGTTACTTTACCGTTGATGATTTTTTCCACGAGATGAACGAGGTTATATGTAAATGAATCGTAGTTATCGAAAACGAGGATGTTCATACTAAATTTTTTGTGCCAGCAGAATGGCTTGTTTTAACGCATTGAGTTTGTTGTTCACTTCCTCCAGTTCCGAAGAAGCTACTGATTTGGCTACCACACCGGCGCCGGCCTGATAGTACAGGGTATTCATTTTACTGAGTATGGAGCGGATCATGATGGCGTGGTTGAAGTTGCCGTTGAAACCAACAGCGCCGATACAACCACCGTAGAAGCCACGCGCAGTGGGTTCATACTGATCAATGATTTCCATAGCACGGTATTTTGGTGCGCCGGACAGCGTACCTGCCGGGAAGGAGGAAGCCAGGAGGGTGAAGGGATTCAGCTTTGGATCTACCTTTCCGGTTACTTCGCTTACCAGGTGAATTACGTGGGAATAAAAATGTACCTGTCTGTAAGAAGCTACCTCCACTTCTGTGGCATTTCTGCTGAGGTCATTTCTTGCCAGGTCCACCAGCATCACGTGTTCTGCGTTTTCCTTCGGATCTTCCAACAGCTTATTGGCCAGTAGTTTGTCCTGTTCATCATCCCCGGTACGGCGAAAAGTACCTGCAATGGGGTGAATAGTGGCTTTGCCATCTGTAATCACGATCTGTGCTTCCGGTGAGGAACCCATTAATTTGTAATCGCCGTAATCGAAGAAGAAGAGATAAGGAGAGGGGTTGATGGAGCGGAGGGCGCGGTAAACGTTGAATTCGTCGCCTTTGAAGGATTGCTGGAAAGCTCTGGAAAGTACTACCTGGAAAACGTCTCCGCGGAAGCAGTGTTGTTTGCCTTGTTCTACCATCTGCATATATTCCGCGTCCGTCATATTGCTTTCTTCTTCCCCGGTAGTGGCAAACGGATACCCGGGGGAATCTTTGTGCCGGATAAGCGACTCCAGTAGTTCAAACTCACTGTCGATGCCCTCTACCTGGTTTTCACAAAGATAAAGTTCATCTTTAAAGTGATTGATCGCTATTACATATTGATAGTAGCGGTAACGCATCAGCGGGATGGTGTTACCTGCCTGTTGTTTCTTCTTATTAAATTCAATGGTTTCAAAGAACTGTACGGCATCAAAAGTAGTATAGCCGAAGAGGCTCTGTGCCATTGGTACCGGGTGTTTGCCGGTGAAAGAATAGTTGCCCAGAAACTTCTCCATTTCATCCAGTACCTGCTGCTTATTCTTCAGCTCTTTCTTTTCCACAGGCAGGTTGGGATATTTAAACTCGAAGTGCGACGTGGAAGTAACTTCGATACCTGCAATAGGCTTCACACAAATAAAGGAATAACTGTTGTCACTGGCCCTGTAGTCAGTGCTTTCGAGGAGAATAGAACCCGGGAATTTATCGCGCAGCCGCAGATATATTCCCACTGGCGTGAAAATGTCTGCCAGCATCTGTTTGGATCTCGTTTTTACTTGGATGGTACGCATGATGTATTGGGTGAAGTATTTGTTTTATTTGAAAAAGGGAAGGGCTGAAAAAGCGGAAGGCCCGCTGTGTAACAGCGGGCCTTCCAAATATATTTCTAAACGAAACATGGCACTGTAACACAGATCAGGAATTGATTCCGTGCCACCACCAATGTTTGTTTGTAATGATATTTTGCATAGCGAGAACAAAAATGAAACATTTTTTTAGAAAATGCAAATTTTTTTTGTGGTGGCATCTTCGCTGTCCTACAGCACCCCTTTGGTAGAAGGCAGCTGCATATTGGCCGGATTGCGCTTTACCGCCATTTTGATGGACTTGGCAAAGGTTTTGAAGATAGCTTCTATCTTATGATGCTCATTTTCACCTTCTGCCTTAATGTTCAGGTTTGCTTTGGCGCCATCTGAAAAGGATTTGAAGAAATGATAGAACATCTCGGTAGGCATCTCCCCTATTTTTTCCCTTTTAAATTCCGCATCCCATACCAGCCAGTTACGACCGCCAAAGTCAATACCCACCTGGGCCAGGCAATCATCCATCGGCAGGCAGAAACCGTATCTTTCGATACCACGCTTATCACCCAAACCTTTGGCAATGGCTTCTCCCAGTGCAATACCGGTATCTTCTATGGTATGGTGCTCATCGATATGCAGGTCGCCTTTGGCCGTAATCTTCAGGTCTATGGCGCCATGACGGGCAATCTGGTCGAGCATATGATCAAAGAAACCCAACCCGGTATGAATATCCGCTTTACCGGTACCATCCAGGTTCAGTTCTATATTGATATCTGTTTCATTGGTTTTACGTACATGCGTTACCGTTCTTAATCCCAGCTTCAGGAACTCATAGATCCGGTTCCAGTCGGTGGTTTCAAGGGCAATTACGGATTGCAGGGCGGCCGTGTTATCGCTGATCTCTGCGCTGCCCAAACCGGAGCCTTCATTGATCCAGATAGCTTTTGCACCCAGGTTCTTTGCCAGTTCCACATCGGTGATACGATCGCCGATCACGAAAGAGTTGGCCAGATCATAGCTGCCATCGAGGTATTTGGTGAGCATACCGGTGCGGGGCTTGCGGGTAGGCGCATTATCAGCCGGAAAAGAGCGGTCAATAAACACCTCATCAAACTTGATCCCTTCGTTCTCAAGCGCTTTCATGATCATGTTCTGCGCAGGCCAGAAGGTATCTTCCGGGAAAGAGGCGGTGCCCAAACCATCCTGGTTGGTAACCATTGCCAGCTCATAGTCCAGCTCAGCGGCGATCCGCGCCATATTCACAAATACTTTGGGATAAAACTCTATTTTGTCCAGGCTATCGATCTGGTAAGTTGGCGGCACTTCCTTAATCAGGGTACCATCGCGGTCTATAAAGAGCACTCGTTTCATGCAGATGCTGTTGTGGCTGTTTTCAGGTTAAAAGATTTCAATACTTCCAGCAGGCGCAGGTTCTCAGCCGGCGTGCCTATGGTGATCCGCAGGCAACCCATACACAGCTCTACTTTGGAACGGTCACGCACTACAATTCCCTGTTCAATAAGGTAGTTGTAGATGCCTTTCGCATCGGTGGTTTTCACCAGGATAAAGCTGGCGTCGCTGGGATAAATGTGCAGTACTTCCGGCAGCTGGAGCAGCGCGCCGGAGAGCAGGTCGCGTTCTATCACTATTTCACGGATCCATTCATTTACCTGGCTCACGTTTTCCAATGCCTGGAGCGCCAGCTCATTGGTAGCCTGGCTGATATTATACGGAGGCTTCACCTTGTTAAAGGTGTTCACAATATCTTCACTGGCAAAAGCCATCCCGATACGGAGTCCGGCCAGTCCCCATGCTTTCGACAGCGTTTGCATCACCACGAGGTTCGGGTATTCGGTGAGTTCCTGTATAAAGGTTTTCTGGCGGGAGAAATTGATATAAGCTTCATCTATCACTACAATACCATCAAAATTATTCAACAGCAGTTCAATATCCGAACGGTTAATAGAATTACCGGTAGGGTTATTGGGAGAACAGATGAAGATGAGCTTTGTATTGGCGTCTATGGCCTGTTGCAGCGCGGGAATGTCCAGCTGGAAATCTTCAGTCAGCGTTACCTTGCGGATAACAGCATCGTTGATGTGCGCGCTTACTTCATACATGCCATAGGTAGGCGGACAAAGAATCACATTATCCACACCCGGATTTACGAATGAGCGGTAAAGCACGTCTATGGCTTCGTCGCTGCCGTGACCAATAAAAATATTCTGCGGGGGCACGCCTTTGATATCGGCAATTTTGTATTTGAGCTGCCATTGCATCGGATCAGGATAGCGGTTATAATTCACCGGCAACGGAGATCCGAAATTATTCTCATTCGCATCCAGGAAGATGGACGCTTCTCCTTTGAACTCATCTCTGGCAGTAGAATAAGGCACCAGTTTTTTTATGTTTTCCCTTACCAGGGTATCGAGATTAAACATATCGCATTAATTAATCTGTTATTATTGAGCCGGTGTATTCCAGCTGTTTTAATCTTACGGTAACGGCGTTTTTATGTGCCTCCAGTCCCTCTGCCGCTGCCATTGCTTCTATGGTAGAACCAATATTCTGCAGCCCTTCGGGAGATATCTGCTGAAAAGTAATCTTTTTTACGAAGCTATCCAGCGAAACACCGCTATAAGCCCTGGCATAGCCATTCGTAGGCAGCGTGTGATTGGTGCCGGAAGCATAATCGCCAGCGCTTTCCGGGGTGTAGTTGCCCATGAAAACGGACCCGGCATCTGTTACTTTATCTGCCAGGTTCTCTGCACCTTCACAGGCCAGGATCAGGTGTTCCGGCGCATAGGTGTTCAGCATTTCAATGGCAGTGTCCATATCCTTCACCAGGATCATCTTGCTGTTTCCCAACGCTGCGGTGGCAATGCCTTTGCGGGGAAGTGCATCCAGCTGGGCATTCAGGGCATTAGTCACATTGGTAAGTACTTTCTCACTCGTGGTTACCAATACCACCTGGCTGTCGGGGCCATGCTCTGCCTGCGACAGTAAATCGGCCGCCACAAAAGCCGGCACACAGCTATCATCCGCCAGCACAGCCACTTCAGAAGGACCAGCCGGCATATCGATGGCTACGCCGCTTTTATTTACCAGTTGTTTTGCACAGGTAACATACTGGTTACCCGGCCCAAAGATTTTATATACCTGCGGCACGCTTTCCGTACCGTAAGCCATAGCGCCAATGGCCTGTACACCACCGATTGTAAATACTTTTTCAATTCCTGTCAGCTGTGCAGTGTACAATATCGCCGGGTGCAGGGAAGGCGTGCAAAGCACTATCTCCTTACAACCAGCTATCATGGCTGGTATTCCCAGCATCAGGATAGTGGAAAACAGCGGTGCGGAGCCCCCGGGAATATATAAGCCTACCTTTTGTATGGCTACTGATTTACGCCAGCATTGTACGCCGGGCATGGTTTCAATTACCTGTACCTTTTCCTGCTGTGCGCGGTGAAAGGTAGTAATATTTTTTGCCGCCTGCTGGATAGCCGCTTTCAGTGCGGGTTCCAGGGTGGCTTCTGCAGCAGCAAAAGCGGCGGATGGTACCTGTAAATTGTCCAGCGTTACTTTATCAAATTCAGCTGCAAATTTTCTGACAGCAGCGTCTCCGCCGGTACGTACTTCCTGGAGGATATCGTTCACTTTCTTTTCGAGCGTGGAGGTATCCATTACAGGTCTTTGCAGCAGTGTATTCCAGGAACTTTTATCGGGAAATCTGGTTATTTGCATCGTTTACTCAGTTTATCAGATCACCATTTTTTCGATGGGCACTACCAGGATACCTTGTGCACCGGCCTCTTTCAGGCTTTCGATGATATCCCAGAAATCATTTTCATTCAGCACTGAATGAACAGAGCTCCAGCCGGCTTCTGCCAAGGGCAGTACTGTAGGGCTTTTCATACCCGGCAGCAGGCCAATAATTTCATTCAGTTTATCATTGGGCGCATTGAGCAGGATGTACTTATTATTTTTTGCTTTCCTTACTGCCTGGATGCGGAATAAAAGTTTGTCCAGCAACAGCTGTTGTTCCGGCTTCAGGCTGTGACAGGCTGCCAGCACGGCTTCCGACTTCAGCACTGTTTCCACTTCTTTCAAACCATTCATGAACAGGGTAGATCCGCTGCTCACCAGGTCACAGATGGCATCCGCCAAACCTATACCGGGCGCTATTTCCACGGAGCCGCTGATTTCATGGATCTCTGCGGTGATACCGTTTTGTTGCAGAAAATCTTCCACTATCACCGGGTAACTGGTAGCAATACGTTTGTTCTGCAGGTCTTTCACGGAAGTATAATCCACTGATTTCTCCACTGCCATAGATAAGCGGCATTTGCCAAAGCCCAGTTTCTGAACAATATTTACCTGCTTTTGTTTTTCCAGCACTACATTTTCTCCTACAATTCCTATATCTGCCACACCATCTTCAATGTATTGCGGAATATCATCATCGCGCAGGAAAAACACTTCCAGCGGGAAGTTGGTGGCTTCTGTCTTCAGCTTATTAACACCATTGTTGATGTCGATGCCGCACTCCTTCAAAAGCTTGATGGAATCGTCGTGCAGGCGGCCAGATTTCTGGATTGCAATTTTCAGTTTCATCCCTGATAAAATAAAAAAAGGGGCTTACCTCTGCGGTAAGCCCCTGTTGATGATGTAATATGGTGATATACACAAATCATCCCCTGCCTACCCTTGTGGTAAGATATGATGGTGGTGATGTGTATGTTTGTTTGTTATCATAATTTCAGGTGCAAAAATAGGAAGTAAAATGAAATAACAAAGGTTTTTTTTGGAATTAACCGGAAATTTAAATATAAGCGCTTATATATAACCACTGGTATAAATGGTTGTTTCCCATACTCCTTTCGTAAGTAATTCCACGTTTATTTCGCCAGCCTGCTTTGCAGTTCAGGCACTACATTTTCGAAAGTACGCAACAGCCGGTCCCAGTTGCGGAATGACTCATCAGAACTGGCAGAAACACCGGGAGGGGCTATTTCGCTGACCAGCTTCGCCTTGTAGGTAAGCGGATCTGTGTTTCCTGTTTTGATAATAAGACGGGTACGGATAGTAGCTGCTTTAAAAGATTTTACCACCCAGGCAGTACACATGTATCCTGTGGCTTTATCAGTAACCGCAATCACATCAAAATAACCGGTAATGATCCGGTTGATCAGCTTCCAGGAATTTTCTTCATCATGACTGGTCCGCACGTCGATATCCTGGTTAGCGAGATTGGTTACCATTGAATTTTCGTAAGCATCATCTTTCTCCAGTTTAATATAATCTGTAGAAGGTAATGTGTGCTTTCCGTCGTTAATGTAGTTCCTTTCCTGTGTAATGAAACCTACTTTTTCCACGCGGATATTCACCTGTGCATACGCGGCTACTTTAATTTCTGTAGAGGTGTTATTGACCAGTTTTCCATCTACATAGATCCGTGCATCATTTTCGGTATTGATGACAATCTTTTTGGATTTAACTTTTGCAGACAGCTCATTAGGTACAAAGAAGGTGAAAGCTGCCAGGCAGCAGAACAGGAGTGCTTTGATTTGAATGCCCATAAGAAATAAGGATTATCTGAGGTTTACAATATTATCGCCGCCTAAAAATTTAACGGCGCATGAAGTTATTGATGGGATATAGGGAGAGTGTAGAAAAAAAATCCGGATGCGGTGAATAACAAGTGATTAACAAATATATAAACCGCCAATAATTGCTAATTATTTAACTAGATATGTTCCCTTCTCCCCTCCTCAAAAAAAACTTACTGCGCCTGTTTTAGCAGCCGGAATTCACAGCACACTGATCTCCTGTCACTTACTTTTCACCCGCTGCAGTTGCAGATTTCCACTTTTGCAAACGATGTGTTAATGGATTTTATAAACTAATAATTTTAGCTTTATTTTGCTAATAATATTAGTATTCACAAAAACGATAGTCATATGCAAGTATTGAAACTGAGTGACCCGCACATCACCCTGCCATTCTTTAATACCAGTGTCCCCGCGGGGTTTCCCACACCCGCCCTGGATTACGAGGAAGAACAGATTGATCTCTCCCGTATCCTGCAGCCCAATCCCACTACCTCCTTCATTATCAGGGTAAAAGGCGATAGCATGACAGATGCCAGCATCCCCGACGGTTGCATGGCCGTTGTAGACCGCTCCATCCGCCCATCTACAGGAGATATTGTGGTGGCGGCGCTCAATGGGGAATATACCGTAAAACGCCTCGTAAAAGCAGGCCGCAGCTGGGTACTGCACCCCGAAAATGCTTTTTATAAACCCATTGTTATCACTGAAGATGCCGACTTCCAGGTGTGGGGCGTGGTAACCGCGGTAATTGTAGATATGCGTAAATAGCGCACCGGAACAGATACAGAAATAAAAGTACCTTTATCAGCTATAACATCCCGACAGATCAATATGTGTTACGATATCGCTTTTACCTCCAGCATAGAGAGCATTTTCAAATACCTGCCGCGACTGAAACCCGGCGGCAAACTGGATATCCACTTCGATCCCACCTGGCACAAGATAGGGATGTCTTACCCGCAATGGCCGGTGGTAACCAACAACAACGGATTCAAACTGGAAAAATATACCTGGGGCCCCGTACCTAAAATGCTGGATACCCTGGAAAAAGTAAAACGGCAGCGACAACTTTTCCTGAATGCCCGCAGCGAAAAAGTTCTTGAAAATGGTACGATGTGGAATGCTATCCGGCATCAGCGTTGCCTCGTTCCTGCCAGCGGCTTCTTTGAATACCGGCATATTCCCGGATGGAAAAACAAAGTGGCCTACTATATTAAACCCAAAGAACAGGAACTCTTTTTCATAGCGGGACTATGGGCAATGTCTAACTCCTGGGATGTGGATAAACCCGCACGCATACCCGCTTTCACACTGTTAACCCGCGCCGCTAACCCACTGATGGCACAAATCCATAACGGCGGCGACAACGCCGGCAGAATGCCCATGATGCTTACGACTGAACTTGCAGAACAATGGCTGCAACCAGATCTAACAGATACGGATATACGATCCATCATACAGTATGAACTGCCCGCAACACAACTGGAATGCTGGCCGGTGAATTCTGTCAGAAAAGTAAAGCCCGACGACGCAACAGTAATAACCCCGGCAGCCTATGAAAATTTACCTGCCCTGCAGGTGTAAATAATTTTCACCGATGAAAGACACTGTTATCCCTTTCTTCAAACCGGCTACCACCGGTGGCATTTATATACAGGAAATTGGCGTAATCAACCATCAGGAAGATGCATACCTGTTATTCCTACTCCGGAAAGGCCATTGCAGCCTGGAAATAAACGGGCAGCCGCTTCATATCACTACGCCTTCCTTCGCCTTTGTTCATCCTGGCCAGGTGCATGTATTAAAAGAAGTCGAAGATCTGCAGGGATGGCTTATTTCGGCTGAAGCCTTCCTTATCCCATCCGCGTGCATCAACCTGTTTAAAAGTTTACCCATAAGCCGGCAATGCCAGCCGCTGGATGCAGCTTCACTGCATATGCCGGAACAGCTCTGCCAGCTGCTGTTGCAGCAGTTCAGCCAACCCTCTCTTTTTTATAATAACATTCTCCATAGTTTACTCGAAACATTGTTCCATACAGCAGCAGCATGTTATCCTCCGTGTAATACGCCAGCCACTGCACAAACCGAACCGGAAAAGATTACCAGCCGCTTCAAAGAAGCGCTGGCCGACAAAGGCCGCTCCATGCCCACACCGGAAAGCATGGCGCGTGAACTAAACATAAGCGCCGACTACCTCAGCTACTGCGTTCATACAGCCACCGGGTTTCCCTTATCTCACTGGATCGCGGATACCGTTTTAACCGAAGCCAAAAGAATACTCTATTATACAGACCTCCATATACGGGAAATTGCCTATGAACTGGGATTTGAAAACCATACCCATTTTTCCCGCTTCTTTGTGAAACATACCGGCACTACCCCGCTCCTGTTCAGAAATAAATTCAGGCCATCTTAAACGCCACAAAAAAAGCGGGCGCCCCTCTCACAAGGCACCCGCTTACTATTGCTACGTTTTCAATGCTTTATTTTGTTACCACACCCGCCGGCACTTTGCCATCGGTATTATCCAGCGATAGCCCAAGCAGTTGCGCTACCAGCGGCGCCACATCTGTTACGTTCATTTCTTTCACATGAGCACCTGCCACTATCCCGGCTCCGGAGGCCACAAAGCCGGTTTGTATCTGCTTAAAATCCGGGAAACAACCATGCGTTCCTCCTTTGGCTGCCCGTACCAGCTCCCCGGTAGATGCGCCGCCAATGGTTACGCCATCAGATGCGGAAATAGCCAGGGCCGCGTGTGGATCAGCACCCACTGCATCGAGCTGTTTGCGGGTAATAACCCGGAATAGTTGCTGCTGTGCAGCTGGCAGCGCTTTCAGCAACGCCAGCACTTTCTGCTGTGTAGCCACATCCTTCGGATCTTTCAGATGCAGGAAAGCCGCTCCGCCGGAAGAATGGAACTGTGCTTTCCAGTCGCCCGTTTTGGCATTATTCAGCAATCCGTTTTGCGCCAGCAATACATTCGGGGAAAAGTTTTTGCTGATATTCACAAAACCGTGATCACCGGTAACAATGATGGTGGTACTTTCGTATATCCCTGCCCGTTTGAGTGCTTCTATAATGGTACCCAATGCCCTGTCGGCGCCGGCTACCGCCTTTCTCACCAACAGTCCGTCGCGGCCCTGTTCATGTTCGTAATGGTCCGTGCAGGCCAGGTGCAGCGTAGTAAAAGCAGGCTTATAGGTAGCAATCAGGTAGGCCGACATGCGCGCCACATTTTCATCCAGGATCAGTTCTTCATCTTCCATCGTGAAATCCTTTTCGCCCAGTTTACCGGTGGCATGCTCCTGTACTTCCTGCCACAACGAAACCGGATTGGTTACGGTGGCCATCAGCTCCCGTCTGTCCTTCTTACCAACGGACCATACATCCGGTATGTTGTAATCGATCGGTGCGCCTACGGATACCGGCCAGATTACATTGGCCGATTTTCTACCGGCTTTATGCACAGCGTCGAACAACGTAGGCGTTTTGATACTGTCGTAATAAAAATACCAGATCCCGCTGGCGCCGTTGGGTTCAAAAGGCGTGTTATAGTAAATACCATGCCTGGCCGGCGTAACACCAGTGATCAGCGACGTGTGATTGGGATAGGTAACAGTAGGGAATACACTGTTTACCCCATCTGCATAAGCGCCGCTGTCTTTCATTGCCCGCAGGTTTACCATACCCCAGGAGGCATCGGTATAAAACTCAGGCCGGAAGCCATCAATGGTAATCAGCACCACATGCGAAGCGCGCTGTGCATAAGATGTGAATCCTATCATCAGCAACAGTGCTATACCGGTAATCTTCTTCATACTATTTTTGTTTTACTTTATTTCCATTCAGGATTCTGCCTCAGCTTAGGGTTCAATACCAGCTCATTATACGGTATCGGGTATACGTACTTATAATTTGCCCACTGACGTTCAATATTACTCAGCCAGATCAGGTTACCGCTGTTACCGGCAGATAATTTGGTCTGGTCGTCATCAATCAGGAAGTAGTATACACCCGGCACTTTAGTGGCCGGCGTTTTCTTTACAAAGGATACATCGGGCTTTCCATCTTCATTTAAATCCATCAGGGCATCCATAGCAGGTACATATAAGCCAATATAAGGCTTCAATAGTAAGGAACCAAGTCCCCAGCGCACCAGGTCATAAAAACGGAACCCTTCCAGGATCAGCTCAATCCCTCTTTCACGGCGTACTTCTAGTAACACGGCGTCTGTTACGCTTGCGTTAACATTCGGGAGTGCTGTTTTATCCTTGAAATAATCAATGAGATAAGGATCGGCTGTTACCGGCATCTCGGTATTCTTCAAACCTGCGCGGGTTCTCAGTAATTTGATGGTGCTATTCCAATCGTCCGCGGTGAAGCTGTTCAACTCGGCCTTTGCTTCTGCCTTATTCAGCAATACTTCTGCATAACGGATAATAGGAACAGAGTTATTATTCTCTGCCACACCATCGGTAGCTTTTGAATCCATCGTAAACTTCAGCGGCTGGTAACCGGTATAGGTATACGTAAAATCAGGCGGCGCAATTTGTCCGTCGCGGCTGTATTTCCCCATACGGATAGTTTGCTGCAAACGCAGATCCCGGTTCTTTACTTCTTCATTGAAAGGCAGGTTATCATAACCAGCTTTGTCTGTAAAGCGGCTGCCATCGATGTTCAGATAAGTATCGGTAAATGTTTTAACAAGACTGATCCTGTTACCGTAAGTGGTGCTGGTAAAAAACCAGTTGGCATCATTGAATACGCGCAAGCTTTTATTACACACATACGCCAGGATCACTTCATTCACATTCGGCGTTTCATTAATGAACAGGTTGCGGTAGCTCATAGTGGCGTCGCTGCCGGTGTTCAGCGTATACAGTCCGCTCTTTATCACTTCGTCGGCGGCACTCACCGCGGCGTTCAGCCAGTTGTCGTAACCCGGTGTCTGCGTTCCCGGACGATGCTTACGGTACGTGCCTTCAAATAAACATACGCGCGACTTATACGCCAGCGCCACCCAACGCGTGATCTGTGAACAGGTGTTATCTTTTTTGTTACGGATATTGGCACACGCAAAATCAAGATCAGCCAGTACACTGTCCATTACCATCGTGCGCGGATCACGGCCTTTATACAACTCCGGATCTTCGATGGTCATGGTTTTACTATACCAGGGCACATCACCAAAACGCTTCACCTTTTCAAAGTAAAACATGGCACGGAAAAAACGGGCAATACCGGCATAATGATTTTTAGCTTCGTCAGGAATTTTCGCCTGGCTGTAATGCTCCAGGAAATAATTGATATTACGCAGGTCGCTCCAGCTCCAGCCGCTACTCTGCGTAGCCGAGTAAGCATCGCGCTGAATGAACGTATTCACATCTTTCCCCGCCATATAATCGCTCATCACATCTCCCCTGATAATTGCATTTCCATCAGGTAATATTTTATAGAAAGAAGTAGCATACAGCTGCAGATCCTGCTCTGTATTAAACGCATTATCAGGATCCAGTTTATCAAACGGCTTCAGGTCGAGATCCTTCTTACAGGACACCATCGCCAGGATCAATAACAGGTAAATACTATTTTTCATCTTCATAAACATTAGTCGTTAAAAAGTTACACTTAAACCAACGGTATATGTTTTCAACATCGGATACGACATACCATTACCCGCACCAATGCCCGCGGCATTGTTATTCAACTCAGGATCGGAACCTTCAATCACTTCCGGATCCAGCGTTTTCATTATGCGGTACAACGGCGACCACGTCCACAGGTTCTGACCCGTGAAGAACACCCTGGCATTCTTCATCTTAATCCTTGAAATCCATTCCTGCGGCAGGTTGTAGCCAACTGTCAGGTTCTTTAAACGGATGTAAGCCACGTTCTGCACATACTTTGATTGCTGCACAACCAGCTCTGCATTGGAGTTGAGCGCAGTGTATCCACGGAAGCGCGGGAAATACGCATCCGGATTGGTTTCCGACCAGCGGTTATCCATGATCTCCTGCGGCATCCAGCTATAAGGACGGTTGTATTGCCCCCAGAAAAGAGAGGCATCTGTACCCGGCCACCAGTCGCGCTTACCAATACCCTGGAAGAAAAAGTTCACAAAGAAATTATTCCAGTTAGCGCTACCGGTAATCCCAAAAGCATAACGGGGTTCGGTATTGCCAATCACCTGCTGATCGCCCGGCTTGTATACCGTGCCCTCGCCCTGGTCTATCTTCTTGTTTCCATCAAGATCTTTAAAACGGATATCTCCGGGTAACAACTTATTGGCATTAGACACGCGGATAAACGACTGGTCAACGTCATACTTATTAATTTCATCCTGGCTCTGGAAATAACCATCATTTACAAAACCCCACATATCACCTACGCGCATGCCTTCATAATAAGTGTTGATCAGCTTACTGGGATTGTTGAAACGGGTGATGTATGATTTATAATCAGATAACACCACACCAAATGAATAACTGAAAGGCTTGCTGCCGGCTTTAAACTGATCCGACCAGTTCACCGATAATTCCCAGCCCTTTGTTTGCAGATCAGCATAGTTCCCTTTTGGCACACTGGCGCCAAACACAGCAGGAACCGGTAATCCCACGGTAAACATATTGGTAGTGTTGCGGGTGTATTTATCAAAGGAAACTTTTAAACGGCTGTTCAGCAACGATACATCTATACCACCATTCAGCGTAGTGGATTTCTCCCAGGTAAGACCATTAGGTATCACATTTGGCTGTTGCGTATAATCCGGTATCACACCGTTGATAGCCATCTGCAGTTTGGTCACCGACATGGTTTGCAGGAACTGGTAAGGATTCACATTACCATTACCCAATGCCCCGTATGAAGCTCTCAGCTTTAAATCGCTCACTGCCTTCGGTGATACATTCCAGAACTTCTCTTTCGACACGCGCCACCCGGCAGAAGCAGAAGGAAAGAAGCCAAACTGCTGTGATTCCGGGAACTTGGAAGAACCATCGTAACGGCCATTTACTTCCAACAGGTAACGCTCATCATAGTTATAGTTAAGGCGGAAGAAGCCTCCGAGCGTACGCCATTCATAGCCACCACCTGTGAGCACATAGTTCAACCCATTCATCAGCGAAAAATCGGGCATATTGGGATTAATCAATCCGTCGTGCTGATAATACCGCGATTTGAACAGGGTGTTTTCATAGTTGTATCCAACCAGTAACTTAAAGGTATTTTTCGCTACACGTTGTTCATAATCCGCATAGAGGTTCATGCCGGTATAGGTAGTCCGGTCGTTTTCTTCATTCATCTTACTTTCGCCCCGGGTCAGTGTTTGACCGGGTGTTTTACTGTAGGGCACCGGCGTATACAAACGTGTTTCCACACTGGACGTATAAGCATAGGTGAAGTCGCCGTTCACATGCAGTTTATCATGCAGGAAAGACGTGGTAAAGCGCGACGTATTTCTCAGCATCAGCTGCGTTTGATCGGAATAGTTATTCCCCGTTAAGAAACTACCAAATACAATAGCGGCGTTTTCAGTGAGGGAGCCATCCGGGTTTTTCAGCATGGCAACAGGAAATGCCTCATCCGAAATCCTTCTCCATACCGGCGTATTGCTGGGGTGGTTGAGGATCGGGAAGAAATAAGTGCGTTGGGAGAAGTCGAAATTATTTTCCAGTTTGAGCCAGTCGAACGGCCTTACCGCTCCTTTTGCCCGCACATTATACATCTTGAATTTATCGGGGTTGTACCGGAAGATACCGTTCTGCGACATATACCTGCCGGAGAGATAATATTCCGATTTTGCATTGCCACCGGAGGCGGACAATGTTTGTTCTGTACCGGGGTTCCGGTCTGCATACAGTTCTTTGAACCAGTCGGTATTACCGTAATAAACATAGTTGCCCGTAGTGGGATCGATGTCTGTTTTTGGCAGGGAAGGGTCGTCGTTTCTGCGTTTCAGCTCGTCGAGGTAATCCAGTGAAAAAGGGAATACGCTGTTGGCTTTGGCGGGGTGCGACTTATAATCGTTCCATGCGTAATAGGCTTCATCAAAATTTTTGGCCCATTCGTACCCGTTAGTAACAAACTGTGGTTTAACAGTGCGGTCGTTCAGTGAGTAGTTACTGGAGTAAGTAAGCTGCGTACTATTTTTAGCAGGATTTTTTGTGGTGATGAGTACCACGCCGAAACTACCGCGTGCGCCGTAAATAGCGGCGGAAGCCGCATCCTTCAATACGGTTACACTTTCAATATCGTTGGGGTTTAATAAATTGGGATCGCCGGGAACGCCATCTATAAGTACCAGTGCGCTACCACCTGCACCAATGGAGGTGGTACCTCTTACATTATAGGTAGCGCCGCGGATGGGCTTACCATCCGTGATACGGATATTAAGATTTGGCAATACTCCCTGCAACCCTTTGGTGGCGCTGGTCATGGGCCTGTTCTCAAATACCTCTTTTCCTACCTGGTCTACCGCTCCGGTGAGATTAATCTTCTTTTGGGTACCATAACCAACTACTACTATTTCGCTGAGCGCAGCCGAAGATTCTTTCATCACCACGTAAATAGATTGCTCTTTCTGCGGATCGAGATTGTTTTTGGTAATTACCTGTGTAACATATCCCACATAAGCGATCGTAAATACAAACGGACCTTGCAGATGCGAGTTATCAAAAGTAAATACGCCCTTTGCATCTGTGATGGCAAAGCTTTTCAGGCTATCGGGGCCGCTTTTCAGCTGTACAGAAGCGCCCGGTACGGCCTGTCCTTTTTCGTCTTCAATTAAGCCTTTGATCCATGTTTTCTTTTGTGCCTGTGCCGGCAGCAGGTTGATAAAAGCCATCAGGAGCAGCAGGCTGATAAATTTACAGCCATGCAGGAACCTGTTGGAGTGGTTCAGGGGCAAAGCTCCGCCCTTCACTAGCAGGTAGCGATGTGTCATAATGCGCAAATGTTTAGTTAGTGATTCTTTTCTATACGGTAACCTGTATTTGTTGATGTAATTTTCAAATCGTGCAGCATCGCAATACGATGCAGCACCTGTAACAGTGAATCGGTATCCCGGATTACCCCGGAGAAGGCGATATTATTAAAGGCAGCCGCCTTGAGCTGAATGTTCACATGATATCCCCTGGCAATAGTGTCGAATACATTGGATAACGGCGCCTGGTCGAATGTAGCGGTAAATCCACGTAAGGAGCCAAAGTCGATCTTCGGCGTAACAAGTGTTTTCTCCGGAGTTGGCTGCAAGCGTGCAATTCCCGTAGCAGCATTACAAACCAGCGACTGGCCCGGTGTGAGATAGCGCACCTGTGTATTGGTCTTCACCATTACTTTACCTGTATGGAGAATTACGTTTACTTCCTTTTGTTTACTGGAGATAGTAAAGCTGGTCCCCAACGCGGTGGTGGACACGCCCTCGCTCCATACTGTAAAGGGTTTGGGCGCGTTCGCTGCTACGTTAAAATACCCTTTACCACGCAGCAACACTACCCTGTTTTTTGTACCAAACGGAGCCACAAAGCGGATTTCCGCATCCTTATATAATATTACCTGTGAGCCGTCCGGCAAATGAAGAATCTGCTGTTTGCCGGAAGTATTGGCGATGGCGGTCGTGTCGGGCTGCAGTACTGCTTGTTTGACTGCTACTTTTCGTGCAGGCGGCAGCGTAGTATTAAATATCCACAACGCACCGGCGGCTATTACTACGGCAGCGGCAACAGCGGCGGCACGGCGCAGGTACACCACCCGGCGCTTTTCCCTGATACGGGTGGCTATTACGGCATACATCTCACTTCTTTCTGCAGAAGTAAAGGCATTTATCTCCGGCACTTGCTGTTGCTCATACCAATGATCGTACTCTGCCTGCTCCGCTTCCGTAGCAGTTCCGTTCAGGTATCTGTCCAGTAAATATTGCAGGCGCGATGGCGTCATCAGTATGGGTGTTTGTAATACTTATCACCTGAACGGACATTTACCCCCACTCCTTTTCTCCCAAAAAGAACGAATTCATATTTAGTTAACATTGGAAGAAGTTGTTTACCATAAGTTAACATGGAAACTTTACCCCAGTAGATATCTTTGCAGGCAAAACTGAACGCTTATCTGCTCCGCTGGTCAACATACATGTGATAATTTATGGCAACAAGCCAGGAGTGGCGATACCAAAGCCTTTGAGCTATTATACCGGGCCACCGTTATTTCTCTCAGCAACCAGGCATTCCGTATTCTGAAAGACCGGGAACAGGTAAAAGATATTATACAGGATATTTTTACGAGTTTATATCTCAGGAGAGATGAACTGCCCGGAGATGTTAACATCAGCGGTTATCTTAACAATGCCGTTAAATATAAGGTATCCAACCAGCTGCGTAATAAACTGCTCAAAGAAAACCATCACCAGGTGCTGATCAGGCAGGCGCACCAGCAGGAAGTGGTACAGCCCGTGCAGCTGGAACAGCATGAACTGAAAAACCGGATCGCCCGCAGCATTAATACACTGCCACAAAAATGCAAAGAGGTGTTTATGCTCAATTACTATGGTAATATGAGCTATAAAACGATTGCACAGGAAATGGGCATCTCTGTAAAAACAGTGGAAAAGCACATGAGCAAAGCGCTACAGGTACTACGCCGGGAACTGAAAGAAGAACATTATCTCGGTATCCTGCTGGTAGCAGTGAGTATCTGCACCGGATGATAATTTCCGCAATACGTAGGAAAAACACCCTAAAAAAAATGGCTGAACTCCCCGGAATTACCGGATAAATCCTCCCTAATCAGCCATAGACCAGGAAAATAATGATTTACTGTTTTTTTGTGTGCATTGGTATAATGATTGCCGGACATTGTATGAACCATTCTTAATCCTATAATTATGGCACACTTAGAAGTTCAACCCAGGAAAAAAAATCCGGCGTGGATATGGCTGATACTAGGGCTTGTTATCATTGTTGCTATTATGTTCTTACTCATGCGCAGCAGTAACAACAACCGCCGCGACATCATAACAACTACTGATACTGTTACCACCGCCGATACCGGTAATATGGCGCCAGCAGCGGATACTGCCGGCACACAGCCCTAACGGCCCCTCACCGATTCTTCATCTTAAAAAATCATTACCATGTCTATAACTGCAACTAACCGGCTTGAAGAATTAAGCGGCAGCAAATTTGAAATCGTAGACGGACAGCCCGATGTCAGGCATTGGGAAGTAGAAGACCTGCAGGGAAATAAACTGGGAAAAGTAGATGACCTGCTGTTCAATCCTGCCTCACGCAGGGTACGCTATCTCGTCATCAACCTGAAAGGCAACCGGGTAGGACTCACCGACCGGAAAGTACTATTCCCCATCGGCGTGGCCATCCTGCATGAAAAAGATGATACGGTACTGTTGCCGGAAGTAACGCCTGTACAGATCAGTATTCTGCCTTTCTATGAGAAAGGAGTGATTGTTACGCCCGAAACAGAACAGGATATCCGGAATGTATTTGTTTCACCGGATTCGCATATAGCCGACAGCGACTTTTATGGCCACGACCAGTTTAACCAGGAAAAGTTTTATGGAACCCGGGCGCCACGGGACAACCGCGTATAGTACTTGCCTTAAATAATCGTCCGTTGAACGTTAGCCTGCAAAAGAGAAAGCCTCCGGTCGGAGGCTTTCTCTTTTGCAGGCTACACTAAATACCCTTTATTTGTACACAAATTACTCCGGATGAAATATGCTCTGCTGTGTGGCCTCGTGTTACTTTCTTTTGTTGTAAAAGGCCAGAACCTGGTGAACTACCCTGATACGGCGAATCATTTCTCCGTAGGAATTCCCAACGGATGGCAGGTAATAAAAAACAAACAGATCCCTTCCCTGAAATTTATGGCGCAGCGGAGCACCGCCGACAGCGCCCTTCCGGCGCCGGAAAATTTTATAGTCAACGTAGTGGAAGAACCCCGCTCCAATGTGGATGCCATCGCAAAAAAACTCCTGTACTATATCGGCCGCAATCCCTATTTCAAACTGCTGGATTCCGGCAGCATCGTGAGCGCCGGCAAACGGATGATCTGGCTGGATGAAATACACCTGGAGGGAAACAGGGCCGATACTATATTTGCCAGCATTTTTATTGCGTATGCAGACAATAAAACCTACCTGCTGACAGCCACTACCCTTTCGCCATTTTCCGCCGGTTTTAAGCCCTTATTTCACGAAATAGGACATTCCTTCAAAACAGGCAAAGCAGCGAGGAAAGAACGCCTTAAAATAGCGTTGCCGGCCGGTATTAAATGGACCATGATCACCGATACTGAGGTGGACAACCTGGCCACGCGCCAGTTCCTGCCCGCCGACGAAACCCCGCAGCAATGGACCCTGCTCATCAATGATATGACAATGGAAAATGCAAGGGTCAATAACATTGATCTTGCCGTGAAAAGCTTTTCAGACGCCGCAGTAAGTAAAGCATCCCAGGCAAAGATCACGGTGCTTGGAAAAGAAAATATCCCCCAACGGCGGTGGGCGCTGTTTAAAGTGGAAACACCCGGCGCGGGGAACCCGGAATCACAACTGTATTACGTGATACAGGGACCTAAATCCTTTCACGCCGTTTTTATCGCTAAAAAAACAGAAACTTTGCCGGCTGATTTTGTAAGTAAATGGAGCGCCGTTTTCAGAAAAAGTAAAGTGGTGAATGAATAATTATCCCACAACTGTGTATTTATTTACGCAGCCTTCCCCGTTAGCCCCTTGTAAATCAAGCCGTTTTTAGTGGTGCGATGTTTGGGTCATTTCCTGAAAAACATGCTTTATGACCACACAACCTAAAACACCCGGACCACTCCTCGACGATGATCTTCAACCAGACGATATTGTTAATCAGAAACAACAACCGGTGCCGCAAAAAGGCAACCAGGATGAACAATCACGGCGGGGAGACGATACTTCCGATGAACTATTGGATGAAGAAGATGATGACGTGGAAATAGATGAACTGCTGGAGGAAGAAGATATTACGGATGAGGATGTAGCTGAAAACAGCCTGGAGGAAGATGATTCACCAAAAAGGCCGTTGGAATAAAAAAACACGAACGGATCCGGGTACTACGCCCCGCATCCGTTCGTTATTTTAACACTTACTTATAGATCGCAATTTCAATTTTCCCGTCTTTGGTAACGGCGCCCCGGTACATGCCTTCTGTATTGAACGACATGGTCATATTTCCTTTTTTGTCCAGGGCAATCAAACCGCCATCGCCGCCCATATCACCTACTTTTTTGATCACGGTATTTCCCGCCTGCTGCACAGAAAGTCCTTTATACGCCATGAGGGCCGACAAATCATAAGCCACCACATTACGGATATAAAACTCACCCCAGCCGGTACAGGAAATAGCCGCTGTTTCATTGTTCGCATAAGTACCTGCACCAATGATCGGGGAATCGCCAATGCGGCCATATTTTTTGTTGGTCATACCGCCGGTAGAAGTAGCCGCCGCCAGGTTGCCCTGCTGATCCAGCGCCACGGCGCCCACGGTACCAAATTTATAATCCCTGTTTTTGATGCCCAGTTTTTCCGGGTTCGTATAGGCGTTGGATTTAGCCGCTGCAACAGAATCCTCCCTGATAGCCCTTTGCAGGTCCCTCCAGCGTGATTCTGTTCTGAAATAAGAAGGATCTACTATTTCCAATCCGGCTTCCTTTGCAAACTTTTCCGCACCAGGACCTACCATCATCACATGCTCCGACTTTTCCATCACAGCCCTTGCAGCGCTCACCGGATTACGCACGGTGGTTACACCGGCTACGGCGCCTGCTGCCCTGGTTTTACCATTCATAATAGCGGCATCCAGTTCGTTGCGTCCTTCATGGGTAAACACCGCACCTTTCCCTGCATTAAAAAGGGAATCGTCTTCCAGTACCCTTACAGTGGCTTCCACCGCATCCAAACTGCTTCCGCCGGATTGCAGGATCTTGTAACCTGTTTCCAGTGCTTTCTGTAAAGATGTTTTGTAAGCCGCTTCTTTCTCCGGGGTCATATTCTTTTTAAGAATGGTACCCGCACCGCCATGAATCACCAGTACGTAGGACGATGCCTTTTGCTGCGCCATTACAGGTAAAACAAAAAGTGCTGTCAGAAAAAATAAAATGCCAAACCTGCCTTTCATATCAAATTTTATTAAGAGAATAATCAGATTGCCTTCTTCTTCAACTGTCCGTTTTCCACCCACCACCAGTACCAGGCGCCGCCACTGGCTGTTGCCGCATCAAAATCAGTTACCCGGAAACTGCCGTTGCCGGAGGCACTGGCAGGAATCTCATATACTTTCAATGCCTGCCCGTTGTGGTTCCATTGCAGTGGTTGTCCCGGGTCGCAAAGTTCCGGCTTTTTAAGACTGTCAGTCAGGATAAAATATGCCTTACTCACACCAAAAACCTTTGCCATCCCTGCTTCGTCAATACACACCGCCGTTTTTTCGTCGGGTGCAATACCGCAGGGGAAGATGCCCTGGTCTTTGATAATGCGGCTCATAAAAGTAACATGCCTGCCTTCCCGGCCACGCTTCAGGTAATGCTGATCGCTGATCACGTCACGAAGATAAGGCGCATGCAGGAAATCGTTGTTGTACACTTTCACCAGCGAATCATACGGATTGGCCAACACAGAATCAGACACTGCACTGCCGCCTTCTCCGCTGTAATAAAACCCGCTCAGGATGGCACAGCCCGCGCTGGTACCGCCTACCGGCACCTTCTTTTCCTGCAGTAAATAATTAATCGCATCATTCACTTTGGTGCCCCTCCACTGGTTCATGTAGCGCGACTGATCCCCGCCGGCAATAAACAACATCTCCGCGTTGCGGATAATATTGGCTACCGTATCGTTGTTAGCCAGTTCGCGACTGGTGATATTCAGCGTTTCCACGGAATTTACTTTTCCGAGGGAATCTATGTCACTGTTATAACCACCGTTGCCGGAGGCTGTAAGTACTACCACATCGCCGCCGCCGCTGCGTTCAATCATCCACTGAAAAGCGCCGTCTACATTGCCCCCGCCACCAATCAATGCCACGCCGCCTTTTACCGGTGTGGTTACGTCTGCGGTATCGCCAATAATTCCTATCGAGGCCGGGCGACCGGCAACAGCCGGTTGTTTTGGAACACGCATGTAACAGGCATTTAAACACATAGCCGTTACCGTTAGCACAATCATTATCTTTTTCATCAGTAGCCGGGATTTTGTTTCATGTTTTTGTTGGCTTTGGTTTCCGCATCAGGAATAGGGAATACATATCCCTTCTGGCCGGGTTTTAGCAACACGGCACCCAGGGCGTTGACAGCGTCTTCCGGGTTGCGGGTTACATTCAGGCCCCTTCTTCTCAGATCGAAGAGACGGTGCCCTTCAAAGGCCAGTTCCTTGAAACGTTCGGTATACAAAGCCGTGATCAACGCATCTTTATTGTTGAATGACTGCGGCGTGTAACCATTGATGCGCGCGGCACGCAGGCTGTTCAGATCAGCAGCGCCGTCTCCCACCCGGTTACTTTCTGCCAGTGCCTCCGCACGGATCAGGTACATTTCTCCTGTTCTTAAAAGCTTAATATCCGCCAGGCCCAGGCTGCCGGAAGAACCAAAGTATTTATTCACCAGGTACTCGGAGTTACCGGCGCCACGGGTATCGTCAAACTGTATGTAAGCAGGATAACGCACATCGTTATTCTTATCAAACAGGTTAATCAGTTCAAAGGAAGGTACATACAACGCTACATCCCTGTTGAAATAAGCGCTGCCGATCAGGTCATCATTACTGCCTGCCACCTGTTTCAGTTTCCAGATCACTTCAGCCTCCTTCGTGTCTTTCCAGATGCCGGGAAAATCGCTGGCATCAGCCAGCGGCAACGCATCAATGGCTTCTGTGGCATAAGTTATTGCATCGCTCCATTTTTTGGCGTATAAAGCCACTCTCGCCTGGATAGCAGAAATGGCCGGAAGCGTGATCCTCGTATTATCATCTGCCTCAGCAGGGATCAGTGTTTTAGCCAGCTGCAAATCTCTTTCTATACCAGCTATTACTTCTCCAAAAGTATTCCGTGCAGGAAAACTGTTAACGGAAGTATCCATATAAGGCACTCCCATAGCGGCCGGCTCATATGCTTCTGCATAACTCTGCAATAACTGGAAATGACAATAAGCACGAATAGCTAATGCCTCTCCACGGTACTGATCTTTCAAACCTATCTCATCACCTTTGGCAGGAACATTACTCATAGCGCCCAATACCCGGTTGGCGCGGTCAATGGCAATGTAATATTCCCCGAAAGAAGCGGTAACGGTGGTATTGCTGGGATCCACCCGCCAACGGTAAGTGGCAACGCCGCCACCCGTACCATTTTCACTGGGAAGGGTACACTCATCGGTCATCAGGGATACGCTGTAGATGGTGTTATAGGTAAGACCAGAATAGGCGCCGAGCAGGCCGCCATTCAGATCATTCACCGTCCGGAAAGTTCTTCCCGGATCTATGATACTGTCGGTAGGCGAAAGGTCCAGTTGCTTATTACAGGCAAGTATACACAACAACAACAGGAGTGTAAAAGTATATTTGATATAACGGATTGTCATGAGCTCAATGATTTAAAAATTAACGTTCAGGCCAAAAGTGTAGGTTCGTGCGCTGGGGTAATCAAACCTGCCCTCACCATAGTTATTTTCCGGATCAAAACTTTTCCATTTGGTCCAGGTATACAGGTTCTGCGCCTGCGCGAAAATCTGGATGCCCTGCACAAATTTCAGGTGGGTCATAATTTCTTTCGGGAAATTATAGCCGATATTTACATTCCTTAAACGCAGGTAAGATGCATCCTGGATATCTTTGGAAGAGAATCCCCTGCTGGCGTCAAACTTAGGCAGGATGGCGTTATCGCCCGGTTTCTTCCAGCGGTCATACAACATGCGCACCGACTGATTACTGCTGGCAAAACTTGGGTTTTCGTTGTAATAATCTTCGTTGAGATAGCGCATGGTTTTATCTGCAAACGTAAACAGGGCATTCAGATAAAATCCTTTCCAGGTAACGCCGGTATTAAACCCACCGGTGAAAGGAGGAATATAAGTGCCAAACTCCGCTACGCTCAAAGCCGTTTCATTGTAATCGCTCGTTTTATTACCCGATCTGTCGTAGTACAACGGATCGCCTGTTTGCGGATCCACCCCGGCCCATTTAGGCGCATAGTGTGATCCGTAGGGCAAGCCTACTCTTACAATCTGCGTGGTACCCTGCGTAAATTCACCGGAAGCCCCCAGATCGGTGATCACATTTTTATTATACGCAAAGTTTACTCCTACCGACCAGGTGAAATCTCTTCTCTTCACAATATCTCCCTGGAGATCCATTTCTATGCCCCTGTTGCGCATAGCGCCGGAATTGAGGAACATGGTGGAAAAACCGGAAGTGATAGATAAAGGCTGTTCTATGAAGAGGTTATTGGTTACTTTATTATATACATCCGTTACCAGGCGGATACGGTTATTCATTACACCCAGGTCAAAGCCAACGTTAAATTCTTTGGCATACTCCCAGTCGTAGTTAGGATTACCCGGCTGGTTAGGCACAATGGCCGGATTACCGCCATACTGCTCGGTTCCGTAGGTACGGAAATAAGCAAAGGGGCCAAGATTGGAAAATGGATTGGCAGAAGTACCATAGCTCGCACGGAAGCGCAGGTTATCTACAAAGCTTACATCTTTCAGGAAATTTTCTTTCTTCACTTCCCATCCAACACCCAGGGAATAGAAGCCATGCCAGCGGTTGTCCGGTGGTACGGTAGAAGCGCCGTCGTACCGGTAACTGGCATTCAGTGTATACTTTTCATTGAAAGTATACCGGCCTACGCCAATCCAGGAAGCCAGTGCGCTTTTGGTGCGGCCGCCTCCCAGCAAAGCGTTGTAGGGCGAGCCAGGGGTAATGGCCGCAGGAGTAGCGGGCAACCTGTCGTCCAGGTCATAACCGGTATAGTCAAATGCGCGGTAATTATTCCGGGTAAACTCAAAATAACCGGATACTTCAAAATCATGTTTACCGGCAACTTTTGAATACGTTAACCCGGAAGTGCTCACCAGTGTAACGTTCCTGGTAACGCCTTCTCCAAAACTACCTCTTCCGCCGTTATCTACTTTATAGCCGGAATAGGAATCCGGATTCACATAACGCTCGGTGGTAGTTTCCCTGAAGTCGATGCCCAGCCTGGTTTTCGCTACCAGTCCTTTTGCCAGGATATAATTCAGTGAAGTACCGATAATGCTTTTCAGCTGGTTGTCTTTGCTGCTGGTATTTAATAATGCTTCCAGTGCATTGCTGCCTTCCCGCAGATCATATACCGGGTACACATCATCGTTATAGTTGGTGACGAGGGTACCATCCGGTGCATAAGGATATTCATAAGGCAGGGCGTAGTATACAGCTGCCAGCGGGTTGCTGCCGCTGCTGGAAGCTTCTCTTTCTATAAAGGAAGATTCAGAATAGGCAAGGCCCACGTTGATGTTGGCGGTTAACTTACCGGCGTTGAAATCCAGGTTATTTTTAAAGCTGTAACGTTTCAGTTCAGAACGTTTGGCAATACCCTGCTGATCATAATAATTCACGGAACTATAAAACCGTATGTTTTCATTACCACCGCTTACGCTCAGCTGTTGTTCCTGGAATTTACCTGTTTGCAGGAAAATCTTTCTCCAGTCGGTATTTACATTTCTTAAACTATCGATGATATGGTCTGCTTCCTGTTTTTCCTGTGGTGTTTTATTGGCGTAGTCAGGATTTTTACTGGAAAATTCCCAGCCGGGTCCAAGATTAGCGCCGGTTTCCAGACCGATTTCTTCTTCAAACTGCAGGTGCTGCGCTGAATTCATCATCTGGAATTTTGGCGTGGTCATATTGGAAAAACCATATTGCGATTTATAGGACACTGCTAATCTTCCTGCCTGTCCTTTTTTGGTGGTGATCACAATTACGCCATTGGAACCGCGCGATCCGTATAATGCTTTGGCGGAAGCGTCTTTCAATACGGTAACAGAAGCGATGTCTGAAGGGTTGATACCCTGAAACTGACCTGCTTCAATGGGAATACCATCCATTACATATAAAACGGAGGAGCTGCCATTAATGGTACCTACGCCGCGTACGGTAATAGTGGCGCTGGTACCCGGCTGACCGGAACCCGCAGATACCACCATTCCCGGAACCCGTCCCTGCAGGATCTGGTCGAAGGTAGCCATAGGCACCTGTGTAATTTTATCAGCGCCTACTACGCCGGCGGCGGCGGTAGATTTATCCCTGGCATAATTCGTATACCCGGTAACCGTTACGGCATTCAGCGTTTTGATATCTTCTGTTAATACCACGTTGATTTCACGCCGGTTACCGATAGTTACCTGCTGACTAACATAGCCTACCAGTGAAAACTGGAGCGTGGCGGCATTATCAGGAGCAATGAGCGTATAGGCGCCATCTTCATTGGTAAGCGTGCCGGCAGTGGTGCCGGAGGCACGTACCGTAACACCGGGTAAAGGCAGGTTATCCAGTCCCCGGACGGTTCCCCTGATAGTAATATCTACGGCAGATTTACTTTCTGTACCGGCGTATACTACTACCAGCCCGTCTTCTTTCAGGGAATAGGCCAGGTTGGTGCCTGCAAATGCCTGTGAGAGCACCGCGTCCAATGTGGCTTCCTTTGCTGCTACTGTCACCTTTTTGTTTTCAGGCAGTGTTTTATCATGAAACACAAAGCGGTAAGCTGTTTGATGTTCCAATGTTTTCAGCAATTGTTTGATACTTGTTTCTTTTACCTGCAGGGTGATCGTCTCCTGCGCGAAACAAATAGCCTGCACCTGAAGGCAGGTCAAAAAAAGAAGAACCGTTAATTTCATAGTAAGCAGCAATTTGCCGGTGGGAACAGGTTTCCCCTTCCATTCCAGGAATACAAGTTTTAACATACCTTTGATGTTGGTTTAGTAAATGATCATTCAGGACATTTTCTAGCCTAATTCCGGGGGGAAGTGTTCCACCACTTCCCCCTTTCTTATATTTGGTTGATGTATAATTATTTATTTACTGATAATAATTTCTCCGTTTACCATTTTAAAGCTGAATGGATAAGATAACTGCAGGGCATCCAGTGCTTTCAGGATCGTTTCACTTTCAAAAGTGCCGGAATACCGGTAATGCTTTACTTCTTCATCTGCAAAGGTGACCCGGATACCATACCATTTTTCCAGCTTGCCTGCAATCGCTTCCAGTGGCTCGTTTTCAATTTCCAGCCGGTTTCTTACCCAGGCTATTTCCCTGGCTTTGTGATTTACCGGATCAGCATCCAGCGGCACTATTTTAAAAGGATTGGCCGGTGTTGACAGCCCGGCTGCATTCGTTGTGAATTTCTGATTTGGTTGTAGTATGATCTTCTCTTCCGGTTTGTTGGCCAGCGTAACCTCTACCTTGCCTTTAAACAAAGCAGTTTCCGATTGATGACTGCCGGCATAGGCGCTTACATTAAAAACGGTACCCAGTACCTTAATATCAAAAGCGGCAGTATGTACAATGAAAGGGTACTGCGCATGTTGTGTTACATCAAAAAAAGCCTCTCCGGTAAGGGTTAACTGCCTGTTGGCCTCATTAAAGCCTGCGGCCAGTTCCACGGTACTGTTTTGCCGTAAAATAATGGAGGAACCATCCGGTAGCACGATCGTTTTACGGGGATCATTGCCGGCATTGATAACCACCATGCCTGTTTCGGGCGAGGTGATATCGGCAACAGTATTGGTACGGTTGAACAGGTAAATAGCTCCGGCCAGCAGCAGGATGCCTCCCAATGCAGCGGCATATTTAAATAGCGGATTGATTTTTCTGCCGGAAGGAGTGACAGGCTGCTCTTCCAGGGCTGAATGAAGAAGCTCATACTGTGAAATACCATCCTGCAGGTGTTTCAATTGCTCCAGGCGGTTGCCCTGCCGGGCCGACAGTACCTCAATCATATACCGGGCTTCCTGTACAGCGGCCTTCTTTTCGGGATGGCTGGCCACCCAGCTCTCCCAAAATAATACATCAGTGTCGTTCTCTTCCAGGCAATAGCGCTGGAAAGATTCATCACATGCAAAGTCGGCGGCTTCGAAATCCTGGAAATTCATGTAGGTATGCCTTTGATTATACAGACGGCAAAACCGGCCGTTTTTCCTAAGGGTTTTATAATTTTTTTTCCGGGAGATAGAAAAATGCTGCTTATTTCAGCATTTTCCTTAGTGCTTTGATGGCATCATAAATGGTATTGTAAGCCGTTTTCACCGTTTGCGAAGTTTGTGCGGCTATCTGTTCATACGACAATCCTTCAAAAAATTTAAGCCGTATCAGCTCTATCTGTCGTGGGGTTAGCGCTTTCAGGGCCTGTTGCAGCCGTTGTTTTAATTCTTCATCCTGTTGTACCTGGATAATTATTTCTTCATAGGATAATTCACTCTCTGCTTCTTTATCCGTCATCCGGTGAATGGCGGCATGGATCTTCGACTGGTACGCCAATTGATCCAGCAGCTGTCGTTTCAGGGCGGTAAATAAATAGGCCGGTACATTGGTTACCGGGCGCAGCGTTTGGTGCCGGGTCCAGAGCTGCAAAAACAATTGTGTGATACAGTCCTTTACCAGTTCATCGCTGCCGCAAATTTTTAATCCAAACCGCAGCAAATGTGAATAGGTATTATTATACAGTGCAAACAACGCCTGTTTATCGCCGTTTCTCAGGCGCTCCCAATGAATATTATTGTCTTCTTCATAAGACATAAAAATGCAGGTCGTTATAATGTTGATATCGCAGTTTCCTTCATCAGTTCCCTGATGGCTGCTTCCAGTTGCTGATCTCTTCCTTTAGTTATCTCTTCAGGCGCGTTATTCGCACGTATATCCGGCTCCGTCTGATGATTTTCCAGGTAATAGCCCTCCCTGCTTTTTACACCGAGCGAAGGCACGCTCCAGTGGAGATTCCCATTAGATAATGTTTCCCCGGTCATGAAAGTACAGCTTCCCGGCACCGGCATGCCTATCAGCTTGCCCATATGGAGATACTGATAGTCGAACGCAAAACAGCTGCCATCGCTGTAGTTGGCTTCGTTGGCAATCACCACCGATGGCTTTGTCCAGCGGAAGCCGGGTTCGAAGCTTTCTACCTGGGAGTCCGTTGTATTTTTCCTGACCTCCGTGCCACTCAGCATCATACCCAGGTCTGAGGCCAGGTCGCCCCCCCGGTTAAAACGGGTATCCACCACAATACCTTTGCAGCCGGCATACCTGCCCATTATTTCGCTGTAGGCGTTGCGATAGGCAGCATCATTCATCCGGTATAAATGTACATATCCCAGCTGGCCGTTGCTGAGGCGTGTTACTTCGTCCCTGTTGCGTTTCACCCATCTTTTGTACAGCAGGTCACTTTCTGCTTCCGGCGTAACCGGCGTCACCACTATATCCCGCTGCTGACCGCCATCACTAATACGCAACCGGGTATTTTTACCTGCCCGGTGATTAAGATATTGGGAAAGATCTTTATCTGCTGTAATCTCCTCTCCATCTATAGCCGTAATAAACATGCCCGGCTTCAGGCCAAATGCTTCCTGATCCAGCGGACCATTGGGAAGTACCTCACTTATTTTCACACCGGCGCCCCTGTAAGATACATCGTAACAAATACCCAGGGAAGCCGTTTCTTCTTTTTCTTCCGCAATATTGCTACCCGTAGCACCACTGTGACTTACATTCAGCTCACCCAGCATTTCACTTACCATCTCTGCCAGTTCAAAGTTGTTGGCAATATGCGGCAGGAACTTTTCATAATTCCGGCCATACGCTTCCCAGTCGGCGCCGTGATAACCGGCGGTATAAAATGCTTCCTTTGTTCGTCGCCAGATATGCGAGAACATCGCTTCCCTTTCTGCGGGCAAATCTATTTTCATAGTGCCGTTAATGGTGATGCTATGCTGCGTTTTTCCGGTGGTATCCAATTGCAGGATACGGGCGTCTGCCAGCAGGAAAAGCTGTTGTTGTGCAGTATCCCATTGCAGGGAACAATCTTCCGCCTTAACAGACAAAGGCATCGTGGATGTTTTGGTGGATACATCCGTTATCCACAACTGGTAAGCCGCACCGGCTTTTACCAGATAATATAATTTATTCCCGTTTTTACTCAGTAATACATCCGCCAGCATAGCGGCCGAGGGGGTTAGTTTTGTAATCCGTTCTGCATCTTTAAAACTGTTGCCGGAAAACGGTAACGCATATACGTCCTGCTGCCGGCTGCTGCTGGTGGAAAAACCCCGCAGTCCGTTCCGGTCGCTTTTCCAGATCATCATCTTTCCGTCCATTGCCCATTGCGGCGCCTCATCAGCAAAGCCACTTTGCGTGATGTTTTGTACACTACCACTGCCATCAGCTGCTACGAGACCTACTTCCTGGTTGCCGGCGCCAGGCTGGTTGTATTGAAGCAGGAGATACTTGCTGTCAGCGCTCCAGCGAAAATACTGGTCGTGATCCTTACGGCTGAACAACGACGCAATGCGACGGCTCTTTCCCGAAGCGATGTTATATATTCTTAACGTTACCCTGTTTTCGATATAAGCTACTTCTTTTCCATCGGGAGAATACAAAGGCTGGTAGTTTTCCTGGCCGTTGGCCAGCAACACGGTTGCTTTTCCACGCAACAGATCCATCTCGCAAAGCTGCCAGCCACGACTGCTTTCACTCGCATACAACAATTTTGTGCCATCCGGTGAAAAGCTGAGGTCTGCCTCTTCTCCCGGGGTATGCGTCAACTGCCGGATGGTACCCTGTTCCATGCCGGCGGCAAATACATCTCCCCGGAAAATAAATGCGCACTCCTTACCGGAAGGTGAAACCACACCGTATTTAATATGATCCGCCACCGGCACTACCTTTGTGTTTTCTATGGTGCGGCTGGTAAGGCGTATGTTTATCTTTTCAGGTGCTGCACCCGGCGCCTGCAAATAAATATCCCCGTTGAAACCAAAGCACAGCACACCATTGCCGGCGGCGCTGAGAAACCGGACGGGGTAATGCTTAAATGTTGTGAGTTGTTCCGATGTTCCGGGACGATCCAGCCATAAACGGTGTACATTAAAACTACCACTCTCTTCACTCAGATAACAGATGGCCTTTCCTTTATTGGTAAACACCGGTGACCTGTCTTCCCCGCGAAAGTTTGTCAGTTGCCGGTAGGTATCTTTCTGCGTATCATACAGCCATATATCCCTTGCTGCAGCAGATACCTGGTGCTTTCGCCACGGATTCTCCCGGTTCTTCTTATCGTGATAAATAATGTATTGACCATTGAGTTTTGCATCTTCTGCGGGAACAGTTAGCAGCTGCGTTACCCGTCCACCGTTTACGGATACACGATATAGTTCTGGCTGCGCATCTGAAGGGAATTGCCGGTTGTTCACCGCATCCATTCTTACGCCGCCAAAAATCACCTGCTGATCATCTTCGCTAAAATCATATGGATATTCATCTGCTGAATGAAAGGTGAGCTGTTTTGCAATTCCCCCGCCGGCAGGTACCAGGAAGACATCTGCATTACCATAGCGGTCCGATGCAAAGGCAATGCTGCGGCCATTGTGGCTCCATACAGGCATCCATTCTTCTGCGCTGCTATTCGTTAACTGTATAGCAGTACCACCTGTGGCGGCTACAGTGTACAGATCGCTTTTATAAGTAAATGCTATTGTTTTTCCATCAGGAGAAAGGGAAGGATAGCGCAGCCAGCTGAACGAACTTTGGGCAAAAATATATTCCCCAAAAAACAAGATGAGTAAAATAATGATCAGTCTTTTCATTCGCAGTTTGTAACAACCCGGATAAAGATACAAATATATCATTCATATTTTCCGGGGTTACTGCATCCTGCTAAATGCCCAGCATCACCCGCTCCTCCTCGGCTTCAGCTTCTTCCTGGGTCACCAGTGGCGCATCGGTTACTTCTGTAAGCAACAGGGTATACCCCAGCAGCAATACAATTAATAATACCTGGTATCGCAATACAATTGGCGCAGCAAAAACGCTGAATGCAAAATTCAGCCCGATGAAAGCCCAGCACAACAGCAGCGCGATATTAAATTTACGGCTGGTTTTCCGGACTCCTTTTTTAATAAGATAGCGGATCGTTTCTTCTATAAACAACAAATGACAAATCACTATCAGGGAAGGGAACAGCGACATCAGCGTACTTTGCCAGTTATTGTATTTGCCTTCCGGCTTTGGCTTATCCCCATCTTTAAAAAAAGTAGCTACTTCTTTATTCACCAGGTTGATGATGGGCCGGTTATACCCACCTAATACTTCCAGCTCCGGTAACAGGTATAGCTTCGCATTGCCCAGCAAATAATAGCGGGTAAAGTCCCAGGGATATTTCCGGATCATATAATTCCCGTAGTCGCTGCATAAAGGCGCTACGCCACACCAGCCGGCATATACATCTTTGTCCTTATGCGCCAGTCCATAGTCTCTCAGCAATCCCTTCTGCGGCCCGTTCATATCCCACATAAAATACGATCCGTCTGACACCACTATTCTTCTCGGCAACTTCTTCAGCGCTGTCATGTAATGATATACCGCCTTATGCGTTTTGGCAAACTGTTCTGGTACGCCCACGGAATCCAGCGGTATATACTGCATCATATACATAGCGTTATTCATAATCTGCCAGCCACTGAAAGCAGAAAATATTTTCACCCCGGAATGCTCCGCGGTTTTCTGGCGGGTAAACACCACAAACGAAACGATCAGCACCACCGGTAATAAAACAGCCACCACTTTCTGCCACGGCCGGTAAGCCGATAATAAAATCGGTATCAACGCCACCAACGGGTAAAACATGGCATTATACCGCACCGTAAAAGCATACCCCAGCAACAGCCCGTGAAATACCAGTAACAGCGTGGTGGGTTTGTGCAGAATCCAGAGCAACAAGGTAATCCAGGTAAGTCCGAGCGAGAGAAACAAAGCATCCGAAATAAAATAATTACTCAGAAACGGGAACAACGGATTAATAAGCAGAAATGCATAAAAGCCATACCTGAAATAGCTCTGCGGATTAAAAATGTAGCATACACTGAAATAAAAGAAAAAGGCGCTGGCTTCCAGCAATATAAACTGCACTATGGTAAGCATTGTTTCAGAACGGGAAAACTGGTGAAACAGCCACAGGAATTTAGAATATCCTATGGGCCAGAGGTTGTAATTCCTGTTCTGCAGGGCCGTTTCCATATAAGAACCTGTATCTGACGTAAAATCTATATACGGGAAAAAATGTTTGAATACCACCATCTTGATCACTGCAACAATAACGGCTGCGGCCAGGAGCAGCCCATTGCGCCGGCTGGCAAATATAAAGGCGCCGAAACCAGGAGCGGGAGTAACAAAGGACCGGGGAGATAGTAATAACATAGCCAGTTTTGAGGGATTTTACATATGGCTACAAGTATAAAAGAAGCCACTGAATTGAGGTATCAGTGCATGATTTTCAGCGTTTTAAAGATCTTTTTTTGAGAAAAGGGGATTAAAAATTTGGTAATTATCAGAAATGTCATAATTTCGCGGTCCTGAATTGCTATTGCCTGATAGTATAACGGTAGTACGACAGACTCTGACTCTGTTTGTCTTGGTTCGAATCCAGGTCAGGCAACGAAGCCGAATCCTTCTCCAGTAAAGGGTTCGGCTTTTTAATTTCCCAAACTCTGGCGGGGTAGTAAAGGATCAAGTTGAAAAGTTGGGGGATGGTGTAACTTTTAAGCATAGAGTTTAGTTAATCTATAAAGAAAGAATTCTACATCTCTTACCCCTCTTAATGCGTTTCTAAAGGACTTTATTTTTGCATTAAAAGATTCGGCAGCCGCATTGGTCGCCCTGTTGTTGAAGAAGTTGAGAATGCCCAGATAATGAGTTCTGATAGTCCTGGCAACGGTTTTGAAGGATAATATCCCCGTCTCTTCTACGTCGTTATACCACAAAGCCAGTTTCTTAAACGCCTCTTCTTTACACTTACACTGCCTGTAAACCTCGCCCAGCCGCAGGGATAGCTGATAGGATTTATGAATAAGAGGATAATGACTAAATAAAAGTTCGGCTCTCTGCTGCTCTCTGGTCCATAGTCTGGGGTGCTTAAACAGCAAATATCTGCTTCTGGCTAACAGCTGTTTCGCAGTGTCGCCATTGTGTAGCCTGACAGGCTCATACTTCACTGCTGCCCGTTTGGCTTGCTCATACTCCTGATTTTCCTGTTCCAGGGCCTCCCATCGATGTTTTATTCTTATTTCCTGTACTGCTTCAAAGGCCAGGTGCTGTACATGGAAGCGATCTATCACCCGGTGTGCATTAGGAAAACATGCTTTCACAGTGCTATTGAGGCTACCAGACATATCAATAGTAACTTCCTATACTCTCCCGCGCAGGCGCTTAGGGATTTTAAACAGTATTTCTTTCAGAAATTCAGACTGAGTCCCCTTGATCATAGCCACTATTGAGCCTTTACGCCCTTTAGCCAGCTTATTTGTGACTATGGTATATAGCTCTCCGCTGGAAAAGGCCGTTTCATCTATGCTTAAAGTCGCGCCGATATTTTGCTCAAAGAGCATCCACTGAGAAGCATGCTCTTTCTGCTCCCAGCTGGAAAAATCACTTAAATGATGTTTGTATTGTTGCCCGAGTTGTTTCCCGTCAACTCCGTAGATATGCCCAAGCTGAACAGGGCTGATAGGGTGATTATCTAAGTAATCCTTTTAAAAAATAACCGAATTCCAATGTCATTCGCGTTCCCTTTTTCACTATTTCCCAATCTCTTGTCACCGTTTCCCCAGTGGATACAACCTCCCACCGGCGGCGCTTTACATACAAAGTGACCTTCTTTCTGCGGATAGGAAAATCCTGAACTGCAACGGGAGGAAGGAAGTCTTTGGCGTGAAGTTTTTTATGCTGATGCTCAGCGGGAACAATATTCTTTTCTTCTAAATAAATACTTATTTCAGTCTCATTTTGAGATGCATCAGTTATCTCAAAGTAATATAAAATCCCTTCTGGTAGCAGGGCCTCTATCAAGAGGCTAAAATTCTTGTCCAAGGCTGTCAATCTTAATTGGAAGCAAAAAAACTATTTTTTTGACTATCCCCCAACTTTTCAACTTGATCCGTAGTAAACTATCACTCATATGTTAATACAAAATGGTATATCGAGTATTGGTTCTATGATCCTGCGTTCAAGGGAATTTTTCCTAGGGGAAAAACACTGCAGTTTTAAAAAGGGATTTGCTGATGCTCCCACCGTTGCTAAACGCAAGAAACTCGTAAAACAGGCCCTGAAGGATATTAAGTCAAAGCTGAAAAAAGGCTATAACTCCGTCATCAAACAGTTACTGAATCCTGCTCTATATTGCAGCAAACAGGAACCTGTTATAACCCCTGATGAAGTACAAAGATATAGCAAGTGGTTCCATAAAAGGGCTGGGGAATTACCGTCGCAAACTCTCTGAGCAAAGACAGCTGCTTATTCTTAAGCTGAAAGGCATTCAGGAGGAATTGCGTATCAACGGAGAGCAGATGGCTACAGTGGAAAACCGGATTATGGCACTCTAACAAAAAGAGCTGACAGTGATAGAGCATGTCATTCTCTAATATATTGAAAGAGTGGAAGATATCCCCCTAGAGAGGTGCCATCACGCATTCTCATAAGCTCCAGGAGCTGCTCACTTACCCTTGCAGATGAAAGATTCCCGCTGGACGGTTTAAAGGGTAATGAAGTAGTAACGGTGACAAGGCCCCTAAATGTGAAAGGAAATATCACTACAGAGTCCCCCTGAAAAGACACTCTTTAAAAACGTAAAGAATTCTTCCGTTCAGACAAAGCACAGTAGCTATGGGGGCATGACTTTTATACAGAAATATGGGAAGAGAGAAACGGAATCGGTCAGATCAGCGGCAAGTCCCTGGGCTCTGAGTCGCTTACAAGCATGTTTCATCACATATTCCCAAAAAGCTTTTTCATTGCGGGTAGAGTATGATGATAAAATAACCGGTAGCAGGGCAAGCTCCATACTACCGATTATTTTACATGTTACTATCCAATAGTAGATAATAATTTATCATGAAATCCTGGGAAAAGGTGTTTGAACATTGCACCATCCTCTTCGTTCATATCCTTTTCCGGATCGATCGATAACAAGATGATAAACGCTGCATCCTTATTAAATACCGCAGCGATATCTTTTAGCGTTTTATCGCTAGGTTTTGCCTTGTCGGTCTCAATCTGCGATAAAGCTGTTGCTGATATACCAGCTTTATCAGCCAATTCAACCTGTTTGAGGCCATGAAGTTCACGCAGCTTAACAATCGCTTTTCCCAATTTCATTTTAAGTGTGGTTTATTGGTCCATAAAATGCTCCCTTATTTTTTCAAGAAAGTGAGCAATTACTGGAAGAAAACCGACCCAGTTCACTTTATAGTTTTTGGCCTTGATTTTCTCCCTAAGTGCAATAAGGTCTTTATATACCTTCAGGTCTTTACCTGATAATGTGCCTTTACTCTCTAACATAGTGATGGCGTGTTCAACCATCTGTATTTGAATATCTTTTTCAGACATTTTGTTGGGAAATTTAATGTGTGATAGTAATTGTGTTTCTCAAAACTTTTCAGAAGAAACAAATCACTATCAGCTTCTTTTCCATCAAATGTTGTAATTCGCAGTGACCTAACAACTGTGCGAAGAAGATACCTTTTATCTAATTTTAATAACGTGCGTAATTGTTGATGAAGATGTTTTAAAAACCCTTCAAGAAACAACTTAACTGCTGCAATAACATCCTGAAAAACTGATTTACTGCTGGTTTGATCAACTGCAGCTTTTTTATTTTCTTCACCTGCTGTTAATATATCAAACGGGTTTGATACCCCATTGAAATTTAGAAACAAATTCAATGGCAGTTGATAAGCAGCTTTTTGCTCAAGTAATAGGAAAATACCAGGGGTTTTATAATCCTTCTTTTTGCCGGCAACAAAGGTGTATGCACCTGTTTTTTTACTGGCATGTGAAAGAATCTGGTCTGCTGCATTATAATAATCGGTGTAGTAAGGAACATAAGACCCACCACTGAAAGGTTTGGGTTCGATTATCAGAATGTTTTGATAGTAATTGTCCCAGTTATTAGTTTTCCCACATCCTGCCGCCCATTGACCAGTTAAACCCCAGTTTATCCCTCCAATAGAAGAAGCCAAAGCTTTGGTTATAAATGATGGCGTGTACGAGGATCCATGCGAGGCAATATGAACTTGAAAATCCAGCTCAATATTTTTCACCACTGCAGTAACAGCAGAGATATGACTGACTAATGATTTCGTAGAATTATAATGCGAACCTGTATTGATAAAATTTGCTGTAGGAATTGCCATACCTCCGCCATAAAACGGACCTCCATATTTAACAAATGGGGTTTTTGCAATAACAGAACATATTCTGTTTTGATGCGTATTTAACAACGCTGGAACTTTGGCAGAAAACCTGGTTTTTACAGCAGGCGCCTGCACCCAGGCTTCTATCCCTTTGGGCACTTTTTTACAGCTTTTCTCGTAAAGTTCCACTATCTTCATGTTCCTTCGATTTTACTTCACAAATGTATAAAAGCAATTCGACTTTAAGTGTGACTTAAATATACTTATTTCAATATAATATATAACTATCTGACAACCTGATAAATTTTTAAAATCGGTACTTAAACTCCAATTCCTACAGTTGCTTTCCTGTTAATAAGATCATATCCAATTTGAGGACCAATAGTGATGATTAGTCTGGGGACCTGAACTCGAAACGACGCTCCACTGGTAATATGATTATAGGGGCTGGCGCTACTTAGATAAATATCAGTGTATGCGGTACTGAAGAAAGTGGATCTGCGCATTTCCGTACGGGTGATGGTATCCCTGTTAGACAATCGAATATAAGCCACCGTACTATCAATGGCAAGCAATTTAAGATCCAGGTATGCATCTTTTTTTGTGATCAGGAATGAATCTTCCCTTCGAAACAAGTTAATATCCTTTTGAATAATAGAATCAGTGCGCAGAATACAACGGTCCGCTGATTTTACCTGGCTGCTTTTAACTTTTAGGGCGCGAGCCAGAGAATCTACCATAGCCCAGTATTTATCCCGCGCGATTTCCTACGCTTTGATGATCGCTACCAGCTCACCATTCTTATCCCTCTAGGATCTTACCTCATCTAATGTTGAAATTGAGGCAGTCGGCTGTGTGTCAGATCCGATGCGGGAGATAAAGGTGGTAAGTTTTCCCAGGACTGCAATAATAAGCACAAACAGCAATATCCACCAGATCTTACCGGAATGTTTCTTTAGCATTGTCAGCAAGGTTTTCATAACTTCGGGTCTTTTCAGAGCTATGCTATAGCATGCGTAGGTACTTTTCGCGTAAGGTGCTTATTACAGAACCTTTTTCTGATTGCTGCGGTGAGAGTACAGCCTATGTGAGTATCGAAATGCGGAGGACAGAATGGCTACCAATAGGAGGATCGCTTTAGGTTTTTTATTTTTGCGGCAATGTTTAGCTGGTAAAGAAAATTTTCGAAATATCTAATTAATTAACATTTTTTGATATTTACTACCACCCCCAGAAGAGAGTTAAACGATGATCCGAATCAAACTAACGGTGACTTTGACTCTGTTTGTCATGGTTCGAATCTAGGTCAGGCAATAAAAAAAAGTCCGCTTTGATAGCGGACTTTTTTTTATTGGGGAAAGGGGGAGTGATACTATTAAACGCCCCTAACAGTCATTTTTTTCAAGTTTTCCTATTGTTGCAGAAATATCTGCTGCTCTCAACTGATTGGCATATCGTTGGAGAGGCGATACTTTTCGACAACTTGCTTACATAAGCTAAATCTCCGGATTATGAAAGGTTACGGTTACCAGATTTTCTCCATAGCCGAATCGCCAGGAAAATAAAAATACCCGCTAGAAGGATGGCTATTGGTATTAAGGCGGCTCTGTTGTCCTTTATATCCGGGGCATCAGAAGTTAATATGCGTAATGTTTCCTTTACAGAACCAAAGGCAATAAGGCTCATAACGATGGCGTAAATTTTCCATTTATTCATAAAAATATTAGGTATAGGTACAGCTTGCAATCTAATACTTTAGTATCAAAGTAAAAATCAAACATTTAAGATATCATTGATAATTGGCCCTTGTTCTCTGCAAACTATAATGCTAAAATAATAAGCATGGTTATAATGAATAATCGCTTTAAGCCATAACCGTAGATGGTAACACCATCCCATTAATTTTGTTGTTTAAATTGTTCAGTCTTTGAATGAGGGAATCAAAATCCTCCGACTTACCATATATCATTTCAGCGCGCATAGTCGTATAGTCCGCTCGATAAACTTCTAAAATTTCTGCCGGAGGTCTAAAGTTTAAAGTTGCCGGCTGAAGTTTATCATAGTCCACCCCCTTTTGACGTATCCAGTATCGTCGGTGCAATAATAATTTTTCATAAAATTGTGGATCGGTCAAAAGCTGATCTGCAATTCCCTTATCATCCATTCTGATCAGATCGAATAAATGCCTGGAGCCGCGTTCCAGCTTAACATCTTCGGGTGAAATCTGCCTTTGATTGATAATTTGAAATTTTTCATGAAGTAGAAACATCTTCTCCAATAGCGTCTTCATTGGATGGGTAGCTCTTACTTTAGATAACTGCTCTGCATATATGGGATTAGGAAAATGTTGCCAAAGAAGAGACTGGATGTCCACGGTCTCAAATGGCTCAGTCAGGGATCTTACACTAAACTCAATCCTTACTTCATTCTTCAAATAAGGGTGGGGCTCAAATAAAGAGCGATACCGTACATAAATTGTTTGCGGGTCTTTGTCCCGCATTAAAGGATCTATTGCTTCGGCGAACATTTCAATGGTGGCAAGATCTAATCCTGTCTGTTGCAGACTAACAGCCAATTCTTTAATTATAGTACCGGTAGTAAATGCACATCCTTCTTTTTTCAAACCCTTTACATACCTGTGGGTAGGCTCATCTTTATACTTTTTACCAAAAGCCTCCGGGGACAGGGCTATATCTATGTCCTCTGAAAAACGCTCAATTAATCCAAACCCTTTACTTAAGGATGTACCACCTTTAAAAATAAAATGTCCTTCATTGGGAGTTGTAAAAAGTGCTTTAAGTACAAGGGTTACCCACCAGTCCTTTTCAATTGCAACAGGAATCACTCCCGATTTAACAGCAGCCTGGTTAAGTGAAGTTCGTCTTTGGGTATCTGTAAGATGTAGCCATTCAATCATGCGAATCGCTTAATAGATGTATAATAAAGTCATAAACCTGGGCAGGAGCTAAAGCCAAATCTTTTGTCAGCGCCTCGCTTTTTTCGCTTTGAAGAATTTCCTTTATTCTTTTTTCAAATTCTACTGAGAGATTCTTAGTTCCAATTTCTATGAGACCTAGTATAACAAGGCTACTTAACTCACCCTCAAATGCCATCTTTTTGGGGGTAGTAGGTTTAAACTCAATATACAAATTGCCCATTTTTATTTGCCTGCGTTCCCCGTCTGTTAAGTATGTCATTTTAGTTGGCACCTGGGTAGTAAGTCCTAATTTGTGCAACGCCTGAGAACCTGTTGGCCTGATACGTACCTTTTCTTTCTTCGCCACAGCTTCTGCTACCTTTTCGGGATCTGGATATAATTCCCCAAATACACGATCTTGTTTGGGAACATAATAAATCCCATGAGAAAGTCGCTTTAACTTACCCTTTGCCGTAAGCCGGGATAATGCCATTTTAATGGCAGCACTTGAACCCTCCCCCCTGAAATCAGCAGGAAAAATGAGACTCCCTTTTTTAAGATAAGAGATTTTATCCTCAATATTGGTCTGAATACTTCCCATATACTACAAATATACCGAAAAGCCTCCAAATCTGTTACCTTTTTTACAAAAAAAGTAACAAATTAAGTTACAAAAAACCACAAAAAGGTAACAGATTTATAAAACACGTACTTAATCAAAACAATAAAAATCAATTAGTTGTACAACTAAAACAAAGTACAAGGCAAGTCAAATAAAGAAATAAATGCCGATACAGAAGAAAGGACAAAATCTATCTGGTAGCTCCCTTATTCGCCGCACATTTTGCGGCGAATAAGGGGATTATTATCCGCAGGCATATTCCGCCACCTTCCCTTACCTCTCCACATCCCACCACACTCTCCCCGTCAAATCATCCTTACCATGCAACCCCGGCTGCGCAGCAACCGCATCATCCACACTCTTCGTATTCACATTATGCTCTGAAAGCGGGTACCCCTGCCTCCGGGGAATAGGGATGTTATTATTATCCGGCGCAGGCGTTAACTCAGGATAGCCTGTCCTTCTCCATTCTGCCCATGCTTCATAACCGTTCATATACAGATGTACCCAACGTTGGTATGCAATCTGTTTAATAGCGGTAGCGGCATTATACGCTACTTCCGGACGGGCAAGATAGGCGGCAACGCCGGTGGAGGAACCTGTCCATTGATTAATAGACGCGGTAACAGCGGCATTGTAATCCAGCAATGCTGCCGCATCGCCGCCGCTGATCCATCCCAGCTTCGCGGCTTCTGCACGGGCAAACAGTGCCTGCGCGTATGTCACCAGGTAAACGGTGGCATCCTGTTTACGTATAGCCGTTCCCTGGAAGGATACGCTGCTTGCGGGGATATTCTGCGCCTGGTTTCCCTGCAAACCGTAAGGCATGCCTACATAATCGCCGCTGCCGGTGGTGCCTGCATATACTTTCAGGCGGGGATCGCCCAGTGGCTTCATATAATCTACGAGTGGCTTGCTGATGCAGTACCATCTACGGCCCTGCACGGAATACACGTAGTACCAGTAGTTCTGGTAGGCTGCTTCTCCGAGGTGCTGCGAAATGGCATTGTCGTCGTTACTGGTAAAGATGCCATCGGTTAATGCGGCGGCAAATTCACGCTTGCCCCAGGCGGGGTCTACTTTCGACAGTCGTAATGCCATGAGTGCATGCAGGGTGGCGGCCAGCCGTTTCCATTTACTGATATCACCATAATACAGCACATCGCCTGCGGCGGCGGTTTTGCTGTCTTCCAGCTGGGCGGCGGCTTCGGTTAGTTCTTTAAACAGGTCTGTATAAATATCTTTCTGGCGGTCGTAAGCGGGATTTATTTTATCCCGTCCCTGCAATGCTTCTTTGTAAGGCACATCTCCCCAGCGGTCGGTGATGTACCAGAAGAAGTAAGCCCGGAGTATCCTGGCTACTGCTTTCTGGTTATTGGCAGATCCTTCATCTTCATTAAAATGAACAGTGTTGATGATCTTGTTCAGGTTCATCAGCGCATCGGCATAAAAACTGGAAAATTCAAAGGAGATGTTGATATAACGGGAGGCATCTGTATATACTTTTTCGGAAAGATGCTGTACATACAACAATCCATATGGAGTGGCCGTGGTGGTATCCATTCTCAGGATGGCATAGGTAAGCAGTTTGGGATTGGAAAAAGTATCCGGCTGATTCGGATCACGGTTAATACTGTCAGAAAACTTAGTGCAGGATACTAACGTAAACGCAAGTACGATAATAATATATAATAGCTTTTTCATGATAGACTGGTTTACAGAGAAATGTTAAGATTGATACCAAACGAACGGGTGGTGGCTAATTGCCCTGTTTCCAGCCAGCTGATAGACGACCGTCCCGTGGACAGTTCGGAAGGATCAAGCCCTTTGGGCGCCTGCTGGTATATCATAAAAGGATTACGCGCAATAAGCGCTACATTAATACTGTTGAATGGCATTTTCTTATGCAGCTCTTTGGTAAATGTATAGCCTACACGAAGTTCCCGCATCTTAATATAACTGGCATCATACAACCATTCTTCATATACCGATGTGCCAAGCACCGTACGGTAATAAGATTTTGCATCTACATAAGCGGTTACTTCGGCTCCTGTTACGCTGGAGATACCATTTACTTTCACGCCGCCACCATCTGCCAGCGGATCGCGTACATTCTTCCCTTTATCATTAATGGCCGCTGTTTCTTCAGCCTGACCCGACTTAACACTCAGCATTTTTGTCCAGCTGAAAAATTGCCCGCCGGATTGAAAATCGATCATCGCTGATACATCGAACCGGCCAATACGGAACGTATTCAGCCATCCCCCGGTGAAATCGGGTACCACGCTGCCAAAGTTGTGGTTCTCTTCAAACATCGGCAAGTTGGCCGCATCCAGTAGTATCTTGCCCGTTTTAGTATCACGACGGTAAGCATTCCCCACCAGCGTGCCGAAAGCGGCGTTTACATCGGCATTCAGGTAAACGCTCACTCTTGAATACGTATTCACATCCAGCTGCAGGGTGTTAATGCCCGGATACAATTCCTTCACCAGGCTCCTGTTCCTGCTCACATTGAGCGTAGAATTCCAGTTAAAGAATTTTGTTTGTACCGGTGTGCCATTCAAACTCAGCTCCACCCCTTTATTCTGGATCTTACCGGCATTGATAATCGTATTCTCATAGCCAATAGCGCCTGATACGGGGATACTCAGCACCTGGTCAATATTCTGCTGGTTGTAATAGGTAAATGCAAGCCCCAAACGGTTATTCAGCACCTTCAGATCCAAACCTGTTTCAAAGGAATTACCCAACGATGGCTTGATCCCCGGGTTATTGAGCGTGGTAGGCAGATGCATGGGCAAATAAGGATTATCATCACGTCCTTTATACGGCGTTTCCAGTATATACGACTCGTAGATCTGGTAAGGATCAAGGTCCGATCCTGCTTTCGCAAAACTGAGCCGCACTTTTCCATAGGAAAGCGGCTCCCACTTCAGCAGCTCACTGAATACCATACTAAAAGATACAGATGGATACCAATAAGAATTATTACCCGCCGGCAGTGCGGAGGAGATATCATTACGCACGGTAGCATCGAGGTAATAAATATTATCATAACCCAGTGAAACAGCTGCAAACGCACTGCGCACTTCCTTTCTCCGGAGATAGTTGGATACATTTGGCCGGTCGATGGAAGCAGAAAGATTATAGAAATTAACAACAGATAAACCGCCCTGCGTTCTGCCCTGGATGCCGTTATACCGTTGCGTAAGCAGGTTACCGCCCAGATTGGCATTCAAACTCAGTTTATCAAATGCTTTATTATACTGGGCCAGTATCTCGTAGTTCATCTCCTTATTCTCAAATTTCGCTTCATAATATTCGTTGATATCCCTGCCACCATAAGCCTTACGCTGATCAATGCTCTGCGTATACATATCCCCTCTCACGGCGCCGCTTACTTTCAGTCCCGGCAATACATCATAGCTCAGGCCCACATTCCCAAAGAAGCGGTCGCGCGTATCGTGATTAAGATTTTCGTATGCTTCAAAGTAAGGGTTGTTCCAGTCGCTGCCCGGCTTCTTCAGAAAATCAGGATCATCAATATCTTCATGATTCCAGTGATAAAAAGTACCATCAGGATATTTATATTGCTTTAGCCGGTTCATATCCAGCGACCGTTCAAACCACTGATAAAAGTTACGCGAACCCTGGTAGTAGCCCTGGGCCGGCCGCTGACCTTTATTGTTGGCATAATTGAAGCTGGTAGATACCGTTAATTTCGGCGTAAGATTCAGCGAGCCGTTAAAACCGAGATTATTTCTTTTGAGATAGGTATTGGGCTCAATACCCTTGATATCAGTGTGATTGAACGACAACCGGAAAGTGGTATTTTCACCGCCGCCAGACATACTGATGTTGTTATTGAAAGTAGTACCCGTTACAAAGTAGTCCTTGATATTATCGGGATGCGGACTAAAAGGCGTTAGCTTGCCATAGTCAGGATCAGCAGGATAGAAACTATACATTTGCCGTACGGGTGTGCCATCCATTTTCGGGCCCCAGCTTTCGTCGGTACCGGACGCCAGTAACTGCGATTGCCCGTTCACGGTAATAGTACTGAACTGCTGACTGCTACCGGCCCCATAAATATTTTGCAACGGCATAAAATTGCCTGCTTTCTCAACGGAAAAAGCGGAGTTAACATCCACCGCCACTTTCCGGTTTCCTTTACGACCACCTTGCCGCGTGGTGATCAGGATCACGCCATACTGTCCTCTCAATCCATATAACGCGGAAGCAGCCGGGCCTTTCAGCACATTCACGGATTCAATATCCTCCGGGTTAACATCCTGCGCCAGGTTTCCCAGATCCGGACCGTTTCTGCCGGCAAAGTTATTATTCGAAATAGGCGTTCCATCCACTACTATCAGCGGCTCTTCCTGCCCGTTGATAGAGTTGATGCCACGGAGCTTTATTTTTTGCGTACCGCCCATACTCGCGCCGGATGAACCTACCACCTGCACACCCGCTATTTTACCCGTCAGGGAGCCCAGCACATTCTGCTCTTTCGTAAGCGTAAGGTTACTCCCTTTTACTTCCTGTACCGAGTAACCTACTGCTCTTTCTTTCCGGGAGATGCCCAACGCAGTAACCACCACCTGATCCAGGTTCCGGGTGTCCTGCTTTAGTGTAACGGTAATGCTACTTTTTCCACTGGTATTTACTTCTGTTGTAAGATACCCTACCAGGCGGAAAATCAGTATTACATCGGTATTGCCGGCATCCAGCCGGAAGTTTCCATCGGTGTCTGTTGAAGTACCTTTATTAGTGTTTTTGATCTGTACGCTCACGCCAGGCAGGCTTTCACCTTTTTCACCTGTTACCTTACCGGTAATAATACCTGTTTGCGCGATGGAGGGTAAGGATATGGCACAGTACACCAATAGGATAGCGAGGAGTTTTTTCATTGAATAGAGGTTAGATTTTGGTTAAGATATATTATACAAAATAGCGCATTAATCTCTTAATGTCAATAGCACGGGAAAGCTCACATCTCGCCATTTCTTCGTATTTTCAGTAAAAACAAATCGCTATGGCAAAACAAACTGGGTTATTCCAATTCACCGGTAAGTTGGATAATGTGATCGGTTACCGGAGAAATGGGAGCTATTTTGTACGCACCATGCCGGTCACTGTAAAACAAACTGCCGCTACCCGGCAGGCATCCCGCAATTTCGGGGTCGCCAGCAGGAAGGCTAAACTCATCCGGCAGGCTATTACGCCTCAGCTGGAAATTAACTGCGACGGCTCCCTCGTGAACCGTCTCAATAAAGTATTGATCACCGCGGGGAAAGACCAGTGGAAACACCTCGAAGGCTTCCGGTTCAATAAACACACCGGGATCGATAAATTCTTCTGGCTGCAACCGGTCATGCAAAACGGTACATTAAAAATACCGGCTCAAACATTATCGCCGCAGGGAGCCATTACGCACCTGCAAATAACGGTGATGGCTACACGCATCAGCTTCGTGGAACGGCGGATCATTAAACAGCATTCCACTACCATAAAGGTGGATCTGAACGCCCCCTTCAATGGAGCAGAACTGAACGCATCCGTTCCCGGAAAAGGAACGCTGCTGGTAGTATTGCAGGTAACCGCCTGGAAAGGAGCCGATCCTGTTGGGGATCGCCGCTTCATGGCCGCCGATATCGTGTTCGCCGCTACACCGGCAACCAAAAAGGAAGCCGCAAAAAGGAAACAGCATATACCGGATGTCAGGAAAGTATTACCTTACAGACCCGCGAAAACACCAGGATCACCGGTAGTGCGCACCACCAATAAGTGGCAACGGGAATGAGTGCTCCCACTGCTTAAAACAATCAACAAAATATCATCTCTAAAACCCCGGAGCCATCGCTCCCGTGAATCGCCATGCGCCACGGTATCACATCAACAATAAAAAGCCATAAAAAACCAAAAATCACCCGTTCAACGATCAATCATCTTCCAAAAAATCCCTCACAAGCAAAAAAAATCAAAAAAAGCAATCCGTAAAATCATCCTGATCCTGGTGAAGACAACCTCCGCTTCAAGTCCACCTCCCCTGCATGGATACTGTATGTCCTAAGCCACTGTACAGCGATTCCTAAGCCATTCCTGAGTAACTCATACGTATACACTTATTAATTCCCCACTTTTCCGTAATTTTACGCATGCGTTATATCATCATCTATATACTCATGCTCCTGTCCTCTATCACCACCCTGGCACAAACCGTTGCCCCGGTGGCACTCGGCGCCCTGTCTACCGACAAAATCAAAGAAGCTTCCGGCATCGCCTCCAGCACTACCCTGAAAGGCTGCTACTGGACGCACAACGACAGCGGCAACAAACCCGAAGTATACCTGCTCAACAGCAAAGCAGCGCTGATCAGCACCGTGAAACTCGCGGATGCAGGTAACCGCGACTGGGAAGATATTGCGGAAGGTATCGGACCGGAAAAAGGCAAGCATTATGTATACGTAGGTGATATCGGCGATAACTCCGGTGTAAGGGGGCATATCCGCATTTACCGGTTCCAGGAGCCGGATAAACTCCCCGCTGCACACCTGGAAGTAACCCCAGATGTGCTCACACTCCACTACCCCAACAGCCCCCGCGATGCAGAGTCGCTCATGATTGATCCTATCAGCAAACAAATCTATATCCTCAGCAAAAGAGAAAAAGAAATAAGCCTCTATAAAACAAGTCAGCTGTTTTTCAAAGACGGCGATAAAGACACTCTGCAGAAATTAATAAAACTCCCCTACACCTGGGTTACCTCCGGCGATATTTCCAAAGACGGACACCACATCGTGATTAAAACCCTCACCACCGTTTACTACTGGCACCGCAATACCAACGAAAGTGTGGAACAGGCCATGTCAAAACCTGCAAAAGAACTCCCTTACGTAATCGAAAAACAAGGTGAAGGCATCACCATCCTGCCAGACAACAGCGGCTATGTTACCATCAGCGAAGGAAAACACGCTCCCCTCAATTTTTATAAATGGAAATTCTGAACCGCTAACCTTTATTGCTGCCGTCGCATTTCAGTAACATCGTCTATACTTGTATAGTGCGGGCAGCCTTCATTATCTGCTGCTAACCCATATTTATATACACCCTCAAAAAAACAGGTAATTCCCTTGCCCGGAAATACCTGGAGTAAAACCATTTTTCTACTATGCCACTGACTAACAGCTTCCACCATTTTTTTGCCCGGGGAATGCCTCTCCGGCAGGCCGTTTCAAACAGGTAATTGCACAACAGCTCACCTCAGAACCATTTATTCAATAACCTCATTCGCTCATGCAAAAGAAAGCTATCATCATTGGCGCCGGCCCTGCAGGGCTCACTGCTGCCTATGAACTACTACAGCGCACCAGTATCACCCCTATTGTACTGGAGAAAAGCACAGATATCGGCGGGATCTCCAAAACTGTAAACTATAAAGGCAACCGCATCGATATCGGTGGCCACCGCTTCTTCTCCAAATCAGACCGCGTAATGGACTGGTGGATGAACATGATGCCGCTGGATAAAGAAGCCGCAGAAATATTCTCTATCAGCTACCAGCAAAAAACAAAAGAAATAAAAGCTACCCGCAACAACAATAACACGGATACCCTCGTAGCGCCCGATCCCGACCTCATCATGCTGGTAAGAAAACGCCTGTCGCGCATCTACTTCCTGCACAAATTCTTTACCTACCCCATTCAGCTATCGGTAGATACCCTGCGTAAACTGGGCTTCTCCACTACCATCAGTATTATGGTGTCGTACCTGTGGGCACAGATCTTCCCCAGGAAAAATGAAAAGTCGCTGGAAGACTTCATGGTAAACCGTTTTGGACTTACCCTTTACCACCTCTTCTTCAAAGACTATACAGAAAAAGTATGGGGCGTTTCCTGCAAAGCCATCTCCGCAGAATGGGGCGCACAAAGGATCAAAGGCATCTCTATCGGTAAAGCAATTTCACATGCAGTAAAATCTGCCATCGAAGCAGGAAAGCCCAAAGACCTGAAACAAAAAAATGTGGAAACCAGCCTGATCGAACAATTCCTCTATCCAAAACACGGCCCCGGCCAACTCTGGGAAGAAGTGGCCCACCAGGTAATCAACAAAGGCGGTACCGTATTAATGCAACACGATGTAAAAAAGATTCATACTTCCGGTAATCAAATCACCGCCATCGAAGCGCTGGATCACACCACCGGCGAAGTAGTACTGCTGGAAGGCGACTACTTCTTCTCTACCATGCCCATCAAAGAACTGGTAGCCGACCTGGAAGCAAATGTACCGGGCAATGTCCGGGAAATCGCCGCCGGACTACATTACCGCGACTTTATCACCATCGGCATCTTACTAAAAAACCTCAGCTTCGCGGATAAAAAAACCGGCGAACACAAACCACTGGAACTGAAAGACACCTGGATCTACATCCAGGAAAAAGATGTGAAAGTAGGACGACTGCAACTATTCAATAACTGGAGCCCCTACATGGTGAAAGACCCCGACACTACCTGGGTGGGCATGGAATACTTCTGCAATAAAGGAGATGATTTCTGGGAACTGACAGATGAACAAATCCGGCAAACCGCCATCACGGAACTCTGTAAAATAGGACTGGCGCAACAAGCAGATGTGCTGGACGCCACCGTGCTCAGAATGGAAAAAACATACCCCGCCTATTGGGGCACCTATGCCCGCTTTGAAGAACTGAAAAGCTATATAGATACCTTCGAAAACCTGTTCCTGGTTGGCCGCAACGGTATGCACAAATACAATAACTCCGACCACTCTATGCTCACCGCAATGGTAGCGGTAGATAATATCGCCAACGGCATCGTTACCAAATCAAATATCTGGTCTATCAACACAGAACAGGAATATCATGAAGAGAAAAAATAAAAAATCCGCAGACTTTGTTCCTGGAAACTATCTCCGGGAACAAAGTCTGCGGATAAAATCAATGGTTACCGTTTCTCGTTATACACGCCAAACTCTGCAATCGCGGGCGTTTCAGTGTAATCGTCTATCAGTATCCTCACTTTATTACCCCATACACGCGGAAAACGGTGAATCCTCACACGCCCCGCATTCTCCCCTGCTGATGGCAGTGGCTTCCACTCCCCGTTCTCATTATACTCCAGCCTGTATTGTTTAATACGCGCTTTGTCTTCTGTAATCACAATCATGTTAAAACCCTGCTGTTTGTCAAATTCCACTTCAAACCAGGGCTGCTTTACCGCACGGTTCGATTGCCACGTGCTTCTGAAACTATCATCGTTCGCAAAATCCATGATGTTCATATCACTGCTCCAGCTGGAATTAGCCGCCTGGTGTTTGGCAATGTTGGGAGAAATAATGGGAGATGCATACGCAGGTAATGCCGCTACCGGTCCGTCATTCTTCCACTGTTTTCCTACCTGCTTTAATGCTTCCAGCGCATTGTTGTCGATTAAACCATCCCGGTTAGGCGCTACGTTTAAAATGAAATTACACCACGCTTTACCAAAAGGAACGATGTTTTCATTTACCAACTGGTCCACGCTCTTCACCGGTGTAGCAGGGAAATCAGCTTTCCAGAACCACGCCGTGTTAATAGGCAAACAGGACAATGCCGGCAAGCGGTTGTTATCCGTAGAAATATGCTGACCAGCCCCCTGCTCATACGATTTGATATCCGTATAAAACAACGCCTCCGCAGGATACTTCGCAGCGTTCAGATCCATCACCAGGCACTTAGGCTGCAGTCTTTTGATGAGGCCATAAATTTCCTCAAAAGGAACATCGTCGTAGGAAATCCTCGACCACGGCGCGTCCCAGCCATCAATGATCAGCGCGGTAATTTCGCCGTAGTTGGTGAGCAACTCGGTGAGCTGCGCCTTGATCATCTTAATATGCTCTTTTGTAATTTGCCCCGGCCTGATTTTATGATGCGTATCCAGGATAGAATAATACAACATCACCTTCAGTCCTTTCGCACGGAAAGCAGTGGTGTATTCCTTTACCACATCTCTTTTCAACGGACTGTTCATCACATTATAAGGAGTGGTTTTGGTATCCCAGATGGCAAAACCACTGTGATGCTTAGTGGTTAAACAACCATAAGACATGTTTGCTGATTTGGCCGCCGCCGCCCATTGATTACAATCCAGTTTCTTCGGATTAAAAATCGCCGGGGATGCTTCCGGATCGGCCCAGTCATCATCCATAAAAGTAGGAATATTGAAATGGATGAACATACCGAAACGCAGATCCACAAACTGCTGCTGCAACGCAGGCAGCGACGGTGTTTGCTGGGCGCCGGCCCGCCCCGTTACGAGTAACAGTACTGCCGCCAGAAAGCTGATAACCTGATTCTTTTTCACAAGCTAATGAGTTAAAATATAAAAGAATAAAACGTACTTACTTCCATTCAGGTTGTTGCACCAATTTGCGGCCCTGATCCAGTATGCCCTGTGGTATAGGCCATACATAAAATTTATCCGTAGTGAAATGCCTGTCTTCCAGCTTTGTTTTAGGATACTTATTGGTTTTACCACCGGTAGCAGGAATATCTGTTAACCCGGCAGAGGCATCTATCGTATAAATAGGTCCGTTCAATACCTGCTGCCCAATTCTCCAGCGCAAAATATCGAAGTAGCGGTGTCCTTCACCAGCCAGCTCTATCCGGCGCTCATGACGGATAAAAGTACGCAGCGTTTCCTTGCTCATACTCCACCCGTTAAGCGCGAAAGTGGCGGCTACATCGGGCATACCGGCACGACGCCTGATTTCATTCAGCGCATTAATAATATCTGCAGATGGCCCGGAGGTTTCATTCGCAGCTTCTGCATACGTAAGCAACACTTCTGCATAACGAAGGATCTTCCAGTCGTTGCCGCCATTATCGCGGGATTCCAGCTCTGTTTTATCGAAGATCTTCTTAAACGCATAGCCGGTATAGGTGGCTTTATCGCCGCCTATTTTATCCAGCGCACTGTTAATAGGATCGTACATTTTATCATTTGCCAGCGTGCTGCCGGGGTAATAAATAGTGGCCTTTAAACGCGGGTCGCGGTTCTTCCACGGTGCATGTGCATCATACGCAGGATCTTTGGTATAAGGATAATAACCGGCAGCGCTTTCATAGTCATCTACCAGCGAAGGCAAAGGATTCAGGTAAAGCGTACCTCCTGAAACAGAGTTCACACCGGCTATATCACGCAAGCCGTTAGGACGTAACTCCTTTACATGGATATAGCTGATCATGCTTTCGGAGGAGTAATCTCCTTCCTGCTGAAACAGGTTATAATAATCCGGGTACAGGGAATACACTTTGCTGTCGATCACTTTCTTTGCTTCAGTGGCAGCACCTGCATAGTCGCCGGTATATAAAAGCACGCGGGCTTTCAGCCCCCAGGCGGCCCCTTGTGTAAAGCGTCCCTTATCGTCGCCGGTATAAGATGGCGGCAAATCCGGTGCGGCTTCATCCAGCCATTTGATCGCCTGCGCAATCACCAGGGCTTTCTTGTCCTGCGGCACATCCGACTCAGCAGGAGTAGCAAATACTTTCGTCACCAAAGGCACATCCCTGAAAAGCGTGGCCATTATAAAATAACGGTATGCCAGCGATACCTTTACTTCTGCTTTTAATCTTTTCTTTAATCCTTCATTCATATCAGGCACTTTATCCACATGATCAAGGAATTCGAGGCAATGTCTTACCTGGTCGTACTTCCATTCGTCGCCCAGATTACCGGTAGTGGCTACAAACGTGCTGTTGCCAATCAGCTGCGCATTGCGAAGGGTATTACCCCAGGAAGCTGTTTTGGAAAAAGCGTTGTCGCTCATTCCTTCATAGCAAACAAAAAAGTCGGCGGAAGGGAGGAATTCATATACCCTGGAGGCAAATTTCACTGCATCCGATTCGGTGGTCCAGTAGGTGTCATCAGAGTATTGATCCAGCGGCGCACGGTCCAGGAAGTTTTTAGAGCAAGCCGCCAGAAGGCTGCAGGCGCATAATATAGTGATGATGTGTAGTCGTTTCATGTTGTTGTTGTTTTGCAGTGAGAGCGTCATCAGAATTTCAGGTTCAAACCAAAGGTGTAAGTCTTCATTTGCGGGAAGTTCACACCCGACTGCCAGTTGTCGATTTCCGGGTCAAAGTTTTTCGGGAAACGTTTCGACTTCAGCGTCAGCACATTTTCCATCATGAAATAAAAACGGAGCTGACCAATCTTCGCGCGCTGCAAAATATTGTTGGGTACATTATATCCCAGTTGCAGGTTCTTCAAACGCACATACTTTGAATCATACAGCCACCAGTCGGAAAAGTCGTAGTTCACGCTCAAATCCTGCCGCATCAGGGGATAGCGGGCGCCTTTATTTTGCGGCGTCCAGGAGTCCATCAGGTCGGTGGTAAAGGAACCGCCGTAGTTAAACGGACTTACGGCATAACCGGTGAGGTACGTTTTATTTTTCAGCACGCCCTGGAATAACATGCTCAGGTCAAACTGCTTCCAGGAGAAATTAGCATTCACGCCAAACATCAGGTGCGGGTCTGCATCGCCCAGTATTACACGGTCTTCCGGGGTAATTTGCCCGTCGCCGTTGGTATCCTGGTACTTGATGTCGCCGGCTTTATTTTGCGGCTTATAGGTAGGCGATGCTTTCACTTCTTCATCCGACTGATACAAGCCAAGCGCTTTATAACCATACCACGTCCACCGTGATTGGCCTACCATTACGGGGTTTTCCTGTAATACATCCGGCGTGCCACCCAGGTCGAGGATCTTGTTACGGGAATCGTAGATATTCACCATCACACCATACTTCAGCTTATTATCGCGGTTCTGGTAGCCGGCAGATACTTCCCATCCCCAGTTGCTCATGCGGCCCAGGTTCATTACGGGCGCATCGCGGCCAAAGGTGGATGGCACACTGGGCGTTAATAAAATCCCGGTGGTCTTCTCTTTAAAAACATCAGCGGTGAGGGTAAATTTCTCATCAAAAAATCCCGCGTCCACACCAATATTTCCGGTTACTTTCTCTTCCCAGGTAAGATCCGGGTTAGCGGTATTGTTATAATACGTGGTAGTTTGCGCTTTATCATTGAAATAAGAAGCGCCGGTACCAATTAAACTGGCCCAGGAGTAAATACCACGTGTATCCGTTCCCGTTGCATTCTGATTACCTACCTTACCGTAAGAGCCACGCAGCTTCAGGTTGCTCACAATGTCAGATCCTTTCAGGAAGTCTTCTTCCGAAATTCTCCATCCGGCAGAAACAGATGGGAAGAATCCCCAGCGGTTATTTTTGAAACGGGAAGATCCGTCGTACCGCCCGTTTACTTCCAGCAGGTAGCGGTCTTTAAAGCTGTAAGACAACCGTCCGAACATCGACTGGATCGCCCATTCATAGGCGCCTCCGCCGGTAGACCAATAGTCTTTTTTCACACTGCCGCCATTGATCACATGAATATCATTATTCAGAAAATCCTGGCGACCCAGGGAGTAAGAGTCGTACTTCATGCTCTCCTGGCTATATCCCAGCAGGGCTTTAAAGTCGTGCTGCTTCACCTGTAAGCCGTAATTCAGCGTACCAATAAACGTTTGGTTAATAGCCGTATTATAATCGTCGTTCAACGAGTTGGGCGACTGCTGTGTAGTAACGAGGTTTTCCTCATCATCATACAGCTTATAGGTAGCCCTGAAAATTTTATGCTTGATATCGCGGCTGTTGTAGGAATACTGTCCTTTTACCGACAGGTTTTTCGTAATGCCGTAATCCAGCGTCAGGTTGGTATTAAAGTAATTGTCTTTGTAATTTTCAAACCCGCCGTGATTGATAATAGCCACCGGCTGGGAGCCGCCACGGTAGCTTCTGTCGCGCCCCTGTGGTGTATAGGCCCATTCCGTAGGGTTGAGGATATATGCCCAGTGCATGGCGGTAGTATAAATACCGGCGCCCGCAAAGCTTTTAGGCGCATTCATATACACCGTGTTGATCCCGAACTTCAGGTTATCCAATATCTGTGTATTGATATTTACGCGTGAGGTAAAGCGCTCGTTCATCACGCCCTGTACCAGTCCTTCCTGTTTCAGGTATCCGAGTGATACAAAGTAATCGGTATTTTTTGTTCCTCCGGAGACGCCAACGTTATGTTGCATCTGGAGTGCGTTCTCTTTGAAGATGGCGCTGATCCAGTCGGTACTGGGCAATTCACCGCTGGCGTATTTCTGGATATCGGCGTCAGAAAAACGCACGGTGGCATCGGGATTATCGTTCAGCTGGGATTCATTCCATTTGCGCATAAAGGATACTGCGTCTACCAGTTTTGGGAGATAGGTAGGCTGCTGTATACCTGCGTAAGCATCGTACGCGAGCGAAGGCTTGCTGTTCAGCTTACCTTTACGGGTGGTAACCAGTATTACCCCGCCGGAAGCGCGTGCGCCGTAAATAGCGGTGGCAGACGCATCTTTCAGGATGCTGATGTTATCAATGTCCTGCGGGTTTACTGTTTCCAGCTGACCGGCCACGCCATCTATCAGTACCAGTACGGGGTTGCTGGATAAAGTGCTGATACCGCGGATATTCAGTTTGTTGTTGTTGGTGCCGGGCATACCATCGGTTTGCTGGATGAACAGGCCGGGTACTTGTCCCTGTAAGGCGTTTACTACGTTTGGTACGGGCCTTTCCGCTACTGCGGCGCCTTTTACAGAGGCTACTGCGCTGGTAAGACTGGCCTTTTTCTGGGAGCCATAACCTACTACTACAATTTCACCGAGCTTTTTGGTGTCTTCCGTGAGTACAATACGGAGCTGGGTGTCCTTACCGCTGGCTATCTCCTGGGTATTATATCCCATAAAAGATACGATGAGCACCGCGTTTTCAGGGATGCCTTTCAGCACGTATTCTCCTTTTTCATCGGTAACCGCTGCCATGGAAGCATCTTTTACACGAACAGATACACCGGGCAGGGGTTCATCTTTTTCATTCACCACCTTCCCGCGGATGTCTTTGTACATCAGGCCGGCATCGGCGTCCAGCAGCATATTCGCCAGCATTTCATTGCTGCGGCGGATGATCACTTTATCATCTGCTATAAAATATTCCAGGGAAAACGGCGCCAGTAGCTCTTTCAGTACATTACCTACTTTCTGGTGCTTTGCCCGGATAGTTACCACGCTGTTAAAGATCTCTTTATTAACCGCATAGCTGAAAGAGAGATTGGCGCTGGCGCCTATCTCATCCAGGGCATCATGCAATGCTCCTCCTTCCACTTTCAGCGTAATCCTTTTTTCGAGCAGCTGGGCTTCGGTGTGCTTGGCCAGCAATGTTAGTGTGGTACTACATACAACGACTACAATACACAATGACATTTTCATTAGCATGCCTATTACAGGTACACATTTTTTCATACTTTTACGTAGATTAAGGTTGAGTAAAAACTAGCTGCCATCGGTTACCAGGCCAGTGTGGCATACTAGCGTTAAGACTTAACTTTCAGCCTCCCGCAAGGGAGGTTCTTTTTATGTAGGTGGCGCTTCTTTATGCATAGGTTGGTGGTTTATTTCATAACGTTCAGCATTCCTTATCCTTCCTGATGATGTAGGTAGTACCGTTGTGCTCCAGGGTAGCATTGAGCGACAGGCACAGCTGCCGCAACGCTTTCTCCAAAGTGCCGTTGGTATTAAATTCCCCGAAATAAAAACAGTTGGAAATATCTCCGGTGATCTCAATTTTTACGTTGTAATAATATCCCAGCTCGGCTGCTACTTCCCGCAGGCCCGCCCGGTCGTATTTCAGGATGCCTTCGCGCCGGCTCAATAAGTTACCGGTGGCTACCCCGTCTTCCTTCGTGATCTTCCCCGTAGCCTTGCTAAACACCGCCCGCTGGCTGGGAGATACATGCACCGCGCTATCCGCGTTGCCTACCGCCACCTTACCCGTTAACACCGTTACCGCCACATCCGGCTGCGCATCAAATGCCCGGATGTTAAAGGAAGTGCCCAACACCCGTGTATCTACCCGCCCGCTGTGAATAATAAAAGGCTGCGCCGCATCGGTAGCTACCTCAAAAAAGGCTTCGCCATTCAATGTAAGTTCACGGCTTCCTTTCCCGAAAGCATCCGTATATTCCAGCCGGGAGGCCGGGCTAAGCCAAACGATGGTACTATCGGGCAGCTGTATCTTCTTGTGTTCCCCTGCTTTAGTGGCCACCAGTTGCTGCTGCGAATGAACAGCCATTTGCTCCGGAGGGCGCTGGAAATACCACCAGCCTGCTGCTGCGAGTACCAGCAGCACTGCTGCCGCCGCGGCGATTTTTGTCCACCACATGCGTTTCACCGGCGCTGTTTCCGGCTCCGCAGTCCGGATGCGCAGCAACAGCTGTTGCTCCATTTCCGCCTCCAGTAAGGATTTAGCACCAAGCTGCGCTTCGTCCCACTCCGTGGTAGATTTGAAACTGTGATAGTAATTCATCAATGATTGTATCTCCTCCTCACTCGCCGAGCCATTCATCCATTTATCTATCAATGAAAAAAACTCCTGTCTGTTCATACGGGGTATTTTATCATTAGTGACAAAAAAGAAGGGCTACCCCCAAAGCAGGCAAAAAAAATTATTTATTAATAAGCAGGAGCAGCAGCAAAGCATAGCCCAGGGCGGACCGCAGCTTACGGATGGCAATATTGATCTGGTTTTCAACGGTTTTCACCGAAACATTCAACTGTGTGGCAATCTCTTTATAGGAAAGATGTTGCTCCCGGCTCATCCGGAATATGATCCGGCATTTCTCCGGCAAGGTGTCTATCAGGGTATTCAGCAGGGATTGCAGCTCTTTTACGGCCAGCTTACTTTCCGGCGAAGCGGCTTCCATCCGCTCCATCATATGATCAAATAACTCCTCCCGCACCGGGTTTTGCCGGATATACCGGAATACCTTGTAACGGATGCTGGCAGAAAGATAAGCCTTCAGGGAAACGGTTAATTGAATGCGATGGGACTTTTGCCAAAGCTCTGTAAACAGCTCCTGTACCAAGTCTTTACAGGCTTCTTTGTCTTTCAGCACCTGGTAGGCCGACAAGAACAGCGGTTCCCAATGCCGCTTATACAACAGGGTTAGCGCCTGTTCATTACCCGACTGCAGCAACAACAACAATTCTTCATCTGTTTGCCCCTCGATGGCCGGCATGGCTGATATTAATTTTTTTATATGAAGGTGGAATACCGGGGGTAAATATAGAGTTTAAATTATTATCCTTTGGGCAAAAAAGATGAGTGGCGTTCCGGCCCCGGGTGTATACCATAAAATAACAGGACCGGCCAATTGGCCAGCCCTGCTGCATAAATGGGGTTTCAATATTGTATTATGCCTGTTTCTCCAGCAACAACCGGATCATATCCTCCAGCATCAACTCCGCATCATGATTCTGAATCATGAAATTCTTGAAAATGATCTTACCATCCTGGTCAATCAGGTAATTCGTGGGCGCGCCTCTCACCGGGAGGTTCTGCCGGTTGGTTTCCACATCTTTCAATGGCGTAAAGCTATATTTACTGGATTTCACAAACGGTACCACATACGCATCCTGGTCGCGCACAATGTTAATGCCCAGGTAGGATACCGGCTGACCATTAAAATTCTTCAGCACCTTTTCAAAGTGAGGAAACTCTCCCCTGCAGGGGCCACAGCCGGGAAACCAGAAGGTAAGCAATACCACTTTGCCTTTGTAGTCTTTCATGGATACTTTACCATCGGCTAAATAGGACTCCAGCGAAAAAGACGCTTCCTTAGCCCCTGTATTCAACTGTTGCTTCAGCTCCTCATAAATTGCGCTTTCTGTTTTACCGGCTTCCTTACCATAGGCCAGCAGCGGCGCTTTCAACGACCTGGCCGGTGTGGCCACGTAGTACTTCATCAGGGTATCATACGCCTGCTGCGGATGTCCGCCCTGGTTGGCTACTTTTGCTTTGAGCAATGCCAGTGTTTGCGGCATGCTGCCCCATCTCTTTGGCTTTATGTTATTCAGTACCGCGGCGGCTTCACTGGTTTTATTATCTGCCAGTAGTTTTCCGGCGGCTATAAACTGGCCGGCCAGCTTTGCATTTTTCTCAAACCCTTCTTTGCTTTCTGATTCCAGACCAGGCGTTGCTGCCAGGTCAGTGGCCAGCTTCAGCGCTTCCGAAGGATTGTCAGATAACAGCAGATCAAAGTATTCTTCCATACCGGAATTGGACCAGCTGAACTTTGATACCGGGAAATCACGGCGCATCTGCTCATACAGTGCCTTCTTTTTCTGCATATCCGGTGCACGGAAAGCCATCCAATACAATGCCTGTGCTCCGCGCTGACTTTCCGGGAACTTTTTGATCAACTCATTACACATCTCCCGGTATTTCTCCGGATCATCTTTTTCAAGGGAATTGGCATAGTAAAAAAGATAATCTGCATTATCCGGTTCTGCAGCAGCCGCTTTACCCATAAAGTCCCGCGCCTTGTCAAACTCGCCCCAGCGCTCTGCATCTATCGACAGCTCCTGCCAGGCATCCGCCAGTTTGGGATTCAGCGCCACCGCCTTCAGCAGGAAAGGACGGGCTGCAGGGCTTTCCATGTTTGTATAAAATTTACCGTAGCCATAAGCGATACCCGCTTCTTTGGGGAACTTTTTGGTCCACAGCTGGTATTGTTTTACAACAGCTGCACTGTCTTTCCACATGGCTTGTATGTATGCATCGTGCGCGGCAATATTTTCCGGATGTTTATTAATAACGCTTATCAGGCTATCGCCTTTTTGCTTCAGCTGCGCATTGGCCATTGAAGGCAACGACAGCAAGGCCGCGGTGATTAAATGATTGAAAGTGATTTTCATAATGCTGGTGTTTGACGGTATATAATTTTATGTAGATGATTACCAACCGGGATTCTGCTCCGGTACTTTACCCGCAGGATACTTTTGCAACTGGTCCTGTGGTATCGGGAAATAATACATTTTGTCTTCGAAAAACCGCTGTTCCAGTGGCACCGAAGTATAAGTCCGGGCGCCGTTTACGATGCCAACCTGCATCGCCCGGATGGCTGCGCCGATCATCGTAGCGCCGGTACCCCACCTGCGGATATCGTTGAACCGCTGGCCTTCAAATGCCAGTTCCACGGTGCGTTCACGCACATAATCATCCCACGTGAGCGTGCCGGTTATTTCCGGCATATTTACCCGCTTACGCAGCAGGTTCACATACGTGCGCGCTTCACCGGGATTATTCAGTTTCAGCTGGCACTCTGCATAGTTGAGATATACTTCGCCCAACCGCATCATGATACAGTTCTGGTAGTTGGTGTTATTACCGCCGAAAATATAATTTGGGTTCATGAACTTGCGCAGCAGGTAACCTGTGATGGCGGTGCTGGAAGTACCGGGGTTCATGGCTGATCCCAGCTTTAAGTCCATTTCGGTATTCATCCAGGTAGTGCCATCGTAGATAACGCTGGCATGCAGGCGCGGATCGCGGTTAGCATAAGGATGCGCCGGATCATATAAGGCCGATTGATTCCAGGGTTTACCATCTGTCATCAGGTACTGGTCTACCATGTTCTGCGTAGGACAATCCCGCACACTGCCAAAGCCGGTGAAGTAAGTAGAGTTGTTGTAGTCGTCCAGCGAATGTACCTGTCCGCTTAAGTCTCCCGCATATTCTTTATTAAAAATAACTTCGCTGTTATCATCATTCTCCGGGAAAAACATCGCGCCATAATCCGGGAAAAGAGAGAAGCCGCCTTTGTCAATTACCTCTTTGGCGGCAGCAGCCGCGCCGCTATAGTCCTTATGATTCAGCAGCAGCCGTGCTTTCATGGCTAATGCTGCAAAACGGGTAGCCCGTCCTGTGGAGGAAGCAGGGTAGCTTCCCGGCAGGATGGCCGCGGCATCGTCCAGGTCTTTCACCATAAAATTTATGCAGGCTTCATCAGTAGCGCGACCCATTGTCAGCTCATCATTCAGTGTCAGTACTTTATCTATAATCGGGAAACGCCCGAAAGTAAAGTAGAGATCCATATAATGCAGCGCCCGGAGAAACAGCATCTCGCCTTTGATCTGTTGCTTTCCACCGGCACTGAGGGGCGTTTCATCCAGGTGCGATAACACGGAATTGCAGTTCCGCACCGCCGTATAGGTGTTTGTCCACAGGTCGGTGTTGATATTGCTGGAAGGAGAATACTGCCCCGAATTAATCTGGTTGGACTCCAGGAACGACTTGGCGGCTTTGGCTTCATCGGTAATATCGCAGATCATCCAGTTTCCCGCATCATCATAGATTGCGTGTATTTTGCTGTACGATTCCAGCACCACCCTGCTGATGAGAGCACTGTCTTTCCATACGTTGCTGTCGCTGTAAAGGTTCAGGGGACCTTTATTCAACGCCTCTTTATTACAGGCAACTGTTCCCACCGTTGCAGCAAGGGCTATATAGCTGATTAATCTTTTCATTTGAGAGCATTAGTTGGTTCAATAAATTCGTTTCCACTGATCAGAACTGCAGCGTTAAACCGGCTGCGAACGATTTCATCAGCGGATCACGTACCTGCCCCGCACTTTCCGGGTCAAACGATTTAAAATGAGTGAAAGTGAAGAGATTGTTCGCGCTAACACTGATACGCAAACTCTTTGCACCAATACGCTGAAGTACGCTGCCAGGCAGGCTATAAGCCAGCTCCATGTTCTTCACCCGCAGGTAGGCGGTATTACGCGCCCAGTAATCAGAGTTTTCCTCATTATTCTGATTGTTGTACCACAAACGCGGATAAGAAGCATTGGTGTGAGTGGGCGTCCAACGGTCCAGTTTATCTGTGGTGGCAGGCAGATTCGTATAGGCGTACCCTTGTACATCGCCCGCGCCCTGCATCAGCACATTCAGCTCAAGACTGCTGTACTTCACTCCCCAGCGGATACCGTACTGGATTTTAGGGAAAAATGAAGCGCCAAAGAAAACCTGGTCCCTGGCTGTAATGGCGCCGTCGCCATCTACATCCTTATACCGGATATCACCGGGCGCAGTGCCAGGGTAGAGCGGCTTAGGCCCTTTGGTAATTTCTTCTTCGCTCTGATAGAGGCCCTCGGATATGTATCCAACCGCCTGCATGCCTACCCTGTTATAAAAATAACCGATAGACTTCCCGGTTGCCTTCTGCCATTCCGGGATGCTTTGTGATTCAGGATAGTAGACGACCTTATTCTTACTAAAACTAAAATTCGGAGAAATAAAATAAGAGAACTTCCCGAAGTGTTGCGCATGACTTAAAACAACTTCCAGTCCCCTGGTATCCACAATACCGCTGTTAATATCAGGCAGCCCGATACCAATTACAGCAGGCACCTGCTGTGCCGGCGGCGCCAGGATATCTTTTGTTCTTTTCTGAAAATAATCTGCTTCCAGTGTTAAGAGATCCTGCTTGTAATGCGCTTCCACGCCTATGTTGGCAATTACCGCACGTTCCCAGGTAAATACCGGGTTAGGTAATACATTAGGCGATAACGTTTGATAATACTGCGGCGTAGCGCCTCCCAGTGAATATCCCGGTGTAGCGCCCAAAGCATAAGTGGTCAGGAACTGGTACGGATCTACACGGTCGTTACCCAGCTGCCCCCACGACGCTCTTACCTTCAGGAAATCAAGATCGTTGGATACATTATCCATGAAAGGTTCTTCCGATAAAACCCACCCGGCAGACAGCGACGGGAAAAATCCATACCGCTGGTCAGGAGGGAAAATATCAGACCCGTCATACCGGAAGTTAAACTGGAACAGGTAGCGCGATGCATAGTTATACGATAACCGGCCTACCAAACCCCGCCTGGCATTTTGTGTGCCGGAACCCCCATTGGTAACGCGCGTAGGATCGCCTAAGTCCAGCTGTGATAAACTGGAAGATACAAAGCCCGAACGCTGTGTATTAAAATTATCACCGGTATTATTGGTTTGTGTATAAAGCAGCAAACCGGATAAATCATGTTTACCAAACGACCGGTCGTATTGCGCGCCGGCTTCCAGCGTGAGGCTCTGCGTTTGCGCAAAGGTTTCCCGCAGGTAAGGCTCCGTAGGATAAGGCGTTGCTTTCTTAAAATTGCCTGCCGCATTAATACTATACATATCATACGGTGTAGCGAAGCGTTTACCAAAAGAATAAAGCTTATCGAAGGAGCCATTGGCTTTCAGCGATAACCCTTTTACAAAAGGAATATCGTACTGTATGTTGACTACCGAATTAAAGATATTGATATTGGTAAGATTGTAACCAGATGCGCCTATCGATTGCTGGTAAGCATTGCCGCGCTGCTCCGGCACAACAGCATACAAACCATTGGTGAAGCGGTTTGCACGGATAGGCGGGGTTGAATACATATTACTGATAACGTACTCCGAACCATACACCGCTTCTGAATTTTGTTTGCTGAATGACCCGCTGAGGTTCATCGTCACCTTCAGATCGCGCGTTACCTTTGCTTCCAAATTGCTGCGCAGGTTATAACGGCTGTAACCTTCTACGGGTACCAATCCGCTGTTTTTTGAATAACCTCCGGAAATAAAGTACCGGATGTTTTCACTTCCGCCTGCGGCAGATAAATTATAATTGCTTTGCCACAAAGAAGTAGCCAGCACTTCGTCGATCCAGTTCACATTTGGATAATAATTGGGATCAGAACCATCCTTATATTTCTGCAGGGCTTCATCACTGAAACCCATACCCACACCTGGCTGGTATAATCCTTCATTCTTCAGCGCTTCATTGTAAGTAGTGGCATAGTCAAAAGCATTCATCTGCTTATAATATTGCGTAGGACGCTGGTTCACCACGTTGGCCGCAAAAGTGATACTGGGTTTGCCGATGTTTCCTTTTTTGGTAGTCACCAGTATTACCCCGTTGGCCGCACGCGCGCCATATACAGAAATCGCCGACGCATCTTTCAGCACGGATATTACATCAATATCGTTGGCATTCAGATCATCCAGCCGCCTGTCGGGAATGCCATCAATTACTACCAGCGGGGCAGAGTTATTAAAGGTGCTCAGCCCACGCACAAAAAGCGTAGAACCCGCTCCCGGCGCACCACCGGATTTTACCGCGTACAGTCCTGGCAACCGGCCCGCCAGCATATCCGACACCGCTATACTGGAATGATTTTCTGTAAGCTCCTTCGATCTTACAGAAGACATCGATTCTGTTTTGTTTCGTTCGGTAGTGGTGCCGTATCCAATAATTACAGAAGCATTCAGCTCTGTAAGCACAGGCTTCAGCGAAATGGTGAGCTGTACCGGGGTTTCGCCTACTTTAATGTTTTTTTCGAAAGATCCGAAACCGACAAAAGTCACGATGACGGTGTAATTACCAACAGCAAGATTTCTGAAAGTAAAAGAGCCATCTTCCCTGGTAACCGTGCCCCTGTTAAAAGGCCGCAGGCTTACCGTGGCTCCCGGTATGGGTTTTCCCTGGTGATCTACCACCACCCCGGTTACAATGCCGGACGCCGATGGCAACTCCATCAATGGCCGGGCCATTACCATTTTTCGGCCAATGGTCACCAGCTTATTTTCTTCATCAATACGCCAGGTAAACGGCAGTCCCCGCATAGCCTGCTCCAGTGCCTGCCGGAGCGAGGCATTTTTTAATTGTACACTTACGGGCGCGGATTGCCGCAGCAGTTGCGCATCATAAAAGAAATGATAAGTACTCTGTTTTTTAATACCTGTCAGTACTTTTTCAAGTGAAGCCTCTTTCAATGATAATGTAATCTCCTGAGACACCCCTTTTGCACTTACATGCAGACATAGCACAACAATCAGGAAAAAATTCAATCTCATAATGAGCATCGTTTTTTTAAGGAGGGAACGGGCAAAGAAATGCCCATAGCAATTACTTAATTGCATACATTTGTAGTGTTTGGGTGAATTGATTAAACTTTCTTTAGTCGGATGGTTGTCGGTAAGCCCGGATTAAACAGAAGTGTTGCAAGCACTTCTGTTTTGTTTTTTAAGACGTATTTTTTTTCATTGATGGTTGGTTGGTTTTTGGTTGATAATAAATCCTGTTTGGTTGACAGATCAATCAATAATCTTAATTGTTCTTCCTGTTATTACATAGTGAATATCACTGAATTTAAGTATCTCTAAAGCTTGCTCCAGGCTTACACTCCGGGGTATTTCACCCACAAAAGCCTGCTCTGTATTTTTGGTTTCAAATATTACATTCACATCATACCACCTGGCCAGTTGCCGCATCACAGTAACGATATTGGCTTTGTTAAAAGAAAAATATCCATTCTTCCAGGCCATCACCGTTTCGGTATCTACATTCTTTAACAGCTGCCACCTGTGGTTTTCCTGTTGCTGCACCTGCTCTCCCGGTTGCATCACACCCGCATACCCCGCACCGGATACTTTCACCTTACCCGTGATCAGCGTAGTGGCTGTCACGGTTTCATCGGGATAAGCATTGATATTAAAATGGGTACCCAGTACCAATACTTCCTGTCCTTTCGACTTTACCCGGAAGGGCTGGTCTGCTTTCGCCGCTATCTCAAAGTAAGCCTCCCCGGTAAGCTCCACTACCCGCTCCGGACCATTGAATACCGCCGGGTATTTTAAAGAGCTGGCGGCATTCAGCCACACCTTTGAGCCATCCTGCAGTATAATGCGGTACTGTCCTCCACGTGGCGTGATCATGGTATTGTATTCCACCGTATTGCCGCCGGACTGTGACCCAGGCTGATACGCCAGCAGGCCGTTATCCATTTTTACCACCTGCGCATTTCCCTGCTGACCAACCACACCATTCTGTGCGTCAGAAAGTACAATCGTTTTCCCGTTGGCCAGCTGCAACGTCGCCTTATTGGTGCCCGGCGCTATATCTGCCGCTACCTCCGGAATGTGATGCATGATGCCTTGCTTCTTCTGCTGCATAAAGAACCATACTCCTGATGCCACCAATATAAACACCGCAGCCGCTGCATATTGCCACCATTTCCGGTACAATACCTTCACCGGGATGCTGCTATGGCCTGGTTTATCGGCATTCAGTATATGCTGCAGCATTGGCTCCCAGTCGGCACGGTTCACCTCCACATCACCGGAAAGCTCCTCCGGCAATGCAACCGCTGCGCTGTTAAACAGTTCCCGGTTGGCTTCATCCTGAAAAAAAGCGGTCAGCTCTCCTTCTTCATCTTTCGTCAGTCCTTCTTCCCCACTTTTTCTCAATAAAAAAGTAATTCTCTGTTCCATAGTGGTTTTCAAAACGTAGTAAAATAATTACAGGTGCACGCCGGCAAGCAGCGTAATACTATATAGAATGTAAAAAAGACCGGTGGTACTCATCGGGCAGCACATTTTTTTTAGAATAAAGAGAGAGAAGAAATTAACCGCCTTATTTTCAGCGTGTTAAGGAGAACAAAAATAAAAGGGGAATTATTTTCCCGGCATCGGTAAGATATCCACGGATATAACTCAGCGCTGCACTGAGCGTATTTTTTACGTAGCTGGGAGAGCATTGCAGGCGATCGGCAATTTCCTGTGTTTTCAGCCCTTCCTCCCTGCTAAGCTGGTAAATCTTTTTACGCTGCGGGGGCAATTGCTCCACTGCCTCCCGGATCAGCAACAGGGTTTCCTGTACCTGCAGGCGGTCTTCCGCGAGATTGGCAGCGGCGCTTCCCGCGTCGTCCCGGATATCCGTTATCTTACGGAGCGCCGCCTGCTTGTGGAACCAGGTAAAGCACTCATTGCTGGCCACCCGTATGATCCATGCCTGTGGCTCCAGCAGCCCTGGCAGCTTATCGCGGCTCAGCCAGATGCGGATAAAGGTTTCCTGTACAACTTCCTGGGTTCCCTCCGGCGATTTGACCATCCTCTGTATAAAAGATGTCAGCCAGGGAAGCGCCCCATAAAAAAGTTCACGAAAAGCTACTTCATCTCCTTCCGATATACTGATCAGTAATTCTTTTGCTATATGAAACTTGGCGCCGCGCAATATCTCCTTAGTTAGACAAGCGGCAATTTAATCATTCTCTTTTTCTTTTCTAAATAATAGCTGGGCCGGCATCCGCTTCATTTCTCCCCGGTGATCCATAAACAGGCTTAACAATTTCTTAAAATGTGCCTGCCGGCCGATATGGTAACTTTGAGTACACCGGATCGCTTATACATGAAATGGATAACAGGGATGCCATCTTACAATTATACCAAACACATTATCATGCGCTGTTTGCCGCAGGATGTTATCTTACGGACGATAAGGAACTGATACGCGACTGCATCCACCAGCTATTTCTCCATTGCTGGCAAAAAAAAGATGAGCTTTCTAAGATATTGCACCTGAAAAATTATCTCACCGTTTCCTTACGCAACCGGCTGTTGACTGCCCTAAAGCAGCAAAACAAAACAGTTACCTACGAACCCGGCGAAATGGATGGCGTGGAATACTCCTATGAAGAAATACTGATACGCCAGGCGGATGAAACAGACAAACAGCAAAACTTACAGCGCGCCCTGCATAGTCTCCCGCCCCGCTACAAACAGGTGATAGAGATGCGTTTTTTCCGCCAGTACAGTTACGAAGAGATTGCCCGGATCACCGGCCAGCCGGTAAAAACGGCCTATAACTATGTACACGAAGCCCTCGCCGCACTCCGGAAGCAATTGAAAGGAAAACCCTCGCTCCCATATTAAGGAATCGTTAACTCCACTTTTCTTTCATGGAAATTCCTGCACCTCCTTTGTCCTACTAGTGGAACAATAAACATTGGATCGTTGGAAGAACAATACTACGCACTGCCGGAAGATTTTTTATCAGACATCACATTCTGCAATTACTGCAAAGGCGCACCTGAAAAAGATGTGCAATACTGGACCAATTGGCTTAAAGCGCATCCAGGAATGGCACACATATTCCGGGAAGCGGAGCATTTATATAAGATGATAGGCGTTTATGATGAAGGCTATCAACAGGCATTCGAACGCTTCAGCAACGAAATCCATACTACTATACAGCCCAAACGCCGCTGGCTCAATGTACGCAACGCGGTGGCAGCAGCGTCCCTACTGGCGCTGGTATCCGCGTCGCTTTATTATACCCTGCGTCCCGCGGGCACTACAGCTGTTGCGCAGGTAAGCGGACCTTTGTATGATACCATAGATGCCGGTATTGGCCAGGTGCGCAGCATACGGCTGGCAGACAGCAGCACCGTAGTGCTCAACAGCCATTCACGTCTGCTCATTCCAACTGATTATAATAAACACGAAAGAAAAGTAATACTGGCAGAAGGAGAGGCTTTCTTTGATGTAACCCATCATGCTAACCATCCTTTCACCGTAAAAAGCAAAGGGGTGGAAACCAGGGTACTCGGCACTTCCTTTAACGTACAGGCATATACGGAAAAGGCAGGCATGCGCATCACGTTGCTCACAGGATCAATATCCGTGCATACCGGTATTGCGCCACAGCCCATCTTACTAAAGCCCGATGAACAGCTGACAATCAGCGCCGACCGCACCTATGCCGTACAAAGGGTACCAGCCGCGCGATACAGTAAGTGGATCAATGGTGAACTGGACTTTTACGGGCAGTCGTTACAGGATATCGCCGCAACACTCTCCACCCGTTACGGCGCCATTTTTGTATTCACAGACAATCGCTGCCGCAAAGAATTGTTCACCGCCTCCTTTGATAAAGGAATGCCACTCAAAAAGGTATTGGCGTTGCTAAGCATCAACCGCAACATTTACTTTGAACAAAAGGGAGATACTGTACTCGTTCATATGCGATAACAAATATTCATAGTCATTCCCGGCCCTGACATTACCGCAGTAAACCTGCGGCAGGCCGCTTATTGTCCCATAAAAAATAAATATGCATCAGAGAATTTTACACATTTGCTTAGGCTGGCTCCTGCTATCCCTGCTACCTTCATTTGCCGCGAAAGCTATTGTGGAACAGCAGGAAACACTGGAAGCAGTACTAAACCGTATTGCAGATCATACGGGCTTTCACTTTATTTATGATCCCGCCATTGTAAAGCAGAAGGTTGTAACCATCCCTATCACCGTTGCCGGTCGTACAGGAATTCAATCCTGCCTCGACCGGCTTTCTGCCAACACGGCTATGCTGTTTACGATCGATGGCAACAACATCATTGTATCGCCCAAACCACAGGTGGTACCGGGCAGGATCACCGGCCGCGTAGTGGATTTCGAAAGCAGCGATCCTTTGATCGGCGCCACCGTAAGGATAGCCAATACTTCTTTCGCCACCATAACAGATGAAAAAGGATATTATACGATCGATAAAATTCCACCCGGCAAATACAATCTGATGTTCAGCTACGTTGGATACGAAACCGGTAGCCTCAACGGTATAAAGGTGGAAGGCAAAGCTACCCTGCAAGCCAATTTTAAGCTGCAGCCGAAACGCGGGCTGAAGGAAGTAGTGGTAACCGGCATTCCGCACCGCAAGGTGATCAATACTACCGATGCGCAGCTGATAGATGAAGTACGCACGGCCCGCAGCGTAGTATCCGGTATCTCCAATGAACAAATTGCCCGCAGCATGGACCGTGATGCGGCTGAAGTGGTGCGCCGCGTAGCCGGCGTAAATATCACAAACGACCGGTTCATTGTAGTACGCGGCCTTAACCGCCGGTATAATGTTACCTTCCTGAACGATAACATCGCTCCCGCAACAGAACTGGACAGCAAGGCATTTTCCTACGACCAGATCGCCAGCAGCATGATTGACCGTATCCTCATTTATAAATCCCCTGCGCCGGATCTTCCCGGAGATTTCGCAGGCGGCGTTGTAAAAATATACACCAAGAAAAGCCAGCTCACACGCCAGTTCGATCTGCAACTCTCTGCTCAATACCGCCCCGGCTCCAGCTTCAGCGATATGCCCACCTATGCAGGTGGCCGCTACGATGCACTCGGCTTCGACGACGGCACCCGCGCATTGCCGGCAGGGTTGCCGGATCTGGTAAAGTTCAATACCGGCGATCCAAAAGATAACGCCCCATACTGGAAGGCATTCCCCAACAATTTTAAGTCCTTCAAAGTAAAAAACGATCTTGATAAACGGATACTGGCCAACTACTATGATGCCTGGAAAATAGGCCGCAAACACATCAACAATCTCACCTCCATTGCTTACACCAATACCACGCAAAACAATACCATCCCGGTGTACGACAGCCGCAATGCCAATGGCGCTGAAGGCGTGATCCGCAGCGGCACACAATCCGCACGCATCACCCTCATCCAGCAGAATACCCTGCCTGTTGGCGACAGTGCGCACCTGGAGTTAAAACAATTTGTGAACCAGCTGGGCAACAAACAAATGATGTCGTATATCCTTTCAAGACAAAGTGACTTCAACGGGCAGAGTAAAGACAACCAGCTGATATTCCAGAGCACTTTCCTCTACACGGCACAACTCAGCGCCTACTGGAACCTGAAGAACAAAGGAAACACCCACCTGTTCGCCAATGCGGGTTATACCCTGGTGCGCAGAAACGATCCTGATACCCGCGAGATATGGTACCGCCGCAACAGCCAGGACAGCACCTATCCCGAACATATCGCCAGCGATCCCTGGCTGGTGGGCAGCGCAGCCCAAACGTTCGGCATACGCCGCATTTACACCCGCATCAACGAAAATACCGCGCAGGCCAATGCAGAAGCAGAACATTGGCTGTTGCCCTGGTGGTCTGCAAAAACAGGCTTCTTTTTCGAACAGAAAGAAAGACGCGTAAACCTGCGCCAGTTCGGCCTGAGCCAGGGCACCGCGTATAATGGTGATTTTGAAAACGGCCATATCGGTTATCAGCTCACGGAAGACATGCTGGATCATTATATGTCGCCGGACAATTTCCGGGCAGACAATACCGGTCATACCTGGTTTGAAGAAACCAGTCCGTACGACAGCTACTTCGCAGATAACCGTAACCTCTCCTACTTCCTGGCTACAGACATCCACATTCCACACTCCAACCTCTCCATCTTCGGTGGCGTGAGGGTGGAAAACAACCGCCTGCGCATTATTGGCGCGCTGATGGCCGGCCAGGCCAATTATCCTTTGGTGGTAGAAAATTCCCGCACACATGTGCTCCCCTCCATCAACCTTAACTGGAAACCTGCCGAACGTATCATTGTACGCGCAGGATACGGTAAAACCCTTAACCGGCCTGAATTCCGTGAAGTAGCCCCCTTCCCTTACGCCGATATAGAAAACTACCTGATGTACGTCGGCAACCCGGCGCTGCATCCGGTGAATATCGACAACTATGATATCCGGCTGGAATGGTATCCCGAAAGCATGCTGAAAAACGAAATGTTCAACCTCGGCTTCTTTTATAAAACACTGGACAAACCTATCGAACAAATACTGATCAGGGAAACTTACTACGCATCGTTCATCAACGAAATCGGTTTCATCAACTCCGGCCCTACAAAAGTATATGGCATAGAAGCCGAAATGCGTAAAAGCCTCAGCTTTATACCAGGCGCTCTTTTCCGTAACCTCTCTTTCATGATGAACGGGGCATGGATATACAGCCGCGTGGACATGCAGCCGCAGGGTTCAGATGGTAACCAGGTAGGCCGCAAACGCCCGCTGCAAGGGCAGGCGCCTTATATCCTTAACTCATCACTCAATTATGAAGACCCTGCCATCGGTACCAAAATATCTCTCGGTTATAACGTTACCGGCCCTATGATCGTATTGCTGGGCACCAACAACCACCGGCCCAGCGAACACCTCCTTGGCATCCCGGATGTAATGCAGCGCAGCCAGCACCTGCTGGACTTTACCTGGAGCCAGCGCCTGAACAAACATGTACATTTCAAAGCCGGCGTGCAAAACCTGCTGGATCAAAAGCGGGAATTGTTCCTCGACTTTAACCGCAACTATAAATACGATGGCGTAGTGAAAGACCGCGACAACTGGACAAAAGACAGACCATACCAGCTTTTCAGCCCGCGGCCCTATTACTCTCTCGGCCTGAATTTTATTTACTAATCCTGACCAATCAGTGCATATGAATCACATAAAATATTACCTGCTGCTAATACTACCGGTATGCTTCTCCTGTAAAAAAACATTCGATAAAGAACTGGATACACGGGAGAAAGAATCCGGCATCGTGATGGCCACCACTGCTACGCCAGGCATAGCCATGCGCGGTGAACCGCTCACCCTGTACGTAAAGTTTGGTAAGCCGGATGCCAGCCTGAAAATTTTTGTGGGCAACGCCGAAGCAACGGTACTCACACACGGACAAACACAACTGGAAGTGCCCATATCCAAATACACCGACGATAAAGAAACCATCGTAGCCGATACTTTCAGGATGTTGGTGCCCGACTCTTCACAGATCGGCGAAACCAGCATTTACATCATCGTAAACGGCATCAGGAGCGCGCCTTTCAAATTCACCGTAAAGAAGCCGGATATCCTCTATCCCGGCGATGTAACCGTAAGCCCTTTGCTGATGACACCCCATGCAGAACTGGAACCCATAGACGGACCGGTGGGTACCGCCACCGTAGGCGCAGTACACGATATGGGCATGGATAAAGAAGGAGCCATTTATTTTATCGATAACGGCGCCTTTGATTTTAACCCGGATCACGGCTATAACAGGCGTAACATGACCATCAGGAAGTTTGCCGGAAACCGGATCGTAACCCTCGGCGGCGGCGGCAACAATGAATTTGCCACGCAGCTCGGCGATCTGAAACTGAACAGCATCGATGCCATGAAGATTTCAGAAGACGGCACCATCTATCTCGCAGTAACCAACGCCCCGTTGACACGTATAACGCTACCAGGCAGTACGGACGTATTAGAATACGAATTACGTTTTCACCGGATATTGAAGATCAATCCCCGCACCAGTGAAGTAAAAACACTGGTTGGGCGTAACGATAAATATTGCCTGGATAACGGGATGATTTACGAAGCAATCGTGGACGGACCTGCGGATAAAGCCATGATAGGCGCGGTGGCAGGCATGGAGCTGGATAAAGCAGGTAACCTCTACTTCCTGGACGGTGGACGGGCGGGAGGCGGAGCCGTACTCCGCAAAATATCCGCCGATGGCATAGTGACTACAGAAGCCGGCACAGTAGACGACCTGGCGGATTATGTGTTCTATAACAACGATGGAACCAACCCCGAAACCATGAAAGCCGGTACCATGGTGAATTACGGCAGCAATACGGCGGACGGCTTCGGCCCCAAAGCCAGGATAGCTTCCCCAAGAGGCATTGTGCTGGGAGGAAACGGCAAAATATACCTTGCGCAAGGAGCAGGCAGCGCTGAAATGAAAGAATGCGTACGGGAATTCAACCCACTCACCAAAGAGGTAACTACCATCATTGGAAAGGCCGTGAACGCACCGGATAACTTCCTGTACTCCGGCACTTTTAAAGAAGTAGATATGCGCACCATCACTTCTTTTGATGCTGACTTCGACGGTAATATTCTCATTGGGTATGATGAACAGATCTATGTAGAAGAACCCCGCGGCATTTATAAAATTGATGTGAACAAAGAGATGGTATACAAAATAGCCGGTTACAAAGGAATGTCCGATGCCACAAAGCCACAGCCGGGCCAAACCGCCATTGTAGGCGCAGTAAGCCGTATCCTGTTCGACCAGTTCGGGAAACTATATGTGGGCTACACGCGATACGACTCCTTTGACCAGATACATTTGTCCACTATCTCCATTACCAGGTAATAAACAATCCAGCTATGCGAAACATCTTTTTAAAATTACTACTGCCGGTAACTTTTTGTTGGGTAACTGCCTGCAATAAGTCAACAGAAATACCGGCATCTCCTGATATTACCCACCTGATGATCTATAATGGCAGCACCGCATTTATCAGCAAAGCAAGCCAGGTATTTGTAGACACCGCCTTTATAACGGCGAGAGCCTACAACGATATCGACGGCGCTGGAATGGGTATGTTCAACAATGCCAGCTACAACTGGGTAGCTCCCGGCAAACATCGTATAGGCTTCACCGATACCAGCGGCCAGGTAAAGATCGCAGAAAAATATACTACCCTCGCAAAGGATACCTGGTATACTTTTTACCTGGCAGATAGTTTAGGCTATTACCAGGTGCTGATGTCTGAAGAAAATATGCAAGACCGCCCGGAACACAAAGCCCGCATCAGGTTTGTGCATCTCTCACCGGACGCCGGACCACTGGATTTTTTCATTGATACGGTAAAAGTGCCCGGAATGGACAGCCTCACCTATAAAACCATCACACCTTTTATAGAAGTAGCCCCGGCAGAGAATCCCTCCTTCCGGGTAAAAAGAACAGGCGCCGCGGAAGGTGAACCACACTTGCTCAGGAAAGCCTTTGCTACCTATGCAGGACGCTCCTATACCTTCATTTTCCGCGGGTATATACAGCAGCAGGGAGAAGATCCCAATACCACCATCAATATGTCTGCCATTATCAATTTTTAAAAGAGATAAAAATGCGTATAGTCTATACCGTTATAATACTGGGAATAATGGCATCCTGCCGGCAGGATAAAAATGAGGTCCCCGCATTGCCAACCCCGGAGATCACGGCAATAAGCCGCGAAACCGTGCAGTCGGGCGACACGCTGGAACTTTCCGGCAAAAACCTCCAGCTGTCCAACTATCCCACGGAAGTTTTCATCAGCGACCGGCCGGCGCGTATCCTCAGCCAGTCCGATACTAAACTGCAATTGCTGGTTCCTGAAAAAGTATTTACCGGCAACATCGTAGTGCATATAGGTCCGCAAACCACACTGTGGCCCGAAGTAAAAGTAATCGGCTCACCAAAAATAAAGGCAGCCAATCCGCGCTATGTCTATGCCGGCGATACCATCCTGCTTACCGGGGAAAACCTCGGCAACGATCCTGTCGTACTGAAAGTATGGCTCGATGGCGTGGCCGTTAACATCATCGCCGTGAAGCCTGACACCGCACACATTGTAGTTCCTGCCGGAACGGGGCTGCGTGCAGTGGTGAGCTGGCAAACCTACAATGGCCCGAAGTACAAACAGGACGATCTGACCGTAGCAGTAAGACCCACTAACATCGTTGCCAACAACATTCTCGAATACCTGCAAAAAGATCCGGGAATGGATCTTACCGGCGCAGTGATGGATTACATGTCGCTTACGCCCGCCAACAAAAGCCTGAACGATACGTTGCGTCAATATCTCACTGGCCAGATCCCCTGCACCATGTTCCTGCCTAATAACATTGCCATGAATGCAATAGGCATTTACCAGCACAGCGACGCACCCAATGCGGGGCTTAATTTCAACGCCCTGCTGAACGGCGTGCTGAAACAAACCAGCGTGCCGGAGCCGGACAAACTCTATCCTTCAGAGTACACCAACTATGTATACGAATACTTTGATGGCTTCCCCGACTGGCATGCGTTTATTGTAATCAGGGAAGTAAGTGGTGAGCGGTATGTGCTTTCCACCCTCAACACCGCTGCAGACCAACCCATATGGGAATACGGCCCGCAACGGCGCATTATCAGGAAGCATCAGTGCGGCAACAGCATCATATACGAAATAGATGGACCTATGACTTATCCGATCGGCAACTGGTAATTAAATATAAAAACGGCGCCTTAAAAAGGCGCCGTTTTTATATTAGATAAATAAACGCAAGAAAAAACCCACCGCAACTTACGTTACAGTGGGTAAAATCCGTTGAACATTGTCTGTGACTATTGTCCGGTGTTGCCCAACCAGGATTCGAACCTAGACAAACAGAACCAAAATCTGTCGTACTACCATTATACTATTAGGCATCATTCTATGGGGATGCAAATGTAGTTTTTTTCTCAAAGAAAACAACTACATAAAAGAATTTATCTTTTCTTCCTGATAGACAATGCCGCGATACCCAGTGCTACAGCATCTTCCAGTCCACCTACTGCTGCATCTCTTACATGTAATTTCCTGCCGGCAGCCTTGCGTAAATAGAAGAATGCGTATGCTGCGGCTACTGCTGCCACGCCGCCAATTACCGCTCCTTTCCAGGCTTTCTCACCTTTTGCCTGGTATAAAGTAGCTCCAGCCAATGCGCCGGAAAGTGCCCGGCCGGTAATACCGGCAGCGGCTATACGATTTCCGATGTTGGGTGCTTTGTCTACAACCAGCTCGCCTGCGGCCATTGTTTGTAAATAGCGGGAAGTACCTTGCTTTTGCATGAAGCCCAAAGGCGATTTACGTAGTTTGTCTGATGGTTGCTGACTAACAAAATAACTGGCGAAAGCAGGGCCCATTGCGCTGCGCATCCCGGTAACAATGCCCAGGCCAATAGCCCGGCAGATAGTAGGTATCATAGCTTTTTTCATATAGCAGCCGCCGCAATCATTGTGCCATCCATGCCACTTTGCTTCTGTTCGCTGTAGCATGGATGACTGTTTATGCTATCGTGCCGATAACCGCTGATGATCTTTCTCCAGCTGCCCTTTCAACTGCCCGTAATCTACCTCCTGCACGGCCTTGTTCCCATCAATGGCCAGCGCCGCTGCGGTGGCGGCACTCTGCCCCAGGATCATGAACACCGGCTCCATCCTGATAGAACCATAGGCGATATGTGAAGCCGACATGCATACCGGTACCAGCAGGTTGCTGCACTCTGCCCGTTGCGGAAGTATGGACCCGTAAGACACCTGGTAGGGCTCTTTGATATCCACACCGATGTCGCCTTCATTCTGCACATACCCATCTTTTTTCACATAACGTTGCGCATTATGCGCATCCAGGGTATAAGAACCCATGCCTATAGATTGCGGTACCGCGCTTTCCCCAAGCACCGATTGCTGCGTCATAACATGCACGCCTTTCATACGCCTTGCTTCGCGTACATACAACTGGTGCGGCCAGTTATGATTGTCACGGAACTCATCGGCCGATAAGCCCCACGTTTGCATGCGACGCTGAATAGCAGCCGGCACACGGGCGTCGTTCGCAAGGAAATATAAAAGTCCCTGCTGATACACTTCATGCTCATGAATGATCTCCTTCCTGCGCTCATAGGTGGCTTCCGGATAATCGTAGTTCATACCAATGTTGTCAAAACTAAAAGGACCATGATTGTTCACATCCGTTTTATGATTGGGGATAGGATCAAACTTACTGAACACTTCATTCCAGCCGCTATCCAGCACACGGGTAAGTAATTCATACTGCGTGGGATCATAGCCTTCCGGCTTCGGAAAAGGAATGCGGTTGGCAGGTTTATCGGTCAGGCACATACGAAAACAATACGCCTGGATCCTTTTATCCGCCGCTCCTTTTTCCCCGGGATCTTCCCCGGAAACACGCGGCAGCAATCCACTTGTTGCCTCACCGGCAATGCGGTACGGACTGATATTTTGTTTGAAATAATGGCCGTGGTGTAAAACGCCCGTTTGTACGCCGTTCCAGCTTTCGCCATAGGTGGCCACTGCTTCGCGGCCTACGGTATAGCTTACGCCTGCAGCTGCCATCAGATCGCCTTCATAAGTGGCGTCAATGAATACTTTGCCGCTATAGGTTTGTCCGCTGAGGGTAGTAATAGCCACTATCTTTCCGCCTTCCTTTTTTACGCCCTGCTTGCGGTCGAGCCATTCGTTGCGGTAAATTTTCAGGTTATTCTCCCGGATATAATCTTCAAATACCTGCTCTGCTACATGCGGTTCAAAGATCCACATGGTGCGCTCCGCGCCATCCATTGCCGGCGTACCCTGGCCTTTATTGCCATACTCCGCCTGCTGTTGCCACTTCCAGGCGGCAGGTTGCTGGTAGTGCAACCAGATGCGGTGATAAAAATCACGGGCCAGGCCACCTATTACAGATTTATTGCCGGTATCGGTAAACCCTAATCCGCCTGAAGAAAGACCGCCAACATGTTTATCCGGCGATACCACAATGACTGTTTTACCCATTTTATGCGCCTGCACCGCGGCCACAATTGCTGCAGAGGTGCCACCATAAATAATTACATCTGCCTTATTTACCGGCGCGCCGGCGCGGGAAAATAAATAAGGGATCACCAGGATCGTTGCTAACAGGACTATTTTTCTCATGCTGTCAATAATTTTTTTAGATATGCGGGATAACTTTTTCCGTTTGTTCCTCCATCGCCAAAGGTGATACTGTCGCCGAAACAAACCACCCTGTTATGAGGCAGCTGGCGTTGCGTAATATATTCATACACGGCTACTGCCATGGTGCGGTAACCCGCCGGGGTAGGATGTACACCATCCTGTTTCTGGCTGTTGGCTACATTCTGGATCAGGCTGTCCGTCTCTTCTCCCACATCGCCCACCTGTTGAAAAATGTAGCCCATGTCTAATAAATCCTGCTTATTATCCGCTGCAATTTTCCGGATCACATCATTCACCTGCTGCTTCCGTTTGGCATGTCCTTCCGGCTCATAAAATGCGCGCGGGTGGCGGGTATATAAATAAGGCTCATGCACCGGCAGGATCGTCATCATCAATACCCGGCTTTTGGCCGCTATCAGCTGTGCCACTATTTTCCGCAGGTTGGCTTCATACTCCGGTAAAGCAATGTGCTTCATCGAATTCATATCGTTGGTGCCTATCATCAGCACCGTCAGGTCCGGTTGATGTACCAGGCAATCCTTATCGATACGCTTCAGCAGGTCAACCGTGTTATTTCCGCCGATGCCCGCGTTGAAAACAGCTGTGTTACCAGGACGATAGATCCTTCCGGGGAAATACTTCTCCGGAAATGAAAATGTGGCGGTGAGTAATCCCGCCTGTAAAAAATTCCTGCGATGCATTTGTTTTTATTTTGGAAGAGATAATAATCAATGCCATCCGGCTGGCGTGGTTACTAAGAAACCGGCTGGATGAACCCTCAACAAACAGCTGCCATGACATACAAGTTTTTCACGTGGAATGTTTCGTTCAGCTGGCAAATGATCATACTGCCTGCCGAATATACAACCCCAGGGCTAGATATCCAATCTATCAAAATTATCAAGGGATAAAAAATAAAACATCAGATGTTTAAATAAACGTCATACCTTTGTATCGTAAATGAAGATTTATGGAGCAAACATCCAAACTATCGGACCGTGTTATCAACGCCATCCAGAAAGATATCTCCCAGGGAAAATATAAACCAGGTCAGAAAATACCCACAGAACCTGAGCTGATGGTGCAATACGCCGTAGGCCGCTCTACCGTCCGCGAAGCCATTAAAACGCTTGCTATGATGGGTATTCTGCGCGTGCAACAGGGCGCCGGCACCTTTGTAAATGAAACCGTTCAGGCGGAATCGCTGGACCAGCGTCTCAGGCGCGCCGACTTCGAGGAAATAAACCAGGTAAGGCGCATGCTGGATTATGAAATCGTAAAACTAGCCGCAGAAAACCATACCAAAGAAGATCTCCACCAGCTGAAAGCCTTACTGGAACAACGCAAAAAAGCCATCCTGGAACAACAGTACCAGCAATGCGTGGATGCCGATATCGCCTTCCACACTGCTATTGCAAAAGCCTCCGGCAACAATGTACTGGCCGATCTCTTCCGCAGCTTCACCGCCGTAATCCGCGACTTCTTCGCCAAACGCGATACACAGAGTATCAGCCACTTTGCGATCAGTCACCACCTGCACGAACAATTGTACAAAGCCATCAAAAGCGGCAACGCCAAATTATCCCGGCAGGTAATGGAAGACATACTGGACAATAACTATTAAATATCAACAGATGAATATCCTGATCTTTAGCTTAATACTGCTGGCAGGCGCTTATGTAGCCGGGCTACTGGGCTCCCTCACCGGTTTAGGTGGCGGCGTGATACTGATTCCATTGCTCACACTTGTATTTCATGTAGATATCCGCTACGCCATAGGCGTGGCCCTGCTGGCCTCTATAGCCAATTCTTCCGGCGCTGCCACGGCGTATATAAAAGAAGGTATTACCAATATCCGGCTGGGAATGTTCCTGGAAATAGCCACCACTGCAGGCGCCGTAGGAGGTGCGCTGCTGGCAATATTTACACCGGTAAACACCATTGCCATCCTGCTCGGCGTAGTGCTGATATTTTCCGCCGCCATGACCATCCGGAAAAAGCACGAACATGCGGAACAAACGGGCAGTAAACTATCTTATCTCCTAAAACTAAACAGCAGCTATCCAACACCCACCGGGGAAGTAAGTTACAAACTCAAAAACGTGGCCGGCGGATTCGGCATCATGCTGATAGCAGGCGTGTTATCAGGTTTGCTGGGCATCGGGTCGGGCGCGTTAAAAGTACTGGCAATGGATAGCACCATGCGTATCCCTTTCAAAGTAAGTACTACTACCAGCAATTTTATGATTGGCGTTACCGCCGCGGCCAGTGCAGTCGTGTACCTTCAAAGAGGCTACATCGATCCGGGCATGGCCTTCCCGGTAGTATTGGGCGTGTTGGGCGGAGCCTTTACCGGCGCCCGTTTGCTCACCTTCATCAATGCCCGCACATTACGGATCATCTTCTGCGCAGCTATCACTTTTGTGGCGCTGGAAATGATCTATAACGGATTAAATCACCAGTTCTAATTACTGTGTCATGAATATATTTAAGAAAATACTCGGCGACCGCGACATCGAATTACTCATCGGCAAACAACTAAGGACCGGGGTGGTCACTGCCAGCTGCATTGCTTTGCTGGGAGGCATCTTTTACCTCGTGCAACAAGGCGCAGCCAGTGTGCCGGATTATTCACAGTTTAAAGGAGAAGGAGCGGAATACACTTCTTTCCGCGGTATCTTTCACGGCGTAGCCACGGGCAGCGCCACGGAATTTATACAATTGGGCGTACTGGTATTACTGGCCACACCTATTCTCCGCATCTTCTTTTCCCTGCTGGCTTTCGCACTGGAAAAAGACAGGCTGTACGTGTTGATCACTACGCTGGTGCTGGGGATTATTTTATTCAGTATGTTCGGCGGACTGAAAATATAATACTATTCTTCCCGCAGCCGTTCGTCGGTATAGGTAATGGCAGTTCTGCCGTGGGGAACAGGTTTCCCTTGTTCATCCACACTTACAAACACCATTTTGTCAACAGTAAGAATCGTTTTTTGCGTGATCTTGTTGCGCACCTGGCAGGTGAGTGTGAGAGAAGTTCTGCCGAAGTGGGTGGCTTTAATACCCAGTTCTACGATATCGCCCTGGCGGGCAGAATTGATAAAATTGATTTCAGACATGTACTTGGTTACACAACGATTGGTACCTAACTGAATGATGGAATAAATAGCTGCTTCTTCATCGATCCAACGCAGCAAACTGCCGCCAAATAAAGTGCCGTGCGCATTCAGATCCTCCGGCTTTACCCATTTCCGTGTATAAAAATTCATGACCCGTACAATTTTGAAGGCAAAGCTATTTCATTCTCCGATACGATGCACAACTTTTCCTGATACCATCGTCAGTTGTACGGCAATGTTTTCATCGAAAATAACAATATCGGCATCTTTTCCTGCTGCCAGCGTACCTTTCCGGTCAGACACCCCCATGATGCGTGCGGGGGTATAACTCATCATCCGCACGGCTTCTGTTACCGGCACACCAGCCAGCTCCACCATGCTTCTCACGAGGCGGTCTGCCGTAGCTACGCTGCCTGCAAATGCACTCCCATCAGGTAGTTTGGCAACACCATCTTCCACAATTACTTCCAACCCTCCATTCAGCGGCCCCAGTATGCTTTTGCCGGGAGGCATGCCCGCTGCCCGCATGGCATCGGTGATCAGCGCGATCCTGTTGGCCCCTTTTATTTTATAGATCAGTTTCAGCAGCGACGCCGGCAGGTGTGCACCGTCGGCAATCACTTCAGCATCTATTTCATCGATGAGGTAAACGCTTTCCACTACACCGGCATAACGATACAGGTTACGGCGCGTTACACCCGACATGGCGGAATAAAAATGCGTAGCCAGCGTATAGCCGCACTCCACTGCCTGCACCACTTCTTCATAAACAGCATCCGTGTGGGCAATAGCCGGTAAAACACCTTTACTCCGCAGGTAATTGCCCATTTCCAGCGCACCGGGTAATTCGGGTGCTACACTCCAGCGGGAAATGTGCGGGCTGTAATCAAGTATTTCTTTGTATTCAGCCGGATCGGGGTTACGGATATAGCGCGGGTCCTGCGCGCCGCGCTGGTTCATGGCGAAATAGGGTCCTTCCAGGTGCATGCCCAGGAAAGAAGCCCCGTTATGCGGCAATGCCACTGCCTGACGATAAATGTCCAGCGTATGTAAAAGCCCTGCTTTCTCTGCGGTTAAAGTGGTAGGCACCATTGCGGTAGTGCCATATCGTGCATGCGTTTCCGTTATACGGTGAAAAGCGTTTACGGTACCATCCATAAAATCATGGCCACCGCCTCCATGTATATGCAGGTCGATGAAGCCGGGGGCCACGTAATTGCCCCCGGCATCTATTATCTTATCAGCATGGTCAGGAATGGTTCCTTCTCCCACTGCTGCAATCCGGCCTTCTTTAATCAGCACACTTCCGGAAGTGATTACCCGGAACGGCGTAATCAGGCGGCCATTGATGATTTTAATAGTTTCCTGCATGTATTAAACTGTTTTCTGCGCTGGTTGCAGTTTTGCGGCAGATGCTTCATCCAGGTAAAACACACAATCTGCGTGTGTTTGTAGAATACTGGCGGGAAACAAATTGCTCACGGGCTGCTCCAGGCTGTCTTTTACTGCCTGCGCCTTCCGCTCACCGGGTACCGAACAGATAATATGTTTCGATAGCAGGATCTGGTGCACCGACATACTGATGGCCTGCAAAGGCACTTCTGTAACGGCGCTGAACCAGCCTTCATTCATTTGTTGCTGCCGGCAGGCGGCGTCGAGGTTCACTACAAGATACGGTTTCGTGGTGTTAAAATCTGCCGGAGGATCATTAAAAGCGAGATGGCCATTTTCTCCGATGCCCACCAAAGCCACATCAATGGGATGCGCCTGTATGAGTGCGGAAATGCGGCTGCATTCTGCTTCGGGATCGCCTTCCCCATTGATCAGGCACACCGATTGCAACGGCGCTACCTTGTCGAGAAAACGCTCTCTCAGGTACTTCCGGAAACTGGCCGGATGTGTTACCGGCAGGCCAATATATTCATCGAGGTGGAACATATTCACTTTTCCCCAGTCAATATCGCTGGCTATCAGTTGCCGGATTGTTTCAAACTGGCTTGTACCGGTGGCCAGTATAATATTGGCGCTGCCTTTTTCTGCGATAGCGGCCTTAATCAATGCCACTGCAGTATTGCCGGCTGCAGTACCCAATGTTTGCGGGTCTTTGGATCGGATGATTTTCATTGCACTTATATTTTTTCAGGAGATGATTACTTTTTGCTTTTTACCCCGGTGGTACCACCCTGCTGCAGGGAGATGTCTACCGGCTTGTTATGCTGCCAGGCGCCGTTGGTAAAATCGGGGATGTCGATGGAATTGGAGCGGTTGGCCACCGACCATTCACTCAGCGGGCCTATAGCGCTCCATGCGGCTGCATCGTATACGTCGATGTCTACGGGTAAGCCGTTGCGTAAACAATCAATCAGGCGCCAGTCCATTAAAAAGTCCATACCACCGTGGCCTCCTACCTGTTTGGCCATCTCACCCAACTTTTTAATAATGGCAGGCGTATACTTTTCTTCCAGCTGCTTAAATTCTTCTGCACTCACCCATCCTTCATGATTCAGGGAAATTCTTGGCTCCAGCGGATATTTTTGCGCGGTGGCTTTTGTGCCGCTTACCAGGTGCAGGCGGGAATATACCCGCGGGGAACTCACATCGTGCTGCAACATAATAGTGCGGCCCTTGCGGGTACGGATAGTAGTGGTATTCATATTCCCGCGGAAATGTGCATTCACATAAGGCTTATAAAAATCATCAGTGGCCGCGAGTGCCTCCGCTTTCTGATGCAACATAAAATCATTGCTTTGCATGGATACCAGGTATTCCATACTATCGCCACGGTTCACATCCAGCACCTGGCACACCGGGCCCAGGCCATGCGTGGGATACAGGTTTCCATTGCGATGTGCATTTTGTTTGAGCCGCCACACATCATAACGTTTGTTCTTATCAAAAAGGCTCTCAAAAATATCATGGATGTATGCGCCCTCGCAATGCACCAACTCCCCGAAAAACCCCTGCCGGGCCATATTCAGCGTGAGCAGTTCAAAGAAATCGTAGCAGCAGTTTTCCAGCAGCACGCAATGCTTCTTTGTTTTCTCGGAAGTTTCTACCAGCTGCCAGCACTCATCAATCGTAACAGCCGCCGGAATTTCCGTGGCCACATGCTTACCGTGCAACATAGCGTATACAGCAATAGGCGTATGCAAATCCCACGGCGTGGCAATGTATACCAGGTCAATATCATCACGTTCACACAATTGCTTCCACGCATCTGCCGATCCCGTGTATTCGTGCGGGTGATAACCGGCATCTTTAATTCTCTCTTTGGTGGCGGCAATCATTTCCGGCCTGATATCACACAACGCTTTTACCTCCACACCCTGCAAATAGGTGATACGCTCCACGGCAGCGGAGCCCCGGTTACCAAGACCGATATAACCTATGCGCACCGTATCAATTTTCGGCGCTGCATAACCGCTCATATTAAACTGCTGCCGGTATTTTCTGCCTGCCTGTTTCCTGATCTGATCCAATGCTTTTCCTGGTTTTTCCTGCGCACTGGCATAACCGGGTACCAGCGTACTGCTGCCAATTCCAATGCCTGCTATTCCTATTAATTTTAAAAAATCTCTGCGTTCATTTATCATAAAGATATATTTTCTACATTACTGAAAAATGCTTTGCCCCGGCTGTTTATAGCGTTTTCTCAATTGGAAGAATTCCTCCTGCTGCGCCTGCAACGCGGCTCCAGTCACCGGCCGGCCAGACATGGTAACCGGCATCTTAAACACAACATCCTTTCCACTCAACGCCGCCGCCAGCGAAAGATCCCCCCACTGCAACAAACCCGGCACATGTATAGCCATACTGAAATAGTCAATCCCCATGCGTTCATCAAAACGGTAACTCAACGGGCCGCCGTTCAGCGTTACCTGTGCAGCTGTTCCGTTCAGCGCTGCAAAAAACAGGGAGGCCACGCCAGCCTCCCTGCTACCGTTAAGCACTATACGAACATCACCATTTACCATTTTCAAATAATCTGTAATAATCCGCAGATCACTTACCCATCTGCCCTGCACGGTGGCGCCCAACCATAAGGCAGAACGTGCCAGGGTATGATAAGGCGGCTGGCTGCCATCTGTAGCAGTGGCAGATACGGAGCTTTGCTCACCGCAACCCCACAGGTCTGCCAGCACAATGCCACTACCGGTCTCCGTTAATTCCGTAATCAATGCCGCGGGAATACTGTCTTTTCCACCCGGATGGGTTACCACTACATAACCTTTCTCTTTGCTGCGCGGAGCACGCAACAGCAAAGGGATCAGTGAACCATCTGTTGTTTCCAGCGCTACACGCTCCCACCCTTCCTGTGGCGAATACCGGTGTGCCTGTTTCAGTGTGCTGTTTTCGTTTATCCGTAACAGTTGTTGCAAAGCTTTTCTCTTGTCATCAACATTAATATTTTCTTCCAGCAATGTTTGATGAAGCAGTTGCCCCTGCCGGCTGCACCATGCTGCGGTAGTGATCACGCTGCTGTCGCGGCGCCCGTTGGGAAAAGTGAACAGCTGTGCAGCGGGCAGCAAATTAAAAGCCGGTTCCTTTTTGGGCGCCCCGGTACCAATGTGTTTCAGCTGCAAATCCATCCAGCCAATCATGGTTTCCCTTATTTCAGGCCAGTAGCCATGCACGGTATTAAACAACTGGTAACTGAGTTTATCGCCGGCGTGCAGTAACTCATATATGGGTGCAGCCTGTTTATAACTGCGCAACATTTCCAAAGGGTAAAACGACTTACTTGCATCATTCAGCGCATTACAGATTTTCAATGCGCGGGGCGCCACCATTGCCAGTACCCCGGATTCTTCCATGTAGGTAAGTCCATCCGGTACCAACTCACATACACAATTGCTGTTCATGATATAAGATTCAAAAGTGCCTACACTCACTACCGGTACGGCCGCTTTAATGCGCTCATCCATTGCTGCCAGCCACATGGTTTGATTCCCGCCGCCGCTGGCACCGGTGGCGCCTATACGCGCTTTGTCCACTTCCGGTAAACTGCAAAGCAAATCTACTCCCCGCATGTTATCGGTGAGTTGCATGCCCAGCAAAGTATTGCCTGTATTCATCAGCGAAGCGCCGAGGTTGGCGCCGTGGTATTCCGCCACGCCTTCGGTGGTGGCTCTTTCACCGGCACCCCATGCATCAATATTTAAACACACGTAGCCATTTAATGCAAGGCTATGCGCCGTGGCCTGTACCATTTCCCCCATGCGGGCATCCTTCCAGTGGCCATGCATGTTGATCACCGCCGGGAAAGGCCCTTTGCCATCGGGGATGTATAAGTTGGCAGTGGCAAATACACCGGGCCTTGTCTGGAACAGGATATTACGTATATGGTACCCCGTTAGTTGCGTACGCCCGGTTTCTTTTACCTGCAATGGCAGTTTGTGGTCCTCCACGGCGCCGGTCGACTGCAGAATGGCGGTCTTCAGTTGCCGGCGCCGTTGTGTCCATTCCTGCTCCGTGGCAGGCAGCACCTGCGCCTGAAACGCGGTCGCCGCCTGCTGCTTCAGCTGTTGCTGGATAATATCCGTCCGCTCTCCGGAGAAAACTTTTGGCAACGGCCCCTGCGGAGCGTAGAATAGTGAGGACAACACCATGAAAAAGGAAACTAATGCTTTCAAGTATAATTGTGTTTAATGATCAGATCAATCTACGTCCCACCAAAGACGGGTGGCGGCATTATCCGGTCCTCCCAGCAACTGGATACCTTTCTTCAGCTCTTCGCCGTTGTTCACCGCTTCAGAAGAAGGATAAGGCAGCCGCTTGATAAAAGTACCGGCCGGTAAATCGGGGTTATCCGATTTCACCACCGGGTACATCACCGGGAAACCGCTGCGGCGGTATTCTGCCCAGGCTTCCAGCCCGTCGGGGTAAATAGCCAGCCACTTCTGCGTGCCTATCTGCTGACGTTGTATGTTTACCACAGTACCAAATTTAACTGGTATATTGGCTACCGCGGCAGAATTTTCCACATCGCCGGGAGCTACCGGTACTGCAGTGGAATTCGTATAGGCGTTGATAACAGCCGCGTCCTTCACGCCCCAGTTTTCCATGCTCACCGCAATGCCTTTATCATACAGATCTTTAGCCGATCCATCCATGTTCCAGCCATTCAATGCGCCTTCTGCCCGCAGGAAATAGGCTTCTGCCGCCATCATCACGTGCTTGGGTGCCTCCAGCGCAGGCAGCCAGGAGAGGTTCAGCGGATTGTAGGTAGCCCAGTAAGTACCCGCATTGGAAGTTTGCGATGCCTGGTTCAATGGGTTATTCAGCGACACTGCCGGTGATCCGTTGCGCACGCCACGGAAAGTACCGCCATTTACCGCAGGCTGGTAAAAAGCCCCGATCCTTGGATCATTGTAGCCTTTCATATAAGAAGCCATGGTAGCGCTCATACTGAATTCATTATAGGAGGCCACTCTTGCCAGGCCGTTGCCATCGCCACCATTCAGCGATTTTTTCATCATGGCGGTATGTGCTACTGCTGTCATTACACCACTTGTCACAGCGGCTTCAGCTTCCTGTTTGGCGCGGTCGGGCTGTACTTTTGAAATACGCAGCGCCAGCCGCAAACGCAGCGTATTGGCGAAACGGATCCACTGTTGCACATCCCCGGCGTATATCAGGTCGTTAGCACCAAAAATATTGGTAGCACTGGTTGCTTTCAGGTTCTTTACGGCATGGTCCAGTCTTTTGAAGAAGTCGTCGTAAATTTTATCCTGGGCATCATAAGGTATAACATCCTGGGCTTTTCCGGCATCAAAATAAGCTACCGGACCGAAATAATCCGTCAGGTGATGAAAAGCATATACCCACATGATTTCCGCGAGTGCATATTCGCCGGAAGTTTCTTCCGTATTCTCAAAAATGGTGCGCAGCTGTGGTACAGTTTGCACATAGGCAATGATGCCGGGACGCGGCAACCAGCCGTCGTTGATCACATAACGATCGGTTTGAAAGCTGTTGGTGTTCAGTGCAAAATATTGTGCATATAAATCGGCATACAGGTTTTGTACGGTCTGGTAATATCCCTGGTTGATCCCCGCAGATGATTCTGCCTTTGAAAACATAAATGGTAATTCTCCCTTACCTACTCCTGTTAACCCGCTTGGGTCCACATTCATGGAGTCGAAGTTTTTTGTACAGCTGCCCAGCATCACCGTCAGCGCCAGCGGAAGTATATATTTTAATTGCTTGTTCATGGCTGTGTGTTTTTTGTTGACTAAAAGGATACATTCAGGTTCAGGCCAAAGCTGCGTACTGCCGGCGGTAAACCGGCTTCTATGCCCTGGTAGTTACTGGTACCCAGTGCGGATTCCGGATCTACCGGCAAAGTACGTTTACCCATGCCCGGTATATCCAGCACAGACTTACCACGGTACAGGAAAAACAGGTTACGTGCCGTTAAAGAAAGCCTGGCACGCTTTACCAGCTTCTGATCGAAATCGAAATCATACCCGAAGGATAATTCCCTCAACCGGAAATTGGTGGCGCTGAAAGCAAAGAATTGTCCCCATGCATCGCGGCCACCCTGCGATACTTTTGTCCAGAAATCTTCTGCGTCGATAGATTTGGTATTGACGCTTCCGTCTGCCAGCACACCGGGCAATACCAGTCCGCCGTTCCTGTATTGAGTGGTATAATCGGCTACGCCATAGGAAGCCAGCAGTGCATCAGTACCGGATATAACGATACCGCCTACACGCCCGTCAATGAGGAACGACATACTGAATTTTTTATACTGGAACTGGTTGTTCCAGCCCAGGGTGAAATCAGGATTAAAATTGCCGAGGTATTGATTCTGCGCAACCACGGGGAGGCCATCAGTACCTATGAGGTATTGTCCTGTTTTCGGATCTTTCTGCCATGCGTATCCGTACATATCTCCATACTTACCTCCTACTCTTGCCTGCACAGTAGCGAAATTAGTAGCGGAAGAAAGGCCGATCTGGTCCACACCATCTTTCAGGTACAGCACCTTGTTGCTGTTGGTGGCAAAGTTCAGGCTGGTGTTCCAGCTAAAATCCTTGCGTTGTATGGGCGTACCTGTGAGCATAATTTCAAGCCCCTTATTCTGTATATTACCAGCGTTGATATACTGGTCGTCAAAACCGCTGGCCTGTGGCAACCCAACATTCAGCAACTGGTTAATGGTATTATTCTTATACACTGTAGCATCCAGTCCCAGCCGGCCATTGAGGAATTTCCATTCCAGTCCCACCTCCCACGATTTTGTTTGTTCGGGCTTCAGATTATAAATGGATTTTGTGTTATCTCTCGATACAAAACCACCGCCGGCGCCTACACTATAATAATAAGCCTGCAACAGCATGTAAGGATCTGCATCATTTCCTACCTGTGTATAAGCAGCACGCACCTTACCAAACGTAACCCAGGAAGGCATCTTCAGCATATCTGATATTACGGCCGATAATCCCACGGAAGGATAAAAATAGCTGTACGGACTTGGCAATGTGGAAGACCAGTCGTTACGCGCACTTACATCTAAATATAAATACTGCCTGAAATCCAGCTGGGCATTACCATACACGGATTGTATCTCTTTCTGCACCGTAGTGTTGGTAGTAGCCGGCGCAGTAGCAAACATGAGATTAAAATGGTTAGGAATGCTTAGCCCGTTGGCCAGCGCCTGTGAATTATATCCCTTGCTGGTAAGGATGCTTCCACCTACATTATAATTCACATGGAAATCGCCGGATAATTTATTGCTGCCGGATAACAACAGGTCCATGTTACGTTCCCAGTGATTTACATACGCCTCCAGGTAACGGCCGCCGGGCTGCACGGGGAAAGCGACCGTACCGTTATAATAGGATGCAGTGATTTTATCGTCATAACGGTCAAGGCTATACCGGCCTTGTAAACTGAGCCAGTCGGTAAGCCGGTATTTGGCTGATCCCATCAGCATAATACGGTTGCGCGATTCATCCACCATGTTACGGTACACGTCCCAGTAAGGATTCTGGAAGGTGGTGGAATTGGTCCAGTAAATGGGGTAAGGCTGACCGGTAGCATCGGTACCTTCAAAATGGTTCAGCGAGTCCTTGCTGAGATCACGCGGCATCAGGTAGGCTTCATTGGCAACACCCTGATCGCCCAGGCGTGGCTTGTTTTTAATATCCTGGCTGATGTAAGTTAATTTTACATCCGTTGTTAAGCGGGGCAATATTTCGGCGGCAACCCGGAGGTTCAGTGTATTTCTTTCCAGCCTGTTTTTAGGAATAATACCACTGATGGCATTGTTGGTGTAAGATGCATAGCCACGCAGTTTGTCGTTGCCGCCGGAAATATCGATAGAATTGTTCACGGCTGTTCCTGTGTTAAAAAAGCTTCTCACATTATCGGAATAGGTTTGTGCCGGGGCTCCCCAGCTGGCAGGGGCGCGGGTTCCGGCTTGTCCTTTGCTGCCGCTGCCATAGGTGTTCTGGAATTTCATCAGCATATTAGGCTGGTCCAGCGATACGCCGCCGTTATAATTTACGGCCAGCTTACCGCTTTTACCGCTTTTGGTGGTGATGATGATAGCGCCGTTGGCAGCGCGGCTACCATACAAAGCCGCTGCCGCCGGTCCTTTCAGTACGTTGATAGATTCCACATCCTGCGGGTTCACGCTGGCCGCGCCATCGCTGCCGGAGTAACCGCTGCTGATACTTTTAGGCTGTGTGGAAATAGTGTTGGCAGAACCGCCGCCGTTTTTTTCGGTCGACATAGTATTATCTATCGGCACACCATCTACTACGATCAGCGCATTGTTATTACCGCTGATCGACCGGTTGCCGCGTAATACAACTCTTACTGCACCACCGGGGCCGGAGGCTGCGGGCGTAATCACTGCGCCGGCCACTTTACCGCTCAGGGTATTCATAATATTAGCGCCGGGATCCTTCACCGTGTTGATGGCGGCGTTATCCAGTTGTTGCGTGGCATAGCCCAGGGAGCGGGTTTTACGCTCAATACCCAATGCGGTGACCACTACTTCATTTAAGCCCGTGGCGCTTTGCTGCAGTGCTACATCGATAATTGTTTGTGTTGATACAGGGATTTCTTTCTTATCATATCCTACATAGGTAAATACCAGCATAGCGCCGGCAGCCGCGGAAATGGCATACTTTCCTTCGGCATCGGTACTCACACCGCGCGTGGTACCTTTTACGCTTACACTTACGCCGGGAAGCGGCGATCTGGAAGCAGCGTCGCGTACTACGCCCTTCAGGGATAATTGATCTTGTGCGGATAGCTGCCATGGCAAGGCAATTAGCATGATTAGGAAATACAGGTGTAGCTTTTGGCTAATACAGCTTCTCATACACTATGAATTTTATGGTGATCCTGGTTGGTAATTGTGAACCTAAAATACACCCGATGATTCCTTTCTTTGGAAAATTCACCGAGAACGTTACCGATTGATTTATTATATTTAAGTATTCCAACCACACCTGTAAGAAGAATGCGCCGACACTATGCTACCATAAAAGACATTGCTCATGCATTGAATATCTCTGTATCCACCGTTTCAAGGGCTTTGAGAGATACGTATGACGTAAGTGCAGATACCCGTAAACTGGTGCTGGAAATGGCTGCCAAATTGAACTACAAGCCAAACTTCAATGCCACCGGCCTCGTAAAAAACAGTACGCATAACCTGGCCGTGATACTGCCGGGTATTACCAATTATTATTTCTCTACTGTATTTACCGGCATCCAGGAAATCGCCTACAGTCATAATTATAATATCATATTGTATGTAACGAACGATGATGCCGCGCGGGAATTAAACATCATCAGAAATCTTTCTTTCAGCAGCCTGGATGGCCTGCTGGTATCGGTTTCCTCACAGGCGGATTCCTGTGATCATTTCCAGGAAATCATCGACGACGGTATACCCGTGGTGTTCTTCGACCGCGTGGCAGCCGGTATCCGTACCTCCAAAGTAATGCAGGACGACTACAACGGCGCCTTTGAAGCTACCACGCATCTTATTGCCAACGGCTACAAAAAAATAGCGCACATTGCGGGGCCGGAAGGACTCACGTTTACCACCAGCCGCCTCAATGGCTACCTGGATGCGTTGCGGAAGCATGGAATGCCTATCCGCAAAAAATGGATCATCCATTCCGGGTTTACACAGGAATGCGGCGAAAATGACCTCGAAAAATTATGGAAGCTGAATGATAAACCGGATGCGGTTTTTGCGGTAAACGACCGTAAGGCAGTGGGCGCCATCGTTACGCTGAAGAAGAAGAATATTGCGGTAGGAAAAGAAGTGGGCGTGATCGGTTTTACCAACGACCCGATGTCTGCTATCATCTCCCCATCCCTTTCCACTATTGCTGAACCAGCCTTTGAAATAGGAAAGAAAAGCTGCCAGCTGCTGCTGAATCATATTAAGAAGAAAAATTTTATTCCTGAAGAAATTATCCTGCCCGGAAAATTAATTATCCGGGAAAGCAGTATACGTTCATAATCGTATACGCTTTCCCGTTATTATATTTTTTGGAAGATGATTACCTTATTTTTCCTTTGGAGGCAATTCAGCTTCATTATGCAGTTTTACCGGTTTCTCTGAACGCGCTTTTACCTTCAGGTTCAGCACCTCGATAAATACAGAGAATGCCATCGCAAAATAAATATAGCCTTTCGGAATATGCTGGTCGAAGCTTTCCGCTATCAGCGAAACGCCAATCAGCAGCAGGAACGATAATGCCAGCATTTTCACCGTAGGATGACTGTTCACAAAACGGCTGATAGCTTCGGATGCCAGCAGCATAACGCCTACAGACACCACAACCGCTGCAATCATGATCTCCACATGATCAGCCATTCCCACGGCCGTGATCACGGAATCCAGTGAAAACACAATATCCAGTAACAGGATCTGCACAATCACCTGCCCGAACTTCATCTGTTTGGCATTGGCATTCGCATGCTCTTCTCCTTCCAGTTTCTCGTGGATTTCCGCAGTACTTTTATAAATAAGGAATAACCCTCCTACCAGTAAAATAAGGTCACGACCAGAAATGGCCAGCTTTCCCAACCACTCAGCGTTTTGTATACCGATCCATTCGCCTATATTAAAAAGCGGCTTTGTCAGCGACATAATCCAGCTGATAGACAGCAGCAATAAAATACGCACAAACATGGCAAGTCCAAGCCCCAGGCGGCGGGCCTTCTTTTGTTTATTTTCCGGCAGTTTCCCCGCCAGGATAGAAATAAACACAATATTGTCGATCCCCAACACGATCTCCAGTGCGGTTAGCGTTAACAGGCTTATCAGCGAGTCAACGGTAAGCAGGTGTTCCATAATTGACAGTTATATAGGTTATGTATGTGCAAACCCGAATATACTTCCTTTTTTGATAGTGATGAAATCTGCTAAACGCCTGCTAAAAACATTTGTCGTAAATTACAGGAATATACAATGATCAGCACTTCTCCCCTCCTGCTTGTTTTCTGTATCACAACACCGTTTTCTGATTAAAATAGTAATATGAAAAAAGATGAATGGCATATAGTGCGCTTTGCTTCGCGCGGTAACAACAGCTTTATAGAATCTGCCAAGGCTGCAGTACAGGATTACTTTTCCGCTAATAACATCTCTGTGTATGCCAACAGGGAAATGTGGATTAAAACAATCGTAATGCTTTCGTTATATTTTGTACCCTATACTTTGATGGTGGTGGGCCTCGGCGCCGGAAACGTGTGGTTGTACCTCGGCCTGTGGTTGCTTACCGGTCTGGGGGTTACCGGTATTGGTGCTTCCATTATGCATGATGCCAACCACGGCTCGTTTTCTCCCAAAAAGGGTATTAATGATATGATAGGCCATATCCTGGAAATCATAGGCGGATATGCACCTACCTGGAAAATACAGCACAACGTACTCCACCACACTTATACCAATGTAACCGGTTTGGATGAAGACATTGACAGTATTAAATTCCTGCGTTTCTCTCCCAATCAGCCCCGCCACTGGTATCACCGCTACCAGCACATGTATGCATGGGGCTTTTACATGCTTATGACGCTTTTCTGGATGACAGCAAAAGATTACCTGCAGGTATTACGCTATAAAAGTCATGGCCTTCTTTCAAAACAAAAAGTAACGTTAAAACAGGCCATGTTCAGGATTTCTCTATTCAAAGTGATTTACTATGGATATATCCTGGTATTGCCGTTAATATTCTCCGGGATGCCCTGGTATTGGGTGCTGGCAGGATTCTTCCTCATGCATTTCACCGCAGGGTTGCTGCTGGCCTGTATCTTTCAGCCGGCACATGTTATGAGTTCCTCCGGATACGCCACCCCGGACGCCGACAGGAAAATGAAAGACAGCTGGGCTGTACACGAAATGGAAAATACCACCAACTACGCACCACGCAGCCGTGTATTGTCCTGGTGTATCGGCGGGTTAAACTACCAGATAGAACATCACCTGTTTTCCGGCATCTGTCATGTGCATTACCGGAAACTGGCGCCTATTGTGAAACAACAGGCGGCTGCCTTTAACATACCTTACCAGGTTCAACCAACCTTTATACGCGCCCTGTGGGAACATGCCCGCATGCTCAAAAAACTTGGCCGTAAATAAAACAAACAGGGGAGCGCCACAACCGGTACTCCCCTGTTTATCTTACCCCTGCACCTGCTCCCGGTAAGCAGAAGGACTCATGGCATGATATCTCCTGAAAAATTTGTTCAGGTGACTCTGGTCGTTAAACCCCAGCTCATGACTGATTTCTTTCAAAGAAAAAACACTGTAGTGCAACCTGTTTTCCAACAGCTGCAATTTATACTGGTTCACATAATCCCTCAGCGTGCTGCCGGTTTGCTCTTTAAAAAAAGCGCCCAGGTAATGTTTGGAAAAACCAAACAACTCCGCCAGCTGCTCTACCTGGATATCATCTGCCTGGTGAATATGTTCGTGGATATAGTTAAGAATATGCGTTACCCTCGCGCCGCTTTTGGCGCCTGCTTCCAATAATTCCTGATCAGCTACCTGTTTAATCATGGAAAACAATGCCTGTAACAAAAAGAAAACAGTATCACTGTTTTCTTGCCCGGCAGCTTTCCACTCTGCCACCACCAGCTGTATCAAGGGTTCCATACGATGAACAGCCGTAATCATTCTCTTTTGCCGCGCCTGTAACAACAGCTGATCCAGCTCCTGGTTCCAGCTTTGCTGCAACCGTATGTTACCCGTGCCATGCAGGTATACATTGGTAAACTTGATAAAGGTAAACGTAGTGGGCGCCGTAATTTCAAAATGATGCGCATCACAGGGCGCCAGTAAAAACAAACACGGACCATCATACGGAATATTCATCCCCGAAACGCAATGCGTACCGCTGCCCTTGTGTATAAAGATGAGTTCAAAATGATTATGGTTATGCACCGGATGCTCCCATTCCCGGGTAGTAAAGTGCGACACTTTCAGGTACTCGTGTTGTATGTATCTCTTCATTCTTTAAAATATACCAATGAACCCCGCGGATGTACAAGTAACAGGCAACCCGGAGAGCTGATCTTTGTACTGTTAAAAATACAACACAGATATGGAACAGCATAATAATAAGAAAGTAGCCCTGATAGCGGGCGCGCAGGGAGTAATAGGACGTAATCTTATCGATTACCTGCTTACACAACCCAACTGGGAGATTATCGGTTTATCCAGGAGAGGCGGTGACGGTAACGCAAATATGAAGCACATTGCAGTAGACTTATTAAGCCGCGAAAACAGTGAGCAACAACTAAAACAACTCACTACGGTGACGCATATATTTTACGCCGCCTACCAGGACCGTGGCAGCTGGGCGGAACTCGTGCCTCCCAATATGACCATGCTCCGCAACGTAGTTGAAGTGGTAGCACCTATTGCCCCTAACCTGCAACACATCAGCCTGATGCAGGGATATAAAGTTTATGGCGCACACTTCGGTCCGTTTAAAACGCCGGCGCGCGAAACAGATGCCGGTCGCTTTATGCCGCCGGAATTTAATATGGAGCAGCAACGTTTCCTGGAAGCGTATCAACAGGGCAAATCCTGGTCGTGGTCCGCAATCCGGCCTTCTGTAGTAGGTGGCTTTGCATTGGGTAACCCTATGAACCTGGCAATGGTGATAGCCGTGTATGCCGCTATTTCAAAGGAACTGGGACTGCCGCTCCGCTTCCCCGGAAAACCAGGCGCCTACGATAAACTCATGGAAATGACCGACGCCGGCCTCCTGGCAAAAGCCACGGTATGGGCAGCCGAAAGTGATGCCGGCACAAATGAAGCCTTTAATATTAACAACGGTGACCTCTTCCGCTGGTCGGATCTGTGGCCACGCATAGCCCGTTATTTCGATATGGAAACGGAAGCGCCCCTGCCTATGCAACTGGATGTGGTAATGGCCGACAAGGAACCACTATGGAATACCATGATGGAAAAATACGGGTTGCAATACAGCTATGCGGAAGTATCGTCCTGGAAGTTCGGCGACTTTGTTTTTTCGTGGGACTACGACTTTTTTGCCGATGGCAGCAAAGCACGCCGCGCAGGCTTCCGGGAGTTTGTGGATACCGAAGCGATGTTCCTGGAAATCTTTGAAAATTTTAAGAAGATGAAAGTAATTCCCTGATCTATGCTTTTTCCAATGTGAAATTCACCGCTGCCGTGAGGCGCTTCATGGCAATAGCCAGCTGGTTTTCCACCGTTTTAACCGAGAGGTTTAAAATGGTGGCTACCTCTTTATAACGAAGGTCGTATTGTTTTACAAGGATGTATACCATTTTGCATTTGGGAGGAAGTTGTTCAATGGTATATTCCATTTTACGGATCATCTCCGCAGAAATCATCAGTTGCTCCGGATCGCTTTCAAAGGCAATTTCCAGTTTATCTTCTTCTGCAAAAACTACCTGCCGGGAACTGGCCTGTTTACGCATATAATCAATCGCTTTATTTTTTGCTACCACAAACAGGTATACCTGCGGATTTTTTATGTCCGTCAGTGATTGCCTTTTTTGCCAGCAATGCATAAAAACATCGTTCGTTATTTCTTCTGCTACCTCTTTACTACGGGTAAGCGAAAAAGAAAAACGTAACAGCCTGATGAAAAAATGATGATAGAAAGCTTTGAAGGCCGCCTGATCATTGTTCACCGTGATGTTTTTAAATAATTCATTGATTGTACACTGATCCATCCCTTTTAAGCCACTGATATTGGTTGCAATAATATATAACGCAGATTACGCTAAAGTTAACAAAATAAATTATCCCGCAATTTATTTTTAGAGTAGTGTTTTTTTGGCGGAAAATGGTGGTATCTGCGCTATTTCCGGGAAAAGAAAAAATTTACCGGCGGCTTTGGGGGTTTTTCATTTTCTTTTCGTCCTTCTGATATAACACGGATAAAAATAAATGATCGAGCGCAACCGGGTAAATATATTGATGGCCAGGAAAGTATCCGGAGAGGCCACCACAGAAGAACTGAAAGAACTGGAAATGCTGCTGATGCAGTTTCCGGAGCTGCAGTATGCTTTTACCATTATCGGGGATATCAGCTCCGTTAACAGCGCCAACGGATTTTCCCCGGCAGAAGAAGAACGGCTGGCCAGCGAAGGAATGGACCGCATCAACCTGTTCCTCCAGCAGGAACAGGAGCTGCCTCCCGCCAAACGGTTGATCCCCTGGCGTATGATCAGCGGCATTGCTGCCGGCATCGCTATACTCATCACGGCCTACACCCTGTGGCCGGTCGTGCCGCGCAAACAGGCCTTCCGCAATGAAGTGGTTACTAAAACCGGCTCCAAAACCAGCGTGGTACTGCCGGATGGCACCAGCGTAATACTCAACGCCTGCAGCCGCCTCCAATACGACGCCACCCGTTTTCTGAACGGCGAGCGTGAGGTGAGTCTTACCGGTGAAGCGTACTTTGATGTAAAGCATGATCCCGCGCATCCGTTCATCATCCAATCCGGCAACATAAATATCCGGGTGCTGGGAACTGTATTCAATGTAAAAGCCTATACAGAAGATGCTACCGTGGAAACAACCCTGCTCAGTGGAAAAGTGGAAGTGGATTTCCCGGATAATGATCATGGCGGAGCGAGGAAAACCGTACAGCTGCAACCGGAACAAAAATTAATCATCGGCATAAAAGAAAATAAACAAATACCTGTAAACAGAAAAACCAACTTCAGCATCACACCGGTAAAAACAATGGCTGCTGCCGGCAACCATACCACAGCGGAAAAACCAGCCACCGCCTGGGTTAACGACCGCTTCGACTTTGACAATGTAACGTTTGAACAACTATCGCACGACCTGGAACGCTGGTTCAACGTAACCCTGCGTTTTAAAAATGATAAATACAAACACGAAGTATTTACAGGCGCATTCCGGAAACAAAGTATTGAAGATGTATTGCAGGCATTACAACTGATGTCGGGCTTTCATTATGAGATGAACACGAAAGAAAATGTTATTTACATATGGTAAAACACAACATCCAAACGTCATCTATGGCTTGATAATCCACTGATTTTTTATTGCAGACAGCAAATAAAAAAAGGGAAATGCAGCAACATTCCCCCTTTTAAAATGCTGGCTAAACAATGTAAACCGATTTCCTTACGATCTGGTAACGGCTCATTATTTAACCTAACGAAACAAATTTATGAAAAAAAGCTATTGGTGGCCTTCCCATATTCCCCAGCGGAATATGAGGAAACTATTATTGCGTATGAAACTAACCTCCGTATTGCTTTGTGCCGGGTTCTTACAACTAAGCGCACATGGGTTTTCACAGGAACGGATCAGTGTTAATTATAACAATATTAACATTGGTAAGCTGCTGACTGTCATAGGACAGAAGAGCGACTATACTTTCCTGTACAAAAATGCCAGCATCCCCGACCGGAAAATCTCTATCTCCATGAAAGATGCTCCGGTGGCGGAGATCCTGGATAAGGCGCTCGCAGGCACCTCGCTGGGATATAAGATCATGAAAGATAACCTGGTGGTAATCCTGGAAGCAGGTGAAACCGTACAGAATGTTCATATAAGAGGACGGGTAACCGACGAAGCCGGCAACCCGCTGATTGGCGTTACCGTGCTGGTAAAAGGTACCACACAGGGCGCTAAAACAGATAATGATGGCCGCTTTACCCTGGAAGTACCCGAAAACGCCACCGTGGAGTTCACCTACGTTGGCTACGAAGCCCAGCAGATGAAAGCACGTGACGGCGCCTCTCTTAACATTGCCATGAAAGCCAATTCCAGCGGCCTCAATGAAGTAGTGGTAGTAGGTTACGGCAAACAGAAAAGGGCTAATCTCAGCGGCGCGGTAGATGCTATTTCCGGTAAAGAACTGGAAAGCCGCCCTATCGCCAATATCGGTAACGGCCTGCAGGGATTATTACCCAACCTGAATATCACCAATAACAACGGCCGCGTATCTTCCGCACCAAAATTTAACCTGCGTGGTATGACCTCCATCAACGGCGGCGATCCCTTCATACTGGTAGATAACATCCCTTTCACCAATGAAGAAGTGTCGCGCCTCAACCCCGCCGATGTGGAAAGCGTAACCACCCTGAAAGACGCCGCCTCCGCCGCCATCTATGGCGCCCGCGCCGCCTTCGGGGTAGTGCTCATTACTACCAAGTCGGGAAAAGACGGCCGCCTCCTGATGAATGCCAACGCCAACTACGCCGTGCGCACATTAGGACTGGTACCAAAAATCATTACAGACCCACTCACCACCATGCAATACAAGCATGATGCCGCCACACCACTGTATGATCTGTACCCCGCCGCCGACAGGGCCTATGCAGAAAAACTTGCCAACGACCCTTCTTTGCCAAGAGTAATCGTAAGCCCCACCGATAAAACAAAATATGCTTATTACGGATCTACCGACTGGCTCCATGAAGTATACCAGAAAACAGCGCCCGCGTATAATGCCAACTTCAGCATTTCCCGCGGAGATGAAAAACTGAACTACTACTTCTCCGGAGATTATTACAAACAGGATGGTATGCTCCGCTATAACCCCGACCAATACACACGCTATAACATGCGTGCAAAAGCTACCTATACCATCAACGACCGCGTGAAAATTGGTAGCAACACCATGTACACCAACACCACCTATTCGCAACCCGCCAATACCGTTGATTACTTATTTTTTCATAATGCTAACCGCACCCCTTCTTTGTCCGTACCCCGCAACCCGGATGGTACCTGGACTTCAGACGGCGCAGCATTACTGGGTAACCTGCAGAATGGCGGCCGCTCAGCAGATACCTGGAGCGAATTTATGACCACGCTCAACGCAGAAATAAACCTGGTGAAAGATGTATGGACCCTGAAAGGAGATGCTACCTACCGCCGCGGAAATAACGTAGGTAAATCCTATACACTGCCGGTTCCCTACAGCACCGGACCGGATCAGCCTACCCAATATACCAACGGTAACCAGTCGTCCGCCAACAACAGTACCAATGAACTGAAGTATAATGTATATAACGTTTACACCGACTTCCACAAAACATTCAATAAAAAACACGCTGTTGGCGCACTCGCAGGGTTCAACCAGGAATACCACTACACCAATATATTCAATGTAAACAGGCAGGGACTCATCAGCACACAATACCCCACCCCTCAACTGGCTACCGGCAATATCACGGAAAAACAAACCATCGAAGACTGGGCCGTAAGAGGTATTTTCTATCGCCTGAATTATACCTATGATGATAAATATATTGTAGAAGTAAATGGCCGTAACGACGGATCATCACGCTTCCGCGCCGATAACCGCTGGGGCTTCTTCCCATCCGCTTCTGCTGCATGGGTAATTTCCAAAGAGAAATTCTTCAGCGGCATTAAAGGCATCGACCTCCTGAAACTCCGCGGCTCCTATGGTTCCCTGGGCGATCAGCAATGGAAAGCCTACGGATACATGCCGCTCATGTCGGCCGGTAACATCAACTCCGTATTAAATGGCCAGCTACCTATCGGCGTATATGCACCAACACCGGTTACTGCCACCTACACCTGGCAGTCGGTGAAAACCGTTAACGGCGGTATCGACTTCAGCATGCTGAAAGAAAGATTATTCTTCAGTTACGACCGCTACACCCGCTATACCAACGGCATGTTCGCCAAAAGCCAGGAACTGCCCAACGTATACGGCGCACCGGCTCCAAGAACCAATTCTGCCGACCTGAAAACACGCGGATGGGAAATGACCCTTTACTGGCGCGATCAGTTTAAAATCGGTAACAACGACTTCGGATACGGCGTAAAATTACTGGTGGCCGACAGCCGTTCCTTTATTACCCGCTTCACCAATCCTACCGGTACGCTCGCCAACTACGACGCCGGCTCACTGGAAAACCGCAACTACTACCAGGGACAGGAAATAGGTGATATCTGGGGCCTTGTTACAGAAGGATTTTTCCAGAACGAAGACGAACTGAAGTCACATGCCAAACAATCCAAAGTAGGGTCCGACGACCAACAGTACCAGTTTTATGTAGGCGATCTGAAATTTAAAGATCTCAATGGCGATGGCTCGGTTGACTATGGCGACAATACCATCAGCAATCCCGGCGACAGGAAAATAATCGGTAACAACATGCCGCGCTTTCCTTACAGCATCGACCTCACCGCCTCCTACAAAGGTTTTGATTTCCGCGCGCTCATCCAGGGTATCGGAAAAAGAGACTGGTACCCCAATGCAGGTAACCACTATTTCTGGGGCGTATATGCACAACCATGGACAAACGTACAGGTACACAACCTCGATCGCTGGACTCCAGAAACACCCAATGGTTACTTCCCACGCCTGAAATCATATATCGCAGAAGATGCCACCGAACTGGGCGCACCGCAAACCAGGTACCTGCAAAATGCAGCGTATACCCGTCTCAAAAATGTTTCTATCGGCTATACCATTCCAAAGTCCATCACAGAGAAGTACAAGATTTTCCGTTTCCGTGTTTATTTCAGTGCGGAAAATATCTTTACCATCTCCCACCTGAAAGCAAATATCGATCCTGAAGGACTGGACGGTTCTGTATATCCTTACCAGAAAACATACTCGTTCGGATTAAACCTGAACTTTTAATTAATTCAAACATCGGAACATGAAAAATAAAAGGCTTTATTTATCACTCATCATACTGGGCTGTGCAGCAGCTTCCTGTAACAAGGACTTCCTGCAACGCAACCCGCAAACGGAGATCTCACCGGAAGCATACTTCAATTCACCACAGGATCTGAATACCTATATCAACGGCTTATACGACGATAACCTTTCGGCGCCGTATGACGATAATAACTCCGATAACGTTTCCGGCAACACCGGCAGCGAAATGGACAAACTGGTGCACAACACCCTCGACGAAAACACCGTTGGCGGATGGAACGACTGGGATGTACTGCGCGATATCAACTTTCTGCTGGATAACGCCGGTAAAGCAAAAGGTGATGCTGCCGACATTAATCACTACATAGGCATTGCCCGCTACTTCCGTGCGAGATTTTATTTTGAAAAGATAGCCACCTATTCTGATGTGCCCTGGTACGGCCACGCATTAACAGATGTGGACCCCGATCTGTACAAAGGTCGTGATCCACGGTCCGCAGTGGCCGACTCTGTGCTTGCTGACCTGCAGTTTGCTGTGGATAATATTAAGGTAGATGATAAAGACAACGGCACCCGCGTAAATAAATACGCTGCCCTGGTACTCATGTCCCGCTTCTGTCTTTTCGAAGGAACATTCAGAAAATATCACGACGAAGTAAAACTTGCCAGCACCGCTGAAGCTTTTCTCCAGAAGGCGGTATCAGCAGCGCAACAGGTAATAAGCAGTAACCGTTATGTGATCTACAATAACGGCAAAGGTGGGGAAGACTACCGCGCTTTGTTTTCCAGTCTTTCCTTAAACGGCAACAAAGAAATTATCCAATGGAGAGATTATCCACAGAGTCTTGGTAAAGGCAACAACACGCATACAGTACTCGGATGGACCTGGTCGCTCAGCCAGAGCCTTGTATACAGCTACCTGATGAAAGACGGCACGCCATTCACTTCACAGCCAGGCTATGATAAAACAGGCTTCACCGCCACCTTCAAAAACCGTGATCCTCGCCTGGCCGAAACAGTGGCCTATCCCGGCTTTTCCACCACCCAGGATAATAACCTTTACATCGCAAAGCCTAACCTCGGCGCTTACGACCAGTTGAAGTTTTATCCACGCGATCCGAAACAACGCCAGGGCTGGGAAACTAACTATACCGCATTACCCGTATACCGTTACGCCGAAGTACTGCTCAACTTCGCTGAAGCAAAAGCAGAACTGGGCAGCCTCACACAGGCCGATCTTGACATATCCGTGAACCTGCTGCGCCGCAGGGTGCAAATGCCCGACCTCAACCTTGTTACTGCTAACGGAAACGTGGACCCGGTGCTGAATGCAGCCTACCAGGTAAGCGGCGTCAATAAAGGCGTGCTGCTGGAAATACGCCGCGAAAGAAGAGTAGAACTGGCCTGCGAAGGGCTGCGTCTCAAAGATATCAATCGTTGGAGAGCAGGCGCGCGTTTACAGGAAGCGCCACAGGGCATGTATGTTCCCGCACTCGGCGGCATTGATATGAGTGGCGACAACGTAGCCGACATCGCTATACTGCCAAACACTACAGATACTTCTTCTATCGCCGGGTTACCCGCTGATGTGAGGGCAAAATTGTCACGTTTCTATCTCACGGATAAAAACGGGGAAAATAATTTCTACCTCGACAACGGCACCAATGGTCATATCAAATTTACTGCCGACCGCGCCGGCCGTACTTTTAAAGAGCCCCAGTTTTACTATCGTCCTATACCAAAACAACAGACGATACTGAATGATAAACTGAAACAGATATTCGGCTGGTAAACCGGATGAACAGTGATGAGCAGGATTACCACGATCCATGTTTTTGCGGGGAATGACTCACTGCAAAAACATGGATCGTGGTAATCCTTTTTAATACCGCAATCATGCTTATAAAATAAATCCATTCATGAAAAAATTACTCTTAACCCTCCTCATCGCCTGCAGCCTGCAAACACTGATGGCACAGGGATTCTCAGGGCAGGTGTTTACAGACAATAATGCCGACGGCAAACCAAACAACGCGGAAAAAGGACTCGCAGGCGTGCGTGTATCCGACGGACTCCACGTAGCCATCACCGATGCCAACGGTAACTATCACCTCCCCGGTCACACGAAAACAAGATTTATATTTATCACCACACCCGCCGGATACCGGTTCACCAAAGCATTCTATATACATACCGATAGTACCCTGTCCACCTACGACTTTGGTGTGCAGCCCGTGACTAAAGCCACAGCAGCCGCCGCAAAGTTTGTTCGGCTCACCGATACAGAAACCTACCAGTTCAACAACTGGATCACCGATGCAAAAGAATATGCATACAATGAAAACGCTGATTTCATGATCCATACCGGCGATATCTGCTACGAAAAAGGTATGGCATTCCACGCGCAATACATCAATACCCGCACAATGGGAGTACCCGTATATTACTGCATCGGCAATCACGATCTCGTAAAGGGTCCGTACGGTGAAGCATTGTACGAGTCCTTGTTTGGCCCGGTGTTCTACTCCTTTGATGCCGGCCCCGCGCACTTCATTGTAACGCCCATGCGCAACGGCGATTATCAACCTTCCTATACAGTAGATGATGTAGTGCAATGGCTGAAAAATGATCTTGCCAACACGGCGCCTGAAAAGCCCGTGATCGTGTTCAATCACGATCTGCTCACTTATGATACGTTGTTTACCATCCGTTCAAAAAACGATAGCATCAACCTCAATGAACATCACCTCAAAGCCTGGATCTATGGCCACTGGCATATCAACTTTGCACGTACCCACGGCAACACCGGCATCCGCTCCCTCTGCGCTGCGCCGCCTCCCGACGGCGGTATCGACAACTCGGCTTCCAACTTCGATATAATCGGCGTGGATAAAAACGGACTTTCGTTTGTGCAACGGCGTTATACCTATGTACACGATCAACTGGTATCCGTGTCGCCGTCGGCAGCAGGCATTGCATTTGACCAGGATAAAATGGTGATCAGCGCAAACGCCTATCACACTGCTTCCCCGGTAAATAAAGTACTGTTCAGCTTATTCGATAAAAAAGGAAACCTCGTGAAGCAGGTATCGCTGCAACCCCGCACCGACTGGAACTGGTTTGCTACTACTTCCATTCCCGCTGCATGGTTAAATGGCGTATATACCTCAACGTTAGAAGCTACATTAGGTACCGGTAGGGTACTGTTCCGCAGGGATACATTTACGCTGGTAAAAAATATGCCTGTAAAAACCAGTGCGAACGCCGCCGATTGGCCGGAAGTATTACAGAACATACAACGTACAGGCGTTACCGGTATACCCACCGCCGGACCGCTGCATTTAAACTGGACCGCAAACGTGGGAGGTAATATCTGGAAATCATCTCCCATATGCGCCGCAGGCAAAATATTCACAGGCACTATTGATGATGAAGGGAATCACCATAGCAGCATCACCGCGCTGGATGCACAAACCGGCAAACAGTTGTGGCAATTCCCCACCGGTAACTCCATTAAACACAGCATCAGCTACCACAACGGCCTGTTGCTGGCTACCGATGCAGAAGGCGTTACCTACGCCCTCGATGCCGCTACCGGTAAACTGAAATGGAAACACACCGGCGATCTGAAAAACCTGCCCGCCTATAATTCGGCCGGCGCTATCCACGATGACGTTTACTTTACCGGCGCAGGCAATTATTTACAGGCCCTGGATATCCGCACCGGGCAGGTGAAATGGACGAACCACGACTGGACCGGCGGGGAAGGCACTCCCGCGGCAATGGCTATCCACAACGGGCAGCTCATCACTTCTTCTAACTGGAACCACTTGTTTGCCCACAACGCCGCCACCGGGAAATTGCAATGGAAACGCAGCGATGAAGGGATCCGCTTCCGCAGCGGCACACCGGCATTCTTTGATAATTTGTTGTATGTACACGGTATCAATAAACTTCATATCCTGGACCCCGCTACCGGGAAAACTACAGACAGCATCCCCGTTACGGAAGAACTGAAAACCATGACGGCGCCGCTGGTCACTAACGGATATATCATTACCTGTACGGCTTCCGGTGGTATGCTGGCCTTCGATAAAAAAACAAAAAAAGAGCAGTGGCGTTTTGTACCGGGTGAAGCCCTGTTTTACTCTGCACCTTATTCCTCCCCAGCTTCCGCCACTATCGAATCCACGCCTTTACTGGCCGGCAACCGCCTCATTGCAGGCGCGTCTGACGGGTATGTATATGTGATAGACCTGGCCACCGGGACACTGATCAGCCGCTTCAATACCGGCGCGCCCGTATTGGCGGATATGGCTGTGTATAACGGCATGCTGTATGTAGCAGATTTTTCAGGAAACGTAAATGCGTTCCGCTTATAAGAACACGCATCTTATACAAAAGAGGATATTTCCGTTAAAAGAGATATCCTCTTTTTATATAACAAATTATTATCTTACGAATATTGCTTCCCTTTTTTAAATATTTTATTATAGTTTGCAGCAGAAGTGGAATATTGAATACGGAAAGCAATTGCCAATCAACCAAACATATAACGAGAAGGCGCTTCTTTTACAGATAGCAGCGGGAGATGAAACTGCCTACAGGCAGGTATTTAACAGTCACTGGAACCAGATCTACCAGGTGGCCCTCAGCTTCCTCAAAACACCCGGAGAAGCGAAGGATGCAGTGCAAACAGTGTTCATCAAACTATGGGAAAAAAGACACAAACTGCCGGAAGTCGACAATTTCGACGCCTGGTTGTTTATTGTGGCCCGTAATACGATTGTCAACATCCTTCATCAGCAGGCGTCCTTTGTGGATGTTCACCAGGTGGAAGACACCGTTCCGGAAAACTATCTCACCCCCGACTCTTTACTGGAATACAAACAAACCGCCTCCCTCATCCAGGATGCCATTGCACAGTTGCCACCACAGCAGTCGCTTATTTTCCGTTTAAGCCGGGAACAGGGTTTAACGCATCCGCAAATTGCACGCGAGCTGAATATCGCGCCAGCTACCGTGAAAAGCCATATGGTGCGGGCGCTGAACACCATCCGGGAATATGTCCGGAAACAGGGTGGCAACGCATTGCTCCTCATCTGGCTGCTGGAAAAATTAGGAAAATAAAAAAAGTTTTCCCTCAACTGCACCTATCGCCCTTTTTTTTGGTCTTTATAGTAAAGACGCTATTTTCTGATGTCTTAAAATGTAATCGTGTATGCACGCATCCGGGGAATTCCAGTCATTAATGGATAAATACCTCACCAACTCCATCACAGCAACGGAGAAGGAACTACTGTTCGCCATGATCAGGAGCAGGCAACACCTGCCCGTCCTGGAAAAAGTAGTGGACGATGCACTCGGAACACCCATTGAAGTAACCGAAGACATAGCCCTCAGGGAAGAAATCTTTGCTTATATAAAAGCACAGAACCAGCCGGTGAAAAAATTAAGCCCGTGGCCGCGCTATGCCGCGGCAGCAGCCATTTTACTGCTCATCGCAACAGGTGCTTACTATTGGCTGCAACCACCGTCCAAAGTACCAGCGCCGGCAGCAGGCTATATCAGCACCGCTAAACCCGGCGCCAACAAAGCCATTCTCATACTGGCCGATGGCTCCAGTATTGCGCTCGACAGCTCCGGCAAACAGCAGCTGCAACAGGGCGGTACTTCCATCCACCAGCAGGGCAGCCAGTTGAAATACGATGTACAAAGCAGTACCCCAGGCGTAAGCTACAATGTATTGCGCACCCCGCGCGGCGGACAGTTCCAGGTAACATTACCGGATGGTACAAAGGCATGGCTCAACGCCGCTTCATCGGTCAGGTATCCTACCGCATTTACCGGTAAGGAAAGAAGGATAGAAATTACGGGAGAAGTATACCTGGAAGTAAGCCCCTTTAATGCAGGCGCCGCGGAAAACATGCCCTTTGTGGTAGTATCCGCACATCAGCATGTAACGGTACTCGGCACGCATTTTAATATCAACGCGTACGAAGAAGAAGGAGCCACCAGCACCACATTAATTACAGGAAAAGTAAGGGTGTCCGCACAAAGCGGCAACGCCGGCGTGATACTGGCGCCCGACCAACAGGCGGTTACTACCCATAACGGCGCCATCACCACTATCCCGGTACGGCAGGTAGAAACTTCAAAGGTAATAGCCTGGAAAAATGGCTATTTCGATTTTGAAGAAGAACGCCTGGCCGTGGTTTTACGCCTCCTGTCGAGATGGTATAATGTGGATTTTGAGGCGGATCCCGCCATGCTCAATCTGAAATTCAGCGCGGTAATATCCCGCTCGTCACAGATAAGCGATGTATTGTCATTATTGTCGGCCACCGGCGCCGTGAAATTCAGGGAAGAAGGAAATAAAATTAAAGTATACTGATTTTTTATACCGACTGTCGTTTTTAGAGTCACCATGCGCACCACCACGCATCCGGGCGAAATTTGCTATGCACTGCAGACAAAGCAAATGATACCCATCATTCAATAACGCGATTAAACCAGAATCTACACAAATGAAACATTTGTGGCTTTATCATCATTTCCTGCACTATGGCAGCAGGACAAAGACCAAACCATTATCAACCATGAAGTTTAAAGCTATTTTTCTGTTGATGACCTGCCTGCAGGTAGCAGCAACGGGCTTCTCACAAATTACGATCTCAAAAAACAGCACCACGCTGGCAGAAGTATTTAAAGAAGTCCGGAAACAAACGGGTTATGTATTCATCTACAACAATGATATGTTGCCGGATGAGAAGCGGTTTGACCTGCATGTAAAAAATGCGCCGGTGAAAGAAGTACTCACGCAATGCCTGAAAGGCTTACCACTCACCTATTCCATCCGCGACGGCAATACCATTGTAATCAGTCCCTACAAACCATCTGGCAGTACGGACGAACAGGCGCAATCCATCGTGCTGCGGGGCCGGGTTTTCGATGCAAACGGCCAGCCATTGCCCGGCGCCAGCGTAATTGTGAAAGGAACCCGCCTGGGTACATCCACCCTGGCTGATGGTACTTTCCAGATCCGTGTACCGGACGAAAAGACTGCTATCCTCATCACCTTTGTCGGCTTCAAATCACTGGAACTGAAACCCTGGAAGGAAGGAATCCGTACCATACAACTGGAACGGTCCGCCGTGGAAATACAGGACGTAGTGGTGCGCACCGGGATGTTCGACAGGAATAAACTCACCTTCTCCGGGGCGGTGGCCTCTTTCAGCGGCAAGGACCTGCGCCGGGTAGGGAACCTCAACGTTGTCCAGAGCCTAAAAACACTGGACCCCTCCTTTATCGTTACCACCAATAATATCCAGGGTTCCAATCCCAACCAGCTGCCCAACATAGAAGTACGCGGCAAAACAAGTCTTTCCTCCAGCACAGTAAGGGACCAGTTTTCCAATGATCCTAACCAGCCGCTGTTTATCCTGAATGGAATGGAAACAACCCTGAGCCAGATCGTGGATCTCGACATCAACCGGGTGGCCTCCATTACCCTGCTCAAAGATGCCGCGTCTACCGCGCTGTATGGCTCCAGGGCCGCCAACGGCGTGGTGATCGTGGAAACCATACAACCCAAACCGGGAGAACTCAATGTATCCTACACCGCCGACCTCCGCTGGGAAATACCGGACCTCCGCGATTACAATATGATGAATGCAGAAGAAAACCTGGAATTTCAACGACTGGCAGGATTGTATAAAAAAGAATTTGGCTTTTCCGGCATCACCAACGACAACCTCTATAATCAACGCCTGGCAGCCGTACGCAGCGGAGTTAACAGCTACTGGCTCAATGTTCCGCTGAGAAACAGCTTCACCAACGGGCACTCGCTGCGCGTGAGCGGTGGCAGCCAGGAATTTCAATATGGCATAGGACTGAACTACCGCGGACTGAACGGCGTTATGATCGGCTCCGACAGAACCACCTGGGGCGCTACCGTGGATCTTGCCTATCGCAAGAAAAAACTGAACATCACCAACCAGCTGTATGTAAACGGCACCAACTCCAACGAATCGCCCTACGGCTCATTCAATGATTTTGTAAACATCAATCCCTACTACCGGAAAAAAAGAGACGACGGCAGCCTGAACACAGACCGGTACCTGGAAACATACCTGGTTAACACCAACTCCTTTATTCCTGATACCGTTAAAGTAGGCAACCCGCTGTACAATGCCACGCTCAATTCAAAAAACAATACCAACACCCTCATACTCCAGAACAACCTGAACTTCATATACGATTTCACGCGGAGCTTCCGGCTGTCCGGTGGCTTACAGGTACAAAAAGGAAGTACCAAAGGCACGCTTTTTATTCCTGCCGCCAATACCATGTTCGACACCGTGGATACATACCGGAAAGGCCGCTACACCGATTCCCGTACAGATAACATGAGCTACCAGGCCAACCTGATGCTTACTTACAGGAAAGTATTCAACGATGTGCATAGTCTCACCGGGAACGCCCGGACGGAAATGCAGGAACAAAGTCAAACCTATTCCGCTTACACTGCCACTGGTTTTCCGGAAGGTGTAAATCCCAATCCTGCCTTTGCCTATGGCTTCCTGCCGGACACCAAACCCATATACCAGAAAACAACTGTAAGAAGGGTTAATGCACTTGGCAGCGTTAACTACGCATACGACAACCGCTATTTTATAGATGCAAATTTCAGGATAGACGGCTCCACTTCTTTCGGCGCCGAAAATAAATACTCTCCTTTCTGGTCGGCCGGTGTGGGTTGGAACATCAGCAGCGAGCATTTTATGTCAGACATACAATGGCTAACCATGCTCCGGATCAGGGGGAATATAGGTACCACGGGCAACCAGGCGCTAGGCAGCTACGCCTCCACCTCGGTTTACGGATATGAAAATAACCTGAACATCTACGGACAGGGGCTTTATCTCACCCAACTCGGTAACCCGTTGCTGGAGTGGCAGAAAACACAAAGCACCAGCGTTGGTATAGATGCTTCCCTCTTTGATAACCGCTTCACCGCTACTTTCAACGCCTATGAGAAATTGTCAAAACCACTGATCACCAACGGCTCGTTGCCTGCATCTTCCGGCGTATCTACCTATGTGCTGAACGTAGGAAACCTCCGTACCCGCGGGGTGGAAGCTATTGTACGGTATGCACCCATCTATCTGCCACGGAAAAATATACTGTGGACACTCGGCTACACCGGGAGCCTGTACAAAAGCAGGTATGAAGGATTCTCCAACATTCTCAAAAACCTGAATGATGAAGCGCAGAAATCCAACTCCCTGCAGCGCTATCTCGATGGTTACAGTCCCGATGAACTCTGGGCGGTAAAATCACTCGGTATTGATCCCGCTTCCGGTAAAGAAGTATTCAGAAAAACAAACGGGGAAAAAACACTGGTATACGATCCTGCCGACATCGTTCCTATCGGCAACGGCAGGCCACAGGTGGAAGGCGTGATCAGCTCCAATCTTAATATCAAAGGATTCCTGTTTGGTATCAATCTCCGTTACAGTATCGGCGCTTATATTTTCAACTCCGCCCTGTACAACAAAGTGGAAAACATCAGCTTCGACCAGCTGCAGTACAACCAGGATAAAAGAGCGCTGGAGTTACGCTGGAAACAACCCGGCGATGATGCGCTGTTTAAAGGGATCAGTCTTACCGATGTAACGCCGATGTCGTCCCGCTTTATCCAGAAAGAAAATTATCTCACGGGCGAATCTATCAATGCGGGCTACGAGTTCCGCTCCGTACAATATCCGTGGGTGCGGCGTCTGAAACTGCAAACCATCCGGGTAAACGCCTACATGAACGATATCTTCCGCCTGTCGAATATAAAATCTGAAAGAGGAATCGATTATCCTTTCAGCAATGCGGTTTCTTTCAGTTTAAACATCTTCTTCTAAATATATTTTTTATGCAACCGATAAAACGCATCTTTCCGCTCCTGCTGCTTACCATTCTCTTTCTTTCAATGGTATCCTGCAGTAAATACCTGGATGTACAGCCGGAAGACAAGTTCCTGGAAAACCAGGTATACGGCAGCCAAACATCTATCCGTAATGTGATCAACGGCATCTATCTGAACCTGGCCAAACCCGCGGTGTATGGCCGCGAGCTTACCGCTACCACCCTCGATGTGCTGGCCCAGTATTATAACTGTGCGGCCACCTCCCACCCTTTTTATACAACGTTTGGGTACAAATACACAGATGCCACTGCGATGTCGCATACCACCGCTATCTGGAACAATGCCTACACCGCTATCCTGAATATCAATCTCTTTATTCACAATGTAGATAGCACCAACAATGTATTGAGCGCGGAAGAAAAAAATCTGCTGCTGGGAGAAGCCTACGGGCTAAGGGCGTTTGTGGCCTTCGATTTGTTGCGGCTTTTCGGACCGGTATATGCCACCGACTCCACTAAAACGTCTATTCCCTATCCCGTTACACCGGAATCAAAAATAGAGGCGTTATTGCCCGCTAATACCGTTATCACAAATGTGCTGGCTGATCTATCTACAGCAGCCACCCTGCTGGAAAAAGACCCGGTACGCACGGCTGGTATAAAGGCGCCGGATGCTATGGCAGATAAATTCTTCAGTCTGCGCAACCGCCGCATGAATTATTATGCCGTGAAAACCCTGCAGGCAAGAGTGCTGCTCTACAGGCGCGATAACACAGGCGCTGCCGCCACAGCAACAGCCGTAATCAATGAAGCCACTCCCTGGTTTCCCTGGAGTCCTTCTTCCCTCTCCGCTCCCGGCATTGTGAACCCGGACCGGATCTTTTCTTCCGAAGTTATTTTCGGGCTGGAAAATGCAGATATGTATGCCACTCAAACCAGCTGGTTCGCTGCGAGTCTTAACACCAGCCTGCTGGCGCCGCTGCCGCAGCGGCTTACCGCCATTTATGAAGATTATAACAACGATTACCGGTACCGGATCAACTTTGATGTAGACAGAACTTCCGTACGGACAGACAAAACCTTCTTCAAATATGCAGATATACAAAACAAAAACCTGCTCTACCGGAAACTGCAACCTTTAGTGAGGCTCACAGAACTGTATTACATCGCTATAGAAGGAGAAACCGATGACAGCAGGGCTTCCACACTGCTGAATACCGTACGCTACAACAGGGGCCTGCCTCCGGTTACTATCAGCGGTGATAAGAGGAACCAGCTTACTAAAGAATATCAGAAAGAGTTCTGGGGAGAAGGGCAGCTGTTCTACTATTACAAACGCATCAATCTTCCGGCCATCAACAGCGGCTCTTCCGCCAATGCCACCATTGCCATGACGCCGGCAAAATACGTAGTGCCGCTTCCGCTATCCGAAACCACTTTCAGATAGGAAGCCTTTATTCTTAAATGTATCAATGCAAATAACATGAAGATTTTTCCAATATACTTCCTCCTGCTCACCGCTCTCGTAACCGGATGCGCCAAAAGTGAACTGCTGCATTACACAGAAGAAAGCAATGTCTTTTTTTCCTACTCCCGCTTCGGCACCAACTATGATACTATCATGATCAATTTTGCCTTCCGGGGAAACAGAACAGAAGACAGCACCGGGTTTTATGTAAACCTGCTGGGGAAAGTCACCCCGGATAACCGGTTGTTCAATATGACAGCAGATCAATCCAGCACCGCTGTAGCGGATAAACATTATCGTTTACCCGTTAACGATAGTCTATTTATTCCTGCCAATGCCAACCAGAAACTGGTACCTGTTAAGATCCTGCGACCGGCAGACCTGCGCGAAAAAACAGTGTCGCTGTTTCTGAAGCTCAGTCCCAACAACAATTTTCAAACAAACATGAGCGTGTTCAATGCTGCAGCGACAGATGTTATATCTGCCACCAACCTGGAAATTATCATACAGGATATCCTTCCCAAACCTGATCTCTGGGATAACAACACCAGCGCGCTGGGCGCTTATTCACGCAAAAAACTGGAACTGCTCGTTGCCAACCAGTCGCTCTTGCTGGCGAAATTTTACGCGGGTACACTGTACTCCACCACACAGCTCACCAACTACTCCAGGCAGTTCCAAACCTATTTAAACAACCAGAAGAACGCAGGTAAAACAATTACAGAAGAAGATGGAACCGAAATGAAAATGGGGTCCGCTGTTCAATAATATTCTTTCATCTTATTCATCAACAAATATGAACACTCATCATTACAAACCAATATTGATCTCTTTCATCTTTGCACTGCTGCTGTCGGCATGTATGAAGGATAAGGGCAACTATACCTATACACCCATCAACAGTATCACTATACAGGGTGTGGACTCTGCTTACCTGTTGGATTACGGCACACGTTTGCAGATCAAACCGGTGCTTAAATTTTCAAAAGATGATCACGAGGATACTGCCAACTATACCTATAACTGGGTGGCGGATCACCTGGTAGGATACACGATGGCGCCCACCATCATTTCCACCTCGAGGAATCTTGATACCGTGATCACGCTTGACTACGGCCTCTACGCAATGTACTACCGCGTTACCGACAAAAAAACGGGTGTGTTCACCGACAGCTATTTTACACTGAATGTAGGCGCACCCTCCTATGAAGGATGGATGATGCTGTGCGATATGGAAAATGGTAACAGCCGCCTGGATATGATTTCACACAGTGGTAACACCGATACATTATACCGCGATATCCTCAAAGAAGTACGCTCTGCTTACAAAACAACAGGCACGCCTGCTTTTATAGCCACCCAGTTTTCACAGCTCGGAGGCCCTACCAACGGATCTCTCGGCATATTTGTAGCCACCAGCAAAAATGCCGTGCTTCTCGGACTGGACTCACTGGATTATGTACCCGCTTACGACCTGAAGAATTTTATGCAGGCGGCGGAGCCTGTTACCGACTGGACAGGCGCCGACATTTCCCTCCGGATGTATGGCGGTTTACTTTATGTCAACAACAATATCTATGGAATCGGTTACAGCTCCATTAACAACCCGGTGAATACACAGGACGGAGGTTCTGCGCTTTTCAAACCATCGCGCTGGACCGCTCAAAACACGTCAGGCCAGTCGATCATCTTCAATGAAGATACCAAAACGTTTCTGCGCTATCCCGGATCAGGTACCACCTGTCTCACACTTCCCGCAGGAGACCTCTTTAATTTCAGCACCGGCATGGACCTGCTCTACAGCGCCTTTGCTCCATTCAACAGCGGCGAAGTATTTGCTGTGCTGAAAAACAGTACGACCGGTAAACGTTACCTGGCAAGATTTACAGTGCCCGGTAAACAGAACTATTTTGCAGAAATCACCGGCGACGGCATTGCTGATGCCGAAAACTTTGCAGTGAGTCCCGATCTTGGCTACCTGTTTTACAATGTAGGTGGCAAGGTGTATGAATATGATCATGCCACCAAACGCAGCATACTGATGCATGATTATGGCAACAGGAAAATTTCACTCCTGAAATTCCAGCCATTTGCCTCCACATACGCCAGCGCTTCCAACGCCACTTACTACATCGGGCTGAGTAAAAAGCTACTGGTGGGTACTTATATCCAGGGTCAACCGGAGAATTCTGGCATACTGGATATCTATAACGTTCCTGACATCAATGCACCGTTACAACTGTATAAATCATATGCAGGAACGGGTAAAATTTCCTGCATCGCCTACCGCGAACGATAAACATCTATCTAAAAAATTTATAAAAATGAGAAAAATCAAAACCAACCTCCTCTTCCTGCTCCTGGTCTTCACGGCCGGTGCAGCCTATGCCGGGCAGCCGTTTACCATTAACGGCAGCCTGCGCAAGGCAGACAACCAAACATGGGCGCATGTTTACTACCAGCTGGATGGTAAACGCATCCATGATTCCGCAAAAATCACCGATGGCCGCTTCACCTTAACAGGCAATATAGCTGAACCGGTAAAATCAGTTATTTCCATTACTACTCCTTCGTCAGGAACAAGACCCACTTTTACAGGCGCCTATTTCTACCTGGAAGCAGGAAATATCACCGTTACCAATGCAGATACCAGCAGGCAACTGCGTATAGGCGGCACTCCGCTCAATGAAGAATATAGCCGGCTGGAACAGGCACTCAGCAAGGCTTCTGCGCGTCAGGCAGATACTGCATTAAACAGCTATGCCGCTATCGCCCAACGCCGGCAGGAGGTTTACCGCGAATTCGTGGCAAAGCACCCGGCTTCACAGATCAGCCTGGATCTTGTATTGAACGATATCGGCGGAGCGGCAGACATGATGCAGAAAGAAACCCTGTTCAATAATTTATCGCCCGCACTGAAAAACAGCACAGCCGGAGTGGCATTTACCCAAAGAGTGGAACAGGCCAAACTGTTGCTGCCGGGAAAACCCGCACCCGACTTCACTGAAAAGGACACCGCCGGCATCGCCGTTTCCCTGAAAGATTTCCGGGGCAAATATGTACTGATCGATTTCTGGGCCAGCTGGTGCATGCCATGCAGGGCGGAGAACCCGCATGTACTCAATGCCTATAATAAGTATAAAGACAGGAACTTTACTATACTCGGGGTTTCACTGGACAAGTCCAGGGCCGACTGGATAAAGGCCATCAAAGAAGATAATCTTCCCTGGCAACAGATCTCTTCACTCGATCCGCAAAATGCAGAAGGCGCTAAGAAATATGCCGTCAGGTTTATTCCGCAGAATTACCTGATCGATCCGGAAGGAAAAATTATCGCCAGCAATTTAAGAGGCGAAGGGTTGGATAAACTCGATGAATTATTGAAGTAGCAAAAAGAAACCGCTGCAAACAAGTGTTTGCAGCGGTTTCTTTCTATTACATACAATCCGTTATACTGCTTCAGCATGTACAATCGCCGCCACTGGCGGCGCTACCACCGGCACCGGTTCTTCTGTTACCTCATCTCCTACCACGGGCCCGTTATGCGCCAGCTCACTGCCCTCTTTCTTCGATTTAAAAATAGGCCATAACAACTGTGCATACCATTCCTCTTCTTTATAATGTTTCAATCCATAAGCACTTGGATACTGACGGGTGATAATGCCTGTACCAAAAATGATATCCCAGATAAAAAACATATTCCCAAAGTTACCTTTGTAGTATCCCACGCCATCATCTGTAGTATCTGCATGGTGTGCATGATGCGTGGCGGGCGTTGAAATTAAACGCTCCATCACCCATGCTACCGGGTTCAGCCACCGGATGGTATAAAATGGCTTATCCCATTTAATACTGGAATGCGCTGCAGTAGTAATCAGTGATTTTATGCCGCCTACAAAAAGCGCCGGATAACCAAGACCCAGATAAGTAAGCGTTACTGTCAGGTAGATCTGCGAAAAGAAGGCGGTGTAAATAATATTCTGCCTGCTCGTCATCGCCATGCCCATATAAGGCGCGGAATGGTGTGTACGGTGAAAACGCCATAACAGGGGCAATTGATGATGCAGCCGGTGATACCAGTACTGCGTTAGATCATCAGCAACAGCCATGATCGCAATACCCCACCAGAACGGCACCCAGGCAAATGCATTCTTTGCATCAGGTAAAACAAAAGGCAATAACTTCAACCCGAAATAAGCAATCATCGGACGCAGCACAATTTTCGGAAGTATAAAACATACAATATCCAGTGTGCGTTCATTCTTCGTCCACTTATTTTCATACAATCCTACAGAAAATTCCACAATCCCCACTACCAGCATAATAGCCGGTAATCCCCACGTTTTGAGGTTATTAAATACGGCCTCCAGGAATGCCGGCGCGCGGAAGGAAAGATGCTCAGAAGTGGCATTCAGCCACGGTTTGCTGCCACTGATATAAAACGACAGAAACATGAGCCCTATCGGCAATACATATAGCAGTAAACTAATCAGGGAGTCCTTCAGGATCACCTGCGTCTGCGTTTTTGCTGTTGTTGTCATACTTATCTTTTTTATGTGATCAGTGATGTTGATTAAATAAAAAGTGTATCAGCCAGATACTGCCGGCGATAATCACCAGCGGTATCAGGAATATCAATATGCCGATGGCAATTTTTTTTGTTAATAAAACAAGATCTGCTAACGTCATAATAATGCATTTAAAGTGAAGGATGTATAATTTCGATATGGTTAAGTTTACCGGTAAAATTGTAAGGCGATTTATACAATGGCGATACCGCAGAACCCTGATCCCTTCCCACATCCAGCCCTTCGTCATAAGGGGAAATAGTAGCATCGGCTTTGCTGATGGTGCGCTCCGCCACCTTTTCATCATTGATATATAATGACTCTGTACCTGCCGGGTCTGTGAGTTGTAATGCCGGTGTGTATTTCAATTCATAGCGGAGTATGGCCTTTCCTAATGGGAGATCTTTACCCGAAGTAAGATCCGTTAACCGACCGTTATTGTTATGCACAGCTTTCAGTTTCCCTTGTTGTACAAAAAAAGTAAACCCTGAAAAACGCCCGCCTGTACTTAATAACACGCCTTCATTCTTTGCATCACTCAGCTCCACATCTGCTTTGATGATAAACGACTGCTCTGAAAGAAACGGCGCGGAACGCGAAGGCACTTGTGTAATCCCCGGATACAATATAGCGCTGGCGCGGCTATCCAGCGGACCGCGGGTAAGGATAGCAGGGGTAAGACGGGTAGTATCTCCCAGCAAGGGATACACTTTATACTTCCATGCCTCTTTATCAAAAAGACTTTGCAGCTCTTTCAGCTTTGCAGGGTTATCCGCAGCCAGATCATGTTGTTCATTAAAATCCGTATCCAGGTTGTATAGTTCCCACTTGTCTGTGGAGAACGGCGTACCCCGTTTATGGCTTACGGCAGCTTTCCAGCCATCTTTGTAGATAGCGCGTCCACCGGCTATTTCGTAGTATTGCACATGATGCCGGCCCGGCGCATTTTCATTGTTGATAGTATAAGCTAAACTGATTCCCTCCAGCGTATCCTGCGGATAACCATTGATCACTTTAGGTATTTTCAACCCCGCAATTTCCAGCACCGTAGGCGTTACACTGTTTACATGTGAATACTGCGTACGGATGCCTCCTTTTTTGATCAGCTTTGGATAGAAGATCACCAGCGGGTTACGGGTACCACCTTCGCTGTTGGCATCCTGCTTGAGATAACGGAAAGGTGTGTTCGCGGCCTGCGCCCAGCCCACGGGATAGTTGGGGCCGGATTCCGGACTTCCTATCTTCTCATACAAACTATCAATATCCTTTATTCTGCGGTCATAATTCTCAGTAAACAAACTACCGTCGATGTACTCATTAATGCCATGCACATGACCGCTCAAACCGCCTTCCTTGCTGGCGCCGTTGTCGCCAATGATAAGCACGATCAGCGTATTATCCAGCTGTTTGGTATCGCGCAGGTAATTCACCAGGCGGCCTACTTCATAATCCGTGTGGGAAAGAAATCCTGCATATACTTCAAAGAAGCGGGAAAATACTTTCTTCTCAGTGGCGGAAAGCGATTCCCACGGCTTCACGCCGGGATTACGCGGTGGCAGCGTTGCATCCTTTGGTACCAGTCCCAGTGCCTTTTGCCGCGCCAGCACCTGCTCCCGGTATACATCCCAGCCGGCGTCAAATTTACCTTTGTATTTATCCACCCATGACTTATCTACCTGGTGAGGCCCGTGTGTAGCCCCCGGTGTGAAGTACAGGAAGAAAGGTTTATCAGGCGCTGCAGAGTGTTGTCCGGCGATATAGGAAATCGCTTTATCCACCAGCACGGTAGTGAGATGCTTTCCCTGCAGATCCGGTTCTACCTTCACCGTATTTTCCCAGAGTGCAGGCGTATACTGGTCTGTTTCTCCGGCCATAAATCCGAAGAAGGCATCAAACCCGCGGCCTGTGGGCCAGCGGTTAAAAGGCCCTGCCGGCGTAAGATCCGGGCTGGGCGTTACATGCCATTTACCAACAGCATATGTGTTGTATCCATCTTCTCTTAATATCTCCGCTACCGTACCTTTTTCAAACGGCATGTAACCGTTATGACCTGGCAGGTTCACTGCCGCATCAATCACTGTAGGTACATTCACAGAATGATGGTTGCGGCCAGTTAGTAAAGAGGCACGGGTGGGCGAGCAAATAGCGGTGGTATGAAAATTCGTATAGCGCAAACCGTTATTAGCCAGGCTATCAAAAACAGGCGTTTCCACTAACCCGCCAAACGCACTGCTGGCGCCCCATCCCACATCATCCAGCATCACATAAATAATATTGGGCGCACCTGCCGGCGCAACAGGGTTAAAAGGCGTTGGCGTAATAACCGTTTGTGCAAGCGTAGTACCTGGCTTTCCGGCATAACTTTTTTGCGGGCTGTATTGCGCATAGGCGCCTGATGCAACGCCCAGCAGCATCAACGAAATAAAGGGTCCGGATGAGGTTGAAAATTTCATTACTTATTGTTTAGTTGGCTTGATAGTTTTATTTGTCCCACCACAAGGCAGGTGTTTGATATCCCGATCCTGCGGGAGTATTATTATTCAGTGTCTGCTCATTCTGTGGATAAGGAATCCTCCTGGGTATTTGTCCGTTTGGATTGGCAACGCTGGTCGCGTTCTTAGCCAGCGGCAATGCAGGATAGCCTGTCCGGCGGTAATCCGACCACGCTTCCGGTTGCAGGAACAAGGCAATATATTTTTGGGTAATGATCGTGTTCAGATCACTGCCGGAGTCACCGTTTAATATAGCCTTTGCCGTTATATATGCCTGTTGCTTCTCCGGTGTGGCATAAGGATCGGTGCTGTTGCTTACTACCCGTTGAAAAGAGGAACGTATTGCTGCTTCCAGGGCTGTTTTGGCCAGAGGATCCGCAGGATTTATTCTCCACCGCGCTTCTGCTTCCAGGAATTTTGCTTCGGTGAAACTGCTGATCACCACCGGTGAAGTGGCTGTTCCATAATAACTGCCAATCACTGAAAACGCACCAGGCACGCCCGGAGCGCTGCCCCTGTAAGTATTGCTGCCCACGGGGTAAGGAGTGGCAAAATAAGCACGTCTTGGGTCTACCAGCAGTCCTTCCGGCTTAGTAGGATCATCCGTTACGGCATTTCCATTCAACAGGTTTACAAAAGAAGCGCCCAGTCCTATCCATCCCGGCCTGTTGGTGTTCTGCTGATAGAACGGGTTCGCATTGGTAGTGGATGCGCCGAATATCACCAGCGCATCTCCTGAATTATCGGCTATTCCCCTGTAGCGGGCGCCATCATATAACGCATTCAACACGGCTTGTGCAGCAGTGGTGCTGTTTATTTTAGTAAGATGTATAGCATATCGTGCTTTCAGGGTATACGCAAGCGATTTCCACCGGTCAATATTACCGCCGTATATCACATCATCTGTAGCCGGCAATGCACCCTGGTTGCTGGCTGCCGGTAAGGAAAGCTCCGCGATAGCGGAGTCCAGCTGTTCCTGCAACGATTTATAAATATCCTCCTGCTTATCATACGCGGGATTGGTAATGTTGTTACCATATAATGATTCCTTGTAGGGGATGTCTCCGAAAAGATCTGTTAAAGTACCATAAGTATACACGCTCAACACCCGTGCAATACCGCTGTAATAGGGCAACTGCTGCTGCGTGGCGGTAGTTCTCACAATCTTCAGTTCATCCAGCACTTCTACATAAAACCCTCTCCAGGTTTGGTTAAAATACTGGGTGGACGAAGCGTAGTTATCAAAGGAGGCGGCATCACCGTTAGCGCCGGAAGCCTGCTGGATATAGATATTGGCGATCAGTCCTGCGTTAACGCCCAGGTTAAAGCCGAGCGCTACTTCTGCACCGGTTAACACCGCGCTAACGGATACCTCCGTAGAGGCGTTAGGGTTAACGTTGGTACCTTCAAGTGAGCAGGACGCCAGCCCTGCTAACATACTCACTGCAATAAATAAACGTCCGATATTAGATGGATATATTTTCATCTTGCTGATTACTTAATAGATTAAAAAGAAACGTTCAATGCCACGCCATAGCTTTTTGTGTTGGGCGTTGTCCAGAAGTCAATACCCGCGGCATTCGACAAACCATTGCGGCTTCCCAGGTCCGGATCACTGCCGGTGTAATTGGTGGAAAGCAAAAAGTTCCTGGCCGTCAGCGTAACACTCGCTGCTGATATGTGAGCAGGCTTCAGCAACTGCGCAGGTAAAGCATATGTAAGATTCACATCTTTGAGCTTTATCCAGTAGAGATCATGCTCCACATACAATCCCTGTATATTGAAAGTATTACGGTACCACGCCTGCGACAACACTGCACTAATGGTATTAGGCTCTCCCTTTGAAGCGGTAACGCCGTCAAACACAGTGGTAGTGCCTCTTGCAGCCGTGGAAGCATCTACACCGTTAAACACCATCTGCAAACGCGGCGCATTGAACAGGTCAAAACCAAAGCGGCCATCCAGCAAAAACGAAAAGCTGAAGGAACCGTATCTCAGTTCATTACGCAACCCCACATTGAAATCAGGATTTGGATCTCCTATTTTGGTGAACGTGGTATTCACCAATGGATAGCCATAGCTGGCACTGTTGGGGTTATCGTCGATGATGGGTTTTCCTGCTGCGTTACGTTTTACATCGGTGCCGTAAAACACGCCATAGGGCTGCCCCGCCTGGCCTCTTGCTTCCATCCATATGCCACCAAGACTAACACTGGAAATATTATCAGCGATATAGTTTACACGGCTGATGTTTTTGTTAAACAAGGCGGTGGCGGTCCATGAAAATTTTCTGCCGCTAACGATGCGCTGCAACAGGCTGGCTTCAATTCCTTTGTTAACGATATTACCGGCATTGGTAAGCGTATAGGCGGCACCGGTAGAGTAAGGCAGCGTAACCGGTATGATCTGGTCTTTACTGCTGTTGTAATAATAAACTCCTTCCAGTTGTGTTTTATCATGGAAGAAATGCAGGTCCAGTCCGGCTTCCCAGGTGCTGATACGTTCCGGTTTAAGATCGGGGTTGCCGATAGTAGCGCTGTAGCTGAGTCCCTGTTTGCCGTTGAATGGGAAACTGATTCCGCTCTGTATCCAACCGCTGCTGGTAGTAGGCACATAATAGGTTTCAAGGGAATACGGATCGGCGTCATTACCCACCTGCGCGTAAGTGGCGCGTATCTTACCGAAATTCAGGATTGTATTATTCAGGTGAAGCGCATCTGTAAAAATAAAACTTGTACTGGCAGAAGGATAAAAGAATGCGTTCTTTCCTTTGGCCAGCGTGGAAGTCCATTCGTTTCTTCCGGTAAGCTCCAGGTATAACCACTTCCTGTAATCCAGCTTTACATCTGCATATCCGGCAACCAGTTTCCTGCGGATAGTCTGATTAAATGTTTGGGTAGATGATGCATTGGAGATATTAAAATTACCAGGGATCGTTAATCCGTCGCCACGGGTATTCACCTGGTTCTTCCAGGAATTATAATAGTTGTATCCTGCCACTACGGTAAGATCCAGGTCTTTGTTCAGCTTCCTGTCGGCCACCAGTAAAACATCCAGGTTGTTATCCCTCCTGGAATAATTTACGTCATTGATGGTGCCGGTAGCTACGCCGGAGGTACCACGACTAAAAGCGCCTTTCCTTACATCAGTATAGTTATCGATGCCATAACGGGCAGTGGCTTTTAACCAGCTCGTAATATCCAGGCTGGCTTCCGCAAAGGTGATGAAGCGGTTCAGCTCATCGGTTTGTGGATTCATGTTAAGCGACCAGTAGGGATTATCCCAGCCAATACCATTGGCATAGGAACGGCTGTCGCCCCAAGGCTTGTTGGTAGTAGCCGGCAGCTTATAGGATTCAGGATGTTCCCAGGGATTGGAGTAACCATTTGTGATGTCAAAGTTTGCCGGAGAATTGATCAGCGCACGAACCACGTTGGTATTGAATCCTCCCATCAACGCCCTGTTACCGGCGCCATCCTTGATGTAATTGAGTCCGCCGGATACTTTCAGCCGGTCGTTCACGGTATAGTCGCCGTTAAAGCGGAAGGTATGCCGGAAGAAATCTGTTGTCGGAATAATGCCTGTCTGTTTCAGATTTCCATAAGAAAAATAATAGCCTGCATTACCTGTGTTGCCATAAAAACTGATGTTATGATCATTCGTATAGCCGTTAACGAAAAACTGCCCGATATTGTCGTACCTGTTCACCGGTATACCATTGGAGAGCGGAGAGCTTCTCCCTACTATAGTACCGTTCTTATCAAAGTTGCTGGGCTGCGAGCTGTAGGTAAGGGTATCCAGCAAGGCGCCCCAGTTTTCATCAGAGCCCGTTGTGCCTGGTTTCACATACTGCCCGCCGATGCCATTTGAAAAACTGGTTTGGCGTGGTTGCATGCGGCGGTTTATTTTATCAATCGTAAATGATCCGCTATAGCTTACGCCAAAAGATTTATCTGTTAGTGAACTGCCTCTTTTTGTATTGATCACCACCGCGCCGTTTGATGCCCTGATGCCATACAATGCAGCTGCTGCCGGGCCTTTCAGCACGGTTACGCTGGCAATGTCTGCGCTGTTGATATCAATGGCCCTGTTAGATGGTGTAGCCAGCGAAACACTGTTTGACACAGGAAGAATATCCTGGATAGAATTATCTACCGGTACGCCATCTAAAATAAATAACGGCGCATTGTTGCCCAGCAGGGAACTGTTGCCCCTGATTTTTATGGTAGATGATCCACCGGGGGAGCCACCGGAGTTATTGATCTGCACACCAGCTACCTTTCCGCTGAGCGCCGCTACTATGTTAGGTTCCCGGCTATCTTTCAATGCAGCGGCTTTTACTTCTCCCACACTATAACCAAGTGACCGGGTAGCACTTCGTATACCCACTGCCGTTACTACTACTTCGGATAACGCCTGCTGTTGTTCCAGCTTTATTACTTTGTTCAGATCGTTTTTGGTAATCAATACTTCCTGCGACTGATATCCAATAAATGTAACGACGATGGTTTGCGGTAATGTCAGCAGGCTTAACTGGTATGTTCCGGTAGCATCTGCCAGCGTGCCGGTGGCGCCGCCTTTGACGCGCACGGATGCACCAGGTAATGCTTCCTGTGTTTTATTATCAATCACTTTTCCTTTTAACAGTACAGGCGCCTGTGAATAAACGCTGCTGGTAAAGGACAACAAAGCAGCACACAATAGTGTCTTTCGTAAATATTTAAACATACAAAGGGAAATTAGATGTTGGAAGAATTGGGCAATAGATGCCCATGATGACCACGCTATGTGTCATTTAAATAATCGGATGTGCCAATCGGAAAGGCCGTCTAACAACAACAGCAACACACGGATGTCACTGGATCCGCGTTAAAATTCCTGTTGCTTCTATTGTTGTACAATAGCTGATTCATTGTTGAAATGTTTATTAAACTGGTTGATCAGGTCGCCTCTGTGTGAGACAACTTCAATAAAGAACACTAATCAGATTTGCTTTGTATGGTGGGGACAAAGACTTTGGTGGTGGTAAATTCTATTAGTCTACTATTATTGTAGACAAATATACAACCGGCTTTTGGAAAACGCAAGCACCGGGCAAAAAAAGTTTTCGGATGGGTGAACTTCCGCGCTGACAGGGCAGTTTGGGGGTATAGAAAAAATCCGGGTGGGGAACTTGGCTATTCTTTACTTTTGATTTATGGTACATCCATTAAGAACGCATATAGAAACGGTCTGTAAGCTGACAGATGAAGAGTTTGAATATGTTTTATCCCACTTTACTCCTTTAAAGCTCAAAAAACACCGGTTGCTGGTAAGAGAGGGCGATTGGGTGAAACACGAGTATTTTGTACTAAAGGGATGTTTGCGGTCCTATATTACGGATGCTGACACCGGCAAGGAATTCACCTATCAGTTTGCCGCAGAGAATTGGTGGATATCGGAACGGGAGGCTTTTTTAAAGCAAACTGCCGCCACTACTGCTATTGAATGTGTAGAAGATTGTGAGCTGCTGGGACTGAGTTTTGAAAACCGGGAGAAATTAGGCCGGGAGATGTGGAAGTATGAACATTATGTAGCAGTAAAAACAAGTCTTGGATATGTTGCGTTGCAAAAAAGGCTGCAGTTAATGATTATGGGTAGTACAAAAGAGAGGTTTGAGAATTTTGTTAACCAGTATCCGGACTTGTATAGTCGTGTACCCAAAGCCTTTATAGCTTCTTTCCTGGGCGTTTCAAGGGAAACCATAAGCCGTTTATACCGAAAATAATGGCAGATTTATCACATTTTTAAAGTGATAAATGCCTTCCCCCATGGAAAATAAGTATGGGAATTTTGTAGGATAATTTAATAAAAATGAAATCTCTACATTTATTTTCCCTGAGAGGGACATTCGTATTATTGCTGCTGTTGAACGGATTACTTTCTGTAAGATCACAACCCTCAGCCCATAAACTACCGGCCCAGCCGGGGTTCTATTCCATGCAGCTGGGCGATTTCCAGGTAATCGCATTGTCCGACGGAACGATTCCGCTGAACCTCACCACATTGCTGCATGAAAACCAAAAAGGTGAAGTGATGGATCTGCTTCATCAAAACTACCTCGACACCACGGTTGAAACCTCCATCACAGCTTACCTCGTGAGGGCGAACAATCAACTGATACTCATCGATGCAGGATGCGGCAGCTTCCTGGGACCAACCCTGGGAAAATTAAAGAAAAACCTTGTTGCCGCGGGTTTTCATCCGGAAGACATTAGTGCAATATTGCTGACACATCTTCACGCAGACCATGTAGGTGGCCTGGCAAACGGGGATAAAATTGCGTTTCCTAACGCCACCGTATATATCAGCAAGCCGGAAGCTGAGTTTTGGTTAACTGCCGCCAATAAGAACACCGCCAATAAAAGGGCGCAACCATTCTTCGATCCCGCGCAAGCCGCTATGATACCTTATCAAAAGGCAGGTAAGGTAAAGATGTATGATCCGGGCACACAACTTTTTCCAGGTATTTCATCGGTGAATTCGCCCGGCCATACTCCCGGTCATAGCTGCTATGCACTGGAGAGTAAAGGGCAAAAGCTCGTTTTTTGGGGAGATATGATTCATGCCGGCGCAGTCCAGTTCGCCGATCCTTCGGTGACAATTGATTTTGATGTCGATTTATCCGCTGCCGCTGATGAGCGTAACAAAGCTTTTGAGAATGCAGTTAAAAATGGTTACTGGATTGCAGCGCCCCATCTTTCCTTTCCGGGGATTGGCCATTTACGTGGTGATGCACAGCATTATCAATGGTTACCCGTCAATTATTCCATTAATTAAATTGTTTTTAACAGGTGAGAAAAAGGAAGCATTAAGCCATTCGTTTTGATGGTTTAATGCTTCCTTTTAATAGTGCAACAATGTTGCATTTATAAATTAATGCGTATCTTTATTCCTGAAGGCTGGCATAAAATGTTTTATCATGATCGAAATATTCAAAACAAATATCCGCGAGGCAGAACAGGTATTAAAGGCGCTTACAAATATTTTTCCGGATGCAGACATTACCTCCGACACCGGTAATGGCGGTCAACTAATCCGTGTGGAGGCGCCCGTAATCCATTCAGACAAGATCATCTCAACTATCAAGGAACTGGGATTTGAATGCGCCATACAGGAGGACGAAACCGGGGCTTTCTGGGAATCCAGTTTTATTGAAAAACAAACAATGTGGGGACTTGAACCCGCTGAATCTACCATTTTAGCAAAGGATTTTTTTATAAAAGAAGGTATTAAAGATATATTGATCCCCGGTATCGGATATGGCAGAAATGCAAAGTTATTTGTGGACAATGGCATAAAAGTAACAGGCATTGAAATCTCAAAAACGGCCATTGATCTGGCGAAAAGCCATTATGGAGATGAAATGAAAATCTATCATGGCTCAGTAACCGCCATGCCATTTGATCATCATTTGTATGATGGCATCTTTAGCTATGGATTAGTTTACCTGTTGGGTACTGAAGAACGGAAAAAGTTTATCCGTGACTGTTATGCTCAGTTGCAACCCAACGGATACCTGTTCTTCTCTGTCATCTCTAAGCAATCACCTAATTATGGAATGGGTAAACAAGTAGGCAAACACCGCTTTGAAGCTACGAAAGGAGCCAAAATATTTTTCTATGACGAGGAATCTGTAAAAGAAGAATTCGGAAAATATGGATTAGTAGATTTCTTTGAAATTGATGAACCTAATAAGGTGATGCCGGATAAACCGGCCTTCAGGTTTATAATTATAAAATGTAAAAAAGAAGGATAGTAAATAAATAGTGTTTTGTACTGCTTTTTTTGGGAGAAAGATATGCATCCGGAATTTAGGAGCTAAAAGGATAACTGAAACTAGTTCTTTTGCTATAGCGCGATTATTCCCAACCGGTAATTCCCTGGTTGGACTTATTATCTGGCAGAATAAAGGGGGTAACTGGGGGTGTTACGTTTTAAATGTCAACTTAGGACTCAGAAGAAATAAAAAAGCCGGAACTTAAAAGTTCCGGCTTTTTGGTTGCCCAACCAGGATTCGAACCTAGACAAACAGAACCAAAATCTGTCGTACTACCATTATACTATTGGGCAATACCCTTATTGTTTGGGATGGCAAAAGTATAACTTTTTTTATTTCTGCAAAAAAAACTTGCAATATTTTTAAAATATCCTTCGGAATCCTCTACAGTAAAGAGTTATAAAACTAACTCATTCACTTTTTCCGCTATCTGTGCCGGTTTTATCCACTCCATACAGGCGTAATCCCCTCTGAAGCAGGGTTTGTTGCCAAATACGGAACAAGGCCGGCAAGGCAGATCAAGGATCTGGATGGCATTTTCGGGCGACTGTGCATACCCCATAAATCCCGCAAAAGGATGGGTAGCGCCCCAAACAGATACCACAGGCACCCCAAACAGGGAAGCCAGGTGCATATTGGCCGAATCCATGCTGATCATCACATCCAGCTGGCTGATGATGGCCATTTCTTCCTCCAGGGAAAAACGCCCCGCCACCACAATTACCTGCGGATATTGGGCTGCCAGCTGTGTAAGCAATGCTACCTCCTGCTTTCCACCGCCCAAAAGAAATAGCTGTAGTCCCTGTTCCTGCGCCAGCATGCCTAAAACAGCCGCCATTTGCTCCAAAGGGTACATTTTTTCCCGGTAAGTAGCAAAAGGAGCCAATCCTACCCATTTTTTTCCTTGCTTCGAACCAGTTACCGCTGTAACCGTTCCGGGCAACACACGGGGCTGAAAAACGGGTTTGCGGCCCATTTCACAGCGAAGACCCAGTTGCCGGAATACTTTCGCATACCGTTCTATGGTACTGGTAAGCGGCTGCAATACCTTATTTTCCTTCCGGGTCAGTGCTTTCTTTTCGGCGCGGCCTTTATCAATGGCCGCCACAGGTGTGCCGCTCAAACGGAAAAAAGTGCGGATAATCTGCGACCTCAGCACATTGTGCAGGTCTGCCACTGCGGCAATCCGGTAGGCCTTTTTTACTTCACGGAACAGGCGATATAGTCCTTTTACCCCTTTATGGATACCTTTTACATCCGCCGGGAAAAAGGTGAGCCGGGGAATCCCCGCGCACAAAGCGCCCCAGTTCCGGTTGGTCACAAAAACAATCTCCACTTCCGGATTTTCATCCAGCACCTGTTTCATCACAGGAATGGTCATGGCTACATCGCCCATAGCAGACAACCGGGTAACCAATATCGTTTTAACTGTGCCCAAGTAAGAAGATTTATTTTTCGTTTTTGTATAACACCGGGTTCAGGGAAGGATCATTATACATCTTCATTTGCTTGTATACCTTCATAAACTTTTTACCGGCGGCAATATCTGCCAGCAGCGCTTCAATAGCGGTGCTCAGGTCCTGTTGCTGCTCCAGCAGGATATCCAGCTTACGCTGGCACGCTGCACGGTGCTCAGGTGTAGCATCCGCACGGGTAGCCTCTTCCTGCATGTGGTAAATTTTCAGGGCCAAAATAGACAAACGGTCTATTGCCCAGGCAGGACTCTCGGTATTAATCCCCGCATCCGCAGCAGGCGCGGTTTTGCCGTACTTTTCCAGGAAATAACTATCGATGTACTCCACCACGTCGGTACGCTCCTGGTTGGAACGGTCTATCCAACGCTTAATACCCAATGCTTCCACCGGGTCAATCTTCGGATCGCGGATAATATCCTCCAGGTGCCACTGCACCGTGTCTATCCAGTTTTTCAGGAAAAGCAGGTGTTCAATGCTGCTCTTTTCATAGGGATTGGAAATGGCCTGATGCACATCGTTGTGCTCATGGTAGGCCACGATACTCTGGTTAAATATCTTATTGCACAATTGTGTAAACATGGCGCAAATGTACAAAGGCTGGCGACAAAAAAGAAGCGCATGGTAGAGACCATACGCTTATTGTAAAAGATTGTCATGTGAATGTTCGAGAATGCAAATCGTGAAGGCTTTCAATGGTTATCTTGGGGTTGAGATGCCGTCAAGGTTATACCACCTTATTTTCCTTTTTACCCTGAAATGATGTAATCACACCATATGTTGGCAATAATATTTTTATGATTGTTTGTTTTTGAATATTTTTTGAATGCAGTAAAAATCAATCACTCTAATGGCTAAACGCTTTATTGAGGGTGTTCTAAAATGCTATAGCTGTTAACAAAATACCAGATCACTAATTACAGGGCCAGGATCACAGACGTTATTTTTCATAAACCTGGAGTGGCCGCTCACCACTACTTTTTATGGGATTTCTCTGTTAATGTTGACAACTTCAATTGTTTAATTATTCTCAAATAGTACCGGGTTTTCTAAATAATCAGGGTTTAAAGGTGGACATCTTTATGTCCGTGTGTCTTAGTGCAAATTAAAAGGGGCCACTGCATTTTGCACTGCAGTGGCCCCCTTTTTTTATACAACGTTTGTGGTAATTCCGGCGTTTTCTTGTCCAAATTAGCTCTCCGTAGTAGCCGGACGCTTAATCTTGGTAAGATAATACAGCGGGATGCCCAATAAAATAATGCCCAGTCCGGGTAAAGTATAGTTGGTTTCAAACACCAGCAGCAGCGCCGCCAACGATAACGCCACTACAATATAAATCATTGGCAACACCGGATAACCCAAAGCTTTGTACGGTCTTTCAATCTCCGGACGCTTCTTTCTTAAAATAAAAATTCCGAGGATGGTTAACACATAAAATATCAATACCCCGAAAATTACCAGTGCCAGCAAATCGTTGTACCTACCGGTCAAACAAAGCATGGAAGCCCATGCACACTGGATCCACAAGCCATAGCCAGGCACGCTGTGCTTATTCAGCTCGCCCGCTTTTTTAAAGAACAACTTATCTTCTGCCATCGTGTAATAGATCCGCGCACCTGATAAGATCAACCCGTTATTACACCCAAAAGTAGAGATCATGATCATCACTGCAATAATAATGGCCCCGCTGGAACCAAAGATCTTGGCGGTTACGGCAACGGCTACCCGGTCATTGGCGGCAAACGCAATTTCATTCAGCGGCAGCACGGCTAAGTACATCAGGTTGCAGCTCACATAAATAATGGTTACAATCAGTGTTCCCAGGAAAAGGGAACGGCCAATATTCTTTGAAGGATTTTTGATCTCCCCGGCAATGAAAGTCACGTTGTTCCAGGCATCACTGGAAAACAGCGACCCTTTCATGGAAACCGCAATGGCGCCAAATAACGCCAACCCCGATAAGGCTGCTGTTACCACCGTACCATTCTGCGAAGACACCGCCGCAGCGTCCCAGGCGTGCTGCCAGTTGGCCTGCCAGATCTCAGATTTTGCGCCAAACAGCAACCCGAAAATAATGAGCCCGAATAAAGACAACAGCTTCGCCAGTGTAAATACGGTTTGTATCAGCTTACCGTGGTGTACACCGCGTGTGTTAATAAATGTTAGTAAGATGATAGACAAGATAGCCACTATCTGCGCCGCAGAAATCTGCACGATACCCGCGTCCAGCAAAATATTCTTCTCACTGAAACCCGGGATCAGGTAAGCGGTAAACTTGGCAAAAGCTACCGCCACGGCAGCAATGGTACCAGTCTGAATAACACCGAACTGCGTCCAGCCAAATAAAAATGCGATAAATGGATTGTAGGCTTCGCGTAGATACACATACTGGCCGCCGGCTTTGGGGAACATCCCGGATAATTCACCGTAACTCATTGCGGCAATCAGCGTAACAATACCCGCCAATACCCACATGGCAGTGATCCAGCCTGCGCCACCCACGCTACGGGCAATTTCCGCAGTTACAATAAAGATCCCGGAACCTATCATGGATCCGGCAACGATCATGGTAGCGTCCAATAAGCCCAGGGATGGCTTGAATGATTTAGTTTGGTTGATTTCCATATTGATATTTATAAAAAATCCCGGCTCATAAGGGAACCGGGACTATAAGGTAGAAAAAATTTCTGATGGTTTACCCGCTTATTTAGCAGGAGTTGCCGCGCTGTTATCATTCATTCCTTTAATAACATCCGGGGTTACATCGTAAGCCGGATCTTTATACAGGATGTTGCTGGCAGTACTGCGATAAGAGAATATATATGCAAAACGTTTGTCGGCGTTAAATGATTTCAGAAAATCATCCAGTCTTTTCTGCAGTTCTTCATTAAACTTAGTCTCCTGCTCAGTATAAGTAGCACGCAGGTTCTGCGCTTCCTGCTCTAACTGCTGTTGTTTAGACATCAGGCTACGCTGCGCTGCTTCCCCCTGCTCCTGGGTAAGTGTAGATGCTCTGCGCTGCAGGTCCTCATACTCACTCTGCAATGCACGGGCCTTGCCTTTCAGCTGGTTATCCATCTGCTGCTGCTTCTGCTCCAGTAAGCCTCTTTTTTCCTTGAAATACTCAAAATGCGCTTCCAGAGAATCCAGATCTACATAAGCAATTTTAAAACTACCCGCAGCCGGAGTACCGCTGTTTGCCGCACTTGATGCAGCTGGTGCACTGTTACCAGCTTTATTTCCCTGGCAAGACATCAATAAACCGGCTGAAAATGCCGCTAATAATCCTTTAGTCACTAATTGTTTACAAGTGCGCATGTTAATAGGTGGATTTGCTTCTTTTAGTACATTTGAAAAATGGAACGGCTAAAATAAGGTTTTTAATGGATTTTCATATTCCCATCCATTTTTTTAGCTAGGTTTTAACGAATATTATTACTTCACCTTCTCCAACAGGATCTCCGGCTCATTAGTGGTAATATAATCCACCCCGTTTTTCAATAAATCGTCCATTATTTCCGGATTATCTATTGTCCATGCATTGGTAGTTACTTTATGTTGCTTCGCGGTGGCAATCAACTGCGGATCATTTTTAAACACCTGCTGGTTGTAATCCAGTCCCCATATACCATCCGCCTGCAGCTGCGCCGGTGTTTTATCCCCATTGAGATAGGCTATTTTTGCTGCGGGATCAAGCTCCTTGATTTTTTTGCAGATATTGTAATCGAAGCTGATGTAAAACATCCACGCCTGGGCCTTCTTAGCCTGCACCATTGCTACCGCTTTGGTGGCCAGCAAATCGCCCCTGCCGGTGCGGGAAGGCTTTAACTCCAGTACCAGCCGCGTGCGGTGCTGTTGTTGGATTATATCAATAAACTCCTCCAGCGTTGGCACCCGGTCTCCGTTCTTCAGCTGAACGGTCTGCAAATCCGCCAGGGTACTCTCTTCTACCTTCTTTCCCCCTATCTCCGGATCATGTGAAATTACCAGCTCATTATCTGACGATAACCAAACATCAAATTCCGATCCCTCACAACCCAGCTTCATCGCGTCTTTCAGGGAAGTAATGCTGTTCTGGCTACCCGCCTGGTGCTTCCATGCACCACGATGAGCCACTACTTTATTACGGATAAAATCGTCCGCTACCAGCAGGAATTCAGCGGTGTCCGTTCCTGCTTTAATGCGGACCGGATACGTAAAATCACCGTCCTTGCTTATCGTAGCTTTCTTTCTCAGTTTCAATTCATGACCGCTGATTGTAAATAACCCCGACTTGTCCTCCAGCAACGTGGCGGCCGACAGCTGCCCGTTCCTGTCATAGATCTTACCAATAACCGCGTTCTTTTGCTGAACGGGAATCGTATAGGCATCCAGGTAAGGAGCGTTGGCGTGTTGCGCCGCTGCTGCGGTACCCATCAAGGTTATTCCTGCCATCAGAAATATTTTTTTGCAATTGTTCATGTGATCCGCGTTTGTGGCTAAAATAGCGCGCAATTTATTCATTTCCACTCCCCGGGTGGAAAAACACTACGTTAAATTACTATAAAGCTTTAAGAAGCGATCGCTTTAATTATGCTGTATCAGCAACACATTGAACCTGGCAGGATCCAGCGGATATCCGTTGCTGACAAGCGTATATATCTTACCCGCCTGGGTAGCCATATCAAATGTTTTCAGGACTCTGAGAGAATCAGACCAGCGGAAATTAATCTTGTAATGGGCGCTGTCGCCGTAAAGCGGCGCAAACCCAGTTTGTGCAGGAAACGTGAGTCCCCTGAAAAAGCGTGGAAGCGTATCGGAATAAACATCCATACCAAGCGGTGTACGGTTGGGCCTGAATGCCTGTGCAAAATTAATCACCCTGAATTTAGACATGCCTGCCGCGGGAGCGCTCAGGTCATCTTCTGTAGCAATCAGTATCTGGTTGCCGGCGCTGTCGGCGCCTACGTAAGCAGAATAATAGTGATTATTACGCAGAAAGATCTGCCCACGGTATAATGCTACACCAGGCTGCCTGGTGTTGGAAATGATCAGGTTGTACTTCTGCGCACGGAAGGATTTGTACCCTGTATTTGCGCCATAGCCTACGTTGGTGGCAACAGGAAGGCTGTCCAGCATCACATTAAACTGATCATTGCCAGGCACTGCATTTACAAACATAAAGTTACCGTGCGTATCAGGTACGGCACTGTCACTGTTCTTTTTACAGGCGCCCAGTATCACCAACAATACTAAAACAGGAATGATCAGGTGTTTCATGAAATCCGCTTCTTTTTACGGACTCAAATGTAGTAATATTAAAACAAAAAGCGCCTGCCTTTGGGGCAAGCGCTTCTTGTTTTAATATCTGTGTAATACTATTCTTCTTCGTCAAACTGGAACACTTCTTTAGAAGAGGCCAGGATGTCGTATTCTTCTTTAGAACCTACGATCATGTTTTCAAACTCACGTAAACCAGTACCGGCAGGGATCAGGTGACCTGTGATCACATTCTCCTTCAGACCCATCATATCATCGGTTTTACCGTTGATAGCGGCCTGTGACAATACCTTCGTGGTTTCCTGGAACGAAGCAGCAGAGATCCAGCTACGGGTACCAAGGGACGCCTTGGTAATACCCTGCAGGAGCGGACTGGAAGTAGCCGGCTGTGCATCGCGATATTCTACCAGTTTCTTATCTGCACGACGTAACAGGGAGTTTTCTTCACGAACCTGGCGCAGTGTTACTATCTGACCTGCTTTCAGGTTAGCAGATTCACCGGCTTCAGTTACCACCTTCTTATCGAAGATCATATCGTTTTCTTCGAAGAAATCAAACCTGTCTTCAGTATCACCTTCGAGGAAGCGGGTATCACCCGGATCTTCGATGTTTACTTTACGCATCATCTGGCGAACAATCACCTCGATGTGTTTATCATTGATCTTCACACCCTGTAAACGGTATACTTCCTGGATTTCATTTACCAGGTATTCCTGTACAGCAAACGGTCCTTTGATAGACAGGATGTCTGCAGGAGTAGTAGAACCATCGGAGAGTGAAGTACCGGCCTTCACAAAGTCACCGTCCTGAACCAGGATGTGACGTGTTAACGGCACCAGGTATTTCTTCACCTGGCCTTCACGGCTTTCAATGATGATTTCGCGGTTACCACGTTTGATGTTACCGAAAGCTACCACACCATCAATTTCAGAAACGATGGCAGGGTTGCTTGGGTTACGTGCTTCAAACAGCTCAGTTACACGTGGCAGACCACCCGTGATATCTCGCAGTTTACCGATAATACGGGGGATCTTCACGATTACCTGACCAGCTCTCACCTTATCTCCTTCAGAGATAACGATGTGGGAACCTACCGGTAAGTTGTATGATTTCACCTCTTTATTACCATCTACCATGATAGACGGGATCTTATTCTTGTCTTTGGTTTCAATTACCACTTTCTCACGGTGACCAGTTTGTTCGTCCGCTTCTTCACGGAAGGTAATACCTTCAATGATGCTGTCGAAACGAATGCTACCCGGGATTTCAGACACGATAACGGCGTTGAACGGATCCCATGTGCAGAGCATATCACCTTTCACTACTTTCTGTCCGTCTTTCACCAACAGGGTAGAACCATAAGGGATGTTGTTGGTTACCAGCAGACGGTCATTTTTCACGTCCATGATACGCAACTCACCGGTACGGCCGATAACGATCTGTACTTTTTCACCCTGGTTGTTTTCGTAAGTGGTAGTACGTAAGCCATCGAACTGAACGGTACCATCAAACTTAGCTGGCAAACCGGATTCAACGGAAGTAGAACCGGCAACACCACCCACGTGGAAGGTACGCAGTGTCAACTGTGTACCAGGCTCACCGATCGACTGTGCAGCGATGATACCCACGGCATCACCTTTCTGTGCAGTATAACCGCTGGCCAGGTTTTTACCGTAACATTTCACGCACACACCACGACGGCTTTCGCAAGTCAGTACGGAGCGGATTTCTACGGTTTCAATGGCGCTTTCTTCAATTCTGTGTGCAATTTCTTCAGTGATTTCAGCACCGGCAGCAACGATCAGCTCATCATCATTATGAGGATCAAATACGTCGTGCAGGGAAGTACGTCCGAGGATACGGTCGTACAGTGTTTCAATCACTTCTTCATTATCTTTCAATGCGGAAGTAGCAATACCACGGAGTGTACCACAATCTTCTTCATTGATTACCACATCCTGCGCAACGTCTACCAGACGACGGGTCAGGTAACCCGCATCCGCCGTTTTCAACGCCGTATCCGCAAGACCCTTACGGGCACCGTGCGTAGAGATGAAGTATTCCAATACGTTCAAACCATCTTTAAAGTTGGACAATACCGGGTTTTCGATGATCTCCGAACCGGTAGAACCACTCTTACGCGGCTTGGCCATCAGACCTCTGATACCAGCCAGCTGTTTGATCTGCTGCTTGGAACCACGCGCACCGGAATCCAACATCATGTATACTGAGTTGAACCCTTGCTTGTCTGTTGCCAGCTCACGGATCAGGGTTTCTGTCACCTTCGTATCCACACGTGACCAGATATCAATGATCTGGTTGTAACGTTCGTTGTTGGTGATCAGACCCATGTTATAGTTATCCCAAACTTCTTCTACTTCACCGGCTGCACCATCAATCATATCCTGCTTAACATCCGGAATGATCAGGTCATTAATGTTAAATGACAGACCACCGCGGAACGCCATGCGGAAACCTAATTGTTTGATGTCATCCAGGAACTTCGCAGTTTTTGGAATGTCAGTTGCTTTAATGATATCACCGATGATTTCACGCAGTGATTTCTTGGTCAGCAGGGCATTTACATAACCGGCTGCTTTAGGTACGTGCTGGTTAAACAGTACGCGGCCTACAGTAGTGTCGATCAGTTTTCTTTCCAGCTCACCATTTGCATTTCTTACATCAGCTTTAACACGGATGTGAGCATGCAGATCGATACGGTCTTCGTTCAATGCGATGATTACTTCTTCAGCAGAGTAGAAAGCTTTACCTTCTCCTCTTACTACTACATCACCGATTGTTTTCTTACCCTTTGTGATATAATACAAGCCGAGTACCATGTCCTGTGAAGGCAGGGTAATTGGCGTACCATTCTGCGGGTTAAGAATGTTATGGGAAGACAGCATCAGCAGTTGGGCTTCCAGGATTGCAGCGTTGCTCAAAGGCACGTGTACTGCCATCTGGTCACCATCGAAATCCGCGTTAAACGCAGAACACACGAGCGGGTGCAACTGGATCGCTTTACCTTCCACCAGCTTAGGCTGGAAAGCCTGTATGGACAAACGGTGCAGGGTTGGAGCACGGTTTAACATAACCGGGTGACCTTTCAGCACGTTTTCCAGGATATCCCAAACCACCGCTTCTTTACGATCTACCAGCTTCTTGGCTGATTTCACGGTTTTAACGATGCCTCTTTCAATCAGCTTACGGATAATAAACGGTTTGAATAATTCAGCCGCCATATCTTTTGGTAAACCACACTCGTGCAGTTTCAGTTCAGGTCCTACCACGATAACAGAACGTCCGGAATAATCCACACGTTTACCGAGTAAGTTCTGACGGAAACGGCCTTGTTTACCTTTCAGTACGTCTGACAGTGATTTCAGTGCACGACCACCTTCCGCTTTCACCGCGTTGGATTTACGGGAGTTGTCGAACAGGGAATCCACCGCTTCCTGCAGCATACGTTTTTCGTTACGAAGGATCACCTCAGGCGCCTTAATTTCGATCAAACGTTTCAGACGGTTGTTACGGATAATCACCCTGCGGTAAAGATCGTTCAGGTCGGAAGACGCAAAACGGCCACCATCCAATGGAACTAACGGACGCAGTTCTGGCGGTACCACAGGAATATATTGCATTACCATCCATTCAGGACGGTTTTCCACACGGCCATTAGCTTCACGGAAAGCTTCCACCACGCTCAAACGCTTCAGCGCTTCTGCTTTACGTTGCTGGGAAGTTTCAGTTGCAGCCTGGTTACGTAACTGGTAAGAAAGACTGTCCAGATCAATACGGGCCAGCATCATTTCTACCGCTTCCGCACCCATTTTAGCAATAAACTTGTTAGGATCTTCATCCGGTAACAGCTGATTGTCTTTTGGTAAGGTGTCCAGGATATCCAGGTATTCTTCTTCAGTGAGCAAATCACCGTAGTTCATGCCTTTCTCCTGTTTCATGCCCGCCTGGATTACTACGTATCTTTCATAGTAAACGATGGTTTCCAGTTTCTTGGAAGACATTCCAAGCAGGTAACCGATCTTGTTAGGCAGGGATTTGAAATACCATATATGTACAACGGGCACCACTAAACGAATGTGACCCATTCTTTCACGACGTACTTTCTTCTCCGTTACCTCAACACCACAACGATCACACACAATACCCTTATAACGGATACGTTTGTATTTTCCGCAATAACATTCGTAATCCTTTACAGGCCCGAATATCCTTTCGCAGAATAAACCATCACGTTCCGGCTTGTAAGTACGGTAGTTGATGGTTTCAGGTTTCAGCACTTCACCGTATGAACGCTCCAGAATAACATCCGGAGAAGCCAGACTGATGGTAATGCTGTTAAAATTTGATTTAGGACGATTTTCTTTTTTGATAGCCATCTGTAATTAGCTTTTAGCTGTTAGCCGTTGGTGGTAAGCCAGCGACAAAAATTTTATTCCTGCGAAATATCCAAGCTATCAGCCACTGGCATCACTGCCAATGGCTGGTAGCTAAAAGCTCTTAGTCAAATTTCAGATCCAGACCCAGACCACGCAATTCATGGATCAATACATTGAAGGATTCAGGCACACCGGCTTTCGGTATGTTGTCTCCCTTCACGATAGATTCATATGCTTTGGCACGACCCACGATATCATCGGATTTAATAGTAAGCAGTTCCTGCAGGATGTTGGATGCACCATATGCTTCCAGTGCCCATACCTCCATCTCACCAAAACGCTGACCACCAAACTGGGCTTTACCACCCAGCGGCTGTTGGGTAATGAGACTGTACGGTCCGATAGAACGGGCGTGCATCTTATCATCCACCATGTGGCTCAGTTTAAGCATGTAGATAACACCTACGGTTGCTTTCTGGTGGAAACGGTCGCCCGTTTCACCGTCATGCAGGTAAGCGTGACCAAAGCTTGGTAAGCCTGCTTCCTTGATATAATCAGCAATTTCCTCTGTAGTAGCACCGTCAAAGATCGGAGTCGCAAAACGTACGCCCAGTTTCAGACCTGCCCAACCTAATACGGTTTCATAGATCTGTCCGAGGTTCATACGGGAAGGTACCCCGAGTGGGTTCAGTACGATATCCAGTGGTGTACCATCTTCCAGGAACGGCATGTCTTCATCACGCACAATCTTGGCTACGATACCCTTGTTACCGTGACGTCCCGCCATCTTATCACCCACTTTCAACTTACGCTTGCTGGCCAGGTAAACCTTTGCCAGTTTCAGTACGCCCGCTGGCAGCTCATCACCAATAGAGATGTTGAACTTCTCACGTTTGTAACGACCCAGCTCTTCGTTGAACTTGATGTTATAGTTATGCAGCAGGGTATTGATCTGATCGTTCACCACTTCGTCTGTTGTCCAGCCCAGCGGATTCACGTTCATGAAATCAATATTTACCAGGTTCTTCGGAGAGAACTTGGAACCCTTTGAGATCAATACTTCACCGTAAGTGTTGGTAATACCCTGAGAAGTTTTATCCTTCAGTAATACCAGTAACTTGCTCATCAGCACTTCCAGCAGGTCTTCCGCATTCTTCTGGTGAATTTTCTCCAGTTTCTCGATAGCTGCTTTCTCGCGGGTTTTGGAATTTTTATCTTTCTTGGCGCGACTGAACAGTTTCTTATCAATCACCACACCTTCTGTTGACGGAGGCGCTTTCAGTGAAGCATCTTTCGCATCAGAAGCCTTGTCACCAAAGATTGCTCTTAACAGCTTTTCTTCAGGAGAAGGATCAGATTCACCACGCGGAGTGATTTTACCAATCAGGATATCGCCTTCCTTGATGTGCGCACCAACACGGATGATACCGTTCTGGTCGAGGTCTTTTGTAGCCTCTTCACTTACGTTAGGAATATCCGGAGTCAGTTCTTCTTCACCCAGTTTGGTATCACGAACTTCCAGTTCATATTCATCAATGTGGATGGAAGTAAACAGATCCTCACGTGCAACACGCTCAGAAATTACGATCGCATCCTCAAAGTTGTAACCTTTCCATGGCATGAACGCTACCTTCAGGTTGCGTCCCAGCGCCAGTTCACCACCACGGGTAGCGTAACCTTCTGTTAAGAAGTCGCCATCCTTAACGCGCTGACCTTTCTTTACACAAGGTCTGAGGTTAATACAGGTGCTCTGGTTGGTTTTTACGAATTTGGTCAGTGTGTAAACGATCAGATCGTCTTCAAAGCTCACCAGTTTCTGCATTTCATCACGCTCGTAACGAACATGGATTTCATTTGCATCCACAAATTCGATCACACCATTACCATCTGCAGTAATCTGCAAACGGGAGTCACGCGCTGCCTTGCCTTCCAGACCGGTACCTACAATAGGAACTTCCGGATTCAGCAGTGGCACGGCCTGACGTTGCATGTTTGATCCCATCAACGCACGGTTGGCATCATCATGTTCCAGGAACGGAATCAATGATGCACTCAAACCTACGATCTGGTTAGGAGCCACGTCCATGAATTCCACTTCATCTCTGTCGAGGATCGGGAAGTCACCGGTTTCGCGGGATTTTACCTTATCATTTACAAAGTGTCCTTTGTCATCCAGTGGGGCGTTGGCCTGTGCAATCTTCACAGAATCTTCTTCCTCAGCGCTCAGGAACTCCACTTTATGCATGTCCACTTTACCATCTCTTACTTTACGGTAAGGTGTTTCAATAAAGCCCATCTCATTCACCTTCGCGTGAACGCAAAGGGTAGAGATCAGACCGATGTTCGGACCTTCCGGTGTTTCAATTGTACACAAACGGCCATAGTGGCTGTAGTGAACGTCACGCACCTCAAAGCCTGCTCTTTCACGACTCAAACCACCGGGTCCGAGAGCGGAAATACGGCGTTTGTGCGTGATTTCAGACAGTGGGTTTGTTTGATCCAGGAACTGTGACAACTGGGAAGTACCGAAGAAGGAGTTGATCACGGAAGACAGTGTCCTCGCATTGATCAGGTCTACCGGCGTAAATACTTCGTTATCACGTACGTTCATTCTTTCACGGATGGTACGTGCCATACGTGCAAGACCAACACCAAACTGAGCATATAACTGCTCGCCTACAGTACGTACACGGCGGTTAGACAGGTGATCGATATCATCGATTTCCGCCTTACCATTGGTGAGCTGTACCAGGTACTTGATGATGGAGATGATGTCGTCCTTCGTCAGCACTTTCATGTCTAACGGAGTAGGAAGACCTAATTTTCTGTTGATCTTGTAACGGCCTACGTCACCTAAATCGTAACGTTTGTCGGAGAAGAACAATTTATCAATAATACCCCTTGCTGTTTCATCATCCGGCGCATCTGCTCCGCGCAACTGGCGGTAGATGTGCTGAACGGCTTCCAGTTCGGAGTTAGATGTATCCTTGTTTAATGTATTGTAGATGATGGAGAAATCACCACTCACCTCTTCTTTCTGAACAAACACGCTTTTCAATCCCATGTCTACGATGGTTTCGATATTCGCTTCATCCAGGATGCTATCGCGCTCCAGCATAATTTCATTACGCTCGATGCTCACCACTTCACCAGTATCTTCATCCACAAAGTCTTCCACCCAGCTTCTTAAAACGCGGGCAGCCAGCTTCTTGCCGGCATATTTATCAAGACTTTTTTTGTCTGCTTTTACTTCATCTGCCATGCCAAACAGCTGCAGAATATCTTTATCTGTTTCATAGCCGATGGCACGCAACAGGGTGGTAACCGGGAATTTCTTCTTACGGTCGATGTAAGCGTACATCACGTTGTTGATGTCCGTTGCAAACTCCATCCATGCGCCCTTGAACGGGATCACCCTTGCAGAGTAGATCTTGGTTCCGTTCGGATGTACAGATTGACCAAAGAAAACACCAGGTGAACGGTGCAGTTGGGATACAACAACACGCTCAGCACCATTAATAACGAAAGTACCTCTTGGAGTCATGTAAGGAATGTTACCTAGGAACACATCCTGGACAATCGTCTGGAAATCCACATGCTCCTCATCATTACAGCTGAGGCGGAGTTTCGCTTTCAACGGTACAGAATAAGTAAGCCCACGCTCAATACACTCCTCGATCGTATAACGCGGCGGATCCACGAAATAATCAAGGAATTCCAGATTAAAGATATTTCTGGTATCCGTAATCGGGAAGTTCTCTTTAAATACTTTAAAAAGGCCTTCGTTGTTTCGCTTGTCTGGTGTGGTTTCTAATTGGAAGAAATCCTTGAAAGATTGGATTTGGATAGCCAACAGATCCGGTGTCTCAGTAACTTGTTTGATCTTTCCAAAATTTACTCTTTCGTTTGTTTGGGCTTTTTTTAGAGACATATTCGAAGTTAGCAGTTATATGACTTGTAAGAATTAGGGAAATTAAGATTTCTTTGCCAATACCATCCCAATTTATTTATGCCTTCTGCACGTGGTCAAAGTCACCTAAAAGTGATTCCCCGTTTTGACTCTCTGAAAAAGACACTTTCCCAAAGGGAATAAGGCCAAAAGTGCAAAAGCACTTTTGACCTTTAAAAGATGTATACTTAAGCAAAGAATTACTGAATTTCAACTTCAGCACCAGCTTCGGTCAGCTTAGCTTTCAGGTCTTCTGCCTCAGCTTTGCTAACGCCTTCCTTGATGGATTTAGGCGCACCGTCAACCAGTTCTTTCGCTTCTTTCAGACCTAAGCCGGTCAGATCTTTAACGATCTTAACAACGTTCAGTTTGCTTGCACCTGCAGCTTTCAGTACAACGTTGAAGGCAGTTTTCTCTTCAACAGCAGCTGCGTCGCCAGGACCAGCGGAAACTACAACTGCAGCAGCAGCTGGTTCGATGCCATACTCAGATTTCAGTACATCTGCGAGTTCCTGTACTTCCTTAACAGTTAAACCTACTAATTGTTCAGCTAATGCTTTTACGTCTGCCATTTTATAATGTTTTAATGTAATGTTTGTAATGTTGTTGTTAATTATATTGTGACTTGGAAGCCAATTTTGAATGCGGGTAGCCAAAGGCCATCCACACTATTCTGCCGCAGGTGCTTCCACCCCAGCTTCTTCTTTCTTGCCTTTTTCCAGTAAAGCAGCAATAACGCGCTTTGCAGGAGATTGCAACAGACCGATAACTTCGCCGATAAGCTCGTTCTTGGTCTTGATGTTGGTTAAAGCTACCAGCTGGTTGTCACCTACGAATACTTCGTCAGCAACAAATGCAGCTTTCAGTACTGGTTTTTCCAGTTTACCGTTTGCTTTACGGAATGCAGAGATGATCAGAGCCGGCTCTTTCGGGCTGTCAGAGAACATCAGGGCAGTTACACCATGCAGACTGTCAAATACACCTGCATATTTTTCGCTGTCCAGGGATTCCAAAGCCTTACGGATCAGGGTGTTCTTAGCCACCTTCATTTCCACCTGCTTATCGAAGCACACTTTCCTCAGGTCATTCACCTGCGCTACCGTTAATGATTCGGTATTAGTGACATAAAAGTTGCTGTATTGAGAGAACTTACTTTTCAGCAGTTCGATCGCATCATTTTTTTGATCTTTATTCATATTATAACGTTTGTAGCAAGCCCCATCTTTGCAGATAACGGCTACAACTCGTGATCAATTAGTTTTGAACAGATTTAGTATCGATAACAATACCAGGACTCATGGTGCTAGCCATAGACAGACCTCTCAGGTAAGTACCTTTTGCAGTAGCTGGTTTCAGCTTGATGATAGCATTGATCAGCTCTAAAGAGTTCTGCTCAATTTTATCAGATGCGAAAGATACACGACCGATAGAAGCGTGGATGATACCAGCCTTATCTACCTTGAAAGTGATTTTACCGCCTTTAACATCGTTTACTGCAGCTGCAACGTCGTTTGTAACAGTACCGGTCTTAGGGTTTGGCATCAGGTTACGGGGACCTAAAATCTTACCCAGTTTACCGATCTTCGGCATTACAGAAGGAGTAGCTACGATTACATCTACATCAGTCCAGCCAGCTTCGATCTTCTGGATGAACTCATCCAGTCCAACGAAATCAGCACCTGCTTCTTTTGCAGCAGCTTCTTTATCAGGTGTGCAAAGCACTAACACCCTTTTAGTTTTACCAGTACCGTGTGGAAGCGTTACGGAACCACGGATAGCCTGGTCTGCTTTCTTAGGATCAACGCCTAAGCGGATATGTAAATCGACAGAGCTGTCGAATTTAGTACAGTTAATATCTTTAACTAAGCTGGAAGCCTCTTTCAGGCTGTAAACCTTATTTTTTTCGAGCTTAGCGTCAGCTACTTTTCTCTTTTTAGTTGCCATTTGTCAAAATGATTTTAAGATCCTGCCTCAACAGGGTGAAACAATTAGTTTTCCCAAGGGGCTTTACCATCAACAGTAATACCCATGCTACGAGCAGTACCAGCTACCATTTTCATAGCGCTGTTCAGCGTAAAGCAGTTCAGATCAGCCATCTTGTCTTGTGCGATAGCTTCTACCTGAGCCCAGGAAACTTTACCCACCTTGTTACGGTTAGGTTCTTTAGAACCACTCTGCAATTTAGCAGCTTCCAGCAGCTGTACAGGTGCCGGAGGAGTTTTAATTACGAAGTCGAAAGATTTGTCAGTGTAAACAGTCAGCAACACAGGCAATACTTTACCCATTTTATCCTGGGTACGGGCATTAAACTGTTTGCAGAACTCCATGATGTTCACACCTTTGGAACCCAGCGCGGGACCAATTGGAGGTGCAGGATTGGCCTGGCCGCCTTTCACCTGCAATTTCACGTACGTTGCGATTTCTTTTGCCATGTTTCTTAATTTAATTTGGTTAAACGCCCTCTGCCAAACAGAAGACTCCCAAAAGTAAAAGACTAAAAATAACCTTTTAAAGGGGATGCAAAGGTATATATTATTATGAAATTGTCAAAAAGTATTTGAAATTGGGCATCCTTTTTGCTCTGGATGAGATTTTTTTTACAAATCTATTGCATTTCCCGTAAAATTTCCTTACTCTCCGAAGCCGGCAAAGTTACAACTTATCTCCCACTTGCATATAACAATTCTTTCCGCTTCCCTTTCTCCGTCTTTATATACTTACTTACAAACAGCTGCTCAGTCCCCACCTTTTCCTTCATCCCGGTAACCGCCTGCTGCAATGCTGCTATATTGTCTTTCATGGCATCATCATTACCTTCCAGCCCGGAAAGCGCCTTCTCTGCTGCAGCCAGCTTCCCCGCTATCCCGTCAATCATCTTCCTCAATGCCTCATCCCTTACCTCCGGTACAAACTGCCGGTTCTTAAAATCAACATACTCATTATATAGCTTCACAATCTCCGTGTAGTCCCGGCTTACCCCGTTAAACTGATCTACCCGCCGGTTCCGCGCCTCAATTTCCTGGTTGGCCGCCAGCACCTTTATCGACTGGTCCATCCAGTCCAGCTCCGTCATGATAAACGGATTGGCCGCTCCCCCAAACCGGCGGATCCTCGCAGCTGCATACTCTAACCGCTGCAGCCGCGATTGCCGGAACCAGTTATTCAATGTATCGTTATAAGCAAAAACGGGGCGTTTGGCCGCAGCTGCAAAAGCCTGGCTACCCAGCTCATCATGACGCAGCGGAAACGGTAACATCTGCCACATCGGGTCGTAAGGCATATGGGTTTTTACCGCCACCTGCGGCGCCGCCTGGAACCAGGTCCAGTTGGTCCGCTGGATAAAACGGCCGTTATCCACTACCCCGGCTCCCCAGGTAGGATCAGTTATCGTCCACTGACTTCCATTCTTTGCCACCACCCAGTCGTGCGAACCGGTTGGCAGCATAATATCGTTCTGTAACCCGTAGCCCGTTACCACCACGGCCGTTATACCAGCTTCCCGGCATACCCGGGCATATAATACAGCATAATCAGTACTAAGCCCCTTCCGCGTACGCAGCGTTTTTAGCATGGCTGCAGCAGAATCCCGGTAACTGCTCACGCGGTTTATGTTCTCGGCATCATAGGCGATGTGCGTAGCCATCCAGTTAAACAGCGCGCGCTGCAATGCCATACTGTTCCCTGTATGGGCCTTCAGCCATTTGGCCATCACTTCGGGAGAAGTGGTGGCTTCTTCCGGAATGGAAACAATGGCCGCTGTTGCGGCCGGCTTAACAGATTTCCCGGACTGAGCACCTGCCTCAATAGCCAGCAGGAGTCCGAGCATCACAGCAATCACTGATTTCATAATCAATAGATATAGGACGTATATTGGATAAACGAGAAAAAGCGTTCCGCATAAACGGAACGCTTTTCAATAAAGATGTTATATAAGTTATCAGGAAAGTTTCTCTACCTGCATAAAGTTCAGCTCTACCGGAGTAGCACGGCCAAAGATCTTTACAGTTACTTTCAGTTTTTTCTTGTCTTCAATTACTTCCTCAATCACACCATTAAAGTCGTTGAACGGACCATCAATGATCTTAATGGTTTCACCAACAATGAAAGGCTCGCTCATGGTCAGTCCCTGATCGCTCAGTTCATCCACCTTACCTAACATTTTGTTTACTTCAGATTTACGGAGTGCGATAGGCTTTTCCTTTCCGAGAAAATGGATAACACCGGATACGTTACGTATGGCCTGTATTACCTCATCGGTCATCTTACCATCTACTGCTTCGATCATCACATATCCGGGATAGAAGTTCTTTTCGCGCATTACCTTTTTACCGGCCTGCACTTTATAAACTTTTTCTACCGGCAGGAAGATCTGGCTGATTACGTTACCCCAATCGGAGCGGCGTACTTCAATATCCAGGTATTCCTTCACTTTTTTTTCCTTGCCACTAACAACGCGGAGTACATACCACTTTGTTTCCTGAGCAGGAAGATTGGCTGCATCCATTTATTTAGCTTTGAAAATTTGGTAATAGTGAGTTAACACGAAGTTGGAAGCGGCATCCATACCCCAAACCAGCCCGGTAACAAATATTGTTGCTATCAGCACAATCATGGTAGAAGACTGGAGCTCTTGCCAGGTAGGCCAGGACACCTTGTAAACCAATTCATGATAAGACTCGCGGAAATAGTTTCTGATCTTATTCATTATATAAAGTTAACTATTTATGGTCAATTGTTTAAAGCCTAAAAAATGGTTGACTTGTCTTATTGTAACAACTCAACCATTTAATTATTTTCTATAAACCTTGCACGGGTACTAGGATTCGAACCCAGATCAAAGGTTTTGGAGACCCGTATGCTACCGTTGCACCATACCCGTGTATAAAGCCATTAGCACTCAGCTTTCGACGTCAGCAAATATATAAAAAAATGTTGACGTTTAATAGCCAAAGCTAATGGCTTTTAATATAATTCAGATGCTTATTTCAGGATTTCAGTAACCTGACCTGCACCTACTGTACGACCACCTTCACGGATAGCGAACTTCAGACCTTTGTCCATAGCGATAGGCTGGATCAGTTTAACTGTCAGGCTAACGTTATCACCAGGCATAACCATTTCAACACCTGCTGGTAATTCAACTTCACCGGTTACGTCAGTAGTACGGAAGTAGAACTGAGGACGGTATTTGTTGAAGAACGGAGTGTGACGGCCACCTTCTTCTTTGCTCAGTACGTATACTTCGCATTTGAATTCAGAGTGAGGTTTGATAGAACCTGGCTGGCAGATAACCATACCACGACGGATCTGAGTTTTCTCAATACCGCGGAGTAACAGACCAGCGTTATCACCTGCTTCACCTTCGTCGAGGAGTTTCTTAAACATCTCAACACCAGTACAAGTAGATTTCAGTGGTTCTTCCTGCAGACCTACGATTTCAACGTTCTCACCAACTTTGATACGACCGCGTTCGATACGACCTGTAGCAACGGTACCACGACCGGTGATAGAGAATACGTCTTCTACTGACATCAGGAACGGTTGATCAACCGGACGTGGAGGCAGCGGAATGTAAGTATCAACAGCGTCCATCAGTTGGTCGATAGCAGCTACCCATTTTTCGTCACCAGCAAGAGCGCCGGTTGCAGAACCCTGGATAACAGGAACGTTATCACCGTCAAAACCGTTAGAAGACAGCAGATCACGGATTTCGATTTCTACCAGTTCCAGCAGTTCAGGATCGTCTACCAGATCAACTTTGTTCATGAATACTACGATACGAGGTACACCTACCTGGCGAGCCAGCAGGATGTGCTCTCTTGTTTGCGGCATAGGACCATCTGTAGCTGCCACCACGAGGATAGCACCGTCCATCTGAGCAGCACCGGTAATCATGTTCTTCACATAATCCGCGTGACCAGGACAGTCAACGTGAGCATAGTGACGAGCAGTTGTCTGATACTCAACGTGAGCTGTATTGATAGTAATACCTCTTTCTTTTTCTTCAGGAGCAGCATCGATCTCATCATATCCTCTCTTCTCTGCCAGACCTTTATTTGCCAAAATTGTGGTAATGGCAGCAGTCAAAGTAGTTTTACCATGATCCACGTGGCCGATGGTACCAATGTTTACGTGGGGTTTATCCCGCTTGAAGGTTTCTTTTGCCATTGTATTTTCTTTTTAGATGGTTTGTAAAGATTGTATTGATTGTTGTTTTAAAAAAACGGTTTTACAAACTTGTACCGTTGATGAGAATTGAACTCATGGCCTTCCCTAAATAAAAATGGGTTGCTCTTCCATTGAGCTACAACGCTAAGTTTTAATTTCGGAGTGCAGAATTAACAAATTCGAATTCCGAAATTCGAATTTTATGGAGTTTGTTGAGGCGATTGAAAAACTCACTACAACTATTCTTCTAAAATTCAATGAGCTGTTGAAGAGAATTGAACTCTCGACCTCTTCCTTACCAAGGAAGTGCTCTACCCCTGAGCTACAACAGCTTGAAAAATTGCTTTAAAATACGAGCGGGAGACGAGGTTCGAACCCGCGACCTACAGCTTGGAAGGCTGTCGCTCTACCAACTGAGCTACTCCCGCATTTTTTAATTCACTAAGCTTCCGGCAAACAACACTGCAACTTTCCACTTATAGAATTATAAGAATAAAAATAAGAGCTTTAAAGGCTGTTGTACCACAGGTTTAGGGTGTTTCTGTCTACTACTTCTGAATTACTCACCTTCCTCTCAACAACTATGTTCCGCCTCTGCGAAGGGCAAAAGCGGAACACGCTGTTTTTGTGGGCAGGATAGGATTCGAACCTATGAAGACGTAGTCAGCGGATTTACAGTCCGCCCCATTTGGCCGCTCTGGAACCTGCCCTAACTATCTTTTGATTTTGTCATCCGGCTAATAAACAACCAAATAAAAATCGATGAGCCAGCAGAGGGATTCGAACCCCCGACCCACTGATTACAAATCAGTAGCTCTGGCCAACTGAGCTATGCTGGCATCTTTCAAAAAACATCCTTTCAATAAAGTAACTCGTTGAAAGAGAGCGCAAAATTAAGAGATTTTTTCAATTCTCAAAATCTTTTTTTCAGTTTGTTACAAATATTTAAAAATTTATCTGCTTCCCCGAAAACGCCCTACCATAAAGAACTTTGCTACCTTTACCGACCCTCTTTTTGAATCGGGATGGCAAAGGTAGCAAAGAGATTAATATTTCCAAAATTATTTCAGAAAATTATTGAAATTTCTTTTCCTTCTTTCTTTTCACCTGTTCTACGAGGGATTCAAAGGCAAGGTCGAAGGACTCTTCGAAGGATTTAGACTCGTGCTTAACAAACAGGTCCTGACGGGGTATTCGAACTCTGATCTCGGCTATTTTATCTTTAATTTGATGCGCTAAATTATCCACTTTTAAAAATACATCCACGCTAATGATACGGTCATAAAAGGTGTTCAGTTTCTGAACTTTCTTGTTCACATGATCTATCAATTTGGAATCAGCATCAAAATGCACAGTTTGAATTTGTACGTTCATAGCACTAATTTTTTAAATATTTAACAATCTAGGTTCTAGTTAGTAAAGGAAGGTCATAGGCATTCTCTTTTAGCATAATGAACTTGATTACTAATATAGTCACTTTTGCAATGCAATACTGTTTAGCTGCGTAATATTTTGTTAAAAGCTTAAAATAACTGCTACGCTTTCGGGTGCGCCTGCTTATACACCTTCTTCAACTGCTCTATCGTATTATGCGTGTAAACCTGTGTGGCGGCCAGGCTCGAGTGCCCCAGCAACTCTTTGATCGCATTCAGATCCGCACCATTGTTCGCAAGGTGTGTAGCAAAGGTATGTCGTAGTATATGCGGGCTCTTCTTCTTTAAAGTAGTAATCTGATGTTCCGTGAGATACTTTCGCACTGTCAGGTACACATACTTGGGATACAAACGCTGACCGCTATGCGGATGCACCAGCAATACCCCGTTCTCAAATTCTTCCAGGCAACGGCGCTTCTCATCCATGTAAGCACGGATCTGTACCAGGAGCTCGGGACTAACCGGTATAATCCGCTCCTTGCCTCCTTTCCCCATCACCTTTACGGATTTGTTCCCTTCATCCACCCGGAATTCCTGCAAAGCAATCAATTCCGACAAACGGATACCCGTTTGATAAAAGATCTCAAAAATAAGCCGGTGGGTAATGCCTTCGAAATCGTTGGCAAAGATGTGCAGGGAAGTTACCGAAACAGGACTCACATTGTCTTCCAGCGCCTGCATCCCCTTCTGTTCAATGTAGCCGGGCAAACGACGGCTGATCTTGGGCGCAATGACCTTGATCATAGGCGACTGTTTAATCAGGCCCTGACGCAGACAGAATTTGAAAAAGGATTTGAGTGTGGAGATCTTGCGGTTAACACTTTTGGCTGTCATGGCATCTTCCATGAGCTTCGCCAGCCAGCTCCGGATCATAATATGACTGAGATCCCCAACCGGCGTACTGCCATAATTGAGGGTCACATAATCAAAAAACTGGAAAAGATCGTTGCGATAGGCAGTGCAGGTGTGCGCTGAGTACCGTTTTTCGAGCTGGATATAGGATATGAATCGCTCTGCTAAGGAATATAAAGCTTCGTTCAACACAAAAAGATTGATGATTGTAAAGTTATTAAATAACCTTACAATCATCAAATATTTTGAGTTGCCAACGGCTTATCGCCTAAGCAATATTAATCTTCAAATTTACCTGTTGCCAACTGTTGTTTGTAAACGGCTTTTAACACCTGGTTACGACGTTTAACAGATGGTTTAGTAAAAGACTGGCGCGTTCTCAGCTGCAGTAAAATGCGAGCTTTCTCAAACTTCTTTTTATATTTTTTAAGCGCCTTGTCTATGTTTTCGCAATCTTTAGAATCAATGATCAACATAATTTTTGCCTCTTATTTTTAGGAACGCAAAGATAACACAACATTTGTAAAAAAACAAAAGACCACAAGAATTATTCAATTTCTCCGCCTTCCTCTCCATAAAAGATGACCCATAACAGCAAATCGGCCGTAAAATTCCGGAACCGGTGCGCTGCCCCTGCCGGAACAAACAGGAAATCACCCACTCCTACCGTCACCACCTTCCCTTCCATTTCAAACTCACCACTCCCCTGCATCACCAGGTAAATCTCGTCCTGTATATGCGGCTCCTGCCCATCTATCTCATCCGGGGCAAAAATGATCCCCCGCATGGAACCGTGTTCAAACAATACTGCGAAATCATCATCGCTTTTCTGCAATTGTCGTAAAGACTCGGCAAAAGAAACATGAAATCTCATCCTATGGTTGATTTAACGTGTTCTCAGATAACCGAATTTAAGAAAGAATCGGGATATTGCATGACGGATGGACCGGGAGGCTTACATGCTCCCGGTCCATCCGTTTGTATAATGTAATGGAAATCAGTCTTTCAGCTTCTTCTTCAACAGGCTTACCTGGTCCTGCAGATGGCTCACCATATCCGCCAGGTGATTTACACTCATCCGGCTCTGCTGTCCCGCTTTACTGATTACCGCATCCGACTGCCACAACTCCAGCACTTCTTCCATATCCACGCCATAAGGCTCAAACTGCGGATTATCAGATACCAGCGTAATCTTAGATTTGGAACGGTTGTTCTTCAGGATCCTTTTAAAAACAATGCCTTCCCGGGAGGTAATCACCACATAGGTTTCATTGTTCTTGATCTCATCCCATCCCTCTACCTTGTGACAAACGATCACAGAACCAGAAGTAACCGGCAGCATGGAATCTCCCGCTATTTCAAATGCCCTGTAATCACCTGCGCCCAGCATGGGTAAGGTGAACGTGTTCAGCTCTTCGATAAACTCATCATCATTATAACCGGCCAGGTAACCGGCGGCCGCTTTTACCGGCACAAACTGGATCGCCTGACGGGAACTGCCCAGCTTAAGCTGCCGGCGCTTCTCCAGGAAATTATCTTTCTGGGAGCCAAGATCACGACGAAGCAGATCATCGATAGATACCCGGAACATATCGCTTACCTGTTCCAGGATCTCCGTACGGGGCTCTGCACGCTCCTCCTCATATGCACCCAACAGCGAACGCTTGATACCGAGCTTATCGGCAAACTCTTGCTGCGTCCAGGCTTTTTGCTTACGCAGATATTTCAAATTCTGACATACTACGGACATAACCTAAATAATTTAGTACCTTGCTAACAAAATTAGCAAATATTTTTATGAATTACCAAATATATTCGGGGCGCTTCGCTTATTTTTGCCCGGTAAAATCCAACTCGATATGTTAATTAACTATGTACACTCGTTCTTAAGATGGGCTATATTGCTGGCAGGGCTCTGGGCGGTTATCCGCTCCCTCAAAGGCGTAACAGGCAAAACACCATTCACTGCAGCAGATAGCAAGGCCGGACTTTTCTTTATGATCTTCTGCGATCTGCAACTGGTAGTAGGATTGATTTTGTTTTTTATGAGTCCCCTTTCCCAGGCCGGCGTAGCTGATATGGGAGGCGCCATGAAAAACCCGGTTTTACGGTTCTTCACAGTAGAACACGAAGTAATGGCCATCATCGCCATCGCACTGGTACATATCGGTAAATCAAAAATAAAGAAAGCGGCTACCGATGCGCAAAAACATAAACTGGGCCTGATCTTCTTTGGTCTTGCCTTCATCGTTATCCTGGCTCTCATCCCGTGGCCTTTCCGGGAAGCTCTCGGCAAAGGCTGGTTCTAAACAACCTGCCGGATTATAAAATTAAATGGCGCCCCTGTCAGGGACGCCATTCCTTTTTTCCGATGTATTGATTGACCACTGAATTATCCTTTATCCTTATTATATAACCTGAAGGAATAAATATAGGGTAATGCCGCCAGCACAATCGCCACAAAAAATATGATAAATACCCCTGTGATAAGCGACAGGAAAAAGCCGGCGATGATGATCACCGCACCTGCACTGATCCACAGATTGCTCGCCATCTGATGCGTTTCCCTCCAAACCTCTGCACTTTGCAGGGTCCACGGCGTTCTCACCCCCACATAGTTATTAGGCTTCACCTTACGCAGGTAAGCGCCTATGCCCACAATCAGCAACCCCACGCCAATAAAAGCCCAGCGCTCCATGATAAATGGCTTCCCCTGGCTCACCAGGAAAATAATAATACAGGTAAATACCGCCTGGTAAGAATGGATCAGGAAACGGATCCTGTAATACTCTTTATGCTCCATCTCAATAGCAGAAGGCCGCAACTGGGTTTCATCAGCCCGTGGAATATAGCGGAACAGGAAATAGATCAGCCCGTTGGTGAAAAAGAGAAAGATCATCAGCAGCAGGAAATCATTTTTTGTCCCCATCTCAGGAGATCCCGCCGCATTAACATTGTTAGATAAAACAGCTGGTAAGTCTTTGAAGACTACCGCCAGGTAAACCATCGGCACCAGCAGCAAAGCGAGGATAAGTAATTCCCTGGTAAAATCCGGTTTTTTCATGTGGAGATCAGTTTAAATGTTCACATACTCCCTTGTTTTCCTTCATTCCCATTCTCTTATCTATTACATATTGATTGCCAGATATGTTGTACTAAAGTTACGAAAATTGAGGCGACCGGAAATTTCAATATTTTTTACTAATTTTCTTAGCATTACTAAATAAATTAGTAACTTTACTCCACATGTAAAAGTGATTCCGGCTGGCAGGCCTGCTGCTATACTATCCTCCCTCTGCCCGGTCCGCCATCCGTAATCGCTTTAACTGCCTGCCCCTGTTCCGTCCTTTGTTTATCCATAAACCATTACCAGTATGATCACTTTACAACAGCGAACAATAGCGCATTTCGATCTGGACTGCTTCTTTGTATCAGTGGAATGCCAGCGGGACAATCGCCTCCTCGGCAAACCAATCCTGGTGGGCGGCAGCAGTGATCGCGCTGTAGTAGCTGCCTGCAGTTATGAGGCAAGAAGGTATGGTATTCATTCCGCCATGCCCATGAAAACCGCGCTGCGGCTTTGTCCCCACGCTATTGTCCGCAGCGGGGACATGGAACTGTACAGTGCCAAGTCGAGGGAAATCACGGAGCTCATCGCCGGAAAGGCGCCTCTCTACGAGAAATCATCTATCGATGAATTTTATCTCGACCTCTCCGGCATGGATAAATTCTTTGGCTCCATGAAATGGACCACCGAACTGCGGAAAACCATCATGAAAGAATCAGGACTGCCCATTTCATTCGGACTCGCATCCAATAAACTCGTTTCAAAAGTAGCCACCGATGAAGCCAAACCTAATGGTCAGCTTGAAATCCTGTTCGGACAAGAAAAAAATTTCCTGGCGCCGCTGGCGGTAGAAAAGATTCCAATGGTAGGCCGTGAAACCGGCGCCCTGCTGAGGCGCCGCGGCGTAGAAACCGTAAAAACACTGAGCGAAGTGCCCATCTCCCTGCTGGAAGCATGGATGGGAAAAAACGGAATAGCCCTCTGGAGAAAAGCCAATGGAATCGATGAATCGCCGGTGGTGCCTTTTTATGAACAGAAATCTATCTCCACGGAAAGTACATTTCCCGCAGATACCATCGACATGCAATTCCTTCACGCCGAACTGGTACGCATGACGGAGAAAATCGCATTCGAACTGCGACAGCAAAATAAATTAACCGGTTGCATCACCCTCAAAATCCGCTACTCCGATTTTGAAACCGTTACCAAACAAATGTCTATTCCTTACTCCTGTGCAGATCATGTGCTGCTGGAAAAAGTAAAAGACCTCTTCAAAAAACTGTACGACCGCCGGCTGCTGGTTCGCCTCATAGGCGTACGTTTCAGTCACCTCGTACACGGTAACTACCAGATCAGCCTGTTCGACGACAAACAGGAAATGATTGCCCTCTACCAGGCCATCGATCAAATCAAAAACCGCTTCGGATGGGAATATCTCATGAAAGGTACCAACGTAATACCACCCGGAAAAAAAGACCAGCACACACCGAAAAAAGATATCATGCCATACTTTAAATAAACATCATGTTCCTCAACTGCAAAACATTTTTTAGTCTACGCTATGGCACCATGCACGCGGAAATGCTGGTGCAGAAAGCACATGAACTCGGTATCGGATCGCTGGCACTCACCAATATCAACATCACTTCCGATGCGTGGGAGTTCGTGGCCCTCTGCCGTAAACATGATATTAAACCTATACTCGGACTGGAATGCAGAAACGGAAATGATTTTAAATATCTCCTGCTGGCCCGCAACCAGGAAGGCTGGCACCATATCAATGTTTTCTTATCCACCCACCTCCAACAGGAAAAACCTTTCCCCGATCAGGCGCCCGTTATCCCGCATACCTGGGTGATCTATGCGCTGGGAACCCGCGCTCCTGAATCATTAGCGCCTTATGAACTCATTGGTGTAAAACCCTGGCAACGCAATAAATTATTCAGAACAGCTAACACCACACTCCGCGATAAACTCGTGATCCTCCAGCCAGTTACCTTCCAGGACAATACCCATTATGAATTACATCAACTGCTGCGTGCCATTGATCAGAATATCCTGATCACACAGCTGGAGCCGGCTATGACAGGCCATCCGCAGGAACAATTTGTTACGCCCGCTTCACTCGTGGAACACTTCGCCGATTATCCGGACATCGTACAGCGAACCGTGGAAGTGATGGAAGACTGCCACGTTGAAATGGATATTCATCATTCCATCTCCCGAAATAAAAAATGTTTCCTCGGCAGCGTGGAAGAAGATCGTGCGAAGCTACGGGCGCTTGCCCTGGAAGGCATGTTATACCGCTATGGCGACGATCATGAAGAAGCCCTTCAACGGATTGAAAAAGAACTGGCCATTGTAGCGCAACTAAACTTCGAATCCTATTTTCTCATCACCTGGGATATCATCCGCTATGCACAGGAACGCGGATTCTTTTATGTGGGCCGCGGAAGCGGCGCTAACTCCATTATCGCCTACTGCATAAAAATTACAGATGTAGATCCGATAGAACTGGATTTATATTTTGAAAGATTTCTGAATCCTTACCGCACCTCACCTCCGGATTTTGATATTGATTTTTCCTGGCGCGACCGGGACGAAATTATCCGGTACGTTTTTAATAAGTATGGCCCGCAACACACGGCCCTGCTGGGCACCGTAACTACTTTTCAAACCAACGCCGTTATCCGCGAGCTGGGAAAAGTATACGGCCTACCTAAAAAAGAAATCGATAAAATCCTGGAAAATGGCTTCCACGTTAATCTGGAAGCCGATAGCATCCATCAGAAAATAGCGTACTTCAGTAACCTGATGGATACGGAAAAAGCATTTCCCAATCACCTCAGTATTCATGCCGGCGGTATCCTCATCAGTGATGCGCCTATTCACCAGTTCTGTACTACTTACCTGCCTCCCAAAGGTTTTGTAACCGCGCAACTGGATATGTGGCAGGCGGAAAGAATTGGGTTGTATAAATTCGATATCCTCAGTCAGCGTGGCCTCGGACATATCCGCGATGCCATTGATATCATCAAAAAAAACCAGGACGTTGATATAGATATCCATGATGTAAAAGCTTTCCAGGTAGATCCGCTGGTGCGTAAAAATCTGTCTGGTGTAAATACCATCGGGTGCTTTTATATAGAATCGCCCGCTATGCGGCAACTGCTGCTGAAACTGGGATGCGATGATTATCTCACCCTGGTAGCGGCAAGTTCTATTATCCGCCCCGGCGTAGCGCAATCGGGCATGATGAAACAATACATACACCGTTACCGGCACCCCGATGAAGTAGTTTATCTCCATCCGGTTATTGAAGAACTGCTGAAAGATACCTTCGGGATTATGGTATACCAGGAAGATGTCATTAAAGTGGCACACAAATATGCAGACATGGAACTCGCCGATGCCGATAGCCTGCGAAGGGCGATGGCAGGGAAATACCGGGGATCCAACGACTTCAGGGATATACAAAAACGTTTCTTTGATAACTGCGAACGCCTCAAACGGCCACCGGAAGTATCTGCGGAAGTGTGGCGTCAAATTGCCAGCTTTGCTAACTTCTCTTTTTCCAAAGCCCACTCCGCCAGTTTTGCGGTGGAAAGCTACCAAAGCCTGTACCTCAAAACCTATTTCCCTGCAGAGTTTATGGTGGCTGTTATCAACAATTTCGGCGGCTTTTACAACCGGGAACTCTATTTCCGGGAATTGCAGAAAACCGGCGTAACGCTGCACCCGCCTTGTATCAATCATAGCGATTATGCCACCAATATCACCGGCAGAGAGGTATACACAGGACTGATCCACATAGAAGGACTGGAACAATTGCTGGCGGAAAGAATATTAAAAGACCGCGAACAGTATGGCACGTTTTTACATCTCGAAGATTTTACCAGCCGGATTTCACCGGGTCCGGAACAGCTGGAAATACTGATCCGCATTGGCTGTTTCAACTTTACCGGCTACACCAAAAAAGAATTATTGTGGAAAAGCAGTTTACTGGTAAGTAAGAAAGAAGTCAATCCACACAGCATTTCCTTGTTTGGCAATACCACCACTGTTAACTGTGAACTGCCCACCCTGGCTTATCACGCGCATGAAGATGCCTTTGATGAGATAGACCTGCTGGGCTTTCCGCTGCAATCACCCTTTAAAGTATTGCAGCACGATCAAAGTGCGTATATGCCTTCCAGTGAGTTCAGCAAAAATATTGGTCAGCCTGTTACCACGCTTGGCTACCTGGTAACCAACAAATTCCTGCGCAGCAGCAAAGGGGAACCCATGTGCTTTGGTACGTTCCTCGACCGCGACGGCGCGTTTATGGATACCATCCATTTTCCCGATAGCCTGCGGCTGTACCCTTTTCAAAAGGGCGGCTTTTATGTGCTGCAGGGCAGGGTGGCAGAAGAGTACGGCGTAATACAACTGGAAATCAATAAGATGTGGAAGATTGGTTATTTTGAAGATAAAAAGCCTTAATTCCGACAATTTGTTGTATTTTTGTGACAAATGTCGGGTATATGAAACACGTAAAAGGATACCGCGTGCAGGAAAATGCATTATTGATAGTAGAGCAGCCAGGAGGTGGAGCGGCATATATTGCCGGTAGTGGCTACTTTGATTTTATACAGCTTTCCCGCAGTGGAATTATTAAAAGAGCTTTATTGAATCTGAGCAGGCAGCTGTCTTTTTCTTTATCAGAGCTGGCGCAGGTAGTACATGTGTCAGAAAGAACGCTGCAACGCTATGCAGACGACGAGAAATTGTCTGCCGACACGTCTGAACGTGCTATTTTACTTTCCCAGCTTTACCAGCGTGGTACCGAAGTATTTGGCCAGCTGGAAAACTTCAAGGAATGGATGAGAACTCCGTTACCTGCCTTCAACTATCAAACCCCTATTTCGCTTTTAGATACCACCTTTGGGTTTCAGCTTATCCAGGATGAGCTGGGGCGCATTGAGCATGGCATCTTTGCATAAATCTACGAAACCATCAACATGGAAGTATACAGGATCAGTAAGTGCGCTTACATCAATGATCTGAGTGGAACAGGTGCGCGCCTGTATGGAGGCCGCTGGAACAGCCCGGGGCATGCTATTGTGTATACTGCCGGCAGCAGGGCTTTATCGGCGCTGGAAGTACTGGTGCACATTCCACTGAAAAATATAGTACAGGATTTCTGCATCGCTACCCTGCAGATCCCCGATAACATTGCCATTAAAGTACTCACCAAACATGATCTGCCCTCCGGCTGGCAATCGCTGGCGCCCTCACCGGAGCTGCAATGTATCGGAGATGAATGGATAGACACCGCTAAATACGCCGTGCTCCGGATTCCATCCGTGGTAATTGCAGATGAATATAACTACCTGATCAACCCGCTGCATCCCGATGCCGTAAATATTACCATCCTGAATACGCAACCCTTCGTTTTTGATCAGCGGTTGAAAAAATAAAAAAAGCAGCGAAGTAATCTCCGCTGCTTTTCTATGTAAAGTCGTTTTTCCTATTCCAGGCCAAACAATCCTTTATTCAATACCTGCAAGGTTTTCTCTTTAAACTGACCATTGATCAGGATAGAGATGTTATGCCTGCTGCCACCATAGGAAATCATGCGCAAAGGAATTTCTTCTATCGCATCAAATAATTTGGTGATAATGGAAGGAGTTGCCGCCACTTCGTTACCAACAATGGAAACGATTGTTTGGTGGTAGTCCAGTTCCACGGTACCAAAAGGTTGCAGCTCTTTCAGGATCTGATCGAGGTATTGCTGGTTATCGATGGTGATAGATACCGCTACTTCAGAAGTAGTGATCATATCGATCGGGGTGCGGTATTTCTCAAATATTTCAAAAATCTTACGGAGGAAGCCATATGCCAACAACATGCGGCTGGACTTGATCTTAATAGCAATGATACCATCTTTTGCAGCAATTGCCTTTACACCGTTGCCGTTAGGCATCTCAGTGATGATAGTGCCTTTTGCTTCGGGTTGCATGGTGTTCAGCAATTTCACCGGGATGTTGAAATGCTGTGCAGGCCAGATAGAAGCTGGGTGAAGGATCTTGGCGCCAAAGTAAGCTAGTTCCGCTGCTTCATCAAAGGAGAGCTGATCAATCGGGAAAGTTTTCTTCACCACCCGCGGATCGTTGTTGTGCATACCGTCGATATCCGTCCAGATCTGTACTTCATCTGCCTGGATAGCAGCGCCGATCAGGGAAGCAGAGTAATCACTACCGCCACGTTTCAGGTTATCCACTTCGCCCCTGGCGTTGCGGCAAATGTATCCCTGTGTGATAAAGATATGCTGCCCTTTATGCTGGCTGATCAGGTTAGCCAGTTTAATTTTAATCTTTGGAATTTCCGGTTCTTCGTATTCGTCGATGCTCATGAAATCCAGCGCGGGTAATAATACCGCGGGAATACCGGCTTCTTCGAGATATACGCAGAAAAGACGTGTAGACAATAACTCTCCCTGTGCAAGGATATCTTTATTCAGTGCTTCATTGAAAGATATCTTCAGGATGATATTCAGAAATTCGAAGTGTTCATCAACAATAGCCTTGGCATTTGCGCGGCCGGCTTCCTTCTTCACCAGGTCGTTGCAAAAGGTCCGGTAATGGCTTTCCAGCTTGTCTATCTGCTGCTTCGCCTGCTCCTTCTTACCTTCTGACAGCGACTGACTGATTTCCACGAGGGAATTTGTGGTGCCTGACAGTGCAGAGAGAACCACAATTTTCTGATCATTATCTGCTGTGATCAGTTGCGATACCGACTGCATACGCTCTGGTTTTCCCACGGAGGTTCCACCAAATTTTAACACTTTCATCTGAATGTTTATTTTTGCTTTAGCTACCTGAAACGCTGCATCAGCCTCATTCCGGGTGTTTTTTATGAACGATTGTGAATTAAAAATTCAAATTAAATTTAGCAGCAACTTCCTGCATATCCTTCACCACGGGCGCTATTACGGGAATACCCTTTTCCAGCCGCTCCTGATGCATTTCTCTTTCAGGATCTCCGGGGATCAGTACTTTTTTTCCGGCTACCGGCTCTGCTGCGCGGAAGCGATTGATCCAGGTATCCATGTTGGCCTTGAACTCTTCTGCCGGACGGAACGCATCTACACGCATGGCGCCAAAGAAATGTCCCAGTCCCTCTCCTACCGGATCCGGCGCCAGCGGGAGAAAGCTCACAAAAGGCGGCGCCCACGGGCCATAATTGGCGCCTGAAAGAACGGCCGAAAATATATCAACAATTGCTCCCAAACAATACCCTTTATGACTTCCATGCTCACGATCGCCGCCCAAAGGCAGCAAAGCCCCGCCACTCTTGAGTTCATGAGGATTGTTACTTGGGTTCCCTTCTTTATCCTGGATCCAACCGTAAGGAGCTTCTTCATTTTTGCGCTGCAGGATCTCCAGCTTCCCGTTGGCTGCAGTGGTGGTGGCAAAATCCGCCACAAACGCTGGCTGCTCTTTTGCGGGAATGGCTACTGCAATGGGATTGGTTCCCAGCATACGTTCGGTGGAAAAGGTGGGCGCTACCAGCGGACTGGCGTTGGTCATAGCCATACCAATCATATCCTGGTCCAGCGCTTTCATAGCGTGGTAACCTGCAATACCAAAGTGGTTGGAGTTTTTCACACTTACCCAGCCGGTACCAACGGCTGCGGCCTTTTGCATGGCTACTTCCATTGCATAGGGTGCTACTACCAGGCCCAGGCCCGCATCTCCGTCAATAACCGCCGTGCTTGGGGTTTCGTGTACTATCCTGATATTAGGCTTAGCGTTGATCCGCTTAGCCTCCCATAAACGAACATAGCCCGATAAGCGGGCTATTCCATGAGAATCGATACCTCTTAAATCTGCCGATACCAGCACTTCACTGGCCAGGGCTGCATGTTCCAGGCTGCACCCCATGTGAATAAATACTTCCCTGGTAAATTCTCTCAAATGATGATAAGAAAAAATATGTTCCATCTGTCAACAAGTTAGGCCTGAGCGGTGGGTCCACCAAAATTCAATGGTACCGATACCTGCTCCTGATCCTGAATCGGGCCGTGTACAGATTCGTATTTCTTAATATTATCAAGCATGGCTTTCATAAAACGCTTCGCATGCTGCGGCGTGAGGATAATACGGGATTTCACCTTAGCCTTTGGCAGACCGGGCATCACGTTCACAAAGTCTACCACAAATTCGGCATTTGAATGAGTGATGATGGCGAGATTGGCGTATTGTCCCTCGGCGATTTCTTCATTCAACTCTATATTAAGCTGATTCTGTTCTTCATGCTGATTTTCCATGTTGTATGATTTAGCCGTACAAAAATAGAAAAAGAGGACTCAAATGAGCCCTCTTTTTTTATAAACAGCGGATTGACCGGTATTAATAGTCGTCTTCGTCGAACTTGGTTCGCAGGATACCCGCCACTACGTACTTCTTGCCGGGATCAGAAGATATTTGCAGTTCCATGTAAATACTGTCTGTTATGTGCCCGCCCTTCGATTTTCCACCATCAGGGAAAACTTTTCCGGCGGTAATGGTAACGGTAGCGTCGCTGTTCTCATCTTTAGCGTTGGTGGCGCTGAAGGTAAGATCAGCTAAATTTACGTCTACCTTCGACTGAAAGTCGAATCCCAGGCCTGCATCCTGTATCCACAGCTGCTTTCCGTCGTCGGCAGCGGTATTAAAAGTATTAATCTGTACATGGTCCCCGTCGATCTGGGGCGCGCCGTTGAGCGTCATGGTTACCCACCAGGTGCCGGCCATTTTCACTACCTGTGTATTCTTCACGTCCGGCAATTCCTTTTTACAGGAAGAAAAAAGAACAGCACCCACCAGCAGCAGCAATCCTGTGATATATTGTTTATTCATTATTGTTCTCATGGTAATTATTTTAAACCGTTAACATTATAAAGCCCACCAAACCTTTTGATAAATAGGTACTTCCGCTGGTGTATTACTATTTCTGCTCCTTTCCACATCCGGGAATACCAGGCGTTTAGGGAATTTGCCAGCGCCGGTAACACCGTTACGGGAATATACCAGCTGGCCTGGGATGTAAGATGGGTCAGTGGAATATACCGGGCTGTACTTAGGATAACCTGTTCTGTTTTGTTCCAGGAACCCTTCCAGTGCATGTGTACCCGGGAAAGAAGCCCATTTCTGCGTAATAATGGCTTCGAGCTTCTTATCAAAAGTAGCCCCTGTTGGGTACTCGTATACCCGGCCGGCCTGAATGAAGGTATCAGCACTTAATTTGTATTGCTGAAATGCAGCCTGCACGCCTGCATCATAATAAGCTTTTGCTTTAGTACCACCGAAATAACGTTCGTCTGCTTCTGCCAGCATAAGATTGGTTTCAGCCCTGGAAATGAGATACGCTGTATCAAGAGGTGTTTGCCTGAAGATAGCCGCTACGTTATAAGTAGGCGACAAACTGGTGAAGTCTCCCTGGTTAATACCATAATAAACACCTCTTGCAGCACCCGGTGCACGGAAGATTTTGTTCATCCGTGAATCCTTATTTTTCTGTAACCACGACATCATGGTGTAGCTCGCGCGGATGTTGGTAGTAGTATTCAGGCTGCGGATATTTGATTCATATAACGGGTTGTCCTGGCCCGGTGCATCTTTAAATGTGCTGTAGGAGGCGTCCACATCTGTGAGGAACTCAGCGCCGCTGTTAATCAGCTCCGTGATTTTTGTTCTTGCCAGAGTTGGATTTACATTCACCATACGCAGGTACATTTTTAATTTCAGCGTATTGGCAAACTTTACCCATTTATCCATATCTCCCTTATAAATAATATCCTGTGCTGCATTCTCATCAAGGATGGTAACGGTCAGATCTTTGGACAATGCGATATCCAGATCTCTCAGCAACCAGGAGTAGATGCTATCGCCCCGGTCAAACTTCGGCTGCAGTTGGTTTAATCCGCCAAATGCTTCCTGGTAAGGTACCTGGTCGTACAGGTCTACCAATATCTGGTAAGAATAGGCTTTCATTACCGTTCCCATCAAACCAAAACTATAATCGTGCAGGCTGTCGCATAATTTGAGCATCAGGCTGTAATCCTGCAGTGCGCCGGAAAACATCTGCGTATACAACGCATTGTAGTCTGTACGCTGAATATTATACGCATCAATGGTTTTGTACTGGTTGGAGGCATTACTTTGTGTCCAGTATTGCGACCAGATACCACCAATAACAGCGCCATCAGTGCCGGCACATGATATGGTAGACATTACCGCAGGCGGAAACAACACATAAGGCGTAGCCCGCTCCAACGGTGGGTTATTCGGATCGTTGTTGATATCCAGGTTCTTCTTACAGGAGGCGCCCAACAAAAGCACCGCTGAAAGCAGGAGGAGAATATATTGATTGTTGTACGTTTTCATGATATCAGAATTTAAAAGATTAGAAGGATACCTTCAATGAAACACCATAAGATTTGGTAGTAGGCATGGATCTGAATTCACCAAACTCACTGTTCAAATCGTTACCATAGTTGGATACTTCAGGATCAATGAATGTATTTCCTTCCGGTGTCCACACAAACATGTTGCGCGCAAAAACGGTCAGCATCAGGTTGCTGGCAGCAATTTTTCTGGCAGCTGATGAAGGCAGACTGTAAGAGAGCGTGATATCACGCAGTTTCAAATAGGTTTTATCAATGATACGCTGTGAGTAAGCGCCACCTTTATTGGTGGTATGATACCAGTAAGCATCATAGTTATAATCTGTCAGCGGAATGGTATTTTCACCATATATTGGTTTGGCCTGTGCATCCGTACCAATCTGCATTACAGAATTGGGCACCACGAAAGCACGTCTGTCGTTATAGGTAGATAATAAGGCATTACCCACGAAGTAGGTCAGATCTGCTGTACCGGAGTAGAACACACCGCCTTTTCTCCAGTCGAAAGAGAAGCCCAGTGTTAAATCTTTATAGCGGAGTGTGTTTACCAATCCCATTGTAAAGTCGCGCTGAGATGTACCATAATATCCGTCGGTTTCTGCTGCTTTAGGTAAGCCGGTAGCATCTACAATTATTTTTCCATCCGGTGTGGTAGCAGGTACCGGGGCATAAAATACACCCAGCGGATCTCCCTTGCGGGCCACAAATTTTGCATCGTAAGCGAAATTGAGCACCACCTGGTTCAAACCTGCAGGAAGTTCTTCAACTGTATTCCTGTTACGGGCGTAGGTGTAGTTCATGGTCCAGGTAAAATCTTTTGTTTCTACCGGTATGATGTTAACAGATAACTCTATACCCTTATTTCTCACCTTACCAAAGTTCTGCGTAATGCTGGCATAACCGGAACTCGGCGTGGTAGGCACTGCCAGGATCTGACCTTTGGTAAGTTTATTATAGTAGGCAATATCGAATCCCAACCTGTTCCGCAGGAATTTCACTTCAGCACCCAGTTCATATTCATTACTTAACTCAGGCGCCAGTTCAGGATTACCAATGTTATCACCTACGGTATATCCGGGAATGCCATTAAATGGAAAATCCAGTGTACCGAAAGGAAGATCTATGATCTGACCGGTAGATAATGTTGTTTTAGTGAGATAGGGACCCGCATCGTTACCTGTTTTACCCCAGCTGGCACGCAGTTTTGCAAAAGAAACACCGCGATCATCCAGCTTCAGTGCTTCTGATAAAATGAAGGCGGCATTCACCGCAGGGTAGAAATAGCTGTTATTTTTTTCAGGTAATGTAGATGACCAGTCGTTACGGGCATTCACAGTCAGGAACAGGTATTCGCGGAAACCTAAAGTAGCTTGTCCGTAAAGACCATAAATCCTGCGTCTGAATTCCTGTGTTTGTGATACCGGCGAATTAGGTGAGTTGGAGATCACGTAGAAACCTGGAATAGCCAGTCCCTTCACGGCCGAACTGAATATTTTTCCTTCCCGCTGGTTAACGTTAAAGCCAATCAATCCATCAATGGTAAAATCTGAGCTCAGCTTTTTATTGGCAGTGAGCAGGAGATCGGAGTTGAACTCACCTCTGTAATCGCTGTTTTCCCTTACATAACCAACGTCTTCCTGTCGTTGCGCACCTTCCACGTTATTACCATCATTCCAGCTGTCGAGTGATGGTCTGTTTTTCGCTTTATAGGTTTTAGACTGGGCATTGGTAACATCAGCGCCAAGACGCCATTGTACATTCAACCAATCTGTGATGCCATACTTCAGATCAATGTTTCCGAAGATCCTGTTACTTTTCAGATTATTCCCATTTTCATACAGGGAATAATAAGGGTTCTCTGCGTAAGGAGTGAAGTAGTTATCTACATTGTAATACTTATTCTTGTAATCCTTGAACTGGGAGATATTGATGTCTACCGGAATCTGGATGATGTCTTCAAACAAAGAAGATCCAAGTCCGGCCTCACTGCGGGTAGATACTGCCTTTGCATTTTTATTTACGTAGTTAAAGGAAGCAGAAGCAGAGAACCTGCCGTATTTTGTAGATGCTCTTGCAGAGAAAGTATTTCTTTTATAAGAGTCTGCATCAGTAGGCAGGATACCATCGCTGTATACATTACCGTAAGACAGGAAGAAAGTGGATGTTTCATTTCCACCGCTAACAGCAATGGTGTTGTTCAATTCTTTACCGGTAGTGAAATAGTTGCGTACGTTATCCTCTACAAAGGAAAATGGTTTTGTTAATGATACACCATCCACCGGGGCGCCCCACTCGCGGTTTTCACCGGTTAAGCGTGGTCCCCAGCTACCATTTTCTGAAAGAATAAATGTACCACCCCAGCCCTGTCCAAATTTTTCCTGCATGGTAGGCAACATCCCTACACGGGAAAAAGTGGCTGCTGAGGCCACATCTACTTTCAGCCCCCCGCTTTTACCTTTTTTGGTGGTGATCAATACCACACCACTGGCGGCCCTGGAACCGTAAATTGCGGTGGCCGCGGCGCCTTTCAGGATGCTGATTGCTTCAATATCATTTGGATTAATATCATTGGCATTGTTACCAAAGTCGTAACCGCCGTTGTTGACACCTTTTCCATCAACTGTAGAACCGGGACGGTCGTTATTCAGTGGCACCCCGTCTACCACATACAGTGGCTGGTTGTTACCCTGCAGGGAAGAATAACCACGGAGGATTACTTTGTTGGATGCGCCCGGAGCGCCGCTGGTAGTGGATATTTCAGCACCGGCTATTTTTCCGGACAAACCATCCATCATACTTACGGGTGCTACCCTGTTAATTTGTTCAGTAGCAAAGTTACTGGTAGCGTACCCCACGGTTTTCTTTTCACGCACCAGTCCCAAACCTGTTACTACTACTTCCTGCAGGTTTTTGTTATCTGCTACCAGTGTTACCTGGAGATTTGAACTTTCTCCCACAGTTATTTCCTGGGCTTTGTATCCTACGCTTCTTATAACAAGCACAGTGGAAGCACCGGGTACACTCAGGTTGAATACGCCATTGTCATTGGCGGTGGTACCGGCGGTGGTACCTTTAACCTGGATGGTGGCAAACGGAACCGGATTGCCATCATTTCCCTTAACGGTACCTGTAACCTGTCGCTGCTGCGAGTAGGCCAGGTGAATGATTGCCATAAGCATGGCAAAAAGGAGGAACCCCTTTTTCATAAAAGTTTCAGATTTTGGTTGAAGAAGAAATACATCGGGTCTTATAAATGCTTACCCGGCAACAAATGCCAGTAGCTGCTTCCGGATAAGATGTTTTAGCTATTGTTGTATCATGTTACGCATTAAAATGACAGCATAAAGAATCCATATCATGCCTCAGGAGACATGACTAATCAGACAGAATACCCATCGGTTCTGCAGTTACAGAAAATAATTATCGCAACATACGGTCGGGTATATTGCCAAACGGCTATGTAAAGGGAGAAGTGTTTTTTTTCATAAACAGTTCTGATTTTGGTTGTACAAGTCTATAATAGATCAACATGTGTTCTCTCACAATAAATTGTTGTATACCTCTTACTGTTGGCTAACAGTTGTAATCTCAATTACAGGAATGGTTATGTGCTCCGTTATAGCGTTTAAATCGGTAAAAGCCTTGCTAAGTCTCTCTCTGTGTCTTATTGATTTGAATCATGACAAATATCCTGCTGCGGGTTTACAGCCATAATCACAAGCTTTTTTCTTGCAGTAAGGTCTTTCTCATAAAGCAAATCAGATTTAGATTTTGGTTGACATCCACAAGTTAGAAAAAAAAAGTAAATCGTGATGCATCTACTTAACATTATTTTAACAGCAGATAAATTTAGTATCACAACAAATTGATAATCAACATATAGCCACATAAAAAAAATTCATTTTCCTGCTATTAAATACTGCAGCTGAAATTGAAACAGTGTTTTCCTGTTCCCTGCTACCACATCATTCCCGCTACCAATACTGGTTTGGCCCGGATACCTGCTTTGATGGCAGCGTGCCCAACATGATAACCGGCGGTTCACTTTCCATTTTACATTCAGGTAATACTGCCACCCCTCGCCATATAGCTGCGATACTGCATTTTCATATAGCACACTGCTTTCTGTTGCATATATCCGGCTATCATAACTACTGGTCTGAAAACGGGATAACCTTCCGCTTATTACAACTGGCAGATGTGCAAAACGGTAACTGGCATCCTGGTATATCATCCATCCCCGCTGCATATCCCCTGCCGCTTCATAGCTACTGTATTCCAGCCTGGTTTTGAGATCCAGCTGCCGGTTTACTTTTATAGTCCACTGGGAACGTATGTGCATCGACGTTACAGCGGTCAATACTTTAACGGGGTTACCCGGCAACAATACATTTTCTGCTCCCTGCCGGTAGTTATACCGAAGTAACAGGGTCATTGTTTTCCCCGGTACATAACTTCCCTGCAGAAAAAAGTCTTTGCCGTAAGAAGGCGCATTACTCCGGTATTTCAGCCAGGGGAAGTGAAAAATATCAGCATACACATCAGCCTTTAACCGCGGGCTTACTTTCAAAGTAACGGCGGTGTATAATCCCTGCTCATTAACGGTGCGGTAGCCATCGCCAAAGCCTTTGGCATATAGCGACTGGTAAGCCCTGTCATAATACCGGTATACAACCGCCATGTCTACCGCAGGCGCCACGCTGGTGAGCAATCCCTGAACTATGGCAGGTTTCCCGTTACTGCTCACCGCTGCCTCTCCGAATAAATGCACATTTTTCCAGCTGCCGGAATAGTCGATACTGGCAGCCGTAAGCCGGTTACCGTTAAAGTCGAATTGATTATAGGGCGCTGTTTTCTTTTGAAGTACCGGCGTTAAATGATGACTGGTTACATTTCCTCCTACCTGCCAGCGGTTGGCATGGTAACGGATATTCCCGCCCGCGCTGAGCTGCTGTACCTGTCCACGTTTGGCGGCTTCGGTAACCGTGCGGTGATATCCACTGCTGATGATACTGGCCGCAGTTATTTCATCCATCAGCGTATCCGTACTGGCGTCCTGTTTGCGGACAGATGCAAAGGCCGTCAATTCCCAGCGCTGTTGCTGCAGCGTAACAGCTGCTCCCCTGAAAAAATAAAACTCCCCGGGTGAGGTGTATGGCCTCAACACTTCTCCTTCCCGCTTTGTTTGCATCACCGAGGCTCCTTTGCCATATGCCTGTCCCTGCCAGTTCAACAATCCCTGTCCCATGTTCACCGTATAATCCCCCAATGCAAGGGCCTTTATTCCCCGGTAGTTCCGGATAAAAACATGCGCACTGTAAAAATCAAATCCCTGCTTTTGCGCACCTTTAAAAAAAGCTTCCCCGGCATCTTTCTCCATCACTATTCCCCAGCTCATGTACCGCGGGAAATTATAACGGTAACGCATAAACAATTTCTCCGGGCTTCCCCTGTAGGCAGGTAAGGTGCTGTCGGTGTGCAGATACCCCTTTGCTTTCTCCGCTGCACGGGCGTAGCGCAGCAGGAATGAATGATCGCCTTTATGCACATAGTCCCTTAATGTATAATGAGGCGCCAGATCATCGCCTACCGTCACATAAGGCAGTATGCGCCGGATAACATCCGGTTCAAACCCCGGCACCGCCTGCAATTCATAAATACTCAGCAGATCCCCCAATAAAGCGCGGTACCGCAAAAAGCTGCTGATCTGCAAAGCCGTAAGCAGTCCCAACGACTGCAACGTTGCCTCATCTGCTGTGTTCAACCGGATCTTATGCCGCGCCAATGCGTTTAAAGTTTGCCATTGCGCATCATCCTCTGATACCGTTTCTGTACCAGCCGCTTCGTTTTCCAGGTTATTTTCCATTGCCGGAGGCAACGCCTCTTCCTGTTGACGGGCCCACGCTTTCCGCCCACACAGCAGCAACAACAAACAACCGGTGACGCCGCAAATCGCCGAGCGGATAGTTGCCATATCAATAACATTGAAAGTTTAATTTCCTGCCGCACCATAATTCATTCAGCCAGCAATTCCTCATCGCATTACTCCATTGCCGGCGGAGAAAGCTGCCATATCAATGAAGTAGAAGGCGTAATGCCCAGCTGTGGATGAAACCCGGCGGCGATGTCTATCCGCAGGGATCGCAGGAATAATATCACTGCCGCATTGTTATAAGCCTGACCGGATGCAATACCCATTTCCAGCGCCAGTTGCCGGATAATGCGGTAATAAGCGGATGCCTTCACGGAAGTAAATGCGCCCGTACAAATCACTTCGCCGGTTAGCAGGAAATCACGCGATGCCTCAAAGCCCACGCCACCGCTGTATACAACAGGCGTTTCTGCTGGTTTATACACATGAACGCCACCATGCCATTGCTCACTGATATGCCAGAGCATTCCGCCATCAACGCTGATGTTACCGGTAGTCCCGAATCCCTGCACACTGGTAGCCTCGTAATTAAACTGCAACCCAACACCAGCCCTTCGACCAAGCCGCATACCATACGCGCTACTCAGCCGCTGCTGATGCCAGGATGTATTACCCAGCCGCGTAATACTTCCCCCGAAAGCACCTGCATGCACCGGAATAGCCACTATCGCCGCATACAACGAGGCGTCCTTTAACATGAACCTATTCTCGGTATAAATACCCGCTGCAAAAGAAGATAAACAGGATAAGCCGGCAGGATTGTACCACGCAGATATCACCTGCTGGAAATGACGGCTGTAACTGCCGCTGCCGGTATTCTTTCCCACGGGCGTCAGCAAGGGTTGCGCATGCAACAGCGCTATCCACCACGTGAATAAAAAGGTTAACAATAATTGTTTCATCAGGGAATTGGGTTTAACAATAAAAATCCGCAGACAAACGGGTTAACAACTTATTGCCGGCGGATACAAAAATAAGCAGCGGAAATAACAGAAGTGTTAATGAAACATAAACACGCGGATTTTGTCTTTCCCAGGATTAAACTGATTGTGCTGATTACATTGATTTTTCTTTTTAATTTCAGCGTGTTATTCCACTAAAAAAAGAAAAGGTTGGCTCTCTGCTTTAGCGCTTAAAATAAGACCACTGCGGATTTGGCTTAAACGCCCCTTTGTTTTGTCCGGATCGCCCTCACATAGAGCGATGCATTATTTTATCTTTGGGAAAGAATGTAGAAAAATCACTACCCATGAGAAATATCATCTATGGTATCAATCTGAGTGCAGATGGTTGCTGCGACCACACCAAATTTGGTGGCGGCGAAGAAACCGTTCAGTATTTTACGGACCTCATGCGGGACGTTGACCTGATTATCTACGGCCGCAAGACTTATCAGTTGATGGTTCCTTATTGGCCTGAGGTTGCAAAAAACCAGTCCGGTACGAAAACAGAGAATGAATTTGCGCGAACATTTGACGCCATCGACAAAATTGTTTGTTCCCGCACATTAGACAACGTTGAAGGTAATGCGAGGCTTATCCGTGCAAACCTCGCAGAAGAAGTACTGAAACTGAAACAGGAACCAGGCAAAAATATTTCGCTTGGTGGTGTAAGCCTGCCTTCGGAACTGATAGCGCTTGGCCTGGTGGATGAATATTATTTCCTCGTTCATCCTGTCCTTGTCGGGCAAGGCAGGCGGCTGTTTGACGATGCAAATTTTCAGGAGTCGCAAAACCTGCAACTGGCAGATTCGAGGACGCTTAAATCAGGCTGTATAGCGCTTCATTACCTGAAACGCCGCTAAAACAACCCGTACAACTGTGAATCAATCCGGGAAATGATCTCTCCCAGATCTTCATCACTCTCCGGAAATTTATTCTTATCAATATCAATGATCAGCAACGGACCTTCTTTGTATTTCTCAATCCAGTTGTTGTAATATTCGTTCAGGCGTTTCAGGTAGTCCAGCCGGATATTCTCTTCATACTCCCTTCCTCTCTTCTGTATCTGCGCTACCAGGGTAGGCACAGATGCCTGCAGGTAAATCAGCAGATCCGGTGGCTTCACCATGCTTTTCAGCGTTTCAAAGAAATTGAAATAGTTATCAAAATCGCGCTTGGTCATCAGCCCCATTTCGTAGAGGTTAGGCGCAAAAATATGTGCATCTTCATAAATGGTCCGGTCCTGTATAACGGTTTCTTTTCCGTTCTGCACTTCCAGCAGTTGCTTTAACCGGCCGTTCAGAAAATACACCTGCAGGTTGAATGACCAGCGGGGCATGTCTTCATAAAAATCGTTCAGGTAAGGATTGTGCTCCACATCTTCATATTGCGGATGCCATTTGTAATGCCTGCACAACATTTCTGTCAGCGTGGTTTTGCCCGCACCGATGTTTCCGGCGATAGCTATATGTTTGATCTTATTCTGTTTTGCCATGCGATGTGAAGTGGTTAATACTGAAAATAGCTACAGTTGGCGACTTTTTCAATAATAATTTATACCAATAAGTTTTTTCGCCTGTTGCAAAGTTTGTGCCGCATTCGCCCTGGCCTTCTCTGCACCGGCTTTCATTATCTTCTTCAGGTAGTCCGTATCGCGCTGCAGGTCTTTCGCCCTTTCGCGGATAGGCGATATAAACTTCACCATATCTTCTCCCAACTGCTTTTTCAGATCCCCGAAACGGATAGTCCCGGTATTCTTCCATGCTTCTTCATAGAAAGATACTACATCCGGCGCACACACCAGTTTCATCAGGTCCAGCAGGTTCTGTACAGAATCAGGAATTGGCGAACCAGGTTCACCGGAACCGCTGTCGGTTTTAGCTTTTTTGATCTTGTTGATGATCTTATCATCTTCGTCTGCCAGGTATAGCGTAGCCAGTTCATTCTCGCTTTTGCTCATTTTGCCGTTACCATCCAGGCTGGGGATACGTACCAGGCTATCACCGTAGTTGAATGCCTCCGGTTCGGGGAACAGGTTACCATAGCGGTGATTGAAGCGCTGGGCGAAGTTACGCGCCATTTCCAGGTGTTGCCCCTGGTCCTTACCCACCGGCACTTTTACCGCGCGCTGGATCAGGATGTCCACGCTCATGAGTACAGGATAAGTAAGCAGCCCTGCGTTCACATTCTGCGGCTGCAACCGCACCTTATCTTTAAAAGTAGGTACTTTCTCCAGTTCACCTACATAAGCCAGCATATTCATCAGCAGGTACAGTTCCGCTATTTCGGGAATGTCGCTCTGCACATACAGCGATACCTTTTCGGGGTCCAGTCCTGATGCAATATTTTCCGCCAGTACCCGCATCACGTTCCCCGGAAGATCCTTCGGATCGGGATGGGTGGTGAGTGAATGCCAGTCTGCCACAAAAAAGTAGCAGTTAAAATCTTCCTGCATCCGGATATAATTACGGATAGCGCCAAAATAATTACCTAAATGCAAATAACCGGTAGGGCGTATGCCGCTTACCACAATTTCTTTTTCAGTAGCCATAACAGGGCGCAATTTAAAGAATAGCTTTTAGCTTTTAGCCATTCACACCGGGCTGTTTTGTAAAAAAAACGCCAAAAGCCAAAAGCAGATGATCAAAAGCACTTTATTCTGTCCGTTTATCCCTAATTTTGAGATACTATCATATTTACCATTTATATTTCATTATCTTTTGATTTAATTTGATTATGGAAGTGAACGACGTACTGGTGCAGCAACTGGCCGATCTGGCCAGGTTGGAATTCAACGACCAGGAGAAGATTGAAATACGCGGAGACCTCCAGAGGATGATCACCTTTGTGGAGAAACTCAATGAACTGGATACCACCGATGTGAAGCCATTACTTCACCTGACAGATGATTATAATGTTTTCAGGGAAGATAAGGTTATACCGGTGATCACCCGTGAAGAGGCCCTGAAAAACGCACCTTCCGCCACTGAGGAATACTTTAAAGTGCCGAAAATAATAAAGAAATAACCCACATGGAAAAGTCCGTCATACACCTGGAAGGAATCAGGAAAAGTTATTTTCTCGGTAAAAATGAATTACCGGTGCTCAAAGGCGTATCGCTGGACATTTTCAAGAATGAATATGTAGCGCTCATGGGCCCCTCCGGCTCCGGGAAGTCTACCCTGATGAACATCCTCGGATGCCTGGATACCCCCACCGCGGGAAGGTATGTCCTCAGCGGACATGATGTAAGCAAAATGGAAGACAACGACCTCGCCATTGTACGTGGCAAGGAAATCGGCTTTGTATTCCAGCAGTTTAACCTCATGCCCCGCCTCACCGCCCTGGAAAATGTGGCCATCCCACTGATCTACGCCGGCGTGAGCAAAAAGGAACGGGAAGAAAGAGCCATTGCCATGCTGAAAAAAGTAGGTCTTGGCGACCGCTATAAACATAAGCCCAATGAGCTCTCCGGCGGACAATGCCAGCGCGTTGCCATCGCCCGTGCGCTCGTTAATAACCCGTCGCTTATCCTCGCGGATGAACCCACCGGTAACCTCGACTCAAAAACGTCTGTGGAAATCATGGAAATCTTCGGTACCATCCACGCCTCCGGCAACACCGTAGTACTGGTAACACACGAAGAAGATATCGCCGATCACGCCCGCCGCGTTATACGCCTGCGCGATGGCGTCATTGAATCCGACCGCGTCAACGAAAAAGTACACGCATAAAATATTTCAATTACAATGAAACGGCGTTACAGGAACCTTTCCCGTAACGCCGTTTTGCGTAATTTGCAACTGATCAACACCAACACCCATGTCTTTCAAAATATATACTAAAACAGGCGACAAAGGCAAAACATCCCTTATCGGCGGCACCAAAGTGCCCAAAAGCGATGTCCGCATTGATGCCTATGGCACCGTGGATGAACTCAACTCCTATATCGGCCTGGTAAACGACTACATCGCAGACCCGGACACCAAAAGCCTCCTCCGCGAAATACAGGACCGCCTCTTTACCATCGGCGCCGCACTGGCCTGCGACCCCGACAAAGAAACCAAACTGAAAATACCTGACCTCCACGAAGCAGATATCACCCTCCTGGAAAAAAGTATCGACCAGATGAATGAAGAACTTCCCGTAATGAAATCATTCATCCTCCCCGGCGGACATGTAGCGGTATCTACCTGCCACATCGCCCGCTGCGTATGCCGCCGCACAGAACGCCTCTGCGTAGGCATGCAGGAACACGACCTGTTCATCGAACCACTGGTACTGAAGTATATTAACCGCCTCAGCGATTATCTCTTTGTACTCGCCCGCTGGACAGGACACAAGCTGGGCGCAGAAGAAATCCCCTGGAAACCCCGGGTATAGAAAAATGCTTAAATTTGCCGCATGTTTACAGGAATCATAGAAACATTAGCAGAAGTAGTATCCACCAGGAAGGAAGGCGCTAACCTGGTGCTCACGATACAAACACCACTGGCAGCCGAGTTGAAGATAGACCAGAGCGTGTCGCATAACGGCGTTTGCTTAACCGTTACCAGCATCCAGGGCGATACCTACGAAACCGTAGCGGTAGACGAAACCCTGCAGAAAACAAACCTCGGCCAGCTCACCCCCACACAATTTGTGAACCTCGAAAGAGCAATGGTGTTCAACGGCCGCATCGATGGCCACCTGGTACAAGGCCATGTGGATAGCGTGGGAGAATGCCTCTCCTGCGAGGAACAGGACGGCAGCTGGTTATACCGCTTCCGCTACCCTACCGAATTTGCCGCGCTGATTGTGGAAAAAGGAAGTATTTGTCTTAATGGTATCAGTCTCACCGTGTTCAATGTAACCAACGATGAGTTCTCCGTTGCCATTATTCCATACACCTACGAATTTACCAACATATCCAACATAAAAGCCGGCAGCCTGGTAAACCTGGAATTCGATATTCTCGGCAAATATGTAGCCAGGCAAATGGCGGTAAGAAATTAACAGCCGGTGGCCACCGGTGCTAAAACATTCCAAACCGCATGCTGAAATATCTCCTGCTTTGCACCATACTTTCTATCACCCTGCCGGCAAATGCCCGGCAGCCCAAAGTGGCGCGCATAGCAGCCTTTTATGATGCCGATGCCGTCACCGAATTGTACAACACCGCCCCCCTGGGCATCCGGATTATTTATACCGATAGCTCCACCCAGCAAACCACCGGCCTCCTCGAAGGAGATCTCCGCTGGAACAAACTAACCGTTACCAGCAACAACGGGCAAGTACAAAATGGTGTACTCCGTTTTAACAGGGAACAACTGGTAAAAGATAATTACCGTATAACCCTTACCGTTACTACACCCGACAACGCTACCCATCAAACCTCCCTGCAACTCCCGGCCATCACGGGTATCCGGTTCAATCATTACGCCGACAGCATAAAACGCGATATCCGTTTTTATCTGAATATAGAAGGGAAATTCAGCAGCGGGAAAGTATTTCCGTTAGATACCAACGCCATCAGGTTCGCCACCTCCGCAGGAAAAATAATAGGACAGGATTTATTACTCCCTAAGAATGATACATTAAAATCAGTAACCGTGGAAGCCTGGTATAAACACAACGACCGCCTCTACCTGCGATCGGTTATACCCGTGAAACAAGCGCCGGACGCCGATTCACTCATTATAAAAAATACGGACGACCTGTTTAAAAAGAAGAGAAGACACTAGCTAGATCAACATACGCGATTTCAACTCCAGGTATTTATTCACCACGTTCAATGTCAGCTGCTCCGGAGGACTCAGCAACGACATAATACCATATTTCGCCAGTTCCTTTACAATCAGCTTCTTATCATATGCAAACTTCTGCGCAATAGTTTGCTTGTAAATCCCTTCCACATCCTGCACCGTTTGCTCTGTAACCCGCTTCAGTTCAGTATTCTCAAAGAATACCACCAGCACCAAATGGTAGCGTGCCAAACGCCGCAGAAAAGGCAGCTGCCGGTGCAGACTGGACATCGACTCAAAATTTGTATAGATCATCAGCAGTGACCGGGTAGATAAACTGCTGCGCAACTGCACACTCAGCGCCTCGTAATCACTTTCCTGCCACAGCGTTTCCTGCGCATACAGCGTTTCCAGGATCTTATTTACCTGCACTTTTTTATTGCTGGCAGGCAGTACCTCCACTTTATTTTCGGTGAAAGTAACCAGCCCCGCCTTATCGCCTTTATCCACCGCCACATTGCTGAACACCAGCGATGCATTGATTGCGTAATCCAACAGTGACAATCCATTGAAAGGCATCTTCATATTACGGCCTTTGTCAATGATGGAATACACCTGCTGCGATCTTTCTTCCACATAATTATTGATCATCAGGTTACCGCTGCGCGCAGTAGCTTTCCAGTTAAGCATACGCACATCGTCGCCTTTTGTATAGGGCTTGATGTGATCAAACTCCATGCTATGGCCAATTACCCGGCGCTTGTGAACACCCAGCTCATTCAGCCGGTTCATATAGGAATACAACGCATAGTGCCGCAGCTGGTGATAACTGGGATACACGCTGATGGTTTGTTCATTATCAAAAATAAACCGGCGGCTCACAATACCCAATGCGCTTTTAACAAATACATTACTATAGCCAAAGTTATACAACCCTCTTTCCAGTGGGCGCAACACATAGCGGAAACTATGTGAGCCTCCTGCAGATACTTTTGCTTTTAATAAAAAATCGCGTTTCTGGAACTGAAGAGGCAATTCATCTATTACAGATACAAATACCGGAAACGGGTACCGGCTTTGAAAATCCAGCAACACCTCGTTATCATCCCCGTTGCTGAAACGGTTACTGGTTTTACGTTCCATCGATACAATAGTTGCCGGGCGCAGGATCAGCAGGATCATGTCCAGCAGTACAACACCTACCAGCACAATAAATGCAATAACAGCAATATTGAAAATACGCGGAATAAAAAACGAGATGATAAATAACAGGATATTCCCTCCCAGCAGGAAATAAAGCCTGTTGGTAAAAAAGAGTATCTGGAATAAATTATTCTTTACAGTGGCTGACATACTAATATCTTCTTGGGAGATGATTATCTCGGTACCTCTATCGTTTTTACGATCTGTGCAATCACGTCATCTGTTTTGATGCCTTCCATTTCTTTTTCAGGCGTCAGCATGATACGATGGCGCAATACGTGCGGTACCATTTCCACTACATCGTCAGGGATCACAAAATCGCGGTTCTTCATAGCAGCGGATGCCTTTGCACAGTTCATAACGGCAATGGATGCACGCGGCGATGCGCCGAGGTACAGCGAGGAATTCATGCGTGTTTCATTGATGATAGACGCGATGTAGTGAAACAGTTTTTCATCTACTACTACCTGCCGTACCAGGTTCTGGAATTCGATAATCTGCGTGGTAGTGACTACCTTGCTGATCATTTTTGTAAGATCCGTTTCCCCGTTGAAATGATGGATGCTGCGTAATACTGCTACTTCCTCTTCCAGGTTAGGATACCTTACTTCTATCTTAAACAGGAACCTGTCCAGCTGCGCTTCCGGCAACCGGTAAGTACCTTCCTGTTCAATCGGGTTTTGTGTGGCGATCACCATAAAGGGCCGGTCCAGCGACCAGGTGGTGCCGTCGTTCGTGATCTGTCTTTCTTCCATTACTTCAAACAATGCCGACTGCGTTTTGGCCGGGGCACGGTTTATTTCATCGATCAGTACGAGGTTACTGAAAACGGGTCCTTTCTTGTATTCAAACTCCCTTGTTTGCGGGTTAAAAACGGAAGTGCCCAATACATCCGCCGGCATCAGGTCGGGTGTAAACTGGATACGGCTGAAGTCCGCATCCACACACTGCGCCAGCAATTTTGCGGTGAGTGTTTTTGCAACGCCGGGAACACCTTCAATCAGCACATGTCCCTGTGTAAGCAAACCTGCTATCAGCAGGTCCACCATCTGATGCTGTCCTACAATTACTTTACCGATCTGCTCCCTGATGGCTTCCACACCTTCATGCAAGGCAGAAAAATCAGTCCTGGGTTGAAATGTATTGGTATCCATTATTTATTCGTGTTTATATAAAATTGTTGAATGCGGTTATAAAAATCTTTCAGATCATCATCACTGATATTTTCTTCCAGCTGGATATGATGTACCATCTGGAGCAACGCCCTTATTTCCCCTTCCGGCACCAGCGATTTACGCGCCAGCGATGCAATGAATTCATCATTCAGCACATTGGTATTGAGGTAATAACGGGAACGTATATACTCCATAAAATGAATGATCATTTTATGCGCCAGGTTATAGTTGTTATGTTGCTGATAATACAGCTGCCCGATGGCATCCACAAACTCCAGCGAAGTATTGGTCACCGGTGGTTTATCGGGAATGATCCGTTGCCGGCGCTTGCTTTCAAACACCACGTAAATCAGCAGCAATACTACCGCCAGCCATAATGCCCAGCGCATGGAGGCATACCGCATCAGCACCTGCCACTCACTGAAATCGCCTGATTGCGCGCTATGCTGACTGTTATAAAAATCATCCCAGTATACATTGCCCGCGTCGTTGATCAGGTACGACATTTGTGTTTCCAACGCCTTCACGTTTTGTTTGTGCAGCAGAAAATAATTCGTAAAAGTATATGGATTCAGCAGGAGGTAAATGAAACCACTGCGGTATTCAATACGGATAAAATTGGGCTTGTTTTTATAATTGTAGCCAAGTATGTTGGTGGTGTTACTATCTACCGCTGAAAAATAATTCCCGCTCACCATACCAGGATAGCTGAAGGAAGTATCCATTGGAATGGTTTCATCAGCATACCGCTGCACGATGCCTTCTTTTTTGGATTGCATGTTATTGCTTTCCACCGTCACAAACTTCAGGTGCTTTTCCAGCAAAGGGTCCGGTGTATTCATGGCAATAAACAGCTCATTTCCCCGCGATACGTAATCCAGCATGGCGTCTATATCGCTTTCTGTAGTAAAGAGTTTGTCTGCTACCAGGATATATACGTTGTTCCTGAATTTCAGCTCACTGTCTTTATCAAAAGTGCGGGCAAATGGTTTGGTTACCACCTGTACAGAATTCCTCATAAACAGCTGGGGAAGCATTTTAAAGGCAGCGTAGGCGCCTCCTGCTTTTTTATCCTTGCTGTAAAAAGAAGACTGTGTCATATCTGTGGATTGCTCATTCTTTTTATTGGCGAGGTTTCCACTCACCATTACCAGTACTACCAGCAGGAGCAAAACGAACAGGACGATATATAGAGGTTTGTTCTTCACGAAGCTTTTCCGATTGTGTTATTAAAATCCCTGAACTCCTGGTTAATATTCCTGAAATTTTCTTCACTCACCTCAAATCCGCCATACCAGATATATTCATAGTCCAACGTCAGCGTAGCAAATTTTTTATAGTAGGGAGAACTCCGCATGCTGCGCAGGTAATCGTTATTGGTTTTTTCTCTCCCTGGTACTATCAGTTCCCGTCCGGCCAGCTGAAACAGCGTGTACAGGTACCACCAACGGATGGCCTGTCTTGTTTCCCCGGCGGCTATCGCCGCTTTGATCTTCTCTTCATATTCCTGTGCGCTTTGCAGGTCTTCTTCGGGTACTTCTGTTAAACCTTCTATTAACTGTGGTTTACGGAAGAAGCTCATGCCATTGCTTTTCATAAACCAATATACCAGGAAGCCCAAACCCGCCAGCAGCAATAGCATCACAATGATGCGGATAGCGCCGATCGATGAAAATAAAGCTATTAAGAAACGCTGCATCCAGGTATTATCTTTGGGCGGCTCCGGTGGTATATCCTTGTATTGCAGTTTCTTGTTTTCTTTCAGCGATTTCACGAGCGAATCCGGCACCTCGCGTAATTCAAATGGCGGGATTTCTGTTGCGTATTCATGTTCGCCTTCTGCACGCTCCTGGTCTACGGCGATGGTAGCGAAGCTGTCTTCCGTTATCCTTGCCTGCAGTAAACTGTCGTATGCTTCTTTGGTTTGAGCGGTGTTCTCATATTGCGCCATGCTTTGCATGGAACAGCAAAGCAGCAGTAACAGCAGGCCGTATTTAATCCGGAAAAAATTATTCATGTTACTGCTTTGAAAGGATAAATGGTGTTAATACTTTCCCTTCCGCACTCAATCGATATCCTTTTTTATGCAGGTAAATGGGATAGAAAATAAAATATCCCAGTATAAAAGCCAGTGATGCCAGGAGGATAAAAAGACTTACCGCCAGCGGCATTTCCGTATACCGGGTTACAAAGCTTTCCAGGAAAGCGGCTACAATGAATACAGGAATGAGGGTTACCATGATTTTGATACCGTCTTTGGCGCCTTTACGCAGGGAATCGATCCGTTTGCGTGTACCGGGAAAAAGAATACTTTTTCCCATGATAATGCCTGCGCAGGCGGCAATCACAATACTGGATATTTCCAGCGTGCCATGTATCCAGATTACGAGGATAGATTTCCAGCCGAGCCCGTGCGAAAAGAAGATATACTGGAAAACGCCCAGCATCACGCCATTGCGCACCAGCAGGTACAATGAACCTACGCCCAGGAAAATACCTCCAATATAACAATAGAAGGATACCATGATGTTGTTGTAAGCGATGCGGAAAAACATCAGTATCGGGTTACCGTCTTTATACACGCCGAAAGGATCTTTATTGGCGATATTCCGTTCCGTCATATTTACATATTCATCGCCCAATACGCCGCGCACAAAGGTTTCATCATGTGCTGATGAAAACGCGCCGATAATACAGAACAATAAAAAGAAACAGAGTGTAAATAATAAGAGGCGGTGATGTTTACGGAACAACAGCGGTAATTCGTATTTAAAAAACAACTGGAAACGTCCTACATCTTCTTTGCGGTTCTGGTAAATACGATGGTAGATACCTGCTGCCAGGCCGTTGATATAACGGGTTACTTTACTGAAGCTGTAAAAAGTTTTAGCGTAAGACAGATCATCTAGCAGTGATACAAATCTTTCCGCCATTTCATCAGGGTCATCTGTTGGTTCCTCCTGGTATTTTTTCCAGCGGGACAGATTTTTTTTGATAAACAGCGATTCTCTCATAGTGAGTCCTTTCCCTTTTAAAAAACAGATATCACCTACAGTAATGGGTTACTAATGGGGGAATACCGGCAAACATACTAAATCGTTCAACAATATATCAACAAATATGTAAATTTGAGTATGGCAGATATAAAAATACCGACTTCTTTCAATATAGACCTGGAATTTGAATCAGCAGACATCATGAAAAGATTCCTGGCGTGGCTCATTGATTTCGCCATCCGTTTTTTTTATTACCTGGTGGCGTATATGACCTTGAGCTCTTTTCGTATAGAAATGGAAGGGCATGTAGGCATCTACTTCTTCCTGGTACTGCTGCCCCTGTTGTTTTATTTCCCGGTGGCGGAAATTGGTATGAAAGGACAAACACCCGGCAAAAAAATGCTGCACCTACAGGTGGTAAGTATGACGGGCAACCAGCCAAGTGTGAGTCAGCACCTGATAAGATGGATATTCCGGATCATAGAAACGCCGCTGTATTTTTTCGCGCTGGTACCTGTAATTATCCCGGCAGTATCTATTGTGCGCACGCCTTATAACCAGCGGCTGGGCGACCTGGTAGCCGGCACCATCGTGATCAGCACCAAAAGAAAAGGCAGTATAGAAGAAACCATCTTCCGGGATCTTTCCCACAGCGATTACAAACCGCAGTTTCCACAGATCATGAAGCTGTCTGACAGGGATATGAACAAAGTGAAAGACCTGCTGGACCGCGCGCTGAAGGCGAAAGATGAAGACCTCGCAGCCCGTGTGGCGATGCGGGTAAGAGAGGTACTGCATATTGAAACCGAAATGCCTAATACACATTTCCTTGAAACAGTGCTGAACGACTATAATTACTACACTACTAAAGAACATTAAAAAAGGCGGCTGATTATCTCAGCCGCCTTTTTCTTACAGTTATTTTGATCAGGCCGTTTTTCCTATCGAATTCAGATCCTCATTTACATTATTAAAACGGGTGGGATCGCCTGCCGGTCCTTTGTACACAATGGTACGGTCAAATGCCAGGATAGGATAAAATACGATACCGAGCAATATCAGCCCTACCGTAAATCCTTCTGTTTTACCAAAGCTTTTGCTGAGCAGGTTGGTTGCCCAGATACCCCAGATGATTCCCACATAAGGAATACACATCAGGATTACCCAATACCAGGGTTTGCCAATAATCTGGGTGAGCACATAAACGTTGTAGATAGGGATAATCGCTTTCCAGCCTTCCTGGCCGGCTTTCTCGAATATCTTCCACAAACAGATGATAAAGAAGACAGCAACCGCTAAACAGAAGATGATAAAACCAGTACCGAATATGGCGCCAAAAACGCTGCCGCCTTCATAAGTGGTTGTTTCCATAATTGAGGTTTATATTGTTTTAAAAATGAATGATGACAATACTTGGGATACGTTTGCATTCCAAATATATATAATTTTTCCCATTACATAGCGTAATCAGTATTAGCCCCAAAAGAATGCGTATTCCTACGGTTTTAAAAAAAGTTTCAACATTTCTGTTGCTAATATTTGGATATTCAGCGCATTATATTACCTTTGCAACCGGCAAGTCTTATACGACCAGCTCCTACTGAACTCCCCCAGGACAGGAATGTAGCAAGGGTAGGTGGTTGTAGCGGTGCGATATAAGTAACTTGCCTTTTTTTTCTTTTTTTATTGTCATTAGTTGCTTGTCAATAGTATCTGGTTGCTATTTTCTCCACCTCTTTCACTAATGACAGCTTCTCCTCAAATGTTCATTTCCTGACAACTAATTTATCATAGTATGAAATTCTTTATCGATACGGCTAATCTGGCGCAAATCAAAGAAGCTCACGATCTTGGCGTTCTGGACGGCGTAACCACCAACCCTTCCCTGATGGCTAAAGAAGGCATCAAAGGTGAAGCTGCAATTATCAAACATTACGAAGATATCTGCGAAATAGTAGATGGTGATGTGAGTGCAGAAGTATTATCTACTGATTTTAAATCTATCATTGAAGAAGGTAAGAAACTGGCTGCTATCCACCCGAACATCGTGGTGAAAGTACCTATGATCAAAGACGGCGTAAAAGCCATCAAATGGTTTACCGACAATGGTATTAGAACCAACTGTACGCTGGTGTTCTCTGCCGGTCAGGCTATCCTGGCTGCAAAAGCAGGCGCAGCTTACGTTTCCCCATTCATTGGCCGTATTGACGATACCAACTGGGATGGTGTGGAACTGATCGCACAAATTGCACAGATCTACAGCTTACAGGGTTACAAAACTGAAATCCTGGCCGCTTCTATCCGTAGCGCACTCCACATTGTAAAATGTGCTGAAGTGGGCGCCGACGTATGTACCTGCCCGTTAGAATCTATTCTCGGTCTGCTGAAACATCCGTTAACTGATATCGGCCTGGCTAAGTTCCTGGAAGACGCAAAGAAAATGTAGTCTCAATATTTTTTAGATGGTGTATCCCCGGTGCAGTAATTGCGCCGGGGATTTTTTTTATCCAACACCCTGATATTTTTCCCTCCGGGAGATGATCATGTTTTGTTGGAGAATTTATCTAAATTCAGTGCTTATATCCACGTAAACCCGGTAACACACTAAACGAAAAGCTAATGGGAAAATACATTCTTTCGCTGGATCAGGGCACCACCAGCTCCCGCGCCATTATTTTTGACCATGATGGCAGCATCAAAGCAGTTGCCCAGAAAGAATTCAAACAGATATTCCCGCAACCCGGCTGGGTAGAACACGATGCTATGGAAATCTGGACTTCACAAGCCAGCGTGGCAGCAGAAGCCATCCTTAAATTAAGAGTAACCGGTGAAAGCATCGCCGCTATTGGTATCACCAACCAACGCGAAACCACCATTGTGTGGGATAAACGGACCGGCAAACCTATACACAATGCGATTGTATGGCAAGACAGGCGCACCGCCGCCTATTGCGATTCCCTCATCAAAGAAGGAAAAGAACAACTCGTCAAAGATAAAACAGGTCTTCGTATAGATGCCTATTTCTCCGGCACCAAAATAAAGTGGATCCTGGACAACGTTCCCGATGCACGCAGAAAAGCAGAAAACGGGGAACTCGCTTTTGGTACCGTTGACAGCTGGCTGGTATGGAATTTCTCCAACGGCAAACTCCACATTACTGATGTGAGTAACGCCTCCCGCACCTTGCTGTTTAATATCCACGACATGCATTGGGACAACGAACTGCTTACCCTCTTCGATATTCCTGCGTCCATGCTGCCGGAAGTAAAACAATCCAGCGAAGTATATGGCTACTCAGAAGCCAATCTTACTCCCTACCGCATTCCCATTGCCGGTATTGCCGGCGACCAGCAGGCGGCCCTCTTCGGGCAGTTATGCACACAGCCCGGCATGTTAAAAAACACCTATGGCACCGGTTGTTTTATGGTATTGAATACCGGCGATAAGCCCATTCCTTCCAAAAACAACCTGTTAACCACCGTGGCCTGGAAAATAAATGGCAAAACCACTTACGCATTAGAAGGCAGTATTTTCATTGGCGGCGCCGTAGTACAATGGCTCCGCGATGGTCTTGGCATCATCCGCCACTCTGCTGATGTGGAAAAACTCGCCGCTACTGTACCTCACAGCGATGGCGTATACCTGGTGCCGGCATTTGCAGGTCTTGGTGCGCCTTACTGGAACCAGCATGCACGCGGCACAATGGTGGGTCTCACCCGTGGCTCCACTGCCGCGCATATTGCACGCGCGGCCCTCGACAGCATCGCCTTCCAAACAATGGATGTGATGAAAGCAATGGAAGCAGACGCCGGTATGCCCATCACCGAACTCAGAGTAGATGGCGGCGCCACAAAAAATAACCTGCTCATGCAATTCCAGGCCGACCTGCTCAATGTCAGGGTAGTACGCCCCACCATCACAGAAACAACCGCACTGGGGGCGGCCTACCTCGCCGGACTCGCCATCGGCTTCTGGGACAGCATCGAAACCATTGCGCAGCAATGGAAAATAGATGCCACTTTCGACGCGGCAATGGAGCCCGCGGAAAACGAACGGCTGCGCAAGGAATGGAAACGCGCCATCCGGGCAGCGCAGGCATGGACCGAAGAATAAATTTATCCACGTTTATCAATATTCATTTCAGCTTATGTCACCTTATTTAGCAGAACTAATCGGCACCGCATTCCTCATCGTACTGGGCGATGGCGTAGTGGCCAGCGTGATCCTCAACAAATCCAAAGGCAACCAGGGCGGCTGGATCGTTATCACCCTGGGATGGGGCATGGCCGTATTCATCGGCGTATATGCCACCGCTAAATACAGCGGCGCCCACCTCAACCCTGCCGTTACCTTTTCACAGGCGTTGCAGGGGAAATTCCCCTGGGAAGAAGTGCCTGCCTATGTAGCCGCCCAATTGGCCGGTGCTATGCTGGGCGCCTTCCTGGTATGGCTCACCTACAAAAAACACTTTGATGAAACGCCCGATGCCGACACCAAACTGGGCGTGTTCTGCACCATTCCAGCCATCCGCAATCCGAAGTACAACTTCCTCACGGAGTTCATTGCCACAATGGTATTCATCCTGGCTATTTCTTATATCACCGGCCCTACCGCCGGCATCGGCTCGCTTGATGCACTGCCTGTAGCCTTCGTGGTGCTGGCTATCGGCTTGTCGCTCGGCGGCCCCACGGGTTATGCCATCAACCCGGCGCGTGATCTGGGACCACGGCTTATGCACTTCCTCCTGCCCATTCCCGGCAAACGCAACAGCGACTGGAGCTATGCGTGGATCCCTGTTCTCGGCCCGCTGGCAGGTGCAGCGGCGGCGGCGTTCCTGTATCAATACTGGCTGCATTAAGTGCGGAGGTTGTTGCGAAGGTTGTCGCGGAGGTTGTCGCGGAGGTTGTCTTGGTACCCTGATTACGCTGATTTTACTGATTGACTTTTTGTGATTATGAGGGATTTTTGGAAGATTTGGAGAGATTGACGGGGATAACTGGGATATTTAAAGATTGACGGTGAGATACTTAGCTTATGCTTTGCACATGCTTTGCAAATGCTTAATACATACTTAGCACATGCTTAATACATGGAGATAACGCGGAGGTGACGTGGAGGGGATGTGGACTTGATCTGAAGACGCTTTATCACAGGGCCTTACAGAGGAAAGAAGGTAGGCCGGTTATTCATGCGGGAGCTATATAAGTGAACCGGTGTCCTGATATACCGGTGAAAGTAAGTGAGCGGCATTCAATAGATTATGCTGCTCATCTTTTTTAATTATTCAAGAAATAACGATGATAAAAGCCTTCTAATTTTAGTAAATCTTCCGGAAATCCTTCAAAAATCAAAAATAAACCAATTCTCCGGAGACAGGAATTAAAATCCGGTCAATGCATGAATCTCCTCAAATCTTCCAAAAAACTCTTGTAATACCCAAAGCTATTCAGCAAAATCAGCCTGATAATAGTCACAGGGCAACACGCTATCCACCCGTCTTCCAAATCTTCTATAAAATCTCCTGTAATCACAAAAAGCCAATTGGCAAAATAAGCGCTGCAGGATCATCTTCGCTCTCTTCAAATCTCCCTATCTTCCAAAAATCCTTCCCATAATCACCAAAAACCAATCCGTAAAATCAGCGTAATCAGGGTACCAGGACAACCTCCACTCACTTCAATCTTCCAAAATCTTCCGAAAATCCCTCATAATCACAAAAAGCTAATCAACAAAATCAGTGGCCCATGACGATCTTCACGCTCTTCGCTCCCACCAATCTCCCAAAATCACAAAAGGCTAATCAGTAAAATCAGCCTAATCTGGGTACCAGGACAACCTCCGCGACAATCTCCCACTAATCTTCTTCTATAGTTTCATTTTTTTCTGAAAGTTTCGTAACTTTGAGAATCTTTAACAACGGTACACCGTTTGCCAAAAAAACTCCCGGATTCCGTGGTTACTGACAGAGGTTACCATATCATCGCAATTGCGGCAACATATAAAATGACGAATTATGATTCAGCCCAACATCCCGGAAACAACACAACCGCGAATCGTTATAGTAGGTGGCGGATTCGGCGGCGTAAATCTTGCCAAACAACTTAAACATGCACCCGTACAGGTAGTACTGCTCGACCGGAACAACTACCACCTGTTTCAGCCGCTGCTATACCAGGTATCTACTGCCGGCCTGGAACCAGACAGCATCGCCTTCCCCCTGCGTGGCATCTTCAGAAAACAGCGTAACCTTGTATTCCGCATGGCGGAAGTTACAGGCATCCGCTCTGCAGAAAATATACTGGAAACCGGTATCGGCGAAATACATTACGACTATCTCGTTTTCGCCACCGGCAGCAACACCAACTTCTTCGGAAATAAAGATATTGAAGACAATGCCATTGGCATGAAATCCCTCATAGAAGCCGTACAAATCAGGAACTATGTGGTGAAACAATTTGAAGAAAGCCTGCTGCTGCAAAACCCCGAAGAAATAAAACCAAAGCTCAATTTCGTAATGGTAGGCGGTGGCCCTACCGGCGTGGAACTGGCCGGCGCTTTTGCAGAACTCCGCAAATACATCATGCCGAAAGACTATCCCACCCTGCCCCAGTCGTTAATGAATGTATACCTCATTGAAGCAGGACCAAAAGTACTGCCCTCCTTCAGCGAAAAAACATCGCAGCAAACACTGGAAGCCCTCCAGGAAATCGGCGTCCGCGTATTAACCAATACCGGCGTAAAAGAATACGACGGCAAAACCGTTACCCTCAGTACCGGGGAACTGATCCAAACACAATCACTCCTCTGGTCTGCCGGCGTAAAAGGCATCCCGGTAAAAGGTATCCCGGCAGACATTATCCTGCCAAACGGCCGTATCATCGTAAATGAATTAAACCAGGTCAAAGGATTTACCAACATTTATGCGATTGGCGATATTGCCCAGATGACCAATGATCCCCGCTTCCCCAAAGGCTACCCGATGGTGGCACAGGTGGCCATTCAACAAGGCAAAAATGTAGCGCACAACCTGATGCTTTCAATGGAAAACAAACCTATGAAAGGATTTAATTATAAAGATCTCGGCAGCATGGCTACCATTGGCCGCAACAGGGCGGTAGCTGAATTTGCCGGTATGCGCATGAGCGGCTACCTCGCATGGATAGCGTGGATGATCGTACACCTTCTCAGCCTGCTGGGATTCAGGAATAAACTGGTGGTATTCATTAACTGGTTCTACCGGTACTTCACTTACGAAAGAGGCACCCGCATCATCATCAAACGCGGCGCCGCCAATATTGTTAAACTACGCCAAAGCATCGGCGCATAAATAAAAAGCAACAGGGAGATGAATGATTTCATCTCCCTGTTGCTTTTTATATACTCCTTACTTACGGTTCAGGATCGAATTCAATGTAATTGAAGACACCAGTTCATCAGACCTTCCTCCCAGCGCCCGGTAGTACAACAAAATAGTATAGTTGTTCTCCGTTTCCCAATGATCTCCTTCCGTCATATCCGTACTGAATTTTGCATTGGGTGTGGTTTTATCTACCATGCCGTAAATATAATTATAGTAGCCCTGCTTCAGGAAAATAGTGCCTTCATAAGCACGACTGGCCCCATTATACGTAAGCTTGTTCGAGTTGTTCAGCTCATAATTGGTAAACTCTCCAAAGATATACATCTCATAACCCGCATAAGGTTCCGGCGCTCCAAATGAAAAATGTACAGACGCATAATCCCCTTCAAAATTAGGATCATAATCATCCAGTGTGGCCAGGTAATATTTTCCGTTGATATCTTTAATAAACTGATACTGCTTATCTGCCCGCTCCTGGTCCATTACCGCAAATACATCTGTACTGTTGCTATGATATTCTGAACGCTGCACCCTTTCGGTTTGCAGCCGGAAACTACGCAGGTCAATCCAGCGATACTCTTTACCGGCGGGCATTATACAGTCCTGTTCCGCATTGTATTTTAAAATGTTGCCGTTAATAAACTGCGGCTTCAATTTGGTGAGTGCATTATCCCAGCGATAGTTCTGCAGCACCACTACTTTGATCTGGTCAAACGGGTTCTGGATATTCAGGGCGCCAGTGTTTACTTCAAAATTGATCTTCTGGTGTGTACGGAAAAGTTTGGGGGCAATAGGTTGCTGGATAAACCCGGTTATCCCGGCTTTATTTTCCACCACAAACATCCGGCGGGTAAATGCCAGCTGGGAGGTATCACTATCCAGGTAAACCTTCAACAGGTAGTTGCCCGATTTTACGGGGTAGCTATTGGTGCCTGGCAGCTGCACACTGTAATGGGTATAACGCTGCAGCGACACACTGGATAACTTGTAATTCAGGATCCTGGTTTCTGAAAATCCCCGCATATAATCAAACTGGTTTACCTGGGCAGGCGTCCAGTCGGCGTTGCAAAGCACAAAAGAATAATAGTAGTTCTTCACATCGTTATCCAGGTCGTCGAACGACAGTTCCAGTTTTTCTCCGGTACCAATTGTATACATGGGTAAGCTCAACGGATCGCCGCTCTGGTTAAACTTCACGGATTTAATGTTGTTGTAGTATACATGGTCCGGAGTAATAACATTCACTTGTGCCGAAGTGCTGTTGTTAAACAAACAGGAAACAAGAACTATTGTAAAAATTAATGCTGCTATACGCATACGAGGTAATTGATAGTATTCAAGTTACGATTAAAAGCGGAAAGCTGAAAGCCAAAAGCCAGGTAGCAAATGATCCCGGCGAAGATAGAATATTTATCCCGCCCAATTACCCGTTGGCATCCCTTTTTGCTTTATGCTTTGCACTTTCAGCTTTTCCCTATATTTGTTCCATGCGTTTATCATTTTTTATTGCCAGACGGATTGCTTTCAATAAGGGATCTTCTTTCTCAAAATTCATTATCAATATCGCAGTAGCCGCTACTGCGATCAGCGTAGCGGTAATGATCCTGGCAACAGCGCTGGTAAACGGCTTTCAACAGGTGATCCAGGAGAAGATCTTCAGCTTCTGGGGACATATTCATATCAATGAATACCAGCCCAATGCCGGTCCGCTTACAGAGGAAATCCCCTTCTACAGCCGCAAAAGCCTGATAGATAGCATCAAAACATCACCCGGTATTAAAACCATCAGCAATTACGCTACCAAATCTGCCATCATCAAATCCGAAAAGGAAATAGACGGCATCATCTTCAAAGGAATAGACCAGGGATACGACTGGCCGCAACTGAAACGCTTCCTCCAGGCGGGCAAACTGCTACAGTTTAACGACAGCTCCTATGCACCGGAAATTATGATCTCCGAATACATGGCCAAAGAATTGCAGCTGAAAGTAAATGACAAAGCCATTATCTATTTTATACAGGGAGGCGGATTACCGCCCCGGGCCCGCAAACTAACGGTAACGGGCATATTCAAAACCGGTATCGAGGAATATGATAAAACCTATGTGATCGGCGATCTTAACCTGGTACGTAAACTCAACGACTGGGACCCCGACCAGGTAGGCGGCTTCGAGATATCCATCAATAACTACCGCAACATGGATTCCACAGCGCGGTACATGGATAACAACGTATTGCCGGACCAATTGTTCACCCGCACCATCCGGGATATTTATCCGAATATTTTCGACTGGCTGCAACTGCAAAACCAGAATGAACTGATCATCATCGTTATTATGACCATAGTTGCCATCATTAACATGATCACGGCTATTCTCATTCTCATCCTGGAACGTACCAACATGATAGGCATTGCCAAAGCGCTCGGTATGCGCAACTGGGATATCCAGAAAGTATTTGTATACCAGGCGGCTTATATCGTTATACTGGGAATACTGATCGGCGATTTCTTCGGGCTGGGCATTGCTTTCCTTCAGCAGGCCACCGGCATTTTCAAGCTGCCGGAAGAATCCTATTACATGTCGGTAGCAGCAGTATCCCTCCACTGGGTGGATATTGTACTGATCAACGTGGGTACATTTCTTATTTGCACAGTGATACTGCAAATCCCGGCCAGGATCATCCGGCGTATTACACCTGTGAAGGCTATCCAGTTTAAATAGTTATTTCTTCCGGGTGCTTTTCACATAATCACGCAGGTAACTGCACTGGTCATATGCCCGCTGGTAGAATTTCGTTTGTCCATAATTGCCAGTTAGCAAAGTGAAGTAACGGTTATGCACCAACGCAGTGATATACTGATCACTGTTGCCATTATTAGCCGTATGTTTTTGCGAACAACGGGCAGCCATAAATGCGCATCTTGCCCTGAACTCCTTATCAGTACTGGCCTGCGCTGCTTTGAGATAATAACTCTCTGCTGCGTAGCATCCAAAATACTGCTTCTCAAAAGCATCTTTATCGCATTCCGGGGAATACCACTGCGTAGACGGGCGGTAGTCTTTTACAAAGTTCCAGGTTCTGCCATAATAGGAAATGCTGAATAACGCGGTCGCATAATCGTAGTATACTTTTGCAGGTACCGGCGCTGTTTTCATCTTCTCCTGCAACTGTACCATGCGCTCGCAGAACTGCAGCTGCGTAATCTCTTTTGTATAGGGCGCTTCAGCGCTGTCTACCCCAAAGTCCTGCAGCTGATCATGGAATACCTGGTAAGAAACAGCCAGTGCACCGGGCGCAGCTTTCTTAAACCAATCGCGCGCGCTGCTGAAATCATGGATGCGCATATAGCTCACGCCTATCGCCTGATCCATGTTAATACCTTCGGGGAAGAACCCCGCGAGATAAGATTCGTACGGTGTTTTAACCGGCTGGCGCAGGAAATCCTTCAGGCGTATCAGCGTGGCCGGGTTCATATCGTTGTTGATCTGATCCATGGAGGTTTGACCAGAAACAAAGTAATCGTTCATCTTCAGCGAATCGCAGCGGCCCCGGATCAGTGATTCTTTCACAAAATCACCCTGCTGATGGTAGCGCGGCGCCAGTATGGCAAACAACAGGTTACGGTACGTTTTACTAAAAGAGAAGCTTTTATTTTCCCCTCTTCCCCAGCTATCCCAGTAACTTTCAGCGCCGGCAGTTTTTGTATCCAGCCATTTAAAAGATGCCAGCAGCTTCGATTCAAAGGCGCTGTCGATCGTTTTCTGCTGATTGATGTTTACCAGCAGGTTCACAATTTCCCACTGATCTTTTACTTCCGGATCTTTTGTTTTTACGGCCGCCAGTTGTTGTGCTGCCGCCGGGTAATTTTTACGGATATAGGAAAGGTAGGCAGATGAAACCCGCCATAAGTCCACATCTTTTAATTTGCCCTTTTGAACCAGGCTATCCACCAGGGTTTGTAACCCGCTTAGCCTGGCAAGCAGCTTATTCTTTTCCGCAGGCGAATAATCCTGAATGCTCACAATGCCGTTATTCTGTTCATCCATCAGCACCGGGCTGAAGTAAGCATCTTCCAGTTTATTAATTTCTCTCGCCAACAATATATTCAGGGCAGGAGAAGCGGGATCTAATGCGTACACCTGGCGGATGGCGGTTACATCGGGCGCTGGATTGGTAAAGCCGTAAATAGCCGCTACCATTGCCTTTTCATGGTCATCCTTACACAGGGGATATATTTGTTCGCTGCTGGTGTTAGTCCATGTTAAACTGATAAAACAGGAAAGCCGCAGCGATGGGGCCATCTCAAACACACGGGAAAACAAATAGGCGCTCCGCACAGAGTCCTTCAAATACAGTAAGGCGCCTGATTTCAGCGCCAGGGCCTTATAATATACCAGGGAAGACTTTTCCTTTCCGTCAAACAGCTGGTCGAAGGAGGCAACTGCTTCGCGGTATTGCTTACTGTAATGTTGCAACCGTACCAGCTGGAAACTATAACGGTCACGGATATCTTTATCTTTTACTTTATCACGCAGCCCCTGCCCTTCTGTATACAATGCGGACAGCAACGGGGTATTACGCTCCGGTACCGACCACGGATCGGTATTGATCACGGCAGGCTCGCACGATTTCGCAAACAGCAGGTAGCGTGCCGCTTCCCGGTTCTTTTCTTTTCCCAGGAACTGTGCAAAGGTGTTCTTCTGCACACTATCCGGTAATGCGGTACTGCCTTCTGCAATAGCAGCCAGCTGCTCTTTCGGGTAGGTGTAAATACATTCACGTATATCCTTTGCCGTTACTTTGCTGCCTGCATAGTTTTGCCAGTCGGCAACATTGGCCGTTTCTTCTGATGGGGTTGGATCGCCAAAAAAGTTGGTGAGGGCGGTATAATAGAAAGGCTCGTAACCGCCGCCTTTTGCATACGGACTAAAAAAGGAAACGTAGTAGTCGTAAGGGTCCGGTGTTGGCCCGCAGGATAAGGTGTATACTACATTGCCAAAGAAAACGGCACAAAAGCTAATTAAAAAAACGACAAATTTTTTGTAGTTCATTCAATGGATATTTTTTCAGGGTTGTTGAATCAAGATGATAAAATATAATAACCGGATCGGGTGTTTGCAACTGTTTTGCCACTAACTGCGCGGCTGTTTCCAATGCCTGCTGATCAATGGTTTCACGCCGGATCACGCTTCCTTCTTTTAAGGGATATCCGTTCAGCGTAGTATCCTTCCTGATGGTATATAGTTGCTTGCTACCGGCTGCAAAGATAGTGGTATCCTGTAATTCCTCCGTACCAATATTTCTTAAAATACCGGTATACTCCGTTCCGTTGCGGAATAAAACGCTCCAGCTGAATAACGGTAAAGCGATATCCAAAGGTAAGGGATATGCTGCCACCCGTTGTTCGCCCAGGTAGGATTCCATAGCGGATATGTCGAGAATGGAATTATGCGATCCCGGTTTACGCAGGTCACCCATGTTATAGCACATCAGCAGTCCCCTGTCTACCGGCGGTATGCCGGTGCGTACTTTGTACTTCACCTGGTACATGCGGATGGTAGCGGATACCCGGCGCTCCCGGAAAAAGGGTGTTTGCCGGATCTGTTTTATAAAGGAGAAGTAGGCATCACGGGAAGTTTGGGTCCAGTCGCAATCCAGCTGGATTTCCTTTATGCTGGTGGCGGGCAGGGAATCGCACAGCTGTTCCAGCAGCCGGGATACATTGGCCGCCAGCTGAGGGGTTGGGTTTGCCCATATTTCGTTCATCAGGAATACTACCGGCACTATTTCCACGCCGGCAGGGAAAGGGGCTTTCTGCCTGAATATGGCCACTGGCGTGGGCGCTTTGGTTACCTCGTCGATGTCTACATCAAACAGTTTTACATACAGTCGCCTTGCGGGGAGATCCTGCATGTATTTCAGTTCGGCGGTGTTGCCCGTCCAGGTTTGCTTCCAGTAATAAAATGCGGGTGTTACGTTCCGTTTCGCTGCGTGGTTACAGGAAAGCAATAATATGATGAGCAGTATCCGGGGGTTCATGAGTAGTTAAATAAGCAGGCGGCCACAGATAATACCTGCAGCTACTGCAGCATTCAATGATTCGGCGCCTCCGATCCGGGGAATGGTGATCCGGTGGGTGGCCATTGCGGTTACATCTTCCGTTAATCCTCTTCCCTCATTACCTATCAGGATAATGCCTTCTTTGATAACGGGAAACTCCGCGATATTTTTTCCATGCAGGGTAGCGGCAAAAGAGGGCAGCTTCGTTTGCTGCAGCAATTCGCGGATATCGTATTCGGCTATACGAACCCGTATCATACTGCCCATAGTAGCTTGTATGGTTTTAGGATTATATACGTCCACACAATCCGGCGAACAAATGATCTGCGGAATCCCAAACCAGTCGGCTATACGAATAAGCGTTCCCATATTACCGGGGTCCTGGATGGCTTCCAGCGCCAAAGCTACTGTCCCGGCAGCAGGCAGGGGATTCACGGGAGCAGGCATATCCAGCAAGGCCATCGCCTGGTTGGGGGTAGTGAGCGACGACAGTTGTTTGAGCACAGCAGCATCCACTTCTGTTACAGTACCTGGCGGCATACGGTTTACCAGGGAGTGATGCTGTTCCAGCCAACCGGCCGTTGCATATACTCCTTTCACGGGCATGCCCGCCTGTAGCAGCTCCTGCACAATCTTGTCACCCTCTGCCACATACTGGCTGGATTTTTGCCTGTTTTTTTTGTGCTGTAATGATTGAATATATTTAATTTGCGCCTTTGACAACATGGGGCCAAACCTACACGATTTCTTTTAATCAGCCAAGAAGAGGCGTGGTTACCCATTCGTCAGTATTGGCTTTTAAAATTTTTAACAACGTTTTCGCCCGTGATGCAGCTGCTTCCCAATTCAAAAATTTTATTGCTGAAACAATTGCTGCTACTGGCTGTAATACTCACGTTGGCAGCCTGCTCCAATACCAAATATCTCCAGAAAGATCAAACACTGTATACCAGCGCCAAAGTAGATGTAAAGGGCGAAATCCTCAATTCTGAAAAACAGGATCTGCGCAGCTCCCTTTCTTCCAAATCGCTGATGACACAGCAGCCCAATAAAAAACTGCTCAACAGCCGCATCAAAGTATGGCTCTATAACCAGAAGTACAACGAGAAAAAGTCCAACTGGTTCTGGAACCTCATGCTCGCCAAAAGGAACCTCGAAGAACCCGTGGTATACGATTCTGCCAAAACCAAAGAATCGGTGGCACGCATGACCAGCTATCTTCACAACCAGGGCTTCTTTTATGTAACAGTAAATTATGAGGAAAAAACTGCCCGTCGTAAAACCAGTGTTACTTACCAGGTAAATACAGGAAGAAACTTTGTAATAGATAAGATTACCTACACCGTGCCGGATAGCGCCATCCTGCAGCTCGTAAAAGCCAATGAGAAATTATCGCTGGTACAGAAAGGCGTTGTATTTAAATCGGCCACCCTGGGCAGCGAAAGGGAAAGACTCACCCGCCTTATCAAAGATGCGGGCTACTACAAGTTTAACCGCGATGCCATAGAATTCAGTGTGGACACGCTTAACAAAGCCCTGTTCCGGAATACCCTCAACCCATTTGAAGGGTTTGTAAATATCTTTAATGAAAATAAAGGCAGGGATAAGCTGACGATGGATGTGGAAATCCGGATTAAAAATCCGGAAGACAGTACCGATAGCTGGCAAAAGTATCATATCGGTAAAATATACGCCTATCCCGACTTTTCATTGAATGCCAATCCAAACGACAGCTCCCTGAAACAGGACGAACGTAAGTTTATTACCATCCGCTCCCACCAGGAAATACTGAAACCAAAGATTCTTTCCAGGTCCATATTACTGCGGCCGGGGGAAGCTTATTCCATACAACGGTATAATAATGCTGTCAATAAATTATACGATATCGGCGTATGGCAGTTTGTAACCCTGCAATACAAAGAACCGAAAGACTCCGTAAACACGCTTGATGCCTATGTATTCCTCACGCCCCGGCGCAGGCAGGAACTGGGTTTAACTTTTGAATTAAGTAACAGTTCGGACTATACACTCGGATCGGGTGTTACCCTGAACTACCGGCATATTAACCTGAATAGAACGGCTACGCAGCTGGGTATGGCGCTCAGTACCGGTATTGAACTGGTACGCCAGGAGTCAGGATGGGAACTGCAGTCCAAACAGTTTGGAGGCGAGGTAAGTCTTACCTGGCCACGGTTTGCACTGCCATTTAATATCAAACAAAGCAACCGCTCCAACGTAAAAACAAGATTAACGCTTGGCGCCAACTACCTCTCCCGCGTAGAAAAGTTTGATGTGACCAGTATCAATGCCTCCTATGGCTACGACTGGAACGAAACCCTTTACAAACGCTGGATCATCCGGCCCATCACCCTTAACTATGTAGGAGTGAGCCTGGACCCTACTTTCCGCGACAGCGTGGTGAATACCAATCCATACCTGAAACGCAGCTTTGAACCGGCCCTGATTGGCGGGGAAAGCGTTTCATTTATTTTCAGCAACCAGGACCTGCTGCATCAAAACCACTACAGCTATTTCCGCGTGAACGTAGAAGAATCAGGGCTCTGGCTCAGTGGCATCAACAGCCTGATGAACGGCATCAGCGGTAAAAAAACCAACCTGGAAACGCTGACCAATGTAAATATTTCAAATTTTGTAAAGATAGAAGCAGATTACCGTCACTTCTGGAAACTGGGATTACACAGCGGGCTTGCTACCAGGGCTTATGCCGGCGTAGGTATTCCGTACAGCTATTCACAGGTACTACCCTATATCAGGCAGTTTACTTCCGGTGGCCCCAATAGTATCCGTGCGTGGCGCTTACGTACGTTAGGTCCCGGCTCCTATAAAGATTCCTCCGCAACTGCGCAGGCATTCCCCGATCAAACCGGCGACATGAAACTGGAAGGAAACATCGAATACCGCTTCGACCTGTTGAGGATGTTTGGTGGCAGCGTAAACCTGAAAGGCGCCACCTTCCTGGATATGGGTAATATCTGGATGATCCGGAAGGACTCCACCCGGCCCGGTTCCGAATTCCGCTTTAACCAGCTGTATCACGATCTGGCGATGGGTACCGGCGCGGGCCTGCGACTGGATTTCTCCTTCTTCCTCATCCGTCTGGATTGGGGTATCCCGTTGAAAGTTCCTTACTTCACCGGCAATAAAAACGGCTGGTATGTAAGTGAATGGGATCTGAAAGACAGCCGCTGGCGCCGTGAAAATATTATCTGGAATATAGCTATTGGTTATCCGTTTTAGGAACGGAGTTAGTGGCAATAAAATCCTCCATGTCGGTAGCCTCCGACAAACTGAAATTACCGATGCGGGTTCTGCAAAGACTGCTCAGATAAGCACCGCAACCTAATTGTGCACCATAGTCATTTGCCAGGGAGCGTATATACGTACCCGTGCTGCATACCACCCTGAAATGTACTTCCGGTAAATCTATTTTAGTGATCTCAAATGCTGCAATGGTTAATTTACGGGGTTCTACTTTTACATCCACACCTTTCCTGGCGAGCAGGTAAATAGGTTTCCCGTTTTGTTTGATGGCAGAATGTATAGGAGGCAGCTGCATAATTTCACCGATGAAAGGCTGCGTGGCAGCCATTATAGCCGCTTCATCAAGATGGCTGATATCTTTAAAATTCTCCGGCTCAGACTCCTTATCAAACGTAGGCGTGGTAGCGCCTAAAGTAAAAGTGCCGGTGTATTCTTTCTCCTGCGCCTGGTATTCATTGATTTTCTTGGTCATTTTCCCGGTACAGCAAATCAGCAGTCCGGTAGCTAAAGGATCCAGCGTGCCGGCGTGACCTATTTTAGCTTTGGTGATGTTCCTTATCTTACGCACTACATCAAAGGAGGTCCATGTTAAAGGCTTGTTGATCAATATCACGGCTCCTTCCTGGTAATTTGTTTTTTCGTTCGTTTGCATGCCGCAAAGATAGCTATTAGCAGTTAGCTGTCAGCATGCGGCCGGTAATTATAGGATTTATTTAAGACGCTGAAAAGCTAAAAGCTAAGCGCTTTTTACTAAATTCACGCAATTTTAGTATACATGGCATTAGAACATCATTTAGACGCAACACTACGGCACCAGCAACAGGTGGACAATTCGCGCGACTACGTGCTGCCATTCATACAGCAGGAATTTCCGCAACTGGAAGGGCTGCGCGTAATGGAGGTAGGATGTGGGGAAGGCGGTGTACTTACTCCTTTGCTGGAAAAAGGGTGCAACTGTGTAGGCGTGGATCTTGCACCGGACCGGATAGAACTGGCCAAAACTTTTTTGCAGAAATATCTCGACAACGGGCAATTAAAACTGATTGCCAAAAATATCTACGATCTGGATTTCCTCGGAGAATTCCGGAATTCTTTTGATGTAATTATTTTGAAAGATGCCATTGAACACATTCCTGACCAGGAAAAGATCATTGGTCATCTGAAACAATTGCTGAGTCCACGCGGACAGGTGTATTTTGGTTTTCCGCCGTGGTATATGCCTCATGGAGGTCATCAGCAGATTTGCAAGAACAAATTTCTCAGCATGGTGCCTTATATCCATTTGCTTCCCCGCCCGCTCTACAAAGGCGTATTGCGGATGTTTGGCGAAGGAGATGATGTAGTGATAGATCTTATGGATGTGAAATCAACCGGCATTTCCATTGAACGTTTTGAACGCATCGTAAAGCGCCAGCAATATAAGATTACACAACGCAGGTTTTACCTGATCAATCCTATCTATAAATATAAATTTGGTGTAAGCGCACGGGTACAGTGGAAGCCCATTGCAGCGATTCCTTTCTTCAGGAATTTCGTGACTACGTGTGTGTACTACATGATTAAACCGGAATAGTTATTTATTCCAGATCTCCCACGATGCCTCCGCCTGGAGGATCAGCATTTCGTGTCCGTTTTTGATGGTGGCGCCCTGTGCGGCGCCCCGTTGCAGGAAGGATGTTTCTGCCGGGTTATACACCAGGTCATAGAGCAGGTGCCTGGAAGTAAGGTACTGGTAAGGGATTTCAGGGAAGGTATCTGTTTTGGGATACATGCCCAGTGGTGTTGTATTTACAATTACGGTGTGTTCTTCCATTGCCTGCCGGTTCAGCGATTCGTAAGATACCGCTCCATTCACAGGTTGCCGGCTTACTACTGTATAGGTAATGCCCAGTTGTTCCAGTGCATACATAATGGCTTTGGCAGCGCCGCCGGTGCCCAGTACCAGTGCGTGCTGGTGATGAGCCTGCAGCAGGGGTTGCAGCGATTTGGTAAATCCGATTACATCTGTATTGTAGCCCGTCTTTTTCCCATCCTTAAAGTGGATGCAGTTTACAGCGCCAATTTGTGCGGCTGCGTCGCTGAGTTCATCCAAGAAAGGGATCACTACTTCTTTATAGGGAATGGTAACGTTCAGGCCATGTAGTTGCGGATGCTGTTCCAGCAAGGAGGTGAATTCAGAGATACCTGGAATCGGGAAGTTATCATATACACATCCTGATATATTTTCCTTTTCAAATTTTTCTTTGAAGAAGCCCTTGGAGAAGGAATGACTGAGCGGATAGCCAATAAGTCCGTAAATTTTCATGCACCAGGTAATTGATCATTACCAATTATGAATTACGAACCGGGGAGCTGTGTTATCCACAAATCCGTAATTCGTAATTCATAATCTGTAATTATTTAAAAAACTATTCTCTGTCGAGGAACAGGTTAAAAGTATCTCCTCTCAGGCCAATACGCATGGCTTCCAGGGAAATTACTTCATTGGGAGCCAGGTTGCCCAGGTTGGCATTACAGCCTACCAGTTCGAGGAAGTAAAGCTGTTGGGCTTTCTGTGGCGCTTCCCAGATAATTTTTTCAGCGGGGATCTGTGTCAGGATTTCCTGTACCAGTCCTTCGCGTACTTCACCGCTACCGCGGTAGATGCCCACGTTGCCGCTTTCACGGGCTTCTGCAATCACATAAGTGGCGCCGGCGGAGAGCTCAGCGCTCATCAGTTCAATCCACTTATAGGGAGGGATAATGTGCTCAGCATCTTTGGAGCCTACTTCGCTCAATACCAGCCCTATTTTCGCCAGTTTTTCAATATAGCCGCATTTTTCCGCATGCGGGATAGTGATAGAGCCGTCGGAAACTTCCATGTAGCTGATACCGTAATCTTTTACCACTTTGATGTATTCTTCAAACTGGTTGCGGATTACAAAGGCTTCGAACAGGGTTCCGCCAAAGTATACGGGAATGTTTGCCGACTGGTAAAGTTCAATTTTTGCGCGCAGGTTGGGCGTAACGTAAGCAGTGCCAAAACCCAGTTTCAGGATATCAATGTGAGGACCTGCTGCGGATAAAAAATTTCGTGCTTCTTCCAAACTCAGCCCTTTGTCCATTACCATAGTGAGTCCATGTGTACGGGGCTTCTTTGTCCTTTCCGGGATTTGTGTCAGATTAAAATTCATTTGAAATATTTTTATCTTCTTATTGGTCAGTAAAACACATACTAATTTTCGCCAGGCACTTCGGGATAGCGTAGATGCAATTTTAGTAACCGGAAATACTATTGACTTTTGTCCATGACAATTAAAAGCCGGCGCAAAAATAAGAAGTATACTTTATTTTATTAAAGTAAATAACACTGGTTAACGTTTGCGGCGATATTGGGCGATCAGATCAACCACACTCACATGCTGTAACACAGCAGGGTCAAGCTCTACGAGCTTTTTAACAATTTTTGGGGCCTGTTGCAGGGCTGTTTCCAGGTGCAGTAACCCTTCTTTTGTTTTACCCATAGCTATCAGGATAGCCGCCCGGTAATAGATAAAAATGGGTTTGCGGCCGGCCTTTTCCTCTGCTATGGCCAATTGTACGAGGGCTTCCTCAAGGAATCCGGATACATAGAGTCCCTTTAACAGTTCCTGCCAGGTAACGGCGCTTTTTGGCCTAGTACGTACGGCATTCATGAAATGAACCAGTGCATCCTTGTTCTTTCCAAGCTCCAGGTAGCATTCACCCAGGCTCATATTATACTCTGCGTTGGTTTTATTTATTTTCAGTGCGCTCAGTAACGATTTGGCGGCATTTTCCCAGTTGGCTTCCATCATATAGGCAACTGCAATCTTGTAGTACAGCTTATCATCGCTGGGGCTCAGATGCGAGGCTTTACGGTAGTAATAACGCGCCTGGGTAAATTTGCGCTGTCTTTCGTAACAATGGCCGATGGCTTCATAGATAACATCCTCCGGCTTGGCTATTTCCAGGTGTTTCTGGAGCACTTCTATGGCTTCGGCATACTTACGCAGGCGGATATACGCATCGCCCATATTACGGTAGGCATAATCGAATTTCTCATCAATAGCTACTGCGTATTGATATGCATCGATCGCCTTCTCGTATAGCTTCAGTCCCTGGAACGCTGTACCCAGGTTAAACCAGGCCAGCTGGTTATAGGGATGCTCGTCGATAATGGCGCTGTGCAAACGGATGCTCTCTTCATTGCGACCGGTAAATTCTGTCCAGAAACAGATTTTATGCAATGCTTCTTCACTGGTAGGATCGTACTCCAGCGCCAGTTTCAGGCAATCGAATACTTTTTCAAATTCCTCCCAGTCGTCGTATACATCGGCCAGCTCCAGCAATAATTCCGTCCTGTCTTCTCCCGAAAACTGTTCAATCTGTTCTTCCAGCACAGCAGCTGCCTTCTGGTGCTGGTTCAGCGCCAGGTAAACGTCTGTTTGCAGTATATAAAGATTGATATCAGTACGGTCCAGCACTTCTGCTTTTTCCAGCAAATCCAATGCTTCCTTGTATTTTTTGGTTTCTATCAGTAAGTTGGCCTTTTTGAGAAGTAGAGTGGAGGAATAAGGGAATTGTTCGATGGCTATTTCTGCCGCCTGCAATGCGATCGGCATTTCGTCATGCTCGTCATAATAGTCTATGATCTGCTCAAATGAATCTTCGTCCAGAAAAGAATGAGACTTACCAGCCCTGAGGTTTTCAAACTGCTGCAACAAGTCTCTCAGATCATCAAAATCCTCGTTTAAAAATGAAAAGTCTTTACTCATTACTGTAAATATAGTACTTTTATTTATGCCCAAATATGGGGTGGATTCTATGTGCTAAAAAATTTTTAACAATTCTTTGTGATTTCTTCGTATCTTGCGTTAAGAATATGTTATATAATATATCAAAAAGTTTGTACATTTGTGTTACAATGAAAGCGAAAACATACATATCACGCACCTTTTCATTGTCTTGCTTGTTAGCGGGCGCATTAGCGTTTTTTGCTCTCAATGCGGCGGCAAATAATGGCTTTTTGCCCACCGATAATAACAAAGACAAAGTGAAAAAAACAGCTGACAGCCAACATTTTGTGCTGAATACAGCTATGCCCAAAACCAATCTGAGCCTCGACGCTGGCTACCGCTTTTCCGGTACCTTCAACTCAGACTTTAAGTTTACTACTACCAATAACTATAATAACGTCATTAACCTGAAAGCGGTGATGACCTATACGAAAGGTAATGTCACTTATGTAGTACCATCCAATGTCCAGGTGCAATCACAACCTCCTGGAAACATGAACTTTCAGAAACTGCAGATTATTCTGCCGCTTAAGAAAGGGTAATAAACTTAACGTTTCTTCAATTACAATATGGGCCGGTTAAAAAGTTAAACAGCTTTTTAACCGGTCCTTTTTTTGGGCGTTACATATTCTGCAATTCCTTCTGACTCACTTCCTTATAGCCCGTTTTAGGCACATCAAAATAAGAAGCAGGAATCGGGTATAATTCTATCTTCACCGCTACTACCCTGGTTTTAGATCCCGTTTTGGTAATAATCTCAAATTCCAGCGGAATTCCCTTCAGGTTCACAAAGCGACGGTTATACTGCTTATTCTCCGGCACCAGGTCGAGCGCATAATATACCTCAAAGGTTTTACCATCGGGCATGGTACCAATCGCTTTCCTGCAATCGTAGCCCGCCACCTTTTTGGTTTCAGACTGGTCCTCGAACCGGATACTTTCGTATTGCTTCAGGTCCTTCTGGTATTGCTCTTTCCCGGCACGTATCAGGTACTTATTCCCATGCTGATCTATCAGCGTGGTCATTGTTTCTGCTTTGCTGTTGATCAGGTAAGTGTAGTGAACAATATTGAAATTCATATCAATCCTGCTCAGTGGCCCGCGCATATATTGGGTGAAGGTGCTGCCTTCCAGCATGGCATCCATCTGCAGTTGCTCTGGCGGCAGTTCCATTTTGTAAACAATCTTTGCATCTGAAATAACACGCTGCGCCAGCAGTGAGCCGGTGCCGCACAGGAAGGTAAAAGTTAATAACAACCGATATAACATAGTGTGGTGTATTAATAATAAAATGGCAATCAGTGACCCATTACCAGTTAAGCTTCTCTTTGTTTAAAAACGCGGCTATTCCGCGTTTACAGTCATCATGGCCGCGGGTGGCAGCATTCAGTATGGCTGCGTGCGCCAACCCTTCCGCTACCGGTAAGTCCAACACTGTGCCAATCAATTTTTTGGTCACCTTCAGGGAATTGGCAGAAGCTTCATTACATAGGCTGGCAGCCACTTTCGCTACCTTTTGGGCTATTTCTGGCGCGGGTACCACCGCTGTGATCAGGCCATCGGCAGCCGCTTTTTCAGCCGTTACCAGTTTACCGGTCAACAATAGCTCCCGGGAGCGGCCCTCTCCTATTTTACGAACCAGGAAAACAGCCACCAGGGCAGGAATAAACCCGATTTTCACCTCGGTATATCCCATCAGCGCTTCCGGTACCGCGTAACTGAGGTCGCACAGGGTCACCAACCCGCAACCACCGGCAACAGCATGCCCTTCCACCTGGCCAATCACTATCTTATCAAGATCATAAATCTCCCGGAATAACTGCATCAGTTCCCGGGAATCAGCGAGATTTTCATCATAGGTATTTTGCTGCAGCTGCTGCAGGTATTCGAGATCGGCGCCTGCACAGAAAGCTTCCCCGTTCCCCTTCAGCACTACTACTTTCACGGCTTCATCGGCAGCCGCCGCACGGAATGCGGCACGGAGTTCTGCTACCATTGGCCCGTTGAGCGCGTTACGCTTCTCCGGCCGGTTCAGGGCGATGGTGGCTACCCGTTCCGCTACAGTATACTGGATAAAAGAAAATGCCATAAACAAAGAATTATAAGCCTTGTTTATGGCAATCTAAGCAAAAAAAATTTAATGGGTAATCTCCTGTATTACCTGACCTACATTACCGCTGGGCATCTGGATATGCAGCAAAGCAGCCAGGGTAGGCGTAATATCCGTCATACCTACTGTACGGTTGGTTTTACCCGGACGAACGCCCCAGCCCATCCATACCAGCGGGATATGCGCATCATAAGGGTACCATAATCCGTGGGTGGTTCCCACATTGCCACCATCGATATAACCCGGCGTTAGTACTACCTGTATGTCGCCGCTTCTTTTAGTGTTAAAACCGTTAGACAGCATGGTACGCATGGGTTCCGGCAGGGTAGTGCCCATGAGGTTATCTATGGAAAAGGCTTTGGCAATGGCAGGAGATTTCAGCAGTTCCCGGATCATAAACTGCCGGATGTCTGCCTCACTTTTACCTGCCTGCTCAATAGCATCATGGTTCAGCCAGAACTGGTAATTATCGGCGCCTTTCACCACATTTTTCACTCCAAACTTAGCCGCTACCTGGTCGTTCAGGGAGGCCACGGCAGCTTTATCGTCCCAGGCGCCGCCCGGCAGTTTGTTTTCTGCCATGAATCCGGGTACATGCGCTACGCCATGATCCGCGGTGATAAAGAACAGGTATTGCCCCTTGCCTACTTTCGCATCGAGGTAGGTGAAGAATGCGGCCAGGTCCTGGTCCAGGCGCAGATAAGTATCTTCTGCTTCTATTGAATTGGGACCGAACTGGTGACCTACATAATCAGGGGAAGAAAGACTGATAGCCAGCAAATCCGTTACCGGGCCTTTTCCCAGGCCATAAGCTTCCATTGCTTTTTTGGCAAATTCCAGCGTCATGGTATTACCATAGGGAGAAGCCGAAATAGCCGTATTGGCGATTTCCGACAGGTTATGCGGGAAGGAGGTGTTAGTGGCATTTTTATACTTTCCTTCGTAAGGCTTTTCATCGGCCGTACTAAGGGTATAGGTAGATACAGGATACAGTGTGGTCCATGGTTTGCTGAGATATTGCTGCGGGAATTTCTGCTGGTTAAATTCCTGCGCCCATACAGGCAGTTCATTCATGTAGTAAGTGCTGCTCACCCAGTTACCGGTGCCGGCATCATACCAGAAAGCCGCGTTGGCACTGTGTCCGGCAGGAAGAATAGCGCCGCGGTCTTTAATCGCTACACCTATCACCTTACTCTGGAAATTATTGGATAACTTCAACTCGTCGCCGATGGTGGTTACCAGCATATTCCGGGGACTCATTTTACCGGCGGCGGAAGAGCTGCCAACGGTTGTTACTGTGGTATCTTCTGCGCAGTACATGGTACGGCCCAGTTCGGGACTGTACCAGGTGTTGCCGATAATACCGTGGATAGCAGGCACAGAGCCGGTATACACACAGGTGTGACCACAGGCAGTGATGGTAGGTGTGTAATTGATCAATGTGTTTTCGCAGGAAAAACCGTCCTGCAGCAAACGCTTAAAGCCACCGGCGCCATACCTGCCGGCATAGCGGTACAGGTAGTCCCACCGCATCTGGTCTACTACCATGCCTACAATGAGTTTGGGACGGGCTGTCGTGTTGGTGTTTTTAGCAGGGGAAAGCGGCTTTGGAGTAGCGTTCTGCGCTTGGCCGGCCGTAGCAGATAACAGGAATGCAGCTGCCAGGAAATGTGTAAATTTCATTAGATTGTAATAATTTAAAAGTCACTGTAACACAACAAGATAGACTGTTATGTTGCATCAATAAATGCATAAAATGGCTTGCGCCAAATGTAAACCAAGTTTACAAAAAGTAATATTTTAATACCTTTGTGTCCATTTTAAATGGAATGAATTAACCATTACATAATATATCGTATGGATATTTTCGAGAAACTGCTGAAACATCTGGGCCCTATCGGGGAACATTCAGACAGAGCCCACGGCTATTTTGCCTTTCCTAAACTGGAAGGAGAAATAGGCCCCCGCATGAACTTCCGGGGTAATGAAAAGATTGTATGGAGCCTGAACAACTATCTGGGTTTGGCCAACCACCCGGAAGTGCGCGCTACCGACGCCAAAGCTGCTGCAGACTTTGGAATGGCGTCTCCGATGGGAGCGCGTATGATGAGCGGAAATACCAACTACCATGAGCAGCTGGAAAATGAGCTGTCTGATTACATGGGTAAAGAAGCGACTACCTTACTGAACTATGGTTACCAGGGCATCATGAGTGCCATTGATGCGATAGTAGGCCGCAGGGATGTAATTGTGTATGACGCAGAGTGCCACGCCAGTATCCTGGATGGTTTACGCCTGCACCCCGGCAAACGTTATGTGTTCAAGCATAACGATATGGAAGATTTCGACAAGCAGATGAAACGTGCAACTGAACTGGCTAAAACCCAGGGTGGTGGTATACTTGTGGTAACAGAAGGCGTGTTTGGCATGGCCGGCGACCAGGGTAAACTGAAGGAAATTGCTGCGTTTAAAGATAAATATGAGTTCCGCCTGCTGGTTGATGATGCCCACGGCTTTGGAACAATGGGTAAAACCGGCGCTGGTACCGGCGAAGAACAGGGCGTTCAGGATAAGATCGACCTGTTGTTCAATACCTTTGCAAAATCCGGTGCATCTATCGGCGCTTTCATCAGCGGCGAAAAACAGATCATCAACTACCTGCGCTATAACATGCGCTCCCAGATCTTTGCTAAATCCATTCCGTTACCAATCGTTATCGGTCACCTGAAACGTGTGCAGCTGATGCGTCAGCATCCTGAAATGAAAGCGAAGCTGTGGGATAATGTGAATAAACTGCAGAATGGCCTGAAAGAACGTGGATTCAATATCGGCAGAACCAATTCACCGGTAACGCCTATCTACCTGCAGGGCGATATTCCTGAAGCTACTGCGATGTGCCTGGATCTGCGCGAAAACTATAACATCTTCTGTTCTATCGTGGTATACCCTGTTATTCCAAAAGGACAGATCATTTATCGCCTGATCCCAACCGCTGCACACAGCGATGAGGATATTGAACTTACCCTCAAGGCATTCAGCGAAACCAAAGCAAAACTGGATGAGAAAGTTTACCAGGTGGCGGAAATCCCGATGGTATAACTGACACACACTATAATATTAAAAGCCTTCCTGCTTTCCAGGAAGGCTTTTCTATTTAAAATGGGAAAAGGCCAGAGGGGTTATGGCAAAAGAAGGTACGGCAAAATAATCGGGAAAAACAAAAAGGGCTGATTTTACTCAGCCCTTTACTTCAAATCGTTCTTTCACTAGGTGTAATTTTTCATTAGATTTCATCAGGACATGGTAGAGAACAACTGGTTTTCATAGAAATTGGAATAACCAAGTGATTCCAAATATTTTATAAAAGTTTTTTTATTTTAATTCGGTCGTTTTATTCATCGATGCTTTCCAAAAATAGGTCAGATTTTACCAAAATCTATAACACATAAGTGGGATTTTGTTAATGGCTTGTTAAAGATTTATACTGCAACAATAAGTCACCAGGATGCCGGCGCGCCTCTTTTTTTCAAATCCGGGCAATAATTTTCCCTTTTGCGTAAGCCATTCCCGGGTATATCGTGGTAACTTTGCGGCGGAAGCAATACATACTCAATCCTTTAACCACTATGGCGGTGACAAGGCAAGGCGGCAGAAGTGCCTATAGCACTTTCGTTAATTAGGCCCGGGTATATTTTTAAGTCAAACTGATAAGAAACAGGTGTTCAACATTCAATGGAGCAAGCAATTTTTCCGCCTGCACAGAATCACCGGGCTGGTAGCAGGCGCTATGCTGCTATTGGTGAGCCTTACCGGCAGTATGCTGGTATTCAGCGATGAAATAGATCATGCAGTATATGCCCATGCCTATCATGTGCCACCGCAGGCTGTTCCCAGAACACTGCAGGAACAAATGAAAGATGCCCGCCAGGCACTTCCGGGAAATCCTTACCTGTTTTTTGTAAGACTCCCCCAGGCGCCTGACGAAAGTACCGTGCTGAGAGCCGAATATTCAGCAGATCACAAAGTATACATCTTCCTGAACCCTTATACCGGCAAAATATTACAGCAATACTCCAATACAGGCCATTTTACGGGTTATGTAATGTATTTGCACTTCACCCTGCTGAGTGGTAAAACAGGGGCTATAATCGTCTTAATCACAGGAATAGGGCTATTCCTGTCGGTCCTCACCGGACTGTTTGTTTACAGGCATGCGCTGGGCAAGGTACTCACCTTCCGGCAGCCATTGGAGTGGCATAACCGCACCCGGCGCTGGCGCAACCTGCACCGCATCACCGGTGTATGGGCGCTGCTGTTTAACCTGCTCATCTCTTTTACCGGCTTTATGATGGAGCTGAAAGTAATTGACGCACGGAAAAACACCAAAGCAGGATACACTGCCATCCCTTTTTCCGGCGAATATGAACCCCTGCTCATCAAAGCTACGGCCACTATTCCCGGCTTCCAGGCCACAGGCCTCCGTCCTCCCAAAAAAGCAGGCGACCCGGTACGGATACTTGGCCATGCACATGAATCTGCCTTCTTCGGCGAATACGCCTCGTCGGTATTCATCGATGAAAATGGCGCCGTTAAAAAAAAGGTGGATTTCAGCAACGCTACCATCAGCGATAAATTCAACGCCTCCATCGCTCCCCTTCACTTCGGCAACTATGGCGGCATTATTCTGAAAATCATTTATTCTCTCTTTGCCTTAACCCCTGGTGTTTTATCTGTATCAGGATTCCTGATCTGGTATCGCAGAAAGTTTATTATCAAAATACACGGAAACAGAAAATGATGGCTGTTGGCTGAAATAAAAAGGGTTCGCATAACAGCTATGCGAACCCTTTTTTATGTTGTTGAAAAGCGGAAGATTATTTCTTCAGATGCTCTTCAATTGCGGTATCATATGTTTTTTTCCAGGTACTTACATTGCCCCAGTCTTCTCCATTTACTTTAATGGATTCACCGGTTACAACACCCAGTTTTTCGTAGCGTACAGAGTTATCTGATGCATCTACCAAACCATGTAACAGTGCTTCGAACTTCTCTTTATCTGCAGGCTTAACGGTTACTACTACACGGCTCTGGCTTTCACCGAACAGGTAAGCATCTTTACGGAATTTGTTGTTGAGTGCCAGTTCAAAGCCCAGGCCGGATGGCATAGCGCTTTCCAGCAACGTAACAAATAAACCGCCGTCGCTTACATCGTGTGCGGATTGGATCAGTTTCGCCTTGTTCAGTTTGGTGATGGCCTGTTGCAGGTGCAGTTCTTCATCGAGGTTAAAATGCGGCGCAGGGCTGTATTCTATACCAATGATTTTGTGCAGGTATTCAGAGCTGTTGATATCGTTGCGGCTGCGGCCTACCAGGTATACCAGGTCGCCTTCTTCCTTGAAGTTAAGGGTGATACGCTGATCCAAAGTATCCAGGATACCCACCATACCAATGGTTGGAGTAGGATACACCGGACCGTCGGGTGACTGGTTATAGAAGCTCACGTTACCACCGGTAACAGGCGTATTGAATTTGCGGCAGGCTTCACCCATACCCTGTACTGCATGTACAAACTGGTAGTACACTTCCGGATCGTAAGGATTACCGAAGTTGAGGCAGTTGGTGATAGCTACCGGTTCGCCACCGGAGCAAACGATGTTACGTGCAGCTTCTGCTACCGCAATCTGTCCGCCTTTATGAGGATCGGCAAATACGTAACGGCCATTACAGTCGGTAGTCATGGCCAGCGCTTTCTTTGTTGGTTTTACCAACACGATAGCGGCATCGCTTGGTGCGTTGGTGCTGGCGTTGGCAGTACCCACCATGCTGTCGTACTGGTTATAGATCCAGCGTTTGGAAGCGATGTTTGGTAATGCCACCATTCTTTCTGCTACAAAACGCGGGTGTTCTGTATCAGGGATATTCTGAATATCGAATGCTTTTACTTTAGCGAAATAGGCTGGTTCTGTATAAGCGCGGTGATATTGGGGAGCGCCGCCGCCCAGTACCATACTTTCAGCAGGAACATCTGCTTCGAGTTCGCCGTTCATATAGAACTTCAGGTTTTTATCTTTGGTTACTTCACCGATCTGAACGCAGTGCAGGTCCCATTTTTCGAAGATATCCAGCACTGGTTTTTCTTCTCCTTTCTTCACTACTATCAGCATGCGCTCCTGGCTTTCGCTCAGCAGCATTTCCCATGCTTTCATATCTTTCTGGCGGGTAGGTACTTTATCTAACCAGATGTTCATACCATGTTCGCCTTTCGCGCTCATTTCTGCAGTAGAGCAGGTGATACCGGCAGCGCCCATATCCTGCATACCAATAATAGCATTGGTTTTGATGATTTCCAGGCAGGCTTCCAGCAGTTTCTTTTCCTGGAAAGGATCTCCTACCTGAACGGCCGGTAAATCTTCCACGCTGTCTTCTGTGATATTGGCGGAAGCGAAAGAAGCGCCCCCGATACCGTCTTTACCGGTAGCGGAACCAACAATGAAAACAGGATTTCCTTCACCGTATGAAGTAGCGGAAACGGTTTGACCAACTTTTACGATACCTGCGCTGAACGCATTTACGAGTGGGTTGGTGCCATAGCATTCTTCAAAATAAGTTTCACCGCCTACGGTAGGAACGCCGAAGCAGTTACCGTAGTGGCCTATACCATGTACAATACCTTTTACCAGGTGTTGTGTTTTCTTATCATTAATATTACCAAAGCGAAGAGAGTTCAGTGCGGCAATGGGACGGGCGCCCATTGTAAAGATATCGCGGTGAATACCACCAACACCGGTAGCTGCGCCCTGGAAGGGTTCGATAGCGGAAGGGTGGTTATGCGATTCTATTTTAAATACCACCGCGTAGCCATCACCTATATCTACCAGACCGGCATTTTCTTCTCCTGCTTTAACCAGGAGCCTGTCGCCTTCGCGGGGCAGAGACTTCAGCCAGACGATTGAGTTTTTGTAAGAGCAGTGTTCACTCCACATTACTGAGTACATACTTAACTCGGTAAAATTGGGGGTACGGCCTAAAATAGATTTAATTCGTTCAAACTCGTCAGCGGTAAGTCCTAGCTGTTCAGCAATTTCTACGGTGGTTTGCATGTATTTAAGTATAAAAAACGAGATATTTAAAAGAAGTCGCAAAAGTACATGATTTTCCTTCAAATGCCAAGAGTACCCCGTGGTGGCTTTTCTGCTGTTTTTTTGCAGCCCGTTATCATATTATTTATTTTTAAATTCATCAGATTCAAAGTCGATCCGCTCCAAATATTTAATGAAATGATAAAAAAATACCCCTTTTAAAGCCCTAAATGTAATTTTTCAATTAAAATGAACAATTTATTTGCATTTATAGCGATGGATGCGTTCTTTTGTGTAAAATAATTTACAGCATGCAATCGTTACGTTTCAAAGCGCTGGAAGGATTAGCTGGCGTAGACTCCACTCTCACCGAACATGACGGTAAAATTACCGATGTATTTGGCAGCAATGTTTTCTCTGGTAAAGTTGTTCGGGAATATCTGAGCGATGAGGCTTATAAGAGCCTGATGAACTCTGTTAAAAATGGCACCAAGCTGGAACGTAAGATGTCCGAGCAGATCGCTTCAGGCATGAAAGCATGGGCGATGAAAAAAGGTGTGACTCACTACACACACTGGTTTCAGCCATTGACCGGCACTACCGCAGAAAAACATGATTCATTTTTCACTTTGAAAGGTGATGGCACTGCACTGGAAACCTTTGATGGTGATGCACTGGTACAACAGGAACCAGATGCTTCCAGTTTCCCTAACGGTGGTTTGAGAGCTACCTTCGAAGCCCGCGGCTACACTGCCTGGGATCCTTCCTCTCCTGCATTCATCCTTGAGCAGGGTTATGGTAAAACACTCTGCATACCTACTATCTTTGTTGCCTACACCGGCGAATCCCTGGATTACAAAGCACCACTGCTGAAAGCACTGGCTGCAATGGACAAAGCTGCAGTAGACGTATGTAACTATTTCGATAAGAACGTTACTAAAGTAACCGGTACCCTGGGTTGGGAACAGGAATACTTCCTGGTAGACGAAACTATGGCTAACGCCCGTCCTGATCTGATCATGACCGGTCGTACCGTTGTTGGTCACGCTCCATCCAAAGGTCAGCAGCTGGAAGATCACTACTTCGGTGCTATCCCTGAGCGCGCTTACGCTTACATGCGCGATTTCGAAGTAGAATCCTACAAACTGGGTATTCCTTTAAGAACCCGTCATAATGAAGTTGCTCCTTCTCAGTTCGAGTGCGCTCCAATATTTGAAGAAGTAAACATCGCAGTGGATCACAACTCCCTGCTGATGGATGTAATGAATAAAGTGGCAAAACGTCACAAACTGAAAGTGTTACTGCACGAGAAACCTTTTGCAGGCATCAACGGTTCCGGTAAACACAACAACTGGAGCATGTCCACCGATACCGGTGTAAACCTGCTGGCTCCCGGTAAAACACCGAAGACCAACCTGATGTTCCTCACTTTCTTTGTGAACACCATTAAAGCAGTACATGACTACGCTGACCTGATGAGAGCTGCGATTGCTTCTCCAAGCAACGATTTCCGTCTGGGCGCTAACGAAGCACCTCCTGCTATCATTTCCGTATTTACCGGTAAATACCTGTTCGATGTTCTGCAGGAAGTTAAAAACCGCGTAAACAACAAGTTCGACGAACAGGACGAAGCTATCCTGAAACTGGATCTGCACCGTCATATTCCTGAATTGTTGCTGGATAACACCGATCGTAACCGTACTTCTCCTTTTGCTTTCACCGGCAACAAGTTTGAATTCCGCGCGGTAGGTTCCTCTGCTAACTGTGCTTCTGCAATGACCGTTCTGAATACTATCATGGCTAAAACCCTGGTTGACTTCAAAGCAGAAGTAGATTCACTGATCGAAAAAGGCGAGAAAAAAGAGATTGCGATCATGCAAACTCTTCGTAAATATATTGTAGATTCGGAAAAAATACTGTTCGAAGGCGACGGATACAGCGAAGAATGGGAGAAAGAAGCTGAAAGAAGAGGTTTACCAAATGTGAAAACCACTCCTAAAGCTCTGGATGCAATGATCACTCCTAAAGCAACCAAACTTTATGCTGAAACCGGCGTTTACAACGAAAAAGAACTGCACGCACGTCACGAAATTCTGCTGGAAGATTATGTGAAGAAAGTGCAGATCGAAGCCCGCGTAATCGGCGATCTCGCTACCAACACTATCCTCCCGTCTGCTATCAGCTACCTGAACGACCTCGTAACTAATATCAACGGTCTGAAAGGAATCGGCCTGGGCGACGAATCAGTAAAAGCTCAAAAACAAATTGCTGCTAAAATAGCTGAACATATTAATGTTATTAGTGAAAATGTACAGGCTATGATCGAGGCGCGTAAGGTAGCTAACAAGCTTACCGACAGCCGTCAGAAAGCGATTGACTACTGTGAAAAGATTAAGCCGTACTTTGATGTTATCCGCTACCACTCCGACAAACTGGAGTTCCTGGTGGACGACAAAAAATGGGCGCTGCCTAAATACAGAGAGCTGCTTTTCTTGCGATAAAACCGTAAGATTGTTTTGGTGTATGATTAGCCCCGGATTTTCATCCGGGGCTTTGTTTTTGAAATATCCCCCCGTGTCCGCTTAATAACATCCGGCAGCCGGATACAACTAATTCCTTATCTTCGCTGTACCAAAAAATTTTACATCCTTCCTACTTCCAGATACACCTCAATAGCGAGTTTTTCTTAATCCAAAAAGATCCCCAACATGAAAAAGTGTTACCATCCGGCACTTGGTGCCATCGCCTTGCTATTTACAATGCTGCTCAGCAATTGTGTAAAGCCCCCGATTATTATCCCCGGTCAGAAACATTACCAAGTTGCCCAATTAATGGGAGAGATCCCATTCCGCGGGCCGGATACCATCCGGGTCAGCTACAACTCCAAACATTATCCCATCCAGATTGCCGGTCAACACATCAGTACCGGTTATCCCCAGTACTTATTTGGATACGACGACCAGTACAGGCTCAGGATTCTGATAGGCGCCTATTACGACGGTAATCCTGCCTACGAACTGGCGCACAAGTATTTATGTGACTCAAAGAAAAGAGTGATTTTGGACAGTACTTTTGAATTCGGCCACTACGACAGAAATACCCTCACCCTGATTGATTTCCATCTTTTATTCTCGTTCAAAAAATACGTATATGATAACCAGGACAGAATTACCCAGGTAACAGAAGAACGCTTCCCTGGCACCTCTTATACCGAAATGCGTACCACTACATTCTTTTACAATTCGTCCGGCAACGCATATAAGATTAATTCTGTCATAAAATATTCTGACAACAGCATCTCCTCCTCTGATGTATTTCCAGTGTACGACAATAAAGTAAACCCTCATCAGCTGCATCCGGTTTGGCAACTGATAGATATTGATTACAGCAGAAACAATGCGTTTATAGCTGATTCATACAATAATTACGGACTGCCGGTACATATTAATACTGGAGCCAAATTGAGTGAAATTGTATTCCTGTTAAACTCTTTCAGTAGTCTTGAAATCGCTTATGAATATAAGTAAGCCATACTTTCTGCGGATGTAAAAAGCATAAAAAAAGTCCTCCTGATCAGGAGGACTTTTCAAAATAATATATCCGTTACCGTTATACCAGCTTAAACGTTTCTGTAAACTTCGTGGTAAAGTTACCTTTACGGAAGTTTTCATCGCGCATCAGTTGCTGGTGGAAAGGAATCGTTGTTTTCACCCCTTCAATCACAAACTCACTGAGGGCGCGTTCCATTGTGTTGATCGCTTCCTCACGGGTTTGCGCCATGGTGATAATTTTCGCCACCATAGAATCATAGTACGGCGGAATTACATAACCGGCATAGATGTGTGAATCCACTCTCACACCATGACCACCGGGAATATGCAGGGTAGTAATTTTACCCGGAGACGGACGGAAATCGTTGTAAGGATCTTCCGCATTGATACGGCACTCGATGGCGTGCATCTGTGGCGTGTAATTTTTTCCGGAGATAGGAATACCTGCAGCAATTTTGATCTGCTCTTTTACCAGGTCGAAGTTGATCACTTCTTCCGTAACCCCGTGTTCTACCTGGATACGGGTGTTCATTTCCATGAAGTAGAAATTGCGGTGCTTGTCTACCAGGAATTCAATGGTACCTACGCTTTCATAATTGATAGCGCTGGCGGCCCTGATAGCAGCATCTCCCATTTTCTCACGCAGTTCAGGCGTCATGAACGGAGAAGGTGATTCTTCTACCAGCTTCTGGTGACGACGCTGGATAGAGCAATCCCTTTCGCTGAGGTGACATACTTTACCGTATTGATCGCCCGCTACCTGGATTTCAATATGGCGGGGTTCTTCCACGAATTTCTCCATGTAGATACCGTCATTGCTGAAGGATGCACGGGCTTCATTTTTAGCCATGTTGTAGGCTGTTTCCAGCTCACTTTCTTCCCATACCACACGCATACCTTTACCACCGCCACCGGCAGTAGCTTTGATGATTACCGGAAGGCCCATGCTTTTAGCGATGGCTTTCGCCTCTTCCACGCTCTGGAGCAAACCTTCAGAACCTGGAATAACCGGTACACCGGCAGCAATCATGGTTTCTTTGGCAGTCATCTTATCTCCCATTCTGCGGATCATTTCCGGAGTGGGGCCGATGAACTTAATACCGTGTTCACCACAGATTTCAGCGAAGCGGGCATTTTCTGCCAGGAAGCCATATCCGGGGTGGATCGCATCTGCATTGGTGATTTCTGCAGCTGCCATCAGGTGAGGGATGTTCAGATAAGACTCTGAGCTTTGTGGCTTGCCTATGCATACTGCTTCATCGGCAAATTTCACATGCAGACTGTCTTTATCCGCTGTTGAATAAACTGCCACCGTCTTAATACCCATTTCCTTACAGGTACGGATAATCCGAAGGGCAATTTCACCACGGTTGGCAATCAATATTTTTTTGAACATTGTTTTCCTTATAAGTTAATAATAGCTGTTAGCTTTTAGCTGTTAGCCTTTAGCGATCAGCGCACTACCATTGGTAAGTCTGAAAACTAAAGGCTAACGGGTAAAGGCTATTATTATGGTTCAACTAAAAATAAAGGTTGATCATATTCTACCGGAGAAGCGTCATCTACCAGTACTTTCACGATTTTCCCACTTACTTCACTCTCTATTTCGTTGAATAACTTCATTGCTTCGATGATGCATACCACTTTACCGGAAGTTACTTCGTCACCAACATTTACGAATGGTGCTTTATCCGGGCCGGCGCTGCGGTAGAAGGTACCAATCATGGGAGATTTGATGGTTACCAGGTTATCTGCTTTGGCAGGTGCAGCGGCTGGTGCTGCGGTGGCCGGAGCTGCTGCAGGAGTTACAGCGGCTACTGCCTGTACGGGTGCCATAGTTGCAGGAACAGTGATTACCTGCTGAACTTCATTATCCTTCTGCTTTATTGTAATCTTAAACTTGTCCTGTTCAATGCTCAGTTCACTGATATTTGATTTGTTGATCATTTTTACCAGTTCCTGAATCTGTTTAAAGTCCATGTAGACAGTTTTTGGTTTAGAAATATATAGAATATGACAAATACTATTTCACGCATTCAGGAACTTTGTTTCAGAAAGATATCTCTCAGAAACAAAATTCCTTTTCTCCGAAAACCAGTATTTCAGAAATGCTTATGCTTTTACTCTTTCGATGTATTCACCATTTTTGGTGTTCACACGGATCAGTTCTCCCTCGTCTACAAACAGTGGAACCATAACAGTGGCGCCGGTTTCAACAGTAGCTGGCTTCAGGGTACGGGTAGCCGTATCACCTTTCACTCCGGGTTCAGAATAAGTTACCAGTACTACAATTTTATCAGGTAATTCAACAGCCATGTACTGATCGGTTTCTGTATTGATCTGTACACTTACTTCCTGTCCTTCTTTCAGGAACTGAGGTGCATCGATAGCTGTTTCCGGCATAGCGATCTGCTCAAATGTTTCATTGTCCATGAAGTTGTAGCCGGTATCATCTTTATATAAATACTGAAAAGGTTTCTTCTCAATACGGATCGGAAAGATAGTATCACCTGAGTTCCAGGTGTGCTCAATGGAACGGCTATTGTCAACGCCCTTCAATTTAGCCCAAACCTTTGCGGCTGCACGGGCGGTTTTGTTCTGACCAAACTCTACAACAGAATACAAGCTGTTGTCCAGCTTGATAATTAATCCTGTTCTGATATCTGCGGTGGTAGCCATAAATAGGTTACTGATTTTAAGTTAAAAATTTATACGGATTGCAAAAGTAAAAATTTTCGCATATGAACAAGCAACTAATTCCCAAAATTAGAGAGATTAGTCCCTTTTCGGCTCAATTTTCGGCTTTTTTATTCAAATAATGACATTTATCCGGTAATTTTAAACTCAAATCAAGAAACTTTTATAAGTATGCGCTACGTGTTTTTCGTTATTTTAAGCTGTTTACCCGTGTTTTTGATGGCCCAAACGCCTGCTAATTCCAGCACCAAAGCACCTTATTTACAATACCCGATTATACCCGCCTTTCCGCTAAGCCTTGTTGATGGCCACACTATTACCAAAAATGACCTGAAGAAAAATGAGAAAACCATGCTCTTTGTATTCAGTGTAGATTGTGATCACTGCAAACACCTCACCGAGGAAATGTTGAAAAATATAGACAAGTTCAAAAAAACACAGATTGTGATGGTCACTCCCTTCAGAGTGGAACAAATGAAGGAATATTACGACCATTACAAAATCCAGAACTATCCCAACATCATCATGGCCAGTGAACCTTCCCGGCAGATCATGTACTTTTATGACCTCCATTATTTCCCTGGCCTGTATATATATAATAAGAAACAACAGTTTGTAAAAGGTTTTGAGGGAACAGTAAAGCTCGATTCGCTGCTACTTTACCTCAACAAATAATGCTTTGTGAAAATGTAGCCGCCAGCGGATTATTGTAAGGCCGAATCATTACATTTGTTTAATCACATTCATTCTTCACTTTTAAAGCTAAAGACAAAATGAAAGTTACAGTAGTAGGAGCCGGGAATGTAGGCGCAACGTGTGCCAATGTACTGGCCCACAAAGATTTTCTGCAGGAGGTGGTTTTATTGGATATTAAAGAAGGAACGGCTGAAGGTAAGGCGCTGGACACATGGCAGCAGGCTCCCATTGATTATTACAGCACCAAAATTACAGGGGTAACCAACGATTACACCAAAACCGCGAACAGCGATGTAGTGGTAATCACTTCCGGGCTTCCCCGTAAACCAGGTATGAGCAGGGATGACCTGATTTCTACCAATGCCAATATTGTGAAATCGGTTACCGAAAATATTACAAAACATTCTCCGGATGCCATCATTATTATTGTAAGCAACCCGCTGGATGTAATGACCTATTGCAGTTACCTCACCGCAAAGAAAGACAGCAGCAAGGTATTTGGTATGGCAGGCATCCTGGATACTGCCCGTTACCGCGCTTTCCTGGCCGATGAAATAGGCTGCTCACCAAAAGACATCCAGGCGATCCTGATGGGTGGTCATGGCGATACAATGGTGCCTTTGCCCCGTTATACCACTGTTGGCGGTATTCCCGTAACAGAACTGGTATCCAACGAAAAACTGGAAGCTATTATCCAGCGCACAAAAGTAGGTGGCGGTGAAATCGTGAACCTCCTCGGTACTTCTGCATGGTATGCTCCCGGCGCCGCAGCTGCACAGATGGTGGAAGCCATTGTAAAAGATGAAAAACGCATTTTCCCCGTTTGCGCATGGCTTACCGGCCAGTACGGACTGAAAGATATTTACCTGGGCGTACCCGTAGTATTGGGTAAAAAAGGAATCGAGAAAATCATCGAACTACAACTCAATCCTGCCGAAAAAGAATTACTGAATACCTCTGCACAACATGTAAAAGAAGTGATGGACGTATTGGATAAAATGCAATCCGCTACTGCCTGATCAGAATTCCACTGATTTTATTCTTTAAAAAATTTTGGGGAGATGAAAGCAATACGTCGCTTTCTTCTCCCCACATCTTTTTAAAATCTCTCCTGCTGAATATAAATCCGCATTTATTCGTAATTTTACCCCGATCCTGAAATTGGCTAAAGCAGTCTAAATGAAGCAGTTCTAAATAGTTTCATAAAATTTGGTTTAACTCTGAATATATGTCTAACCTGGAAAAACTGATTACGCAAAAAACATTTGAAAACGAAAATCAACGAGGTCTGATAAGCCTGATTTTCATCGGGAACTGGATAACGTCCCGTCATCAGCAATTTTTTAAACGCTATGGTATCACCATGCAGCAGTTTAATATCCTGCGGATTCTTCGGGGGCAACATCCCCAGGCCGCCAGCATCAACATCTTAAAGGAAAGAATGCTCGATAAAATGAGCGACGTATCCCGCCTGGTAGAAAGGCTCCGCAAAGCAGACCTGGTGGAACGTAAGAACAGTGAAATGGACAGGCGCGCAGTAGACGTCCGTATCAACGACAAGGGCCTGCAGCTGCTGAAGTTAATCGATAACGAAATCAGGCAACTGGATAACACCCTCCAGTCGTTAAACGAGAAAGAAGTTATCCAGCTGAATAAATTACTGGATAAAATGCTGGACAGCTATCATTAATTAAATCTCTTCCAGGTAGTTAAGATCTTTGCCAAACGTTTCTTCCACCTTCCAGGCTGTAATCAACGCAACGCCAATACAAACCACCGCCACAATAGCCCCGCTTTGAAGGAAAGTAAAATATTTCTGTACTTGTATAAATAAGATAGAGATCAACGGTAGCATTCCCCTTGCAAAGTTAGGAACAGTAGTAGCCACGGTAGCCCGCAGATTGGTACCAAAGCTTTCGGCTGCAATCGTCACAAAAATTGCCCAGAACCCCACGCTGAAGCCGAGTATACAACATACGGTATAAAACACCCATGTTTCCACACCATGCAGGTTTAAATATACTGCTACCATTATCCCGGTTAAAGCGAGGAATAACAGCATCACCTTCCGGCGGCTTCTCCATAACTGGCTGATTAAACCGGAGGCGAAATCGCCCACTACCAGTCCGGCGTAACAAAATGCTATCGCATCGCCAGGACTGATGGCGCCTTTTACGTTCATCATAGTGGCAAACTTGTTGGAGAAAGCAATGAGGATGCCCACCACAAACCACGTAGGAGTACCCAGCAACATACATTTCAGGTATTTGATAAACCGTTCGCGGTTGGTGAACAATGCCATAAAACTTCCCCTGGAAGCGGCAGACGACTTTACCGCATTAAACAAATGCGATTCCATAACGCTTACCCGCAGCACCAGCAATGCCAGTCCCAATCCGCCTCCTATGAAATAACAGATGCGCCAGTCGCCCACCAGTTTAGCGATGAGGTTGGCTGCCACTGCGCCGGAAACCCCTACGGTAGCTACAATCATGGTACCATAGCCCCGCTTCTCTTTCGGCAGTATTTCCGACACCAGCGTAATACCTGCGCCCAGCTCTCCTGCCAGCCCGAAGCCAGCCACAAAGCGCCATAGCACGTATCCGTTGATGCCCTGTACAAAGCCATTGGCAATATTGGCAACAGAATAAATGAGGATAGAACCGAACAATACGCTCAGCCTTCCTTTTTTATCTCCGATAATACCCCAGAAAATCCCCCCGATGAGTAATCCCACCATCTGGATATTAATCAGCAGCAGACCGGCGCCGGCATCAATTTCACTATCAGGTAATCCAAGTGATTTCAAACTCGGAACCCTTACAATTGTAAATAGCAGGAGATCGTAAATATCCACGAAATAGCCCAGCGATGCCACTATAACGGCAATATTGAAAATGGAGACGGGACGGTTGTCGGCTTTCATCTTTTAATTTGGTTGACGATAATAACGGGAATAAAAAAAAGGGCCTCATTTAAAGGCCCTTTTAAAGATATAAAAAATTATAATGGAGAATCAGTTTTTTCTGTTTCAGCAGGTGTGTGTGCATGCTGCGGTTTTGCTTTACCAAATATTACTTTAATAAGTACCGGTAAGGTAGTGATCACTACTATTACCAGGATGATCAGTTCCAGGTGATTTTTCAGATTAGGAAAAGCTCTATCCAGGTAGTGGCCCGCCAGCATCATGGAAAATACCCATGCAAAGGAGCCGATAATATTAAAGAACATAAATTTCTTACCGTCCATGCCAACCATACCCGCCACTATAGGCGCAAAAGTACGGATGATAGGCAGGAAGCGGGCAAAGAAGATAGCGCCGCCGCCATACTTCACAAAAAACTCATGGGCCTGGTGCAGGTGTTTCTTTCTGAAAAAGAAAGTATCCTTCTTCTTAAATAAAATAGGTCCGGATTTTTTACCAAACCAGAAGCCAACCATATTTCCGAGCACACCGGCGGTGGCAATCAGGAACATAATCACCACAAATGGAAGATCAAAGAAGCTGCGGCAAAGGTCTTCGCTGTAGATACCCGCTACAAAGAGCAGGGAATCCCCCGGCAAGAAGAATCCAATGAAAAGACCTGTTTCTGCAAATATAATTGCCAGTAACAGGTAAAGGCCACCATGTTCAATAATCCACGAGGGATTAATGAGGTGTTTAAAAAACTCAATAATCTGGTCCATGCTAAATACGCTATTTCTATTTCTGAAGTGGTAAAATAATCAATAAACTGTTACGCATTTGTTAAGTTAGGCTTTGGCAATATCTTCTGTTGGCGGCGTAAGCTTGTTTTCCCATTTGGAAACCACGGCAGTAGCCATTGCATTTCCGATAACATTTGTAGCAGAACGGCCCATGTCCAGCAAATGATCCACCCCCAGCAGTAATATCAGGCCGGCTTCAGGGATCTTGAACATCGACAGTGTACCGGCAATTACCACCAGGGAAGCGCGGGGTACGCCCGCAATACCTTTACTGGTAATCATTAATACCAGCAACATGGTAATCTGCTGGTCGATGCTCAGGTGCATACCATATGCCTGGGCAATAAATAAGCTGGCAAAAGTCATGTACATCATAGATCCATCCAGGTTAAAGGAGTAGCCCAGGGGTAATACAAAGCTGACAATGCGGCTGTCGCAGCCAAATTTTTCCAGCTCTTCCATTGTACGTGGATAGGCCGCTTCACTGCTGGCTGTGCCAAAAGCCAGTAACAGCGGGTCTTTGATCATTCCCAGGAGTTTGAATACCTGTTTGCCCAGGATCAGTCCACCTACCAGGGAAATAACCACCCACAAACACAGGAGTCCGAAATAAAACTGTAAAATAAACTTACCATAGGTTACCAGTACAACAGGGCCTTTCAGGGCGATGATACCGGCCATAGCGCCAAATACTGCGAACGGGGCGAAGTTCATTACAAAACCGGTTACTTTCAGCATGATGTGGGCAACACTGTCCAGCAGCTTTACCACCGGGTTGGCTTTTTCACCTATGGCTGCCGCTGCTACGCCAAAGAAAATGGCAAATACCACGATCTGTAGTATTTCATTATGCGCCATTGCATCTACTACGCTGTCCGGTACTACGTGACGGAAAAATCCTTTCAGGGTCATATCCGCCTTGGCAATGCCGGAAGAGGCATGTTCATCAGGCAGGGGCAACGCCAGTGATAATCCTGGTTTGAGCAGGTTAACCAATACCAGGCCGAGAAACAATGATACAAAGGTTGCACTGATAAACCACAGCATCGTTTTTCCGCCGATACGGCCAACGGCTTTTATGTCGCCCAGCTTGGCCACTCCCACCACGAGGGTGGAGAATACCAGCGGGGCAATGATCATTTTAACAAGACGGAGGAAGATATCTGTAAGAATGGAGATATTATCAGCGAAGATCTGCGGTGTGTCTTTGGCGCCTGTTGTAACAGGAGCATTACCATAGGTAAGGAAAACACCGTAACCTGTACCTATTCCGATTACCATAGCAATGAATATATATAAAGTAAGCAGATTCGATGATTTCTTCATGCGTAGCCAGAATTTATCTTGTATAATTAAAAGTTGTAACCGGAAAATTTCCCAAAAATAAGGTTAAGCAGCTAAACATGCGCTTTAGCAGGTAAAATAAAACTATCTGTTTTTGATTTTAGATATTATATTTGGCGATCAACAGAATACAACAACAACTAAACTACCTTAAAACATCAACCACAATACGACTGCGTATGAGCAAACTCTTTGCTAAAAAACAACTGTCTGTTTTATTGGCCGAAGCTGGAGAATCTGAAAAGGGTCTGAAAAGGACGCTTGGTGCAGGTTCTCTTATAGCATTAGGTATTGGCGCTATTATTGGCGCCGGCCTCTTTGTAAGAACAGCTGCAGCTGCCGGTCAACATGCCGGACCTGCTGTCACCATTTCCTTCATTATTGCTGCTATAGGTTGTGCGCTGGCTGGTTTATGCTACGCAGAATTTGCTTCCATGATTCCTATTGCCGGAAGCGCCTATACTTATTCCTATGCTACACTGGGAGAATTTATTGCCTGGATCATTGGTTGGGACCTTGTGCTGGAATATGCGCTGGGGGCGGCTACCGTAGCTATTGGCTGGTCGCAGTATCTCAACAAGTTGCTTACCAATGTCTTTCACGTCACGATACCGTACCAGTGGTGTCACAGTCCTTTTGAAACGTCTGATGCCGGTGTACAGGGTATCATGAACGTTCCATCCCTGTTCATCCTGCTGGCGCTCACGATGCTGCTGATCAGGGGAACACAGGGTTCTGCCATCGTGAATAACATCATCGTTATCACCAAAGTAGCCATCGTACTGTTATTCATCTTCCTGGGATGGAAATTTATCAACCCTGCTAACCATACGCCTTTTACCATTCCTGCAGATGCCGGTACAGTAAAAATGCACAATGGTCAGATCGTGGATTATTCCAACTTCTGGAATCATGGCTGGGCCGGGGTGCTCAGGGGGGCCGGGGTAGTATTCTTTGCTTTCATTGGTTTTGATGCGGTATCTACTGCTGCACAGGAAACCAAGAATCCTAAAAAGAATATGCCGATTGGTATCCTCGTGTCACTGGCAGTTTGTACCTTATTGTATATCCTGTTTTCTTTTGTACTTACGGGTATCGCGCCTTTCACCGACTTCCTGAAAGCAGGTGGTGAAGCGTCTGTAGCTTATGCTATTGATACTTATATGCCTGGTTACTCCTGGTTGTCTACTTTCATCACCGTGGCTATCCTGGCGGGGTTCTCCTCCGTTATCCTGGTGATGTTGCTGGGTCAGACAAGGGTATTTTACTCTATGAGTAACGATGGACTGGTACCAGCTGTATTTGCCAAACTGCATCCTAAATACCGCACTCCTTACCGTTCACAGTGGATGTTTTTCGTTTTCGTATCCCTGTTTGCTGCGTTCATTCCGGACAATGTGGTAGGTGATATGACCAGTATAGGCACCCTGTTTGCCTTTGTGCTGGTGTGTATTGGTATTATTGTAATGCGTAAAACCAACCCGGAAATACCGCGCGCCTTTAAAACGCCGTGGGTGCCGTTTGTTCCTTTGCTGGGAGCGGCTTTCTGCCTTACCATGATCATTAGCCTCGGTATAGAAAACTGGGCACGTTTGTTTGTATGGCTGGGGATTGGCTTTGTTGTTTACTTCGGCTATAGTGTAAAACACAGTAAGGCCCGTAAATTATTAAAATAGTTTAGGAAGATTAATACTTCCGGATATCATATGAAGCGGAGAACAGAACAAAGGGGTTTACCCTTGTTTTGTTCTCCGCTTTAGTTAAAATCAGGGGAATCCGCTATTCTGGTACCTGAAAATCCTTATTTTTGCGTTCTGTTTTTAAAAGTCATAATAAATATATCCACTCCAATGGGAAGAATATTTGAAGTAAGAAAATCGACCATGTTTGCCCGCTGGGATAAGATGGCGAAAGCATTTTCAAGAATAGGTAAGGAAATAGCCATTGCCGTAAAGGCGTCTGGTCCTGATCCGGATAACAACCCCGCACTCCGCCGCTGCATTCTCAATGCAAAGAGTGTTAACATGCCTAAAGACCGTGTAGACGCAGCCATCAAGCGTGCTATGGGTAAAGACAAAACTGATTATGAAGAAGTTGTGTATGAAGGCTATGCTCCTCACGGCGTAGCAGTGATCATTGACACCGCTACCGATAATACTACCCGTACTGTAGCCAATCTGCGTATGCACTTCACCAAAGGTGGTGGCAGCTTAGGTAATAGCGGATCTGTTGGATTTTTATTTAACCGTGTAGGTGAATTCAAAATAAAGAATGCCGGCCAGGATCTGGAAGAACTGGAACTGGAACTGATTGATTTTGGTTTGGAAGAAGTGGGAGAAGATAGTGAAGGCAACATCATTATCCGTGCTGCATTTACCGAATTTGGCAACATGGCCAAAGCGCTGGAAGAAAAAGGACTGGAAGTGATCAGCTCTGAGCTGAAGCGTATCCCCACCACCACTGTTGAACTGAATGACGAGCAGGCAAAAGAAGTACTGGAACTGGTGGATCGTTTGGAGCAGGATGAAGATGTACAGCAGGTTTTCTACAATCTGAAATAGGATATTACTCCATATAAAAAAGGAAACGTCCGCCGTAATGGCGGACGTTTTTCATTGGATACGGTTAACTTCTAAAACCAAAAAACAGCTAAACTTTAGCGATGGTGTGTGTGCGTCCCAGGTCATCTGCGATGAACATGAGTCCCTTGCCGTGGTAGGTTTCAAGTCTTACGGCAGGGTCTTGCGCAATGTGTTTACGAAGACGGGTCAGATAAACGTCCATCACGCGTGAAGCGAAAAAATCTTCCTGTCCCCAGATAACAGACAGGATATCATCTTTCTTCAGTTTTTTATTAGAATTCTCGCATAGAAAGCGAAGCAACTCCGCTTCTTTTGGGGCCATACGAACATGGGAGTCGGCATTTTTATGCCGGATATGATATTGTGAATAATCGAAGATCAGGTTACTGATGGTGTATACTACGCGGCGCTCACTTTTCAGTAGCCGGCTGCGTTTCAGGTATACTTCCACACGGCAGATCATTTCCTGCATATTGAAGGGCTTGGTGATATAGTCATCCGCGCCGGCTTCAAATCCCTGCAGCCTGTCCTGTTCCATATAACGGGACGAAGTAAAAATGATGGGGATGTTTTCATCCATCGACCGGATGTCTCCTGCAAGGGCAAACCCGTCTTTTTTAGGCATTACCACATCCAGTATGCACAGGTCAAATACATGTTTCTGGAATTTTTCCCAACCTTCCTGGCCGTTCTCGCAGAAGTTTACGTTGTAACCGGCGCGCTCCAGGTGTCTTTTTACCACTTTGGCAAAAAATACATCGTCCTCTACCAAAAGAATGCTTGATTGCATGTAACGTTGGTTTTAAGCGAAATAAATAGATTTTAGTTGCAGACGTACCTTTAAATAAGTGTAGTAGGTACCTTTATCCAAAAATAAATAACATAATCATAACCCCGGCCATCCATCCTATTCACTTCTGAAGGCATCATTCATTTCAACCATTCAGTTACGCGGTATACCCCAAAGACTACTATTTTCTGTTTTGGACTTCTACTTACTATAACCTGTTTATTCGCTTAACGGGTAATCCTAATTGATAATATTTTTAGGATTTCCTTCCAGGAAGGCTTTTACGTTTTCCACCGATGTATGCATCAACCGTTTCCGGGCGGCCTGGGTAGCCCAGGCAATATGTGGTGTAATAATGGTATTAGGTGCGGTGATCAAAGGATTTCCTGCCGGTGGCGGCTCTGTGGATAATACATCCAGCGCGGCGCCGGCAATAATTCCTTTCTCCAGAGCCTCCGCCAGATCAGCCTCCCGGATCAACGGACCGCGACTGGTATTTACCAGGAAGGCATTTTTTTTCATCGTGGCCAGCAGGGCGGCGTTCACAAACTCTTTATTGGCAGGATTCAGCGGGCAATGCAACGATATAATATCTGCCTCCCGGAAGCAGGTAGCCAGGTCCACAAAAGTAACGCCGGGCATGGCATCCCTGTCGGGGTGCTTATGATGGGCTATCACTTTCATCCCAAACGCCAGGGCAATACGGGCCACCGCCTGTCCTATCTGCCCCAGTCCCACTATGCCCAGCGTATTGCCCGCCAGTTCTGTGAGCGGCGTTTTCCAATAACTGAAATCAATACTGCTGCTCCACTCCCCTGCCCGTACACTTGCAGCATGCAAACCTGTATGATGGCATAATTCAAGGATCAGCGCAAAAGTCAGCTGCGCAACAGAGGTAGTGCTGTATGCCGGTACATTCGTTACCGGAATATGACGGCTTTTTGCTGCCTGTATATCCACTATATTAAACCCTGTAGCCGTTACGCCTATATATTCCAGTTGTGGCAACTGCTGAATAGTTTCCCCGCTTACGATAGCCTTATTGGTTAAGATGATATGTGCATCCTTTGATCTGGCGGCTACTTCTTTTTCGGGTGTACGATCGTATAATGTTACGTTGCCCAATGCCTGTAACCCGCTCCAGTCGAGGTCGCCGGGGTTTAATGTATGCCCGTCGAGTACTACAATATTTTTCATGGTCTTCGTTTTATCAAACAAGATACATCATACATGAAATAATCATTAACTCCATTCCCATCTCTTTCTGCATCCAAAAAATCCTCTCACCTTTGCTGCGCCATAATAGCAAATACCTCTAAGCCTGCAAACTGCTTAATTTAAGAAGCCACCATATCAGCAGATAAATGCTGTTATGGTGGCTTCGCCAATTAAAAGAAAAACCGGCTCCTGTTAAGGCAACCGGCTTTAGTATGATTTGGAAGTGCAGCTATTCCTGCATCATCTCCATAATTACTTTTACTACATCTTCTGTATTAGGCTTGGAGAAATAATCCCCGTCGGAGCCATACGCCGGGCGATGGGCCTGCGCACTCATTGTGCGGGGTGATACATCCAGCCAGCGGTAGCCGCCTTGTTTTTCAATTACCTGCTGGAACATGTAAGCAGTTCCGCCACCAGGTACATCTTCATCTATAAAGAGGATGCGGTTGGTTTTCTGTAATGATTCCACAATACTATGATGGATGTCGAATGGCAGTAAAGTCTGCACATCGATCAGCTCACAGGAGATTCCTGTTTCCGCCAGTGTCACCATTGCTTCTTCCACAATACGCGTCATAGAACCATAGGTAACGATGGTTACATCTGTTCCTTCATGCAGTATTTCCGGTATGCCCAATGGTACGGTATAAGTTTCCAGGTTGGCTGGTAATTTTTCTTTCAGACGATAACCGTTTAAAGATTCTATCACCAGGGCCGGTTCGTTGGCCTGTAACAATGTGTTATACATTCCTGCTGCCTGAACCATGTTACGTGGCACGCACACGTGCATACCGCGCAGGGAATTGATGATCATGCCCATTGGGGATCCGCTGTGCCAGATGCCTTCCAGGCGATGACCGCGGGTACGTACTATCAGCGGGCAGTGCATAATTCCTTTAGTGCGGTATTGCAGGGAAGCCACATCATCGCTGAGTGGCTGCAGGCCGTACAGGAGGTAGTCGAGATACTGGATTTCAGCAATGGGGCGCAGGCCGCGCAATGCCAGTCCTATTCCCTGTCCCATGATGGTTAGCTCACGGATACCGGTATCGGCTATACGTACTTTACCATGTTTCTGTTGCAGTCCGGCAAAGCCCTGGTTCACGTCGCCAATCTTCCCCACATCTTCCCCGAAAGCAAATACGCGGTCGTTGTTGGTGAACAGCTGATCAAAATATTTATTCAGTATTTCGTAGCCGTTTACGGTGATACTGTCTGCTTCGTATGCGGCCGGTACTACCGGTACATTCAGGGCAGAGTTCACACCGGTGGCGTGGAGCAGTGTATTATACACTTCTTTTTCGCCGGCCAGGTAAGTATCATAATATTGCTGCAATGCCTGTATGGCGGCATCTGATTTCAGGTGCCGGTGTTTCAGGAGGATCATGGCGCTGGCCTTCAGGATATCGCGGCGGAGCGGCTCGCGGTTATTCTGCAGGTCGCGGATGAACGTGTTAATCATGTTTGCATCGGCGCCTTCAATAGCGACTACCGGTGCTGCCAGGGCAGTAAACGACTGCACCTGTTCTTTGATTGGTGTGATATATTTTTCCCAGGCAGCTTTGCGGGCGTTCTGTGCTTTTACTTTTGCTTCTGCTTCAACGGCGCGCAGGGTTTCCTCTTCGCATAAAGCATTTTCGATGATCCAGGAACGCATCTTCACGTTGCAGTCGAATTCCCGTTCCCAGGAAAGACGTTCCTTACTTTTGTACCGTTCGTGTGAACCACTGGTAGAGTGGCCCTGGGGCTGGGTAATTTCTTCCACATGAAACAGTGCAGGGATGTGCGTTTCGCGGATCTTGCGGATGGCCGCTTCAAACACTTCGCACATGCCGGCATAATCCCAGCCTTTTACATTATATATATCAAATCCGTTGGATTCTTCCGTTTTGCGGAAGCCTTCCAGTGCGGCGCTGATTGAGCCTTTTGTAGTTTGATATTTGCGGGGTACGGAAATACCGTAACCATCGTCCCATACAAATACGGCGAGTGGCACCTGTAAAACACCGGCGGCATTCATGGTTTCCCAGAAATGACCTTCCGACGTAGAGGCGTCACCGATAGTAGCGAAACAGATTTCGTTACCGTTGTTGGAAAGATTTTTATATGAATGCAAGGCTTCTACCTCACGAAACATTTTAGAGGCATAGGCGAGGCCCAGTGCGCGGGGCATTTGCCCGGCTGTAGGCGCCATGTCGGCAGCAGAGTTTTTCATCTGCGTCAGATTGAGCCAGTTGCCATCCTGATCAAGATTCGGGGTGGCATAATGGGAGTTCATCTGCCGGCCGCCTGAAAAAGGATCATTTTCCAGATCGGGATCTGCATATAACTGCGAAAAGAATTGTTCGGGAGTGGCGATACCAGTGGCAAATGCAACAGTTTGGTCGCGGTAATAACCGGAACGGAAGTCCCCTGGCTGAAAGTATTTTGACATTGCTATCTGCGCCACTTCTTTTCCATCTCCAAAAATGCCAAACTTTGCCTTGCCTGTAAGCACTTCCTTACGGGCCAGCAGACTAACTTCCCTGCTTTCGCAGGCCAACCTGTAATCATTAAGCACCTCCTTACGGAACTCTTCGAATGATAACCGGCTTTCTAAATTCATAGCTAGTTCGTTATTTTCTATCATGCCTCATGGTTAAAGTACAAAAGTAAGGTTAATTATACAGTTGAAAAATGCTGTGAATCTTTCATTTAAAATAATCTGATTTTTTTTAATAAGATTTTAATAAATTGTAAGGTTTATAATGCTTTTTGGCTGTAAATTTGTTCTAACCAAGAAAGATATCAATATTTTTTAACCGGTCGCTTTAAAACCATCATATGAAAATGAAAAAATTTATCTTATCCCTGTTTGCGAGCATGCTGCTGACTACAGCGCTGTGGGCCCAGACCGCTCCAGCACAGAATCCGGCAGATACAAAAGTAAAATTTGCCAAAGAAACTGTTGATTTTGGTAAAACTGAATTAAACAAGCCAGTTACTGTTGATTTTGAATTTACTAACATTTCCAAAGAACCGGTGTTGATTGAAGCTGCCCGTGCAAGTTGCGGCTGTACTACCCCTAAATGGACGCAGGAACCTATTTTACCTGGTAAAAAAGGTAAAGTAACCGCGAGCTACAGCGCAAACGGTTTAGGTCAACAGAATAAAACCATCTGGGTAAAGTTCAGAGGCGTGGATCAGGACAAGGAACTGCACTTAACAGGTACAGTTGGTTCCAACAACAAGTAACTACCACACTTTAAAACATACTAAGACCTTACAGCACATGCTGTAAGGTTTTTTTGTTGCCCATCCTATCCCCTATCTTTGCAATGCAAAAGTCAAAACAATTTTATGCCTACCATTAGCCAGAGAGGTGAGCAAATGCCATCTTCTCCCATCAGAAAGCTTGTACCATTCGCCGAAGCAGCCAAGAAAAAAGGGGTGAAAGTATACCACCTGAACATCGGGCAACCGGACATCGAAACACCAAAACCCGTACTGGATGCGGTACGCCATTCAGAATTCAAGATCCTCGAGTACAGCCACAGCGCAGGTTTTGAAAGTTACCGCCGTAAACTGGTCACTTATTACGACCGGTTCAACATTGCAGTGAACCACAACCAGATCATTGTTACCACCGGTGGTTCAGAAGCTATCATATTTGCCTTCATGGCCTGCCTGGATCCGGGAGACGAGGTGATTGTTCCGGAACCTTTTTATGCCAACTACAATGGTTTTGCCGTAGAAGCGGAAATAAAGATCAAAACCATTACCTCCAGTATTGAAACCGGCTTTGCTTTACCCGCGATGGCCGATTTTGAAAAGGCAATTACCCCGCGCACCAAAGCCATCATGATCTGTAATCCCAATAACCCCACCGGTTATCTTTACAGTAAAGAAGAGATGGAAGTGTTGAAACAGCTTTGCCTGAAATACAACCTGTTCCTCTTCTCTGATGAGGCTTACCGGGAGTTTTGCTATACCGGCGAACATTTTTCAGCCATGAACCTGGAAGGAATGGAAAACAATGTGATCCTGATGGATACCATTTCTAAAAGATACAGTGCCTGCGGAGGCCGCGTTGGCGCCTTTGTAACTAAAAACCAACAGGTACTGGATGCTGTTATGAAGTTTGCCCAGGCCCGCCTGAGCCCTCCCACCTTTGCGCAGATTGCCGGCGAAGCCGCAGTGGATCTGCCTGCTGATTATTTTGATGGTATCAAGGCAGAGTATTTAAGCCGCCGGGATATCCTGGTAAAGATGTTAAACGACATCCCGGGCGTATTTTGTCCAAATCCGGGTGGCGCCTTCTATGCAATGGCCAGGCTGCCCATCGATGATTCCGATAAATTCTGCCAGTGGATCCTGGAATCCTTCTCTTACGAGGGGCAAACAGTTATGATGGCGCCGGCAACAGGCTTTTATTCAACCCCGGGGTTGGGAAAAAATGAAGTGCGACTGGCTTATGTACTGAATACAACAGACATTAGTCACGCAATGGTCTGCCTGGAAAAAGCATTGGAGGTATATCCGGGAAAAATTTCCAAATAATTTTTGCGTCAAAACAAGGTGTAAAATCCGAGATGAGAGCCGTTAAATACATTACAATAAATTCTATATATGTATTTTTAAAGAAAAATGCAATTATTTAACACTAGATGCTTGGAATTTTCATCTTTTGTTTCGTATATTTGATGTAGAAATAACAACAACGACAAAAATTATCTAATTATAAAAATATTTACAGATACGATGGACTGCAAAATCTAAACTTGTTTAAGAAAAATTTAACCTGCATTATTTCTTATAACGTTTATTTGGTCCGACCTTTGAATTATTAAAAGAAGAAGATTTATCAGTCTTCTGTAAAACTCAAAGATTAACTAAAACGTTTTAGCAAAATATCGTATTTTTGTATCAGTTTTTCATAACGTGGAATTTATAAAGGCAAACGGCTCTGATCACAGAGCCGTATTTTTTTGTCCTAACCCTCCCCTTTTCCACTATTAACAGCTAAAAAACAGCTGAACTCCCAAAGATTCTGAAAATATTCCCCCTCCCGTTTACCTTTTTTCTATAATATTGTTATGTAATAAAACGGGCGGAGCTACCGGCGCTCTTAGCAATGGTAATATCCGTTTGTTTTCATAACGTGGAATTTTAAAATGCAACGGTCCCGATTCCTCGGGACCGTCTTCATTTAAGCAGATTGTCTTCCAGCACTTAGCTGTTAGTATGTAAATTCTTTCCGGTTATGCCTTGTTCGCTTTAATCATCTCAAAGAAATCATCAAACAGGTAACGGCTATCAAACGGACCAGGTGTTGATTCCGGGTGATACTGTACGCTGAACGCAGGTTTATTCTTGATACGGATACCTTCTACAGAATGATCATTCAGGTTTACGTGGGTCACTTCCACATTTTCACTGGCTGCTACTGCTTTTGCATCTACTGCAAAGCCGTGGTTCTGGGTAGTGATTTCGCACAAGCCTGTTTTCAGGTTCTTTACCGGGTGGTTTAAGCCGCGGTGACCGTGGTGCATCTTGTAAGTAGGGATACCATTGGCGAGCGCCAGCAGCTGGTGCCCCAGGCAGATTCCAAACATAGGTCTTTCTGCAGCCAGGATCTTTTTCACGGTGTCTACGGCATAAGTCAGCGGAGCCGGATCGCCGGGGCCGTTGGAAATAAAGTAGGCATGCGGTTTAAATTCCTCGCAAGCCTCGAAAGTGGTATCGGTTGGGAATACCTGCAGGTAAGCGCCTTTATCGGACAGGCATTTCAGCATATTTCTTTTCACGCCGTTGTCGAGCACCGCAATACGGATCTCTGCAGCAGGATCGCCTACGTTGTAAATTTCCGGAGTGGTCACTTCTTTGCAGAGGGCCAGTCCTTCCATGGACGGAACCTTTGCCAGTTCAGCTTTCAGCTGATCCAGGTCCAGGATAGAGGAAGAAATAATGCAGTTCATAGCACCTTTGCTGCGGATGTGGGAAACGAGCGCGCGGGTATCTACGTCATAAATGGCTACCAGGTTATTATCGGTCAGGAACGTTTCCAGTGACTCGTCGGCCATTTTCCTGGAATAGTTATACGCGATATTTTTAGCGATCAAACCATTGATCTTCACACTGCTGCTCTCTACGTCGTCCTTTTTGGTACCGTAGTTCCCGATGTAGCAGTTGTTCATTATAAGTACCTGTCCTTTATAAGAAGGGTCCGTAAACACTTCCTGGTAACCCGTCATACCGGTATTGAAAGCTAATTCACCGGCGGCTGTGCCAATTTTCCCAAAAGCTTTTCCCTGAAAAACCGTACCGTCTTCTAACAGCAGTATGGCAGGTTGGATGGTTCTTGTCTGAGGCATTTCTGGTATCTGTCTTGTTTTATATTTTAAAAAAAACCTTCAAGGGTACAAAATTGCCCTGAAGGTTCGGATAAAAAACCGTGCAAAGGTATGAAATGCAACAGTTAAATACAGATTTTTTTTACCGGAAAGGAAGATGTTACTTAATTTTTACAGATTTAAGCACGCGCTGCGCCACCTGGCGGCCAACCGGGTCGTCGTCACGGTAATTAATCTGGATCTGCCAGCGGTTGCTTCCTTTGATCATTACCAGGTTACAAAAGGCCAGGCGGATACCGCCTTTATACAGATAATTTCCTTCCTCCAGCATTCCCTGCATCCCGGAAATGAGTACCGGTATTGACTTGCAGTCGATATCCGTAGCGGTTTCCTTCAGCTGCATGCTGTTATGGGAGGCCGCTACTGCATCTTCCAGGCTATTGGCTACGCTGCTGATATAGCTGAACATATTTACCGCGATGCGGATGCCGCCGCCATCTTCATTACTGTAGGTTTTCGCGTATTCTATCACCTTAGCCTCTTCTCCTTCCAACGGTTGGTCGTGTACCCACAACTTTACAGGCGTGCTGATTTCCAATGCCTGACGGCCTATGGTAGCGGTGTGCCAGGTGCTGTACAAACTGGCTGATGGTACTTTGGGATACAGGAAGGTAAACACGGCTCTTTTACCGAACAGGGTGCCGGTAATGGCTATCAGCAGAAAAACGAGTGAAAAGAAAACGATTACTTTTCCTTTGTTAGCGGGTTGCAGCTGGTTTTTAATCCAGTAAAGCGGGCTGGTGTTTTTTTTCTCTTTCAGGGAGATGCCAACTGCCTGGGTATATTCCGGAAATGTGGCCATTGGGCGGAGCTTTCGCCATTCGGCAAAATTCTGCGGCAGCTTTTTTCCGCACGCATCGCAAAAAGTAAGGTATTCAGATTTAAGTGGGTTGGGATGACCACAACTATCACAGTGCAGGTATTTCATAGGAACGCTCGTTAAAACTACTGTAATATTACGAAATATATGTATTTATTAGTGCATAAAAAAAGGACAAAGCCAGGCTTTGTCCTTTTTCGTATCGTTTGATATAAGATTACTCAGCAGATTTTTCTTCTGTTGCAGTATCAGCAGCTTTAGTTTCAGTTGCTTCTTCTGCTTTCTTCTTAGCACCACCGGCACGACGGGTTTTCTTAGCAGCAGCTTTTTCTTCTGATTTACCGTAGATTTCGTTGAAGTCTACCAGTTCGATCAGTGCAACTTCTGCGTTATCGCCCACACGTTTGCCCAGTTTAATGATACGGGTGTAACCACCAGGACGGGTAGCTATTTTCTCACTGATCGTGCTGAACAGTTCCTTGATAGCTTCTTTATCCTGCAGGTAGCTGAACACAATTCTACGGTTGTGGGTAGAATCGGTTTTGCCTCTTGTCAGCAGCGGCTCAACATACACGCGGAGGGCTTTCGCCTTTGCCAGTGTAGTGGTGATACGTTTGTGGCTGATCAGTTCGCAAGCCAGATTGGACATCAGGGCTTTACGGTGGGAAGCAGTTCTGCTTAATTTGTTTAATTTAACTCCGTGACGCATGACATTATTTGTTTTAACCCTTACACCGTGTCAGGAATTGCAAGGTACTTGTTAATTATAAAGTAGTTAAGCCAAAGCGATGCGGATGCAACGGCTTTGGCTTAACAGATAAATACTATTCTTCTTCGAGTTTCAGTTTAGACAGATCCATACCGAAGTGCAGACCTCTTTCGCCTAATACCTGTTCAATTTCGCTGAGTGATTTCTGGCCGAAGTTTCTGAACTTCATCAGTTCTTCCTGTTCGTATTGTACCAGTTCGCTGAGGGAATTGATTTTAGCTGCTTTCAGACAGTTGAAAGCACGTACGCTCAGATCGAGATCTTCGAGTGGTGTTTTCAGTATCTTACGCAGTTGCAGTGTTTGTTCGTCTACAACGTCTTCTTTTTCAGTGTCTTTGGTATCAAAGCTGATGTTTTCATCGGTGATGATCATCAGGTGCTGAATGAGAATGCGGGAAGCCTGTTTCACTGCTTCTTCCGGGTGGATAGTACCGTCGGTGATCACCTCCATAACGAGCTTCTCATAGTCAGTTTTCTGCTCCACACGGGTGTTTTCTATACTGTACTTTACGTTCTTGATAGGCGTAAAGATAGAGTCGATCGCGATGTAGCCGAATACTGCATCCTTGGGTTTATTTTCCTCAGCCGGAACATAACCACGGCCTTTACCGATAGTCAGTTCGATATCCAGCTTGGCAGAAGGATCCAGGGTGCAGATCAACAGCTCCGGATTCATGATCTGGAAAGCACTGGTGGCTTTTTCAATCATATCAGCGCGGAACTCTGTTTTACCCTTAATGGACAGTGTGATCTTTTCGTTCGTTACATCACTCTCTGAAATCCTCTTGAAACGAACCTGTTTCAGGTTCAGGATGATTTCAGTAACGTCTTCAGTAACACCTTTCAGTGTAGCGAACTCGTGATCGGCTCCTTCAATTTTAATACCCACAATGGCATAGCCCTCCAAAGAAGACAACAGTACGCGACGTAACGCATTACCGACAGTCACAGCATAACCTGGTTCTAATGGACGGAATTCGAATTGAGCTTCAAAGTCGGTAGACTTCTGCAATACGATCTTATCAGGTTTCTGGAAATTTAAAATTGCCATTGATATGATAGATTTATTTGTTAAATATGAGGTTAGTCCGTGACCTTTGGCCACGGACTAATTATTTATTACTTAGAGTACAATTCTACGATCAGTTGTTCCTTGATATTTTCAGGAACGCTCTCTCTCTCAGGATAAGCAATGAATACACCTTTCATTTCTTTCTCGTTCCAATCCAGCCAGCTGAACTTAGGATTTTTTCCACGGATAACGCTGGTCAGTGCAGAATTGTTTGCGGTTTTGTTTTTCAGGCTGATAACGTCTCCTGGTTTCAGTTGGAAAGAAGGAGTGTTAACAACGATACCATTAACGGTAACGTGTTTGTGAGAAACCAGCTGACGTGCAGCAGGACGTGAAGGAGCGATACCCAGACGGAAAACGGTGTTATCCAGACGGGCTTCGAGCAGTTTGATCAATACTTCACCGGCAACACCTTTTCTACGGGTAGCTTCATCAAACAGGTTACGGAACTGGCGTTCCAGCAAACCATAAGTGTATTTAGCTTTTTGTTTTTCTCTCAGCTGCAGTGCGTATTCGCCCAATTGTTTGCGTTTACGGTTAGCACCGTGCTGACCCGGAGGGTTGCTGTTCTTACTTAAATACTTGCCATTACCGAGAATGGGCTCACCAAAAATTCTGGAAATTTTGGTCTTGGGTCCTGTGTACCTTGCCATGTTTTAAATATACTTTAGATTTTTTAGTTAATGATGCATGCTCTTCAAAAAATCTGAAAACCTGATCATGCATCCATTTATTTAATAATATTACAACGTCCAGATACCAAACTTCTAACGAAATCTGGTATCTGGATGTTGTAAATATATATTACTATACTCTTCTCTTCTTAGGAGGGCGGCAACCGTTGTGAGGTAAAGGCGTAACGTCTTTAATCATGTTCACTTCGATACCGGAGTTAGCGATAGCGCGGATAGCACTTTCACGACCAGCTCCAGGGCCTTTTACAAATACATCTGCTCTTTTCAGACCTGAGTCCATTGCAACTTTAGCAGCATCCTGTGCAGCCAGCTGAGCAGCATACGGAGTGTTCTTCTTAGAACCTCTGAAGCCCATTTTACCAGCAGAAGACCAGGAAATAACCTGACCATGCTTGTTGGTGATGCTCACGATGATGTTGTTAAAGCTAGCAGAGATATGAACATCTCCGTAGTTATCTACCTTTACTACTCTCTTTTTATTAGCAGCAGTTTTTGTATTATTTGCTTTTGCCATAATGATTTAAATTCCAAATATGAAATTCCGCATCCCAAATTTACATGACTCACTGTCATTGAAACCCCTCAGATTCGGATTTGGGATTTCAACCTGGGATTTTATTTATTATTTCTTAGTTGCTTTTTTCTTACCAGCCACTGTCTTACGTTTACCTTTACGGGTACGGCTGTTGGTACGTGTACGCTGACCTCTTACCGGTAAGCCTTTCCTGTGACGCAAACCGCGGTAGCAAGCGATATCCAGCAAACGCTTGATATTCATTTGCACTTCGGAACGCAGTTGACCTTCTACCTTAAACTCACCGTTAATAATGTTACGGATGGCAGCTTGCTCATCATCATTCCACTCACGCACTTTTTTGTTTACATCAATTTCCGCCTTGTTCAGGATATATTGGGCGGTAGAACGGCCTATACCAAAGATATAGGTGAGGCCAATTTCTCCTCTTTTATTTTTAGGAAGATCTATACCGGCTATACGTGCCATATTTCTATTTTAGATTTTATGATTCTGATTAAAAAATCAAATTCCGTTAGGGGAATCGATTAACCCTGGCGTTGTTTAAAACGAGGATTCTTTTTGTTGATTACCAACAAAACACCTTTTCTACGAACTATTTTACAATCCGCACTTCTTTTTTTGATTGCAGCTCTTACCTTCATGATTAATACTTTATAAAAGGTTATGATATTTGTTAAATTATAATTCCAATCTCCGCTACGCTGTTCCCACTTATTTGTATCTGAAAATTATACGGCCTCTTGACAAATCGTATGGGCTCATCTCCACGCCAACCTTATCTCCTGGCAGAATGCGTATGTAGTGCATTCTCATTTTTCCAGAAATGGTGGCCAGGATCTCATGCCCGTTTTCCAATTTTACACGGAACATAGCGTTCGACAAGGCTTCTAATATAATTCCATCCTGTTTAATGAGTGCCTGTTTTGCCATAAAAATTTTTAGGACTGCAAAGATAGCATTTATCTTTTGAAATAGAAAAATTTACCCTGATTATTATTAATATTGCCAGTTTTTTTACTAAAACCTGTCTTTTTTACCCTCAAAACCCCTCCTGTATTAGATAAATCCAAACTGCTTTACTAGTAATTTGAATTCAGTTCAGGGTTGTTTTTCTCTGCTTTTTCTATATCCACGTAGGTAGATAATACATCTGCCTTCCCTTTTCCAACAGCTACGGTATGTTCAAAGTGAACAGACGGGCTTCCGTCGCGGGTAGCTACTGTCCAGCCATCTTCCAGGTATTCCACGTCTTTGGAGCGGAGGTTGATCATAGGCTCAATGGCTATCACCAGTCCTTCCTTCATTACGGGGCCGCTACCTCTTTTACCGTAGTTAGGCACCTGAGGATCCTCGTGGAGGTTCCGGCCGAGGCCATGTCCCACCAGTTCCCTTACTACGCCGTAACCGCGCTCTTTTTCGGTATACTCCTGTATTGCATAGGAGATATCCCCTATCCTGTTGCCAACAATTGCTTTTTCGATGCCCTTATACAGGGAAGCTTTGGTGGCCGTCATCAGGCGGAGTACGTTTTCGGGTACATTGCCGATGGCAAAGGTGTAGGCACTGTCGGAATGGTATCCATTCATGTACACTCCCACATCCACGGTGAGGATATCACCGTCTTTCAGCACATATTTGTTGGGAATGCCATGTACTACCTCTTCATTTACGGAGATGCAGCAGGCATTCGGGAAACCTTTGTAATTTTTGAAGGAAGGAGTTCCACCATTTTCAACGATAAACTTATCAGCAACTGCGTCCACGTCCAGTGTGCTCATACCTGGTTTCAGCGTTCTGGCCACTTCCGCCAGGGCTGCACTCAGGATCAGGGCACTTTTGCGTATCAACTCTATTTCTTCCTTCGTCTTATAGTGAATCATAACAATCCTTGTTTCTGTCGCTGTTAGTGATCAGCGTCAGCTTTTTGCGTATGCTTATAACTGAAGCTAAGGACTAACTGTTCTTTATTCAAAAATAATATAGCCACTAAAGCGGAAAAGCTTCTGTGGCTATTTTATTGTTCTTGTAACACTTTTGTGTTCAATTACTTATGCGTTAGCCGGGGCAGTTCTGCCTTTGATTCGGCCGGTGCTCATCAAACCATCGTAGTGGCGCATGAGGAGCTGGCTTTCAATCTGTTGCAGTGTATCCAGGATAACTCCCACCATGATCAGCAGGGATGTACCTCCGAAGAACGTAGCAAAGTTGCTGTTCACTTTGAAGGCGGCAGCCAGGCCGGGCATGATACCCACTATTGCCAGGAAGAATGCACCGGGCAAAGTGATACGGTCCATTACAGCACCGATATAATCAGCGGTAGCTTTACCAGGTTTGATACCCGGGATGAATCCGTTATTACGTTTCATTTCATCCGCCATTTGAGTTGGATTAAAAATGAGCGCAGTATAGAAGTAGGTAAATACAATAACGAGCACCGCGTAAATGAGGTTGTACCAGCCGTTTGTATGATCGCTGAAGATGCGGATAAAGCCTGACGCACTTTCAGAGGAAGTGGCAAAGCCTATTGCAGTTGCAGGGATGAACATGATCGCCTGGGCGAAGATGATAGGCATTACACCGGCAGCATTCACTTTCAGGGGAATGAACTGGCGTACACCACCATATTGTTTGTTACCTACGATACGTTTAGCGTAATTCACCGGTATTTTCCTGGTACCCTGAACAAGCAGGATAAGGCCTACGGTGATTAAGATAAAGATGGCAATTTCAATGAGGAACAGGATCGGTCCACCCGCTTCACCTGCAACTTTACTGGAAAATTCTGCGACTAAAGCCTGTGGCAAACGGGCAAGGATACCCATCATGATGATGATGGAGGTACCGTTACCAATTCCTTTGTCTGTGATCTTTTCACCGAGCCACATTACAAACAGGGTACCTGCAGTAAGTAAAACGGTGGTAGAGAGCCAGAAGAAAAAGGTACCATATTCGGCAATAATAGCGCCACCTGACTGATTACGCAGATATGCAACGTAAGCACTCGCCTGGAAACCTGTTACGATAACTGTGAGGTAACGGGTGAACTGGTTAATTTTTTTGCGGCCACTTTCACCTTCTTTCTGCATTTTCTGGAATTGCGGAACAGCTATGGTTAATAACTGGATAGCAATGGACGCAGAAATATAGGGCATGATACCCAATGCAAATATGGAGGCCCTTGAAAACGATCCGCCGGCAAACATGTTAACCAAACCCAGGATACCCTGATTAGAATTTTTCTCAAAGTCGGTGAGCGCATTTGCATCAATGCCGGGCAAAGCGATATAGGATCCTACGCGGTAGATGAGGACCAGGAGCAGGGTGGTCAGGATGCGGTTACGCAAATCCTCAATACTCCAGATATTCTTAATCGTTTCGATAAATTTCTTCACAGGAAGATAAAGGTTTAATAGCGCTATTAAATATGAAAAGACGCACTACTCCGTAGGCGTCTCCTCAGTCGTAAAGTCTTATACCAGTTCTACTGATCCACCTGCTGTTTCGATGGCCTGTTTAGCTTTTTCGCTGATAGCGTTAACTTTAACAGTCACCTTTGTTTTGAGTTCGCCGTTAGCGAGGATCTTAACTTTAGCTGTTCTGTTAATCAGACCGTTCATGAACAAGGTTTCCAGATTAAACTCCTGGAGGCCATATTTCTCAACTAATTGATCCAGCTGACCCAGGTTGAAGATTTTATACTCTTCACGGTTATTATTTTTGAAACCGCGTTTTGGCATACGGCGTTGGATTGGCATCTGGCCACCTTCGAAGCCTCTTTTGCTCGCGTAACCAGCACGTTGCTGGATACCTTTGTTACCTTTTGTAGAGGTACCACCTTTACCGGAAGCCTCACCACGTCCAAGACGTTTTTCTTTATGTACAGCGCCTTGTGCAGGCTTTAATGAATGCAGATTCATAATTAATTGTTTTTACTTGCGCGGAAATTAACCGCTCGCTTTTATTCTAAAATAAAAATGGTAAAGTCACAAATGTAAAGGTAAGATTATCAACAGACAATCCCACAGCAGTGTTACTTAATTAAGCGTTAACTGTTTCTACCGTTACAAGGTGATTAACTTTACGGACCATACCCAGGATCTGAGGAGTTGCTTCTACTTCAACAGTAGCGTGCATTTTAGTCAGGCCCAGTGCCTTCAAGGTCAGTTTCTGCCTTTCCGGACGGTCTATACCACTTTTCACTTGAGTGATCTTAATCTTTGCCATAAACCCCTATCCGCTAAAAGCGGAGTAATTTAATTGTTAATGAATTATTTTCAAAATTTTCCGGAGATACCCAGCTTTTCAGCTGGTATAAATCAACCGTTGAAAACTTTCTTCAGGGAAACGCCTCTTGTTTTGGCGATGCTGATTGGTTCGCGTAACATGCCTAAAGCTTTGAAGGTAGCTTTCACCACGTTGTGTGGATTAGCGGAACCCAGAGATTTAGCCAGTACGTCGGTTACTCCAACGCTTTCCAGTACTGCACGCATGGAACCTCCTGCGATCACACCGGTACCGTGAGCGGCTGGTTTGATCAACACTTTGGCGGCGCCTTCTTTAGCAAACTGATCGTGAGGAATGGTACCGTGCATAACAGGAACCTTGATCAGGTTCTTCTTAGCATCGTCTATACCTTTGGTGATAGCCTGCTGTACTTCTTTGGCTTTACCAAGACCGTGACCAACAACACCGTTTTCGTTACCTACAACTACCAGTGCGGAGAAACTGAATGTACGACCGCCTTTAGTGGTTTTAGTAACACGGTTGATCGCCACTACTTTTTCTTTCAGCTCCAGATCACCAGCCTTTACTTTATTGAATGAATTCTTTGCCATTTTATTTTATAAGAATTACTTGTTCAGAATTATAAGATTCGGACTCCGTGATTAAAACTGAAGACCGCCTTCTCTTGCTCCGTCAGCTACGCTTTTCACGCGGCCATGATATAAATAACCACTTCTGTCGAAAACGCAGGTGGTCAGACCCAGTGCCAGTGCTTTAGCAGCCAGCGCTTTACCTACCAGTACAGATTTTTCGCTTTTGTTACCTGCCTGTGCTTTGATATCCTTATCACGGGAAGAAGCGGAAGCCAGGGTAGTGCCATTGGTATCGTCTATCAACTGCACATAGATATCGCTGTTGCTGCGAAATACAGATAATCTTGGTTGCTGTGCAGTACCGGAAATTTTCTTACGGATGCGGTAGCGGATTTTCTGTCTCCTGTTAACTTTTGTGCTCATTTTGAGTTTTATTTTATTACCCCGATGCTGCCGGGATATCTGTTAAAATCAGCTAACCAGCTATAGTAGCTGATTAGCCAATTAAATATTTTACTTACCGGCTGATTTACCAGCTTTCTTACGTACCACTTCATCGCTGTAGCGAACACCTTTACCTTTGTATGGTTCTGGTTTACGCAGACCGCGGATCTTAGCGGCTACCTGACCCAGCAACTGGTTGTCGATACCTTCCAGCATGATCTTAGGGTTCTGACCTTTTTCAGTCAGGGTAGCTACCTTCAGTTCTTTCGGAATTTCGAAAACGATATTGTGAGAGTAACCTAAAGCGAGATCCAGTAACTGACCGTTGTTTGCTGCTTTATAACCAACACCCACCAGTTCCAGTTGTTTTTTGAATCCTTCAGTAACACCCTGAACCATGTTTGCCAGTAAAGCGCGGTATAAACCGTGGAGTGCTTTATGACGGATCTGTTCAGTTGGGCGGATTACTGTTAAAACGCCGTCCTTCACCTCAATCTTCATTTCCCTGTCGATGTTCTTTTTCAGTTCACCTTTAGGGCCTTTTACGGTTACTTCATTGGAAGGGGAAACAGTAACTGTAACACCGCTAGCCAATTTGATAGGACTTTTACCTATACGAGACATAACTTTAATTTAAAGTTGTTTGATATTGATGTACCGGTTATCCGTGTTCAGCGCCGTATAGAGAGCTTAATTGTCAGATAACTTAAGTGAATGACCGGTTGGGTAACAACCAGTCATTCAATATATTAATAGATGAAGCAAACTACTTCGCCACCTACGTTTTGAGCTTTTGCTTCCTTATCGGTCATTACACCTTTGGAAGTAGAGATAATCGCTACGCCTAAACCGTTCTTCACGCGCTTAAACTCATCTGGTTTAGCGTACTGACGCAGACCTGGGCGGCTGATGCGTTGTAATTCCTTGATAGCGGGTTCTTTAGAGATCGGATCGTACTTCAAAGCGATTTTGATTACGCCTTGTTTAGTATCTTCTTCAAATTTGTACTTGAGGATATAACCTTTATCGTACAGAATTTCTGTAATGCGTTTTTTCAGCTTGGAAGCCGGAATTTCCACAATCCTGTGGGTGGCCATTTGCGCGTTCCGGATACGTGTCAGGAAGTCTGCTATTGGATCAGTAACCATTGTTGTAATAGTTTGATAAATGTTTACAATGCGATATCCAATCGTAATAAGATGGGAATCAAATAACTTTTTCGGATTTACACCTCCGGTAAACCGGAAGATAAATACCTTGAATTACCAGCTGGCTTTTCTAACGCCAGGGATTTTACCTGCGAGAGCCAGGTCACGGAACATGTTCCTGCAGAGGCCGAAGTGACGCATGTATCCTTTAGGACGACCGGTCAGCTGGCATCTGTTGTGCAGACGAACAGGGGAAGCGTTTTTTGGAAGTTGATCCAGTGCAGCGTAGTCACCGGCAGCTTTCAGGGCAGCGCGTTTTTCTGCGAACTTAGCTACCATAGCTTCTCTTTTCCTTTGTCTGGCTTTTACGGATTCTTTTGCCATAATTATATTATCGTTTCGATTTACTGATTATCTTTTTTCATACCCTTGAACGGCATACCCATTTCTTTCAGGAGCTCGTAAGCTTCTTCGTTGGTGTTTGCAGTGGTAACGAAGGTGATATCCATACCGGACATTTTCGTTACTTTATCGATATCGATTTCAGGGAAGATGATTTGTTCGGTGATACCCATAGTGTAGTTACCACGACCGTCAAAAGCTTTTTCGTTCACACCTTTGAAGTCACGTACACGTGGGAGGGATACAGCGATCAAACGATCCAGGAAGTCGTACATATTAGTGCTGCGTAAAGTTACACGTGCACCGATAGGCATGTTCTTTCTGAGTTTGAAGTTGGAGATATCCTTTTTAGACATGGTAGCGATAGCTTTCTGACCGGCGATGCGGGTCATTTCGTCTACTGCGATGTCTACCAGTTTCTTATCACCTACTGCACCATTGATACCCTGGTTCAGGCAAATTTTTACCAGGCGAGGAACCTGCATTACACTTTTGTAGTTGAATTTCTTCATCAGTGCAGATTTAACTTCCTCGTGGTATTTGGTCTGCAGTCTCGGAGTATATTTTGTGTTTGACATTATTTAATTTCCTCCCCTGATTTTTTAGCGATACGAATTAATTTACCGTTTTCTCTCTGCCTGTTAACCCTGGTTGGTTTACCAGTTTTAGCATCCCACAGCATTACATTAGAGATGGCGATAGGAGCTTCCTGCTTAACAATACCACCTTTGGTATTCTGGGCAGTTGGCTTCGTGTGCTTGGTAATAATGTTAACGCCTTCTACAAGAATGCGGGCTTTATCAGGATTCACTTCCAGCACTTTACGCGCTTTGGTTCTGTCCTTGTCATCACCGGCAATTACCGCAACCAGGTCGCCTTTCTTAATGTTAAATTTAGGCTTAAATCTAGTTTTCATTACTTTGATTTATTTATAAACGCCAAGCGAAACAATAGTTTCGCTTGATTAATGTTTTTTCTCGTTTTGCAAACGGGCTGCAAAGATAAGAAATATTTTCGGATTTCGGGATTTTGGCTTTTTTTGATAAAAATCATAAAAATTCCAAAATCCCTGTACCGCTATATCTTTATAATACCTCAGGAGCGAGGGAGATAATTTTCATATAACCCTTGTCTCTCAGCTCACGTGCAACCGGACCGAAAATACGGGTACCGCGAGGTTCGTCTGAGTTATTGAGCAGTACAACCGCGTTATCATCGAAACGGATATAAGAACCGTCTTTACGACGTAATTTGTTCTTAGTTCTTACGATTACAGCTTTGGTCACCATACCTTTCTTCACACCGCCACCTGGCATTGCGTCCTTAACGGTTACTACAATTTTATCGCCTACGCCAGCGTAGTCCTGACCGGAGTTACCTAATACGCGGATGCACAATACTTCTTTGGCACCGCTGTTATCAGCTACACTCAGTCTTGATTCTTGTTGTATCATCGAAATGAGATTTGATATTGTTTAGTCAGCGGCTGGCACCGGGGTTGCCGGCAGCAGCTTGAAACAAATAAATAATTATTTTACTTTAGCGATTACTTCTACCAGTCTCCAGCACTTGTTCTTGCTCAGAGGGCGTGTTTCCGCGATTTTCACGGTATCGCCGATGCTGCACTCGTTCTTGTCGTCATGCGCCATGAACTTGGTAGTTTTTTTCACGAATTTACCATAGATCGGGTGCTTTACCTTACGCTCCACCTTAACGGTAATGGTTTTATCCATTTTGTTGCTGGCAACCACACCAATCCTGGTTTTTCTTAATTTTCTTTCGGTCGTCATTGTTGAAAGTATTTAACCCTCCGTGAGGAGGTCATAAATTGTGTTATACTATTGCTATGTCAGCAGCCCCGGGGGTACCGGGACTGAAGATTTAGAAGCCCAGTTGTCTTTTACGCAGTTCGGTATTCATCCGAGCGATATCGCGTCTTACGGCGCGGATGCTCATTGGATTTTCGATTGGCGTAATTGCGTGACCAAAGGTCATTTTTTTCAAGCGGAGTTCTTCTGCAGAGATTTTCTCTTTCAGATCTTGTTCGCTCAGGCCTTTCAGTTCCAGCTTTTCTTTTGCCATTGTATTGAGTTTGATTCGGTTAGCTGCCGGGGCAGTGTTACCGGATTTTTAGTTATTGTGTACCTGTAATTAAGCTACGTAGTCGCGGCTGGTTACAAATTTTACTTTAATGGGCAGTTTCTGAGCTGCGAGTTCCATTGCTTCTTTTGCTACCTGTAAGGAAACGCCATCAGCTTCAAATAAAATTCTACCTGGCTTTACAACTGCTGCCCAATGGTCAGGAGCACCTTTACCTTTACCCATCCTCACTTCCAAAGGCTTAGCAGTGATAGGTTTGTCAGGGAATATGCGGATCCATACGTTACCTTCACGTTTCATGTGCCTTGTCAGCGCAACACGTGCAGCTTCGATCTGCCTGTCGGTGATCCACTTAGGTTCTAATGCTTTAAGACCGAAAGTACCAAAGGAGAGGGTAGCGCCTCTTTTAGCGTTCCCTTTGATGCGGCCTTTGTGCATCTTCCTGTGTTTCGTTCTTTTTGGCTGTAACATCGTCTATGTTGTTAATGTTAATAGTAATTGTTAATGTCTGCTTAACCGCCAGATACTATCTGCGGCCACCGCCACGGTGTTCTCCACCGCCTCTTCTTTCGCCACCACCGCGGTTGTCTCTGCGTTCACCGTGATGTTCTCTTCTTTCGCCGCCATGACCAGTGCCACGGTTATCGCCTTCCTTACCGGTTAAAACGTTCGGGTTCAGATCGCGTTTACCCAGTACTTCACCTTTACAGATCCATACTTTGATACCGATTTTACCATAAACGGTTAATGCGAACAGGGAAGCGTAATCGATGTCCATACGGAAAGTATGTAAAGGCACGCGACCTTGTTTCATTTCTTCGGAGCGGGCAATTTCAGCACCACCTAAACGGCCGCTGATTTTAACCTTGATACCTTCAGCGCCCATTCTCAGAGCGGTAGCAATCGCCATTTTGATAGCACGTTTGTAGTTGATACGGCTTTCAATCTGTTTTGCGATTGTTTCAGCAACGATGTTAGCATCCATTTCCGGACGACGGATCTCCAGGATGTTGATCTGTACATCTTCCTTGCCTGTCAGCTTCTTCAGCTCTTCCTTGATGCGATCAACTTCGTTACCGCCTTTACCAATGATGATACCAGGCTTAGAAGTATGAACAGTGATGATTAACTTACCTAAAGTTCTTTCGATCACAACTCTTGAGATGCCACCTTTGTTGATACGGGCATTCAGATAAGTTCTGATCTTGTTATCTTCGATCAGTTTAACAGCAAAGTCTTTTTTGCTGCCATACCAATTAGAGTCCCATCCTCTGATGATACCTAACCTGTTACCAATAGGATTTGTTTTCTGACCCATGTTCTGGTTATTTGTCTATTAGTTTAATAGTTTTGTTTCTATTTTGTTTCCGGTTTGCACTGAATTACTGTGCTTTACCGTCCACTACAATCGTTACGTGGTTACTTCTCTTGCGGATACGGTAACCCCTTCCCTGTGGAGCCGGGCGCATTCTTTTCAGAGTACGGCCGCCATCAACAAAAACGGTTTTTACGATCAGGTTAGCATCTTCTACCCTTGCACCTTCGTTCTTCACTTTCCAGTTGGCGATAGCGGATATCAGCAACTTCTCTAAAGGCACGCTTGGGTGTTTCGGATGGAATTTCAAAATATTCAAAGCCTTTTCCACATCCAGACCACGGATTAAGTCCGCGAGCAAACGCATTTTGCGGGGAGATGTAGGATTATTATTCAGCTTAGCTACTGCTTCCATTGTTATTAATTTCTTTTATTATTTAATGTCTGATGTCTGGTGTTTGATGTTCCGGTTTGAAACGAATACTTCAAACCTCAAACCTCAGACTATAATTTACATTTTCTTGTTTACGTGTCCTCTGAAGTTACGTGTAGGTGCAAATTCGCCCAGTTTATGACCAACCATAAATTCCGTTACATAAACAGGAATAAATTTGTTGCCATTATGAACAGCGAAAGTGTGACCAACGAAATCAGGCGTGATAGTAGAACGACGGCTCCAGGTCTTGATAACAGAACGCTTGGTACCGGTATTCATCTTTTCAACTTTTGTTTCTAATTTCAGGTCTACGTAAGGACCTTTTTTTATGGAACGAGCCATGTCTTACTGATTTATGATTTTTCAAACCCGGGATCCGGTATTGCTACCGGAGCCCTGATTCAGAAATACTATAATTTTTTACCGTTTTTTCTGCTAATGATCAGCTTATCAGAACTCTTATGCGGTTTTCTGGTTTTCAGACCTTTCGCATATTTACCAGTTCTTGATCTTGGATGGCCTCCGGAAGATTTACCTTCACCACCACCCATCGGGTGATCCACAGGGTTCATAGCCACACCACGGTTGCGGGGGCGGATACCTCTCCAACGGTTAGCACCTGCTTTACCGATGGATTGCAGTGCGTGGTCGGAGTTAGAAACAGTACCTACGGTTGCTTTACAAGTATTTAATACTTTGCGGAGCTCGCCGGAAGGCATTTTCAGTACGGCATATTTTTCTTCCTTGTTGGACAGCTGTGCGTAAGCGCCGGCGCTTCTTGCGATAGCACCACCTTTACCAGGCTGCAGCTCGATGTTGTGCACAACAGTACCCAGCGGCATGTTTTTCAGTGGCAAAGCGTTACCTACTTCAGGAGCTACGTCGGAGCCGCTTATAACGGTACCACCAACCTGTAAGCCCTGTGGAGCAATGATGTAACGTTTCTCACCGTCAGCATAGTTTACCAGTGCGATGAATGCGCTACGGTTAGGATCATATTCGATCGTTTTAACTGTAGCAGGTACATTCTCTTTATCACGTTTGAAATCAATTACACGGTATTGTTTCTTGTGACCACCACCTATGTAGCGCATAGACATTCTACCTTGCGCATTTCTACCGCCGGTCCTTTTGATGGGCTCCAGCAGGCTTTTCTCAGGGGTATCCGATGTCAGCTCAGCGTAAGCGTTGCCTATTTTCCAGCGGGTACCGGCCGTCATTGGTTTGAACTTCTTCAGTGCCATTACTTCCTAAAAAGTTAAATGTTGTTATTAAATATAAATAGTGATCTGTATATACATCCACATCCCGGCTGTTCAGGCCGGAACGGCACTACATGTTAGCATACAGATCTATAGTTTCACCACTTGCAACGGTAATGATCGCCTTTTTGTAAGACGGTTTTTTACCTGCGATGAAACCGGCTTTAGTAAAGCGGAATTTAGCTTTACCTGGCATTACAGCAGTATTTACTTCTGCTACGGTTACACCGTAAAACTCTTCCACTGCTTTCTTGATCTCCAGTTTGTTGGCTTTTTTGTCAACAATGAAGTAGTAGCGGTTGAATTTTTCGGTTGCTTTGTTAACCTTTTCGGATACCACCGGTTTGATTAAAACGTCAGAAAGTTTCATCTTCTTTATAGCATTAAGCTGTTGGCGTTGGCCGCGAGCTGTTATTTAATTGGTTTTGACATCCTATGCTTCCGCTTCTGCAGGCTCTTCAGTGAAGATCTTTGCAGCGCTTTCAGTGAACACGATATAGTTGCTGTTCATGATGTCGTAAGTGTTTACGTCGCTCAGTACAGTACCGTCTACAGTAGGAATGTTTCTTAAAGACAGGTAAACATTGTCATTGTATTCAGGCGTGATGAACATAGTCTTTCTGCCTTCAACATTGATGTTCAGATTCTTCAGGAAACCAACGAATTGTTTGGTTTTTGGTGTTTCGAGCTGCAGATCTTCAACAATGATGATGCTGTTTTCTTTAGCTTTCACTGACAGGGCAGAGATCTTTGCGAGATCTTTTACTTTTCTGTTCAGTTTGAAACCCCAACCGTGTGGTTTTGGTCCGAAGATGGTACCACCACCTTTATACAATGGGTTACGGATGTTACCTTTACGGGCGCCACCGGTACCTTTTTGTTTGTGCAGTTTACGGGAAGCACCTTGTACTTCAGCTCTGGTTTTTACCTTGTGGGTACCCTGACGCTGAGCAGCGAGGTATTGTTTAACAGCCAGGTAGATTACGTGGTTGTTAGGCTCAACACCAAAGATCTCCTCAGGAAGTTCAATAGTCCTTCCGGTTTTCTTACCTTCTATATTTAAAATATCGATTTGCATGTTACTTCTGGATTAAAACGATTGAACCAATGTGGCCGGGAACGGAACCACTTACCAGGATATAATTCTTTTCAGGGAATATTTTCACGATCTTCAGACCTTTCACTTTCACTCTTTCGTTACCTGTTTGGCCGGCCATACGCATACCCTTGAATACGCGGGAAGGATAAGAGGATCCACCAACAGAACCAGGAGCCCTGCTTCTATCGTGCTGACCGTGGGTAGCTTCACCCACACCACTGAATCCGTGGCGTTTTACAACACCCTGGAAACCTTTACCTTTGGAAGTGCCTACAACGTCAATTGTTTCACCTTCTGCGAAGATTTCGCAGGTGATAGATTCACCGAGGGCTTTCTGTACGTCCGGGTTGCGGAGTTCTTTTACAAAACGTTTGGGAGAGGTGCTTGCTTTCGCGAAGTGACTGCTTTCTGCTTTAGTGGTGTGTTTTTCTTTCTTCTCACCGAAAGAAACCTGAATTGCATTGTAACCATCTGACTCCAGGGTTTTTACCTGAGTTACAACGTTGGGACCCGCTTCGATAATGGTAACAGCAGTTTGCTTACCATTAGACTCGAAGATACTGGTCATACCAATCTTTTTGCCAATAATACCTTTCATTTTTTATATGATTTTACCCAGCGCCTGGGGGATTTCGTGCTATCCCCAGGATGGGCGGTTTAAATACATTTATTGGGCGGCCGCCCAGAAGGCGCGACCTATGTTTGCTTGTTAAAATTGTTATCTTGCTGGTAACCAACAAGATAACCATAAATCAATAAAAGGCCGGCCTTTCGCCCGCCTTGCTGTTGTCCTATGCTTTAATTTCAACTTCTACTCCGGAAGGCAGATCGAGCTTGCTCAGCGCGTCTACAGTTCTGGAAGAAGACGTGTAAATATCCAGTAAACGTTTGTGTGTACACAGTTGGAACTGCTCGCGCGCTTTCTTATTTACGTGCGGAGAACGTAATACTGTAAATATTTTCTTCTCGGTAGGTAAAGGAATTGGACCTGTTACCACGGCACCCGTGTTACGCACGGTTTTAACGATCTTCTCAGCAGACTTGTCTACCAGGTTATGATCGTAGGACTTCAGCTTGATTCTTATTCTCTGAGACATATGCAATGAACTTCTTCTTGTTTTTTCCCAATACAATTTGGGAGGGCAAAGGTAACCCGTTTTTTCTATTTGGCAAATAATTCTCAGGAAAAAATAAAAGAAACCGGGCAAGGGGCTGGCTCCGGCGGCGAAAGAGGTGCGGTAAAAATGATATTATCCGGTGATTAAGGCTTCAGAAATCATTCATTGTGTGTACGTTAAGCCTTAAGGTAACTTCACATGCTCGTTTTGACAAATATAGGAAAACATATTTCAAAACCAAAAAAAGGAGAATTTCTTTACAATTTTTTTTCCGGGAGATGGAAGAATAAGCAGATTCCCCTCCGAACAGAAGCGGAAACCAGGAAGATCCCGGACTGCTGTATTTTCTCCTGAAAGCAGGTAAAAAAGTATAATGGCAGAGTATGCTAAAAGCACCTGAGTGTATAGGGAGTGTATGGGGAGTGTATCATGAGTGTATGGGGAGTGTATAGGGAGTGTATGGAAACTGTATAGGGAATGTATAGGAACTATATAGGGAGTACAACACATACACGAGTCCTAAGTACCCGGTAAGTATGGGAGAAGTATCTGAGAAGTATGGGAGAAGTATTAAGAAGGGACAAAGAGAAAGGGTTGTTCCCGCTTACCTGGAACAACCCCTTTCCGAATAATTAAAGTGGTTTGATGATCTGTTGGTCAAACGATCCAACAACCCTTAGAGTGGTAAACCACCTAATAATGACTTAACTAATCCTAAGATTAATGCCAGCAGTTGATTCAGTAAATCCATGGAAAAAGGTTTTTATAAGATATTGCCTACTCTATTACCTGGTTTTCGGCGATGCCCAGTTGTTATTCAGTTAACACGTCTAAATTAAAAGCTATCATTCAATATCCGGTCGTTCATTTTATTCATTCCAATCGAATGAGTTTAACATGTTCATTCAGCCACCATAGCTGATTCAGGCGGATACCGGTGATAAAAAAAGAGGCTGTTCTGATATTGAACAGCCTCCCGGATGATGTGCGTAAGGGAAATAGTATCATTAAAGACGGAATAATCCCTTACCGAAAGGAGTCCTAATTACAGGCCACCCAGCAGAGATTTCAGCAGTGCAACCAACGTTGCCAGCAGTTGAGTCAGTAAATCCATAAGATAGTTTTTACTACGGGTGACACCTACTCTTTTTATTTGGTTTTCGGCAATCCCAGGTACACTTATTTTTTAAGTGTCCGCCGAAATTAATGGCTATTCACAGAAATCCGTTCGTTCATTTTGTTCAGTTCGGCATCCTGATATAATACTGTTCAATAAGCCATCATGGCCAGTTTATATTAAATGAAAAAGCCCCGGTAAATAATACCAGGGCTTTTTCATTCAGAAGTTGTTTAATCAGCTCAATATTGAAGCGTGATCAGGGAATTACCGGCAGCAGGCGTTGTACTTTCATTATCAGCACCCCAAAAATGCAGGTACTTTCATGTTTACGAACCTCAGCCGGGGTTAGTATTAAACTAACAATACAGGTTAAATGCCGCTAATTGCAGACTCCAGCAGCGCCAGCAATCCCGTCAGGAATGTGTTTAAAACATCAGGGATCATAAGGTGTTGTTTTCATTTGGGGTCTACTCTTACTTATGGTTTTCGGCAATTCCCATTAGTATCCTTGTGCAACAAGGGTGAAAAAATTACAGTGCGCCAGCAACAGTGCTCAGGAATTTAAGCACTGCCAGGAGAATAGAGTTTACCATATCTGGAGTATTTATGGATGTAAATGCCTACTCTGTTCCGGGTTTTCAGCATCCCCCTGTCTGCACCTTCACAGACAGTTACTAAAATAAATAGTTCCGGTATAAAATCCTCCGTTCAATTAATTCATTTCTGTGTCCGCTGTTCATTTCATTCAGCGCCCATAAATAAAATGATAGGATTCCTTATTACAGCAACGGCGGCAATAATCATTGCCGCCGTTGCTGAAGAGTTTGTATTATATACTAAATTATTTTCCTGTTTCTTCCTTGTAAATCTGTTTAGCCTTTGCTGAAGGCAGGTAAATCTGGAAACCTATACCCAGACTAAGCCGGTTAGCTGTGGTTGAATTACCTCCACCTACAGTAAGGTCATACTTAAACAATCCTTCCAAACCAATATTGGGGGTGATAAAATAGGAAATACCCGGGCCTATACCAACGTTAAAACCATTGGTAGATGCACCGCTCGCAGGGTTTGTACCAGCAAATCCGGCATTTGCCTCCACGAAGAACCGCGTTCTCTTGGAAAATTCCAGTTTCCTGACATTTTTATCTTCCACAAAATAACGGGCAAAAGCGCCAACACCATAGTTAGTATTGGAAGCCCTTGTATCAGTTGTCTTATTTTTTGTGGTATTTGCGCCAAAATCAACATAACCACCAATAGCGAGACCGTCCTTGATAAACCAACCTATCTTTGGTGAAAGATTAAAATTAAAAGCGGTACTCTCCTTTTGAAAAGTAACATTAATATTGGTCAGATCGGCGCCTACCATAATATTTCCTTTCTGAATTTGGGCGTTAGCAGCAGAACCAAACAATACAGCCGCAAGTGCAAGGGTCAAGAGACGAATTCTTTTCATAGTCTGATTTTTAGTTTTAACAATTTTACCTGTTGAATGAATAAGAAATTAGCGGGCAAACGCTTTCCGTTTGCAACTATAGCTGTTGATATCAGCCGTAAGAAAATAAAAAGGCAGGGGGATAATGGGGAAGTAGTCTTACATCGTCAAAACAAACAACATCACAGTTAACAATACTATTACAGCACAAAACTACTGAAAATGAATCTAATAAGTATTCATCTTTCTAAAAAAATCTAAAAAAAACAACATCAGATCCCTTCATATATTCTCTCAACATGAATACTTATCCTTATTTATTATTACTATAACATTTAGAACTTAAATGTTGTTGCATAAAAACGGGAATCATCGGAAAAGAAAAGAGAGATCATCAGCTGCAACCTATCAGGACCGGCCTTCCAGCAGATCGGCATGTGTGCAGAAAATTCCCTGTTGTTGTAAGAAACTAAGGAATCCATCCATTTTCTGCTGCATTCTCTTCCCCGACACACGTTTAATATAACCGGGTAATGCATATGCGTTGATATCACTCAACTCCCAGGGATGGAAATAAAAAGAGAGATAGGAGTCCTTCTTCAGGATCCTTTTACTGAAGTGGCGGGTTATCCACAGCGGCATGTTTTTTACGCTCAGCCAGAACAGGGGATACCTGAGAAAGGGCGACACAGAAGAAGGAATGATCCAGGTGTCCTGTTCTTTGAACACGGTTCTTGGCAGGTGCCGGTTGTTATATCTTCCCGGCAGCCATGTGGGGTTCACAGAGGCATCGTACAGGTAACCGGCGGCTTTCAGCGCCTGCATATTTACTTTGCGGAGACGCGGCATACGGAATCCCTGTACCGGCTGGCCACTGATTTCCTGCAGGGCCAGGCGGGAACCTTCCAGATCGGCCTCTGTAAAGGAGCTATGATAATAAGCGTGAGAAGCTATTTCATGCTTTGCGGCCATTTGCCTGATCAACTCCGGATAGTGTTGCGCCCAGTAAGCGGTAACGAAGAAAGTGGCGCGTACGTTATACTTGTCAAATAAAGCCAGTGTAGCCCGCAACCCGCTCCTGGAAACTTCCAGTTTCTCCTGCAGGGTTACCTGCTGGCCGAATTCTTCGGGGATATCAAATTCTTCCACGTCTACACTGATCAGTATCCTGTTTCTCTGTTCCATAAAAATTTAAGCAGCGGATGAGCTGAAAATGATCCTGCAATAATTCAGCATTTCTTTCATTAAGAGTTTTACCCTGAAAGATGAAAACTGAATGCCCGGGCGGCAAGATACTGGGACTGCACCAATTTTGAGATGGGGACGTTTGCCTGCATGGTATAAAAACTCGCTGTCGTACAGGAAGCCATCGATGCGGGTATTGAGCAGGATATTCTTTCCATAGGCATTAAAGCCTTTTAAACCAGCCTGGGCGTCTTCTACTTTAAGGTCCAGCACCACCCGGTTCAAGAGGCGGCTGATGCGGGTAATCACGCGGCGTTTACGGGGTAATTCACGAAGATAGGCTTCGCCCCTTTCCCCCGCTACCACATCCAGGCCCTGCAGGAGACGGTCGTATGTTTCTTTAACAGCTGATACGCCAAAGGGGAAATCCAGGTCGGTATACACCTGGAAAGCATGTTGGGAGCGCTTTACTCCTTCCCTCACCGCATATCCTTTACCACGGTTACGGGAATAGCTGATGATAATGATATCCGGAATAGCTGCCTCCAGCCAGCTGATATGCTGACGGGTAAAGTTCTTCACGGAGCCGTCGTTGACCAGGATAAGCTGAACGGGCGCCGTCCCCATAAGGGCTGTTATTTCGTGGTAATGCCTGATAAGTGATTCCACCCAGGGCCCGGATGGGTTCCAGCAGGGCAGAATCAAATCCAGACCGGGAGTTAATGTAACCATTTCTCCCGTTGTATGTACCACAGTTGTAGGAGGTGCTTGTAATAACTCTAATGACATAATTCAAAGGCTATCAGTAAATAATACCGGTTGAGATGGTTTTATGTGCTACTTATACCTATGACGTGGAAAGGGAAGCCTCCCCCTATCACGGGAGGTAAATAATAAAAAAAGGTCCTGTAAAACAGGACCCCTGGCAGTTAGCAAAAAGTAAATTGCAGTTGTAGGTTATTACTATTGTAAAATATCGAATATTCTTTTCATGGCAATAGCATGTTCATGTCAGTTAGTGCCATAAAAAGCGGAAAGGTTGTTCCGCTTTGGCAGAACAACCTTTCCGGTATAATTAAGAAGCTATGATTAAGCGTTTACTTTGCCTTTCACTTTAGCTACCACTTCTTCAGCTACGTTGTTCGGAGCCGGAGCGTAGTGGGAGAATTCCATGATAGAGCTTGCGCGGCCGGAAGACAGGGAACGCAGCTGGGTTACGTAACCGAACATTTCGCTCAGCGGAACTTTTGCTTTGATTACCTGAACACCGTTTTTGGAGTCCATACCTTCCAGCATACCACGACGACGGTTCAGGTCACCTGTAACATCACCCATGTATTGGTCCGGAGTAAGTACTTCCACTTTCATGATTGGCTCCAGCAATACTGGTTTAGCTTTGCGGGCAGCTTCACGGAAAGCTTGTTTGGCGCACAATTCAAATGACATCGCATCAGAATCCACCTGGTGGTAAGAACCGTCGAACAGACGAACTCTCAGGTTCACCAGCGGGAAGTTTGCGAGCACACCCTGGTTGAGGGACTGTTCGAAACCTTTCTGTACTGCAGGGATGAATTCCTTAGGGATAGCACCACCAAAGATATCATTTACGAACTGGAAGGCTTTACCTTCATTTTCTTTCAGCCATTCTGCATCTGCAGGTCCGATTTCGATCTGGATATCCGCAAACTTACCACGACCACCGGTTTGTTTCTTGAATACCTCACGGTGTTCAACTTTGGTAGTCAGTGCTTCTTTGTAAGCAACTTGCGGCGCACCCTGGTTAACTTCTACCTTGAATTCGCGACGCATACGGTCAACGATGATTTCGAGGTGAAGCTCACCCATACCGGAGAGGATAGTCTGACCGGTTTCTTCGTCAGTTTTAGCTCTCAGGGTAGGATCTTCTTCTACCAGTTTAGAGATAGCCAGACCCATTTTATCAACGTCTGCCTGAGTTTTAGGCTCGATGGCGATGTGGATAACCGGTTCAGGGAAGGTCATAGATTCCAGGATAATCGGTGCTTTTTCGTCGCACAGGGTATCACCGGTTTTGATATCTTTAAAACCAACAGCAGCTCCGATATCACCAGCTTCGATGAAATCGATCGGGTTCTGCTTGTTAGCGTGCATCTGCATGATACGGCTGATACGTTCGTTTCTGCCGGTACGGGTATTGAGTACATAAGAACCCGCATCCAGGTGACCGGAATAAACCCGGAAGAACGCCAGACGACCTACGAAAGGATCGGTTGCGATTTTGAATGCCAGTGCAGACAGCGGAGCTTTTGCATCTGGTTTACGTTCAACTTCTTCACCAGTGTCAGGATTGGTACCTTTTACTGCTTCAACATCCAGTGGGGAAGGCAGGTAACGGCAAACCGCATCCAGCATCTTCTGCACACCTTTGTTTTTGAAAGAGGAACCGCACATCATCGGGATGATAGCGATATCGATAGTAGCCTTACGGATAGCTTCGTGGATTTCGTCTTCAGAAATTGAATTCGGATCTTCGAAGAATTTCTCCATCAGGGTGTCATCGTATTCAGCAACTGCTTCTACGAGTTTAGCTCTCCACTCTTCAGCTTCAGCCTGCATATCTTCCGGAATAGGAATTTCCTGGTAGGTAGCACCTTTACCTTCTTCGTCCCAGATAATACCTTTCATGGTAATCAGATCTACCACACCTTTGAAGGTGTCTTCAGCTCCGATTGGCAAAGTTAAAGGTACGGGGTTAGCACCCAGCATTTCTTTAACCTGTTTAACCACGTTCAGGAAGTCTGCGCCGGAACGGTCCATTTTATTAACGAAACCGATACGGGGTACGCGGTAGCGGTTAGCCTGGCGCCAAACGGTTTCAGACTGAGGTTCAACACCGGATACAGCGCAGAACAATGCCACCAGACCATCCAGTACACGGAGGGAACGCTCTACCTCTACGGTAAAGTCCACGTGGCCCGGGGTATCGATGATATTGAATTTATATTGTTTGGTATCAGGTAAGGCTTTACCTTGTAAGGTTGGAAAATTCCAGAAACAAGTGGTTGCCGCAGATGTGATGGTAATACCTCTTTCCTGCTCCTGTGCCATCCAGTCCATTGTAGCAGCACCCTCGTGCACTTCTCCAATTTTGTGGGATTTACCTGTATAATACAGGATACGTTCTGTGGTAGTGGTTTTACCCGCATCGATGTGCGCCGCAATACCAAAGTTCCTTTGAAATTTTAAGTCTGCCATAATATTAAAGTGACTAAATAATGCAATTTGGGGGGCAAAGGTAACTTATTTTTGACAATAAATAAAATGACCTTCTTTTCCAAATTGTTATTTCTTTTTAACAAGCGCAGGCGTTATTCACATTAAATTTAATAACGATAAATAGTTCCGCGAAAACCAGTTTTTAGACGGTAGCGACCACTTGTTTATCAAATCCCACCAAAAAAGAAATCAACGTTTTCCGGATGCCATAATTCTGTCATATTCGCAGTAAGTTATAAAACCGGATATACCCTGAAGAAGAATGCTAAATAAAACAGCCCAAAAGTAAGAATTGAAAGATCGGTTTTCCCCTAAATTGAAAAACAATATGAAGTAAAAATTACTCAACGCGCTTGTATAACAGGCTGATACCTTATTTACTATTGTACCCCTCCCTGTCCCGGCGCTGTAGCGGTTCCCGAACACTTATTTACTTATAACCATACATAATATGAGAACAATTGTACTCAGATGCACACATGCGCTGTTGCTGCTGGTGTGTGCCTGCATTTCATCCTCCGGCCAGGTAGCGCTTAAACGACAGGTAGTTGCCAGTACAGGTGGTTCCGCCGTAATCCAGAACATCCTGTTCCAGTATACCGTGGGAGAACCCATTATTTTACCTATCACGGATGGCAGGGTGTTGCTCACACAGGGATTCCAGCAACCCGAAGATTTTACAAAGCTGACACCCGGCGTAAACCCGGTAAAGAGCTACATACTGTTCCCCAATCCTGCTATTACCAATACCAGAATTGTATTTGACCTGCTGTCGAAAGTGAGTGTAACGCTCGAACTGATCAACCCCGCAGGCCAGGTAATACATCATCAGTTCCTGGAAATGGGTCCGGGTAAAAGCACACTGGTATTACCTGTGAACCATTTTGCCGCAGGTATTTACACCGTTATGCTGAATGTAAGCGGGAATGTATTCTTTGAGAAACTCATTGTGCAATAACACTACACAATCACCCTTTAACCAGATGACATCATGAAATACGGTTATACAATTATACTTCTTGCAGGTATACTGACAACCAGTATGCAGCTGTTGGCACAAAAAACCACCCAGAAACCTCCGAATATCGGCGCCAGCTTTCTGCTGGTAAACCCCGACGCCAGGAGCAGCGGTACCGGGGACGCCGCCATCGGCCTGTCGCCGGATGCCAATTCCCTGTTTTCAAACGCCGCCAAAATAGTGTTTGCCGGCGACTGGGGCGTGAGCGCCAACTACTCCCCCTGGATGTGGGAGCTGAACAACAATAAGTCCAATATGGCTTATGTATCCGGCTACAAAACATGGAACGGAACAGAAGGCGTAGGGCTTTCCATGAAGTACTTCAACTATGGCTCCGTTACTTTCCGGGATGATAACGGAACCGTGCTGCAGGACTACAACCCCAAAGAATTTGCGATAGATGGCGCTTATGCCAGGAAGCTGGGAAACCATACATCGCTGGCACTCAGCATCCGGTATGTACGCAGCCAGCTGGGACAGGGTTCCTACAATAATATTCAGCAGAAACCCGCATCGGCAGTTGCAGGCGACATTGCCTATTACTACCAGAACAGTGTAGACAAACTGGATTTCGGCAACCGCTACTGCTTTGGTGTAAGTATCACCAACATCGGCACGAAGCTGCAATACTCAGATGATAACAACAGGAAGAGTTTTCTGCCAATGAACCTTCGTATCGGTGGCGGCTATACGTTTGTACATACACACGAACATGAATTTACCCTTTCCGTAGACATCAACAAATTACTGGTACCCACTCCCCCGCTGTATGCCCTGGATTCCAATGGCATGGAAACAAGCCAGATCCTGAAAGGAAAAGACCCTGACCGTGGCGTAGTGGAAGCGATGTTCTCTTCCTTTGGCGACGCACCTGACGGCTTCCATGAAGAGTTACGGGAATTCACTATCGGATCCGGTATTGAATACGCTTACAGGCAGGCATTTTTTGTACGCGCCGGGTATTTCTACGAGCATCCGAATAAAGGCTACCGGCAACATTTTTCAGCAGGACTGGGCGTACGCGTATCAAATCTTGCGCTGGATATCGCCTATCAGCTTCCTACCGGGGAAAGTTTAATACAGAAAAGAACCCTGAAGTTCTCGCTGGTCTATAACATAGGCGGCACGCGGGACGAAGCAATTCAGCAACCATAATTCATCTACTAAAATATCCAACATGAAAAGCGAATCTATAACACCCAATAATATGAAATCACTGCTCATACTTGCATTTCTTTTGTTTGCCGGATTCATGCCCGGTGTTTTTGCACAGGAATCCGTAAAGCCGGATAACACTGGCGGTAATACCGGTAAAGTGAGGGACCAGCTTTTCCCTACTTTTAAGAAAGATCTTGCTGATCTGAACCAAAGATCGACTTTGCCGCCGGCAGATCGGGCGGTAGTTTCAAAAGACACTAAATCCCGTCTTTTTACCAACTACCAGCCGCAACGCCCTAATGCTGCACCCAAACTCCGTGCTTCCAAAACCAAACCTCTCCCTTCCGATAGCGCTGCAGTTGCAGCACCGGGTAACCAGGCCAGTAAAGCAGTTGTACCTATACCCAGCCAGGACGGCGGAACATCACCTAAAAAAAATTAAGCGCATCGTAAACTATCACAAAAATGACTATTATGAAAAAGATATGCTACCTGACCTTTCTCCTGTTGACGGTATCATTTCATATTGTATGGGCTCAAAGCGGATTAACCGGAACCAACTACCAGGCGGTAGCCCGCAATACAAATGGGACAGTACTCAGCAACCAGGCCTTAACGGTGCGTTTTTCTATTTTGGGAGGTTCTGCAGCAGGACCTGTACAATACCAGGAAACACATAGTACTTCCACCAATACCGTGGGATTATTCACTTTACAGATCGGTAAAGGAACTCCCTTAACAGGCACGTACAGCGGTGTTCCCTGGGCGAATGCCAATCAGTATTTAAAAGTTGAAATATCAATAAACGGCGGCAACTTCAGTGAGCTGGGTACTTCCCAGTTAATGAGTGTGCCGTACGCGCTGTTTGCAGCCAATGGCACTCCCGGTCCGGCCGGACCAGCGGGTGCTACCGGTCCGCAAGGCGCGAAGGGTGATCCCGGCGTAGCAGGACCTGTTGGTCCCGTTGGACCGATAGGCCCTGCAGGAGCGGTAGGCCCGCAGGGAGCCAAAGGTGATCCCGGTGTGGCTGGTCCGGTTGGTCCCGTTGGTCCCGCTGGAGCGGTAGGCCCACAGGGAGCAAAAGGCGATCCCGGCGTAGCTGGTCCGGTTGGTCCCGTTGGACCCGCTGGAGCGGTAGGCCCGCAGGGAGCAAAAGGCGATCCCGGTGTAGCTGGCCCGGTTGGTCCCGTTGGACCGGCAGGAGCAGTAGGCCCGCAGGGAAATCCAGGTCCTGTTGGCCCGGTTGGTCCCGTTGGTCCGGCGGGAGCGGTAGGCCCAGCCGGCCCCCAAGGTGACCCCGGCGTTGCAGGCCCACAAGGTATTCAAGGCGTACCCGGTGTAGCCGGACCAGTTGGCCCGATGGGCCCTGCAGGTCCGGTGGGTCCACAGGGTCCTGCCGGCGATATTAACGGCATAGCCGCAGGCGGTGATCTGACCGGTACCTATCCTAACCCACTTATCGGGAATGGAAAGGTAACGCTGGCGAAAATTGCTGCTGGCGTTATTCCTACCACCCTCCCTCCCAACGGCCCTGCCGGAGGAGACCTCTCAGGTACTTATCCCAACCCGGTTGTACAAGCCCTGCAGGGCAAGGCGGTGAGCAATGTAGCGCCTGCGGCAGGACAAATTCTCAAATTTGATGGTGCACAATGGGTAGCAGGCGCCCCTCCCGGAGGTGGTTTAACCCTTCCATTTGTAGCCACAGAAAATAATGCGGCTACACTTTTCAGCATTACCAATGATGGCGACGGTACTTCCCTGGAAGGGGTTAACAATACCACCACCAGCAGTATTGCTGCTGTCAGGGGCATTGTTTCTTCCGCCTCTCCGGGTGGATTTTCCAGCGGGGTAAGAGGTATCAATAATGGCACCGGTGGATTGGGTGTAGGCGTATGGGGTTCCCAGGCTGGTTCAGGCTGGGGCGTGTACGGCGTAACTCCTAATGGACTTGGCGTATATGGCAATAGCAGCGCTAACGGTATCGGCGTATATGCCAACAGTAATACAGGCACCGGGTTAACCGCCACCAGTAATAACGGTATTCCGGCAAGCATCTCCATTTTCAATAATGCCAATAACAATAGCGCTTTAAATGCCAACTCGGTAGGAAATGGTACGGTGGTGAATGTGACTACAAGTGGCAACGGAGCCGGGGTACGAAGCAGCACAGGCGCCGGTTTTGCGGTTCACGGTATCACCAGTGCGCAAACCTCAGCTGGTGTTGTAGGTGATAATAACGGAAATGGTGAGGCAGTTGTTGGAAGAACCACCAGTGACATTGCGGGGGCCGTAGTTGGCCGGAATGATGGCGGTGGTTATGGTGTACGCGGTTTTATTGCGACCAACACCACAGGTACCGCAGTAGGCGTATTGGGCCAGGTAGGTTTAAACAACAGTACCGGAAGAGCCGGACGTTTTGAGAATTTCAATGCCACTAATACCACCGCGAATACGTTGGAAGTGGCATCCAATGGTAATGGTAATATACCGGATAATACACAGGGTAATGCTTCTTCCTTCCTGTTAGACAACACCAATAGTGTGGGCGCTGCTGTAAGGGCTGAGGTAAATACCATTTTTGGCAACTTCGGTGCAGCCGGAGTATTTGGCGTTTCCTCCGGCACCGGTGGACGTGCCGGTTTGTTCTACGCTTCTAACCCGGCTGGTAATGGTGCGTCGCTGATAGCGTTGACAGATGGTAATGGCAATGCCATTACTGCCAATGCCGGCAAAGATGGCAACGGGGTAGAAACCAATATAGACGGAGCAGGTAATGCCCTGTATGCCTGGGTGCCTACTTTTGCCACAGGCAGGGCAGGCAGGTTTGAAATCTTTAATGACAATAATGACAATGAGGTTATTACGGTTAAAACAGTGGGTAACGGTATTGCCGGTAGCTTCAAGGTAGACAGGACAACAGGTACTTCTCCCGCTGTAAAAGGAGAAGTGAATTCCATGTTTGCCAATTTCGGAACAGCGGGAATTTTCGGTCAGTCGTCTGGTACAGGAGGGTACGCGGGATTATTTTATTCTTCCAATCCGGGAGGTAACGGTCCTGCCGTACTAGCGCTTACAGAAGGTAGTGGCAATGGCGTAACTGCCAATGCCGGTGGCAACGGCGATGGTGTTGAAGCTTCCTGCGATGGAGGTGGGAATGCCATTTCCGGCTTTATACCCAACTTCGGAACAGGTAAAGCCGGCAGGTTTGCCAACTTTAATAATGCCAACGGGCAGCCGGTGGTGCACGTTACTACCACAGGTACCGGCAACACCCTGCTTATTAATCATCAGGGACCATCCGGCAGTATTGCAGTATTCCAGAGTGCCAGTGTCAATGTAGCCCGTATTAATAAAGCAGGAAGGGGATTCTTTAACGGCGGTACCCAAGCCAGTGGCGCCGATGTGGCGGAATCATTTGCAGTAGCCGGGGCGCGTATAGCTTACGAAGCCGGGGATGTGCTGGTGATCTCCACCCATACAGACCGGATGGTGGAAAAATCATCTGAGCCCTATTCTACCCTGGTAGCGGGAGTGTTTGCTACTAAACCAGGTTTGTTGTTAACTGAAAAGGATATTGATGCGAATTTAGATGAAGAAGTACCGATGGGTGTGATAGGTGTAATACCTACCAAAGTTTGTAATGAGAATGGCGCTATCCGCCGCGGAGATCTGCTGGTTACTTCCAGCAGGGCCGGTTATGCGATGAAGGCGGATATTGATAAAGTAAAGCCAGGCCAGGTACTTGGCAAGGCACTGCAGGAATTCAGTGGTGCAGAAGGCAAGATCAATGTGCTGGTGAGTGTAAAATAAGCGAGTCTGAAATAACGAAAGGCGGGCATCTATGGATGTCCGCCTTTTTTATGCCGGTATCCCGGGTAAATGCTGTAATACTTAACGCGCGTGTCCGTTTCCGGGTATCAACACAAAAAGGCAAACAGCTCCAAAAGGAACTGTTTGCCAAATATATTGAGTTGCCTGTGAGGGCTATAACTAGATTCTGAAGTGAGAGAAAGCTTTGTTCGCTTCTGCCATACGGTGAGTATCTTCTTTCTTCTTGAACGCTGCGCCTTCACCTTTGCTTGCTGCTACGATTTCGTTTGCGAGCTTATCAGCCATGCTTTTACCGTTTCTTTCGCCGGCGAAGCGTACCAACCATTTGATGCTCAGGGATATCTTTCTGTCCGGACGAACTTCCGCAGGAATCTGGAAGGTAGCACCACCGATACGGCGGCTTCTAACTTCTACACCCGGAGTAACGTTAGCTAATGCTTTTCTCCAAACCTCGTAACCGTTTTCACCGGTCATCGTGCTTACCTTATCCACAGCATCGTAGAAAATTTTATAGGCAATGCTCTTTTTTCCTTGTTCCATTACGTTGTTAACAAAGCGGGTTACCAGCTTGTCATTGAACCGAGGATCCGGAGCCAGAGGCAATTTCTTTGCAGCTTGCTTTCTCATTTATTGAAAATTACGACTATTTATAATTATTATTTTTTAGCCTTTTCCTTTTTAGTACCATATTTGGAACGGCTCTGCTTTCTGTCTTTCACACCTGCAGTATCCAGGGAACCGCGAACGATGTGGTAACGAACACCTGGTAAATCTTTTACCCTTCCACCACGGATCAGTACGATAGAGTGCTCCTGCAAGTTGTGACCTTCACCAGGGATATAGGCAATCACCTCAACTTTGTTGGTTAAACGCACTTTCGCTACTTTACGCAGAGCGGAGTTCGGTTTCTTAGGCGTGGTAGTGTATACACGAGTACAAACGCCACGACGCTGAGGGCAGCTATCTAATGCCCTGGACTTAGACTTAGCCCGGATAATTTCTCTTCCTTTTCTTACTAATTGTTGTATAGTAGGCATTCTTTACCTAGTTTTTTTATGTCGGTTTACAATGACATCCAAATTCCCCACAAAGGGATTTTGGGACGGCAAAGGTAAAACTATATGTGTGAATAACAAAATTGTTTCGAAAATATTTTTGCCGGAATGATCTCCTGGATAAACAGGGAAAGGTCTTATTATTCTGGTAGCAGCTCAGGATTACCAAAAACCGGATTGCAAAGGTATGATATCCGTTAGAAACTACCATAAAAAAATAGGGCCTTTTTATTGGCCCTATTCTCATGACGATAATAATATATAAAACGCTTATTTCTTGTCTATTATGTAATTCCAGTGCCGGATATCGGTGGTGCGGCCGGTACGGATATCATCCAGGCGCTGGATTACTTCCGCCCCTACTTCATATTTGGTCGTATCCAGTTTGATTTTGGTATCCAGGTAATCGAGCTGTTCTACGTAGGCAACACTGGAGGCGGTGCCGGTACCAAATACTTCCCGGAGGGTACCATTATTATAGGCAGTTACCACCTCATCGATGGAAATAGGTCTTTCTTCCACTTTAAGTCCCATGTCTGCCAGCACATCCATTACGCTGGCGCGGGTTACGCCCTCCAGGATGGTGCCCTGGGTGAGATCCGGTGTAATGGCCGTATTGCCGATGATGGCGAAAACGTTCATAGTACCGCATTCCTGCAGGTATTTATGTTCATAGCCATCTACCCAGAGGATCTGGTCGTAGCCCTGTTTCTTTGCCTGCATGGTGGGGTACATGGTACCGCCGTAATTGCCCGCAGCTTTGGCGTAACCAACGCCGCCGGGGAAAGCGCGTACATATTTATCCTGCACCAGTAATTTGATGGGCTTATTAAAATAAGGACCAGAAGGTGAGTTGATGATGGCAAACTTATAGGTATCAGACGGACGGACGCCGATAAATTCATCTGCCGCAATCATAAAGGGACGCAGGTAGAGGGAACAACCCTCACCGGTGGGTACCCAGTTGCGGTCCAGGTCTATCAGTAAATCCAATCCGCCTATAAACAACCACTCCGGTACCTGGGGCATCCCCATTCTTTCGGCAGAGGTGTTAAAGCGTTTATAGTTATCATATGGCCTGAAGATCATGGGATGACCTTCCGGATCTTTATAAGCTTTAATTCCTTCAAAGATGGCCTGCCCGTAGTGCCAGGCTGCATTTGAAGGACTTACAGACAGGTTCTGGAAAGGCAGTATCTCCGCATTTTTCCATTCTTTTCCATCGAAATCGGCCACCAGCATATGGTCGGCATACATTTTACCAAATGCCAGGTTGTTGAAATCAACCTCACTCAGCCTGCTTCGCGTAGTTTTGGTGACTTTGATCTTCTGAAGTGCCTCTTCCTTAACTGTTGATTTATCTACCATCATGGTTAATCGATTTTATCTCAATATTTTTACATTTTAATCGCTGTGCCACCGGAGCCCTATCGGGACCGGCAGTGCAAATAAACTGATTTTTCCCCAGAGGGGGTTTTCACATTAAACTAAACGATAATAAATATGTCGCTTGAGCAAACCCAACTTGATCCGTACTTTCTGGCTAAAATCTTTACCCAGCCAATCATTCCCGGGAAAAGCATGCCGGCTGAGGCCGTAGAAAAAGTGGCGCCCAAAGTCAAATATTTAGGAGAAAATCAAAAAAACATTGCGCTCTTCATACAAAACGAAAACGAAGCGTACTTAAACGAAGAATTATTCAACCTCCTCACTAATATATTAAATGCCTGTAAACTGGGGATGCAGGATGTATCGCTTATCAACGTAATCCACTACCCTTCCCTGGCGTTTCCCGACTGGCAGGCTGCCGTGAAGATAGAACGGAGCGTTGTATTTGGGATTGCACCGGAACAACTTGGGTTAAATGATATTCCATTGTATCAGCTGGTAACTGTAAACGGTACCACGTTATTGTTTTCCGATGAGCTATCCCTGATAGGCAGCGATAAAGTACTGAAAGCCAGGCTATGGGCCGGGTTAAAACAATTATTAGGCATTTAAATAAACTTCTTTTGTAATCATATGAAATTGATATTCGCTACCAATAACCCAAACAAAGTAAAAGAGTTCCGGTCGTTACTCGGTAACCAGTTTGAGATCGTTACCCTGCTGGAAGCCGGCATTGATATAGACATCCCGGAGCCACACGATACCCTGGAAGCCAATGCCACCGAAAAGTCGGCCACCATTCACCGGATGACCGGGGAAAACTGTTTTGCCGAAGATACCGGCCTGGAAATAGCAGCCCTCAACGGCGCACCGGGTGTTTTATCTGCCCGCTACGCCGGGGAGCAGAAAGAAGCTGCCGACAACATCGCCAAAGTATTACAGGAGCTGGAAGGCCAGAACAACCGCAGTGCGCAGTTCCGCACCGTTATTTCCCTGATACTGGATGGGAAGGAACACCAGTTTGAAGGAGTGAGTAAAGGCCATATTACAACATCTGTTAAAGGAGAAAAGGGATTTGGCTACGATCCGATCTTTATTCCGGAAGGCGAAACGCGCGCCTTTGCAGAAATGGATCTCACTGAAAAAAACAGGTACAGTCACCGGGCCCGGGCCTTTGAGAAATTTGTGGCTTTCCTGAAACAAACAGCAAACGTTTAGCATCTCCCTAAAAAATAAGTATGGCAAGAGTCAAGATAGATTTACCTGCAACATTTCCTTTCAGCGTACAAATTCCTGTGCGGATCCGGGATATTAATTATGGCAACCACGTAGGCAACGATGCCATCCTGTCTATTATACATGAAGCCAGGATGCAGTTCCTCGGCAACCTGGGCTATAAAGAGCTGGATCATGAAGCCGGCGCAGGTTTCATTATGGCCGATGTGGCCATTGCTTACAAAGGGGAAGGATTTTATGGAGATATATTTGATGTAGCCGTTGCGGCGGGCGAATTTAATGCCCTGGGGTTTGAATTGTTTTATCTCATCACCACTAACCGTAACGGACAAACGATTACTATCGCCGAAGCTAAAACCGGTATGATATGCTTTGATTATAAGGCACATAAAATAGCAAAACTGCCGGCCGATATGAAGGCACGCCTGGAAACAGGAAAATAAAACCAACAGATTATGGATATGACAGCAACACCCACTGCAGTGGAACAGGTGATTACAGCACGCCGTACGGTGAAACCCACCAGCATGAACGGCCGGAAGATTGCAGATGAAACGGTACAGCAACTGTTGCAACTCGCCGACTGGGCCCCCACACATGGGTATACAGAACCCTGGTACTTTGTGGTGTACAGCGGTGATAAAGTGCAACAATTTTGTGCAGATCATGCGGATATGTACAAGCAGCATACCCCCGCCGACAAATATATTCCGGGCAACTACGATAAACTGAAAACGCAGGGCAACCTGGCATCGCATGTACTGGCGATTTGCATGAAACGCGGGAACAATCCGAAGATCCCGGCGCTGGAGGAAATTGCCGCGGTATCATGCGCAGTGGAAAATATCTGGCTGGGCGCTACCGCCCTGGGTATTGCCGCCTACTGGGGTTCCGGCGGAATGACCTACCACCCTGCCATGCAGGAATATTTTGGTTTGGGAGAAGAAGACCTGGTACTGGGCTTCTTTTATATGGGTTATACAGACGAGCCTGCGCAACCGGGAAGAAGAATGAAACCATTTAATGAGAAGTTCAAATGGATGTAATTTTATAAGAAGATGGGGATCAACAGGTCCCCATCTTCTTATAAATTATTTTAACAGATACCCATTCGCTTCGGCTGCAAAGCTGCTGATCTGCGTAGCTACCCAATGTTCATCTTTATGTAATTCTTCCGCCATAATCCGGGCTACGGCAGGGGCTATACGCAGTGCTTCCTTTGCATCGAGGAACAACAAGCGCGTACGGCGGGCAAGAAAATCTTCAATATTACGGGCCATCTCCTCTTTCACAGCCCATACCACCTGTGCTTTAATGATATGATATTCCCGGCTCAGCTCCTCCTGCAAATCCGGCTGACGTGCCACCATCTGGTGCAGGTGCAATACATCGCTGCCATAGAAATACCACGGATCTTCCCAGTTCACCTTATCGGTGGCGCCATGAATTTTCAAGTGAGTGGTAGCAGAAGACGTTTCCTTCCACTTCAACACCACTTCCAGCCTATGTATTACATCTTCCGCCATCCTGCGGTAGGTAGTCCATTTACCACCGATAATGGTAATAAGATTTGATTTGGACACAATTATTTTATGGCTGCGGGAGATTTCTTTCGTTTTATGCTCTTCCGCCTTAGCGGCGGCGAGCGGGCGAAGACCAGCCCACACACTGCGTACATCAGAACGTTGCGGCGCCCTTGATAAATACTGACCGGCCGTACGGAGAATGAAAGCAATTTCCTCTTCCAGTGCGCGGGGCTCCAGGCTGATATGCTTAACAGGGGTATCCGTAGTACCCATCACCACTTTATTATGCCAGGGAACGATAAACAGTACCCTTCCATCGCTGGTAGACGGGATCATCAGGGCGTTATGGCCGGGCAGGAAATCGCTGTCGAGCACCAGGTGTACACCCTGACTGGCCGCAATAGATTTTGGAGCTGCCGGGTTATCCATTTCCAGTACATCATCTGCAAACACACCGGTAGCGTTGATCACCGCGCGGGTGTTGAGATATATTTCGTCTCCGCCGTCCAGGGTATCCTTTACCGTTAGTCCGCTGATATTTCCAAAGCCATCTTTTCGTAAACCGGTAACCTTCATATAATTCAGCACCGTGCCGCCGTTATCTGAAATGGACTGCGCCAGGTTGATGGCCAGGCGAGAATCGTCAAATTGTCCGTCGTGATACAGCACGCCGCCGGCGAGGTGATCCTGCTTCAGCGTAGACAGCCGCGCCAGGGTAGCTGACCTGGAAATATGCGTCGACTTCCCCAAACTGAGCCGGCCTGCCAGCCAGTCGTACATTTTGAGGCCAATCGTATATTTCAGATTCTCCCAGAAATTAAAAGTAGGAATAACAAAAGCCAGGTTACGTACCAGGTGCGGGGCATTGGCAGCCAGCAATCCGCGTTCCACACTGGCTTCCCTTACCAGCGATACATCGCCCTGTGCGAGATAACGTACGCCTCCGTGTACCAGCTTCGTGCTTTTACTGGAAGTGGATTTTGCAAAATCCACCTGCTCCAGCAACAAGGTTCTGTACCCCCGTGTTACCGCTTCCAGTGCGGCGCCGAGGCCGGTAGCCCCACCACCAATCACTATTATGTCCCAGGGTTCGAGATCCTTTCTTAATGAGGCAACAAGCATTTCTCTGTTCATAAGCTAGTTTTCATTGGTCTGCCAATCACATACAAAATACTGAGGAATCGGATACCGGACAAATCAAAGCAGCCGATTCCAGAAAACTTAACGGCCGGGAGAGTTAAAAGTTTTAAATTCAGGAACATTTAGGCATTAAAAATGTTCCTCCATAGAGATCATTCAACTTTATAGCTTCGTATGTTTACCAGGATTCAACTCTATTACAGATATTTTCTGCAGCTGCTGATACTCACGGTTGTTATTACCGGCAGTTACAATGCCACGGCACAGGGCAGCAAACGAAAACCGAAATCCGATACCATTCACATGGTAGCTGTTGACAGCGCCACCATCAGCAAGAATATCCAGGCCCTGTCAAAAGATACCAGCCGGGTAAAAAAATCGGACACGTCTGTATCCATCCTGATCAACCGTATTGAAAGCTACACACTGACGCTGAACGACCTTATGAGTTCCCTCCGCCGCGGATTTGACACCTCCCGTATCAGCGACGGACTGCCACTAACAGATACTTCCCTCGCGCTGATAAAATACAATATTGCCAGCCTGGGCCGCACCCCCAACATCAACGATATATATACCAACAAAGTAATGCTGGAGCAGTTGCAGCGCAAACTCACCTCCTGGCAAACCGCCCTCTTTTCCTACTATGACAAACTGATAAACATTAATGACACCATCCACACGATCCGGGGCGATACCGCCATGCGCAACATTCCTTCCGAAGATGAACTGTACGGCTTTTATATAGGCCAGGTAACCAACCTCATTCTTAAATTCCGCTCGGTAGACAGCGCGAATAAGGCCAGTCTTATTAAGATAGGGCTGCTGCAAAACAGGGTGGCCAACCGGTATATTGAAGTGTCCAATCTTTACGAGGACATGGACTACCGCCTGAAGCAGTTTGCTTCCAATATGTTTGTGCGCGACTACCGTTACCTGTGGAAGCCTCACCGCGACAGCATCAACCCTCTTGAGTTTTTCCCGGTGCTGAAAAATTCGCTGCATAAAAGCACCAAGGTGTTAGCCATCTTCTTTTCCATACAGTGGCCGATATTTTTTGTGTGGCTGTTGCTCGCCGTATTGTTTTCCTGGTGGGTATACAACAATATCAGGCGCATCCGGCATAACCATAACGAACAGGAAGGGGAAACAATCCTGCAGCACGCCCGGTACCTCTACCGTTACCCCGTGGCCTGCACCGTTGTGCTGATTGCTTCGCTATCGTCCGTATTATCTGTACGTTACCCAATTCTCTTTACAGAAATCACCTGGGGTTTAGATGTGATTGCGCTGACCATTATCTTCCGCACACATCTCCCTAAAACATTATTCAAAAGCTGGCTGTTACTGATCGGCTTACTGTTTGTTTACAGTTTGAATAACCTGCTGATAGAAATTACTTATGCAGAACAATGGGGATTATTAATCGGCGCCATTCTTTCGCTCCTGCTGGGGAACCGCCTGTTGAAAGAATCTTCCCTCACCACCTTTGCACAACCGAAATTTACCCGGCCGGTGCTGATGCTATTCATGCTCACCAGCGCGTTTTCCCTGATCATGGTTATTTTAGCCAGGGTAGGCACTGCCAAAATCATGGGATCTACCGCCGTTGTAAGTGCCGTGATGGCCCTGAGCCTGTTTATCCTCGTGAAGATACTGATGGAATCCGTTTACCTGCAGGTAGAAGCCAATAAAGATTCCAGCACATTCATCTCTTTTATGGATTACCAGGAAGTGCAGAAAAAGCTGAAAACATTTCTCACCATCCTGGCTTTTGTAGGATGGCTGGCGATCATATCCCGCTGCGTTTATTTGTATGATACCATTTACGATGTTATTGTCGATTTCCTTTCTTCCCGGCATAAGCTTGGTAATTCAGATTTCACCTTCAGCAGCATCATCATTTTTATACTGGTGATATGGGTGGCCACAGTGGCCTCACAACTGATTGCCTATATGTTTGGGAACACTGGTCAAAGTGCCAATCCCAATAAAAAAACAAAGTTCGGTTCCGCCCTGCTGTTATTGCGGCTGGCCGTACTGGCCGGCGGCGTATTACTGGCATTTGCCGCATCCGGCATCCCGATGGATAAAATCACCATCATCATAGGCGCCCTCGGTGTAGGTATCGGCTTCGGTTTACAAAACGTGGTAAATAACCTCGTATCCGGTATCATCCTGGCTTTTGAAAAGCCGATAGAAGTTGGAGATGTGATAGAACTCGGACCCCGCTCCGGCGTTGTAAAAGAAATAGGCATCCGTTCCAGTAAGATCAGTGCCTACGATGGCTCCGAAGTGATTGTTCCCAATGGCGACCTGATATCGCAACAACTGATCAACTGGACCAGGGCCAACCGGAATAAACGAATCACCTTTGCTCTTGGTGTTGGCTATGGTAGCAATATTGACCAGGTTACGGAGATTATTCAATCTGCCTTTACCGATCGTAAAGATGTGCTTACTATTCCGGCCCCGTTTATACAGCTGACCGACTTTGGAGATAACGCCGTGAATTTCAAGGTGTACTTCTGGGTAGGCGACCTGGATAATGCAGGCAGGCTTCAAAACGAGGTGATGTCGTTCATTTACACGGCCCTTAATCAGGCAGGTATTGAAATCCCTTATCCACAGCGGGATTTGCATATCCGGTCTGTAGATGAATCGTTATTAAAAAAATGGGATAAGCCGGCTCCGGGCGGCACGCTTTAAAAAAAATTATAAAAAAACGTTGGATTCATTTTGAATTTTCATTTTTAAGCCGTTATCTTTGCACTCCCGTTTTGGAGCAGCAGGCGCTACTGATAGTAGTTACAGCGATCCGGAAGGAGAATAAGGCGAGGTAGCTCAGGTGGTTAGAGCGTTGGATTCATAACCCAAAGGTCTCGGGTTCAACTCCCGATCTCGCTACGAAGGTCTGAAATAAGACAAGATAAATCCCATAGAATACAAGTTCTATGGGATTTTTTCATTTTATACTTTCCTAATATGCCTTATCTGGCATTATACAGGAGGTCTACAATTAGGTTAGCAAGCACTTTTGAGGTCTATGAACCTGCTTGCTTTAAAACCCTCTCCCGTTCTACTTTAGTTGCTTTCATTTTACAGGAGTTGAACCTACCTGCTTTTTCTCACTTCTTTAATGCACAGCCATGATTATTTTATTTTGGCTGGCCAAATACAGAATAAATAAAGCTGGTGAAGCCCCCCTCTATATGAGAATAACATATGAGGGCAAAAGAGCAGAGGTAGGTTTAGGCCAGTATGTACTTCTCAAACACTGGGATAATAAACGCCAGAAAGTAAAAGGGGATTCTGATTTAGTCAAGCAGGTAAATAGCATCATCAATTCCTTTAAAACAAAAGCACTGGCAACCTATGATGAATTGTTCAAGACCAATTGCCCTATCACAGCAGAAATAATCAAGAACAAACTTTTGGGCATTGATGAACAGAGAAAAACCCTGCTGGAAGTATTTCATTATCACAATGAGCAGATGAAAGCTAAGATAGGAATTGAATTTGCAGCAAATACCCTGAAAAAATACATTACCTGCGAAAGGAAAGTAGTTGCTTTTATTGAAGCTGCTTACCACAGGAAAGATGTGTTTCTGGCAGAATTAAATTACAAATTCATCACTGATTTTGATTTCTACCTTAAAACCAAAGACAAATTAAAGCAGAATGCAGTTGTCAAGCATGTGCAGCAGCTTAAAAGGATTATCAAGGTCAGTATGTTGCATGGCTGGCTATCCAATGATCCATTTATCAATTATAGCTGCAAGCTGAAAGAGGTTTTAAGAGGGTATTTAACATCTGATGAAGTGGCAAAACTGGCATCAATGGATTTATCCAATAATAAACGATTGGATGAGGTGAGAGATGTATTTCTTTTTTGCTGCTACACTGGTCTATCTTATGCAGATGTGGAAAAACTCAATTTCAACCATATTTCCAAAGGGATTGATAATAACTACTGGATAATACTTAACAGGACTAAAACAGAAAGCAGATCAGCCATACCTGTATTACCACAGGCACAGGAGATACTGGAAAAATATAAAAGCCAGATCATGACTGCTTATGATGGTAAAGTTCTACCTGTTAAATCCAACCAGAAAATGAATGTCTATCTAAAGGAGATTGCTACAAAGGCAGAAATTACCAAAAGGGTTTCTATGCACTTAGCCAGACATACTTTTGCTACCAGTATTACATTAACTAATGGAGTTGATATTGTGACTGTATCCAGAATGTTAGGGCATAAGAATATCAAGACCACACAGATTTATGCGAAGGTGGTAGATACTAAGGTTAGCAATGATATGCAGCAGCTAAAAGAAAAGCTATCTGGTAACAATCTTAAAAAGGTGGCAAATGGAGATGTTTAGTATTATCCTTAGCATTCCTTTCCTACTGCTTATATGTTGGGGATTAGGAGCATTAATTGGTTGCCTACTAACTGGATCAGAACACCATCCTTTGGAGCAGATTGTAATAGGGCTTATTGTCTTGATAATTATAGGATTAATTGGTAAAGTGTAGTTACAAATTAAACATTTATTATATTAGGTGCAGGTAAAACATAATCCTGCACCTATTTTATGGAACAACACCCTTTGCAATATTTCAAAGATCTAATAACCAAAGGTTACATCGTTAAAGAACGAACCAAATTTTTCTTTAGTCAGGATTTTGGAAAAATAGTCAAGATGGACATGCAGAATGATCTAATAGAATGTGCGAGTACAGATGCTCAATTAGAGGATTCTCCTATCGAAATAAAGACTATTACATTTGCAGACTATCTACAGGATAAAGCTACTATCGAAATGATTAACTCACTTGATCAAATAGACAATAGGCTTTTAGATTTTGAAGATGAAAAAAGGCAGATTTTATTTTTAAAAACAATTTATAAAACCTTCAACTCCTTAATTCTTTATGCTGAACAGATAGAGGAAGTTAGCAAACATCCTTTTATAGCAGACTTGCTAAAGAGACTTAAGGCTGAAATAATTGATAGGTATGCAGTAGATGATGATACTATTTCCCAGAAACAGATTCACCTTTCTTCCTCCCACCAAATCTCCAATAAACTACAATGGATGGGAAAATCCAAAGTATTAATCAGTTTATTTTACGACCTATACTCTAATGTAGAAAATGGTGGTGAGCCATTGATAAAAGCCACCAAAGACCAGGTTAAAAATTTTCTGCTGAATAATTTTATTGAAAAGGATGGTCAGCCTCTCAGTCCATCATCCATAGATACCCTTTTAACCCCCAGTAAAGAGGACAAAAGAGCCTTAAAAGGTGATAGAATTGATACCTCGAAGCTGAAAGACAAAAAATAGCCCCCTTTACCACACTGCGTTTTACTAATTTATTAGTCCTGACAGTACTTGTTCAGGACTAAAGGACTTTCCCCTATTTGACACCTTTGTATCGAACAAAACAACAAGATATGATACGAAGGAAAATAAGGCCACCACCATGAAGAGATAATAGTATAAATGAGCATTAATTTTTTCATTAATAAAAACTCTTATGGCTACAAATAATAAAAATCTCACATTTAGTTGTGATAAAACAAATAAAATCTTTAGAGGGATAACAAAAATTGGGTGGGTGAACTGGCAACAAGAAATACAAAAAACAGATGATGCTAACTATTTAATTACTGTTAGGAATTTCAGAATTCTTCGAGACTTTGATTGGTGCAATGAGGAATTGGAGAATGGGAATCTAATGATTGCTGGAAATGTAAGATTAGGACATATATTGAAAGAAGGGATACTTTATTTCGTACAAGAACTCATAAATGGCAAGTTAGGTAATTTTGCTGCCTCAGGAAGCGAAAAAGTTACGATTCAAATAGAGGATTGGAACTCCTTGTTTGAAACATTGAGAAGGATTTCAGTACCCTATTATGAAGAAGCAAGGCCATTATTGGAAAGAGCAAAACAAGATGAATACCTAGCATTCAGATTAAAGGAAAACTGGAATGACCCAATTACTTATATAGCAATTAGAAATAGTGCTAAAAGAGGGGTAATATAATTGAAATATAAAAAGGATAAGGTAATCCTTGCCCTTCTTTAACCATTAAAATATTATAAAACTATTATGACAGAAACAAATATTAGCAATAGCACAAAAAATGAAAAAAATGTAGGTATAACATCTAAAATTATACATCAGGTAAAAGAGACTGCTTATAAGGATGCTTATACAGCACGAGAGTTATTCAAAATGAATATTCATGAGGTTCCTTTTTTATTAGATGGACTTATCCCACAAACAGGATTATCTTGCTTAACTGGAAGCAGTGATTGTAACAAAAGTACTTTTCTAAGGCAACTATCACTAGAAATAGCTTTAGGGAGTGAAAATCATCTTGGATTTAAACTAAATACTAGACACAAAAAAGTTATATACATATCAACAGAGGATGATTTTGCTGCCATATCAGCGTTAATTAAAAAGCAGTATTCAAAGGATCGCCCAGAAGAAATACTAGATAACATTTACTTTGTATTTAGCACAGAATCACACATTAAAAGATTGGGAGATATACTCAAATCAAAAAAAGTAGATTTGGTAGTATTAGATACATGGACAGACTTGTTTTCAGGGGATTTAAACCAATCTAATAAAGTGAGAGGCAGTTTTGAAGCCTATAATGAATTGTCAAGAAAATATGGTTGTGCCTTTATTTTTGTTCACCATCAGGGTAAAAGAACAGAAGATAATTCACCTTCCAAAAATAATCTGCTAGGCTCGCAGGGCATTGAGGCTAAAATGAGGGCTGTAGTTGAACTCAGAAGGGACATAGGCAGCAGGAGGCTATTGACAATCACAAAAGGGAATTATTCTAAAGACAGTTTTAAAGGCAAATCTTTTGTGTTAGAATTGCAAGAAGATACTATGTTGTTTCAGAGGAAAGACGAAACAGTGAATTTTTCTGTTGGTTATGGTTTTGAGGGACTAAAGGTGAAATTTGATAAAAAGGCAATTATAAAAAAACTTTTACAACTCAAATCTGATGGACTTTCATTTGAGAAAGCACATAAAAAAATCACAGAAAATTTTGAAAATGCACCTGGGCTGACTACATTAAAGACTTGGTTCAAAGACCAGTCAGACAGTCAAACTCCTAGTAAATAAACGCCTGACTGAATTCATATGGGCTGGCCAATAGTAAGAAATTACAGGCCAGCTCCATTCACCAATTATTAGATAATGAAGTTTAAAATCAGCAATTTATATGTAAATTAACACTTTAATCCCTGTGTTAATGATTAATCCTGATCCTAGCCTCGTGTTTATCACAAGAGCAAACTTTCAGCGAATGCTCAAAAAATTTGAAATATCCAAGCTCCCCAATATAGCTGGAGATATTTATAAGCGCCTTATCTATTTCTTCAACAGATATGAACAAAAAGTTTTATTAGTAATCCAAGAGATTCTGATGGACCCAGATAACTTTGTTGGTCTATATTATCAGGCGATAGTTACAAAAGATACATTTAAGTACGTGTATGAAGGAATACCTCCTGCATATCATAAATCAAAAGAATGCCCTAAGCTGCACGCAAATTTTAAGAACTTTGAAATTCCTTCTGAGATTCGAGATAAGGGAGAAAATGAAGTAATGAGGTTTAGAACATGGTTTAAAGAAAATAAGCACATTTTTGATACAGACCTAAAGAGATTTTTAGAATTACTTGAACTTTACTTCTACGTTAGAATCCCACCTAATTCAATTGATCAGGGGAATTCAGGTATGCTGGAAATACAAAATTACAGCATAGAACAGCTTGAAACAGAAATTGATAATATTATTAAGGGTGCAGGAAGGGTTTATTATGCTGATGAAACAAATACAAGAATTCTAAGGAAATATTCAAAATTAACATTCCTAGCTTATAAGCAAGAAGCAATTCCAGATAATGATACAGGATACAGTGACGAAGCAGTTAAAGCTCTATTGAAGGCTTATGATTTAGAATTTAAGAGGCCACTAAAAAATCTTCTAAGAGAATATTACAAAACAAAATATAACCCTGAATTAGCTTTCAAAGGTGAGTTACTAGATAATTTGGGATTCAAATCCTGTACATTTTGTGGGAAAGATAATCTATAAAAATAAAGCGTTAGGAATACCTCCTGTTATAAATGACCTTTTGGATAATTATTCTTAGTCAGTCATAAAATATATAGGGGATTGACTGGCTGACTACTCTTCCCTAGCAACAGAAGTTGCGAAGATGAACTATATATTATTTTACAACTTATGCTGTTTTGACATATAAGTGAATTGGAAAGCAACAAAAGTTGTAGTGGTATCCTACAAAGAATAAATCAACTTGAAAATTTCATAGAAAGTACTAAAGGACTCGATGTCAAGGGTATATTAACCTTAGAGCTTCACTATTGCGTTTGCTAATTCAAAGTTATTCATAGAATAGGATTACTGGCATTATTACGTTAGGAATTAAAAGAATACAATAAAGTTGTATTTTACACATTCTTTAAAAAAAGGTAAAGGTTTTTTGCCTTTTTAATTAAAGTTTGTTTATGTTTGTTTTAATAAAGCCCTATTTCCACATTAATCTATTGTAAATAAGCATTTTAGAAGTTACCATGAGTAGCGCACCTAGTTTTCAGGAAAAATCAAAACAAAGTCTTCTTTCAGCTGAGCTTTTAATTAAAGAGCATATTTATTGCAGTAGTGTTCATTGTTCCTTTTATTCGTGCGTACAAAACATGTTTCATGTCCTGTTTGTAAAGAAGAAGATTGATAAAGAACAATTTAATGTTGATGCAAAATACAATGGAAGTTCTCACAGGCATGCGAAAAAATTAATTGAAAACGAATTAATGAGCGCGCAAAAATATTCAGATTATAAGTGGTTTCAAAAAAATTTTCCAGAATTAAAGCTTCTAAGAGAAAAGGCTGATTATTCTGATGAATTTATATTACAAGGAGAAGTTCAGGATGCGTTGAATAAGGCAAATGCCATAAACTCACTTGTTAATAAAATTTAAAGTTATGTCAAAAATAAATATTACTCCCCTTGAGTTTATTAAAGAGAACTTGCAGCTTTTAGCATCTTCCTTTAAAGGTATCAGTATCAAATATGAATACAATGAGTCTATTAGTACTCATATTGTAGAATTAACCCCTGAGTATGAGTATTACCATAATGAAGAGTTAGATAAGGCTTGGATACCAATTTCTTCAAATTTTAAAACATTATTTGAAGATGAGGATATTTCATTTATATCTTCAGATTCTTCTTTAAGGGTAACCAAACCAATATCTGAATGGAACCAAAAGAATGAATCTGTTGTTGAATTACTAGACTTCCAATTTTCAGAAAAAATTTCTCATTATCTTGATAAGCATAATGCGACAGATATTTATTTCCCAAGCAGTGTTGAACTAATCACACTACCTGATTTCTCTGCCTTTATAAATTCAATTGATACTTCAGTTAAGACCAGTTTCATTAACTCAAATTTAGATTTAGACTACCAGTTTATTAGTGTATTTAATGAACAAGAGTCGAAGAAGTATAGTGAAGAAGCAAGTGGAGATAGTAATTTCGCAATGGCAGCATAATCCTCGTATATGGAACAACAAAAAGGTTCAGGTTACAAAATTGACAATATATTACTTATTGAATCTATATTCACTCGTCAACCTCATATTTCTTTTGAAAATGGAGGTTTTGATAACCAAATAGCAATTGAAAAGGAAGTGGTTGAAGATGAAGACACATGTAAATTTAATGTTGGACTTATATTAGACTTCAAGGCTGTTCGGAATGATGAGATTGCTTTTCAAATAAAAGTTAAAATGGTAGGACTGTTCGAAAAAACAGGAGAGGCAACACTATCAGAAGAGACATTTAAGAATATTAATGGCCCTGCAATTATATATCCCTTTATAAGAGAGCATGTATCTTCAATAACCCTAAAGGCTGGTATTGGAACTGTTATTTTACCTTCTGTGAACTTTAAGATTTAAACTGATTTTTTGTCTGCCAAACCCTAATAGGAATAAAAATAAATTCCAAAACTTTTGCCTCTCTTAAAACATATCTGATATTTGGGTAAGGGGTAGAAGTTGCAAATACCTATTTGCAGCGAGTTACGCCTTAATTGCACACCTATTAAATTCATCATCCCCTATTTTTAAAACTATACTCTCATTATAATAATGTCCAGCCTCAATAACAAGAACACTTCTTAAATTGGTTTTCTCTTTAACCCATGAAAAGTATGTTCCCAAATGACTAGCTATTGTAGAGGCTTTAGCATTCACTTTGGGAACAATTATGAATACTAGAATTCCAGTTCTTTCTCCTTGTAGAAAATGAGCAGCTTTAATTAGGCCACCTACAAAAGTTTTTCTACTTGATGAATTTTCACTTTCAAGAATGATAAAATCAGTCCCTTTCCTAAGAACATAATCTGGCTTATATCCTGGCTCAATGGTATTGCCATTTAGAAATTTTTCGTACCCCTCACAGCTATGAGCTAAGGATTTGAATAATTTATCTGCAATCATTATATTAATTACATTTTATTTTCTGAACTCGAATTTACCTTTTCAGTTTTAAACAACAAGTAGATAACAAAAACTACTACAGGAGCAATAGTATATACAAAAAATTCACTTATATCATAATCTCTCCAAGATATTTCAGATTTATATCTGGATTGAAAGGGAACAAAGTAATCCTTTGGGTCATAGTATGGTGAGGCCATAAGTAATAGAGCAATGTTGATAAATAGCCAAATTATATAAAGGACAGAAACTAATTTATACTTTGATATTAATTGTTTTATGGTGGACATTGGATGATTTGTTAGTTTTAGTTATTGTGCAGGTTCATTGATGGTAAAAGTTCCAGTAACAGCTTTATTTCCAGAAGTGTTTTTAAGTGATAATTGATATGTACCAATAATCTTAACAGAAGAAGCCTCTGTAATGTTTACACTGGCTTCTTTAATTTCATATCCCATACCACCAGAATATTTCTCTTTCAGCCAGCCATTGTAGATAGTAGTATAAGTTCCAATACCTGATAAGGGGCCAGATACATCCAGCAGCATTTCAACAGGTACATTTTCACCCTCCACATCAAGAATAAAGTGAGTGGAATTTGACCTTTTATCTATATACGAATCAATAAAGGTGGATTCCTGCATAGTAATTCTTTTTCCCTCATTTACAGTATAGGTATTCCCGTTGGTGGTGTAGGTAAAAGTGTTTTTTGATTTGGAGGGGGAATCATTATTCTTTTTACAGGAGCATAATGATAATACTAAAATCAAAATGATTGATATTTTATTCATTAGTATAAGTATTTGAATACTAATATATAACAAAGCATTCAAATCAGAAAAATCACACAATAATTTAATCAATACTTGGTGTTGATATAAATAGCTATCTGCCCATATTCCCCATATTTTCTAAAATTTCCAAACTCCCCAAATTTTCATTGCTACTAAAATAGATGGCATAAAGGCATAAACATGACCAGTACCCCTCTGCTTCGCCACCTACCAAATGATACGATCAGGGATACTCCCTGCGTTCCTTTAAATCAAATTCTTAATTCATTAAATCTATTCCCAATGGTAACAGTAAAAAGTTATTTTTTAAATCAATCTGCTGATGGCAAAATTTATGTCTGTCTTGAATTAATTGGAGAAATTGAAATCCTACTTTCTGAGAAATCAGGAAAATTCTATGCAGATGTAAAAAAATGTAAAATCCCTACCAGAATTGATGAAACTACTGCCAAACTTATAGTTGGTAAGGAAATACTTGGCTCTATTGTAAAGAAAGAGTGTGCTGCTTGGGAATATACCATTCCATCTACTGGTGAAGTAGTTACAATGAGCCACAGATATGAATATGAACAGTAGTTTCACACCCACTAATTTCCATTAATCACCTCATTCATTCAAATGAAAGGCAGTCCTACAAAGGGATTGCCTTTTTGTTTTCAGCAAAAGTTTTAATTAATCATTATGGAACAAACTGCATTTATCACACTACCATCCAGCAGATCATACATTGATTTTGAAGAAGTGTCTACATCAAAGCCTTTCATACAGGCAAATACAGAAGAATTTCTATTATCTGAAATAAGAAGAAATCATAATATCCCAGCATTTTCGCGCGATAATGAGCCTCTAATCTCCCATTGTGATTTTATTGATGCTGCTAGTTATGCTGTAGCTGATATTTTCAAAGGAGAAGCCATTTTAAGCCCCAATGTAAGATTAAGCCATCCTATTAAAGGCAGAATACCAAATGCAAAAGATAAGGCAGCAAAAGACCTCTTGGAGCATGAAAAGACCATCTACTATGAAAGGATGGCTTTTGTTATAGAAATCCCTACTATTTCAGCAGATATAGGAGGTAACAGGTTAAATCTCACCATTGGTGGTGTGAAGGGATACAACTTGGATAATTTGAACAGTAAAAGTGGGGTAGATCAGCATTTCAAGGTTTTCATTGGCTTCCAGAATAAAGTATGCTGTAATATGTGTATCTGGACAGATGGAATTAAAGCAGACCTCAAAGTAAAAAATATTCAGGAATTGCAAAATGCTATATACTGTCTGTTCCAACAATACAATGCAGCTAATCATTTAGCACAAATGAGGACATTTTCTAATTACAATTTGACTGAAAGGCAATTTGTTCAACTAATTGGGAGATGTAAGCTGTATACCTTTTTACCAGCACAAGTTAAAGCTGAAATTCCTTCACTTCTTTTTGGTGATACCATGATTAGCACTGTATGCAGAGATTATTATAAAGATGAATCCTTCTGTAGACTGGATGATGGAAGCATTAATTTATGGAGGCTGTACAACCTTTTCACTGGTGCGAATAAAAGCAGTTACATCGACACTTTTTTAGACAGATCAGTAAATGCTTTTCAATTCACAGAACAAATTAAATCAGCATTGGATAATCAACGCCATAGCTGGTTCTTAAACTAACTTTCGAGGAACAAAGGGCAAAAATGACAGCTAGATATTTTCATATCTGGCTTTTTAGTTACAAGTATCACAATAAGGCTGACCTATTTGGGTTGGCCTTTTTTTATTTCACAAATTGATCTTACCCACAGTACCACAAAGGGTAATAAGGTAAGCATTTTCATCAAATCAGTTCATTAAACTTAAAATATGGAAACAAAACCAATTCAAAAATATCAGGAATTTTTAAGTAAATCAATCCTGATAGATCAAACACATTTAATTGCTGTCTTGCTGGATAAAAAAGTACATGACCAGTCCTGTTATGTATACAACCAGCTTGAATACACTGGCTTTTTATCTGCTGGCTCTTTTTGGGGTACAGAAGATATGATCTGGATAAAAAAAGAAGAAATTCTGAAGGAAATTGACAAGTTGAAAATTTCAAGGGAGCAGGATACTATTCTGGATCACAAACAATTGGCTAAAGACCTGGAACAACTCACTTCCGACCTGAGAAAAGTAAATGAAATGAAGGGGAGGAAAAGAAGTATTTATCAATGGTTGCTTGTTCCTCACTGGCTAAGTAGTGAATTAATCACTATGGGAGAAGTAGTATTTAGAGCCTTTGGCTGTAGCTGGTGGGGTGTTTCTTCCATCTTAGATGACTATTTCACTAAAGAGCAGGTATTGCTTGATCTTGTAGAGGAAATAGACATTGCAGATATACTTTAAAGATTTCAATTCAAAAATTCTTCAACTAAAAATTAAATAAATGAATAATATCTCTGCAATAAACTTGCTTCTTGACATTCACACCACTTTTTCTAAACTCCCTGTTACATTCAGGGAATTGGTATCTGAAAATTGTGATTGGAGTACACCTACATTTTATAGAAAAATGAGGGGTAGGGATAAACCTGATCCTAATAACAAAGGTAAAATCCTAGTTGCTTTGAGTAAAGCTGAAAAAGTTGCTATAATAAAACAAGCTAAAATAGCAGTTCAGGAAATTTCAGATTTTATGGCAAAACTGGACCAGAAAGAACCATAAATCATGGTAAAGGGTCAAGATTTAGGTCAACAGCTTAAAAAGAAAGAGTATAACTAATTAATAATCAATATGAATACTAAAAATTTTCAACTCCCGATCTCGCTACGAAAGGAAGATTTTCCCAAATTGCTTGAAGGCTGCTCAACAAAGAGCAGCCTTTTTTCTTTTATACTCAAGTGGAGTTCTCTACAACACCGTTGATTAACTTTTCCTCCAGATCATTGATCTTTTTATTCACCTTTGTCAGCGCCTTATCCTTATCCTTAATAATAGTATTTATTACGGCCATTACTGAAGCCGGACATCGTATGCGGCATCTGATAATCTAAGGCGAAGCAGCTTACTCAGCAATACACTACACCCCGGCGTCAGTTAGCCTTGTGCGTAGGATAAAATATTTCGCTTAATGTTTCATCCAACGCTTTTCCTGACAATGTTTTTCCAACTATAATTCCATCAGGATCGATCAAAAAATTCTGAGGAATTGCCTGGACACCATATGATTTCGCAGCCGTACTATCCCAAAATTTCAGATCAGAAAGCTGAAGCCACAGAAGTCCGTCTTTTTTAACTGCCGCCAACCACAACGCTTTGCTGTCAGACTTATCGAGAGAAATACCAACAATTGTGAAGTTCTGGTCCTTGAATTTATTGTAGACTTTAACCAGGTTTGGGTTCTCTGCCCTGCATGGCCCGCACCAGGAAGCCCAAAAGTCGACCAATACATACTTACCACGAAATGACGAAAGTTTAACCAGCTTCCCTTCTGCATCGGGTATTTCAAAGTCCGGCGCCGGTTGCCCTATTGCAGTTACTCTCATTTTATCCAGGTTAGCGGCCACTTTTTTACCTTCCTTACTATTTTTAATTTTGAAGGATAAACCGTCGAACAAGGGCTTCACTACGTCATAGCGTTGCTCGTAAGCGATTTTGGGAAACAATTCCAAGCTAAGCATTGATGCAGGATGGGACCTGATGAACTTAATATAGGCATCTTTGGTCATGTCACTAAACCGCTTTCGAAAGCCTTCAACTTTGGCCTCGTAATCCGGCGTGGCCTGTGGCGACAACTTCCCTTCCATGAATTGCCTGTCTTCATCGGTCATTTGTGAAAAGCCGGCATCAACCAGGTTATTAAGATCATTATAATCATTATTCCTAGGCGTTCCGGTTACCTGCACTCCTTCTACTGTAGCTCCATTCGTTTTAATATGGATGTTACCCGGTTCAAGATAAACGGTTATCTGTTCAAGGCTGTTAGTTCTCCCAACACCTTTCGTATCAAAGGTTAATGTAGCGGATACGGGTGAAGTCGACACCGCACCGGCAAATTTGAAAACGCCATCCTTTAACCCCACGGAATCAATGATGGACTTACCTTTCATCGTATACTCCAGGTATGCCTTTTTAGGAGCGTTGCCTGTACCATATTTGCCATTGATAGTAAATTTATTATTACTCTGGGCGAAAGCTGTCAACGGTATTATTGACAAACCGGCTATAATTAACTTTCTCAATTTAAATAGGATTAATTTGGATTCAGAAATCGAATTCCGGTATGAATTGCCACCGGTAATTACTACGTTGCCATAAGGGGGAACGCCTTTCATTTAGTTAAACAGTTCCATCAGCTTTGCTTCCAACTCTTTCCCATGGAGATCCCTGGCAACAATTACACCTTTGTTATCGATCAGAAAATTCCTGGGAATAGCTTTAATCTGATATTTTTTAGTAACAGGAGAATCAAATCCTTTCAGGTCTGCCAGGTTTGTCCAGGTATAACCATCCTTCTCTATTGCCTTTTTCCAGGCAGCAGCATCCGTATCGAGAGAAACGCCAATTACACCCAGCCCTTTGGTCCTGTACCTGGCATAAAGCGGAACAAGCGCTTTTGCCTGCATTCTGCATGGCGAACACCAACTGGCCCAGAAATCAATAAATGTATATTTGTTCCCGGAGATGATTGTTTTGGTGGAGATTTTTTTTCCTTTTACATCCGGCAGCGCAAAGTCCTCATACTGTACTGCTTCCTGCATACCCGGCACCTGTACATTTTTTTCATTTTCAGCAGCAACAGTAATACCGTTAGCATCATTTACAATCAGCGTATACTCCTTTGATGAAGGAGGAAGACACATTTGATTATTGCATGCCATGTACCTGATCCGGAAATGCAATACTGTCTTCTCATCTGCCCTGAGTTTGATAGTTTGTGAAAACGTAACACCCTTCGCGTAATAAGCCACAGTTTCCCCGGCAGAAGATGCTGCCCCTTTTTCCTCCATCTCTCCTATCAACTGAACATTCGAATTTTCTCCCCATGTAATAGTAGTAGGCATTCCCATTCCACCATCATAAGACTGTGGATAAATATGAAACGGTTCGTTGATAGACGCCACGAAGGCAATCTTAAAAGTGAGTGGCGCTATTGAGTCACTGCTGAATTTCCATGAAACGGGGTGGTTATCCTGCGCAATGCCGGACAAAGCTGCCAGACTGGTCAATATCAAAAAAATCACTCTTTTCATAAATACTTTTTGCAGGGCAAAAGCCATATTCGTTTAAATTCAATTATTATCATCTGACAGGCGCAAATTGCATTAACCTTTATACCTGGATTTTGTGATCTCTACCATAGACTTCAATTTATAATACTCCCTGTCTGTGGAACCAGCGTAACCAGAACTAAAGAATCTTATATTACCCAATGGGTCAAATATGATTTTAGTGGGTGTTCCCTGGACATCAAAGAACTTGTTTTCTTCATCCTGTAAAACATCGAGGGTAATCCCTTTTTTCTTCACGAAAGATTTCACGGTAGCCCTGTCTTCAAACAGGCTTACCACAAACATTTGAAATACATCTTTTTTATAGTCTGCCACCACGCGCTCAAATCCGCTGAAAGCAGCTACACACGGAGTACACCCTGTGGACCAGAAATCCAGGGCCAGCACCTTGTTCTTATAATCCCTGAGATGAACGATATTTCCTTCCAGGTCCGGCAGCGATACTTCTTTTACAGGTTTCGTAGCGTGAAAAAGCGTAAACATTTTACCATCCCCTCCCGCGCTTGGTACTGCACCGTCGAGCGTTGTTTTCGGTGATGCTATGTACAACTTTTCCACTTCCTTATAACAGTGATGGTATGCTTCATCCTTCAGGGATTTAAGATATGCCTCAAATCCATTTTCGGTACCCTTTACCTTTTTATATACCAACCTGAATGTATTAACCATAACCGGGTTTGACTCCGCCTCCCTGAATGCTTTACTTAAGGTATCGAATGCCGCCTGATACTTACCGGCAGCAAACATCACTACTCCATACCGGTTCAGGTAATTGGATTTTGCATCTTTGAAATAGCGCATTTCGCGCATACCGTCTTTTACTTCCGAAGATTTCGCCAATAACTGTAATGCCGTATCTGTATTTCCCAGTTGGGCATTAGTTGCAGCATTTATCTCCAAAACGGTCTGAGTTCTGCCAATTCCATCTTTCAGCGCTCCTGTGCCCAGATCTTCCAATATCCCGGCTGACACCTTTTCCACTTCGCCCGGATTGGCATTTGCATCAAAGAGGTTGTCCAGTGCATAAGTCAGATACAGGAATTGAAGTACGTTGAATTTCGGCCCGGTGTTTTTATAATACCAATAACGTTCAAAGTTTCCTTTGGTAAGCCATCCCATAGCCAGCTGCGCGCGGTATTCCTCATACATGGATGGTTTGGCAGGGTCTATTGGATTTGCTTTCAACATTTCATTGTATTGCTTCTCCTGGTCTTCCACGTTTACTAATGAAGTAAAATCCTTAAAGTTATACTTCGCGGATGGCGATTGCTGCGCGAAGACGGACCCCGAAATCAGCAACAGCAAGATTAACATTTTCATTTTCATCAGATTCAGATTAAACGGTATTAAAAAATTTGAATTATTAGGATTGAAATTTCCTGCCAGGTAAATGTGGTACAACTGCATGCTGCCATTAACTTACCAGTTCTATTCATTTTCCACTAATCCCTTGTTCGCGGCCAGCATCCTTTCACCGAACTTCAGGGCAAATCTCGCGGGGCTGAGCGTGTAGGTTGCCACTACGTTGCCGGCGTCATCATAGAGTTTATGTGTGTACTTAACCGTATTGCTATACACCGGGTCAACTGAAAGCCGGCGCATATCCCACCAGCGCATGCCGGAGGTGGCGAATTCACGAATACGTTCATCAAGGATATAGCGAACCAATGCCTCTTTGCTTTCAGCTATATTTGCAGGTACAGTTGCGATATTGGCGGGCATTCTTTTGGACCGCAGCATTTCGAGATCGCTCTTTGCCCCTGCAAGGTCACCTGCCCTTGCTTTGAGCTCTGAGCGCATCAGGTAGAGGTCAGGCAATGAGGGGCCGATTTCCAACCCGGAAAAAAGTGATGCGGAGTAGCGCCTCATTCCTCCCGGAAAGGTTTTGTCGGGATTGAACATTTCAATTCCTGAGAACAGTTCCAGGCGTTTATCTGCCGGATCATATAAGGCAGCCGTTTCCGGGGAAAACACATAGGTATTGGCTTGTTGCAGCTGAAAATTAACCATACTGAGATTGTATATCACCTGCACATTGTTGGCAGCCAACGGGTAATTTGAAAGTCCGAAACCGAAGTCAGGAAACCATGAATTATCGCTATCAGGATCAAGCACTATGTTATAATCGTATAACGCGAGAGGCACTGCAGCTTTGCCAAGCTCCGCGAATGCAGCATCCACATGTGTGCTGGCCTCATTGAACTTTGCCATATACAGATAAACACGGCCCAATATAAATTCTGCCGCCAGCCTGGAAAATTTGCGCCTGTGTGTTAATGGACCAAGGTCTGGCAAGGCGTCTGTTAAATCCTTTATGATAAAATCATAACATTCCTGTACAGAGGCCCGTACAAATGTTGTTTGCGTTACATCTGCCTTTGTAAGCAGCGGCACTCCCAAATCCGTAGCAGCAGTAGCAGCATTATAGGGCAACGAAAAATCATTCAAAAAATAAAGATGGCAAAGCGCCCGTCCGACTTTGGCCTCCGCGAGGATGGCTCGTTTTTGCTGATCGGTTCCTCCCTCTGATTGCATTACTTCGTTTATGACCTTATTAAAGGTATAAATGTTGGTTAGTGGCCATGTTTCATTGGGAAGCTGATCTTCATCGTATATCCTTGCTTCAAACCTGAACAGCCTTTGTGTTCTGATCTGGGCCGCATCCATATAGGTTGCCTGGGCTGCCATTTCATCACCCATATACAAAGAGGGAGGATAGGAAACCTGCAGGCTCACTGCATTCATTAATTGCTCGTAGTCCAGCGTCGTTTTTGCCACACGGGAACCTTTAGGCTCAATTTCCAAAAAGTCTTTGGAGCATGAAGTCTGAAACATCAACGATATAAACAGAATGGGTAATAATACCCTATGAATGGATTTCATCATCTTAAGCAGGTTTAATTAAAGAGTAATGTGTGCGCCAACTGTGAATGTACCTTGCCCTATACGGATATTTCTGACACCTGCAGGCGATTGAAACTCCGGATCGATCCCGAGGTTGTTCTTCTTCCAGAGCATGAGATTAGATACCTGTGCCCTAAAAGTCAATCCTTCAGCATGTAGTCTCCGAACCAATGTTTTACCTACATCATAGGAAAGCGTGATCTCCCTGATCTTTGCATAAGACGCATCAAATGAATTCAGGTTGGAGTAGGTGTAGTAATAGATATTTCTGCCGTTGTCGATGGTAGTGTTATAGGCATACCTGGGGATATTGGTTTTATTTTCATCTCCCGGCGTCTTCCAGCGATTAGCAAATTCGGGTTGAAGCGTGTTCTGATAAAGGGGCTCCTGCCAAAAATTATTAAAATCCCGGAACAATACATGTCCTAAGTTAAAGCTGATATTAATTCCCAGTTGAAACCGCCTGTAATAAAATGTATTGAATAATCCACCTGTTGCGATAGGTTGAGAAGTTCCCGCCAAATGAACGTCTTCAGGCTTGGAGCCATTTTTATCAGACAGTATTTTTCCGTCGGCCTGGATGATCTGTGGATCTCCCACGGCGTTAAGCCCGCCGTTGATGAATTCGAATACAGCATATGCGGGTTTGCCTTCCGCAAAGGATGTTCCGATCATTCCAGTACCGGTTGTGATGGCGGTTGCCGTTGCCATCCTTGTTATCTTATTTTTGTTGTACGCTAGGTTTAAGACAGTATTCCAGTTAAAATCCCGGGAAATGACATTAAGTGAAGTCAAACTAAACTCAAATCCTTTATTTTCAAGGTCTCCGTAATTACCGATAACAGTTGCATATCCGGTCAACGGCGCCGTCATCAATGAGCCGATCAGGTTACTGGTCTTTTTTATATATCCGTCTATAGAACCGCCCAATCTGCCACCCAGCACTGTAAAATCCAGTCCTGCGTTATAGACAGTGGTTCCCTCCCAGGTAAGCTTGTCGTTGCCGGGAGTTCCGATAACCAAACCAACTCCTGTTACATAGTTTACGTTCGATGAGGACTGCAGGATATCGAATGATGCTGCCTGGGCAGGCTTGGGTGCATTACCTGTTATGCCATAGGTGAATCTCAGGTGGAGCCGGTCCAGCCATGTAAATGATTTCATGAAGTCTTCCCTGTTCAGCAACCATTTACCGCCTATGCTATAAACGGGCCTGTTTTGAGCAGATTTGGCAAGCCCAAATAAATTGCTCTCATCAATCCTCCAGCTCGCATTCAGCGCATACTTCCATTGATACATGTATCCCAATGTGGAATAGTAAGAGGTGGTTCTTGCAATAGCCCCTTCTCCTCCACCCACATTGTTTGATGGCAACACTCGTCCCAGCTGGCCGGATACCGTTCCTGTAATCCCTTTCATGAGTGTATCAATATTTACCGGACGGGAAACCTGCAACTGATCATCCCAGCCATAGTAGGTAGCGGATGACGTCAATGGTGTGGAACTTGTAGCTTCCTGTCCTGCCATAACAGTCAGCTGGTGCGGATCCCAGTTCCGATCAAATATCAGCTGATTTCTTACCGTCCAGTTTTTCTGAGACGCATTATTTACATTGAGCATCCCTCCATCCTTTGGCAACCAATACCTGGGCATGCTGTTTGCAGTTGGCGCCTGTGTAAAACCTACCAGCTGGTCCCTTACCGCGTAACTTTCCTGGTACTGAACTGTCCGGTTGTTTCTTGCAAATGTCTGGTAGCCATAAGTACCCTCAATGCGAAGTCCTTTCAGCAATTGTAATTTTGCGCTTCCCACCACTCTTCCGGATATACTGCTACTTTTCGAATATCCCCTGTTAAACTCATCAAGCGGAACGTAATCCAGGTTAACCCGGCTCCTGGCAGCATAATCAAGCCTGAGAGAATCGGTGTAATTTCCCAGGAAATTCACTGCCAGCGGATTTCCTGCATTATCGCGGAACCGCTGATAAGGTACGATGGAAACATCCGGGGCCAGCACTCCTATACCCAGATTTGAAGTACTTGCTACTGTATTGGTAAGATCAGTGATTACCGATAACTGCAATTTTTTATTGAAATTGAAATCCTGTCTGACATTCAACTTATACGAATTGTTCCGTTCACCTGGCGTGCTGCTTTGAATACCGGTATAGCTCAGCGATCCATAAAAACTGTAAATGTCGCCGCCCCCTGAAAGCGAGACTGTATGATTAGTTGAGGCGGCATTTCTGTAAAAAATACTGGAAATTTCACTCCTGTTATCGATGGCAGCCAAACTATCCAGCGCCTTATTTGCCTGCGCACCGGTGATTAGCCCCCGATACTCATCATATTGAATTTGCAGGTGCGGTGGAACCGGAGCAAAGACCTGTGCTGTATTCCAGCTATAATAAGGCGCAAATTGAGGAAAGAGTTCTTTTGCGGTAGCAATAAAATCCCTGCTGTTCATTTTCGGGATATAGGACAGATCCGGTTTACCCTGGAAATTATAATAACCGTCGTAATCGACCCGTAATTTTTGTCCTGTTTTACCCTTTTTGGTAGTAATAACAATTACCCCGTTCGCCGCTTTTGCGCCCCAGATAGAAGCTGCGGAGGCATCTTTCAGAACAGTTATATCCTCAATATCCTGCGGATTGATGTTGGCGATGGGGTTAGAGGTGCTCATAATATTATTACGGGATGCATCATTGGTATTATCACCTGGTAATTCCACGCCGTCTACCACGATCAATGGCGACCTGGTAGAGTTTAGGGAAGTCAAACCCCGAACCAGTAACGGCTCTCCACCCGGTGCATTGTTTACCACCAGGCCGGGTACAAGCCCATCCAGTCTTTGGAGAATATTGGTGCTGCTGGATCTGCTGGCAACAGTGCCCATGTCCACTTTTGCTACTGCCCCCGTATTTCGTTCCCTGGTAATATTCTGATAACCCGTAGAAACAATTTCAATAGATCCCAGCTTTTGTTCCGAAGGCACCAGAATAACCGAAATCATTTCTGAATCGTTCACCTTCACCTCTTTTTCATTGAATCCTATGAAGCTTATTATCAGCACTGCGCCTTTTTCCGCTTCTATATGAAACATCCCCCTTTCATCGCTCACAGCTACTACCTGGCTACCTTTAATACGGATAGTAGCCCCGGGCAGAGGATTTTTATCAGAGTCGGTGATTGATCCCGTGACTTTTGTTTTAGGCTCCGCAGCAGCAGATAAACTTCCATTTTTCCCTGATGCGCCACTATCTCTGCGCATCACTACCACATTGCCCTGCCTTATCTCGAAAGCAAGTTTCTCCGGCTTCAAAATGGCGGTAAGGAAATCATTCAATGGCATCTGCTGTGCCTCAATAGTCACAGGATGTGCATTCTTAATATGTTCATCATTATAGAGAACAGTTACTCCCGTCTGTTTCTCAATAATTTTAAACACATTACGCAAAGGCTCTTTGTGTAGTTTGGTAGTGATAGATTGCGCCAATCCTATGGCCTGTGCCTGAACTAAGACGACAGTTAATAACACAAATGTTAGTTTCATCGCGAACTGTATTTTGGTTGATACCAGACGGCAGGAGAAGCCACGCCAGGCTAATCCTAGCCTCCACGGCTGGTTTAAAGCATAAAAACGCATACTTTCTGAATAATTTTGGTTGGTTTCTATTGATCCTGAACAAGATGCTTTATTGGCATACCAAGTCATTACCGGAGAGATTCCCGGCATCTTTATTTTTTTAGTAAGCAGCCTGCTCAGCGCATTATTTTGTTATCAATGACACTTGCTGAATGGTTAGTCAACAGCCATCAGGGAAGTATAATTAATGTCCTGTTTCCTTCCAGTTTGTAGTGAAGTCCCACATTGCTCAGAAAATACAGAACATCGGTAAAGGGAAGGCTTCTCTTAATAGTACCACCCAGCTGTATCTTCGGAATTGTTTGCTGATAAATTACTTCAATATCATACCACCTTGCAAGTTGCCGCATAGCCTCCTCCAGCGGAACATCATCAAAGTCAAAGACACCATTTTTCCAGGCAACAACCGACACTGCATTTACATCGTCAAAAACCTGGACAGGCCTGTTTACGGTGGTTGTGAGCGCCTGTTGTCCGGGCTTAAGCAGCTTGTAGGCTGCCCCTTTCATTGCAACCCGTATCGCTCCATCCAGCAGCGTGGTTCGAACAGATTGCTCATTTTTATATGCATTCACGTTAAAACTTGTTCCGAGTACTTCAACAGAAGTCCCGCCGCTAACCGCTACCCTGAAAGGAATGGAAGGGTTTTGAGCTACTTCCATGTACACTTCTCCTGTAACACTAATAAGTCTTTCCTTGCCCGTAAATACTACCGGGTATTTAATGGAACTTTCCGCGTTCAACCACACGCTGGTTCCATCTGATAACCTAAGCTGAAACTGCTTTCCCTTCGGGGTAGATACTGTATTATGCTGAACTTCTGAACCTGTTCTTTCGTACTCAAATACCCCATTGGTAACTTTGGCAACTGTTCCTCCCTGTAATGTTATCCGGCCATTTTTAACAGTATCCAAAAGTACCTGTGATCCGTCTGATAAGGTAAGTAAAACGCTGCTTTCCCCCTGTTGTCCATTTGTTATCGACTGCACAACACCAGTTGGCGTTTCCGCTTGTTTTTTGTGATATAAATAGTAAGTACCAACACCAATTATCAATGCCACAGAAGATGCTACAGCCCAACTCCATTTCCGTATGAACGAATTCCTGTGAGCAACATGCATACCCTTCCCTGTTTCCTTATCAACAGGGAACTCCCTGCCGGGATAACGATCCAGGATATTTTTGATCATCGTTTGCTGCTGAGCTTCACTAAAGAGACCTTCATCCTGTATTTTTTCCCACATGTCTTCCAGTACAGGAATAATTTCCTGTTCAGTAGAAGCCGATTGCAACATATCAATAAGCTCCCGTCTTTCTGCTTCGGTAAACCGGTCATCTGACCATCGTTCCAATAGATGCTGTAGTCTGCTATTCACAGTCAATCAATTTATTTCAACGGATATGATCCATCTTTATCTTAGGAGAAAGCTTTTATAAAAAAGGGGGTATTCCAATGAAAAAAAAATTACAATTTTATAATCAGGAAGGAAATTATGATTGGCAGGCCATTATTCCTGATGTAGTCAACGATAGATGAAGAGGCAATCTGGAGGTATTTTTTTACAGTTTCCCGGCTAATCTGCATTTCCTCAGCTATTTCGGCATATTTTTTCCCTTCTAACCGGGCAAGCATCCAAACCTTCTTTTGCTGCGGCGGTAGCCGATCTACCGCATTTTTCACCAATATATCGTACGCTTCCTTTAAAGAGGCCTCGTCCTGTGCCTCCAGGCCGTCGGCCGCAGTTTGTGTAATCTGATGCCACTCCTCCCGTTTTTTGTACTCTCTGTCGATGTTCTTCAGCATCCTGACTGCATGATGCCTCGAGATTACGAATAACCAGGAACGAAAGCTTTCCACTTCTCCCAGAGATTCCCTTGTTAGCCATAGCTGGGTGAAAATTTCCTGTACCACGTCGGAAGCTATATCCTGATCTTTGGTAATTTTGACCAGGTATGTAAAAAGAAGGCCGGAATACGCTTTCACAAGCATAGCAAACGCCTGCTCATCCCCTTCAGAGATCTGCAGCAGCAGTTGACGGTCACTGTTATGTTTAATGCCTGACAATTAATAAATTGATTGATCCGAATTAGCCACAATGTTATTAAAAATTTCACACAGTTCGTATTAGCCTTTGGCTCATAACATAATATCTTTCTTCGGCAGATCAGATCCGTGATCTTAAAACAAGATAGTGACTTTCCGGGCCTCTTCTCATTCAGCTACCAATTGGGTTGCCGGATCCAAGATGGTATCAACGGGCAACAATGCAACGAATTAATCTATTTTTATATGTTTGTTTCTTTCTTCGTAAAGCACGACAAGATCATAAAGGTGTTCTAACAAACTCCCGATCTCGCTACGAAAAAAGCTTCCATAATACATCAACAAAACTACCTATGTCCAATCACAGAAAATTAATATCTTGAAGCATGAAAAAAATCATGCTGATCTCCTTTCTAATAGTAGCGGCTATATCCCTAAACGCACAGCAATTGACGTATAACAATCCCCTGGCTGTTGATTTGGGTGATCCTTATGTATTACATGTGAAAGGCGACAAATATTATATGTATGGAACCGGTGGCGCCAGGAATGGCTTCGCGGCCTACTCTTCTACCGACCTGGTTAATTGGAAAAACGAAGGCCAGGTATATTTTCATGATAACAAAAATGGCTGGAGCGATCCCAAAGCCGCCTGGGAGGGTGCTTATTGGGCGCCGGAAGTATATGCTATAAATGGTAAATATTACATGTTTTACAGTGCTCAATGGAAGGACAATCCAACCAGGGAACTTGAAAACTTTCGGATTGGCGTTGCAGTAGCCGATAAACCAACCGGGCCATTTATCGATGTAAACAACAAACCCATTTTTGACCCAGGTTACCCTATCATCGATGCAAATGTGCTATTCGAAACAAATGGGAAAGTATACCTCTATTATTCCCGTTGTTGCTACAAACATCCGGTACAGAGTCAAATAGCTACCTGGGCAAAAAACAAAGGCTGGTTCAATGAGATCGAAGAAAGCTGGGTGTATGGAGTAGAATTAAAACCAGATCTCAGTGGCGTAATCGGTGAACCAGTACTGCTATTGCGCCCGCCGGTTAGCATGAAAGATAAACAGGCTGAATGGGAAAGCCGCTCGGTTACATCGAAAGAAGTGAATCGCCGCTGGACAGAAGGCTCTTCCATCTTCAAAAAAGGAAATACCTATTACATGATGTATTCTGCTAATTACTTTGGCGGCAAAAATTATGCAGTGGGGTATGCTACCTCTAAAAGTCCATTGGGGCCTTTTAAAAAAGCAGCCAACAACCCCGTGCTGCAACAGAACGCTGAGCAGGGCGGCGTAGTAACAGGCACTGGTCATAATAGCATCACGTATTCACCAGATGGTAAAGAAATGTTCTGTGTATACCACGGCCGCACATCAGAAACAGGTGATAAGCGCGTTGTTTTCATAGACCGGATGAATATATTATCAAATGGGAAATTAGTGGTGCAAGGTCCAACAACAGCTCCACAGGCGTATCCAAGTGGAGTTAAGTAGCATGGTTCTTTCCTCCACTCCCTACACATTAAAAGCCGCAGATACTTTAAAGTGCCTGCGGCTTTTAATCTAACTGAAAGTTATACTGGAAAAGCCCTCACCAATAAGTCACCCATCTCACCCCCAAAAGCCCTTTATGCTTTTCAATGTGAAAAGTATCTCCTTCTTCAAACCTTGCGTATTCCGGCTCCTCCATATGTTTAGCTTCAAAAGGACCATTGACTTCCTGCAATAAAAAATAATACTGTCGTTTAGCGAAAGGCGTTTCCTTCTTATCCAATATCATAAATTCTGCATCCTCAATTTTCATTCTTTTATACTTCTGGCTACTCCGGTATTGACCGTAAGTTTTCTGGTTTACTTCTACCCATTGGGCGGGGTTGGAAATGCTGTCTGCGTGGATAAGATCAAAATAATAAACATTCCCTCCGGCCGTTCCATGATCGTATGGTGCGGTTGTATAGTACTTGTTTGCTAAAAAATATTTCTCAACTGAAGGATTGGAAGTGTCGAACGCATAATTTATCACGAGAAGGAAAGTCAATACATAAGAAAGCAACCCACCCCAAAAAATTCCTTTACTCATTACCGGAACGGGAGCTCCTCCAAATAAAAAACAATAAATGATAGCAGGTAGAAAAATACTGACAGAAAGCGACAAAAATTCTGACTGATACACGGATAAAACATGAAACAATATGAATCCATAGAGGCATGGCGTAACCAGGTCGAGCAGGAAATTATATATATTATCCGGCTTCGGTTTACTGAAGTAATAAAGCAGGTGTCTTGCAACTGAAATAAGGAATAGAATGATAAGGAGATATCTGAACCTGGATGACAAAGGATCTGTATACAGTAAATTAATGCCCAATACTATTCTCACAATTGCAAGAACTATACTGCTGACCGGGCCTGCGCCGGTTGGGTTAACAAACTCTTTATTTTTCCCTTTACTCATGTCTCTGATAATACGTTTCCTTTCGTAATACAATTTACCGTTTTTGTGCAGAATCCGGTAACAAAAAAGACGGGCTGGTTATATACAAAAAAGTATATAAAGAAAGATGCTTTAAGAAAGCATTTAGATTTACCGGAAAAAATAACAGCCCTTATGGACAATCAACAAACTAAAAAAGAGTGGATCACAACGCCTATACTCCCCTGCACTTCCATTGAAGAAACCCTGGCATTTTGGGAAATACTGGGCTACCGCATTACCTATAAACTAACCCGCCCTTACCAATATGGCATCCTTGAACGGGGTGGATATGAATTACATTTCGCCCGTGTTAAAGGCACGGGATCCGCTTACAGTGGATGTCTTGTAACGGTAACCGATGCCAGGACTGTATACTTAGAGTTTACCGGAAAACTAAAAGCATCACTGGGAAGAGTGCCTAATACCGGCATTCCGAGAATTTCGAGAATGAAACCGGATGCAACGCGGTTTACGTTAACTGATGTTTCCGGTAACTCCATCATCTTTGTTAGTTTTGGGGAGAAGGATGAAGAAGTGTGGCAGCATGCGGATAACAAAAACCAAAGTCCATTGCAAAAATCTATAGCGGTTGCCGCCCGGTTCCGGGATTACAAAAATGATGATATGGCTGCTGCGAAAACATTGGATGTTGCCTTAGCCCGGCCTGGTAATGAGTCAAATACTGATATTGCGGAAGCACTGATGATCCGCATTGAACTGGCGGAATCACTGAATGAGCCGGATCGTGCAGCGGCGTGCAGATCGCAGCTGGAGACATTATCTCTTTCAAAAGAAGAGCTGAACGCTTTAAGGCGAAAGCATTCAGTAGATGTTTCCTGATATACGTAGTTTTATTCACGAAACGCCATCGGCGCCAAAGAAGTCTGCTTCTTAAAAAAATTGGAGAAATGTGCCAGGTCATCAAAGCCTAATGTGTAGGATATTTCAGAAATATTCCAATCTGTTTGCTTTAGTAAAATCTTTGCTTCCTGTATGATCCTTTTACTGATAATGTCGGTGGTAGTGCGACCAGTAATTTCCTTTAATACTTTATTGAGATGATTAACATGTACTGCTAACCTGTCTGCATAGTCTTTAGCAGTGCGGAGTCCCAGTCTTTGTTGCGTAGACTCAATAGGGAATTGCCTTTCCAGCAATTCTATAAATAAAGAAGATATCCTGTCTGCTGCATTTTTAGTGGCATTAAGCGCCGATAGCGGCTGCAACTTTTGTCCGTAGTGGATTACTTCCAGTACAAGATTGCGGAGCAGGTCGTACTTATAAATATAATCCGTTCCCATTTCTTTGTACATCTTGCGGAAAATGTATTCCAATTCATTTGTTTCCTCTTTTGAAAGCTGGAATATGGGTAATACTCCTGGTTGGAATATGGGTAAGTCATCCAATGTAATTCCGACTTTGTTTTTAGACAGGAAATCTTCTGTAAAAATACAAAACATGCCCGACTGGTTATCATCCTGTGGCAGCCAGTGATAAGGAATTTTAGGGGTGGCAAAAAGCAGGGCGCTTTCTTTAATCTCAATTACTTTATCAGCATATTCAGCCCGGTTATGTCCTTTTATCAAACTGATTTTGTAATACGCACGCCTGCTGTAGGGCATAAAGCGCGTGCCGTTCTTTTTATCAAACAATTTCTCCGTTTCAAAAATATTGAAATGGCCGATCTCCCGGGTGATGCCTTCCGGCAGTGTTGCGGTAGCTTTCTGATAAAAATCTTCTATGGTTTGTTTGTTGACCATATCGTTTTATAAGACTCAAATTTAACGAAAAAGCAGGCTGATAGGCCTGCTTTTATTTATGATATTAAAGATTCATTCCTCCCGATATCTCAATACGTTGAGCGGTAATCCACCTGGCATCTTCCGTACATAAGAAGGCAACAACGCCGCCTATATCTTCCGGTAAACCTGCTCGTCCCAGTGCCGTCATACCACTTATTTGTTTATTCACCTGCTCATTGTCCCTGACGTGTCCGCCGGAGAAGTCCGTGGCAATGGCTCCAGGAGCGATGGCATTGGCTTTTATCCCTCTCGGACCCAACTCTGCGGCCAGGTACCTGGTAAATACCTCCACTGCGCCCTTCATAGCACCATAGGCCGAATACCGGGGGATGCTCATGCGGGCAAGACCGGAAGATACATTGATGATACCGCCTCCGTCATTCAGCAAATCCAGTGACTTTTGCGTTAAAAAGTAAACTCCTTTGAAATGTACATTCATAAGTTCATCAAACATTTCCTCACTCACTTCTCCGATTGGCGCATTGCGTCCGATGCCTGCGTTGTTGATCAGGAAGTCGAAGCGGTTGGTGTTGAACGTGTTTTTCAACACTTCTTTCAGCTGATTAAAAAAAGCATCAAAACTTTTAACATTACCTGCATCTAATTGCAGGGCAGCAGCTTTTTGGCCGGCCTGTTCAATCTGCGCTACCACCTCAAGCGCCTCTTTTTCCCGGCTATGATAGGTAAGTATTACATGAATCCCTTTTTCAGCAAGCCTGAGTGCCATATCCCTGCCCAAACCGCGGCTGCCACCGGTTACCAGGGCTATTTTATTTTTGTTCTCCATCTTTTACAATTTTTGATGAAGCAAAGTTAGTCTGGATGTAAGGTCCGTTGTTTGGAGATATCAATCCGTTATTTGCGAAATTCAAATAATATGCTCTTTTTTAGTCAAACTCATCCTATTCATGTGTTCTTCATTTTCGCTTCATCTTGCGGTATTAGTTTTGTTCCGACATACAATATTGAACAACCTAAAAACCAGGATCATGAAAGCAAAAGGATTAATGGCTATCGCACTTTTATTCTCAGGCGCCGCCTTTGCCCAGCAAACATCTGTAAAAACCGAAGGAAAAGTAAGCGCGGGCAGTCAAACCAATGCCAATGCAGCTACGGGAAACACCGGTGTAAGTACCAGTAACACGGCTACCGTTCATGTACAATCCAACGGCGCAGAACAAGCCACCCAAACGGCCGGCAGCCAATTAAACACGGTTGCGGCCACCGCCGCCAGTACCAGTGCAAGCGCCCAAAATACGGTAATCAGTACGTTACAAACCGCTGCCACCACGGGAAGTGAGCTGAAAAACACGGCTACCAGCAACGTCAAAGCAGCCACGCAAATTAACGCTACTTTGAATCAGGCCATGAAAATACAGGCCGCACCAATCCGTATTAATACACATATTGCGGGGGGAGTGCTATCTGGTATCCTGTAATTTCAACAGAAAAACAGATTTTTGCCGGAGAATAGCGGCAAAAATCTGTTATTTTTATAGCAATGATCAAATTCCTTTTATCTACGCTCGTTATTGTTCCGGCACTGTTGCTGTTAAAACCGCGCACCTGTTACGGATACACGCCTGTTGCCGATACATTGCAGCCTGTACAGACTGCACCCGGCAAACCGGTTGAAAAACCTGTGGCAACATTGCAGGAGCGTTTACCAGAGATAAAGGAAGTACCAAAATCGAGGCGCCTGATCAAACCGATGGCTGTTCCTTCTCCATTGCCCATAAAGCCCATCAGGATCATTAAGCCTAAGATCGTTCCGGGAAAAATATTATGACCGGGTTAAAGATGATGACATGAGATATGCATTGATTTTGCCAGTTTTCTGGCTATGCTATAGCAGTGCGCAGGCGCAAACAGATACGGCCCGCACACAGGCAGACAGCACACAAACCGACAACAAAAAAGTTACACTGACACTGGGCGCATTATATTCCAATAATGCCAATTACTATGGTCAGACTGCCGCAGCGCCTATGCCTTACCTGGCAGCCAGCGCCACATTACAGTTCCGTTCGGGGATCTATTTTTCGGGAGTGGGATACCGCTTACTAAACGATTCGGGAGCAGCCGTTTCGGCCACCAGCGCCGGAGCAGGCATTGCATTCAAAATAGGGAAAAAACTGGCCGCGGACCTTAGCTACAGCCATACTTTTTTTCCTTCCAACTCCCCCTTCCTGCAGGCTGCCAACACAGATAATGCCGCCGCCAGCCTGAAGTACCACTACTGGATGACCACCGGCGTAAACGTAGATTATGCCTTTGGAAAACAACAGGATGTATTTGTAACGCTGAGCACCGAAAAAGCAATTCAACTGGGCAGCATTTTCAAAGGAAAAGACCTGATCACTTTAACGCCTTCAGTAGAAGCAGTAGGCGGCACCCAGCATTTTTACCAGACTTACGTACAGGAGAAAAAGCTACTGGGCCTGCCATTACCTATTTTATCAGGTATTCCTGGCACATCGGAAACAGTTACAAAAGAAGCCACACAGTTCGATCTGCTGTCTTACAGTTTTAAAGTGCCGCTGGCTTATAACAGGGCGCACTACATGATAGAACTGGCTTACCAGTTGTCTGTATTAAGCGATAAAGCGCTGAGCGGCGCCGGAGATGCCAACTCATTTTTTAACTGCAGTTTCTATTACCAGTTTTAACAGGATGAAAGTACTGATCATAGAAGATGAAAAGGCGATGGCTGCGGAAATGCTTGCCTATCTTGAAAAAGCATATTGCTGCGACCTGGCTTATACAGCCAGGCAGGGACTGGAAAAAATGGACGAAAATCAATATGATTTTATTCTATTGGACCTGGGTCTGCCGGATAAAGACGGCCTCCTACTATTGCAGGAGGCAAGGAAAAACTGCCCGGAAGCTTCTTACATTATTCTCACCGCACGCGGACAGCTGGAAGACCGCATCAGGGGTCTACAGATGGGGGCTGATGACTATCTCCCCAAACCCTTTTCCCTGCCGGAATTGCAGGCCAGAATGCAGGCAATTTCCCGGAGAAAATTTGGACTAACAGACAGTAAGATAGCATTGGGGGATTTTGACATAGACCTGCATCAGAGAAGCGTGTTTTTTGAAAACCAGGAAATCTCTTTGTCGAGAAGGGAATTTGACCTGCTCAGCTACATGCTGCTGCATAAGAACAGGCCGCTCACCAGGATGCAGCTGAGTGAACATATATGGGGGAATTTTTCGGATGATGATTACGATTCCAATTATATTGATGTACATATTAAAAATATCCGGAAAAAATTATCGGCCTTTGCCTCTGTGGAATGGCTGCAAACCCTCCGGCATGTGGGTTATAAAATAAAGCTCTGAGCGTGAAACTGTTTACCAAACTTACTCTTTTCATCACCTTGTCGAAAATGGCGATCGCCATCCTGTTCGTACTGCTGCTGCCTTTCCTGGTAGAGGATATTGCTTTCAGGTACAACGACAACTACCTGAAGGAGCAAAAGAAAAAGGTGCTGAGCGTAATATGGAAAAACGGTATCGATGCTTACCTCCAGGGCGAAGAAAACTATGGCAGCTACACCATGCTGAAGGAAGAATATATTTCGATGGAACCCGCGGGTAACTCCAACCTGCCCGACACCATCGCTACCCTGCAACGTGTAGTGGAAGGCGATACACTCACTTACCGCGTGTTAAGCCATATTTTCACTTATCAACACAACCGGTATATGCTGGAAGTGGGAAAGAAAACGGCCACCATCAGCCAGTATAACCGCCCTTTGCAAAAAGTAGCCCTGTATGTATTGTTTGGCCTGATAGTGCTCACTACCCTGGCGGATCTTATATTCACCCGGCTTTTGTTACGTCCGCTCGGCGTTATTATCAGTACCAGGCTGGTTAACCGGAAGTTTCCTTTTAAAGATCATGTTCCTGCCATCAAAACATCTACCACCGACTTCCGGTACCTGGACGACTCCCTCATTGAGCTAATGAGTAAAATCAACGAAGCCTTTGAGAAAGAACGCGAGTTCACCTCCAATGCGTCTCACGAGCTGATGACGCCTATCACCATTCTTCAGAATAAAATGGAAAACCTGATAGCGGAAGATTCACCGGATGAAGAACTGCAAAGGAAAATCATAGGCATGATGAAGACATTGAACCGGCTGAAGAAAATTGTCCATTCATTACTACTCATTTCACGTATTGAAAACGACCAGTTTCCGAAAACAGATAACGTATCTCCACACCTGCTGCTGACAGAAGTAATGGAAGAACTGGAACACCGTTTGGAAGACAAACAGCTGCAGTTTAACATGAATGTTTCCCGTGAAATGATGCTTCATCATCTCAACCATGACCTGATATTCCAGCTGGTGTACAACCTGCTCAATAATGCCATAAAATATAATATACCCCAGGGGCAAATAACGGTGAGCGACCAGCTGCTTCCCGGTGAAATGTACCAGCTTATTATCAGCGATACCGGCATTGGCATCGGCGAACAGGAAATCAGCACCATCTTTAACCGCTTTAAAAAAGTGGCCAGAACGGAGCTGGAAGGCTATGGACTGGGACTTTCAATTGCCAGCACTATTGCCCGCTATCACGGAATAAGCATTACGGTTTCTTCGGTAGTTAATAGAGGGAGTACTTTTACTGTTAGCTTCCCGCTCGTTTAAGAATTTTTTCGTAAGATCCCGGTAGTTACAATTCCTTTTTGCTGTTCAATTGTGAACGGGCCCACAAACGGGCTATTTCTTCCACTTCTGTGCAATCTGTATAGCGGTATCAATCATATAAGGTTCCCAGTTTTCAATTTGCCAGGCAGTATGTGCAAGGGAAGAGCGGGTGAGCGATTGGATGGCCTCCTCGCAGGAAGTGGCCGATTCCAGTATAGCAGACAGTTCCAACTGCTGATGATATAAAATTTCATCTTCAATAATCTTACCTGTTATTACCGGGGATGATGGTAAAAAGGATTGGTAAGATGATATACCGGGTGTGTTTTTCTTCTTCACAATATTTTCCATCTTCCCAAAATCATTGTAAAAAATAGTCCGGCTTTCTTCCGTGGTAAGGGCATTTCCAAGTTGTTCGAGCACAACATATTTAAGATGGGGACAACGGGCTATGGTCTTTTCCAGTAAGTGAAAAACTTCTGCCGGAACGGCATCGTCATGTGTATCTCTCCGGATCTTCTTCAACGGGCTATTGGGCGCATTTTCCCAGCTGCCACCTGAAATATGTATTTCCCTTACTTTATCTAACGGGTAGTGTCTAATTATTTCTTCGAACGGAATATTAAAATTGTGGATCTGGCAATAGAGGTTGTGCAGATCAAGGATGATAAAACCATTTACAGGTTCCAGGAGTTGTTCCAAAAAGGCGCCGTGACGTTTTACTTCGTCAAGGGAATAGGAAAAGGCCAGGTTCTCCAGTCCTACCGGGCATTCACATGCTTCATAGATTCGCTTCAATCTGTCTCTCCCAATGTCGAGTGTGGTTTTCGTATAGGGAATATTCAGCGGAGCGCCGTGATGAAAGTCTCTGCCTGTCATGAAGCCAAAATGTTCTGTCACATGATCAAACCGGAATTCCTCCCTGACCTTTTTCAATTGTTTCAGCCAGTCGGCCTGCTCCTGGCGCCACTTGCCGGAAAAGAGGGAAAAGAATACGCCATGACCAATGAGACGCTGTTCATTGCTGTAGGCTGTCAGCAATTCAAGAAACCAGGATGGGATCTGCTGTACTTTAAACAGTGCATCAAACGACCATTCAATGGCTTCAAGCCGGGATTCTTCCATTAGCGGAAGACATGCTGCCAGTATGCTGGCATCCAGGTTGCAGGCTGCTGCTGATAAAATTTCCGGCACCTTTTGGAATTAAGTTTAATAAAAACGGGAGAATCAGCCCATTCCGCAGGCAGGACAACCATTTTCATATGGCTTTTTCACTTCTTCTTTCTTTTCTTTTGGCTTAACTGATTTATCCTTGTTACAGGAAGTGGTTGTTTGAACGGTGATGCCGATCAGGATGGCGCCGAGCAATGATTTTGGCAGTTTCATTTGATATTTATTTAAGGGATGAAATTCTACAGTGTTTTTCAAAACAAGGTTACCTGTTAAACGGGAGGAATATGGAAAAGTTACAGGAAATATATTCTTAACATTGGGGAGCGGGCTGTAATTATCATGATACCGGTGGGTTTCCATTCCGGATTTGATCATCTAAACTTATATAGTTTATAGAAAGATGGCAACTGCAGGAGCCATCACTTCTCCTGCAGTTGTTGCTTAAAACTTAATGGTAAGGTTAGCCGTTACCCTTGTTGGGTTTTGTGCTGCCAACCGGTTCGACCAGTACTTTTCGTTGGTAATATTATCCACTTTCACGCCTATCCGGTAAACGGGTTTGTCGTAAAACAGGGACGCATCCAGCACAGTATAGGAAGGTATGGTAAATGCGAAAGTGTTGGTGTTGGTTTGAAACGACTGGCTGCCATAGTTGCCGCCAAAAGCAAAGCCCAATCCTTTGGCAGTGCCGCGTACCAGGCGGTAGCTCACCCACAGGTTAGCCGTGGTAGCTGGGCCGGCTGAAGATGGGCGCAATCCCTGGAATTTGGCATCCGCCTTATCCATTTTACTTTCGTTATACGCATAGCCGGCAATGATGTTTAATCCCGGAACCGGGTTGGCAATTACTTCGGCTTCAAAGCCTTTGCTGAGCTGGGTTCCATCCTGGAGGGAAAATCCGCTGTGAGCGGGATCATCGTATACGGAGTTGGTAACAGAAATATCGTAGTAGCTAAGCGTGGCGTTTAATTTCTCATTAAAAAGATCCGCTTTAATACCTCCCTCTATCTGGTTGGCCTGTTGCGGTTTAAAAGTGTTGCCGTTATAGTCGGTTCCCGATTGATTCTGGAAGCCATTCATGTAGTTGGCGAACAGGGAAAAGCGGTCCTTAATTACCTGGTATACGATCCCGAATTTGGGTGATAACGCTGTTTGCGTGTAATTACCTACGGTGAGATCTTTACTGGGATAATAAGCACCGAGATTGTGGTAATTATCCAGTCTCAGGCTTGCCATCACCAGCAACTGTTCAGTGATATTGATAACGTCTGAGAAATAAGCGCTGTAAGTATTTTCGCGGTTACTGTCGAAGGCCAGGAATTTCAGTTTTGCGAACAACGGGGTTACATTATCCTTGTTGAAATTGTAGTAGGCATCGCCCGGCGTTCTGTAGTTAATGGCCGGCATATTCACGATGGTATCATTCCGGGAGGCGCGCAGGCTATAAAAATCCACGCCTACCACTAACCGGTTACGCATTTTACCGATACGGAAATCGCCGATAAAGTTTTGCTGGATATCGGTACCGTAGTAAGGGTAGGTTTGCGAGGTCACTGCCTGTCGCAGGGTGCTGTCGCTTAATATATTCAGCTGGGTAGTGAATCCGTCGGAGCTGGAGCGGGTGCGGGAAAACACCGTTTGCGACGTCCACTTATCTGACAATTTATATTTTATCTGTCCAAAAACGTTCAGCTGCTGGCTGTTATAGCTCATGGTATTGTTGGCATAGGAGAGCTTATAGGGCATGCCCAGTTCTTCTACGCTATGCGCCTTTCCTTTGGTATAAGGGGCTACCCTCATTGGGGAAGTAGCCTTGTAGCCGCTCATTTCCACATCCAGTAAAATGGTGAGGCGGTCGTTTACCTTATAGGAGAAGCTGGGCGCCATCAGATAATTTTTGCTGAAGCCGGCATCCTGGAAGCTACGTTCGCTGTGAATAGCACCGTTGAAGCGGAACAGGGCTGTTTTCTGTTCGTTTACCGGGGTATTGATATCCAGTGTGAGACGGTTCAGGTCCCAGCTGCCACCGGAGTAGGATACTTCTCCTTTAAAGCTGTCGAATGGCTTTTTGGTAACCCGGTTAAACAACCCGCCAAAAGAAGAAAGGGTACTGCCAAACAGTGTAGCAGAGGGGCCTTTGATCACTTCTATGCGTTCCAGGTTAGCCGGGTCTACATTGGTATATACAAAACTGCCAACGCCGTTGCGTACCAGGTTGGCGGTGGTGAAGCCTCTTGAAGTAGCGGAGCTTCTCCCCTGGTTGTATACAATGGGGATACCTGCGCCCGGAATATTTTTGAAGGCGCTGTTATAATCTGTTACCAGTTGCTCTTTCATCAGCTCCTTTCCTACCACGCTGTATACCTGCGGATTTTCGAGATTTCTTAGCGGCAGTTTGGATACATCTTCACTTTCTTTTTTGGCAAAGCGGTTTCCCCCGGTGGCTACCACTACTTCTTCGAGGTTTTGGGAAGATGTTTTCAGTTCTATCTGCAGCAATACACTTTTGCCGTTTACTACAGATACGGCTCTCCTGATGGTTTCAAATCCCACCATAGATACTTCCAGCTGATAGTTGCCGTCCGGAATATTTTTAAAGAGAAATTCGCCGCTCTGGTTGGTGATCATTCCTTTTGCAATACCTTTCAGGATAACGGTTACATTAGTAGCCGGGTGTCCGTCTGATGTGGTAATAATGCCCTGAATGGTATTGTTGGCTCCTTCGTCCGGCACGCCGGCATATATCAAGGTAAATGGAAGTAGAAAAAATGTTAGAAACAGGTATGCCCTCGTCATGTTGGTCTTATCGTTTGCAATGCAAAGGTGCATTGAGAAAGCACCAAATTATCTACTGTATCGGGAAAACTATTTACGCAATCGGGAAATAATTAATTATCCATAAAGGCAGCATTTGGGCCCATATTTGCGCAAAACAAGCCACCACAAAGGATACCACCCTTTTCACCCCCTCAAAACGATAGCTCCCCTGGTGAACCCCAAAAGGTCCACCAGGATGACCATATAAAGCCAACTCCGGCCATTACCCATGGAAGGGCGGTAGGCAACAAGCATCAAATTGTTTAAAGTAAGGTTTCCCGGATTACAGGTGGGCAGGCGCAAAATAACCGCGTAAAATCTTCACGGCAGTACCAATCTGGTTTTTTACCGTTTGAATGCTGGTGTTCATTTCTTCCGCTATTTCTTTATGGCTTTTCTGATCATAATGCCTTAAGCGGAAGGCCGTAGATGATTTAGGCGGTACTTTCTTATTCAGCGCGATATTCACCTGGAAATAAATTTCTTTACTTTCCAGCGGATCGCTTGGTACAAAAGCCTCATCCGGAATAACACAGGAAAATTTCCTTTCACGTGTGATTTTGTTGAGGCAGCGGTTACGTACACTCGCATAGAGGTAACTCTTCATAATGCAGCTACTGTCCCGGTTTTGGTAGTTAGCATCAATTTTCAGGAATAATTTCTTCTGCCAGAAATCCAGAAAAAATTCCTGAAGAACATCCTGGGCTTTGTCTTCGTCCTTTAGCATGTCTACAGCCAGCAACAGGAGGATGCGGCTATATTTTTTGTACACACTTGTAAATGCTTCGACACTACCATCTTTAAGCAGTTCCAGCAGGACGGCATCTTGGTTGTTATGTTGCATTCTCATTTCCTTTTGAGAGACTGGTTTAGGAAAAAAATTTCGACTTCTATTGACAATACAGTGTTAGAAAAAGCAAGTTCTCTAATGGTTTAACACAGTGACTGAAAGTGGTTTATTTTGCATTCCGTTTTTCTAAATCTGGAATAAAAGTAACGTTATAAAGCATCGTGAGTGGTTAATCCATTGTTAAGCACGAATGTTTTAGAAGTGGTAAGATCCAATACCACGGCTGATTAGCGGGGGAAATAAAATCATTAATTAAAAATGTAATATAAATGCCGGCGGTTGGGATTAACAGACCTGAAAACAGCACACAAAAAGAGGACGGATCACCAGGTAATGCCGGCCGGAAAGAAGAAGAAAAACAAGAGGGGAAATTATACGGATGACTTCAGAAAGTCGCCGTCTATGATCAGGAGTTTTACGCCGGTGGCAGAAACAGAACGGTGCGTACTCAGATCATCTGTTACCACATAACTCATGCCTTCAGATAATTCAAAGTTTTCACCGCTCTGCAACACGCTTACAAAGGCGCCCCGCAGGCAATGTACAATATGCCCTTTCTTACACCAGTGATCAGCCAGGTAACCGGGGGAATACTCCACGATCCTTATCCGGAGCCCGGGAAACTGTATGGTTTGCCACCACGCCGTGCCACTTTCTCCCGGATGCACGGTCTTCGGAATTACCGCCCAGTCAATAGTCTGAAAGGGAATATTGTTATTCATGATAGATGATTTAACGTACACGGATATACGCCTCTATAATTTCGTGATTTACATTCAAACTGTCAATCTTTTCAATGCCCCGCTGGATCAGCGTATCATGCTGTAAACTGAGTGTAAAAGTGAAATGCATATCTTCCCAGCTGCGGGCATTGCAATACTGCAGATGTTCTTCGTATTTATCACCTGTTAATACATAAGTGCCGGCGCCGGAGCCAAACACGGCGGTGCTGCTGTCGCTTCCCTTTGAAACATCATGCTTAAAAAACGCAAAATGGCTACCATTAAATATTTTGATCATCTCCTGCCCTTTTACCGGGTAAGTATCAGTGGTATCTCCGTTCTCGATCATCTTACTGTAAGTTAATTTCCAGGTACCTGTTAAAGACAGTGCAGCAGCGGGTTCAGGCTTTTTGGTTTCCGCGCAGGAAACAACAGTCCATCCAATAATACCAATAGCGGCGAGGATTCGTAGGTTCATAACGTTTAGATGTTTGAGTGAAAAGTTTTTATAACGGCCCGTTCCGGCCGGAACACAAGGTTAATAAAAAGATGCTGATTTTAAAATATACGGCAAAATAAAAGGGAACAACATACGGATATGTTGTTCCCTTTCTTTCATAAATCGGTTGTATTACCGGATTACCTGCAGCTGATCGCTGCCTGCCGGTTTATGCAGCAACAGGTTATAGATCTTATACTTATTGTCTGTAATGCCTGCCAGGGCTGATTCACCCCTCAGTTCATCATCTGTCCGGATTAATCCCACTACCCGGCCATCACCAAAAAAACGCAGTTCATAATGCTCCAGTGGCAGCATTTCCAGGTGATAAGCCTTGATCTGGTCAAACCGGCTCCAGGTTTCTGCTGCATCGGCGGGTTTGTTCTGAAAATAAGCCTGTTCTGTTTCCAGTTCCCGGTTGTAGATCTGCTCCGCTATGGCGTTCATATTGCCGTCTGCCATCAGCTTGCGGTACTGGTTGTAGAAGGCCAGCACTTCTTTGGTAAGCTGCGCTTTATCTTCTTTCCGCAGATCCTGGCTCTGGCTCCATCCTTTCAGCTGGTAAGGTGTGGATGCCTCAAAGGTGCCTTTAAATTCGAGATACGGCACGTTATCCAGCTTTATTTCAGGCATTTTATAATAAAAGAGTTGTTTGTATTCTTTCGGCTTTTCTTTTTCTTCATCGCCATACAGCACCTTTACTTCCAGGCCACAGTTTTTCGCCAGTAAAAACGGATCCATCTTGTCATCGTCGTTTACTTTTGGAAATACCCTGATAGTAATGGTTTGCTTACCGCTTTTCAGGATATTGGGAGATACGGGCCATACTGCGCCACCCTGGTTCCCGCTGCCAAAGTCCGTATAGGCGGGCATATCATTAACCAGTATTTCATAAGTACAATTGTAGCTGTTAAAATCCAGGATAAAACGTGGATTATAGTCATATTTCTTTACCAGTTTATAACTGTTCAGATATTTTTCCTTAATGCCCTGATTCATGCTTTCTTTTTTTGCATTTGTTCCCTGCCCGCAGCTATGCAGGCCGATCATTAAAATTAATGAGATGATAACTGCTGGTTTACTCATCCGTCCGATTCTTTTTTTGTTAAGTATATTTTTTTCAAAGAGATCTTTTTCTCATCGATACCGATTTCAAAAGACGCTTTGGGATTGGCTTCCACCAGTTTATTATATTCGGCCGGCTTCTCCGGTTCTCCTTTCTTCTTTTTTACTTCCTTTGTTTTCTCCCCTACATTCACCTTAGCCTCTACATACCCTTCAATTTTTATGCCTTCAAAAATCAGGTCAAATCCCACAAACAACCCGGCGTCGTCAGAACCAATCTTTGCCTGCAATCCCAAACCAGAGCTTCCTTCGAGCCCTATCCCCAATGCTACCACTACTTTTACCTTAAATGCGGTGGCTGTTTTACTGAGGTACAGCTTACATTCCAGCTTCACCGATACCGCAGCGCCGCCCTTTATCAGGTCCTCTTTCTTTTCTGAAGCGCCGGCGGTCCGGGTGAATACATTCCCTCCTACCGTGTTGTGTTTAAAGGTGGCCTCCAGGTCTATTTTACCGGATAAGGTTACACTGATGTCCACTTTACTGTCGTCGTCCGCGCAGATGTACAACAGCGCATCCACGGCCTTTAAGATGGCGTAGGCAATGGGATGCCGGCGGCAAAGCAGTTCCAGGAAGTCCCACTTCAGATCGATGCCTACCAGCGGTTTGGCGTCCAGCTTTACCAGCACGGTTTTGCCGGCGCCCCATAACTTGCTGTCGCCTTTCTGGGGTGGCATGGTTTCGTAGTACCACGAAGCGGCCAGACCCAGCTTTGGAAACTGCAGTTCATAATCAAACGGCTTCCGCTGCATCCGCTGGATAAGCCCCTGGATATTTTTATCGGGATTTCCTTTGTTTTTATTGATAAACTCGTCGGGATCCTTTCCATCATCACCGGAGGTATCTGCTTTGGTGGTATGGTTGCCATGAATAATGTTCCTGAACTCTTTTACCAGGTTCCATCCGGCTTTTAATATGTTGTAGTACTTGGCGATCATATCCTCGATGGGATCCACGCTCTCGGTATCATTATTCCATTCCACCTTGATGGAAAAATCGAATTCCTTCAGCAGTTCAATCAGCTCTGCAAAGTTACCTTTCGATTTTACAGGTTTTGGCGCCGCCTTTTTATCTTTTGGCAGCGCGAACATTTCACCGAGTTCGGTGCCCAACTCCTCATTGTGACGATCCAGCGTAGGCGTGGGTTTGCTCCAGCGGCCTTTTGCAGCTTCGCCGATCTTCTCCACGCCTTCCAGCCGGTTCATGGTAAACCGTTGCAGCGCGTTCTTTATTCCCTTACCGTTATTGGCTTCCGCGAATTTGGTTTTCAGCGCGTCAAAGTCGGCTTTGTCCATGTTGAACGCCAGGGCGGCGGTCCATTTTATATCGGGGTACACGGCAAAGTCGATGACATGTTTCCAGCGGCAGGTTTGAATGGTTACCGGGAAATGATCGGCCTGTGCGGCGGGAATCCAAAGGTAGCCCAGGATCCGCTCGAAAAGCACATGATTGTTTTCGTCAAAGAAATTATACTTATACTGTGCATCAAATTCAAGTTCTTCATCCGATACTTTTATTACGCCGGAAAAAGAAGCATTGGTATCTCTTTTAAATTTATAGTTATTGGCTTTTATTTCAAACTTCCCTTTGGCTGCGCTCTCTTTCTCCTTTTCCCGTTTTACGCCGGCCTTCACATCTTCTTTCTTATATCCTTTGGCGCCAAAGCTGCTCAGGTCTATTACATGATCTTTATGCTTTGGTGACGCGGTACATTCATCTTCATGGGTCACCAGGCTTTGTACACTGAGCTTGATGGTTTTCTTTGCGGTTTCACTTCCTGCTACTATGTTATAAGTAAGATTTTCCGGGGCTTTAAAGTCCAGTACATTTTCATCAAAGATGGTTTGTACCCCGTCCTTATCTTCCACGGTGATCATGCCATACTTACAGGGCTGGAACTTGCGTGTGTTGGTAGGAATATCACCGGCCAGCACGGGTTTATTACCACCATACATCAGGGGAGATTCCTTCACCTGGGGATCTTCCTTTACGTTGAGAAAGCACTTCGACAACGTTTTAGTGATCTTGCCATCGCGTGTTTTTACGATAGGATATATTTCCAGGACTTCGCCTGCACCTGGCTTCCAGAGGTCATCCAGGAAAACGTCTACCACTATTTTCTGTACAAAGTTCTGGTAGGTGATGGAGCCGGCGGCCACCTTCATATCTTTCCCTGATTTATCCTTTACCACGTAATCACTTACCTGCAAAGCTTCTCCGCGGGTGGTTTCGTCTGGCAGGATGGGCATTATTTTCACCTGCCGCGTGAAATATTTGATGGCATCATCGGGGGTTTCTTTTCCTTTTTCCTTCTGGGCTTCTCCCGCAACCCGCTCCCATGGCGGCAGATCATCATCGGCAGTGGCGGTGTCATTGTCCATCAGGAAGATCCGTAATTCCTGGCCGTACATGGCACGGGTGTAAATATGCAGTTGTACGCTTTCCCTGAATTTTTTACTGCCTCCGGTAATAATTTTGCCGTCATTATTGGCTGCAAACTCCCGCCACTCGGCCGACAGGATCGCCGGCTTTCCGCGCGCAGCAATAAAGTAACCATGCGCCGCTGAATTGGTAGGCTCATGTCCATCGAGGAAAGGCTCCAGCCAGCCGAGTCCGCCGCCTTCTACTATCTTCGGGAAGTTGGGATGCACCACGGGGCCGTTCAGCGCTTCGTTTACATCCGTTTTCTTAAATGTAAGCGTCCGCAACATCGACCAGATCCAGCGGTACGGTGTTTTATCGCCTTCCGGCAGTTTCATGGGAACGGTGAGCTTCGTAGGCGCCGGCAATTTCTCCACCATCGTGGTAATGCGTTTCATTTCTGCCCGCACGGTTCCCGCTTCATTTAATACCGCGGTGGAAGTTTTTACATCTACCGATCCTTTTGCTGCCGGGATCGTGACTACCAGCTTTTTATTATCAGACATGGCAACTATTTTTAAAACGGTTGTCCCTGTGGAAACCGGATCAGAAATAAATCTTCTTCTACTTTCTGTACATCCATCATTGGATTCAGGTGCGTTTGCACTTCTTTATCGGCTTTCTCGGCATCTTTTTTTGTCATGTCGGCAGTTTGCCCGTGAAAGGTGATAGAGATACAATCTTTTCCGCCGGTAGCACAGGTAGCTTTACTGTCTTCCAGCAAAATATAAGCATCTCCCGGCAATACTACTTTATCATAAAACCCGCTCCAGGCAGTCACCGACGGAGTACAGGGGTTATTATTCTTTTTACTGCAACTGCCAAAGGTATTGGCTTCAAAAGGCTGACCAATATCTTTGGTATTCCCCAACGGTTTCTCTGCACCGTCTTTGTCGTTGATATAATGCACCTGCTGACTCTTCACTTTCAGCTTATCAGGAGCTGTACCAAACTGGCACTTGCAAACGGCACCCTGACAAACCAGATGTTTTTCGCTCATATCTTTTTAATTTTCTCCACGGTTGAAAAAGTAGGAAAAGAGACTTTTCTTTTTCCCGGACGGCTCCTTTTCCGGCAGCAACACCGACATTGCCGGCGCCTGCGTTTTATCTTTCTCCCGTAAATGATAGATGGTGAATGTTACTTTTTTATCCTGGCCAGGCGCAAGCTGCAAACTGCATTCTCCTGTTATGGCGTTGATAGAATAATCGGTATGATATAATTTATAGGAGATATCCACCTGTCCTTTTATGAGGGTGTGAATACCGTGTAACTGCCGCGACAAAGGGATTTCCTTTTCTGCTGAGATGTCTTCCACGCTACGCGGATCGCTGCAGTTGCCCTTCTGCTGAAGCACCAGGCTACCGCTGGCGGTATTGTGCTGAATGGGTTGCTGGGTAACGTTAAACAACACCGGTGTTGTATAAGGCATTACGGGCAATGCCGCAGTGAGCTCGCGTTTCATGATATCGCTGCCTGGCTGATACAGATCGGCAAAATAAAGAGCCATAAACCAATCGCGGCACAGCGACTGATAAATATGTGGTTCACTACTTACCGCCAGATCCATATACGCTATTATTTCGTCTGTAATATCGCCGGTATAATATTGCTGAATAGTGGGTTTAGCCGCCGCCCAGGCAGCAGCAATCTCTAACTGGTTGGCGATGCCGGTAAATTGTCCGGCTTCATTCACCTTTACCTGTAATGGATACAATACTTTTCCACATTGCTCCGCGAGCTTATCAATCATCTTTTCAGGCGCCTGGTCATTAATGTATACCTGTCCCTTATTGATTTCAAACAGGAACATATTACCGGGTAATCTTTTAGAACAGCTTACTGTTATTTCATAACTGATTGCCTGTTCGGTACCGGCTGATTGAATAATATAGGTTACGCCATAAGTCCTGCTGAGATGTACCGGGTTAAACCGGAATGAACGGTTACTCATATCGGTATAGCTACTTTTTTTTATTCCCTTCGGTAATCAGTTGAGACACCTCTTTTTTTACGTTTCCCACGTAACTCTTGATAGCAGCCGGAATCCGGCTGGTGTCGGCATCTATCTGGTACGACATAGGAGGTCTTTTATCTGTAAATCCTACTTCCACTATTATCACCGGCTGCTCTCCGCAATACAGGCAGCCCCAGCTATAGGTAGTAGTGCCGGCGGTTAACAACAGCGAAGGGATAGAATCCAGTACAAAGCGACTCCGCTGCCATTGGCCGGCGGATAATGTTTGTACGGAGGAATCTATTTTCACACCGGTGGTATCCAGCCAGTAGCGCTCCAGTACATTGGGCGTAACGCGGTACTTCACCCGGATACCGGTTGAGAAAATACCGAAGTGTACCCAGGCCACGGAACTGGTTGTGGGCTTTGTTTGTGCCGGTAGTATATCCATTACCGTTAGCATCAATAAAAGGGCAAGCAAACTACCGCGCATACTAATAATTTAAAATTAAACTCCGGTCCTGTCTCATTATGTCCCACTGGAACTTAAAAAAGGATCGCATATTATCTTTGGCATTATACGGGTTCAGGTTACCGTTTGTTTGCCAGGTGTAATCCATGATGTTATCGGTGTGGCCCTGGTAAAAAGTATAGGGCGGCGGCTTTAATCCGGCGGTAGGCTGCCCGGCGCTGAAAGTATGCTGCAGCCCCAGGGAATGCCCGGCTTCATGCAACAGGGTACGCCGTTGATTCAGTCCTTTGAGGAATACAACGAACGCATTTCCCCATACAAATTCCTTTATCACATCACCATTAGCGGCAGCAGCGATGCCGTTAAAACCGGCGGGCAAATCGGTGAGGAATATATAGGTACGTTTGTTGGCATCCGCGTTAATACGGCCACCATTGGGTTTATGTTGCCCATATTTTTCATACAGTTTGATCACCTCCTCCAGGAACTGTTGCTCATTGAAAGATGCAGCTCCGCCTAACACATTATTCCAGTAGCTGGTAACGTCGTGGTCTGTTAAAGGAAGTACACCCGTTTCAAAAATGGTATCCGTTTTAATCTCCGCCCGGATGAGCGCCTGGTTATAGGAACCTCTTTTAAACTGGTATTCTATGTCCTTTACCAGTTGCTGATCAATAGCAGGAAGACTGTTCGCCTGCGTGCCTACCTTTACCAGTATCAGTTCCATTTTGGGGATGACGTGATTATTATATACCATCAGCTTTCCCACTTCCTCTTTTTTATTGCCCAGCTTTGCAAACACTTTTATTTCCTCATGCTGTTGTAGCGGGGCATTGGCATTCACCACAGTTACAGCACCTTTCAGCGTATAGTACTTAACCTTCACTCCGCCTGGCCGGAAACGTGTTTGCTGGCCGCTTCCCATTAATGCGGCAATGTTTACTTTCTGCGGGGTTATTTTCAGGTTAGGATTTTTTGATTCGAAGATAATTTCAGTACCATCGCTGATCACTTCTTCTATTTCCTCCAGTTCAAGATCCAGCCGGGCGCCGTCTTTGTTCATGGAAGAACCATATTTAAACTGTTGTGAGCTGGTGTAAGGAAAAAGTGACAGCCAGGCGGGGTAATAATCCACGCCGTATGGCTTCACCGGGCTTTTTACATCTTTCAGGTATTCTTTTTTAGCAGCGGCTACATCGCTCACCAACGGCATTGTGCTGTTACAGGGCTGGTTATTATTATCTCGTTCAATGTAATTAATAGCATAGATGTATTCATCCCGGAGCCAGTCGAACCCATATTCTCCTTTATAGTCTGCCGGCCGCCTGAAGTGCACCAGGAATTTCTTCAGTTCCTTTTCTTTTATTGCCGGCGCCTTATACTGATCATAAATAATTTTCTCCGTGCTGCGCAGTTTTACCTGGCTGGCGGCATTTAAACTGATATCACCATTAGTGGCATAGGTAGTTGACAGCTCGGAGCTTTCAACAATTGTTTTTGCTATTGAGATCATATTTCCCATCTGTGCCTGGTTGTGGGGTTAAAACATTTTTGCCTTGTCGCCGCTTTTATTCACGATCTGTTTGGCGCTGTGCATTTCAATATTCTCTTTGGTACTGTTCATGCTCACTTTCTCGGCAGTTTTTTCAATATTCTTAGCGGTGCGCTGCAGCGTATCATCCGCCACCTCTTTGATATTGGCGGCAAGCAGGCTAAAGTCTTTCACCGCGGTTTGCGACAGGTTTTTACCTGCGCTCACCTGTATGTTTTCTTTTGCCGTAAAGCTGATGTTTTTAGCATTGATGGTGATGTTTTCCATCGCGGCGATGTTAATGCTTTGTGCATTGGTATCCATCGTAACGATGTTGCCTGATTTATCCGTGATGGTGATGCTTTCTGCGCCATCGGTATCATCCAGGCGGATGAGGTGACCACTGCGGGTTTTAATGACCTTCAGGTTATTCTGTGCATCGCCGAAGCCCGTTTTGGCGTTTCCGTTATACACGGTGCCAAGTACTATGGGTACTTCAGGATTACCGCCTTCAAAATCTACCCATACTTCCTCCCCGTTTTCAGGTATAAAATAAAACCCTTTCTCAGTACCTCCATGCGGGGATACCAATCGTAGCCAGGGAGTAGCTCCCTGTTGCTGCCACTGAAATTTCACACGCACGCGGCCTAGTCCTTTGGGATCATTATTATCCGTTACCACGGCGCTTTGCGCTTCACATACCGGTGTGCGGTACAGGTCTACCTCCGGCATGGCCGCAGCTGCGGGGATGGCTTCAAATGTATTTTTATACAACCCGTTTTCTGTGCAGTAATGCGCGAGTTGGGTTACTACAAATTCGCCATGGTGCTCATTGGAAAGTACCGATTCATTAACGGTGATAATATCTCCAATGCGCAATGCACTCTGCTGGCTGGTACCTTTCAGTATGGCCATCTGGGAAAGCCTTCCTTTCTTCTGTACCTGCGTATATTTATCCAGTTGCGATTTCGCAGCAGTGCCAAACGACTGGTTCAGTTTATACTGCGATGTTTTTTTATACAGCCTTTCACTTACTTCTTTCAGGTGGCTCGTATATACGTCGGTGTTACCCGCAGGCACGGATAAGGTATCATTGCTTACCGCCTGGTTCTGGCGGTAGTCATAGCCATAGAAGCGGCTGTTGTTGGACTTCACCGTAAGATCGAGGTTAAACCCGATCAGGTCTACCTGGTGTGTAAGCGTTGTTTTCTGCGGCCGGTAATTTCCAAATACTACTTTCTCTCCATCATAAAAAAACCATTCCCCGAAACGGGCGGCAAGCCTGTCTATGAACTGATAAGTGGTTTCTTTATACTGTACAATATACTTCAGTGCATCGGTGTGTGCCGGATCTACCGCGGGTGATTTGGCATAAGGCCCGCATCCCTTCAGGGCTTCATTCACAATTGCCGACAATGTTTTCTGCTCATAACACGCGATGTGCTCATCGTCTTCCAGCAGGATGGTAACGCTATGCCCTTTGATCACGCAAAATCCATGCGTGCCATCTGTTTCCTTTCCCATGCTGATACCGCTAACGATACCATTAAAATTCAAAGGTTTGTATACGGCATTTGATTCAACGGGTTTTATGGAGATAGAAATTTCTTTTCCCAGGAATTCCTTGCCGGCATTGAACAATCCTTTTCCAAGTTTGGTAAGCCAGTCGTACCCGATCATGATTTCAAAGCTATGATGGCCGCGGATAGCCTGATGCAGGGCAAGGGAATGAAAAGAAGTAAACTGATGATCACCAATAGTAAATGAGGTGTGCGTATACAATGACATTTCGCAGCTTTTACGGTTTTAAATATGGTTAGTACCTTTTATCATCACAGAAATGATATCGGGTCATTACTTCAAAAAAATTGGAATTAATACCTGCTGTTGCTATTAACGGGTTAAAACATGCAACAGTAGATTGACATGGTTTATAATCAGCAACTAATATACAACAAGTGTCACAATTTCAATCACTCAAAAACAAAAAAATAACCACACTAAAAGGATGCAACAAAAGAGCTCTGCCATTCAATAATATGAGAAGGATCCCTAATGTTTACAATCTTTAAGACATGTTATATAAAGCCGTACTGTGGCACTTTTCGTATTACTCATAACTGTCATTATATCGCTGCAAAAATGATTTCAGTTTGTAGTGCAGGAACAACAGACTAACGGTGAAGGATAAACTTATCTAGCAAAAAACAAGACTTATAAAATACCGGCATGAACAACCGGGATTTGATGTAGCGGCGTTTGAGCGCAACTTTTGTAACGCAGTCCGTACCCGGTAAAACACCAGTAACAACAGCATCTTCCGGAAAGAAATTACCGGCAGTAATTTATCATGTAAAGTTTATAAAATAACGATTAAATTAACCCCTCTTCTCCGGATCGGGGAACAATATTTTATACAACTTAAAACGGAAATAATGAATCTGAAAGGATGGATACTTGCATGGATAGCCACCACCGGGAGCATAGCAGCGGTGGCACAGGAATATACGCTACACTCGCCCGATGGCAAAACAACTATACGTATATCCGTAAGGGATAGTATACAGTATTCCCTGTCCTACGATGGCAAAGTACTGCTGCAACCGGCCACTATCGGTGTGGCTACATCTGTTAGTCCTGGTGGCAACTGGAAAGTTGCCGGTACTAAAACATCGTCCGTAACACAAACGCTTCGCCCGGTAGTAAAACAGAAAAGTACCTTCATTGAAGATCATTACGATCAGTTGCAGATCAATTTTAAAAACCGTACTTCCCTGCAATGGCGCGCGTACAATAACGGTATTGCATGGCGCTGGCTCATCAACAACAAAGGCGCCTGGCAGGTGGTGAACGAGCAGGCCGGCTTTGCCCTCCAGGCAAAAGACAGCGCCTGGTACCCGGTGGAAAGCGGGTTCTTCTCCCATAACGAACGTCTTTATCAAAAGCTCACTATAGATAATATCAGTGGCCCCAAAAGCCTCGCCAGCCTGCCCGCACTGTTCAGCGTAAACGGCACCAAAATACTGATCACGGAAACCGCACTCCTTAACCACGCCGGTATGTGGTTACAGGGAAATGGCGGCAACACACTGGAAGCCGTATTTCCTCACTACCCCATAAAGAAAAAAGTAACCTCGGACCGGGATGAAGAAGTAGAAACCCGGGAGAACTTTATCGCCAAAAAAGAAGGCCCCTCCCAACTACCCTGGCGCATTGTGATGATAGCGCCGGAAGATAAAGACCTGCTGGTTAATGAACTCCCCTATCAGCTGGCAGAGCCCTCCACCGGCGACTATAGCTGGGTGAAGCCGGGCAAGGCCATCTGGGACTGGTGGAACGATAATAATATTTACCAGGTGGATTTCCGGGCGGGTGTGAACACCGACACTTACAAATATTATATCGACTTTGCCGCTAAATACAAACTGGAATATGTAGTGCTGGACGAAGGCTGGAGCGACACCCGTAATCTCCTGAAAACAGTACCGGACATAAATATGGAAGAATTATCGCGCTACGCAGCTTCCAAAAATGTTGGCATCATCCTGTGGACAACCTGGCTGGCACTGGATCAGCAGCTGGATGCCGCAATGGAACTTTTTGCCAAATGGAATATCAAAGGGATTAAAGTTGACTTCATGCAGCGCGACGACCAACAGATGGTAAATTATTACGAAAGGGTAGCCAAAGCTGCCGCTGCACATAAAATGCTGGTCGACTTTCACGGCGCCCACAAACCGGCGGGACTCCAACGTACATACCCCAACGTAATTTCCTTTGAAGGCGTATACGGAATGGAACAAAGCAAAGGTGATCAAAGCAAATCCATTGGACCGGACCACAACGTTACCTTTCCCTTTATCCGCATGGCAGCAGGTCCGGCAGACTATACTCCCGGCGCTATGCTGAATGCACAAAAAAATGATTGGACACCTCATTTCAGCAACCCGATGAGCATTGGCACCCGTTGCCACCAGCTGGCAATGTACGTGGTTTATGAAAGCCCCCTTCAAATGCTGGCAGATAATCCCACCCACTACTACAAAGAACCGGAATGCATGCAATTCCTGCAGGCAGTTCCCAGCGTATGGGACACCACCATTGCCCTGCAGGCAAGCGTTGGCAACTATATTCTCACTGCACGCAAAGCCGCAACCGGCGATTGGTTTGTAGGTGGCATGACTAATTTCACTCCACGTACCTTAACACTGGATTGCTCTTTCCTGCCGGAAGGTACCTATACCATGCATGTCTGGAAAGACGGGATCAACGCCGACAGGAATGCACAGGACTATAAAATGGAACAGATAACGGTAGATAAAAACTCGAAAATACCCGTAGTGATGAACATTGGCGGCGGATGGGCCGCAAGGATCGTGAAGCAACAATAAAATAACATTGCGGATAAACCATTTATATTCTCTTTGCAATTATGAACCGTACTTTATTTTTAGCTGTCCTGGGTAGCCTGTTTACCGGCAGCGCAATAGCACAACAACCAATAGATGTACAGGCACATCGCGGGGGAATGGCCCTGATGCCGGAGAACACCATACCCGCCATGATCAATGCTGTGAAGTTAGGCGCCAGAACACTGGAACTCGACTGTATCATTACAGCAGATCAACAGGTGGTAGTATCGCATGATGCGTATATGTCGGCAGAATTTATGCGTAAGCCTGATGGCTCAGACATCTCCAAAGCCGAGGAAAAAGGCCTGGCATTATACAAAATGTCTTACGACAGTATCCGCAAATATGATGCTGGCACAAAACCACATCCCCGTTTTCCTCAACAGGAAAAAATGATGGTTCACCGGCCACTGTTAACAGACCTGGTAGACAGCGTGGAAGCCTATGTAAAAACACATCACCTCAAACCGGTGTTTTACAACATGGAAACAAAAAGCGCTCCCGATGGTGACGGCATCTACAATCCGGGCCCAGCGGAATTTGTAGCCCGGGTAATGGAAGTCATCAACAGGAAAAAAATAATGGAGCGGGTTACTATCCAGTCGTTCGACATCCGGACGCTCCAGGAATTACACAAAACCTATCCCGCTCAGAAAACGGCTTTGCTGATAGGCAATAAAGACAGCTTCAACGTCAATCTTGAGAAACTGGGATTCACGCCCACCATCTATAGCCCATATCATCTGCTGGTAACGCCGGCACTGGTAAAAGAAGCTCACGATAAAAAAGTTGCCGTGATTCCGTGGACCGTAGATGACGAAGGCGATTTCAAAAAACTCATCTCCTGGGGAGTAGATGGTATTATTTCAAATGCCCCTGATAAACTGGTAAAACTGGTGGGCAGCTACCAAAAATAATACTCAATTCAAAATAAGAAGGGGACTGATAAATGATTATCAGCCCCCCTCTTATTTTAAATCTTACCTACGCATTTTCCTTAAACTGTTCCAGTACCTGTCCTATCTGCTTCAGGTATTTCCCATAAACCTGGCTAATCCATTCTTCTGTTAAGGCGGTGATCGCTAACACCAGCAATACAAAGGATGCAGCCAATCCCAGCGCGATTCCCTGATGATCAGCAGCCTTTGCCAGCAAGCGGGCAATTTCACCGCTTTTATGACCTACTGTGTACATCACGCCAATAATCAATGCAAAAGGAAGCAGCGTATAGGTGTATGCTTTATACATTTCAATATTCAGCTTAGCCTCGTAATACAGGGCATATAGATTATCTTTTGAGCTGAGGATATTTGTACCAAGACTCTTATAAAAAGTTCTGAACTTGTAATAATATTGAACAGAGATGGCTATTATCACCAGGTACACGGCATAGAAAGGTATCACCATCACCGGGTTGAGTGAAAAAATTTTAGGCATGAATGCAATCAGTATCAGGCTGAAAAGTTGTACAAAAAATTCCATCTGCATTGCCTTACGGAGTTTTTCCACCGGCAGCTGCAAAGTTTTTAACTGGTCAACGCTGGAAGGAACAACTATGTTACTGCCTTCATTATCGTTATTCCAGGCGGATTTTATATCATCAAAATTCATAACCTTGTTTTTTAATCAGTTCTTTTAATTTGTCTTTTGCCCTGCTGAGTTTAATTCTTGCATTCCCTTCAGAGATACCCAGGTTTTCCCCGATTTCTTTATGGGAATAATTTTCCAGGTGAAGAAAAACCAATGCCTTTTCCAGTCTTTCCAGTTTTTGTACCGCCCTGTAAAAGTGCGCCAGTTGCAGTTCTTTGGTGGCTGTTACATTTTCTTCCATTGCGATGTGTTCCGGCATGGTGTCTGTAACCGCCATTTTTCTTTTCTCTTTTTTGAAGAATACCAGTGCGGTATTCAGTGCAACCCTGTACATCCAGGTAGAGAAGCGGCTCTGATGCTGAAAGGAGTCGTAAGATTTCCATAGCTGGTAGATAATTTCCTGTGTCAGATCCTGCTGATCATCTTCAGCATCCATATACATCCTGGAAATCTTATGGATAATTCCTTTGTGTGCTTCAACCAGTTCAAGAAACTCTTTTTCCTTGTTTTCCAATCGGTGATAGCTTTAGTTCAGAATAGGTGTAACAGTATATCCTTTCTCTCTTAATAATTTAATCAATCCAACAGGGCCTGCAATGTGTGCGCCGCCAACAGCAAAGAAAGTGCTTTCCTGCTGCATCATTACGGGCATTTTATCTATCCAGTTTTTGTTGCGTACTTCCAGCATCCAGTGAATGGTATTTTCATCCATTTGGTCGGGGGTAGTCATGAGGTTGTACATACCGGCCAGATCTTCGGCTTTATAGGCTGCCACCAGTTGGTTTATGTTCATGCTGGTACTGTCGAAAGCCTTTACCTGTTCAACAATTTGTTTGTCGGTGTATGATTTCAGCAGGTATCCCACCTGTTCTTCCAGCCCTTCCAGGTAGCCGATATGTTTCTTATCTGCCTGCATTGTTTGTATAAAAGTAGTTTCATAAGATTTTAGTTCCTGGCAGGGAAATGATTTCATAGCCAGCAACGAGATGGTAGCTGCGAGCTGGTAGTTTTCAAACGGCGCCAAAGGCACACCACATTTCTTTTTCAGAATAGAATCTACATCATGGTAATCAGCAGGAGATAATTTTTTGCTCAACGGCACATCAGACGCCATTGCTTTAGCCATAATGGTATTGATATTAGGGTCGAGGATATTGGCTTCAATAACCAGTTGTGCCGATTTACTTAACGCCTGCTTTGTTTTTTCTGTTACTTTAAAATCATTCTCACAAATCATGTGGATGGTACCATACAAATAAGAGGGCTTCGCTAATCCGTTACCACTGATTTCCCATAATAATGATTTATCCTGGGTGGTAGGTTGCTGTGCGGATGTTTTACCTGCAAATAAGCCTGTGATTACCAGTGTAGCTGCTGTTATATTTCTGAAGATCTTTTTCATGTGCTTTTGATTTTCTTTTCAGAATTAGTAGGCGATGGAATCACTTCGTTACAGATTATTTCAACTTTTTTTAAGAAATCTCTTAAACCCGCTGCTAGTAAAGAGAAAGGTCTGCTTTGCGGCAGACCTTTCATATAAAAGAGGTATCCTCATTAATCAGAGGGCAGTTCAGACCGGCGGGTAACTATGTGATTCAGGTTATGATGAATCATTTTTTCCAGGAGATCATAGCCTGCGTTGGGCCGAGAATGGGCATATTCCCTTTCCAGTTTGGTAATGGGGGCTAACCAGTATAAGTTCACCTTATCGCCATATACCTCCGGCAGCCCGATAACCGGGCCATTATATAAGGCCGAGGACACCACTACGCTTTCAAAGGGGGCCGGAAGCTCTTCCGAGCTTACCGTATGACCTTCTCCCAGCCAGGTGATCTGTTTCCAGGGCCGGTCGGCCATACCGGACATCAGGCCGGCCATTGCCATGATCTCTTTATCTGTAAAATCTTTTTTGCTCACTGCCATCGCCAGTTCCATACGGCGGAATCCGGGGGCGCGGTCGCTGTACAGGAGTTCTACCCACGGCATCGGGCGGATGCTGATTCCCAGGGTGAGCAGGTATACTACGTCGTCTTTCTCAAATTTACCCAGTGCCATCGGGGGCCATTGCCCACCGTCGATGGCATAGTATTGCTGAATAGGGCCAAACTCCGCTTCGTATGCTTTTAAATACTGGTCCTGCAAAATGCTCCATGCCTGGCTGGCTTCCCCTTCCCAGTCTTTCCAGAAGGCAATGGCCTGATCTATGCGTTCGTACATGGCGTTGGTGCCACGCTTGCCCAGCGGCATCAGCCGGTCATTTTCGCCGGCGCCGGTACAATCTGCTGCATAGGCCACTGCATGTTCATCATTGTACAGGCTCCAGCCGGGTATTACCCCCAGTATTTCATTATCATACAATACCGCTGCTCCATCTCCCTCTTCCGTCCATACAATTGTCAACCGCTCTTTTTCCAGCGGTTCGAGTCCCTGTGGGTGATTGCAATAGGCTGCTTCGAGCATGGGCGCCATCCCTTCTTTCATGGCCGCAACATCCTTTTTTGCCGGCGCCGGCTGCAGGTTCCGTAACCAGCACGGCCGCGGGGAATACTTTGTGGTCAGTAATTCCGAAGGATACAGGTAAAAATAAGCCACTCTATCATCCTGCTCCACTACGGCGTATAAAGTTCCTCTGTTATTAGGCTGGTCTATCAACATTACCGGCTCAGACATAATTATTCTTTTTAAGATCCGCAAAATAAGGCTTTCGGGCAACACTATAATTCCTGCCTCAATTGCTGTATTTTGTCAGGTATACAATTAATTTCTATGAAGATATATTCCACTTTGCTAATGGCACTTATGATGTTTGGTTCAGCTACACTCACCGCCAAAGAACGGCAATTTTACCAGATCAAAATCTACCACCTGAAAACGAAAGCACAGGAAACACTGGTAGATAATTACCTGGAGAAAACATTCCTCCCGGCTTTACACCATGCAGGCATCAAACAGGCCGGCGTTTTCAAACCGGTTACCGCCGACACTGCTGAGATCCGGATCTATGTACTGATCCCGTTCCAGTCGCTCGAACAGTTCGTCAACCTGGATAAAACCCTGCAGGCCGATAAATCTTTTCAGGCTAACGGGAAAGACTATACGGATGCGGCCTGGAATAATATTCCTTACACCAGGATAGAATCTATCCTGCTACAGGCGTTTCCCGGAATGCCCGTACTGGAAGCGCCGGCTCTGAAAGCGCCCAAAAATGAGCGGGTGTATGAGCTGCGCAGTTATGAAAGTCCCTCCGAGAAATACCATGTTAACAAAGTGAAGATGTTCAATACCGGCGATGAAATCGGTATCTTCCGGAACCTCAACTTTAATGCGGTATTTTATGCTTCCGTTATTTCAGGACCACGCATGCCCAACCTGATGTACATGACCACTTTCAACAATAAGGAAGATCGTGATGAACACTGGAAAGCATTTAGTGCAGATCCGAAATGGAAAGCGCTGTCGGCGATGGAAGAATACAGTCACAATGTATCTAAATCAGAGATCCTGTTCCTCAGACCAACAGACTATTCAGACTTGTAATACTACAGAGTGGCGGGGCTTTACCCGCCGCTCCGTTTATCATACCGGTTTCTGATCTGCGTATAAAACAGTTTACCCCTGTGAAATCAACAATTCCTATGCGGCGCCTGTTAATGTACCTGACTGTCAGATCGCTTTAAATGTACGATACCATTCAAAACTGATCATGTCATAAAAGTATAAAGAACTTTATACTTATCAATAAAGTATATTATTTTTTTACTTGCGGTAAACGATTAAACATCATTATACTATGGACTTACAATTAAAGGGCAAAACGGCGCTGATCAGCGGCTCCACCCAGGGTATCGGCCTGGCCATTGCGTTACAACTGCTAAAGGAAGGCGCCGTGGTGATCATCAACGGAAGAACCGCCGCCCGGATAGACGAAGCCATTGCAAAACTGAAACAGCAGGTGCCGGATGCACAGGTAACCGGCGTGGCAGCCGATTTCTCCAAAGTAGAGGAAGTGAACCAGCTGCTGGAAAAAGTGCAGGAAGTAGATATCCTGGTGAACAATGCCGGGATATTTGAACCCAAACCGTTTGAAGAAATCACGGATGCCGAGTGGTTCCATTTCTTTGAAGTAAATGTAATGAGCGGCGTACGTCTTTCCCGTTACTTTTTCCCGAAGATGTTGGCAAAAAACTGGGGCCGGATTATTTTTATCGCCAGCGAATCGGCGGTGATGATCCCGGAAGAAATGATCCACTATGGTACTACCAAAACAGCGCAGCTGGCGGTGAGCCGCGGTTTGGCGGAGCTTACCAAAGGCACCGGCGTAACCGTTAACACCGTAATGCCCGGCCCTACCAAATCTGAAGGTGTGGATGATTTTATTAAAAAGTTAGCTGAATCGGATATGGTCTCCCCAGAAAAAGCAGAAGAAGACTTCTTCAAAAACATGCGCCCAAGTTCTCTCATTCAACGGTTTGCGAAAGTATCAGAAATCGCCAATCTCGTTACTTATATATCCAGTCCGCTCTCTGCGGCAACAAATGGTGCAGCGCTCCGCGCTGATGGCGGTTTGTTGAGAACTATTTTCTAAACGTACCATTGAATATACCCGGTTCCCGGAAAGCACCTCCACTGTGATGGTGTATCAGGGAGGAATTTCAGGCGCCTGCCTGCCGGATGCCCGCAGATTAAAAATGTACGTCGATAATTAAACAAAAAGACTTAATTTAACTCCTATTACTTACACCCACCAGCAGGTTGAAAATGAGCCACCACACATTTTCAATCTGACAACAGACTACATTTTTTTAAAATTCAAAAACTGATCCCCTCATGGCTGATGAAACTCAACAGAAAGTCCAGACTGCACTCGGCGACGTCGCCGCAAGACAACTCGCCATTGCCACCCGTACGGTGCCGCAGATGTCTACCATTACCCCCCGCTGGCTCACGCGATTAATGAGCTGGATCCCGGTAGAATCGGGCGTGTACAGGCTTAACAAAGTAAAAGACGAGAGCAATGTAACCGTAGATTGTTCCGGAAGAGATGAACGCGAACTACCTCAAACTTTTGTGGATTACATCGATAATCCCCGTGAGTACAACCTCAGTGCAGTGAATACCGTACTGGATGTACACACCCGCGTATCAGACCTCTACAGCAAGCCTTATAACCAGATCAGTGAACAGTTGCGGCTGATCATTGAAACTATTAAGGAACGGCAGGAAAGCGAACTAATTAATAATAAGGAATATGGGTTGCTAAACAGCGTAGTAGCTTCCCAGCGTATCAAAACACGTACCGGTGCGCCTACTCCGGACGACCTGGATGAGCTCATCACCAAAGTATGGAAAGAACCCGGTTTCTTTTTACTGCATCCACTTACCATTGCCGCCTTTGGCCGCGAATGCACCAGGCGGGGTGTACCTCCCCCCACCGTTTCCCTCTTTGGCTCCCAATTCATTACCTGGCGCGGCATTCCGCTGGTACCATCCGATAAAGTGCCTATCGAAAACGGCAAATCAAAAATCATTCTTTTACGCACCGGCGAAAGCAGGCAGGGAGTAGTGGGCTTGTACCAGCCTAACTTACCGGGAGAGCAATCGCCCGGATTATCTGTGCGCTTTATGGGTATTAACCATCAGGCCATTGCTTCCTATCTCGTATCCCTTTACTGCTCACTGGCGGTATTGGTAGATGACGCCATTGCCGTATTGGATGATGTAGAAATAGGTAAGTACCATGAATACAAATAATTTCCAACCCGATGGATTACCGGATATTGCCGCATTGGAAAAACTGGCCAACCAGTTGTTTTCCTCCCTGCAATCCGGTAATGATGTGCCCTACACAGGTTACACATCAGCTGCCCCCATCCAGGACCCGCTGCTGCAACAGGGAAGCGTAACCGATGTTACGCAGGCGCCTACCAGTTTACCGGATCCTCACTTTTCCGGTAACGGCGGCATTCCTGCTTCCGTAGCAGGCAGCGGTATTTCACCGGCTGCGCTCACGCATCCAACAACGGCCTATGATCCTTCTTTTGAACAGGAACTGCAACGGGCGCTGAAAAGTATACCATCATCAACCTATACATCGCAGCTGCCTTCCGCAAGTACCTCCTACTATTTCCTACCGGAAAAAGCAGCAGGTATCACCGGCGCCACCCAGCCCCCGCTGGATATTAACCGGGTGAGGGCCGATTTCCCGGTATTGCAGGAACAGGTGAACGGCCACCGGCTCATATGGCTGGATAATGCCGCCACCACGCAGAAGCCGCGGAGCGTAATTGACCGCATCAGCTATTTTTATGAACACGAAAATTCAAATATCCACCGCGCCGCTCATGAACTGGCAGCACGCGCCACGGATGCGTATGAAGGCGCCCGCGAAAAAGTAAGGGCTTTCCTCAATGCCGCATCTGTAAATGAAATTGTATTTGTTCGCGGCGCTACAGAAGCGATTAACCTGGTAGCTAAAAGCTGGGGCGAACAATTCCTGCAGGCCGGCGATGAAATTATTCTGAGCCACCTGGAGCATCATGCTAATATTGTACCGTGGCAACAGCTGGCCGCCAAAAAGGGATTGCTGATAAAAGTAATTCCTGTTGATGATGATGGCCAGATCATACTTTCTGAATACCAGAAACTGCTCGGTGCTAAAACAAAGCTGGTGTCTTTTACACAGGTATCTAATGCACTCGGCACCGTTACGCCGGCGCAACAAATAGTGGAACTCGCCCACCAGGCCGGAGCCAAAGTGCTGGTAGACGGCGCCCAGGCTGTATCGCATATGCGTGCAGATGTGCAGCGGCTTAACTGCGACTGGTACGTATTTTCCGGGCATAAAGTTTTTGGCCCCACCGGTATCGGGGTGTTGTATGGCAAAGAGGCATTGCTGAATGAAACACAACCCTGGCAGGGCGGTGGTAATATGATCAAAGACGTAACCTTTGAGCATACCCAGTACCACGCAGCCCCCGGGCGCTTTGAAGCCGGCACCGGTAATATAGCCGACGCCGTAGGATTAGGCGCTGCCATCGATTATGTAAATCATATAGGCATTGATGTTATACACCAGTATGAACACTACCTGCTCGTATATGCTACACAGTTATTGAAAGACGTACCTGGTTTGCGCCTGATAGGCACAGCTCCTGATAAAACAAGCGTGTTGTCTTTTGTATTTAAAGATTTCACAACCGAACAGGTTGGTGCAGCGCTGAACCAGGAAGGAATTGCCGTAAGATCCGGTCATCATTGCGCGCAGCCTATCCTTCGCAGGTTTGGCGTGGAAAGCACAGTGAGGCCCTCACTGGCATTTTACAACAGCTGCGCCGATATAGATATTCTCGTAAATACACTATTGAGATTACGCAGAAGCAGGATATAATTTTTTTAGAGAGAAGAGATGGCCGGCAGTTTATTCGTATCAAAACTATTGGTCATCTCTTCTTTAAAAAATATTTTTCCATCTTCCTGAAAAGAAAAATTGCAACAGACCAACCCCATCAAACACGCTACAGCACTACATTACACCAGTATACGTTTTCCCTTAAAAAATCCAATTCCCCTGAAACATGCGGCTGTGCTCATAAAAAAGAGCATTTAAATTTTGTGGTTTAAATTATTTACCTACATTTGCACTCCACAATGCGAGGTAGAGCAGAGGTAGCTCGTCGGGCTCATAACCCGAAGGTCAGTGGTTCGAATCCGCTCCTCGCTACAAAAAGTAAAAGTCCTGTACGGAAAGTGCAGGACTTTTTTTATCCTGCTTCAGATCAAAAATAAATAGTATTATTACAGCAGGCCATCAATATCTGAAAGCAGTTTTTGTTAGCCATCAACCCAATCCCTAAATAAATTTTATTTAATCAATGAAACAAAAACCTTCAATGGCATTTATTGCGGCCTCCTGGGTAGCAGTATTTGCAGGTATCCTCGGCTTCATCATCGGCCTTTGGAATGCATCCACTATGCAACTGAATGAAAAAGGATATTATTTCACAGTATTAATGTACGGACTGTTCTCCGCGGTATCTGTCCAGAAGTGTGTGCGGGACAGGATCGAAGGCGTTCCTGTAACCGACATTTACTATGGTCTCAGCTGGGTATCCATGTTGCTCACCATCCTGTTGCTCACCATCGGATTGTGGAATGCCACCCTTGCTCCGAGTGAAAAAGGCTTTTACGCTTTTGCATTTCTGTTAAGCGTTTTCGGCGCTATTACCGTGCAAAAAAATACCCGCGACAGCCAGGCTGCGAAAGCAACCAATGCCCCTGCTTCCGGCGATATTTAATACTTTCTTTTACAGGGAGACTTAAGCAGTCTCCCTGTTATTCCCCTTCCCCGTTTTTCCGGAATCTATAAATACTTTTCCTGAATCGTCTTCCCTGGCAATTGCTGTGCCGGTACATTTGTATTACCACCCTTTAAGCGGGTATCAAATATTATATCTATCCTCCAACACCCTTCTAATACATCTCCAGAGTGATTAACAGTATTCCTGCTAATCACTTTTTTTTGTACCATATTATAATATATTTGTTGATAGTTAACCTTTTTATCCATATGGGAAACAAGATCAATAACCGGCTGTTCAGTATCATTATCGCCAGCACTGCAGGGATTACTGCATTGGTGGTTATCTTTATTGCCGTGCAAACCGTGCGTAAAAGCGATCGTCCGGAATATTCACCTTTTGACGGAGCGGAAACAACTGCAGCGACTGAGCCGTCTACCGCCGCTCTGGCGACAGACAGCGTTACCTATGAAATAAAAACAGCAGAGGAGTTTCCGCTCAGCGCTTCGCAACTCCGGGAAGCAGCCGCCTATCTGCTGCATGAACAGCTTGAACTGGACAGTACCGCAGTGAAAAAAAGGCAAACTTCGGACCTCGCACTGATGTGGCATTCGTATGTACACCCCCTATACTATGAAGGAGAAGCAGAAGATCCGTACGACACGCCCGCCTATACGAAAAATCACGGGCTGGAGTCCGCCATCCGGCAATTTGCCTGGGCTGGCCGCGATGAAGCCCGCCTGCGTGAGTCCTTCGCCGGGTATAAAAACCTGTTGCATGAAATGCTGCCGTATAATACTTACCAACGTTCTTTTGCACGTTATTATGTGGAAAAATTATTGCTCACTTATAGTGCCTTGCAGGCACGGAAAGATGTAACTGTACAGCTGGGAAAACTCTACACAAAGATGGCTGTCACTACTGATTACACTGCATCCGAAGATTTCATTGATGATGTAAGACAGGTGCTGAATAACATGGACCGCATAGATCCATCTCTCAACAACAATGACCTGAATGCCCGCCGGATGAACGTTTGGCTGGTTTCTTTCTGGGCCAGACGTTATAATGAAGGTAATCAGCAGGCCGTTTATGACATCCTGAAAGAAATCAGGGATATGTATAGCGGTGATTAATCTGGCGTATCCCCCTGTTTATCCGGATCTTAAAAAAAATGTTAAAAATGATTTCATTTAATACAAATAAATATTACTTTTATTCCGGGCAAGAGAAAAAGTGCTGCGTTATTTTGACTTGTTATTCAATAAAGATTCCCACGAATCTTTTTTTTGGAACCTATTGCTAAATCGATTTTTTAATGGGAACCATGATGAACACCGGGAAATCCATGTATTACCTACCCGTGTATGAAGAAAAAAGTATTGTAATTAAAAATATATTCCAGGTAAAAAGCTAAACTAACTTGTTATTTTTTATTGTTTGCTAAATCGATATACTACTGACTAAAACAGTACTGTAAGGAATCGTACATTTTGCTTATGCGAATATAATGGGAACCATTGCCTGCCTGACCGGAAACCAGGCAGCATCTTCATTCAGGAGATTTTTTTCACTATTTAAATGATTAAACCAGTATCTGAAAAATTTTAAAAAATAGCCCGTAGGCTTATTGCTAAATCGTTTTTTCAATAAGCCAGTCCGGCTTTTCTTTATTAACCAACTTCAATTAACGTATATGCACAAACGATCCACGTTTTGGGCACGGACCTGCTTTGCCAGTATGGTACTGATGCTCTTCTCGCTGTTTGCCTTTTCACAGGGCAAAACCGTATCCGGAAAAGTAACGGATGCCAATGACAACACCGCTGTTCCCGGCGTATCTGTTCAGATAAAAGGAACCAGCACCGGAACTATCACCAAGGCCGATGGAACCTTTACCCTGCAGGCGCCGGAAAACGCCGTGCTGATATTTACTTTTGTTGGCTACCTGCCACAGGAAGTACCAGCATCAGCTACCGCCATGAACATAAAACTGGCAGCCTCTGTAAAATCGCTGCAAGACGTTGTGGTAGTGGGCTACGGTACACAAAAAAGAAATGAGGTAACCACTTCAGTAGCTACCGTAAAAGCGGAGAACTTTAACCAGGGCGGCTCCCGCTCTCCTATGGATCTGATCCAGGGTAAAGTAGCCGGCTTATCTGTTACCAGAACCCAGGGTAATAACCCTAACAGCGGCGCCTCTATACAAATCAGGGGAATCAGTTCCATATCCGGCGATATGAACCCGCTGATCGTTGTGGATGGTATTCCCGGAGGTAACCTCGACCTCCTGCAACAGGACGATATCGCCACTTTCGATGTATTGAAAGACGGTTCCGCAGCGGCTATTTATGGTACCCGTGGTAACAACGGGGTGATCCTCATCACCACCAAAAAAGGTAAAGCAGGCGATCCGCAATACACCTACTCTACCTACCTGCAACGCGAAGCAGTAGCCAAAAGACCCAGCATACTGAGCGCAGCAGAATATGTAAAAGTAGCCGGCGCCACTAACAACCAGGGGGCTGATGTAGACATGTACGATCTCCTGCTCGACAAAAACAATCTTAGTCATTACCACAACTTCGCGGCCTCTGGCGGTACTGCGAACAGCAACTACCGTGCATCCCTCTATTACAACGATGCCAACGGTATTGCCATTGAAAACGGCCGTAAACAATATGGAGGAAGAGTGAATGTAAACCAGACCGGTTTACAGGGTATGCTCACCATGCAGTTCAACCTGGCAGGTAATTTCAACAAAGCCAACTTAAACGGTGGAAACAGCGGTGGCGGCGATGACAAAGCCGGTAGCGCAGGCGCCGATTTCGAGCAGGCAGTACAACGGAATCCTACAGCTCCTATCTTTGGACCCGATGGTAAATATGTTGAAACAAACGGTTTCAATAACTATAATCCACTGGCCCGCTTACAACAGGAATTATATGAAAGGGATCAGAAAACCTATTCAGGAGATGCACGTATAACGCTGGAGCCTATACGTGATTTGAAATTCTCGGCCTTCGGTGCTATTGTCCGCGATGAATATACCGACCGCCAGTATAAAAGCAAGGCTTCCCGCTCTTCCATCCAGGACTTCCAGGGTGGCGGTTATGCGTATAAAGCCAATTACGCCGCTATGGATAAGACTTTTGAAGCTACCGTCGACTATACAAGAACAGTCAATTCAGACCATACTTTCAATGTACTCGGTGGCTACAGCTATCAGTACAGCACCCTGGAAAAGTATGCAATGGATAACAACGGCTTCCTCACCGATGCGTTTGAAGACTGGAACATTTCTGCCGGCAACGCATTAAATGATCCAAAACTGCCCCGCCCTTCACAAAGCAGCAACAAGGTAGACAACACCCTCATTGCATTTTTCGGCAGGTTGAATTATAACTACAAACAGAAATACATGCTGCAGGCTATCCTGCGTCATGAAGGTTCTTCCCGCTTCGGTGCCAACTACAAATGGGGTAACTTCCCCGCTGTATCTGCAGGATGGGTAATTTCAAAAGAAGCCTTCATGCAGGACATCACCGCAATCAATAACCTGAAACTCCGCGCCGGCTATGGCGTTACCGGTAACCAGGGCATTCCTAACTACCAGTCGCTGATTACATTAGGAACAGGTGGCGCTTATCTCCAGTATGGTAAATGGATCCAGACTTACGGACCTAACAAAAATCCGAATCCGGATTTGAGATGGGAAAAGAAGAAAGAATTCAACGTAGGTGTTGACTTCTCCCTGCTGCAAAACAGGATCGGCGGTTCCGTTGATGTATACAGCCGCAGAACAAAAGACCTGTTGTTCAATTACACCGCACAGCTGCCTTCCAACATCCTGGATAATATCTTTACCAACGTAGGCGAAATCTCCAACAACGGGGTGGAAGTAGTGATCAACACCGTACCTGTAAAAACCAAAGATTTCTCCTGGCACAGTGACGTCGCCTTCAATTCCCAGCGGAATAAAATGGTGTCATTCTCCAACGATATTTATAAAGCCACGGAACAGTTTTATGGAGATCTTCCTTCTCCGGGTAATCTTGGCCAGGCCATCCGCGTAGTAGAAGGTGGTCCGCTGGGTACCTTCTATGGTTACCGCTATGCCGGTCTTACCGACGATGGCAAATGGCTGTTCTATAAAAAAGATGGCAGCAAAGCCACTACCTCTGAAATCAATCCGGACGATAAAACAGTGATCGGAAATGGTATTCCCAAGTACATGGCTTCCTGGAACAATACTTTCCGTTATAAAAACTTTGACCTGAGTATCTTCTTCCGCGGCAAATTCGGTTTCGATATCCTCAACCTGCAGGATATGTATTTCGGTAACAAAAAATGGAAACCGAATAACATGTTATCATCTGCTATCGGTAAAAATGATAAGCTGAACGACGATCCGCAGTTCTCTGATTACTACCTGGAAAAAGGTGATTTCGTGAAACTGGATAACATCACCCTCGGTTATAATTTCCAACTGAAAACCAAATATATCCGCAGCCTGCGTGTATATGCCAGCGGCCGTAACATCGCCACCATCACCAAATACAGCGGCCTTGATCCTGAACTGCAGGATACCGCGCTGGATTCCGGTATAGATGGAAGAGGATTTTACCCACGCACCCGCTCCTATACTATCGGATTGAACCTTGGATTTTAAAAGCAGCAAAATTGTAACGTATGAAAAAAAGTAAAGCATATATCAGCGCAGCCCTGCTGGCTCTCGGATTGAGCGCCTGCACCAAGCTCGATGAAAAACCATACAGCGAAATTATTTCTGATAATTTTTATCATAATAAAGAAGAAGTCCTGTCTGCCGTACTGCGGCCATTTACCCATGCCGGTGCATGGGCGGCACCTACCGGTCAAACCGGCTACTGGCGCCTGCAGGAACTCTCCGCCGATCAGCTGGCATGGCCACAGAAAGGCAAGCACGGCTACGATGGCGGTAACTGGATCCGCCTGCATAACCACACCTGGATTGCTAATGAAGACAATGCCTGGAACCCGTGGCGACTGATGTACTGGGGAATGGGCTTCTGTAACAATACGCTGAAAGATCTGGCGGCTATGGACTTCACCAAAATTGGTATGACCAATGAAGACAAAGCCTCATTTCTTGCAGAAACAAAGGTGGTGCGTGCCTGGCATTACCTGAAACTGATGGACCTGTATGGTAACATTCCCATCGTAACGGAAGTAGGTGCGCCGGCGTCCCCGGCTACCAAAAGCCGCAAGGAAGTATTTGAGTTCGTTGAAAAAGAACTCAAAGAAAATGTGGAACTGCTGAAACCATTATCTGCTGATATGGTGGGCCGCGCTACTAAAGCAGCTGGCTACGCTATGCTGGTAGAACTGTATCTCAACGCACAGGAATGGACTGGCACCCCACGCTGGGATGACTGTATCAACTATTGCAATAAGATCATTGCCGGTAACGGCGGTTCCCTGAGCGGCGCAGTGCCTGCACTGGAACCGGATATTTTCCGCGCCTTTGCCAACAATAATAACACTTCTCCGGAAGACCTGTTCCAGCTCGCCTATGACCTGAGAGCCGGTAACTCCCGCTTTGGATGGCAAGGTGATTTCTGGCACTATCGTCAACGCCAGATCTACAACGCTGATGTAGATGGAAACAACAGTATCGTTGTTATTCCTACTGCTTATGATGCGTATAAAGACAATGACCTCCGCAAACAAAACTGGATGCTGATCGGACCACAGAAAAAAGATCCGGCGCTACGCACCAGCGTTGGAGATAGTTTGGTACTCGGCACAGAAGAATACAACGGCAAACCACTTGTATTTGTGAAAGAGATCCGCAGGAATTCTGAAGGTGAAAGCGGCGCCGGTAGTATGACGGAAGGTGAAGAGAACAGCGGGGCACGTTTTGCAAAATATGTACCCGGCACACAGGCCGATCCTAATTACTGGGGCAACGACTTTGTGTTATACCGTTTGACAGAAATTTATTTCAACAAAGCAGAAGCATTGATGAGAAAAAATAACGGCATCGCTACACAGGATGCTGTTGATCTTATCAACACCTGTAAGAAACGCGCATTTAAGGCGGCAGACTGGGCTGCTGAAGCTTATACAACCACCAGCCTCACCATGAATGAACTCCTCGCTGAAAGAGGCCGTGAGTTCATCTTTGAGGGCAAACGCCGTTCGGATCTGATCCGCTTTGGCAAATTTACCACAAGCACCTGGTGGGATCATCAGCCATCTGCTGATAAGTACAAGCTGTTCCCGATTCCTTTCAAACAAACAAGTATTAATCCTAACCTGGTTCAAAATCCTGGTTACTGATAAACTGATTTGGGTGCGAAGTAGTAAACGGCTTTAACCCGGATGCGGAAAACCTAAAACGGCCGTCTCTTAACTGAGATGGCCGTTTTCAATTTTGTAGAATGATAGTCAGTAAGCCAGTAATTCGCTGATAGCTGCAGCTACTTTTGCAGGCGTTGGCAACATCGCTGCTTCCAGGCCGGTATTAAGCGGTACGGCCGGCAGGTCCAGCGCACCCACGGTAAATACCGGTGCATCGAGGAACCGGAAACAGGTTTGCTGAATGCGTCCGGCCAGTGCCTGTGCAAAAGAGTTATTGAGTTGTTCTTCTGTCAGGATCAGGCATTTCCCGTGTTGCTTCACCATGTCAAATACCAGTTCTTCATCCATTGGGAAAAGGGTACGCAGATCCACAATGGTTACCTGCCCCGGATGAGCTTTGGCAGCCGCTTTGGCCCAGTATACACCCATTCCGTAAGTAATAAGGCAAAGCGCATTTCCCTGGGCAGTATCTTTTGGATGTGCGCGTTGTATGATATTTCCTTTTCCCAGCGGTAGCACATAATCCGCTGCGGGCTCAATGGTCATGGCGTCCAGCGTGCCGGGCACTTTGCTCCAGTACAATCCTTTATGCTCCAGCATTACAACCGGGTTAGGGTCCAGGAAAGCGGCTTTCATCAGTCCTTTCATATCGGCGGCATTGGAGGGGTACACTACTTTGATCCCTTTAATGCTTAACAGCGTGGATTCCACGCTGCCGGAATGATAAGGCCCGCCGCCACCATAGGCGCCCACAGGCACGCGGATGAGCGTTTGTACGGGGAACTTGCCATTGCTCAGGTAACATGATTTTGATATTTCTGTTACCAGCTGGTTGAATCCCGGGTAGATATAATCGGCAAACTGTACTTCCACAATGGGTTTTACGCCTACGGCAGATAGCCCTGCTGTGGCGCCTATAATATACGCTTCCTGTATCGCGGTGTTATATACGCGGTGTAGTCCGAATTTTTCGCCCAGGGTGGCCGCTTCGCGGAAAACGCCTCCCAGTCTTACGCCCACATCCTGTCCGAATAAAATAGCTTCGGGATACTGCTGCATAATTTCTTCCACGGCGTGGAGGGCGGCATCTACCATTACTACTTTGGCCTTCCCGGCTGGTGTGCGGGTGCCGCTTTCTGCTGTTACTGCGGCAGGCGCAAATACGTGTTCCTGCACAGTTTCCGGTGATGGTTCCGGTGACTGTACCGCTTTATCAAAAGCTGCCTGTATATCGCTGGCAGCGGTCTTTTCAATTTCATCGAGTCGTTCCGGAGTTACGCCGTGTTTCAATAACAACGCTCTCATTTTTGGAACAGGATCATTGGCAGCGTGCTTTTCCAGGTCTTCCGCAGAGCGGTACCATTCTTTCCGCACACCGGAGGTATGATGTCCCAGCAGGGGTACATTAGCCTGTACAAGTATGGGCCGGCGTTCATGCCTTACATAGCTGATAGCGGTTTCCATAGCAGCGTAGCTGGCGGTAAAGTCGCTGCCGTCTACCCGCATGCGTTCCAGTCCTTTGAAACCGGCGGCATATTCATACGCATCCATTGTTCTTACTTCTGCTGCCGTGGCTGAAATGCCCCAGTCATTATCCTGCACCAGGTAAATTACCGGCAACTGTTTCAGCACGGCAAATTGCAGGGCCTCGCTCACCTCTCCTTCTGTAACGCTGCCATCTCCGAGGGAACAGATCACTACCGGCAGTTCTCCATCCGGGCCGGTTTTGAGCAGGGGAGAATGGATTTGTTCCAGGTATTGCAGTCCCTGCGCCACGCCCGTGGTGGGGATTACCTGCATACCGGTGGCACTGCTCTGGTGGGGAATCTGCGGCTTATCGGCCGTATTGCTGTTAGGGTGACTGTAATAAGATCTTCCGGCAGAAAAAGGGTCGGCAGCTTTCGCCAGCAGTTGAAGCATTAATTCATAAGGCGTAAAGCCGATGGCGAGCAGCATGCTCTCATCACGGTAATAGGGACTTACAAAGTCCCACGGCCGCAATTGCAGTCCGGTGGCTATTTGTATGGCTTCATGTCCACGGGAAGTAGAGTGAACATATTTACAGATTGGTCTGTTAGCCTCATAGGTGGCGGCCATACTGCCGGCTTCACACATCAATCGCCAGGCTGTTAATAATTCAGCCAGTTCGCCGGCGTTACCACCCGTATTGGAGGCAGGCGTTTTTAAAGTTGAAACGCTTGTGCTATCTTTAAACACAATAAGACTGTTTTGGTGATGATGGTAATTTAAAAACAATAGTTGCCATAGCAACAGTTGCTAATGCAAATTAATTAATATGGCTGATACTTTCGTCAGTAATCCCTCTTTTTTTAAGTTGGATGCTACGCTCAAAAAATTGCGCAACTATTGGCAAAAAACGTTCGATGCCCAACAGAAGGACATTACAGTGGACCAGTGGCTTCTGATTGAGAACCTGTACAAACACAAAAAAACCACCCATAACGAACTGGCCCGTAATACCTCGAAGGATATTACCACCATTTCCCGCATTATTGAACTGTTGGTAAAAAAGGGGCTGGTAAAAAGGGAGGCCGATGTGTACGACCGGAGGAAGGTGTATTTACAGCTGACCCCTGAAGGTGTGGAAAAATATAAAGATGTGAAGTCGCTGGTATATGATATGCGTAAAATTGGCTGGAAAACGTTGACAGAAACGGATTATGCCGAATTAACGCGGATCCTGGACACGATTTATGCAAATATTCCATAAAACGGTGGTTTTGTCTTATCCCGGCAAAACCACCGTTCTGTAATTTCTTCTTATTTAACAGAAAACTCCAACAGGCTGTCATTTTCAATAAATGCCTCGAAGTCGTCTCCTATTTCTGTAGGTCCTACGCCGGCCGGGGTACCGGTAAAAATGAGATCCCCGATGTTCAGGGTAAAGAAGCGGGAAATATAAGCCACCAGGAAATCAAAGGAAAACAAAAGATCCTGTGTATTACCCGATTGCGCCAGCGCCTTGTTTTTATACAGGCAGAAATTGATATCTTTTTTATCCATTTCAGGGGTAATAGGTATAAAATTACCCACTACTGCGGAGTTATCGAAAGCTTTGGCTATTTCCCAGGGTAACCCTTTCGCCTTTTGCTTATCCTGCAGATCCCGGGCAGTAAAATCGATCCCTACGGAGATATGATCGTAGTATTTATCTGCAAATTTTTCCTGGATATGTTTACCGTTTTTGCTTACTCTGAGTACCAGCTCGCATTCGTAGTGCAGGTTGGTGGTAAATTCCGGGTAATAGAACGGGTGGCCATTCTGCAGCAACGCATTCTTTGGTTTCATAAATAACACCGGTTCTGTAGGCACCTCATTCTTCAGCTCTTTGGCATGGTCGGCATAATTCCTGCCTACGCAAATAATTTTCATAATGCGTTTGTTTTAAGGTATAAAAAAAGCAGATAGGAATCAGATGAACAAATTTATTTCACAGACGGGAAGGTCAGTTTATTACTGTCGTTCATAGTACGGGCAATACCTATACTGGCAAAACTTTCAATGATATCCGAACATTTCCATATTTTCTCCTCTACGGTCCGTTCTTCTGTATTTTTCCATTTACTGAGTACAAACTCCACCTGTCGGCCTTTGGGATAATTATTGCCTACCCCGAAGCGCAAGCGCGGATACTGATTGGTACCCAGTGATTCCTGGATACTTTTCAGCCCGTTATGCCCTGCATCACTGCCTCCGGGGCGTAAGCGGAGCACATCCAGCGGAAGGGCCAGGTCGTCGAGGATCACAAGCAGGTTTTCCACGGGAATCTTTTCCTTATCCAGCCAGTATTTGATAGCCTTACCGCTCAGGTTCATGTAAGTAGTAGGCTTAATAACAATAAATGTTTTCCCTTTCCATTTACATTCCGCCACATCAGCGAGGCGGTCGTTCCTGAAAGTGGCTTTATGCCTGGCAACAAAATCATCTACCACATCAAACCCTATATTATGACGGGTATGCCGGTATTCCTCGCCGATATTGCCTAATCCAGCTATTAAGTATTTCATACGGGTCGTTTTCGTACCTGGAGATTTCCAAAATTAAAAAGCCCCTCTAAAAGTAGAGAGGCTTTTTGGAAAAATATATCTAAAAGATTATTTCTTTTTAGCATCTTTTTCAGCAGTTGCTTCTTCCTGACGCAGCTGACGGGTCATTACCACAGAAGCGATAGGAATACGCGGAGAGTTGGTGATTTCAACACCTTCAATTTTCACGTCTTCTACACGGATGTTTGCGTTCAGTTCCAGGTTATCGATGTTAACTTCGATATTTTCTACCAGGTGCTTAGGTAAAGCTTTCACTTTCAGCGCTTTCAGTTTGCTAACCAGTTTACCACCGGCTTTAACACCAACAGAAGAACCAACCAGTTTAATTGGAATGGTAACAGCAACCTGTTTGTCTTCTACCAGTTCCATGAAATCGATGTGAGCAAGTGCATCAGTAACTACATCAAACTGCATATCTTTCAATACGCATCTGTAAGTTTTAGCACCCAGTTTAATTTCTGCAATCTGGAAAGCTGCAGTGTAAACCAGTGTTTTGAATGCTTTGGCAGGAGCTGAAAAATTAACAGTTTCTGCACCCCCGTAAATAACGCAAGGCACTTGTTCCTCAGAACGGATCTGGCGGGTGGCTTTTTTGCCGAATTCGCTCCTGAGTTGTCCTTCGATGGTTATTGTGTTCATTGTTTAGACAATTTATATTGATGATTAAAATACGTTGTTATCAATCTCCCCGGCGGTGGCTGTGAATAAACAGGCTGGTGATAGATTTGTTTTCGTGCATGTTACGGATGGCTACCGCAAAAAGCTCTGCAACTGATATCACCTTGATCTTGGAACCGGCTCCCTGTGGTTTGATAGGAATGGTATCGCATACCACTATCTCCTGCAGTACTGATTTCTCGATATTTTCGTACGCATTTCCGCTGAAAACGGGATGGGTACAAAATGCACGTACACTTCTGGCGCCTTTCTCCATTAACAGGTTAGCGGCTTTGGAAAGTGTTCCTGCGGTATCGCAGATATCATCAATGAGCACGATATCCCTGTTGGTCACATCTCCTATCACTACCATGGATGCTATTTCATTGGCACGTTTACGATGTTTGTCGCAAATAACCATCTCAGCATTAAAGTAGGACGCTACTTCACGTACCCTATTGGTACTACCTACGTCAGGGGACGCAAAGGTAAGATTTTCCAGCTTTAAATTCTCTATATACGGAATAAAAATAGCTGAACTATCCAGGTGGTCTACCGGGATATCAAAGAATCCCTGGATTTGCGGTGCATGCAAGTCCATGGTTATCACCCTGTTAGCCCCTGCAGAAGTCAGCAGATTGGCCACCAGTTTTGAGCCAATAGCCACACGGGGCTTGTCTTTTCTGTCCTGGCGGGCATATCCGAAATAAGGAATTACGGCGGTAATATAGCCGGCGGAAGCACGCTTGGCGGCATCAATCATCAACAGCAACTCCAGCAGGTTATCTGAAGGTGCGCTGGTTCCCTGGATCAGGAAAACATAATCACCCCGGATACTCTCCAGGAATACAGGCTGGATTTCCCCATCGCTGAATTTCTGAATCTTTACTTTGCCAAGACCGCCATTAAGACCCTTGCCATATTTCTTGGCAATTTTCTCGGCCAATGCCGGATTACTGTTGCCTGTGAAAATTTTTACTGAAGGTTGCATACTAGATACTAGTGGAAAAGAGGTTGCAAAACTAGGATTTTTTGGGAGTACCCGCCTGATTTTTTTTCAAATACATATTACATAGCTGTTAAAAAGCAACTATAATTATCACATTATCATAACGTTTTAAAAGATAATAGGTCCCGAAAAATTCCCATAACGATTGGTATCGAATATAACGATTTTATAATGATCCGCTGGAAAAAGGAAAAGAAAAATGTGAAGGAAGAAGAAGGGTGTCATGATAGGTTCGTATATTTGAATAAATGCAATAAGTCATGTTTGTTGATGTTAACCCGGCTCCCCACCTGGCTATTCATAAGTGGCCTGATAATGAAAAGCCCAGAGAAAAACTGATCAATATCGGCGCTACAGCCTTAAGCGATGCTGAGCTGCTGGCAATCCTGCTGCATACAGGGCATAAAAGCAAATCTGCCCTCGAACTGGCAAAAGAAATCCTGCGCCTGGCCAATAATAATCTTTCCGAACTGGGAAAAATAAACGTAAAAAAGCTGCAAAAACTCCGTGGCGTAGGTTATGCCAAGGCTGTTACCATACTGGCCGCTATGGAGCTGGCCCGCAGGCGGCAAGCCGGTACCATTCATAAAAAAACAGTGATCAACAACGGATCGGATGCAGCCATGTTTTTCAAGCCCATGCTTGCAGACCAGCCCTTTGAAACATTCCATGTCCTGTTTCTCAGCCATGCCAACAAAGTGCTGCATTACCGCCATCTCAGCACCGGCGGCATCACCAGCACCGTGGTAGATCCCCGCATTATTTTCCGGGAAGCACTGGATACAGGCGCCACCAAGTTATTACTCTGCCATAACCATCCCTCCGGCAGCCTCCGCCCCAGCCAGGCCGATCTCCGGATTACCACCAGGATAAAAGATATGGGAATGCTCTTCGATATCCAGGTGATGGACCATATCATTGTGTCCGAAACCGGCTATTACAGCCTTGCGGAAGAAGGGATGATATAAATCCCGAAATGTGTTTTACTTTCGCACATATTTATTCATTTTCCATATGCTCAAAATAGGACTCTTCGGCGTAGGACATTTAGGTAAGATACACCTCTCTCAACTGGCCACTATGAAAGACGTAGAAGTGGTAGGCTTCTATGATCCAAACAATGCAAATGCAGCCAGCATCTCCGAGCAATATAATATTCAACGGTATACCACCGCGGAAGAACTGATACTGTCGGTAGACGCCATTGATATTGTGGCGCCCACCACCCTCCACTTCAAATTATGTGAACTGGCCATCCGCAACGGCAAACACATATTCGTGGAAAAACCCATGACCAATACAATGGATGAAGCCAAAACACTGGTTAAACTGGTGGAAGAAGCAAATATTAAATTTCAGGTAGGCCATGTGGAAAGATTCAATCCTGCTTATCTCGCACTCAGGGGATATGATCTCAAACCCATGTTCATTGAAGTACACCGCCTGGCAGAATTCAATCCCCGCGGTACAGACGTAAGCGTGATCCTCGATCTTATGATCCATGATATCGATATCGTGCTGAGCATCGTAAAATCTACCGTGAGCCGCATCTCCGCCAGCGGAGTAGCTGTGATGAGCGACACACCGGATATTGCCAACGTACGCATCGAATTCCATAATGGCTGTGTTGCCAATCTTACTTCCAGCCGGATTTCCCTGAAAAAGATGCGCAAAATGCGCCTCTTCCAGAAAGATGCTTATATCGGTATCGATTTCCTCGATAAAAAAACAGAGATCATTAAACTCAAAACACCGGAAGACGAAGGCTTATTCACCCTGGATATTGAAACCAACAGCGGCAGAAAAACCATCGCCATCGATAACCCGGAAATAAAGCAATCCAATGCAATCCGCATGGAACTGGAAATGTTCCGCGACAGCATCCTGCAAAACAAACCGGTAGCCGTAAACGCTATCGATGGTCTGCAGGCAATGGATGTAGCCCATCAGATCCTGGCAAAAATAAATAAGGGTCTGTCTGAAACAGCCTCTGCTAAATAATTATTACGTATAACGAAAGCCGCTGTCGGTCCGTTTTCATATTACAAACCATTTATGAAACGAATCCTTTCTGTACCGACAGCGGCCTCCGGTAAATGGTTATCCCCGCTCCCGCAGCAACACCTCCGCAATAACAAGGTCCAGTGGTTTGGTAATTTTAATATTGGATTCTTCTCCCGGCAGCAGATGCACAGGATGCCCCAGCCGTTCCACAACAGTGGCTTCATCCGTAAACAGCGGATCATAGGGCAGTTCAAAGGCAGGCAGGATCAATTCTGAAAGAAAAGTTTGCGGCGTCTGGATAATCCGGAAACGATCACGGTCCACAGCGGCATTGTTACCGCCTGATATCTCCCGGATACTATCTTTCATATCAATCACCGGGATAGCACTCCCGTGAATAATGGCGGCTTCATAACAGGCACGGATCAACGTAGTAGATACCAGCGGACGCACCCCGTCGTGTACAAATACTACAGCCGGGTGTTTTACCTGCTGCAAGCCATTCTGTACAGAATGAAAGCGGGTATTCCCCCCTTTTATGATGGTGATGTCCGGCAGTTTGTCAAAAGCCTGCAGAATGTGGTTGGCGAAAGTAAAATGGGCTTCAGGAAGCACCAGCACAATTTCCATGTCAGGAAAGGCTGCCGCGAAAGCGGCGATGGTGTGGTACAATACAGGCTTACCGGATAGCTCCAGGAACTGTTTGGGAACAGCGCTCTGCATCCGGGTACCGGACCCGCCGGCAACTATGATAGCAACTTTTTTATATTCCATATAAAAAGATCGGGGATTTTCTTATCCAGCTGGCTGAATAAGAAAATCCCCGAAAAATGCTTTGTAATTAAACGATCAGCATGGCATCGCCATAGCTGAAGAAACGGTATTTCTCTTTAATCGCCTGCTGATAAGCCTCCATGATCAGATCATATCCTGCAAAAGCGCAGGTCATGATGAGCAGGCTGGTTTTTGGCAGGTGGAAGTTTGTTACCAACGCATTTGGAATAGCAAAATCATACGGCGGATGAATGAACGTGTTAGTCCATCCTTCAGCTGCTTTCAGGTGGTTTTGCGCAGTTACGGAAGATTCTACGGCACGTACAGAGGTAGTACCAATAGCGCAGATCTTGCGGTTCTCTTCTTTTGCTTTGTTTACCACTTTCACGGCGTGTTCTTCAATGTGAAAATACTCCGCATCCATTTTGTGTTTGCTCAGGTCTTCCACTTCAATAGGGCGGAAAGTACCTAAACCTGTGTGCAGCGTTACTTCTGCAAACTTAACACCTTTAATTTCCAAACGTTTGATCAACTCACGGCTGAAGTGCAAACCTGCAGTAGGTGCAGCTACAGCGCCCTCGTATTTGGCATACACGGTCTGATAACGCTCTTTGTCTTCATCTTCCGGTTTACGTTTGATATACTTAGGCAACGGCGTTTCTCCCAGCTGATCAAGCACCTGTTTGAACTCTTCGTCATTACCTTCGAATAAGAAACGGATGGTACGGCCTCTTGAAGTAGTGTTATCAATTACCTCTGCTACCAGCGTCTCGTCGTCGCCAAAATACAATTTGTTGCCTACACGGATTTTACGTGCCGGGTCAACAATTACATCCCATAAACGGTTTTGCTTGTTCAGCTCACGCAGCAGGAATACTTCAATTTTTGCTCCTGTTTTTTCTTTACGGCCATATAACCTTGCAGGAAACACCTTTGTATTGTTCACAATCATTACATCCTTATCGTTGAAATAACCGAGGATGTCTTTGAATACTTTGTGCTCAATTTTTCCGGTATTGCGATGTACCACCATTAAACGTGATTCATCTCTTGTCTTGGTAGGGTGCTGGGCGATCAGATTTAAAGGAAGATCGAATTTGAACTGTGATAGTTTCATATTACGGTATGAATAAATTTTAGAGGTGCAAAGCTACCGATTATTATCTACATCATCAAAAAATGATATATAATGCATAACAATCAGGTAATTATATATTATATCCCTTTAGGAATAGCTGCTATCAGCTGTTGGGTATACGGATTTTCCGGGTGATTATACACCCTGTCGGCTGCGCCCTGTTCTACAATTTTTCCCTTCTGCATCACCATCATCCGGTCGCTGATAAACCTCACCACGGAAAGATCGTGCGAAATAAAAATACAGGTAAAGCCCAGTTCTTCCCTTAAACGGATCAGCAGGTTCAGCACCTGCGCCTGCACGCTTACATCCAGCGCCGCCACCGACTCATCACAGATAATAAAAGATGGCTCCACCGCCAGCGCACGCGCTATTACAATCCGCTGGCGCTGTCCGCCGGAAAACTCGTGCGGATAACGGTTAAAGTGTTCGGGCAACAGGTTTACCTTCTCCAGCAATTCCAGCACCTTTGCTTTTTGCTGCCGCTCCGTGCCATACAGCCCGTGCACCTTCATCGGCTCCAGGATAGCGGCGCCAATGGTTTTCCGCGGATTCAGCGAAGCATAAGGGTCCTGGAAAATCAGCTGCATATCTTTCCGTAGCGCACGCATTCCGGCCGCCGACAAACTTCGTATATCCTGCCCCTTATAAATAATGCTTCCTGCCGTTGGCTCTGCAAGTCTTAACAGCGACCGGCCCAGCGTAGTTTTACCACAACCCGATTCTCCCACCAGGCCGAGTGTTTCACCGGTAATCACCCGGAAGCTCACATCATCTACCGCTTTGGCCCATTGCAGTACTTTGCCGGTGATGCTCCTTTTCACAGGAAACCAGGTTTTCAGCTGATGCACCTCCAGTAAAGGCGCTGCTGCAGCCAGCTGTAGCTCGCGCTGACGGAGGGCTGCCTCCGGGATTACCAGCGACTGCATCACATCCCGGATGGCGCCGGCTTTTTCGTGTATCTGTCCCCGTGAGTCCGTCTCCATAAAATCACGGATCACAGGCAATCTTACCAAACGTTTATCCAACGGGGGCCGGCAAGCCAGCAATCCCTTTGTGTACGGATGTTGCGGATGCAGGAACACGTTTCTTACCGTGCCTTCTTCCACAATATTCCCTTTATACATCACCACTACCCTTTCCGCTATTTCCGCTACCACGCCTAAGTCGTGGGTAATAAAAATAACGCTCATCTCCATTTGCTGCTGCAGTTCGCGGAGTAGCTCCAGTATTGCCTTCTGCACGGTAACATCCAGCGCTGTAGTGGGTTCGTCGGCGATCAGCAGGCGGGGATGACAGGAGATAGCCATTGCTATCATCACCCGCTGTTTCTGTCCACCAGAAATTTCGTGGGGATAACGATCCATGATCCCGGCAGGATCAGGCAGTTTTACCTTTTCGAAAAGCGCGATTACCTCGTTCCGTGCTGCTTTGCGGCTTACACCGGTATGCAAACGGATAGCCTCCGCCACCTGCTCTCCGCAGGTATGCAGGGGATTCAGCGCCGTCATGGGTTCCTGAAAAATCATGGCAATTTCGTTGCCCCGGTAGCTACGCATGGTAGCATCGGGCAACTGCAGCAGGTTAACTGCTGTTTCATCCGCTGCCTGGTAAAGGATCTGCCCACCGGAAATGATGCCAGGCATATCAATGAGTCGCATGAGCGAAAGGGCGGTAACGGATTTTCCGGACCCGGATTCTCCTACTACGCCTACAATTTCGCCCTTGCCTATAGAAAGGGAAATCTGATTAACAGCTGTTGTTGTTGTTTGTCCGGACCTGAAAGTTACCTCCAGGTCCTGTATCTCTACCCGCGTGGAAAGCATACCCGGAAGATACAACAATTCTAAAAACGCAGATGCTTCACGGTCTGGTGACTTTCAATCAGCTTCTGTAAGGAGTCGATACCCACTTTAAGATGGCGTTCCACAAATTTAGTGGTTACCTTTTTGTCGCTTTCTTCCGTTTTTACGCCTTCAGGCACCATTGGCTGATCAGATACCAGCAATAAAGCGCCGGTAGGGATCTTATTAAAGAAACCAACAGAAAAGATAGTGGCTGTTTCCATATCCACGGCCATTGCCCGTATTTTTTCCAGGTATTGTTTAAACGCGGCATCATGCTCCCATACGCGTCTGTTGGTGGTGTAGCAGGTGCCGGTCCAGTAATCGTAACCGGAATCACGGATAGTGGTGGAAATGGCCTTCTGCAAAGCAAATGCAGGCAGTGCGGGTACTTCCGGCGGGAAATAATCATTGCTGGTACCTTCCCCGCGGATAGCGGCGATAGGCAGTATGAGGTCGCCGATGTTATTCTTCTTTTTTAATCCGCCGCATTTACCGAGAAATAATACGGCTTTCGGGGAGATGGCAGACAACAGGTCCATCACGGTAGCAGCGCCCGGACTTCCCATACCAAAGTTGATAATGGTAATGTCGCCCGCAGTAGCGCACTGCATAGGCCGGCCTGCACCAACGATTTCCACGTTGTTCCATTCGGCAAACATTGTTACGTAATTACTGAAGTTGGTGAGGAGGATGTGGGAGCCAAATTGATCCAGTTTCTCACCCGTGTAGCGGGGCAGCCAGTTAGCTACAATTTCGTCTTTTGTCTTCATAGCTTTTTGACAAGCAAATATAAGGTTTTGTTCGCTAACCTCAATATTATCCTAATGTAACTATCTTCGCAGCAGTATTAAAATCAGTTATATCTTGATCGCTATCAGCTTCCCCCCACCCGATTTTAAAATTATGAAAGAAGGCAGCAAAGAACTCATCTTTGACCGCTTCCGTAAAAAATATGTGGTACTCACGCCGGAAGAGTGGGTAAGACAAAACTTTCTGAACTACCTGGTAAAAGTGCTGGAGTATCCTGCTTCCCTGATAGGTATTGAAAAGGAAATTTTTTTGGGAGAAATGAAAAAGCGGTACGACATCGTGATCTACAACCGTGCCACACAACCCTGGATGCTGGTGGAATGCAAAGAAATGAATGTGCCCCTCACCGAGCATACCATGCAGCAGGTGATCCGCTATAACATGGTGATCCCGGCTACTTACCTCGTGATCACCAACGGTGTGAACACTTTTTGCGGCAACTATGTGACGGCCGAAAATAAATGGCGGTTCCTGAACCAGCTGCCGGTATTTATATAAAAAAAGCCCCCGCATACACGGAGGCCCTTCTACAAAAATTATCTATCGCTGTGCATCAAGGGAAAATACCCAGTTGCTCGTAAGCAGCACCTACTTTATTAATGGCTACTACGTAAGCGGCTGTACGCATATCATGGATCTGCGGGTTAGCCATCATCACGTCGCGTACTTCATGGAGTGCAGCGTGCATGGTTTCTTCCAGGCCGGAATATACCAGGTCCACTTCATCCGCACCGTGCGCAATGAATTTCCTTTCTTTATCAGAAACGGTTTTGCCGGTCAGCTCTTCGATGGTTTGCAGGATATGAATGTTCATATTCTCATCGAAGCGTTTGCCCAAACGGCCATAACGCACGTGGCTGAGGTTTTTCAACCATTCGAAATAAGAAACGGTTACACCGCCGGCGTTCAGGAACATATCCGGAACAACGATCACGCCTTTCTTATTCAGAATTTCGTCGGCTTCCGGTGTTAAAGGACCATTGGCAGCTTCACCGATGATCTTTGCTTTAACGTTGGGAGCGTTGTGTTTATCAATTACATTTTCCAGGGCAGCAGGGATCAGGATTTCGCAATCCAGTTCCAGACCATCTGTATTTTTATTCAGGTTGGTAGCGCCGGCGAAGTTTACGATAGAACCGGTAGCTTTTTTGTGCATCAGTACTTCATCAGGATTCATACCCTGTTCGTTATAGATAGCACCATCCCACTCGATCAGGCAAATTACTTTAGCACCAGCTTCGTGGAAGTATTTGGCAGCGTGATAACCTACGTTACCCATACCCTGCACAATCACTCTTTTTCCTTCGATACCGGTAGTAAGACCGAGACGGTCCATATCTTCCTTGATGTTACACAGTTCGCGCAAGCCGTAGAATACTCCCAAACCGGTTGCTTCGGTACGACCGCGCACACCGCCCTGTGATACAGGTTTACCGGTAACACAACCATAACCATCTATTTCACCCGGGCGTAAGCTCATGTAAGTATCCAGGATCCAGCTCATTTCTCTTTCGCCGGTACCGTAATCGGGAGCGGGAACGTCTGTACCGGGTCCGATAAAGTTTTTCTTTACCAGTTCCGCGGTATAGCGACGGGTAATCGCTTCCAGCTGGAAGGGCGTATAGTTGCGGGGGTTAATTTTCAAACCACCTTTGGCACCACCAAACGGTACGTTTACAATGGCGCATTTGTAGGTCATCAGGGATGCCAGTGCCATTACTTCGTCCTGGTTTACTTCATCGCTGAAGCGGATACCACCTTTACAGGGAAGTTTATGATGTGAATGTTGTACGCGGTAAGCTTCAATTACCTGTACAGAATCGCCTATTCTCACCGGGAATTTAATCTGGTAAACGGCGTTGCAGGCCTTGATCTGCTCCAGGATACCTTTGTCCCATTTGGTGAATGCAGCTGCTTTGTCGAAGCTTTTCTCCACACTCTGGAAGAAGCTATAATGCTGATCTTGCGACATAAAAATTATTGTTTTGGTATAACGATTAGATTTTAAACGTTTTTGGGTTACTGATTTTTATCTTTTTCTTCCAGTTTACCGATCTTTCTGTCCAGATTGATAAGGAATAACACGATTCCCAGGAAAATGATCACTAAAACACCAACGATCACATAAATTTTATCGTTGCTGCGGAAGAATTCGTTGACCGGTCCTTTCTCTGTATTCTGCTGTTGTGCATTTGCCAGTACCGAAATGAATAGCAAGGCCAGGGTCAGGCAAAATGAAAACGCTCTATTGATCATTTAAAAATATTTTTAAGCTGTAATTTCCTATAACGTACTACCAGTGTGAATATCCACACACTCAGCAGGGTCCAGCCGATAAAGGCCGGGTACAACACCAGTTTCATGGAGCCATCAGTATCTTTTGATGCAAAGCCTGGTGTGGTAGCGCTTCCCGGATGCAGGGAATCCACCATGCGGGGAATGATGTAGGTTAATGGTATCAGCAATGCAAAGGCAAAAATGTTAAAAACTGCGGATATCCGTGCCCGTTTGTCGAGGTCATGTATCGACATGCGCAGCACCAGGTAAGCCATGTAGATAAGAATGGCGATGGCCGTGCACATCTGTTTGGGATCGTCTGTCAGCGTGCCTCCCCAGGTATAGGTAGCCCAGAGCGTACCCGTTGCAAATCCCAATACGCCAAAGAAAGTACCTATTCCGGCAGCGCTGGAGGCAAGTACATCTCTCTTTAAATCATATTTCGACAGATAAAGCAGGGAGTTGACAATAGATATGGTGTACATGGTATACATACATATCCACATCGGTACGTGAAAGAACAATCCGCGGGATGATTGTCCGTTGGTTCCTATTATAGGTATTTTAACAGTGAACCCGGCGATAATTACATATAAAAGAAGCAGTATCGCTAATGCTTTCCACCAATGTCTGGCCATTTTTTAATAGCTATATTCGGGGGCAAACCTACACGTTTTAAACCTAATCACAAAGATTTTCGGGGATTTTAAGTTTATCCAACGGCAGTAATTCCCCGTTAAATATCCTTTACAGAAGTGAGCTTTTTGTTTGATATTTCTAATATCAGTCTTTCCACAAAAAAGGGAAAAGGATCATTGTCAGGGCAATAACCAGTATATCCATTCCCCCGAGTAAGAGGAACATTTTAGGCAGCTCCGGCTGATATACCGTTACAAAGGCAGATAAAGAGATGTTGGCCAGCAGCATCAGCACCGGCATGATCAGCGGGAAACCCATTACCGCCATCAGGGCGGCATTATGATTGGCCTGGGCGGCAATAGCCGCCAGCATGGTAAACAGCAGGGAGATACTGGTACCGCCCAACAGCACCATGCCCACAAAATAAACGGGGTTGATGATGGGATTCCCCAGGAAAGCAATACTGCAAACCAATGCAATAATGCTCATAAGGGTCATCAATATCACATTATAGATCAGTTTGGCCGCAATAAAACAACGGGGATTCACCAGGGAATAGAAGTACAGGAGCCGGCCCCGGCTTTCCTGCATAAAACTTTTAGCGACCGCATTCACCGCTACAAACAGCTGTATCACCCAGAACAGGGCGTTCCATACTTTGTCGTCCGGTCTTCCCATCATCAGGTTGATAACAAAAACAGTAGACACGATATAGAGCAGTACCCCATAAAAAGCATACTGCTGGCGTAATTCCAGCGTAAGATCCTTTTTTACGAGGGTGAATGTCTGATGTATAGGATTGCTTTTTTTCATGATCAGGCGCAAAGATAGTTATTCACAATTAGCTTTCAGCCGTTAGTCATTTTTAAGTATATTTAGCCCCTCATTAAAAAATGACATCCCCATAGCAAAGGGGCCTTGTTAAAAGCAAACTGCTGATGAAGAAAATTCTGGTTGCCAATCGGGGAGAGATTGCATTACGTATCATGCGTTCTGCGCGGGAAATGGGTATAAAAACAGTGGCGGTATATTCCGAAGCTGATCGTACCATGCCTTTTGTACAATATGCAGATGAAGCCGTTTGCATTGGTCCTGCACCTTCCAATCAATCTTACCTGCTGGGCGAAAAAATAATTGCCGTGGCAAAAGAAACAGGAGCGGATGGCATTCACCCGGGGTATGGATTTTTGAGTGAAAACGCCCGCTTTGCGCAACAGGTAACTGATGCCGGCATTACCTTCATTGGGCCGTCTGCGGCTTCCATTGAGGTAATGGGTAGCAAGCTGGCTGCCAAACAGGCCGCACAGAAATTTGGCGTACCCATGGTGCCCGGCACAGAAACGCCTTTACGCAGTGTGGAAGAGGCAAGGGAGGTAGTAAAGAAAACAGGGTTCCCTATCCTGATCAAAGCATCCGCCGGAGGTGGCGGTAAAGGGATGAGGGTGGTAAATACACCTGAAGAACTGGATGAGCAGATCAGAATGGCTAAAAGTGAAGCCCTTAGCGCTTTTGGCGACGATGCTGTATTTATAGAGAAGTATGTGGGTTCGCCCCGCCATATAGAAATACAGGTACTGGGCGACCGCCACGGTAACTGTGTATATTTGTTTGAAAGGGAGTGTTCTATTCAAAGACGCCATCAGAAGCTGATTGAAGAGGCGCCGTCGTCCTGTCTTACACCGGCTATCCGCGCCGCTATGGGACAGTGTGCCGTAGATGTAGCCAAAGCCTGTAACTATTATGGCGCCGGCACCGTGGAGTTCCTGGTAGATGAACAACTGAACTTCTACTTCCTGGAAATGAATACCCGCCTGCAGGTAGAGCATCCGGTTACAGAGCTGATCACCGGCCTCGACCTCGTAAAAGAGCAGATTAAAATAGCCCGGGGAGAAAAACTGTCTTTTACCCAGGAAAGCCTGAAAATAAACGGTCATGCCATCGAACTGCGCATCTGCGCGGAAGATCCGGCCAATAACTTTCTGCCGGATACCGGTAAACTGGAAACCTATATCCGTCCGCAGGGTTACGGCGTAAGAGTGGATGACGGGTACGAGCAGGGAATGGATATTCCCATTTACTACGATCCTATGATTGCCAAGCTCATCGCCTGGGGCAGCAACCGGGAAGAAGCCCGGCTTCGCCTGATCCGCGCTATTGAGGAATACCAGGTAAAAGGGATTAAAACTACGCTGCCTTTCGGTAAATGGGCATTGCAGCAGCCGGCGTTCATTGAAGGTAATTTCGATACCAATTTTATCAATAAATACTTTACGCCACAGTCGCTGCTTACAAACGAAACAGATGTCAATAAACTGGCGGCTATCCTGGCTGCGTACGTATGGCAGCAAAACAACATAAATTTACAGGAAGCGGCTGTCAGCAGCAATCCACGTGAATCTGCCTGGAAAAAAAGGAATATGTTAAGATAAGCCAAAACAGTTGTTAACTTTCGTTAAAGTGTTTCCGAAAAAACCCGAAAACGCATAACTTTGCGCCAATTTTAATTATGTTACGTAACATCATATTACAGATCCTTCAGTTCTTTTACCAGCCCTTTTCGAAGGTGATGCCCTGGCAAACCTTTCGCTACCTCGCATGTGGCGGGGGCAATACTGTATTGGATATATGCCTGTATTATGTGTGTTATAATTTTGTATTGCACCAGCAGATGGTGCATCTCGGACCGGTTAGTATGAGCGCGCATATCGCCGCCCTCTTCATGTCAATGGCCGTTACCTTTCCCACCGGTTTCCTGCTCAGCAAATATGTAGTGTTCTCCGAATCCAATTTACGCGGACGCGTGCAATTGTTCCGTTACTTCATGCTGGTAGGGATCTGTATTGTACTGAACTATTTATTAATGAAGATATTTGTAGATCAGCTACACTTTTATGCCACCGTAGGTAAGATATGTACTACCGCGCTGGTGGTAACTTTCAGCTATCTTACCCAGAAGAAATTTACCTTTAAAGTAAAACAACAGGCATAAAGAAAAAGGAAGGTCGCTGACCTTCCTTTTTCTTTATTATAATTATACGTTCTCGTAATAACAGTGCCTGCATCTCGGCTCATACAGATCTTTCTCCCCCAGCAACAACGTTTCTTTCGACGCCGATTTACGGTAAGAGTAATTGGCAATATGACCGCACTTTACACAGATGGCGTGTAACTTCGTAATATAATCTGCCTTTGCCAGCAGGAAGGGCATTTGCCCAAACGGTTTCCCTGTAAAATCCATATCCAGCCCGGCAATGATAACACGTACCCCGCGAAGCGCCAGCTGATCACATACATTTGGCAACTCATCATCAAAAAACTGGGCCTCATCAATACCCACCACATCTACTTCCTGGGCCAGCAGCAGTATTTGCTGGGAATTTTCTATCGGCGTGGAAATGATCTTATTTTCATCGTGGGAAGTAATATTGCCTTCATCATACCGGGTATCTACCGCAGGCTTGAATATTTCCACTTTTAAATTGGCGATACGTACCCGTTTGAGCCGGCGGATCAGTTCCTCGGTTTTTCCCGAAAACATAGAGCCGCAAATTACTTCAATCCAGCCCCTCCGCCCTCCTGCAAGAGAAGGTTCAATAAACATATTATACTAATTTGATTACTAATTAATTAAAATATTCTAATTTTATGAAAATAAAATAATTTCTATCACTAACCCGTTAACAATTAAGGCATGGAAAAAATTAATGCATTAATTGAAAAACTACAGGAATTAAAAAATTCCGGGGCTGAGCTTTCTGCAATTTCGTATTACGCGCAATTGCTCCAGGCAGAGGTGCTGCATGCACGTAACAAGCTACATCAGCAACAGGTGCAATCCACGCAGGGAAATATTGCGGTGATCATGCCGGCACAACAACCGGTAACCGTACCTGCACCGGCAGCAACTGCGCCGCAAACTACAACATTACCTTCAAATAAACCGGCGGAAGCACCAGTTGCCGCCGCGGAACCTGAAGATATCAATACCCGCGCAGCCAGGCTAAACGATACGCCTACCCGTAACACGGTAATCCTTACGGAAGATATTAATGGCCGGGCGTCCAGAGCGGAGGAACTTCCGGCTGCTAAACCGGCTGAAGCGCCCAAACCTGTAGAAACACCAACAACACCGTTGGAAACGCCTATGGCAGCAGTACCTCCGGCGGCCGACCTGGTACCTCCCAAACCGGAACCGGTTGTTACAGCGCAACCTATCCCTACACTGGCGGTTAACCAGCCTCCTGTGGAAAAACCCAAACCCGGACAGGCAGCCACCCTGTTTGATGATATACCACCGGTAAAAAATACAGCGCCCGTTACCAACAACGGCGAGCTTAGAAAAGATCTCAATGAACTTGTTGGCAGCAACGGCACTTCACTGAACGACCGTTTGCGGCAACAACAGGTAGAAGTAGCGCAGAAACTCGGGGAGATGCCCATTAATGACCTGCGGCAGGCCATTGGCATCAACGAAAAATACCAGTTTATACAGGAGCTGTTCCGGGGCGACCGGGACCTGTACGAACGTTCCATTAAAACCATCAATGAATGTGGTAACCTCCAGGAAGCAGATTACTGGATCCAGCGTGAAATAAAAATTATACAGGGATGGGAAGATGACCATCACCTGGTGCAGCACTTCTATTCGTTGCTCAGAAAGCGTTTCTCCTGAATATAATTTAATACCTTTTGAGTAGCACCCGTATTGGCAGCTACATAATTTCCGGCGATGGCGGCAGTTTTGGCGTAAGCCTCCCTGTCGGCCAGGAGCCGTTCCATCTGGGTGTGGAGATTTCTGTAATTATGAACCACCAACGCACCACCCGCTGCCACCAGTTCTACGGCTTCGAAGTATTTTCCAAACTCCGGCCCTATGATCACCGGTTTGCTGTAAGCCGCCGGCTCCAGTATGTTATGTATGCCGTCTTTCCCAAAGCCACCTCCCACATAGGTGATAACCGCATAGCGGTAGAGGGTGGTGAGCATCCCAATATTATCTATGATCAGTACGTCGCCCGGCCTGCTATTCCCGTTCTTCAGTTCTGAAAAGCGCTGCGCGCCGGGAAACAATGCCAGCACCGATTGAATATGGCTGTCGTCAATTTCATGTGGTGCGAGGATCAGCTTTATGTCTGTTTCTTCCTTTTCTTTCCACCAGTCGCTCAATATCTTTTCATCGGCTGGCCAGGTACTACCGGCAACGACCAATCGCTTTTCGCCGGAAAAAATGGAAATTTCAGGCAATTCCCGGTGTTCATTGAGCAATGCGGCTACCCGGTCGAACCGCGTATCACCGCTGATACTGCTATTTTGCAGCCCGATGCCGCGAAGTAATTGGAGCGACGCTTCATTTTGTACAAATATATGTGTCAACTGCTGCAGGAGACCACGGAACATACCGCCATAGCCCTTAAAGAACACCTGGTCGGGGCGGAAGATGCCTGATACCAGCAGTGTAGGAATATTCCGTTGGTGCAGGGTAGTCAGGTAGTGATACCAGAATTCGTATTTTATGAAGATAGCCAGGGCGGGCTGTACAATATCCAGGAAATCCCGGGCGTTGCCGCGGGTATCCAGGGGCAGGTAACAAACATAATCGGCGCCTTTATAGTCTTTCCGGACCTCGTACCCCGAAGGCGAAAAAAAAGTTAACAAAATTTTATACGAGGGCCAGGCAGCACGGATAGCTTCCAGGACCGGCCTTCCCTGCTCAAATTCGCCCAGGGAGGCAGCATGGATCCATACTACCGGCTGCGAGCCGATTCCGTTCTTCCGCATACGCGACTGCCAATGCTGCCGGCCTTCCAGCCAGCGCCTGGCTTTGGTTTTACCTGCCAGTGCGGCCAGGTACACTCCCGCTTTATATAACTGAAGCCCTGCATTATAAATTCCTGTTGCTATCATTCGCCTGCGTACTTTTACTTAATTTTCAGTTGAATGCAAAGATAATCCCCAGCCAATCCCAAAATTTGTAAATTTGCACACTTTAAACAAAATAAAAATATACGATCATATGGTTCCTATTCAGATGGTAGACTTGAAACGCCAGTATACGAAGATTAAATCACAGGTAGATGCAGCCATCGGCGAAGTGCTGGATAGTTCCGCTTTTATTAATGGTGGCGCGGTTCAGAAGTTTAGCAGTGAATTGCAGTCGTACCTGAACGTAAAGCATGTGATTCCCTGTGCAAATGGTACGGATGCGCTTCAAATTGCCATGATGGCGCTCGGACTGGAACCAGGCGATGAAGTAATAACCCCCTCATTTACCTTTATAGCGACCGCAGAAGTAATTGCCTTGCTGCAACTGAAACCCGTTTTTGTGGATGTAGATCCCCGGACATACTGCGTGGATGTAGCTGCCATAGAAAAAGCAATTACTCCTAAAACCAAAGCCATAGTGCCAGTGCATTTGTACGGTCATGTAACGGATATGGAACCATTGATGGCATTAGCCGCAAAACATAAGCTGTATGTAATTGAAGATAATGCCCAGGCTATTGGCGCTGATTATACTTTTAGTGACGGCACAAAGAAAAAGGCCGGCGCTATTGGTCATATTGGCTGTACCTCTTTCTTCCCATCCAAAAACCTGGGTTGCTATGGAGATGGCGGCGCAATTTTCACCAACGACGACGAGCTGGCGGCAAAAATCCGCATGGTAGCCAATCATGGGCAGTCGGCACGTTATTATCATGATGTGGTAGGTTGCAACTCCCGTCTTGATTCCGTACAGGCAGCTGTATTACGCATTAAACTTCCATTACTGGATGAATATATTACGGCACGCCGTGCGGTGGCAGATGCTTATGATGCTGCATTTGCAGATATGCCACAGATAACAACACCTTATCGCGCTCCTTACAGCTATCATGTATTTCATCAGTATACGCTGCAATTAAACAGCGCTGATAGAAACGAGCTGCAGAAATACCTGGCAGAAAAAGAAGTACCTGCCATGATCTATTATCCTGTTCCTGCCCACCGCCAGAAAATGTTCGAGCATTTCGGTGGCGCAGCCTTTAATCTCCCCGTAACCGATAGTCTCACCACAAAGGTGATTTCCTTGCCAATACACACTGAAATGGATCCCGATCAGCTGGAGCATATTATCCAGTCAGTTAAATCATTTTTAAAATAATTACCCCGCATGAAAATTACAGTAGTAGGAACTGGTTATGTAGGTCTTGTAACCGGGACATGTTTTGCCGAAACAGGAAATGACGTCACTTGTGTAGACATTGACGCCAACAAAGTAAAAAAGCTTTCTTCAGGTCAGATTACTATTTATGAGCCTGGGCTGGAAAAACTATTTGAACGCAATCTCAAAGAGGAACGTTTGTTCTTTACAACCAGCCTGGAAGAAGGTATTAAAGATGCCGAAGTAATCTTCCTGGCATTGCCTACTCCGCCGGGAGCAGACGGAGCTGCAGACCTTTCCTTTGTGCTGAACGTAGCAGCCCACCTGGGTAAAATTATGACAGACTACAAGGTAATTGTAGACAAAAGCACCGTACCGGTGGGTACTGCGGAAAAAGTAACCGCCGCCATCGCGCAAAATTGCAAAACCCCGTTTGATGTGGTTTCCAACCCTGAATTTTTGCGTGAAGGCGTGGCTGTAGATGACTTCATGAAACCAGACAGAGTTGTAATTGGTACCATGTCTGAAAGAGCGCGCAAAGTAATGGGAGAACTATATGCTCCTTTTGTAAGACAAGGAAATCCTATCCTGTTCATGGATGAAAAATCAGCGGAGCTTACCAAGTACGCTGCCAATTCTTTCCTGGCCACAAAAATTTCCTTCATGAATGAAATTGCGGTGCTGTGTGAAAAGCTCGGTGCAGATGTGGATATGGTACGCAGGGGTATTGGTAGCGATGACCGTATCGGCAAGCGTTTTCTTTTCCCCGGCATCGGTTACGGCGGCAGCTGTTTCCCGAAAGACGTACAGGCATTGGTAAAATCATCCCAGGATGCACAGTATGAATTTAAGATACTGAATGCCGTAATGGATGTAAATGAGAATCAGAAACTGTTCCTTCTCCCGAAAATAAAAAGTTTCTTTAAAAACGATCTGAAGGGCAAACACTTTGCACTGTGGGGCCTTGCCTTCAAACCTAATACAGATGATATCCGGGAAGCGCCGGCATTATACATCATTGAAGCACTGCTGGCCGAAGGCGCTACTGTAAGCGTTTTTGATCCGGAAGCTATGGCAAATGTAAAGCAGGTAGTGGGAGATAAAATTATTTACGCCGAGCATCAATATACCTGCCTGGAAAACGCTGATGCCCTGATCATTGCTACTGAATGGAGCGTATTCAGGACTCCTGACTTTCATAAAATTTCAGCCAGTCTTAAAAATCAGGCTATTTTTGACGGCAGAAATCTTTTTGAAGTGTCCCGCATGAAAGAACTTGGCTATCATTATGAAAGTGTAGGGCGTATACCAGCAATATTGTAACTATTTATAACAACAACATGGAAAAGAAAAAAATACTTATTGCCGGTGCCGCCGGATTTCTTGGCTCCCACCTTTGCGATCGCTTTATAAAAGAAGGCTTTCATGTGATTGGCATGGACAACCTCCTTACCGGCAATATCAAAAATATCGAACATCTTTTTCCTTTGCCGGAATTTGAATACTATCACCACGATGTTACCAAGTTTGTACATATTCCGGGAAAGCTGGACTACATATTGAACTTTGCCTCTCCGGCCAGTCCGATCGATTACCTGAAGATGCCTATCCAGACACTGAAAGTAGGATCACTGGGAACGCATAACCTGCTGGGACTGGCAAAAGAAAAAAAGGCGCGTATCCTCGTGGCTTCCACATCTGAAGTGTATGGCGATCCAAACGTGCATCCGCAACCGGAAGAATACTGGGGAAATGTAAATCCAGTAGGCCCCAGGGGAGTATATGACGAAGCCAAAAGGTTCCTCGAATCTATTACGATGGCTTATCATAATTTCCACGGCGTAGAAACACGTATCATCCGCATCTTCAATACTTACGGTCCACGTATGCGACTCAATGACGGCCGTGCACTGCCCGCATTCATGAGCCAGGCGCTGAATGGCCAGGACCTCACGGTATTTGGTGATGGCAGCCAGACCCGCTCATTTTGTTATGTAGATGACCTGGTAGAAGGCATCTATCGTTTATTGTTAAGCGATTACCATCTGCCTGTTAACATCGGTAATCCGCAGGAAATCACACTGAACCAGTTTGCGGAAGAAATTATCGCGTTAACGGGTTCAAAACAAAAAATTGTTTATCATCCGTTACCAAAAGATGATCCGAAACAACGTCAGCCTGATATTACCAAAGCCCGGACCCTGTTGGGTTGGGAGCCGAAAGTAGGCAGACAGGAAGGGTTAAAGATCACTTATGAATATTTTAAAGAAGCCTTATTAAAATAAAACTTTTCTCAGGAATGAAGCGAAAACTATTAATTACAGGCGGCGCCGGCTTTATTGGTTCACATGTGGTACGGTTATTTGTCAATAAGTATCCCGATTACCAGATTGTAAATCTCGATGCCCTGACGTATGCCGGTAACCTGGAAAATCTGACAGATGTAAAAGATAAACCGAATTACATTTTTGAGAAAGGTGATATCACGGAAGAATCCTTTGTTGATGCGCTTTTTGCTAAATATCAGTTCGACGGCGTTATTCACCTGGCTGCAGAAAGCCATGTAGACCGCTCCATTATGGACCCGCTGGCATTTATCAAAACAAATGTATTAGGTACGGCAGTATTGCTGAACAATGCACGGAAACACTGGAAAGATGACATGAACGGGAAGCTTTTCTATCATGTATCTACCGATGAAGTGTACGGATCACTGGGAGATGAAGGATTTTTCCTTGAAACCACCGCCTATGATCCACGTTCGCCCTACTCCGCTTCAAAAGCCAGTTCGGATCATTTTGTAATGGCTTATTATCATACCTATCACTTACCTGCTGTTATATCCAATTGTTCCAATAACTACGGCTCTCATCATTTCCCTGAAAAGCTGATACCACTGGCTATTCACAATATCAAAAATAGTAAGCCGGTACCTGTTTACGGAAAAGGTGAAAATATACGCGACTGGTTATATGTAAACGACCACGCACGCGCAATTGACACCATTTTCCATCATGGAAAAGTAGGTGAAACCTACAATGTAGGCGGATTCAATGAGTGGAAAAATATTGACCTGATTCAGTTACTGTGTAAAATCATGGATAAGAAACTGGGCCGTCCCGAAGGTACTTCTGCCCAGCTGATCACTTTTGTAAAAGACAGGGCCGGACACGATCTCCGCTACGCTATTGATGCTACCAAGCTCAATAAAGAACTGGGTTGGGAACCCTCTCTCCAGTTTGAAGAAGGGCTGGAAAAAACGGTTGACTGGTACCTGGCAAATGAAACCTGGCTCAACAACGTTACCAGTGGAAACTATCAACAATATTATAACGAACAATATCAAAAAAGATAGCGATGAACGGTTGGCTTTTAAGCCGACCGCTCACAGCTTATAGTTATCGCACATGCCTTTTCAACAAACCGGAATACCCGATCTGTTAATTTACGAGCCAAAAGTTTTTGGCGATCATCGTGGTTATTTTTTCGAAAGCTATAACGCCAGCACCTTCAGCGCGGAAGGTATTGAGTACAAATTTGTACAGGACAACCAGGCACGTTCCACCTATGGTGTGCTACGCGGACTGCATTACCAACTGGAGCCTTATGCCCAAACGAAACTGGTAAGGGTACTGGAAGGAAGCATTATTGATGCCGTAGTAGACATCCGCAAAGGATCTCCTACTTACGGGAAATCTTTTGCAATTGAGTTAAGCGCCAGCAATAAATTGCAGCTACTGGTGCCTAAAGGATTTGCGCATGGCTATGCAGTGATCAGTGAAACAGCAGAAGTAATGTACAAATGTGATAACTTCTACCATAAAGGCAGCGAAGGGGGGATTATCTATAACGATCCCGCCCTGGGCATCGACTGGGGCATCAACCTCGATGATGCGGTAGTTTCAGACAAAGACCTGATCCTGCCCACACTTGCAGAGATTCAACATAATTTTATTTTTAACAGCTGATCATTTGCTATGAAGAATATTCTTGTTACCGGCGGAAACGGCCAATTAGGACAAGCCCTGCAAAAAGTGGCAGGCGATTATCCGCAATTCAACCTGTTATATACCGATTACCAGGACCTGGATATCACTGACGCGGATGCCCTGGCAGCTTATTTTTCCGCTCAGCAGATCGATGCCTGTATCAACTGTGCCGCCTATACTGCAGTAGATAAAGCAGAAGAAGATGAAGACAAAGCGTTCCTGCTGAATTTCCAGGCAGTATTAAGCCTGGCGGAAATATGCGCCCAGCATAATGCCCAGCTGCTGCATATTTCCACGGATTACGTATTCAGCGGAAAACAAAATGTACCTTATAAAGAAACCGACGAAACTGATCCGGAAAGCATCTACGGCGCTTCCAAAGTGCGTGGTGAAGCCGCTGCTGCCGGTTATAACCCGGACACTATTATACTCCGCACCTCCTGGCTCTACTCCGAATTCGCAGTTAACTTTGTTAAAAGAATGCAGCAGCTGATGCAGGAAAAACAGGAACTGAATGTTGTTTTTGATCAAACCGGCACTCCTACTTATGCAGGCGACCTGGCAAAAACGATCCTGGATGTATTGCAGTATAAATCAGCCAATCCGGATGCAGCCATCGGTGGCGTATATCATTACAGCAACGAGGGTGTGACCAGCTGGTTCGACTTTGCAGTGACCATTAAAGAAATGACCAACGCCACTACTGCTATATACCCCGTTACTTCCGATAAGTATAAAACGGCCGCTAAACGCCCGGCATACAGCGTATTAAACAAGGAAAAAATCAAAAGCACTTTTGGCATTACTATCCCCTACTGGAGAGACAGTCTGGCCAAATGCCTCAAGAACATCTAAGCGGAGGTTGTCTTTCTCAGGATTACCCTGATTTTACGGATTAGCTTTTTGTGATTTGGGAGATTGGAGTGGATATTTGAAGATTGACTGGGGGATGCTTCATTTATACTTAGCAGATGCTTTGCAGATACTTAGCAGATACTTAATACATGGAGATTCCCCGGAGGGGACGTGGAGGGGACGTGGACTTGATCATGGAACCCTTTACTACAGAGCATTACAGGCGAAAAGATACAGGGGGTTTATGCGGGCACTGCCATATAAAACTGACATCCTGGCAAAAATAAGTGAGCGGTATTCAATAAATCATTGCCGTTAAATGCCGCTCACCTTTTTTAATTATTTTAGGGATAGCGATGATAAAAGCCTTTTAACTTCACTGAATTTTCCGGAAATCATACAAAAAACGAAAATAAACCAATTCTCCAGAGAAAATATCAATACCCGGATTAAAATCTCACCAATGCACTAATCTTCTCAAATCCCTCCATAATCACAAAAGTTAATCAGTAAAATCAGGGGAATCCTGAGAAAGACAACCTCCGCGAAAATCACAAAAAGTAACCAGGGGTTCTTTTTATTTCTTCAGCGCAGTGATCATTGTTCCTCCCATGTTTTTTCCATCTTTACTGGAGGAGGTTTTCACCGGTCCGAAATCAGGGGCAAACCATTCTATGGCACTGAGTTTCATCGGAATCCCCTGCCCCATCATTTTCATCTCGAAATTAATATCATAGGCAATTTTGAAGCAATCCCAGCTGCCTGCGGGTGTGGTTACCTTTTCCTTTCCGAGCACTTTTCTATTGCTGATCACATAACTGATCCCCATCTCCATTCCTTTCACATTACCGTTCATTTCAAAGGTACCACCTGGTAGTTCTTGTCCGGCGTGCATTCCGGAGGGATAATCAAGAAAAGAGGCGTTGGTTTTGCCTTCCATTTTCATGTCTTTCATCTGAGGCATCGAGGGAACGCTCATCTTCATGTCTATGGCCACGCCGTTTCCAGTGCATTTAAATTGCCCGGTGCCAGAGGTTACCTGCTTATTGCTTTTATCGTAAAAAGTATTGGTGAAGTCAGACACGGTGCCAGCCCCATCTTTACGCACATTTGTGACCTTGTAAATGGTTTTCCCGCTGGCCACGCCTTTCGCATCCAGGATGGTCATTTCAATTTCCGCGTTGTTAAGCAGGTAATAGTACCCTTTGCAATCCTGCGCCAGTACCGGTATCGCAAAACATAGTGCCACTAAAAAAACGAGTGCTTTTTTCATAATATTTTGTTTGGGGTAAGAAAGAATATGATCACATCTGTATCTCTAACCGGCAGCAGGTGCAAACGGCCGGTCTTCTTTATAAATTTACATAGATATTTGTAATACCAGCCGGAATCCTTAAAATGGGCGAATCCTGCGAATTTTATGTAGGTTTGCAAAAATTGTTATTAAAATCATGAATCTGATAGAAGAACTGCGCTGGCGGGGTATGCTACAGGATATGATGCCTGGCACGGAAGAGCAACTGAAAAAGGAAATGACCACTGCTTATATTGGTTTTGATCCCACCGCAGAGTCGTTACACATCGGTAGCCTGGTACCCATCCTGTTACTGGTGCACCTGCAAAAGGCAGGACATAAGCCCCTGGCGTTGGTGGGCGGCGCTACCGGCATGGTAGGCGACCCCTCCTTTAAAGCGGAAGAACGGAAAATGCTGGACCTGGATACCCTGCAGAAGAATGTAGCCGGTATCAGAGCCCAGCTGGAACGCTTCCTAGATTTTGATCCTGCCAAGCCAAACGCAGCTGAGATGGTGAATAACTTCGACTGGTTCCAACATATTTCCTTCCTCGATTTTATTCGTGATACCGGTAAACACATCACCGTTAACTATATGATGGCCAAAGATTCCGTTAAGAAAAGGATCGAAGGCGACAACGGGATGTCATTCACTGAATTTACCTACCAACTGATACAGGGTTACGATTTCTATCATTTGTATACTGTTAAAAACTGTAAACTGCAGATGGGTGGCTCAGATCAGTGGGGTAATATTGTTACCGGTACAGAACTGATCCGCCGTAAAGCCGGTGGAGAGGCATTCGCATTTACCTGCCCGCTCATAAAAAAAGCAGATGGCACTAAATTCGGTAAAACAGAACAGGGAACGGTATGGCTGGATTCCAGGCGGACTTCTCCTTATATGTTCTACCAGTTCTGGCTGAATACTACAGACGTAGATGCAGAAAGCTATATTAAGATATTTACTTTCATGGAACAACCGGAAGTAGATGAACTGATTGCCAAACACCGCGAGGCGCCACACTTACGCCAGTTACAACAAAGGCTTGCAAAAGAAGTCACTATTTTTATACACGGAGAAGAAAGCTATGAATTTGCAGTAAAAGCTTCTTCCCTGCTTTTCAGCAACGATACTGCTGAACTGCTGGTGTCTCTCACAGAAGAGCAACTCCTCGATGTAATGGACGGTGTACCACAATTTGAGGTAGCTAAAGCCGACCTCGAAACCGGGAAAGATGTAGTAAGCCTGCTGGCGGAAACCGGTATTTTCCCCAGTAAGGGAGAAGCCCGCAAAACGGTGCAGGGCGGCGGCGTGAGTATGAATAAAAATAAAATAGAAGGTATAGAAACCGTAATCAATACCAATGCTTTACTGCGTGATAAGTATATTCTCTTTCAGAAAGGAAAGAAGAACTATTATCTCGTAAAAGCAGTATAAAATTAGGCTTATAAAAAAGAAGGGCTGGTATTGATACCAGCCCTTCTTTTTTATAAGCCATTCCTGCTATTTCAATCCATACTTCTTCTCATACTTCTCATACAATTGCTTCTGCTTATTATCCAGGTTTATTTCCCTGCCCTGGATAAATGCCCGCGTAATTACGCTCGACTTCATATCCAGGATATCACCGGTACTCACGGCAATATTCGCGTCCTTGCCGGTTTCCAGTGAGCCGGTAGTTTTATCGATCCCCAGGATTTTAGCAGCGTTAAGCGTAACCGCCGACAGGGCCTCTTCTTTTGTTAAACCATAAGCGCTGGCAGTACCTGCTTCAAAGCCCAGGTTACGTTGCTGCCAGAAGCCTTCGTTGCTCAGGCAAAACAGCACACCGGCTTTCTGCAGCTGCGCGGCAGTTTTATAAGGCTGATCCACATCATCGTCCTGCATTACCGGCAAAGCATGTGGCTGTGCCAGTACTACCGGGATATTATTTTGCTTCAGGATGTCTGCAATAAGCCAGGAATCAGCTCCGCCAACAATCACTACATCAAGCTGAAACTCTTTGGCAAAGTCTATCGCTACGAGCATTTCTTTTACCAGGTCGCAGTGGATAAACAGTTTCTGCTCCCTGTTAAACAGCTTCCGCATCGATTCAAACTTCAGGTTGGTAGCAGTATGTTTGCCTTCCTGCTGATAAGCCTTCGCCTCGCGGAAAAATGTTCTCACCGTTTCTATTTGTTCGAGTGCCGCTTTCAGCCGGTCGTTGGGAACGGCGCCACGACCACCACCCAGCGGGGCCAGTGGCGGCATAAAAAAGTGCAGCGCATTATCTGTTTTATAGGCAGCATCTTCCCAGTTCCAGGCATCCAGCTGTACTACAGAAGAAGCGCCGCTGATAATACCACCTTCCGGTGTTACCTGTGCCAGCAGGATTCCGTTGGAACGCAGGGTGTTGATTACTTTGGAATCGGCATTATACGCAATGATGGAACGTACGGAAGGATTTATTTCTCCCACCTCGCGCGCATCGATGGTAGCGCGCACGCTCTCAAACTCCACCAGGCCCAGGTTGGATTCGGGCGCAATAATACCGGGATATATGTGCTGGCCTTTCATATCCAGTACCGTGGCGTCGCCACCGGCAGCGGCGATGTTACTGCCTACTGCAGTAATTTTCCCATTGCTGAATGCAATGGTGCCGTTTTCAATTACCTGCCCGTTGCCTACATGAATAGTGGCATTGGTAAGGTATACGGGTTTGTTTTGCGGACCTGCCGGAGATATCGTTTCCTGTGCCCGGGCGGTATACATTCCCAGGGTAAGGCTTAATAAAATTAATTGTCTTTTCATCGCTTGTAGCATTTAGCGGTGCTTAAAAAATTTCTAACAGATCAATAACCAATAGCTTGCTGATGTCCGCCCTGCAGATCTTCACAATGATAAATTTCTTCCGGCGTCAGCGATGCTTTGCGGGTAGGCGTGCCTTTTTTCTTTTCTGCCAGTAATAGCTGGGTAAGACGATTACGCTCCGTTGCAATACGCTTGCGCAGTTGCAGATCGTTGTCGCGGTCAAATTCCACGATACCATCCACAATAGTCTTTTCTGCTTTGGCGTAAATACTCAGCGGGTTATCGCTCCACAGTACCACATCCGCATCTTTACCCACTTTGATGCTTCCCATGCGGTTGTCTACATGCAGCAGCTTAGCGGGGTTGATGGTGACCAGCTTAATGGCTTCCTCTTCGGTCATGCCGCCGTATTTGATGCTCTTGGCGGCTTCCTGGTTCAGGCGGCGGGCCATTTCCGCATCATCGGAGTTGATGGCGGTGAGCACACCTGCTCCCTGCATGATGGCGGCGTTGTAAGGAATAGCGTCCTGTACTTCCATTTTATAGGCCCACCAGTCGGCAAAGGTACCGGCGCCTGCGCCATGCGCTTTCATTTTATCGGCTACTTTGTATCCTTCAAGGATGTGTGTGAACGTATTTACTTTGAAGTGAAAGCTGTCTGCTACATGCATGAGCATATTGATTTCACTCTGCACATAAGAGTGGCAGGTAATAAAACGTTTCTGGTGTAATATTTCCACGAGGGCGTCCAGTTCCAGGTCGCGGCGCTTGCCGGGGCCCTGCTTTTCATAGTCAAGCGCACGGGTAAACGCATCTGTATAGATTTGTTCCACGCCCATTCTTGTTTGCGGAAAACGCACGGTATTACGATCACCCCAGTTGGATTGTTTTACGTTTTCACCCAATGCAAATTTGATGAAAGGGTCCCAGTTGGTCACTTTCAGGTCTTCTGCATTTTGTCCCCAGCGGAGTTTGATCAGCTGCGACTGCCCGCCGATGGCGTTGGCGCTGCCATGCAATAAATGAGACGCTGTTACGCCACCGCTCAGCTGGCGGTAAATATTGACATCGTCGGGATTGAGTACATCTGCGATCCTTACTTCGGAAGTAACCGACTGCGATGATTCGTTCACTCCCCTGCTCAGTGCAATGTGCGAGTGTTCGTCGATAATGCCGGCGCTCAGGTGTTTGCCGGTACCGTCGATCACGCGGGCGTTGCCGGCAGCGAGGCTCTTACCTACCTGTGCAATTTTACCATTGCGGATTAAAACGTCTGTATTTTCCAGTTTCCCTTCTTTTTCGCCGGTCCACACGGTGGTATTTTTGATAAGCAGGTCCTGCTGTGAGGGGAGTTTTTCCCAGCCGTAGCCATTAAACGGATAATATAGCGGGCCTATGGCCAATGGTGTTTCTTTCTTTACAGAATCAGCTTTCTCGGGGACTGCCTTTACAAATACGGCGGTCCATTTTACGAGGTTGCCGCTGGTATCGGCGCCGGTACCGTTCCAGCTGTTATCGCCGATGATACCGCTGAGACGAACATTGCTTTTGCTGTTCTTTGCCAGCGCGAGCGACAGCGATACCAGTTTTCCGTTTACATCGATGCGGCCCGGAAGGGTATCTTTCTGTAAAACAGACAGCAAAGGAGCAGCGGCGGTGCCTCTCACTTCTACGGAGTAGCTGCCGCCGGGAGTGAGATTTACGGTATAGATACCGCGGATATCATTCCAGCCGTCGGCCTTAATGGTGTAGCGGTTTCCTTGTACCCAGTTCTGGTACAGGATAGTTTTTTCGCTGAAAACGGGACCGGAAGTAATGAGGAAATTGGCCAGTTTACCCGGTTCCAGGCTACCTACTTTATCATAAGCCTTGATGAGTGTGGCCGGAGTTTTTGTTAATGCTTCCAGTGCTTTCTGTTCGCTGAGGCCATAGCTGATGGCTTTCCGCACATTGGCCAGGAATTGTTTTACATCTTTCAGATCAGCAGCGGTTAAACAGAAGGGAATACCTGCTTTTTCAAATGCGGCGGGCTCCGTAGGCGCCATTTCCCAGTGTTTCATCTCTGCCAGTGAAACGTAGCGGGCGTCTGCGGGATCTTCCATATCAATAGCGCCGGGGAAGTTAAGCGGCAACGCGAAAGTGGCTTTTGTGGCAGCCATTTCGCTGATGCGCTGGTATTCATTGCCACTGGCCCGGATGATATATTGCACACCAAATTCGTCTCCTATTTTATCTGCGCGGAGCGCATCCCATTTATCGGTAACTTCAAACAGCTGAGGCAGCTGCTGGCTGGCATTCCATGCTTCCAGGCTGAGGTTCACGCCTTCCTTTGCGGGCTGGGTTTTGTACCACTGCGCATCCAGGAAAGTTTGTCGCAGCAGGGCGATGCAGCCCATCAGCGAGTTAGGGTAGTTTTGCGTGGAGGTGCCTTTATCAAAAGAATAGGCCGCAGCGGCTTTCTCCCGGATAATGACTTTGTTTTCTTTTGCGGTGGCCAGGGTTACCAGTGCAGCGGTACCGCGGGCGATGCCATCGGGCTGTTGGGTAAGCACGGTGCCAAATCCCGCTTCACGCAGGGGCGCAGCCTTTCCATCATCTGCCGAAAAAAGATCCACGGCATTCACTTCGCTTCTGATGGCCTGGTTCCAGCCATAGGCGCCTTTAGTGTTAGACAGGAACTGGGGTGGTGCATTCCATGCGGAAGCACCCCGTTTCGGCTCCGACAAGCCATAGTTGCTGAAGATATCCACAAAAGAAGGATAGATGTATTTGCCTTTACAATCCACTATCACGGCGTCTTTCGGAATGGCGGCCGATGTACCGGCAGACACTATTTTCCCGTCGCGGATCACCAGTGTGGCATTGTTCAGGGTGGTTTGCGGGTCTTTTACAATGGTTGCATGTGTAAAAGCAAAGCACCCTTCGCGGGGATCGGCAATCCCGTTGAGCGGATAGGTTTCCTGTGCGCTGGCTGCCTGGCCGGTTGCCAGCAGGGCCAGTAACAACAGTTTACCGCGGTGCCGCTTCATAGCATAGGTAATACACCGCAACAGCAGGGCTGTCCCGGGTTTCTCAAAAGCTCTTTTCATGTAAATCTTTTATTTTTTCGGTTCAGATTCAGTTGATCGGCTAAATGTAATAAATCATTAAGGCGGGACTAAATAAAACGGCATATTTTTTATGAGTGGTAAGTGTATTTTGGATTCACACGAAAAAGGGATAATTTGAAAAGGGTTTACAGCTTAAGTTTGTTTAAATTCGTATAATACTTGCTGACTATGAAGTTTATTTCTGTTTATACATGGATGCTGCTGACCGTTTTCTTTGCAGCAACTACCTTTACTACCAGTGCCCAGGTAAAAGATACTACCAATACAAAAGGCCGCTGGACTGCGGAAGGAAGAGCTGATAAAATAACGGATAAGATTTCCCACAAGGTAAATCTGAGCAAAGACCAGGAAAAAAAGATCCTGGTGATCAACCAGGATATTGTGCGCAGGATGGATGCCGTGAAAAACAATCCTTCCCTCTCCAAAAAGGAGCGCATGACACAGTTTAAAGCCCTGGATACAGAACGCAGCCAGCGCTTTAAAACCGTGTTTACGCCTGCACAGTATAAGAAGTGGAACGACTGGGAAATGACAAAAAAGGAACACCTCGAACAAAAAATGGAAAAAAAGCGGCAAAAGAAGGAAGCTAAAGACTCCACCCAACCGCAATAAATTTCTTAACTTGAAGATATTGGCAGTGAGTTGTCTCACTGCTTTTTTTATGCCTGGAAAAATGAACAATACCACTGCCGACATAAAAGATATTTTCCTGCAGGGCGTAGCAGCAGTGCATCCGCAGCAGTTGATCAGGAAAAATGTGCAGGTAATACCTGCTACCCGTGTTATAAATATTTCGGAAGATAGCTACGCCATCCCGGAGCAGGCGGCTGTTTGGATACTGGGGGCGGGCAAAGCTGCCGCCGCAATGGCACAGGAGCTGGAAAACATACTGATAGCGCATTTCCCGGTGCAGGGAATGGTAGTTACAAAGTACGGACATGCGTTACCGTTACAGCAGGTAGCACTGGTGGAAGCCGGTCACCCCGTACCCGACGAACAGAGTGTAGCCGCTTCCGTTAAACTGCTGGACATGGCCGCTAAAGTGCAGCCGCACGACCTCGTGATCTTTTTACTTTCCGGCGGCGCCTCCGCACTGCTGGCGGATGTACCGGCACACAGCAGTTTACCCGAAGTACAACAGCTGTTTGATGCCTTACTGAAAAGCGGCGCCGATATCCGGGAAATGAATACGGTACGAAAACATCTTTCCGGTATCAAAGGCGGGCAGCTGGCAAAAAGCATATATCCGGCTACGTTATGTACCCTTGTACTCAGCGATGTAGTGGGCGATGACCTCAGCGTGATAGGATCAGGACCCACAGTGGCCGACCCGTCTACCTTTGCGGATACTATGAATGTACTCCGCAAATATCATCTCCCGGAAAAAATACCCGCTTCCCTCCTCCAACATATTGAAAACGGTGTTGCAGGCAGGGTACCTGAAACGCCTAAACCTGGTGATCCTTCCCTGCAGCATACCCACAACTATCTTACCGGTACCAACCGCGTGGCATTGGAAGCCGCGGCTGCAAAAGCCCGGCAGCTGGGGTATCACCCGGTATTGTTGTCTGATACTATTACGGGAGAAGTACATGCCGTAGCTGATGACCTGGTACAAACAGCGCTCCGGTATAACGGTCCTTTGCCGGCTTGTTTGCTGGCAGGTGGAGAAACTACGGTGGAAGTAACCGGGAATGGCCGTGGTGGCCGGAATCAGCAATTGGCGCTGGCAGCAGGCATCGCCCTTGCCCATCATCCTGCGCTTACTTTCCTGAGCGGTGGTACCGATGGCAGCGACGGTCCTACCAATGCTGCAGGAGCTATCGTAGATGCATCAACGATGAAAAATGCTGCAAAAATGCAGCTCGATCCAAATAGTTTTTTACAACAGAACGATGCCTGGCATTTCTTCTCAAAAGCAGGCGGGTTAATGATTACGGGGCCAACCCAAACAAATGTGATGGACCTCATGATCACCCTGATCACTGCAGACGGCCTTAAAATTTGAAATCAAAGTTTGTATATGTGTGGATAGATTATATTTTTGGGGTTTGGAACTAGAAATTCTGGATTTACTAAACGTATTTGCATTATGCTGAGAATGGAACAGACATGGCGGTGGTACGGGCCCAATGATCCGGTTAGCTTGTCTGATATTAAACAGGCAGGAGCTACCGGAATTGTAACCGCATTGCACCATGTGCCTAATGGAGTGGTATGGACGAAGGAGGAGATACAAAAGCGGAAAGCCATCATAGAAGCAGCAGGACTTACCTGGTCTGTTGTGGAGAGCGTGCCGGTACATGAAGATATTAAAACGCAAAGCGGCCGTTTCAGGGATTATATCCACAACTACCAGCAAACCTTGCGGAACCTGGCAGCATGCGGTATACGTACGGTTACGTACAACTTTATGCCGGTACTCGACTGGACCCGCACCGACCTGTCCTATACCGTGGAAGATGGCTCCAAAGCGCTGCGCTTTGAAAAAGCAGCGTTCATGGCATTCGACCTGTTTATGTTGCAAAGACCAGATGCAGAGAAAGATTACAGTGAAGAAGAAATGGCCCGCGCGAAGGAACATTTCGACAGCATGACTGCGGCCGACAAAGAACTCTTACAAAAAAATATCATTGCCGGATTACCCGGATCTGAAGAAAGCTTTACGTTGCAACAGTTCCAGACCGCATTGGATAAATATAAAGGCATTGATGCCACCCAGCTGAAACTGCACCTGTTCTATTTCCTTCAGCAAATAGCGCCCGTTGCAGAAGAAGCCGGCGTTAAACTGGCCATCCATCCGGATGATCCTCCATTCCCTATTTTCGGACTGCCACGTGTGGTAAGCACCGAACAGGACGCCCGCGAACTCCTCATTGCTGCACCATATACCTCCAATGGCTTGTGCTTTTGCACCGGCTCTTATGGCGTACGGGCCGACAATGACCTTCCCGGCATGATAGAGCGCCTGGGCGATCATATCCACTTCATCCACCTGCGCAGCACACAACGGGATGCGCTGGGCAACTTCCACGAAGCCAACCACCTGGAAGGCGACGTAGATATGTTTGCCGTGGTGAAAAACATCCTGCTCACCATGAAACGCCGCAATGTTTCCATTCCTATGCGCCCGGATCATGGCCACCAGATGCTGGATGACCTGCATAAGAAAACCAACCCGGGATACAGCGCTATCGGCCGTTTACGCGGACTGGCAGAACTGCGTGGACTGGAAATGGGTATCGCGGGGGCTTTAGGCTCTGATTGACTGACGTCTACCAGTATCAGGTCTGCACAAAGAGTAAAGGTGGGGATAAGCAATACCATCGTCGGACTGAGATGCTACACCAGGGCAGAAAGCGTATTTGAACATATACCGTAATGGCTGATTACGTGTACAAATAACACTACCCTGAAAATATATTAAAGACCCGCCTTACCGGCGGGTCTTCCTGTTTTTAGTACCGTGCAGGCACAAATTTTAAAAAGCAGCGCGCAAAAAATCACTGCTTTTTTGTAGCATTGCATCAGGACAAGATTTTATCAACTGTACACTTTTACCAAACCTACAATATGATGAGCGCAACTATAGATGCGAGATATGAGGCATGCCTGGCCAAAAGACCGGATAGCCTCGCCCGCCTGATCAATTTGTTCAAAAAAGATATAGACCTGCGTATTACACAAAAACTACTGGAGCGCGGATACAAAAATTTTAAACTGGGAGATATGGTACTCCTGGTACACATCGATGCGCAGGGCACCATTAACAACGACCTCGCCAGGAAAGCGCGTATCAGCAAACAAGCCATGAGCAAGGTGGTAAAGAACCTGGAAGCAGACAACTATATCGGCACCCGCAAACACGATACCGACAACCGCGCCAGCATTATTTTCCTGACAGAGAAAGGGAAAGAGTTTATGATCAACGCCTATGAAGCGGTAGATGAAGTACAGGACCTGTACGCCGGTATCATAGGAGAAGAAGCATTTACACAGCTGAAAACGATCCTTAAACAATTAACAGCAGGCTTAAACCTGAGCTGACCATTCTTTAGTTCAACGTTATGTAATACCTCTTTCACCAAAGGTACCTTTAGCATCTTTTGCAGTAATTCCGGCGTTTCTTCTGCAAACTTATTTTCAAAGTCAACAATCAGGCTGCATTTATGCAGGCTGGCTGCAGAAGGTGGCGCCCGGCTGTTCACCACCATGATTTCTTCCAAAGGCAGCATAGCGTGAACGAAACGCCACGGTACAGCCCGGGTGCAGCAACAGGATACCGGAGGGGAATGCCTTCCACCGCACAGGCATCGCATTTGTACAGACCAGAATAAATAATTAGGTCACTTCGGCAAGGTTTAATATTTTTAGTACAGAGGAACCGGCAAAAACGATATGTATGTCACCTGAACAATTAATAAATAACGACCAGGAATATATTGAGGGATTGCTTCACCATACACCAGCAGTAATTGAAAATATTTATCAGCGGTTTGCTTCCAAAGAAAAGCGGTTCATTCTGCAAAAAAGCGGTCACGTAAAAGATGCGGCCCATATTTTCGAAGAAGCCCTGATGGACATTTATTACTTCGCCCGCCGTCACCCGCTGAAAGTCACCGACTTTGAGCCCTTTCTTCAACTGTTATGCAAGCGTATCTGGGAACAGCAACTGGAAAGAAGAGGACAGCGTATTCCCGGCCTGGAGGCAGAAGAACTCTCCACCATGAGCAGAGACGATATCCAGGATGTGGAAGATGTGCTGAAAGAAGGGGAAAAAAGGAGACTCGCCTATCACTACTACCTGACCCTCTCCGACGAATGTAAAGAGCTGCTCCGCTGGTCGCTCACAGATGGCTGCCTGCAGGAAGACATTGCCGCAGAAACCAATATCCCCGTTAACGAACTACCCGGCAGAAGAGCCGATTGTTTCCGCAGCCTGTTCAGGGACATCGATATAAAACTAAAAGCCAATAGCCTTTCTGAAAAAGACCTGCTGGAAACAGACCGTTTCCTCAGCGGACAAATGAGCGAAACAGAACGCAAGGCATTCTCTGAAAGACTCCAGGGCGACGCTCTCCTTACGCAACAGGTAAAACGCTTTGATGCAGTCCGCCAACTACTGGCTCAGAAGATCTGTAACGATACCAACCGGGATGAGTTGCAACATTTGCTGTTTACCCATCGCAATGCCTGGTACACGTTAAAAGATAACTCGCCCATTCCCATCCGTAACTATGTGATCCTTACTGCGCTGATAGCGGCAGGAATGGCCATATTGCTGTATGTAAGTCCCTGGAGAAAGAATATCTACCGGCAGTTCGCCTCCACAGAAATGCAGATCCCGGATATAGACAGCCTGCGGCTTCCGGAAGAAGCCATTGTACAGTTCAATCACGGACACTTCAACGAAGCAGTTTTATTGCTGAATAAAGCGCTGACGGCCAACCCCGGCAACTTATACGCCCGTTACTACCGCGGCGTGGCGCTGATCGACCAAAACCAGATGGAGAGCGCGCGACAGGATCTGCTGACTGTTTTTAACAACAGCAGCGAACTCCGGTATGAAGCAGCGTTTTATATGGCGTTGAGCTACCTGAGAGAAGGACGTAAGCAGGAATGCCTCGAATGGTTATTAAAAATTCCATCCGGCGCGCCTAATTATCTCAAAGTGCAGAAACTGATAGAAGAATTAAAATAATTAACTCAGGTATTGTCCTTTACTGTAGTGGATAATATTTTCTACTTCTCCCTTAATTAACTCATAAACAGGCGCCTTCCCTGTTTTGATCTGTACCAGTTGTTGTAATACCAGGAAATAGATTTCTCCGCGGTTACAGCCATCAATCTGGGCTTTTAAAATGTCATGTTTTACCTCTTCACAACCGGTGGCATCCAGTTTCTGGTAAATAACATACAAGTCGTCCATCCAACTCATTTCTCTAAAGTTTAAACATAGTGTATAGTCTCCTAAAGTTAAGGATTTATATTAAGAAAATAAAACATCTGAATCTTAAATAATTGTAAATTTTAAAGCATTCATAACCAGATCAGAGGATTCCTCACCGGGAGGTTTCTCAGCACCTCTTCTTCCTCCGGATCCTTATTGAGCAACAGCCATAAGCGGTAATATTCCGGGCGCTGAAAAGCAGCCGCACCGAAAATAAGGAAGGGTTGCGCCACCGGCCAGCTGTTCCAATACATCACATCATGCGCAAAAGGCCAGCTGTTTTTATTGTTTACATATGGATAGAGATAGGCAATCCCTTTGGCGATACTTTTACTACTGTCTGCTGTAAACCGCCACAAATCATTATCCGGCGTGCTCAGCAACTGGCAGATGGTACTCATGGCATCGAGGTTAAACAACGAGTAGCCGTAAGGTTTAGTCCGTTTCAACTCCAGCGGAAAGCTGCCGTCAGCGGCCATCTGGCGGGGGAGCAGTACGGTTTTATAACGGTTGCTGCAAAACGCCAGTAGTTCCTTATTATTCACAAAACGTGCAAAAGCCGCTACCTGCATCACCCAACAGGTACCATGATTATTGGCGGCATTCATTTCATCTTTCCCGTAAGGATGTGTGGTCAGCCATTGCACGTACTCACTGAACCAGCTTTTAAAAGCTGCAAGATCTTCCGGCGGAATGGCGCCGGCTTTCTCCATAATACTCAATGCCTGTACCACTTCCATCAGGTGAATGGTATCAATAATACCGATACCCCGGCCGGTTACTTTTCCTTTGATAGCCTGTGCATACAGCAACGAAGGATTCATGCGCGTAGCAGGTGTTTCAAACCATGCCTTTGCATGCTGCAACGCCCGCTGCAGGTAGGTGTTATCCCTGGTAGCAATATATCCTGCTGCCAGTGCGCCCATCACCCGGCTGAAGCGGATCATGGCTTGCCGGTGCGCCACAAAATTTTCAGGATTGGTTTGGCCATCGCGCTGAATGTAAGGCCCGTTGGGGTTTGCCGGATCGGGCCACCAGTAATCCCCTTCCGAATAGAAATCGTGTATGCCGCCGGCGCTGCGATCACATTGGAAGGCAGTAATCGTTTGAGGCGCCTGTTGCGTTGCCCATGCGGCCCGTTTAATCACTGCCGGCCGGGTATCTTTGAGCACCGTTTGCTGATAGGGCGATTGCGCCTGTAGAATACAGGAGATACCAATGAATAAGGCTGCCAGGAACGTACGCATAGAATTATTTTTTTGGTGTTAACAATAATACCCGGCCATCATGTCCTGCCAACTCCATCACAAAGGAACCGTTGTGTGTGCCAAGATCTGCGCCTGTCCAATAGTCTGATACCTTGTATGACCGATCAAGTTTTACGGTTATTTTTTTGGAAGATGATTGCCAGTTGAGAAGAATTACCTGTTTACCCGCGTCTGTAGTAACCCTTCCTATTTCAAAATCAGCACCTTCAAAAGCAGCTGCCTTTGCGGTGGGAGGCAAAGCCTTCTTCAAAACGTTGAGCCGTTCCCGTGATATCTTAGTAAGGTCATCTCCACTTAATAACATACCGCCGGTAGCATATAACAGGGCTGCGTGAAAATTAAATTCGTTACCGGGCATGTTGCCGGTGAGTACCAAACAATCCGGATCATTCCACCATAAGCGGCCGTTTTGCCAGGCGCGGTAAAGGTTTTCACGGCCCGAACGCTCAAATACCGGCCAGCTGCGCTTGATGTCCATAGAGCTGCGGCTGCCATGCACCAGTCCTAATGATGGCCACAGCGGATGATTACAACCAAGTATAAAAGCATCCCTGCTGCCTTTTAGAATGGCTTCCATACCCCGCCGGTATGCTTCTACCCTCGTAGCTCTGGCGTCATAAAAATTGCCGCCGTGAATAGCGCCCCAGAAATTAGCATCGAGTTTAAAATAAGTAACGCCCCAGTCGTTGCGCATAGTACGGAATAGTTGCTCCAGGTGTTGCTGCACGGCGGGATGCGTACCATCCAGCACATACCAGGGCTTTAGCCGCCACCCGCCAAATGTAACCAGGTCGCTGCGCAAAGGCGCGCCGGAAGCATCTTTCACCAGCCAGTCCTTATGATTTTTATAAATAGTGGAATTGCTGTCGCAAATAAACGGCGCCACCCAAATAGCTGGCTCAAAACCCTTTTCCCGGATGGTTTTCAGCACCTGCTGTACATTGCCGCCAAAAGAATTGCCTGATTCCAGCCAATCGCCCATATGCGGTTGATAGCCATCATCTACCTGTATATACTTTAGCGCCGGGATATTACTTTTTATATAATCAAGATTATCATAAATATTCTGTGCCGTTACCTTCGGACCAAAACAATACCAGGAGCACCAGCCGGTAGGTGGCTGCTTAAATTCAAGTCGCGGATGTTGTTCCTGGATCCTGGCGGCGAAGCGATCCAGCAATGCGTTGCCATCCTTACCAGTGATCACCATTAATTCTTCCAGCTTAAAATCGGCTCCGGGAGCGAGTTCCAGGTTCTCCAGATCAGTTACCGTTTTGATGGTATCTGCAGAAATATAAAACTTACCCACAAAACGCCTGCTGGAAGTGTAGCCTAATAATACCTGTTCTTCATTTGCAGGATATAAACGCAGCAGGTTGTATACTGCCAGGTATCCATCCGGCTGCGGAATTTTATAGTGCCCGGCATCCGTATAGTTACCCAATGTTTCAGGATGGGAAAGGGTTCCGGCTGTTTGTGTCAGCATCTGGAAACCTTCTGCATAAAAGGGTGTGGTGGGTAACAATATCTTACCTGCTACGCCAGTTACTACTTCTTTCAATCGTACCGTGGTACTACCGGTATTGACTATACGTATTTCGCAGCGGTCATTTTTCCAGTTGCGGATTACTTTAATATCATCCGGCGCTATGCTGCCATTGGAGGTATACACCACAGCGGCACTGCTTTTCAGCGCCTGTACAAACTGTGCAGGCGTTCCGGCCAACGTGGTGAAGGCATGCCATAATAAACCGGTAGTTAAAAGCCAACTCATTTTTTTCATCGTGGATATTATTTTGGTTGCGGGTTCAATACATGGTGAGTTTAAATAATTTCATCAACTCCCTACTTGTTATAAGATATCATAAGTTTTACCAGGTGCAGTTGAAAAATCATACTCAAAAACTTTTTCCAACTGCAACACCGGTAATTTCGTTGGATCTTTTACAATGGTATTTCCGGGGATCTGTAACTGGTAAAACGGATTTGCGTTATTACCAACCGCTGCTTTTGCGGCTTTCCCGTTTATATTAACGGCCACGCGCGTACGAATACGGCAATTGCCTCCAAGTGCAGAACGGATCACGGCATGCGTGAGCTGCCCGTTCTTCCATTCCATATCTACTTCAAAACCACCTCTTGCTTTTAATCCCTTCACACTGCCGGAAGGCCAGGCATCCGGCAATGCGGGCAGCAGGTGTAATACGCCATCATGGCTTTGCAGCAACATTTCCGTAATGCCTGAAGTTACTCCAAAGTTGCCATCTATCTGGAACGGGGGATGCGCGTCAAACAGGTTGGGATAAGATCCGCCGCTGTTATCGGCTACGCTCATGGTTTGACCACCAGCCAGAAACAACTGCTTATTCAACATGGTATACGCATGATTGCCATCTTCAAGACGCGCCCACCAGTTTATTTTCCACGATTTAGACCAGCCGGTTCCGCCATCGCCGCGCAGCAGCAAACTACGTGTAGCCGCTGCCGATAGTACCTTATCCCTTCGTGGCGAAATGAAATTTCCGGGAAACAGGCCATACAGGTGAGATACATGGCGGTGGGAATCTTTTGGATCGTCCCAGTCTTTGTACCACTCCTGCAACTGTCCGTACTGACCGGTATGGAAAGGATACATTTCCTTCATGGTTTGCCTGATGCGGGCCACCAGCGCCGCATCCTGATGCAACACCTCGGCTGCCTGAATTGTATTGCTAAACAGGTCGTGAATGATAGATAGGTCCATTGTGGTGGCAATACTTACAGAGCCTTCGCGCTTGCCGTTCACCATAAAATTGTTTTCCGGCGTGGTAGAAGGACTGGTTACCCATTGACCGTCTTTGTTTTTCACCAGCCAGTCGAGCATAAACAGCGCAGCGCCTTTCAGATCGGGATATACCTGTTGCAGCATTTTTTTATCGCCGGTAAACTGGTAGTGCTCCCACAGGTGGCGGCTTAGCCAGGCCCCGCCCATTGGCCATATTGCCCATTTGGGGTTACCACTTGGGTCTGAAAAATCAATGCCACCGGCCGGGTTGGTCATACCCCAGATATCTGAGTTATGATGCGCCGTCCAGCCTTTTGCGCCATAATTAACGGCAGCGGTTACACGTCCGTGTTGCGCCAGCTGGCCAATAAAATCAAACAAAGGACTACCGCAATCCGATAAATTCGCTGTTTCGGACGGCCAGTAATTCATTTCCGTATTGATATTGATGGTATAGTTGGAGCCCCAGGGCGGCTGCATTTCTTTATTCCACAACCCCTGTAAGTTCATGGCTGGCCCGCCTTTGCGGGAACCGGATATCATCAGGTAGCGGCCGTACTGGTATAACAGGATGGTGAGTTGCGGATCGCGGTTGCCACCGTGGAGGGTATATACCTGCAGCCTTTCATCTGTTGGCAACGATGCGGAGGTGTCGCTTCCGAGGTTGAGCGACACCCGGTTAAACAACGACGTATAGTCGTTTACGTGTCCACTCATTAGTTGCGGGTAATTGCCTGCTTTCTGCAAAGGCGCCACAGCCGCCATATGCGGATCTTTCCCGTTGGGCAATCCCTCTTTAAAACTGGTTCCTATGGATAACAGGAGCATCGCTTCCGTTGCGCCGGAAATGTGTATGCCGGCGGTATCTGTTTTCACTTGTCCCCCACTTACGCGGGCATCGAGATGTACTTCGTAATTGATCCCTTTATCGCCATAAACAATCTGCTTTGGCTCATAAGCCCTTGCAGCCACGTATTCCGGGCATCTGCCTTTCATTACCAGGTAATGCGGGTTCACTACACTGCTGGTATGTGGCATCGGGTTAGCAAAGCGGGTGCTGAAACTAAGCTGCCCGGCTTTGCCGGCGGTATAGCGTATTACCAGCAATTGCGCCGGGTAACTGCAAAACACTTCTCTCGTATAGGCAATACCGTTAGCAAGGTAACTAACGCGGGCTATTCCATTGTTCAGGTCCAGTTCACGTTTATATTGTGTGGCTTCCTGCGGTATATCATTACTTATAAAAAGACTTCCCAGTGTGAGATACCGGGCGCTGTAGGTACCCATCATTTTACGGGCCACCTGGTCTGCTTCCATGTATTTTTCTTCAGTCAATAGCCGGCGGATAACAGGCAGCAGTTCTTTAGCGGACGGATTATTACCATCGCGGGGAACACTGGACCAGAGATAGCCTTCATTAAGCTGCAGTTCTTCCTCCTGTACGCCTCCAAAGATCATGGCGCCAATACGGCCATTTCCTACGGGCAGCGCTTCTACCCACTGTTTGGCTGGTTGCCGGTACCAGAGCTTTAGCAGGGAATCTGCCGGGGTGGCCGCGCCGGTGTTTCCGGCCAGGAACATCAGTGAAACTGCTAACAGATACTTTATCATCAATATATTATTTTTCAGGTTGAATCCTGCCTGTTTCCATTCCCCTGCACCAGCCGGATTTTGTACCATCCAACTATGATGATCAGGCAGGTGGGTATTCTTTATTAATTCTTTTCGTGGTATGTTGGAGAAAGGGGAATGTGTATCAGTTACCTGACATTCGTTCTTTCATCATGGAATTCATTGGTTTTCAGCAAACGTTTGCAATACCGTTGAGCATCTTAAATCAGCATTACTATCACTTCTACAGGTATTCCAAAACTTTGTTGTGCTAATATAGTCCGAAACTATGCAATCGGTTGCAAATAAATGTATGCAATTTTACCCATTTCAGGTATCTTTTTAAGACAGCGCAAAAAAGAAGAGATCGGGTAATCTTTCTGTTCTGCAAAAGCAAAAAAATAAAATTATACAATAATTGTTTTGTTCAATCGTCAGATAATAGGGTGAGGATGTTATTATGAAAAAAGGAAAACAATCCATCATTGCATCATACCGGCTGGAAGAGCTTTTGGTTGTTCCGGGGTTGATGATAGATGTTCATTATAAACGGGCCGGGGAACCGGTCCACCACCCCAATGCTGATTTCACAATGGCCCACCGGCACGAGTTTTACACATTGGCGGTAACAGGCAAACAGCGGAGCCGGCATATGGTAGATTTCAGACTGATAGACATGCCACCGGAGAGCATGTTTTTATTGGCGCCGTGGCAGGTGCACCTGTCAACGGATGAAGACCAGGTGCTGGATGTGTACCTGATTTCTTTCACTACTGATTTTTTACCTGCCGGCTTCCCTGCATTGCCTCTATGTATGGAGCACCCGGTAACGCCCGACAGTGTTGCTTACCAGGAAATATGGCATTTGTGCGCGCAGCTGCTGCGGGAATTCAATACGCGCAAGGCGCTGCAGGAGCAGGTGCTACAGCATTACCTGGCGGTATTGCTGACCCAGTTTATGCGTTATCTTCCGGAAAGTACCCGGAGATCCTCCTTACAACCGGAGTTATTAACCCGTTACCGTGAACTGATGGAGCAGCACTTATTGAGCTGGAGCAGCCCGGGAGACTATGCGCGGGCGTTGCATGTAACCACAGACCATTTGAATGAAGTAGTAAAACAGGAAACGGGACAAACGGTTTCTGCTTTACTGGCTGCAAGACGGATACTGGAGGCGAAGCGGATGTTACTGCATTCCACGCACGGCATCAAGGAAATAGCCTGGTACCTGCAGTTCAACGAAGTCACGTACTTCAACCGTTTCTTTAAACAGCATACCGGTCAAACGCCGGTAGCCTTCCGGATCTCGAGCCGGGAAAAGTATAACTATAACCCGGAATAGTGTAATAACGGAGAAGCGCGGGTCCGGTAGTTTTGCAGAAATAATTTTTGACTTATGAAACCATCAGTACTTTTTATAGCCGATGCTAGCCCTGCGGAAATAAACGGGCAAACCCCGGAAGAAGCGTTGTAACGGTTTTCCACTGGCCCCGGGAAATATCAGCCTCTTTGTTCTGCAAGCTTACCCCGCCGCAAGCCGGCGCATTATCATCATCAAATACATTTAATAAATGCCTTCAATTAAAGACAGGGCGACCAGTTTACTGATGTCGCGCATAGGGAAAACTGCGCACGTACTAAGCGTAGCGCGCATAGGAAATTTTTTATTGAAGATAGAGCTGCAGCTGCCGCAGGCATTGCCCGAACGCAGCACCCAGCACCTCAAATGTGAGGTGGCTCCATATACTTACCGCGACTATACCGTTGCATCCTGGAATACCATTGCACAAACCGCCACATTGATAGTGGATTGCGGACATGAAGGGGCGGGCAGCTCCTGGGCGCTGGGGCTTCAGCCGGGTGATGAAGTGTATTATGCAGGGCCCGGTGGTGGCCTGCATCAGCCCTCCGGCGCACAACACCTGGTATGCATAGGCGATGCCAGCGCCGCAGGGCACTTCCATTCTTTGTATCTGCGTAAAACCGCCCAACAGCAATTTCATTGTTTCCTGCAATTGGAAGATCCGGCTACGAAGCAGTTATTACAAATGCAGGTGCAACCGCTTTCCAATAACGGACATTATTTCACCGATCTGCATGAATGGTTGTACCATTATGATTTCCCGGTGGCAGATACAACTTATTATGTGGCAGGTAACCAGCAGATGGTGGTACAGGTGCGTAAATCGTTACGTCAGCAAGGCAAGCAAGTAAAGGCGCAGGGTTTCTGGGGCTAAAGCATATGGCATCAGACCAGGTGTTCTTTCATTGCCTTTACAATAGCGTTGGAGCGGGAATTTACATCAAGCTTGCGATAAATATTCATGATATGGGAACGAACTGTTCCCACACTGATATGACACCCTTCGGCTATCTGCTTGTAAGTGTCGCCATCTACCAGGCAACGTAAAATTTCCTTCTCCCGCGGCGACAATCCATAGGGATCCTGATAAACCTGTTTCTCTTTACGGAAAAAGGCCAGTACTTTGTTAACCGCCACTAAATTCGACTGCAGGGCCGTCTCATAAATCTGAGAAATAAACTCAGTCAGGGAGACCGGCGGTACATGATCCATTTTAAACGCCTCGGTTGTTGCCGGCACCTGCGTTAATCCCTGTTCCGTTTCGTTCAGGGTAAGCAATAGCACATTTATATCAGGGTAAGCTGCTTTTACTATGCTGGCGGCTTCTATCGCGGTCAATCCGGGTATCTCTATATCCATAAAAACCAGGTTGCAGATATCTTTTGCTAATTGTTGTAACGTTTCTGATGATTCGCTGTGCAATCCTGAAACTTCCAAAACACGCGCTCCTCCTAGACTACCAGGACTTATAGGCCGCACTTTTTTCATAATATTCCTTTTGGGTTATATATAATTCATATGAAATCTCCCATTGATAACTGCAAGTTCCCGGAAGCTGGTATGGTTGATAAATTATAAATGGAAAGATTACACGGTTCCCATACCCGTAACAAATTTGAAACAATTAGATGCAGCAGTCAATCGGATACATATATGGTTTTTCAATAAATATTAATATACAATTCCTTTTATATTAGCAATAAAACGAAAATATAACGTGGTATCTGGTAGTCTTTTAAAGGATTAACGGGAATACAATCAATTACTAATCAACTATTTAAAAGTCGGCACTTCTCTCATTTAAAACAAATTATACTTTAGCATATATATTACATTTGTACCTTTCCGGCTGCTCTTCGCTCAGTTCCCTTTGCGCCGGTGAGGTCGTCTCCGAGCGCTAACCGGTACTTTTCTGCTATTTCCTGCAAGGATTTCACCACCTCCGGAAACTGCTTCTGCACGTCTAATGTCTCACCCGGATCGCGTCGCATATCATACAGTGCCATAGGCACATCTACTTCCGGTTGTGCCCCGGGGAAACCATCATATCCCGGCAGATTTAATTTATACGTTCTGCCTTTGTGCGGGAGTACCAGTTTCCACGGCCCCTTCCGGATGGCCTCCAAACTATTCACCTGGTAATATACGGCCAGTTCATCCCGCGGGTTTGCTTCCGGTTCATTAAATAATAATGACTTCATATCCACTCCATCAATTTTGCGGACCGGCAATGCAGCCCCGCATAAATTGGCCACAGTGGGGAGCAGGTCAATAGTAGCAGCCATCTTATTGCAAACAGTACCGGCAGGAATTTTCCCGGGCCACCGCATAATGCACGGCACCCGCGTACCTCCTTCCCAGGAAGTACCTTTCCCTTCCCGCAAGCCACCAGTGTTTCCGGCATGATTACCATAAGACAACCACGGACCATTATCACTGGTAAAAATCACCAGGGTGTTATCAGATAAACCATTCTCTTCCAGCGTTTTTAATACCTGGCCAACAGACCAGTCTATTTCTGTTATCACATCTCCAAAAAGTCCATCCTTACTCTTTCCTTTATGTTTCTCTGAAACCGCAATAGGCACATGCGGCATGCTGTGCGCCAGGTACAGGAAAAACGGTTGCTGCCGGTTATTCTTTATAAAACGGCAGGCCCTTTCCGTATAAAGCATGGTGAGCTGCGACTGATCTTCCAGTGTTTTAATATATCTCAGTGGCTTGTTACCTTCTATCAGCGGAAGCGGCGGAAACTTGCTCCGCGGATGTGTAGAGGTATCCGAATAAGGCTTCCCATCATAATGCACCGGCCACATATCATTGGAATAAGGCAGCCCCAGGTACTCATCAAATCCATGCTGCAAAGGCAGCCACGGTTCCTTGCTACCCAAATGCCACTTGCCTACCATCCCGGTGTGATAACCCTGTGCTTTTAAAACAGATGCAATGGTTTGTTCGGCCGTGTCCAGCGCAATAGGAGACATTGGAAACAAGGCGCCATTAATGCCTACCCTGTTCGGATAACAGCCGGTGAGTAACCCCGCCCTTGATGCAGAACAAACTGCCTGCGCCGCATAAAAATAAGTGAAACGCATGCCCTGTGCGGCCATACGGTTGATATTAGGTGTGTGCCAGGGAGTACCGGCATAACATTCAAGGTCACCATAACCCATGTCATCCATGAAGATGATTACAATATTCGGCTTTTTTGCTACCGGCGGCGGTGCTGCAAAGCTGAATAATACAGCCGCCAGTATTAATGTACTCAGGCAAAAAAAAGCTTTTTTCATCCGGGACGTTTAACAATAAAAGATGGTGAGTATAAAAATATACATCTTCCTGAGATTTTCTAGAAAAATTTATGAGATCGCCTTCGGCGATGGTAAATTGTCCTGGTTCAGGATTAGGCTGATTTTCCTGAACCAGGACAACCTTCGCTTACTGCAAAATCAATTCTATCACCGGAATCTCCACATCAGGCTTGCGCACCGGCAGTTCCAGCGCCAGGTCGCCTTTATCAGTGCCACGCATCTTCACTTCCGAACCATCATTCAGTAACTGCGCGTATTTCACTTTGCCTTTCATGCCCGGCAGCTCGAAACGCTGTAACGGATAATCCAGCAGATGCACGTATAAACGTTTGGTAGTTGGGTTGTAAGTAAGCAAACTGTTATCCGGACGTTTGAACTCTGCGGGAGCTTCGGTACAACCGTAAATGGAACGGCCATTCACCTGCATCCACTCGCCCATTCCTTTCAGCCTGTCCTGTGCGCGGGCATCAAAAGTACCACGGGAGGTTGGCCCTACATTCAGCAGCAGGTTACCGCCTTTGCTCACGGACTCAATCAGCAGCACCAGTAACTGCTTGTTATCTTTCCAGGATGTTTCATCACGGTAATACCCCCACGAACCGGAGAAAGTCTGACAGGTTTCCCAATGGATACGTTTACCGTTGCGGGTAGGCCATTCAGATACTTTATATTGCTCCGGCGTGGCAAAATCACCACCATCTTCGTACTCGCCCAGGTCCAGGCGGTCGTTGATGATAATACCCGGTTGCAGTTTGCGGATCATTTTAATAAGATCCAGCGAATTCCAGTCGTTATGATCTTTCCCATGTTCACCGGGAAAAGAGAAGTCAGTCCAGAGGATATCTATCTTTCCATAATTGGTCATCAGTTCCTTCACCTGGTTCTTCAGGTAAGTACGGTATTTTTCCATATCACGGCCTTTATTCAGCTGCTCATAATCCTTTGGATCGGAAGGGCGCTGCGGATGCACCCGATCAATGGTATAATCCGGATGATGCCAATCGATCAGCGAATAGTAAAAGCCTACTTTCAATCCTTCTGCCCGGAAAGCGTCGACCCATTCTTTGATCAGATCTCTTTTAGCTGCGGTGTTAGGCGCTTTATAATCGGTGTATTTGGAATCAAACAGGCAGAAGCCTTCATGATGCTTAGTGGTAATCACCGCATACTTCATACCTGCAGCTTTCGCCTGCCGGGCCCATTCACGTGGATTGTACAGATCAGGATTGTAGAGATCAAAATATTTCTGATAAGCGCTGTCGGTGATATGCTCATTGCTCTTTACCCATTCATGGCGGGAAGGCATGGAATACAGTCCCCAGTGAATAAACATGCCAAAGCGGTCGTTCACCCACCACGCCAGCCGCTGTTCTTTTTGTGCATCCGTTTCATTGAATATTTTCTTCTCCTGTGCATTTACTGCCGACAGGAAAACCAGGAAAGTGAGGATACAAAGCGATAGTTTCTTCATAACTAAATAAATTATACAAATTTGGTTTGATACAAGGTTATTCGGCTACCAGCCAGGTGTAACCATTTGCCGGGATAGTTACTTTAACATGCGCGTTATAACTACGGTCAAGGGTATACGTTTTTAGTAGCCCTTCTTTTTCCCGGATACGTACGCTTTGTGTGAGCCCGCTGTAATACAAGGGCAAAGCCACTTCACGGGTAATGGCCTGTTGAGTTGGATTATACAGCATCACCAGGGCCTTTTGCGGCAATTGTGCGCTTACGTGCATAATCCCGTCCCAGTCGCGGCCATCAGCCCTGCGCAGGTGAATGATATCAGTATTAAGAATGTTACGGTATTTTTTATACCAGCTGATCATATTCTTCACCAGGTTTTTGGTACTATCGGTGTCGTATAAACGCGGACCGCGGTAGCACGCCTGAACGCCGGCGCCGTAGTACTGTGCCATCAGCTGGTCGTACGCGTCCAGGTGATCTTTCAGCGGTTCAAGGGTAGCAGCTGCGCCACCGCCCTGGTATTCGCTGAGCGGTACAAAGCCCCAGCCCATGGAAGGGGTTTTCTCCCAGGTGCCGTCAAAAATATTCTGCCTGTTTAGGATCAGTTGTTCTTCGCGCGGCAGGGAAAAGTTCACTTCCCGGTAACCCAATGCTATTTTGTTGGTACCATCCATGAAGTACCAGTCGGGCGCATTTACATACACGCCTTTTTCATTGAGCCAGTGATAAAGTCCTTTCTGTAGCTGCATTTGCTTCCACTGGGAATCTTCCAGGCCGGTATGACCGGGGTGTGTGGTGGATGCGCAAACATCTCCCGGATAAGGGCCATCGTTTTCAAAAATATCGAAGCCGGTAGCGCTGATAAAACTTTTAATTTTCTGCAGATAACCCAGGCCCCATTTACTTCCCATACAGGGAGCATTGCCAAAAAATGCGCCGCCTGTTTTGCCGGTAGCCGGGTTAATTACGTCATCTTCCTCACTGATACGCCTGCTCGAAAACAGGGAGTAACCGCCCAGCAGTATCTTTTTACTATGTGCATAATCCGCCAGTGCTTTGAACTTAGCGATGTTGGCAGCACCGGTATCTTCCATATTCAAACCACTGCCAAAGCTAAGGATCACGCCTTCATAGCCGGTTGCAGCACACTGGTCAATAATCGCCTTTACCTTCACCGGGTCGGTACTTACCAGGTGCATAAAAATGGGATTCTCTGTGGTCCAGGGTGCAATGGTGCGGTAAAATCTTCTTTTAGCCAATCCATTTCTTTCGCGGTCGTAACTATCAAACAACAGTTCGTAGGTGCGGATAGATTCAAAATGTTCACCGGCAGCTAAGGTAATGCCTACCGGTACAATCGGGTATACTTCCAGCAGGCAGGGCGTTTGCAGATCATAGTTTACCTGGGAGGTGTAGGTGCTATCTGCTTTCCAGTGCGTGGTTTGATCACTGAGATTTGCCTTCATGGCATTATTGAAAGCATAATTACTTTCAATATAAATTCCGTGCGGCACCTGCATTTTATTCACACCGCCTACTACTGCAGATTCTTCTTCCGGTGTTGCCAGTATTTCATTCACTACCTGTTGCAGCTTTACGGGTTGCCCGCCCTGGTTGGTGATCTCCAGCCATTTCGAGATGAGTGGAATAGCATCAAATATATCGTAGTGTACTTTAACATGGATCCCTTTCAGCTCAGGCGCCTGCGCTTCATAGAAAAAGGTAAGCTCCTTGCCGGTGGGCTGCTTTGGATTGCTGCACCAGCCGTTTGCCTGCCATTTTAAATAGGGAGAGATGGAGGTTACCTGGTGGCCGCTGTATATAAAATCTGTTGAACCGGCTTTCAGGTTGTCCAGCCACGCGGGGAGCAGGTACGCCTGTTGTTTCTGCCCTTGTGCGCCGCCAATCATATAGTCGTGCCCGTTAATAGTAAGCCAGGCTTCCGGTTTAATGGCGCGCAGCAACTGTTCACCGCTGACCAGGTTGCGGTAGTCGGTGCATATCACGTTAGGGGTTATACGAAAACTCCGGCTCAGCAACCCGTTGCTGAGCGTAATTTCCTTATCTTTTTCAGTTACCATGGCGGTATACGACTGGTGGCTGATGAGCCAGTCGGTCGCAGGGGCTTTCACCTGTGCGATCGCTATACCGGAATAAAGACTGATAACCAGTCCAAACAGGAGTTGTGTGTTTTTCATGTTCTTGTTCTTCTGATAAATTATTATTTCACTGGTTGCAGGATTACTTTCCGTAACCAGCATAGTTCATTTTTGTTACCGGAAACCGGTTTCACTGTCAGGTTTTGTTTTCCTTCCTTATCGATATGTATAATGCCTATTGCGTGTTGAATAAAGTTCATGGGTTTGTGGCTGTCGTAGCTACCGGTTACCAGCGTGAGGAAAGGCAGTTGTTGTCCGCCGAGGGTTACCAGTCCCTGTTGCGAGGCGCTGCCTGGTTCGCATGCGTAATCCAGTATAATTTTATAGTCGCCTGCGTCCTGCACTTCCAGCGGAAATACGATGGCATCATCCGGGGTTACCATACCGGTGATGCAGTTATCATGTTTCCAGTCGCCAAAGTAATGAGAATAAGTAAAGAGTTTGCTTTTGGCGGCGCCATTGAAAACGGCCCATACAGCGGGGATTTCCGCCTGCGGATATTCGCTGCTCACGGTTTGCGTGCGAAGCTGTGATAAGTCGGTTTGCGGCCCCGTATATTCCACTTCCAACACGGTGCTTCGTGTATCCGGCAACGTTACCGGCAGGTGGATAATGGTTTCTTCCGGCAGCTGTTTCCATACAAGCAGGTTTTTAGTGCCCATAATTTTCACCGATTTAATTTTGGCGGTGAGTCCGGGTACCCGTAATTGCCTGTTGGCGGGCATTTGCCAGATATGCAGGAATAACTTTCCGGGCTTACTGGTGGTTACGCCCCAGGGCTGTGCCGGGATCAGTCCCCAGGTAGTGCCGTAAATGCTTTCGCCGTAGGTTTGCAGCCATTTACCGGTGGCTTTCAGGTATGTTATGGAATAGGCGGGCCATTGGCCATTGCCATCGGGACCAACATTCAGCATGAGGTTTCCTCCTTTGGAGGCCACATTACCGAGGAGCCGGATGATTTGCTCAGGTGATTTAAAGTTCAGGTCGTGCCGGATATAGCCCCAGGAGTCGTTATGTGTATAAATGGATTCCCAGGCGCCGGGGATGGGAACCGGGGGCACTTCAGAATCGCCAAAGTCGCGGTAATCGCCAAGATCATGACCTACGCGGCTGCTGAATAAGCAGCCTGGCTGCAGTAACCGGAGACTATCGATCATTTGTTTCGTTTGCGCTGAGGTTAACCCGCCGGGCATATCAAACCAAACGAGGCCCAGCGGGCCGTAATTGGTTAATAGTTCTTTCAGCTGCGGGATCGATTTGGTGCGATAGTATTGCTGGTAATCTTTCTCTTTATTTTTAAAATCCCAGTTATTGCCTCCGCCGTCAGGTTCGTGCCAGTCGAGGAACTGGGAGTAATAGAATCCGAATTGTATGCCTTTTGCACGGCAGGCGTCGGATAGCGCCTTCATGGGGTCTTTTTTATAGGGAGACGCATCTACAATATCAAAGTCTGTTACTTTGGAATCGTACATGCTGAAGCCTTCGTGGTGTTTGGCGGTGATCACCATATATTTAATCCCGGATTGCCGGGCTGTTTCCGCCCATTCTTCTGCATTAAACCCGGTAGGGTTGAATGATTGCGCTACTTTGGCATATTCTGATGCCGGCGCTTTTGCGCGGTTCATGATCCATTCGCCACTGCCGTAGTAGCTGCTGTCTTTCCAGCGGCCGCCGAGTTTAGAGTAAAGTCCCCAGTGAATGAACAATCCGAATTTTGCTTCCCCGAACCATTTCAGCCCCGGGTGGAGCTTATTGGCTACGGCACCTTTATTCCACATATCCGGCATGTCCTGGGCATTCCCTTTTAGCGGGGTGAGCAGGCATAGGAATAGCAATAACGTTGGAATCCGGTGAAACATATAGCTAAGTTTAGTAGTACAACCCGTAAAAAATATACATATCCCGTGGCATATGCAAATGCATGGAAAATGGTATCAGGGAAAGGGAAAATGCTACAATCAAAGGTAATGGGCGGGCTCATCGCGTCATTAACCAATGATTAACGATTATTCCGGGTAGTAATATTTAATTTCGATACCAGACAAGTTACAATAACTAAGCATTATGGTAACTTTCCAAATTCAGCAATCATCTTATTTAGCTTAATAACAGGCTATAATGTGTTATCAGCATCTGACGCAATGCCGCAGGTGCCATGTGAATGTTTTAAAGACCTCTGCTGTATGTCATCAGCAGGGGTTTCTTTTTTTAACCCATCCCCCGTTATTTCAATTCTTGTTTGGGTTTAATTAACGCTCTGCACCAGCTATCCGGCTAATATTGTTTTACCGTTTTATGTTCAGTAGTATCTGAAATGCATACAACTAACAAATATCTTACCTGTTGGCCTTTTCAGGCCGACGGTGCACTTTGTAAACACCGGTTGCGTTTAAACAATCACCCACCGGTTTCACGATCAATGGGTTTTTGATTTAATCATCATCTAGCTACAGCGCCTCTGCGGTTTCCACTGCGGAGGCTTTTTTTGATATTGAAAATGAATATTTATTCGCTTATCTTTGTAGGGTGAAACTGAAAGACGATAAAAAAGTAGTCCAGATTTTCCAGGCAGCCCTCAAGCTGGTGGCTAAAAAAGGTTTGTCCGGCGTTACAATGGGCGACATCTCCCGGGAAGCCGGCATTGCCACAGGGACTCTCTACGTTTACTTCAAAGGCAAAGATGAACTGATCAATGCCTTATTCGCCGCCTGCAGGGAAAACTCGGTACAGGTATCTTTTAAAGGTTACAACCCGCAATTACCCTTCAAACCCGGGTTTAAAAATATCTGGCTGAATATCCTGCGCTATAAGCTGCAACACTTTGAAGAAGTGATTTTTATGGAGCAATGTTATCATTCTCCCTTTATCACTGCCGGTACAAGGGAAAAGGCCCAGCAACTGTCCGCCCCCTTCTACGCTTTGATGGAAAGAGGGCAGAAAGAACAACTTATCAAGCAAACAGATACGGGGCTATTGCTCATCTTTATGCTGGGCGCCATGAATGAACTGGTAAAACAAACGCACTACAGTGGCATCACTCTTAACAGAAGCCGGATCAACAGTACTTTCGACCTTTGCTGGGATGCCCTGAAAGCATAATGATAAATGAATAAATGTTCACAAATTAATACCTCTGCATATGTCAGACATCATGATCGCAGTAGACCTGAGCAGCTTTTCAGAAAACCTGATCAGGACCGGCCTGGAACTGGCCGATAAAATGAATGCTTCCGTTACCCTTTTCTCCGTAGTAGAAATAGGCATCGGCATAGGCCTGCCGGAAGGCGGACCGGTATTTACCGACGATATTCCGGCACGTATCCGGGAAGTGGAGGAAAGACTGGAAGCCTACAAACAAAATTACCCGGATAACAAGAACATCAGCATTGTGGTAGGCACCGGGAATCCTAAAAATGAAACACTGGTACAGGCGCATGAAAGCAACGCCACTATGCTGGTGGTAGGTACCCACGGGCGAACCGGCCTGGATCATATGCTGCTGGGCAGCAATGCGGAATATATCATCCGCCACTCCCGTATACCCGTATTGGTTGTTCCCTATAACCAGGAAGAACACTAAGCACAACACGCAACAATTGATACTCAACAGTGGAAAACTCCCGGTGCTACCGGGAGTTTTTTTATGCACTAAACGCTTCTCCTCATTTTTAAACCATTACTATGAAAAAACATCACTCCCGCAAAATTATACCTGGTGCCGGGAGATTAAAATACCCTTAAACTCCCCGCAGCTACAGGAATTCGTTTAAAAGTTGGTATACCTTTGTGTTCAATGCGAACAACAGATCTAACGAAACCCACGAACCTTTGAAAAAGAAATTTTTTACTGCAGCGTTTTTGCGTAAGCTCCACCTGAAAGAGCTGTTGGCGGTGTTATTCATATTACTGGCCATCTATTTTTTCCGCTCACAGCGTCATGAATTATATTCCCTGATCCCCGCTATTGAAAAAGCACACAGAAGCTGGGTAGTATTGGGAGTGGTGGTAACGATGGCCTATATTTTATTACAGGCAGCCATGTATGTATTCAGTTTCCGTGCAGTGGGCGCAAAACTGGATACCGGCAGAAGCACCGAACTATTCCTGAAGCGCAATCTTTTATCCGTATTCCTCCCGGCAGGCGGTATCAGCTCACTGGCTTATCTGCCACAAAGCTTACGCCGCACCGGTTTACATAAACAACAGATCCACCAGGCTTCCGGTATCTATGGCTTTGTAGGGATCCTCTCTGTTTTCCTGGTGGGCATTCCGGTAGTAGCCTATGCCATGTTGCACGCAGCCACCATGAAAGATGCTTTGTGGGGACTCATTGCTATCTGTGCACTGCTGCTCGGCGTGGTATGGCTGGTACGTTCCATGCAATTGAAAGGCAAAGCCTATCAGTGGCTGGTAAAATATTTTCCTGGAGCAGCACGGCAGGCAGATGAAATATTTACATTTCAATTGTCGGTCCCCTCTTTTATGAATACCGTACTCGCGTCTGTACTGATAGAAGTGGCCGGCGTAGGGCATCTTTACCTGAGCATGCTGGCAGTGGGCGTTACACCGTCGCTGGAAGCGGCTTGTGTGGGATATATAGTAGCTACCATCTTTCTAATTATTTCCCCTTTTCTCCGCGGACTGGGCGCCATCGAATTATCGCTGGCCTATATCCTCAGCAACTATGGATTCAGTACGCTGGAAGCGCTGGAAATCACTTTATTATTCCGGTTGTTTGAATTCTGGCTGCCGCTGATTGCAGGGATGATAGCCTTTGCCCTGAAAGGAAGAGAGCTGGTATTACGGTTATTGCCTCCTATCCTGATCTTCCTGCTGGGCATGGTGAATATTTTTTCTGTACTCACCCCTCCCCTTGCCAACCGTATGCATCTGTTGCGCGCTTATATTCCCGGTACTTCCATCCATGCCACCAACTTACTGGTGGTATTCCTGGGACTGGTGCTGCTGGTAACCGCCACCTTTTTATTCCGGGGCTTACGCAGCGCCTGGATCGTGGCGCTGGCGGTTTCCCTGTTATCGGTATTTGGTCATATCGGGAAGGCGCTGGATTATGAAGAAGCTTCGCTGGCACTGGTTACCAGCATAATATTGCTCATCACTTCGCGGCAATACCGGGTAAAGAGTAATCCGCAGCTGGTGAATATCGGCGTGGTAACGGCATTGGCTACACTGTTCGTCGTCCTTATTTTTGGCACCATCGGTTTTTATTTTTTAGATGTGAGACATTTTGGGATCGATTTCACCTGGCAGCAATCTATCCGTCATGCTTTCCATTGTTTTATGTTGCTGGAAGACGACGGCCTGCAACCCGTTACCCGGTTCGGAAAGGAATTTATGTCGGCGATCCGGGTGTTAGGCGTAAGTGCATGGGCTTTCCTCTTTTATACCATTATACGCCCTTACCTGCATGTAACGCAGCAAACCAATACCAGTTTGGAGAAAGCGCGGTTCTACCTGAGCCAGTATGGCGATTCACCAATGGATTACTTCAAAATAGGACAGGACAAACTGTTGTTTATGTCTGAACAATACGAAGGTTTCATCGCTTACCGCGTGGCAGGCAGTTTTGCTATTGTACTGGAAGAACCGGTATGCAGCGAAGATAATAAGCTGCTGGTATTGGAAGAATTTGAACACCAATGCAGGAAGATGGGCCTGCGGCCTGCTTTCTACCGGGTGGATGAAGACAGTACCTATTATTTCAGTCATCTTAAAAAGAAAAAGATGCTGATCGGACAGGAAGCGATTATGGATATACGGGACTTCACGCTGAGCGGCAAAGACAAGAAATCACTGCGTAATGGCTTGAACAGTCTCGCTAACAAGGGCTATGTTACTGCTTTTCACGCGGCGCCGCAATCGCCCGCTATGCTGCATGCTTTAAAAGCAGTGAGCGATGAATGGCTGCATCAGTATGAAGTAAAGGAACTCACTTTTTCACAGGGATTATTTGATGAAGATGTGATCCGTAACCAGGACATCATTACCGTAACTGATGCAGAAGGAAAAGTAGCGGCGTTCCTCAATATTATCCCTGACTATGCCCCGGGGGAATGCACCTATGACCTGATCCGCAAACGTGCCGATGCACCGGGTGGCGTAATGGATGCGCTGATCATTGCACTGATCCAGGATGCGCAGCAAAAAGAACTGCATTACCTGAACCTGGGCATGGTACCGATGTCCGGCATTATCCAGCCGGAAAATACCGCGGAAAAAATGGTGAAGTATGCATATGAGAAGTTGCGCTTCTTCCGGCATTACCAGGGTTTACGGGAGTTTAAAGAGAAATATGCCACCGAGTGGACTAATAAATACCTCGTATACGAACATGATTTCGACCTGATACAATTACCTTCTGCACTCAGTAAGGTAATGCAGCCCTGAGGCCGACGAACAATAGCGGAACGGATTTTGTTTTACAGAGAGGCGTTAATTGAGTTGAGTATATGATACCAGGTAAATTATTTCATGCAGCAAAGCTGCTCAGTTTTTTTCTCTTCTTTACCGCGTTTCAGTTAAAGGCACAAAGCGGGGTTAATAACCTGCCGGTGGTGATCAAAGCGCCTCCCGCAGGCAGTACCGCGCCATTGATCGTGTATATAACCGGGGACGGAGGCATGAAGAAGTTTTCTGCGAACGTGATTGAATCGTTCCGTCAGCAGAATTACCCCGTAGTGGCATTGAATGCGCTGAAATATTTCTGGAGTAAAAAATCACCGCAGCAGGCGGCAAAGGATATAACCTCGCTGATTACGTATTACCAGGCGCAGTGGGGCAGTAACCGCGGAGTGGTGTTGGTGGGGTATTCGCTGGGCGCTGATGTGCTGCCGTTTATTTACACCAGCCTGCCACCGGAAATAGCCGGGGAAGTAAAACACCTGGTATTCCTGTCGCCGTCTCTTTATACAGATCTCGAAGTACATCTTTCGGATATGCTGGGCAGATCCGGTAATAAAGGGATGAGTGTTCCGGCTGAGATCAATAAAATTATCAATAAACCATTACTGCTGGTATTTGGGGCAGAAGAAAAAGACTTCAACCTTTCAGCGTTGAATGTCCGGTATGAAAAGATGATCCTGCCTGGCGGGCATGCTTACGACGAAGATGCCGGTGGCGTGGCGGGTAAGATACTAGCGGCGTTACGCACAGGTGTTACTCCATAGGCAGCTGATATCTTTTAGCCAGTTCCTTTCTCATTTCTTTAGTCAGGGCAATCCTGGCTGCTCCGATCATCACATGATCATCGGCCAGTGATGTAATATGGCGGAATCCTATCACAAACCAGTGATGCACCCGCATAAAAGCGCTGGCTGGCAGCTGTGAAATGATCCAGTCCAGTTTCTCGGTGGTAACCAGTTTCTGATCGCGGAGGTGAAGCATGATATGATCATCCATTACTTCTACGTATTGCAGATCCTCATAAAATACTTTTTCAAAGCTGTGCTGTGTTTTCAGCGTGAAGTAATCCGCTGAATATTTGGTGGGGTAAGTGATTGCGTTCATTTCTATAGTCTTATAAATTTTAGAGAACACATTGTTTAAGGCTTCGGCGGTAAATGGCAGGTGCATAAGTGCCGCCGGGAGGAAATCAAATCCACCGGGTGGTGTATCATTGTACGCCATTATCAAAACGGGCAACACGCCCGTAATGGTCATTGGAAGGGAAAGCGGATCGTCATAATCTCCTGCTATCAGTACATGAATGGTTTGCGTTTCCAGCCAAAAACGTGCTTCGGCCATCGTCCGGCTTCTGCAAACCAGGTAAACATAGGGGATAGCAGACAAAAAATCCTCCAGCTCTTCAAATCCCTCCGGGTTATTACCCAAAATAATACAGTTTAGTACCATAGAGCTGATTTAAGTCAAATATGGGTACGTAAATTTACTCCAGTCAGTTGCCACGGAAGCAGACGATTCAAGTAGGGCAGGTGACTGAACAGAAACCCGCGTATAATCTAAAATCTAATCTAAACCGCGTTATGAAAAAAAAGTTATTGTTCACATAAGATCTTCATCAAAGCTGACAATAATTTCAGTCGTAAAATTGGATCTATTCCGGGGGACAACAGTTAATCGAATGTTAAGTATTTTGGAAAAAGAAAAGTGGACAGATAAAGCCACTGTCCCGAAAGACAATACTTTCCCTGTCCACCCATTAAGGAAGATTACATAAAAGATCCTGGAACAGCTGCGTCACAGCTGTGCAACAGATCTAAGGCCCTGAAAGGGCAGCGTGGGCGCAGGGAGAGCTAACAGGGAGGCCGGTTAACTGGTCAGTGCGCGGACCATGTTTACCAAATAAGGAAGCATAAAAGAAACATCGTACTCGCGGCGATCAGGTTTTTTGAGAACCTGACGTTGAAGCCGCCTTTTTCTGAGTAGAAGTAACTTTCTTTGTACCGGTCGTACTCAATGGGAGCACCTAACTCCTTCATCATTTTGAGGAATTCATAGAGTGTTCTTTCGGAAATACGAAGCCGCTTGGCTAACTGAGCGGGCTTACCGGTCCCTTTGATCCTAATGAGGTAATCAATGGTCTGTAGTCTGTCAAAATAACGCTTTGGCATGTGGCATAGAGGGGTCTTAACGGTTATTTACTGAATATACGATTTGTGTCTTTATTAAACCAGCATTATCATATATATATTTAAACGTAAATATTAACAATCTGGTTTAAACGGGTTTTCGAAAATTTAGCTGCGGAACAATGGCGCTGATGCGGATTAGCTGCGTACTTTTACTAAACGTTCTTACATCGGTTTTATTGGCTCAAAAGCCTGAAAAAAACTCACTGCAATAATGCTTCATAGATAATGTTGGTGAGGGCTGTACCGTGATCCACTGCGGGATCCGGAGGCCTCGTAGCATACACTTTACCATTCTTTCCAATGATAATAAATGAGGGATACTTACTAATACTGTATTGCGTAAGCACATCCCGATGTTGTTCATCCAGCTGCCATAACCATCCCGGAAAACCCTTTACAGCATTGCCATTGCAGCATATATTCACAAACGTAACGTTATCATCAAAGCAATTTTTTATTTCTGCAAGCACAGGCTGCAGCGGATCTGTTGCACTGTAAAAATGCAGCAGTACTACCTTTCCGCTGAATTGCCGCAGGCTCACCAGGTTGCCCTGCGTATCCTGGAAACTAAAAGCCGGCGCCATTACACCTTTGCTGATTCCTTTCCTGGATCGTCCGTAAAGCTTTGCGATGGCCTGTTTACATGCTTCATCCTGCACCACTTCCAGGTAATCGCGTACACACCACTCCTGTTCCTCCGGCGAATTGCCTGCTGCAAAACCCAGCATCAGTGAATGCGCCAGTAACCTGTCGCGCAACCGGCCACTGTAATGCGTTTTAAGCCATTCATAAATCGCCCTGTTATTACATTCATAACGATGCTGAATAAAATAATCTGCCTCTGCTTTATGCAGCAGGTAACTTAAATAACGTATAGACGTTACCGTTGTATCCGAAGAAATGAGCTGCGGTAATGCAGGTAGTATGTTATCCTTATAAAAAAGCACCTGTCTCTCTTCCAGCGTACTATCCGGCGCAGCAGCCACTTTCCATAAAGTACTCACCAACCCGGATGCCGCTTCCGCCAGCACATGTGTTCTCGCCAGCGCCCATGTGGCAGTATTTATACTATCGCGGTAAACAGCCAATACCCTGCCCGCCACCTGTAACCGCTGCCGGTAAGCCGTTGCCAGCCGTAACGCATCAGGCAATTCAGGCATCGCCACTGCGGCCTGCTCCCGCTTAGCCGTATAAACCGCCCTGTTCAGCACCGCGGCACTGCCGCCAAACAGGATACTGTCGCCCTGCATTATCATCCGCAAACTATCTCCCCCACGGATCATCCCATAAAAATTATATCCATTACCGGCATCTGCATAAAAAAATATCATCCGTTCAACCGGAACGGATACACGGAAATAAAAAGAATCCGTTTTTAATAAGGTGTCCTGCGTAACTGCCGGAGATATTCCCGGGTCATACCAGTAAGACAATGATACCTTCCTTACAGGACGGTCCACTACCCTGCCCGTAATCACCGTGGCGGATTGTGCTGCAGCTGTTCCTGCCAGCATCAGAAAAATACAGCTGATACGCAGCAGCTGCTTCATCATAGGAGGACGGTTCATAATTAGATTTTAAAATGGTGAAAATCCCCGTAGTAAAAACCACAGGGAGATAATATTCACAACGATAGTAAATGAAAACTTTATATATATCTTAACGGACATACCCGTTCCTTACGCCAAACTTGTGGTGCAATGTTAAGTGGTATAAAACTGGAAAGTGTTAATCGAATCTTAACTGTTAATACGAAACGGAATTTATTAGAGATTAAACCAATACACCAGCTTCAGCACTAAAGCCCGGTTCCTTACATAAAACGGCTCAGGAAGATAATTGTCGGTATAAACAATAAAAAGGTCGGACGCCGGCCGGTAGCGCCACTGGAAGCGGGTATTCAGGTTCATATTCTTCTGCTGACCATTGTACTGCATAAACCCCGTAAAGAACAAAGTGTTGGTCATCGTTACATCCAACCGTGGCCCAACCAGCCAGAAAGAATTATTACCCCAGGGCTTTGGTAAATTGATATTGTTATAGTTAGCACTCAATGCAATGCTCACATACGGCTGGAAACGATATCCCAGTTCGGTATTGGTCATCAGCCGGCTGCCATCCGCATAATAGCCTCCATAGCGGGCCGACAATGAATAGGTAAACAAGCTTTGTGGCTTGGACACGTAATCAGCACCCACGGTGTTCCAATTATGCTGACTCCCGTTTACCAGGCTATCCTTACCGGTGTTGGTCGGATCAAAAGGTTGCAGCAGTTTGATATAGGTATTGGACGCCCATACGTTGAGCGTGTTCCGCTTCCGGAACACAATGCCGTAGTTGAGCATGGTTTCATTATCCGTACGATGCATATTCGCCTCATCAAAAAACCAGGTGCTGGTTACCTGCGGCCCATGGCTCAATACAGAACCCGATAACGGGAAGAAAAGACGGGTCACCTGCGGCGCTATCTTGATATATCCCTGGCGTGGCACATATCCCACTTCCGCATTATAATTGCGCCCCACATACTCATGCTGCCAGCCAATATTCCACTGTTTACTGGTGTATTGCAGGTTGGCCGCATGCGCAACATCATGGCCGGTTTTATTCGGCGTGTACGACTTCAGCAGCATGGCCTTTCCTGTCCAGAAATTATTGGAAGATGCCAGGTTATACTCCAGTCCCATGTTCCGGTTATACCTGTTGTAAACAGGCTTATCTGTTACTTTCGCCGGATCATAATTTACCGACTCCTTATTAATAAAGATAAAACCCAGGTTGGAGCGGGAAAATACCCGGCGCTGTAAAGCCGCCACCGTAAAGTTTTGCGCCGGCAGCCCGGTCTCCTCCTGTTTCCCGGTTTGCATATTCATTACGCCCAAACGCCAGTCTTTATTAAGCTTACCACTCAGCCTCGCGCCAAAACGGATTGGCACACCGCCAAGACCAATACGCCTCGAGAAAAAAGGACGGATCGTAGAATAGCCGAAGTTGGAAAACTGGTCGCCGTTTTCGAGGAAGAACTGCCGCTTCTCCGGGTAAAACAATTCAAAGCGATCAAGATTGGTTACCTGTTTATCCACATCTACCTGCGAGAAATCGGGGTTCACTGTAAGGTCGAGGTTCAGTGAAGAAGTAACCGCCACTTTAGCGTCCAAACCAGCATCCCGCCGGTATTTGGTGGGAGTAGCCTTATCATAATCCTTTAACATGCCTCCCAGCAGGTACGGGATCAGCGATACATTTGCACCTGCTGCCGGAGGAGCGGCATCCCATACCAGGTTGCCCGTATAGGCCAGCGAAGCCGTGGGAAACTGCCGCGGTACCGGCGCCCAGGCCGACTTCTCGGTTGTTTTCAGATCGTTCCGGCTGAAGTTAATTCCCCATTTGGTGATTCCTTTTTTATAACGGATGGTTTTAAAAGGTATCACTGCTTCAAAAACCCATTTATCCGGATAGTTTTTTACTACTGATGTCCACTTGTTATCCCAGCTCAGGTCCACCTTTCCGCCATCGTACATTAAACCGTCCCATTGCGCTCCGGCAGCGTTGGCGCCAAACGAAAAGCCATTGGTCTGATCATCAAACGGGTCCATGAATAAAAGGAAGTTATCGTTCTTCAGAAAAGCAAAATCGCGGCGCAATGATTCCACCATATACGGCCCGTCGCCACTCGTATAGTTTTCCACTACCAGGTACAGGTTCTTATCGTCGTAAGTCATACGCACATCCGTACGCAACCTGGCGGCGCTGGTATCCATTGGCAGCACCATATGAAAACCGGTAGCAACATCGGCCTGCAGCCACGCGGCTTCGTCTATTACGCCATCTATCTTAACAGGGGAAACCGCCTTGCGGATCTGCAATTGATAAGCATCATTTTTCTTTTGTGCACACACGGAGAAACCAACAACGCAACAGCTAATAATAAGTGGAATTATGCGAAACATCAGGTTGATATGGGTTTAACGAACAAAATACAAAAATTGCAAAAGGAGGAAGAAGAAAATGGATGAAGGGTAAATGCGGCGGATTTACATGATCCTGCCGGGATAAGAAGGTAAATGAAAACGGTGAGCAACAGGAGATCCACGTTGCTCACCGTCTTCCTTTCTCCCGGAAAATTATAATTTATTATTCTTCATCTGTGTATCAGCTACCGGCACTTTTACAGTGGTGGTTCTGCTGCTGCGGCCTTTGGTACTGAATACTTTCAGCTTCACTGTTTTACCACCCGCTGCAACCGGTGTAGTATATACCGGGCTCTTCAACGTAGGTTCGTCACCGTTAGTAGTGTACCTTATCACCAAACCCGGCATCTGGATGTTGGCGCTCAATACACCATTTTCCACTTTCGCGCCTGCAGTAGGAATGCGCCAGTTGAAACCGCCCTCGTAATAATCCAGGCGCGGCATTTCGCGTTTGCCCATTACATTGCTGAATACACTCCACGCCTGCGCATACAGTGCTTCGGCCTTTGCGGAATCATTTTCGGTAGCCCACTCCGGATCCTGCGCCCATGCCCGTTCTGCGAGGCCCAGCAACTTAGGCAACATCATATATTCCATGCGATCGGAACTGGTTACTGTTTCACTCCACAACAATCCCTGGATACCCGGAATATTGGATGCGCCAAAACCTGTTAACCGGTCTTTACCCACAAACAACTCCGGCGTAACGGGATTGCCCCTGCCATCTACTTTTGAATTTTTGTAATAGTCGAAAGGAATAAAATAAAACGGCTTATCCACATCTACAAAACCACCCCAGTAAAATCCGGGTTCGTCAAAAGATTTCATATAAGCCATATCAAAATAAAAGTTGCTTACACCAGACAGTATTACTTTATATCCTGCATTTGCCAGGCGATAGGATAAATCTTCCTGTCCGCCGCCAATCACGTTATTCCATACATTCAGCTGGAAGTGGTCGTTTACAAAATCAGGGTTAGGAATGCTCTGCGATGCGCCACTGACAGTTGTTTTACGCATTCCGGCTTCTTCCCATCCGGCTACTGATAAACCACGGGTTTTCAGCAGGTCATTCACTTTCCGGTAGTAATAATACCAGAGATCATTTACATCTTTCAGTGATTTATCCTGCTGCATCAATGCGATACAGGCAGGTGATTTTTCAAACACGCCGCCCGGCACTTCATCACCACCCATATGCACGGATTCAAGTGGGGCACCGGCTTCTTTATACATCGACTGCAATTCTTCCACCACTTTATCGAGGAAGTGATAAGTAGAAGGCAACGCTACATTCATCACATTGTCGTTCCAATATTGAACAGAATGGTATTCAGATTTATCCTGCAAATCGGTGAGTAGGTATTCGTTGGCTTCCTGATCGCGGCCTGCCGCTTTCAGGCGGTAGTAGCGGGATTCCATTGCTTTTACCGCAGCGCGGGCGTGACCCGGACTTTCTATTTCCGGTAAAACACGTATATGCCTTGCCGTTGCATAACGGAGGATCTCTATAAAATCGTTGCGTGAAAAATAGCCACTGCCTGCGGTGTTGGTAGTATCCGGACCGGAGCCATAAGATGGCGGCAACATATTTTTCCAATCGCTGCTATGACCACGTTTAGCGCCTACAGTAGTGAGTTCCGGCAGGGAAGGGATTTCCAGGCGCCAACCTTCATCATCGCTGAAATGAAAATGTAATACGTTTAATTTATACAACGCCATCAGGTCGATGATGCGTAACATATCGCGCTTGTTATGAAAGTTACGGGCCACATCTATCATGAAGGCACGGTAGCCAAAGCGGGGTTCATCTGTAACCTCTGCTCCCGGTATGGTGATGGCTTTCTGGTTGCCTGCGAATGCGGCCGGAGGAATCAGTGTTTTTAAAGATTGAATGCCGTAGAAAGCGCCGGTTTCAGTACCCGCAGTAATGGTAATTCCTTCGGGCGCTACTTTCAAACGGTAACCTTCCGGCGCAGTAATAGCGGCGTCATACACCAGGTTGATAACGGTTGTCCCTTTTTTTCGTTTACCCAGTAACGTTAGCAATTCAGCATCCAGTGCAGCAGCACTGGCAGACAACTGCGGATCGGCTTTCACTTCCGGGAAAGCATCCAGCACCAGGCTTTTACCGGTAGCTGTATATGATTTTGGTGTAGGGAAAACCAGCGGCAGCTGCGATGCCGGGATATCTTTCACTACAGCATTCTGTTTAAATATATCCGTTGGCGTTACTACCGCGGTTTTATCACCGGGGTAACGCATCAGTTGTTTTGCGGTGGTTGAAGGACGGATACTATAGTCTTTAATAGAGAACCCTTTTTCCGGTTGTTCCTCCCATACCAGGTACAACCCGGTAGGCGCATCTGTGAAGTTCACCGCCCAGGCATCGCCGGTAATGGCAAGTTTCAGGGAGTCGCCGGCGGCGATACCATTAAAGCCATCTGCCGGTGTAAAACGGTACAGGTCACCGTTGATATGTTCCACTTTCACATGCCCCGGCAATTCGCCCGGTGTAACCATCCTGATAAAATTAAAATACAACTGCCATCCTTTGGAGGGAAACGGTTTACCGGCTGTATTTACAAAGGTGAAGGCCGACTGAAAATTGTCGCGGCCCTGGTAGTGGTTTTCTACCACTTCCCAACTGGTTTTCAGCCGGGCGGCATCATAAGGCGTGGATTGTTGTGCCCGGACACCTGCTACAGTACTAAATAAGAACAGGCAAGTTGCTACCAGCTTACCAGGATGAATGTATCTTTTCATGTGGTGGATTGATTGAAGATTGGCTTATTTTGAAAGATAATAAAATAATTTAAAAACTGAGGCAGAGATTTTTGCGGAGGTTGTCTTTCTCAGGATTAAACTTATTACATTGATTTAGGGATTTGATCACTTTTGATTTTAAAAGATTTGGGGAGATATAAGCGGATATTCGCTTATATCTCCCCAAATCTTTTAAAAATCCCAAAAAATAAAATCAAGCTAATCAGTGTAATAAGTTTAATCCTGAGAAAGACAACCTCCGCAAGATTTAACAAATTTATCTGCCATACGTTAAGTAGATTTATAAGAACAATAGCTAAGGAAGTATTCGGCAATCTCCTGCAACCAGGAGCATCAAAAAATCAAAAAATTAAAGTCTATGGTTAAAGCATTTATCGGATTTTCATGTGTGAGTTTAGGTGTTATCATCGTTTTAGGATTATTTTTCCCCTGGGTATTCTGGTTACTGGTGTTGGTATTGCCCATTGTTGTGATGGGCGTGCTTGACCTCCTGCAAACCAAACACGCTATTATCCGCAACTACCCGGTAGTGGGACGGATGCGCTACTGGATGGAAGCATTGCGACCCAAAATCTACCAGTACTTTGTGGAAAGCGATATTGATGGCAGCCCGATCAACCGGGTAGACCGTTCCACCATTTACCAGCGTGCCAAGCGGGAACTGGATTCCCAGCCATTTGGCACCCAGTTTAATGTATACGCGGAAGGATATGAATGGATGGCGCATTCCATTCAGCCACAGAATTTTGATCACCTGGAGAAGGACCCGCGTGTAACCTTTGGCGGGAAAGACTGTAAACAACCTTATTCCGGCAGCATCCTGAATGTGAGCGCCATGAGCTACGGATCGCTCAGCAACAACGCGGTGCAGGCTTTAAACGGAGGCGCCAAAATAGGCAACTTCGCGCATAACACCGGCGAAGGCGGTATCAGTGAAGCTCACCTCAAACAGGGTGGCGACATCATCTGGCAAATAGGTACCGGCTATTTCGGTTGCCGCGATGATGATGGCAATTTCTCCGATAGTTTGTTTGCAGAAAAAAGCGCATTACCACAAGTCAGAATGATAGAACTGAAAATTTCGCAGGGCGCCAAACCCGGCCATGGCGGCATATTGCCGGCGGCTAAAAACACGCCCGAAATTGCAGCCATCCGTCATGTAAAACCACATACCACTGTATTCTCTCCTCCTTATCATAAAGCATTTAACAGTCCGCGGGAAATGATGCTGTTTATTCAGCGCCTGCGCGATCTCAGCAAAGGCAAACCGGTTGGATTCAAGCTATGCATTGGCCAGCAGCGTGAATTCTACGCTATCTGCAAAGCGATGATAGAAACGGATATCTATCCTGATTTTATTACGGTAGATGGTGGAGAAGGCGGCACCGGCGCAGCTCCGCCGGAATTTTCCAACTCTGTGGGTATGCCGCTCATGGATGGACTTTCCTTCGTACACGACACGCTTACCGGGTTCAATATCCGTCATCATATGAAGATCATTGCATCGGGTAAAATACTCACGGGCTATCACATGCTGCGGGCAATGGCCCTGGGCGCCGATACCTGCAACAGCGCCCGTGCTATGATGATGGCACTGGGATGCATACAGGCATTGGTATGTAACACCAATAAATGTCCTACCGGGGTGGCTACACAGGATAAATGGTTATCTGCCGGCCTGGTGGTGGACGACAAAAAACACCGCGTAGCCAACTACCACCGTGATACTATTGAAAGCGCTATAGAACTTGCTGGTGCAGCAGGTTTGAAGGATCCGCATGATATTACCAGGCGGCATATTTTCCGCCGGGTATTTATGAACCAGGTGAAAACTTTTGAAGACATATACCCGAGTACTGCGCCGGGTGCATTGTTAAACGGACTAATGCCGGAACATCTGAAAAGAGAAATGGAAACAGTGGGAATTGACACCTGGATTTAATACAAAAGATTCCGGCTTCTATCCCGCTAGAGATAAAAGCCGGAATGCTTAACCACGTGGCCGGTACAACGCCAGTGCGTTTTCCCTGCATATTTTAGCGGCAATATCTGCCGGGAAATTCTGGAGGATCAGTTGCAGATCCGAGGCAGCAAATGGCCGCGGCGCCCGGGTAGAGGGCAAATCGGTACCGAATAATAAAGCGCCTGCATTAATAGCCGTAATCTGGCGCATGGCGGTTAATACATCAAAATCACAACGACTGAAACCCGTTGCTTTTACCCTCGCTCCTTTCTCCACCAATGGCAATAAATATTTGAACCCGGCTTTTGACAAACCCAGGTGATCAATTACCACGGCAGGCAGTTTATGCAGGGTGGTAGACAGCCCGGGAAGTTGCCGGGAATCCACATACAACTCCACATGCCATTTCACCAGTTCATATACACGTAACGCCAGCCGTTCGAGGTGTTTTACACTTTCGGAACCGCCGCGCTGTACATTAAATCTTACGGCGCGTACACCTGCTTCATGCAGGGCTATAATTTCTTCGTCGCTGGTACCGGCTGGTATCTGCGTTACGCCAACATAACCGGCCCCCAGCTGCTTCAGCGCTTCCAGCAGGTATCCCTGATCAAATCCCTGGAAAGAGCCGGAAACCACTGCCCCGCCGGCGATGTTCAGCGGCGCTACCTGTTGCTGGTAGTCGGCTACTGAAAATTCCGATGGCAAAAAGCCTTCGTTTGGTTGCAAAGGAAACCGGTGATCAATGATATGCAGGTGTGCGTCGAATATGGGCTTATCAAACATAATCTCATCGTTGTTACAATCACAAGCTACAGAAAATAGCTGAAAGCAGAAAGCAGAAGGGCTGAGTAGATCTCTTAATCCGCTCAGCCCTTTACAGCAATTGCTTTATGTTTTGTTAAATTTCCATTGCGCCGGCAGCAGCTTCGTCTACAAACCAATGCAGCTCGCCTTCTTCCGGTCTGATCAGCTGGGAAGGATATTTCTCAGCATCGAAAGTGCCTTCGATCACGCTTTTCAGCGTAATGGCTTTGTTGGCGCCGGTGGTGAGGAACAGCACACAGGCAGCTTTATTGACTACCGGTGCCGTTAAGGTAATGCGGTACATATTCTGTGCTTCCAGGAAAAATGATTTCACCCAGGCTTTCTTTTCGTGTACAATAGGCAATCCGGGGAACAGTGACAGGGTGTGCCCATCGTCTCCCATACCCAGTAACACCAGGTCAAACGTGGTATCATCCTTTCCGAAATACGATTTCAGGATCTTTTCATATTCGGCAGCCGATTCTTCCGGGCCGATATCGGTACGCATTACATGGATATTTTCAGGATTTACACTTACTTTATCCAGTAATGATTCAAATGCCATGCGGGCGTTGTTACGCTCATCTTCAAAGGGCACATCTCTTTCATCTCCCCAGAAAAAATGTATTTTCTCCCAGGGTATCACCATGTTGTAGGGAGCTTTCGCCAGCAGGCTGTATAGCTGCTTTGGCGTATTACCACCAGACAGTACAAACGTAAACCGTTCCTGTGTTTGTAATACTTCCAGTATGTAGTTGCTGATCCACGCGGCTACATTTTCACTCAGCTGGGCAGGATCTTTTGCGATATGTAGTTCCATAAGATAAAAAAGTTACGGACCATTTTCACAAATGGTCCGTAATTATTATTTAGTAGGTAAATTAATCCAGGTATGACCGTCGCGGGCAACGAGTGCGTCTGCATCGTCGGGGCCCCATGAATCGGGTGCATAGTTCGGGAAGTCCTGCGGGGTGCGGTTTTCCCATGTTTCCAGGATAGGCATGATCACTTTCCAGGCAGCATCTACCTGGTCGCCGCGCATGAACAGGGTAGCATCGCCTTCCATTACATCCAGCAGCAAAGTTTCGTATGCTTCCGGTGCATGCTCGCCATTGGCGGCATCGTAGTTAAAGGTCATGTCTACCGGGTCCAGCGTCATGGTTTGTCCGGGACGTTTCGCCTGGAAGCGGATCCGTATATCCATTTCCGGTTGAATGCTGATGGTGAGCCTGTTAGGGCGCCATGTTTGTGCAGCTTCTATCGGGAAAGAATAAGGAGGTGCTTCCTTAAAGGTGATAATGATATTGGTAGCTTTCTGGTGAAGGTACTTACCGGTCCGCACATAGATCGGAACGCCCTGCCAGCGCCAGTTGTCGATATAAAATTTAACGGCAGCGTAAGTATCGATATTGGATTTGGGATCTACACCTTTTTCCTCACGGTAGCCGGCCACTTTATTTCCTTTCATCCAGCCGGCAGAATATTGTCCGCGTACGGCATGCTCATGCACCTTATCCGGTGTAATACGGCGGATAGCGTTGAGCACATCCACTTTCTTATTACGCACTTCATTGGCATCAAAAGATACCGGCGCTTCCATTGCCAGGATGCACATGATCTGCAGGATATGGTTCTGCACCATATCGCGCAGCGCTCCTGCCCTTTCGTAGTAACCGCCACGACCTTCCAGTCCCACGCTTTCAGCCGCAGTGATCTGGATGTTATCGATATAGTTGCGGTTCCACACCGGTTCAAACAATGCGTTTGCGAAGCGGAAAGCCAGGATATTCTGAATGGTTTCTTTACCGAGGTAGTGATCAATACGATAGATCTGCTCTTCTGTAAATTTCTTCGCCAGCAGTTCATTCAGTTCATGCGCACTTTGCAGGTCATGACCAAATGGTTTTTCCACTACAATGCGGGTGCAATGCTTATCGGAGCAAAGGTTCAGCTCACCCAAACGGGTAGCTATATTCGGTACCAGTTGCGGCGCTACGGCCAGGTAAAAGATAACGGTTGGATGTACGCCCCACTCTTGTTCCTTCTGCGTTACAAAATCGGTGATCTTGCTGTAAGATGCAGGATCTTCCGCATCCATCTGCAGATAAGTAACATGATTACTGAAATCTTGCCAGTGACCATTCTGCTCGCCCTTCCGGCGGGAAAACTTGCTGATTCCTTCCAGCAGGTGTTTATTATAGTCTTCGTTGCTGTATGGACTACGGCCTAAACCTGCAATAGCAAATTGTTCCGGCATCCACTCATCTAAAAAGAGATTATATAACGCAGGCGTTAGTTTCCGGTAGTTTAAATCGCCACTGCCTCCGAATATGAACAGGATGGATGCAGGCGGGCGTTTATGGATCTGCATATGTTTAATTAAAGATGAACATTTTTAGTGCTGCTGCCATTCCGTATGGAAAGTGCCTGGCATATCAATACGCTGATAGGTGTGTGCGCCGAAGTAATCGCGCTGTGCCTGAATCAGGTTGGTAGCCATGCGACCCGTACGGAACGCATCGAAATAAGATAAAGCAGACATGAATCCGCCTACAGGGATACCTGCGGAGGCGGCCTGCGCAATTACGCTGCGGGTGTTGCTTTCAACTGATTGTACGAGATAAGCTACGCCTTCATCCAGCAGGATGTTGGCCAGATCAGCATTTTTCTGGTAAGCCTGTGTAAATATTTCCAGCAGGGAAGAACGGATGATACAACCACCTCTCCATACTTTCACCACTTCCGGTAACGGGATTTCCATTTTCAGGTCGGTAGAGGCTTCTCTCAGCATGGCCAGTCCCTGTGCATAGCTCAGGATGGTGGCAAAGTAGAGGGCATCGTGTACCTGTTTGATCCACATTTCCGCGTCGGCATGAATGGTATTTTCCGGTGCTTTATAGATCGCTTCTGCTTCCAGGCGCTGTTCTTTGTAACCGGAGAGGGTACGCATAGCTACCGCGGTATCAATCACGGGAACGGCTACCGGCAATTCCATCGCATCCTGTGAGGTCCATTTACCGGTTCCTTTGGAACCTGCTTTATCGGAGATCACGTCTACCAGGCGTTTGTCTGATTTATCGTCGTTCTGGAGGAAGATATCTGCGGTAATTTCCACCAGGAACGATTGTAATGCGCCCTGGTTCCAGCTTTTGAATACTTCGTGCAGTTGATCATTGTTGAGGCCAGCCCCCTTTTGCAACAGGGTATAGCTTTCACTGATCAGTTGCATAATAGCATATTCAATACCGTTATGCACCATTTTCACATAATGGCCGGCGCCTTCTTTACCCAGGTAAGCTACGCAAGGCGTACCTTTTACTTTGGCGGAAATCGCTTCCAGCATGGGTTGTACCTTTGCATAGGCATCGAGGTCGCCACCGGGCATAATGCTCGGACCGGTACGCGCGCCCTGCTCACCACCGGAAACGCCAATACCCATAAAATGGATACCTTTTTCACGGAGTTGTTTCACACGGCGTAAAGTGTCCGTATAGTGGGAGTTACCACCATCTATTACTACGTCGCCCTGCTCCAGCAGCGGCAACAGGGAAGCTATCACGTCATCTACCGGCTGACCGGCGGGTACCAGCATCATTAATTTGCGGGGACGTTCCAGCAACTGTACCATAGTGGCCAGCTCTGCAACACCTTTAACGGTAGTACCGGGGGTAGCGGCTGCTTCCAGTGCGCTGTTCTTGGCAGCGTCTTTATCAAAGCCGATAACGGAAAAGCCATGATCCGCCATATTCAGTAACAGGTTTCTGCCCATTACGCCGAGGCCGATCATTCCAAAGTCATATAAGCTGTTTGCCATATATAGAGAAGTTACTTAAGGAGGTGTAAAAGTAGGGAAGAATTACGAAATACAAATTACGAATTACGGAGTTATATGGAGATAGCAGCTGATGTTGTTCACCGTCACTATTTCCACATAACTCCGTAGTTGTATTTATGAATAATTTTTATGCCGAGTTTCTGCCGGCATTGATAATACCAAAAGAGCAACGCATGATGAGCTTTTCGTAGGTTTCCCTGCCATGCCCGTTGTCGGGATGTGAATCCAGCTCCCGGATGCGAGTAAGCGCATACTGTTGGGTAGTGAGCAAAGGCAGCACAATTCTTTCCCTCATCTGGATAGACAGCAGGTCAATCGGGCTGCCAGCCATCAGTTCCGGCTCATTGGTCAGCAACAGCAGGTATTTCTTTGTCAGCTCAAATTCATTATAGATCATCTGCCATACTTCGCCGTATTGCGGATGTTTAGCCAGGTAAGCAGTAAGCGGGAAATAGCTCTTCTTCATCGCCATTACACAGTTATCGAGCAATGTCCTGAAAAACAGGGAGTGCACGTATAATGCCTGAACTTCCTCCCATTTACCTTGTTTTTCCAGCTGTTCCAGCGCACTGCCCACGCCATAATAGCCCGGTACATTCTGTTTCAGCTGGCTCCACGCACCTACATAAGGCACTGCTCTCAGATCGTTGAGATTGAGTTTGGCAGAGGCATTACGTTTGCTGGGACGGCTGCCGATATTAGCCTCCGCATAGTAACGCAGCGGGCTGGCATGATCGAGGTAAGCCAGGAAATGAGGATGTGTTTTTAATTTATTGTAAGATTTATACCCTTCATCCGCAAGTGATTGCAGCAAATCTTCTTCCGATTTGCTCAGTGTTACTTCACGGGAAGAGAACAGTTCATTGCTGATGCCCGCGTGTATCAGTTGTTCCATATTGAACTGTGCTGCATCCACGGTACCAAAGTTGGAGCTGATGGTTTGCCCCTGTATGGTTTGTTGTATTTCTTTATTGGCAATGTTCCTGCCCATAGAAGCATAGAACTGGTGCGTTTTTCCGCCGCCACGGGCCGGGGGACCTCCCCTGCCGTCAAAGAACACCACGTTGATTCCATATTCTTTGGAGATAGTAGTGAGTTCTTCTTTTGCTTTATAGATGCTCCAGTTGGCCATGAGATAGCCACCGTCTTTGGTGCCATCCGAGAAGCCGAGCATAATGGTTTGTTTGCACTGGCGGCGACGCAGGTGCTCGCGGTATTCGGCGTTTTCGTACAGCTCTTTCATCACCTGTCCTGCATGACGCAGGTCATCAATGGTTTCAAACAGCGGTACAATATCTACCGTCATCTCTTCTTTTTTCCAGCCGCTCAGGAGAAACAAACCGTATACTTCCATTACATTGAGTACACTGGTACTATGACTGATAATATAACGGTTGCAGCCTTCTTCCCCATTGGCAGCCTGTATTTCCTTAATGGAAGCAATGGTTTGAAGGGTATCCTGGTGCAGTGGGTTTTCCAGTGCCATTGGATCTGCGGCTTCTTTTATATTCAGTAATGCACTGATCTTTTCTTTATCTCCCAGGGAAGTATAATTATCCGGCAGTGCGGTTGTTTTAGCGGCTACCGCTTCCAGTACGGCTTCATGAACAGAGCTGTCCTGGCGGATATCCAGGGAAGCAAAGAACAATCCGAATATTTCCACTTTGCTGATCAGGTTATCTACGAGATGTACAAACAACCCGTTCAGATCGGCAATAATAGTATTTCGTATATCCGACAACGTGTCCAGTATTTCCTGGCGGCTGATATCTGCTTTGTGCCCGGGAATAAAGAGGTTGCGGGATAATTTTGATTCCAGTGCAGCTACTACGTTTTCCACGCCTTTAAAAGTAAGGCGGCGGCGCAGATTGCGTACTTCCCGGAAGTAGCATTTCATAATAGATGCCCGCAGGGCGGCGGCTACTTCTACAGTGGTGGGCGCTTTCACAAACGGGTTCCCGTCACGGTCACCACCGGGCCAGAAGCCCATACGGATCACGGAGTTCTCGCTGCTGATGGCGCCTGGAAACTGCGCCCGGATGGACGACAGGATGCGGCCGGCCGACTGGTAAAATATATTTTCAAGAAACCACACCAGGCTGATGGCTTCATCATACGGGGTGGGTTTTTCTTTTTTGAAGAACGGTGTTTTCCCCAGCTGTTGCAGGTACATATTTACCTGGCTGGTATTTTCGTCGATGAGGGCTTTAGACAGATCGTTGATAATACCCAGTACCTCGCTGGGGTAAAATTGTGTAGGATGCGCGGTCAGCACCAGTCTCACGGAAAAATCCTTCAGTTTATCCTTTAGTTTATCCTGGGCTTGTTCCTGGATCACTTCAGACTGCAGGTGGCGCAAAGTACCGGCGCCCTGCAGGTCGCGGATATTCCGGAACGCTGCATCTTCCAGTGCATCAAACAGTACTACCTGTCTTTCAGCGTATTGCACAAAGCGGAACAACAGGTCTGTTCGTTGCTTTTCATCCGTATAGGTGGTATACTGGGAAAAAAAGGAGTCCATAATTTCCTGGGGGCTGTTGCCTTTGGCATATCCTTCTTCACAGTGAAGCAGGAACAGGGACAGGAAGATCCCTGTCTTTTCCACCCGGTGGAAAGGCAAAGAGGTGAAGAGGCTATTATACAGCTGAAACTTGGTCCCAACAAGGTTTTTGAACTGTTGCAGCGAATTATTTACCGGCGCTTCCATACTAATTATCCGTTTATAGTGCTAAAGAAGAAGACTAAGCGGCTGTTAAATTAATAATTATTATGTTAATTTCTTAGATTTTTGATTTTTGTTTTACAGAAAGTGATAATGTTTGAATATTATCTAATAAGAAGCAGGGGGATTAAAAAGCAATCCCGGCCGCTATATGCGGGCCGGGACTGGTATCAGGAATCAGAATGCGCAGGTTAAATGGATGTAAGCCGGATAAACAGGAATTAAGAATTAAAGAGATAATAATATAGGAAGTCACTCCGTCAAACGATGACAGAACTTTCCGGGTTATTAATAAAAGTGTTTATTGAAATGAAAGAAACGTGAAACTACCTGGATACTTAGTTGCCGCTTAATTTGAAGTTGACCGGCAGGTTAAAATATACCGCCACATATTGTCCGTTCTGTCTACCAGGCTTCCACTTCGGCATTTTGCTGATTACGCGGATCGCTTCTTCTTCAAGCCCACCGCCTTTAGCTGCGCCTGTTGTTTTTACCTGTGAAATAGTGCCATCACGGTTTACCACAAACTGGATATATACGATTCCCTGTATTTCATTTTCCTGGGCGAGGTGTGGATACCGGATATTATTACCGAGATATTTTGCTAATGCACGTTCACCACCTGGGAATTCGGGCATGATTTCCACGGTAATAAGCGGGCCGTCGGCATCGGCAGCTTTGTTTGCTACTGTTATTACGCCGGAATTGCCGTTACCACTGGCGTTCAGATCAATGTCCATACCTCCTTCCACTCCTTCTGAGGTAGTAAAGCCTACTACTTTGGTTCCAATATCGGCATTCTTCGGAGGCATTTCGTCCGGTGGAACATCCGAATCAACAATCACCGGTGTAGTTACCCTGACAGAAGCAGCTAATGGCGGTGGTGCTGAAGTTACTGGCGGAGGAGGAATGGTAACAGGAGGTTCCGGTGGGATCTCCAATGCCTGTAATTCAATTTTCTTCTCTGCCAATACAGGCCGGTGTACATTTTCTGCGGCCATCAATGTGTTGTTCAACACGTAGCCGCCGATCATTACCAGCATAATAGAAGCGGTGCCCATTACTGCGTTGCGAACACGCCGGTCGTAGCGACTGCGTAATTCATAGGCCCCATAATCTTTGTTCCTTCCATAGAAGAGAATGTCGAGGAAATCATTCCCCGGGATTTTAGCTGAGTCCATGGTAATATGTTTTTTAATTAGATGAGATAGTAAAATATTTTCCATAAGGTTTCTGAAAATATATTTTCAGGGAGATGGATAACGGGGCGGGGTATATGAAACCGGGGTAATGGAACAGGCTATAATATATATAATGGAGATAGTATTAAAAATAGAAGTCCCGACACGTGTCGGGACTTGCTGGCACTGGGGACCTTACCTGAAAACAAGTGGTTCCTTCATTTTAATTAGGCTTTCCGAAAAAAGTATAGGCGTATACGTTACTTCGTATGTTGCCCGACCGCTTCCGGATAATATCTTAATAACAGTTGGTTTGGAAGCAGTCTTTAATGATCCGATGATGGCTTCAGTCCGTGGGGCAATTGCCGACAAAACCCACCAGTATTGTTTGAGACAACGCCCCTTTTGAACTGAAGTTGATCGTTTAATTTCAATGGATAGTAACCCAATTCTATTCCGTTACCAATACACTCGTAATACGTGTATCCGTATACGTTATATTATCTTACACAGCTGTTATTACCGGTCTGCCGGGTAAAGGCATCAAGGCTGAACAGTTGATGATTGTTTTCATGTTAAATAAAATGAGAGAGACCGGTTTAAGATTTCAGTTGATAAATGCCAGGAGGATGCGGGGAGGTACGTTGCTGATAAATTTACCACCAATAAATTTGCAGCACACCTTTCCCGCAAGCCTGACCAGGCATTCTATTTACAGCTTACAGAACGCAAGATTTTCTTTTCAACAGCGGCTGCAATAACAGCCCGCCATTTGAATGTAACGGGGACAGGTGATATTTACCACGATATTTTGCGTGTGGTAACGCATTCCACTAGTTAGCGTGTGCCTTTTCATAGTGTATTTTTTATTTACACATTTTCAATAATGATGGCAGCAACACCTTGCTGGTGGTCAAAGGATGCCGGAAGCGTTTGCCTGATGCTTCCCTGTGGTGGTAGATCTTATTAGTCTACTGATTTGGTAGACAAATATACATCGAGTTTTATTAATTCCAAATAATTGCGCAATTTTTTTTGTGATTTTTTGTTTTATCCCGGAGGGGGGAGTCAGCGCCCGCGTACGACAAAAGTGTATTTTTGCGGCATGAAAGAGCATGTGAAAAACATTTTACTCATTATAGCAGGTGCCTTCATCTTTGCAGCAGGCATCAACTACCTGGCCATCCCCAACAAATTATCTGAGGGAGGCGTAATCGGTATCACCATTGTAACCTACTACTATTGGGGATGGTCACCGGGTGTAACCAACTTCATCATCAATGCTATCCTCATTGTAACGGGATACCGGCTCCTGGATAAAAGAAGTATGGTATATACCATCCTCGGCATCCTGTTCTGTTCCCTGTTCCTGTATCTCACAGAAAACAAACTCGCCCCGGTTACCACCAATCCTTTGCTGGCGGCTATTTTTGCGGGGCTGCTGGTAGGTATTGGTATTGGCCTGGTATTCCTGTCCGGCGGCACCACCGGCGGGTCGGCTATTGTAGCCCGGCTATTTAACAAGTATTTCGGATGGACACTGGGCAACGCCATGCTCATTTTCGACATTGTTGTGATCATGGCTTCTTCCTTTATTATAGGCATAGAAAAAACCATGTACACTTTTATTGCCGTATACATTGGCGCCAGAACGGTGGATTATATCGTGGATGGTCTTAACACCAAACGCGCCATCACCATTATTTCCGCACGCACGGAAGCCATTGCGGCAAAAATCACCGGCGAAATGAAACGCGGCGCCACCGTATTGCACGGGCATGGCGCCTATACCGGCGCGCCCAAAGAAGTGTTGTATGTAGTGATCGGCAAACAGGAGCTGATGCGACTTAAATCACTGGTGCAGGAAACCGACCCGGAGGCCTTTGTGGTAATACACGAAGTACATGAAGTACTGGGAAGAGGATTTTCAAAATAGTATTAGCTGCCGGCTTCCTGTACCAGGAAAGCCGGCAACCATCATTACTTACCGGTTAACCCGCGGATCACTTTCACTTCTTCTTCACTATAAGGCGTTCCATCCGGCCGGAAAATATCATGAAACCAGGTAGGAGGCTCGCTGCCATCCGGCATAGGCGTGCTCCAGGCATATTTGGTATTGGTTTTACCCGCTACCAGCCCCCAGTTAATGGCGCCGATATTTTCCTTTTTCAGCAACGGCATAATATTATCAAAACGGCTGCTGCGCGTACGGGCCATATATTCCGTACAAATAAGCGGCCTTCCCAACGGACGCAGGGTATCAATATCCCGCTGATGCTCTTCCGGCGGGGAATAGTTGTGATAGGTAATTACATCGGAATGGGTTTCCTGGAATTTGGAGAGCTCCTTCAGCTTCCAGTCCCATATCCCGGCGGATAATGGCTGTGAAGGATTTACCTCCCGGCCCCAGGCAAATACTTTTTCCAGCAGGGGCAAACTTTTGTTACCATGACCGGAGTTACCGGGTTCATTATACAAGTCCCATAACAGGATTCGCTTGTCGTCGGCAAAAGAAGTCATGACATCTTTCACATATCTCTCCAATGTATCCACAAGCGCAGGACGCTGGTGGATAGCTAATCCCGGGTCCTGTACCCAGCCGGAATTGTGGATGCCCGGTCTTGGCGCCCGCTGCGGGCCGGCCTGGTAAGTACTGTCCCAGCAATCATCAAAAAACACAAATAAAGTGGAGATGTGGTGCCTGTCTGCAATATCCAGGTAGGTGCTGATCCGCTGCTTAAACCCCGCGGAGTCAACCACCCAGGGCACATGATGCAAATATACCCGCATGGTGTTCAGCCCGATCCCTTCTGCATAACCCAGTTCCCGGTTAATTGTAGCGGTATCAAAAGTAGCGGCCTGCCACATTTCCAGCTGGTTGATAGCGGTGCTGGGAATGAAATCGCTTCCCCTGATCCAGTCTTTACCCGCATACCAGGCATTGGCCCTTTCCTTTGACCACAGCCCCTTTTCGGGCTGCTTACAGCTCATCTGAACAAGCACGGCCACGCACAACGCAATAAATCTGTAATTCATAACGTAACTTTTTTAGTGGAGTCTCCAAAATAGTGATTATACGTGTCTCACGTTAGCCGATATGTCTCAATTTGTTTTTCCGGAAAGAATTCATATTTGGATTTTGACATTTAGATGTATATATTGTAGGCAGCTCAACGCTCTTTTCTATCCTTACCATCTTATCAACCAATACAATTAAAGGGAAATGACACAAAGCTCTCAACGCTTTTTACCGCTGGACGTATTCCGCGGACTGACTGTTTGTTTCATGATCATAGTGAACACAGGCGGCACTGGTGGAACTTACTGGCCACTTGACCATGCTGCCTGGCATGGCTGGACACCCACCGATATGGTATTTCCCTCTTTTCTTTTTGCTGTGGGCAACGCCATGAGCTTCAGCATGAGGAAATACGAACAACTGGGAAATTCAGCGGTGCTGGGAAAGATTTTCAAACGCACCTTGATCATTTTCCTGCTCGGGTACCTGATGTACTGGTTCCCGTTTGTAGAACATACCGATACCGGGCTTCAATTCAAACCATTTAGTCATACCCGCATACTGGGTGTGCTGCAACGTATTGCATTGTGCTATTGTATTGCTTCTCTCCTGATTCACTACTGCTCTAAGAAAGTGGTATGGATTGTCAGTGCCGTATTCCTCCTGGGTTACTGGGGCGTTATGTGGTATTTTGGTACTCCCGGCGAACAGTACAGCATGGGCGGCAATGCCGGCATCCTGCTCGATAAACTTATTTTGGGAGATAACCACATGTATCATGGCGAAGGCATTGCCTTTGATCCGGAAGGTATACTCAGCACCATTCCTGCTGTAGTAAACGTGGTGGCAGGGTATTACACCGGCCTGTTTGTTCAGCAACAGGGCAGAACAAAACCCGGCTTACTCCGTATGGTTGGCGCCGGCGTATTATTCCTGCTGCTGGCATATGCATGGAACACGGTATTCCCTATCAATAAAAAATTGTGGACCAGCTCCTATGTATTGCTCACCATCGGGATAGACCTGCTGCTGTTATCACTCCTGATTTTTGTGATAGATATCCTCAGCGTTACCAAAGGCACCGGCTTCTTTACGGTGTTCGGTAAAAACCCGTTGTTCCTCTATCTGCTATCGGAAGTACTGGCCATCCTGTTCTATTTCTTTATGGTCAATGGCGTGTCGCTCTATAAATGGATCAACGACACTATCTTCCAGCCACTGTCGCCGGGCAAGTTTGGATCGCTGCTGTTTTCACTGGCCTTCATGCTCACGTGCTGGGTGGTAGGATTTATTCTCGACAGGAAAAAAATCTACGTCCGCGTATAACGTTATCTTACTAAATATAAAAGCAAAGGGGAGGCTTAATGGCCTTCCCTTTGCTTTTATATGCATCAAACATTTTTCGCTAAATTGTACATAAAACTATCACGGATGGATCTCTCACTCAAAGGAAGAACAGCGCTGGTGTGCGGCAGCTCACAGGGAATAGGACTGGCCACTGCAACAGAACTGGCATTGTTAGGCGCTACGTGTATTTTATTTGCAAGAAATGAAGACAGCTTAAAAGCGGTGCTGCCCACACTCAGTACTTCCAACGGGCAACAACACAGTTATGCCATCGCTGATTTTTCAGATGTAGCGCAGGTTACAACAGCAGCGGAAAAAATAGCTGCTCGCGGTCCCGTGCATATACTCATTAACAACACCGGCGGGCCTGCAGGCGGCCCCATTTTAGAAGCCACCGCAACGGCATTTACCGCGGCCTTTTCACAACACCTGCTGTGTAACCAGGCATTGGCGCAGATATTTGTGCCGGGTATGATCAGTGCCGGTTTTGGCCGTATCATCAATATCATTTCCACTTCTGTAAAAGCACCGATAAAAAATCTCGGTGTGTCTAATACTACCCGGTGGGCAGTGGCTGCCTGGTCTAAAACGCTTGCCACAGAACTGGCGCCGCATGGCATTACGGTGAACAATGTATTGCCCGGTTCTACTTCTACCGCGCGACTGGAAGGATTATTTAAGAGCAGCGCTGCCGCCCGTAACGTATCTCCGGAAGTAATAGAAGCAGAATGGCTGAAAGAAATTCCGATGCAGCGTTTTGGAGAAGCCCGTGAAATAGCGGCGCTGGCCGCATTCCTGGCATCGCCCGCTGCGGCTTATATTACAGGCACCAGCACCGCGGTAGACGGCGGTAAAACACCAGTGATGTAACTAATCAGCAGGGAATAAAATTTACAACACGCACCAGGCTGCCGTTTTCAAAATATAACTGTACGCTGCTTTCGCTGTCTTTATTATAAGAATCACGGAGGATGATCATATCTTTCTTACCCTCATTTTCTGCCTGCAATACGGCATTGGGATATAACCGTTTTACGTCTTCCCAGGTGGTATGGCGGCTAAGGGTGATTTTACCGGAGGTCAGCGAATTACTGTCTGTAAAAACAAATTCTTCACAGGCCAGTGAATCTTTGCAGTGTTCGAAAGTAGATCCGTCTTTATAGAAAAAATCAAAATCCTCGTCAAACTGCGATCCGCAGATATCCTCGCCATTGGCAGATATAATGCTGTCGGCCATTCCAATAGCTGCTTCCAGTCGCTGCCTGCTGGTAAATAACGGCACTTTGTTATTGATGAGTGCTTTGCCAAAGGGAAAAACTTCTATCTGCTCCCAGGCAATGTTCCGCTGTATTTCCTGCAGGGAGTCGTCGTCTTCCGTAAGCGGCCGGACAGTTTCCGAGGGCGCCGCTACTGCGATGTTATCCGTTTCTTCTGTTCTGCTTTGCTGACAAGCTGTTAACGACAGCAACATGACGATACTGAACACGCGCTTTCTGTTTTCGTTCAGCCGATACCGTATATTCCGCATGATCCCGATAAAATTTAAACTTAATTCCAGAACACATAATTAAAATAAATTATATTAAGAAGCAAGTTATTTTTATTGCAATCGTTTGCATAAATGACGAATGCAGCCTATATTGTACACACAAAGTTCCACATATGAAAAAGCAAACCCTTCTCTTATTCCTGGGCATCACCCTGCCACTGGCCGGGCTGGCGCAGGATAATTCCGCTGACGCAGCGGTGGTAAAAAAAGTAGCAGACTATGCTGTTGCCCATGCCGCCTTCCGGTTTACAGGAGATAACAACCAAACCTGGAACACCAGCAAGGAAATACCAGCCGGCGTAACAGCCAGGATATCCGACCACCTGAGCGAATGGCATTATCCAAATGGGGTATTGAACATCGCCATGACAGACCTCGGCAATTACCTGAAAGACGAAAAATACACTGCCTTTGCGCAGCAACATGTTGCCTTTGCATTCGACAACTACGCCTACTTTGAAGCCCTCAGCAAGAAAGGCGTGAAGTACAAAGGTTTTCCGTTCAATCAGCTAATCAATACCCGCGTACTGGACGATTGCGGCGCTATGGGTGCCAGCCTGTTAGACGTCTACCAAAAAGTAAAAAGAAGCGATTACAGGGCCTATATCGATAAAGCAGCCAATCATATCAGCAAGGTACAGGAAAGACTGGCAGATGGCACCTTATGCCGTCCAACGCCTTATAAATGGACCCTTTGGGGAGATGATCTGTACATGAGTGTTCCCTTCCTCGCGCGTATGGGTAAGCTCACCGGCAACAACGCTTATTTTGATGATGCCGTAGCCCAGGTAAAACATTTTTCGCACTACCTCTGGGATGAACGGAATGAATTGTATGTGCACTATTATTACGAAGACCTGAAAAGACAGGGCGTTGCCCACTGGGGCCGCGCCAACGGCTGGATCATGCTGGCAAAGGTACAGTTGCTCAACGACCTGCCCGCCAATCATCCAGGCAGGAATGAAGTGATTGCAGATGTTACCCGGCAAATCCTGGGCATCGCAAAATACCAGTCGGCCAGCGGCCTGTTTCACCAGGTACTGGACCGTACCGATTCCTATACGGAAACTTCCTGCACCGCAATGTTTGTTTATTCCATTGCACGCGGCGTAAATGAGGGCTGGCTCGATAAACGCTATATCTCCATAGCAGAAAGGGGTTGGGAAGGATTGGTAAAGGAGAAAATTCAGGAAGATGGCCAACTGAAAGATGTTTGCATTGGCACAAACACTTCAGCGGATCTGTCTTTTTACTATAACCGTCCTACAGAGCTGAACGATTTTCACGGTATCGGACCGGTGATAGAAGCAGGCATTGAGATTATGCGGTACCACGCGAATAATAAAAAATAAATAAAAGAGGGATTTGCAGCAAATCATTTTCTGCAAATCCCTCTCTTATAATAACGGTTGTTAGTACATATCAAACCAAACCTTTGTAGTCAGCAGATCCGCACCCTGGCGGGCCACCGCTGCTTTGTAGTTGGCGCCGTTCAACGCCTGCTCGCTGGAAGGATACGTTAAACGCAGCGGCATTTTACCCTGCAGCGCGCCGGTGTAAGCTGGCCTCAGCTGCGGATAATCCAGTCTCCTCCATTCTGCAAAAGCCTCCAGACCTTCACTGAATAACGCCAGCCACTTCTGCTCTCCTATTGATTTCTTATAATTATTGGCGTCATATGCCACTGCAGGTTGCGCGAGGTAAGTGTCTACCTGCGTACCGGTAATGCCATATTGCTTGAAAGATGCACGGATAGCCTGTGCATACAAATCGGCTGCATTGCCGCTGATCAGGTTACGCTGCGCCGCTTCCGCCAGGATAAACAATTGTTCTGCGTACGTAAATACAAAGGCGGGCGCCTGGGTAGCGGTGAAAGCAGCCCCCACATCGGAAGTTTTGCTGAAGCCCAACCGTGAGGCTGAGTCGGCAGACAATCCATTGGTAACGCCGATATATGCATTGGTATCGGCCGGCAGTGCTGCGTATATGCTTAACCGTGGGTCGTTCAGCGCTTTCAGTTTATCCACTACCGTTTTACTGATGCGGTAGTCGTTCCGTGTTTCCCTGTTTCTGCCAACCGGGTTCTGATTGGGAGAAGTGAGATAGTTCAGTTTCACTTCACGATCGCTGGCAGTGAGGAAAAAGTTGCCTTCTGCTGCCAGTTCTGCGAACACTGCTTTAGCGGTAGCCGGGTCACGATCGGCCAGCCGTAATGCAATGCGTGAGCGCAGCCCGTTAGCGAATTTCTTCCAGCCATTCATATTTCCGGCCAGTAAAGAGTCGCCGAGAATAGGATTGTCTGACGGCGAAATAGTGTTCGCAGCATTCTTCAGTTCAGCCAGCAATCCTCTGTATACCACCCGCTGACTGTCGTACACCGGTGTAAGATACTTATCAATATTGCCCGCCTGTGTGTAAGGAATATCTCCATACAAATCGGTGAGCACCTGGAAAATCCACGAACGCATGATAATGCCTACGGCTTTATAATTGGGGTTATGCAGTGTATCGCCCAGCTCCGCGAGCTTGGTAAAATCAGCAATCCCCTGCGCATAGAAATTATTCCACACCGTTTGGATGTTGGTAGTGGCCGGAATATAACGGTCCGGATCCGGATACTGGATTTTAGCCCAGTACTGGATATACAGCAGGGATGTTTCCATTGTGGCATCGCTGCCCCAGTAAGTATCCACGTTGGCTTTAATACCATTGCTCAGCAGGTAATCCGGCTGTACGGCAGTGGGTTCGTTCGGATTTATATTGGTGCGCTCCAGGTCTTTCTGGCAACCGGCCAGCCATACTGTAGCGAATATTAAAGAGAAAGGTATCAACAACTTTTTCATAATCAATCAATCATTAAAATGAAACATTCAGGTTAAAGCCAAAGCTGCGGGTGGTGGGTATCTGCAGCGTTTCCAGTCCCTGTCCATTACCGGTATTAAAGGCTGTTTCAGGATCTATGTTTGGTGTATTCTTGTGCAGGTATCCGAGGTTTCTTCCTACCAGCGCTACATTCACCGCCTGTAATCCCCATTTCTTCACCAGGGAAACCGGTAAAGTATAACCTACTTTTATTTCACGCAGTTTAACAAAGGAGGCGTCATACACCGCACTTTCGTTCAGGTTGCTGGTGTATACGGCTTTGTAATAGTTTTGTGCAGAAAGAATAGCGGTGTTCTTCTTGCCATCTGCCGTGTAGCCGTCAAAGATGATCCCGTCGTGCTTTACCGTGGCGCCGCCTGGTGCGGTGGCGTTATGATCCGGCAGCTGCACATTTTTTGTGCCATCGTTATAGTAAGGCAACCCGCCATTTTCCTGGTCACGACCCGGCATAGTAGCCGCCAGCACGCCGGTACTCATACCGGTGGCATTAGTACCCGACCAGATGGACCCACCCTGTTTGGTGTCTATCAGGAAGCTCAGGTTAAAACCTTTAAAGGAGAAATTATTGTTGATGCTACCAGTCCATTTTGGTGTGTAGTAGCCTAATATTTTTTTACTTGGATCTACTGATGGCGTACCATCTGCATTTACCAGTATCCTGTTCTCGCTGTCTCTTTTATAAGCAGTGCCATAAAGAGCGCCATAGCGCTGGCCTTTGCTGGCAAGTACCTGCATATTACCGGAGCTGCCGAGTACATAGTTTGTGAGATATCCATCTGCATCCAGTTCTATTACTTTACTCACATTACGTGCATAATTGATGTTCGCATCCCAGCGGAACCCGGAGCGTGTAGTGATAGGCGTTAGTCCCAGCATTACTTCCACACCATGATTACTGAGTTCACCTGTGTTGAGTAATTTCTTCAGATAACCGGTAGTGGAGCTTACATCCGCCAGCAGGATCTGGTTGCGGCTGCGGGAGTTATAGTAAGTAACATCCAGTCGCACGCGGTTATCAATAAACCCGGCTTCCACGCCTACTTCTGTGGAAGTGGTGATTTCCGGTTTGAGGTCTTTATTCAGGTACTTATCCGATACGGTGAGTAACGGCAGCGAGCCAAACGGCTGGTTGAAAGGATAGGTATTGATTTCCTGGTAAGGATCTGTATCCTTTCCCACCTGTGCCCATCCGCCACGCAGCTTCAACAGGGAAAGCACATCGCCCTGGATATGCAGCGCTTCAGACAATACCAGGCTGGCATTTACCGAAGGATAAAAATAGGAGTTGCTACCCCGTGGGAGTGTGGAGGACCAGTCGTTACGCGCGGTTAAATTCACAAACGCGTAGTTGCGGAAACCTACCTGTGCTGCTGCAAAGCCGCTGTATACTTTTTGCCTGGTGAGTAAACTGGTAGAGATGAGCGGATCGCGGGAGTTGTTCAGCGTGTATACGCCTTTCACAGCCAGGCGTGGCGCCTGCTGGTAGTTTTGTTCCAGCTGATTGGAGCGGAGGTTGGCGCCGGCCAGTACATCGATATCAAAATCGCTGTTCAGCTTTTTCTTTGCGTTCAATGTAAATTCACCATTGGTTTCGCTAACCGCGTAGGCATCTTCCGTGTAAGAACCGAATGGTGTACCATTGGTGTAATAAGCAATTTTATACTTGCGCCTGTCCTGGTAGTAATCGGTACCGATGCGGAAGCTGGCGGTGAGCCAGTCCTGGATCTGGTACGACAACCGGGCATTACCGAGGAACCTGTTGCGCAGCATACCTACTGTGTTCTCATTCTGGATCCAGTAAGGGTTGCTATAGTAACTATGGTTCCAGTTGTAATCGGTACCATCTGCATTCTTATAGTTTTTCAGTTTGCTCACATCTACCTGGCGGCCAAACCAGATGAACTGGAGGGTAACGCTGTTACCACGGCGGCCGTCCACACCGGGCAGATTATCTGCAGCGCTGCGCACATAATTGGCGTAGGTGCTGAGAGTAAGTTTTGGTGTAATACGGAAAGTATTACTGGCGGTGAAAGTATTGCGGGTAATACCGGTGTTTGGTAAAATACCGCCTTGTTTGGTGTTGTTATAAGAGAAGCGGTAATCCAGTTTTTCGTTGGTACCGCCTACCGATAAGCCGTTATTGAGTGTATAGCCGGTTACATAGAAATCCCTTACGTTATCAGGGTGCGCTACAAACGGTACTGCTTCACCGTTGGAGAAGAACTGCGGGATGAGGCGACCGTCCATTTTCGGCCCCCAGCTTTCATCTACGCCGTCGTTGATACCGCCGCCTTTACCGTCTTTATAGGAGAATTGTCCGCCGGTACCTTGTCCGTAGGAGTTCTGAAAGTCGGGCAGGATCAGGAGTTTTTCAAAGGTGGCGCCGGAATTTACGGTAACGCCCATGCCGCCTTTGGTATCCTTTCCTGTTTTTGTTTTAATCACAATTACACCGGAGGAAGCGCGTGATCCGTACAAAGCCGCGGCATTCGGGCCTTTCAGCACGCTGATGGAGGCGATGTCGTCCGGGTTGATATCGGAAATGGCGTTGGCAAAATCGCGGCCGGTGCCAATACCGAGCTGGCTGTTGTCTATCGGTACCCCATCCAGTACAAACAGTGGCTGGTTATAACCGGCGATGGAGGTTTCACCACGGATCACAATACGGGAAGAACCGAGGTTGCCCTGGCTGTTTGTAACCTGCACCCCTGCTATCTTTCCGGACAATGCATTTACCAGGTTGGTTTCCTTTGCTTCAGCAATATCTTTTGATTTTAATTCCTGTACCGCATATCCGAGTGATTTTTTTTCGCGGGAAATGCCCAGTGCAGTAACCACTACTTCTTCCAGTTTCCTGTTACTGTTTTCCAGGGAGATGTTGATCACTTTATTGTTTCCAACTACGGCAAACGTTGTTTCAAAGCCTAGTGAAGAAAATTGCAGCGTATCATTTACCTGGGCGCTGATCGAATATTTTCCATCCGGATCGGATTGTGTACCGCGTCCGGTTCCTTTTACCTGGATAATTGCGCCGGGTATGCGTTGTGCGTCTGAGCGGGATGTTACTACCCCGTTTACCCTGATTTCCTGGGCAACGCTCTGCTGCAGCCACAGTAAGCCGGGCAGCAGGCATAACAGCCTTTTTACGTAATTCATGCTTTGTACTTGATTTATAAGTTGACTCAGATCTTTGCGGAGATGGTTACACCGTTCAGATTTTGGCATTTATTTTTTGGTGTATAATCAGTGGTGATATCGCGGCAAAAGTAAGGCACAATTATTAATCTACAAAATTTATAGACTATATAGATTGTAAAAACAGCTTTGCATTGTTGCTAAATGTTTAGCTGAAAAGGGCCGTCCGGAGATGATTTGCAGGCAATGATGTAAAGTTTAAACGGTATTATGAGTACGTGTATGTAAAGCTAAAACGGTATCATTAGTACCTGCCTTGCCTGGTGCCTGGGTGTACGCTATTATAGGATAAGCCGTAGATAAGCCGTAGATAACCCGTATCTAAGCCGTAGATAACCCGTACCTATAGAGATACGGCTTATCACTGTCTTTTCTATAGGTACAATGTGAATAATCCAGGTTTATGGGTATGACAGGGGTAACGCATAAGAGGGATAAGCCCCGTTGCCGCATAGCATTTTAATCCTGTTACCGGTTCAAATAACAGATTTTACATATCAATGCACAACTGTATGCGATCATGTTTCGGCGGCGGGCGACAGCAGTCTTATGCGGCCTTTAGGGAGGGCAGCGGGTGAGACGAGAGGTACAACGACTTCAGGAAATTTACCGGGAAAGCCCGGTAAATTCCATCTTATTAAAATTAAAAGATCATTCTATTTCGCTTCCAGCAGTTTTTTGAGGGCTGCTTTACAGTCTTCAATATTCTGCCAGATCATTCTGTCTTCGCAGATGGTGCCTTTGTATTTGATGGTCACCTTTGTTTTGCGTAACACTACCTGGTAGTATTCCGGGGCGTCGGGAGAATTTTCCCAGGTAACCTTACCATTTTCTTCGATACCACCGGCGAGTTTATCTTCTATGATGTCGTTTACTTTTTTATGCATATTATCTGCAAAATCGTAGCTGACATCTGTTTTTACCAGGCAGGAAGAATCTTTTACGGGATGATCTGTTTGGGCGGCAGCCTGTTCACGTGGCCAGCATAGCAATGCGGCACTGGCTGCTACCAGCAGTAACGGGAATTTAAATGAACGTTTCATAACAAGAAAGATTAGTATAACATGGAGAATAGGTATAATAACAAGTCCGGGAAAATGATCTCTTTGATTGCTGATTTTGGTTTATATCTCTTTTTAACTCATTATTAAAATATGACATTTATCTCACATCACAAAATAATCTTGTGGAGACGTAGGGGTAAAAGTAAAGTTGGGTGTCTTCTTAACAGATCATTGGTATTGCTGCTGCAGATTGAACATTATTTTCCTGCCGGCATCATTAAGACCGGGGAGGCTGTCGTCTGGCATAAAATGGCGTTTAAAGGCCATGATAGCGGCTGACGAGTCTTTCACATCGTATCCGATAATCCGGAGCGATAGTATCGGATCGAATGTTGCAGGTACAATGGTGGTGCTGGTGTCTTTATACCAGAGGCCAAAGCCTCTATCCGCCAGTTGCTGCCAGGGGAACCAGGCACTGGGGTCTACCTTTCTGCCGGGGGCGATATCGCCATGACCGATGAAATTGGTCGCAGGGATATTGTAGCGGTGCTGCAAGGTATCCAGCAACACCAGCAGGCTACGGATCTGGGCGGAATCGAAGGGTTCTTTGCCGTTATTGTCCAGCTCTATGCCGATGGAAGAAGAATTGATATCCGTGAGGTTGCCCCATTTGGCAACGCCTCCATGCCAGGCTCGGAGATAATCGTTCAGCATATGATGAATGGCTCCGTTGCGGCATATCACATAATGAGCGCTTACCTGTGTTCTTTGCAGGGTAAACGTTTTCAATGTTTGTTCACATGAATTCTGAGCGGTATGATGTATGATAACAAGACTGGGTTTCCGCATATTGAAGTTCACCGTACCTACCCAGGAGGGAGCTTCTGCGCCACCAGCGCCATTCAGCGCTCCCGGTTGCTGACGCAACACCTTCGCGTAGGATTTAGCTTCCTGCCGGTATACCTTATTGGTACCGGCGTATGGATTACGGGCGCAATAAGAAAGGCCGCCAATCGCTGCCAGCAGGCAGCCGTATCTCGCAAATCGGGCTATGGTCTTCATCTGGAACTGTTAAAGTTTAGACAACACTACCCGATAAAGATACTAAATGAACTGATGCATCGTTTTTTTCACGGATACTGCTATGAAAAGTGTTCTTTAAGATATACATTTACATTTTCAATAATACTTTTCGAAGTATCAAAAACCTGTGCCACATTGTCTGCAATTGCCTACTACTTACTGTTACCACTGATTTACGCGCTATCGCTGCTGCCATTTCGTGTGCTTTACCTGGTTTCTGACGCAGTATATGTATTGTTGTATTACGTGATGGGCTACCGCAAAAAGGTGGTTCTTCAGAATCTGCGGAATTCTTTTCCTGAAAAGAGTGACGCAGAGATCCAACGCATCTGTAAAGATTTCTATCACTACCTGTGTGATCTTTTCCTGGAAACGTTTAAAACGCTCACCATCAGCAAAACAGCAATGGTGAAGCATTGTAGCTTTACACCGGCTACACTGGAGCTTTTTAACCGGCTTGAAGCAGAGAAAAAGAGCGCAGTACTGGTGATGGGACATAAAGGCAACTGGGAATGGGCCGGAAATACATTCAGTATCCTGTGCCGTCAGCAGTTGTATGTGATCTATCACCCGCTGGCTAACAAACACTTTAACGGTCTCATGTATCGCATGCGCACCCGCTTTGGCACCAAGCTGATTGCCATGCAGGATACTTTCCGCGACATGGTGCAAAACCGTGGCGAAGTAAATGCCACTGCTTTTATCGCTGATCAGGCGCCACAGCCTAAAACAGCGCAATGGCTCAACTTCCTGCACCAGGATACCCCTGTTTTCAAGGGTACTGAAAAAATAGCACAGAAAATGAATTACCCGGTGGTGTATGTAACCGTGCAACGCGAAAAGAGAGGCTACTACACCGTATCGGCAGAATTACTGACCGCCACACCCGCTGAAGAAAAAGACGGCGCCATTACCTCCGCACATACCCGCAAACTGGAAGAGGACATTGTTTCCCAGCCGGCAACGTGGCTTTGGTCGCATAAAAGATGGAAACACAAACGCACTGCCGTTATTTAATCATTTTACGCAACAACAACTTTAGATAGATTATCCTACAACAATATGCTGGAAGGTAAAGAACTGATACTGGCTACCAAGCCATATGCGCGCGAAGAGAGAGCCAAAAGCTGGCTCTATACAATATCAACATTATTACTGTTGATGCTGGCCTTAACAGGTACCCTGGTATTACCTTACCTGGTATTGAAAATAATGTCCAGTATCCTTTCTGGATTGCTGATTGTAAGAATGTTTGTTATTTATCATGATCATCAGCATCATGCTATTCTGCATAAATCATGGTTAGCGGAAGCGATCATGGTTACCTTCGGCATATATGTACTGGCGCCTTCCAGTATCTGGAAGCGTTCGCACGATTACCACCATAAACATAATTCAAAGTTGTTCAGCGCCAGCATCGGCTCCTACCCTATCATTACCCGTAAGAAATTTGAATCCATCACACCGGCGGAGAGGAGAACTTATTTGTTCAGCCGTCACCCGCTAACCATTGCAGCCGGCTACCTGTCGATGTTTATGATTGGCATGTGTGTGCAGTCTTTTGTAAGCAGTCCGCGTAAACACCTGGATTCTTTGCTGGCGCTGATCATCCATATTGGTGGCAGCGTAGCGGTAGCTTATTTCCTCGGATGGGAAAGCTGGCTGCTGTTTATCCTGATTCCGTTTACCATTGCGTGCGGACTGGGTGCTTATCTTTTCTATGCGCAACATAACTTTCCGGGCGTTACGTTTAATGTAAATAAGGAATGGTGCTATGATAAAGCGGCACTGTTATCTTCCAGCTATATGGTGATGAATCCGGTAATGAAATGGTTTACCGGTAATATTGGCTATCATCATATTCATCACCTGAATGCGCGTATTCCCTTTTACCGTTTGCCAGAAGTAATGCAAAAGATCCCGGCCATGCAGCGTGTTAAAACTACCAGCCTGGGCTTCCGGGATGTATGCGCCTGTTTCCGGCTGAAGGTATGGGACCCGGAACAAAACCGGATGATCAGTCTGCGTGAAGTACGTACTATCAGGAGGGCCCAGCTGCGGAGGGAGCGCGATCCTGCAATAGTTGCCGGATAATTTTCTTCCTGGTTTCCAGCATCAGCCCGGTGAGTTCTTTTGTTTTCTGTAATACCGGCAAACCGGCAGTGTGCGGCGATCCTTCCCTGAACGGAGGCGCCGGGTTATACTCCAGTTGCAGCTGAATAATTTTAGCCGCTTCATCTCCACCTACGAGGGCTGTGAGCACCAATCCGAAATCGATGCCGGCGGTTACGCCGCCACCGGTGATACGGCTCCGGTCCCGCACTACTCTTTCTTCCACCGCTTCCACGCCAAACATCCGTAACAGTTCCAGCGAACGCCAGTGCGTAGTGGCTTTGAAGCCATCCAGCAATCCTGCTGCCGCGAGTACCAATGCTCCCGTACAAACCGATGTAACATACTTTGCCTTTACCGCCTGATCCCGCAGGAACTGTAATACTACCGGGTTGGTGAGCAATGCATTGACACCTCTTCCACCGGGAACGAAAATAATATCCAGCTGCGGACAGTTTGCCAACGCCACCTGTGGCTGCAGCAGTAAGCCGCCTTCCGCCCGGATGATATCCGTTGTTTCCCCGATAATAACCACCTCAAAACAGGACGCTTTTACAAATACATCGTAAGGGCCTGTAAAATCGAGGACCGTTAACTCGGGGAACAATAACATTCCTACTTTCAGTTTTTGCATAACAGCAGCTTTAAATGGGGTACAATATAATGCAGGCAGCATGAAGACAGGGAGCAGCGTATATTGCTACCGGTGCTGATCATACCTGTTGATGGCTACTGCCTGTTGCAGTTTTTCTATTTCATCCGGCAATAATGCGATGGCTTGCACAGCCCGCAGTGCATCCTCCAACTGCGCCGGTGTGCGGATGCCCACAACAGCGCTGGTTACAGCCGGTTGCTGCAATACAAACCGCAGTGCTGTTTGCGCAGCATCCCGTGAAGCGCTGCTTACCGATTTTACAGCAGCAGCGGCAACAGCCACTTCTTCCGCGGTGTAGTTTAAGTAAGGCGCGGCGGGTTTGTTTACCAGCAAGCCTTTCGCCACACTTCCTCTCGCCAGCACGCCGATGTTGTTTTCCTGTAACAAAGGGAAAGCTGTTTCTTCCGGGCGCCGGTCCAGCAGGCTGTACTGCATCATTACGCTCACGATGGTTGACCGCTGTACATATTCGCGGATCACATTGGGCCGGATGGAAGAGATCCCATAGTACCTTATTTTTCCTTGCTGCTGCAGGGTTTCAAAGGCAGCAATGGTTTCATCTATCGGGTCGTCAATGGTGCCGCCGTGCAGCTGATACAGATCAATATAATCTGTTTGCAGTCGCTGTAAACTCGCCTCCACAGCGGCTATGATATATGCTTTGCGGGGATTCCAGTCCCATCCGCTGCCATCTTCTTTCCACTGATTCCCTACTTTGGTGGCTATGATCACGGACGATCTTCTGTCCTTCAGGGCTTTGCCCACGGTGGTTTCATTTTGTCCGTGTTCATACAGGTCGGCGGTATCAAAGAAATTGATTCCCTGGTCGCAGGCGTGATGAATGAGGCTTGCATTGGCGGCATCATCATTTCCGAGCGACATACAGCCGAATCCGATTTCACTGACAGAGAGGTCTGATTTTCCGAGGAGATGATATTGCATGAGTTTCCGGGTTTACGATGTTATCAACAGGCACTTTCTTTGAAAGTGCAGGTAACGAAGTTATCACCAAAACTTTCATTTTTCCTATAAATCCGGTTTAAAATAGTGGGCTGTTTTGATAAACAGCCCCGGTATCTATTTACGTCCACCTCAAAAATGAGCTATGTTGCAGTAAGCGCGGTATTACCGCTGCGTTACCATGTGTTAGTCAGGAGATGGGGCCGCCTGGAAAAATAGCCCCTGTTTTTTAGTATGTCCGATCCATTGTTGAATGTTATTTGTTTTATGATCCGGAGGAAGAAATCAGGACCATCTGGAAAGATGGTCCCTTCCTTTCCCAAATCAAATTGAACCTATGAAAAAGCGTTCTATGAGTAAGACTGTTGCCAGCCTGGTTTTTAAAGATGGGGACCGTCTGGAAAAACAGTCCCCCGGTTTTCCGAATCAATCGCAGCATAAATGATCACGTTTCTACACTGACCGTTTTAACGTATGGCTTTATATTTAAACAATATGCAGGGTATGCGCCTTCATATTGGTGATTCCGGTAATGGGGACCGCTTAGAAAAACGGTCCGGGGCATAAAGCTTCCATCGTGTATGTTGCACTCCAATAATGTTTTCATATAAAAGTTTTATGGGATTAAAAATCAGGGGACTACCTGAATAAGTGGCCCCGTTTAGCATGCGTCGCAAAGACTTCAACTAAATGTTCATCTCAATGTTTAAAAACCGGACTGCCTGGAAAAACGGTCCGTTCTTGTATGTACTATCACCCCATGTGAATAGGATTTGATTGGTTAACTGTAGCCGGGAACAAACAATGAATACCTTAAGCTGCAAGTGTGCATGTTGTTCCCTGCCGGCCGTTGGTAATACCAGGTCTGACCAGTTACCGGCGTATCAATGCCGGTGATCTGTCACGCTCTTCCTATGCCTGATCTTCTTTAGCCCTGATCAGGATCTGGCCTACCGAAAGCAACAGCTGTTCCGCTAATTCAATACAAAAAGAAATAACTGGTAATGGTAATGTCCAAGAAATGTGCATGTTTGAAAATGCCTGTTGAACAAAAAAGATTGCATGTGGGTTAATTTTCGTTTTCAATAAATAAATGCAAGGAATAGCCAGCTGTTTCGCGCTGCTAATAATGGTTGAATAACCTTTTTATTGTGACTGGGTTAACTGTGACAACAAGGTTATAATAATGCTCCTGACAAACTAAAAAACAGATTTCCGGTAATTCTTTTCAACGATATGTTCATCGTGATAATGCAAAGGTAGAAAGTTATTATTACCGTAAAGCATGTTCTATGGCCATTATAACAATGAACAATCCTGAACGGAACTCAAAAATGCTGAATAAAATGAACAACGGCGATTTAAAAAATTATTGTATAAATATCGCAGCGTGATTGTCAGAATTAACAAATCAACCGTATATTCATTACCGTATTTCATACATACTTTAACGTTAGATATTCTATCCCATGCAACAACAAATTACAGGCGCTTTTTACGGTATTGCTATCGGCGATGCACTGGGCGTACCGGTAGAATTCAAAACGCGTAGTTATCTCTCAGAAAATCCTATTACCACCCTCACCGGGTACGGATGCTGGAATCAGCCTCCCGGCACCTTTTCAGATGATTCCTCCCTCACTTTCTGCACGGCGGAAAGCCTCATAGCAGGTTACAACCTTCAAAACCTGGCGCAGTCGTTTGTACGCTGGTCATCAGAAGGCTACTGGGGCGCGCATAATGAAGTATTTGATATTGGCCATACCACCCGCCGGGCGTTGCTGAGGGTGGGTAGCGGCACTTCCCCGCTGGTGAGCGGCGGATTTGAGGAATTTGAAAACGGCAATGGATCTTTAATGCGCATGATGCCGCTGGCCCTGTTCCTCACCAGCGAAAATGATATCCATATCCGCTACCAGATCGTCCGGGAAGTGTCCGGCATAACGCACCAGCATTTCCGTTCGGTACTGGGTTGCTTCATTTACGTGGAATTCCTCCGTGCCCTGCTGTCCCTGAAAGATCTCCGGGAAGCCTATTTGCAGATGCAGCGGAGCGTAAATGCCTACCTGGGCACACAGCCCTTCAACCCCACGGAAATAAAGCTCTATGAGCGCGTATTACAGCAGGATATAGCCGCCGTACCCGAACAACAGATCATCAGCTCCGGGTACGTGGTATACACCCTGGAAAGCGCCCTCTGGTGCCTGCTCAATACACCGGATTACCCTGCCTGCGTGCTTACCGCTGTAAACCTGGGAGGAGATACCGATACCACCGGTGCGGTGGCCGGGGCCGCAGCGGGCCTCCACTATGGCTATGACCAGCTGCCTGCCCAATGGATAAGCCAGGTGGTAAAGTCGGCCGAAATAGGGAATCTCGCCAAACGCTTTATGGCAGCCATTAATACTACCAGCCCTCAATAAGCAGGCATATTTCAGCAAACCGGCCGCATTTTTGCAATAAGTGGTATGCAGTTAAACTTCAAGCCCCTTTTACCGTCTAATAAACGACAGAGAAAGAGAAACTGAAGAGACGATTACCAAATGTTAAAAAAATGAAAAACAGAATTTATATACTGTTTGTGCTGGTTGGCCTGTTGGGCACATTTACAGTAAGCAACGCCTACGCGCAACGTGTTAGTTCAGGCCAGGGCGGAGGCCGTGGAGGTGGCTCCCATTATGGCGGTGGCGGAGGATTCCGTTCCGGCGGCGGTAGTGGCAGGGTATACACTTCCCAACGTATGTATTCTCCCCGTATAGTGGCTCCTGTAAACAGGGGGTATTATCACGGTTATCGTGGTCCCATTTACGGTGGACGCGTATATTACGGACGTCCCTGGTACAGGCCTTACTACAACCCGTTCTTCCCGCCATTAGGATTATATGTTTCTTCACTGCCTTTTGGTTACTTCTCCCTGGGCGCCTCCTTTGGTCCGATGTACTACTACGGAGGAACTTATTACCAGTCGACCGGCGATACCAAAGGCTATAAAGTGGTAGAAGCTCCCCTCGGCGCAGCAGTACCGGATTTGCCGGAAGGTGCAGAGGAAATACAGGTAGACGGAAACACCTATTACGAACTGAATGGTACCTATTACCAGGAGTCCATGACAGATAACGGCAGACGTTATATAGTAGTGGGCAAAAATGGTAAAATAGGCGATAAGACAGTGACCATTACTGATGACCAGGGAAATAACAACCCCGACAACGGCACAGGTAATACAGATATGATTTCACAATTACCGGATAACAGCCGCTCCGTAAATATCAACGGTCAGCAGTACTATTTATCACCAGACGGCATGTACTATCAGCCTGTTCTGAACAGCGATAATTCTATCGCAGGATATAAAGTGGTTGGTAAAATGAATGCCGATAATTAAAACAATATAGTTATTCAGATTAACAGGGAGCCGGTATTATACCGGCTCTTTTTTTTACCAGCTGCTGCTGGCGCCACCGCCGCCCGAAGATCCGCCACCCCAGCTGGAAGAAGAGGACGACGACGAAGAGCTTCCGGAAGAGGAAGAAGATGATGATTCAGATATCTTCGGAATTACAAACTGGTAATCATGCGCATAGGCACAGAAGGCGCAAACATATTCTTTTATGCCCCATCCTTCAGATGATGTAGTAGCGCTCTTTTTAGTCACCGTTTTCTTGCACTTATAGGTTTTATGTTTGCACGAAGGACAGTCTGCCAGCGCTGACCGCATATTGGTATAATTCAATACCGTTTGCGTATTACAGGTATCGCAGCGCCATACGTCGTAATCCACCGAATCGAGCTTTTCTTCCACTACCTGGCCTTTTTCCAGGTAAGTATCATCTTCTGCTTCGTCCAGTTTGTGCATGGCCTGGGCGCACTGCGGGCAGTCATATACGTCGTTGCGCAGATGATTGAGCCTGTTCTTCAGCCACATGATATATAGCCATAAATACGGCAACGGGAATATGTATCCTGCAATCCGCAGATCCCTCCTCAACACCTCCAGCCGCAGCCATTTCAGGTGGCGGTCGTCGTTTTTCAGCATCACCGCAGTACGGAGCATGATCAGCAGCACGGCCACGTGCATAAACACCAGCCACACCAGGTAATAGATCAGGCATACTTTAAGGAATCCCACATCCATGTGCCGTTTTGTAATGAGATAAAAAATGGTATAAAAAGCGATGGCGTGGATAATGATCAGTCCAATCCAGCGGGGACGCAGGAATTCGTTCGGAACAGCCGTTACGGCCAATGGTTCTTCATCAGCATTCTCTTTCCGCCGCTTTGCTTTTTTCCCGAAGAAAACATGCATCATTGCCGCCGATATGAATAACCAGAAAATAATGGCCATAAAGGAAAAATCGCCGGTATAATCATTGGAAGCGGAACTGGTGGCTTCCTCTGTACTGGCAAATGACTGGGGAGCTACGTCTATAGCGTCTCCAGCGGTCACCGGTGGCGGGATTTCATCTGTTGCAACAGTTTCGCTATCGGTAGCCATCAGGGAAGCATCCGCCCCTGGCAGATCCGGCAGCATATCATACGCATAGTTGCCGTTGTCGAACAGGGAGGCGACAGACTTAACGCCGTCTGTAAACGCTGCATCGTAGTTGTGCTCTTTGATGCGCGGGATCATGTATTCCTGCTGGATACGGAAACAGATAATGTCCGGCATGTCTGCCTCGAGGCCATATCCCGTTTCAAATTCCAGTTTGCGGGCATCTTCCACCATCAGGATCAGCAACCCGTTATTCTTCTCCTTATCTCCTATCTTCCAGTAGTTAAACAGCTTATGGGCGAAATCGCGCGTTTCATTATCGCCGATGCTGCGTAGTATTACTACCGCTACCTGCGCCTTGCCGGCATTATCCAGGGTAGATAACTTTTCATTCAGTTCCGTTACCGTTGCGTCGGAAATCAGGTGGTCGGGATTACTCACATAGCCACCGCCGGATTTTTTCGGATCCGGTACATCTTCCACACTGAATTTGTGTTTTTTGCTTTGATTACACGACGCCAGGAAACCAATCAGCAATGCCAGCAACAAGCATCTCAATAAAAACGGTTGATACTTCATCAGAATATTTTCTGTGCCGAAGATATGTTTATTTAATTTTTTCTTTCAACAGAAGAAAGTATTTTAACCGCCGATGAAGCCCGTTGTACCGACCTTGATAATCATATTATGCTTTGCAGCGACCCGCAGTTTTGCACAGGCCAAAACTGCCGACACCACCGTAAAACCTCCGGTACAACTGAAAACAGTGAATATTGTCCGGTATAATTTTTTTAAAGATTCTGCTGCCTTCCGGGAGGAATATAGTAAAGAGATGACCTTCCGCCGTCCGAAATGGTTTGAAGTTTACAAGATCACTGCCGTGGATATCAACAAACTATACCGGGTTACGCAGTTTAAGAAGAATAAAAAGAAGATCGCCTTCAAACATATGCTGCTGGATAAAGAACAGGAGATGTATGTAAACAGTGTATATACCCCCTCGCTGGTGAATAAAGTGACCCGGCTTGATGGCGACAGCCTCCGGCTTTTTATGCAGTACTACCGGCCGGAATATTCATTTATTAAAAATGCCTCCGACTACGACATCTATGCGGAAATAAAAAAGTACTACGGAACGTTTATTAAAACCCGCGACAGTGTGCCATCTCAACCATAAAACATGGCACCCCTGCATTTCTTTGGCGTACCCTGCCCCTAAAAATACTATATTTCAGTATCCATACGTTTTACTAATTCCCGCTATTATTGCGGTAATGGTAACTGCTGTGGCAAAGATTACATAAATTAGTGATCTCAAACCAGTTAACGTTGTTAGTTTTAAAGATTCTCAATACAGCTCACATGAAAAGGTTTTTCATATTGGTTGCCCTTCTCGTTCCGGTGGTACTCACCGCGCAAACGAAACTCAGTCAAAATATCGTAGACGATTTCTCCGCCCGGGTAGCCGCTCACTACCAGCTGCCGCATGACTCCATCACCGGGTACATTGCCGAACAGCTCACCCGCAGCGGTAACGCCGGCCTGGATATCGACTCTACTGTTTTTGATCTGAAAAAAGATCCGGTAGCTTTCGACGCCGCGCTGAAATACCTTTACCAGTACAGTGATTGTAACCGGCAACGGTTTATTGCCAACCTGCGCAGCATGGGACTTCAAACCAACAGCGTATTCCCCATTGCCACCTACACAGCCAATAAGTACAAGGGCGATGTGAAAGCCCTCCTGGAAGATAAAACGGATTTCCTGGCTACCTATACAGGACCGGTAACCGGTAAAAAACCACCTGCTACCATTGCAGAAGTTGCCGCCGCCAACCAGGCAGCAGCCAACGCACCAGCCAGTACCTCCACCGGAAATGAAACCGCCACTGCTACAGAAACAGGCAACACCGACGCGACCACCTCCACTGCCCCGGCAGCGGATACACGCAACTGGGAAGTGCGCCCCCTGTTCCAGGTACGCACCCCGGAACAACTGGTGGAAATGTACGGCGCCAATAACGTTACCCAGCACGATGCCGTAAACCTCTCCGGCGAAAAAGAAGGCGAGGCTTACCTGATCTATCCCGATACCGACAATGAACTGGAAGTACAGTTTGACGGCGAAAACGGGAATATCCTCACCTTCTCCCACTACCCTTCCAAATGGAAATCGCCCTATGGCATCAAAGCCGGCGACCCGCTGGATAAACTCATCAAGGTAAATGGCCGCCCCTTTAAACTGAACGCCTTTGAGTGGACCAACGGCGGAATGGTATCCAGCTGGAACGGCGGCGCCCTGGAAGGCAAAGGCGTGATCATTGTGCTGAAAGCCAATAACACCGGCGATCCTAAACAATATGACCAGGCCACCGGCGACAAAATTCTCCGCTCCGATATGCCGGCACTGAAAAAGCTGGATGTAATCATCGAATCAGTGGCGTTTAAAGCAGCGAATTAAAAACCGCCGCGGGTGTTGTCTTTCCAGGGATCAGAGGGAGAAAGACAACATCCGCACTTGCACTTTTCATTTGTGCTGATTATCTTGTTTGTATGAAACAATTTCTATTATCCGGCGGCCTCCTCTTTTTGGCACTTACCGGTATTTCTATTCACATGAGCGGACAAGCAAAGAAGTATCCATCGCTGAACCATATGGCGTTGTATGTAGTTGATCTGAAAACAAGCACGGATTTTTACCGGGATATTATTGGACTGGAACCAATGGAAGAACCCTTTAAAGATGGGAGACACAGTTGGTTCAGAGTAGGGCAGAACAGCCATGTACACGTAATTTCCGGTGCAGCCAAAGCCACCACGCACGACAAAAACACGCACCTTTGCTTCAGCGTGCCTGATATGCAGGCTTTCGTGGAAGTATTGAAAAAGCACCAGATTGCCTTTGAAGACTGGCCAGGCAAAGCCGGCGCTATTAATAAAAGAGTAGACGGCGTGCAGCAGATCTACCTCCGTGACCCGGATGGTTACTGGCTGGAGATCAATGACGATAAATACTGATCATACCCACTTATTTCAATTCTTTTTCCAGTGCGGCGGCTTTCGCTGCAGCAGCCGCATCGGCAGGGATTTTCTTTAACCAGGTCAATGCCTCTTTTTTATGCTGTGCCTGTGCATAATACAGGGCAATATAAAACGCGGCATCGTATTTAAATACAGATTCACCTTCGTATACTTTCACCAGGTCTTTCATACCTGCCTGCACGGCGCCCGTTTGGGTAAAGGCAATGCCCCGGTAATAAAGGGCAGTTTGACTGCTACTGTCTGTTTTGAGATAAGTGTTGAGCAAAGGAATGACCTTCGTGTAGGCCTTCTCGTTAAAATATAATGCGGCAGACTGTAACAACGTATCCTCACTATTTCCGCGCTCGGCGGCTACCTGCATTTCAATATTGCCATAGGTGTCCATATAGCTGGTATCGCGGGAATAAAAGCGGAACAGGAAAATTCCTCCCAGCACCGCTGCAGCCATACCGATTGTGACCAGGTACTTTTTAAAGCCCACCACTTTTCCTGTGCGTTGAAAATGTTCAGCGCGCTGCTCCTGCAGGGTGGCCTTCAGCTGGTGAAGGCCCGGATCGGGCTTTAAGCGCTCCGATAAGGTAGCAGCTACCTCCCGGTATTGCTGTACCGATGCAGACAAAGCGGCATCTTCCCGGAGGGCCGCTTCAAATTGCAGCAGTTCTTCCGGCTGCATGTCGCCTTCCACGTAACGGATAATATCTTCCTGGTTATAAGCAGCCATACACTAAATTTTCTGAGCCTGAATATAGGATAACAATGTAGCCATGCATTCCGATTTTTTCTTCCGCAGATAGCCATAGGTAACACCCATCGCCGCCGCAATTTTTTCCAGGGCTTCCCCGGTCAGTGATAACCGGAGAATTTCCCGGCACTTTTCTCCCAACCGCTCAAACTGCGCCAGGTACATACCAGCCTGGGCTTCCTCTTTTACCACCTGTTCGGCCGCGGCAAATACATCTTCTCCCACATCATATAAATCATCCAGCCTTTTTGTTACCGGCTGGCGGCCTCTTTTTTTTAATTCATTCAGCCATTTCCTTTTACAGATCAATAAAAAGAACGGTTCAAAAGGGCAGGTAAGCTGTAGCTGTTTATGCTTTGCCTGGTGATATACATCTATAATAGACTCCTGGAAAATATCGGCGGCATCATCTTCCGTACCCTGGTGTTGCAGGATATGGTGTTTGATCTTTCCCGCAAAACGCTGATAGATCTCCTGCACCAGCAACGTATCGTTCTGTAACAGGCCCTCAAGGTATCGCTGGTCGGGGTGAATACTCATCTGGAAGTGCTTCGCATGGGTTGATAGGAACATGCTGTGACTAAAAGTACATCTTTCTAAAAAAATATTCCGAAAAGGGGGTAACAAAATAAAAGGGCTGTTGATCTACTATCAAACAAGCAAAAACATTTCTAAACAAAAATATCTTTTATGAAAGCGATTACCTTAACATCGATCACCTGCCTGGTAGCTGCCGCATTAGCTATTTCTTCGTGTAAAAAAAATAACAGCCAGGAAGTACCCGGTCCGGAAAAAGGACAGGACGCTAAAATGCTGGCGGAATTCCTCGACAGTCATGCCAAACCATTTGAACACTTTAGTATAAATGCAGCGGCAGGTGGCGTTATCACCACCAGCCAGGGAACAAAATTCAATATTCCTCCCAATGTTTTTATTACTGCCGGCGGGGCACCTGTTACGGGCGCAGTGGATATCAGTATCAAAGAGATCAGGGATGTGAGCAGTATGATCCTGTCGGACAAAGCAACTGTTACTGCCGATGGGAAGATGCTGGTATCATTCGGAGAGTTTTTTGTGAGAGCGGTTCAGAACAATCAGGACCTTGGCCTGCGACCGAAGAATGACACCGGCAAAGGCATCATGGTACAGGTACCCGCAAGGCCGGCAGATAACGTGATGAATGGCGTAAAAGAAGTGCCCATGTGGACCGGCGACACTACCGTGTCTGTTACCCAGCATGGTTTTAACTACATTAACCAGCCAGTAACCATTACCACCCAGCAAACCATTACCAGGGGCGTGTTGTGGAACCAGATCCAGAGCAGTTATGCGCTGTTCAATACGTCCAGCGGTACCATGAACTTTCGTTTGGACAGCCTTATCCGGTGGGTGAATTGTGATGGCCTGGCAGCCATGCCCAATCCCAAAACCACAGTGATGGCTTATTTTACCAATCACTTTAATAACGAAACAGCCAGCAGCTATGGCGGCGAACAACCCAGCATGCTGTTCTTCAAACCCAAAAACTACAATACACTCGTAAAATTCTATAACGTTATTATGACGCCTCCCGCTGGTAAAGAAGGCTTTCATAGTTATCAGACTTCCATCCCGGTAGGACTGGAAGGCACCTTCCTCGCTATCAGCGCTGTAAATGGCCAGTTCTATGCAGAACAGAAAACGGTTACCATCAGCACACCGGCAGGCAGCGATAACTACTCCACTGTGAGCTTTGATCTGCAGGCTGTGGATGCGGCCACTTTGTTGTCACTCATAAACAGTATGAATTCCAAATAACCGGCCTGTTATCCGTTTACAAGTACTCCAAAGTTGAAGGCAATAAGTCAATCCCCCGGTTGGCTTATTGCTGCTTTCTATATAATATTTATTTATATTTATGTTATATGCAACCTACAGCTTCCCTAGTAGCACTATTCCTTTTCTTTCAAAGCGTTGTGATGGCGCAATCTCCTGTACCTCCATCATTTCTGCAGGATACCCTTCCGCCGGAAATTGAAGTGCAGGGTACTGACGATAGTATGCACCTCGTTGCAAAGCTGCGTCCATTGCGCCAGATAGCCGGCGCCCCCGCTTCTTTCTACACCTATTTCTGGGAACTCGGAGATGGCACCTTTAGCTTTAGTCCAACGCCGGAACTGCACTACAAAGATACCGGCACCTACCAGGTACGCCTGTACGCTACCAATAACTACGACGATGGCAAGGCGCCGCCTACCAAACCCAGGCCCATTAAAGTAAAGAAGCCAATAAAAAACAGCACCTGGGCTTCCCGTTTCTTTCATGGAAATGGGAATATAGAAATGAAGATCAACCGTAATCCCAAACCAGGTGAAGACTTCATGGCACTCATCGGCTACCGGAATATGGCCGGCGATGCAGGCAGCGGCACTATCCTGCTGTTTTATAACGAGAAGCAATTTGGTCATGCAGCATTTGATCTTACAGAAAAAAGAAGCTATCACGGGGAAGACAGCAGCTCCCTTCAATCCTTACTCGTTAAACTGGAAACACCCAATATTGAACCTGACGTAGCGCTGGCCCGTGGCCCTCACGCTAACCTACCCGCTGTAAATAATGCTGCCGCCAAAGCCATGCTGCAGGCCATGCAGGGTGCGTATAATAGTCATACCGTATTGCACTTCAGCAATGCCGGCAAAACATCAGAACAATTCCTTTTCCTCAATATGCATACACTGCCGGAAATGGTACAGGACACCAACGCCACCGTTACCATGACCGCCATGCTGGTACCCGACAATGCGTTGATGCAACCGGAAGTATATGAACTGGAAATGGCCGTGGTAAACTCTCACGACCCCAACCGGCTGCAGCTGCGGAAACACCGGATCAACTATCGTTTTATGGGAAAGAAAAAAGAACTGACCTATAAAATTCAATTCCAGAATACCGGTAAAGGCCCTGCAAAAAGAGTAGCCATCGGTATCGCCGTGCCACGGCAGCTGAACACCGAAACCATACAACTGAAAGAAGTAAGCCCGGCCTGCATCGCCTGCGACTCCGCGTACCAGACGCAAAGCTGTATAGACACCGTGCGTACGAAAGACAGCATCTATTTTGTTTTCAGAAATATTTACCTGCCCGGTCTCCAGCAGGAAGGTGTTACCGATCCCGACTCCACAAAAGGGTTTGTGCGGTATTCCATCCTCTTTAAAAAGAAACCCAAAAAGATTCCTTTCAGCAGCAGTGCAGCGATCATCTTCGATAAAAACGAACCTATTTATACCAATCGCGCCACCGCCAGGTTCATCAAAGGATTTTCACCCGGTATCATTGCCGGCTATACGTTTTCTCCTAACAGCGGCGACAATACGCTGAAAGGCCCGTTGCAGCTGGGCGCAGTATTGGCGCCCTTTGCGCCTGACCGGCCCTACTTCCAGGTGGAAGCCTTTGCCGGTTTACTGGAAAAGGAATCTTCGGCAACAGCCATCATACGCGAAAAAAGGGACACCTCTGTAAACGGCCAGGTGTACCTGATCCGGGGCAGGAATGAGGTGACCACTACCACCCGGCAATCGCTGCAACTGGTACCACTGCATTTCCGGTACAACCTCAACAACTGGATCGGTGTGGGCATTGGCGCGATGGCCCAGATAAACATTGCCTCCAAAACTACTACTGAATCAAAAGTGTACCTGACCGACATACAGCAACCGAACGTGGTAACCAACACCCTCAGTAAAACGCTCAAAGATGATTCACAATGGCTTGCCAGCATCAACGCCGCGCCCTTTGCCGATATACAGATAGGAAAAATAAAAAGCGGACCAGCTATTGGATTGCGCTACCTGCGGCAGGTTACCGGTAATACGCCCGACCGTTTCTTTGTATACGCTATCTACAAACTGTAATAAATCATAACTTCAGTCATTATACAATGGCTGGAGCCCGATCATATATCACCTACCTGAAAAAAGTACTGCTGTTACTGGCGGTATCCGGTTTGTTGATTTCCTGGCAGGACCCTGAGCCGGCTGTATTGAAAAAACACCAGGCAGCCAACCGGCTGGATGAGTGGATCTACACCTATATTCAATGCCCCGCCGCTACGCCTGCGGAAAAGGCCGCACAGCTGAAAAGGGCTGTCGTCAATGCCTGGCGGGCGCCCCGCACTACTGATGAAATACAGGCCTGGATGGACCTGCTCATCAACCAGGGATATTCCCTGTTGCAAAGCGGGGATATTATTTCATCAACAGATGCCTACCAGCAAGCCTTTGAATGGGGCCGGCAACACACTGCTGTTACTGATCCGGGGCTGGTACTGGAATATATCCTGAAGCCGCTGGGCAACAATTACACCCGGCTTGGCGACTATGAGCAGGCGTTGTTTATTCACCGGATAGCGTTGGAATTTGCGCGTGAGTTAAACGACCGTCAGGCTACTGCAGCTACTTACAGCAATCTCGCTAACACAGCCGCTAATATGGGGCAGCTGGAACAATCCCTTCGTTACTGCCGGGAAGGCTTGCTGCTGGCGGATAAACACAGTGCTACCTACGGCTTGCTCTTATCTGAGCAGGCGGATGCCTGCCAGCAACTACACCAATTTTCCGCTGCACGGCAAAGTATTGCGCAAAGTATCCGGATCCTGCAACAGCAACCTGCCGGCAACCCGGAGGCGGCGCACTGGCTGTTTATGGCTTATCAGCAGGCAGGGGATATTTATCTTACTGATCCCAAAACCGCAGCACAGTATTACTTCCAGGCGCTGGCCATGCCGGAAAGCCAGCGTACCCTGCGAAAGAGGGAGCAGGCCCGCCTGTTCCTGCGCATCGGGAAATTGCAGGTAGCCGCAAAACAGCCGGAAAAAGCGCGTCCCTGGCTGGATAGCTGCGCAAAGATATTACTACCGGGAAAGGATATACGTAAAATTACACCAAGTGATATTTATGGAGAATACACGCTGCTGGATCTTCTTTTCACGGCGGCATCGGTATACCAGTCGATCGGGCAACCCGCTACAGCGCTGGCATTATACCGGTTGAGCTTTGCCGCGGAAAGAGAGCTGCGTCATCAGTATATATCCCCTTCTGCCAAAGAAGCGGCTATATCGGATAGCCGTTACCGTTATGAAGCGGCCATTGCACTAGCCTGGCAGTGCTGGCAAACCACGCACCAGGCAGCATACCAGCTGGCTATCCTGCAATTTATGGAAGACAGTAAGTCGCAGTTATTATGGGAAGAAATGCAGCAGCAGTCCATTCACGCCGGCAACGATACTATCCATAAGCGGATCCGGCTGCTGGAGCAGGCACAGCTCTACTACCGCAAGGAAGCGTTGCAGGGCGGCAAAAGCGACAGCCTATTACAGCTCCGCGAGCAACGGCTGGCCTGGGACCTGGCTACTTTGAGAAAAAAAGTACGGCAAACAGAACATACCGGTAACGAAATATTTTCGCCGGACAGCCTGTTGCGCCGTTTAGCACCCCGCCAGCGGATCCGCACTTACTTTGCCGGGGAGCGTACCTTATACACCATAGAATCGGACCACAAGGGCATACGATATGCGGATAGCACCCCGCTGGACCCGGATGCTATCCGCTATTTTAAGCAGCATTTTTTTGAAGAAGGACCGGCGGCTATGGTAAACCATCCAAAAGCTTATTACCAGGCAGCGCATCGCCTGTATACGCAAATATTTGCCGGGCATCCGTTGCAGCCCGGATACACCTACCTGCTGATGCCCGACGGACCGCTCAACACCCTCCCGGTGGAGGCGCTGATAACCGACAGCGTGTATAAACCAACTATCGGGCAGTGGCCCTTCGTGTTGAAACAGGCAACGGTATCTTACGCCTATTCATTGCGTACCTGGAGCCTGCAGATGCAGGCGCACAGCAACCAGGAAGGATTCAGCGGCTTTTTTATTTCGCGGCAACGGGCAGGATTACCGGAGCTGCAGGGAGTTATGAAAGAAAAAGAGTTGCTGACGCCGGTGATCAATAACGGTCAGTGGTTTGTGAATGAACAGGCAAACAGCAAACAATTCAGGGACGCATTGGAGCAATCCGGCATTGTACATATCAGCACACATGGATTCACCCAAAAAGACAGTACCGCCGCACCGCATATCATGCTGTATGATGCGCCGTTTTATTTATTTGAGTTGAACGGTGTTATCCGCCACCCGGCCCTGGTAGTGCTGAGTGCCTGTAAAACCGGCGACGGCCGCCCCGTAACCGGGGAAGGCATCCAGAGTATGGCGCATGCTTTTATGGCCGGCGGCACCCCTGCAGTGGTAGCTGCTTCCTGGAATGTAAACGATGCTACCGCTCCCCTGCTGATGCAACAATTCTATCAACAGCTTACCATACAACACAATACCGCCACCGCATTGCAACAGGCCAAACTCAACTGGCTCAAAGATCCGGAGGTAACGGAGATGCATAAACTCCCCTACTACTGGGCTGCATTGAGCTTCCAGGGAAATACCGGGGCCGTGATCCTGTCTTCCTCCCGTTTCTCCTGGTATTGGCTGCTTTTACTGCTGGCAATACCCGCCTTTCTGCTGATACGCAAGTGGATTCGTTAAGGAATCATGAACACGCCACCGAATTCGCCTTTTTTTCCTTAAATTCATTGAAGAGAGTCTTTAGTCATACCCTGCTTTTATGTCATTACTACTGAATGTTCCCAACGCGGAAAAAGAGCATGCTGCATCTATGGGCGCCCAATGGGACCAGGTGTCGCGCACCTGGTATTTACCGGAAGACCAGTACGACCGGCTGATAGAGGTGGCCCGGTGGATCCCGGAAAAGCACCCTGCTATCATTCTGCCTACCGAAATAAGTGTTGTACAGGCCGGCAGGCCGTGCTGGAAATGCCAGCACAACAACCGTGTGATAGCGCTTGCAGGTAATTATTTTTATGAGAAAGATATGAATGAGCGGGACGAGTCGGTATGGCTGGCGCAGGATTTCTTTACTGTATTCCAGCAGGTATCTGCCATTTCAGATAACCTGCAAACTTTCCTGAATGATTACTATCCACGTTATAAACGGGCGTGGTCTAATACGCTGGGGAACTATTACTGGTCGAACCACTGCGAATCCTGCGACAGCATCCAGGGCGACTGGTTCCTGTTTGACGAAGCAGGCAGCGTGTTTAATCCTACAGAAAGAGAGGAAGCTGCCCGGCTGACGATCAGGAACCACACCCTGAAATATGCGCCATTGATTGATGCGGTTTATTCTTTAGGAGATCATGCACGACTCATCAATGAATTTGCAGAAAGAGCGGATCTATAATTTCACCCGTGTTTTCAGGAAAACAAAATAGCGTGGATCTTCTTCTGCAAAAATCTCCGTCCCTTCCAGCATATAAGCCCTTAACAGGTACTCCAGCGCCTGATCATGCTGGTTCAGTTCATACAAACTTTCTCCCAAACGTAAATTAACGAAGCCGTTGGCCTGTGCATCCGGGCCATTTAATGCATCAAAAAAATTATTGGCGGCGGCCTGGTAGTCGCTCTTAAAGTAATACATATCACCGATGCTGGCATACAACCAGGTACTGGCCTCCCAGTTCCGCGCCGGTTCCGGCAGGAGTTGCAATGCTTCGGTAAACCGGGCAATGGCGCCATCAAAATCGTCCGCATCCGCCAGTTCGTTACCCGCTTCAGATAAAGCCTCCACCTGTTCGTAGATATGTGGCGGCAGCTCCTCTTCCACTACAGAAGCCAGGCCGGGAAACACGTGCAGGTATTTTTCATCCACGCCTTCAAACACACGTCCGGCGGACTTATGCATGGCCGTAGTAAAATATGTTTCAGCCTCTTTCATATTCCCATTTTCAAAAAAGGCTTTACCCAGTACAAATTCACGTTCGCCATCATCTGCACGCTCTGTATCACATTGTTGTAAGATATTTGCCCAGCGAAGCAGCGCCGGGTAATCTTTTAATATGAGATAGGTTTCTGCAATGGCAAGGGCTATATGATAGCTCTCATCATACACTTCTTTGGGCGCAGGCAACAGGTCCCATGCTTCTTCCAGCTTCAATGCGTACCGGGCCGGATCATTGTTTTCAAACAACACCTCTGCTTCCTCCCAGATGGCTTCAATAGCTGCCACAATTTTTTGATCGTGTAATTCCATATATGTTCGTTCAGATGATACCGCTTTCAAAGGAGCGGATTTCACGTTGTAATTTTTCTCCTTTATACTCTTTCGCGAGCTGCAATCTTCGCAGCCCGATCTTCACATACTCTTCCTGCATTTCTATACCGATGCAATTCCTGCCCAGTTCTTTAGCCACCGCACAGGTAGTAAAGGTACCGGAGAAGGGGTCCAGGATTATGTCTCCCGGGTTGGAACTGGCTTTAATGATACGTTCCAGCAGGGCGATGGGTTTCTGGGTGGGATGATTTTCATATTCATCCATGCGGTAGCGCACCCGTGCGAAGTCCCATACATTGCCCGGAACTTTTTGTGTATTATAGGCAGCTGGCGTGCTTTTCCGGTAGTCGATCAGTTTTCTTTTTGCGCCGGTTTTGGCTTCAATGAGGATGTCGGCAGCATTGAAGGTGTAGTTATTTTTGTCATTTACGCAAAACAGGATGGGCTCATACATAGACCCAAAATATTTCCTGGCCTGCACCCCGGAGCTGTCGTAGTTCCATACAATGCGGGAAAGGATATTTATTTTCTGACGCAGATAAATATCAAAATAAGGCATGAACTGGGTGGCGGTCATTACATAGAAACTACCGGCAGGCTTGAGTTTCCGGATACAAAGATCCAGCCATTGGTAACACCAGTTAAGGTATTCTTCTTCCGTATCCCATTTCTCTATATGCCCATTAAAGTTCTTGCCGATATTATAGGGAGGATCAGCAAAGATGAGATCCACTGAATGATCCGGCACCAGCGTTTGCAGCGCCTGCAACGCATCTCCATGTATTATTGTATGACTGTGGGTACCGAATACTTCCATTTCCTTCTTTTCTGCTGATAAATTTAGCTAAAAAAAGGTGATCCACGCGATGTATGCATGAAGTGGGGATTATATTATTACATTCGTATAAATACTAATGGAAGATGAGTATGCAAAAATCCATTCCCAAAAAAATTCTTCTTGCCATCTTGTCCTGTCTTGGCTGGTTTGCCCTGATTACACAATTGTACCTTAATGTCAGCAGTCACCAGGTATCTGTTCCCGAAAGTATTACCCGGTACTTTAGTTATTTTACACTGCTCACTAATTTAATGGTAGCTGCTTACTGCACTGTTTTGTGGCTGGCGCCCGGCAGTCGTATAGGCGCGTTCTTTTCCCGGACACAAACAGCCACGGCCATTACCGTTTACATTACTATTGTAGCGTTGATCTATAATATTGTGCTTCGCTCCCTCTGGCAGCCCCAGGGTTTACAGAAAGTGCTGGATCAATTGCTACATACCATTATACCTGTACTTTTCATTTTATACTGGTGCGTATTTGTTAAGAAACATACGCTGCAATGGAACAACTCCCTGCCGTGGCTATGGTATCCTTTTATTTATCTCGTGTTTATCCTGATCCGTGGGGCTTTCTCCGGATTTTATCCGTATCCGTTTATTCATGCAGGTGAAATAGGCATGCAGCAAACATTGATAAATGCGGGAGGCATCGCCATTTTATTTATGGTGATGTCGCTGGCTTTTATCGGCATCGGTAAATTGTGGTCGCGCCGTAAGTAGTTGTTGTCAGGGACGGGTGCTATACCCTCTTAATTTTGCACGGATATATTTACCTGATTCCGTCAGTTGAGCGGCGGTCCAACTTCCGTTTGCAGGCGCCCCCGGCAACAGGATAGAACATAGTTCATTTCGCTTGTCAGATACCGACCAGTTAATCCAGCTCACCTGGTTGCTTTCCAGGAAAGTAAACCAGGCCTCCCATTGCGGGTAGTCGATATGCCCGCTGCCAGAAGCTTCCGAGCCATTACACTCTGTTACAAACACCGGGATATTTTTGCTGAGGGCATAAGCGCAATCATCTCTCAGCCACTGGCCATGCGACGCTGCGTAAAAATGTACTGTATACATGATATTACTGTAACCGGTTAAAGGCGCATCTGCTACTTCGCGGATCTTCTGGTCCCAGTACGGGCAACCAACAATAATAATATTATCCGGGTCATATGCACGGATACCAGCAATCACCGCAGTGGCATAGGCTTTCACCTGTTCCCATGTTTGCGTTTTATTGGGTTCGTTGATGATTTCATACAGTATGTGTGGATGATGACCATAAGTTTGCGCCATTGATTTAAAGAAGGCTACTGCTTCTTCCTGGTGAAATGCTTCACAATGCCAATCAATAATTACATAACTGCCTTTTGCCAGTGCAGCATCAATTACTTTTTTCAGCAACGCAAGCTGACGGGCACGATCATTCAGGTAAGCAGGCGTTGCATCAATACCCATTGCCGCGCGGACAATATCTGTTTTAAAATCATCCGTCAGCCAGTTCACCACGCCTGCGTTCCAGTACTGCGGCCACCAGGTGCTCCAACCGAGGCTCTGCCCCCGCAGGGATATGGTATTGTTATGCTGATCCTTCAGGTAGCGGCCGGATACATGCAACGCGCCATATCGCTGTACCGGTGACTCCGCCGGAAGATGGAGTGTATCCGCAGCATCAGAACGGACGGGCTTTGCGCAGGCAAAAGCGCACAAAAAAAATGTAAAAAAGTGGAGATATAATGAATACTTTTTCATGCTCCGGATAAATTTATACTGCTTTCTTCGGTGAGTCCTTGCCCGACTGCTTGATATACGCAGAGGGTAATACGCCAAATTCTGCTTTGAAAGATTTAGTGAAATAATGCGGGGTGTTGAATCCCACCTCGTACGATATTTCCGCAATACTAAGCTGGCTTTTCTCCAGCATCTGTGCGGCTTTCCTGAGGCGGATAGACCGTATAAAATCAACCGGTGTTTTACCGGTGAGCAACAACATCTTTTTATAAAGGGATACCCTGCTGATACAAAGATGCTTGCTTAATTCAGCTACACTCAAATTAGCATTCTGCAGGTTTTCTTCCACATAGGCCAGCGCAGCGGCAATAAATTTTTCATCTACGGATTGGATGGAAATATCTGCCACCTGCACGTCTACCTGTTTGGTATAAACCTTTTTGATGGTGGTTTGTAAAGTGAGGAGATTCCGGATCTTTGATACCAGCATTTCAAAATTGAATGGCTTACAAAGATAATCGTTGGCGCCTGTTTCCAGTCCTTTCATCTGGTACTCTTCCCCTACCAATGCGGTGAGCAGGATAATCGGGATATGCGAGGTTCTTTTATCCTGTTTGATTTTTGTGCACAACTCCAGCCCGTTCATTTCAGGCATACTCACATCGCTCACAATCAGGTCGGGATGCAGCGCCAGTGCCTTCTGCCATCCTTCCTTGCCATTGGCGGCTTCCAGCAAACAGAAATGCTCCTGCAGATTATCTTTCAGGTAAAATCTGAAATCATCGTTATCTTCTACCAGCAAAACGGTGGGCTTCTTATTCTTTTCCCGTTGCGTAACAGCAGATGGCTGATGTTCCGTGATCACCGGTTCTTGTTCCGCCAGTTCGGTTTTTAGTGGCAACTCTACTATAAAGCAACTGCCGCCATTGGTAATAGATTCCACGCGGATGCTGCCCTGATGCAATTTCACAAACTCCCGCGTAATAGATAACCCAATACCGCTGCCCTGGTTGATGAGAGAAGCAGGAATGTCATGCTGATAAAAACGGTCAAAGATCCTATCTACTTTTTCCGGGGGAATACCAATGCCGGAATCCATTACATTGATACGAAGGGTTACGGTATTATTGCTGTCATCACCCGGAAGACAATTCAGGAACACGCCCACATGGCCGCCTGCCGGTGTAAATTTAAAAGCGTTGGAAAGCAGGTTGAATAAAATTCTTTCTATCTTATCAAAATCAAAACTGGTTTCGAGGGAAGAAATATCGGTATCAAACGCAAACTTAATATTCTTCTGCTCTGCAATATCCATGAAAGAAAAGGATACTTCTTTAATAAAACGAATGATGTCGCCCGGCCTGGCATCCAGTTTCAGCTCATACACTTCCATCTTCCTGAAATCCAGCAGTTGATTTACCAGGTTCAGCAAACGTCTTACATTACGTTTGATCATGTTTACCTGTGCGTTCTGTTCCGCCAGCTGCGGGTCTTTCAGCATTTTATCGAGCGGCGCGATGATCAGCGACAACGGTGTTCTGAACTCATGACTTACATTGGTCAGGAATTTAATCTTCAGCCGGTCCAGCTCATGCAGCCGCCGGGCTTCTTCCCGCTCCTGCTCGCGGCTCCGTTGTGCTTCCTGTTTTTCCTGCTCCTGTAAAAACTGTGTCCGTATTTTTTTGATGCCCCGGTATCTCAGGTAAAATAAAAGCGCTAAAGCCAGCAACACATAGGAGATGTAGGCAACCTGTGTTTTCCAGAACGGCGGAAGAATACGGATGTTTATTGACAGCACCTTTTCATTCCAGGTATCATGTGCCATGGATGTTCTCACTTTAAACACATAGTTGCCCGGATCCACATTGGTGTAAGTGGCTTTGCGGATCTTGTTATCAGAGGCCACCCAGTTTTCATCGAGGCCCTCCATCCTGTACTGGTACTTTACCTTATCCGGATTCAGGTAATCCAGCGCGGCAAATTCTATCGAAAAAAAATTCTGATTATAATTCAGTACAATATCTTTGGTGATAGTAATAGAAGCAGGAAGAATCACTCTGCCGTTTATTTTTTCACCGGCTTTCACAGTATGATTAAATAACTGGAAATCTGTAAATACCAGTTCCGGTAAGATGTTGTTGATCTTGATACTTGCCGGATCGAAAAGATTAAAGCCGCTGCCTCCACCGAACACCATTTCTCCCCTGGCAGTTACCAGGGAAGCATCTTCATTAAACTGCTTTCCCTGTAAGCCGTCTTTTACATCATAATTAATAAAGTTCAGCTTGTACACATCATTCTTCACTGACACTACCGCATTGGAAAGGCCATTGGCCGTACTGAGCCAGAGGTGATGATTTTTATCTTCCCGGATACCAAGAATGTTATTGTCGGGCAATCCATCTTCTTCCCGGAACTGTAAAAAACGTTTGGTATCGGGATTAAAAATATTCAGCCCTTCACGTGTACCAATACAGATATATCCCCTGCTGTCTTCAATCATTGAAAGGATATTATCATTCGCCAGGCTGTTGGGATTATTATTTTCATGCTGATAATGCACAAACTTGCCGGTCTTTTTCTCCAACACATCGATACCGTTCGATGTGCCGATCCAGATATTTTTGCGCCGGTCTTCCAGCAGGGTGAAAACGTAGTTTGAACGGATGCTGACGGAATCTTCCCTTCTTAAATGCTTAAATGTTTTTGTTCCCGGATCAAAAATATCCAAGCCACCAGACAGGGTTCCCACCCAGATACGGTGTTCGCTGTCTTCCATAATTTCATAGATACTGTTATTAGACAAACTATTGGGGTCCTGTTCATCATGACGATAATGGGTAAACGTTTTTCCGTCGAAATAGTCCAATCCACCGAGGTAGGTTCCAATCCATAAATGCTGTTTGTGATCGACACAAAGACTTACCAGCACGTTGGTGCTTATGCTTTGCGGGTTGAATCTATCGTTTACATACGCCTTATAAGTGCCGGTTTGCCGGTTAAAATAGGTAAGGCCGCCGCCGTTACTGGCCAGCCACAGGTTGCCTTTTGCATCTTCCGCGAATTCGTTTATATCGCTGTAGTTGAGTCCTTCCGGTTTCAGTGGATTATGGCTGTACAAGGGGAATTTGAAGAGATCCGGATAGTAATAATTAACGCCTTTTTTATAAGTCCCCGCCCAGATCATACCGGCTGCATCGCTGTACAACGTGGTAAGACTATTTTGGGAAAGACTGTTCTGATTACGTTCGTCCATCACCAGGTTCTGCATATGAAACCCGGATTTATCGAGCAGGTTGATGCCGCCGGGATCGGTGGCAATCCATACTTTGCCTTGTTTATCCTGCATCACCGCAGTTACTACATTTGCACTGATCCTGTTTTCCGGCGCATCTTTATAAAAGTGTTTCAGCAGGTTGCCGGCGGGACTGTAATAGTAAAGTCCGTCGCTGCTGCCGGTAAAAACCCAGATATCCTGCTGGCGGTCAACGTACAGCCGGTACCTGGTGGCTTTCTTTTTAGCCAGGGTTGTATACAAAGGCGTGGCCCTGTACACTACTTTACGGGTGCGGGTATCAAATTGTTCCACCCATCCATCGAGGTAAGCAATCCACAAATCGCCACGTTCATCCAGTGCCATATCGCATACAGCGGTGGAATGAAGCGTGGTGCTGTCGTTGGCCACAACGCCATAAGCTTTTATTTGTTTGGTGTGTTCATTAAGAATGATAATGCCATGATCTGCATGTAAAAAATAAAATTCGCCGTTGGCGCCTTTCAGTACTTTTTCTACCTGGTAGCCATACACCTGCAGCGGGTGCAGCAATTTGGCTACATCATCATTGAAGCTGTCTGTTTCCGGATCATAGATAGAAAAGCCCAGCTGAGTTGTAATCCAGAGGCGGTTTCCGGGGGCATCATAAATATGGGTGATAAAATTATCGCTGAGAGAAGTGGCATCATTCAGCCGGTGTTTATATACTTTAAATTTAGAACCATCAAACCGGTTGAGCCCATTCAGGGTACCCATCCACAGGAATCCTTTTGCATCTTTTAAGATACTGGTAACTCCATTATGCGACAGCCCGTTATTTACATCCAGGTGAGAGAAAGCATACGGCATATCCTGCGCAGCAACAGATGTGCAGTACATCCATAACAACAGCAGGTATTTTATATTGGCAAGTTTCATCTTATAACGCGGACGTAATTGAAAAAATGATGGTATATCCCCGCTGCCGGTAGCGACAGCGGGCGATATGAAAATACGATTCCTCTGTTTAAAATGTATGCTATTTTCGGGTTATTCAATTACCAGCGGATTTTCCGACTCAATATCCGTTGGCGCAGTACCATCGGTGCTGAACACCAGGGTGCCGGTAGTGGCCGTGGCCGGTACTTTCAGCACCAGGTCTGTCAGCGACTTACTGACAAATTCCGTTACGGCAGCATCGTCGTTACCAAAGGTGACCCGGGTTACCCAGTTTACAAAATTGCCTTTGATGGTGATGGTTGCGCCTTTGGCGGCAGTAGCCGGAACGGTGGTAATGGTTACCGCCACGTTGAGGTTTAATACCGTTTTGGATACTACATCGCCTTCGGGTGCTTTCAGGGTAACCACTCCTTTCTCCGTTTCCTGCGGAACCGTGATCACGATATGATCGCTTGTTTGTTCTGAGAAGGCCGCGGCTTCTACGGTAGCGCCTTTCAGCGCGATGGCGGTTACTTTATTAAGATTAGTGCCGATAAAGCTGATCTTGTCGCCGGGCTTTGACCCCGAAGGGCCAAAGCTCAGCAAAGTTACCTTATCCGTTTTAACGGCGTCATCGTCGTCTTTACTGCAAGACATCAAACCCACGGTGAGCAGGAGCAGCCAAAGCAGTGGTGTATGCAAAATAGTTTTCATTGTAATGAGTTGAATACTTGTAAACACTTATTTCTTAATCACTTTTGGCACTACGCGGAAATTGTCGAACGACATATCGCAGTCGAGTTCACCCGCACCATTGAATACAATCCTGGTATAGTATCCATTGGGTTGTACCGTTTGTTTGGCGTAGGCGGCCGTCACTTCTTCGTAGGGGATAATCACCGTTTGCCAAACGCCTTTCGTGTCGTAGGGGGGCTTCCAGGAGAAATCGCCCTGGCCATCATTCTTCACGCCTATACAGAATTTAAGCCCGTTATTGTTGTAGGGTTTCTTCGTGTTCAGTTCAAACTTCAGGTTATAATTCTCCGGTTTCAGGATGGCTTCATCCGGGATATTTTTACTGATGGGCCCCATTGCATCTGCCGGTCCGCCGGCCAGTTCCACCCATCCCCAGTTGCTGATGGGTTGTTTTACGCGGATGTAGTTGCCATTGATAGCGGCTGGATCATCTGCGCCCGGATTGGTAACTACAAAGGAGTAATTCCACCAACCGGTGAAAGGGTCGCTGCTGATAAATATGTTCCTGTTGTCGCGGAACCAGAAATCGGAAATAGCTTCGCCGAAATTGGTTTTAATGGTGATTTGCCCCGGTTGTGCGCCGGCCGGTACTCTTACTCTCAGTTGCTTGTCTGTTGTTTCTACTATTTCGCCGGTAGCGCCACCAGTGAATGCTACCGTTACAGGTGGATAGAAAAAATCACCGGTGATCACTGCTACATCTCCGGCGGCCACATATTCACAATCCATCCGGGTAACCAGTGGTTTGCTGATCTTTACCGGGAAATTATACTCGAGTTTTTTTCCGCTGGCGAAGATGATCTTTAGTTTATTATCTACTTCTACCGGGATCTGGGAAGGTATACTTACGAGTATAACAGTGGCAGTAATGTAGGGTTGTGTAAGACTTGCTTTCTGATCATTGAACCAGATTTCCCTGGCATCTCCCAGGTTCTCACCCACAATGGCAATGAGCACGCCCTGCCCGGCTTCTACCAGCAGGGAATCGGCGGTAGCGGGATCTGTTAGCCGCACATAACTGATACGCGGTTCGCCGTTGTTGGGAAGGTTATCTTTGGTACAGGAAAAGATTCCTATACACATAATAAGAAATACGATGGAGCTATATATCTTTTGCATGAGTATATTATTTTTTGTAAAAAACGTATAGGCCTACTTGTTATAATAATCTACCGCCGGCTTCTTCAGATTCGGCGCCTGGCTTAATTCTGCTGCAGGTATTGGAATCAGGAAGTTGCCATCGTTGGCGATAATTTTCCGGAAAGAGGCCCATGATGTTTTCACACATTTCCACGATGTAGGATCTGGCATTTTATCAGGTGCCGTGGCAAACAGGCCCCTGTCCTGCGAGTTTAAGATGGCGTATGCTTTTGCTTTATTGTAATAGTGAAGAGACACGAGGTCGTACCATGCCATTCCTTCCATCGCAAATTCCACGATGCGCTCATTAAAGATCACATCAGCGGTGAGCGGATCTTCAAAACGGGGTAAACCGGCGCGGGTATGCACGGCATTAAAATATTCCAGGGCAGTGGCGTCTGTAGTGCTGGCACTGTTGCCCAGCACGGCTTCTGCGTAGATCAGGTACATTTCAGACAGGCGCATCATGTAAGTATCGTTGCCATAATTTTGTTGCGCCGACTGTCCGCCAACATCCGCGGCCCTGCCGGTTACATATTTCTTGATGCAGAGGAAATTATTATCGCCGGTATTATAAGGGTAAATTAATTTAGGAGTGGTACCATCTGCCAGCTTCTGGGTAATTTCCGGGTAGTAGGCGCCTGGCATAAAAAAGGTGGCTTTCAGTCGCTGGTCCAGTGTTCTGCCGCTGATCAGGGTATCACCGGAATTCACGAACCCTTCGTACTTGCTGATCATCCACCAGGTGGCGCTTTTATCGCCTCCCCAGCCATCGCCGTTACACATTTTGCTGTCGTAGTTCAGGTCAGACGGCGCAGCATTAGAGGCGCCCCAGTCGCCCGGTGCGTATACCCATTGCAGTGAGAACATCGACTCTGCATTGTTATCATAAGGAAAGAGGAAGAGATCGTAATAACTTCTGAGTAATGAATATTTGCTTTTGGTGATTACCCGTTGGGAGAAGTATTTGGCGCTGTCCAGGTCCGATTGGTTGCGGGCGCCGGAGCCGTTTGCACCCAATCCTGCGCGGGTGAGATAAAACCGTGCAAGCATGCCTTCCGCCGTCCATTTGGTGATGCGGCCTTCGCGGGCAGGCACTTCCGGCAGATCTTCCGAGAGGGCGCGCATTTCGCTGATCACAAATTTCCACACACTTTCTACCGTGTTTTTCCGGAGAGAAGTATCAGAGATCAACTTCAGGTTATCTTCTATAACAGGCACTTCTCCCCAGTTCATTACCAGGTAACGGTAAGCCAGCGCCCTCATAAACCGCGCTTCTGCAATAGCCATTCTTTTTGCAGCAGCAGAAACTTCCGGACCTGCATATTTATTGATATTGGAAATAGTGAGATTGGACTGGCCGATCACAATAAAGAAAGATCGCCAGGATGCACCATTGGCCGTAGTATTGGCAGTGGTATTAAATTCCACATTCTCTTTATCATTCCATCCCGAATAAGCAGTACCCGCCCTGAAATCACCAATGCTGATAGCGGAACGGCCGTTGTAATCAGACCATACTTTACTGTATAGCAAAGCAGTTGCTGCCATCAGCTGATCGTCCGTTTTATAAAATCCCGCATCCACAATGGCATCTTTGGGAGGGCGTCTTAAAAATTCTTTTGAGCAGGCTGCCAGTAAAAAAACAGATAACAGCAGCGCTCCGTGATATATATTGAGTGTACTTTTTTTCATAACCAGCAATTTTAGAAATTAACGCTTAGGGCAAAAGTGTAGATGCGGGTGAGCGGGTATCGTCCGAAATCAAGTCCTATAGCCTGATTTCCGGAGCTGGCATCCCTTCCTACATAACCACCTACTTCAGGATCGTATCCGGTGTAGCCCGTGAGTGTGGCCAGGTTTTGCGCACCAAAAGTAAACCTGGCACCCCTGACTATTTTTTGTTTTGCCAGCAGGGAAGCAGGCAAACTATAAGAGAGGGAAACATTTTTCAGCCGCAGGAAAGAACCATCTTCCACGTACCGGTCGGTGATCCGGCCGTAGTTACCATTTGGGCCATTGGATATCCTTGGGATATTTGTTCCCGGATTGGATAAGGTAACATTGCCGTCTTTATCCGTTACCGGTTTGGCGTAGTCCATCGCCTCCACCATCATGTTGCGGCTAAGATTGACCTGGTTGGGATTGGAGTTCACCCGCGCCAGGTAATTATATACATCATTGCCGTAGGTACCGGTAATTAAAATGCTCAGGTCAAATCCTTTGTAAGAGAACGTATTGGTAAAACCACCGAATACTTTCGGATAAGGATTACCTATATAAGTTTGATCATTTACATCAATAATACCGTCGGGCTTTCCCTGCGGACCGCTCACGTCTTTGAACTTTACATCTCCCACCCAAATATTATCCACATTGGTAGGAAGACGCTGCCCGGTGTTATCTACGGGCACGGCGCTTTTATTGATTTCATCTACCGACTGGAAAATACCTTCCTGGATATAGCCCAGGAACAGCCAGGGCGCCTGGCCTACCACAGATTGCTGGGTCCAGTTGTCCAGCCACCACGAAGTGCGGTTCAGCACTCCTGCTTCCGTATTGAACTTTTTGATCTTTGTTTTGAATCCAGAGAGGTTGAGACTGGATTCCCATTTAAAATCTTTTGTGCGGATATTGGTAGTGTTGATAGTTACGGCCCAGCCCTTATTTTCCAGGGAGCCGATGTTTACCGTAGGTGCTCCCACAGCACCAATTCCGTTGGTACCCATGTACCAGGGCAATGGAATATCCATCAGGAGGTTGTCGGTATTTTTTATGTAGTAATCAGCCTCGATGCTGATCTTATTATTCAGGAAGCCCAGGTTAATACCAATATTATTGGTTTGGGTAGACTCCCACTGTAACCCCGGATTAGCATACCGGGATGTTAAAAATCCCGTACCGGTTGGTGTGGCAGCGGCCTGCATAGGCGCATAAATACCGGCGCTCCAGCCAGAGTTACCGGTGATACCGGTTTCAAATCTCAGTTTAAGATCGCTGATAAAAGGTACCTGGAAGAAGCGTTCCCGGGAAACACGCCATGCTGCCGAAAGCGCAGAGAAGGTGCCCCAGATATTTTCATCTCCGAAATTTGCTGAACCATCTCTCCTCACGGATCCCGACAGGATATACCGGTCGTCGTAATTATAATTTATTCTTCCGAGATAAGATTCCATTGCCCAGTCGCCCTGACCACCGGAGTTGGTAGCATCAGCTGCATCACCGGCATTCAGATCCAGGATATCATTGGTAAGAAACCCTTTCCTGCCGCCGGTTAAATTTTTCCAGTTGGATTCCTGTGCCTCGTGGCTCACCATGAGATTGACATTGTGCTTTCCGAATTGTTTGGAGTATTCAATCAGCTGGTTCCAGTTCCAGTAGGTACTTACATTGCTTCCGTTGGTAAGACTAGCCCGGTCGTTTACCGCCCAGCCAATAGAATAGGTGGGCAGATAATTTTCCGTGTTGGCAAAGCCAAAATTGGTATTGAACGTAGTTCTGATGTAGAGATCTTTGATTGGATTTATACTGGCGCCGATGCCACCGATCAGCTGCCGTCTTACTGCCCTGTTGATATTCAGATTGGCAATGGCAATAGGATTTACCGGGGTGTAAATATTGGCGCCATTAGTAACATCGCCGCCGCCCCAGGAACCATCCATATTTTTCACCGGGATTTGTGGTGTGAGCATCAACGCGGTGGAAATGATATTCTCCTGGCTGGTAGTGAGATTTTCCTTTGTTTGGTTGAAGCTGAGATTAGCGTTCAGTGCGATCCAGTTGCGGGGTTTATTGTCGAGGTTTAACCGGAACCCATACCTGTTAAAGCCGGAGCCCAGGGCAACACCATCCTGTTTCATGTATTCGCCGGAAAGGTAGTAGGTTGTTTTTTCGGTACCTCCGCTCAAACTCAGCTGGTGCTTGCTCATCGGGGCGTTTCTGAAAAGTTCCTTTTGCCAGTCGGTACCCTTGCCCAGCAGGGAGGGATCTTTAAACTCTTCCTGGGTATTGCCACCTGCCAGTGCGTGGTATTCATTTACCATCTGTGCATACTGGCGCAGGTCCATTACGGCTACATGTGGTGGCGGCGTTTGTATATTATATTGGAATGCATAATCCATTTTAGTATCGCCGGCTTTACCTCTTTTGGTGGTAACAATCAGCACCCCATTGGTGGCCCTGGAGCCATACAACGCGGTGGCAGAAGGCCCCTGCAATACTTCAATATTTTCAATATCTGCAGGGTTAAGGCCGGCCAGTGGATTGGACGAACTGGTTGACCCAAAGGAAATGGCAGCGCCGGGCATCTGCACACCATCTATTACGTACAACGGTTCATTGGTACCATTAATAGAGTTCACGCCACGGATATTAACGGAGATGCCACCGCCGGGCTGGCCGGAATTTTGTGTAACATATACACCTGCAGAACGTCCTTGTATGGCCTGTTCCAACGTGGTATTCACGGTACGGTCCATTTCTTTGGAGGTAACCGTAGTTTGCGCGCTGGTGAGATTAGCCCTTTTGGCCTTACCATAGGCCACTACCACCAGTTCATCGAGCTTACTGGTAGCAGAAGTAAGGGATATGCGGATAACATCTTCCTCTCCTACACGGACTTCCCGGGTTTGATAACTGAGGTAGGTAACGACCAGCACATCTCCTTTCGCGGCGGTAATGGTGAATTCTCCATTAAGATTGCTGAGCGCCATTGTTTTGGTTCCTTTTACAAGCACGGTTGCACCGGGCAAGGGCTGCGATTCACCTGTAATCACTCCCTTTACAGCACGGGATTGACTGTATGCAGTCAGGGAGCAGCTGATCATTAACAATGAATAGCAGAGGAAAAAACAGCATACGGGTTTTAACCTTGTTAGAGTTTTTTTCATTGATGAATGATTTGGAGGTGAAGTAATAAGTGTTTCATAACGTTTGTTTTAAACATACTGACGGTATCTGGTTGATATAAAAAGTGGAATTCGTAAGATGGAATCGTTCGTTTTATGGCATTCATACAATGCATCATAAAAGTGGTATAGGCCAATTTTACAAATCATAACGTCTGGAATTCATGATGAAGCTATTGTTCTTTCATAAGAATCCATATCAGCTTTGATAACGATTATAACACAAATGTTAACCGGCGATAACAAACTTTAAATCAATTATTTACGTAAAAAATATTTAAAAAAATGGTAGTTTACAGGGTCAGAAAAATACTACTATTGATAAATAAGTATTAACAATAGTAGTATCTGAGAATAAAATTTCCGGCGATATTTGTGATTCTTTTTGATGGCTTAACCATATTTTGAACCCAACAATTTAGTTTCTTATGAAATACACCACCCTGGGAAATACCGGATTGATTGTTTCCAGATTATCCTTTGGCGCCATGACCTTTGGCAGTGATCCATCTATGCCTACTATATATAAGGTATCTGAGGAGGAAGCCCGTAAAATGATTGACACCTCGCTGGCGGCAGGCATTAACTTTTTTGATACCGCCGATGGATATGCCGGCGGTCAGTCGGAAGTAATGCTTGGCCGGTTGCTGGCCAACCGCCGGCATGAAGTAGTGATTGCCACGAAGGTGGGGTTCCGCAATGGTGCGCCAATAACGCAGTCGGGGCTTTCCCGCAGGCATATCCTTTATTCCTGCGATCAGAGCCTCAAGCGCCTGGGCACCGACTACATCGATTTGTACATTGTTCACCGGGAAGACCCGGTAACGCCACTGGAAGAAACCCTTGCCACACTGGACGGGCTGGTTAAAAGCGGTAAAGTGCGGTACATCGGTTTCTCCAACTGGTCGGTATGGAAATCGGCGCTTGCCTGGCAGATGCAGCGCGATAATGGCTGGACTACTTTCTGCAATGGCCAGATGAACTACACCCTTGTTGGCCGTGACGTAGAATACGATGTGGTGCCGTTTATGCAACAGGCCGGAATAGGTATGACGGTTTGGGGTCCATTGGCGGGTGGATTCCTGAGCGGCAAATACACCCGTGAAAATCTGAAAGAAGAAGGGAACCGTCTTTCCGGTTTTGATATTATTCCGTTCGACAAAGAAAAGGGCTTTGTACTGGTAGACCGGATGAAAGAAATAGCTGCCGCACATAACGCCACGGTGGCACAAATATCACTGGCCTGGTTGCTGACCAAACCAGTGGTATCCAGCGTAATAATTGGCGCATCCAAAGTGCCGCAGCTGGAAGACAACCTGAAAGCAGCCGCCATTGAGCTTTCCAGTGCGGAAGTGGAATTGCTGGACAGCCTCACGGCTCCGGGGCCGCTATATCCACATTGGTTTAATCACAACCTGGCAGATCCTCAGCATGTGGCAGCGGGGTTGATTAAGTAATTAAAATAACCCGGTCTTCCGGGGCCGGGTTATTTTAATTACCTTATAAACTGCAGTTTCCGGATAGTGTATCCGAATTAGTTATCTCCCAGTATAACTTACTACGACTTTGTTTGAAAGAGTTTTTTATTCGACAATTCTTTTCAGTTCAGCCTTGGTGGGTAGATATAGTTTATATTCTTTGGCAAAAATGGTCCTATTGTTTTCCGGTAAGGTGATTTCTATTACTGCATCACTCTTGTCTTTACAAATGATGATACCTACAGTCGCCTTCTCGGATTTAGTTCTTATATATCGATCGTAGTAATTGACATACATCTGCATCTGACCTATATCCTGATGTTTTAGTTTTCCTATTTTCAGATCTACTAATACAAAGCATTGTAACAGGCGATTGTACAAAACCAGGTCTACAAAAAAATCTTCTCCATCTAATGAAAACCGAACCTGCCGCCCCTGGAAAAGAAAACCTTTTCCCATCTCCAGTAAAAAATGTTCAATTTTATTTATGATGGCTTTTTCCAGATCCGATTCTGTATAACTGTTCTTCTCTTCCAGTCCTAAAAATTCCAATATGTAAGGATTTTTCAGTACATCCTCAGGTTTTTCAACAAGCTGCCCTTTCCTGGCGAATTCCTTTACACTCTTTTTGTCTTTGCTCAATGTCAGCCGTTCAAAAAGCCCGCTATTGATTTGCCGTTGCAACTCGCGGACACTCCAGTTACCTTGTGTGACTTCGATTTCGTAGAAAGAACGCTCAGCTGTATCTTTTATTCTGCAAAGCGCTACATAATGGGACCAGGACAAGGGGAATACTTCTGCGAAAGAAGCCTGAAACGCCGTTTCTGATTTCAGCGAAGATTTCGCAGACGGTGTCTGCGGAATTGGTAACTTCTTTTGCCGGTTTCTATAGATCAGGAAGAAAGTTCTTATTTGCTCCAGATTCCTTTGAGAGAAGCCATTACCGAATTTTTTGCAAAGCTCTTTACTAAGCTGCTTGATTGTTTCCTGACCATATACTGCTTTAGTATTTCCGCCCTGTTCATGTTCAACGATCAGCCTACCTAGATGAAAGTAGGTGAATACCATCAGACTATTGGTGTTCCTCACCGCCTGATGTCTGGCAGCTTCCAACAGATCAACAGCTTGTTTGATCAATATATTACTTGTTATCGCAGTTGTTCTCACTTTGGTCATATGCTGTGTATTAGTTTTTAAACCCAGTACATATACACATTGGCGAAAGAAAAGGTACACTGCAGTTTCTACCGGCGTATTCTAATTTGTAACCTTGCGGATACCACTATATTTTTTGAGGGCAATGTTGTGCGTGTCATAGCCCAATAAAACTCCCCTGAACACCCCCTCTAAATAAAATCCCCTCGCACATTATTTTCTCAACCAATCAATCTTTTTTATCAAGCTAACATTTATTTTAAGCCAAATATCTTATTAATAAACTATATATCATCTATATACAAATACTAAATATTAATTACTCTACTAATTCTATAGGATATGTAATTATATTTTGTATTTTTAATCCGGGAATAACGCCCCTCAACCAATTTCATTCTGTACGTACATGGCATAAGACCTATAGGCTTTTTACCGGGCTATTTCTATGAGCTGATAACAGTGCATCCCTATTTCTTCTGCTGTCAAAAGCTCGCGCATATTAGAAAACAATTAATTCAACCACAATGATAAAACTACTACCATTATTCCTGCCTATCTTATTAGCAGCTAACATAGCAGCCGCACAAACCACCCTACAGGGCATGATAAAAAACGGAGAGGGCACACCTTTACCGGGAGCCACCATATTAGTAAAAGGCACCAACGTGCATGCACTCGCGGATTCTGTTGGCCGCTTCTCTCTTGAAACACAAAAAGATCCCCCGTTCACCCTATTGGTTAGCTTCATTGGTCATAAACCAAAAGAACTACATGTTCCCAAACAACCATCCGGCTCCCTGCAGGTAGCGCTTGCGAAAAATGATTTGCTGTCGGAAGTGGTGATCACAGCCAGACGACGGAAGGAAACACTGCAAAATGTTCCCATCCCCATATCAGTGATCAGTGGCGCCCTGGCGGAAGATGCCGGCGCATTCAATGTAAACCGCTTAAAAGAACTGGTTCCCTCCGTACAACTTTATTCCTCTAACCCGCGTAACACGGGGCTGAGCATCCGCGGACTTGGCACTACCTTCGGTCTTACCAACGATGGCATTGATCCGGGTGTAGGATTTTATGTAGATGGCGTGTATTATGCCCGCACTGCCGCTACTACCATCGACTTCCTCGATGTAGAACAAATTGAAGTATTGCGCGGCCCACAAGGAACACTGTTTGGAAAAAATACCACCGCCGGCGCATTTAACGTAACCACACGTAAACCGAGCTTCACGCCGGGCGCCAGCTTTGAGCTAAGTTATGGCAACTACGGATACATCCAGGCGAAGAGTTCTCTCACCGGGCCTTTAGGAAAAAAAGTAGCCGCACGCTTGTCGTTTTCAGGTACGCAACGCGACGGATTGCTTTACAATGTTGCCAAAAACAAACCAACGAACGACCTTAATAACCTCGGCGCCCGCGCACAAATATTATTCAAGCCTTCAGAGAAAGTAGACATCATCCTGGCGGCAGATGCCACCCGGCAGCGCCCCGACGGATATGCACAGGTATATGCAGGCACCGCTCCTACCCTGCGTGCAGGCTACCGGCAATTCAACAGCATCATCACAGACCTTAATTATAAACTGCCAACGCTTAACCCATTCGACCGGGTAATTGACCACGATACCCCGTGGCAATCCTACCAGGACTTCGGCGGCGTGTCGCTCAATGTTGATATCCAGCTGGGACCTGGAAAACTGACGTCCACTACCGCTTACCGGTACTGGAACTGGGATCCTTCCAACGACCGGGACTTTACAGGACTACAGGCTTTGGCGCTATCACAGGCGCCATCGAAACATAAACAATGGTCGCAGGAAGTACGTTGGGCAGGATCGCTGCATCCCCGCCTCAGCGCAGTGTTTGGCGTGTTTGCCTTTGGCCAGCAGCTGGATCCGGATGGCGCCCATACCGAAGAATCCGGCCGCGATCAGTGGCGCTTCTCTCAAAGCACTACCAGCGACCTGTGGAAAACTCCTGGACTTTTTGACGGCTATGGTATCAAATCATATCCCCGGCTTAAAACTTTTAGCGGCGCTTTCTTTGGTCAGCTCGACTGGAAAATTTCCAATCGTCTGAACCTGTTGCCCGGTCTGCGTTTCAACTATGATGATAAAAAAGTGGACTTCCGCCGCGATACCTATGGCGGTTTACAAACAGAAGACCCGCAACTGATTGCGCTTAAAAATCTGGTTTACACCTCGCAGGCATTTAAAACAGATATCGACGATACCAACTTATCCGGTCAGTTAACACTGGCATTTAAAGTGAACAGCCGGATCAATACTTTTGCCACCTTCTCTACGGGCTTCAAACCTATTGGCCTTAACCTCGGCGGATTGCCCACTGCTTCCGGCAAAACAATGCTGGAACTGGCCGTGATCAAACCGGAAGAAGTACGTCATTATGAAGTGGGTATCAAAACCTCGCCCAGCCCCAATTCAACTGTAAACCTCACGGTTTATAATACCGATATTTCCGACTACCAGACCCAGGTACAGGCAGCAGACCTTTCTGTAAACCGTGGCTACCTCGCCAATGCAGAAAAAGTTCGTGTACGTGGCGCTGAGCTGGATGCCAATATAAAAATCAAAGACTTCCTCTCTTTCTATGGAGCGTTGGCTTACACTGATGGTAAATACGTGACATTCAAAAACGCACCACCGCCACTTGAAGAAACCGGTGGCCCTACGTTCAAGGATATTTCCGGTGGCGAATTACCTGGTATCTCCAAATGGGCCTCATCTTTAGGCGGAGAAGTAACCGCTGCCGGAAAGCTGCTGGGCCACGATGGCAACTTCTTCCTGGCGCTGGATAGTTACTACCGTTCTTCCTTCTCTTCTAATCCTACTCCTTCCAAATACCTGGTAGTGGATTCATATGTACTGCTCAATGGCAGGGTGGGATTCCGGGCGCCAAACGGCTTGTCGCTCTTTGTTTGGGGCCGCAACCTGCTCGACAAAGATTATTTTGAACAACTGTTACCCGGAGCCGGGAATGCAGGCCACTATGCCGGTGTACTGGGTGATCCGCGCACCTATGGCGTAACAATACGGTATTCTTTATAAATAATTTTATCGGCATGCTGTTGCAAAGTTTACCGCTTTGCAGCAGCATGTTAATAGATGCCGGCCAATAGTACTGATGACTTTTACTAAAATTTCACCTATATTTCATTAGTAAAACTCATCCTGCTTCATCCATGAATATTGGCCAGCAAATATTATTTTTTGTGAGCGCTTTAGGTGCGTTTAACGGTATTGTTCTTAGTGTTTATTTATTATTAGGGAAGAAGAAAAGATCTGTTCCCACTATCTTCCTGATTACGCTGCTGCTGGCCCTCAGCATCCGGGTGGCCAAATCTGTTTTCCTCTACTTCAATCCTTCCATACCCAGGATATACCTGCAGATAGGCTTGTCTGCCTGCTTTCTCATAGGCCCGGCCCTCTATTATTTTTTCAGATCGGTGCAGGAGAATGTCACTAAGATACCTGCCTCCTGGAAGTGGGTATGGGGAATATTGCTGGGGATTATTATACTAACAGGTAGTCTTCTTCCTTATCCCGCTTATCCGGCTATCTGGAATAATGTGATCGTTTATATCATTTACCTGGAGTGGATGATTTACCTTATTGCTACCGGGTTTGTATTGAAAACGGTGTTGAAAACTTTTCTTGTGAACCGTTCTGCGTTAAATAGTACAGAAAAATTCCGCCTGTTGCTGTACACCGGCAACTGTCTTGTTTTCCTGGCCTACCTGTTGTCGTTAGCGAATATTATTTGCGGGATATATATTATTGGTCCGGTACTCTTTTCGTTCCTGCTATACCTCAGCATTTTTTATAATTTACAGGGAGCACGGTATGAAAACGGACTGCCAGTAAAATCTGAAAAGAAAAAAATAGCAGCACCCGATGCGCAGGTGTGGATAGAAAAACTGGAAACAGCCATCCGCGAAAAAGAACTTTATAAAGATCCCAACCTTAAACTCAACGACCTGGCGAAGATTATTAACATCTCTGTACACCAGTTATCCCAGTTACTGAATGATAACCTCGGAAAAGGGTTTTCTACTTATATTAATGAATACCGGATCAATGAAGCCTGCCGGCTGATCACAACTAACGACCACCTTACGTTTGAAGCCATCGGATATGAGGTTGGCTATAACTCGAAATCTACTTTTTATGCCGCTTTCCGGAAAATAAAAGACACCACTCCTGCCCTGTACAAAGAAAATATCTCCTGATCAAAATCCTGATACCCAACCAGTTAAAATTCCGTACAGTACGGTTTTATAAATCCGTACGCCTGAATTCAGCAAATGAAACTCCTGCTGGCTAAACGAATTCTAGGTTTGCGGAAAACCATTATTGATGATAAAGTTTTCAGGGATACTCTGCGTCCTGTTAATCCTGTATTCCTCTATTCACGGCCAGATGATCATCAGCGGAAAGGCAACAGATGAAAAAACCGGGCAAGGCATAGGGTTCGCTTCCGTTAGTATTTTATCTGCAAAAGACTCCGGGCTGGTTAAAGGACAGGTCACCGATTCGGCAGGTGTCTTTATGTTTCAGAATATCCCGACGGGGAAATATATCCTGCTGTTATCTTCTTACGGTTATAAAAAAATTTATAAAGATGTGATACCGGCAGAAGATATTATTAGCCTGGGAAATATCCCCATGTCCGGGGATCTCACGTTGTTGAGCGAAGTAGTAGTGGCCGGACAAAAGCCTGCCTTCCAGCGTATAGGCGATAAACTCGCGGTGTCTGTTTCCGGGAACCCGCTTTTCCATACCGCCGCCAATACTTTTGATATCCTGAAAAAAGTGCCCGGGCTGGAAGTGAACAGCGATGGCACTATCCAGATGTCCGGCAGGATAACCCCGGTTATATTCATCAACGGCAAGCCTGTCCAGATGAGCCCGGAAGAGCTGCAACAATACCTGGAAAGTCTTTCACCCGGTATGATTGCATCCATTGAGGTGATCAATAATCCCTCGTCCCGGTACGATGGTGAATACAAAGGGATTATCGACATAAAACTGAAACAGGACCTTACACTCGGCTGGAAAGGCAATGCCAATATAGTACTGCAACAAAATGCCTACACCCTGGCCGATAATAATTTCTCACTGACCTATAAAACGAGGAAGCTGGTATACAGTGCCCGCCTGGGTTATGTGACCGGTGAAAGAATTTACCGGTATAAAGGACTGCAGCATCTGGCCAATACCAATATAATGGCCACTAATACCCAAACAATTACCCGGAACAACAACCTTAGTTATCAACTGGGCATAGATTATTATCTCTCAAAAGATCACCAGGTAAATATTGTGGGAAGAGCTTACCGGCAAAACCGGCAAATCGATGCCTTTAATACCCTTCACACCACCGACTTCACAGCGCAACACCTGGTTTCCCATACAAATACTTTTACCTATTCCACTCCGCTACAGGATAACTATGCCGCCAGCCTGAACTACAGCGGCCAGTTCAGGAAAACCACACTGGAAGTTCTCAGCACATTCCTTATGATCCGCAACCAGCAAAAGGAAGACATTCAAACCAAAAACACGATCACAGATCATCTGCTCGATTACTGGAAAACCAACCTGTATAACAACATCCTGATACGATCGGTACAGGCAGACCTTTCGGGGAATGCAGGCAAGGGCAAATGGGCCGCCGGTAGCAAGTTTGCGTTTACCACTACAAAAAACAACCTATACTATGATACGCTCCATACCTCCGGCATATTTGCACCAGATGCCAGTCGCTCCAACAACTTTAAATACGATGAATATATTTCAGCAGCGTATGCCTCCTATGAAAATACCTACCGTCAGTTGAGTTATGCGGTAAGCCTGCGTGCGGAACATACGCACAGCACCGCCAATGCCATCACTGAACATACAGTTACCACGAGAGACTACCTCACATGGCTGCCGGGATTGAGCGTCACCATTCCCATGAAGGCTTCGCAGCAGCTTCATATTTCCTACAGCCGGCGCATGACAAGACCTAACTTTGCACAGTTAAATCCATTCCGGTTTTATAACAGTCCGCTTAATTATTTTGTAGGCAACCCGTACCTGCAGCCCTCCACTACACAAATGTTAAACATCGCCTATACCAGGAAAGCGCTGCAGGTATCCCTGCAGGTTGGAAGAGAGTCGGACCCGATGGCCCGCTACCCGGAATACGACAGTGTTACCAATGTGCTGCAATACCTGGGCAAAAACCTTCCCTACAACGACTTTGCCGGCATTGAAGTAAGTTTTCCGCTAACGGTTAACAAGTGGTGGCGGATGAGTCATAATATCAGGGGCGGGTATAAAAAAGAACAAACACCCTATCATGGCGTCACCTATGCGATACCTATATTCGACTACAATCTAACCGGCAGCCAGGTATTTACTTTGCCCCAGCAGATCACCGTCGATATCTCGTATTACTACCGTTCGCTGAGTGGTACGGGGTTGTATGTATCCAGGTCTTTAGCCAGCGTGGATGCAGGCATCCGGAAAAGCTGGTTGAAGGGGAAATTCAACACCGGGATCAATTTTTATGATATGTTTGATACCTATCGCGTAAGATATATTTTCCGGGAGAAAAAAATTATTGATAATGCTTTCACACACTGGGTTGGCGCCCGGAGAGCCGCTTTAACGCTGAGCTACAGCTTTGGAAAATCTACCCACAGCAGCAAGCAGCGCGCAAAAAATGAAGAAGAAAACAGGGCCGGGATATAAAAATGTCTATTTACTTTCCGCAGCTGTTTTGTATCTCTTCTCCAGGATATTAATAACCGTATTTTTCAGATCATCATACTTTACGTCATCATTAAACCCGATACCATAATTAAAATGTGTTCCACCCTTCGACCCACAAAGAATATACTTTGGACCGCCCATTTCCACGGAAATGGGCGAATATTCCGTTTGTATAGTGAAATCCACATTTCCTATGGAATCAAGAACATAAAATATCTGTTTGTTATAAATCCTTTTGGAGCCTTCTTCATATCGTTCAAAAGCCTGTATGGATTTGTCTTTCCACTTAAACTGGTCAAAGCAGAACATATCTTCCATGTTTTCTTTTAGCCGTCCTTGTTTGTGCGCATCATATAAACCGGCCCTGTACACCTTTGCCTTTTCATAGGTTTTATTATGATAATACACCTGGATCAGCTTTGCATAGGCGTGATAATCTGATGAATCGGACTGGATCACCGCGAGAAAAGCTGTTTCTGCTTTATCATAGTTGCCGCTTAAAGATTCAATCTGGCCGATGTTAAACCACGACTTGGTATATCCTTCACTGCCGCGGGGAAGCTTTGTTGTATTGTAATGAAGCGCCTCCAGCGCTTTTGCTTCCTGGCGCAGACTAAAGTATACCTGGGGAACCATCAGGAACGGGCGCTCACCGGGACTGTTCTTTTCTCTTGCCGTTTTATAATTTTCAAGCGCCGATTCATAAAGGTGAAGATTATAATAAGCATCACCCAGGCCGCTGTAATACTCCGCAGTATCAGGTTTCAGGGCAATAGCAGCCTTAAAGCATTTAATTGCCTGGTCAAACTGCTGCATGTAGTTCAGCGTAGATCCTTTTATAAAATGCGGCCTGTGATCATTGGCATCCTTAGCAATAGAAAGATCCATAAACTTCAGGCAGCTATCATCTTCCTGCTTCATAAAATACGCATAACCCACATAGTACAATGCTGCCGCAGACAGCCGTTCCGGCGCCGGGGCGTACTGCCCGATAACTGCATCAAATTGCTTACTGTCTGTTAACTTCTGCAGTACAGCAGTAGTACTATCCTGGGCAAAAGTGGTTGCTCCCAGGAAGGTTAGCAGTATGGTTACGATGATCCTGTTCATAAATATGTTATAAGCTGTTAATTAGTTTCTGCACACATATCCAGGTAACGCCGGTGATCCGCCGGCTCAATATCAGCCGTGCTGAATATTTTCTTCGCTACTTCAAACGCATAAAAGGAGGAGGATATTTTTTCTCCTTTAAAATAGTAATCCTTCTTATCCTTGGCAAATGCTTTATATACGGGATGTACTTTAAAAGAAGGATGGTCTGCCACCAGTGGATCGAGGTTGTATTGATAGTAGTAAACCTTTTTCCCGTCGGTGATATACTTTGAGCCTGCGTATACCTTCATACTCCCGGGCTTTACTTTATAGATCGGAAAGATCTGATAGTAGAGAATCTGGCCGTTCAGGAAATATCCTCCACCGATCAACGTAATATTCTTTTCCTCCAGGTCGGTAGGAACGATATTGGTTCTGTCGTACATATCTCTCATTACAACAGATAAATTTTTCCCATCTCTCACCAGGTAGCTTCCGCTCATGGAATCCAATACGGTTACTATTCCAAACGTCTTCCGGTCCATTACGGTTACATGATCAACATAGTCGCCTACAGGGCCGAAATCGGGCATAAAGTAAATGTTCTTTTCATCGGCTCCTATCACTGATTTTAGTTTTGGGAAAAGATTGAATTCGGGATACAGGCTATCGCGGCTGCCGAGGCAGAAAAAAGAAGCAGGATTGGCTTCCTGTACGATGCTTTTGTAAAAATAAACCTGGAATTTATCTTTTGAAAAAGCCCCGCCCAGGTACCTGAAGGAAGCAATATCTTTAGGCTTTAGTGTTTGGCTCCGGCTTCCGCGGAGCCCGAATGCGCTCGTACTGTGAAAGGTTACTTCAGTATCTCCCACATCTACTGTGAGATTGGATTGTGCAAAGAGACAAACAGGCACACAACAAAAGAGAAAAGCAAGCCAACGGAACATAGATTAATATTTATTGGGGAAATTTTAAGCAATAAATATACTGGATTCTTCCGGTGCCCGTTATGAAGCGAGATAATAAAATTACAGGATAAATTTATGATAGATAGGAAGAAAGGGACTATTTTTTACAAAGTAGCCCCTTTTGTACTTATTTCATTTTGCAAACCAGCTGCGCAATTAAAGCAATGTGTACGCTAATCTTTACTTTCTCGATATTTTCTATCTTTTCTTTTCCCCCTAACCCTAATAGTGGAGCGTAACCATAACATTCGTCGTATTCCAAACTACTCTTTATTGCACAGTTGAAGGTGAAGGGCGGCTTTCAGGAGCCGCCCCCCGATCGGCCAGCCATCCGGGCTTGGAATGTTTATAATCAAAGCACTAACCTGATGTCAACATTCATTCAGGACACTTACCATCCTGGATTTTGACCCAATTTTGGGTTTAACGTGGTTTCATTTGTCGGGATAGGCAACAGATAATCCCGTTTCAGATTGAATCTATACCCCTGATCCATGGCCCCATAGGTTTTGTAAGGGTCAATATATCCTTGTGCATTAACGGGGACAGTAGCCAGCGCCCTGAGAAAATCGGCTGTGGCACCGGGATAGTTTTCCCATTGTTTCCGGTATGCTCCCAAAGGGCGCTTGCCAACAAGCAGCTCATCTGCTGCCGCCCAACGGAAAATGTCATCTATCCTGAACCACTCTGCCACCAGTTCAATTTTGCGCTCCCTGCGAATTTCATTCAGGATAGGCGATAGCGTAGGAAACTCCCGGTTGGGATCTGATGGAATATTAGCTAATTGTAACAAGCCGTTAGACATACCTACCCGTTTGCGTAAAGCATTAACCGTTTTGTCTATGTCGGATTGGGAGATGATTCCCAGTTCAGCCTGGGCTTCTGCATATGCCAACAAAATTTCCGCATAGCGTATGTATATATATCCCTGTGTACTTTGAGAGGCATTGAATTCTGTATAGTCTCCGGTATGCCCTTTATACACCTGATAGCCGGTGGAAGTGTTATTAGCACCATTGATCTCGAAGGTGGGCGTTGTAAAAAAGAGTTTGGTTTCATACCATTTCACATGTTTACCATCATCTACCCAAATCGTTTGGTTCAACCGGGGATCACGATTGGTTACAACATCTTTTAAAGTGCGGTCCCCGGCATATAACGGGCTGCTTCCAATAGGAAGACCATCCAGGCAAAGGTAAGAGTCTACCATGCTTTTAGAAAGCCCCATGCCTGCGCCGTTTACAGAATAACGTGTCCAGGTGTGAGTCACCTGGTCAGCTACCGAATATTTGTGCCACAAGAGTACTTCCTTGCTGGCTGCGTAATCTTTCCTGTTAAATAACATCCAATAACCATCTTCTACCCCGATATTGTCCAGTGCCGGGAAGCCACTGGTTTCAGACATACGGATCAGTTCTCCGGCAGCAGCCGCTGCTTTCTGAATAAATTTGGTGCCATTCGAACCCGCTACTTTGAAGGGCGTTCCTTTCTGACCATGATATTTTTCCCAGGTACCTTCATACAGTGCGATTCTGGCTTGTAAAGCTAATGCCACTTCTTTGGTGACATGCCCCGTCCAGGAACCACCTCCTCTGACAGGAAGATAATTGATGGCATTGTCCAGATCTAATAAGATAGAATCCACCACCTGGTTGCGGGGTAGTCGCCCCGCATAAAGTTGATCTGATGCCGGAGACAATGTAGTGGACGACCAGGGCAGATCTCCAAATTTCTTCAGCTTGTCAAAGTAGAAGAGCGCACGGAAAAATAATGCTTCGCCTACGTACTCCTTCACTTTATCCCATGGAGCATTCACCTTCTTATAATGATCCATAAAGTAATTGATACTACGCAGTACAGCCCAATCATCCGCAGACCAGCCGCCACCGGAAGAAGGAACAGTAGCCTCGCCATTCATGCGTCTATTGTAATTGATCCCTATATTGGTTTCGCTACCATCGGCGGCATCAATAGTATAAGGGCCGGCTCCCCAGGCTCTGCGTGAGGGCAACAGTGCATCCTGGTTATAAAAATTGTTCACATATAGCTTTAGGTCATTGGGGGATTTCCAATAGTCTGCGTCGCTGATATTGGCCAATGGTAAGCGTTCTAAAAACTTGTCGTTACAGGCAACTAATAATAGTATTAAGCTTGCCCATGCGTATATAAATCGTTTCATACTTATATCGTTGGATAATTAAGAAATGACTAGAATGTCACATTGAGTCCCATAGCCCAAACTCTCTGCAACGGATAAACCCGGCCATCTGTGGACGAAAATTCCGGATCCATGGTGTGCAACAGCTTTGTGAATGTGACCAGGTTTTCAATATTCAGGAAAAAGCGCACTTTCTGGCTGTCTATAGCGCGAAGTATATGCTGCGGCATGGAGTAGCCTAATTGAAGGTTTTTGAGCCTTAGATAAGCCGCGCTTTGCACATATCGTGTCTGTGGCTGCGAATTTTTCTGCATCTCACCTCCCATGTAGAATTTTGGATAGTAGCCATTGGGTGTTTCGGGCGTCCAGCGGTCGTATTGTGCGGTAGTCAGCATTCCCGTATATAAATCGCCTGTGATACCCCAGAAATAAGCTCCATCCCAAACGTTGGCATTGGAAAAGATGGCGTCCCGTTTACCAACACCCTGCAGGAAAACAGTGATATCAAATGATTTGTATTGAGCGTTCAGATTCAGACCAAAAGAATAACGGGGTGTTGTATTGGCTATAACACGACGGTCTCCGGGGTTTTCCAATGTATTGTTGCCCCAGTTGATGATGCCATCACCGTTAAGGTCTGCATAACGGATGTCGCCCGGGCTCCAGCGGCTATAGATCTTGTTCTGGTTCGGCGCAGTGGCTATTTCATCCTGGGACTGGAAAAATCCTTCCGTCTGATATCCCCAAACATCCCCAAACTTACGCCCTTTGTACCAGGTAGTGTTCAGGCCTGCCGGATTAGGATAGCGAAGTACTTTACTCTGATAATCGCTGAACACAACATCTACTCCGTATTGTACATTTCCAATCCGGTCTTTCCAGCCGATGGTAAGGTCGATACCCCTGGTCTGCATCGCTGCGTTATTGACTTGTGGAGCAGCCGTACCCAACAGCGCAGGCAAGGCATCTGCAGGGCCTACAAAGTCATCTGCCGTACGCTGGTACCAGTCGAAAGATGCGGTCAACCGGTTGGATAATGCGGTGATATCCGTTCCAAAATCCAACGTCTTCACCGTTACCCATGTAAGCGATCCATCGATCAATGGAGGCTGACTGATGAATGCTTCTTTACCACCGGAAAATAAATACTGGCTACCGGTAGGCACTACACTATTGAGTGCCGGATAAAAAGGATAATAATTGCTGGCAAAACTCTGATCGCCCAGCTGTCCATATGATGCACGTAATTTGAACGAATTGGCTACCCGTGCTAAAGGTTTCCAGAACGATTCATTTGATAGTACCCATCCTGCCGATATACCCGGATAGAATTTAAAACGCCGGTCTTTCAGGAAACGGGATGTACCATCATATCGTCCGTTAAACTCAACAAGATATTTCTCTTTATAATTGTAATTGATGCGTCCAAACCCGCCACGGATAGCAAGCTGCGAGGCATTATCTGTCAAGGAAGGAGTTGTCCCATAGGTGAGGGATAAAGATGGAATATCATTGGAAAATAAAAACTGATTACGACCTCCCATAGACAGGTTATCATAAAGCTCCTGTGTGAAACCGATCAAACCTTTCACGGCATGTCCGCTCCACTCATTTTCATAAGATGTAAATGTATTGATCGTATAATGGTGGTTCCTGTTATACTGTCTTTCAAAACTGTTGGGAGCGTAGAGAGCTTGCTGTGAACCGCTTGGACGGGTCACATACACTGTTTTGTTATGCCGGCTCAGATCAAAGTACGAGCCATCAAATGTGTAATTGGCAGTAATGTTCCAACCCCGCAGAGGATTTATTACTAATTCACCCGTAATAAGTGCCTTATCATTATTCGACTTAGTACGGGCGCCATTTACAAGCCCCTCCATCCGGTTTTCAGAAGCAAAACTGCCGCCAGGAGTATATAACGGTTCAGTAGGCCAGTTGCGTGCAGCCAAGGTCTGCATCCAGTTACTTTCTGCGGTGGGGGTTTCCGTGGCACCTCTGGAGAAAGAGCCTCTGAAATTGAAGTTCATCCAGCTCGTGATAACAGAAGAGAGGTTGGCGCGGACATTATACTGGGCATATGTGTCGGTTGCATAGTTGTACATCCCATTTTGTTGAATATACCCCAGGCCTACATAGTAGCGTGTCTTGTCTGTCCCTCCGGATACACCGAGATTATGCTGCTGACTGAATTGTATTTTTTTGTACAGGATATCAAACCAATCATTATTTGCGTTGGCGTTACCCCACTCGAACCAGGCATCGGTGCCCGGAGTCGGATTGGCAATGGTTTCATCCGTGATTTTACCATCCAGGTATTCCTGGATACGTCTGAGGGCATCATCATTAAATGGTTTGGTCACTCCTGCGTTGGCCGCTGCTTCATTGTATAAATTGGCAAAATCAATTGACTTCATATACTTTGGCAGGTTGATGGGTTCCATTAACATCAGGTTATTGTTATACGTGATGGTAGGTTTTTGTTCTGCTTTTCCTTGCTTTGTTGTAATAATGACCACCCCGTAGGGGGCACTGGAACCGTATATGGAAGCAGAGGCAGCATCTTTCAGCACGCTCACACTCTCTACATCGTTCATGTTGATCGTATTAATATCCACTCCGGGCACACCATCTACAACAAACAAGGGAGCCTGAGAGGAAGTAGATCCATTGGAAGAGAAACCAGTATATCCCCGTATGTTAAATGACGGAGCCTGTCCGGGAGCACCACCGCCGGCGGAGCTGATATTAAGATTGGAAACAGCTCCCTGTAAGGCATGACCGAGTGTTAGTACAGATCTGTTCTCCAGTCTTTTACCGGATATCTGGGATACAGCACCTGTCAGGTTAATTTTTTTCTGAGTGCCGTAACCAACTACAACAACTCCTTCCAGGTCCGTTAAGATTACCTTAAGTACAATATCAACCCGAACATTATTGGTTACAGCAATCTCTTGTCTTTTATACCCCAATAAATTGAATATCAAAACTTCTCCGGGAGAGGCATCAATCTGGTATCTGCCTGAGGCATCACTTACAGCAACGCGATTGGTTCCTTTAACTACAATTTGTACACCTGGAAGATAGCCGCCTGTACTATCTTTAATCACCCCCGAGATTAAATGCTGTTGGTTGAGGTCCAGTGTAACCTTTTGCAAACCTGGTTCAACCCTCTTTTTAATAAGTATGTTCTTGTCTACGATTTTATACGTGATCGGGAGGCCTTCTAAACAACCTTCCAATACTTTTTCAATAGGCGCATTCTGAAATGATAAACTGACTTTTTGTTTCTTTAATTCCACATCGTCGTAGAGAAACAAGTAACCCGTTTGCTGCTCAATAACCTTGAATACCTTTTCCAAAGGCGTGTTACTTACCTTAATGGACACGCTCTGCGCCAGACTTTTAGCACTGACCTGAATCAACATGACTAAAGTAAGGCCAACTATTACCTGAAATCTCATAATAAATTTCCGATGAAGGTGTTTGCCAAAAAACAACCATCCCGACCAGACGGTGGTTGTATGAAATCTGAATTTCATTAACTTTGTATTGTTTGAGTTGATATTTAATTAGTACACTAATCTTTTGAATGATCGCTCATACGCTTGCGTCTTCTGATTGCAGTCAGAAGACGTTTTTCATTGAGCTTAGGGCGGTTTTTAAGTTTCTCGTTCCATAAGCTAATTGATTTTTCAGGTGATAGATGCAATTACTTTATTCAATGACAATACGTTTAACACCGTTATCTGTCTCAATCCTACAGTTCAGATTATAGAACGATAAGATCTCAAGAACTTTGGAAGCATTGGTATTACGATACACTTCTCCGGATAAGCGTACGTTAGCAGCTTTACCTTTAAATACCACGTCTATATTATACCAGCGGGAAAGTTGCCGTGCAACGGCATATATATCAGATTGATTGAAGTTGAGTTTTCCATTTTTCCAGGCAATAGCATCCGATACATCTACCTGAGCCACAGATAGCCGACTGCCGCTATCGAGCGTGGCCTGCTGCCCTGGTTCCAGGACAACATTCCGGTATCTGTCTGTCTCAATTATTTTGACTGTTCCTTCTGCCAAAGTCGTTTTTACACTGGGATCATCATCATAACTGCTAACATTAAAATGTGTGCCCAGTACTTCTACAACCTGACCTTTGGAGAGCACTTTAAATGGTCTGTTGGCATCTTTGGCTACTTCAAAATATGCTTCTCCCTTTAACTCGACTAAGCGTTCGTGAGATGTTTTGCTAATTTTATAGGTAAGCTGTGAAGCTGCGTTCAACCAAACTTTTGATCCGTCTGGTAAGGTAAGTTGGAATTGTCCACCGCGTGGGGTTTTTAAGCTATTGGACACCGGGGTTTCCTCCTCCTCTCCCTTTGATTCAGTAGCCACATAGGTCAACTGGCCATTCGCATTTTTATAGATGGTATTACTTCCTGCTTTGGCAATAGCTCCATTAGCTTGATCATCCAATGCTATTTCGGTCCCGTCCCCAAGCTGCAGTGTGGCTATATTTCTACCGGGCGCGATATCTGCAGCATTGGAAAGCAGCTTATTTGTTTCCGGGGGGTTGCCGGAGGGCCTGTAATTAAAATAGAAATAAGTTCCAATGGAGATAGTAATCAAAACAGCCGCAGCAGCGGCTACTGCCGGATATCTAAATGGCTTTCTCTCCTTTCTGAGAGACTTTACTAACCGGGTTCGGACTTCTATGAGATCCCCTTCCAAATCCTCCTCATTAACCGCGGCTTTCTTTGACTCCAACAGCTCGTACCATAGTTCCACCTGCGCACACTCCTCTGGAGTACAGTTTCCTGCCAGATAGCGTTTCAACAGATCCTGCATATTATTTTGTTCCATACTTATCACAATATTGCTGTTTGCATAAGTATAGTACAATTAGCACATCGATGGGCGTAAAGAAAATTAAAAAAAATGTTCAGTCAGGCAAATGCTCGATAGTATTAATAAGGGGCCTAATTTAACACGCAACGACTTTAAAGCGTTATTGACATGCTTCTTAACCGTAGCTTCCGAAAGGCCTAACTGCATGGCTATCTCCTTGTGAGAAAGGTGATGCTCCCTGCTCATGCGAAAAACTTCCTGCATCTTTTCGGGTAATGAAGAAATTTCGCTTTCAATTATCCGCTTAAGTTCATTTTCGCGGGCTAAATAATCTGCAGAACTACTTTTTATAGGTGTCGAAAATTTGAGCGAATCTAAATAGGTAGTTTGCACCTTCTTGTGAACAATACGCTTTATGACCATATATCGCAGGGTGGCATATAAATATCCCGCTAATGGCGTGTCTACTGTTAGTGAATAACGATTTTGCCATAATGCAACAAACACATCTTGTAATAAATCTTTGGCTTCGTCATTATTATCCAATTTCTTACTCCCTTTTATATACAAACCTTTTGCATGTCTGTTGTATATTTCCAGGTACGCCAAATGGTCGTCTTCCAGCAGGAGTCCAACCAGGTCTTTATCGCAATATGTTTGATAATCAACAGCTTTCACAAATAAGATTATTGGTCGCCCATTAGCCACTTTACGAATTACAGATGCACCTTAAGATAAGGATCTCTTTTAAAAACTTCTCCGTTTTAATAAATAGTACGTTGAATCAGTGCCTGGGCGTAAATAAATTTTATTTTTTTTGGTTCAATATTTTATGACATCAGTCCTAATGTGGTTACTGCCCTTTTACATTTTTCAAAACTAATCACAGTTCATGTAGGTAACGACAGAGGGTGTATTAACAAAGTATTAAGTCTACTTTATTCTAAGCTGGTACAGGATTATGAGGTAATTGAAATTGAAAACCGGGCAGTATTTTTTACCGGCGGCAGCATATCGATTGACCGGCCAGGAAGCACTACGGGTAGAGACTATTAGCCGGATGAGGAAGTTAGATTTGATGAGTCACTACTAAAATTAGCATATGCTCAAGGTGTTGATATAGCTATTTTTCATGTAGGGCCTAAAGAAGTATGGCCTTACACTTTTGACCCTATAAGAAAGCCCTTATTTCCCGATACAGAAATGGCTCGGGGATATTATGTCGCCTGTTATTTCGCGGGTTTAAGGGGAAATAAAAGTAGGATTGTGAATAATTCGTAACCTAATCAGAATAAAACAAGGTTGTCATTCTATCCTCTATAATTAAATAGCTGTTTTATAATTGCAGTCTTAGCTACAGTCAATCTTTCAACAATCTGTTCATTGAACTTCGGGATATGGGAAAGCTTAATACCAGGGTCAAAAATCGCATCTGTCAATTGTTCTTGGAGTTCATCACAACTCTTCAATATACTACTATAGAGGTTATCATCAATTGCTAATAACCCATCAATAAATCTCCTCCTTAATGTGATAAATAAATCTTCAGAAGCCGTATCTATATTTTTTTTCTGGTCATCATCAAGGCCTTCCGCTTTAAGTAGCTCGAGATTAGCTTGTAGCTCATCAAAAAAAGTATAAAAGTACTTAAAACTGTTATCTAGAATCAACGTTTTTAACCAGCTTATCTTCCGATCCTTCTCTTTATCTGCATTATCATTTCGGCTCTTTTTATAAAAAAAATAGATAACAAAACCTACGTTTACAGCAGCTATAACTATAGTGGCGATTTTGCAACAAATATCAAGTAAAGGGATACATTCCATGAAATATTGAAATTGTAATTTTTATCTATCCTAATGCATTTCGTTTACGCAGAATTCTATCTATTGCCTCGTTAAGCGGCTTTTCATAATTATAGTCGCCCAGCGATTCAAAAATGAATTTCTCAAGGAAATTCTCTTTACCGAGCTTCAATACAACATTCACGAACAACTCCTCAAAAAATGAAGGGTTTATTGAATATATATTATCGGGTATAATAATTTTTACAGTAGAGAACTTTCTTTCAACCTCATCGATTTCACTATCTATTCTAACTTTCTTACCTCTATCTCGTCCCGTAAATACTTTCGCACCTGCGACTCGGTGATCCTCTAAATAGATTATATTCTCATTACTTTGTTTCATCTATAAGATCATTTTCATCAAATAAAATTTCAGCACTAATTAACGTACCTGGAAAATAATTTTCAGCAAATTTAACATATTTCTGGTCAGGTTTATCCTCAATGTTTCCAGAAGAGTTAAATGTCATATATTTAAATTTCTCTCCAGCTATATACTTTTCTGTTATCTGATATTGTCCATCAAAAAAAATGCTTGCATTACCAGAAAGTATATTCATTCGTGATAGGTCACCAGCAGAGTCAACACCTTTCATATTGAAAAAATTTTCTATGAATTGAATTGAACCGTTCCCTCTTTTTATATATGCTGTTATGGGAACAGATGTAACCCCTTCTTGCAAAGCGTAAAGTGTCCACAAAGTTTCTTCTTCAAACTCCTTACTTTGGAAAAACCGCTTCTTTGTATATGTCTCAGATAGTTTTGTCATTTGATCAACAATATCCTTATTAGGACAATCAGGATCTTTAAATTTCTCATATATGGTTTTACCTAAATTCATAATTACCAATCGAAAAATACCAAAATGCTTATCTTTAGCGTTGAACTCATGAAAATATCCTATTGAAAATCTATAGCCTGTAGTTGAGTGTTCTTCAGCATTAATCAAAATTTCTCCAATAACCGTGCATAAATTATCGATTTTTTCTGGTGTTAATTTTCTTTTTAATCGCTTGAGGCAATCTAATACATAGTCCACTAAAGTAGTCGTGTCAACATCCTTCTGTTCAATAATTCTACTTGCATTAGGATTACTTCCTCTGCTATGAACACACAGTTTATATGGAATAATATCTTTAAACAGGACTGTTTTGTTTGTATGTATTGATGGCGAACCAACAGAAAATAACATTTTTTTGATGTTATTATTGTGAATATGTACCCCCTGCAAGTCCTGAACGAACAGCATATTGAATCGACGAAGAACCTTAAAAAAGTTTAAAATATCCCTCAATATCACATCAAGTAAGACTTGAGTCCCTAGATCAATATGTTCGCAGCCGCTGTAGTCAATTTTTACATTTTTGTACTTCTGAGAAAGCAAACAAAATATTAGACTTCGGATAAATTGAAAACTTTCGCTAGGATTGTCAATTATTGAAAACACTTTTGGTAAAACATTATTGTCGCTGACCTCAATCTTGCCAATGTCGCTAAAATAAAAATCAGACTTCTCACAATTTAATAAGTAAGAAATATTAGGAGGTAAATACTTATCAATCACTTCTTCGTACGATATTGCTCCCTCAATTCTACTTATTAATATCAAATATCTCTCATGTGCCTTCCTTCGTGCATGGTGTCTTAGTTCCCTTTTATACACGTTCTTTAAGAACCGGCTGTAAGCAATGCGTTGAAGTATAGCTTTTTTATTCTTCACATTCAGTATTTATACCCATGTATCAGTCTTTTACGACTAATATCTAATATTAAAAAACTTATTAGTTCTCGCTTATCTCTTCTCCCTAGGAGGAGGTGGTGGTGGATTGTCATATTTTGGTACCTGACCTTTTGTCCCATCAGGATTAGGATTCGGGCTAGGGGGTGGGATATTCGGTCTGGGATTAGGGGGTGGAACTTTCTTTTCGTCACTCATATATTATGATATGTTTTTATATACTTTTCAGTTCGAGCCTGGGCTTTCAATTTAAGCCTTTTTATAGTCTTTATGTTAAGTTGATTATCTAATTCCTCTATCTCATAGGCAGATCTCCTTAAATCAAAAAAGGTCCTACCAGCAGCGTCTTCTGTCACTTCTTCTTTTACCAATTGATGCCACAGCTCTTCTAAATTATTAGCCCGCGAATAATAAAGCAATCGCAACTTTGATAAGCTATCTAGTTGATCCTCTGTATGGATTAAAAAGGATTCAACGCTTGTGAATACCTGTACAACTGCAATTGCAGCACATGCGAACCATGCTATAGGCTGCCATATTGCCCACCCAAAAACACCACCTGCCGAAAATACGATAGTACCAATTTTAAACCATTTTCGAACATCTCTTTGTCTACACAAATACAAAGACAAATATTCGTCTCCCATCTTGGTATGGACAAACTCGTACCAGATTTTGTTGTCGATGCTCATATTTAAATCTGGGTATTAACATTATACTACTATTAGTATTTCACAATATATTAAAAATAAATAACTTTCACTAAGTAATTCAACCAATTGCCTGTACATCATTTGAAGATACTGTTTCTCGCTATAGTAAACCATGATTTTTGGGGCTTCAAATGGATTTCTGGATGGATTGATCCCAGAAAGCGATTAAAATCGAAAAATCGCGTTATGCAACAGTAAATATCATCTTCATTGCTTAACTCAAAGAATTACTTCCTCACCCCAAAACGACCCGAAAATATTATGTCGACTGTTATTTCACGGCTTATGGAGAAATAAAAATGGGATTATGATTAATTCGTACCCATATTTAAATAATTCGGCGGATAAAAAATTACCCGCCGAATTTGATATGTCTATAGGAAGATTAATTAAGTCTGCTTTCCGTAACAGCTTTTAATGGAAACAGCTGTTTTCTTTATACCATATTTACGCTCAAGTTCTGCATGTTTTTTATCAACATAATAGTACCTATCAAGCCGATCAAGATACAGTTCAGCCTTAAAATATTGGGGAATGACGCTTTTTAAAAAATAATTGCTAAGAATAAACTCTGTGTCTACACAGGCTATAGCCGGAATATTCATTGCATGTATTCGAAGCATTGAATCAACATTGCCGGTAATTATCAACCTGTCATTATTTGCTACCTCTGATTTTAATAGCTCTTGACATTCAAAATGCCCTAGCACAAAATCTGATGGTCTTTTGCCCAAGTCATGTACATCTCTGAAAAAGGGTTCATATATTAGTGCATAGTCGGTAGTATAAAGGCTATTCATGAACGCAAAAAAGATTTGTGGGACATCTATCTCGAATCCAGATAGAATATTGAATGTCCTACTATTTTTACCAGATAATGTAAAAGAATCTAAAGGCCGTAGTTCTAATCGTTTCGCCACTTCAACTGTTTTATTACCAATAATCCATTCAAATTTTTTCTTGAGATACTTATCTGCACTATTGCCGTCGGTTAATGAAAGTCTCAGGCTATTTGTTTCATGAAATAATGTAGATTCAATTAATCGATTTTCATCATCTTCTTGGTTGTATATCCCTGCTATTATTTCAAGCACATGAGCCTCGGAGCCTTTTTCTATTAAACCTGTTTTTAGGGCAATGTAGTCAAAAATATCACCCGATAAAGATCCTTGTATCCGTAAGCTACTTAAGACTATACAATTATCACATTTTTTGGAAGATTCTAACTCCAAAGTTGTTGAAGAGTTTAGTCTGCCAGTTGCCAAAGCAAGAATAGATGTAGCCGTAATAAACGGTTCGCTACATGGCTATGAAATTAAAAGTGCTTCCGATACATTACCGGGTAAGCACCGTTTTAGCGATAAATTCCTGATGGCAATGCTGGCAAATCTTATTCAGTCGCAGATTACTGCTCATGATAATTCCGATTTTTGGTTACTAATAAGAAGGAGCAGAATGTATCATTGCGTATCATACCGTATCGTTGAGTATCATTGCGTATCATTCTCCCCCCGGATTCATGTCACGAAGTCCCGGACTTTTCTATTAGTAACCAACATCACAACAAGAAAACGCTAATTAAAGGCAAAGAAAGCATAACTATCAGCAATTGAAACTCGCTACCATAGCATAAAAGGAAAGAAAAAGCTAATTAAAGGAAACAATCTTACTTCCCAATACAAAACTTACTAAAAATATAATCCAGCCTGTCCTCATTCGTCACCTCCCCTGTTATCTCCCCCAAATAATGCAAACAAAGCCGGATATCCAGTGCCAGCAGGTCTCCCGGCAAACCGTTATCCATTCCCTGTTTTACATCCTGCAATGATTTCAGCACTTCCTGCAGTGCGGCATGATGGCGGGCGTTGGTGATGATGGTGTCTTCTGTATTAACATCACCGGCCAGTACTTTATGTACCAATGCGTCTTTCAGGTCCTGGATGTGTGCATGATTCTTTGCAGAGATAAAAAGTATTTCAGGTATACCTGCAAATTTATTGCGGATCGCTGCTTCGCCGGTGATATCTGTTTTATTTCCTACCAGGAGATAGTTTACGCTTTGTGATTCAAAAGCATTAATCTGATTACGTATATCCGTTTCAGTGAGTTCATTCACATCAAACAGGTAAACGACTACTCCGGCCTCGCGTATTTTCTCCATCGTTTTCTGGACACCGATACTTTCGATGGTATCCAGGCTTTCGCGGATACCGGCGGTATCTATGAGCCGGAAAAGGATGCCATCGATGTTGAGTATTTCTTCGATGGTGTCACGGGTGGTGCCGGCAATATCACTGACGATAGCGCGGTTTTCATTGAGAAGGGTATTCAGGAGTGTAGATTTACCGGCATTGGGTTTACCTACTATCGCAGTGTTCACACCGTTTTTGATAACGTTTCCCATCCGGAAGGAATCAATGAGGTGCTTCACTACTCCGGTGGCATTGGTAACGAGGGTATATAAGCCCGTACGATCGGCGAATTCCACGTCTTCCTGGCTGAAGTCCAGTTCAAGTTCAATCAGGGCGGAAAAGGTGATTAATTGCTCGCGCAGGGCATGTAATTCTTTAGAGAAGCCACCACGCATTTGCTGCATGGCAGTTTGATGGGAGGCGGCGGAATTGCTGGCTATCAGGTCGGCCACGGATTCGGCCTGGGTAAGATCCAATTTACCATTCAGGAAGGCGCGTTGGGTAAATTCACCTGGCTTGGCCAGGCGTGCGCCGGCTTTGATGGTGGCATCAATGATTTGTTGCTGGATATAGGGAGAACCATGACAGGATATCTCGATCACATCTTCGCCGGTATAGGAACGGGGACCTTTATAGAGGCTTACCACTACTTCATCGATGATATGACCATGGGAAACGATGTTGCCAAAATGCAGGGTATGACTGGCTTGCTGCAGGAGATCCTTTGCCGGGAATAGTCCATTACAGATAGCATAGGTATCGGGGCCACTCAGCCGTATTACTGCAATGGCGCCGAGGCCGGGTGCTGTTGCTACCGCCACAATTGTATCATCAAATCCTGTTAATTTACCCAGCATACCGTGATTAGTTTATGAATATTCCCAAAGGGCACAAATTTACGGACAATCGGGACTATCACCAATTCCTGAAAATCAAAGGTCCCGTTCCAACGATGTTGAAACGGGACCTTTGAAAAATATGTTTGATACAGTACTACTCCTGCAAAGTAAAGCGGATAGGGAGGTTGAACTGTACAGAAACCTGGCGGCCATTTTGCTTACCAGCTTTCCACTTAGGCATGGTTTTCACCACGCGCACAGCTTCTTCTTCCAGGCCACCACCTTTTGCGGCACCTACTGTTTTTACATCTTTAATATTTCCTTCAGAATCTACTACGAACTGAACGAATACTGTACCGGAGATACCGTTTTCCTGCGCAACGCGTGGGTAACGGATATTTTTGCTCAGGTACTTGGCCAGCGCTTCTTCTCCACCAGGGAAGGTAGGAGGCTGCTCTACGAAAGTGAAGATTTCTTCTTTTGCAGGAGCAGGAGGCGGGCCTACTACACCGGTACCTTTACTATCTTCCAGTAATCCCGGATCAACTCCGTTTGGATCACCATCCACAGTTTTGGTACTGATGGCTTTATCCTTAATATCCTCATGTTTCGGAGGTTCCTCATCCGGTGGTACTTCATTATCCTTCTTAATTACAGGAGGAGTGAACTGTACTGACGGTTTTACCGGTGGCGGTGGCGCAGGCGGTGGAGGTGGCGGAGGTGGCGTTTTCGGATCATCCGGTAACTTCACATCCTCCATCTTAATTTCCTGTATCACCGGCTTCTTCGTGTTTTCACCCTCAGAAGCTTTAACCCACTGTGATATCATGTACGTTGCAAAGAATATTACAAACAATGACGCGGTTCCCAAAATGGCATTCCGCACACGCTTATTATACTGTCTCCGCAAATCGTACGCCCCATAATCCTTGTTCCTGCCGTCAAACAGGATATCAAGAAAATCGGACTTTAAGACTTTAGCAGAATCCATTGTTGTTGTTTTATGATGGATGCAAAAAAATAATTAGTTATTTAGCCGGCGGAGCTGCGGGAGTACTTTGAACACCGTTAGCTGCTTCTGTAGATTGTATCCATTTTTTATCCTGGTCACTGATATCTACAGTTGCATAACGTTGAATCCTGTTGATGGCCATTTCATCAAGAATATCTACGAAATTCTTGTAATTAGCCTGATCATCAGCTTTAATAATCACCACAACATCTTCTGGTTCACCTTTTGCATTTCTCAGTTTGGCAACCTCATCCCTCTTTCTGATGATCTCATCTCTGATTCCTCCGGTATTGGCAAAAGATGTTGCCTTGAAGAAGTCAGGATTAGCAGAGGCATTCGGGTCTTGTGCCAAACCTTCGTAATAGTAAACACGATTATCTTTTCCGAGTAAAATGGTCAGGGCCGTACTTTCTTTTACTTTGTTCTGGTCCTTTTCATTTTCGGTATCCTTTGGCATGATCAAGTCCATTGTTTTGGGCTTGGACATGGTAGTGGTAAGCATGAAGAAGGTAATCAGGAGAAAACCTAAGTCTACCATCGGTGTCATATCTACACGGGTAGATTGTTTCTTGGATTTCGTCCCACCGTGTTTCTTGCCACCGCCACTACTACTGGTATCCATTTCTGCCATAGTAGCCAATTTTTTTTAGTTCTTAAATCAACAGTCTTCCAGGTCAGGAAGCAATTACTGTCGTTTACTTCTTAGGTGCATTTGCCTCTTCCCAGGCAGCAGTACCTTTAGGTGCTTCTTCCAGGTTTGTAACCAGGTTCAGCTTCTGAATATGCTTCTTTTTGAAGGTATCCAGGATTTCTTTGATCTTTGGATAAGGAGTCTGGTTGTCTGCTTTGATACAGTACTTCAGCTTCGCAATGCTTCCGCCTTGTGCTGCAACACCATATTCGATCCAGGCACCTAACTCATTATTAGCAGAATCTGTAGGAATTCCTTTGTCCAGTCCTGATTTTTTACGTTCGTCCTCAGAGAGGGAGAGGTATTGTTTCAGGTCTTTAATTGGTGCTCCAACACTGGCGCCGGTTACAAAGCTTTTAATTTCTTTATCGTCCAGGCCCAGTTTATACTGCGTGTTCAGATCTTCTATCAGCTTCTTTCTTTTGGGCTGACCATCCATACTGAAAAACACTCTGCCATCCTTATCTACTGTGAATAACAACACATCAGAATCAGGTAAAAGGGTGGTGTTAATAGAGGATGGGGTAACTACTGTTACCGGTTCATCCGGTTTAAACTTAGTCGCCAGCATAAAGAAAGTTAACAGCAGGAAAGCCACATCACACATTGCTGTCATGTCAATGGCCGTGCTTTTCCTTGGCATTTTAACTTTAGGCATCTTTACTCTGTTTTATGGTTTACTTTAAATAGATTCAAAACCGCTCAAATTCCACAAAATAATCTCAGATTATTTGTGGTTTGCAGCGAAGCTCTGAGTTAAAGTAAAGCCAGATTCGTCAATAGCGTAAGTGATGCTATCAATATTGGTAGTAAAGTAGTTGTACATTACGATCGCAATAGCAGATGTACCGATACCCAGTGCGGTGTTGATCAACGCCTCAGAGATACCTAACGCCAGCTGTGCAGAATCCGGAGCACCCCCAGAAGACATTGCAGAGAACGCCTTGATCATACCCAATACTGTACCGAACAGACCCAACAGGGTTGCTACTGATGCAATGGTAGACAGGAACACCAGGTTCTTTTCCATCATTGGCAGTTCCAGTGCGGTAGTTTCTTCAATTTCATTCTTGATGGTCAGGATCTTCTGTTCTGTGTCCAGATCAGCATTGGTAACCATTTCTTTGTACTTTTTCAGACCTGCTTTCAGTACGTTTCCTACAGAGCCTTTCTGTTTGTCACATTCAGCCAGTGCTGCGTCTACATTTTTGTTAGCCAGGTGATACTGTACTTTACGTACCAACTCAGAACCGCTGAATTTACCTTTTGCTTTTGACAGGTACAGGAAGCGCTCGATTACGAAAGTCAAACACACCAGTAATACTGAAATCAATACAGGTACTACATAACCACCCTTGTAAACAGTACCAAACCATTTACCGATACCTGAATCTATAGGATGTCCATCGGGGTTATTACCCTGAAAGTTGGCTGGATTACCTAATACAAAAAAGAAAAACAGGAATCCTATCACTAAGCAGATAGGCACAGCCAACGTAGCGAACAGGTTGGATGACTTTTTAGGTTGATGAGAAGAAGCCTTAGCTGTAGCTGCAGTCACAGTTGTTTTAGTCTCAGCCATGTTGATTGAAATTTTAGTGTTAAAAATTAAACTATTGTTTGTTAGAAGTTTCTATTCACTTTAGAATGCCCCTCAGCACCCAATTTACTGTTTTAATCAGTGATTCGCAAAGTTATACGGTTGGTCCAAAAAAACAAGTGCAGCCCAAAAAAACCCACAAAAATTAACCTTCACACGTAAAAGCCCCATCACAGGGCTTTTAGACCACTCATTTTTTTAGAGCAAACACTTACATAAGCGAATAAACCAATATTGCAGTTCTCACAACTGATTGTTACTGTCCCAATTCTTGAAATAGTTTGATTTTTTTCAAAGTTGGACGCACAATTTAAGAAAAAATTCAAATGTTCCAACAGAAATCTCACAATTCTGCTAACTTATTTATTCCCGCGCCAGTAAACACTTTCAGGCGACGCTAATAGCATTTAGCAACACAACGTCGAATATTCCCCGCTTCATAACTTGAAAATCAATACGGCAGCGGCAATCAACTCTTCCCCCTCTATCCCTGCCATATGAAATTATTATTTGCTATAATAATAAATACTTACATAAAAAAAGTTGCCACCGCAACTATTGTTCCAACGCCTACCATTCAATTTAGCTTCTTTTTTTCCATTCCTACAGCCATTACCGCGTTTATGGATTTTCCTGATAAGTTAGTACTTAAAATACTTACTTGCAAAGGTTTTTAAAAAAACATAACAACTAATCAAGAACCAATTATTAAATCGTAATGACCAAACCATTTCATCACAAACTGATAATAGCCGTGGCAGGCGCACTTTGCCTGGGTATTACCGTTTATCAACCTGCCAGCGCACAGCGGAAAAAACAACAACGCAACGCCGCGCCAACTACTCCTGCTCCTGCCAAAGACTCTACCGGGAAACCTCCCATGATCAAGCCAGGACCCAAGCCAGGACCTAAACCCTTCGCCGAAGTAATTACCGATAAAGCCAAAGCTGATTCCGGCCTGTTCAATATCTACAAACTGGATGACCGCTTCTTTTTCGAAATCCCTGATACCCTGCTCGGAAGAGACGTACTGGTAGTAAACAGGATCTCCAAATCGGCCGCAGGCCTCCGCGCCATGATGATGGGCTTCAGCGGCGATATCATCGGCGAAAATGTGATCCGCTTTGAAAAAGGCCCCAACAATCGCATCTTCCTGAAAAATATCTCCTATGCCGATGTTTCAAAAGATTCTACCCAACCTATGTTCACATCTGTGAGCAACTCCAATCTGCAGCCTATCGTTGCAGCATTTGATGTAAAAGCAGCATCTAAAGACGGGAAAGGTACCATTATTGACCTCACAGAATACATCAGCGGGGATAACGATATCCTGTTCTTCGACGGCCAGGTTAAAAACATGCTCAAAATCGGTGGTGCTCAGCCAGATAAATCTTACATCTCTGATGTAAAATCCTATCCGATGAATACCGAAATCAAAACCGTAAAAACATACAGCAAATCCGGCGGCCCTGCCGGCCCGGGTATGCCCCCTTCCCCGGGCGGTAATGCTACCGTGGAGCTGAACAGCTCCATGGTATTGCTTCCTGCTGTACCAATGCAGCCACGCTACTTTGATCCCCGCGTAGGTTACTTCACTACCAGCGTAACCGACTTCGATGCGGATCCGCAAGGTGTAAAAAGACTCCAGATGATCACCCGCTGGCGCCTGGAACCCAAACCGGAAGATATGGAGAAATATAAACGCGGTGAACTGGTGGAACCAGTGAAACCCATCGTGTTTTACATTGACCCTGCAACGCCGGTAAAATGGCGTAAATACCTGATCATGGGTGTGAACGACTGGCAGTCGGCCTTCGAACAGGCGGGCTTCAAAAACGCTATCATCGCTAAAATGGCGCCTACTCCCCAGGAAGATTCTACCTGGTCTATTGAAGACGCCAGATTCTCTGCTATCGTATACAAACCTTCTGATGTGCCCAATGCGAGCGGTCCTCACGTACATGATCCCCGTTCCGGTGAAATCATCGAAAGTCATATCAACTGGTACCACAACGTGATGCATTTGCTGCGTAACTGGTATTTTGTGCAGGCATCTCCCAACGATCCCCGCGCACGTAACATGCAGTTCAGCGATGAACTGATGGGAGAACTGATCCGCTTTGTATCTTCCCATGAAGTTGGTCATACCCTCGGTTTGCGTCATAACTTCGGCTCCAGCTCTACCTACCCGGTTGAAAAACTGCGCGATAAGGAATGGGTGAAAAAGAACGGTCATGCTGCTTCTATCATGGACTACGCACGTTTTAACTACGTAGCACAACCTGGCGATGGCATCACCGGGGCTGATCTCTATCCCCGCATTAACTACTACGATAAATGGGCAATCGAATGGGGCTATAAACTGCTCCCACAGGCCAAGTCACCGGAAGCTGAAACACCAATTCTCAATAAAATAACAGTTGAAAAACTGAAGGATAAGAAGTTCTGGTTCGGTACCGAATCAAACCCGGATGATCCAAGATCCCAGAATGAAGACCTGGGCGACAATGCCATGATTGCCAGTACATATGGCATAAAAAACCTCCAGTATATTATGCCTAATCTCCTTAGCTGGACAAAGGTAGATAACGAAGGTTATGCAAACCTGACTGAACTTTACAGGGAAGTAGCCGGTCAGTTTAGCCGTTACATGGGCCACGTAGCCAAAAACGTAGGCGGTATCTACGAAACACCTAAAACCGTAGAGCAAGCCGGTGGCGTGTACGAATACGTACCCAAAGCGACCCAGAAAGAGGCTATACAGTTCCTGAACAAGCAACTGTTCACCACTCCGAAATGGCTGATTAACCAGGATTTATTAAGCCGTATAGGCAGTGATGGCGTTTCCCTGATCAGTTCCCGTCAAACACCGGTGCTGGACAGGCTGATGGGCACCAATACCATCAATAAACTGATTGCCGGTGAAGCTGCCCTGGGAACACAGGCTTATGCCCCTGTTGATATGCTGAATGATCTGAAAAAATCCATCTTCTCAGAACTTTATACACATCAGCCGATAGACGTATATCGCAGAAACCTGCAACGCGACTATGTGGATAACCTTGCTGAACTGGTAGCTCCGGCTCCCCCCGCCAATCCAATGATGGGTGGCTATGCGCCTCCGAGTGCATCCAGGTCAGATGCTGCAGGCATTGGCCGCGCCCAGCTGGTAGCCCTGAGAACCGAGCTGCGCGCAGCTGCAGGCAGTGGCGACAGCATGACACGCAACCACCTCCAGGATCTGATTGCCCGTATCAATAAGGCACTGGATCCTAAATAACGAATCCGCATACACGAAATATCTGCACCCTTCCCGGTAACTCCGGGAAGGGTGTCTTCGTTTTATGGATGTTCAAAAGCTTATAAATTATTGTGGAAAATGCTTAATATCGCTGCATTATTAACCTAGACGCCTCAAAAGTGAAAGATCGGACTAACAAAATTACGATATACGATATCGCGCATAAACTGAATCTGTCGGCATCTACTGTTTCACGTGCACTGCAAAACAATCCGCTCATTAACCTGGAAACACGTGAAAAAGTACAAACCGCAGCTACAGAAATGGGCTATGTACCCAACTGGATTGCTTCCAGTTTGCGTAAGAAACGGTCGAACATTCTCGGCCTTATCGTACCACGTACTTCCATGTACTTTCAGAGTACGGCTATCAGCGGTATTCAGCATGAGGCGCATAAATATGGGTTCAGCATTGTGATTGGTCAGTCGGATGAAACCGTGGCGATGGAGAAGGAATTAGTACATACTTTTTACTCCCTTCGTGTAGATGGATTACTGGCGGTGGCCTCCATGTTTACCACCAACTTTGATCATTTCAGCCCGTTTATCAAGAACAATATTCCACTGGTATTTTATGATCGTGTACCTACCGATTTCCAGGGTTATACTATTACCGGAGATGATTTCAGAGGCGGCTTCCTGGCCACCGAACACCTGATCAAACAGGGATGCAAACGTATTGCCCATTTCTCCGGGGTACTTACCTGTAACCTTTATCAGCAAAGGCTTTCAGGTTATAAAGAAGCATTGGCACAATACAATATTCCTTTCGACGAAGAGCTGGTTTATATCCACGACCTGACGATGGACTCTGCGACTGTTGCTGCGCAACAATTATTTGACACACAAAAAATGCCGGATGGTATGTTTGCCGCTAACGATAGTTCGGCGGTTGCTTTTATCCGTGAAGCGAAGAACAGGAATATTGCTGTTCCCGGGCAGATCAAAGTAGTGGGCTATTCCAATGATCTTTCTTCCCGTATTATTTCCCCTTCTTTAACTACCATTGAACAATCGGGTTATAATATGGGGCAGAAGGCGGTGGAAACAATTGTCCAACTGATCAATCATGATGAAACGGTGAAAGTGACAAAAAATTACGTATTCCCGGTGGAGTTAATCAAGCGGGAATCTACCGGAATATAATTCAATACTAAAAACTGATAACCTACAACTTTATGAAATCTTCCATTTATGTAGCATTATTCTGTACTGCTGCAGTTGCCGTATCCTCTTGTAACAAGCGTATTTACGTGCCTAACCAGGTAAATGTTCCGTTGTTGAAAGAGAAATATGAATTCAAAGGCAGTATTACTCCTACTAATCTGCAGGGGGCTTTTGCAGTTACCGATAATATCGCCATCATGGCAAATGGCCAGTATCTGTGGGGATTTAATTATGCGGATCCGGCCAATAGTTATGATGATGACAATGATTTATTCCGGGATAATAACACCCGCGGAGGATTGGTAGAGGGAGCAGTTGGCTTTTTCAAGCCCATTGGCCCAAATAAGAAAGCAGTTTTTGATGTATATGCAGGTTATGGCAGCGGAAATTTCAAAACGCTGACCGGTAATTACAAGTCGGATAACGACGGTACAGGTAACATTAACCTGAATGACTACGTGATAAAAAACCGTTTCAGTAAGGTATTCATACAACCCAGTTTCGGGCTTGCCCACCGTGTGGTGGAAGCTGCGTTCAGCAGTCGTTTTTCCCTGATCAATTTTTACGACAGCAATATTGGCGTAAAGGCATTTGAAAATAATGCGGCAGAACAGAGTAAATATATGCGTATTTACGACAAAACTGTGGTATTCTACGAGCCGGCATTTACGGTGCGGGTGGGTTATAAATACGTAAAATTTCAGGCGCAGCTGCAGTTTTCAACGCCATTAAACGACAATAGTTTTTACGACGATAATACCAATGATAAGAACTTTAACGAGTATTTCCAGCCGGTGAATTTTAATATGGGTGTTGCGATAAATCTGGCGAAGTGGTATAATCGTAAATGATAGATAATTTTTTTTGGGGAGATAATTTCCGGGAGATGATATAAAAAAGAACGCCTTAGTGTTTCAAACACTAAGGCGTTCTTTTAATAAGTATGGCAGCTACCTACTCTCCCGCATGATAGTGCAGTACCATCGGCCATGAGGGGCTTAACTTCTCTGTTCGGAATGGGAAGAGGTGAACACCCTCGGCATAACCACCATAAGATCTTTAGCCTGTGTGAGCAGGCAATTATATGATGAAGTTCTGAGTGAACTATAAATCGTATTTGAGTCTCTTAAAGAGATGATCCTGTAACAGCTTTTCTGTTTGGATAGAAATAAATATAAATAAAGAAGCCTCAGTGTTTGTACACCAAGGCTTCTCTTAATAAGTATGGCAGCTACCTACTCTCCCGCATGATAGTGCAGTACCATCGGCCATGAGGGG